>NZ_CP108143.1:0-2985000 GCF_036206005.1 Streptomyces sp. NBC_00178
ATGCAGCGGCAAGCCGCTGCATAGAGCACAAATTGCGCAAGCGCAATTCGGATTCCGGCGCAAGCGCCGGAATGAATTCCGTAAACGGAATTCTGAACGGAACGCAATTCGCGCAAGCGCGAATTGTGGGAGTCCCCGCAAGCGGGTCCTCCTAGGCTGGCTACGGGGTGAGGGTGCATCACGTGCGGGCCTGTGTAGGGCTTGGGAATCCTAGCCAGTACCCCGACAACGAATGTGACGGGCCGTCGGTCCGATTGGGTGCCGGCCCTACCGCAGTGACGGGCTCCGCTGCGCTCCACCCGAACCCATCCTCATCATCGAAAACCGACTACTCGCGTTCGCCAATACCCCGTCAGCCTACCCTATGAGCCATGCGTACGGGCGGGAATCAGACCATGTGTCAGCCTCAAGGGAGAACCTCTGATACCAACATGCATCACAACGCCTAGCTGTGTAGAGCTTGGGGTCGTCGGACACCACCTCTCTGATTGCGCGCCGCAGTCTGTGAAAAGGTGAAAAGGGCAATATCCAGGAACCTAAGGGCTGTCCCACTTCACCGAGGAATGATCAAATCGGTGAACTGTCCCACGGTTGGAACTCGGCCCCGGTTGAAGACGACAGCTACGAACACGACCACCACCGGCAGCAGAGGGATGAGGGCAGCCTCGGGCAATCCGAGTACGGCCGCACCAGCCATCACCAGTACGACGGTAAGCCCCACCACGACCCCTCGGATCCGCTCCCTCGGTGCGGCTGGAACCACATCGGCGAATTGATCTGCGTCGAGGAGGTCGTCGATACGCCCCTCGGCGTAGCGTTCGGCAATTGTCAGCAGCATCACGGTGAGGTCTTCAAGGGCGCGGCCTGGGTCGGAGTCCTGCCGGGCTTCGGCCTTCCGTAGCGCGCCCACTACCAGTGCGGCATGTGCCTTGAACTGGTGCTCGTTGTGCCGTCTGGCTCTGGCGCGACGGGTGCGGTGAGCCCTCCAGATGGCGCGCTCGACCGGTTGAACGGAGACTCGCGGGATCTGGCAGTCCGGCTGGGTTTCCTCCCACCGGCGGAGAACGACCGCGCACTGGGCTGCGACCGTCAGCAGGGCAACGACCGGCCAGCAGCGTCGATCCTCCGCGCGGGCACTCTCCCTGTCCGCGTACTTAGTGAGGCCCTCGAGGTCGTAGGCGGAAAGTGTCGCGCCCCTGCCAGAGCCGATGAGGTTCGTACTCTTGATGAGCCGCACTTCAGCGGTCAGGATCAAGGCCCAGAACAGGAGCTTCGTGACCCTGCCGATCGCGGAAGAGTCCCAAGGGAGGACCGCCGTCGGTAGAGCCGCGAAGCCGCTGAGCAGTTCCTGTACCAAGCCGGACTGTGGTCCCGGATCGGCGCTCCACCGCAGATGCTCCCAGTCGGCCATGTCCTCGACGTGCAGCACGATGAACAGCAGTACGGCAAACCGGAGTGTCTTGATCGACCCTGCTACAGGCAGAGCGCGCCACCAGCGCACGACGTACGAAGGCGCCAATCCGTTACCGCCAACACGATCGTGGATTCGAGGCGGCAGCAGCAGCATCTGAGTCAACAGTGGAGCAGCGCGGCGCACCCCCGAGTCGGCGCGCCAGCGCTCGAAGCGCTCCCAAGAAGCAGACCCCCAGCGCTGAATCGGTCCAGGAATGAGGAGCAGAAGCATCCCGACCAGGACCAACCACGGGGAAAGCACGCCGACAAGAGCGATCGTAAACACGGGGACAGTCTCACGCACCCACCGACAGCCGGGCTTCGAATTCGACGAATCCAGCACAGTCCCGACGTTCACTCGGTGTGCCGTTTCTTCAGGTGAACCCGTGCCCGCGATCGGGTGAGGGGCCGTCATGACCGCTGTGTGCGGCGAGGGGCGGCTGCTACACCACGTCCTGTGATGATCTCCCTGATGCGGCGTGGTCTGCCCGCGCTCGCCCTCGCCGCCCTGCCCCTGCTCGCGACGTCGTGCCCCGCTGGCGCCGTGATGGTGCCCACGCCGGTGGAGGAGCTGCCCTTCACCTCCTACGCCCCGGCCCAGCCTCCCGCCGGCGCACCCAGTGTCCGGATGGCGCTGCCGCTGTTCGATGCGATCGACCGGCTCCCGGTCGCCGCAGAACACCGCGAGGGCTACCAGCGAACCCTGTACAAGCACTGGAACCGCGGCCTGAACGCCACCGACGGCTGCGACACCCGCCGAGAAGTCATCCTCGCCGAGGCTGTCGAAGCACCCGCTGTCGCGGCCGGCTGCAAGCTCACCGGAGGATCGTGGCGCAGCGCCTACGACAACCTGGTGGTGACAGACGCAGGCCGACTCGACGTCGACCACTTCGTGCCGCTGGCTGAGGTGTTCGACTCCGAGCAGACACCGTGGAGCGCGGAGCGGCGCGAGGCCTATGCGAACGACCAGGACAGCCCCGACACGCTGATCGCTGTCTCGGCCGCCTCCAACCGGTCCAAGTCAGACAAGGACCCCGCACAGTGGATGCCCACCGACGGGACCTACCACTGCACCTACGCCGCGACCTGGGTCGCGACGAAGCTCCGCTGGGACCTGGCCGTCGACGAGAACGAGCGCCAGGCGCTCCTCGGGACCGCGGAGGACTGCGGCGACACCACTGTCACCTACACACCCGCCCCGTAACCCCGGCCCGGGACGTTGGTGCAGGGCGTAGACGGCCTGGCAATGCCCCCGGGTCTGGCGCCTGCTGAAGGGGTTCCCCCACTACTCCTGCTGCGCCTCCCACCAGATGCGACGTGCGGCGAGATGTCGAGGGGCCAGATGTTCAATTGTCCGAACAAGGGAGCCGATAGACGTTCATCCTTGGGGCATGACGCAGTTCGTCGCCTTGTCGGCGCCACACAGCACGCAGAGGATCACGTCACTCACGCGACGGGAAGCCTTCGAGTATCTCAACGGCGATGGCAGACCTTGGTGGGGTCGGCTCAACGAAGTCGTTTTTCTGCAGTCACTGTATGACCTGGATGCTCTCGGCTCGACAAATTCACGGTTCAGAACCGCACGCGAAGAAATCACCCAACACAGAATAAGAAACGAAAACGACTGGCCTGACGACTGGGTTTTCAGCTATCCGAATTTTCGGATTTCGGATGGCACTGATGATGACTTTCTCGCGTTTTTGGCGCGCTTCGTGCACCCGGAGACGCAACCAGACGGTGATCACTCATCTCGGCATGTAGAACAGTTGAATCGCATCCTGGGGCCGGATGGCTGGGCCCTGCGTCCCTTCGAGTACCTCTCGGGTCGCCCCATTTACACACCAGCTGCTGTTCAAGCCACCGAACCGTTGGTTGCACTGCCGCTGGGGGACGATGACGCCGGCAAGCTCGACCTCGTTCTCGGGCAGACCTACGGTCTGCTCGACAGGGAAGGTGAAGATGCCGCCCGCGACCTGGTGCGCATGTCTGTTTTGACACTGCGCCATGACGGCGGTTTCTTCCACCCCATGGCCGGTAACTCGTGGACGGACGCCACCTACGAAGCCGTCCTCACAGTGCCTTCTGTGCTGCTTCCGTCGTTTACTGCGACGATCACCGACACGATTTGGGCACGGCTGCAAACCGTCCTCGCCCGCCTTCAGCGCGCAGACATCCAGTCGCTCGTGGTCGACGGCGATCCCGGTCCGTTGCCGTCGGTATCAGAAGATTGGAGGGATCAGGCAGCCGAGCATGACGCTCCCATGTCGAGGCGCCTGCGTATCCTTCTTCCCACAACGGAGTTCAACGTCACTGAACAGGACTTCTCGGACCTAGAAATCCGTGGTGAGGACTTTCCCTACTTCTACGACACCCGCAAGGCTCGGCTGATCACCGATTTCCTCCTCGACGACCGGCCGCGCGTCGCCACGTTGTGTCAGGTCACCCTCATCAACAAGGACAGCGTCCTTTCACCCAGAATAAAACTGTGGAAGAAGGACAAGACCAAGGCTGCGAAGACTGCGCTTTTTGAAACCATTCCCGGCACCGAGACTTCTCACGTAGTGAAAGCCCTCGTCGACATCAAGGATGCCCACGAAAATTTCTGGAAGGTCATCAACTTCCTACAGGGCTGCTCCGGAATGGAATTCCCCGAAAGCAGTCGGCGGCTGGTCGTCGACGACGAAGCCGAGTTGGTCAGGCTCCTGGCCGGCCAGGAGCGCACGACGCTCCTGGAAGCCGTCAAGAGCGTCATCGGGGGTGGCCTCACCGAGGAAGACATCCGGCTGATCAGCAATCGCAAGGCGCAACTCCAGCGATTTCACAGTGAGCCTTTTCCATCTTGATCAGGTGGCGAGTTCGAGGGCGATGACGGCGCGGACGACGGTGGTGATCCGGGTGGTGCTGCAACGGAGCTTCCGCAGGAGCCGCCAGCATTTGAGGGTGGCCATGGCTCGTTCGCCGAGGCTTCGGATCTTGGCGTGATCGCGGTTGTGACGCCGGCGCCAACCGCGCAGACCTTTGCCACGGAACGGGACGCGGACAGCAGGACCTGCGCCCTGATACGCCTTGTCCGCCCAGCACTTGATGCCATCGGCGGCGAGAGCGGCGGGAATGCCGTGGGTCCGGGCCGCGGTCAGATCGTGTACTGCCCCGGGCAGCGCGTCCGAAGCCCAGATCAGACGGCCGGCTGGATCCGCGAGTACCTGCACGTTCATCCCGTGGTGCTTCTTCTTCCCCGAGTAATACGGCTGGTCGGCAGCGATGCGGTCGATCGGCAGCACGGTGCCGTCGAGGATCACGTACGCCTTCCTCCGCACGGTCCGCATCGCCTGCTCCAGCGTTGGTGCCTGAGCGGCCAGGAGGTCGACGGCCTCGCGTATGTATCGGTAGACCGTCGCTATCCCGACGCGGAAACCTGCTGCAAGGCGGGCGTAGGTGTCGCCGCAGCGAAGGTGCGCCAAGACGAGCAGGGCTTGCCGGCCGCAGGTCAGGCGACGCCATCGGGAGCCGATTCGACGGCGGTGACCTGCGAGGAGACCGGAGAGGTGCTGCAGGGTGCGGCTGGACAGATCGATGCCGGACGGGTAGACAAGCACGCGAAGGCTCCTGGCGGACTGGTGATCTTGGTCGTGAACCCGTCTACCAGGGGCTTTCTTCATGTCCGCTGCCGGGGCCGCCCGTCTAACCTCCCGTCAGGTTGGAAACAGCTCAGTCTGCTGACCGACCAGGAGTACTTCGAGCAGGAGCGCAAAAGTGCGGCAGGCCCGGAGGCCGTGTGGCAGAAGCTCTTCGAAGAGAATCCTTGGATCTTCGGCTACGGTCTCAACCTCGTCGCCTGCGAACCGTTGAACGGCGGGAAGCTGGAGCGGTTCACAACCGGGGCCAACATCTTCACCGGCGCCGGGAAGCGCAGTGACGCTGTCATGCGCTCCAAGGGATTCATCAGCAGCCTGCTGCTCTGCGAGATCAAGACTCATCTCACGCCTCTGCTGGCAGCCACACCGTACCGGCTTCCGGACGTCTACCAAGTATCCAAGGAAGTTGTCGGCGCCGTGGCGCAGGTGCAGAAGACCGCGCACAAGGCCCTTCGTCAGGTCGCAGGTGAGCTGCACACGCTCTACGAAGACAGTGGCGCCCCGACCGATATCGAGGTCGCCACCGTCCGCCCCAAACAGGTGCTGGTGATCGGAAATCTTCGTCAGCTCACGGAACGCAATGCGGGTAACCCTGAGAAGATCGCCTCTTTCGAGCAGTACAGGCGATCCGTCCAGGACGTCGAGGTCATCACGTTCGACGAACTCTACGAACGGGCCTGCTTCATCGTCGGTGACCGCTGAGGCAGGTCACCGTACGAGTGAGAGGGCAGGGCGTGCGGGCGCGCTCTTCTGCTCGCCGCCTCGGAAGCTGATGGGGGCGAGGCCGAAGACGTAGTGGTTGAGCTCTTCGGGGTAGATGTGCACTGCTTTCGCCAGTTCGCTGACGGGGACTTTGTCCGCTCGTAGCGCTTCGAAGACCTTGGAGATCAGCTTGCTGTTCTCCCGGACCATGGTGGAGCCGGGTTCGCCTTTGCGGTAGCCGAGTTGCGCAAGCTGCTTGGCGGTCTGCTGGAAACGCCATTCGGAGAGGAGCTGCAGGGTCCGCAGGCGGTAGGAGAAGGCCATCGCGGATACTCCCCAGCGCCTCTTTGCGCTCAGTATGCGCTCGACTGAGGCGTTGTTGACTTGCTGGGCGAGCATGCCTGCCTTCGGCATGAGGAAGGCGGAGGCGAAGGCGTCGGCGGCTGTCTCGGCGGCAGGGCCGCGGGGAGTTTGGTAGCCGCTGTGGAGGACGAGGTGGCCCAGTTCGTGGGCGGCGTCGAAGCGGCCTCGTTCCCCGGTCTTACGGGTGTTGAGCAGGATGTAGGGGGTGCCGTGCCGGGTGGTGGAGAAGGCGTCCGCGTCCAGGCAGTCGGGGGCGAGGGAGAAGACGCGTACCCCGTGCGCTTCGAGGAGGTGGACCATGTTGGGGGCCGGCGCTTCGCCAAGGCCCCAGTCGGCGCGGACCTGCTCGGCCGCAGTCTCAGGCGTCAGGTCACCGTAGGTGGGGACATCTGGTTCGGGGAGGGTGAAGTGCTCTTCGAGCCAGTGGTTCAGGGTGGCGGCGATGGAGCCGCAGCTGAGAGCGCTGTCGCGTTCAGCTGCGCTCATCTTCGAGGGGGCGCGGAAGCTGACGGCGCCGGGGACCATGTCTGGAGCTGGTGGCGCGTAGAAGAAGGACATGGGGAAGCGGAGGGCCGCGGCGAGTGAGGAAAGTGTTTCCTCGGACGGGGTCTTGCGTGCATTCTCGAACGCCGTGATGCTCTGGGCAGAGAAGCCCGATTCGCGGGACAGTGCCGCGAGCGTCATGCGCCGTCGTTTGCGTGCGAGTACCAGTCTTTCGGGGGTGAACACTTTCCCCAGCTCCCGTCGTGCTTAGTCGGTCTTCCTGACCTCGAAGTCCAGGTCGTCGCCGTCGTCGGGCGCGTCCAGGAGGGCGATGTCGAGGCCCGGGTCGGTGCGGATGAAGAGTGGAATGCGCTCACTCCACTCGTTCACGTATTTTCCCTCCATTTTCTTGGGGAGGGAAAGTTCTGCGGACAGCTTGCCTTCTGCGTTTCGTTCATAGAGCAGGAACCACAGGGGCATGGAGTCGAGTTCGCCGCCGAACTCGACTTCATCGCGGGAGCTGAAGACTCCCTGGCCGCTGCGTTCGTACTTCGTGTTGTTCTCGACCAGCTGCGCCATGACCCGGCCCTTGGGGTTCTTGGAGCGGACCGAGCAGTCGAGGTCGGCGACGCCTCCTGAGCCGCTGACGGCGGTGATGGCGTGGCTCCCCGAGGGGTGGACGACGCGCAGGATGCTGTCTCGTGCGGTGTACTTCCAGATCGGATCCCGATTTGCCGGGTCAGTCAGGTGTTCTGCGAGGAACCGGTTGGTCCTGCTCCAGAACGTGATGCCTGCCATCGCCGGCGCGTCGAACTCGGTGCACATCTTGGCCTCAGCAACGGCCCGGTCCAGCACACCTTCGAATAGCTTCTTGTCCACGCCGAGCTGCTTGAGCCGGGTGGCAACCTCGTGCGCTTCGCTGCCAGTCACTACATCCCCTCCCAGGGTCGGTTTCAAGGACCGTACCTGGTATGAGGGCTGTTTTTTGAAACCTTGGCGATCATTGCACGCCTGTTCGAATTTGTCATGTCGGGCGTCGCTCTAGATGGACGGGCCCACCCGCACAGCTCTACGCATCACTGAGCTGCGAGGGCGACGACGGCGACCAGGACCGCGACAGCCGCGACGAAGACGCCGGCGAACGAGCCCGCGACGCCCAGGGGCTTCTCCAGGCGGGGGTGGCGGTGGGTGACATACGCCAGGCCGACCAGGACAAGCCCCGACACGAGGACCAGGAGCAGTGCGACGAACAGGACAAGGGCGAAGACGATCAGGGTGGTCGTGGGCACGACGGTTCTCGTTTCGGTGAGGCGCTCGGGCTGAGCGCGGGGTCACAGCCCGCGCTCCGGGACCGCTCAATCGGTCCGACCGGCCACGGTCGGGGCGTAGAGCGGGCTCACAGACGTTGGGTTGCGGGGTGGTGGGCTGCACGATGAAGGAGGCGCCACCAAGCGGCGCAAGCCCTGTCGGTATCGCATCTCAGGCGGCACAGCGCGGCGGTCCGCGCTCCTCGCTCACTAGGTAGCCCGCCGGTGTCACTCATCGGTAAGGGAGTCAGAGACCTCGCGGTGGTCGGCCGGCCCGGCAGGCCAGCTGCGGCTTTGCGCCGCCGACGACGGTCCGGGACCCCTCTCACCTCTTCACGGCTATCGCGTGAAAGAGGTGTCGGTGTGCAAGATCGGCTTGCCCATAGGGTCTGACCTGGGGAAACGATGCGATCTTGAAAAGTGGGGTTCACACCTCCGGTCCTACCTCCGGTGCAACCCTGAATCCCCCTATGGAGACAACGATGGGAGCAACCGTGGGTGCAACCCCCCGCGGGCCCATGAGACGCCTCAGAGCCGGGCCGGTCCTGGGCTTGCCCGCCTTGCTTGCGGTGCTCTCTCTCGCGGGTGCGAGGTTGCGGAATCGGGCCCTGGCTGCGGCCTGGGTCGTCATCCTTGGCTCATGGAGGACTTCGAGTTCGACTGCTGGAGTTGCTGGGAGACCAACGTGCTCCAGGGCCGCCCCAAGGGCTTCTGGACGACGACGCACTACGAGCTACCCAGCCAGTGGGACTGCTGGTCATGCGGTGCCGACAACACCACACCCGACGATTCCTAATCTTCTTGTCAAGCCGTTCTGGCTGGGGCGCTGGCCGTCAGTCGGCCGCCGGCTCGACGGTCGCTGCAACTGAGCGACGGCGGAGCCCTGCGGCCACATGTTCCATTTCGACCAACGTGCCCACCAGGCCGGTGGTCCTCAGCTCGTCGGCCATTGCCCGCGCCTGTGCCAGCGACAGCCCGTGTGTCTCCCGCAGAGCGTGCAAGACAGGGACAAGACTCGACTCGGACCCTGCAAGACGAAGTCGAGCGGGTCCGTGCTCTGTCAGCAGCGCCTGCCGGATCTCCTCGGGGGTCGTTCCGCCGCTGTCCTGCTCGCACCACGCAGTGGGACAGGTCAGGCATCTCCCTTCGGTGCCCCACCACACCTGCCCGCGGTCGATGAACTGGCCGATGTCGCGTATCAGCACACCGCCGCAGTCATCGCAACGCGTCGTGACCTTCATGCCCTGAGTGATCACCGGACTCCCCGCCTTCGACCCTCGGTCTGGGGATCTTCCCGCGTCTGTGTCTGCCCGTCGACCGTAATTCCTCGCGGATTTGTCGTGCTCAAGCGGCGGTCGGGACCGGCGGTACGGGCTCGTAGGACCGATTGTCACGGAGAAGAGCCCAGAGGACGTTGACGCGTCGGCGGGCGAGTGCGAGCACGGCCTGGGTGTGCCGCTTGCCCTCGGCGCGTTTGCGGTCGTAGAAGCGGCGTGATTCCTCGCAGCAGCGAATGCTGATCAACGCGGAGGTGTAGAAGACGCGTTGGAGGCTGCGGCTGTATCTCTTGGGCCGGTGGAGGTTTCCGCTGATCTTGCCCGAGTCGCGGGGAGCCGGGGCGACGCCGGCGAACCCGGCGAGCAGGTCCGGGGTGCCGAAGGCGGTCATGTCTCCGCCGGTAGCTGCGAGGAACTCGGCACCCAGCAGGGGGCCGATGCCGGGCATGCTCGCGATCACCTCGGCGTGTTTGTGCTCGCGAAACAGGGCCTGGATGAGCTTGTCGATCTCGGCGACTTGCTCGTTGAGGCGCATCACCTCCCTCGCCAGGGTGTGCACGAGCTGGGCGGTCGGCTTCTCCCCGCTCACGCTGGTGTGCTGGCGCTCGGCAGCTTCCACGGCGGCCTGCGCCAGTTGGGCGGCGCCGCGGACCTTGCGGTTGCGTAGCCAGGTCTCCAGTCGGCGGGCACCGGTGCGGCGGATGGCCGCCGGCGTCTGGAAGCCGGTGAGCAGGACGAGGGGCCCAGCGTTGGTCACGTCCAGAGTTCGTTCGAGGGCCGGGAAGATTCCGGTGAGGCGGCCCCGCAGCCTGTTAATCGCACGGGTGCGGTCGTCGGTGAGGTCGCGTCGGTGAACGGTGAGGATCTTCAGTTCGGTGACCAGTTCGTCGCCGGGCCGCAGGTGTTACAGGTCCCGCCGAATGCGGGCCTGATCTGCAATGATCGCCGCGTCCTTGGCGTCAGTCTTGCCTTCGCCCCGGTAGCCTTCGGATGCCCGGTTGACTGCCATGCCGGGGATGTAGAGCGTGTACTGACCGTGGTTGATCAGCAAGTCGATCAGCAGGGCAGCACCGCCGTCGGCCAGGTCGATGCCCCAGGTGACCTCGTCGCCCAGGGCGAGGACGTCGGCCAGGAGTCTCAGCAGCTCCGGCTCGTCGTTGGCCACTCGTCGCGACAACAGCCGCTTGCCTGTGCCGTCGACCACCACGCAGTGGTGATGGGTCTTGCCAGCATCGACACCGGCCCAGATCGCTGTCACGCGCACTCTCCAGAGATCGCTTGCTTGCCCGCATGTACCACAGACAACCTCGCTGGCGAGTCCCTACTCAGCGATCGGATCGCAATTCCTAATCAGCAGCCGAGTCGTCGCGGGGGTGTCGGACGGCGAATCGTCTGAAGCCACGGACGGCAGACTACTGAAAGCCACACCCGACACCCCTGGGTGAGCCAACCCTACGAATGGCTCGCTCATCCCGATCAACAAAGTAGGGACTACTGAGATCGCGGCCCGCGACGGCAGGGTGATCATGTTTCTGGACACCAAGCGCGCCGTGGACAAACTCACCGACCACCTGCTCGCCAGCGGTGTGCGGGCCGCCGCACTGCACGGCGGGAAGGCGCAGTCGCAGCGCACCCGGACCCTGACCCAGTTCAAGACCGGGCACGTCAACGTGCTGGTCGCCACGAACGTCGCCGCCCGCGGCATCCACGTGGACGACCTGGACCTGGTCGTCAATATCGACCCGCCGACCGACCACAAGGACTACCTCCACCGCGGCGGCCGCACCGCGCGGGCCGGCGAGTCCGGCAGCGTCGTCACCCTGGTCACCCCCAACCAGCGTCGCGACATGACCCGCCCATGAGGGCTGCGGGGATCGTGCCCCAGACCACCCAGATCCGTGTCGGCGAAGAGGCGCTCAGCCAGATCACCGGCGCCCAGGCCCCCTCCGGCATCCCCGTCACGATCACCGCGCCGGTCGCCGAGGGACGCAGGCGCGGCGCCTCCTCACGCGGCCGACGCAGCTCCGTCTCGGCTGCCCGGCGCGGGACCGCGCGGCAGATTTCCTCCGACGCGGCGGCGGCGGCGGCCTAGAAGCCTCATGATCAGGAAACTGGCCCACCACTGCAGGAGGCACCTATTGACGCTGGTTCAGATGCAGCCCCGCTCGACGAACATCACCCCCGTACGCCAGACCGCGGCAGACCCCATGGACACAGGCGCACTTCACGTCGGCGACGACATGACCGTCGAAGTCGCCCTGTCCGTCATGGCCGGCGCACGCACCGGGCACCTGTTCATCTGCGACAACGACGGCCTGCGCACCCAACTGGTCACCCGGACCCAGCTCACCGCGGTCCGTGACAGCCTCGCGTACACCGACCGGGTCCAACTGCGCGACATCCTCGGCGGCGGTGGGCCGGTCACCTCCCCCGTGGCCACAACCGCCGAAGCCGAGCACGCGGCCCGTCATCCCCGCCTCGCCGCAGCGCCGGTCGCCGCGGGCCCGGACAGCACTCGGGGCGTCCTCGTCCTTGCCCACTGAACCGCCTCACCGTGGCAGAACCACCCCCCTTCTCCCTGGGAGGCATCATGCGCTGTGTCATCGCCCGCTTCCCGTTGGATCTCACCAAAAGCGGTGTCCTGGAATCCATGAAAGGCATCAAGCCCGAACAGGTCACCGGCGAGTCCGTGATCATCGGCCGCCGCACCTGCCCCGTCAAGCAGGTCGGGCAGGCCATCACCCGCCAGGACCGTCGCGATTTCAGCGCCGGTGAAGTTCTCCGGGCCATGACCCAGCTCGGCTTCACCTGCCCCAACCTCCGCCAGAGCGCCGCGCCCACCCGTGTCACCACCCATTCCAGCAGGCTTCCGCGATGCTCGGCGCCCCTGTCACTATCTGACCGGCGAGCGGCTGCGCGCCGCCACCAACACCAGTGAGGGTCCGGCCGGCACATGCCGGCCGGACCCTCACCGCATTACCGCGGTCCGTCAGCGCGCCGCGTAGCAACTCACTGGTCGCAGCAGCTGAGATCACCCACGGTCCAAGCGCTGGCGTGCGGGCCGCCACGCGGCACGTCCCGCCTGTCTTCGGGATCCCCACGGCGCCGTGCAGAATCCGCCCACATGCAAAGGCAGATGCGTGGGCGCCTGCCCCTCACACGTCGTAGCGGTGAGGACGGCGGAGCACTCGTTGAGACGGGCCGACTCCGCCCCGACCGCGGACACCCCCGGTCACCGGCAGCCCCGGGAGCCCCGGGAGCCGGCCGACCCGTGACGACAGCACCACCGGCGACCACGGCCAGTACAAGGGGGTGGTGAAGCCCGTCTGACTTGGGACTGTGCGAGTGCGTGCCCGTCGTTTTAAGCCATGCCGACCATGGTGCCAAGCATCCGGACGCTCATACTGCGATTGACAGGGCCGATGCCCGAGCGATGACGTGGGCTTGCAGTCAGAGCCGGCCAGCACGTTGCCGGGGTGGGGGTCGGCATGGAAAGTCCGCTCATTTTCCCCGCCCGCTCAAGCCTTCAGTGTGCGAGGTGAGCCAGGGCCGCGGTCAGCCCCGGCTGGACCACGAGGACCTTCGCGGTGCCCGTGACGGCGAAGCGTCGCTCGGCTTGATCGCTCAACGGACCGACGCGTATCAGTGTTCTTCCGCAGGCGGACAGTGAGCGGGTGCCCCAAAAGAGGCGCGTCGCAGAAGGCCAGGCCGGCCACGTCGGCTGTCACCGGGTCCCCGGAAGCGACGGCTTCACCGAAAGCAGCTTCCAGCCGCTCGCTCGTATCCGGGCCGGCACTCCCCCCCAGGGCCACTTACGAATGCCCGGGGGAGGGATAACGGGTACTGATCACCATCAGTTCTTCAGGTGCTGGCCGGGCGGAATACACCCCTCCAGGATTCCACCCCCGCCCCCCTGCCCGAGGTCTGGGGGCAGGGCAGGTCTGGGGGGAAGGCAGCCGTGTGGGGTGCGGCCGTTCAGTCCGTAGGTGCCGATTGGGCGGTGCGGCGGTATTCGGCGTTGATGCGCTGTGCTTCCTCGAGCTGGTCCTCGAGGATGACGATGCGGCAGGCCGCCTCGATCGGCGTCCCGTTGTCCACGAGTTCCCGGGCCCGGGCCGCGATGCGTAGCTGGTAGCGGGAGTAGCGGCGGTGGCCGCCCGGGGAGC
The DNA here is from genome assembly GCF_036206005.1 of Streptomyces sp. NBC_00178. Taxonomy (NCBI): domain Bacteria; kingdom Bacillati; phylum Actinomycetota; class Actinomycetes; order Kitasatosporales; family Streptomycetaceae; genus Streptomyces; species Streptomyces sp. NBC_00178. The sequence goes on from NZ_CP108143.1 coordinate 13,386, forward strand.
GGAGTGGGGTGATGAGTCTGGCTTCGCCGATGGCGCGGAGGAAGCCCTGGGTGGTGTGGAGCATGTCGGCGGCGCGGCCCATGGTGTAGGCGGGGTAGTCGTCGTCGTCGAGACGGCCGAAGGAGTCGTCTGCTGTCATTTGCACCTCTTCTTGATTGAACGCGTGGAGGGGCCCCGGTGCCATATTGCACCGGGGCCCCGAAGGAACTGCTACACCATCTGCCGGCCCTTGTCGTGCGCCGGCCTTCTGTTTCCGCATGCCCGGCCGTGATGGTGCCGGGTGTGCGGGGATCGCGGTTGCTTGACCGGAGACCACCTCACTATCGATGTCCTGCGGTACCCGGGCTCAGACTTCTGCCCGGGCGATCCTGATGGCGCTCAACTCCTCCGTTCTTCCCTCTGGGGATCAACTGCGAACTGCGGGTACTGCTGGGTACTGCGAACTGCTCTATGGCCTTGTCGAAGCGCCACACTTCCGGCAGCCAGCCCCGTCGCCTGTTGTGCGTCTGCTGTGGCTTGGAACCCCGCTGCCGAACTTCCCGGTACGCGCGCCGCAGCCTGACGCCTTTACCGAGGAACCACTGGTACTGCCGACTGCACTGCGTACTGCTCGTGGCGGCCCCTGATTACCGCGGGCCACCCGGTCCGGCCGCCAGTCCCGTCGCCGTCGTGCAACCACCCTGGCTCCGAAACTCCACCACCGCACCGTCCTGCGAACCGCAACTGCGGGTACTGCTGCCGGGCAGTTCGTCCCTGCCCGGCCCTGCTGTCCTCCTGGCTACGACAGAAACCATAACCACACCACAGCCCAATGTCTACTCCAGTCGGCACAGATTTTCAGAGTGTGCGTCAGGGAGGTATTCGACTGCGGAGCACGCAGAGACGAACGTAAGCCTCTCCGGCATCAGAGCCGCTGGGAGTCCTGCCGGGTCAGCACCGCAGGCAGAAGGGGAGCGAGGTTCTCGAGCACGGCGCAGTCCGGCACTCGCCGGCGCGCGGAGCTCCGCGCCCGGTGGTCACGGCAACCGCCGATCACGTAGGCCCGCTGACGCGGGACGGGTGTGCACAGCGGGGCGGGTGTGCACAACGGCCCACGCCGATACCCCCGCGGCCTCGAAGGTGATGGTCAGGACAAGGGTGGCGTCATGCTCCGAGTCGGGCCGGGGCCGCGTTGTCCGTCGCGGGCGCGGGAAGCGCGGGCGGTGCCGGGGCGGTCGAGGGTGTGGTCAGCTGCCGGCGGTGGCTGTGGCGACGTTCGCGTGGATGGCGAAGACCTGGTCCAGGCCGACGATGCGCAGTATGCGGGCGGTGTGGGCGGGGACCGTGGCAAGGGCGATGCGGGCGCCGTGTTCAACGGCCTGGCTCCGGGCCGAGATCAGGGCACTGATACCGCTGGAGTCGCAGAAGGCCAGATCGGCCAGGTCCAGGACCAGCAGTTGTCCCGCGGTGAGAGTCAGGCTGTCCACGGTCCTGCGCAGTTCGGGCGCCGTCTCGTAGTCGAGGTCACCGGTGATCTCCAGTACGGGACCGGTGACGGCGTCTCGGACAGTGATCGTCAACGGTCTCATGTCAGGTCTTCCTTCGCGCTGGTGGGAAGGGTGGCGGGGATGCCGAGAGCGAGGAGGGCGGTGTCGTCGTCGAGCCCGTCGCCGAAGGAGGTGAGGAGGCCGCTCAGGGCGGTGATCAGGGCCTGCGGGCCCGCCGGAGGCTGGGCGGCGGTGAAGGCCCGCAGGGCGTCCTCGCCGTACCGTTCGCGATCGGGTCCGGTACGGGCCTCGGTCAGGCCGTCGGTGTACAGGAGCAGGGTGTCGCCGGGCAGGAGCCGGGTGCGGGCGGCGACGAACGGTGCCTGGGGCAGGACACCGACGAGCAGCCCGCCGGGGGTGGGGAGGTAGTCGGCGCTTCCGTCCGCGTGCTGGATCAGCGCGGACGGATGGCCTCCGGAAGCCAGGTGTACGCCGGCGTGGTGGTCGCCGATTTCGAGGATGCCGAATACGGCCGTGCAGTAGCGTCCCTCGCCGCCGGCGTACCGGTCGTGCAGCACTGTGTTCAGTGTGCTCAGCGTCCTGACGGGGTCGGCGTTGTGCAGGGCGGCGGCCCGCAGGGTGTAGCGGGCCAGCGAGGTGACTGCTGCGGCCTGGGGGCCCTTGCCGCACACGTCACCGAGGAAGAACGCCCACCTCCCGCCGTCCAGGGGGAACAGGTCGTAGAAGTCCCCGCCCAGCAGATCCGGGGAGGCGGTGTGGTAGTAGGAGTCTGCCTCCATGCCTGGAACGGCGGGAAGCTCGGCGGGCAGCAGGCTCTGCTGAAGGACGGCGAGCGCTTCCTGGAGGCGGAGGCGGTCGGCCTCGGACTGCCGACGGGCTTCCTCAGCCGCCTTGCGGCCGCGCAGCAGCTCCGCTTCGTACGCGCGGCGGTCGCGGGCGTCGAAGACGGTGGTGCGGATGAGCGTGGGCTCGCCGTTCTCGCTGGTTTTCACCTTCGAGGTGACCAGCACCGGTATCCACTGCTCGCCGGCGGTCTTGATGTCCATGGCGATGCCGCTGACCTCGCCCTTCATCTGCAGCAGCGGCGCGAAGTGAGTCTCGTGATACAGCTTGCCGCCTACGGTCAGCATGTCGGCGAACCGCATCCGGCCCACCACCTGTGACCGCTTGAGGCCCAGCCAGTCCAGCAGCGTGGTGTTGATTTTTGCGATGGTGCCGTCCATCAGCGTCGACAGGTACCCGCATGGGGCCTGCTCGTACAGTTCCTCGGCGCTGTCCTCCAGCAGTGATGTGAACGCCGCGTCCGTGGAATCCACATCGTGCTCCTCGCCCGGCTCGGGCACCGATGGGCCGGTGCGGCACATCACCGGGCTGCTCCCATGAAGTCGGTGATCGCTTCCGCGGTGGCCTGCGGCGCGCTCAGCTGCGGGCAGTGTCCCGTAGCCTCCAGGGTCACCAGGCGGCTGTCGGGGATGACGTCGCGGACGTAGGCGCCAACCTCCCTGGGAGCGATCACGTCCTGCCTGCATTCCAGGATCAGCGTCGGCACCGTGACCGTCTTCAGGTCCTGGCGGCTGTCGGAGAGGAACGTCGTGCGGGCGAAGACGCGGGCCATGTCGGGGTCGGTCGCGCAGAACGAGTTCGTCAGTTCCTGGCCGAGTTCCGGCCGGTCCGCGTTGCCCATGATCACCGGGGCCATCGCAGCCGACCAACCCAGATAGTTCGACTCGAGCGACTCCAGCAGCTCGTCGATGTCCTCGGCGCTGAACCCGCCCCGGTACCCCTCGTCGTCGATGTAGCAGGGCGAGGGCGCGACCATCACCAGCCGGGAGATCCGCTCCGGCGCCTTTGCCGCCGTGAGCACCCCCACCATCGCACTGACCGAGTGCCCCACGAACGTCACATCCCGCAGGTCCAGCTCATCGGCCACCTCCAGCACGTCTTGGGCGTAGCCCTCCAGCGAGCTGTAACGACGCTCGTCCCAGGCCGACGGGTCCGCCCGGCCCGAACCCACGTAGTCGAAGAGCACCACCCGGTAGCGCTCAGCCAGCGCAGGGACCACCAGGCGCCACAGGTTCTGATCGCACCCGAACCCGTGAGCCAGCAGGAGCACCGGTCCGTCCGCACGGCCTGTGACGGTTACGTTGTTCCTGCGACGGATATCCATACCCGCCAGTTTCCCATTCCCTGCCCCGCCTGAGGCAGCGAGCCCGGCGCTCCGGCTTCCTTACGGAAGGCCACGAGTTCAGCCTTGGCGTTCACCGATGCCCGAGGCCGATCGCCGCCGTCCCTGCCGTGCACCGCAGACTTCTCACCCGATGCCCGAAACCGCGGCATGCTCGCGCAAGGACTCCCCCCATGTCCACACCGGTTTCCGCGGCGATCCAGTAACCGGCCTCGTGGTTCACCAGGCCAGCCGCGGCCGCCCCAAGGCCGCCCACCGCCCGCCGGATCGTCCCGGCCACCTCGTGCGGCCCGGACCGCGTCTCCACCCTCGGTTCGACTCAAAGCCCCTTTGTCCGCTATGGGGGGTTAGCCTGGCTTTGAGAGGAGTTCCTATGAGTAATCTCACGAGTGCTGTCATCGAGGCCCACGGCGGCTTGGAGCGTTACAACCAGTTCAGCACCGTCACTGTGCATTTCCGTTCCGGCGGCGCCCTGTGGGGGCTGAAAGGGCACGAAGGCGTGTTCGATCACGCCGGAGTACGGCTTGACCTGCACCAGGAGCACGCCAGCCACTATCCGTTCAAGGAACCGGACCTGCACACGTCCGTCACTCCCGAGCGGGTGGCTGTCGAGGACAACGCGGGTGAGGTGAAGGCCGAGCGGCTCGACCCCCGTGCGGCATTCGCAGGGCACTCCCTCGAGACCCCGTGGGACGACCTGCACGTCGCGTACTTCGCGGGCTACGCGATGTGGACCTACCTCACGTCCCCGTTCACCTTCGCCGCCCCGGATTTCCAGACCGAGGAACTGGCCTCCGTCACGGAGGACGGGCAGACCCTACGGCGCCTGAAGGTCTCCTTCCCCGACCGCATCGCCACGCACTGCCAAGACCAGATCTTCTACTTCGATCAGGACGGGCTGCTGCGCAGGCACGACTACACCGCCGAGGTCATCAATGCCGGCGCGGTCGCGCACTACTGCTCGGAACACAAGGACTTCGACGGCATCGTGGTGCCGACCCGCAGGCGCGTCCACCCCCTGGCCGAGGACGGCACCGTCAACGCCGGCCTGGAGCTGGTCACCATCGACGTCGAGAGCGCCCTGTTCATCTGAGGTGTGGCGATCCGGACAGCCGGGCGCCGCGGACAGCCGGGCGCCGCGGACGGCCGGGCCAGAGGCGACGCATGAGGACGGCGCTCGTCGAGGCGCGTCGGACCGAGCGCCGGAGCCGGCCGGTGCACATCACTTCGGCCCGGGTCCCTCGGCGATGACCTGCATGATCTCGGCGAGGGACTGCACCTGCTGCGGAGTGAGCCTGCCCAGGACCGCCTCGCGCACAGCACGCGCGTGACCGGGGCGGCTTCGTCGACTGCCGCCCGGCCCTCATCGGTCAGTACCGCGTACCACGAACACCTTTCGCTTGCCGGAGGGCAGATCCCCACGGCGCACCAGGCCGCTCCTCTTCCAGGCGTCCGACCGCCCGCGTGAGACGAGGGGGAGTCATCCGCACATCCCCGGACAGCCCCGCCATCCGCATGCGCTGCCGCGGAGGCTGGGCACGCGTGACGGGCACGTCGCAGCACAGGTGCGGTATCCCGGCGCTGCTGCGGGTACGGCGGCCGGGGTGTCGAGGCGAGCAGCGTGGCGGCCTGGGTGCAAGGACCGCCGGTTATGCCGCTCCCTGGCCGTCGGCCGACGAGTCTCCTCGCAGACGCCGGGGTGCCCGGCGCTGCCGGGCTCCTCAGATGATCCGGCCTGCCGCCCGCCAGGGGACGTGCTGTGGTGTATGTCCACCCCTGCTGGTGCGGCATGAATTCGAGGTCGTGATCAGCGTACTCACGGCCGGTGGAGGCGCCGGCAAAGGACTGTCCCGCTGCCGCACCCTCTGCTGTGCGACATCGCGAAGGGGCGAGAGGCTTACCCGGGCGCGCGAGGATCCGCAGACACCGCCCGAAGGCGATGACCCATCCAGCTGTTGCCGCGTCACATACTGGCAGCGGTCACCACGAGGCCCAGGGTGGCCGCACCTGCCGAGTCGGCCACGTGACCGCTGCGCCACGGGCAAGCAGAAAACCCGGCCGCCTGTCGAGCCAAAACCTCCGCGCCCGCCCTCGCAGCGGGTCCAGGCCTGCGTCGCGGCGCTGCGGACAGGCGGCCCCGTGTGCCCGAGCGCCGCGCCGGCAGAGTCGCGCGCCACGGCACGGCCGCCCTGGATCCGGCGCGCCTCACGCCCGTGAATGCCCCCGGGCCGGGGCGACGGGCCGGGCAGCCAGGGCCAGGCCGAGCCTTTGCTCCCGGAGTTCCGCCCACCGGGATTGGTGCGCCCGCCCCCGTCGCCGGCCATGGCGGCGAACGGGCGGGGAGCGGGCGTCCGATCCCCCACGTCCGGTTGCCGTGGGCAGCCTCACGGCCGGCTCGCTACACCCGCTCCCCTCCGGTCCGGCAGCCCCGCTATGGCGCCGCCTGCCGGGGTGGGCGCCCAAGGCGCTCACCCCGGCCGCCCCGCACCCCTACGCGCAGCACCGCCTCGGACCCGTGGTGCGGCGCCGCGCCTTGACGGCCTCAGCTGGAGGACGGGTTCTTGCCAGGCGGGCTAGGACCAGGAGGGGATGACGTAGTAACTCTTCACCGGGACCGGCAGGTTGGCCTGGTGCAGGCCGGTGACGTTCCCGTAGGGCTGGGTGCAGTCTTCGCCGAAGAAGGCCACGACGGAGGCGTACTTGAAGTTGGCCACGGAAAGGGCCGGCTCCGACAGGTTCGTGCACTGGGTGTCGGTGGCGGGGATGGGATACACCGTGCCGGTGTAGTCCGCCCCCGAGTAGAAGTTGGCCTGACCCCAGGGAATTGTGGCGGCTGTGGCGGGCTGGGCGACCGCGGCGCCGACGAGCAGGGCGGCTCCCGAAAGGGCGACGGCGGAACCGGCGAGACGCTTACGCATGGTCATGTGTGTACTCCTTCGCGCACGAACGTGGCAGCAGGCCGCCGCCGGTGAACCACTCCACCACGACAAACCAATCTGCTTGATTGAGCAAGTATCTATCGGGTATTCAAGATCCGCTACTCAGCGAACAGTTGACATGCGTCACACCAGGAAGGTGCAGCGGAAGAAAGCTCGCCAAGCACCAATGCCCTCCCGCCGGCGAAACGAACTCGTACACGGTCACGGTCACGGTCACGGCGGGACGCCGGGCTCCGGTCCGGCGATCATGGCCGTGGTGGGGAACGCGACGCGCACAGCGATCACCGGCGACCGGAGGATCACGGGATTCTCGGCCCCTGTGCATGCGGAACTCAACCCCGGGGAGGGCCCGTTACGGCATGAACGGCACCAGGCCAGGCTGCGTCCAGGCCGCGGAAGCGTGCCGTGCGTGCTGGTGCCAAGCACCGGATGGTGTCCCGTCGACCGGCTCCCGGCCACACTCGTGCACCCCCGCCACAGGGTCACTCATGACGTTTCGGCCATCCGGTTCGGCGTCAAGGACCGCTCGACGGTCACCCGGCCTGCCGGCGAGGCGCGCCCGCCCATGCTCACCGGGCAAGGGTGCACCGTCAGCCCGTCAGCCCGTCAGCCCGTCAGCCCGTCAGCCCGTCAGCCCCGAGGAGCGGCTGCGCTCCCTGGCCGAGGCTGCGGAGCGCCTCGGCCAGGCCGGGAAGAGCGGCATCACCGACAAAACCGGGATCCGGATCCGCCGCCCGGCCGCCGGCAGCAATGACCGGGGGGATGTTCTTCTCCGGCCAGGAACAAGCAGAACACCGTAACGGGCCATGGTCCCCACCGGCAGGGACGGGCGACTGCTGTTCTGCAGCCCGACCGGACCCGGCAGTTGCGCGGACATCACCCACGCCCGCGAGTGAGGGCTGGTGGGCTTTGTTCGTGAGAACCGGCTCTGGCTCAACTTCTGTGAAAGCTATCGCTCGGGGAAATCGCGGCCCGATCGTCAGCCTTCCTGTGTCAAAGCAGCGAGGTCGTGACGGTTGGCGACAACCGCTCGACCGCAGCCTGGAGGCAGACGGTTCGCCACCATCTCCACGGCTGCCTCGGCGGTGTCGGCTTCACCGACCAATTCCACCCTGGACGGTCCTGCCACGACGTACCCTCCACCCCGTCGCGGGGCTATGCAGGGCACCTCCCACGTGCGGGGGTGCTCAGTGCACCGGCTGAAGTGCAGCTCCCACATGCCAACCCGGGGAAAGAGCTGCCGCAGCCTGGGTTCGGCGTAGGCGGCGCGCACCAGATCACCGTCCACGCGATCCGAAGCGAGCAGACTCATCCACTCGGCCTCGGTGATGACGTCCTCCGCCATGCCTGTTGAATCCATAGGAGCAGGGTGTCAGAACCATGCATCGAGCCATGGGGAGCGAGGCAAGCACCTTGCTCGCGGCAGGTGCAGCACCCCGACTCCACACAACCTGAGGCAGAATCCGAGAAATGAAGTCAGTCTGATGCCCAAGCGTCCGGGATGATCGAGGGAGGAGTCTCGGATCTGCGAGGGAAGGAACAGCGCGAAGGCGATCAGCGGGCTGAGCCCGGAGAGGACGGCCCGCCTTGAAGTGCTCGTCGACGAGTGCCGGCCACTGTTGACAGGGGACTGCCGGATGGCGCCCGTGCAGCGGCTGCTGAGTGAGCGCCGGGTCGCAGTGCTTGATGCGGTGGTGATCACGCGTGAACTGCTCGGGGCGTGCCCCCGTCGCTCGCGGAGGCGAAGACCGTCGTTCTGACGAGCCCGGGCAGAGGGCGTGAGCTGAGGGTGCACGAGCAGTTCACGGACGGCTTGGAGCGGAACGGTGCCCTCGGGCAGGGACAAGTACCCCAGCGCTGTCGAGACTCGGGAACATCACCCGACCGTGGATCTGGGTGCCTCCCAAGCCCGTGAACAACTGACGGCACCACTGGGGCTCTGGCTCGACTTCTGTGACGGGGCCACTCTGAGTGATGCTTCCCCAAAATCCGAGGCGGCGGAGCGACGGCAGCTCGTATGATCGCGGCAGGGATGGGGCTCGTAGCGCAGCGGTTGTGGCGCCTTCACGGCATGTAGGAGGACGCCGGTTCGAATCCGGCCAGCCCCCTCCCAGCTTCATCTTGAGGACCAGGCGCTTCTCCTTCTTCTCGACCTCGGACGCGGCTCGGTTGTCTCCCCAAGTGACCACATCACAGAAGTTGAGCCAGAAGCGGTTCTCATGAACAAAGCCAGCTGGTCAGGCACCTGACCGGCGGCCCAGCGGTCGAGATCCTCACCGATGCCGGCAACCAGCAACTCGGAGCTCAGACCCGCGGACGCGTCGCGACACCACCGCACCGCAACTTCGAGAAGGATGCCCCGGAGTGGTACGAGGAGACGCACGGGCGTCAGCGCAAGGCACACTCCTCACGCCGCATCCGAACCGGACACGGCATCGCCCACCTGAAGAACCGGCGGGCCCCGGCACGCCGTCCCGGCCGCCGCGAGCACATGGACGACACCGTCCACGCCATCGCCGGCCTCCTGTCCCAGCAGCGAACAGACCGGATCCTGGCCCGGCAGACCTGAGGACCGAGACCCCGCCCTGGCCCTCGACGTCCCACCACCAACCGTGCACGAGCCGTCAGGCAAGCGATCCCTGCGACATCCACGGGAGCCGAAGCAGCACACACCGACCGCGCACGGGTGCGGCCCGGCAGAGCAACCCCTGCCGGGCCGTAACCGTTCCTCCCGATGCCGCCACGCCGCCGAGGTCCGCACCCGCACGAACGACACGCACCGCACCGCACCGCACCCAGCCATGGGCACTCCCCACCAACGGGCCCGTACGGTGTTCGCGAACTCCGCAGCGGCATCACCGCGGGCCGCCCATCACCGCGGGCCTCCCATCACCGCGCGGCAGCGAAAGGCCTGGGCAGCGATCACGCCGGTCTCCTGACGGCCCCCGTGCGTTCACACGGTGGGTACAGGCGCTGCCACGTAGCGCGCAGAGCTGGCGGACGGCGCGAATCGGGCTGGTGTCCGGGCTGGTCCCGGCTCTGCCACGGGGGAAGGCAGATCACTGTCCGCACGGACGGAGCAGGCCGTGCAGGACGAGGCTGGAGAGTGTGTCGGCCAGGCTTTCCCTGTCCTGTTCCGCCGCTGGCGCGGCCGCTGGGTTCAGGCGGTCGGCGACGGGATCCTGGGCGAGTGCCAGCGCGGGTCCTGTGATGGCGGTGTACAGGACATGCGGGGGGACCCGCGGGATACGGCCGGCTGCCACGAGGTTGTTGACGGCCGGCTCGATACTGTCCCAGAACGGCTGGATGAAGCGCTGATGCAGGTAGTCCAGGCGCTCGGAGTCGCGGGTCGACTCATCCGCCAGCAGCCGGTTCTTCGCCGAGGCGTTCGCCGATCGCCGGTAGAGCTGAACGATCACACCGGTCAGGTGCTCGTCGTCATCGCCCGGCTTGGCCAGCTGACGGTTGAAGTCGTCCTGGTCATCCCGCATCGCGAAGTCCACGACAGCGCGCCAGAAGGTGTCCTTCGACCCGTAGCGGTCATTGATGAAGTTGTGGCTCACCTCAAGGCGCCGCGCCAGCTCCCGCACCGTGGTCGCGGCATAGCCGAGCTCCGCGAAGGCCTCGAGCCCGCGCCGGAGAATCTCGCCCTCATCCAGTTGCGCAGGGGCGTACCTGCTCCGTGCCGGCGACTTCGCGGCCCTTCGGTTTCGATCGGTCATTCTTCACCATTCGTTCGCAGCGGCCACTGACGTCGCACCCGCGGATCTCGGGGACGGGTACTTCTTCGGACCCGCCGGGCCCGGCAGCCGGCAAGACCACCCGTCCACGGACCGCAGGCGTCCGGGAAAAGCATAGGCGCCCCACTTGACGATTGTCAGATCGACGCTTGACGTCTGTCAGAAGTCTCGCTTGACGTCTGTCAGATCCAGACGCATGCTTGCCTCGTCAAGCACATTCCGGTGGCTGGCAGTCACCGGCTCATTTCTCAGGGGTGCTCCATGAACAGCAAGAATGACCGGGCGTCCGTCACCTCTCCCGCGTCCGCAACGGGACGGCGGCGCAGGGCCACCGGCATCGTGGCCGGCCTCACCATCGCAGCCGCACTCGCCGCGACCGTCCCGGCCATGGCGCAGGACCACGACGCGCACAAGACCCCCACAAGCCACTCCGCGCAGCACCACTACCTGTCGCCGCTGCAGGTCACGTCGGCCTACTACGCCAGCTACAACGGAGACCTGGCCGCCGGCTTCGACCGCTACATTTCCAAGGACCTGGTCCTGCACGGGTTCAACGGACCCGAGCAGCGCGCCGACTGGATCAAGGGCGACCTGAACATCAAGGCGGGCCTCAAGGGCTTCAAGATGACGGTCCTGGACCAGATCGTCGAGGGCGACAAAGTCGTCACGCGCTGGAGCTTCGAAGGCGACCACACGGGGACAATCTTCGGCATCCCCGCATCCAACCGCCACGTCGTGCTCAGCGGCATCTCCATCGACCGCGTGATCCACGGCCAGTCCGTCGAGCACTGGTCGGAAGGCAACTTCGGCAGGTTCCTGGACGCCCTCCAGGGCAAGACCGATCCCGGCTCCGCCACCCCCAGCACCAGCACCAGCACCAGCACCAGCACCAGCACCAGGTAACCCTTCCCAAGCCGCCCCGCCCCGAAGGCGAGGCCGGCCACCGCAGTCACACACCCCGCTGCCGCGCGTGCACCACGCAAGGCGGCAGCGGGGCACCCACACCTCAGAAACAGGAGAACATCATGGGAATCCTCGACGGCAAGGTAGTACTCATCACCGGCACCGGAGGAGGCATGGGCCGCGTAGCCGCCCTGATCTTCGCCCGGGAAGGCGCGAAAATCGTCGGCGTCGACATCCACGCCGACGAGAACACCGAAACAGCCGAACTCGTACACGAAGCCGGCGGTGAGATGACCAGCATCGCCCCCGTCGACCTCACCGACGCCGACCAGGTACACCAGATGGCCGACAAAGCCGCAGCCGCCTACGGCGGACTCGACGCCGTCTACAACAACGCAGCCATGATGCGCTTCGGCGCCATGCCCGACTTCTCCATCGAGGACTGGCGCGCAACCGAAGCAGGCGAACTCGACATCCCCTTCTTCGTATCCAAGTACACCTGGCCACACCTCGTCCAGCGCGGCGGCGGCGTCATCATCAACGTCGCATCAGAAGCAGGACTCATCGCAGGCTCCACACCCCCCATGATCGCCCACACCGCAGCCAACGCCGGCGTCATCGGAATGACACGCCAACTCGCACTCGAAGGCGCACCCCACAAAATCCGAGCCGTCGCCATCAGCCCAGGCCCCGTCCTCACCCCCGCAAGCGACCGAGACCTCGGCAACAACCAGGCCATGAGAGACGCCGTCACCAGCAAAGTCCTCCTCAAGCGCTTCGCACAACCCGAAGAAATCGTCGAACTCGCCGCCTTCCTCGCCTCCGACCGCGCCTCCTTCATCACCGGCGCCAACTACCCCGTCGACGGCGGAGCAAGCGCCTGGTAACACCCACACCCACCACACAAACAAACACACACCACACACACGCACACACCCCCCACCAACCCGGAGGACAATGACCCCGCCCACAACACACCACCAAACACAACTGGAGGGGTGAGACCACACACCGGCCCCACCCCTCCAGCCCCACCACACCAAACCAACACCACACACGTTCAACGACCCCAAACAGGACCGCACACCCTGACCGCGGGGACTCACGACCTCCCTCACGACCTCCCCTGAATGATCACGTTCCCCACCGGCACAAGTCCGCCACTCACACTCACGCCGGCCCCGTGACCTGCGCGATCAGGACGCAACAAGCTCACCGGCCGCGGACTTCTCCCTGGGCCACTTCAACCCCGTCATGGAGGTCGTCGGCCGCCTGGAATGAGGCACCCGCCGACAGCACCAGGCAGGCCAGCAGCGCGATGACCGCGACACACCGGGCCAGAAGCCCGCGCAAACCGCCTGCGTGGCGCTCCGCGAGGAAGGCGGCGACACGCCGGGGCACCGGACCTGCGGTGGCGGCAAGTGCCAGACCAGGACGGGCCCTCGCGACGGCCGAGGATGCCCGGGGACGCGAGAGCGGCACGGCCGATGGCCTGAACCGCCAACCGACGGTCCGCGACGGCGTCGGCCGCGGACTCGTCGGCACTGCGCTCCAGCGCCTAACTGATCGTTTCAGAATGAGATCGGCGTGGCGACTGGTTCTGGCGATCTTGGCAGGCAGGGTCTGGCGGGTGTCTGCCGATCTTGTCCCGGATGAGCTCTGGGACCGCATAGCTCCATTGCTGCCGCCGCGACAGGAACGTCGGCACCGGTATACCCCGGCCGCCTTCCGGTGTCTGACCGGGTGGCGTTGGCAGGCATCATCTACGTGCTGCGCAGGGGTGTTGCCTGGCGTGACGTTCCAGTGCAGGTGGTGGGCTGTTCCGGCATCACCTGTTGGCGCCTACTGCGGGACTGGACCGAGGCCGGGGTCTGACCGGCCCTGCACCAGGCCCTGCTGACTGAGCTGCGCGCTGCAGACGCGCTGAACATGGACGACTGCGCAGTCGACGGCTCCCACATCCGGGCTCTCAAAGGGGGAGATCACGTCGGGCCTTCACCGGTCGATCGTGGGCGGCCCGGATCCAAGCATCACGTGATCGTGGACCGCCAGGGGATACCGCTCGCGGTCTCGCTGACCGGCGGAAACCATCACGACGTCACACAGTTGATTCCCCTGCTCGACGCGATCCCTCGCATAGGCGGGCTGACGGGCCGCCCGCGGAACCGGCCCAAGCGGATGTTCGCCGATCGCGGCTACGACTTCGACAAGTACCGTCGCCTGCTGTGGAAGCGCGGCATCAAGCCACTCATCGCCAGGCGGGGTGTCGCGCATGGTTCCGGCCTGGGGAAGACCCGGTGGGTTGTCGAGCGCACCTTCGCCTGGCTCCACCAGTTCAAGCGCCTACGAATCCGCTACGAACGCCGTGCCGACCTCCACCACGGTCTCCTGCAACTGGCCTGCTGCATCATCTGTCTCCGCCGACTGCAGGCACCGTCCCAGAAGGATCAGTAGGGTCGTCGGTGTGCGTGATCTACGAGTGGTCCTGATCGGCGGGACATCGAACGTCGGGAAGTCGACCGTCGCCCAAGAGGTGGCGGCAAAAATCGGGTTCGAGTACCTGAGCACTGACGCGATGGCCCAGCACCCAGGCCGGCCCTGGAGAACCCCGGAGTGGGAGGTGCCGGCGCACGTCGCTGAGCACTACGGATCACTTACGGTGGACGAGCTGATCACGTCTGTGTTCGACCACTACGATCGGCTCTGGCCCCGCATCGAAGAGCTGATCACGGCCCGTGCGGCCAGCGACCGCGGCAGTCCGGGCCTGGTCCTGGAGGGGTCGGCACTCTGGCCCGTCCGCGTCGCCAGGCTACAGGTCCCGCACGCGGCAGCCGTATGGCTCACCACTGGCGACTCGCTAGTACGCGCCCGCGTTCACGCTGCGGGCTCCTATGAATCAGCCGCAGACGAGGAACGGGTCCTGATGGACAAGTTCCTGGCCCGCACGGAGCGCTACCAGGCACTGATGATCGAGGCCATCGACAGGCTGGGCCTGGCTCGCATCGACGCGGGTGGCGGACAGTCCGCCGAAGAACTGGCTGACACTGTGCTCGCGACAGTCGACGCGCAGACCGCGCTGGGACGGTCATCCACCGGCCGGTGGCCGTTCATGACTGCTCACCTACGGTGCATCCCGGCGCCAAGCACCCCACCAGCTCATATTGAAACGATCAGTGAGCTGTTTCCAACCTGACGGGAGGTTAGACGGGCGGCCCCGGCAGCGGACATGAAGAAAGCCCCTGGTAGACGGGTTCACGACCAAGATCACCAGTCCGCCAGGAGCCTTCGCGTGCTTGTCTACCCGTCCGGCATCGATCTGTCCAGCCGCACCCTGCAGCACCTCTCCGGTCTCCTCGCAGGTCACCGCCGTCGAATCGGCTCCCGATGGCGTCGCCTGACCTGCGGCCGGCAAGCCCTGCTCGTCTTGGCGCACCTTCGCTGCGGCGACACCTACGCCCGCCTTGCAGCAGGTTTCCGCGTCGGGATAGCGACGGTCTACCGATACATACGCGAGGCCGTCGACCTCCTGGCCGCTCAGGCACCAACGCTGGAGCAGGCGATGCGGACCGTGCGGAGGAAGGCGTACGTGATCCTCGACGGCACCGTGCTGCCGATCGACCGCATCGCTGCCGACCAGCCGTATTACTCGGGGAAGAAGAAGCACCACGGGATGAACGTGCAGGTACTCGCGGATCCAGCCGGCCGTCTGATCTGGGCTTCGGACGCGCTGCCCGGGGCAGTACACGATCTGACCGCGGCCCGGACCCACGGCATTCCCGCCGCTCTCGCCGCCGATGGCATCAAGTGCTGGGCGGACAAGGCGTATCAGGGCGCAGGTCCTGCTGTCCGCGTCCCGTTCCGTGGCAAAGGTCTGCGCGGTTGGCGCCGGCGTCACAACCGCGATCACGCCAAGATCCGAAGCCTCGGCGAACGAGCCATGGCCACCCTCAAATGCTGGCGGCTCCTGCGGAAGCTCCGTTGCAGCACCACCCGGATCACCACCGTCGTCCGCGCCGTCATCGCCCTCGAACTCGCCACCTGATCAAGATGGAAAAGGCTCCAGCAGTCCAACAACATCTGCCTGTCGTTCCGCGACGCCAGGTACTGCACGGAGTTGTAGGGCACGATCAGCAGCCGGCCACTCTCGCGGACTCGCTCTGCGTCGACGGCAAGGGGTGGCTCGTCCGCCCGCTGGCTGCGGGCGAGGAACGCCACGGCGAGTTGCAGGGCTTCGTCCTGCTGCATCATGCGTCTCCAGTTCGTTGGCCCGATGAGACGCACCCTATTGGTCCTGGGATGATCTTTGCGTGGCTGGTGTGATCACGGCGTCGGAGCCGTCTTGGATAGCCCCGTTCACCGGGTTGAGCCCGAGACAGTTCGGGAAGCTGCTGACGGTGCTGCGGCGTGAGGGTGCGGATGCGGTCCGCAAGGGTCGGCCGTGGAGCCTTCCGCTGGAGGACCGGGCCCTGCTGGTCGCGGCGTACTGGCGCACAAACCTCACCATGCGGCAACTCGCTCCGCTGTTCGGTGTCTCGAAGTCCGCTGCCGACCGCATCATCGACCACCTCGGACCGATGCTCGCACTCCAGCCGCGCAAGCGGTTCGCCAAGGACACTGTCCTCATCGTGGACGGCACCCTCGTGCCCACCCGCGACCACGCCATTGCCGCGCAGTCGAAGAACTACCGTTACTCCACCAACCACCAGGTCGTCATCGACGCCGACACCCGCCTGGTCGTCGTGGTTGGCCGGCCGCTGCCTGGGAACCGCAACGACTGCAAGGCGTGGGAGGAATCCGGCGCCAGAGCCGCCGTCGGCAAGACCCGGACGATCGCCGACGGCGGCTACCCGGGCACCGGACTCGTCATGCCCCACCGCCGGCGCAAAGGCGAAGACCTGCCCGACTGGAAGGAAGCACACAACAAGTCCCACAAGCAGGTCCGGGCCCGCGTCGAGCACGTCTTCGCCCGCATGAAGACCTGGAAGATCCTCCGCGACTGCCGCCTCCGAGGGGACGGAGTCCACCACGCCATGCTCGGCATCGCCCGCCTGCACAACCTCGCCCTCGCCGGATAGACGGCCGGACCCGACCACGATCGCCCAACCCCCGGCGACTCAGAGATCATTTACGGGACAAGCCTTAGATCAAGAAAGCTGGGAGACCTCAATGTCATTGGAGAAGTCTTCCACCCGGCACTGACAACAGAGTGCCGCTGTGTCCTGCTCGCCCTCCAGCCTCCGGGAGGGCGTGGTCCGTGCGGAGGGCCACGAGCTGCGGGACGAGGATACAAGATCATCCCATCCTGTCCGTCATCCGGGGACGTACTCACCACGTGTGTAGCTCCACTCCTCCGTCACACGACCGTGCGGCCGCGCGAGGGTACGTGCGAATCAGCGTCCAAACGTCGCGTCCCGGGGGCGGTTGTCCCACCCCCGGGACGGATCGTCAGTGGCGACGCCAGCGGCGATTGACGAGGGGAACGCCGAGGCGAGCGGCCACCGTACGTTCCAACTCACTAACCACGACAGCCGGGGTATCGGCGCGGAGCGGCAGCACCCAGTAGGCCGACCACTCCTCCCGCTTGGACCTGGACTCCGTCATGTGCTGACGGATACGAACCGAAGCGGCGCCCCCGCAGAGCGCCCGCTCGGGTCGGGTCCGTCCGCAGTAGCAGGCCACGCCCTCTCCGTTCACCGGGATGTAGATGGCACGACGCTCGTTCCCGCTGTCCTCCCCGATCCAGATCGGAGAGTCCCGGTACTCCTCCAGCCAGGGGCCTACCAGGCTGGCCAGCACGGCGTAGCGCTCGGGCGTCATCGTGGCGACGCCCTGCCACACCAGGGCGCTCACCAGCTGTCCGACAGGGGCTCCGACTCGGCGATCTTGCCGAGGCGAGCGGTGATGCCCGCGAGGATCCCGAACGTCGACTCCACCTCGAGCCAGGCGATCTTGTCGTCAGTGCCGTTCTCGTCGCGCATCTCGATGAGGTCCATCAGCCGGTCCTTCGCGGTGAACACCGCCTCCTGGAACCGGGTGAGGCTCGCGGCCTCCTTGGCGGCGGGGTTGTTGCGCTCCGCCTCGGAGGTGAAGCCGTGCCGGACCGCCTGGCGCAGGTAGGCGTTGAAGGTGGAGGTCGCCCAGTCCGACGGCTGCTCGACCAGGGACTTGGACTCGCTGTCCCACCAGCGCAGCGGCCGGCGGGCCCGAGACCGCTTCACGGCGTCGGCCAAGAGCTCGCGGCCCGGCCCGGTCTCCAGGAGGCCCTTGATGATCTGCCCGACGCTGGTACGGGCGATGGTGGTGCCGACCGTCTCCTCGGCCGAGCCGGCGGCGGCCCGCAGGTGACCGGTGACCACCAAGGCGACCATGCCGAGCACGCCGAGCACGAGGGCGGCCTGGGTGTCGTTGGCGTGGGCGCGGTCCCGGAGGCCGTCGATGGCGTGGTCCGTGGCGGCGTTCTCCACCGTCCACTCGGTGTCGACCAGGTCCTGCCACAGGCAGCCGGTGTCCAGCGCCTTGCGGATCGAGTCCAGGTGCTTCGGCGTCTCGACGCTCGCCGAGTACGAACGCAGTCCCAGTTCCACCACCGGCCCGTTGCGGTGGCTGAGGTAGAGACCAGTCTTACCGAGCTGGGAGCGCACGAGGCGGTTGAAGGCGTGCCCCTTGCGGGTGAGCTCCTGGACGATCTGGGCGAAGCGAAGGTCGGGCAGGTCGTCCAGGCCAAGCAGGCGCATCCCCTCGGGCACCTGCTCGCGGCCGATCAGAACGTCCCGCCGCGCCGTCGCCAGGTCCTTGTCGGGCTGCCCGCCATCCAGCAGGCCCTCGTCGTAGAGGGCCGTCGCCATCTCCTCGGCGACGACGGCGTGCTGGGAGCCGGGGGAGAACTTCTTGGCGGACACGTTCATGCGCACCAGCACGCTGCGGACAGCGGCGGGGAAGCGCTCCATCCCGCGCTGCGGGTCGTCGTCCTCGTAGCCGACGATCACCTGGACCGGCACGGTGAGCGCGTTGAGCGCGATCGCCGCTTCGTTCCGCTCCCGCTGGTCCGCCTCGGTACCCTTCGGCGGCTGCGCCAGTCGCTTGTGGGCCACCTTGGCGATCTTGCGGACGAGCTCACGGCGGGCAACGAGCGGCAGTCGCATGAGGTACGAGGGCAGCAGCCGGATCCGGGTGTGGTCGCGGGCGTCGCCGGTCAGCCATCCGCGCTCGACCGGCAGGAGCACCAGGCAGGAGATCAGCCGACAGTTGCCGTCCACGGCCGTGTAGTCCTCGCCGACCGAGTCGGGGGAGCCGGTGAAGGTCGCCGGCACCAGCGTCAGCGAGCGCTCAACGATGCGCTCCCCTACGTCCTGCGGGTTGTCCTTCTGCACGGCGATCGCGGCCCGGTCCACGGCCTCCATCACGGCCTCGAACGCGTCGCCGTGGACCAGCGTCGCGTACCGGTCGTGCGGGGCCGGCATCGACAGCGCGAGTCGGCCGCGGGGCGCCTTGGGGTCGGCGGCGTAGCTCGCGTCCGCGAGCAACCGGTCGTTCTCCACCGCAGGGGACATCATCGGCGCGTACGCGCGGAAGTTCAGCGTCGTCAGCCAGCCGAACGGCGTCCGGTGCCGCTCACCCCGGCTGAGCTCGAGCTCCTGGGGGTCGGTGGCCAGGTGGGCGAGACGCTCGATGTGGCTGGGGCTAAGGAGAACTCCGCCGAGCTTGCCGAGCTGGGTCTGGGCCTTGGTCGTCTGGCTGACCGGCGGGACACGGTGCTCGAACTCACCGTTGTCGTTTCGGAATCCGCTGACCGGGATGACCTGGATCTCACGGGTCTCGCCACGGTCCGGCTTGGAACTGCTGCTCATGGGGCGCCTTCTTGGATGGCCGGCGTGTAGTACGCCGGCGTTGGCCGCGCGTCACGCGGCGCCATCCGGGCTGCCACGCACCCACTCCGCCTCTGAAGAACCTCAGTCCGTTCAGGGTTTCGTAGCGTTGTCACGTCGGTCAGCGGCAGTTCGAGTGCTCTACGTGTGTGGCGGCGAGGCCGTCGCAGGCGGAGAGGAGCCCAAGTCGTGCGGTTGCAGACCTCGGTCCGCGCGCGCAGGCGTTTGACCGCCGCAATCAACGGCGTCGGCCGCACCCTACCGGTTCGCTGACCATCGCTCAAAGTGGTTTTACTGGACTTCTTCTGACGCACCGACAGATACCGTGCGACTCCAGGCTCAATAGCTGCGCAAACTCGAGAGACCGGCCCGGCTACCACGTCCGGAGCGCCCAGGCTGCCTTCCTCGAACCCGCGAGCTGTCCCCGGCCACCCGGTCCCGAGTCGGGGCGAACGGGGCCTGAGTGGCAGGATCAGGGCAGGGGGCTCCGCCCGCACACCATTGCCTGCGGGCGCGATACCCAAGGCCGCACTCCGAGGAGTGCAGCTCTCTAGCATCACGACCCTCTGACCAGGGGAAATGGCGGCGCTCAACTGGCCAGATCGAACGCTCACTGGCCAACTGAAGCGCTCAGTCACATGATTGCATCACGGAGCCCCGCCTGATCGATTTAGTAATCCAGGTCGAGGTAATCGATGTCGTTGATGGCGACGTCTGAGATTCCGAGGGCGCGGTTTCCGCCGTCCTGGAAATAGATGTCTTTGAATCCTTCGGCGATGATTGTGCGCATCTGCTGGTCGCTGGCGCCGGTGTTGCGGGCGTCGAAGAGGCGTTGTGCGTAGGCGGGTGGGAGGTGGACGGTGAGGCGTCGGAAGCGTCCGTCGTCGGTCGTGCCGACCGCAGCGGAGTAGCCGAACCGTGCCCTCGTCTCCACGGTGATGCCGCTCGTGGCGGCGGCCTGCTTCTGCCGGCGCTTGCGGACCAAGGGCTGCCACCGCTGCCGTACGGCGTCGTCGATTTTCGCGGCAACGTCGGCCCGGGGATGCTTGCGGGCGCCGCGCCGGTAGCGGTTCACCGAGTCGGCGGTGACCCCGAGCTCCAGCGCGACGGCTTTGGCGCTGCCGAGCTGTTTGAGCAGGAACCCGATCTGGCCCTTGAGGGTTTTGGGCGGGTTCTTGGTGAACGCTTCTCGGTCGGCCCGCTCGATCGCGTCGTCGATCTCCCCCACGGGTCTACTCCCCTTCGTCCAGGACGGCGTCGCCGCCCTTGATGTGGCGGGCCGGGTTCAGGCCCTTCTCCATCAGGTCGACCGCCCACAGCATCGACTGCACGCCCTCCAGCTTCGCCAGACCGGGTGTCGGGCCGAGGCGGAACCCGCCCGGCTGCGGCTTCCCGGAGGTGGCGTAGGGCAGGAAGTCCAGCGGGCTCTCGCCCGGCGAGGGGTAGACGACACAGTCCGACAGGACGGCGAGCGGGTACAGGCCGGTCAGCTTGACCATGTTGTTCAGCTTGCGGTGCATGTTGACCCGGGCCTTGGAGATGACCGCGGCCCGGATGTCCGGACGCCATGTCGGCCGTGCCAGGGCCGGCCACGTCTCACCCTGCTTGTAGGACTTGCCCTGAGGGCGCTCACGGAGCTTGCCGACCCCGCCCTTGACGGTCGCCTTGATCGCGGACAGGACGGCGGCCAGCGCCGGATCGGCCTGCTTGTGTTGCTCCATCGCGGCGAGGAACTCGGCGTCCGACAGGTCCTTGGTGACACCGAGGTCGGCGAGGGTGTCGACGTACGCGGTGCGCAGCCGGTCGTGCCAGGGGTCCAGGTACGCGCCGGTCTCCCTGCGCAGGTAAGCCTCCAGAGGAGCCACGTTGTGGCCGAGCTCCTGGGCGTAGGCGACGGTGTGCGTCTGGTACCAGGCGGGTTCTGTGGGGGGTGTGCCGTCGGGGGTGAACGGGGACGGCAGGCGGGGGTCCAGGTCGATGTGGGAGAGGTCGACGAGCCAGGATCCGGGGATCTTCGGGTTGAAGGTCGGGTGATGGAAGTGGTCGGGGGCGGACAGGCCGACGACCAGGCGGGCGGCGGCTGCGAGGAACGCGGTGTTCAGGTCCAGGCCGACCGCGAAGGGCAGCGTGCACTCCTCATCCGAGAGCGTGTCCACCGACCGCACCCACTGGTAGGCCTCCTCGTTCAGGAAACCCCCGCTCCAGCCGGAGTTCACGACCACGGGATGCTCCGCCGTGGCCTCCGGCGGCGCAGGATCCACCGGCTGCGTGCCCAGAGAGCCTGGGTTGTGGCCCGACACCCAGTTCCCGGTCTGCGGGTCCTGCACGGCACGGGTCGGCGGGCGCAGCGCGGTCATCAGCTCGAGGCCGGAGACGGCGGTGGAGCCGCGCGGGGTGGTGACCCGGGTGGCGTAGGTGCCAAGGATGCGTGCGATGTCGGCCGGCTCCATGTCCGTCACGCCGGGCCAGGAGCGGTCATCGAGGGCGTCCCAGGACAGGATCGCGAGCTGCACGCACTGCCGGTCGCGGCCCTGCGCTTTGCGGTAGATCCGGGCCCATGGGCCGAAGCCGCGCTGGGTGAGCTGCCACTTCGCCTTGACCACCTGCTTGACCACCGGGTGGTCCTCGGGCAGGCGCAGTGAGCGGCGCTGCTCATGTCCCTCCAGTCGCTCCGGCAGCCCCAGCCTCACTGCGGCCGACGCGGTGAGCACGACCAGCGGGTCGGAGTCCTTGCCGTACCGGTTGAGCTTGCCGGCGCCGAGACCGGACTCCTTGAGTGTCCACTCCACCAGCTGCGGCACGGTGGTGGCCGGGCAGTACAGCACGATCCCGTCGACACCGAAGGCGGAGCCGTCGCCGTCCAGCACCGCGAGCGGGCCGTGCGGGAACCGCGGGTCGGTTGCGGGCTTTGCAGCCTTCTTCACGGCCGGACGGCGCGCTGCCGTCGCCGGACGCGCGACCGGAACGGCGGGTGCCGCCGGCGTGGACGGAGCGTCCACGGGTGCGGCGGTCTCCGTCCGCGTCCGCGGTTCGGGGGCAGCCGGGCCAGTGAACGTGCCGGTGAACGTCTCCGAGACCGGCGACTGCGGCACACCCGCCGGGGCCGGGGCGGCGGGAGCCCCGTGGGCGGGGTACTTCGCCGCCCACCCGTTCAGCAGCCGCTGATACGCCTCCAGGCGCGGCGACTTCGGCTCGGAGCGGCCGTTCTCGTAGTTTTTCACCGTCTGCGTCGTCGACTTCAACGCCTGCGCGAGGCGGGCCTGGGTGATACCGGCGGCCTCACGCAGCCGGGCCCGCTCCGCCGGCGGCGGGAGCTGCGGCTCCTCCTCCAGCAGGGCGTCGATGTTCGCGAACAGCTCTTCCTCGGATGCCATCACTACCTCCACCCCAAACACTAGCAGCACTTAGCCAACTTTTTAACCTGCCCATTAACCCATTCATGGGAGAGTCCGTGGGTTGATGATGAGCTGGGCAGCGAAACGGCCCGCGGTTCGGCCCGCTGAGCACTGCCGCTCCCCCGTGTGCCAGGGTGTCGGGGCCCGGGTGCGGGAGGCTGGTGTCTGGCACCAGCGACCGAGCTCCACCCCCGGTCATCTGCGCGCAGCGGGTGCCTTTCGTGCCGCCGCCCGCCGGGTCGTGTCGTGTCGACCGGGTGTGCGCCGTAATGAGGGTTCGACAAGAAGAGTTTCCAGTGGCGCAGGGTGCCGCGGCTTCGACGTGGTGAGTAGTCGCACCCGCGCCTGACCTGCCGTGGTGAGTGGCAGGCCGGAAAACTCACCACGATCCTAAAGGGGTGTTCCGTGATCCCCGGCGGGCGCGCGACAACAGCTACGGCGCCTCGCCGCGTTGCCGGAGCGCCCGAATACACTCAGTATGCGGACGTCCCTCCGCCTTGCGATGCACCGCATCCGACGCCGCGCGCTGATCCACCAGGGATCACGGGACAGCCCTAGCCAGTCGGCCAGGTCCGCCGCCAGCTCGTCGCGCCAGTGGTCACGTAGTCCTCGCGCGGCGATTCGACCCGGTGGCCTGCCTCCGTCCGCTCCGTGCCGTCCTCCACGACGCTCACGCGCACCTCGGGTCCCTGCTTCGTCAGGCGCACCACCCGGGTTCCGCTGGACAGCCGTCCCAGCACCTCGAGACGGCCGAACTGGGCGTCACCGCCCTCCTGCGTGGCGTACAACCACCCATCGCCGCAGGACCCGGCCCGAACCATCGGGCGGTGCGCGGCCCAGGGCGCGCCGGCGGACAGCTGCGCCTGTTCCCGGCTGCGCGGCCTGGCGGTCGCGGGCACGGAGCCCAGCCGGTCCAGCAACTCCCCGGGGTCGATGCCCGCCACGAACACGACGTCCGGCTGCACGGGCGGTGCGGGTTCGGGTCCGAAGAATCCGCCGCTCCCGAGGGTGAAGACGCCGTATACCCCGTCGGGCTGCGGGGCGGAACTCGATGGCAGCGGCGTCGACGGATGTGCAAGCCTTCCCCTCCCAGATGTCGACGGAGAAGACCTTGATGACCAGCGACGGCGCCCTCGATCAGTTCAGACACATCGCGCGGGAGCGGGCATTCGGCAGACATGTCGGGTCGGACCGGCTCATTCAGACAGGTCTGGACGCGCTGATTGCTGGGGTCGAGAGCCCGTCCCTGGCCACGCTGGCTGGACTCCTCCGGAGCGAAGAGCCCGAAGCGCCAGAGCTCTTCGACCAAGTGCTGGAGGAGCTGGGACTGCTCTTCCACCCGCCTGCGGACCCCGGGCCACAGAGTGGGCGCTGGCCTACTGGATCGCCGGTCAGATCGCCGACGGGTCCCTGGATCCCGCCGCCGGCACTCACCTCATCTGGGCAGACATCGCCTATGATCTCGGCTACCCCGAAGAGCTACAACCCCTTGTGCACTGCGCGCACAACCTAGACGGTTGGGAGGAGAGCTGGGGAGTCTCCGTCGAAGAACTCAACGGAGAAGCGGTTGAGGCAGCGAAGCAGTTCCTCAGCAAGAAGTCTGCAGCCAAGGCAGGAGACTAACCCGGGGGTTCGTTCTCGCCATCGGGGTTGGTCAACCGCGGGCTGATCCGCTCACTCAGTGTGGCCGCACCACAGAACCTGAGCCAGAACCCGTACTCATGGGCAAAGCCAGTACGGAGCCTGATCTACGAGACACTCCGTGCAGAAAAGCTGGCAACCGTCGGGATTCGGTGGAGGTGATGGCCTTCGGCGCCCCCTTGCTGTGGCCCTGGCACTCGACCGCGCGCTTGGAAGCCTGCGTCCATGCCATAGGCTCGGCCCTTGAGCTGACGACCAGGTCCGCTACACCGGTAGGTGGACCAGGGGCCGGCGTGCTACTCCGCACGGGCGACAGGAGCCAGCGGGTCAGCCGGACGCCCTCCATGTGCTTGTCGGCGGTGATGTCCGCGATCCGGCCCACGGCGTGCCGTGCGGCCTCGACGGCGACGACGAACAGGATCGGGATCACCGCGTGCATGCCGGTGCCCAGCGGATCGGGCCACGCGGCCGCGCCGTTGAAGGCGATCGTCGCCGCGGTGAGCAGCCAGGCTGTCTGGCGCAGCAGCGGGAACGGTATGCGCATCCACGTCAGCAGGAGGTCGAGCGCGAGCAGGACGCAGATGCCCGCGTCGATGCCGATCGGGAAGACCAGGGAGAACTGGCCGAAGCCCTTCTCCTCCGCGAGTTCGCGTACGGCGGCGTACGAGCCGGCGAAACCGATCGCGGCGATGAGTACGGCGCCGGCGACGACGACCCCGATGAGTACGCGATGCGCGCGAGTCAGCTGCACGGGACTTCCCGAGTTCGCTGCCCCCACTGTCGCTGGCCCCTCCTGCGCATCATGGGTCACGTCGGACAACACTCTCACGCCGCTGGGGGCCGGTGGAGTGCCCGCTGTGGAGGCCCTAGGACGGACTCCGGCGCGACGCGGCCTGGCCTCGCCCGCCCCGGGACGGGGCTGCGGTCCCCCGAGCCGTTCGCCGGCGTCAGGGCAGCGGGGCGGGCGAGAGCACGTGTGGTCGCGGCGCCGGGGAGCTCAGGGCTCGGGCTCCTCCTCCACCTCGTACATCCCCGCGCCGTCCAGGAAGCGAAGTGTGTTCAGGTCACGCCGTAGGACGGCCTCCACGGGGTGGCTCAAGGTGAGAGTCGCCGGATACTCGAAATCATAGGTGGTGGGCACTATTCGATCACCGGGTTCGACCAAGAGGCTCATGTCCCGAAAGCTCTCCAGACGCTCGACCTCATCCAGAGCGCGATAACGCACCAGTCGTCCTGATACCGGCGAGGCCAGTGCCGCCCAGGCGAAGGCGGTCTGGCGCCGGTAGGGGCTCCCGGCGCGCGCCATGAAGCGTTCCGGCCTGAGGTAGGCGTCGGCGGACCACTCGAACTGGCCCTCGCCGATGGCTTCCTCCACGAAATAGGGCAGCCCGGATGGCCGGGCTGCCGCCTCGACCAGCCGCGGTCCGTCCGGCGTCAGCTTGATCTCCAGATGCGCCGCTCCGTAGCGAATGCCGAGTGCGTCGAGCACCTGGTGGACGTAGGGCGCCAGCTCGCCCACCGACGGGTCGTCCGAGCGGAGCAGCACCTGGGCCACGACCAGGTCCGGCACCCCGTTGGCGGTGATGCGGTCGGTGCTCCAGACGTCGGTGATGTGGTGGACGCCCTCACAACTGACCGTGTTGACGATGTATTCGGCACCCACCAGGTACTCCTGCGCAACCACATGGGTGTTGCGCTCGTTGTGGAACGTGAGACTGCGAAGGAGCGACGAGAGCGCGGCCGCGGACTCGTCCGGAGTACTGCAGAACGTGACCCCGTACCCGCCGGCGCTGCGGAGCGGCTTGACCACCGCCATGCCTCCGAGTGCCTCGTGCCAGGCCCGCAGTTCCGCCTCGTCGGCGGTTCTTATCTGACGCATGACAGGGACGCCCTGCGCCCTCAGACGCTCGATCTGAACGTACTTGTTGCGACGAGCGCTGCTGAGTGCGGTCCCGTTGGACGCCAGGCCGAGCCTCTCGGAGAGCGCGTCCGCGAGTTCCACCCCTGTCTCGCGTGCAGCCATCACGACCTGCGTTCCGAGAGCGGCCAAGGTGTCGGTGAGACGGTCGAGGTCGCCGTCGTTCACCAGATACCGGGTGAACTTCGACGGGTCCACCGGTGTCACGGTCGGAGGAAGCCGGGGGGTGCTCTGGATCTGGATGACCCCGGCGCCCAAGGCGGCGCATGCGTCCCCGTAACCGTATGTCGTCCTGAAGGCGTCCACGACCGCCACCTGTGGTTGACTCATCTCGGCTCCCCGGGCGTCAGTTCGCGTCAGCATGGATGGACTCGATCTCCTTGCGTGCGGCCAGCAGCCGGTAGACCGCGTTGGTGAGTACGTTGCGCACGCTGAATCCGGATGTCCCCGGATTGCCGCCGGTCAGGATGTTGCGCTCCCCGGACTGTGCGGCGATGGTCCTGCGGGTCATACCGCCGGCCCCCTCAAAGGCCTCCGGGATGAGTTTCCTGGTCACTCCGAGGTGGACCATACGGAAGTCGGTAAACCTGTCGAGGACGCCGAGCAGCGCGGTGACGGCGTCTTGATCCAGTTTGAGGCGGCCGTCGAGCACCGCATCGGTGATGTTCTCGCCCATGGCGGAGCGCCCGCGCCAGTCGGCGATGAGAGGCCGGGACCACACAGGGAAGTAGTGCATCGACTGGTCGAGATACACCTCGTACTCCTCGGTCGGCGGGACGAGAACCAACTCGAGGAGTTGCACGCCGGGCATGAAGGCACCGCTGGCCCCGCGTGGTCCGTCCTGGTGGCCCATGTGGTATTTCCGGAAGGAGTTGAACGCCTCTTTGGTCAGTTTGCCGTAGCGGGCCATGTCGACCCGGAAAGTGTCGAGCTTCCGGCCCGCCTCCTCCAGACCGGGCGCGAGGCTGTCCGGAGACGGATCCGACACCATCGAGCTCAGCAGGTCGAAGGCTGTCCGCACCGCCGGCTCCGCGAGGTGGTGACCGAGGTAGAAGTCACGCTCGAGAAGCCCGAGTTCACCTTCGCTGAACACCCGCATGTGTCCGTGAAGTTGCCATTGCTCGCTGTTGACATCGATCAGGAGTTCGTAACTCATGTGCGGATCCAGCGAGGGATGACGCGCACACTGTGCGGATATGGCGTCCAGCAGCGGCTGCGGGTATGCCTCAGGGCCGGCGGGCAGATAGCCGTTCAGCATGAAGAGCAGATCGAGTTGAACGACGCGTGCCTCGCCGATGTCACCGATCGGGAGAGCGTCGGCAGCCTCTTCGAGTATCCGGCACTGTTTGCCGGCGAGGTCGGCGTAGGTCATCTCCTGCCGTGCCACGGCAGTCAGGTCTGCCGGCAGCTCGGACAGGACGTACTCGCGGATTCTGAGGGCTTGGTGAGGGAGAGCGTCCGGCCCCGTTGTCGCCGGGATGTCCTTGATGCCGGAGAAGAGATCGTCCTGCTTCATGCAGTGCCTCGATCGAGTATGCCGGGCGGCGTGCCGCAACGTATTTTTTTGACTAGGCAAGTACACGTGTGAGACTGATGGCCCGTCAAGTTCGATAGGTGTCATACTCGTCACTCACTGCCCCGGTGGGCTTCCTTGACCGTGGCCTGGCACCTAAGGCGAACCTTGAGTACCGCCTCCATGTGCCGGGGACCGTTCACGGGGCTCACGCCCGGATCTTGCGTACGCACAGCTACCCTTCGGAGCTTGGCACGAGGCACGCTCGCAGGGGGGCGATTGTGGTTGTGACCTGGAGGTTTCGCGGTCGAGAGGTAGTAGTTGGTCTCGCATTCGACGGGGACGTGCCCTACCCACCGTGTAGCCGACGCTGGCAATACCGGTCCACCCACTCCGCGGTGGCGAGCTCGACCTGGGAGAGGCTCCGCCAGAGCCATGTGCCGCACAGTGTGACGTCGCGAGGTGAAAGACGAGCACGGCCGTGGCAGTACCGGTGATCAGGACGGTGCTCCAGCGAAGCTCTTGCGGCAACCGCCAGAACTCCGAACAAGGGGCCGATGCAGGGTTCCGGCTACGATGCGACGCGCACCGCCCCCGGCAGCTCCAATGCCGGGGGCGGTGCGTTGTGCTGGCGCAGTTCTCAAGCGGCACAGCCGACCGAGAAGACCTGTCACTGGTCCCCCGTACTGTCTACGCATGGTTGATCAGCAGTGGAACGGTGTGCGTCAGCGCGTAGCCGCATTGGGTACCCAACCGACGAGTAGCAAGGTGTTCGGCTCACTCGGGCACAGGTGGGCGCTGGAAGACCCGCTGACCGATGATGGGCTTGCCGAACTCGAAGCGCAGATGGGTGTGCGGTTTCCGGATGACTACCGGAATTTCCTCACCTCTGTGGGCGCAGGGGGCGCGGGTCCCGCTTACGGCCTCTTCCCCGTCCGCCGCGTGCAAGGCCGCTGGCGCTGGGAAGGAGATGGCGCCGAACTCGCCGACCTGACCATGCTCGCCCGGCCGTTTCCCGACCACGGCCCCGATGCCGAAGACCTCGAAGCACTTCTCGCGGTGCGCCCGGAGGAAGAGGACTTCGAGGAGATCGAGGACTTCGACGAAGCCATCGAGGCGTGGGACGAACGCTGGGAACCCCTGATGTTCGCTCCCGAGCGGACCGCCGGCGCCATTGTGATCTCTCACCTCGGCTGCGCCCAAAGGGAGTGGTTGATCATCAGCGGCACCCACCGCGGCACCATCTGGTCCGACTGCCGGGCAGATGACACCGACCTCGTCCCGCTCCTCGACCAGGCCGGGAAGCCGGTCACCTTCGCCCGCTGGTACATCGACTGGCTGCAACAGGCGGAGCTCACTGCACACCAGCCATCTACGAACGCCCGACACTGAGCACCCGGGACGCACGACACAGCGTCATCGTCACGATGAGTGTTAGTTGTCCACACGGGCCAACTACAACACTCGGTCACAGCTGCTGTTGTGACTGAGCACTATAGGTGGGTCTTGAGCGCGCTAGTTGGCCCCAGTGGGCGGTGGATGGTCCCGCTGCGGTGGAGCGCTGGTTCTGTCCCGTGGGCTTCCGAGAGGGGGCGTTGTCGGTGGGAACTGGCAAGGTGCATGCATGACGGACAACGAGAGTGCCCGCATGACGCGGATCCTGAGCGGGTTGCCAGCAGTGGCTCAAGAACTCCTGTTGGAGACGGACTGGGCCTCTCACCGGCACGCCTACGGCTCCGGCGAGGACATATCCGTCTCCCTGTGCTCCCTCGTGGACGAGGATGCCGAGGTGCGGTCCGGGGCGTTGGCCGCGTTGGACATGGGCGTGCTGCATCAGGGCTCTCTGTACACGGTCACCGCGCCCGCGGCGCTGTTCGTCGCCGCGATCCTCGACCATCCCCTGTGCCTCGCCGAGCATGAGGGACACTTCCCGTGGGACGACGGGCCGCCGCGCAGCTTGCGGGCCGCCCTGCTCGACTGGCTGGGCCGGGTGGCCGAGTCGGCTGCCTATGGGGAGGATCCGGCGCGGGACCGAGCCAACTGGGAGTGGCAGCCCTGGCACGAGGACACGCGAGGCGAGCGCGACCCCGACGAGCTCGCCGCACTGCAAGCGTGCCGGGTCATCCGTCCTGCCCTGTACGACGCCGTCGAGCCGTTCCTCTCCTCCTCCGACCCTCAGATCTGTGAGTCCGCGCTCGGCGTCGCAACGCCGCTCCTTTCGGCCCCGGCCCTCGCCGACCGGGTACCGTGCGCCGCCTCGCTGCTGCGGGCCCGGCTGGGCATCATGACGGGTCGGCGGGAGCGATCCGCCGTGGCGCGGGCGCTGAGTCTTTGGGGGATGGACACCTCCGACCTGCTCGCCGACTCTGACCCGGCCGTACGGGTCTGCGCCGCGCTCGGTCCCGTCCGAGTCGACCGGCCTCGCGCTCTCGCCGTGCTCCTCGACGCGCTGCGGGAGCCGCGCACCACAGACGGATGGTTCCCCGAACCGCTGCGTGGGGTCGACGGGTGGTTCCGGTTCACCGTGCTGCGTTCCGCGCTGGATCTGGCCGCGTCGTTCGAGGAGGTGGCACCGGTGACCATCGCCATGGTGGCCGCCGGCCACAGATCCATCGTCGACCACGAAAGCGGGCCGATCCTGTTCCGGGCCTTTCCCGGTGGTGGCTACGACCCGGCCCACTCGCTCACCACAGCGCAACGCGCGCTGCTGCGGGCGTTCGTGGACACCGACGAGGCGACGGGCAGCATCGGCGGCAATTGGTTGTGGTTCCGCGCGGCCGGGCTGCCGGAGAACCGGGACGGCATCGCCGCGTTGCTATGACGCCGCCCGCCACCGCATCCCGTACCTATAGCGTTCCCCGCTTGACGCTGAGAATCAAAGTCATCCGCCTGGGCTATCTGCGGTGCTCAGCCGCACCCGCTTGTTGTGACTTACTGATCGTTTCAGAATGAGATCTTGGTCTGCCGTCTCGACCGAGATCGTGCTCAGCGGGGGGGATGGAACGGGGCGCCTCCGTTGGCGCGTTGGCTCGACAGGACTCTGGGAGGAGAACCATGTCGCGTTTGAGCTTCCCGTCGGCGCGGGCTGTCGGACGTGGGGCAGCCTGGTACCGCGGGGACTGCCACGTCCACTCCGTCCACTCGGACGGGGAACTCACCCCCGAAGAGTTGGCCGTCCGGGCGCGGGCGGCCAGGCTCGACTTCATCGCGACGACGGAGCACAACTCAGCTGCGGCCCCGGGAGTGTGGGGGCATCTGGCCGCCGATGACTTCTTGGTCTTTCTCGGCGAAGAGGTGACCACGAAGACCGGGCACTGGCTCGCGCTTGGCCTCGATCCCGGCGCGGTCGTCGACTGGAACCACCAGGTCAGGGACGGACTGGTGGACAAGTGCCTGTACCAGGTCCACCGTGCAGGGGGCCTGTGCGTGGCCGCGCACCCGCATACGCCCTACCCCTCGGGCGACTTCATGTTCCCCTTCCTTGGCTTCGACGTAGTGGAGGTGTGGAACGGACTGTGGACTTCGGACCGGCCTTGGAATGCCGACAACGAGGCGGCCCTGGCCGAATGGGGGCGGAGCCTCGCGGCGGACCTTCGCACGGGCTCGTGGCGGCCGGCAATGGGCAACAGCGATACCCACTTGGAAGGGCAGATCGGGATCCCTCACACCGTGGTCTTCGCTGATGAACTGAGCACGGAGGCAGTGCTGGCCGGGATCTGCGCCGGCCGCAGCTGGATCGCCGAGTCGGCGGATGTGGACGTGTGGTTCACCGCCCATGCGGCCGGCCACGTGGCCGGGGTCGGCGAGCGGCTCGCGACTCATGGTGGGCATGTGGAAGTGCATGCGGCAGTACGAGGTGTGCCGACGGGAACCGTCAGCTTCCACACCGATCGAGGAAAGGTCCACCGAGTCCCCCTCCCCAATACCGGGGCGAGAGCCTTGGAGTGGGACACGACAGCAGAGCAATCAGCGTTCGTCCGCATCGAGGTCCGCCATCGCAGCGGGCACGTCGCCGCACTCACCAATCCGATCTTTCTCAACTGACCGTCCGTATCATCGTCCGGTCCGCAGGCGCCGGAGGCACATGAGGCTGCATGCCAGTTCGAGCAGGCCCTGATGAAGGTCGGCGCGTCGTTCGTAGCGAATCCGGAGTCGTTTGAACTGGTGCAGCCAGGCCAAGGCCCGTTCCACCACCCAACGGACTTCGCCGAGCCCTGAGCCGTGGGCGACGCCGCGTCGGGCGATCATCGGTTGATGCCGCGCTTCCACAACAGGCGCCGGTACTTGTCGAAGTCGTAGTCCGGTCGGCATGCAGGTATCGCGGCTTGCGGCGCGGCCGTCCTCGCAGCCCCCGGATCGGTGGGCCCGCGTCGAGCAGCGGCAGTAGATGGGTGACGTCGTGACTTGCCACCGGTGAGCGTGACGGCGAGCGGGGTTCCGTGCCCGTCGACTATCAGATGGTGCTTGGGGCCGGGCGCGGTCGACTGGCGAGGGGGACGTGATCCCCCCTTTGAAGGCCCGGACGTGCGAGCCATCAACAGCGCGGTGTTCAAGATCCAGCAGGTCGGCGCCGCGCAGCTCAGTCAGCAGGCGGACCCTCGGCTGAACTCATTCTGAAACGATCAGTTAATGGCACCCCAGCAAGCTGGTCGACGCCCGGTCGCGCAGCAAGGTGCGAGACCTTGATACGGCGACCGGCTTCTCCTGCCGCCCCCTCTGACACCAAGCCAGTGCCACCAGCACTCCCGCTCGCAGCGGAAGGGCTCGCACCCGAGCGGTAGGCTACCCACGTAATTTGTTGATCGTGCAACTATGGAGTCGGTGTGACTGACAAGAGGATCATTGCAGTCGTCGGAGCCACGGGCCGACAGGGCGGCAGTCTGGTCCGCGCGATAATGAACGATCCCGACGGCCCGTTCATAGCGCGCGCTGACGAGGGACGCGGGGTCGCCGCGGGCCAAGGATCTGGCCGCGCAGGGGGTCGAGGTCGTCGAGGCCGACCTGGAGGACGAAGGCAGCCTGATCCAGGCTTTCGAAGGGGCGTATGGCGCTTTCGTCAGCACGGATTTCTGGGCGCCGCTGACCCCCGCGCAGGAAGCGGCCAGGTCTCGCGCCGAGATGGAGATCGAGCAGGCGGGCAACGCGGCACGTGCCGCCAAGGCGGCTGGGCTCAGCCATGTCGTCTGGACGACGGCGGACGACAGCCGTCCCTACTTCGAGCGTGCGGGCCGTCCGGTCCCCTGGGTCATGGGTGGCTACACATCGCCGCACAGGGACGCGAAGTCGAGTGCTGACGGATTCTTCATCCAGCATGGAGTGCCCACCACTTTCGTGCAGTTGCCGTTCTTCCACGAGTCGCTCCTCCTCGGCATGGGCCCCGTCCGCGACAAGCACGGCGAACTGATCCTTACCATGCCGATCGCCGATCGCGAGATCACGGTGATCGGTTCCGGGGACATCGGCCGCACCGCGCTGCGCATCTTGCAGGCAGGCGGTGACTGGATCGGCGATACCGTGAGCATCGCCACCGAGCACGTGACCGGAGAGGGGCTCGCCACGATGCTGACGAAGGCCGTCGGCGAGAAGGTCACTTACCAGCCGTACACCTGGGACGAGTTCCGGGGTCTCGGCTTCCCGCACGCGGTGGTCATCGCCAACGGCCTGCAGTACCTGGCCGAGAGGTCCGCCGAGGATGAGGCCCGGGACATAGAGCGCACGCACAGCCTCAACCCACACCTTGAGTCCTACTCGTCCTGGATCGAGGCAAACAAGGAGACGTTGCGCAACCTCAACGCTTGAACGCGCGGAGCGAGATCGTCGATGACGAGCAGGCGCACCGTCACCGGGCTTCGCAACACGCATGTCGGCCCAGGCTGCGCCTTCGCAACCGCGCTCCCGGACGTCTACGTTACGTTCTGGCCCTCTGTGGTTCGCAGGTGATGGCGCCCGGCATCCGGTCTCGTGACGCGCCAGGGTCTGGTCGTTGCGCGGGAATCCCAGGTCACCGACCGACTTGGGCAACTTCGTCCTGGAGACGCAGGGTTGATCGAAGACGGCCTTCCCGCCCGACCTCGCCGGCGACTACGACGGTTGCCATTCGACCGGGAGCTGTCCGTGCCAGACTCCGGGTCAACGGCGCCTGCAACAGCTGGCCCTCGAATCACACCCAAAGATTCCTGACACCTCAACTACCCGAGAGAACACAGAAGTTATTGTGGTGCGGCCGCACGCACCCGGCACCGCCGAGTCGATGGGTAATCCCTCGGCGGTGCCACCTCTCCTGCCACGCGCTCCCGGCCCGGTTCAGCCCGGAGGAGCCTCCTGCCGTTCGTCACCGACGCTGAGTGGCGAGGTCGCCTTGCGGGCGGAAGACCGATCCCAGTTCGAGCCCGAAGCCCATGCAAGGCGGAAACCGACGTCCGGTGACGAATCGACTGGAGTGTGGCGAGCGTGGTCGACGGTGTAACGCGCCCATCAGCATGCTCCGGGGCTCGCCGCGTGCCCGAGTGTTGGGGCACCGACGTCATTCGGCCGAGCATCGCCTTGGTGGGGCGCTCGGCCGGTCGCGGGGTGGTGTCACGACGAGGATTCATCCGGCGAGTGATGGAAGCTGCCGCCCATTGGCCGTCCTGATCGTTACCGGGCGATGGGGTGACGCGCCACAGTTGATCAACGTATGGATCGTGTTCGTCTCCAGAGCCGCGGCGACTCGCTACGACAAGAGGGCCTGCGTCTTCCGCGGCACGGACAGTCCTGCGGCGATTCGGTTGCGGCTCGGCCACTGATGTCAGCCATGGCAGCGGATGCCCCGGTAGTTGCCCCAGTCGACGGCGGCGACGATGAGCGTGATCCGTCCAGCCGAGCGGTCGACGCGCACGAACTCGTGAAAATGGTCGTGCACGCGTCCCCGATCGTGAATGGCCTCATCACCGAGTTTGCTGAGGTAGTGAGCTGTTTCCAACCTGACGGGAGGTTAGACGGGCGGCCCCGGCAGCGGACATGAAGAAAGCCCCTGGTAGACGGGTTCACGACCAAGATCACCAGTCCGCCAGGAGCCTTCGCGTGCTTGTCTACCCGTCCGGCATCGATCTGTCCAGCCGCACCCTGCAGCACCTCTCCGGTCTCCTCGCAGGTCACCGCCGTCGAATCGGCTCCCGATGGCGTCGCCTGACCTGCGGCCGGCAAGCCCTGCTCGTCTTGGCGCACCTTCGCTGCGGCGACACCTACGCCCGCCTTGCAGCAGGTTTCCGCGTCGGGATAGCGACGGTCTACCGATACATACGCGAGGCCGTCGACCTCCTGGCCGCTCAGGCACCAACGCTGGAGCAGGCGATGCGGACCGTGCGGAGGAAGGCGTACGTGATCCTCGACGGCACCGTGCTGCCGATCGACCGCATCGCTGCCGACCAGCCGTATTACTCGGGGAAGAAGAAGCACCACGGGATGAACGTGCAGGTACTCGCGGATCCAGCCGGCCGTCTGATCTGGGCTTCGGACGCGCTGCCCGGGGCAGTACACGATCTGACCGCGGCCCGGACCCACGGCATTCCCGCCGCTCTCGCCGCCGATGGCATCAAGTGCTGGGCGGACAAGGCGTATCAGGGCGCAGGTCCTGCTGTCCGCGTCCCGTTCCGTGGCAAAGGTCTGCGCGGTTGGCGCCGGCGTCACAACCGCGATCACGCCAAGATCCGAAGCCTCGGCGAACGAGCCATGGCCACCCTCAAATGCTGGCGGCTCCTGCGGAAGCTCCGTTGCAGCACCACCCGGATCACCACCGTCGTCCGCGCCGTCATCGCCCTCGAACTCGCCACCTGATCAAGATGGAAAAGGCTCAGTAGTTGCCACCGGCTGCGGCCACGCGGGCGAACACCTCCCGCTACAAATCTGCCTGCAGCTCGGTGGGCACGTCCCAGAGCGGATCCGCCCACTCCCGCAGGGCCTGCACGACCTTCTCCCGGCTCACGGACTCGTTCAGGTCGGGAGTGATCGACCGCAGCCAATACGGACCGTGCCGGACCCGTCCAGCAGCACTCCACCACCTGCACAGTCGTCCCGGAACTGCTCCTGCCAGTCAGTGCGGCAAGCAGCCCGCCATCGTCTGCCGACTCCGCAGAGAAGACCACCTGCTTGATGTCAACCCACCGAAACCCGTACTCCTGCGGATCCCGGAAGTAGCGTCGAAAGCTGATGGAGGCGCTGTCCTCGTGAGCTAGCCCGTTGTCCAAGGTGCCAGCCCAGGAGGCACGGAGCCCCTGCCGACTCACCGGACAGGCCCTAGCCAGCACCATCCACCCCCGCAGCAAGGCTGCCAGGCAGAAGAGGAGAAGTCTGAGCACCTGCCCACCCGAAAACCAGCAGCTGAGCCGCGCACGTAGCATCGCGGTTGTAGTCGCACTACCGCAGATGGTGTCGCAGCTGTGTGCGCACGTTCCCGAGCCGCGAGGCGCGTAAGGAGCGCTGGGGTCGTCAGCGCCCCTTGACATAGCCGTATGTCAGCCTGGCGAGGAACGTCGCCGCTGCTGCCCACTTGCCGCAGATGATCAAGACACGGCGATCGTCGCCGCGCACCATGTCGAGCAACAGTGCTGGGCTGGCTACGAGAGCGAGGACAGTGGCCGCAAGGATCGCGGCGGAAATTGCGACATACAGCGCCTCGACCGTGGCCTCGTCTTTCTGCTCCTGCGTTCTAGCCCCCATGACAGCTTCTTCCCCACCGTTACTCGACCGTAATCTGACCTCCTCGGCCCACTTCTGGAGTGCCGACTTCCGAATCACCAACCCCCTCCCGTGCCGATCCGAGGCCCCGCCACGGGCCGGAGAGGATGGTCAGCGCAGCGGCGCCCGCGGTTCCCCGAGACCGCCCCAACGACAGCCACTCCCACAGCAAGGCAGCCAGGGCAGATGGGGGGAGTCTGAGCACTCACCTGGCAAGCACCGGGGCCTGCCCTGGGGATACGCAGGGCCCGGTCGAGATCACGCGTGCCTGACAGAGGAGGGCCGTGGTCATGTCTGCTAAGTGATCGCCAGTGGGCTCAGAAGGCCGGATGCCTTCTTGATGGCGGCCGGTCACCGTCATTGCGGCCATGACGACGAGGGGTGCCGGCAGTGTTGGAGACCTACCTGTCCTGGTACCGCCAATGCCTGATGAACGAGTCCGAGTTCCGCTCGGTCACTCACCACTTGGCGCAGTCCGGGCTGACCGTCGAGCACCCGATGTTGGGCTGCGGGATGCTCTTGGACTTCACGGGGGAACAGGTGAGGCTGCCTGTGCGGCACATTCTGGAGCTTGTTGCCCTGTCGGTCGGTCCGCTCTGCATGCAGTTCTGGCTGTCGGCTGACACGGACGTGGTTTGCAGTGTCAGGTACGTAGCGCCGGACACCCAGGTCCTCACCTTCGCGCTCGGCGGATCGACCGAGAACGAGCGTGAGCATGCCACCGACGCGGTTCAGCGGCTGATCCAGCGAGAGTTGGAAAGGGCTGTCGCGCTGCTCGTCGATCTCGGCGGCGAAACAGCGGACGAGGACGATGACGCGCTGGTCCTGTATGGCCGGCGCCCGCCGGGTGGAGTGCGGCCCGGGATCGGGAGGCAGTTCGTCGAATCGCGTCACGATTGCGCGGGAGTTCTTGAGGGGGGCTGAAGCAGCGCTCGACGACGTTGCGGCCTTTGTAGAGCTCGCGGTCGCAAGGCTGGCGGCCTACCGCCGGTCCGGCCGCACCGTACACGGTTGGCCTTCTGGTCAGCCCGCTCCGGAATACCGCATTGACGGCATGGACCTCGCGCACGCCCGCGGTGAAATCCACCTGCCGCATCTCTTGGTCCGTCGCCGACTTCACGACGAGACCGGGCCGGCCAACGTGCTGATAGGAAGAAGCCACCTCTTCTCGTCCCCATTCCTGAAGTTGCTCAGCTCCTCCAAGGAATCAGCCCCGTCCCGGATCGCGATCACGTGGGCCTTCGCGTCCTGGATTCCCAGCTGCGGTATCTGGCGGCGTAGGTAACGCACAGCGGCCACGACGCCATCCGAGTGCACGAGTGTTCTGAGCGCATCAATCAACAGGTCAGGGCTCTCGGTACCTTCAGGCGGGCTGATGCCCTTGACCTGCCGCCCATAGGCCTCTGGCCAGTGCGGATCGAGGTACGTAGTCGCGGGGATGTGATGGATGCTGCCGTCGTACCGGTCCACCAGGTAAGGCCCGTGCCCGACGAGCATCTTGTGGGCGTCACCACGGATGTACTCCACCGACTGCCACGAGATGACCCAGCCCAGGTCATGCTCCAGCACACGGCAGATCGCGACCTCAGGCCGCGACGCCCACGGTGGCGATTCCTGCCGCTCCCTCAACAACAAGGCCGCGACCAGCCCAACAGCACGCTCCCTGGTGATCACATCGCCCATCATCCAGCACCGCGCAACCAGGTTTCGAGGCCGCGTTCCGGCCTACGAGGCGGTACAGAACGTCACGGCGAGTGGCCCCATCCGCGTGTCCTGGCGTGCCCGCGGTTCGGCCCCCTCCCGGGCGCGCCCGCCTTCCTCCGTCGCGTCCACCGCCTAACGCGCCCGCAGCGAGGATTCTCCACGGAGAGTGTCCAGCAGGCTCGAGCCCCGCCCCGGGCTGCGCCTTCGGCGAGCGCGCCGACGGTGTGAAGCGTCATTCCCCCCAGTCGTAGACCGGACGAGGTGCCCCGGAAGCCACAGCGGGCCGGCGTTCATCCGCAGCCGGCGACGCCGACGAGCAACCACCACATCCGGCCCGCCCCGGCACTCAACAAGGATGCATGCGCGAAACTTGGGAATCACCCCGTGAGAAGGGCTTTTCACACCCACCCAGAGGGCGAGAAACTCGTGGCCCGCGCGCGTAGCATTGAATCTGCTTTCCGCGAGACGACACTAGGGCTTTCAGTCGCGTACGGGTAGCGCGTGAACGTGCACTGAATCAGGTGTGGACAACTACCTGGGGACGTCCCGCACGCGCTTGATCCTAAAGCGAGCGACATAGGAGAATATTATGAGCACTCTACAGCAGCAGGAAAGGAAAACGGGTCTGCATCAGAAGCCAGACTTGAAAATGGCGCTTGAGGCTGTCGTAATGCCGGTGGCTGACGTCGATCGTTCCCTTCGCTTCTACCAGGGTCTGGGATGGAGGCTCGACGCAGATTTCGAAGCGGGTCCGGAGTTCCGGATCGTGCAGTTGACACCTCCGGGTTCGGATTGCTCGATCCAGTTCGGTCGAGGAGTCACCGATGCGGCCGCAGGGTCCGTCAAGGGAACATATCTCGTCGTCGACGACATCGAGCAGACGCGCGCTGGACTGATGGACCTGGGTGTCGCAGTCAGCAAGATCTTTCACCGCGTCTACGACACCGGCGTCGAGGAGCAGGTAGCCGGCCCGGATCCGAGCGGTGCCAGCTACCACTCGTACGCGAAGTTCAGCGACCCGGACGGTAACGGGTGGTTGATACAAGAGGTGCGTGAGCGACAGCCCGGACGATGACGGTTGTCGAACCAGGAGGAACCCGGTGACCGGCTCCCGGGGACGAATCTGGACCACGTTGCGCTCGGGAGCCTCCTGGGAACCGGCCGTGCGCTGCTCCAAGCACAGCCTCGCGCTGGTGACCAACGATTCCGGAGTGAATGCCCGCACGAGAGGAGCACTCATGAGTATGTCTATACGCCCGTTGCTTCACGGTGCTGTTGTGGGACTCGCCGGTACGACAGCACTCAACGTGGCCGGCTATGCAGAAATCGCGCTTCTAGGGCGCCCCATCAGTGACACGCCCGGGATCACTGTGCGCACCCTTGCGATGAAGCTCCACATTCGCATTCCCGGGGAGGGCCAGGTCCAGGAAAACCGGGTTGCAGGCCTCGGCCCCCTGATCGGATACACCGTGGGGCTTGGCATGGGGATGACGGTGGCTTTGGCGCAGGCTGGCGGTTGGTCCAGGACACCGGCATCTCGCTACGCCTTCGCTACTCTCTTGGCCCTCACTGTCACGAATGCACCGATTGCTCTTCTGGGAATTTCGGATCCGCGGACCTGGACAGTCTCGGACTGGGTTTCGGACATCGTCCCGCATGTGCTGTACGCACTTGTCACAGTCCGCGTCCTCGAAAAGCTGGAAGCGGCGGGCGCCACGCTCTGACGGTCTACCGCACCCTCGAGAGCCGTCCTGCGAAGAACATCGGAGCCGGCCGCCATGCGGATCGCATTCTGCACCGATCGGAGGGCACGAGAAGGCCGCCTGCCCCAAACGTGGCGGTCCGTTGGCGGAGTACCGCTTTTCGCACCCCCGTAAAGCCGTAAATCCTCCAGCACGGCCCGGGCGGCATGCTGGAGGACAGGGTCGGACTTGTGCTGCGGATGTCTCTGTGGTCCGTCTCCACCGGAACTCGCCCCAGTGCAGCACTGAGCTGTTTCCAACCTGACGGGAGGTTAGACGGGCGGCCCCGGCAGCGGACATGAAGAAAGCCCCTGGTAGACGGGTTCACGACCAAGATCACCAGTCCGCCAGGAGCCTTCGCGTGCTTGTCTACCCGTCCGGCATCGATCTGTCCAGCCGCACCCTGCAGCACCTCTCCGGTCTCCTCGCAGGTCACCGCCGTCGAATCGGCTCCCGATGGCGTCGCCTGACCTGCGGCCGGCAAGCCCTGCTCGTCTTGGCGCACCTTCGCTGCGGCGACACCTACGCCCGCCTTGCAGCAGGTTTCCGCGTCGGGATAGCGACGGTCTACCGATACATACGCGAGGCCGTCGACCTCCTGGCCGCTCAGGCACCAACGCTGGAGCAGGCGATGCGGACCGTGCGGAGGAAGGCGTACGTGATCCTCGACGGCACCGTGCTGCCGATCGACCGCATCGCTGCCGACCAGCCGTATTACTCGGGGAAGAAGAAGCACCACGGGATGAACGTGCAGGTACTCGCGGATCCAGCCGGCCGTCTGATCTGGGCTTCGGACGCGCTGCCCGGGGCAGTACACGATCTGACCGCGGCCCGGACCCACGGCATTCCCGCCGCTCTCGCCGCCGATGGCATCAAGTGCTGGGCGGACAAGGCGTATCAGGGCGCAGGTCCTGCTGTCCGCGTCCCGTTCCGTGGCAAAGGTCTGCGCGGTTGGCGCCGGCGTCACAACCGCGATCACGCCAAGATCCGAAGCCTCGGCGAACGAGCCATGGCCA
Source organism: Streptomyces sp. NBC_00178 (assembly GCF_036206005.1). Lineage (NCBI taxonomy): Bacteria > Bacillati > Actinomycetota > Actinomycetes > Kitasatosporales > Streptomycetaceae > Streptomyces > Streptomyces sp. NBC_00178. Next base: position 54,149 of record NZ_CP108143.1, read on the forward strand.
CCCTCAAATGCTGGCGGCTCCTGCGGAAGCTCCGTTGCAGCACCACCCGGATCACCACCGTCGTCCGCGCCGTCATCGCCCTCGAACTCGCCACCTGATCAAGATGGAAAAGGCTCACTGCAGCCAATCACGCCGCCGAGACCCGAACCCCCGCTCGGCTGCCAGCCAGCCACACAACACTGCGGCGCGCCACGCCCAGCCCTGGCGAGCGGACTCGTACTCGTCCGGCAGAGCGGCCGGCGCTTCGCGGTCTTTACAGGTGACCGAAGCCAGACAGCCCGATCGAAGTGCGTCCGCCAGCACGTCAAAGCCCCGGCCATGAACGGGTGGACCGCACCCCGCGCGGTAACGCCGTCACGTTCGAGCAGGTCAGCGATCCCGGGCACGCTCAGACGGGATGGTCAGGCTGACGGGCCTGGAGACGGTGTTGGCGACGTACGTCCACATGTCGACCTCGCGGACGCCGTCGATGTACACGGGGGTGCCGTCGCGGAGGACGCGGTGAAGGCGAAGGGCCCGCCGGAGCCGAAGTCGCGCGTCATGGACCAGTGGACGCCGAAGGCGTTGGGAGCATGCCCCTGTAACCCGGCGCGCCCGTGCCCCAGTTCTCGTCGATGTGAGAGTCGCAGACCGTGCCCTTGGGGGTCCAGGTGAAGGTGGTGCTCGCGTAGAACGTCCGCGTGGAGAGGGCGATACCGCAGGTCACTACGGCGGACGTGGGGGCTGCTGCCGCGGCGTTGCAGGCCACAGGGAGAACCGATGCTCCGGTCCTCCTGACCTCGCGGACGCCCGCCGCACTCGGGTCCATGAGCTCGTCTGGGTGACCGGCGGCAGGTGACATGCCGCCAATGGCGCAATGGGGCTCCTGGGCTGCCGGGCTGGGTCACGCTGTGGGCGTTCGGCCGCTGTCACGTCGGGATCCCGCGGGTGTCCCGTGCGGCAGGATCGCCGGACCGCTGTCGTACAAGAAGCGAAGGGCGTCGTGAAGCACTCCGGGATCGACTACGAGGCGGTTTTCCAGGCCTTGCCGGCCGCGGCGGCCCTGCTGACCACCGAGCTGGTGTACGCGGACGTCAACGAGGCGTATCTGCGCGCGTCGGGGCGCGCCCGTGGCCAGATCGTCGGCCGCTACATGTTCGATGTGTTCCCGGACAATCCCAACGATCCCGCCGCTACCGGCACACGCAACCTCCAGGCGTCACTGCTGCGGGTGGCGGCCACCGGGGAGCGCGACGCCATGGCGCTGCAGCGCTACGACGTCGAGGACCCCGACCGGCCCGGCCGGTGGGAGGAGCGGTACTGGAGCCCGGTCAACGCCCCGGTCGTCGACGCGGACGGGCGGGTGGTGCTGGTGCTGCACCGGGTGGAGGAGGTCACCGAACTGCTCCGAGCCCGCGGCGGTCGCTTCGGTGGCGACCGGACCAGGACCCTGGAGGCCGAGCTGTACACCCGCGCCCGGGAGCTCCAGGAGGTCAACGAACGGTTGCGCCGGGCCCACGCACGCGAACGCGAGGTCGCCCTGAGCCTGCAGTCCGCGATGCTCCCTGCGCCCGGACCGCTGGGCCGCCGCCGTGGCGCTGTGCGCTATCAGCCCGCAGTCGGGTCGCTGAACGTGTGCGGCGACTGGTACGACCTGGCCGAACTGCCCGGCGGCCGATTCGCGGTCGCGGTGGGCGACGTCGTCGGCCACGGCCTGACCGCGGCCGGCGTCATGGGCCAGCTTCGCAGTGCGCTCAGCGCAGCCGTCCGTGTGGCCGACGGCCCCGCGGCGGCCCTCGACGCACTCGGCCTCTACGCCCGCTCGGTGGAGGGTGCCGAGTCCACCACCGCTGTGCAGACGGTGATCGACTGCGACAGCCGCACCGTGACCTACAGCAGCGCCGGCCACCTCCCACCCGTCCTGCTGCACGCCGAGGGGGCAGTCGAGTTCCTCGACCGGGCCACCGACCCGCCGCTCGGCGCCCGCTTCGAGCACGTTCCGAGAATCCAGGCCGAAGCGGCCTTCTCCGAGGGCGCGATCCTCGTTCTCTACACCGACGGCCTCGTCGAACGCCGCCACGAGGACATCGACACCGGTCTGAACCGGCTGGCCGACTGCCTCGGCCGCCACGGACAGGAGGATGCGGACACCCTGGCGGACACCTTGCTGGCGGAACTGATCCCCCCGGGTGGCAACACGGACGACACCGCCCTGGTCGTCGTCCGCCTGTGACCGGGCCGCGAGGCATCGTCCCGGACCTGCCCGCATTCCTGTGGCGTGCCTTTGCCCGACGGGCATCGCGCAAGGGCATCGGGCATCGGGCGAGATGGCCGTTGCTCGACATACGGTGGAGTCGTTGCTCAGGTCCCACGTGATCGCACCTCCGGATCGGCCTGGAGCTGGAGGAGATCCGGTGCCGATCGCCGTCCCGCTGCCATCGGCCGGACCCCACTCCGCGGCCCGGACTCGGTAGGTACGTCCAAACGACAGCGCCAGCACTGCCCGCTACTCGTCCGTGAGATCTCCTCGCCCCACGCTCCGAGTCACCCGTCACTCACGATCCACTTTCGATACACGGCCTGCAACCAGCTGTGTCACCTCGCTGCTCTTCGCTCCGGCTCTCGCAAGAGAGCAGGGGCACAGTTCCAGGCGGGATGACAGCATGGCGACACCGTCGCAGAGCACAGAGCCGTAGTCAGTCCCGCCAGCTCAGTCCACACCTGTACCGCCCCCGAGGCCCGCAGGGGCGGACTCGCAGTGCTGCCCATTCTGCGGGGGGATGCCAGCGCTCGGAGCCACGATCCGAGGTCATCAGGACTTTCTGATCGTCACGCGGTTCCTCAAGGTGCGAGGGTTCTTCTGCCGAACCTGCGGCATCGCCATGCACCGCGAGATGAGCACCAAGACACTGTGGCAGGGATGGTGCGGCATAGCGTCCTTCGTCATCGCCCCGGTCACCCTGATGTCCGACGCGTCCTCTCGAAGCGGCAGAACGGCGTCAGCTGCAGTCGAGTCCGCCCGCCCGTGTGCTCAGCGAGTCGGCTCACGGAGCACCTGCCGGGCGCGCCGGAATCTTCCCTCGAGAAAGAGACGTCGGCTTGCGCGAAGGCGGTACCGCCCGCAGGAGCTCCCACGGAGGACGTGATCCTCCCGCCCAAGCGGCCAGGGTGTGCCGGTCGCCAAGATGCAGGCGCTGGGACCTGGCGAAGTCGACGGCAGGCTGGGCGAAGCGGCCGTTGGTGAACAAGACGATCACACCGCCCTTCACGGCAGAGCACCCCTACGAGGGGGCTGCGGCACGAGCAGGATCCACGTGGAGGAACTCGGGGGCAGCGGCGGTGATTGCGACCCCCCGGAGACGGTATCGGCGATGGCCGCGGGCGTCGCGCAGGGTGGCGGTGTTGCCGTAGTCCTCCCAGACGTGGCGCGGCCGTCCTGGAAGAGGTCGGTGCGGGTGTCGCGACCGATGCCCGTTGGACGCGGACGATGGCGTGGCCGGCGAGGCGGACGTTCGTCGAAGCGGTAGCCGTGTCCGTCCGCGTCGCGCAGGGTCCAGCCGTCCGGTTTGACCGCGCGGTGCGCCTGGTCGGTGATCTCGACCCACTCCGCGGATTTCACGGAACTTTGTACGCGCTCATGACAAAGCATGGACGTGCCCGGAGGAAGTCCCTACTGTGTGCGACGCGGCGGTGAGGCGATGGTACGTGCCTCACGCATCACCGTCCGCATATCCGCAACTCTCCGTATCCGGAACGACGGCGCGCTCCGGCGGCGGTGGATCCTGCACCTTGCCCCATTTGCGTTCCCCGGCATCGGGGGACCTACAGGAGGTCACGTGTATCCAAGGATGTTCTCCCACCGACTCGGCAGACGTCTGGCCGTAGCGCTCACCGTTCCGTTACTGGCCCTCGGCCTGTCGCGTCCCGCGATCGCGGCCGCCCCGCAGGTGGAGCCCCTTCCCCCGCAGGAACCCGGTGTGACGCTCCGCGTCTTCGACGTACAGGCGTCGCTGAAGACGCTCTGCACCCTCAAGCCCGGACAGACGCCGAACATCGACAAGAAGATGTCGGTGATCAACTGGACTTCCGACGCGGACTTCGGGCTTGCGTCCAACTTCGTCAGCCAGGTCACCGCAAACCTCAACGTCGTCACGAACGGCAGTCACACCTTCCGGCTGGCCAGCGACGACGGCTCCCGCCTCTACGTCGATGACCAACTGGTCATCGACCACGACGGCCTGCACGGTTCCGACCTGCCCAAGGACGCCACGGTCTCACTCACGGCCGGCCACCACTCCCTGCGGATCGAGCATTTCGAGGCGGGCGGCGGCCAGCAGATCACGCTCTCCTGGAAGCCCCCAGGCGCCACCGGCTTCAGCGTCGTACCGAACTCGGTGCTGAGCACCGACGCCGGCGTCGTGCGCGTGACATCGCCAGGTCGCAAGGAGTGCGAAGGTGCCCTTGATACGCCAGGGGACGGCCTGCCCCTGACCGGGGTGCACCCGAACTACACCCTGACGAACCTGCGGCCGGCCGGCTTCGAACCGCAGGTCTCCGCCATGGACTGGCTGCCCGACGGCCGCCTCGCGGTGACCACCTGGGGCGGCACGGACAACAGCACGGGCGAGGTGTACCTGCTGAGCAACGTGACCGGGGCAACCGGACCCGACAAGGTGACGTACAAGAAGATCGCGAGTGGGCTGAAGGAGCCCATGGGCGTCAAGTACGTGGACGGCAAGCTCTACGTCTCCCAGAAGCACGAGCTGACCGAACTGAACGACACCAACGGCGACGGCGTCATCGACGAGTACAAGCGCATCGCCACCTGGCCGTTCGGCAACAACTTTCACGAGTTCGCCTTCGGCCTGCTGTACAAGGACGGGTTCTTCTACCTGAACCTGTCGGTGTCGATCAACTACGGCGGCGCAACCACGGACCCCCAGCCGGCACCGAACCGCGGCACCACGATCAAGGTGAACAAGTCGAACGGCGCGATCAGTTACGTCGCGGGCGGCCTGCGTACCCCCAACGGCATCGGATGGGGCCCGGACGGCGACATGTTCGTCACCGACAACCAGGGCGGCTGGCTGCCCTCGTCGAAGTTGGTGCACATCAAGCAAGACCGCTTCTTCAACCACTACATGAACCCGGGCGGGCCCTTCGACTCTCGCCCGGTGAGCAAGCCGGTGCTGTGGCTCCCACAGAACGAGATAGCCAACTCGCCGAGCACTCCCCTCCAGTTGAAGGAAGGCCCCTTCGCCGGCCAGATGCTGTTCGGTGACGTGACGTACGGCGGCATCCAGCGCGCGTTCCTGGAGAAGGTCGGCGGTGAGTACCAGGGCGCGGTCTTCCGTCTCACGCAGGGGCTGGAGGCCGGCGTCACCCGGATCAGCGTCGGCCCGGACGGTGCCCTCTACGCAGGCGGACTGGGTGCGGGCGGCAACTGGGGCCAGGAAGGCAAGCTCAGCTACGGTCTGCAGAAGCTGACACCGAACGGCACCGACGCCCTCGACATCCGCTCCATGCGCGCAGTGCCGGGCGGCTTCGAGCTGGAGTACACCCAGCCCGTGTCGACGGAGACCGCGGCCAACCTTGCCGGGCACTACAAGTTGAGACAGTGGCGCTACGTGCCGACCGCGGCCTACGGCGGCCCCAAAGTCGACGAGGAGAGCCTCACCGCCCAGTCGGCCACCCTCTCGGCCGACCGCAAGACGGTCACGCTGGCGGTCCCGGGGCTCAAGGCCGACCGAGTCGTCCATGTGCGCTCGGCCCGTCCGTTCAGTACGACCGACGGCAGACAGCTCTGGAGCACCGAGGCCTGGTACACGATGAACCAGCTGCCCGGAGTCACTTCGCGGACCGGCGAGGTGACGGGGGTCGCCGGCAAGTGCCTGGACGTGGACAACAGCAGCACAGCCGACGGCACGAAGATCCAGCTGTGGACGTGCAACGGCACCGCGGCCCAACGGTGGACGGTTTCCGGAGACGGGACCGTGCGCGCCCTGGACAAGTGCCTGGATGTCGACAACGCCGGCACCGCTGACGGCACCAAGGTGCAGTTGTGGACCTGCAACGGAACCGCGGCGCAGACCTGGCAGCCCCAGGCCGACGGCTCTGTACGCAACCCGCAGTCCGGCAAGTGCCTCGACGCCTCCGGGGGCGTCTGGAACGACGGCACACAGGTCCATTTGTGGGCCTGCCACACCGGTTCCAACCAGAAGTGGGTACTGCCGTAGGACGGCGGGCGGCACGCGTAACCCGTGAGGGTTGACCCCAGGGGGCAAGGGGCGGAGCGCACGTCCCTTGCCCTCGCTTCGGACCGCGCTCCCCCGGCCTCTGGTTCGGTACTGTCGGCGGGCCCCCTCACCTCCGTCTGTGGGTTGTGCAGGTCATCACCTTTCCGTATTCCCGCCGAGGTGAGTGGTGGCCTGTAGGGGGAAATCGGCGGGTCCCTCCCCCTCGGGTCGCCGCTGCCGCCGTCGATCAGCCCAGCCCGAGCCAGCCCTGGGACCTGTCGACCGGACGGGCCGTTGAGCGCGGTCCCCGACCGGTCGACAGGAGGGTGCTACTTCAGCCCGAAGGCGCGGGTGATCTTCTGCGTCACGCTGTTGCCCCGGCGGTCGTGTGCCGACGTGCGCAGGGTGGCGTACGAGGCTCTGGAGGAGGCGTGGAGCCTGGTCTCCCAGCTGTCACCTCTGCGGGTGAGGCTCGTCTTCTGCCAGGTGGTGCCGTCGTCGTAGGAGATGTCGAGAGTGAGTGCCCTGATGTCCTTGGAACTCGGTCCTCCGGGGAGATGGGAAGGGGTGACCAAGAGTGTGGCGTTGCGTCGTGCCTTGCCCTCGGGATCGGTGTCGACCCCGTAGTCCAGCTGGATCAGAGGCAGTACCGTGGCCTTTCCGGGCACATCGGCCGCCGAGGTGAAACCCCATTCGGTCCGGGTGCTGGTGGAATACGGATTCGTCCAGTAGCCCCGTGCGTTCTCGGAGACGAGCCGGTAGGCAAGGGGGTCGGGGTTGAGTCCCGCGAAGGCAACATAGTCGGAGTACTCCTGGGTCAGGAGCGTGTCTCCCTGGTACAGCGACACCATGTTGTCCACTCCCGGATTGCCCAATGTGCTCCCGACGTGGCCGCCACCGGAGTCGCCCCAGCCCGGGACGTTGACGTAGAACGCGTCGTCGGTCCGCTGCTGCACTCCTGTCCGGTTGTCGAGGCGCGGGCGGTGGATGGGGCCGAACCAGTGGAGATCGGTGGTACTGCCCGCTCTGTAGCGCACCGCAGCGGACGACTCCTGGACCTCGCCGGGAATCTGGACCCGCTCCAGCCATGGGGTGTCCGTGTCGGCCGAGACCCAGTCGGTGCGATGTCCCTGGGCCGGAACCTCGTGCAGGAAGGACGCGCCCATGGCAACACCCTCCCAGATGTCCGAACGGTAGTCGGACGCCCGGGCCTGCCGGTGGTTGCGGAAGGAGACGTCGACTCGGGCGAGGTCGTCCGTGTCCGGCCGATAGGTCGGGTCGGCGGGTATCGAGCCTTCGTAGCGACGGACGAGGTCGTAGAGGTAGTCGGTGACACGGCTCGCGTGCAGTGTGAGCGGGGTCCTTCCACGCCGGATCCGGGCCATCAGCTCCTCACCCCCGTCTCGGGTGAGGGTGGCCACCGTGACGGGTGGCGGGGTGGCGAAGGACTGTACCCCGGTGGGCCACGGCTCGAGGCGGCCGGATCCGTCGTTGACCACCAGCAGCAGTCGTGCGCCCGCCTGCGCGGCCGCGGAAGCCTGCTCCTCCACCGTGGCGGCATCACTGCGCAGCACTACGGCGGCCTTGCCCCTGGCATCGAGTCCGGCATAGTCGGCCGCGGCGCCCTGGCCGGCGAGAACCGGCGCAAGGGTCGTCCGTCCGTCGGGAAGCGGAGTGCCGCCCCGCTGGACCCTGAGGTCGTCGAATCCCACGCCCCCGGCGTCCACCGTCAGTGCCGGTTCCTCCTTGCGCCAGCGCGCGCCGAAGGCGAACTCGCCCTTGGTGACCTTCTTGCCCGTGGGCAGCACCCACATACTGTCGTAACCCGGAGTTCCGGGATCCAGGGTGCCGAGGGTGTAGTGGTCGGAGTCGAAGGACCGGTACAGGTCCATGCGGACTTCGGAGTCGGTGGTCTTCTTCGGGACCACAGCGCTGACCTGGCGGGCCTCGGTGGCGTCCAGCACCACATGCCGGTCGCGGTCGAGCCTGATCTCGGGGACGCTCAGCATGGCTTTGCCCAGGGAGTGCGGGCCGTGCGTGCCCTGTACGTCCGCATCGAGCCACAGGGCGTACGTACCGACCGGGAGCCGCACGGCGGATGTGCCCGACTCACCCAGCGTGTACTGATGGAAGTAGTTCCTGGCCGCCACGGTGAGCACCCCGGAGAGCGGCTTGCCGCCGCGGTCCTTGGCGGTGACTGACAGGTTGTAGCGCTCGGCTTCCTTGCCGACCCCGACAAGGGTGTGGGCGACGGCCTTTCCGTCCTTGCCGACGGCGTTGATCACACCGCTGAAGTGGCTGTCCGGCGGGGCTTGGTCCAGGTCTGCCGTGAGCGTCACATCGACGGCTCCGTGTGCGGGTACGGTCACCATCCTGGTGGACAGGCTGAAGAGACCCTGCGGTGCGTTCGGGGCATGGACCGTCAGGTCCAGAGTGATAGGGGTTGGTGCGATGTTGGTGTAGGTCACCGACCTGTCGGTCTTCTCCCCCCTCGGGTGCGGCCACAGGTGGTAACCGGAGTAGGCGCTGCCGGTCGCGAAGACCGTGTTCCGCACGGCGGCCGCGACGTCGAGGCGGCCGGCGCCGGCCTCGTAGGGTGTGTACTTCGGGGTGGGTGCGGCGGTACTGATCAGAGCGTCCTTGAGCATCGAGCCGGTCCAGTCCGGGTGCGCCGCAGCGAGCAGGGCGGCGGCTCCCGCGACGTGCGGGGCGGCCATCGAGGTACCGCTCATCGTCCGGTACAGGCCGTCGCCCTCGGACAGGTGCGAACGTGCCGCGAGGACGTCTACTCCCGGTGCGGTCAGCTCCGGTTTGAGTCCGTAATCGCCCGCGCGCGGACCCTGGCTGGAGAAGCCTGCGAGCTGATCCGAGGCGTTTACGGCCCCGACGGTGAGCGCGGCGTCCGCGGCGCCCGGCGAGCCGACGGTGGAAGGGGCACCACTGTTGCCGGCCGAGATCACGAAGAGCGCGCCGGTCTCCGCGCTGAGCCGGTTGACGGCCTGGCTCATCGGGTCGTCACCGCTGGACGGGGCACCGCCCAGGCTCATGTTGATGATCTTGGCGTGCCGGTCACGGGCGGCCCACTCCATGCCGGCCAGGATCCACGACTCCTTGCCCTGGGCTCCGCAGCCGCCGACGTCACATGTCGTAGCAAGGACCTTGCCGATGTGGAGGACCGCACCGGGGGCGACACCTTTCTCCCTGCCGTCCGAGGCGGCGCCGGTTCCCGCGACGGTCGAGGCGACGTGTGTGCCGTGGCCGACGTAGTCGTCGAAGACGCTCTCGTCGGGCACGAAGCTGACGGCGCTTTTGATGCGGTCAACCAGATCCGGGTGGCCCGAGTCCACGCCCGTATCCAGTACGGCGACGTCGACACCCTTGCCCGTATTGCCTGCTGCCCATACCTCGGGTGCACCGATCTGCCCGGTGCTGTCCGCCAGTGCGGCTTCGACCTTCCCGTCCAGCCAGACCTTGGCGATGCCGTGGGCGAGCGTGGGCGAGGCGCCGGCGGCGCGTTCGGTGCCTCGTTCCCCTGGTTCGCCGGTGAGCCCTGACCAGAAGGCATCCGCCCGGTCACGCTCCTCGGTCAGCGCTGCGCCACGGATGCTGGTCAGTGTGCGGACCTTCGTGGCTCCCGCGGGAAGCGCCCGCACGCGGGCGGCGCTGCTGTCGGTAAAGCTGACAAGCAGAGGGAGGCCGTTGGTGTGCGCGTCGTCGTATCCGTCGGCCAGAAGGCGCGTGACGTTGAACAGACTCTTGTCGAGGAGACCGGCGGAGACATACGGCAGGGCGGAGTGGGGGTAGACGTAGGTGTCCTTCCCCGCCTTGTTGATCTCGAAGGCGATGCCCTCGCCTTGCGGGCCCTCGACCTGCCGGGGCTCGGTGCCGTCGGCGTCGAGGGTGACGGTGTCTCCGGTGATCAGGGTGACGGTACGAACGGCGGCGGCACGCTCTCGGACGGCGTCGGACGTACCCGGCGCCGCGGGCGGTGTGTCCGGGGTGGTGGCCATCGCCGGTGGCACGGCCGCGAAAATCGCGAGGGCGGATCCGAGAGCCAATAGCTTCGATCTGCGAAGGATCGGGGTCGACAAAGAGAACTCCCGTCAAAAGGGCACACTTGGCGGCCAACTGGCCGTTCAGGGTGCGTTGTTATACGTTTCGGACCTCAGCGGGCCGAACAACCTGCCCATGATCACGTCGTTTTGCCCGCTGCGCGTCTTCCCGGTAGTACAGGTAGTGCAAAATCAGGCCACCAGGGGCTCCCGGCTCGTACCAGAAATCACCATCTCGGTTGATCTGTCTGCACGTTGAGACCAGCCGCCCACTCGGACGAACCGCAGCTCAAACCCTCCGCGTTCGCGCGGTGACCTCTCCCGGCACCGGCCGCCGCCGCTCCCGCCGCCGCCCGTCAACGCGGGACACGCGTCGTCCGCGACGGGGCACACGTCGGGAGCACGACCTGGCGCGGCACCGCCCTCCTCGACACACACTTGGCAACTACGTGTGCCCGATCCGCGTCGCTTCGCTGCGCCGCTCCGGCCCGTTGTCGAGTACCGGCCCGCCCGATGCGGGTGCGCGGCCCCTTGGGTGTGATCGTTCACGGCCGGAGCTCGATCACCGTCACGGCTGAGACCGAATCCGGAAGGAGCCCGCCCCGCGGCCAGGCCTTTCGGCCTGGCCGCGGGGCGGGTGACCGCTATGCGCGGATCGGATCGCCCCTGTCGCTCATCGGACGATGCCCGCGGCTCTCACCACGGTCTGTGTGACGGTGTTGCCGCGGCTGTCCCCGGCGTGCACGCGCAGTGTGAGGTACCGCGCGGACTTGGGCGCAGCGAGCGTGGTACTCACCTTTCCGTCGCCACGGCCACTGATGCGTGCCGTCGTCCAGGTGGTGCCTTCGTCATAGGAGACCTCCACCTTTCGTGTGTGCAGCGCCGCACGCGGGCCACCCTGCAGGTGTACGGGCTTGACGATCAATGCCGCGTCCCGGGCAGCCCTGCCGTCCGCGTCGGTGGGCAGGTCGTAGTCCACCTGGATCAAGGGGAGTTGCTCGGTCCCATCGGCACTGCGGGGTGTGGATGAGACGAACGACCACTCGGTGCGGGTACGGGTCGAGTAGGGATACTCGGAAGTGCCGTCCCGGGTTCCCGTGTACACCAGACGGTAGGCGCCCTTGGCGGGCGGAACCGTGATCCAGACTCCGTTCTCGCTCGTGCCGAGCAGGGAGGAGCCTCGGTACAACTCGGTTTTGCCCGTGGTCTCGGCACTCCCGAAGGAGGAGAAGTTTGCGTGGTCACTGCCCGAGTCGCCCCAGCCCGGGATGACGACATCGATGAGGTCGCCGGTTCGGGTGGGCCGCTGGACCGTGCTGTTGATGCGTGGGCGGATCACCGCTCCGAACCAGTGCACGTCGGTGGTGCGGCCGGCCGGGTAACGCACCTGGTCGGAGGTGCTGAAAGCGACGGGGAAGAGCAATGCCTCCTCGGACCAGCTGAACGCGTCATCGGCCGTGACGTAGTCGGTGCGGTGCGTGCCGGCCGTGCTCAGTCGGGTGGTGTCGACGTTGTACGCCGTCCACGGGTGGATGTCGTAACGGTTCTCGTACACCTCGCGCCCGTTCGGGTTGCGGAAGTCCGTCTCGACGCGGGCGAGTTGCCGGTCCTTGGGGGCATAGGTGAGATCTGCGGGGATACGTCCCTTCCAGGTGCGGACGAGGTCGTACAGGTAGTCGCTGTCGGGGTGGGACGCGGCGCGTAGGGACACGCCGGCCGAGGGACTAGCGTCGACGCGAGCCATCAGCTTCTCGCCCTGGGTGCGGGACAGGCCCACGACCTGGATGCTCGACTTGATGATGGGTTCCCGCAGACGCCCGTCGAGGTCGTTCACGAACAGGAGCAATTTCACACCGGCTGCCTGCGCGGCCCTGATCTGGTCGTCCGCGGTGTCGTCGTCGCTGGAGTCCCAGGGCACGACGGCGGCCTTGCCGTTGGCGTCGACACCCTTGTAGTCCGCCGCCATGCCGGCGCCGGGGTGGATCAGGTCGAAGCCGTGGTCGCCGTCAGGGAGACTTGCGGATCCGGGCAGGATCCACAGGTCGTCGAACTCCTGGGATCCGGCGGTCACCGACAGCAGCGGCTGCTGGTCGCGCCAGCGGACAGTGAGGTACTGGGAGCCGTCGGCGCCCGGTGCGGTGGGCGCCGTCCAGATGCTGTCGTAGCCGTCACCGAGCTGGACGCTGTCGGTCAGCGAACTGTGGTCGTCGAACTGACGGTGGAAGTCGAGGCGCCGGAAGAGGTTCTCCGTCTTCCGCGCCGTCCTGGCGGAGACCTCACGCAGTTTCGTGCCGTCGAAGACGAGGTCGGTGTCTTCGGTGATGTCCACCTGCGGGAGGACCATGCGTGCATAGCCGGCCGAGGCCGCGCCGTGCGTGCCTTCTACGCGGAAGTCCGCGTAGACGGTGTACCGGCCGGACGGCAGCAGTTGGTCGGAGACACCTCCGCCATAGATGTAGGTACCCGCGTAGTCGTCACCCTTGCGATAGAAGGTGAGGGCGCCGGAGGTGGCCTCACCTGAGCGCCCGGTGATCTTCGCGTTGACGTGGGTGAGCCGCTGGCGGGTGCTGACGCCGAGCAGGGTTCGGGTGCGAACCTTGCCGTCGGCGGACGCGGTGAGCCGACCGGTCCAGCGCTGCAGTTCGCCGGCCTTGCCGCGGTCGGTGCGGACGGTCACGGCCGCGGTGCCGTGGGCGGGGACCTCCTGCCGGTCCTGGGACAGGGTGAAGACGCCCGCCGGGACACCAGGTGCGTCCACCGCCAGGTCCACGGTGACGGCCCGGTCCGATGTGTTGGTCCAGGTGACCGTGGACTCGACGACGGCCTGTCCCTCGCCGGGCGCGTGGATCCCGGCGTCCGCCGTCCCGGTCGCGGTGAGGGTTCCCACTGCTGCGGCGGCGTCGACGCGACCGTTGCCGCCGTCGTCGATGGTGTTACCGGGCGTCGGATGGACCGTGCTGACCAGCGCGTCCTTGAGGCGGGTGCCGCTCCAGTCCGGGTGGGCGGCGGCCACCAGGGCCGCTACGCCGGCCACGTGCGGTGTGGCCATGGAGGTACCGCTGAGAGTGAGATAGGAGCCGGATCCCGTAGGAGCGTACTGCGATCTGGCGGCGAGGATTCCGACGCCGGGCGCGGTTATCTCGGGCTTGAGGGCGTCGTCGCCGTAGCGCGGGCCGCGGCTGGAGAAGTCCGCGACCGCGTCGGCGGAGTCCACCGCGCCGACGGTCAGTGCAGAGTCCGCGGTGCCCGGCGACCTGACGGTCTGGGCTTCGGGTCCGCTGTTGCCGGCCGCGATCGTGAACAGCGCACCGGTCTCCGAGCTGAGCGCGTTCACCGAACGGGCGAGAAGGGTCTCGCCGTCGGCGCTCTCGTTGCTGCCGAGGCTCATGCTGACGACTCGGGCGTGCACGTCCCGCGCGGCCCATTCCATGCCGGCGACGATCCAGGAGTCGTAGCCCGACCCCGCGTTGTCGAGGACCTTGCCGACATGCAGGTCCACGCCGGGCGCGACACCCTTCTCCTTGCCCTCGGAGGCAGCGCCGCTGCCCGCGATGGTGGAGGCCACGTGCGTGCCGTGCCCGTTGCGGTCGGTGACATCCTCGCCGGGCACGAAGCTGTCGCTGTCCTCCACGGCCCCCTTCAGATCAGGGTGGCCGGGGTCGTAACCCGTGTCCAGGACGGCCACGTCGACGCCGTCGCCGGTGTTGCCGCCGGCCCAGACGTCGGGGGCACCGATCTGGGCGGCCGAATCGTTCAGCACGGCCTCGGCCTTGCCGTCGAGCCACACCTTGGAGATGCCGCCCTTGAACGTCGCGTCGGCGTCCCGGGCCGAGCTTGCGGAACCGGAGCCGGTCAGAGCGGCCCACAGGGCGCCACCGTCCTCCCGGTCCCCGGCCAGCGCGACACCGTTGACGCTGCTGAGCGGCACCGTGACGTCACCCGGGATCGCGTCACCACGGCGGCGCAGGGTTGCCGCACCCGCGTCCTTGCCGCCATAGGTCACGATGAGGGGCAGATGATCGAGACGGGCGTCGTCGTAACCCTCAGCAATGAGCTGGGTGACGTTGAACAGCCGCCGGTCCAGGGATCCGGCCGCCAGGTACGGGCGGGCTGAGTCCGGATAGACATAGGTGTCGCCGCCCACCGTCATCACCCGGGCACCCGCGGGCTGACCATCGGGATCTTCTACGGCTACGGTGCCGGGGCCGCCGTCAGCGGCGGGAGTGACGGTGACCTTGTCTCCGGTGAGGAGGGTCACGGCCACTGCGGTAGGTCGGCCGGTGGAGGTTCGGGCAACGATGTCGGACTGCGCGGAGTTGGCCGCGCCTGGAGCCGGGGAAGGGTTTGCCGACGCGGGCACGAGCGGGGTCGCCGCTGTGACCAGGACGGCGGCCGCGAGCACGAGCAGGCGGTTCCGTCTTCCAGAAGGTTGGTGTGTCAACGGGAATCCTGACTTGAATGATCTTACAGGCCGACGGGAATGTATGTCCTGGAGGTCGATCTTGGGAACCCCCTGCGCCAGACGCAACACACCGTCAATTCCCAGGTGACAAAGGCTAGTTGCCGTTCGATATTTCGATCACCGGTAGGCGGTAGGCGGTAGGCGGAACGGTTGCCGCTGGTTTCGGTTCCGGCCCGCACCGTCGGTGCATCGGTCGGTCATGGCCTGGGCGGAAGTCCGACCCGGAAGCAAGGTGGTCACACCGCCGGGGCGTTTCCGTGGACCGCGTCGCCGTGAGCCCACGCAGCGGCCAGGTGCGGATGGGACGTGAGACCGCCGGGGTGTACACCGGCCCTTCGCAGCTCGTCGTTGGCCGAACCTCCCGTGACGGCGTTCTGTGAAAGAGCCCGCCGGCCGGGGCGGTTCCTCCGGTACTCCTCGTCATGAAGCTGACGTCAGTGCGGTCGTACGCCTCCGCCTCGTCGTGGTAGCTCGAGTCCCGGTCTCCCCTGCCGGAGCGCTGCACCCTGGTGAGCCTGCTGCGGGCTTGAGGTTGCGGACCATGTGTCGTCGAGGCTGGTGAAGTAGATCGAGTAGCCCGTCCGACAGGCGGCGATCGCGAGAGCGACGGCGACGGCGATGTGCGTCTGGCCCGCTCCTGGCGGCCCGAGCAAGGCGGCGTTGGCTTTGGCCTCGACGAACGACGACGTGGCGAGATCCTTGACCTTGCGCGGGTCGAGTTCGGGCTGAAAAGAGAAGTCGTAGTCGTCCAGCGTCTTGTGGTGAGGCGGCTTCGAGATTCGCAGACCGGTGCGAAAGCGGCGGTCTTCGCGGACGGCGAGACCTTCGGAGAGGACCAGGTCGATGAAATCGAGGTGACCCATCTTGGCCTCGTCGGCGCGCTGGGCGGATTACGTCGGGTCTTCGGCCAGGTGTGGCAGGTGCCGGCGTACACGTGAATGCGTGAGGCTACTCCAGTTCCTGGCGGGTACCCGTGGCGGAGGCGCGTCGTCACGGACTCGCCAAGGGTGCGAGCCCTCCGACGCAGGGAGTGGAAATGAGGCTGCGCGACTTCGCTCGAGCCACGGCTTCCCGGGGTTCAGCAGAGGTGCTGAGCGGCCGGTACCGTTTGGACGGCCGCCTCGGCTCGGGCGGCGCCGCGGACGTGCACCGTGGGTTCGATCTGCGGCTGAGACGACCGGTCGCGGTCAAGATTTTCCGGCCCGATGCAAGTATCAGCGGGAAGGAGGGCTTGGACAGCGAAGCGCTGATCTTGGCCCGGCTCCACCACCCCGCACTCGTTACCGCTTTCGACGCCGGGCAGCACGACGGGCGTGCCTTCCTGGTCATGCAACTGATCGAAGGCATCACGCTGAAGGAGCGCATAGCCCAGGGACCGCTGACCCCTGAGGTCGCTGCCTCACTCGGGGCCGCTGTCGCTCTGGCTCTGGATCACGCGCACGCAGCCGGAATCATCCACCGCGACGTGAAACCCTCCAACATTCTTCTGGACCACGCCGACCACCCCTACCTGGCTGACTTCGGCATTTCCCGTCTTCTAGACACCACCAGTCACACGGCCACTGGCACACTCATCGGCACGCCCGCTTACCTCTCGCCCGAGCAGGTCCTCGGCCGGACCGTCGGCCGGCCTGCCGATATCTACGCCCTCGGCCTGGTACTCCTCGAATGCCTCACGGGAACGCTCGAATACGAGGGCTCCCCTCTGGAGGCCGCGATCGCACGACTGCACCGTCCCCCGATCCTGCCCCCTGAGCTCCCCGAACAACTAAGCCGCCTGCTGAGCAGGATGACGGCCCTGGACGAACAGGACCGTCCACCGGCCCGCGACTGTGCCCGCGAACTGCGCGCAGTAGCCGACACAACAGCCCCCCGTCCCCTCGTTCCTGTGCCCCCCACCACGAGCCTCGTCGCCACAGGACCGTCATCACAAACGGGCGGCTACACGCACCCCCGTCCCGGGCTCGGCGAAAGGCAATACACCAGCCCACCTCCGCCCGCGCGGAGGCGCACCCTCGTCGCCGGCACGGCCGTCGCACTCACCACTGTCGTGGCGACCGCACTCGGCGTCACCGGCACCTCCACACCGCAAGACAACGACCGCATCGCCACCAGGGCCACAGGTGCCCCCAGCGGCATGACGGACACACCCGGCAACACAACCCAGCAAAGGACACGCGGTGCCTCGCCGACGGCGTCGTCCCCTGACCACAATGCCTCTTCCGACAAGCGCCCCGACGCATCCGCAGGCAACTCAGCGGACGGGTCAACACGACCCACACCAAGGAACAAGGACACTCCAAGAGTGCCAACGGCAAGTGACAAGGCGACCCACTACCGCCCCCAACCACCCGGTCATGCAAAGAAGGCAGACACGGAGGACAGCAAGGCCCGAAAGAAGAACAATCAGCGGCCCCGAAACGCTGACGTAACACCCCCCGGGAAGGAGCATCCGGACGGGCCGTAAAAGTACTTAGTCAGGGCCGCTTACACCATCGCCGGGAGGTATCCGGCCCGTAATTCGCGTGACCCGCTATTTCCGGCGAATGACAGCCGCCTGTATGAGCGCTCTGCGGCCGGCTGCCTCACGAGCGCCCAACCAGGTGCGGATTCCGGTAGCGCCCCTCTGCTACAGGTGGCTGACAAGGCATGGTGGGTGAGGATGTGACGTGGCGACACCTTGGAGCGGGTCGGGTGGAAGGGAGTGAAGCTTGCGCCGCCGTCTCGCTCCCTCGGCCCAGCCCACCGCAGTGCCGTACTGGTGAGTGACACCATTGGCGGGGCCGCGCGGTGGCCGCGGTAGGCCGGGGCGGTTCGGCTGAGCACCCCGCCTACCGCGTGGCGAAAAGCGGTCACGGCCCGGCAGGCTCTGGGTTCGGCCGGGCCCCGCGTTGTCCTTCTCGCTTCCCCCGGTGCCGGGATGTGACCGGTGCTCAGCTCATCGCGCCGTCAGGAGCCCGCGAGTCGGGCCGCGAGGTAGGGCGCGGTGGCGCTGCGGCGGGCCTTCGCCACCTTGGCCGGCGGGCCCACCGCGACCACCCGCCCGCCCGCGTCGCCGCCGCCCGGCCCGAGGTCGATGACCCAGTCGGCGGTGACGATCGTGTCGAGATCGTGCTCGACGAGGACGACGGTGTTGCCGGCGTCGACGAGCCGATGCAGTTGTCGCAGCAGCAGTGCGACGTCCGAGGGGTGCAGCCCCGCAGTCGGCTCGTCGAGCAGGTAGAGCGCGTGGCCGCGGCGGGCTCGCTGCAGTTCGGTGGCCAGTTTGATGCGTTGTGCCTCACCACCGCTGAGTTCCGTCGCGGGCTGTCCCAGCCGCAGGTATCCCAGTCCCACCTCGCGCAGCGTCTCCAGGCTGCGGGAGGCGGCCGGGTTGGCGGACAGGAACGTGGCGGCGGTGTCGACGGACAGCCCCAGGACTTCCGCGATGTTCTTACCGCGGTAGGTGATTTCCAGCGTCTCGGCGTTGTACCGGGCGCCCCGGCAGGTCGGGCACGGTGCGTAGGTACCGGGAAGGAACAGCAGTTCCACCGCGACGAAGCCCTCGCCCTGACAGGTATCGCACCGCCCTTCGGGCACGTTGAAGGAGAACCGTCCGGCCGAGTAACCGCGCGCCGTCGCCTCGTCCGTCGCCGCATACAGCTTGCGGACCGC
Source organism: Streptomyces sp. NBC_00178 (assembly GCF_036206005.1). Lineage (NCBI taxonomy): Bacteria > Bacillati > Actinomycetota > Actinomycetes > Kitasatosporales > Streptomycetaceae > Streptomyces > Streptomyces sp. NBC_00178. The sequence goes on from NZ_CP108143.1 coordinate 72,532, forward strand.
GTCGAACATCCCTGTGTACGTGGCCAGGTTGGACCGGGGAGTGCGGCCGATGGGCCGTTGGTCGACGCGGACCAGCCGGTCGAACGACTCGACCCCTGAGGCGTCTTGGACGTCGACCTCCAGCTGCGCCTCGTCTGGCTCCTCGGGTACGAGTCCGAGGTGTCCGCGGACGACCTCGGCGAGCACCTGGGTCACCAGCGTCGACTTCCCGGAACCGGACACGCCCGTCACCGCCGTCAGTACGCAGAGCGGTACGTCGATGGACACGTCGTGCAGATTGTGGCGGGAGACGCCGCTCAGGTGCAGCCAGCCTTGCGGAGTGCGCGGGCGGTGATCGAGTGGCGTGGCGCGCCCGAACAGGTACTGGCTGGTGGCCGACTCCCTCACCCGCTCCAGACCGGCGACCGGACCGCTGTGCAGCACGCGCCCGCCGCCCTCGCCCGCGCCGGGGCCGATGTCGACCACCCAGTCGGCCCGACGTACGACGTCCATGTCGTGTTCCACGACGAACAGAGAGTTGCCCGCCGCCTTGAGGCGGTCCAGCACGTTCAGCAGCGGTTCCGCGTCAGCCGGGTGCAGGCCCGCGGAGGGCTCGTCGAGTACGTAGACGACGCCGAACAGCCCCGAGCGCAGCTGGGTGGCGATCCGCAGGCGCTGCGCTTCGCCGGGCGACAGGGTCGTCGAGCGGCGCCGGAGGCTGAGATATCCGAGGCCCAGGTCGAGCAGTACATCGACCCGCGCGACCAGATCACCGCAGATGCGGACCGCGACCTCGGTCGTCTCCCCGGATCGGGCGGTCGACGTGGTCGCGTCTGCCTCGTCCCGCCTCGCGACGGGCCGCAAAAGGACCGCGACCTCGGTGAGCGGCATCGCGTTGATCTCCGCGATGGAGTGTCCGGCAAAGGTCACGGCGAGCGCTTCGGGACGTAGTCCGCTGCCCTGGCACTCCGGGCATGGCACACTCCTGACGAACCGGAGCGCCCGTTCGCGCATCTTCTCGCTCTTGGAGTCGGCGAGGACGTGCATGACGTGCTTGCGGGCACTCCAGAATTTGCCCTGGTAGCCGTAGTCGACGCGGTCCTCCTCCGGCTCGATGTACACGGAGGGCTGCTCGTCCGTGTACAGCAGCCAGTCCCGGTCCTTCTTCCTGAGTCTGCGCCACGGGCGGTCGATGTCGATCCCCAGGCCGTTCACGACGCTGCGAAGGTTGGCGCCCTGCCAGGCGCCCGGCCAGGCGGCGATCGCTCCCTCGCGGATGCTCAGCGAGGGGTCCGGGACGAGGAGGTCCTCAGCGACGTCGTGTACGACGCCCAGTCCGTGGCATTCCGGGCAGGCGCCGGCCACGGTGTTGGGTGAGAACGATTCGGCTTCCAGCCGTGCGCTCCGGGGCGGATACGTGCCGGCGCGGGAGTACAGCATGCGCAGCAGATTGGACAGCGTGGTGATGGTGCCGACCGTCGAGCGCGAACTGGGCGCCCCGCGTCGCTGCTGCAGGGCCACGGCCGGTGGCAGTCCGGTGATGTCCTGCACGTGGGGTGCACCGACTTGTTGCAACAGCCTTCGGGCGTACGGTGCTACGGACTCGAAGTAGCGCCGCTGGGCCTCAGCGTAGAGCGTGCCGAACGCGAGCGAGGACTTGCCCGAACCGGAGACACCTGTGAAGGCGACCATCGCGTCCCGCGGGACGTCGACATCGATGTTCCGCAGGTTGTTCTCACTGGCGCCCCGAACATGCACATAGGGGTCGACCGTGTCCTTGTTCACCATTCCTGAGTACCTGATTGCGCCCGGAACCGCGCGACGGGCGCTGTCACCGTGCCTCGCTCACACGAGCGTCCGGCGTGCGTCCGGCGTGTCCCGGACCCACTTCGACGCACGACCTGGCCGGGTGTTCGTGTCGTCACGGCGGGTCACGTGAGCCCTGCCCGGGTGACGAACACGGCGGAAACGACGAGCGTCCAGCGGGCACGGGTAGCGCGGCAGAGGCCTGGAGGCCACAGTCGCCGGTCGCGCGGCGGCAGGGACGGGCGGCCCGGGCTTCCCTGTGGCTCCGTAGGGCGCCCGGCCCGGTGGCTCGTCGAACGTTCGCCACGCCGCCCGGCCGGTGCCACACTGGTCGGACGAGCCCGGCACGGGCCGGCGCCGGTACGAGCGGCCGCGACGGGTGCCCTGAAGAAGCGTGCGGATCACTCGGGCCGCCTCTGGCAGCCTAGCTGTACCGCCTGCCCGGCCGGGATGGTCTGACGCGACGGTGAGCGGCCGTTCGCGGACCCGTGCCCGCGGGGCTCAACGCGCCAGGACCGGCCGGGAGGCGGCCAGTGATTCCGCCATCACTCACATTGTGGGGACGAGCATTGATCGCCGAGCCCGGAAGGCCGCCCAGTGCAGACTGCCGGCCCGCGACGAGTAGGCTGATCGTTCGTGGTCGGACCGGGGAGGTCGGCGTGGACTATGGCGACAAGCTCTTCTGGCTTTCGGTAGTGATTCAACGCAAGTACGCGCAGATCTGCGCCGAGTTCGACCTGACCTCCTCGCAGGCCACGCTGCTCTGCGCAATCAGGGACGAGCCGCGGCGGATGGCCGACCTCGCCGCGTCGTTGGGTATGACCAAGAACGCATTGAGCCAGCTGGTGGATCGCACCGCTCGGCGCGAGTTGGTCGGCAGGGCAGGTTCGGCGCAGGACCGGCGGGTCGTCATGCTCAGTGTGACACCCACGGGGAAGGTGCTGGCCGAGGCCGTTTACGCCGAGGTCGCCAAGCGCCTGCCCGAGATCGCGAGGAGCCTGGACGCCGACGACCAGCGCGACTTCGAGCGCCTGGCCACCGCCATCGTGGACACCTCGGACCTCTCTTCGCCCACCTCGGACTGACGCATCACGCCGCGAGGTCCCTCTTTACCCGCACCTTGACGTAGTTCATGCCGTGAACTAATTTCGTTCACGCCGTGAACTAGTGAAGGGTGGCAGCGATGAGCACACAGACGACCGGCACGATCGCGGTCTTCGGCGCAACGGGGCAACAGGGCGGGGCGGTGGTCGACGCACTGCTGGACCACAAGGCACGGGTGCGGGCCTTGGTCCGCAACCCGCAGTCCGACCGGGCTCAGGAGCTGACCGCCCGCGGCGTCGAGCTGGCGGCCATCCGGGTCGACGACCCGGCGTCGCTGGCCGCCGCGCTGGCGACGGTCGAGGGGTTCTACTTCATGACCCCGGAGGCGAACAGTCTCGAAGAGGTCGAGGCGGAGATCCGCATCGGGACAGCACTCGTCGACGCGGCGGTCGAGGCAGGCGTCCCGCACGTCGTGTTCAACTCGGTCTTCGGAGCGGAACGGGAGTCGGGTGTGCCGCACCACGACTCGAAGCACTGGATCGAAGAGCACCTGAGGAAGTCCGGCCTCAGGGCCACGATGGTTCGCGCGACCGCCTTCATGGAGAACTTCGCGAGCGTGATGGCACCGAGCCTGGAGCACGGGGAGATCGTGCTGAGGCTGCCGCTGCCGGAGGACGTCGCCCTGAAGATGATCTCTGTCAGGGACATCGGCCGGGTCGCCGCCGCGCTCCTGCTCGACCCCGCAAAGGCGCCCGGCGGAGCCGTCGCGCTCGTCGGCGACGAGCTGACAGGCCCCCGGATCGCCGCGGCGTTCGGGACGCGCGCCGGGCTCCCGGCACGCTACGAGGCCCTCCCGTTGAGTGTGCTTCCCAACGACCTCGACCAGGCGATGTTCCGCGAGTTCGCGACGGCGGCGCAACACACTTCGGACCCCGCGGCGGTGCGCTCGATCGAGCCGGCCACCCTGGACCTGGTCGGGTGGATCCGCGCTACCGGCTGGACCGCGTCCAAAGACGTGGCTGGATCCTGAGCCTCCGGCCGCGAAGCCACGCTCTCTACCTGCCTCGCGGCCTTCGGTCCGGACGGGTCCGGACAGGTCCGGACGGAGACTCTCTGCAGCAATTCCGCGCCCTGGGACCTGCACGTCTCCGTACGCTCGAAGAGCATGCAGGAGGGATTTTCCCGCCACCCGGACCCGGACCCGGACGACGAGTCGGCGTTCTTCTACCGTCACTTGGCCGCTGTAGGGACCAGGCACTCGTATGAGACATCGCAGGAGGCTGCCGGCTACCGGGCGCAGCCAGCCGTCCGGGCCTGGGTGGATGTAGCGCCGGTACTGGCCCGGCCCGACGTCGCGGACGACCACCTTTGGTTGGGACCCGGTAGGAATCGGACAACGCAGCCGCGAGGAATACGCCAGGACCTACGAGCTCAGCCTGCTGCCCCTGCGCGACGTGCTGACGCTCGGTGGGTGGTGGTACGAACTTGGTGATGCTCCCCTGCACCGGGCGCATGCCACGGTCCCCTCGAATGCGTCCACGAGCCGTACTTCGGCTTGGAACGCGAAGGGGTTCAGGCGTATCTCATCGCGCTCCCCGTCGACACTCTGCTCGTCAACGTGCACGGCCACGTCTGATCCACCCCACCCCTACGGCCGTTCGACGTCAACTCGTGCCCGGCCCCCGCACCGCGCCCGAGGCGGAAGTCGCCCGTCGGCGGCGGACGGTGGGTCCGGGTCGGCGACCTGAAGTGCAGCCCGCCCGGCATCGCTCCCGGTCGGCTGGATCGTCGACCGGTGTGGCGCCCGGCCGGGGAGGGCCCGAAGCCACCGTTCTCGCGGACGGCTCGATTGGGCTACGCGTCGCACCCACTCCGCCCTGTCGCGGATCCAGCCGTTCCGTCCCGCGACGTCCCGCCCCAGGGACTCGGAGAGTGGCGTCTGCGCAGGTCAGCGCGCGGGACGTCTCGGGACGAGGCCACTTCTGCGTTGGCTGTGGCCAGTCACCGCACCGCACCCTCAGTCTCGTTGTTGTGGCGGCCGGCACGTTGGACACCGCCCGTCTCGGGTCAATCGAGGGACACGGCCTTCACCGCCATGGCCGGGGTCGCCGCCGGCGACAGCAATCCCGTTCGACGCACAACTGAGCAAAGGAAGAGTCCGATGAAGAAACGCGTGAGTCTGCGGAGCGGGCTGGCCGCCAGTGTGGCCGCCTCGGTTCTGGCCGGGGGGTCCGTGGTCTTCGGAGCGTCTCCTGCGGCGGCTGCCGCCTGTGGCGCATCGCTCAGCGCTCAAACGGCAGGAGCTTCGGCCGCGTGGGACGTGGCCTGCGACGCCGGCCATATCCGCGTCGTCGGATGGGTCAAGGACACCGACAACGACGGCCAGTGCGCCCGGGTGCGCGTGGAGTACGCCAACGGGGACAAATGGTATAGCCCCCGGGCGTGCCCCAAGGGAACGAAGGTCAGCTTCGGGTCGCCCTGGAGCAGCACCAAGTCCCAGATCATCAACGCGTATCTGTACGAGTTCGACGTCTGAGTGCGGCGGGCGGCCCGCTGCCCGGAGAAGGCTGATCGAGGACTCCGGCAAGTGCATTGCCTGGCCCCGGGGTTCCTATGAGGAAAACACGAAAGTAGGGAACTCGCAGTGAAGGCTTCACGGAAGATCCGCACACTCACCGCTGGTACGGCGGCCTCGCTCGTCTTGGGCGTCGGTGCGACCCTGCTGACTGCCGGCCCTGCCGCGGCTGCCGGCTGCGGGGCCGTTTTGAACCCCGAGACGACCGGTGCCGAGGCGTTCTGGGAGGTGAAGTGCATCACCGAAAGCAACGGAGCCAAGCGCGTAGGCATCGCCGGATGGGTGAAGGACACCGACAACGACGGCCAGTGCGCCCGTGTCAAGGCGACCTTCCCGAACGGGACGACCTACTACAGCCCGCAGGCCTGCCCCAAAGGCACCAAGGTGAACTTCAGCTCCGGCTGGCGCAGCGGAGCACTCGTCGACGCGTACCTGTACGAGTACGACGTATGACGTCCTGACCACGGTCATGCCCGTACGGCAGCGGGGCCGGACACGACGTTCCGACGCCGTTGGTCAATTCTGGCTCTTGCCTGACGTCGGCTCCCAAGGCCTGGTTGTGGTCTTGGGAGCCGACGTTGTTGTTCGGGGGGGCCGGTGTCGATGCGGCCGCAGGAGGCGGGAAACTCCGGTGGAGACCGTGCGGGTGGCGCGGGCGGCCTTCCCGAAGAGGAACCTGGCGATTCGGGTTCAGGATGGCCTGGTTGTTCTGTTCACCGATGAGCAGTTCGAGAGTCTGTTTCCAGTGCGGGGGAATAGTGGTGGTCAGCGCTGTCCGATCGAGGCGCAGCGGATGGTGAGCTCCTGGACTTGCACTTCCTGCTCGGCGGGTTCCTCCCCAGCTCCGCACGTTCCGTCTCGGACGCGGACAGCTCATCGGCGCGCGTGCGCCGCTCCGCCTTCGTACGGTGAAGGGCCTGTTCACGACCGCGCTCTAGGTCCTGCGACGTCTGGCGCAGGGCGACGATCGCGCCTCCTTGCCGATCATTGGGCCTTGTCAGCGGGGCGAGCTCGTTGGTCAGTGCGGTGTGCTGCCGCTCCAGGGCGGCCAACTGCGACGTGAAGGAGGCGCGCTCGTCGCTGAGAGTGCATAGCCGCCTCGCACATGGCAGCTCCCCTATGGAGCGGAATGGCACCGCAGGCGAGCGGTGTCGAGGCGAACGGGCGGGCAGGAAGCGATGTTCGGGCTGAGCACGCACCGAGTGGGTGATGGAGGGGGCGTCGAGGAGGCCGTGGACGTCGTCGTAAGCCTGGGCGGAGGTGCTGTAGCCCCAGATGATTGCGGGCGCCTTGCGAAGCTGGTCCGTCTCACCGCTGCTTTCGGTGCACGGCGGCGGACGGGCCCCGGTCTGTCCGGACCCCGCCCGCCGGCCGGGGCGCCGACGCCCCGTCAATTCCTCCAGGTGTACTCTGCCGGCGCCTACCTCCCGAGGGTGAAGGTGTCGATGTCGAACAGGGATCCCGCGCCGCCGGTGAAGGTGAGGAACACCGGTCCGGTCGGTGTGCCGGAGAGCGCTGTGGAGACCGTGCTGAAGGTCTCCCAGCCTCCGGTGTTGGGCACGGAGACCGTCCCGATCACCGGTCCGGTGGCCGAGCCGGAGCGGACCTGTACGGTGCCGCCCGCCCCGGCCGAGGAGACCTTGGCGGTGAAGGTCTTCGCACCCGTCAGTGATGCCTGGGCGTAGCCCGCCCAGTCGCCGTTCTCGATGTAGCCGAGCGTCCTGCCGCCGCTGGCCGGGGCGTGGTCCGCTGCCTGGACCCCCTGCGAGGAGGTGTAGGACTCCCCCTCGTAGGTGGTCGAGGTGGGCGGGTTCGTGCCGCCCAGTTCCTTGATCCGGATGTTGCGGAAGGCCACGTCGTCACCGGTGCCGTGGTTCTGGATCCCGATGTATCCCTGCGCGAGCGAGCGAACGGGGTCGGTGTTGGTGAAGTCGTTGACCCTCGTTCCGTTCAGGAACACCTGGAGCCGTTCGCCCTCCACCCGGATCTCGTACGTGTTCCAGCTCCCCGGCGGGTTCAGCGCCGCGTCGCGCGCCGCGATGTCCGCCGACTTGAAGCCGTAGACGGCCCCTGTGGTGCGGTCGGCGGAGTCGGTGGCGTCGATCTGGATCTCGTACCCCTGGCTGACGGCCGAGTTGGGGTCGTCGGAGGCCGGGAAGCCGACGAACACGCCGGAGTTGTCGTCTCCCGGCATCCGCCAGTCCAGCTTGAGCGAGTAGGAGGCGAACTCCTTGGCACGGTACCAGTACAGGCCCATACCGCCCGTCGACGTGAGGGTGGCGTCGGTGTTGGTGAAGCTGCCGGGCCCTGCCTGGGACCAGCCGGTGGTGGAGCCGTTGTAGAGGCTCGTGTAGCCGGTCTCTGGGCGGCAGTCCGCCTTGGCGAAGCCCGCCGCGTACCGGATGCCGCCGAGCAGCAGCGAACGGAAGGCGGGGTCGGCGTACGACTCCTGGGTGTGGCCGAGTCCCGTGTAGAAGGAACGGCCGCTGCCCTGCGGGTGGCACCACGTGATGGGGTGGTCGCCGCTCATCTCGCCGCCGTTGTAGCTGCCCTCGTCCAGGCTCTGGAGCACCCGCACGTCGGGGCGCGGGTTGGTGCGGTAGTTGTACCACTCGTCGGTGCGGCTCCAGGTCTGGCCGAGGTGGGAGGTGGCCGGGTTGGCCCGGTCCTCGGTCCGTACCGTGGCCTGCTGGATCGCCGGGTGGCTCTTGAACCAGGCGCCGACGAGCTGCTGGTACTGCGGCCATTCGTACTCGGTGTCGGCCGCGGCGTGGATGCCCAGGTAGCCGCCGCCCCCGTCCACGTAGGACTGGAGGGCTGACTGCTGGGTCGTGTTCAGGACGTCACCGGTGGTCGAGAGGAAGACCACCGCCTTGAAGCCTGCCAGGTTGGCCGTGGTGAAGGCGTTGCTGTCCTCGGTGGCGGTGACGGTGAAGTTGTTGGCCGATCCAAGATCGCGGATGGTCTGGGTGCCGGCCGGGATGGAGTCGTGGCGGAAGCCGGCCGTCTTGGAGAAGACCAGCACCTTGTAGGCGGGGTCGGCGGCGGGCGCCGCCGAGGCGGGCGTCAGGAGCGAGCCCGCGAGGCCGAGCGCGACGGCGAGGGACGAGGCCGCCCTCGTCGACAGCCGGCTGAGTCGAGGAAACATCATGGTCCCTTTCCCGTCCGTCACTTGGTGAGGGTGAGGGTGTCGATGTCGAACAGCGACCCTGCACCACCGGTGAAGGTGAGGAACAGAGCGCCCGAGGACGCCGTACCGGTCAGTGTGGTCGAGACCGTGGTGAAGGTCTCCCAGCCGCCGGTGTTGGCGACCGCCACCGAGCCGAGCACGGCGCCGGTCGCCGAGCCGGAGCGGATCTGGACGGTGCCGCCCGCGCCGGCCGAGGACACCTTCGCACTGAAGGTCTTGGTCCCGGCCGTCGGGACCGCCGCGTAACCCGCCCAGTCGCCGTTCTCGATGTAGCCGAGCGTCCTGCCGCCGCTCGCGGGGGCGTGGTCGGCGGCCTGAACACCCTGCCCGGAACTGAACGACTCGCCCTCGACCGTCTGACTCGATCCGGTGCTGCCCGTGGCGAGGGTGAACGCGTCGAGATCGAAGAGGTTGCCCTGTCCGGTCGCACCCTTGAAGACGAGGAACAACTCTGTGCTGGCTGTGGGAACGTTGGTGAGGTTCGCCGATACGTCGACGAAGTTCTCCCAGCCGCCGGTCGGTGCGACGGCGGCGCTACCCAGCAGCGTGCCGGTGGCGGAGCCCGCGCGCACCTCGATCGTGCCGCCGGCACCTCCCGAGGAGACCCGGGCGGTGAAGCGGGTGGCGTTGGCGAGGTTGTACGGCGTGAAGGACACCCAGTCGTTGTTGTCGGTGAACCCGACGGTGCTGCCGCCCTCCGCCGTGCCGTGCGCGGCGATCTGGATGCCATTCTGCGCGCCGAAGTGCTCGCCCTGCCGGTGGCGCGGCTGGAGGATGCGCGCGCTGTGCGTCGTCAGTCCGGCGGCGTCGGTGTACTCGGCGTCGAACACTCCGTAGATGTTGGCCGCACTGTCGTGCTCGCCGTCGGCGGGCACGGTCAGGTTGCCGGAGCATCCGGTGGTCTGGGTGATCTGATGCCGGTGCTCGTCGTGGCCGAGGAGGTAGGTGACCTTGACCTTGGAGCAGTCGATGGTGCCGTCCTCGGGGTCGCTGACCGACACCTGGAAGGGCACGGTGTCACTGAAGGAGAACAGCTGGCCGTCCTTCGGGGACTGGAGCGTGACCGTCGGTGCGGTGTTCCCCGCGGTCACCACGAGACTGGCCGAACCGGTCAGCCCTTCGGGGTCCTTGACCGTGAGGGTGGGACGGAAGGTGCCGTTGGTGGTGTACGTGTGGCTCGGGCTGGCCGCGGTGGAGCTGGTGCCGTCACCGAAGTCCCAGGCGTACGTGAGGGCTCGGCCCTCGGGGTCGGAGCTGCCGGCCGAGGAGAACGCGACGGTCAGCGGCGTCGGTCCCGAGACCTTGTCGGCGGCTGCCTTGGCGACCGGGTTGCGGTTGGCGGCGCCGATGTACTCGACCCGGTAGAGGGCCTGGTTGTTGCCGCCGGTGCCGTAATCGAGGACGTAGAGGGCTCCGTCGGGCCCGAAGGCCTGGTCCATCACCTGCGTACCGGTCCAGGGGAAGGCCTCGATGACACCCGGAGTTCCGTCGGACTTGACCTCGATGGCCTTGATCCACTTACGGCCGTACTCGCCCGCGAAGAAGCGTCCGTCGAGGGACTGGGGGAACTTGACGTTGGAGTTCAGCGCCGCGTCGTAGCGGTAGACCGGGCCGCCCATGGGGGATTCGGAACCGCTGCCGAACTCGGACGGCGAGCCGGCGTCCCCGGCGTACCGGATCCACGCCGGCTTGGCGGCGGGGAGGGTCGGCAGGCCGGTGTTGCGGAAGGAGTTGTTGGCCGGGCCGGAGCCGCAGTTGTACTTCCCCGCGGACGGACCGCTCGGGAAGGTGTACTCGCCGTACGTCTCGGTGGCGGTGTTCGTACCCGTGCAGTAGGGCCAGCCGTAGTTGCCCGGGGCGGTGATCCGGTTGAACTCGACCTGTCCGCTCGGGCCCCTGCTGCCGTCGGTGACGCCCGCGTCGGGGCCGTAGTCACCGAGGTAGACGGCACCGGTGGCCTTGTCGACGGACATCCGGAACGGGTTGCGGAACCCCATCGCGTAGATCTCGGGGCGGGTCCTCGCCGTGCCGGGCGCGAAGAGGTTCCCGGCGGGCACGGTGTAGCCACCGGCGGCGGTGGGCTTGATCCGCAGCACCTTGCCACGCAGGTCGTTGGTGTTGCCCGAGGAGCGCTGGGCGTCGAACTGCGGGTTGCGGTCGGTCCGTTCGTCGATGGGCGAGTAGCCACTCGACTCGAAGGGGTTGGTGTCGTCACCGGTCGTCAGATAGAGGTTCCCGGCGGCGTCGAAGTCGATATCGCCGCCCACGTGACAGCACTGGCCACGGTCGTTGGGGACTTCCAGCACGACCTTCTCGCTGGCGAGGTCGAGGGTGCCGTCGGCCTTGAGAGTGAAGCGGGACAGGTTGAGGTGACCCTTCCACGCCTCGAACGTGGCGGCGCTGCCGGTGACGGGGGCGTCACCGCCCGGGGTGCTGAGCTTGGGTGAGTAATACAGGTACAGGTAGCGGTTGGAGGAGAAGCCCGGGTCGGCGGCTATACCCTGGAGGCCCTCCTCGTCGTGCGTGTAGACGTCCAGCTTGCCGGCAGTCTTGGTGTTGCCCGCGGCGTCGGTGTAGCGGACCGTGCCGTCCCTGGCCGTGTGCACAACGGCCCGGTCAGGCAGCACTGCGAGCGACATGGCTTCGCCCAACTCTGCTGCGCCCAAGGCGAGTTGTACTTGCTGGTAGTCGCCGGCCGGGATGGCCGCAGCAGCGGCCTCGTGCTCGGGGTGGCCGGGGTGGGCTGAGGCTGCGGGGCCGCCGAGGGCACCGCCGCTGATCACCAGGCCGAGTACCGTGAGCCACCTCAACCACGTACGTCTCGGCCGTGACCGTCCTGACAGTCCTGACATGGAGCGTCCTTCCTGACCTTGGGGGGAGTGAGTCAGGCATGAGCGCGCGGCTAACACGCTGCCGTGTCACTGAGGGAGGAACCTGCGCCCGGGTGATGTCCCGTCAGCCGGGAAGCAGCCGTACCGATCTGTGCTGAAGCTGCGAGAGCTTTCGTTGCGCCATCGGGATACGTGCGGATACTCGCGAGATTTTGCATGCTGGCAATGCGGGCTTAATTTGTCAAGCGTGTGGTCAAATTCCCGGAGCCCCTCTGGGCAGCGGACGCGCATCGGCCTCAGTGAGCCGCGCATGGATGCGATATCACCGCGCGAACGCTTTAGTTCTTAATTCAAACTAAATGTCCGCATCCCCTCCCGGCCGAACCGGGCACCTGCGGAGGAAGCCAGAACGACATCAGCCGTGCCGGCCACCAGGACGGCCACGGGACGGGGGGGGCGGCGCACCCGGCGAGGAGGCCACGCGCGTGAGTTGGCATCAGCGCCACGATCGCCCTCACTGGTGGCCGCAGGACGTCTGACCATCGCGGCCGAGAAGATCGACGGCAGCAGGCCGAACGTTCGGGTTCTCGTCCTGCACAAGCTCGCGGGCCCGGCGTCGCTCCGGCGGCATCTGCTGGAGCTCGGTGAAGTGGATTCCAGGGGGCCACCGTTGTGGCCGGTGACCGCGAGGGTCGCCGAGGGGTCTTCGACGAGGGCTCGCCGGTGCCGCATCGCGACGTCCAGGGCCTCACGAAGTCGCCGTCGCTCAGGCTGTTGGCGTCGAGCCGCCGAGGGGCTGGGCCGGCCTGCCCGAGGGTCGCACCCAGGATCATGGAGTCGCTCTCGGCCGCTTTCCCGAGAAGGCGTCGGGCACACGCCGTGTCTTGGCCGCCGCAAAGGCACCACCAGCCCTGGCACGCTGGAGATGCCGCGAGGTGTGACCGAGATTGCGACGATGCCGAGCGCTGTGACTGCTGTGCTTCGCCGGTTGAGAGGGAGGACCGGCAACACGATCGAGTGGACGGGACTCAGATGATGCGGGTGACGTCGGGGAAGCGCCGGGTGGGGTTGTCCAGCAGCGGGCGCCGCCGGTTCTTCAGGGACTGGTCGAAGAAGGCGGTGAGGCAGGCCCGACGTGCGTCGGTGAAGCTGACCGGGTCGATGTCTCCGATCATGGCGGCTACGGCAGCGGGCGGTGGGGTGCCGAACTGGGCGGCAAGCGCGGGAATGAGTGTCTGGAAATCGCTGTAGGACTGGTGACGTGCCTGTGCGGTCCACACATCACGCTTCCAACCGGTGGAGTTCCTCCACAGAGCCTGCCAGGCGGGCACGTGGGTGTGCGTGAAGGGAAGCTCAGGTGTGTACGAACTACCCGCCAAGAGAAAGGGTTGCCGCAGTCCCGTACGTGTGACAGGTGCGAACAGTTCCGGGTCGTCCAGGCCGTAGCCGAGCGGGCCCTCCATTATCGCACCGGCGCTGATACGTCGGTCCAGGCGCATCGCCTCGGCTGCGGCCGTGCCGCCCAGGGAATGGCCGAAGATGCCGACCGAAGACAGGTCGAGTGCGGCTCCGAGTCCGGCCGGAAGTGCGCGGCCGCCGGAGTCGAGGTGACGACCACGGGCGAGCAGCCGCAACTGGTCCAACAGGAATCGCAGGTCCGCCACCCGACAGTCCACGGCAGCCTTCATTACCTCTGGTGACAGCGTGCCGACCAGCGCAGGAGCGGGGGTCATGACACGGCCGTCGGGAAACTCGACGGCGAGCGCTTCGTATGTGTGGTCGACGGCTACGACCGCGTACCCGTGGCTGGCCAAGTCGGCGGCGATGGTGGTGTCAAGGAAGCGCGGGTTGAGTCGGCCGGGCGTGTAGAGCACGACAGGCAGCCGTTCGGCCAGGTGCGCTGCCGGGGCGCCGACGGTCGCATGTGTGCCTATGTGGGTCCAGTCGACGGAGCGGGCGGGGATGCCCAGGGACCCCGCGAAGGTGTCGAAGGCCGGTCCGAGACCGGACGTGGCGTAGGGCGCTGCCGGTCCCTCGGCGTTCGGCCGCGCGGGATACCAGACGGTGATCATGAGTTCTCGTGGCTGGACGGCATCGTCGACCCATGGGTCGCTTCGCCGAGGGTCGACCAGGTGCAGGTCAACAGTGCTGACCGAGTGGGGTCCGGTGGGAGCGGGAAGGTCGCAGCGGAAGAGTCCATTTCCCGGGTTCGCCGCGGCAAGGGCGGCGGACGCGGGGAGCACGAGGGTGGCGGCGGTGGCCGTGAGACCGCCAAGGATTCGGCGACGGGTGACTGAACGACCCGGTGCGCCTGCAGTAGTTGGGATCATGACTTGATAATGGCAGGGGCCCCGGCCCGTGCTCACGACTTTCTTGAATTGACGGCAGCACGTGAGGGCACGCGAGGGCTGTCCATCGAAAGCGGACCTTGAACATTGAATGATCGAGGCTCACGGTGCGGGGAGAGCACACGGCTGAGCACTGGGCAATGCTGAGGCCGTTGCTGCCGAAGTGGGCGAAGGGGTAACGGCCGCCGGTGTGGCCCCGGCGGCGGTTGACCGAGGCATACGGTTCCGGATCCGGACCGAGCAGGTCCGCGCGCCCCGCGTCAGGGCGGCTGCCGCGCGTCCGCGCCGATGCGGGGCACGCCCACGAGGCGAACGCGTCCCGCAAGAACCGCGACCACCTGCGTCGTCGCGACATCCGCTGCGCCATCCCGGACAAGGCCGGCCAGACAGGTCATCGCAAGAAGCTTGGTTCCCGCAGTGGCCGACCGCCACGTTTCGACCCGGCCGACCGGCGCGGGCTGCACGCCGTCGAGTGCGGGATCAACCGCCGCAAGGGGCAACGTGCCGTTGCCACGCGGCACGACAAGCTCGCCGTCCGCTCCGAGGCGGCCGTCCGGCTTGCTCGGGTAACCCTCCAGCATCCCGTCACAGGTCGAAGACATCCGCAGCTCAGCGAGCTCGATCGAACGACCGGACGAGAGGACTGTGCGGCTCAGCGGCATGCCGGGAACCTATGCACATGATCCGCTTCCGATACCCGGCCTGGTTCTCGCCGACAGAAGTTCTCGGCACCCCGCAGGACTCTGGAGGCCCACCGTCGCCTGCACACCCGCGCTGCAACCACGGGCAATCGGAGCCGGGCCGCAGCGAGGGGAAGAATGAGCACTCACCACCCGACAACCTGGGCTTGACCTGCGACTGTGCAGGTCTGCGCTGCGGTGGGCGTCAGCCGGTCTGACCGGTCGGCATGATGACCGTCTGCTGCAGGGTCACGTGGGCGGGCAGGCTGACGGTGAAGGTGACGACGTCAGCGATGTTCTCCTCCTGCAGCCACTTGAAGTTTTCCTTGGTTCCGCTCAGCCATGCATTCACGTCGTCGTGCTGGACATGGTTGTAGAGCTCGGTCTCGGTCAGTCCGGGCTCGATGGCCGAGACGCGGATGCCCTTGGGGCCGAACTCCTCACGCAGGGTCCGCGAGAAGTGGGTCACGAACGCCTTGGTGCCGGCGTAGACCGCGAATGGCATGAAGAGGTTCTGCGCGGCAATGGAGGAGGTGTTGATCACGTCGGCGACACCACCGCGTGCAGCCGATTCGACGAGCTGATCGGTGAACGCCGCGATCACGGACACCACCGCGGTGGTGTTGAGGTCGATCTGGCGGTTCGAGTCCTCGATCCTCTCGCGCCCGAAGGGAATGGTCGGCAGCATGACGCCGGCGTTGTTGATCAAGATGCTCGCCGGTCCCAGCTGGTCCTTGACGTGCCGCGCGGCACGGGCGACGGCTTCGGCGTCGGTCACGTCCGTAGTGATCGCGATGGCCCGGCCCCCGGCCGCGGTCAGCTCCTCGACCAGCGCGTTCAGGCGGTCCTCACGGCGGGCGACGAGCGCGACGGCCGCGCCGCGGGCGACGAGCTGGCGTGCGGTCGCCTGCCCGATGCCGCTGGATGCCCCGGTGATGACCGCCACTCGTCCACTGAGGTTGGATTCCAGTGTCATGGTGACTTCTCTCCGTTAGTTTCTGTGACTTTTACCTTCACCTCCATCCAATCTCAGCCAAAGGCGCTCTACGACCCTGAAAGTGGTACACCTCTGCCTAGGTCCGGCAGTACCACCCTGTGCAGCCCGGCCGGCTTCCCTGTGCGCTGCTCCGACCTGCCCTGGTGCGTTTCGGACCCGAGAACTCACCACACCCCAAAGTTCCCCCCACCACGGTCGCCACCAGAACGCCGGCGAATGAGGCCGCGGCCACTCGGGGCTCGATCACGCGCCGTACACCCGCAACTCCGAGAGCTGGCCGGCCGGCCAGCCGGTGTTGGCCGTGAAGATCAGGCGCAGGTGACGTGCAGTCGCGCCGGTGGGCAGGGTCAGGATGGCGGTGTTCCCGGTGGATGGGTCGAAGGTGTACGGGGAGGCGCCGAGCAGGGAGGTATAGGACGTGCCGTTGGTACTGCCCTGGACGGTGATGGTCTGGGTGCGGGTGGCCCAGGCGGTGGCCGGGGGGAGGGTCAGCACGATGTCGCGGGCGCCGATGGCGGTGCCCAGGTCGACCTCAAGCCACTGCGGGAAGGAATTGTTGGCACTCTCCCAGTATGTGTGCGGGCTGCCGTCGACCGCGTTTCCCGGGCCGTAGGACTGGGTGGAGCTGCTTGCCGTCGCCGGTCGGTGCAGAGCCCGGTTGACGATGGCGGAGCCGTTGGTGGTCACGACGACCTGAGTCGACGGTTCCGAGACGGTGCCGGCCGCGTCGACGGCCTGGACGTCGAAGGTGTACGAGGTCGACGCGGTGAGCCCGGTCACCGTGAACGCGGAGACGTTCGCAGGGGTGGTTCCGATCGGGGTGGCCGTGCCGTCAGTGATCCGGCGGATGCGGTAAGCCGTTACGCCCACGTTGTCGGTGGAGGCGGTCCAGGCGAGCGCCACGGTGGTATCGGATACTGCGGTCACCCGGAAGTTCCCCGGCACGGTGGGCGGTTCGGCGTCGCCACCGAGAACCGGCGGTGTGGGCCGGAGAGGGGTGAGGGGGGTCTGGCCCTTCAGCATCCGACCGCCGTCGCCGGTCAGGCGGAGGTAGTAGTCGGAGGAGCAGGCGATTCCGTCCTCGTCGAGTGCGAGGAAGCCCGAGCCGGCCGGTACCCAGGCCTGGGACTCGGCGGTCTTGGCGATCTGGTTTCCCTCGTTGTACTCGTCGAACATGGAGATGTAGACGCTCGGTACCCCGGCCCGGCCCATGTTGTAGAACTGTCGCCACATGAAGTCGCCATGAGCGCGTTGGCGTTCGGTGACGCCGCCGGGCAGCACGCAGGGCTGGTAGTCGATGCCGTGTGCGGCACATTCGGTGAGGTCGGGCACCGTCGCTACGTTGTAGAAGTGGTCGGCTTCTCCCGCGTTGCCGATACGGCCGACCAGCCAGGGCGAGAGCATGTCGAAGGCGTGGTAGACGCCGGAGAACCCCGGCCGGGAGTCCCGGTCACCCGTCCGCCACCAGGTCGGGACACCGCCGACCACGTAACATCCCTGCGTTTTGAACCAGTTGACGACATCCAAGCACTGGTCCGGGGTGAAGGGGCGCTGGGCATCATTGAAGCCGAAGCCCCAGATGCAGACCACCGGCTTGCCGTTCTGCTTCGCGTAGGCGGGCGAGGCCGTATGGGATCGCATCTTGGCGGTCCAGTCAGCCTTGATGTCGCTCTGCATGGTCGTCCAGTCCGAGACGTCATACATGATGTAGAACTTCACCCCCTGGGACTCGGCTGCGCTGCGCACTCTGGCGGCCATGGCGTCGCGGGTCGGGCCCTCGCCGCCGGTGGGGTTGAAGCGCTGGAGAGCAGCGGTGTCGATGCCGTACTCCTTCATCCAGCGGAAGTGCAGGTCGACCGTCGACTGGTCGTAGGAGGAGAACAGCGAGGCCGGCTGCCCGTTGCCGAGGTTGCTGAAGGCGGTGAGGTAAGTGGTCGGATAGTCACGCACATCGGGCCAGGCGACGATGGCCTTGTTGCTCGTGGACGGTGACTGGCCCCAGTTCTGAGCCCAGTGCCACCAGCCGTTTATCGGAGCGCTGTCCCCGGCGCAGGCGAACCATCCCTGGTACCCCACAGTCACCTTGCCGACCACGTCGCCGGGCGGACTCGCCGCGACAGCGGGGCGGGCCAGTGCGGTCTGTCCCAGCCCCACGGCGCTGACGGCCCCTGCCGCTGTGACCGCTTGCAGGATCGCACGACGTGTAACACCCATCTGCTTCCTCCGACTATGACGAACTCGCTGGCGGCCGACTGAATCGTCCATGCCGACAGGGTGGGGCGGTGACACGGAAGCGTATTGTCAGGGACACGAAGACGCAATGCGCGGCGCAGAACTTGCAAAAAGACGCGAAGGTTGAGAAACAGGCCGACCGTCTCAGTCAGACCGCCAGGCTGCGGACGAAGCAACCGGCCGCTGCCGGACGTGGGGTGCGGCGGCCGGGGACAGGAAGGACCACCACGCCATGCTCGATATCAACGGTCCGCACAGCCTCACCTGCACCGTTCGCGCGGGTCAGGTCCGTCCGCAAGCGCAGCACGGGCGACCAGCTCTCGGCCGGCAGGCCGTCACGCCCACCGGCACGGTGACCGGCGCGGAGAAGCGCGCACGCGGTCACATCCCGGGGCCGCTCCACTCCGACGTGGGCAGCTCTTACAGTGCCTTCGTCCAGGCGGCACGGCTGGTCGCCACGGTCGGCATCTGACATAAGGTCACATCTTGACAGGCAGCCAACGGCCTCTGCCCGCCGCTCAGATCAGCTGCACCAACACGATCACGGTCGGCGGTGGCCCTGCGACCAGCCGGGGCCCACCTCGAGGCCGAACTCGTCCTCTACCGGATCCAGAGCAGCGAGGGCGTCATCGGAATCCTCCTCCGTCTCGTCCTCCCGGAAGAATCCAGCTCGCCCCAGAGCCGCGTTTAGTCGGTCGGGGCCGAACTGCTCACAGGCTCGAGCATCCACGTGCCGCAGGTCGCGACAACTTCACCATCACAAGCCTGGGTAACACGTGTGGACCAGCCCTCGAGGGGGTGCTGCGGCTGAGCCGTCATGCGACCAGGCGCAGCCAGGCCGCCGCTAGTGCGGCGTGGCCGGCCGGTGTCGGGTGTACACCGTCTGCGGCCCAGTGTTCCGGCCCGACCGTCGCGGAGAGCTCGGCGAACATGTCGTCGGCGGGGAGCAGATGGGCGCCGTACGTGCGGGCCAGCTTGCGCACGACCTTGATCTTGGGGTTCAGGTCGGTACGCCATTCCTTTCGCTCGGCGTCCCCGATGAGCGCGTAACCGGCGCCGGCCTCGACGACACCGTGGATCGGCAGGAGGAAGGGCTCGATGAGAACCAGCTGCGTGCCGGCTTCGGCGAGGGGCGCGAGTAGACGCTCATAACCCGCCTCGAACTCCTCCACGGTGATCACGTATCCCTTCGGGTCCAGTGTGTGCCAACCCATGTCGTTGACTCCGACGAGGATCGACACCACGTCCGGGCGTGCGTCGAGTACGTCTGCCTGCCAGCGGGCTTCGAGATCCATCACCTTGTGGCCTCCGATCCCGGTGTTCAGCCAGGTAACGGGCCGATCCGGGTGCCTGAGGCCCCACTCGCCCGCGACGCGCAGCGGGTAGCCGAACCCGAGACCGTCCTCGATCTCCCGTCGTTGGCAGTCGGTGATCGAATCGCCGGTGAACATCACGGTTGTTCCCGGACGGAGGGTGATGGACATGTGTGCGCTCCTTGGACTCGGCGAAGGGGAGGACCAGTCGAAAGGTGTCAGGGCCCGCCGACATCGGACCTACGGTTCCCCGATACGCCGCCGACTCCACGACACCTGGCCGCAGCCGTGCGAGGACGCGGGTCTCGACGCGCGGACTCCGACGGTTGCCGGAAGTTGGTGCGGAGAAGCGCGTGGCCGCTGTGCACGGCGCCCCGCTGATCTGCAGGCTTGAGCATCAACTCCTCAAAAGGCAGCCCGTGATTGCGACTCCCTCGTGCTCCTCCGGCCCGTGGGAAGTTTCGACACCGCCCACCGTGCCTCCGAACCCCGAGAGGGAAGGCGGCCGTCCACATACGACGGCCGCCCCCCTGTCAGGAAGCGCTCATCGGTCGGACGAGGGCTCCAATTTGCTGTCGTGACAGTTGTGCGGTGCCGTCACCGGATTGCAGCGCACCGGGTCGTTGCCGGGCAGCTCGGCCACGAAGTCGCTGCTGTAGCGGGCGGCCATGCCGACGCTCGGGAAGTCCGTCGTCACCATCTGCGCGCCGCTGGCCAGTGCCGTCCGGACTCGGCTGGACTCGTTGCCGATGACCGTCTTCAGCGGCTCGTCCGACCGGGTGCGGACGATGTAGCCCCGCTCGACCAGGTCGCGGATGACGGCCTCGTTCGCGCCACGCGGGTCGTTGACCATCGTGATGGCCGCATCCGCGTCTCCGGGGTTGCCACGGGTGAAGACCGCACGGCCCTGCAGGCTCGGGTGCCCGTCGAGGTACATGTCGCGAAGGGTGCCCGGGCCGCCGTTGTCGAAGAAGAACATCACCTTGCCGCGCGCCTGGTTGAGGGTCGGCCAGCCCTTCTTCAGGACCGACTGCTCCAGCGTCATGCCAGGGCGGCGCAGGTCGTCTGCGGTGATCAACTGTGACTCGGAGAAGACCGAGCGGATCTCCTCGTCGACGTCGTCGAGGAGTTTGCCGCTCCATGCGGGGCTGACCGCGCCGCCCAACTGCTCCCAGCGGTCGTCGGTCTGCTTGAGCTCCAGCTGCAAGATGATCGGCACGTGCTGGGGATGGTCCTCGGACCAGGTCTTCACCTGCTGCATGCAGACGACGAAAGTGCGGCAGGTCGAGTTGTAGTCCTGGTCGGCGACGTGGATGACCTTCATGCCCGGTGCGGCCATCGCGGGGTCATCGATCGGGCCGAGACCTGCCCGCTTTCGAGCCAGCGGGTGTTGGTACAGGCCGCCGTCGGGGTCGGGGAGCAGGTCGAACTCGAGCGCGCGCACGTTCTGGCGGCCCAGCAGGTCGGGGACGGACGCGTGCGAGTAGAAGCCCCATGACGGGTAGCCGGGGTCGATCTTGATCGACTCGGCCAGTTCGACGCCCTGCATCTCCCGGTGGAACGCGTTGTGGGCGCCCATGAACTGGATCTCGTTCATGCGCACTTTGCCGGATTGCGTGGCGGCGCTCGCAGCGTCCGGGTCCGGCTGATGCGCCGAGACGGCGCTCGGCGCTACGGCGCTCGTGAAGACGGTCGTCAACACGGCAGCAAGTATGACGCCCAGGCGGGCACGAGTGATCATCAGTCCTCCATAAGTGATAACCCCCGCAAACTAGAGATCAGTTATGTCCCGGCAGTGCCTTCCACTCTCTGGAAGATCACCGGCAGAGTGAATCCTGTGTGAACTGGCGGCAGGATCCGGAGCCGGCAGGACCACGCGCTCCTCGGACGCGAGTGCGGTGCGACAGCAGGGGTTCGCTCGGCGCGAATGACGCGCTGCCACCGCCCGGTTCAGGACGGTGCCGTTGCCATCCCGGGCGGTCACACATGCCCGATCGAGGCGGCACTCGCGGTCATGCTGTACACGCTGCGCACCTGTGCCGCCAGGATCGGTGTCCCTGCGAAGATCGCAGGCGCTCCGAGGCGTCGGGCCCGGCGCCGACTACGTACAAGATCCGGGAGTTCGGCACGGCCCGGGCAAGATCCTGGACACCATGGACGGGTCGGCTGGTGGCGGCCCCGTTTCACATGGTCCTGGTGGGCACGAAGGCACACATCCCGCTGGGCCACCGCATCGAAGGTGCCACGCACCTGAACCACGGACTTGAGGTCAGTTCGAAGGCGGGGGGGACGATTTCGCCCTTACGCCGGACATCCCGCCACAGTCGGCTGCGACTCCAGCCACCTGGCCCTCATGCGTACGCCTGGCATACGGCACGGCAGCCGGCCAGCATCCTCCAAGGACCGTCTACTGCCCCCATCCGCTCTGGCACTGGTACTCAAGCGCAGGCCTCGACGAAGCGCTGCTCGGAGACACCCTCAGGCCGCGAACTCCGGGTTCGGCAGGACACATCACCCGCGCGGCAAACCGCTCACATGCCGGCACTTTTGTGGACTTTCGACCGATTGGGCAGCTGGTCTTCCCCCTCCGCCACTGCAGCAGCGGGGCACCACCCGCGTCTCAGAGCCGTCCAAGCATCGGCATCAACACGATCTTGCGGGTAGAAAGATCAAATGTATGGCAGGCGACGGCCACTTCAGGCCGTCGCCTGCCCCGGGCCGAGGGTCCCAGGCCCGTCCCCGGCCGCCGGAGAGACCTTGAAGTCCCTCCGGCGGTCACCTGTGGACCGTCAGCAACTGTCCGTCCATTCGTGCGAGGCAATGTTGTCGTTCACCGACTTGCCGTAGCCCTCCCACCACGACCAGCCGTGGCTGAAGACCTCACGGCCGAGCGTCAGGTCCAGCCACATGTCGCCGTTGCCGAGGCACGCGTACACGCCGCTCTGGTCCTCGTTGTAGTACAGGTTGACGTCGTCGTAGTCACCGGCGTACCCCCGGTTCTCCACCGAGGAGACGAGGTTGCGCAGCGGCGGGCAACCAGGGCCCGGATAGTCCCAGTTCCGGTTGGCCCCGCTCCAGGCGCAATGACCGCCCTCCCGGTAGGGATGCTCCCAGACGTGCAGTTTTCCGTCGGGTGCGGCCGCGGCGAGGGTGCGGGACTCTCTCGGTGCCGGCTCGGAGGCCTGGGCCGTGGGAATCGCGAATGCGACCGCCATGAAGGCCACCACACCGGCCAGTGAAGCGAGCTTGCTCACGTCGTGTTCCTCTCGTTGACTGCTTTCGGGTTACTCAGCCGCGGCGGACGATGTCCCGGGCCCGGCTCAGCGCCGCGCGCTCGAGCACTCGGCGATCCTCGACCTCGGCGCGATGGTGTGATTCCAGTTCCTCCTGATGTGCACGGCTCACCTTTCGGACTGCTGCGGCCAGGCCCGAGGTCTGCGCACACGCGGCCTCAGCCCGGGCCGTGGCGAACTCACCTGCCTCCGGGCGCCGTGCGAAACGGTCGCGTGCCTCCTGAGGCATGTCGTACGGGTGGCCCTCTTCCCGCATGCAGATGGCCCACTGCCGAGTGCTGGGTACGAGCTCGGGGTCGCCGGCGGCCACTGCCATGGCCGATCGATGCAGGGCGTCAGTGACCTTCTTGGCGCGGTACCAGGCGTGGAGATCGGCGTAGAGCATGCGCTGGGCGTCGGAGGCGCATCCTTCATCGCTGTGCCGGACCTTGCCCATCCCGGGAATGTCGGCTTCCAGCCCTTCCGCGGTCGTCCCGTTGAGTGCCGTGACCGCGGCCGCCTTGCCAGCCTTCGTGAGTCCTTCGAAATAGGAACGGTTGGGATCGCGGCGAGCCAATTCATCCCTGCGTTCCCGGACGCCTCGGCCGTATCCGTTTGCGGCAGCCCACTGTTCGTCGTCGATGACGTAAGGGAACAACCGCTCAACGGGTACGGGAAGTTCTGGAGTGACCCAGAAGGAGAAGCCCGCCCTGCGCATACAATCGCGCGTAAGTATCTTCTCCGCCTGGGCCAGCACCTCTCGCTCTGTGACTGTGACACCTCGTGGCAACTGTTCTCGTTGAGATTCATCCGAACCGCTCGGTGCGCAGGCCGTAGTCCATAGGGCAGTTACGGACAGGAGAGCGGCAAGGACCCGGGAGGCCGCTCCGTAGCGGGAAATGCACCGGCGATCAACGCGCGAGCTGGGTCCGCTGTCGTTCCCGGCGGCCTGCCGGACCGTGCTGTCATGGACTCTGCGCAGGCGAAGGCGTGCGGGCATGCGTGGTGGTCCCCCTCTGTGCCGCCATTTCCCGTCTGCTGGGGATCGTCGCTGCACGACAGGGAACCGGTAGCGCTCCCGTAACCGTCTTCCGACCGGTGACAGAGCACTAAGCCGCCCCCCGTGTGCACCGTCACTCCGATCAGGACGGCCCATTGACTGTCGCATGGCCGATGCAGGCTTGTCGCGCAAATCGAAGCATGGGATGCGTGCTGATCGATACATTATTGATTATGACTGCATGTTGAAACACGAAAGGGTTCATGGGATGAGAGTGCCCCGCTCCAAGGAACCAAGCATTCATCAGCTTCGTCTCTATCTCGCGTTGAGCGAAGAGCTCCATTTCGGTCAAGCCGCCGCCCGTCTGTTCATCACGCAACCGGCACTGAGCCAGCAAATCAGGGAGCTGGAAAAGCGTTTGGGGGTGCGCGTGGTGGAGCGGACGAGTCGGGCGCTCACGCTGACCGACGAAGGGCAGGCACTGCTGCCCGAAGCCCGTGCGGCGGTCGCGGCCGTCGACCGGCTCAGGCGCGTCGCCGATGCACAGTTACGGCAGACGTCCAGACGACTCATCGTGGGAACCATCGGCGCTGAGGCCTCAATGACGCACACCCGCGCCGTCCTTCGCCTGCTCAAGGAACGCCACCCGGCAACGACTTTGGATCTGGTCAACCTCAGCTTCGGCGATCACATGGGCGCACTGGCTCAACAGGAGGTCGATGTGATCTTCCTCCGCCCTCCGGTGACGGACGACATCGAACTGCACCACCTGGCCACCGAACCACGCGTGGCCTGCCTCGCAGCCGATCACCCCCTGGCAGCGCTGCCGCAACTCAGCCTGGCCCAGCTCTCCGGCGTCCCCGTGGTAGACGTGCCTGTCCAGGTCCCGCGGATGTGGTGGGACTTCTGGGCGGTCGACCCCCGCCCGGACGGCTCTCGTGTGCGATACGGGCCAGTGGTCACCGACATGGAGTCGCTTCTGCACACGGTGGCCACCGGGGAAGCGATGTGCTTTCTCCCGGCCGCCGCCTGTGAGTACTTCCCGCGCCCGGGCATCCGGTACATCAAGGTGGTCGACCTCGAGCCCTCCACATCCGCTGTCGCCTGGTTGCGTCGACGGCGCTGCGAATCGACCATCAAGGCGGTTCGGCTCGCTGCCCGTGAAGTCACCGACATGGCCGGCGACAGCCTCTGAGTACGCCTCGAGCAGCGCCCCGTCGTCTCGCGCACGGCGGAGCACGCCAGAGAAGTGACACGGTGGTGTGCGCGGTCGAAGAGACTCGGGTGGGGACAGGGCTGGCTGCCGCCGCGAGCAACCCCTGTCCATGGGTGCTGTTCTGACGGGCGGTCGCAGCCCGAAGGAAGGGGGATGCCTGCCCGGGCGGGTCCCCGTGCCCTTCAGGGGGGTGCTCGCGACGGCGGGGCCGGAGGGGCCACTTGCGACACCGGTGCGGTAGTGCTGATCGTCCTTACCGAACACTGGCTGCGGCGCGAGGGGGTTAGCACCGCGTCAGTTCTCGACCCGAGCCGACGAGTAGCCGGACATGAGGATCGCTGTCGGGCTTGGTCGGTCGGCCTTCGGCGGCGACGGGTGTTCTGGACGCGATCCCTCACCTCACGACGCCAGAAGGTGGATCGACCAGAAGCCCTGACGGTAGGTAGTGCCGTGTCAGGCAATGTTCGCCCTGCTCTGTTGGGTGGGTTTCGGCCTGGTAGCGTCGGTCTCTTCGGCCGGGTGCAGTCGGCTGGAGTCTTGATGGGGTGCACGGTGACTTCTCCAGATGGCGATTCCCTTGCCGCTGCGGTTGCGAGGGTCGCGACGACCTTCGGCGGCATAACTGTCCAAGCGGACGAGACCATGTGCGGCCGGTGCTTCAATGAGGTCGAGATCGAGCTGCTGCGGACTCCTGACGCCCGCCTCCCGACGGATCTTGTCGGCCGGGTCGCGCGGAAAGATCCCTTCCACTGGGAGGACCAGCCCGCGATCATCCGTCGGATCCTGCCGCAGCTCGTCGTGGTGCTCGCCGAGGGCGCCGTCGATTCGGCTCTCATGGCTCGTGGACTGGCTGCGGCGGGCTGGTCACGGTGGCCCCGCGAGCAGGCGGGCGCAGTGGCCGGTTTCCTGGAGGCATGGTGGACACAGGTCCTGCGGATGAAGTCGCCACCGACCCCGGCGTACGAGGTCTTCGAGAGCTGTGTGACCGCGAGTTCCTCGGTCGCCCCGTGGCTCGCCCGTTGGGAGGCAGAAAGGGGCACGATCGCCCGCCGCCATCTGACTGAGGGCGTCGGATGGTGGCGGGAGGAGTTGATGTCCGACGACTCGCCGTTCACCTGGTGGCGGGGCACCGCGACGGAGGAACGGGCCGCCTGGCACGAGGTGAAGACATGGCTGGCGGCTCAGACCCAGGCAACCCTGCTGCCGGCGGACGGACTGTGGCCTGACCGGCAGTAACCGCCGACGAGGTCGGGTTCAGGCGACATTCGCTCTGGCCACGACCTTCCGGAGGCACTGGTCAGCAGTGTGAGCGCTCCGCCAGACGATGTAGCGACGGAGAATGCCGCCCCCACCGACAACAAGCGCCTCGCTGCCATCGTGAGTAAGGCGAACGTCGCCTGACCACACCCGTGGACGCCTCACCACAGATGAAGGAAGCTCCGGACATCGTCATATCCATCGAGAGCCCGACCGTCCACGTCCGAGGGGTCCACTTCAGCACGGGCCGCAAGCGACGCCGCCAGCACAAGAGCCCCGTCGCCCAGACGCCCGAAACGCCGAGCAGCGTGCCCCAAGCACAGGCCCGCCAGCCCGAGCAGAGGGCTTCCTGGAACAGCCCGCATCCCGACCTCCGCACACCAGTGCTCGACGAACACCTGATCGTCGTCGTTCAACGCGGTCCCGACCAGGACGCTTGCTGCCTCGGCCTCCGCCGAGCGGTCACACAGGGCCCGTTCCAACACCTCCGCCACCGCCTCGTGAGGCAGCGCGGAAGGGTTCTCGAAGATCAGATGCGAGTGCATCCCGCGAGACTACGCGCCCCGGGCGAGCCACGCTCGACCTGCCTGAACAGGGCGAACGTTGCCTGATGCGGCAGTAGTTACTCGCACGGCGCCCCCGTGCCGCTGGTTCAGCTCCCTCGAGCCTGTCAGCCCCACCCACGCCGTCGGATCCACGATCAGCGGGGGCGCAGCGCGACCATCAGGTCACCCGGCCCCTCCGCAGGCTGTCAGCCTCACACTCACAAAAGCTTCGTCCCCTCACCCGCCCCCGCTCCGAACACGGGACAGCCTCGCCGATGAACTCCGGCACAGACCTGATGCTCCTTGTGCGCGAGCCCCGGCTCCACGGGAGTCGCAGTCGAGGCCCGTCAAACCCTCGCCGCGCCCCCGGCCGCCCCTGAAGCGGCCGGGGCCAGAGGCAGGAAAGTGCCCTTCCTCAAGCCGATGAGGGTGCGAATCGCAAGAGCCGCCAGAGCCAGTGTGATGACCGCCAGGGCGACATACGTCAGCGCTCTGCGGCCGTCCACCTGCTCCACGTCCAGCCAGTGGATTCCGTTGGTGAAGGCTGCCGCGTACGAGAAGGAGAAGGCCCAGTGGCCCGGGCCGAAGGGCACACGCGCGTAGACGCCGACCAGACAGATCTGGACCAGAGCCATCAGGATCGCGTAACCGCCGAGGAACTCGGCCACGAAGTCGAGCCGGCCACCGTTGATGGCGAACCACGCGTTTCCGGCAACCACCGGTGGGGCGATTTCGATCGCCAGAGTCGGCAGGAGCGGCGGTGGCAGCATCGGCTGTGTGAAGAGCCGAAGGAGGAGAATCGACCCGAGGACGAACCAGCAGACGACCCCGTATCCGAACATCACATGCGCCAATGTCGTCCATCCCAGGGCAGCGCTGCAGGCAGCTGCGATCAGACCGCCCGCGACCGTGGGAAGGAAGTACCCGGGGTGCCACTGGGCGAGATCGGTATCGGCGCGGATCCACACACTGGTCAGCCATCCGCCCAACGCGACCGTGAGCACAAGGCTTACCGCGTAGACAACCTCCCCCGCCACGCGGGCGTGCGATGCCAGCGCCACGCCCAGCAGCATGGGCACGATGACCACGAGCGCGGTGAAGGGCCCGGTGGTCGCATTCGCCACCTCCGTGCGCAACCGCCCCTGTGAGATCGCGTTGCGCAGGTACGCCGCGAGCGTCCCCAGCCAGATCAACGCTGTCAGAATCCACAGAACATGGGACGGCCAACCAGGTGTGCCAACGGTGTCCACCGCGGCACTCCAGGCCTGCGCGAGACCGGCAAAACCGAAACCGATACCGAACAGGTTGGGCAAGAGCTGGTATCGCGACGTTCGCGTCCGCGTCATAGCGCCTCAATCCCACCGGTGAGCCTGTCGGCTGCCACTTGTATCCCGAAAGATGCCAGGAACACGAAGCCTTCGCTTATGCCGCTGGCCAGATCTCCCGAATGGCCGCATGCAGCGCGGCGCGTCCCCGCACCATGAACTCCATCAGAAGTCGCTGTCCCGCCGCTGGCAGCGAACAAGAACTGGGGCTCCAGCACAAGCGGAGATCACCGCTCTCGAGAACTCAGCCGTCGTGTCGGCTGAGCATGGAAGGAGGACATCACCCCGCTCCCACGCCGCTCTCACCGATCTCCCCCAGATATCTCATTCGATGAGGGGCTACTGCGGCGGCCTGCACGCTGCCTGCGAAGAGTGCGACACAGCCCCCTCCAGCCCCACCCGCGCGCGTACACGTATGGGACGGGAGTCGTCGCGTCTGCCGGTGCAGAGGTTGGCGTCCGTGGGCGCTGAGCCACGGCCGGCAGGAGGGCGGCGAAAGGAATCCACTGACCACTAATTCCAGGACCTGGAACGATCCCCACCAGTCACCTACAGGCCGACGGAAAGCAAAATCTCAAGCCATGCAATCGCAATCGCCGGCCTTTGCGGCAGAGATGAGACCTGCCCGAAACCGTTGACCTCTCGCCCGATTCCTTTCCTCAGGCGGAATCAACCGCTACTCGTGCGAGAAGCGTTGCGGTGGCGGAAGGAACAGCTCAAGCCCCGGCCGGATCGATGCGCTTGGGCGCGAACAGCAGCGCGGCGGGACGAGCCGGCCATGCATCTCGGGGATGGGATTCCTGTCATGCACCCTGCTACACCGCGCCCACTCCCCCTCTGGTCGCAGGCATGCGTGACCCCGCCGAGCCATACTAGTTGCATCTTGCAGTAATCTCGTCCACGCGCGCGTACCTGGCGCGCATCTCATTCCATGAGACCGAAAGGGTGTGCTGTAAATGCTGCGTAATGGACTGGAGCCTTGGCACCTGTTGGTAGTGGCGGTCGTCGTCATCGCGCTGTTCGGTTCGAAGAGGCTGCCGGACACAGCCCGAGCGATGGGGCAGTCGCTGCGCATACTCAAGAGCGAGACCCGAGCCATGAAAGAGGATGACCGGTCAGGCGCAGCCCAGGGTGCCGGCAGGGCCGACCGGTCGCCCGTCGAGGCGACCGAGGGTGAGGCCGTCCCGGTTCGAGCCACGGAGGGAAGCCCGACCAGCACCCACTGAACGGCCGAGGGCGGTGCCGACAGGGGTCGGCACCGCCGACGCCGTACCCAGCGAATCACTTCACTCCCCCGCTGTTCGACTCATCCTCCCTACTGGACTGTTCGGGAGGTCGCCGCGCAACACCTGCCGCCACTCCAAGGTCGCTTCTTGGCGGCTTGACCGTTCGTTGACCTTCGCAAATGGCCGATCCGGTTGAGCGGCTTATGCCGGAGGCATGGGTGTTGTTCCGGCGCGTGGTGGCGTACACGGAGATGAGGCGTCCGCAGGGCGGAGGCCTCATCGGGCCGGCAAGGGGGCGGCCGGCGGGACCGAATCCGACCGGCCACGGCAAGCCGGGATCGACAATCCAACTACCCCATGTAGACCCAAGCCCTGCACGCGTGCCTGCGCTGACGCAACGCCAACACCCGCCACGGCGACGGCTTGGCCTCCGAGCGCGCCGCAACTCCCGAACCTGGTTGCCCGCACCGAGCAGCACGCCGCCTGCTATGCCTCGGCGCCGCCCGGCCGCACGCTGCCCGTCCCCGTGTACCGCGAGCGCATTGCGGTGCTCGCGGCCGGGCCGGCGGCGAAGACGAACGCCTCGCTGTCGTCGAGGTTCCGTCCCGTATGGGCGTCGACGAGGACCGGCTCGACCTCCTCGCCGCTGGCGGCATCCACGAGGACCATGGATCGCTCCTGCGGCGCCAGGTGGCGGTTTCCCCAGGCGGCCAGTGCCACGATCACCGGCCGGAGGGAGCGGCCCCGCTCGGTGAGCACGTACTCATAGCGGGCCGGCTTGTGCTGGTAGAGCCGCCGCTCCAGCAGGTTGTCCGCGACCAGCGCCTTCAACCGCGCGGTGAGCATGCTGGTGGAGATGTTCAGATTCTGCTGGAACTGGTCGAAGCGTGAGTAGCCGTCGAAGGCGTCGTGCAAGATCAGCAGAGTCCACCACTCGCCGACGTGCTGCACCGTCGTCGACAGCGGACACTCCCGGTCCTCCAGTCGTACGCGGCTCGGCATGCCATCCTCCAAAGGTTACTGCTAATGTGAAAGTGACTTGATTCTATTTTAGCAGTCTCTGAACCTGTGGACACCCCTGCGTGCCCACAGGTCGGTGCCCGATCCGCAGACCGTGACCGCACGCACGGACACACAGGAGGAACCCATGGCCCAGAACCGCACGTCCATCGATCCCAGCGAGTTGCCCGAAGCCATCACCCGCTACCTGACGGGCCGCGCCGCCAAGGACGTCTCCGCTGCCGCCCCGGCCTTCGCGCCGCGCGCCACGGTCACCGACGACGGACACACCTACGAGGGAGTCGAGGCCATCACACGATGGCTCTCGCAGACCGACAGCGAGTACACGTACACGACCACCCTCACCGGTGCGGAACGCGACACAACCGACCGGTACACCGTCCACCAGCACCTCGAAGGAAACTTCCCCGGCGGGGAGGTCGGCCTGCACTTCCGCTTCGTCCTCGCCGACGGACTGATCAGCGAACTGAGCATCGCCCCCTGACCACTCCCGGCCATTGCGGCCACTGCGGCCACTGCGGCCACTGCGGAGGGTGGTCCCGTGGACGGCTTTTTCGCGCTGCGGCTCGGCTCGCCGGCCTCCCGCGCCACGAGGCAGGCCAGTGGCGCAAAAGGCCGGTCATGCGCGCGAAGCGCGCGGGCCTTCTCGGGCGCGGCTGTGGGGTCGGCAGAGTATCGCCTCCGGACCCCAGCGATCGCGGCGCAATCCGAGGCTCCCTGGTGACGCTGCTCACCGAGCCACCACCCACTGCCGGCTCGCATGTCATGCCGCCGCCCTGGTCGGTGCGACTGCCGGACACCGCCGCGTCTCGGGCCGGGCCCGCGGTTGGGGCGGTGGGCACGCAAGGTCCGTGCGCGAGGCCTCACGCCGCGGGTCACCGAATTGCCTCGTCTTCGTGTCACACGCCGCGATCGGGTGCGCCCATGTCTCCCGTGGCGGGGATGCCGTCCGCGAGCCCGTAGCGGAGGTACACGGTGCCTTGCGGACCGGCGACGGGAGGTGCGAGGAGGGCGAGGTTGGTGGGTACCGCACCGCCGTCGAACATCTTCTTCCCGACGCCGAGCGTGATCGGATGAAGCCAGAGGTCGAGGCGGTCGAAGAGCTTCTCGCGCAGAAGGCTCTGGACGAGGTTCAGACTTCCGACGACTTTCACGTGCGCGTGCCGGTCCCGGATCTCTCTCACCGAGTCGGCGAGGTCCGTGCCGAGTTGCGTGGACCCCGCCCACGGGAGGTCAGGTGTGCCGCGAGACGCAACGTACTTCGGGACGCTGTTGAACAGTGTGGCGATCTCGTTGTCCTGGCCGCCCTCCTGGTGAGGCCAGTACGCGGCGAACAGGTCGTACGTCCGCCGGCCGAGCAGGAGAGCGTTTGTGCCCTCGTACGCGGCAGCGACCTGCGCCCCGGCGACGTCGTCCAGCAGGGGGGCCTGCCAGCCGCCGTAGGGGAATCCCTCCGGGTCTTCGTCAGGGCCGCCGGGCGCCTGGCCGACCAGGTCGAGGGTGGTGAACAGTTCGATATGGATGAGGCCCATGGCTAGCTCCCGCTGAGTCGCTTTACCCCTTCATGAGGTAGACCCGCGCTGTCCCGCGAACTCATCGCCGCGGCGGATGCCGGCTCCCGGTTTCCCTGCGGGGTGACGTACGGGAAGGCGGCCTCGTGAAGGCCGGCTGCAGCACCCCCCTCCGGGCTGCTTGCCGAGAACGGCTCAGGTGCCGTCCGTGGCCTCAGCCATGCGTGCGTGTCCCGGGTCGGCCGCGTCCTGGGGCATCGCGCCCCCGCGCTCGCGCGACAACCAGGCCGCCCGTGGGTGCAGGAGGGGCGAGCTCGTACGGATCGGTGTGTTCCGTCAGCAGGCCCTCCTCACCACGCACAGCCCGCCGACTGGTGGGCGAGAGCTGGTTTCCGCAGGGCTCGCACACGCGGCTCGTACCGCGCGCGCACGACACACGGGTAGGAGCGGTGGATCAGGGGTTCGACCGCCGGCGAATGGGAAGCTGCGCCCTATGCCAGATCATGCACGGTTCTCCGTTCCCGCATCCCTCCGCAGCGCCCGCGCCCTTTCCACGAAGAAGCGCAGAGCCTCGCGAACCGCTGTCGCGTGCGCGGCGGCAGCCTTGCTTGCCACGGTCACGGCCGGCTGTGGAGACGACGGCGACGGCGGATCCTCCTCCGCCTCCAGCGCCCCCGCTTCGCCCTCGGTGACCGAGAATCCGGTCTCCTCCCCGCCGGCCACGCCGCCAGCCACACCGACGGCCACCACCGCGTCTCCCACGGAGTCGAAGCCCGCTTCCACAACGTCACCCAGTGGCGGAGCGGGGACACCTGAGCGCTGCGCGGCCGGCGACCTGAAGCCGCGGCTGGGCTCCGCCGATGTGGGAGCGGGCAACATCCGGTTCGACCTCGAGCTCATCAACGAGGGCGACGCCCCCTGCTCACTGCAGGGCTTCCCCGGCGTCTCACTTCTCCGGGGCGACGGCAGCACGATCGGTGTTCCCGCCACCCGTGAGGGGGCACAGGGCACGCTGGTGAAACTGGCACCCGGCAAGAGTGCGCACGCCACCCTGCACACCCTCAACAAGGGCATCAAAGGCCCGGACTGCTGGCCGGCGCCCACCCTGCTCAAGGTGTTCCCGCCCGGGCTCAAGGACTCGCTCACTCTGCGATCGTCCACGCCGGTCGTCTGCGGTGACACGTTCACCGTGACCGCACTCCGAGCCGAGTAGTCACGGGTTCCGGGCCGACTGGACGCTCAGCCCTTTCGCGCACGCGCCCCCGCCGTACACGCGACGGGCGCGGCGGTGAGTTGCAGGCTCCCCCGCCGCACCGCAAGGTACGGACTGCCACCCAACTGCCTGACGCCGCAGTCCCTTTCTGACAGTCTGTGTCAGAGGCCTGCACGGCAAAGCGGGGCGGCCCCGGATGGTCCGGCGCATCCGGGTCCGCCCCCGGCAGGACAGGGGGAAGAGGCGGGCATGGAGTGGTTCTGGTGGGTGCTCATCATCTTCTGGACGGGCGGCTTCGCGTGGGCCGCCGACAACGTCCGCACCGCCCTGCGCAATCGGCATGAGCGGAAGCTGCAGCTACTTGAGGCAGCGAAGCAGGAACGTCTGGCCATCGAGGCGGCGCACAAGGCGCCGGAACCGGTGTGCGGATGCACGCACCACCTGGCCAAGCACGACAAGGAAGGCCGGTGCCACGAACGCGTGGAGGTGCCGACCGCGTGGGACGAGACCAAGAAGCCGCTGCGGTACGAGGCCGGCCGGTGCAACTGTCAGCAGTACGTGGGACCCCTGCCCCTGTCACAGGTGTACGCGGAGGACCTCACGGATCTCGCCTGACAGCAACGGCGGACCCGGGGCGCACGGCGACCACCGACGTCCGCCGCAGGAGATCCCCGGCCCGGCGGGCCGGCCAACGGCTCCTCGTGGCGGGCGTGGCCGGTGCCGTCCAAGGTTCACGCTCGGGGTCCTGGTGCCTGCCTTCGCGCACGGATGAGGGGGCGCCCCTCCCCCTGAAGCCGGAGCCGACCCCGTCGTCCTCGCTCCCGCGAGTCCGAACTCGTGCTGCCACCCACACAGCTCGGCGGACGGCGGGCCAGAGTCCTCGGCCACCGTCCCTCTGTGTGCGTCACGCTCCGCACTGCGTGGTGATCACCTGTGCTGCGGTCCGTAGAGCGCGCGGGACCCACAGGGAACCGCAGGCGGTCATCACCAAGTCGGTCGCGTCCGGGTCTCCCTGACACTGCGCCTGGTTCCTACGCCCTTGCCTCCACGAGTCTGCTTGACAGGTTTAGTTAATGAGATTAGCTTGTGGCTAACGTCATTAGCTTTTATCAGCTTGCACCCCTGGAGATGTCATGACCGAGTACCTTGCCGTCGATGGCGGGACGATCGCTTACGAGGTGGCGGGGTCCGGCCCGCTGGTCGTGCTCGCGCACGGCATCGGCGACAGCCGCGCCGCCTACCGTTCCGTGATCCCGCAGCTGGTGGCGGCGGGCTACCGGGTCGCCGCGGTCGACCTGCGCGGCTGCGGCGAGTCCAGCGTCGACTGGTCGGACTGGAGCCGTACCGCCGTCGCCGGAGACCTGCTCGCCGTCATCCGCCACCTGGGCGGCCCGGCCGTGCTCGTGGGCCACTCGTTCTCCGGTGGCGCCGCCACCATCGCCGCGGCCCAGGAGCCCTCGCTGATCACCGCGGTCGTCGAGGTGGCACCGTTCACCCGCAAGCAGACGATCCGCCTCGGGGACCTTCGGGTGAAGCGCTTCAGGCAGGGCATGCTGCGGCTGCTCGGCACGGTCGTGTTCGGCAGCGTGCCGCGCTGGCGCTCGTACCTCGACGTCGCCTACCCCGGCGCGAAGCCGGCCGACTGGGCGGAGCGGCTCGGCCGCATCGACTCCCTGCTGCGGGAGCCGGGCCGGATGAAGGCGCTGCAGGGCATGGGCCGCAACGCACCCACCGACGCCGGAGCTCAGCTCGCAGGTGTCCGCTGCCCGGTCCTGGTCATGATGGGCACGCTCGACCCCGACTGGGCCGACCCGCACGCCGAGGGCTCGGCGATCGTCGAGGCGCTGCCGTCCGGCCTCGGCCGGCTCGAGATGATCGACGGGGCCGGGCACTACCCCCACGACCAGTTGCCCGACCAGGTGGTCTCGCTCATCCTCCCCTTCCTCCGATCGGCCGCTGCCCGTGCCTAGGGTGGGTCTGGACGCGGCGGCCGTGGTCGCGGCCGGTGCCGCCCTGGCGGACGAGGTGGGTTTCGCCGGTCTCACGATGGGTCTCCTGGCCGAGCGGGTGGGGGTGCGCACCCCCTCCCTGTACAAGCACGTGGGCGGCCAGGAAGACCTCAACCGGCGCATCGCGGCGCTGGCGTTGAACGAGGCGGCAGATGCCGTCGGCGGCGCGGTCCAGGGGTACGCGGGCCGCGACGCCCTGGCAGCCGCGGCACGCGCCTTCCGTGCCTTCGTCCTGGACCACCCCGGGCGGTATGCCGCGACGATCGGCGTGGCACCGTCCGGCCCGGACGACCCCCTGGCCTCGGCGGGTCAGCGCCTGCTCGGCGCCTTCACGGCGGTCCTGCGCGGCTACGAGATCGCGGAGCCGGACGTGGACCACGCCCTGCGTACGCTCCGCAGTCTCTGCCACGGCTTCGCCACGCTGCAGGCGGCCAACGGCTTCCAGCTGAGCACCGACATCGACGAGAGCTTCGAGTGGCTGATCGCCATGGCCGACCGGGGCCTGCGCGCCATGTGAGAGTGCTGCTGCCGCCGGCCTTGCCCGAAAGCAGGGCCGAGCCGTTCGCCGGGCCACGACTCCCCCGCCGAGGCCGCCCGGCGCTCCCGGTGCGGTTGGGTGGCGGGCTTCGCCCGGCGGCCGAAGCCGGATTCTCGCCCCCTGGGCCATGGGGGCCGAGTGGTCAGGGCGAGGGAATGCGGAGCTCGTGGCTCTGTTCACGTGCGACCCCGTGAACAGAACCGGCCTCGATCGCTTCCCCTCCCGGATACCTCCGGTTCACGACACGTACCGTCCCCACACCTACGTTCTCGTGCGAAAGCTATGCAATTCATGAGGAGCTGTTGTGAACGTACGTGTTCGTAGTGCGCGCTGGGGAGCGCCCGTCGCCGCGGCCGTCGTGGCCGGCCTCGCGACGATGGTGCTGAACCCGACGCTCGGCGCGTCGGCGGCCGCTCCGCAGTCGACGGCGAAGGCGAAGACCCCCGCGGCCAGGAACGTCATCTTCATCAACGGTGACGGCATGGGCGCCGCGATGCGCGAGGCCGCGAGGCTGCACCTCGCCGGCCTGGAGGGCCAGCTGGCGATGGACCGCCTCACGGCGTCCGGTCAGCTCACCACCACCCCCCGCGATCCGAAGGCGGTCGTGACGGACTCCGCCGCGGCGGCCACCGCGTGGGCCACGGGCGAGAAGACCTACAACGGCGCGATCAGCGTCGATGTCGACGGCAACCCGCTGGCGACCCTCGGCCAGCAGGCCAAGGCGGCCGGCAAGGCCACCGGTCTGGTGACGACCGCGCAGGTCACCGACGCGTCGCCGGCGGCGTTCTTCGCCAACACCGCGGACCGTGGCAAGCAGGACGAGATCGCGCGTCAGTACCTGGACGTCAGCAAGCCCGACGTCATCCTGGGCGGTGGCGAGGACTGGTGGCTGCCCGCTGGTACGCCGGGTGCCTTCCAGGACAAGCCGGCCGAGGACCCGTCCGAGGCGAGCAAGGGCAGCAAGGGCAACCTGATCAAGAAGGCTCAGAAGGCCGGTTACTCCTACGTCAACAGCGCGAAGGGCCTGAGCAAGGCCAAGGACGGCAAGCTCCTCGGGCTGTTCAGCAACGAGGAGATGTTCCAGCAGCGCCCCGAGGGCCAGGGTGACGTCTACAGCCCGGTCGTGGACCTGGGCACGATGACCAGCAAGGCGCTGACCAACCTGGACAAGAACAAGAAGGGCTTCTTCCTCATGGTCGAGGAGGAAGGCACGGACGAGTTCGCCCACTCCGACAACGGAACTCGCGTCCTCCAGTCGATGCAGCAGCTGGAGAAGGCCGTCGCCGTGGCGCGTGCGTACATCGCGACGCACCCCGACACGCTGCTGGTCGTCACCGGTGACCACGAGACCGGCGGTCTCTCGGTCGAGGACGTCGACGCCGCCGACGAGTCCGGCGACGGCATCTCCGCCGAGGACGGTCCGTTCTCGATCCGCGGCAGCGACCGCACGTTCACCATGGACTGGACCACCTCGGGCCACACCAGCGTGGACGTGCCGGTGACGGCGAGCGGCCCGCTCTCCGAGGAGTTCTCGGGCAAGCACCCGAACACGTACGTCCACGACGTGCTCAAGCAGGTACTGGCGCCGCGCCGCTGAACGCGGTGACGGGAAGCGGGCCCCAGGAGGCGTGTCCTCCCGGGGCCCGCTTCACGCGTCCAGGTGACTGCACGACAAGAGCGTTGCTGCTGTCGGGGATGACCACGGAGCGGCCGGTGCCCCGCCACCCTCGCGGAAGTGGTCACCGGCCTTTGTGGAGCGGCTACCTGAGTCCGAAGGCCCTGTTGACCGTCTGACTGATGCCGCCACCGTTGTGCTGCCCGGCGGTGACCCGGACGGACACGTAACCCGCCCCTGCCGGAGCGTGGAGCTTCGCTCGCCAGGTGCCCTTGTCCTTCTTCAGGTCCTGCGGCCGCCAGGTCGCCCCGTCGTCGTAGGACACGTCGAGCGCGACCGAGGAGACGGCGTCCCTCGCGGCGTCACTGCCGAGCACGACCGGCTTGACGGAGAAGGTCGATGTGCGTGCCGCACGGCCGTCGGGGTCCAGTTCCGTACCGTAGTCGAGCTGGACCAGTGGGACCGCCTGGGCGTCGGCGGTGCCGGATTCGAAACGCCACTCGGTGTGCGTGGTGGAGGAGTAGGGCGTGAACCCCGGGTCTCCCTTCGTGTCGACCACGAGGCGGTAGGGCAGCTTCTGCGGTGCGAGGTCGGTGACCCCGAAGTCCGGCCTCGGCCCGCTCCGCATCAGCACGCGGTCGCCCTGGTGGAGCGCGAAACTCCTCGACATCGGGATGCTGTCGCCGCTGTGGGCGGACCCGCCGTCACCGAAGCCCGACACCATGCCGCCCATCGCGTCGCCGTACCTGCGCGGGAGCTCGAAGCCGACCATGCGAGGCCGGATGACGGGACCGAACCAGTGTTCGCTCTGCGTGCTGCGCGGCCGGTAGCTCACGATGTCGGTGAAGGTGGACCAGCCGTCGACGGAGGCGTACTGCTGCCACTGGGCGCCGTTCCCGGCGGAGACCCAGTCGGTGCGGTGCCCCGGGGCGACCGGCTCCCTCGGGAACGGCGGCACGCGCACCATGCCGTACCCGGCGTAGGGGTAGGCGGCCGGCCAGTACTCGTAGGGCGGGCTGTCCTCCCTGCTCTCCGTGACCTGCAGACCCGCGGGGGGCGCGAAGTCGTTGTCGATACGGGCGAGACTGCCGGGGTCGGTCGCCGCCGAAGGATCGTCGGGCACCGCCCCGTGGTGGTAGTCGGCCAGGTCGTACAGGTACTCAGGCGAGGGATGTGCCTCGACGGTGAGCCTGGTCCCGCGCGGTCCCGCGGATCGGATGCGCTTGATCAGGTCCTCGCCTTCGTCCGTGGTGAGCGAGGCGACAGGGATCTGTCCGCCGGCCACGCCGTCCGGGCCGCCGTACCAGTCGCTCGATCGTCCGTCACCGTCGCTGACGACCAGGACCATCGCCGCACCGGCGTCGTGCGCCGCGGCCGCCTGGTCGACCGGGGCCACGGTGGAGCCGCCACGGACCACCACGGCCCTGCCGCGGGCGGACAGCCCCGCGTAGTCGGAGGGCCTGCCGGCACCCGCGAAGACGGCATCGACCTGCGATGTCCCAGCACGGAACCGGGCGGATCCAGGCTGGACCAGCAGCGTGTCGTCGAGGCTGCGACCGCCGTAGGTGATCTTCAGCGGCGTCTGCTTGGCGCGGATCCGGGTGGTGAAGACGAAGCTGCCCCGCTTTACCTTGGTCCCGGTCGGAAGAGCCCACAGGCTGTCGTAGGCGGGGGACGGCAGGAGGATCTGGTGCAGCGCCTGGTTGTCGTCCGGGGTGGGGACGGCCGAGGCGAACGAGCGGTAGATGTCGAGCCTGCCGGCGGTCACCGCGGTGGGTTGGGGTGTCGCCACCTTCACCTGGCGGACGCGCGTGGCGTCCAGTTCCACCGTCCGGTCCGCGTGCAGGTCGACCTCCGGCGCGGTCAGTACCGCGAATCCGAGGGAGTGCGGCCCATGGTTCCCCCGCACGTCCATGACGGAGACGATGGTGTAGGAGCCCGGAGCCCAGCGGCTGTCGAGCGTACCGTTCTCGGCCCACATGACGGTCGTCCTCCCGTCCGCACCGGTGATTTCCACCTCGCCGCTGACGGGCGCACCGGAGCGGTCCTTCAGGTGGACGGTCAGGCCGTACTTCTCGGATTCGACGGACAGACCCACGGCCGTGTGCACGGTGCCGGCCGAGGAGCGGGCCGTGACCTGCGCCGCGTACTGGCCGGGGGCCAGTCCGTGCGGGTCCGCGACCATACCGACCGCCGCCGTTCCACGCGCTGGTACCGTCAGACGTTCGGCGGCCGGCGTGAACACCCCTGCGGGCGAGTCACCGCCGTCCACCGAGAGACGCAACGTGAGGGGCCGATCGGTGGTGTTGGTGTAGGTGATCTTCCGCTCGACCGGCTTCGGCTGTTTGCCGGGTGCCCATCGGGCAAGCCCGGCGTCCACCGATCCGCTGGCGATGAGGCTGTCCCCGACATAGGCGGCGGCGACGTCGAGACGACCGGTGCCTGCCTGGTACGGGGAGTAGGCAGGGGTCGGGACGCTGGTGCTCATCAGGGCGTCCTTGATACGCCGACCGGTCCACTCGGGGTGCTTCTGCGCGAGCAGTGCCGCGGCCCCGGCAACATGGGGAGCGGCCATGGAAGTGCCGCTCTCCGGCCGGTAGTAGCCTTCACCCCCGCCGTTCATGTGCTGCGAGCGCGCCGCCAGCACGTCCACTCCGGGGGCCGTCAGATCAGGCTTCAGGGCGTCGTCCGTGAGGCGCGGTCCGGTGCTGGAGAATTCGGCGAGCCGGTCCGACGAGTCGACCGCGCCGACGGTGAGCGCCGCGTCCGCGGTCCCGGGTGCGCCCAGACTGTGAGGGGAGTTCCCCGAGTTGCCCGCGGCGATGACGAAGAGGGCGCCCGTTTCGGCGCTCAGGCGGTTGACCGCCTGGCTCAGCGGATCATCCTGGGTGTGCCAGGCCGGGACTCCCAGGCTCATGTTGACGACCTTGGCGTGGGCCGTTCGCGCCGCCCACTCCATTCCGGCGATGATCCCCGAGATGGGCCCCGATCCCGTGTCGTCGAGCACCTTGCCCACGAGCAGGTCGGCGCCGGGGGCCACGCCGCGCTCCTTGCCGTGGGAGGCGGCGCCTGTTCCCGCAACGGTGGAGGAGGTGTGAGTGCCGTGGCCGTTCCGGTCGGTGACGTCCGCGCCCTCGACGAAGCTGCGGGATTCCACGATGCGATCGGCGATGTCGGGGTGGGTGGTGTCCGCCCCGGAGTCCAGCACCGCGACCCGGACCCCCGCACCCGTGCCCCCGGCCTTCCACGCCTGCGGAGCACCGATCTGCGCCGTGGTGTCGGCCAGGGTGGCCGTCGCCTTGCCGTCCAGCCACACCTGGTCGACGCCTGAGGCGAAGGCCGGGGTGACGGAGTTCGCCGGGGCTGAACCCGTCGGCGCTGCCGACCGGTTGGAGGTCCGCGCTCCACCGGCGGTGAGAGCCGACCAGAGGTCGGCGGCCTTCGAGCGCTGCGCGTCGACGGCTGTGCCGTTGACGGACGGCAGGGCCAGGGTGGTCCTCGCTCCCGGCAGTGCGGCCCCGGAGCGCAGTACGTGGTCGGAGGTGTCCCCGCGCCGGGCGGCGACGGTCTCGGTGTGGGTGATGATCAGCGGGAGCGCGCCGCCGGCACGGGCGTCGTCGTAACCCTGCGCCAAGAGCTGTGTGATGTTGAAGAGTTGCTTGTCCAGCTTGCCCGCTGCGATGTAGGGCATGGCGCTGTCCGGATACACATAGGTGTCGTCGCCCTGAACCGTGACACGTACCGCCCCCTTGGCGCCCGGTGCCCGCTCGACGCCGTTCACCGACACGGCTTGGCCACGATTCTGAGAGACCGTCACCTTGTCACCCGTGATCAGCGTCAACGTCGCGGTAGTGGTTGCCGCACGGCGTTCACCACCGGGTGTGCCGACAGAGGTCCCCGGGTTCGGCGGCGTGGCGCCGCGGGCTGCCACCGGGGCGAACGTCGCGGCAACGAGTGATACGGCCACCAGGAGTGCGGATTTTCGGGCATTGGGACGCAAGGTTTCCTCCCGAGCTGATGATCGACCGAATCTGACCACCACCGAAGAGAAAATGTAAGTACTTGATCTACCGAATATCTCGCTGTAATCTCCGAGTCACTTGACCCCTGTGCACACCAACTCCTTTGCTCAGAAACCTCATTGCCGCCGCTTGCACCGCAGACGCGCCCCCGTGACCCTTGCGGCCCGACGCACGAAGCAGCGAGTCCCATGAGCTTGCCCCGCCTGGTCTCCAGCCGCCCGGCCCCCTGCCCTCCCGGTCTCCTGCACTCCTGCTCCGATCGGCAGCGAATGCTCGTCCCAGCACTCACCGTTGCGCGGGACCCCGACAAGACCGTCGGCCTCCCAGGTGTGTGCGACCGCCCGGAACCGCACCGTGGTCACGCGGGGCCGTGTTCGCGGTGCTCCACGAAGAGACACCTACTCACGTGCCCCACCCACCACTCTTGTCATGTATTTCGCGGGAATCGGCCCGTTGACCGACGCATTCGCCTCGTCCTACGTTGACGCGCGCACAGGCAGGACCACGGCCCGTGCTGCGCACATCCAAGACGCGGGCAACCCACGGCGTTCCCCGCGACGGACCGGGTGAGGACGACTTGCGAAGACGACAGAGAGCACCACTGCCGACCCTCGTGGCAGCCGCCACACTCCTGAGCCTGAGCGTCGGTCTGCCCGCCGCGACCTCCTCGGCAGCGGACGAACCCCCAGGTACCGCACGGGTGTTACCTCAGCCGCCGACGGAGCGGGAGATCACACTGATCACCGGCGACCGGGTCAGACTGACCTCCGGAGGGACGTACGCCGGGCTGATCCCCGCCAAGGGCCGGGAGAAGATCCCCGCCCAGATACAGAACATGAAGGGGCACACCTACGTGCTCCCCACCGACATCGCCGGCCTGGTCGCCTCCGATCGGCTGGACCTGAGGCTCTTCGACGTGACGGAACTGAGCCGTCCCGCCTACCGGAGCGTGGCCGGCGACGGACTGCCGCTCATCGTCACCTACAACGGGGCGCGTCCGGCGGCCCGGGCCCGGATGGCCGGCGAGTCCGGCTCGACGGTGCGGGCCACACTCGACAGTGTCAACGGCGATGCGCTGACCGTGGGGAAGGAGGGCGCGGCCGGCATCTGGCGTTCCCTCACTGCCGAGAACGGCACCCGGCGCCAACTGGTGCCCGGTGTGAAAAAGGTCAGTCTCGACGGCCTGGTGCGCCCCTCCCTGGACATCAGCGTCCCGCAGATCGGCGCACCGGTCGCCTGGCAGGCGGGCTACGACGGCAAGGGCGTCAAGATCGCGGTGCTGGACACCGGCATCGACACCGGACACCCCGACGTGGGCGCCAAGGTGACGCAGGTCCGTGACTTCACCGGCTCTCCCGACGCGCTCGACCACTACGGGCACGGAACGCACGTCGCGTCGATCGTCGCGGGCTCCGGCGTCCAGTCGCAGGGGAAGTACCGCGGGGTGGCGCCCGGAGCAGAACTCATCAGCGGCAAGGTGCTCGACGACAAGGGCTCCGGTGCGGAGTCCGAGATCATCGTCGGCATGGAGTGGGCCGTCGAGCAGGGTGCCACGGTCGTCAACATGTCGCTGAGCGGCGATGACACCCCGGGGGTCGACCCCCTGGAAGAAGCTGTGAACCGCCTGTCCGACGACGCGCTCTTCGTCATCGCAGCGGGCAACGCGGGACCGGACGCGTCCTCCGTCGGCTCACCCGGTTCGGCGGATGACGCCCTCACCGTGGGCGCGGTGGACAGGACGGAAGCGCTGGCCGACTTCTCCTCGCGGGGGCCAGGCGGCGACACCGATATGCTCAAGCCCGACCTGACCGCCCCCGGTGTCGACATCACGGCGGCGAGTTCGGCAGGCAGCCTGCTCGACACGCGCCCCGGGGCCGTCCATCCCGCTCCGGGCTACCTCCAGATCTCCGGCACCTCCATGGCGACCCCGCACGTGGCGGGGGCCGCGGCCGTACTGGCGCAGCGGCACCCGGAGTGGACAAGCCGGCAGGTCAAGGCCGCGCTGGTCGGCTCGGTCTCGCCGGGCCCCTACCGGGTCGTGGAGGGTGGCGGCGGCCGGGTGGACGTGGCCGCCGCGATCCGGCAGACCGTGCTGACCGAACCCGTCTCGCTGAACTTCGGGACCCAGGCCTGGCCGCACGAGGCCGGTGAAGCACCGATCACCAGGACCGTCACGTACCGGAACACCGGCGACGAGGACGCGACGCTCGACCTCGCGGTCTCCGGCACCGGCCCGGGCAATACGCCCGCCCCGGCCGGCTTCTTCACCCTCGGCGTCCCGCGGCTCACCGTCCCCGCCGGTGGCACCGCCTCCACCGAGGTCACCGCCCACACCTCAGCGGGCGGATCTGCGTACGGCATCTACGATCTGGCGGTCACCG
Source organism: Streptomyces sp. NBC_00178 (assembly GCF_036206005.1). Classification (NCBI taxonomy): domain Bacteria; kingdom Bacillati; phylum Actinomycetota; class Actinomycetes; order Kitasatosporales; family Streptomycetaceae; genus Streptomyces; species Streptomyces sp. NBC_00178. The sequence continues at coordinate 115,677 of NZ_CP108143.1, forward strand.
CCACCGGTGCCGGAGCCCCGGTCCGCACCGTGGGTGCGGTGACGTACGAGTCCCCGATGTTCGACCTCACCCTGAAGGCCGTCGGCCGCGACGGCCGGAGCCCGGGGTTGTACGAGTGGTCCACCTGGGTGAGCGACGCCGAGACCGGGATGCTCGTCAAGATCGTCAGCGGCGACGACGGCAACGGCAGCGTGAGACTTCCGCAAGGGGACTACTCCATCACCGGCAGCCTGCCGGTTGAGCGTTGGCGCGGACAGGACTGGTTCAGCGCACCGAAACTGCGCCTGCGGGCGGACACCACGCTCACCTTCGACGCACGTGAGGCCAAGCCGATCGACGTCGCACTGCCGGACTCCCCCACGGCCACCCTCACCACGGGTGCGATCGCGGTGACCACCACGACGAAGGGCACGGAGCGGTCGCTCTTCCTGACCCTGGGCAACCTGGAACTGGGCAACCGCACGCAGCAGGTCGGTCCGCCCGTGCCGCGGAATGAGCTGACGTCGTACCTGAACGAGCAGTGGAACGCGCCGGGAGCGGAGTACCAGATCGCGCACACCAGAAAGGGGTCCTTCTACACCGGCCACACCCAGCGGGTGAAGCGCTCCGATCTGGCCGAACTGATCGTCAGGCACGGCTCGTCGATCGAGGGCGCCATGCTGCGCAACGAGACGTTCCCGGCCAAGGGCGCCACGACCGGCTTCACCTACGTGTCGCCCGCGCGGGGTGAGACCAGGGCGTACCTCCAGGGCGGTTACAGCTGGCGGCGGACCTCCCAGTACGCCAGCGGCGGCTGGATCCAGAACACCCTGACCACACCGTTCCGCACGTACACGGCAGGCCGGACCTATCACCAGGACGTCAACATCGGGGTGTTCGGCCCGACGGCCGCGAGGGGCGCCGGCCTCGTCCGTGACGGCGATGTCCTGACGGGCAGGATCAGTCCCTTCTCCGACGGTGCGGGCAACACCGGCAGCGGCAGGTACGTCCCCGAGACCGCGTCCACGACGCTCTACCGCGACGGGAAGAAGTACGCCGTGGCCGAGGACGTCCTGGACTCCGTCAGCTTCACCCTCCCGCCCGGCAAGGCGGACTACCGGCTGGTCACCACCGTCGGCCGGAGCGAGGAGCTGGGCGGCGAGAGGGTGAGCTCCCGGATCAGCGCCGAGTACACCTTCACCTCGTCCCGCACCGACCGCGCCGTCACCCTCCCGGCGCGCGCGGTCCGCTACTCCCCGGCGCTCGCCGCCGATTCGACCGCCCCCGGCGAAGCCAACATGGCGGTTCCGGTCAGGGTCGAGGGTGTTCCGGCGGGCGCCGGGCCCGTCTCCCTCCGCGTGTCCGTCTCGTACGACGGCGGCGTCACCTGGGCCGGCAGCACGGTACGGAAGGGCAGGATCACCGTGCACAACCCGCCGGCGGGGGGCTCTGTCTCCTTCAGGGCGGAGGTCGGGGACCGGAAGGGCACCACGACCCAGACGATCATCGACGCCTACCGCACCAGCTAGGACACCTGCGGCGGGCCGGGCTGCGCGTGGGCCGGCCCGCCGCACCGGCACGCACGAACCGCGTGGCGCCGCCCGCCCGACGGGACCGCGGCGGTTCACCAGCCCGCAAGCCGTCGGTCGGCGGTGCCGGGCTCCGCTCCACGGGACCGGTGTCAGCAGGTGTGTTCGGTACGGCGACCGGCCGTTCCGTACGGCGCTCGGACGATGCGCGGAACGGTCTCGTCGGTTTCTGTGCTGTCTCTGTCGGATGCTGTGGTCGACGAGAGGCAACAGGAATGGGTGAAGAAATCCTGGAGAGCGGTGTTCAGCGCAGCGCGCTCATCTCCTGCCACCGGTCCCAGGGCACGTTCCAGTCCCCGAAGCCGTTCCCCGGCGCGACCGTGCCTTTGGTGTCCCGGCCCTTGATCTCGAACGGGTCGCCGGGGCGTACCTGTTCGTAGAACCAAGCGGCGTCGGCCTTGCTCATGCCGATGCAGCCGGAGCTCATGTTGGCCCTGCCGAACCACCGGTCGTTCCAGGGCGCGGCGTGGGCGTACATGCCGGACCAGGTGAGCCGCATCGAATGGTCCACCATCTTGTCGTAGGCGTCGCCGAGGCCGACCGTCTCCGAGTTCATGTTGATCGTGCCCTCCTTGGCCATGAGCACCGCCGTGCCCCGCCAGGAACGCTTGTCGCCGCCGGGGGTCCCGCCCGAGACGGGAAGGGTGCGCACCGTCCTGCCGTCCCTCTTGAACGTCAGCAGCTTGCGGTCGAGGTCGACCACGGCCGTCCGGCTCGCCCCGACGGTGAACGTGGTCGTGTAGTCGCGGACGAACCACCCGCCGTCACCGGAGTGCGTGCCGTTCAGCTCGGCGTGGAGCGTGACCCTCGTGCCGGGCTTCCAGTACTCCTTCGGCCGCCAGTCGACCCGGTCCCGGCCGGACCAGTCCTTCAGCCAGGCCCAGGAGCCCTCGGTGCGGTCGGTGGTGGTGATCTTCAGCTGTCTCTCGACCTCGGCTCTGTCGGTGACCGGGTGGTCGAAGACGAGGGATACGGGTTGTGCGACACCGACGGACGTGTCCGTGCCCGGCCGCCAGTCCACCTTGTTGACCTTGTCCGCCCCGGCGGTGGTGAATGCGGAAGTAGCCGTGCTCTTCCGGCCGCCCTCGGCGACGGTGGTGGCGGTCACCGTGTACGAGGTGCCCGGTGCCGACTTCCGCCGGGACACCCAGCTCGTCCCGTCCGGCGAGAGCGAGCCGGTCAGCGTTCCGCCGTCGCTGTCGGCGACGGTGACCGAGGTGAGCGCGCCCCCCGTCGCCGTCACCTTCACCGGGCCGCCGGCGCGGACTCCTCGGCCCCCGGGCACGACGGTCACCGTCGCCTCCCGTCCCCCATTCGCCTCCACGCCGTGCCGGCCGCCGCCCGCGGGCGTGGCGTCGGACCGGGGTCCCGGCGAACAGGCGCTGAGCGGTGCCACGAGCACCGCAACTGCCGCGATACACACGCGTATATGGCTCAACGGAGCCTCCGTCCATGGTCGATCGGTGGGGATGACAGCGACTGTAGGACGGAGAAGACGCAGGTGAAGGGTGATGCAGCCGTGTGACGGCGACCGTGGGGAAACCGTCGTCGTCCGGTCACATACAGCGCGCGGAGCGGTCACGGAGCGCTGTGAGCATCGACGGTATTCCGCCCGAAGGGAGGCTCACCGTGTCAGCAATGCTCGTGACGGCCGGCCGCGGCCACGAGATGCCGCTGGGGCTCGTCACCCCTGCCGTGTACCGCGCGTTCCTGGGTTCAGGGGAGGGCGAGGCGCTGGGTCCCGGGTTCCTGCAGTGCCCGTCCTGGGCGCAGGTCAAGGACGGCTGGCGCGCGCAACTGGTCGGCTGGGGGCCGGAGCAGGAGACCGGCAGGCTGTCCGGTGCGGCGCTCGTCCTGCTGCGTCAGCTTCCCGGCACCCGGAAGTACTTCGCGTACCTGCCGGAGGGCCCGGTCGCCGACTGGGCGGATCCGGACATCGACGGCTGGCTCGGTCCGCTGCTGCGGCATCTGCGCGCGACGGGCGCCTTCGCCGTACGGATCGGGCCCTCGCCGGTGTACCGGCGCTGGAGCGCGCCACGGGTCAAGTCCGGGACGGGGCCCGGCCGGCGCCTCTCCGACGTGCTCGCGAGCGAGGTCGATCCGCTGGGCGCGGCGGTCGCCGAGCGTCTGCGTGCCAGGGGGTGGCAGAGGTGCGGCGGCGAGGAGGACGGGGACGCTCAGCCGCGTCATGTCTTCCGGGTGCCGCTGGCGGGCCGCGGGCCGGACGACCTGTGGGCCGGGCTGAACCAGGAGTGGCGACGCAACGTCCGCCGAGCCGAGAGGTCCGGGGTCGAGGTCGTGGTCGGCGGTGCGGCGGACCTGCCCGAGTTCTACCGTCTGCTGCGGATCACGGAGGAGCGCGACGGTTTCCGGCTCGGCAGGTCGCTGGAGTACTACGAGCGCCAGTACGCGGCGCTCAACTCGGAGGAGCCCGGCCGGATGAGGCTGTACCTCGCGCGGCACGCCGGTGAGATCCTCGCCGCGCACACGATGGTCCATGTGGGCCGCCGGGTCTGGTACCAGACGGGTGCGTCCGCCGGCCACCGCCGTGAGGTCCGTCCCTCCAACCTGCTGCAGTGGCGCATGCTGCTCGATGCCCGTGCCCTGGGCGCCCACGTCTACGACATGCGCGGGGTACCCTCGACCCTCGATCCGGACGACCGTTCCCACGGATTGCTGCGCTGGAAGCTCGGCACGGGCGGGGAGGTCGTCGAGACGCTGGGCGAGTGGGAGAGACCTCTGGACGGCACGGCCAACCACGCGCTGTACCGGGCGTTCCAGGCGTACTTGGCGCGCCGATGAGTACGCCGGCCTCCACGGCGCCCGCACCCGACGGCACGGTGGCGCCCCGGAACCCGTCGATACTGCGCAGCGGCGCGATCATGGCTGCGGGGTCGGTCGTTTCGCGGGCCACCGGGTTCGCGCGGTCCGCGGTGATCGCCGCCGCCATCGGAATCGGGCTGACCGCCGACGGATACGCGGTCGGCAACTCGGTTCCGACCATCGTCTACATGCTGCTCCTGGGGGGTGCGCTCAACGCCGTCTTCGTGCCCGAACTGGTCAAGGCCGCCAAGCGGCACGAGGACGGCGGGGCGGCCTACACCGACCGTCTGCTCACCGTCTGCGTGCTCGCCCTGCTGGTGGTCACCGGGACGGCGGTGTGGGCAGCGCCGGCGATCGTCGGCGCGTACACCGACTACACGGGTGCGCAGGCCGCCGTGACGGTCGCCTTCGCGCGCTACTGCCTGCCGCAGATCTTCTTCCTCGGGCTGTTCACCCTGCTCGGCCAAGTGCTCAACGCACGCGGCCGGTTCGGCGCGATGATGTGGACGCCCGTCCTGAACAACGTCGTCGTGATAGCCGTCTTCGGCCTGTACCTCGCCACCGGCGACGGCGGTTCGCTCACCGGGGCCGAGACCGCGATGCTCGGCTGGGGCACGACCGCCGGCATCGCCGTCCAGGCCCTGGCGCTGGTGCCGTCACTGCGCGCGGCACGCTTCGGCTTCCGTCCCCGCTTCGACTGGCGTGGCAGCGGGCTCGGCCGCCCGCTGCGGTCGGCCGGCTGGCTCGTGCTGCTGGTACTCACCAACCAGGCGGCCTACTGGGTCACGACCCGGCTGGCCACGGCCGCGGGCGTGCGCGCGCACGCGGCCGGCGTCGACGGGGGTGCCGGTTTCAGCGCGTACAACAACGCCTATCTGCTGTGGGCCGTACCGCACGGCATCATCACGGTGTCGCTGGTCACCGCGCTGATGCCCAGGATGAGCGCGGCGGCCGCCGACGGGGACACGGCGGGGGTGCGGCGCGACCTCGCGTACTCGCTGCGCACGAGCGCGGCGGCCGTCGTCCCCGCCGCCTGCGCCCTGTTCGCCCTGGCGCAGCCCTTGACGGCGCTCGTCTTCCAGTACGGCGAGGCCGGGGCGGGTGACATCGAGGTCATGGCGGGCACGCTGATGGCGTTCGCCCCGGGGCTGATCGCCTTCTCGGGTCAGTACGTCCTCAGCCGTACCTTCTACGCCCTGTCCGACACCCGCACCCCCTTCCTGCTCAACCTGGTGATCGCCGGCCTGAACGCGGGCCTGTCCGTGACCGTGTACGTGCTTCTCCCCGCGCGCTGGGCGGTGACCGGTATCGCCGGGGCGTATTCGCTGGCGCTGTTCGCGGGCTGGGCCGTCACCGCCTTCGTGCTGAACCGCAGGCTCGGAGCGCAGGACACACGGGCGGCCGGCCTGTGGCGCTCCGCCACCCTTGCCGCGCAGGCACGGCTGTTGCTGGCCGCCGTCCCCGCGACCCTGCTCGGACACGTCACCGCGCGCTGGGCGGCGCCCGGTGGAACGGCCGCGTCCGCCGGAGCGGGGGCCGTCGTCATCGGCGCCGTCTTCCTCCTGCTCGCAGGCCCCCAGCGGCTGACCGGGATCTCCGCGGTCGTCGCGGGCGCGGCCGCCCGCTTCCGCCGGAGGCCATGACCGGCCGCACCGCCGTCCGTCGCGGTTCGCCGTCCGTCGCGGTTCGCCGTCCGTCGCGGTTCGCCGTCCGTGAGCGGATCCACTCCGCCTCCGGACCCCCTCCGCCTCCGGCCCCCAGGGATACTGTGTCCATGTCACGCGTGCTCCTCATCGAAGACGATCCCTCCGTGCGCGAAGGCGTCGAGCTCGGACTGCGCCGCCGGGGCCACGAGGTGCGGACAGCCGCCACCGGTGAGGCCGGGCTCACCGCTCTCGGCGAGTTCCGGCCGGATCTGCTCCTGCTCGATCTGATGCTCCCCGGCATGAACGGCGTGCAGGTCTGCCGCCGGGTGCGGGAGGAGAGCCAGCTCCCGATCATCATGCTCACCGCTCGTGGCGACGACTTCGACGTGGTCGTCGGCCTCGAGGCCGGTGCCGACGACTACATCGTCAAACCCGCGCGGACCGAGGTCATCGAGGCCCGCATCCGTGCCGTGCTGCGCCGGATCGAGGCCCCCGGCGGCGGCCGGCCCGCGGTGGAGTTCCACGGTGATCTCGTCGTCGACCGGGCCGGGCTCACCGTGGTCAAGAAGGGGGACCGCGTCGCGCTCGCCCCCTCCGAGATGAAACTGCTCCTCCATCTGTCCGCCGCTCCCGAACAGGTGTTCAGCCGCCAGCAGTTGCTCGAGCACGTGTGGGAGCACAGCTACCACGGCGACGCGCGGCTCGTGGACGCCTGCGTACGGCGGCTGCGCAACAAGATCGAGGACACACCCGGGACTCCGCGCTACATACAGACCCTGCGGGGCTTCGGCTACCGCTTCGGACCGCTGTGAGCGCCCTCCGCGCACGCTCCCGGCGCGGCCCCTCCCCCGCTCCCCCCGCCGGCCGGCGACGCGGGGCGGCTCCGTTCGGACTGCGTTCCCGACTCGTCCTGGCGTTCCTGCTGGTCGCCGCGGTCAGTGCCGGGACGACTGCCGCCCTCACCTACCGCGAGGCGCGCAACGCCGTGCTCGCCGGGGCTCAGGACACCGCGATGACGTCCTTCCGCGAGCAGGCCGAGACCCTCGCCCCCGCACTGCCGGTGGACCCGGAGATGCTCCGGGAGTCGCTCTTCGTCATCGCGGGCAAGGCAAAGCCACACCCCTGGATCGTGTTCGCCGAATACGGTTCGCTGCGGGTCTCCTCCGGCACGAGACCCACCTCCTCGGTGGTCACACCCGAGCTGCGTCGCATCACTCTGTCCTCACCGCACGGCGGCTTCCAGCGGGTCGTCAGCAACGGCGTCCCCTACCTCACCATCGGCGTCGCCGTCGTCACCAGAACCGGCGTCAGTGACGGCAGCCTGCCCACCGGGCTCCTCCTGTTCGCGGTGATGCGGATGACGGACGAACAGGACGACGTCGACGCCTTGCTCACCGCCGCGCGGAACGGCGCGCTGCCCGGCCTCGCCATCGCCCTCGTGCCCGCGCTGGTCGCGGCGCGCAGTGTGCTGCGGCCGGTGCGCGCGCTGAACAGGGCGGCCCGTTCCATGGGCAGCGGCCACCTGGACACGCGTATCGAGGTCCGGGGCAGCGACGAACTCGCGGACCTCGCCGACACGTTCAACGAGTCCGCCGCTCTGCTGGAGCGGTCCGTCGACGCGCTGCAACAGGCCGAGGCACGGGCGCGCCGGTTCGCCTCCGACGTCTCGCACGAACTGCGCACCCCCCTCGCGGGAATGCTGGCCGTCACCGAGGTCCTGGACGAGGACGCCGACCATCTGGACTCCGACACCGCGCGGGCGGTCCGGCTGATCAGCGCGGAGACGGGGAAGCTCGCCGTACTCGTCGAGGACCTGATCGAGATCTCCCGGTTCGACGCCCGTGCCGCCGAGCTGAACACGGACGAGGTCGATGCCGCGGAGGCCGTGCGCAAGACCCTCCACCACCGGCACTGGGACGATCGCGTGCGCACCGAGCTGCCCGACGGCATCCGGATCCGTCTCGACCCGCGCCGGTACGACGTCGTGGTGGCCAACCTGGTCGGCAACGCGCTGCGGCACGGGAGCGATCCCGTCACGGTGCGGCTGACCACGGATGTGGCCGCCGACGGCGCGGCCGTGCTGATCACGGAAGTCACCGACAGCGGTCCGGGCATCCGGACCGAGGTCCTGCCGCACATCTTCGACCGCTTCTACAAGGCCGACGCGGCCCGTAGCCGCTCGGCCGGCAGTGGTCTCGGACTCGCGATCACGCGGGAGAACATACGGCTGCACGGCGGCAGCGTGCGTGCCGCGAACCGGCCGGAGGGCGGCGCGGTCTTCACGGTCGAGCTGCCGCTGCGCGCCCACCACACGGAAGAGGCGGCCGAATGAGACAGCTGCTCCGGATCGCGGCGGCGGCGACGGCTCTGGCGGCCCTCACCGCGTGCGGCATCCAGGAAACGGATGTCATAGGGGCGAACGGCCCGGCCACCATCGACGTACTGCCGGCGCGGCAGGTCCGCATGATGCTCTTCTTCCTCTCCCCCGACGGCGCGCTGATGCCGGTGCCACGGGTGGTGGGCGGCGGCGACGCGACGGGGTTCGGCGAGGACTACGGTGGCGAGGAGGAGAGCGGGGAGGGCTCGGCGGACGCCGGACGGCCGCCGACCGTGAAGGTCGTCGCCGCCTTGGCGGCGGGCCCTCAGGAAGCGGAGCGCAGGGCCGGCTTGCGCAATGATCCCGCCCTGGCCGCCCTGCATACCGCTGTCCGCGTCTCACGCTCCGGTGACGGCGTCGACGTCGCCGCGGCGGCCCCGCTGAGCGGTCTGTCCGAGGCGGCCCGACGCCAGCTCGTCTGCACCATCGCGTTCGCCGAGAGCACCGACGGCACTGTCATGGTGACGCTCCGCGGGAGCGATGGCGCCCGGGCGCCGGAGCGGTGCGATGCGTGGGCGGTTCCGACGCCGTCCGGGCCTTCGGAGAAGCGGGCCGCGAGCACCGTCGCGGGGGATCCTGGCTGACGCGAACACGGCCCACGCCCGACACCAGGTGCTGGTGTCCACTGCCACCCCGGCCCCCTCTCCGACGGCGCCCTCGAACAGCTCACCCGCGCGGACGACACGCCCCTCGCCACTGTGAAGGAGGGGCTACGGATTGCCGGAGCGGGCTGTGGGCAAACCCCTCCACACGCACCCACGGCATGACCCCTGCTCCAGCCGTCACAGGGTAGCGAGCACCGCGAACGGGTCGGCCGCGCCACCGTTGTCGACGGCGGCAATCCTGCGGCGCAGCGTGAACGTGGCGCCGGGCTCGATCGTGATCCTGCGCTGGCTCATCACCCAGATACCCGTGGCGTAGGCGGTGAAGCCCGGCTCGTCGTAGAGCAGGCCGTACGTCTGGGCGTCCGAACCCGTCATGCCGATCCACGGCTGGGTCGGGGTGAAGTCCGCGGGGGCCGAGGCCGTGATGGTCCCGTGCCCGGACACGCCGCTGCGCTGCCCGGCCCCGTCGTGGTCGAGGACGTCGCCCACCCAGAAGCTGCGCGGCACCGTGCCGCTGTTGGTGAAGGTGGTGCCGGCCGCGACCCACGGTTCGTCCTGGCGGATGGTGAAGGTGGTGGACACGAGGATGTCCGGCACCTGGGTGCTGACGCCGGTGAAGCGGGCGGATGCCTCGGCACCGTCCGCAGAAAGCACCTCGAACGCCGTGGAGCGTACGGTCAGCTGCTGCCAGGCGTTGGTTCCGCGCGGCTGGGCGGCCGAAGCGTAGGGCAGGTTCATCCAGTCCAGTTGGTCCAGGTGCCCGACGGCCGCGAGGTCCAGCGGCTTGCCGAGCGTCACGCCGGACAGCTGGGGGTCCTCCGAACCCGCCGAGACCGCCATGGCCATCATGCTGTTGGACAGGACGAGGTCACCGGCCGTCGCCTGGGACTGCGGGCCCGGCACCGAGCGGCCGGCAGCCGCGCGTACCGCCGCCTGGCGCAGCGCGATGTCGACCCGGGTCTGCCTGTCGGCGCGCACGCTCACCGCGACGGTCTCCGGCTCGTAGCCGACGCCGTTGACGGTGACCGTGTAGTCGCCGGGTGGCGCGAAGGCCAGGAACTCACCGTCAGGGTCGGTGATGCTGGTGCCGAGGGCCGTTCCGTCCGGCGTCCTGACCGCGACCTGGACATTCGGTGCGCTCCGGCCCGTGGCCTTGCTGGTCACCCGGCCGACGAGTCCGTCCCCCGCGTCGATGCGCCGGGCCCCGGGCTTGCCGTCCTTCACCTTGAACGCGGCGATGGTGTAGGCGGGCGAGGCCCCGTCACCCGCGGCGAGGACGATGCGCAGATCGGAACGCCAGCGTTCGGGCGTCACGTCACAGATCAGGTAGCCGCGATACGTGCCGTTGTAGAACCGTACGTGCGGGTTGGCGGGCAGGCCGGCTCGGACGTCGGCGTCCCAGCCGGCACCCGAGGAGATCGAGGTGCCGACGAACTCGGTGGCGAGGGTCTCGGACGTGGGCACGTCGAAGTCGGCCTTGAGGTCGTTGACCCAGTGGGTGTGCCAGTCACCGCCGAGCACGACGGGGTTGGACGGCCGCTCCTCGGCGATGAAGTCGAGGATGCGGTCGCGGGCGCCCGCATACCCGTCCCACTGGTCCAGGTTGACGATCGTCTCGGGTCCCAGGTCGTAGTCGAACTGCGCCATGATGGTCTGCTGGGCGATGACGTTCCAACGGGCCTTCGAGGTGGCCAGGTTGTTCAGGAGCCAGTTCTCCTGCCCGGGTCCGGTCATCGTGCGTGCCGGGTCCCAGACGTCCGGAGTCCGGGGCTTGCGCCCGTCCCCGTTGGCCTGGTCGGTGCGGTACTGACGGGTGTCGAGCACACTGAACTCGGCGAGCCGGCCGAACTGGACCTTGCGGTACATCAGCGCGTCGGGGCCCTTCGGCTTCTGCGCGGGCCGCATCGGCAGGTGCTCGTAGTAGGCCTGGTAGCCGTTGGCCCGCCGCTCCAGGAACGGGCGGCCGTCACCGGCAGCGCCCTGCACGTCGCCGGCGTAGTTGTTCTGTACCTCGTGGTCGTCCCAGGTGAGGATGAAGGGGAATCGGGCGTGCGCGACACGCAGGTCCGGCGAGGTCTTGTAGAGCGCGTGCAGCCGGCGGAACTCGGCCAGGCTGCCGCCGGACGTCTCGTATATGTAGTCACCGAGGTGGAGTACGAAGTCGAGGTCCTGCTCTGCCATGTCGCGGTAGGCGGCGTAGCGGCCCCCCGTCCACGACTGGCAGGAGGCGACGGCGAACCGCATGTGGTCCGCCTTCCTTCCCTGCGCCGGCAGGGTGCGGGTGCGTCCGGTGCGGCTGACCGTCCCGCCGGACCGGAACCGGTACCAGTACCAGCGGTCCGGTGCGAGACCGTCGACCACCACGTGCACGGTGTGGGCGGCTTCCGGCAGCGCGGAGACGGCCCCGCTCCGGATCACCTTCCTGAACCCCTCGTCGCGCGCCACTTCCCACCGCACGTCGACGGGTTCCGCCGGCATGCCACCGGTCTCCGCGTCCAGCGGGTCCGGCACCAGGCGGGTCCACAGCACGACACTCTCATGGTCGGGGTCACCCGAGGCGACACCGAGGGTGAAGGGCGCGACGTCGAGTTCAGCGGCCTGGGCGGCGAGTGCCTCGCTGAGCTGAGTGGTGGTCAGGGCGACGACGGTGCCGCCGGCCAGGGCGAGGAACTGGCGCCTGTCGAGTGTTCTCAAGGGGTTGGTCATGGTGCGTGAGACTGCAACACGAAGATCACCGACCGGTTGGCCGCGAGGCGAACGGCGTATGTCCGGATCCGGTCGATCTTGATTCGGCGGCACCATCCGCAGCCGTCGCCGGCCGCGGCCACATCTGCCCCCGCAACGCTTCGCGCGTGGCGCCGCGTCCCCCGACGTCACACGGGTGATCATGTCCGGACACAGCCCTCTCCCCGCACCGAGGCGATGCGATGCCCCACCGCGCCGATCCCGCCCGCCGAAAGGGCGTCCTGCCGACGATGGCCTTGCCTCACCGGCCCACGGAGTCGTCACTGTTCAGCGGCATCTACGGCCTCGTCCTGGCAAGCGCGCTGGTGGCCGCCCTGGACGGGACGGGCGAGGATGCCGATCCTGGACCGGACGCCCTGTGGGTACTGCTCACCGCGCTGGCGGCGGGCGCCGCCCATGGGTACGCGCACGTCATCGCCCTGCGCGCGTCGGCCGACGGGGCGACCACCGTCAGCAGGCTGCGACTGGTGCTCGCCGAGTGGCCGCTGGTCGCCGCCGTCCTGCCGACGGTGGCGATGCTGCTCGCCGCCATGGCCGGGTGGTGGTCGGAGGCCGCGGCTGCCGACACGGCCCTGCTGCTCAACACGGTCGCTCTGTTCGGCTGGGGAACCTGGGCCGCCCGCACCGCCGGGTACGGGTGGCTGTCCTCGTGCCGGGCAGGGTTCATGGACATGTTGATCGGTCTGGCGGTCATCATCGCGGACACTCTGATCGAGTAGACCGTCGGCTGTCATCGCCATGGGCGCGGCATGCGGGACAGCCGCAACCGGACGCCCCCGCCGGATCTCCCGCGCGCATCCTGAGGTAGCCCCTCCGCTCGCGGGATCCCTCGTGAGCACGGCTACGCAAGAGCGGTCCGCGGGCGTCGACGACCGCGGCAGGCGTTTCAGGACGAGCCGGCGTGGCGCCGCCGTGCGGTGGAGCGCGCCGACCGCGAGCCGGCGCGGGTTGAGACAACACCGCTGCGTGCGTGGGCCGATGGAAGTACTGGCACAGGTGGACGACCCGCGAAGCGCGGACGTCCGGGACGTGCTCCCAGGTACCTGATCATCTATGACGTGCTCCCCAGGTACCTGATCATCTATTAGGCTGACGCCACAAAGGCAGACATGTCCCTCGGAGGCGGAGAGGTCGCGCACGTGCCATGACCGGACGCACCGACACGACGTCGCCAACTGCTGTCATACCCGCCCCCGGCAACCCGGAGCCTGAACGGTGTCTCACGCACTGACACCCCGCGACAAGAGGAACCTGCCCGCGCTCAGCGCTCCTCCGCTCATCCGCCTCGACGCCTACGTCGCCGAGGACGGATCGACAGTGGTCAACGGCCATCTGCTCGAAATGGGGGGGACGCGGCCGGCGAACGAGGCGATCCTGGATGCCGTTGCCATGTTCGCCCGCACACTCGGTGCTCCGGTGGCGGCGACCGTCATCGACCGGAGCGTGCGGCAGGTCGCGCGGCTCCGGGTGCATCCCGATGGGTCCAGCCGGACCATCGCCGACGAGGATGACCTGCCGCCGGGGCGTGAGCGGACCATGGCGGAGGAAGAGGCGTTTCCTCCGCTCGCCCGCGTCGAGCGGATCATCGAGCACGCCCGGCGTGAGGAACTCCACGCCGCATTCGTCCTCGCGGGCGCACTGCGGGAGCACCTGACGCTCCGCCGCGGCGCCGAGGACGAGCTGTCGCTGGAGGCCAGGGCGATCGAGGCGTACATCGCCTATCTGCGCGGCGACTACTTGATCTCCACCGTGCTCGCGTTGACGGTCGCGCGCATCCGCTGCGGCAGGGATCCGCATCGCGCTGCACCCGAGGTGGCTCGCGCCACTGCCGCGTGGCAACGCCTCCAGGACGAAGGCCAGGTGGCGACCAGAGGAAAAGAACTGCTCCATATGTGGGAGCGGTTGGCCGCAGAGGGGCTTGTGCACGAGGAGTCCCATCACGCCATGGCTCGAGCCGTCCGGAGCCGGCTGGCACGAGGCGTGCGGCATGTCCGAGGACCGGCACCCACTCCCGCGCCGTCATTGCCTGCGGCTCCGAGCGTGGTCGCCCCGGAGGACCAGCCCTTGAAGCCCACCCGGAGAGGACTGCGCCGCTTCACCAGGCGGCCGAACCGAGCCGGCGACTGACCGGCCACCCTGCGAGGGAGGCGTGCGCGTACCTCACGCCCACCCGGGCACGGGCGGGTTTCACGGCCCTCAGGCACGCCCGGACGAAGGCCAGTTGACCGCCCTCAGCGCGCAGCCCCCCGCGCTGCCGTCCACGGCGCAGGCTGCGCAGCGGCCTGCCCCCGGCGGCCCCGCCGCCCGGACGCGCACGGCTCCGTCCGTGCCGTCGCGTCGTGCCTCGGCGCCCAGAACCAGGCGCCCTGTCGCGAAGCCTGGCGGAACCGGACCGACGGGCGCCGCGTGACCGGCGTGGCCCGGATCGGGCCGCCCTCAGTTCAGCTGCTCGGCGAGTCCGACGATGATCCCCTCCGGGCCACGGACGTAGGCGAGCAGGTAGCTGTCCTCGAACCGGGCGATCTTCCCGAGGAGCTCGCCGCCGCGAGGACGCAGCCGGGCAACCGTGTCCTCGATGTCATCGACCGCGAACATGACACGGTGCGTGCCCAGAATGTTGTGGGGCTTGTTGCGCGGTCCGGCGTCGGTCACCGCGGGACTGCGGTACTTCGCCAGCTCGAGCCGACTGTGCCCGTCGGGGGTTCGGAGCATCGCGATGTCGCAGTGGACGCCGCTGAGTCCGGTGCACTGGTCGGCGACCGGGCCCTGAACCTCGGCCCGTCCCTCCAACTCCATTCCCAGCTCCTCGAAGTACGCGACGGCGGCGTCCAGGTCCTCGACGACGATGCCGACGTTGTCCATCCGGTGAATCGCCATGCTGGCCTCTCCTTCTCCTCGCGCGGCCGCCGGTGGCCGCTGACATCCCTGGGACGGAGGCGGCGAGGCGTTCTCGACATCCTCTGACCATCGAACTACGAACTGCCGGCTCTTCCCCCGGCATCGTCGCAGCAGAACGGACCACCGTGCGCAACTGACGCGGGTGATCACGGCGCAGATCGCCGCTACCCGGCCACGGCTGGACACGGCGTGCCCCCACCCACCTCCCGCCCAAGCAGCTCAGCAGTCGCGCGAGCGTTCGACAGCCTCGCCGGCCGGGGCGCCGATCCGCACGAGGTCTTCGGCGTATCGACCCCGGCGGCCAGCAAGCTGCCGCCGCTGCGGAAGGCCGCCACGTGATCGCGTGACCCGGAGCAGGGGGAGTCCCGGCAGGCCCGCCGCAGGCCGGAGCTTCGGGCCACACATCCCTCCACTGTTCGGCTCCATGCATTCGGGCAGGTACGCCCTCGCGCACCATGCACCGAGCAGCCACCCCGCCCTCGGGCGAAGGGTCGTAGCATGCAGCCGCGACGAAGCAGGGTCGGACGGGACGGGGCCGACCGGATTCGAACCGGCGTCCTCCTACATGCCGTGAAGGCGCGACAACCACTGCGCTACGGGCCCCGTCCCTGCCGCGATCCTAGAACGTCCCGCCCCTGGTGCGCACTCACATTCCTGAGTGCACAACGGCCTGCTCGGAGCCGCGCATCGGCCGTACGACCGGGCTCGTCAGGGACGTCCGGAGCCTGCACGCAACGCACTCCCGCAGAGGTTGAGGCCCGCCGCCCGGGCCTCGACCCACGGCCCCGTGCACCGCGTCCCGGGCCTCGACCCACGGCCCCGTGCACCGCGTCCCGGGCCTCGACCGACGGCACCGTCCCCCGCGTCCCGGGCCCGGCGCCTCGTGCCAGGAGTGCCTGCCCTGTCACTCCCTGCTCGGTTCAGTCCGCCTGTGGCTTGTGGCCCGCCCGCAGCATCCGCAGTGCGCGCGACGCGTCGAACGGCATGATGGTCACGGCGACGTGCGGCAACTGGCTCAGGGTCCTTGCCATCTTCTCGCCCGTGCCACGGTGGAGGAGCTTGCCCAGGGCGTTGGCGTACATCCGACGAGGCACCAGCACGGTCAGGGACGTCTCCGCGTCCTCCGTCGTGCGGACGGCCAGTTCCCGCATGGCGTGGCGCAGTCGGCGGTCCGGGCAGGCGACGAGTTCGAGAGCCACGGATGTCGCGGATGTCGACTCCCAGACCTCGCACAGGTGTCGTGCGTAGGCCTCGTCGATGGCGAAGTGCACGGCCCGGACCTTGTCGGGACGCAGTTCATGGGCGTAGCGCAGGGCCTTGAGCGTGGCAAGGTCCAGCGTTTCGACGAGGACGAACACCTGGTGACGGCGTACACGCGGCCGGTCCGCGCCTGCGGGCAGTCGTTCGAGAGCGGCCGCTTCGTGCCGGTACTCACCGTTGATCCGGACGAGCGCCCAGACACCGACCGGGAAGATCACCGCCACCAGCCAGGCGCCTTCGGTGAATTTGGTGACCAGGAAGATCACGACGACGGCCGCGGAGACGACGGCCGCGAGGGCGTTGACCACGATCTTCACGCGCCGCAGCGATTCGCGCCGGCGGAGGTGGTGGACCGTGAGTCCGGCTCCCGCCATGGTGAAGGCGGTGAACACGCCGATCGCGTACAGGGCCACCAGTCTGTCCACGCTGGCGCCCGTGGCGAGGAGCAACGCCAGCGAGACGACCGTGAGCGCGATGATGCCGTTGGAGAACGCGAGCCGGTGGCCTCTGCGGGTCAGCACGCGCGGCAGGAACCGGTCTTCCGCGACGAAGCTGGCCAGGAACGGGAAGCCGGTGAAGGGGGTGTTGGCACCGGTGTAGAGGACCAGCGCCGTCGAGAGCTGGACGAAGACGAGTCCGATCGTGCCGAGCGTCCCCGGGCCGAAGGCGAGCCGGGCCTCCTGCGCGATGACGGTCGGGGTGCCGTCGGTGTACGGGACCGCGTGCGTGTAGTGGGCGAGAGTGGAGACACCGAGGACCAGGACGGCGAGCACGCAGCTCATGGCGATGAGGGTGTGGCGGGCGTTGCGGCCCTGGGGCTCGCGGAGCGCGGAGATCCCGTTCGAGATCGCCTCGAGGCCGGTGAGGGAGGACCCGCCGTTGGCGAAGGACCGCAGGACGATGAAGAGCGAGGCGCCGTAGAGCCACCCCTCCCCCGGCGTCCCCGACGGAACCACTCCGTCGGCCTGGAGGTCGGCACGCGGCAGCCCGCCTGTGAGCCCGCGCACGACCGCGACGACGAGGACGAGGCCGATGGCGGTCATGAAGAGGTATGCGGGCAGCGCGAACATCCGACCCGCCTCGCGCAACCCGCGCAGATTTCCGTAGGCCAGCAGGACGATCACCGCCACGGACACCGGCAGTTGCAGGTGGTCCAGGCCTGTCCAGCCGTTTCCGGCCAGGTGGGCCAACGAGATGAGCGCGTTGGTCCCGGCGGACACCTGGACGGCGACGGTGACGATGTAGTCGACGAGCAGGGCCACGGCGGCGATCTGCGCGACGTTCGGCCCGAAGTTCTCGCGGGCCACCACGTAGGAGCCGCCGGCCCGGGTGTAGATGGTGACGACGTCGCTGTAGCAGAGCGTCAGGAGCAGCAGTACCAGCAGGATGGCGCCGGTCACCGGCATGATCAGTGTGAAGGCGGCGACCCCGATGACGGGTACGAGGACACGGAGGATCTCCTCGGAACCGTAGGCCGACGAGCTGATGCAGTCGGAGGCGAGGACGCCGAGCGCCGTCCGGTTGCCCAGCTTCTCGTCACTGATGTGCTCAGTGGTGAGCGGCCTGCCGAGCAGGTGCCGCTTCACCCGGTACATCGTCCGGTCGACAGTCATGCCCCCCATCAGAGCGGGCTCTCGCTGCACGGCCTCGCCGACACCACCGGCGGAGCACTCTCATGGAGGCGCCCACGGCCTCGTGCGGGAATCCGTGGGCTCGCCGAGTGGGTGGGGTGTCAGTCACGACTGAGTGGTGTTGCACAGCCCGGGCCGAGGGGCCACCGGGCATGCACGAGCCGCACCCCCGGGCCGCCCCGGGCAGCACCGGGACGGCCTGGCTTCCCGAGAACCGCTGTGTCTATGTACCGATATGACGGTCCGTCCAGGTCAGCAGTTCCGGAGCGGTGAGGCTCTCCACCCAGAGATCGGCGAGCTGCCCCTCAGGGCCCGCCGGGCTTTCGCCGAGGCCCAGGACTCGCAGTCCCGCGCGTCGCGCCGAGTCCATTCCGGTGAGCGAGTCCTCGACCGCGAGGGCCTCGTGCGGGGGAACGCCGCACAACTCGGCGGCGATCCGGTACACGTCCGGCTGCGGTTTGGGCCGCGCGTTCTCGCCGGCGACCACCACGTGACCGAAGTACGAGAGCAGCCCGGCGCGGTCGAGACAGGACTCGACCATCGTGCGGGGACAGTTGCTCGCGACGGCGAGGGGAAGGTGCTCGGCGGCGAGCCTGACCAGCGCGGCCGCACCAGGCATCGTCACCGGCTCCTCGTGGACGAGCGCCGTGAAGTTGCCGAGGAGTGCGTCGGTCAGGTCGTCGGCGAGGTCCGGCTTCCCCGTCTCCTCCGCCATGAGGATGCCGCACTCGGCGTAGTGGACGCCCTTCGCGCGTTCGGCGAAACCCGCGGGCGGCTTGAGACCGAACGACCGGAAGGTGATGCTGCGAGCTTCTTGCCAATGGCGTTCGGTGTCCATGAGCGTGCCGTCGCAGTCGAACACGATGGCGGACGGGGACCAGTCGAGGATGTACTGAGCTGTCATGTCTCTGCCGTTCTCAGTGATTACGTCACCAGTTCGGGTCGCGGGCGCGCCTGAGCGCGGGGCGACTCAATGACCGGGCCGCGGATTTCGGGGATGCCGGACGCTCTTCGAGGGCCTCGCCCTGGGGTGCGTCCGCACGACGTCGTCCGTCGACTCCGAAAACATCGTGACCGTTACGTTAATTTCGCGCCGCAGATTCCCGCAATCACCAATTCGAGTGCAACTGGACGATCGGCCCATCGGCCACCCCCGCCGATGCCGCAGATCATGAAAAGGCGTACGGCCCACGGAATCCAGTTCCCCGAAAGCCCCACCTGGCTGCACTTTCCCGCCGCCCGGGCGCGATCCGACCCGGCATGCGGGCTCGACGCCAGAAACGTCTCCGTTCACGGAATCGAGAGATCACGCGAAACCGGCGACCCAGGCACACGGTCGAAGAATAATAAAATCCTCGCGCACCGCGACCGTCTCCCCCGGGGGCGGGATAAATCCGGCTGTGCATATTTATCGAATATGTTCTCGAAAGGGGAACGTGAGTGCAGGACAGGGCGCGTACGACCCGCAGGGTTCTACTGGAGTCCGCAGCGCATCTTTTTCTCGAACGGGGCTATGTCGGGACGAGCGTCAACGACATAAGCGAGCACTCGGGGCGGACCAGCGGGGCGATCTATTTCCATTACTCCAGCAAGGAAAAGCTGGCACTGGCCGTCGTGCGGGAGCAGTTCGCCACCTGGCCGCAACTCGTCGTCCCCTACTCGACTCCGGGCATTCCGCCTCTGGAGAAGCTGGTGGCGCTGAGTTTCGACATCGCCCGGGCGCTGAGTGAGGACACCGTGGCACGAGCGGGTGCGCGGCTCTGGGCGGAACGCCGCAGCATCGACGCTGCCGTCCCGGCCCCTTTCGACGCCTGGGTGTCGGCGGTGACCCGGCTCCTGGCGGAAGCGAGGGTCCGCGGCGAACTCGCAGAGGGGGTGGAGCCGTCGGGAACGGCTGTAACCCTCGTCTGTGCCTTCTTCGGGGTCTGCGCGCTGGCGGAGGACGTGCAGGGCGGACTGGACTGGGACGATCGGCTGCGACGCTGGTGGACGCTCACGCTCCGGGCGCTCCAGTCGGAACCGGAACCCGGCGCTCTGCTCGCACGAGCGCAGAACCCGCCGCGTGGCCGGCGGGACGAGTCACTCCCCCTCGGCCTGCGATGAGAGGGACGCCGTCGGCTCGCAGAGGCCCTCTGCCCAGGTCCTGGGGTGTCCGCCCGGCCCCGCGCTCACCGGCGGGGCCGGGCGGACGGCGAGCGCCGGCGGTGGTGACCCGGCCGGGATCACCCGAGTAGTGCGGACAGGTCGCGCCGCTTCCTGCCCTGAAGCAGGATCGAGGCCGTAGTCGCGCCGTGGAGCGGCCGACGCACTCGCCGCCACTGAAGGAGATTCCGGTCGATGAGCACCATCTCCAGCTCCGCGTCAGAACCCCTCACGGGAGAGACGCCGGGTCGCGTCTCCCAGTCCGTCTTCGACGGCTCCGCCCTCCGCGTCATCCTGATGCTGGACGTGAACGACGGGGCCCAGGAACAGTTCCTCGAGACGTACGAGGAACTGCGCAAGCACGTGCGGGCCATCCCCGGACACATCAGCGAGCAGCTGTGCCAGTCGGTCGAGAACCCCTCCCAGTGGCTCATCACCAGCGAATGGGAGAACGCGCCGGCGTTCCTGGGCTGGGTGAACAGTGAGGAGCACGTGCGCATGGTGAAGCCGTTGCACCGGTGCGCGGGGGCCACCAGGTCGCTCCGTTTCCACGTGATCCGGGAGACCGGCATCTGACCTGGCGCCACGTTCGGAGGGCGGGTCGGCGGTCGCCGGTGCCTGACTGGTGGCCGCCGGCCCTCACACCGGTCGCGCCGCGTACCACTCCGCCGGCGCCCCTCCGGGAACGTCGGCGAACCGCTATCGGCGCAGCCGACTACCCTCTCCGGCATGCGGCGCGGGAACCTCACTCGGGATGACGGCACGTGGACGGGTCTGTCGTTGGACGTACGGGACCGCCACGTGCCGGGGCTCCGCGTGCTGCAAGCCGGGCCGCGGCTGCTGATCTCGCAGCTTTCGCGCACCGCGCTGCTCGCCGTGGTGGAGGAGCCCCTTCAGGGCGTGGATTTCTGGCGTACCGACGCGTACCGGTCCTTCGTCCCACCGTTGCGTGCCGATGCGGTGCGGGCCCTGTCCGGCAGGACGGAGCGGTGGGCTCACCACTTCGTCCGACATCTCGACGGCTCACCGGGCGGTCCGTTGCATGAGGGCCGATGGCTGCTCTCCAGCGAGAGCCCGCTCCAGCGCTGGCGCCCTCCCTCGACTTCGCACGCCGAGTACTGGGGTTCGATGCTGGTCGAGGGTCATCCGGACGGATACATCGACTGGTTCCTCCACTCCGTGTCGATGGAGATTCTGCCGCTGCGACCCATGCCCGGTCCGGACGACAGCCGGGTCAAGGCGTACCGCAAGCAGGCCCGGGAGGGCACACTCCCACCCGTGCTGCTGTGGTGGGTGAGCGGCCTGGACTGTCATCTGATTCTGGACGGGCACGCCCGGCTCGCCGCGGCGATCTCCGAGTCCGTCGAACCTCCGCTCCTGCAGTTGCACCGCACGCTGTCACGTGACGACCTCGCCGCCCGCGTCTCCGGCGCTGTGGGCTTCTACGAGCGCGAACTGGACCGCCACGCCGAACTCCGTGGTGTACACGGGCCCGCTGTCCCGGACGGCGCCGCCACCGCCGGACCGCGGCTCGGCCGCCTTCTCCATGAGCTGGACACCGCAGCCCGGCCGACATGGGCCTGGCCCATGGCCGGAGGGGATGACGAGTGGCGCCGGATCGCGCACGAGGTGACCGGCGGCCGGAAGTGGCCCGCCGGATGACCTCCATGCCGTTGCCGGGACGATCCGCGGCCGGGGTACGTCCGGCCGATCACCGCGCGGCACCGTTGCCCGATCGCTGTATCGGCCTGCCGCAGGAGGAACTGGACGGCACTGATCCGGCCTGTCGGAAATTGCCTCGACATCCGGCACGGTGATCGGGGACGCTTCGCGCGATGACCAGAATCGACGACACACCGCCCGCGTGGGACGAGCGCACGCAGCTCACCACCTTCCTCGACTACGCACGTGACACCGCCCGCGCCAAGTGCGAGGGCGTCTCCGCGGAGAACGCGCGCAGGGCTCTTCTGCCGGGCTCGCCGCTGATGACCGTCAGCGGAGTGATCAACCACCTTCGCTGGGTCGAGTACTACTGGTTCCACGTGGTGTTCCTCGGCGAGGAGGACCGGGCCCCCATGACGGACGAGGACCCCGACCGCGAGATGCGGATCGCCGTCGGATTTCCGCTCACGCAGCTGCTCGACGAGTACGCCGAACACAGCGCCCGGTACCGCGAACTCGTCGCCAGGCACGGCCTGGACGAGCAGGCCAGGGGAACCATCCGTGGCGGCCTCCACGTCGACCTGCGATGGATCCTGCTCCACCTCACCGAGGAGACGGCCCGCCACAACGGGCACCTGGACATCCTGCGCGAGATGCTCGACGGCACCACCGGCAACTGAACGGGGCGGAGACCACGGACGGGGCCCTGTTCGTGTCGCGGCGACGGTGAGAGCGGCGTGGTGCACGACGGATGCGGGCGGGGGCCGGATCGGCCGTCGACGGCGACACGTCGATCCGGCTCCTTCGCTTCGGCGGCCGCCTCGTCGGCCATGCGGGGGCAGGACCCCGCATGGCCGGCCCCGCACTCAGCTCCCGTCAGGTGTGATCAGGCCGTTCGATCGACAGCCGGGGCAGCTTGCGCGCCAGGACCGGGGGCAGCCACCAGGCCCGGGTGCCCAGCATCTCCATGACGGCCGGCGCGATCAGGCACCGGATGACCACGGCGTCGAGGAGGATGGCGACGGCCGGCCCGAGTCCGAACTGCTGGATGATCGCCGCCGGACGCACCGACGACGAGATCGCCGCACAGCTGGAGGTCTCCCCGTTAACCGCGAAAACCCATGTCAGCCGCATCATGGCCAAGCTGGGAGCCCGCGACAGATCACAGGTCGTCGTCATGGCCTACGAGTACCGCATGGTCACGCCCGGGTGGCTCGCCCGCTGAGGGCCCCACAGCAACCGGATTCACCACGGCCGACGCCCGGCCCGCGCGGGACGACCGGCCGCCGCTCACCGTCCGTCGCTCGCGCGAACCGTCGGCTCGACACCACCGCCCCGGGCCGGCCGCTCGTGGAACGGACGGCCCGGGGCGGGCCTGGCAGCAGAGGCCGGTGCGGCGCGCGACCCGGTGGGGGGCGTGCGGCGGTCTCAGTTGCCGATGCCGGAACTGCCGATGCCGGAGTTCCCGATGCCGGAGCTGCCGATACCCGTGTTGCCCAGGCCCGCATTGCCCAGACCCCAGTTCGCGACACCCGCGTTGCCGATGCCGTCGTTGAACGCTCCGGCGTTGCCGACGCCGTCGTTGAAGGCTCCGGCGTTCCCGATGCCGTCGTTGAAGACGCCCGCGTTGCCGATGCCGGTGTTACCGAAGCCGGAGCTGCCTACGCTCCCGGCCGGCCCTTCATGGGCGCAGGCCACGCCGGCGCCGACAACAGCCAGCGCAGCCGCCGCACCCAGCGTGGCCGTCGCACGGAGCAGAATTGCACGCATCGTCGCATACCTCCTGTATAGGGGCTCTTTGCCCGCTATCTCTAGCACGCGGTCATCCCTGATCCGAGGATGCTCGACCGCACTGCCGTGTCGCCGCAGGTCCTGTGCGCGCCGACCTGTGCGGCTCGGGACCGCCGCCCCCTGGGGGAAGACACAACCTGAGGATTCCTCATCGGTCGTGCGAGCACGGCAGGTTGATCCCGTCGCCCAATGGCCCAAAGCTCTCGAACCGGCATCTGAACCCGTACGCCGGGGAAGAGGCGACGGGAGCTGGTGCACGATGGCGGTCCCGGCTGAGAGGGGCGTCTTCCGCCGGTGGCAGTGCTCAAGCGGTGTGGGCCGCCACGGCTTCGATGATCTCGGGCCAGAGTTGGCGCGGCCGGTCGTGGCCCATGTCGGGAATCAGCAGGAGTTCCGCACCTGGGACCAGTTCCGCGGTCCGCTCTCCCCCGCTGGGATCGATCAGGGTGTCGTCCAGGCCGTGGATCACCAGGGTCGGCACGCGCAGTTCACGGAGTGCGTCCGCGCGTGAGCCTGCGAGGACCATCGCGCCGAGCTGCCGACCGGCGCCCGCGGGGTGGAAGGACCGGTCGTAGCTGCGGCCGGCCAGGTCACGGAGTGAGGCCGCGTCGCCGTATCGCTTGGAGGACCAGACGAGTTCCTTCTCGGCCGCGGCGACGTATCCCTCTCGGTCGGTGGGCCTGGGGCTGGACAGCACCGCTTGGGATTCCGGGCTGGCCTTGCCGTACTCGCGTTCGCCGGTCGAGGACATCATCGACGTCAACGTCAGCACTCGCTCCGGGAAGGTGAGTGCCATCGTCTGGGCGATCATCCCTCCCATCGAACTGCCGACCACGTGGGCGCGTTCGATACCGAGCGCCGTGAGCAGGCCGAGGCCGTCAGCGGCCATGTCGTGAAGCCGGTAGGGCGCCATCGCCAGGGCGGCGGGGATGTCGCCCGCACTCACGGCGAGCATGAACGTGCCCACGTCCACAGGGTGATCGTCGAACTTGGTGGACAGCCCGCTGTCTCGGTTGTCGTAGCGGATCACGTACCGGCCGCGCTCGGCCAGCGCCCGGCAGAAGTCCTCGTGCCACGCCAGCATCTGCGCGCCGAAGCCCATCACGAGCAGGACGGGCGGGTCGCCGACGTCTCCGAAGGTCTCGTACGCAAGGGCTACCTCGGAGGACACGTCGACGATCGGCATGCATGGAGCTTGCCATGTTCGGAAGGCGATCGCACATGGATGGCGCGTGGTCAGGGACGGACCCGTCCCTGACCACGCGAGGCGGGTACGGGGCGCACCGGACGGAAAGGCCGTTCGGCCGGGCCGCCCACCGGTGCGGCCGCACGCGGCGGACGGCGAGCGGCTCCGGCGAAGCGCGGGGCTCCCGCGGCCCGCCCCCTACCGGTCCGGTCGGTTCCCGGACGGTGTGCCGCGATCACCGGATGTGAGGGACCGCGTCAGCCGGGCTACATTGCCCCGGATGTCGCCGCCCCGGTAGAGGTCGCTTCCGATGCTGGCGGTGAACGCTCCCGCGGCGAGCCAGTCCCCGGCGTTCGCGACGGTCACACCGCCCGTGGCCATGATCCTGGCGCCGGGCAGCACGGCGAGCAGCGAGGTGAGGTAGGCGATGCCGCCCACGTGGGCCGGGAAGAGTTTGGCGACCCCGCGCTCGGCCGACGCGCGCAGTTCCGTGGGGGTGTGTCCGCCCTCGACGAAGAGCCGGTCGGCGGCGTCGGCGACCGGCCGCACCTCGGGTACCTGGAAGGGGCTGACCAGGAAGCGGGCGCCCGCTTCCAGGGCCTGTTCCGCCGTCTCCGTCGATGTCACGGTGCCGAGCCCGACCGTGGCTTCGGGGTGGTCGCGGGTCCAGGTGGCGAGGAGGGCCTGCCATCCGGGGGTGGTGGCGGTGAACTCGAAGGTGGTGAGGCCGCCGGCGACGAGTTCGCGGGCCAGGCCGTCGGCGGCTTCGGCGTCGGGTGCCCGTACGGTCGGTACGACGCGCGCCTCGCGCAGCCGGTCGATGACATCGAGTACCGCCGGGGTGAGTGTCTGTGTCATGGGGTGGTTCCGTCTCGGTGTCAGGAAGGGTCGGGCGCGGCGATGACGGCGAGGGCGTCCAGGGCTTCGGTGCCGTCCTCTCCCCGGGCTGTGAGGACGATCTCGTCGCCGTACCTGATGTTGAGCGTCATCAGGGACAGCATGCTCCGGGCGGACGCCTCCGGGCCCGGCACGGCGGACGCCTCGGAGGACCGGGGGCGTGCCACGGTGATCTCTGCCTGGTAGCGAGCGGCGGTCTGCGCGAAGAGGGCTGCCGGCCGGGCGTGGAGCCCCGCCTTCTCTGTCACGACGAGTCGGCGTTCAACGGTGCGGATGGCCTGCTCCTTGGTGTCATATGGACTGTGGGTCACGGCAGTTGACGGCGCGGTCGGTGGGGCGCGACGGGGTGTCGGGTTGCGAGTGGTGCGCCGTGGATGCCCGGGCGGGGACGCAGCGTCGCTCCCCAACCGGCGTCGTACGCCAAGGGGGACGGCGGGGGTCGCGGGGCGACGGTCCGGCGCGGCGTACATCCGGGGCCGGCAGGGAGGCCGGCCTCGTCGGGCGCGAGGCCCGTAGTCGATGACGGGTCGCGGGCGCTCGTTCACCGGCAGCGCGGTGGGCGGCCGGGTGACACATGGGTGGTGGGTGCTCCCGGTCAGCCGGCTCCGAGCAGTGCGCTTATACGGGTCACCAGTTCGGCCTCCTCCGCCACCGTGATGGGGCGGGGGTCGATGGAAAGGCGGCCGGTGTTCGCCTGGTGGTCGCGGAGGAAGACCGGCGGGCTGCCGGCCGCGAGTTCGCGCGCGACGCCCTGCGCGTCGAGTCGGGCGGTGACGGGGTCGACGGTCAGGACCGCCCGGTGGATGTTCCGGCCCGCCTCGTCGCGTTCCACGGTGGCCGTGACCCCCGGCAGCCCGCCCAGCTGTGCGGCGAGGGCGGCCATGCGTTCCCTGCCTCCGTCGCCGACCTCGTCGTCGCCGTACGTGCGCAGGGCCTGAAGGAGGCCGAGCACGGTCTCCTTGCCCACCTTCATCGGCCGCGCGATGCCCGTGTACTGGGCGCGACACGCTTCGATGAGGGTGCGGCGGCCGCAGACGAGGCCTGACGTGGGGCCGCCGATCGCCTTGCCACCACTGAAGACGACCAGGTCGGCTCCGGTGGCCGGCCAGTGACGGAGGTCGTCCTCGGCAGCGGCGTCCACGATCACGGGGATGTCGTGCCGGCGTCCCATCGCGATCATGTCGGCGAGGGAAACGCTCCCCTTGTGCACCGTATGGTGTGACTGGACGTAGAGGAGTGCGGCGGTCCGCCCGGTGATGGCGCCCTCCACGTGGGCGGCGGTCACCTTGTTCACGGAGCCGACCTCGACGACCCGTCCGCCGCCGAGTGCGACCATCTGCCGCACGGGGGCGCCGAAGTTCACGGAGTGGCCCTTGAGGAGCAGGACTTCGTGCGGCCGGTCGCCCGGGTCGGGGAGCCGCTCGATGCGGTCCGGCTCCATGCCCGCGACGAGGGCGGCGACGGCTATGGCGATTCCCGAGGCCGCGCCGGTGGTGGGGCAGCCGTCCTCGGCTCCGGTGGCCTTCGCGATGACCTCACCTGCGACCTTCATCAGGTCGTCCATGACCACGTGGTTCCTGGCCGCCTCCGCCATCGCGGCAACCACCGTGTCGTCGAGCACACTTCCTCCGAGGGCGGTCATCTTTCCGCTGGCGTTGATGGCGGGCGAGATCCCCAGTTCCTCGTACACACCCATGTGGGACTGCTCCTTCGGTGTCGTTCGTCGGTCGGTTCCAGGCACGCAAACGCTGCGCGGGGCAGGTCACTTGGCGATGGGGAAGAACAGGCCGGCGGCCATGGCGCCGAGAATGGCACCGCCCGTCAGGGGCTTCTTCCACCAGTAGAAGAGGATCGCTCCGAGGGTCGACCCGAGGCCGACGGGGACGGATGCGGTCGCCGCGGCGAGAATGACGAGCGGGCCCAGATAGCGTCCCGCGGAGTTGCCCGCGCCCATCATCACGTCGGCGCCGAAGGTCGATCCCGCGTCGGGCGAGTTCAGGGTGGCCCTGCGGATCACCAGCACCAACCACCCGATGGCCAGTCCGATGACCGCGCCGGTGGGGAGCGCGAGCCAGAAGTGTTCGAGGGGCGCGGTGACTCCGGCGGCCAGGAGCATGGCGGGGATGCCGATGCCGACCCCGGTCTGCAGCGAGCCGCCGATGTCGAGGATCCCCACCATCGGGGCCTCGATGATCCGGGCGAACAGGAATCCCGCGCCGAAGGCGGCGGCTGCTCCGTAACTCCCGTTCTCCATACCCGCTTTGAGCAGTGCGACCACTGCGACTTCGTTGAAGACGCCGGTCTGGTAGGTGTAGTAGAGGTGTGTTCCCGCGAAGATGCCCGAGGCAAGTGAGGCGACCAAGAGCGGGAAGGCCCATTCGGAGAGCCAGAAGCCGCCTTCCCAGGGGCGGGGGCGCCGGCCGTCCGCGCCCTGTCCGGTGTCGTCGTTCACGCCGATGTCGGTGGTGGTCACGTCACTGGCTCCTTCACTGACCGGCCGTGCCGGTGCTCTCGTGCAGCTGGTGCAGCCAGCCGGGCACGCCGATCTTCATCTGTTCGAGCAGGTCCATGTCGACACCGCGCAGGAAGGAGCTGGCCACGAAGAGCGCGACGACCGCTGCGGTGAGGCTCTTGGTGATGCGGTTCCAGCCCATGTCGTCGATGCCCTTGCCGACGACGATGCCGAGCACGATGCCGGGTACGGCGTTGCCCATCACGATGTGGGCGATGCCGCCGAGGACCGTCCCCCACCCGCCGGTACGCCGGCCGGCGTCCACGGCGGCCATCCAGAAGATGATCGGCATGACCGGGTTGAGCAGCCAGTCCGAGGCCGGTCCGAGCACCTGGGAGGCGACGCTCTGGAGCGAGTGCGGGATGGAGGCGGCGGTGGTGTTGAGAAGGGAGATGAGCACGATCCCGACGGCGGCGCCCGTGAGGGCCATGCGACGGGGGTTGTGCAGGGTCTCGGCGAGGTTCCTGTTCTTGAACATCGCGATCGAGGCCGCCCAGTGCGGCACGATCCGGTGGTCGACGTCTCCGGAGAGCGCGCCGGCGCCGACGGTGCTCGCCCAGGCGTTGAAGAAGAAGCCGAAACCGAAGGAGAAGTGGGCGATCGGGTCGTTCTCACAGGCGTTGAGTTCGCCCAGGGTGCGGAAGGCGCCCATGCCCTGGGCTTTCGGGGCGTGGAACATGCGGGCGACGCCCGCGCCCGCACCGAAGCCGATGAGTGCCCCGATGACGGCGGATTCCAGCAGGATGGTGAGTGTTTCGTTCATGGAAAGGGTTCCACTTCAGAGCCGACGAGGAGCCTCTAGGGGTGTCCGGCCCGGCGGCCTGCGGTACGGACGGACCGCCGGACCGGATGTGCGGTGTGCGCGCGGGGCACGCTCCCGTTTCCGGGAGCCGCTTCGGCGGATCACCTCATCTGGAGCAGATGCTTGGTGGTGCTCAACTTCTCCTCGCGTACGGCGAAGTCCACCGCGTCGAGGTCGAGGGAGGTCACGCGCACCCGCACGTTCATGCTGATCTCGTAGTGCACGCGCGTTCTGGGGAAGAGCAGTCCGAGGAACCGCTCGGTTCTGCGGTGTTCCGCTGCCGACAGGACCTCCAGCGCCAAAGGCTCCACCCGGAAGGTGACGCCGCCCTCCTTCCCTGCCGCGGCCGACTGGACCTGCCGCATGACGGCGCCGAAGGCCCGTTCCTTGGTGGGACCGGTGCCGGTCAGCCGCAGGGTCTGTTCGGAATGGTGCATCAGGCGCTCCCGGCCTGCGCGTCCAGTTCCTTCTGCAGGGCCTGGGCGATCTTGAAGCCGAGTTCCTCGGTGTCGAGAAAGCCGAAACCGAGGACTCGCTTGCCCTGTTGGACGGCGGTGACGCCCGCCTCCGGGCTGCGCATGCCGAACTCGATGTCGTGGCCGTACTTCGCCTTGGCCGTCACGGCGCCGGCGCCGCCGCTGCCGCAGAAGCTCAGCCCGAGTACCGCGCCCTCGGCGGCCATCACGTCGCCGACCTTCATGTCGGCGCCGGGTCCCGGTATCAGGACGGGCACGAGGCCCGCCTTCCTGACTCCCTCCGCGACCGCCTGGCCCTTGCCGAGCCGATTGCCGATGACGATTTTCGCAGTGTCCGACACGGTGTGTTCCTGTCTGGTAGCCGAATTCGTGGTGGTGTTCGTGCGGGGAGGTCAGGCGCGATCGCCGTGGTCGCGCGCGTTCTCGTGCAGCGCCGCCTCGAAGTGGAGGGTGAGGAGCAGCACTTCGGCATCGGTGACGGTGTGGTCGCGGTTCGCGCAATAGGCGTCGAGCAGCGCCCGCACCGACGCGAGCTGCGCGGCGCCGACCTCGTCGTAGAGGTGCCGGTCGAGTTCCGGTGGGTACTCGTGGTCGCGGACCCGTCGTACGAAGGCCACGCTGTGGGCGGCGAGTGCCAGTCTGCGGACGTCGTTCATGGGGATGGAGCGGTCGGCGGCGTAGGCGTCCGCCGCGGTCAGCAGTTCCTCGGCGTCGGCCACGTCCTCCTCCGTGAGGGGGGTGTCGTCCGCCAGCCGGTCGAGTGTCCGGCGGGGGTCGGTGGCGCTCGGCGTGGTGCCGGTCATGCGTCGGCCTTTCGGATGCGGTGCGTGATGCCTGCCCGTACGGCGGCCACCGCGGTGAGCCGGTGCCCTGCGGTGCGCGTGCGGCCTTCGGCGTCCACGAGGGGGGTGGCGTCCTCCACTCGCTCCAGGAGCGTGATGTCCGCGACGGAGCCGGTGGCGAAGGAGCCGATCTCGCCTGCGAGTCCGATGGACTCGGCGGCCGCGGAAGTCGCCGCGCGGACCGTCTCGTCGAGCGTCAGTCCTGCGGCGATGAGCTTCGTCATGGTGGTGGTGAGGTCGTGGACCGGGCCCACGAGACTCCGCCCGTGGATGTCGGTGCTGACGGTGTGCGGGCGGATCCCGTGTTCCAGCGCGCGTTCCATGGTGTCGAAGGCGAAGCTGGCACTACCGTGTCCGACATCGAGGCGGACCCCGCGCTCCACGGCGTCGCGGGCCTGCCGAAGAGGCCCGGAGTCCGCTTCGGGGAAGAGACCTCCGGCCTTGCCGTGAAAGGCATGGGTGACGACGTCGCCGGGGCCGAGGAGGTCGAGTACGTCACCGAACGCGGGGGGAGCGTTTCCGACATGCACCATCACGGGGAAGGGTGCGCCGGTCTCCGCGGCGATCTGCTCCGTGATGCGTTTGGCCGCGCGCAGTGGTTCCAGACCGTTCCGCCCGACCACCGACCGGCTCATGCGTATCTTGATGCCGCGGATGACGTCGCGGCGCGCGAGGATCGTTCTGACGGTGTCCGCCGACCGGATGTCGTCGTGCCCCGCGAGTTCGGTCGTTCCCCGAGTCAGGCCGTGCCGGGAGATGTTGAGCCAGCTGAGGACGCGCGTGGTGCTGGGCGCCACGACGGTCCGCTCGAAGTCCTCGAAGGTGTCGGATCCCGAACTGCCCGCGTCGACCACGGTGGTCACACCCGACCCGATCCCGGCCAGATCTGCCGCGATACCGAGGCCGGTGGCACCGTCGTAGACGTGCGCGTGCAGGTCGATGAGGCCGGGCGTGACCAGCAGTCCGTGCGCGTCGACGTACTCGGCGCACGCGCCGCCCGCCGTGCCGGATGCGAGCACGGCGGAGATACGGCCGTCGCGGACGGCGATGTCGCCCACCGTGGACGTGCCCTTCTCAGGGTCGATCAGCAGACCGCCGCCGACGACCAGATCGTAGGGGCCGGCCTCGACGCGGGTGAGCTCCGCTCGAGAGGAGTTCGTCCCGTGGAGGGCCTCGGGCCTGCGGCTCGTCGCCGACTCGCCAGGGGAACCAGACATGAACAACCTCCTTGGGTGGGGGTTCGGGGCCGAGAAGCGGCCCTGACCGGCGTTCCGTAGGGTAGATTGCCGTTCCGTGGAGCGGACCAGGGTCACGTTAGCTGAGAGGTAACCGGGAAACAATGGATTCCGACAGGGCAGTTGCCGGAACGGAAACGGGGGAGGTGCCGGCTTCCAACTCCGTGGCCAAGGCACTGCGGGTGCTGGACGCGCTGGCCCAGCCGGACGCACCGCACCGGCTGGGTGAGATCGCGGAACGCGCCGGCGTACCGAAGGCGAGCGCCCACCGCATCCTCGGCACGCTGGTGGCGGAGGGGTTCGCGGCGCCGGACGGTGAGGGCCGCTACGGCATCGGGGACCGGCTCCAGGCGATGGCCGCGCGTGTCCTGTCGGAGGACACGGTCGGGATCGGCGCGGTACTGCGCACACTTCAGCAGCGACTCGGCCTGACGGTGCACCTTGCCGTCCTGAACGGCGATCACGCCACCTACACGCACAAGGTGGACCCCGACCGCGCCTACCGCATCGCCACGGAGGTCGGCATGCGGCTGCCGCTGCACGCGACCGCCGCGGGCAAGGCGCTGCTCGCCCATCTCCCCGCGGCGGAAGCATCGGTGCTGATCGACGGCACACCGCTGATGGCCAGGACCGCACACACGGTGACGGATCCCGCGGAGGTGCACCGGGAGCTCGAGACGGCGCGTGCCGACGGTTTCGCCATCGACTACGAGGAACACGAACAGTCGATCTGCTCGCTGGCCGCGCCGGTGCTCGACAGCGACGGCTACCCGGTGGGCGCCGTCTCGATCTCGGCGCTCACCTTCCTCGTCACCCGGGACCAACTTCCCTCGTTCGCCGACGCGGTGCGACAGGCGGCGGCGGACGTGGCGAGGCGCCTCTGAGAGCGTCACGGGGCCATCGACGCGGCGGGGGCGGCCGAGCTCACACGCGCTCGCCCCTTGGTGATGCCGGCGGGCGCCCGACCGGGTGCGGGCCGGGGAACACGCCCGTGACCAGCTGCACGGCTCACTCGTTCCAGCAGGCATGAACACCTACACCGTCAAAGTCGGCTCGGACGCGGGCCGGCTCGCCTTCCAGCCCGGGAAACTGACCGTGGCACCCGGGGACACCATCGAGTGGGTGTGCAACGCGCAGCCCCCGCACAACATCGTGTTCGACCCCGCCAAGAACCCGAACGGCGACAGCAGAATGGCTAAGACCCTCAGCCACACCACGCCCATGACAAACCCCGGTGACGTCCAGGCAACCGTCGTCCCCCGTGATGCACCCCCCGGTGACTACCACTTCTACAGCGAGCCCCATCGCGACGCGGGTATGGAGGGCATCCTCACCGTCACGCACGCATGACCGGGCCGAGGCCGAGTCACCCGGCCCTGTGTCCGGCGGACGACGGCCATGCTGCCGACGCCCGTGCGCGGGGGCGGCGTGCCCTCGGGCGGCGGTCCGCCGTGATGCGCTGACCTCGGTCCGTACGACGCGCGCGGGCCGGACGCCCGGCCAGGGAGCCCGGCCCGTGGCCCGTGCACGGTTCACGGAGGTCTCCGGCGCGCTCGTTCCAGGCTCGTTCACGGTGCGCCGGCCCGTACGCCGCCTCGGCAGACGACTCCGGATCCGGATCCGGAATGGCGTACCGCCCACCGTCACACGCATGGAGCCGCTGCCGTCGCCCGTCCCTGGCCGGAGCCGTGCGGACGGATCCGGCCGAGCGTGCTCAGCTCATCGTCGGCCGGAGGGCTCCCGGACCGGCGCGTGGTCCGGCTCGGGCGACGGAGCCGGTGCGGGTCGGCGCGCGGCATCACTGATCCGGATCAGGATGCCCACGAGAGCCCAGTTGGCGATGACGGAGGAACCGCCGTACGCCACGAACGGCAGCGTCATCCCGGTCAGCGGGATCAGGCCCATGACGCCTCCCGCGACCACGAAGACCTGGAGCCCGAAAGCTCCCGAGAGGCCTGCCGCGAGCAGTTTCCCGAACGGGTCGCGGGCGGCGAGCGCCGTGCGGATCCCCCGCTCCACGATCAGGCCGTACACGAGCAGGATGGCCATGACACCGGTGAGACCCAGCTCCTCGGCGAACGCGGCCAGGATGAAGTCGGAGTTGGCGGCGAATCCGATGAGGTCGGAGTCTCCCTGGCCCAGTCCCGTGCCGAGGACGCCGCCGGAGCCGAAGGCCCACAGTGCCTCCATGGACTGCTCGGAGTGACCCACCACTCCCTGCCTGCTGAGGCTGTATTCACGCAGCGGGTCCAGCCACGCCTGAACCCGCTGCTGGACGTGCGACTCGAAGGAGGCGACCCCCACCGCGCCGCCCGCGGCCATGAGCAGGCCGAAGACGATCCAGCTGGTGCGCTCGGTGGCCACGTACACCATGACGACGAACATCCCGAAGAACAGCAGCGACGTGCCCAGGTCGGTCTCGAAGACCAGGATCAGGATGGACATCGCCCAGACCACGAGAATGGGACCGAGATCGCGGCCGCGGGGCAGATGCAGACCCAGGAACCGGCGGCTGGCCAGCGCCATCGCGTCCCTCTTCACCATGAGGTACCCGGCGAAGAAGACGGCGATGACGATCTTCACGAACTCCCCCGGCTGCAGTGTGCCGAGCCCGGGGATCCTGATCCAGATCTTCGCCCCGTAGCTGTCGGCGCTCAGTCCGGGTACGAGGGGGAGCACGAGCAGGATCATGGACAGTGCCATGGAGATGTAGGTATAACGCTGCAGGACACGGTGATCCTTGAGGAGGACAACCACCGCCACGAAGAGCGCCATACCGAGCGCGGAGTTGAGGAGCTGCCGGGGCGACGCCTCGAAGAACTCACCGCGTGCCTGGAGCCGTTCGGACTGGTCCAGCCGCCAGATGAGCACGAGGCCGAGGCCGTTCAGCAGCGCGGCCAGGGGTAACAGCAGCGGATCAGCGAACGGCGCGAACCGACGGACCACGAGATGGCCGACACCTGCCAGGACGCCGATTCCGAGTCCGTACGCGAGCAGGCCCGCAGGGAGGCCGCCGTCGAGGGCGAGGCCCACGTTGGCGTAGGCCAGTACAGGGATGAGGACGGCCAGCGCCAGCAGGCCGAGCTCGGTGTTGCGCCAGTTCTCCCCGCCGGCTGCGGGCGTGGAGTGCGCCGAGACGCCTGAATGCCTGCTCATCACTGTCGGCCTTTCGCTGCTTCCCACGACTCACCGCGCAGTGGCCCAAGCCCTGCAACCGAGGCACTGCACACCTCGATGCCGCCACCGGCGCGGTCCTGGCTTGCCGCCGACGCGAGGATCGCGGTCTGCGGTCGTGCCCGCGAAGACACCGAAATCGATCATCCGGTTCCCGTCGACGGCCGCCCGCGCCCGGCAGGTCCGACTGCGCGCGATACGGGTTGCGTGCGGCAGGGCGCACGCGCCGTCGCCGGTGCGGCACTCGGTGCGCGCACCGGCCCGCCCGGAGGGTGGCCACCCTCCGGGCGGCGGCACGGGCGCCCGAGCGGCCGGTACCCACCCGTACCGCGCGTATGAGCCGGCCCGGTCCGGCTTCCGCCGGCCGAGACCGCGTTCACGCCCTCGCGCGGCCGCGCCCCAGGCGAAGGGCGGACACGAGGAAGAAGACGCCGCCGAGGAACGCGTAGCCGGCCAGGCTGCTCAGCGAGGCCCCGTCACCACCCGACTGGGCGATGAACGACGCTCCGGCCAGGGTGGAGATGAAGCCGCTGGCGATCATCGCCCACTGGCCTCCGAGCGCGCGCCGGGTCGCGCCGACGACGAGTTGGGTCACGCCCGCGGTGATCGCCCAGGCGCCCCAGACCCGCAGCACGGCGGGGACGCCCGAGGTCGCGGCGATGGCCAGACCGATACCTGTGAGGGCGCTGAGCACGGTGTTCACGTAAAGACCGCTCACCGATCCGCCGTTCACCCGTGCGGACCTGATGTCGATGACCGCGCACGCCACGTCGAACAACGGGTAGATCACCAGCAGTACGACCGTGACCGCGCCCAATGTGCCCGCGAACGCGACCAGAAGCGCGGCCCAGACCGCGGCGAACGCGAAGCGCAGGAAGTAGAGCGTGCGCAGGGCATCGGAGGCATGGGGACGAGTGGCGCCGACGAGGGTGTCCATGGGAGTTCCTTTCAGGCAGGGCGTGTCGCGGTCGGCCGGCCGGGCCGTCAGGGGCCTGCTGCCCACGTACCGACCGGCGTGCGGAGACCCGCCCCTTGACGAGGGAGAACGTTCGGTCTCCTCGGGTATTCAAGAGGACGGGATCCACGACGTCAAGACCGAACGTTCTCCCTCGCTGGTGAGGTAGCCTGACCGCATGAGTGAGGGCACAGGAGGCGGCAGTACGTCGGCTGCGCGGGCACGGCTGCTGGACGCGGCGACCAGGGTCTTCTACCTGGAGGGAATCCACTCCGTCGGCGTCGACCGGGTCATCGCCGAGGCACAGGTCACCCGGGCCACGCTGTACCGGCACTTCGCGGGCAAGGACGACCTCGTCCTCGCCTATCTCGACCGAGCCGACCGGGGAATCCGAGCGGGCGTCGAGGCGGCTCGGGCGGGAAAGGGGTCGGCCGCCGACGAGGTGCGGGCGGTCGGCCGATTCATCACCGAGGGCATCCAGAGCCCAGGGTTCCGCGGCTGCGCCTTCCTCAACGCCGCGGCGGAATACCCCGATCCCGCCCACCCCATCCACCAGGCCGTCCTGGCCCACCGTCAGTGGTTCCTGGATACGGTCACCGCGTTGCTGGAGCAGGTCGGCGACATACCTGCCGTCGAAGCCGGCCGGCACCTCGTCATGCTCCGGGACGGCGCCATGGCCGGCGGCTGCCTCTTCGACCCGAGGCTGATCTCCGAGAGTTTCCTGCTGGGGGTCGAGGGAATTCTGCGGGCACGCGGAGCCTGACGCACGATCGGGAAAACGGACTTGCGGGTCCTGCGGCAGGCTGTCAGCCTCTCGGCATGCGCTCGCGAACCGTCGCAACGTCCGACGTGGACGGCACCGAGAAGGTAGCCGTGGTGATCGATGTGATGCGGGCGTTCACCACTGCGGCGTGGGTCTTCCACCGCGGGGCGGACAGGATAGTCCTCGCCGCCGACGGCGACCGGGCACTGGCACTCAAGGCGTCGAATCCCGGCTGGCTCGCGCTCAAGGACGGGACGCCCGCACGCGGCTTCGACCTGACCAACTCGCCGGAACTGGTCAGGCGCGCCGACCTTGCCGGGCGGACCGTCGTACAGACGACGACCGCAGGTACGGTCGGGGCGCTCGCGGTCACCGAGGCCGAGTGGGCGCTCTGCGGCAGTTTCGTCGTGGCAGGTGCGACGGCCCGCCTCCTGGCGAGCACCGGCGCCGACGCGGTGACCTTCGTGGCGACCGGCGAGGGCGGCCGAGCAGCGGAGGATCGGGCCTGCGCCGACTACCTGGCAGAACT
Source organism: Streptomyces sp. NBC_00178 (assembly GCF_036206005.1). NCBI lineage: Bacteria > Bacillati > Actinomycetota > Actinomycetes > Kitasatosporales > Streptomycetaceae > Streptomyces > Streptomyces sp. NBC_00178. The sequence goes on from NZ_CP108143.1 coordinate 152,196, forward strand.
GTTGGGCGGAGGCCACGTCGACCCTGCGCCCTATGTCCGACGGGCCCGGGACTCCACCGCCGCCCAGGAGCTGCGTGACGGGCGCCGCCATGGAAGTCGCTCCGCCGATGTGGGGTTGTGCCTAGAGGTGGACCGCTTCGACTTCGCCATGAGGGTCACACTCAAGGCCGGGATGGCGGTCCTGCGACCGGTTGCCGCCCGGCCGGGTGCGGGGCTCGCCGGACACCGGGCACGGTGACCGGCGAGCCCCGCTCCCCCACCGGCTCGCCACGGCCCCGCAACACGCCGGCCACGGCCCCGTGAACGGACCACCGATCGCCGGCAGCCGGAGCGAAGCGCCGGTGACGCCTCCTTCCGTCAGGCCAGGAGGCCGTTCAGCCACTGCTGCCAGGCGGCCTCGGCTCCATCCGTATCCGGTCCGAACAGGTGGTGGAACATCAGCAGGACACCCGAGCCGAAGTGGAAGGTGTAGATGCCGTCGGCGGTACGGACCGCGATCCGCTCGTCGTCGGCCCAGACGACCTCGCCGTCCATCGGTGCCAGGCCGGACGGTTCGGCATGCGCCCGCGCACCGGCCGGGACCGGGACGGTCAGCGCCAGCCCGTGCGCGAGGGCCGCGCCGACGTCGCCCGCCGCCCTGCCGGGCGTCGGAACCATGGCGAACACGGGGAAGCCGGTCCGTCCGGGAAAACGGGTCAGGTACTCGCCGAGCGTGTGGAGGTGGAAGGGCCACCCGCGGCGCAGCGCGTCGTACTCGTCCTGCCAGTCGTCTCCGAGCAGGCCGCTGTGGACCACGCGGAGGACGGTACTGCCCTGCTCCTTCCCCTCGATCAGGTACTCGAAGGCCGTCCTCGCCGGGAGATGTCCGGGTCGCGAGGCGTCTGCCGGGTTCGTAGGCCGTGATCACGGCCTGCTCACGGTGCCCCGCGATGTCCATCGACGCGACACCGCCTTCCCGGGGTTCCACCTCGTTGCGGCCCATGAACCAGGAGTCGATGCCCGGGCCTGTGGCGATGGCCTGCCAGACCTCGTCCGGGCCCACCGGCAGGGTCGTCTCCAGCTCGATCTCGAATGGGTGCGTCATGATCGCTCTTCCTGTTCGGCTGACGGTTCTTGTTCGTTGCCCCCCATGGCTTCCGACAGCGGGCCGGGCCCACTCGACGGAACGTCCGGACGGGCGTCGGGGATCTGGTGCACGCCGACGATCACGCGGTTGCGCCGGCCTCCCGGGGCGGACTCGTCGTGGTAGCGGCCGACCAGGGCAGCCACCGCCTCGGTGAGCTCCTCGGCGAAGGCCGACCGGTCGGCCGCGGACGCGAAGCGCACCTCGGCATCGATCCCGAAGCTCGCGACCCGCCGCTGGGCCCGGGCGGCGCCGGTCAGCAGTGCGCCGACCTCTCGCACCATCCGGGCCCCCAGCGCCAGAAGCCAGTGTCCGGAGAGCTGGTCGGGGGACCGGGAGGGATCCGGGCTGACGGCTGCCAGGGCGCTGGGCGAGATCACGTAGGAGGAGGCGGTGGCGCGGTACACGCGCTCGGTGACATTGCCCTTGCGCCGCTCCTCGGCGAGCTCGACGAGTCCGTGGCGCTCCAGCTCCTTCAGGTGGTAGTTGACCTTCTGCCGAGGCAGCCCCAGGCGCGCGGCCAGCATGGCCGCGGACCCCGGCTCGGTCAGGGCGGCGAGGATCCGGGACCGCATGGGGTCCAGGGATGCCATCGCCGCGGCGGGCTCTTCGATCACAGCTACATCCAGCACTCCCCCAGGATTACCCGGACAATAATTCTTGTCAAGACAAAAAATATTGTCGGTGCATCTCGGGCCGCTCGTTCGACGGGTGGAGTCGAGTGCCCGTGAAGGGTTCGTCGGGCTTCGCCCGGAAGGCGCACGGCGCAACCCGTCTCCGGTGCACACAGGGGCTCGACCGGCGAAGCGTCCGACGTTCACGGGGGGGGGCGGGCGTCCACGAACGCGGCCGGCGCGCGAGTACGTCCGGCCACTGCCGTTCCGGACGCCGGACTCGGCGCGTTCCCGGGACCGGCCCGGAGATGCGGCACAACGGTGGCTGCGGCTCCCCGGAGCTTTCGATACGCCGACGATATGTGGCGGCTCGTAACCTCGGGTCATGCGAGTGCTGATCGTCGAGGACGAGCCCTACATGGCGGAAGCCATCCGTGACGGCCTGCGCCTGGAGGCGATCGCGTCCGACGTCGCCGGTGACGGTGACACCGCCTGGGAGCTGCTGAGCACGAACACGTACGACATCGCCGTCCTCGACCGCGACATTCCCGGCCCCTCCGGCGATGAGATCGCCGAACGCATCGTCCGCTCCGGCAGCGGCATGCCGATCCTCATGCTCACCGCCGCCGACCGGCTCGACGACAAGGCTTCGGGCTTCGGACTCGGCGCCGACGACTACCTCACCAAGCCGTTCGAGCTCCGCGAGCTCGTACTCAGACTCAGAGCGCTCGACCGCAGGCGTGCGCACAACCGGCCTCCCGTGCGGGAGATCGCGGGCCTGCGGCTCGATCCGTTCCGCCGCGAGGTCCACCGCGACGGCAGGCACGTCGCACTGACCAGGAAGCAGTTCGCGGTGCTCGAAGTCCTCGTCGCCGCCGAGGGCGGTGTCGTCAGCGCCGAGGAGCTCCTGGAGCGGGCGTGGGACGTGAACGCCGACCCCTTCACCAACGCCGTGCGCATCACGGTCTCGGCCCTGCGCAAGAGACTCGGCGAACCCCAGGTCATCGCCACGGTGTCCGGCGCCGGGTACCGCATCGACGCGCATCCCGCTCGCATCCGGGAGGGCAGGGAACGTGGCTAGGCGGCCAGGGCTCAGCGTCCGCTTCAAACTCACTCTCAGCTACGCCGGGTTCCTCATGATCGCCGGCATCCTGCTGCTCGCGGCGGTGTGGGTGTTCCTCCTGCGCTACGTCCCCGACCGCGCGATGCTGATCAACCCCGACGACAGACTCCGTGGCGTCTTTCCCGTCCGGTCCGCCCTCCTGGACGTCTTCGCTCCGAGGGCGGCAGCCGTCCTGGCGTTCCTGCTGGTGTTCGGTCTCGTGGGTGGGTGGATCCTCGCCGGTCGCATGCTCGCGCCGCTGACCCGGATCACGGACGCCACCGGCATGGTCGCGAAAGGCGCGCTCTCGCACCGGATCCGGCTGCCCGGGCGCAGGGACGAGTTCCGTGAGCTCGCCGACGCCTTCGACACCATGCTCGTCCGCCTCGAAGATCACGTGGCCGAGCAGCGGAGGTTCGCGGCCAACGCCTCCCACGAACTGCGCACCCCGCTGGCCGTCTCGCAGGCGCTTCTCGACGTGGCCCGCAAGGATCCGGAACAGGACCTGAGCAAGGTGATCGACCGTCTGTACGCGGTCAATGCGCGGGCGATCGACCTGACCGAGGCGCTGCTCGTGCTCAGCCGCGCCGATCAGAGGACCTTCGTCCGGGAGACCGTGGACCTCTCCCTGCTCGCGGAGGAGGCCATCGAGACGCTGCTCCCACTCGCCGAGAGACGTGGTGTCGGGATCGAGACCGCCGGCGGGATCGCCCCGGCTTTCGGCTCACCGGCACTCCTGCTGCAGTTGACGACGAACCTCGTCCACAACGCGATCGTGCACAACCTGCCTTCCGGGGGACGGGTGTGGCTCAGCACGGAAGTGAACTCCGGGTACGGGGTGCTGACGGTCGAGAACCGCGGCGGGAAACTCTCCGCCCGGTCGGTGTCGACCCTCACCGAGCCCTTCCAGCGGGCCACCGAGCGGGTCCGCAACGACCACGCGGGGGTCGGACTGGGCCTGGCCATCGTCAGGCGGATCACCGAGGTGCATGACGGCTCACTCACGATCGCCGCACGCGCCGAGGGCGGCCTCCGGATCACCGTTCGACTGCCCCTGCCACCCGCCCGATCCCCGAAGGACTCCGACCGATGAGTAAAGCTCTACAAGACATCGAGGGTGCTCGGGAAGATGACGAGGCGCGCGAGCGCGTCGCGGCTCCCGGCACGGCCCGAGCCCGCCGCTTCTCCGCGGGCCGGGGCATCCGCTCCGGTGCCCGGGCGGCGGCACGGCGTGCACGTCGAGCCGTACGGAGTCTCGGCACACCTGAGCCGTGGAAGCGCGGCCGCTGGGCGGCGGCGTCGGCACTGGTGCTCGGTCTGCTCATGCTGCTCCACGGGAAGATCACCGACCGGGGCGGCGCGGGCAGCTTCGTCGAGACGCTGCTGCCGTGGTCCGGCGTGTTCATCCCGGTGCTCCTCGTCCAGGCCCTGTGGCGCAGGTCGGCCGCGGCGACGACGGCGCTGGTGCTGCCGGCCGTGGCGTGGTCGAGCCTGTTCGGAGGGCTGCTCATCGACAAGTCGACCCCTGGCGGGGACCTGACGGTGGCCAGCCACAACGTCAGCGCCGAGAACCCCGACCCTGTGCGTACCGCCCGCGCCCTCATGGCGTCCGGGGCGGATCTGCTGGCGCTCGAGGAGCTGACCCCGCAGGCCACGATCGCGTACGGGAAGGAACTGGCCGGCACCTACCCGTACCGCACGACACAGGGCACGGTCGGCCTGTGGAGCAAGCTGCCCCTGTCGGCCTCCCGGCCGGTCGACGTCCTGCGGGGAAACGCCGGACCGCTCGCGGAGAGCCGGCGGGCGGAGGACCTTCCGGTGGACCCGCCCCGGGCCCTGCGCACGACGGTGGCCACCGACCGGGGGCCACTGGTGGTGTTCGTGACCCACCTGGGGTCGGTGCGGCTGATGCCCCGGCACGGCTTCTGGACGGACTCGCGGGACGTCGGCGCCGCAGCGCTCACCAGGGCCGTCGGCGCCGAGCGGAGCGAACGGGTGGTGGTGCTCGGCGACTTGAACGGGACCACCGACGACCGCGTGTTCGCCAGGCTCACCTCGCAGCTGCGCTCGGCGCAGGAAGAAGCGGGACACGGTTTCGGTCTCACCTGGCCGGCAGCGTTCCCGGTGGCGCGGATCGACCAGATCCTGGTCCGGGGTGTGGAGCCTCGCAGCTCGTGGGTACTGCCGGACACCGGCAGCGATCATCTTCCGGTGGCGGCCCGCCTCAGCTGGTGACAGCGGCTGCGCCCGTATTCCAGAAGACCGGCCGGGCGGGCCGGCGCCGGTCTCCCGGGGCCGGCTCCCGTGGCGGGCCGGACCGCGCGCTACGGAGCCGTGAAGTACCGCGGGAACCGGGGACCCATCCACGGCCTGCGGCCCCATGCGAAGACCCGCCCCCGGACCATGGCACCCACCGGGGAGCAGCGGCCGAGCGCCATCAGGAGGAAGGTGACCGGCTCGATGGATATCGTGCAGTCCGGTCGGTCCGGACGATGCCGGGATGCGGTCGCCGCGCCCTCGGTGAACGTCACGCCGAATCCTCCGCCACCCCACAACCGCACCGCATAGCGCGCGTTCAGACCTGCGGTGGCCGCGGCGGCCGTCACGCGTGGCATGGCCTCGATCATGAAGGGAAGCGCCAGGGCGACCCGGTCCGGGGTCACTCCGTGCGGGCGCCCGAGGGCACGGGCGATGTCGTAGCCATGGCCCAGCATGTGCGTCAGCAGGTACGAGCCGAGGACCGCCCGGTTCATCGGGCCCATCGGCGTCATCAGCATCTCGCCCGCGGGGCGTCCGGCCACCGCGTCGACGTACGCATCGGCCTGCGTCACGATCATCGCGGCCAGCGGTTCCGCTCCCCGCTCGCCGAATGCGGCGAGCGCCTGCTCGTTCGCCGCGGCGATGCTCTGCGGAGTGCCGTCGCCGTGGTTGCGGGACAGCCCGGCTCCCACGTGCGCCATCAACTCGTTCGCCTGCGCCAGATGCGCGGCCGCCTCCCCCACCGTCCACTGTGAACCCGGCACCGGAGCGCCCGTGTCGGGGGCGCCGCGCAACAGCTCCGCGATCTCCTCGGCCGTGGCGCGCAGCGCGTCGGCGAGCCCGACGGGCAGGACCCCTGTGCGCACCGCCGGGATGTGCCGCCCCTGATCCGCCGTTGCGCTCATGTCGCCGTCGCTCCCCGATACCGCCGTACCCGCCAACCGAGCCTCTTGCCCGCGCGTACACAAGAGCAGCCCGGACACCTTCTCGGCAAGGGGCGGTCGCATGCGTCCCGCACGTCCCGTCCGAGCCCGGCAGGAGTCGAGGGGCGTTGTCTCGGCCGATTCAGGGCCGGGAAGACGCCGATGGCGGTCAGGCGGCAGCGGCGTCGGAGCCCAGCGTGGAGCGCAGACGCGCAAGGCCGGGGGTGGGAGCGATCTCCTCGGTCAGGACCAGCAGGCCCAGGGGCTGGCGTGCCAGGTTCCTCACCGACGTCTCCCGGCGCGGATCGGCTTGCTGTTCGAGGAGCAGGTGCAGACCCGCGACATCCATGAAGAGCGTGTCGTGCAGGTCCCAGATCACCGCGGTCACGCCGGGCGGCAGAGCGGCAGCGGCGGCCCGGAGCGAGGGCAGAGTGTCGTAGTCGATCTCGCCGTGAGGAGTGATCCGGGCGGTCGAACCGGCGATCCTGGTGGTGGTGTTCATGGCGGGCATGCCCCCTTCCGGGGGTGGTGAGCCCAAAGGCGAGGCGCCCCGAGGGCGGCCGACGATGGCGGGAGCTGGATGCCCGTGGTGGGGGCAACGCCCAGAACCCAAAGTCCGGCACCTGGAGTGCCGGACGGTCTCGTGTCCGTTCATCGTTGCACAGCGGCAACCGTTCGCGCCATGCCCCGAGGGTGGCATCGACACCGTGCCTGGCAGAGCGGGTGAAGCCCCGGAGTGGGCACGGGAGCCGTCAGCCGGCCTAGGTCATGACGTCGTGGCGCCTGTGACAGTGCCTCGCCAGGTGTACGGTGCGGGGCTCCCCGGGTGGTGTGCGACACCCACCACCCTCAGGGAGCACGGCCCGGCAGGCAGGTCCGGGCCGGTCCAGGTGCTCCGGCCGGTCCGCATGCCCCGGCCGGTTCAGGTTCCGCCAGCCGGTTCGGTGCTCCGGCCGGTTCCGGTTCCGCCGGCCGGTTGGGTGCTCCGGTCGGTTCAGGCCTGCCGGATCGCGGAGATGTCGAAGGTGAGCTTGATCTTGTCACTGATCAGCACACCCCCACCCTCCAGCGCCGCGTTGTAGGTCAGACCCCAGTCACTACGGTTGACCGTCGCCGAACCATCGAAACCGACCCGCACATTACCCATCGGGTCCACAACCTCACCGTTCAGCGTCAGCTCCAACGACACCGGACGACTCACACCCTTGATCGTCAGCTCACCATCCATCCGGAACGTGTCCTCATCCACCCGCTCCGCACCCGTACTCCGAAAGACCATCTCCGGAAACTCCTCCACCGCGAAGAAATCACCGTTCAACAGGTGCTCATCACGACCGGCCAGCGCCGTATCGATACTCGCAACCTTGATCACGACCTCCGCCGTCGACGCCGACGGCTCCGAACCATCCAGACGCAGCCGACCGTCATACTCCGTGAAACGCCCACGCATCGTCGTGACCTTCGCATACTTCAACGAAAACCCGATCTCACTGTGCGTCGAATCGATCACGTAGTCACCCGTCAGATGCGACAGACCCGAACCCGACACACCAGCAGAAACACCAGCCACGACAGGAGCGACAACAGCAGCACTCCTACGGTTGAACAGACCCATGACGTACTCCTTCAAAGGGATGACGATTGCTGCACTTGTCAACCTTTGCCCCCTTTGCGCCATTCCCCAGGACGTCGACGACGAGCGTGATGGCCGTCACCACCCTCCTCCCCCTTACGGCGGCCTCTCGGTTCCTCCGAGGCGGCACAACTCCCCCTCTCCCCGATCGCCTGCCACCGCGCGCGGCACAGGCAGGCGATCACTGCGGCGATCTCGGGGTAGCCGCTGCTGGAGGAGGTTCACAACCATGAGTGCAGCAAGCAAGAAGAAGTCCCGGTCCAGGGTGTACCTGTCGCTCGCCACCACCGCTTTCGGTGCACTGGGCGTCGTGAAGCAAGCCAAGATCGCCCGGGAGGAGAACGACACCCTGCGGCTGGTGGACGCCGCGGTGTCGACCGCCAAGGTCGTCACCGGTCTGGCGATTCTCTATCGCGAGCTCAAGCGTCTCGGTGACGACGACGTCCTGCTGGGCTGAAGGCGTCCCGGGCACACGAGCGGATCAGGAACCGGCGTAGAGCCCCCGGCTGCCCCCGGGCGGACCGTATCGCGCGGTCGCCCGGGGGCACCCGGTGGCACCGGGCCGGGGGGACGCCCCGGAGCGCCGGCCCTCGTCGTGAGCCCCCACAGCCACGGCTTCCGCCCCTCGCCCCCTCCGCTTCTCGAACGCTTGAGTCCCAGGGCCCGACTACCGGCACTCGGCCGGAGCCGGAGCCGGAGACCCGGTCGAGCCCGTCGAGCCCGTCGAGCCCGTCGAGCCCGTCGAGCCGGCAACGCTACGAGAACTTACTGATCTCCCAGAAGCGGAAGACGGTCGAAGCGTCCAGAGTCCATTCCAGGCCGGACACGTCGTCACTCGCCACCGCGTACTGCTTGCCCTGCCACAGCGGCAGGATCGGCAGCTCCTCCGCCACCTTGTCCTGGAGCTCGCCGAAGGCCTCCTGAGTCGTACCCCGGTCGGCCTGGGCAGCGGTACCGGGGATGATCCGGCTCGCGATGTCCCCACTCGCGTAGCCGTTCTGCAGGACGTTGTCCTTGCCGAAGAACGGCTGGGTGAAGTTGTCCGGATCGGGGTAGTCCGGAACCCAGCCCTTCACGTAGACGCCGAGTTCACCGGCCTCGATCCGCTTCTCGTACTGCTCGAAGGGCAGGGACTCGACCTTCGCGTCGAACAGACCGCTCTCGTTGAGCTGCTGCGCGATCGCGCCCAGTTCGTTGTCCGTGGCGGGGCCGTAACGACTCGGCGTGGACCACAGCGTGAGCTTCACCTTCCCGGTGATACCCGCGCCACGCAGCACCTGCTCCGCCTTGGCCGGCTGCGGGCTCCCCCCGTACGTGTCGAAGAACGCGGTGTTGTGGGCCGTGATTCCGGCCGGGACGATCGAGTACAGCGGGGTGGCGGTGGAGTGGTAGACCTCGCTGACGAGCGCGTCGCGATTCACCAGGTACGCGATGGCCTTGCGCACCGGAAGCCTGCCGGCCACCGGGTGGTTCAGGTTGAACACCAGGTGGTGCACCTCGGCGCTCGAGCCCTCGACGATGTGGATGCCGTTGTGGGACGCAGCGCTCGATTCCTCCAGTTGCTCGATGTCCTGCGCCGCCAGCCCGCGGTAGGCGACGTCCACCTTCCCCTTCTGCAGCGCGGACACCAGACCCGCCTGGTCACCCCGGAAGAAGTCGAGGGTGATGCCCGAGTTCTTCGCCCGCGCCGTGCCGCGGTAGTCGGAGTTGACGGAGAACACGGCTTTCGACTTGTCGAAGGACTTCAGCTCGTACGGGCCGGATCCCACCGCCTTGCCGTCCTTGCGCAGTGCGTCCGCCGGATACTCGCTGTGGTCCACGATGGACCCGGCACCCGACGCGATCTTGCTGGGGAAGGTGGCGTCGGGGGCCTTGAGCCGGAAGACGACCGTCTGAGGATCCGGAGCCGTGATGTTCTCGATGGCGGTGAGCAGCGGCACGGGCCCCGAGGGGTCGTTGATCCTGATCGCCCGCTCGAAGGAGTACTTGACGTCCTCGGATGAGGCTGTTGCCGTTGCTGAAGGTCAGGCCGTCGCGGAGCGTGCACCGGTACACCGTGTTGCCGCTCTCGAACACGCAGGACTTCGCCGCCTCCGGCTCGGGCGTCGAGCCCCCTCGCGGGAAATGAGCAGCGACTGGAAGACATTGTTGAAGAGCAGCCACGAACCGGGGTCGTAACCCGAGGCCGGATCCACCGCCAGGACCTCGTCCGACATTCCCACGACGACGGAGTCACCATGTCCGGCCGCGTCGCCGTCGCCCTGGAAGCCGCAGCCGCCCAGCAGGACCACCGCAAGACCCGCCCCGACGGGGGCCTTCGCTCCCCATTTACGCACGTTCACAGAACTGCCTCTTGCTTTCCGACCGGTCGTTCGAGGGCGTGGCCCCTCGTGACCTCAGCCCGCAGGCCCCCTCAGACACACAGAGGCCCGTTACTCGACTCGACAAACATTTACTTGACTCGGCAAGCATAACGTCGGAGCGGCCACCCCCGCGCCACACACTCGAACCACCGGGAAGCACGCCTGTGCGCCTGGACACCCGGGTGCCCGGTAATGGCCTACACAGCAAGGGAGTTGGAGCCCAGCCGAATCGATCCGGAACTCGACAGCACGGCGAGTCGCACCTCACCTCGACGTGCAGACGTCACCGAGGTCCGACCCGGACCGGACGCCCGACAGCAGTCACGCGCTCACCCTGCCCAGCAGTGCACACGCACGCCGCCGTCGGCGGCAGCGCCAGCCATGAGCACGCCGCCTGAACTTCCCACCCGCCCCGCACCGTGCCCCTTTCAAGGCACGCAGCCGAACAAGCACGACACGCAGTCATGCCAGGCGGGCGCCGGGACTGGAGACCACGGGCGACCTCGACACCGCTCTCCGCGGGGGCCGAAGTCGCCTGATATCGCGCACGCGAGTAACGACACCCGAATGGCCCGAACAAAGAGAAGCGGAATATGTGATTCCATTTCTGGTTGTCACCGGAGCCTCGGCTGACGCCCGATCAGTCCCGTCCCACAATGATATGTATAGCCATTGCGTGCTTAATGGACTGATGCCGGACAGGCGAGAGAGACGCCGGCCTTCCGCCGCCGGAAATCCACCGACCGGGCCATGTGGCGTGGGTCACTGTTGACCATCCAATCGACACCCAATTAATATCAGCGGATATTGCCCACCCCCGTCGGGCGACCGAAAAGCAGACGTGCCATCGGCCGCTCCCCCCATCGCGCACAACTGGCACAAAGCAATGGAGTCCCGGTACGAGATGGCGGCACCCAGGAGCGCTGTTCGGCTTACCGAACGAAGCCGTGAGCACGTAAGTCCTGTACCGACGGCCGACCTGCCGCACTCACCGAAAACCGTCAGACAGAATGCGTCGATCAGGTCCCACCATCACCCCCGCCTTTTAATACAGCCGATACAGCACGCGCCGTGAGTCCCTGACAGCAAATTCCAGGGCCCTGATGAATCGTTCGAAATAGCACACACCACGCATGCCTCCACGCGTTTTCGGGAGTGCCGGATTCCCCGATACGCAGGGCGGATTTCCGTCGTGTCCTTTTCTACTGAGGGGTAATCCGTGCCTTCCCCCCGCATCACCGCCGCCCACCACCGCGGCACCGAGGCATTACCCGCACCCCTTTCGCTGTCGCAGGAGCGCCTTTGGGTCACGGCGCGCATGGACGGAGCCGCAGGCGCCGCCTACAACGAACCGATGCCCTTCGACATCCGGGGGCCGCTGGATCGCGATCTGCTCCTCCGCGCACTGCACCTGCTGGCGGCTCGGCACGAAGCCCTGCGGACCCGCCTGGTGCCCTCCGGCGGTTCGGCGCTTCAGATCGTGGATCCGCCGGACACCGGCTTTCCCGTGGCCTTCGAGGACCTGACAGGGCTGCCGGACGCGGCCGAACAGTTCGCGCGCATACGGCTGGAGGTGGAGGGAAGGCCCTTCCGCCTGGGCGAGGAGCCCATGGTGCGAGGCTGCCTGGTGGCACTCGAACCCGACCACCACGTACTACTTCTGACAGCACATCACATCGTCTTCGACGGCTGGTCCCGGACCTTGCTGCTGCGCGAGCTGGGGCTCGTCTACACCGCACTCCGGCACGGGCACGACGCGTCACTGCCGGAACTGACATGGCAGTACGGCGACTACACCCGCTGGCAGTGGGACTGGATGTCCGGTGAGGAACCCACCGCACACGCCGACTACTGGGTCTCCACGCTGACCGGCGCTCCCGCTGTGCTCTCCCTTCCCACGGACCGGCCCCGGCCACCCGAGCAGGCCTTCGAGGGCGACCGGGTACCCGTGATCGTGGAGGAGGACCTGACGCGAGCCCTCCGCGCACTCGCCGCAGACAACGGCGTCTCCCTGTACGCGACCGTCCTGACCGGCTGGACGCTGTTGTTGTCGCTCCTCTCCGGGCAGGACGACATCGTTGTCGGCGCGCCGACGTCGAACCGGCGCCGCGGGGACGTCGAGGGCCTGATCGGCTTCTTCGTCAACACACTCGCCCTGCGGACGGAACTGTCCGGCTCGCCCAGCGTGAGTGACGTCCTGGCGCAGGTGAACCAGCGGATCCGCGACGCGCTCACGCACGTCGACCTGCCCTTCGAGCGCGTCGTGGAGCTGGTCAACCCACCGCGGAGCCCTGCGTACACGGCGCTGTTCCAGGTCATGTTCGCATGGGTCCCCTCCATGCGGGGGGAACTGGAACTCCATGATCTCGAAGTGGAGTTGCGCGAGGATGCCACGCACGTCCCCGCGAAGTTCGACATGGTCCTCGCGCTGGCGGACGAGGGTGCGTCCCTCGCGGGCGAGATCGACTACGCGGTGGCTCTCCTCGACCGCGCCACCGTCGAGCGGTACATACGCCAGTTCCTCCGCGTGCTGCGCCTGATGACCGAGCGTCCCGAGGCCGGGATCGCCGACCTGACGCTGCTGGACGAGGACGAGCAACGCGAACTCCTCGCCACCTTCAGTACCGGGCCACTCGCCGCGTCCGGCGCGTCGGCGCCGGCGGGTCTCCTGGAGCGTTTCGCGGCACACGTACGCGAACGCCCGCAGCAGCTCGCGATGGTCGCGGGAGACGTGGAGGTCGACTACGCCACGCTGGACCGCCGTTCGAGCCGGCTCGCCCAGGCACTGATCGCCCGCGGTGCCGGGCCGGACCGCGTGGTGGGCCTGCACGCCGGGCGTACGGCCGGGCTCGTCGTCGGCGTGCTCGGCATCCTGAAGGCGGGGGCCGCCTATCTTCCCCTCGACCCCGGGCAGCCGCCGGAGCGGCTCACGTCCATGGTGAGCGACGCCGCACCGGTACTCGTACTGACCGACCAGGAGGTCGCCACGGGCGACGACCGTCACCTGTGGAAGGACCTTGCCGAGACGGAGGCCGAGGGTGCGCTCGACGAACCGCCGGTGACCGATGCGGACCCCGCCCGGCTCGCCTACGTCATCTACACCTCGGGATCGACCGGTCGTCCCAAGGGCGTGGCGGTGACGCACGGCAGTGTCGTCAACCTCTTCGACCACTGGCATGAGCTCATGGGAAGCGCCCCGGGCGAGGCGTCCTCCGCGTGGTCGAGCATCGGCTTCGACGCGTCGGTGCACGAAATCCTCGTGCCGCTGACCACCGGGGCGGTGCTGCACATGGTTCCGGACGATATCCGGGGCGATCCCGGAGCCCTGATGGACTGGCTTCGCGACCACACGGTGACCCAGGCGTTCCTGCCGCCGTCCTACGTCCTGTGGATCGACGAGGATCCGGCCGAACGACTGGCCGGGCTGAGTCTGCGTCAGCTTCTGACCGGGGTGGAGTCCCTGCCCGAGCGCGCCCTGCACCGCATGCGCGAGCTGCTGCCGGGCCTGCGTATCTGCTTCGGATACGGTCCGACCGAGGCGACGCTGTATTCCACCGCCTACACCGACCCGCGTCCGTACGACCGGTCGTGTCCCATCGGGCGGCCGCTGCGGGGCACGCGCCTGTACATCCTCGATACGCGCATGCGCCCCGTGCCGGTCGGGGTGGCCGGCGAGGTCTACATCGGCGGAGCGAGCCTGGCCCGCGGATACCTGAACCGGCCCGACCTCACCGACGAGCGTTTCGGACCCGACCCCTTCGTGCCCGGCGAACGCGTCTACCGCACCGGCGATCTGGCTCGCTGGCTGCCCGACGGGAACGCCGAGTACGCCGGGCGCGGCGACGACCAGCTCAAGCTGCGGGGCTTCCGCATCGAGCCGGGCGAGATCGAGGCGGCGCTGCTGGCGGTTCCCGGCGTGCGGGAGGCCGTCGTCATGGCCGATCGGGACACCCCGGTCGGCCCCCGCCTGGTCGCCGGAGTGGGCTGTGACCTCGATACCACGCGGACGGCGTACGAGTGGCGCGCGACCCTCCGGGACCGGCTGCCGGACTACATGATCCCCGTCGTGGTGGCCGAGTTCATGCGTCTGCCGCTCAACCGCAGCGGGAAGGTGGACCGGACCGAGGTGCTGGCCGCCGTCGCACGGACCCACTCGGGGCGGGTCAACACGCTCGCGCCCCGCGACGACGTGGAGATGGCTCTGTACCGCATCTGGCGGGGGGTTCTCCTGCACACCGAGGTCGGCATCGACGACAACTTCTTCGAACTCGGCGGCACGTCGATCTCGGCCATCAAGATGGCGTCCGCCGTCCAGGAGGAGCTCGGTGTCACGCTGCCGGTCCGGGACGTGATGCTGCACCCCACCATCGAGGCGCTCGCCGAGAGGGTGCGCAGCGTCGGCACCGGACTTCCGCGGGCCGCCGAGTCCAGCAGCCTGGTGGAGTTCCGCGCGGGCAGTGGCCGCAGGCGACTGGTGTGCGTGCATCCCGCCGGTGGCACGGCCTTCTGCTATCTGCCGCTGTCCTCGGCGCTGCCCGACGATGTCGGCGTGGTGGGCCTCCAGGCACCCGGGATCAATCCCGGCGAGTCCACCCTGCCCGGTGTCGAGGCGATGGCCGAGGAGTATCTGCGGCTCGTCGGTCCCCGCCATGACGAGGCACTGGTGCTGTGCGGGCTCTCGTACGGCGGCCTGATCGCCTACGAGATGGGCCGCCGCCTGGTGGAGGCCGGGCACGGGAGCGTGAGCGTGGTCCTGCTCGACACCCACGGCGCGGAGGACGCGGCACAGCGTGCCGCGATCGCACCGGTGGGCATGGCCGAGTTCCGGGACAAGCTGGTGCGGTTCAACGGCATGTACCCAGGCATCGACGACGACCAGGTGGCGCGCTACCTGAACGTCTACAACCACCATCGCGAGACGGCGCGCGACTACGCCGTACCGGAGTCACCGGCCCGCGTCGTGCTGCTGCAGGCGACGGCCGTGGATGAAGGGGACGGGGGCGAGGCGGGGGAACGGATGCGCGCGTTCTGGCAGCGCCGCGTCAGCGGTGAGTTCGTCGTCGAGCCCGTGGCCTGCGGCCACTGGGACATGTTGGAGAGCGACGAACTGCCGCGCGTCGCCGGCGTCCTCGCCGCCGAACTGGAACGGACGGCAGCTGGACCGGGCGTGACCGGCACGCAGCGCACGACACTTTCTGGCACGTCGGAGGCATGATGGAACCCCACGTCGAGACGTCTCCCGCCGGTCTGGCGGAAGACCTGAGCGCACGGGCCGGGATCGCCCTCGGGATCCACCGACGGGCCCTGCGCACACCACGGGCCGACGCGGTCGCGGACGGTGAGGTACGGCTGGACTACGCGACGTTGAACGCCGCCGCGGCCTCGGTGGCGGCGGAGTTGGGCCGCCGGGGTGTGACTGCCGGACAGGCGGTCGCGGTGGCGCTGCCGCGCTCGTGGCAGCTGGTCTGCGTGATGCTGGGCGTTCTTCGGCTGGGCGCGCGGGTGGTGCCGCTCGACACGCAGAGTCCTGCCGAGCGCCGTCTCTTCATGCTGCGGGACTCCGCCGCGGTCGCCCTGGTGTGTGCCGCATCCGGGGATGTCTCCGAACTTCCGGAAGGCGTACCGGCGTTCGCCGTGGACACGTTGCTGCCCGGACTCCCCGATGCGGCAGTCGCCGTAGAGGAGCCGTCCGCCTCGGGCGATGTGACCTTCCTGTTCTACACCTCGGGCACGACCGGGCGGCCCAAGGGTGTCGAGGTCCGCGAGGCCGGGATCATGCGGCTGGCCCGGCCCGGCTACATCAGGGTCGAGCCCGGCCTGCGCTACTCCTGCCTGGCCAATCCGGCGTTCGACGCGCTGAGCTTCGAGGTCTGGGCGCCCCTGCTGACGGGCGGCTGCTGTGTGATCCTGCGGGACGCGGATGCGCAGACGCCCGAGAGCCTCGCTCAGGCGCTGCGGCGGGAGCGGGTGGACACCGTCTTCATCACGACCGCGCTGTTCAACGCCGTGGTCACGGCCGTGCCGGACTGCTTCGCCGCAGCGGGCGAGGTGCTGGTGGGCGGCGAGCAGCTCGACCCGCGGGTGATGCGCCGCTGGTACCGGGACAACACCGGCAGCAACACCCGTCTGTTCAACATCTACGGTCCCACGGAGTGCTCCACGTTCGCTCTGTGCCATCCGATCCCCCGGGATTTCGACGGTGACGTGGTGCCGATCGGCGGGCCCCTCCCGCAGACCGGCGCCGTCCTGGTCGTGCCGGGCCGGGAGAGGGTCGCCGCCCCGGGTGAGGTGGCCGAACTCCTGCTGAGCGGGGCCGGGCTCGCGGCCGGTTACCGCAACCTCCCCGAGGAGACCGAACGCCGCTTCGTGCGGCTCGAATGGCTCGACGGGGGCGAGGCGCGGTACTACCGCACCGGTGACCTCGTCAGGACCGATGCCCGGGGCCGGGTGGAGTACATCGGGCGGACCGACCGTCAGGTCAAGGTACGCGGCTTCAGAATCGAGCCGGGCGAGGTGGAGCGCCGTGTTCTCGCCCACCCCGCGGTCGGTCGGGCGCATGTGTGCGCACGGCGTTCGGGCGAGGCCGGGCCGAACGAACTTCTGGCGTTCGTCGTCCTGGGGCAGGATCTGGCCTACGAGGAGTTCGAGAGGCATCTCGCTGCCCACCTGCCCGCCTACATGCGTCCGCACCGGATCCACCTCGTGCAGGACATGCCGCTCAACGCCAACGGCAAGGTCGACGAGGGCTCCCTGCTGCGGCAGGCCGGCCGTCCCTGGCGGCCGGACGCGGCTGACGGCGCGGTGACGACGGACACGGAGCGAGAGGTCCTCGCACTCGCCGAGGAGATCCTGGGGGCCGGCGGCCTCGGTCTCGGCGACCGGTGGATCGCCAATGGCGGCGACTCGTTGAAGGCCCTGCGGCTCCGCTTCGCCGTCCGGAAGCGGTGGGGCCGCGACCTGGCGCAGGAGGTCGTCCTGCACGGTGACCTCGCCGCGGTCGCCCGGGCCGTCGCCTCGGCGGGCCCGGCCGGGGAGTACGCCGTTCCGGTGCCGGTCGTCGCGGGCGCCCGCTCCGCACCGGCCACGAGTGAACAGCAGCGGATGTGGCTGCTGCAGCGCCGTGCACCGGGCTCCCGGGCGTACTCCGTCCACCAGGCGTTCCGGGTGGACGGGTCGGTGGACGCCGTAGCCCTCCGGGCGGCCCTGCGGTCCCTGGTGGCCCGGCACGCGGCACTGCGGACGGGCTTCTCCCTCGGGCCGGAGGGCCTGTTGCAGACCGTCGGCGAGCCGTACGACCCCTGGCAGGAGCCGGGGGCGGAGCGGATGTGGGACGAGGGCGCGGCGCGGTCCTTCGCCGACACCTTCTTCGCCGAGACCTTCGACCTCGCCGTGCCCCGGATGCTCCGGGTCTGCTGGCTGCCCCACGAGGGCGGCGGGACGCTCCTGCTGCACCTGCACCACATCGCCGTCGACGGCTGGTCGTTGAGCGTCCTGCTGCGGGATCTGTCCGCCGGCTATGCCGACGCCACGGGCGTACCGGCCAACCGGCACGATCCGTCGGCTCCGACGCCGCTGGACTACTCGGTCTGGCAGCGCGACTGGTTCGCGTCGGCGGCGTACCGGGCCCAGCGCGACGAACTGCTGTCCTACTACCGGGACCTGACGGAAACGCAGGAGTCGCTGCCCTTCGAGGGCACAGATCCGGCACCACGAGCACGGCTGCTGCACACCTCCCTCGACGCCGACCGGCGGGCCACGCTCGATCTGCTCTGCGCCGAACTCGGGCTGACCCGCTTCCAGGTGCTGCTGAGCCTGTTCTCCGTGACGGTGTACGGCGTCACGGGCCTGGTCCGCCCGCGCATCGCCGCCCCGGTCGCCAACCGCCCGGTCCGCGAGTTCGAGGACAGCGTGGGCATGATGGCGAACACCGTCCTGCTTCCCCTGGCCGTCGCCCCGCGCGAGGACCTGCGCGCGCACCTCGTCCGCGCGTCGGAGGCCATCGGTCAGATGCTGCGGCATCACGAGGTGGCCTTGACCGACGTGCTGACCGGTTGGGAGGGGGCCGGCGACGGCACCCCCTTCGACCTGCTGTTCGTGCTGGAGAACACCGACTTCGAGGCGCTGCGGCTGCCCGGCTGCGTCCAGCGCCCCCTGTGGTGGGCCGCGTCGGAGGCGAAGTGCCCGATGACGGTCTCGGTCCTCGAGCACGCCGACGGCCTCGACCTGCTGTGGGAGTACGCCGAGGACCGGTTCACCGACGAGGCCGTCGAGGCGATGGCCGCATTGTTCGGCAGGTGTGTGGACGCGCTCGCCTCCGGTGGCCGCTCCACCCCGCAGGAACTGATCGCGCCGTACCGGCGGTCCCTGCCGGCGCACGGTCGCGGGCCCGTCCCAGAACCGGGCTTCACCACGGTCGCCGAGGGCTTCGCGCGCCAGGTGACCCGGAACCCGGAGGCCCCCGCCGTCCTCACCGCGGACGGCAGCACGCTGAGCTACGCGACCCTCGACGCGCTCGCCACGGCCCTGGCCGCAGAACTGACGGGCCGTCACCCTATCCCGGCGGATGGGAGCCCTTGCCGGGCCGCTCTGTACCTGAGCCCCTCCGTCGAGCATGTGGTGGCCCTGCTGGCACTGGCCCGGCTGAACATCACCGCTGTCCCCCTGGACCCCTCCTACCCGCTCGAAGCGCTGCGCCGCGTCGTGGAGCGCGTCGACCCCCTGTGCGTCCTGGTCGCGGACGAGGACTCCCCGGTTCTGGACGCGCTGCTCGCCGACGGCGTGGTACGCCACCCCGTCCTGCTGGGTGTCCCGGAGCCGCACGCGGGTGCGGCCCCGCCCACGCCGTACGACGGGCGCGGGCACGACGGCGCCCGGCCGCTCTACACCCTGTTCACCTCCGGCTCCACCGGCGTGCCCAAGGGCGTCCAGATCTCCGACCGCACCCTGTGCGACCTGATCCGGTGGCAGTCCGGTCCCGGCGGCCTGACCGCGCCGGCGGCGACCCAGCAGTTCTCCGCGCTGGCGTTCGACGTGTCGTTCCAGGAGATCTTCGGAACGCTCTGCACGGGCGGCACCCTCCAGCTCGTACGTACCGAGTGGCGCCAGGACGTCCCCGCGCTGCTGGAGCGGCTGGAGTCCGCGGGCACGGAGCGGATCTTCATGCCGTACGTGGGCCTGCAACTGCTCGCCGACTACGCCGTCCGCCTGGGCAGGTTCCCCTCCCGGCTGCGCGAGGTCGTCACGGCGGGCGAACAGCTCGTGTGCACCGACAGCATCCGCCGCTGGTTCGCCGGACTGCCCGGTGCCCGCCTGTTCAACCACTACGGGCCGAGCGAGACGCACGTCGTCAGCGCCCTGTGTCTGGAGGGGGACCCCTGCCTCTGGCCCGAGCGGCCCGCCATCGGCCGCCCGGTGGCCGGCGCCGACCTGCGCGTGGTGGATGCCCAGGGCGATCCGGTTCCTCCCATGTGCACGGGCGAGCTGCTGATCGGGGGCACCATGACCACCCGCTGCTACCTCGGCGAACCGGCCCTCGACGGCACGCGTTTCGTCGAGGTGCCGGGTGAGGGTCTCTTCTACCGCAGCGGCGACCGGGCGTGGTTCGACAGCGAAGGGCTGCTGCACCATGCGGGCCGCGACGACCAGCAGATCAAGCTGAGCGGGCACCGGCTGGAACTCGGGGCGGTCGAGGCGGCGCTGCTGCGCCATCCGGCGGTGGTCAACGCGGTCGTCGTCTCCGACGGCGACCGGTTGACCGCCTGTCTGGAGACCGGGGACGAGTGCCCGGACGCGGAGGACCTCAGCGCCCACCTCTCGTCGCTGCTTCCCTCCTACGTCCGGGTGGACCGCTTCAGAAGACTGGAGACGCTCCCGCGCACCCCGAGCGGCAAACTGGACCGGCGCGCGGCGCTCCGGGCGGGGGGCGAGGAGCTGGGCCGCCCGGCCGTCGTCCGCACCGGGCTCTCCGCCGAGGAGGAACTGCTCACCGTCGCCTTCGAGGAGGTCACCGGGGCGGTGATCCGCCCGGATCAGACCTTCTTCGACGCGGGTGCTTCCAGTCTCACCCTCATGCGCTTCCACCTCCGCTGCACCACGGCGCTCGGCATGCGCTTCGACATCGCGGATCTGTTCGAGCACGTCACCGTCCGCTCCCTGGCCCGCCACCTCTCCGCCGGCGGCCCCTCCCCCGTCCGGGCAGCCGCCGCACCGGCCGGGTACGGCACGGGAGCCCCGGAGCCCGGCGAACCGATCGCGGTCGTCGGCATGGCGGTACGGGTGCCCGGCGCCCCGGACCTGGCGGCCTTCTGGGACCTGGTGGTCTCCGGCGGTACGGGCATACGGCGCGTCGACGCCCCTGAGGGCGTCATCGGCGCGCACAGCACCCTCGACGGGATGCTCGACTTCGACCCGGGTCACTTCGGCATCAGTCCTCAGGAAGCGCGCCTGATGGATCCTCAGCAGCGCCATCTGCTGATGGCGTGCGTCCAGGCGCTGGCCCACGCCGGAGTCGCCGACACGTCCGCCGCCCGGGTGGGCCTGGTCGCCGGCGCCGGGGAGAACACCTACTTTCAGACCCTGCTCCGCGAGGCCGGCCCCGGCCGCCTGCCCGACGGCTTCCAGCTCGCCCTGCACCACGAGAAGGACTTCCTGGCGACCAAGGTCGCCTACCACCTCGGGCTGACCGGTCCCGCCTTCAGCGCCCAGACGGCGTGCTCCAGTTCCCTCGTCGCCGTCCATCTCGCGGCAGGCCTGCTGCGGCAGGGCGATGCCGAGGTGATGCTCGCCGGAGGGGTGCTCGTCGACCCGGGGCTCAGCGGCGGCTACCGCTACCGCCCGCAGCACATATTCTCCGCGGACGGCGACTGCCGTCCCTTCAGCGACGACGCGACCGGGACGATCGGAGCGAGTGGCGTCGGCGTCGTGGTCCTGAAACCACTGAGCCGGGCGCGCCGGGACGGCGACACCGTCTACGGGGTCGTCACGGGCTCCGCGATCAACAACGACGGCGCGCAGAAGATGAGTTACACGGCTCCGTCGCTGGCCGGGCAGCGCGAGGTGATCCGGGCGGCACTGAGCCGTGCGGGCCGTACCGGGGCCGACCTCGGCTACGTGGAGGCGCACGGCACCGGGACCCGGCTGGGCGACCCGATCGAAGTGAGCGCACTGCGCCAGGCGTTCGACGTGGGCGAGTCCGGTCGATGCGCCCTCAGCTCCGTCAAGAGTCAGCTCGGCCACATGGGAGCGGCGGCGGGTGTGGTGGGGCTCGTGCGCGCCGTCCTCGCCGTGCACCACGGCAGTATCCCGCCGAACCTCAACTTCCGCGCCTTCAACCCGGAGATCGGTTCCGACCCCACCCCCTTCTTCGTTCCGGCCCGGGCCACCCCCTGGCCCGATGGGCGCGGACGGGTCGCCGCGGTGAGCAGCTTCGGGATCGGCGGCACCAACGCCCATGTCGTCGTGGAGCAGGACACCGGGACCGGCCCAGCCGTGCCGGGTGCGACCCCCCTGTGCCTGGTGCTGTCCGCGTCCAGCGCGGAGGCGCTCGCCGCCGACGCTGCGCGGATCGCCGACTACCTGCACCTGCGGCCCGGGTGCTTCGAGCCTGTGCTGCGCCACCTGCAGTCGGGACGTCCGGCCCGCGCCCTTCGCGTCGCGTCTCCGGTCGCGGACGCCGCGTCCGCCGTGCGGTGGCTTCGTGCGGTGGCCGCCGGAGAGATCGGGCATGCCACAGCGGATCCGGACGCCCCGCCGGTCTCCTCCGCCGGCCTCCCGGTCCGCGCACTCGCCGAGGCGTGGGCCGCGGGGGCACCCGTCGACTGGTGGGCGGGCTCCGCCCCGGCGCCCTGGGACTTCCCGCCTCCGTCCTTCGCACTCGCGGAGTACGACTTCGACCGCGCACCCGAGGCCCCCGCCGCAGTGGCCCAGCGACTGCCCAGGGCCGAGTGGCTGCACCAGCCTCACTGGGTCAGACTCCGGCGCGCCGCCGTCGCGGGCGCCACCACGCGGTCCGATCGCGTGCCGGTCGTGGTCGTCGTGGCTCACGCGAGCACTCCGCAGGAGGCGCTCGGACCTTTCCAGGACGTGGCCTCGCGCGTGGTGCGGGTGCACCCGTCCGGCGCGTTCGCCCGCAGGGGGCCCGACGCCTTCGACGCCGACCCTGCCGACCCGGTCTCCCTGGGCCGGCTGCTCGACGCGCTGTCCGTGGACGGCACCGCGGGTCCGGACGACGTGGAGTGGGTGCACGCGCTGCCCCTGGACGTGACGGGTCCGGTCGGTCCCGCCACACTGCGACGGGCCCGGATCGCCTGTCTTGACACCAGCGCGGCCCTGGCCAAGGCGCTGGCCGGGCGGACCTGCTCTCCGCGCGTGTGGTGGCTGTCCCACGGCGCCCGGCCCGTCGAGGGCACCGTCCGCAGACCCGAACTGGCGCTCCTGGCCGGGCCGGTCGAGTCCGGCGCCCAGGAGGCCGCTTTGGACGGCCACTGGCTCGACCTCCCCGACCACGACCTCGCCCGGTGGGGCGGGCAGGTGGCCTCCGTCCTCGCCGTGGCACGCCGGGCGGCCCTTCCCGGCGGTTCGGTCCTGCCCAGGCAGCTCGCGCTGCGGCAGGGCTACTGGTGGGTGCCCGGCACGGCGCCCGTGGCGGCGCCGTCGGGCCCGGAGCCCCTCGCACCGTCCGGTGAGGGGACGGCGTGGGAGCCGGAGCCACTCATCGCGTCCGGCGAGGAGGCGGTCCACCTGGTGCTGGGCGGCACGGGTGGCATCGGCCGTGCCATCGCCGCCTGGCTCCTGGAACACACCCGCGGCCGGGTCCTCCTGCTGTCGCGGAGTCCGCGGCTGCCCGCCGAGCTGACCTCCTGGGCCGACCGCGTGGACCTCGTCCCGGCTGACCTCGCGGCCATGACCGTGCACGACGTGGCGGCTGCCGTCGCCCGCCGGACGCAGCGGGTGGACGGGGTGATCCATGCCGCCGGGCTGGGACACGGAGGACTGCTCGTCCGGCGTGACGCCGACGCGATGCGCGACGCAGCCGCGGTCCGGGAGAACGGTGCACTCGTCATGGAGCACCTGATCGAGACCTTCCGGCCGGACTTCGCGGTCTACTGCTCCTCCATGTCCGCCCTGCTCGGCGGTGTCGGTCAGAGCGACTACGCGGCCGGCGCGAGCCTCCTCGACGCGTTCGCCCACCACCGCGCCGCACAGACGGAGAGGACGGTGAGGATCGGCATCGACTGGGACATCTGGAGCGAGACCGGTATGGCGACCCGGGTCCAGAACCCGGACAGCCGCCACCGGGCGCACCTGGAGGTCGGTATGTCGGTCGAGGACGGCAAGGCGGTCTTCGGCCACGCCCTGACCCTGCAACTGCCTCAGCTCCTCGTCTCCACGACCGGGATCGAGGCCGCCCGCGCGTTCTACGCCCCCACCGGCGGCGAGCGGGCGGAGGAGCCGGCCCCGCGGGCCGGGCACGAGCACGGCGGGGACGCCGCGGCGGATCGGTCCGGCGGGGACGGTGCCGTGGAGCGGGCCGCCGCCCTGACCCGGCTGATCCAGGATCTGCTGGGCGTGGACGAACTGGCCCCGGACGACTCCCTCTACGACCTCGGAGCCGACTCACTCACCCTGATCACGCTGATCGCCCAGATCGAGGACGCCTACGGCGTCGCGTTCGACCTGGCTGCCTTCAGCTACCGGGTCAGCCTCACCGAGATCCTCAAGCACGTCGAGGCCGCCGTCAGCCCCGCCGGTCCCCGGGCGGGGGCGGCAGCGGGCGCCGGCTCGCGCGTCGTCCTGGACGTATGGCAGGAGGGAACGGGCGCCGCCGTCCTGTGCCTGGTGCACCCCGTGGGCGGGGACATCCAGGCCTACCGGACGCTGGTGGCGGCGCTGGGTCCCGAACCGACCGTGTGCCTGATCGCCGATCCGGCGCTGCGGGACGCCACGATGCCCGCCTGGTCACTGGCCGAGCGCGCCCGCCAGTACGAAGCCGGGCTGCGCGACCGGTTCGGAGGACCCGGTCACCGGCTGCACCTGGCCGGATGGTCCTTCGGCGCGCGGGTGGCCATGGAGATGGCCGCCCTGGCCGAATCCGACGGGCGCCCGTTCGAAGGGCTCCACCTGCTGGACCCGCCACCGCCGCAGGCGCACGGGCTGGTCGCGTCCTACGACAAGGACGACCTGGAGAAGGTGTTCGCCGCGGAACTCGGCACCGGCTCGGTTCCGGGGACGGGCTCGGCGGCGGCGTCGGCGTCGGCGTCGGCCGAGCACGTGCGGGCATACGCCGAGAGTCTGGCCCGCTGCTGCCGGGCGAACCTGCACAGCCTGGGTGAGCACCAGGTGCGGCCCTTGCTCCTCACCTCAACCTGCCTGTGGCTGGCCGAACGGCCCACGGCCGGCATGCCTTCACCCGGCGATCCCGAGGAGACGGACCGTCAGTGGAGCGCCTGTCTGCCGTCCTCCGCCGTCCGGCGGTCCCTGCCCACCGACCACTACGGCATCGTCGCGGCCCCGCACGTCCGCGCGGTCGCCGAGGGCATCACGGCAGCGCTGGCGGAAGCAACCACCGGCATGCACGACGGGAAGGCGCCGGGGCGCGCCCGGTGAGGCCATGCCCGTCCCACGAGTTCCACAGCGGCCACGCCGTACGCCGCACCATCCTCGCCGAACTGCTCGGCCGAGGCCCTGTAACCCCTTCTGGAGGATGCCATGGAACCTTACGAACGCGAAGCCCTGGAAGCGGTGACCACGCGTCCCGTCCACCCCTACCGCACGCTCACCGTGGAGCGGATCACCCCCGTTCTGGGTGCTGAGGTCTCGGGAGTCGACCTGTCGAAGGAGGTGCCGGCGGAGCAACTCGACGAGATCCGGACCGCGTTCCGCGATCACCACGTGCTGGTCTTCCGCGACCAGGAGCTCACGGTGGAGGGTCACAAGCGTTTCGCCGGCGCCTTCGGAGAGCTGCGTCCGGTGAACCCGCCGCCCGAGGAGGGCGACCCCTACATCCTGGAGATCCGCACCACGTCGGCCGCGGCGAACGTGGCGGGCAACGGCTGGCACGCCGACGGCACGGCCGACGCCGAACCGTCGCTCGGCTCGATGCTGTACATCACCGAGATCCCCGAGCCGGGCTGCGGCGGCGACACCCTGTTCGCCAACATGCACCTGGCCTACGAACTGCTCTCCCCCGCGATGCGCTCGCTGCTGGACCAGCTCACCGCCGTACACGACGGCGCCCATGCCCTGGCGGGTTACACCCCGCCCGCCGACTACGTCATACCCAAGAGCGAGCACCCGCTCGTCGCCCGGCACCCCGAGACCGACCGCAAACTGCTCTACGTCAACAAGGCATACACCAGCCGCGTCCCGCAGCTCTCCGACCAGGAGAGCCGGGCCCTGCTCGACATGCTCTTCGACACCATCGCGCGTACGCCGATCCTGCACTGCCGTGTTCGCTGGACCCCGAACACCCTCGTGCTCTGGGACAACCGCTGCGTCCAGCACCACGCGACGTACGACTACTACCCCTACGCGCGCTACGGCCGGCGCGTCGCCATCAACGGCGGTCCCGTGAAGGGCTGACGGCGCACACGGAGGAGGAGTCGTGCGAGCAGCGGCAGGCCGCACGCACGACTCCTCGCTACGGCCTCGTGCTCGGGGTGCGGTGGCCTCGCCGTGCCGGCGAGGCCACCACATCCGTTGCCGGGTGCTCCGATGGACACATCGTCTCCGGCATCGGTCGTATGCGGCACCCCTACGCCGCGCCGTCGGTGCCGGATTCAGTCCGTGAGGGTGTTGTGGTTGACGATTCCCTCCACCATGTGGGCGATCGCCCCGGTCAACGGGCTGTCCACGCCGCCGCCCACCACGTCCGGGAGTCCGTGTGCCTCGGACTCGCCGGCTACCACCATGCCCCAGAACGCGTTGAAGCCCGAGGGGTCCTTCGGTTTGTCGGTGGCGGCGTTCACCGTCATCACTCCACCCACGTCGGCGACGGCGAGCGCACCCATCTGCCGCAGTGTGTCCGGGTCGTGCTCCTCGGCCGCGACCACGCTCCAGCCGGTCGCCTCGGTGTGCCGCAACGCCGCGGCGAGACTGCCGGCCGTGTCGGACCCGGTGAGGACGATGTCGGGCAGCACGAGGGCGACCGGGCCCTGCGTCAGCGGCAGGGCCGACCTGATCGCTCCCTCGAGCCCCGGTTGGATCGTGTCGTCCTGGTGGACGAAGACCGTCTGAAAAGTCTCGGAGTAGCGCGTCAGATAGCGCACGGTGTCGAGCTTGTGCGCGCCGAACACGACGACCAGGCGCACGTGAAGTCCGCTCTTGGCCAGCTCGACCACTGCTTCCAGACTGCGGTCCAGGATGGTGACCCCGGGAGCCAGACAGTGCAGCTCCTTCGGGTAGGGCGCGCCGAAACGTGTTCCGAATCCCGCACAGGGGAGGATGACCGAAACATCGGGGGCGGGCACGGACGAACCAGGCATTGAGTAGTTCTCCGTCTGTGTCGGCGATCGAATACCTTGCACACCCTGCCTGGCCCCGGCACTTGAGGCCAGACCTTCACGCCACACGACAGTCCGGCACACATCGCTGTCGACACCTCCGGACGGAGTCGGCCCGCGAGCGGACAGGGACCACCATCCGGGTACGGCGGGGCCTGGGGCTCCCTACCCATGCCGACCACCGGCAACTCCGAATTCCGCGGGTTCATTTGGGATTCCGGTAACGCCGCCCGCGCGGGGGCGGAGCACCGGCCTGACGGTGTGTCGGCCACGCCACCACGTCGAGCGACACACGCGGCCTACACTGCTGCCGCACAGTCGTGAAGACCGGCACATCAACGTCACAGGGCCGCCGTGTGCGGAACGTCGGCCGCACGGCACGACACCTGGGACGACGTAGCGAAAGAAGGCGCGGAATGCGGGTGTTGTTGTCCACGTACGGGACACGGGGCGATGTCCAGCCGCTGATGGCACTCGCCGTGCGATTGCGGACACTCGGTGCGGAGGTCCGGATGTGCGCACCGCCGGACGACGAGTTCGCCGATCGGCTCGCGGACATCGGAGTGCAACTCGTTCCGCTCTGTCCGCCGGTGGGAGAGCTGATGCGTGGATCGAGTCTGCCGTCGGCGGCGGAGCTGTCCCGGTACCGGACCGAGATGGTCGCCGCGCAGTTCGACGTCTTCCCCACCGCTGCCGACGGGTGTGACGTACTGGTGGCGGCCGGCCTGGCCCAGATCGCCGCACGGTCCGTGGCCGAGGCCGCGGGCATCCACTACGTGTACGCCAGCTACGCGGCCGTGCATCTGCCGTCCCCGCACCATGCGCCTCCCCCGCGGCCGGGCTGGCCGGAGCCCGAGGTGCACGACAACCGGACACGGTGGGAGCTGGACGCCGGCCATGTGAACGCGCAGTTCGGCGAGACCCTCAACAACCACCGGGCAGCGATCGGCCTCGCCCCGGTGGACAACGTCCGCGACCACGTCATCACCGACCGGCCGTGGCTGGCCGCCGATCCGGTCCTGGGCCCGTGGCTGCCCACGCCGGGCCTCGACGTCGTACACACGGGTGCGTGGAGCCTGCCGGACGAACGCCCGCTCCCGGACGACGTGACGGCGTTCCTGGACGCGGGCGCGCCCCCCGTCTACGTGGGGTTCGGCAGCATGCGTCCGTCGCAGGACGTCGTCCGCATGGCCACCGAGGCGATCCGCTCGCGGGGACACCGCGTCCTCGTGTCCTCCGGGTGGGCCGATCTTGAGCTGACCGACGGCCGGGACGACTGTTTCGCCGTCTCCGAGGTCAATCACCAGCGCCTGTTCACCAGGGTGGCCGCCGTGGTGCACCACGGCGGCGCGGGTACGACGTCGACGGCGGCCCGGGCGGGCGCGCCGCAGGTGGTGATACCGCTCCAGCTGTCGGACAACCCGTACTGGGCGAGCCGGGTGGCGGACCTGGACCTCGGTGCGGCACTGGACGGACCGCCTCCCACCGCCGAATCCCTGGACGTCGCGTTCAAGGCGGCCCTGGCGCCCGAGACCAGGGCACGGGCACGGGCTCTGGGAGGCCGGATACGCACGGACGGGGCGGCGGTGGCCGCAGGCCTGCTGGTCGAGGCGATTCGGTGAGGTGAACGGGCGGGGCGGCCTTTCTGCCGGGCGGATCGCCGACGCGGGCGCCGACACGTGGGTCCCCCGGCCCCGCCGAGCGCGCCGGCCGAAGGGTCGGGCACATACGGCCGGTGGGCGCCCGCGCCCCGGTGCCGGCCGACTGCCCGGCACTGCAGCACTCTCGGGCGCGGAGTCGCCGGTGAGGCGGCTCGCCGTCTCCCGGAGCCTGGGGTGGCGCCGCAGCAGAGGCGCTGCCACAGGAACCCCGGATGGCTGAAAGCAGCACGCGATCGCACCGGACCACTCGCGATGTCACCGCCTAGACCGGTGCATTTTTGACCATACGAGATCGAATCCACTGCCGGTCTCATCTCCGAATGAACAAATCCAGCCATCCGGCTCGTGGGAGAACGGGAGGACATTTCACCTAGGAACTCGGATATGGACCGGCACCAGACATGGCACGTCAGACTGCTTCATCCTCAAGGGCGCAACGACGCACGGAGCCCGGATCAGCCGGTTCCCGGCCACGGCCCGGACAGAGCCGCAGGAAACCGGTGAAGCGCCTCCTGCTCGTCCTGCTGCTGGCAGTGGTCGCCGTGGGCGCCGCACCGCACCTGCTGCACGCGCACGGCAGCCGGTCCGCAGGTGTGGCCGCCGTCGCACACAAGGAGGCTCCCAGCACTCCCCCGGCCACAGCAGCGGCGCCGTCGCCCTCATCGGCGGCGCCGTCGCCTGCCGTCGCCGGGGACACGGACGGATTCGTGACCGCGAGGATCTCCGCCCCACCGATCGGCACCGGCACCATCCGGCGTTTCAAGGTCCGGGTGGAGGACGGCATCGGAGTGTCGGCCGACGAGGTGGCCCGCGAGGTGTACGGGACTCTGGCTGACCGCAGATCCTGGACGGCGGACGGTCATGACGGCTTCCAGCTCGTCTCCGAGGGGGCCCGGGACTTCGTGGTCGTCGTCGCCTCGCCCGCGACGGTGGACAGGATCTGCGGAGCCGCGGGACTCCAGACACAGGGAGAGGTGAACTGCGACGTCGGCTCCCGCGTCATCGTCAATCTGAAGCGCTGGAACTCGGGATCCCCCAATTTCCACGGCCCGCTGGCCGACTACCGGGCACTGATCATCAACCACGAGGTCGGACACCGCATCGGGCACGGGCACGAAGGCTGCCCCGGGCCCGGCAGGCCGGCGCCCGCCATGATGCAGCAGATCGACGGCCTTCACGGCTGTCTGCCCAACGCCTGGCCGTACGACGAGCACGGCACGTATCTCGGTGGCCCCAAGGTGCCGTGAGCCGCGGTGAACGCCGCTGACGCGGAACATTCCGCGGACCGCCTGCGCGGCGGAGGTCAGGACGGCCTGTGTGTGACAAGACGCACACCCTGTCGGAAACGCGCATGGCCCCCGGCCTGCCGCCGGCATCGGGAGCACGGCGGTGATCGCCCCGCCGGATCACCGCCCGGCGACGTCACGATCCGCGACGTCGCCGAGCCGGGTACGGAATCGGGCCGCCGGCCCTCACCGGAGGTGTCCGCGGCCGACCCGCGACGTCAGGCGTCCGCCGACCCGACAGGTTCAGCTCAAGCGGCGCGTCACCGTGATCGTCCTCTGGGCGGCGGTGCCGTTGACGGTCACTCGGAGAATTGCGGTGCCCGGACGGAGTGCGGTGACCAGGCCGGTGGCAGGGTCGTAGGAGATGACCGATGCGGCCGCCCGGGACGCGTCCGTCCCGGCGGTCGAGCTCGTGATCTTGGCGCGGATACCGGACCAGTCCGCCCCGACCGGCCATGCGACCGGGACGGTTCGGGTGCCGTCCTGGGTCAGGGTGGCCGCCGCACGGGCCTGGTCACCGACTGCGAGCCGGTCCGGAGCGGTCAGGTTCACGGAGTCGGTGCGGGCGTGCATCTCCACCTGGAGCCACCGCTGTGCGTCGCGCGCAGGGACATCGAACCGGTCGTCGATGCGGCCCTTCCGCGGGTCGATGCCCAGCATGGTCCAGCCGGTGAAACCACCGTTGTCGGGCGTACTGGCCGGGTTCTTGCCGGAGTTGCCGTTGACGAGGTAGGGCACACCGTCGACCGTGGTCGCCGCGAACGCTCCTACGTGGCCGGCGACGAAGGCGGCGGACTTGTGGGCACCGGCCCGGAAGTCGGACAGCCACTTCTCGACCAGCTCCGCTTCCTTGCGGTCACCGAGTTGGCTGGCCTTGTCCGGCAGCGGGTCCTGGGTGGGGTGGTGCTCGAACACCACGACGCCGCTCACCGATCGGTCGTTCCGCGCAGCCTTCAACTGGTCGTGCAGGAGCTGGAGCTGTGCGAATCCGCCGCCGCGCAGGGTACCGCTGGAGCTGTCGAGGGTGATGAAGCGGGTGTGTTCCACGTCGAAGACGGAAGTGGTGTCGCCGAAGGCGGCTTCGAAGTTGACCGTGGACCCGGGGCCCATCGCCTCATGATTGCCCGGGACGTAGTGCCACGGGACTTTCCACCCGGTCCGCCTGTCGAACTCGTCGAGCAGGGTACGGGCGAGAGCGAAGTCGGCGGGTGCCCCCTCGTCGACGAGGTCACCGTTGATGACCAGTGCGTCGGGCTTGGTCCTGGCGATCTCGGCAAGGGTGCGGCGGGCGGCCTCGACGAGCGGACTGTCCGGGTCACGGGCGACGAACTGGGCGTCCGACATCACCGCGACCCGAAGCGGCCGGCCGTCGACGGTGCCGTCGGTGACCACCACAGGGTCGGTGAGCCTCGGCCCGGCCGGCAGTTCCACATCGGGCGCGACCTTGACGCGCAGATCGCTGATGGTCACCTCGCCCGTGTAGGAGCGGGCGGCACTGGTCTCCAGCAGACGGACGCGCTGCAGCGTGAGGGGGTAGGGGGTGCCCACCGGCACCGGGAACTCGACCTTGCGCCAGCCGGTCCAGGTGATCATGGGCCCGTCGAGGTTGGCGGTCACGCCGGCGGCCGTGCGGTACTGCAGGCGCGGCCATGAGCCGTTGCCGTCGCCGTCGATCCACATGGTGACCGCCTGCGGCTGTCCCGGGAGGGGAATCGCCTGCGGAGGGACCGCGTACTGCCCGCGGGTGGCCGTCGACCTGGTGAAGTCGTAGCCGAGGCGCAGTCCAGGTGTGCCGTCGTGCCCGAAGGCCGGGGCGACCGATCCGCCGGGAGCGCGGTCGTCGGCCGACGTCCAGGAGGCGGCGTCGGTGAGGTCCGCGAACGTGTTCTCGGCCAGGCCCACCGTGACGGCGACCTGCGTGGTCATCCTGCCCACGGTGAGACGCAGGGTGGTGGACGCCGCGTCCTTCAGACCTCGCAGGGTGAAGGTCGCGTCGCCTGCCGGCTGCAGCGACACCACACCGTCGCCACCGGCGATCTTGACGTCCGACGCATCGACGGGGGCGGAGTCCCCGAGGCCGTCGTAGCCGGTGACGGTGAGCCGGGCGGTGTCCTGGACGCCGTCGAGTGCGATCACGCTGCTGCTCGGAGCGATACGCACGGCGGGGGCCAGGACGGTCAGTGCAGCCTCTCCCGCAGCTCCGTGGCCACCGGAGACCTTCACACGGGTGACGCCGGGACGCCGGCCGGTGACGAGCGCGGTTCCGCTCCCGGAAGGCGTGACCGACACCTTGCCGGAGTCCTTCCACCTCAGCCGGCCCGCCGGCACCGGAGCGTACGTCTCGTCGTGGGCGAGCGCGCGAACGGTGCGGTGCAGGTGGGGGAACAGCTTGTCGGAGCCGTCCGCCGTGAGGGCGGGCCGGACACGGAACCCGTGGACCGCGCCGGAGCCGGGTGCGGCGAACAGACCGAGACCGTTGGCGACCTGGCGCTCCGAACCGTCCGACGGGCTGCTGATCAGGCCTGTGGTGGCTTCGCCGGGAAGCCGCGCGGCCATCGTGGTCGAACCGCCGCCGTCCATGTTCAGCGCGTTGGCGGCTCCGAGCCCCTTCATGAGGTCGCCGAGTTCGTTGAGGTCCATGCCCCTGCTGTCCGTCTGCTTGCCGTCGATCGCGACCATGAACATGGTGCGTCCGTCGGCGGAGAATCCGACGGCCGTACGCGAGGTCGCGGTGACCGTGTCGCCCTCGGTGAAGCGCCGGACGGTGCCGTTGTCGACCAGCACCTGGCCGCCCCCGACCGCGACGGCCACCTTCCCGAAGTCTGCTCTCGGCCGGTACGCGACGGACACCGCGTCGCCCACGCGCAGAACCGCCAGGCTGTCGGCACCCGCCTCGCGGCCGAGCAGCACACTCGTACCTGCGGGGATCGGATCCGAGCCGGCCGCGTGGCGTACCTCCGTGACCCTGCCGCCGCGCATCCTCACTTCGGTGACTCGTTCCGCGCCGGTCACGGGCTTGGTGTGAGGGGCCGGGCCCCATACGTCGGTGAACAGCCCGATCCCGTCGCGCGTGAGCTGCGGGGTGTTGACGCCGGAGAGCTTCAGCGGTCCGCTTCCCGGAAGGGTGACCTCCCCCTCCAGGAACACCTGGGCCAGTCCGCCGAGGCCGTCCGCACCGATGGCGACGGACTGGGCACGGCCCTCCGTCGCCGAGTTGACCATGCCGGCCTTGCGGGACACCGCCGCGCCGATGGGGGCGTCGGTGTCGTTCATGTCGAAGTAGTCGCCGTTGATGGCGGCGATCGCGCCGGTCCGGGCTGCCTGTTCGGTCACCTTCGATTTGCCGGTGACCGTGCCGGACGTGATGTGGTCCACCCGCAGGCGGTCTTCGGCCAGATCGGCGACGAGCACCTGCCCACGGACCCATCCATCGGTACCGAAGCGGTCGAAGCGCGTGAGGTCCAGGCCGGGCGCGACGGGTGTGCGGGTCTCGTCGGTCACGAGCGAGCGACCGGGGGTGCTGGGGATCAGGTTGTGGTTCCGCTCGGGCGAGGGTGCCGCCAACGGGATTGCGGGACCGAGGGCCTGAGCGGTCGTCATCATGCCCGCTCCGATGCTGAGCGAGGTCGCCAGGGCGAGGACGACGACGCTGCGCCGCACGGCGGATCGCGCTCGGGGACGGTTGGGATCAAGAGGGAGCGCCACGGGGTGACTTCCTTCGAAGCTGTAGGGAGTGGGGCACTCCGAGTGGACGCGCGGCTCATGTCCTGGCACCGCGTCTCGCATGATCACAAGGGAGGCGCGAGATGAACACTGGCTGACATCCAGCGTGTGAGGGCCGCTCATGCTGTAGAGGAGAGGCCCCCCTTCTCGGCCTCCGGAGCCAGGCTGCCCACCGCTTCCTGCGCGCCCGTTCGAGAAGGCGGCGAGGTGACGCATCAAGTCACCGGGATGGCCCGGTGGACACAGCGTCGGCGCGTAGAGCACGCATCGCGAAGGCACCGGCGAGGGGCCCGGGCGCGAGCAGGAGGAAGGCGTACTGCCAGTCGACGACTTCGGCCAGAAGGGGGGTGAGCTGGATGGTGACGACGGTGAGGGCAAACCCGATCGCGGTCTGGGCGGTCAGGGCGGTTCCCACGTACCGCTGATCGGCGACCTCGCTGAGGGTGGTGGAGAAGACCCCGGAGTCCGCGATCACGGCGGCGCCCCACAGCGTGCAGAAGGCCAGGAGGACCGCGGGCGAGGAATGGAAGAGGAACGGGGAGAGCAGGCAGCACACGCCGCTGACGAGGAGCGCGACCAGGGCGGCCGGCGGGCGGCCGTACCGGTCGGCGCCCCAGCCGCCGAGCAGACAGCCGACCACTCCGCCGATCCCCATGGTGAGGAACACCGCGATCTCGACCGAGCCGGGCAGCTCTTCGGCAGCTCTCGTGGCCAGCAGGAACGACGGGATCCAGGTCCACAGGGCGTAGAGCTCCCACATGTGGCCGAAGTAGCCGAGGTTCGTCAGGCGCGGCCCGCGTTCGGTGAACATCGTCAGCGCGTAGCGAGGGTTGCGGATCGTGGCGGCAGGCGCCACATGCGGACCGAGCCGGACGAGGAGCAGGCAGATCGCGGAACCCAGCAGACCGGCGGCCGCAGCCGCGAGCAGGACGCCCCGCCACGGCAGCGAACCCACGCCGGCGATGAGATGGGGAAGCGTGGAGCCTAGGGTGAGCGCGGCGATGAGGATGCCCATCGTGAGCCCGCGCCCTGAGCGTGCGGCCCAGGAGGCCATGAGTTTCATTCCGACGGGGTAGACGCCGGCCAGGAACACACCGGTCAGGAAGCGCAGCGGGATGGCGAGGGCGAGTCCGTGCACCGATACGGCCAGCACGACGGTGCAGGCGGCTGCGGCGGCCGCGCAGGCGGAGAGAAGGCGCGGGGCCGGAATCCGGTCCGCCAGGTTCAGGGTGGTCGACGTGAGTGCCCCGGCGACGAAGCCGAACTGCACGGAGGCGGTCAGCCATACGGCCCCGCCGGAGGTGAGTCCCCATTCGTTCCGCAGACTCGGCACGACAGCCGACATGGAGAACCACACGGCGAGACCGAGCACCTGCACGGTTGCGATCGCGCCGCGCTGCACACCGACGTTCAAAGTTGTTTCCCCGCATACCTCGTGGTTGCTCCGGACCACCCCGCACGGTAGCCGAGCCACGCCGCATCAAGTCGGGTGCGGGGGGCTGCGCCCTGCCACGCGTTCTCGTCCTGCCCGTCCCTGCGGGTTGCGGGCTGCGGGCTGCGGGCTGCGGGCTGCGGGCTGCGGGCTGCGGGCTGCGGGCTGCGGGCTGCCCAGACGATCACGGTCGTGGGTGCCGGGGCACGGAGCCCGCATCAGCATCATCGTCGAGTTCTTCGCCCGGAGTGATCCACATGGATCTGGCGGAGCCGTCAGCAGCGCCCGGCGCCGAGGCCAGCGTGTCTACTGCTGGGTCGCGTAGGGATCGGGGCTCCCCGGGTGGTGTGCGACACCCACCACCCTCAGGGAGCACGGCCCGGCAGGCAGGTCCGGGCCGGTCCAGGTGCTCCGGCCGGTTCGCATGCTCCGGCCGGTTGGGTGCTCCGGCCGGTCTGTGTACGCCGGCCGGTTCGGTGCTTCGGCCGGTTCAGGTTCCGCCGGCCGGTTGGGTGCTCCGGTCGGTTCAGGCCTGCCGGATCGCGGAGATGTCGAAGGTGAGCTTGATCTTGTCACTGATCAGCACACCCCCACCCTCCAGCGCCGCGTTGTAGGTCAGACCCCAGTCACTACGGTTGACCGTCGCCGAACCATCGAAACCGACCCGCACATTACCCATCGGGTCCACAACCTCACCGTTCAGCGTCAGCTCCAACGACACCGGACGACTCACACCCTTGATCGTCAGCTCACCATCCATCCGGAACGTGTCCTCATCCACCCGCTCCGCACCCGTACTCCGAAAGACCATCTCCGGAAACTCCTCCACCGCGAAGAAATCACCGTTCAACAGGTGCTCATCACGACCGGCCAGCGCCGTATCGATACTCGCAACCTTGATCACGACCTCCGCCGTCGACGCCGACGGCTCCGAACCATCCAGACGCAGCCGACCGTCATACTCCGTGAAACGCCCACGCATCGTCGTGACCTTCGCATACTTCAACGAAAACCCGATCTCGCTGTGCGTCGAATCGATCACGTAGTCACCCGTCAGATGCGACAGACTCGAACCCGACACACCAGCAGAAACACCAGCCACGACAGGAGCGACAACAGCAGCACTCCTACGGTTGAACAGACCCATGACGTACTCCTCCAAAGAGATGACAATTGCTGCACTTGTCAACCTTTGCCCCCTTTGCACCATTCCCCAGGACGCACTCATGCCCTGTGACGGCCATCACCGTGTCTCGAGTCACAAGGCAAGGCGCACCGATCGCTCACAGCCACCGGTCTCGCGGACACCGGCGGTGCGGCCACTCCAGGCCTCGCGACAGCGGCACGACCCCACTACCGGCGTCCGGCACGACGCCGGTTCCGCGCAAGAAGAACGCCGACCCCGCACAGAGAGAACGGGGTCGGCGTAGTCGCACAGGGAGCGAGCCCCACACGGGCGAGCAAGCCACTCGTCCGCCTGTCGCGCCGAGAGCACCCGGGAAGTGCCGCTAATGGGTGGGGCAGGGTGTGCGTCTCAGGCCGCATTCAGCGACGCGGACAGGTTTCCCTTGACGGCGCGGGTGGTCTCGTCAGCCAGGATCTCGGACAAGCCGGCTTCGATGCCGTCCAGCGCCTGCCTCGCGACGTCCGAGGGGTCACTCTTCCGGTCGGCGGGGACGTCTGCGGCCATGTCGGTGTCCATATAGGCGACGTGCAGCGCCGAGACGGCGATGCCGCGAGGCTCCAGTTCCTGCCGCGTCGCGTTGGTCAGCGCCCATGCGGCCGCCTTGGTCGCGGCGTAGGACCCGAGGGCGGCCGGATGCAGCCAGGACAGGACGGACAGGACATTGAGCACGACACCTCCGCCGTTGCCCTCGATGACGGGGGCGAACGCCCTGGTCGCGGCGAGCGGCCCGAAGAAGTTCGTCTCCATCTCCAGCCGGACGGCATCCAGGTCGCCCGCAGCCAGGGAGGCGCCCGTGGACATGCCCGCGTTGTTGACCAGGAGCGTCGCGTCGGACGCGGCGCGGGCCGCCGCCCGGATGGACTCCTCGTCCGTCACGTCCACCCGCAGGGGGATGACGCCCGGGAGGTCGATCGTCTCGGGACGGCGCGCCGTGCCGTACACCTTCGCTCCACGCTCCACGAGCTGTGCGGCCAGGTGCCGCCCCAGGCCGCGGTTGGCACCGGTGACGACGACGACTGCGTTCTTCAGTTCCATGTCAGTTCCTTGCCCTGAGGGTGGATCGATCCGCCCGGAGATTTAGATTACATCCACAATCTAAGCACTGGTCTACGATAGATGCCAGTCGACATCCCATCGGAGGTGGATCATGGGCCGGGTATCGCAGGCTCAGGCGGAGGAGAACCGCCGACGGGTGGTGGAGACCGCTTCCCGGCTGTTCCGGGAGCGCGGAACCCACGTCAGCGTGGCCGACCTCATGAAGGCGTCCGGTCTCACCCACGGCGGCTTCTACAAGCAGTTCGACTCCAAGGAGGCGCTCGTCGACGAGGCCACCTCCCACGCCTTCGACGAGTTCACCCGGCTCCAGCAGGGCAGGACGGAGCGGCAGGCAGCGACACGCGACGCCGCCCAGCAGGCGTTGATCGACAACTACCTCTCCGTCGAGCACCGCGACAATCCGGCGCGGGGATGCCCCGTCGCCGCCCTCGCCACCGACGTGGCCCGACAGCCCGACGACCGCGAAGGACGCCGCATCTTCACCGACGGAGTCGGCGCGTTCGCCGAACAGCTCGCCACCGACGACCAGGACGGCATCGCCCGACTGTGCACCATGGTCGGGGCGCTCGTCCTGGCGCGGGCGACCGAGGGCTCCCCGCTCTCCGAGGACATCCTCAGCGCCGCGCGCGCGGCGCTGACCGGCGCCGGCTGACGAAGGCAGCCGGCGCCTCGTGCGCGGAGCGCGCGAGGCGCCGGCCCGTGGGCCGCAGGCAGCTACGCGGGCGTGCGTATCGCGCGTACGTGGATGTCGGCCGGTTGCGGTCCAGGTTCACGCCGAGGCAGCCGCAAGGCAGACGTGACCACCAAGCCCTGCCGGGCCCCCGGTATCTCACCCCTGACCGGACGCGAACTCGCCAGGACCGCCTGGCAGCCGACGTGACCGAGCCCGTCCCTGCGGGGCATGTCCGGGCGTCCGGGCTGTGCCTCCTTCCGGCAGGGACAGCTCAGGAAAGCAGCGCTCGCATGCGCTCCACGGCCGACTCCGCCTGTTCTCGGCTCCGCCTGCCCAGGCCGCAGGCCGTGGCGATATCGACCTCCATGCCGGTTTCGCGCTCGACGAGATCCCTCACCGCACGCTGGTCCTCGACCGTCGCGCCCTCGTGCGCGAGTCCGGCGACGAGCGTTGTATTCGGCGCAATGTCCAGCTCGCGCAGGGGCGCGTAGAAGGTGGGGTCGGTCGTGGGAGGCTCCTCCCCACCGCACAGGGGGATGTGCACGAACTCCAGGGTCCGGCCGTCCGGCCAGCGCCGGGCCAGTACGTTGGTCAGCCTTACGAGCGGCGCGACCGACGAGGGCCTGACCCGGGCCTTGTGACCCATGTCCCCCACACAGAGGTGCATCCCGAGCCTCGCCCCCTGCGGAGCCCGGCGGACCTGACGAAGCACCAGCCCGCCGAGCGCATCCGCTGCCCGTCGCTGCAGCGACGACGGCATCGACGCCACAGCGATCGCTGCCGCGGGCGTCTCGATCTGTATCACCACCCGGTTCCCTGCATGCGCCACCATCCGCTCGACCTGCGCGGTCACTGCGTCGAGGAAGACCCCCGCCCACCGCAGCGCGCCGATCGGACCGAAGATGAACAGCGCCAGGTCGAGATAGCTGGGTACGCCGACCTGCAGTGGACGTTCTGCCGTCGCCGGCGTACCCGCGGCCTGCAGCGCGTCGAGCTCCTCTTCTGCCCACTCTGCGAGATGCAGTGGTATGTCCCCGGGGGTCAGTCGGTGCCCGCGTCGCACGGCAAGGCGGTCGACGTCGTCGTAGTCGCTCCAGTCACCTTCCTGACGAGCCGTGACTTTGGGGCCGGCCTTGAGCTCCTTCACCAGTGGGACGAACCACGAGAGCCGAGGGCCGGTCTCGCCACCGGACAGGCGCCTGATCTCTCCATGGAGTTGCCCGGTCTGTGCGGCGAAGGCGGCTGCTGCGGTGTCGAATTGCGGTAACGTCCCGACGAAGTGCAGTCGGCGCCCCTGCGAGCCCGCCGCGCGAGAGTTGATCATCATCACATCGTGCCACCAGCGCCGTCGCGAGGAAATGCCCGGCCCTCGTCGAGCAACAAGACCGCGGGACGTCAGCCGGGCGGGGCGAGTGCGCGGACCCCGTTCGATCGCCGCCCGTCCAGCCGGCCGCGCGACGTCTTGCCGGACACAGGCCGATCGCCGGACGCCTTCGTACCCAAGGTGCGACGCACGGCCCTCCTGCCGCCGCCCGCAGACCTCAGAGCGCGGCTGCTTCCTCCGCCGCTCGGGCTCGGGGCGACTTGCCGTTGATCATGACTGCGCCGATGAGCGCCGCGGCGAGGAGGATGATCGCCGCCCAGGCGATGGCCACCGTGAAGCCGTGGACGGTTCCGGCGTTCACGATCCGCATGCGTTCGGCAGGTGTCAGGCCGCCCTCGCGGGCCGCCGCGGCGAGGTGGCTGGTCAGGTAGGTGGCGGTCACGGTGGTCGCGATCGTGTTCAGGAGCGACGTACCGATGGAACCGCCCACCTGCTGGGCGGTGTTGACGGTTGCCGAGGTGACCCCCGAGTCCCTCGCCGGAACCCCGCTCGTGGCCGTGGAGATGATGGGGAGGAAGGTCAGCCCGAGTCCGAAGCCCAGCAGGATGGTGCCCGGCAGGATGTGACCTGCGTAGGTGGAGTCGACGTCGAGGAACGTCAGCGAGTACATGCCGCCGGCGCTCAGCAGCAGACCGGGCACCAACAGCAGACGTGGCGCCACCAGAGGGAGCAGCCGGGCGGAGATCTGGGTGGAGCCGATGATGATTCCGGCTGACAGCGGCAGGAACGCCAGGCCTGCGCTGAGCGGCGAGTACCCGAGGATGTTCTGCAGGAAGTACGTGAGGAAGAGGAACGCGCCGAAGAGACCGATCGTCGTCATCGCCATCACGATCATCGAGCCGCCGCGGTTGCGGTCGCGGACGATCCGCAGGGGCAGCAGTGGAGCCGATGCCCTGGTCTGCCACCAGGCGAACGCGACCAGCAGTGCGACGCCGACGCTCAGCACGGCGAGGACCTCCGCGGAGCTCCATCCGAGTGCCTCGGCCCGGCTGAACCCGTACACGATCGCGACGAGGCCGGTGCTGCCGAGGAGCGCGCCCAGGATGTCGAGATGCGCGCCCGTGGTTCCTCTGCGGTCCCTGAGCAGGGTCAGCGCGCCGATGACGGTGAGAATGGCGATGGGTACGTTGACGTACAGACACCAGCGCCAGCTGAGCCATTCGGTGAGGATGCCGCCGAGCAGCAGCCCGATGGCCGAGCCGCCGCCCGCGATGGCACTGAAGATGCCGAAGGCCTGCGCGCGTTCCTTGCCGGCGGGGAACGTCGTGGTGAGCAGGGAGAGGGCGGAGGGCGCCAGGAGGGCGGCGAACACTCCCTGGAGCGCGCGGGAGAGGTAGAGCATCTCCTGACCGCCGGACGCCCCGCCGATCGCGGAGGCGCCGGCGAAACCGATGAGCCCGATGATGAACGTACGCCTGCGGCCCACGAGGTCGGCGACTCTTCCGCCCAGCAGCAGGAGACCGCCGAAGGCCAGGGTGTAGGCGGTGATCACCCACTGGCGGTTCCCGTTGCTGATGCCGAGAGCGCGCTGTGCGGAGGGGAGGGCGATGTTGACGATCGTCGCGTCGAGCACCACCATGAGCTGCGCGGTCGCGATGACGGCCAGGGCCCACCAGCGGTGCGGATCGGGTCGGTCCGCCTCGGATTCGTAAGCCTGCGACTCACCCGGTCTGCCGCTCTGCGTACCGCCGGGCTGGTGCGGGCTCGACGGATCGCTCATCGACGTCTTCCTTCGCAGTGGACCGGTTGACCTGTGCCGCCGTGCCGCGTCTGCACAACACTGGGGACAGAACATCATGAATCGGGCCGTTCTGCGTGTCCGTGCGTAGGCCGGTCCGGTGGGCCCGCCCACTCCCCTCACACGTCCGGCTCACATCCGGCCCACGCCGATGACCGCTCCACGGTGTCCGGGCGGCTGCCCCGTCCCGGGCCGGGCCACCGGTCAGCCGCCCCCACGCCCGACGACGCACCGGGACGGACAGATCCGCCGGCCGGGTTCCGCCGCTCGGCCGGCGGGATGCGGGACGGACTCAGTCGTGCACGGTGGGCCGGTAGGTGAGTTCCTGGATGTGGCCGTCCAGGGTCCGGTGTTCGATCAGTTCGAGGTCGAAGTCGGCCGCACCTCCGAAGACCGGTTCCATCCCGGTCCGGCCGGTGATCACGGGGAAGATCGTCACCTGGACGCGGTCGACCAGCCCGGCCTCCATCAGCGCCCGGTTCATCGACAGGCTGCCGTGCGAGCGCAGCGGGACCCCCGAATCCTGCTTGAGCCGCGCGACGACGTCGACGGCATCGCCGCTCACGACGCTCGCCTCCGGCCAGTCGAGAGGATCTCGGAGCGTGCGCGACACCACCGTCGCCGGGAGGCTCCTCATCCGTGTGACCCACGGGTCGCGCACCTCGGACGTCTCGGTGCTCGACGCCAGCATCCGGGCGAACGCCCGGTAGGTGTTGGCCCCGAAGACCATCCGCTGTTCCTCGTCGTACAGGGCGAGGCGGCGTTCGAGGAGCTCGGGGCCTTGTCTGCCCCAGTACCCGGACCACGTGCCGCCGGCGGCACCGTAGCCGTCCAGGCTGGAGAAGACATCGAAGGTGTAGGTGGCGGTCATGGTGCTCTCCTCGCGTACGGATGATCGTGTGCCGCCGCGCGTCGGCCACGCGTGCACGGCGTGCGTCGTCGCCGTCCCCTCCCTGCGCCCCCCTGCCCCTCGGGCCCGGCGCTGTGGCGGGCAGGTCCGAGTTCCTGCGGTGGAGGTGATCGCAGTGTGACACCTGGGCGCCGTGGAGTCCGGTGCGACATGGCCCCCTTCCGATCGTTTCGGAGCGGCCATCGCCGGTCGGTCGGCGGGCGGGGGCACATCGGTCTGCCGGTGCGCGCCGGCCGCCACCCGCTGCGGTATCGCCGCGCCTGAGCCATGAAGTGTCACCGTCACGCAGGCGACGGTGGCCGGCCGTGCGCCGAACCGCTCAGTTCAGCTCAGCCGGAACACCGGACCTCGGGGTGTGAACGGCAGTCTCGCACCCTCGGGAATCAGGTAGGCGTGCTCGCGGCGGACACGCAGTGTGTCGCACCATCCGTCGGTGATGACGAGTACCGGAGCCGTCGGCGGGAAGTCGTCGGCTCTGCACAACAGGTCGATGCCCGGCTGCAGTTCGGTTCCGCCACGACCACGGACTCGCACCCGGCCCGCGATCTCGGCCGGAGGAAGGTATCCCGCGTCGTACGGCGCCGCGTCGCAGAAGACCACCCGCGCCGCCGGCACGTCACGTGCCTCCGCGTACGAGGCGATCGCCCCGAGCGCCTTGCCGAGCAGGGTGGCGCTCATCGAGCCGGAGGTGTCGAGTACGACTCCGAAGGTGCAACGCGCCGCCTCCTCGTCGGGGAAGTACCGGCCGGCGCGCGGTATGTCCGGGGTCGAAGCCTGCCGCCGGGCTGG
Source organism: Streptomyces sp. NBC_00178 (assembly GCF_036206005.1). Lineage (NCBI taxonomy): Bacteria > Bacillati > Actinomycetota > Actinomycetes > Kitasatosporales > Streptomycetaceae > Streptomyces > Streptomyces sp. NBC_00178. The sequence goes on from NZ_CP108143.1 coordinate 194,550, forward strand.
GCGGGCGTAGGAACGCACGGGCTGAGGCCGGGGTACGTATGCGTCGAACCACCGGGCGAGTTGCGCGTCCCACGGCACCGGCGGGTGGGCCAGCGCCCGTATCTCCTGGACCAGCCCGGCGGGCAGCAGACCACGTCCGCCGTACTGGTGCAGGTCGAATCCCTGGACGAGGCCGCGCCGGTAGAAGTCGTCGAGGTCCGCGTACGGGCGGGCGGCGGGGTGTCGCAGTGGCTCGCCGAGTACGTCACCGAGCCCCTTGCCCCGCAGGGTCGCGAGCCGTCGCCGGCGGCGCAGGTCGCCCGCCATCCGGTCGTACACCTCCTCCGCCGAGAGGTCGCGCAGCTGTGGGTCGTACAGCACGCCGTCCGGCATGTCGCCCACGCGCATGCGGACCAGCCAGTCGTTGACGACGTAGTCGGCGGCGACGTTGAAGAGGAACGGGTCCCGGCCACCCCGGCGTTCGCCGTGGCGCAGGGCGGCGTGCAGTATCTCGTGGGCGAGGACGAAACGCCACTGCTCGTCGGTGAGTTCACGCAGAGGATTGATGTAGATCTCCCCGACGGCGGAGTTCACCGCGGCGGTGGTGATGCCGTGGGTCCGGGCCAGTTCCGCGTCGGCGACGACGGTGATTCCCGCGGCGATTCCGCCGAGCAGCGGGTAGGAGGACACGAACCAGTTCAGGGCGCGGTTCCACGGCTGCTGCGGGGCGCGTTCGCCGGTCTCCCGGTCGACGCGGCCGCCTGCCGTGTCCATGGCGGTGGAGACGGCACGGGTGAGCGCGCGGGCGAAGGCCGCCTCCCAGTCGGGGACCGTGGTGTTCCAGCCGTTCCAGGTCGTGAGGATCTGGTCCGGCTGCCCGCCTGCGGTGCCGCACCTCTCGTACTCTGCGGGAATGCCGTCGCGGCGCCAGCGGGCGGCGAGTTCCCCCTCGTCGCCGGATGGGTAGGCCGCGGGGAGGTCGTCGGGGGGACGGCCCATCGGAAAGGTGAGCAGGAAGCGGTTGACGACCGTGCAGCGGGCTGCCAGGTCGTACCGGTCGGGCTGGACGCGCGGGTCGTCCTTGGACGCCGGCACGTGGCCGAAGCCCAGGTGCAGCACGCAGTGAGCGAGGACCCAGGCCCATTCGGCCGGCTCCGCCCGCTTCGTGGGGTGTACGTGCACCTTGCCGCCGGAGGTGACGGCGGCCAGTCCCCCGGCCGGGGTCAGGGCACACGGGTGCTCACGGCAGACGGAGAAGGCGACCGCACCGAAGGCGGGATTCCGCTTGAGCAGCACGAGTCCCGCCGCGAAGGCCTCGGCGGCTGGATCCGGCTTGTCGCCGTTCTTCCTGCCACGGCCGGCCTTCATCGTCGGGCCTCGACCAGCCGGGGCATGTCGCGCGCCGCCTCGACGAGAAACCAGGCGGGCAGCACCGGCTGACCGTCGGCGTCGTCGGCGATGACGGTCTGCGCCACCTCGACCGAGATCTCGGCGAGCTGTACGAGCAGCGACTTGGCCCGGTAGGAGGTCTGCCGCATCGACTCGGACACGTGCTCCCTCTGCCGCGGGAGATCCTTCACCAGCCGCCCGCGGAACGCGTCGGCCAGGTAGTAGAGGAGGTCGCGGTCCCCGAGTCCGGCCGGCCACGAGGCATCGCCCTTGAGGATCGCCTCGATGCCGAAGGTGTGGCGCACGATCTTTGCATAGCCGCAGAAGGACACGGCGTGCGCCGGCGTCAGTGTGCCGTGCACGATCACCTTCAGGGTGTCCTCGTCGATGTCCGGCCCGAAGGAGTGCAGGGCGTCGGACAGCATGTGCCAGGACCGGGGGGTGGAGAACGGCTCCTCGGTCTTGGGCGGCTGGGACCACAGGTGGTCGGGGCGGTCGGTGACGTAGTCGGTCACCCAGGGGTGGATTCCGTTCTCCCCCGCCCAGATCAGCCAGTCCGCGGCCGAAGCACGCAGATGGACGTGCGTGAGCCGGTTGACGAGGGCGGACGCGACAGGCCTGGCCAGCGCGTTGTCGGTGGCGCGGTTCCCGGCCCCGATGACGATCGATCCGGCGGGCAGCTCGTACGATCCGATGCGCCGGTCCAGGATCAGCGAGTAGAAGGCCTTCTGGACGTCCGGGGTGGCGGCGTTGAGCTCGTCGAGGAACAGGCAGTACGGTTCGTCGCGCGCGATGGCCTCCGGCGGGCAGAACACGGACCGCCCGTCGCGGATCTGCGGCACACCGATCAGGTCCTCGGGGGCGAGCTGCGTTCCCAGGAGACTGACGCACTCGAGTCCCAGCGACTCCGCGAAGTCGCGGACGAGCGACGACTTGCCGATTCCGGGCGCTCCCCACAGGAACACGGGCCGCACGGTGGCGAGTCCGAGCAGCAGGTCGGGAATGCGGGCGGGAGTGACGGTGACGGCGGACTGCACGCGGAGGTTTCCTTCGGGACGTCGGAGGTCGAGCACGCTCAGTATGGGAGGCGCGCCGGGCCGTCGCAGCCGAATATGGGGCCGCCCGACGGGGCGGAGAGGAACCCGGACGGCGTCCGTGCGGCAGGTGTCAGTCGTGCGGATCGCGCCAGTCGTCCTGGCCGTCGGTGTACAGATGAGCCTCGATGCGTGCGATCGTCCGGGCGTTGTCCTCGAAGAGGAACGCCTGCATGCCCGCGGCCCGGGCGGCCTCGACGTTGACGGCGAAGTCGTCGATGAGAAGGCATACTTCAGGCCGCACATCCAGGACGCCGCACAGGGCCTCGAAGGCACGTGGGTCAGGCTTCTCGATGCCGGTCTCGTGCGAGTAGACGATCCGGTCGACCAGTTCGTCGAAGCCGTACAGTGCCGTCTCGCGCTGCCGGGCGCCGACGAAACTGTTGCTCAGGATGCCCAGTCGGCAACGTCCGCGCAGCGCTCGCACATACGCGATCAGTTCCTCGTTCGGCGTCCCGAGGTACTCCGTCCAGAGATCGGTCATGAAAGCGTGCACCTCGGAGCCGTCGAGCCCGAGGCGCCTGCCCACCTGGTCGTGCACCTCCTGCTCGCTGATGGTCCCGACGCTCCCCGCTTTCCAGACATCTCCCATCCGCTCGTGCACGGTGCCCGGTCGAAGGCCGAGCCGCTCCTCCCACCGCTGCACCCACCCCGTCTCCGGGGTCAACTCCAGCACACCTCCGATGTCGAGTACGACGCAGGTCCTGCTCACCCGAACTCCCTCCCCGTCCTGCCGGGTCGCCGACCGCGTACAGCCGCTTCCGTGATCCGATCACTGTCGTCCTCCCTTCCTGGGCAAGTCAAGCAATGCGGGAAGCCGCGACGGCCCTGTTGCGGACTGAACAGTCGGACCACCGCCGTGCGCGGTCGGGGACGGCCACCCGAGCGTGCCGCACCCGGGCCCCGGCAACACCGGGAGGCCCGGGACGACGTGACGTCGTCCCGGGCCTCCCGGTCGGAACACGGGTCAGATGGCGCTGACCGTGGTGTCGTCGATGAGGAAGGTGGTCTTGGATACGGAGTCCTCGGTGCCCGTGAACGTGAGGGTGACGGTCTTGCCCACGTACGGGGTCAGGTCGACCGTCCGCTGGAGGTATCCGGTGCTCTTGTCCAGGTTGGACCACGTACCCAGGGTGGAACTGCCCGCCTTGACGGTCAGCTTGTCGTACGCGGCCGACTTCGGGGCCTCGTCGGTCGTGACGAGGAGGTGGAAGGAAAGGGTCGCGAAGGTGCAGGAGGCCGGGACGGTCACCTTCTGGGACAGTGTGTCTGTGTGGGTGGTGCCGTAGCCACCGAGCCATGCCTTGTAGCGGCCGGTGCGCGCCGGGGTCTCGGAACTGTTGTCGATCACACCGGGGCTCTGCGACCAGGCCGTGGGCCCGCTCTCGAAGCCGGGGTTCGCGAACAGCTGGCTGACGCCGCAGCCGCTGCCCTGGGGCTGGACGGTCCACGTGAAGCGCGCGTTGGCCACGGTGTTCTTCGAGTCGCGCACCGTCACGATCGCGTGGAAGGTCCCGGCCTTCGTCGGGGTGCCCGAGATCAGCCCGGTGGTGGCATTGATCGCCAGGCCGGTCGGGAGACCGGTCGCGGAGCGGGTCACACCGGGGTTGGTGCTGCCCGTACGCGGTTGCAGGGAGACCGGCGTGCCGACCACACTGTGCTGGTCACCGGGGTTGGTGACGTAGGCACCGTTGGGGCGGCTGCCGACGCTGATCGCTGCCCAGGTGTCGGCGACCGTCGTGTAGGTCGCGCTCCCCTCACCCCAGAGATCGGCGGCTGCCTGGAGCGACTGCACGCGGGCGGCGGCGTAGCCGGTGGTGGAGGTGAAGCGCTCGGTGAGTGCCTTGTACCAGAGCTTGAGGGCGTTCTCCCGGCCGATTCCGGGCACGGGGAGGCCGTCGGCCGTGGGGCTGTTGTAGGTGACGCCGTTGATCGTCTTTTCGCCGCTGCCCTCGGCCAGCAGGTAGAAGAAGTGGTTGGCGGGACCGGAGGAGGAATGCACCTCGACCTGCTCAAGACCGCTGAACCAGTAGTCGGGTGACGAGCCGTCCCTGCTCGGCCTGTCCATGTAGCGCAGCGGCTCGCCGTTGCCGAAGAGCTTCTCGCCGATGAGGTAGTCGCCGGCGTCGGCCTGGTTGTCGGCGTAGAACTCCACCCCGGTGCCCATGATGTCCGAGGTGGCCTCGTTCAGACCACCGGACTCTCCCTCGTAGATCAGACCGGCTGTGTTGGAGGTGACGCCGTGGGTCATCTCGTGGCCCGCCACGTCCAGTTCGGTCAGCGGACGGGAGTCGTCCGCCCCGTCGCCGTAGGTCATGCAGAAGCAGTCGTCGTCCCAGAAGGCGTTGGCGTACGAGGTGCCGAAATGGGTGCGGGAGGTCGCACCGACACCGTCGTCACGGATCCCCCGGCGCCCGAACATGTCCTTGTAGAAGTCCCAGGTCTTCTGGGCGCCGTAGGCCGCGTCGACACCGGCGGTCTGCACGCTGGCGCCGTTGCCGTCGCCCCAGACGTCGTCGTCGTCGCGGTACGGGTTGAGGGTGTCGCCGTGGTTCAGGTCGAACGTCTCATGACCGCCACGACTGGCATCGCTCAAGGTGAACGTCTGCCCCGTGGGTGTCGTGGTCAGGTCGACCTGGCCACTGTACTGGCTGTGGCCCGTACCGGTCTGGATGTCCTGGTAGTGGCGGATCTCGACGCCGGTCGTGGCGTCGGTGATCACGTGCAGACGGCTCGGGGTGCCGTCGTGCTGCGTCCCCTCGACCACCGACTCCCAGGCGAGCTTCGGCTTCCCCTTCGCCGCCCAGACGACAGCGCGGGGCGTGGCTGCGGACGGGCGGGCGACACCGTCCTTCCTCGCGGCCCACAGGGCGTAACGCCTGGCCGAGGCGGCGCTCTTGACGGCCTTGCCGTCGGTCGTCGCGATCGAGGTCCTGGTGGCCATGTCGGTGCCGGTGACAGCGCCGTCCGGGTTCCGGTGGACGATCAGGTCACCGCCGAGGACCGGCATTCCCGAGTACGTGCGTTCGTAATGCGTGTGAGTCGTTCCGTCCCTGTTCTTGCCGACCGACCTGACGACCAGTTGCTCCTTGGCGCTGAGGCGCAACTGGGCGGCCGTGTCGGCCCTTTGGGACCGCGCCCGGGTCAGCAGGGCCGCCCGCTCGGTCGGGGAGAGCGTGGCCGGCAGCGCGCCCGCGCGAGGCGCGGGAGTGGCTGCGGGGCGGGCGTTCGTACGTCCTGCCGTCACAGCGGTGTGGCTGTCGGCCGAGGCCGGGCCGACGGGAAGACCGACGGCGATCACAGCCATTCCCGATATGAGGGCACTTGCGGTGAATCTGGGTGTGCGCACGTATCACTCTCTCTGCGGCCTCCGCCGAGGGTGGCCGGGGCGGTCCGGGCAGATCGCCATGTGCCTATGGACCGCCCGGATGACGTGTGTTGCGAAACTACATGGCTTAGAAACGGGCACAGAGTGACATCTTCTGCTGGTTGGTGTCATGTAGCCATGATCACTTCGGCTGAAAATCGACCCCACCCCATCACTGCGCGTACACCATCAGGCGCAGTATCTCCGCATTCACCAGCACTTGATGTGACTTTCCGCCACCCATGAAGACCGGGTTCCACGTCGTAGAGCGCTTTCCAGCCATTACATGATCATTGCCATGCTTGCCCTATCAAGTTTGCCGAGGTGGCCTGCATACTCACGGCTGGCAACACGTTCGTACGGGGCGCCGGGACAACGTCGCACCGAGGAGCGTTCGTGCGCAGGAGACTCGTCCGGCTGGACGAGCGCCTTCGAAGCCGTGAGACGGGTTGGCACCGCGACCAAGTGGTGCCACACGCCGGGAGCCTTCCGGATCGGCTTGACCCGCCCCGCCTGGATTCGAAGGGTCAACTTGTTCATGGAAAGACGTGGGCGTTCTCGCGCCCTGCCGGCGCTGATAGCCGCCGCCTGTCTCGGGATCCTCGCCGCAGCGCCGACGCCCGCCCTGGGGGCCGGACCGGCAGCACGGGCCGGAAGTTCGCTGTCCCCCGGCGACCGGGCAAAGATCGACAAAATGATCGCCGACCAGAAACGCGCACGGAAGGAGGCAGCCGCCTCTGCCGACCGGACGCCGGACAACGTGGACGCGGCGTGCGACGTCCCGAAGTCGGCGCACGAGGCGGTCTGCTTCGCCATGCGGGTCAAGGACGTGCACGGCGGGAAGGGGCTCCGCGCGGCCTCCGACACCCCGGCAGGCCTGGCGCCCGGTGACCTGCTGAACGCCTACAACCTGCCTGCCGGTGGCGGCGCCGGCGCGACCATCGCCGTCGTCGCGGCCTACGACAATCCGAAGGCCGCCGCCGACCTCGCCCTGTACCGGGAGCAGTTCGGCCTCCCCCCGCTCGAAGAAGGCCAGTTCGTCAAGGTCAACCAGCGCGGTGACCAGGGGGATTACCCCTCACCCGAGAGCGGATGGGCCGCGGAGATCTCCCTCGACCTGGACATGGTGTCGGCCGTCGCGCCGAAGGCCAAGATCATCCTTGTCGAGGCCGACAGCTCCAGGCACACCGATCTCGGTGCGAGCGTGAACACCGCGGTCGAACTGGGTGCGACCTACGTGTCCAACAGCTACGGACTGCCTTACTCCGCGACGTCGGGCACCGGCGAGGCCGCCGAGTTCACGGACCTCGCGGAGCAGTATTACGACCACCCCGGGGTGGCAGTGGTCGCAAGCAGTGGTGACAGCGGCCACGGCGTCACGTTCCCCGCTTCCGCCTCCACTGTCACGTCCGTCGGTGGTACCTCCCTGGTGCGGGACGGGTCCACCACGCGCGGCTGGAACGAGACGGTCTGGGCAGGTGCCGGTTCGGGCTGCTCCGCCTTCGCGCCGAAGCCCGCCTACCAGAAGGACACCGGGTGCGACCGGCGCTCGGTCTCCGACGTCTCGGCGGTCGCCGACCCGGAGACCGGCGTCGCCGTCTACAACACGTACGGCGAATACGGCGTGGGCTGGAGTCAGTACGGCGGAACCAGCGCCGCGGCCCCGATCATCACGGCGACCTACGCACTCGCCGGTCCGGTGGCGGAGGGGGCCCGGCCCGCCGGCTTCCCCTATGCGAACCCCCGCCTCAACGACATCACGTCGGGTTCGAACGGCTCCTGCTCCCCCGCCTATCTCTGTAACGGCGCCGTGGGTTACGACGGGCCCACCGGTCTCGGCACGCCCAATGGAACCGCGGCTTTCCGCCAGGGACCGACCGGCACGCTGAGCGGCAAGGTCACCGACGGGGCACACAAGCCGCTGCCGGGTCGACGCGTGACTCTGGCCGACGGCTCCGGACGACTCGTCTACTCCACGAGGAGCGACGGCGACGGCGCGTACCGGCTCAACGTCTCGCCCGGGACGTACAAGGCGTCCGCGACCCTCTTCGGACACAAGACCGCCACGGGCAGCGCCCTCGTCTCCGCGGGCAAGACCGCCAAGGCGGACCTCGCACTCGTGAAGCTCCCCACGCGGAGGGTGTCCGGCAAGATCGTGGACGGCTCCGGTCAGGGCTGGCCGCTTCACGCGAAGATCACGTTCGACGAGGTGCCGGACGGGGTGTTCTACACCGATCCCAAGACCGGCGTCTACTCGGTGGATCTGCCGAGTGGAAGCACGTACACACTGCACGCCACACCGGTCTATCCCGGTTACAGGACGCCGTCCGACGCGAGGATCGCTCTCGGCACGAAGGACGTGCGCCACGACATCTCCGTCAAAGCCGACGTCACGTCATGTGTGGCACCCGGCTACGGCTACGACACACAAGCCGCCTTCGAGGACTGGAGCACCGGACCCCGCAACGGGTGGAGCGCCTCGAACGCCGACGGGACCACCAGCGGCTGGCGGTTCGATCAGCCCGGCACGGCCAATCTGACCGGTGGCACGGGCGGCTTCGCAACTGCCTCTCCGGGAATCGACGGAGACACGGATGCCGTCGAGGACACCACTCTGACCTCGCCGGTGTTCGATCTGAGCCGGCGCACACATGCCGACCTCCACTTCGACACGACCATGTACGACGCGTTCGAGGCCGGCGCCACCTTCGATGCCGCAGTCAGCGTCGACGACGGTCGGACGTGGAACAGCGTGTTCAACGAGGCCCGCCCGATCGTGGTGCCGCACCACGTGACCGTTCCGCTTGCTTCGGCCCTCGGCCACAGCGAGGTCCGGCTGCGCTTCCGCTTCAAGGGCAAGGGTTGGTCCCAGGTCCAGCTCGACAACGTGCTGGTCGGGGAGTGCCGACGACTCGGCGGCGGGCTGATCACCGGCGTCGTCAGGGACGCGAACACCCAGCGCCCGCTCAACGGTGCCGAAGTGACGGCCACCTGGGCCCCGAAGTCGGACCCGTACCGCACCGCCGTCAGCGCGAGGCTGCCGGGCGACAACGGGTCCGACGGCTCCTACTGGCTGTACAGCCCGCACGCCGGACGCGGCTCGATCAGCACCTCGGCACCTCGCTACTCCACGGGCGTCGGCAGGGTCGCCGCTTCCGGCAAGGTGAGTGAGTACAACCCCGCTCTGAACGCAGGTCGTCTGAAGGTGACGCCCGGAGCGGTGGGACTGAGCGCGGCCCTGGACGGCAGGGCCGGTCAGGACATCACTCTCACCAACACCGGGCGTGCGCCGCTCACGGTCGCCTTGTGGGAGCAGAGCGGGAGCGCCGCCGCGAAGGCGGGGACGACACCCGAGGCCGCAGCGTGGCGCGACCTTCCCGGTCACCCGAAGGCGGTCAAGGACAACGTCATCAGCTCCTACGAGGGCAGCATCTACTCGGTGGGCGGCTACGCCGGCACGACCATCTACGCAAGCGGATACGTCCTGGCTCCCGGTGCCGGGTCCTGGTCGCGCATCGCGCCGCTTCCTGAACCGCGCACGGATGCCACAGGCGTCTTCCTCGACGGCACGCTCTACGTCGTCGGCGGCTACCACTTCGGTGCCAACGGCGTGTCCGTCCCTTCGTCGACCGCGTTCGCCTACCACCCCCGGAGCAACAGCTGGTCCCGGGTGGCCGACCTTCCGGAGGCGTCCGGCTCCGGCTCGGCTGCGGTTCTCGACGGGAAGCTCTACTACGTAGGCGGAAAGGACAGCTCACTCGACGACACGAAAGCCTCCTACAGCTACGATGCCGCTCGCGACCGGTGGAGCCGAATCGCGGACTATCCGATCGCGCTCACGCACGGCGGGTGCGGTGGCGTGATGAGCGCTCTCGTGTGCGCGGCCGGCGGATCCGTCGTGCAGACCGACAGCGGTGCCCACATCGAAATGACGGCCCGCGCCTTCACCTACAGCCCTGAAGCGGACGTCTGGCGTCGGGTCGCCGACATGCCCTACGCGACGGCAGGGGCGTCCTATGCGGCGACCGGGGGCAGACTGCAGGTCGTGGGAGGTCACATCTGGGGGGACAGCGCCCCCAAGCAACCCCGCACGGTCGAGTACGACCCCGTCACGGACGCCTGGACGACCCTGCCCGAGACGCCCCGCTGGACGAACCGGGGAGGACACAGCACCGGCTGCGGACTCGTCGACATCGGCGGCCAGGACGCGCCCACGGGAACCACCACGACAGGCGCCGCCATCCTGACCGGGACCGACCAGTGTGCCGGCGACGACGTCCACTGGCTGTCCACGAGTGCGACGAAGGTGACCCTGGCACCGGGCCGCTCCACCCGGGTCCGCGTCACGGCGGATGCCCGGACGCTCACCGCTCCGGGCGGCTACGCCGCCGCCCTGTCGATGATCGACGACTCGCCCTACCGGAACGCGCCTGTTGCGGTCACGCTGAAGGCGACCGCCCCCGCGTCGTACGCGGAGATCACCGGTACGGTCACCGGCGGAAGCCGCACCACGCTCCCCGGCGCGAAGATCACCCTGTCCCGCGGCGGCAAGCAGCTCGTCACCACCACCACGAACGCCGAGGGCGTGTACCGCGTGTGGGTGAAGAGCGCCGCGGACAAGACCACGGTCACGGTCACGAACGACGGTTACGCCCCGAGCAGCAAGGAGGTGAACACCGTCGTCGGCGGCCGCACTACGGCCGACTTCGCCCTGCGGACCCAGTAGCAGGACCGTGTCGGCGGGTGAGTACGCCGACCGGATGAGAGCGTGTGCCCGACCGGACTCCTCGGTCGGGCACACGTGTTGAGGACGGGTATCGCAGCGCGTTCGCCCGCACCGGGACCGTGTGGGGCAACGGGCTCGGGCTCACGGGCCCGCGCACAGGGCGTCGGTCGGCCACGGGACCGTCGGCGCCGGGCAGACATCCCCGTCCCGTCGACACGATCAACTCACCTGGTGCGACTCGGGCGTGGGGACTCCTCCCCCGCCCGACGGCTCTCCGTGCGGTCGTTCCGGCGGTCGTCGCGGCCCTGGCGCTGCTGTCGTCTTCGGCCCGCAGAGCTGAGGGACGGCGGCCCGTCGGCGAGGACGGCTCACGCAGTGGGACGCGCATGCACGCTGACGGCGTATCCGCAGTCCTGGTCGTAGGCTTCGCCGCTCCAGGTCCCGTAGCGCCCGCGCAAAGTCAGTCCGGCCTGCGTACACCACGCGTCGACTTCTTCGAGGGTGACCGGGGGTTCGGGCAGGGGCAGGTGCGCGGCATCCAGCCCCATGCCCGTGACCAGCAGGCCGCCGGGCCGCAGCAGGCCCGCCAGCTGCCGGATCACGGCGGGCTCGGTGCCGGGGGCCAGCAGGGGGATCACGTTTCCCGCGGCGAGCGCCAGGTCGAAGCCCGGCTCCAGGCCCAGGGCGTCCAGCCGGGCCAGGTCACCGAGGAGCCACTCCTGTCCGGGTGCCTGGCGTCGGGCGACGGCGAGCATGGAGGGATCGAGGTCCACACCCGTGCAGTGGTGGCCCAGCTCGGCGAGCCGGATCGCGATGCGACCGGTGCCGCATCCGGCATCGAGCACCCGGGCTCCAGGCTTCAGCAGGGCGGCGCAGAAGGCGGCCTCGCCGTGGACGTCCTGCCCGGATTCGGCGAGCCGGGCGAAGCGCCGGGCGTATTCCTCCCCCGCCTGACCGCCGGTCAGTTCGGCCCAACGGTCACGTTGCCCAGTCATCTTCGGCGTGCCTTCCGGTCGGCCCCGCGCATCCGGAGCGAGGGGGTCCCATCACTGTTCCTCGGCGATCCGCCACGAATGAGTAGGACGACTCATGTCCGCGCGGTGTCCGCCCACGATGATGGAGATCAACACTACCGAAACCCGGGGGCCCTCATGCTCAGTCGTATCGCCGACATCCTCGTGCCGGTCGTCGGCCGCTTGTCGGTGACCTGCGACCCCGGTGCCCACCTCGCGCCGGGCAGCATCGTCGCGGCCAACCACACGTCTCTCGCCGACCCCGCCATCGTGGTCGCGGCCCTGCGACGCCTCGGGGCCGAGCCGGTCATCATGGCGGCCGCGGGCCTGTGGCGCATCCCGCTCCTCGGCCGCGCGCTCGCACGCGAAGGGCACATCCCCGTCGTACGAGGGGACCGCCGCGCCGCCGCTTCGCTGGACGCCGCGGCGGAAGCCCTGGAGCGGGGACGGCTCGTCCTCATCTACGCCGAGGGCGGGCTGCCGCGCCGCAAGGACGCCGCGGAAGCGGCACCCGGAACCTTCCGGAGCGGCCTGGCCCGGCTCGCCGAGCGCACCGGCGCACCCATCGTGCCCGTGGGCCAGGCCGGCGCCCGCCGGGTCACCTCGGGGAGCCCGGTCAAACAGTTCGGCGGCCTGGTCACAGCGCCCCTGCGCCGACCGGACCTTCATGTGCACATCGGAGCGCCGCTCGAACCGACCGGTGGCCGCGTACTCCGGACGTCCACGGCGCACACGGCGGTGACCGCCGCCTGGCGCACGGCCGCCCACCGCCTGGGCGAGGCATCCGCCTCCGCTGTCCCGTCGTAGGGTTCACGGTGCGGAGCGGTTCGCCCGGCCCACTCCGCACCGGTTCGGCCGCGTGGTGGTGCACACCTCGATGGCGGCCAGGTGGCGCGCGCTCGGGCCCGGTTCGAGCGCCTCGCACGCCGGGCGTCAGCCGGAGCCGCCCACGCAGAGGCGCCGATGGCGCGGTAGTCCCCGGCTGGCACCCTGTGACGCCGTGAACGGCGTCGGCCGCGTGTACGCCGACTCGTGGATCTCTCCCAGGGCAGCCCTCAGGAGGCTTGCGTGAGGTGTACGTCTTCGACGCCGAGGAGGCCGAGGAGAGGTACTTTGCCGGTGGTCTGCGCCGGGTCGACTGTGAGACCGGTGCGGCGTACGTGGTCCAGCAGGAGTTCGGCGAGGGGATGGACCATGTGTCGACCCCAGCAGCGTTCGGAGGTGTGGCCGAAGGGGAGGTACCCGGGCGTGTTGTCGGGGTCCAGGTCGTTCCAGCGTTCGGGGCGGAAGCTCTCGGGGTCGTCCCAGAGGGCTGGGTCGCGGTGGGACAGCAGCGGCAGTACGAGTACGTCGTCGCGGGTGCCGATGCGGTCGTCGATGGCCGGGTACTCGGGCGAGGCGTTGCGCAGGATGTTCCAGGACGGCGGCAGGAGGCGCAGGGATTCCAGAATGATGTTCCGGTTCGACGTCGCGTCGTCGAACGGGGCGCCGAGCCAGAGGGCGTTGGCGACGAGGGTGGAGACGGTGAAGCACACCGGCGCCGCGGCTCTGCGATAGATACCCATGGCGTAGCGGCGTTCCTGGTAGCCGGTGGCCTGGGCCGCGCGGGTGGCGAGACCGGTGAGGCCGTCGTCGCCGGGCCGGGGCCAGCCGGGCAGCGCAGCGCCGACGGCGATCACCGACCAGGTGAGCTTGGGCGTCAGTTCCAGGTAGCGGCTCATGAGGATGCGCAGCCGGTAGGGGTCACGGCCCAGGATGAGGTCGCGCAGGAAGAGGTGTCCGGTCAGTGGCCAGGGGCCCGACAGGTCCACGTTCGTGGGCAGCGGGCCCGCCAGGGCCTGGCGCACGTCGCTGCCGACGGTGCGGGTCACCGAGGATGCCTCGGTGCGGGTGATGGAGCGCCCGTGGAGCGGTTTGAAGGTCGGCCGTTCCGTCTCCGTGGCCCGGCGTGCAGCGAGTACGCGGTCGGTGATTTCGGGGCCGGCGACCCCGATGGTGTCCGGCTCCAGCCGGAAGACGTCCTGGCCGAGGTGATTGCTGATGAGTGCGGCCAGCCGCGGGGCGAACACGGTGGTGCGCGTGCGCGCGGCGGATGACGACGGCATGGATTCTCCGGTGCGGTCAGCGACGAGGTCGGTCGGGGCGGAACGGGGGGAGGAGAGTCGGCGGCACCGTCGTCCGGTGGCCCGCTGAGGGCACACCGGACAACGATGTCACCGCGTGTGTGGCGGCGGGATCAGTACCAGATGTACCAGGCGCTGGCCTTCAGGCTCTTGCCGGCCGCGACCTTGTTGCGAATGGAGAAGAGAAGCTTCATGGTGCACCTCCGTGTGGAGTGGACGGTCGCACGTGGTCGCGCCTGCCGGAGCCGGAATCGATCACGTGCTTTGGACGTCGAGAAGCTTCCCTGATCCGATAACCGGATAGTGGTCACCGCTGGCAAAGATTTCCTCTGCAACGTTTCCCGGCCTGTCGGCAACTGACGGGTAACGATGGCACCGCACCCTCCGGGGGACGTGGGGATGCCGGTGTGATCGCCCTTCCGTGCTGGCCAAGCACACGAAGAGGACTGCGTGCAGAGCCCGCAACCGATGCCGCGCGGGATGAACTCCGCTTCGTTGCTTCCGCGTTCAGCGCTCAACGATTGGCCGAATAGGTGCACAGCCCCTATGGGTGCATTGTCCGATTGAGGGCATGCGGTACGCCGGAAGGGCCGTCACACCCCGGCCGTGTCGCGCGAGCGGCCGCCCGGGCCTGCAACGGCTGCAAGACCGAAGCCGTCGAACACTCCGCCCAACTCGGCTTCGGCCTGGGGAGCGTCCAGCGTGATCCCACCGTCCGCGACGTCCACCGTCCCACCCCGACACCGCGTCATCGAACGCACCCTCGGCCGGCTGAGGGACCACCACCGCTCGGCCGCCAACAGGAGACCCGCTTGCCCCGTTCAGCCGGTCATGACGAGGTCGCGCATCGTGGCGACGGCTTGCACGCCGGGAGCAGCCGGGCGAGGGGTGAGCGCGTCCCGCGAGGGCATCGGCCTTCGGGCCAGGACGGTGGCGATGAACGTGGTCACGGCCTGGGGCGTGGGCACCGTACGCAGTCGTGATCACGGGCCGTGCGGGCGCTGTAGCGCCGGCGGGTCGTGTCCCGCGCGGACCACCGTGTCGCGGGCGTTCCTGTGCGTTCAGGTGGCCCCGCGTTCCGCGTGGGTCACCTCTGCCTGCCGCGGGGCGGCTGCCCCGTTCCCCGTGTGCGCGGCGCCTTCTTCCCGGCCGCCCGGTCGTCCGCCGCCTTGCGGGCCATCGCCTTCCTGGCGGGGGGATTCTTCGGTCCAGGCTTCCGTTGCGCCGCCTTCCGGGCCATGGCCCGCTTCGCAGGGGGGTTCTCCGGCCCGGGTTTCCTGTCCGTGGGTTGCTCGGGGGTCACTCTCGTCGTCCGACGGCGACGGCGACTCGGGGACCGCGATTCTTCGAGAACCTCGTCCGCCGGCTCGTCTTCCGGCCCCTCGTCCTCGAGTTCCTCGTCCTCCGGCCCCTCGTCGAGTTCGTCATCGGCGTATCGGTCTTCGAGTTCGCCCTCGAGTACGTCGTCGGGCGCCCCGGTCAGGGCCAGCAACCGCTGCTGCAGGTTCTCGCTCAGCGACGCGACCCCTCGATCGGCCGCCTCGGAAAGCGCTCCACGCCCGGAAGTGAGCAGTTCCTCCCGCACTTGATCAGCGAGCTGGGCGAACTGCGGATTCTCGGTGAGCTTCTGCATCCCCGCATCGGCCAGGCGTTTCGGGTCGAGTGACTTTCCGGAAGCGAGGGCGAGGAGGCCCAGCACGAGTTTCCCCTGCCTCGTCCTGCCGACGACGTATCCGGCCGCGAGTGCGGCCACGAGACTTGCCCTGGTGGTGGTGTCCATAGCAGTGCGCCTCACACGGTTGTGACGGGCGACGGTCCGGCCCGCACGATCGTCGTGCGGGCACCTCGCCCCTATGCCTGAGCATCGGCGGCCCTTCTCCATTGTGCGCGGTGCGCCGGATACGTGCGCAGGAAGGGGAGGGCTGGTTGCCACCGGTGTTCCGAGCGAGCGACGTTCTTCACCGCAGGCGACGGCCCTTCCTCCGACCCCGCGCACGGCGAAGGCCCGGACTCCTGAATTGCGCCAGGGGTCCGGGCCTTCGTGCGTCATCGGTCGCCGACCGAACGGCCCGGGTACGGCCCAGGCACCGCAGGAGCCCTGATTCGGCCCTGCCGGATACCTGCGAGCACCGGGTCGGTCGTTCAGTTCCCGTGCAGGTACTGGGTGTAGTAGTAGCCGCTCTCCCCCGCGAAGTGCGCCCTCTTCTCCTTGCCGTAGGTGATCCCGTACGGGCCACCGAGGTTCAGGTACTCCCCGGCCTCGCGAGCGCCCTCGGTCTTCTGGTAGCCGGCGCCCTCGGTCACGCCCTCCCAGTCGTTGGCGGCCGCGGGTGCGGCAGCCACGAATCCGGCGGCGGCGACGGTGGCAAGGGTGATCGCAATACGACGAAGCATGGGGCTCCCTCTCAGGACGTACGCAACGAATGTGGCGAGGCTCCAGGCTCTACCTCAAGCCGTGCGGCAGAGCCGACGGCGCACTCACCGGGCGGAGAATCAACCTGATCGGGCGCAGACCCCGGACCGACAGCCGGGTTGGTCGCTCGACGGGCGGTTCACCGGCCTCGTGGGTGGGGTCGCCCCCGCACAGGCGCACCCCGGTGCAGTGTTCCCGTGAGCAACTCGGCGCGGGATGGGCATCGGTGAGGGACTGGGGCGGGAGGACCGCGTACAGCCTGACGCGACCCACGACCCGTTCGGCTCGCCCTGAGAGGCTGAGGGATGTGGGACGGCGAGAGGTCCCGCCGGCCAGGTCTCCCGGGCGGGGCGCTCCACCTCGACCGCCGCGGGACCGGCCCTCGTACACCGGATGTGAGCCCCACCTGACGTCGCACCACACGTCACACCGCACGGCGCCCCGCCGTCTCGACGCGGCGGCGATCACGGTTCATGATGTAGGTCATGAACACGCCTCGCGCGCTCTGCTTCGCCCTGTCCGCCGCCGCCGCGTCGACACTGATGGCCTCCGGTTCCGCGCGCGCGGAACCGACGGTGCCCGACCACGCGGTCATCGTCTGCGACAGTGCGAGCTTCTACGCCAACTACGACAGCTCCTCCGGTCCGGTCACCCTGAAGCGGGTCCTGACGCGCGGCAACAAGGTCGGGCACACCCGCGGCGCCCATCCGGTCTACAACGGATGGGCGGCCACGTTCGACTTCGGGCCCGACGACTGGGGTTTCGTCAGGCAGGAGTGCCTGGGTGGGTACGGATCCTGGTGACCGGACACCCCGACGACGAGAGGACATCCCGATGACCCGCCCGAGAAGGATCGGTGCCCTGACCCTGGCCCTGACGGCCGCCGTGACCGCCATGACCGTCGGCCCGGCCGCTGCCGCCGACGGCACGGTCGGACAACGTGAAACCGTCTGCGCCCAGGACCTGTTCGTCCGGGTCACCGCCCCTCACGGGGCATGGATGGGCACGCTCTACCGGGGCCAGACGTTCCTGGTCGAGCAGGGCGGCGGAGAGTGGGTCTACGGATTCGCCTACGGAGACATCAATCGCCGCGGCTGGGTGCAGAACGGCTGGTTCTGCTGACCGTCCGGTGCCGGCACCCGGCGCCCGTCCCGTCCGGCCCGGGCAGCGGGTGGCCGGCCGGCGCGCGTCCCCGCGGCTCATCGGCCCGCTCACGACTCCGTGTCACAGAACGTCCGGCTGTCTCGTCCCAGGGAGTGAAGCCACCGACGAGCACGGAGGACGACTCCATGGACACGCGACTGAACTACTTCGCCGACCCGATCGCCGCCAAGGCCCTCAAGCACCTGATGTCCGCCGGCAAGGCTCTCAAGGAATCGAGGCTGCCGGCAGCGACGCAGGAACTCGTGGCGCTGCGCGTCAGCCAGATCAACGGCTGCGCGGTCTGCATCGACATGCACACCAAGGAAGCCGCCGCGGCCGGCGAGACCCCGGTGAGGCTGCACCTGGTGGCGGCGTGGCGGCACGCCACGGTCTTCACCGAGGCCGAGCGTGCCGCCCTGGAACTGGCGGAGCAGGGAACCCGGATCACCGACACGCCCGGAGGGATCAGCGACGCCGTCTGGGCACGAGGTGCGCAGCACTACGACGAGGAGCAGCTCACCGCGCTGGTGGTCCTGATCTCCTTCATGAACACGGCGAACCGGCTGAACATCATCGCCCGTCAGCCCGCCGGCGACTACGAGGTGGGCCGCTTCCACTGACGGACGAGGCGCCCCTGGCCCCGCGCTGAACGGTACGGGGGGTTGTACCGACGGACAGGTACGAGCGCCGGGTGCAGGGGGCGCGCAGAGGACGCGGAAAGCAGTTGTGAACGGTGTGTTTGGAAACGCCGAAGCGGTAAAGACGGTGCGTTGACACAATCTTTATACGAGAGGTAGGAGACGCATCATGGGCATCCTCGCCTGGATCATCATCGGACTGCTCGCCGGCCTCATCGCCAAGGCGCTGATGCCGGGCAAGGACCCCGGCGGCATCATCATCACGATGCTCATCGGCATCGCGGGCGGACTCCTCGGCGGGTGGCTCGGCAAGGTCATATTCGGCGTCGACTCCATCGACGGGTTCTTCGACGTCTCCACCTGGATCGCCGCCATCGTCGGGTCGATCATCCTCCTGGCCGTGTACCGGGTCATCACAGGCAACCGGCACTCCCGTCGCGCCTGACACCGCACAGGCGGACACGAAAAGGGATGCGCGCCCCCCGAGGGGGCGCGCATCCCTTTTCTCCCGTCCCCCGAGCGGCGAAGTCCGAAGCGGGGCGGGCCCGCCGCGAACACCGTCTCCGCGGCCCCGCCGACCGCCTCGGTGGACCGCTCTCACGCCGCACAGCCGGATCAGTGGCCCGGAGCTGGTGAACCCGGGCCTGGTCGGGGGTGCGCCGCGCGGGCGATCCGGCAGCGGGCCGGGTGGGCCGGCCCCCGGGACACACGCCGCTCATCCCCGCGCTCTGCTCGCCATGCGGTCGCGGACCGGCGGATTTATCGTGGCCTGGCAGTCGTCGGGTCCCACCCCTCCGAGGAATATCGAACTTGCGTTCCTTCTGGCGAAGTTCGGAATCGACAGGAGCCGTCCATGAACGCCACACGGAAAGTCGCCGTCATCACCGGTGCGTCGGGGGGCATCGGGGCGGCACTGGTGAAGGCCTACCGCGCCTTGGGATACGCCGTGACCGCGACCGGCCGTACCGCCCCGTCGACGAGCGATCCCGGGGTGCTCGCCGTGGCCGCCGACGTGGCCGAACCCGGTACCGGCGCGCGACTGGTCGAGGCGACCCTCGAGCGTTTCGGCCGTGTCGACACCTTGGTCAACTGCGCCGGGGTCTTCGTGTCGAAACCCTTCACCGAGTACACCGACGCGGACTACGAGGTGGTCATGGGGTCGAACGTCCGCAGCTTCTTCGAGGTGTCGCGCAGCGTCATCTCCGCGATGCTCGCGCGCGACGACGGTGGTCACGTCGTCAACATCTCGACCAGCCTCGTCGACAACGCCGACGTAGAGGTCCCCTCGGCACTCGCGTCCCTCACCAAGGGGGGTCTCAACGGCGTCACGAAGTCACTCGCGATCGAGTACGCCACCCGCGGGATCCGGGTGAACACCGTCGCTCTCGGCGTCATCCGGACACCGATGCACCCGACCGATCCCGACGGCTTCCAGGCGGCACGCCACCCGGTGCGTCGCATGGGCGAGGTGGACGACGTGGTCAGGGCCGTGCTCTACCTGGAGCAGGCACCGTTCGTGACCGGCGAGATCTCGCACGTGGACGGCGGCCAGAGCGCAGGTCACTGACACACGGACGGCGTCGGAGCGCAGGGCACTCATGAGGCGCGCGCTCCGCCGCCGCCCGGGCGGTCAGCCGAGGATTGCCAGCATCCGCTCACCCAGCACGGCGGCGGATGCGGGGTTCTGACCGGTGACGAGGTTGCGGTCCTCGACCATGTAGGGCTCCCACATCGGCCCTCGGCTGTACTGGACGCCGACCTTCTCCTTGAGTTCCGTCTCCAGCAGCCAGGTCGCCCTGGAGGCCAGGCCGACGCCCTCCTCCTCCTCGTTGGTGAAGCCGGTGACCTTGTAGCCCTTGAAGGGCGACACGCCGTGGATCCTCGTGGCCAGCAGCGCCGCCGGGGCGTGGCAGACGATGAAGAGGGGATTGCCCGACGCGAGCTGCGCCGTCAGGAGCCGCCCCGCGTCCGCGTCGTAGGCGAGGTCCGACATGGGACCGTGGCCGCCGGGCAGGTAGACCGCGTCGTAGTCCTCGAGGCGGACGTCGGACAGCTTGAGCGGCCGCCGCATCACTTCGGCGTCGCGGATGATGGCCTCCAGATCGAGGGCCCCCTGCTCGCCGCCCGCCATGGAGGGGCGCAGGCTCATCATGTCGACGTTGGGGGTCGTACCGCCCGGTGTCGCGACGACGACCTCATGGCCGGCGTCGGTCAGTTGCTTGTACGGGCTGGCGAACTCCTCGGCCCAGTACCCGGTGGCGTACCTCGTGCCGTCCTTGAGCACCCAGTACGTCGCTCCGCTCACGATGAACAGGATCTTCGCCATCACTCATGCGCCTCCACTCAGGCCCTTTGGTGCGATTTGCCTACCTTTAGCCTAGGGGGGTGCTCGTTCGGGCGCACGCGTTGCGGATTCCGGCCGCCCGCGCGGTGCGGCACGGGCGGGCGGCAGCCGGGGAGGCGGCCGGTGGCGTGCACTTCGGCCTGTGTCAGGATGGCCGGGCCGAAACCGGTCGTGTCGCCCGCGAACCGCAGGCCGGACGCCACACCGGGAGGCAGCGGCAGCTGTCGACGACGCCCTTGACCGCACGGATCCGTGCATGGGTCGGGCTCGCGTCCGGCACCGCGGGGCAGCGGGCGCCGGACCGCCTCGCACCGGCTTTCGGGCCGATGCGCACACACCGCCGACCCGGCGCCCACCGCACCCGAGGAGCACACCCATGGCGCAGAAGACACCCGATGCTGTCCTCGCCGACAGCTGCCGGTGGGTCGCGCACTCCACGTGGGAGGCGGCCTACCGTGCCGCGCACGACGACGCTCCCGCGGAACCCGACGTGCAGAAGCGTGTGGAGATCCTCGTGCACGACACGGACTTCATCGACCTGGCGCTTCGCGGCAACCAGTGGCGCAACATCAGCCGTCTCCTGGCCGCGTTCGCGGAGGCCGGCACCGCGGGCGACCCGGACGTCTCCACGTTCTACACCCACACCTATTACCTGGCCCCCGGCGAGAACCCGCCGGAGCATCCGGAGCAGTGGAAGGGCAAGCTCACGTTTCCCGCCCCTCCTGAGACCGTCGTCCCGCCGACCGCGAGAAAGGTGTCAGCGGTGCCCGCCGTCGCTTCCCGCCGGTCCCAGCGCGAGGCGGCGTACAACGATCTCCTCGTCGTCGCCGCGAAACTGGACAGCACCCGCCGGAAGGGCGGCAGGAAGGTGCTGCCGCACGACACCGCGGCCATGCACGCCGTGCGCCTCGCCGCCAGTCTCCTGTGGCCGCGGGTGGACGCCCCGGCCCCGCCGTTCTCGCCCCGGCGGACCGACCGCCTCGTGAAACTGGTCGGGCGATGGCACGATGCCGCTCTCCACCCGGAACGGCTCGACCGGGATGAGGCGGCCGACAGCGCGTCCTGAGGCGCGGGGCGCCGGCTCCCCGGTCACAGCCCCTGCGCGGCGAGTGCGGTGAGCGCGACGCGGGCCGCTCGCGCGACGAGCGTGTCCTGCGGTTCCGCTTCGCGGGTGGCGCGCCGGGTGAGCACGGCCAGCGTGACCGGCTCGGCGTCCGGCGGCCAGAGGACGGCGATGTCGTTGCGCGTGCCGTAGCCGCCCGTGCCGGTCTTGTCTCCCACCACCCAGCCGTCGGGGGCACCGGCGCGGATCAGTGCGTCGCCGGTCGTGTTGCGCTTGAGCCAGTCGGTCAGCACCGCCCGCTTGTCCGCCCCGAGGACGTCGCCGAGTACGTCGCCGAGCGCGTAGGCACGCAGGTCGGCGGCGAGGGCGCGCGGTGAGCTGGTGTCGCGGGGATCGCCGGGCGCCGCCTCGCTGAGTTCGGTCTCGTAACGGTCGCAGCGGGTGGTGAGGTCGCCGAGGGCGGCCAGTGCGTTCTGCAGTCCGGCGGGGCCGCCGAGTTCCCGCAGGAGGAGGTTGGCCGCGGTGTTGTCGCTGTGACGCACGGCCGCGTCGCACAGCGCCCGCAGACCGAGTCCTGTGCGCACGTGCTGTTCGGTGACCGGGGAGTTGGCGACGAGGTCCCCGGGACCGTACCGGACGTGCCGGTCGAGTCCCTGGAGCGGATGGGCCTCCAGCAGCGCGCCCGCCATGAGCGCCTTGCAGGTGGAGGCGTAGGCGAAGCGCTCGTCGGGGCGGTGGCCGACGGAGCGGCCGCTTCCCGTGGCGAGCGCGTACACGCCCAGGCGGGCGCCGTACTTCCGCTCCAGTCCCTGGAAGGCGCGCGCCGTGCGGTGTGCGGAGGTCCGCGAGGGCGCGGTGCCGGACGGGTACGGCGGAGCGGCGGCCGGGGCGGGCGCATCGCACGCCGTCAGGGGGAGCGCCACGAGACCGGCCAGTACGGCGAACGCGGATC
This sequence comes from Streptomyces sp. NBC_00178, assembly GCF_036206005.1. Lineage (NCBI taxonomy): Bacteria > Bacillati > Actinomycetota > Actinomycetes > Kitasatosporales > Streptomycetaceae > Streptomyces > Streptomyces sp. NBC_00178. Next base: position 216,794 of record NZ_CP108143.1, read on the forward strand.
GGCGGCTGGGAGGGGTGGGCACGGGGGTGGCGGTGTCCTGCCTTCAGGGGGTCGGTGCACGGCCGGCTGATCGATCTCCGGCGACGGGTGGGGTTCCGCGGCGCAAGAAGCGTCCGACGTGCTTCTCCTCGCCAGCGTAGGCCGGACGCGCCCGTCGCCTGCGGACAGGACCGCCCGTGTCGCGCCTCCCCTCCCGCGGCTCACCCGACGATGTCCTGTGACGCCGCGGCGCGTCTCACCGCACGTCCGGGCGGGTGGCCGGATCGTCGCCCAGCCGGTCCAGTGCCGCGGCCGTCAGCGCCGCGATCGCCGCCGGCAGGGCGGTGCGGACGTCCGGGGCGAAGCGCGGGGAGTGGTTCGGCGGTATCTCGGCCGGTGACTCCGCCCACTGCCTGCGGCCCGTCGTGCCGAGCATCCAGTAGGCCAGGGGGATTCCGGCTTCACCGTGTACGGTCACGCCGGCGTCGCCGTAGAGGGGGAAGTCCTCGGCCGCCATGGACGCGGGCCAGGTCATGACGCGTTCCGGCCCGTACAGGGCCGTGTGCGCGGACCGGATCGCCTCGGTCGCCACCGGGTCGGTCCGGAGGGCCGGGGAGCGGGACAGCGCGGTCAGGTCCGGGTCGCGCGGGCACGCGGAGGCCGAGCACTCGGCCCGGACGATCCGGTCCAGGGCTCCCAGCGCCCGGTCCAGGGTCTCGTCGGTGAGCGCGCGCAGGCCGATGCCGAGTTCCGCGGTGTCGGGGACGACGTTGACCGCGGTGCCCGCCCGGACGGTGCCGACGGTGAGCGTGAGCCGGTCCCCCGGTGCGGTCTCGCGGGAGGCGATCGTCTGCAGACGGCCGATCACGGCAGCCGCCGTGACGACGGGGTCGACGGTGAGGTGCGGGGTGGCGGCGTGACCGCCCCTCCCGTGCAGGACCACGCGCAGGGCGGCGCTCGCCGCGGCCATCGGGGTGTGCGGACCGCCGTGGGCGATCATTCCGGCGGGCAGGGGCGCCGCGTGCTGGGCGAGCACGATGTCCGGGCGGCCGCAGCGCGCGTACAGGCCGTCCGCCAGCATCGCCCGTGCCCCCGTGAGCGTCTCCTCGGCCGGCTGGCCGACGACGACCAGGGTGCCGCGCCAGTGGGCGGTCGTGCGGGCCAGCAGATCGGCCGCGCCGGTCGCGGCGGCCAGATGGAGGTCGTGACCGCATGCGTGCATGGCCCCGTTCCCGCTGGCGTACGGCAGGCCGGTCCGCTCGGTCAGGGGCAGGGCGTCCAGTTCGGCGCGCAGGTACACCCGCGGGCCCTCGCCGTTGCGCAGGACGCCCGCGACCCCGTGGCCGCCCATCCCCCGCAGGACGTCGAACCCGGTGGCGGTGAGCCGGTCCGCGAACAGGGCGGCCGTGCGGCTCTCCCGGCCCGACAGTTCCGGTGTGCGGTGGACGTCCAGGTAGAGGGTGAGGGCCGGGCGGACCGCCGGCGCGAGGTGGGTGAGCGCGGGATGGTTCTCGGTCACGGACATCCTCCGCGGTGGGCCGGCTTCGGACCGCTGGCGTCGCGTGCCAGCGATGTGTGAGTGCGGGGCGTGCCGAACGGTGAGCGGCGGGCGGTGGAATGGGGCCGTACACCCCACGCAGGCGGCCTTCCCCATCCCGGCGGGCCCGACCCGGAGGAGACACCCATGGACAAGGACCTGAGCACCCTCGCCGACGAGATCCTGGAGCTCGAGGCCGAGACCTTCGAGATCTCCGACTACTCGGACGCGAGCGAGGTCGTGCTCGCCGGTTCCACCAGCACCAGTTCCACGTCGACGTGCAGCTCCACCACCAGCACCACCTCCTGCTCGGCCTGACCGGACGTCGGTCAGCTTGCAGGCGCGAACGCCCGGGATCCGTCCGCTCGACGGATCCCGGGCTTCTCCGTGCCCGCACGGGTTCACGGGAAAGGGTGCGGGACTCTCCGGATCTCGGCGTCCGTCAGGTCCGTCGTCCGGTGGCCGCCGCGCCTCAGCGCCGTACGCAGCCGGGGCATGAGCGGGGCCCGCTGCCGGTTCCAGCCGAAGTCGATCGGCAGGAGTCCCGGCACGAGGGTGCTGACGGTGCGCAGGCCCATGCGCGCCTGTTCCGGCGTGGTCTGGTCGACCGCGATCACGTCGTGGCCGGCCCCGGCGAGCTCGCCCACGACGGCGTGCACGTCGTCGCGCAGGTCCCCCGTGCGAGGGCGCCGCGAGGTCTCCCACCGCCGGTAGACGTCGTCGAAGGGGCGCACCGCCAATGGTTCCAGGTAGCTGCGGGCATGGGCGGCCATCCTGGGCAGGCCGTACAGCTGGGCGTGGTCCTTGAGGTGGCGGACGCGGTGGAAGTCGTCGGCCATGGCCTCCAGTTCTCCGCGGCGCTCCGCGGTCTGGCGGGCCAGGTGCGGGATGTAGGTGAGGACTTCCGAAAGGGCGCCCTCGACAGCGGACCGGGGGTCGAGCGAGGCGGCTGCCGCGAAGGACAGGGTGCCGGGGCCGCCGTCGCGGCGTACGGCGACGGCGGTGGCGACCGGGATCTCCAGGTCGATCCGGTTGTCCAGGACGTGGACGTCGTAGCCCTGGAGTGCGGCCCGTTCGGCCATGGCGGCGGCGGTTCGGCCGCCGACGGTCGCCAGGTCGACCTCGGTGAGGCGGGCGTTGCCGTACCAGGCGTTCAGGAACGCGTCCCGTTCGACGAGTTCGAGGAGGCCGCCGAGGACCGCCTCCTCCAGGCAGCCGCCGATCGCGCATCCGTTGGAGCATTCGAAGACGAAGTTGTCGGCCGCCAGCCCCGCGCTGTAGTAGACGAGGCGGGAGGGGACGAGGACCGGGCGGTCGTCGCGCAGGGACCAGCCCCACTCCCAGGGAATGGCCCGCTCCGGGTCGAAGGGATCGACCAGGGGGTCGTCGCGATACGTACGCGGATCGTAGAACCCGCAGGTGGCGGGGTCCACGGCGTCGGCCTTGAGGTCGTTCCAGGAGCCGGTGACGGGCGTGGTGCGGCCTCGCCGGTGGGTTCCGGCGTAGCGTTCCAGGCCTTCGAGGAAGGCCAGGGTGCGGCTGGTGGAGAAGGCGTTCTCCTGTCCGCTCCAGGTCACGTCGTTGAGTCCGGCGTAGCCGCGTACGAAGACGCTGCCGGCGACCGGGGCGGTGGTCGGTGAGGTGACGTTCAGCCAGGTGCCGCCGCCGAGAGCTCCGCAGACCGGGTTGGCGAGGGCGTTCTCGGGGATCGGGTACGAGGAGGCGGCGCGCAGCCGGTAGGTGCCGGGGTCGGGTTTGGGGCGGGTCTCCAGGGTGAGCGGGCGCGGCCACGCCGGGGTGGTCCGCGGCGCGCAGTCCGGGCAGAGGGGATCGGCCAGGAGCGGGTACGTCCGCACCTGGAGCGTCGCCAGGTCGAGCCGGGACACCTGCGGGAGGGTGCGGTCGGCCGGGCCGGTCGCGGGCGGTTCCGGGGCCGGGCCGTCGTCCAGCAGTGCGGCGCACAGCGCGGCGACGGCGTCGTAGGTGTGCGCGCTGAACAGGGGCCAGGCGCCCGCCGGGCGGGGGCCGTCCGGGCCGCCCGTCTCCAGGGCGTCGCGTTCCGAGCGGCTGCGGAGGCGTTGCCAGCGCAGGGCGAGGCAGCGTCCGCAGGCGGGGGCGGTGCCGTCACCGCCCCAGGGGCCGATCAGCACGGCGGAGGCCGTGAGGTGGACACGTGCCTCGGCCCGCAGGTGGGCCCAGGTGTCGGCGGCGCCCCGGTGTCCGAGGGTGGCCGCCGCGTCGGTGGCGCCGACGGGGACGACGGGGACCTCCCGGCCGAGGCGGTCGGCCAGTGCCGTGCGGAGCGCGTCGCGTGCCGTCTCCATGGGCCGGGGCAGCGCCCGCGCGGGGGCGCTCACGAGGACCTCGTCCAGCGGAACGTCCTGACGGCGATCACGCCGAGGACGAGCGCGAACGCGGCGAGTCCGGCGCAGCCCACGGCGACGTCGGAGCCGTCGCCCCGGCCCGTCAGTGCGTGGGACACCGCGTCGTTGAGGTAGCGCAGCGGCATGACCAGGGAGATCTTCTGCAGCCAGGTGGGCATGGCGTCCAGCGGGAAGAACGATCCCGACAGGAACGCCATGGGCAGCATCAGGAAATTGGCGACGGCGGCGACCGATTCGGGCGTGTCGGCGAACGAGCCGATGATCACGCCGAGCATGAGGAAGGTGGTGATGCCGAGCACCATCACCGGGACCAGCAAGGGCCATCCGGATGCGGGTTCGAGGCCGAACGGCGGCAGCATCGCCACTCCGACGAACAGCAGCGACTGCACCAGGCCCACACCCAGCGCGAGGACGTAGCGGGATCCGATCACGGCGGACAGCGGGGCCGGGGACATCCGGATCAGCCGCAGGATGTCGTCGGAGCGCCACTGCATCAGGGTGAACGCGATCCCGAACACTGCGGCGTTGGCGACGCCCCAGGACAGCACCCCGGCGGCCGTGTACGAGATGTAGGACAGGCCGCTCTGCTCGACGGCCTGGCCCCGGAAGATCAGGCCGAAGACGACGAGGAAGAGGAGCGGGAAGGCGAAGGTGAAGAACAGGGTCGTCCTGTCGCGGACCTGGGCGCGGTAGCCCGCTGCGGTCAGTGCGGCGTACGCGCTCATGGCCGGCGCTCCGGGGTGGTCTCGGGGATGCTGCGGTCGGTGTGGGGGCTCTGGGTCGCTCCGGCGGTGAGGTCGAGGTAGACGTCCTCCAGGCTGGGGGTGCGGGTCTGCACCCCGTCCAGGCCCACGAGCCGGTCGAGCGCGCTGAGCACCCGGCCGGTGGTACGGGTCTCCAGGACGAGTGAGCCGCCCTGGACGGTGACGCGGTCGACGCCGGCGACGTCCGCCGCCTTCCGTTCGTCCAGCCGGCCGAGCGGCAGCAGCAGCCGGCTCGGTGCCCGGGAGGCGTCCACGAGGGCGTGCGGACTGTCGGTGACGACGATCCGGCCGTCCACGAGGATGGCGATGCGGTCGCAGAGCTCCTGCGCCTCGTCCAGGTGGTGCGTGGTGTGGACGATGGTGCGGCCTTGCTCCTTCAGTGAGCGCAGTACGTCCCAGAGGTCGCGCCGGGCCTGCGGGTCGAGCGCGGCGGTCGGCTCGTCCAGGAAGATCAGTTCGGGGCCGTGGACGAGCGCGGAGGCGATGGCGAGCCGCTGGCGCTGGCCGCCGGAGAGTTTCTCCACCTGCACGTCCCGCCGGCCGGTGAGCCCCACGGAGTCGAGGGCCGCCTCGGCCGCCTCGCGCGGGGCTCCGTAGAGCGCGGCGACGGTGCTCAGGTGCTCGCGGGCGGTCTGCCGGACGAAGAAGGCCGAGGACTGGGTCTGTATGCCGATGCGGGGCAGCAGGGCGGTGTTGCGGGGCCAGGGGGACTCGCCGAACAGTGCGACGGAGCCCGTGTCGGCCCGGCGAAGCCCCTCCATGATCTCCACCAGGGTCGACTTGCCCGCTCCGTTGGGGCCGAGGAGCCCGAAGAACTCGCCCCGGCCGATGTCGAGGGACACGTCGTCCACGGCCTGCCGGTCGCCGTAGCGTTTGGAGACCCCCTGCACGTGGACGGTGGCGGGTGTGGGTCGCATGGCCTCTTCCTCACTCATGTGGTGCGTGGTTCCTTCGGGTCGGGCGTGGTCGCGCGGGTGGGTCATGCGAGCAGCAGGAGCGCCGCCGCGCAGGTGCCGGTCACCGCGAGCAGGATCAGGAGGACCGACCCGGCGCCGTACGCCGTGTAGATCAGCCGGGCGCGGCGGGGGTAGGCGGAAGCTGCCTCGGAGCCGGCCCGGCGCAGTGCCAGGTAGGTGCGCGTCTCGGGGGCGAGGTGGGCGGTGCCGAGGAGGTGGCCCAGCATGCGGTAGCCGTCCAGCGGCGGGAGCGGGACCAGGTTGCTGAGGGCCTGGATACCGCCGAGCAGCAGCAGTCCCGCGAGCAGGGGGCGGGCAGGATCGGTGGCGGGGAGCGTGGACCACCAGATCCCGAACGGCAGCAGCAGGACCAGGTTGACGTACGCGCCGGCGCCGGCGATCACGAGTCTGGCGCGGCGGCCGGGGATGAAGAGGTAGTCGTCGACGGTGCAGTACAGCATCGCGGCCGGGAACCGCCACCTCAGGCCGATCTCGGCTACGTGTCCGCCGAAGTGCTGGGCGGCGACGCCGTGGGCCAGTTCGTGGACGGTGATGCTGAACCACAGGAACAGCGCGGCGGCTCCCAGGACGACGGGGTCCCGGATCAGCACCGCCGCGCCGTGGCCGAGTTCAGCCGCGTGCACGGCGAGGACCAGCGCCATGACCGACACGGCGGCCAGCAGCGGCAGTTGGACGGCGGGGTGCAGCAGGGGGCGCAGCGCCCGGTGCAGTCGCGCGGTGGTCGCGTCGGCGTCGGCGACCATGCGGCGTGTGCCGCGCCAGAAGGTGACGTCAGGAGCGGGGTGTGCCGGCGGCGGTGGGTCGGGGGCGCCCTCCAGCAGGCCGCGCGCGCCGAGGAGGCCCAGGAGCCGGTTCCAGCTCTCCTCGGCGAGCCGGCGGCCGAAGCGGGCGGCGTATTCGGGGGCGAGGTCGTCCAGGTTCCTGGTGCCGTCGAGCCGGGAGATGACGAAGTGTTCCCTCGTCCCCACTTCCGACACGGCCCCGGTGACGGGGTGCCGGATGAGGTGCACGGTGCGGGGGCCGCGCAGCAGGGGCGGGCCGATCCGGACACCGGCCCGCAGCACGGGGCGGTGGGCCCGGGCCGCGCTGCGGGCGGCGGGAGCGGGCACGCCGGGGGTGGCGCTCATGCCCCGGCCGCCTTCCGCGTGGCCGCCTGGACCGGCTCGCGCAGGACCTGGCCCAGCATGAAGGACAGGTAGGCCTCGTCGCGGATCGTCACGTGGAGCCTGTTGTTGGTCATGTGCATGTATGGGGACAGGAGCCTCGGCAGCACGGCGGGCACATGGGTGACGACCTCCAGCACAACCACGCCCCCGGGTTCCGTGCGCTCCTGCCCGGCGTCCTCCCGTGCGGGCCCTTCCCGGACCGGGAAGGCCAGGTCACCCCGCGTCACGAGATCCTCGATACGGCCTCGCAGTTCGAGGCAGTGTTCGGCCCAGCCGCGCAGGAAACGCGGCAGGCGTCCCGTTTCGCGGCTCCGGACGGCGGCGCGGATCTCGGCGAACCGGCTCCCCAGCTGGGGGGCCGTCCGCGCGTACCTGGCCTCGTATTCCTGGGAACCGATGAAACCGGTGCCGGGGAAGGCCCGGTGCCAGAAGGCGTAGTAGCCGTCCAGATAGTCCGCGAGGTGATCCTCCTCGGGCAGGAAGCAGCTCGCCATCACCATCATCAGCTGGGCGGAAGTGCCGAGCAGTACCGTCCGCAGATGCAGGTTCATGGTGCGGAACGCGTCGATGACCAGGTCGCTGGAGTGCCGGAAGTGCCATTCGGCGAGCTCGACCCCGGCCGGGCCGCCGTACTTCGCGTACTCCGGGGCGTAGGGCTCGTGGCTGAAGGAGTTGTTCGGCCGCAGGTTCATCCGGCCGTCCGCACCCATGAAACGGGCACGGTCCTCGCCGGGGAACTCGATGTCGAACAGCGCGTTGTAGAAGTCCTTCAGGAAGCCGGAGTCGACCTCGTACAGGGCCGGACGGCTGCGGAGGAAGCCGGTGAGCGCCTCCTCCGCCCGGCGCCTGACCTCGGGCGCGTCCTCGGCGCGGGCCGGGCGGAGCCGGAGGCGGACGTGCGGGCCCTCCAGCCAGTAGTTGATGAAGAAGTGGCCCGCGAGGAGTCCGTCGGCGGTCAGCCCGTCCACGAGCGGGCGGACGCAGTCGACCAGCATCGGCTGGGGGCTGGCGGCGTAGAAGACGTGGAGTGCGATCCACTCCCCGGGCTGCTCGGCGGCCGGGGAGGCGGTGGCGGGGCGGGGGGCGGTCAGTTCCGGCATGTGGGGCCGTCCTCGGTGCGGGAGGGGCGGGTGGTGAAGGTCTCGACGGCCAGTTCGGCCACGTGGCGGCCGTGCGCGGAGGTCAGGTGCAGCCCGTCCTCGGTCGGCAGCATCTCGCGCAGGATCACCGAGGCGCCCGGTGTCCGGTCCACGAGGGCGTCGAAGGCGGTCAGGGAGAGGGGGCTGTCGAAGTCCACGTACAGCGGCTTGGCGCCCGGGGTGCGGCGGCCGGTGCCGTGCACGGTGGCGAAGACCTGGTCGGGCAGTCCGTGTGCGCGGCGCCACCGCTGCCAGTCCAGGTACCACAGCGCTTCGTCCGCCTCGGGACGGCGGACCGGGAGGGTGGCGGCGTCAGCCGTCCAGCTGCGGCGGCTGACGACCACGTCACCGTGGGCCACCCGTGGACGGCGGGTCACGCCGTCCACGGCAGGGCCGTCCGGCACACCGCCCCAGAGGTCGGTCGGCGTCATGGTGCTGGGAGACATCAGCAGCAGGGTGCGGGGGATCTCCGGCAGCGCCACCGGGACGAGGTAGCCCAGGTAGACGGGAATGACCTCGCGGTCCAGCCGGCGCGAGCGCAGCACGAGGCGGTCGGCCGCTTCGTCGTGGACGAGGTGGAGATCGTCGAGGTGGATGCGGTCGGCCTCCGGGACGGTGGACGTCTCACCGGGGCACACGATCTGATAGTCCGTCATCCTGCCGTGCAGATTCAGGTTGCTGGTGACGGTGCCGCCCGTCACTTCGGCGAACACCGCGCCGTGGGGCTGCCGTTCGCGCAGCTCGTCCCGGAGCCGGGCGGAGAGACCGGCACCGGCGGGGCCGTCCGAAGTGTCGTAGGCGTGAGTGAAACGGCTGAAGGGGAAGGCGAGTCCGCCGTACGAGCGGTTGAGGACGACCAACGGGCCCTCCGGGTGCCCTGGGACAGGCCCCGACACCTGGATGTGGTGGCTCTGCGGCGTGAACCCGGCCGTCAGGGGTGAGAGTCGGCCGGCCACCGTGGCGAGGAGGCCGTCCGGCAGCTGCACCTCCTCCGCCGCCCCCTCCTCGGCCCACAGCTCCCTCATGCCGGCCACGAAGCCGCGGCGGGCGTCGTCCAGGGTCCGCAGCGCGCTCTGGCCGAGCCAGTTCTCCTCCGGGACGTAGGCGCCGTCGTCGTCGAAGGCGGTGCGCTTGGAGGTGAACGAGATGTACTGGTCGAAGAAGTCCTCATGGAAGTCGTGGACCAGTCCGAGCAGGTCGTCGCAGCGTCCGCCGCGCCCATAGCGGGCCGTGAAGAAGCCGCGCAGAGTGATGCGCTGGGGCAGGGTGATGTCGAAAATCGGCAGGATGCTCTCGACCGCCCGCAGGGCCCGCCCGGTCTCCCCGGCCAGCAGGCCCGGCGCACAGACCAGGTCGCCCCCCGCGCTGACGTCCTCGTACAACAGGGTCTGCGGGAGGGCGGGTTCGGCGGCACCGAGGTCCCTCTGCGCCTGGAGGAGTCCTTCGCGCAGGGTGCGCAGCAGCGTCCGGCGGGTGCGGACGTCGGCGGCGGGGTAGGCCGCGAGGCAGGCTGCCGGGCCGTCCAGGCTGTCGGCAGCGGTGTCGGCCCAGGGCACCCCCAGCCCGCGCAGGGCCTCCTGGAAGGAGCGCAGCGGGTCCGGGGTGTGCACGTCGGTGCGCAGCCCCGGCACCCGGACCATGCCGAGCTGGTGGAGCGCAGCGGCGTAGCGCTCGCACTCCCGGCGATCGGCGCCGTGCTCGGCGCTCAGCCAGTCGACGAGGTCGCGGTGACGAAGCCCGTCGCGGCCCGCGAACAGGGTGAGCAGCCGCTCCAGGGTGCCGCTGGTGCGCAGGTAGAACAGCCGGTCGCGTACGGCGTCGAAGGTCACGGCCGCGCTGTCGTCCCCGGCGGTCACCCATTGGCGTACGTAGCGCACGCGGTCCGCGTCGCGGGCCCAGCCCGGGGAGAGCACGACGGGCAGGTCCTGGCGGCGCACCGGGTCGGCCAGGACCAGATCGGCGATCCGGTTCAGGGCGACGACACTGAGCCGGACGTGACTGGTCCACTCCTCGCCGACCCGCAGGGCGGCTGTGGTGTCGGCCGGTTCGCCGTCGAAGGTACCGGCGGCGATCGCGGTGAGCGTGGAGAAGGGGCTGGTCTTGCACGCGGTGCGGTAGAGGTAGGTGAGCGCGGACCGCTCGATCTTCCGCATCCGGCCGCCGGGTTCGGCCCGCGTGTCGGCCAGGTAGCCGTCGATCCGGCCGTCCAGGGCGGGTGAGGCGAGCAACAAGCCCTTGCGGAATCGGTCATGGGAGAGATACCTGCGCAACTCGGCGCGCGCGCGGCGCATTTCCTCGCCCCACAGGGCGGCCCGCTGCTCCAGCTGCCCGGCGTGGAGCGCCCGCTCGGCGAGCCAGTCCGATGTGCGGTCGCCGACGGCCTTGTCGAGCCCGGTGACCAGGCGCACGGAGGCCGGGGGGTCGGCGGGCAGACGGTTGTTGTACACCTGCCGGCGAAGGGCGAGCAGGCTCCGGCGGGCGGTACCGCCCACGGCGTCCGCGGCCGGGACCAGCCCGTGCAGGAGGTCGCTCAGCGCGGCGCCGTCGCGGGCGAGGCGCTCCTCCCGGGCCAGGATCTCGTCGGCCCACCGCCGGGTGCGGGGGCTGCGGAGTCCGTGGACCGCCTCCACGGGCAGTCCGGCGGCCCGGAGCATGAATCGCCGGCCGGGCTCCCACCGGGTGGTCCCGGCGGGAGGGGTGTCGGACGTCAAGAGGGTCATCAGGTCTCCCCGTCAGGCGATCTCGTGGCGGAAGTCGGCGGGCCGGGGGCGTTCGTTCCCGAGCGGCATGATCAGGAGGGGCGCTTCGTCGCCCCCGGCCAGGCCGAGCTTCTCGATGAAGGAGATGTTGTCGAAGCCCAGCGCCACGCCCGCGCCGATCCCGAGGGCCGCCGCGGCGACGTAGAACGTCTGGGCCACGGCGCCCGCCGTACCGACGGCGAGCCGGTAGCCGCGGTCCCCGACCGCGTCGAGGACGGCGGTGGTCCGGACGGTGGGCACGAGGACGGCACCCGCCTGCTCGAGGTTGTAGTTGGCCAGGAAGTAGTTCTCCTGGAGGAAGGCGCCCTGGTGGCCCGCTTCGACGAGCCTCAGGTCGCCCGCCTCCGGGTCGTAGGCGTAGGCCCCCGGCTCGATGCCCGTCACATGGTTGACGAAGGCGTAGAGCCGTGCCTGCCGGACGGTGCCCTCGGGGTCGGCGTCGCTCTCCAGCGAGGTCGCCGCGCAGGCCGCGAGGACCGACGAGAGCTGGGCCGGGGTGAGCGGCCGGGCGGCGTCGAAGCGGCCGAAGCTGCTGCGCCGCTCGCGCAGGGTCCGGCGTACGGGTTTGCCGGGGAAGGCAGCGGCGGGCAGGGCGACGCGGGTGCCCCCGGCGGGCACCGGGAGGGCGGCGGCCGGGGCGAGTGCGCCGGGAGCGGGGCGACGGGCGGCGTGGGCGGTGGTCGCGGTGTGCATGGCCCGTACGGTCGGGAAGTCCAGGACGGTGCGCGAGCGTTCGACGTCCCGGTGCCGGACGGCGGGGTCGGGTCCGGGGGCCGTCACCGTCGCCGTGGTCCCCGACGGGGTCGCCCAGCGCAGCGGGACGACGGCGAAGACGGCCTCCTCCTCCCCCGCGGTGCCGAGCAGCCCGTTGAGCCGGGGCTCGTCGAACCACAGGACGGGCGCGGTCCGCAGTCCCCGGGCGCCTGCCCAGATCCGCCAGGTCTGGACGAGTGTGCCGAGGTCGGTGGAGACCACGTGGTACGAGAAACTGTTGTACTTGAACGTGTTCTGCCAGTACTTGACGCCGAGGATCAGGTACTGGTCGGTCTCCAGCGCGTCGGCGGGCGCGTCCGGGCCGAGGGCTTCGCGGATCCGTGCCGAGACGTCACCGGTCAGCAGCCGCTGCACGGCATGCCGCTGGACGTCGTAGTAGTGGATACCGGGGGTCAGCGGGCCGGACGGGCCGGCCGCCCAGTAGATGCTGACCGGATAGAGCCCGCCACCGCCCGCCGTCCCGCGTGACCAGTTGGCGTGGGTGTAGAAGGGCAGGCCGGACAGGTCGCTGTTGGCCTGGACGCCCAGACGGCGGCCGGTCAGCCCGTACGAGTCCTTGAGCATGGCGGAGAGCAGCGGCAGCGTGAAGCCCGCCGGGTCGGCTGCCGCGGCCGGATCCTGCGCGGGCGCGAGGGCCGGGAGCAGGCCGCAGGCGACGGGAACGTCGGGCAGGCCGTCGCCGTCGGGCAGGCGGTGAGGGCTCACGCCGGGGTAGAACTTGCCCTTGCGTGGCCCGTCGGACCAGTCGGGCAGGAAGTCCGCCGGCTCCATCGGGACGCGGCCCCGGTGCAGGACGGCGTCGGCGTACTCGTGGGCGTACCCCATCGGGGCGGCCCCCTTTCGAATCGGCGGACGGTGCGGACGGGCCGTCACGGGAACGGGTGCGGAGCGGGGTTGAGGCCGGCGGCCCCGAGGACGGCGCGCATGCGGGGCATGTGCCGGGCGCGCTGACGGGACCAGCCGAAGTCGATGGGGACGAGGCCGGGCACCAGGACCTTCACGGTGTGCAGCCCGACCGCGCGTTGCTCGGGCAGGGTCTGGTCGACGACGACGACGTCGTAGCCGGCGGCCGTGACCGCGCCGACCGCACGCAGCAGGTCCTCGCGCAGGTCCGTGGAGGCGGGGGCGCCGGCGGCGTCCGGCCACACCAGGTCGGCCACGGCGAGCGCGGGCCGCGGGGTCTCCTGGCGCAGCAGGAAGTCGGCGTGCCGCCCCATCTCCGGGACACCGTAGGCGAGCGGGTGGTCGTGCAAGGTGGTGACGCGGTCGAAGTCGGCTGCCATGGCGCGCAGCCGGGACTCGTCGCGGCGGGTGCGGCCGACCAGGTTGACCGAGTCGGTCGCTATCTCGCAGAGCGCCGAGTCGAGCGCGGACTCCGGGTCGAGTCCCGCGCCGGCCCCGAAGCACATGCGGCCCACTCCCCCGTCGAACCGTTCGGCGACGGCGGTGACGACGGGGACCGGGAAGCTGATGCGGGTGTCGAAGAAGCGGGCCCGGTAGCCGTACATGGCGAGCCGGTCGACGGTGTGCCGGGTCGCGGGCCGGACGCTGGTCCCGGGGTCGATCTCCCGCAGCGGCACCTGCCCGTACCAGGCGAGCAGGAAGGCGTCGCGCTCCACGACCTCCATCAGGCCGAAGTAGGCCGCCTCCTCGGTACTCCCGCCGGAGGCGCAGCCGTTGGAGCTCTCCTGGACGAAGCGGTTCTCCAGCCCGGGGGCGTGGTAATAGGCCAGGATCTCGGGGACCGGGCGCGGCTTGGCGTCGCGCAGGGACCAGCCCCACACCCAGGGGATCTCCCGGTCCGGCGTGAAGGGGCGCACCCGGGGGTTGGCGCGGTGGAACTCCTCGGAGTAGAGCCCGGTTTCGCGGGGGTCGACGGCGTCGGGGCCGAGGTCGTCGAGGGAGGCGGTGAGCCGGGTGGTCTTCGCCCGGGCGCGCATCCCGGCGTAGCGCTCCAGCCCTTCCAGGACGCCGATGCGCCGGCTGTGCGCGAAGGTGCCCGCGTGGCCGCCCCAGAAGGTCTCGCGCAGGTACTCCCCGGAGCGGGTGGAGAAGCAGCCGACGGTCGCGGACGTGGTGGTGGAGGCCACGTCGCAGATGACCGACGGGCCGAGCGCACCCCAGTACGGATTGGCGTAGGCGTCCAGGGGCAGCGGGTAGTCCTCGATCCGCCGCACCCGGAAGCTGCCGGGCCGGTACTTGGGCGCGGGCTCGGGGGCGTGGCCGGCGCCCTCGGCGGTGTCCGGCCGGGGCGCCCCGCAGTCGGGGCACTCCGGGTCGGGGACCAGCGGATGGCTGCGTACGGTCATGCCGTCCAGGTCCATCAGGTACACCCTGGGGTACGGCCCGGGGTCCGGTTCCGCACTCGCGAGCCCGGCGAGCAGCGCCGCCACAGCGGCCGCCGCGAAGGGCGTGGCATACGGCCACGCGCCCACCGACCGTGTGCCGGAGCGCAGTTCGAGTCCTTCGCGCAGCGGCACGGAGCGCACGCCCTGCCAACGGCGGGCCAGGCAGGTCCCGCAGCCGGCCGCCCGGGCGTCGCGGGGCCAGGGCCCGACCAGCACCTGCCGCCCGTACAGGTGGACGGGGACGGCGTCCCGCCTCGCCGGGCCGGCCTCCTGCGGCGCCGGTTCGGCCTTCCGTGACGCCAGGCCGGTCTTCCGCGGCGCCGGGCCGGCCGCCTGCTTCGCGCCGTACGCGTCGCGGACACCGAGCGGGATCACGGTCGCCGCCGGCCCGTTGGGGGCGACCTCGCCGAGGGCGCCGTTCAGAGCCGCGGCGAAGCGGCGCGCGGACCCTGCCCGCGCGGTGGTCCCGGGGGTCTCCGCCGGAGCGGAGGTGTCAGCCCGCATGGGTGACAGTCCGGGTGAGGAGGACGCGCACGGTGAAGATGCCGGCGGTGGGCAGGTCGGCCGCGTGCGTGGGGACGACCAGGGCGTCGCGGCCGGCGGCACGCAGGCGGTCCAGGACGCGGGTCCACTCAGTGGCCGGTGCGGGCGGCGCCGGTTCGGAGCGGGTGACCGCGATGAGGGCCGCGTCCAGGTCGCGCAGCAGGGGGTCACCGGTGTCGGGCGCGGCTCCGGCCCCGCCCTCGGCGTCGGCCGCGTACTGCGCCTCGCCGAGGAGGTCCCGGACGGCGTCGACGACGGCGCCCGCACGGTCCAGCGCCGCGCCGACCGCCCACCGGGCGGGCCCCGCGGTACGGGCCAGCACGACGTGGGCGCCCGAGTGAAGGCTTTCGCCGAGGTCGAGCAGTTCCACGGCCGACCCCAGGTGGGCGGCGGAGCGGAGGAGGAACCTCGCCTCGGGGTCGTCACCGAGCGCCTCGTGCGGGATCACGGCCACTTCCCCCATCTGCCTCACGGCCCGGCACAGGGCGTCATGGGCGAGTGCGGAGAGCAGGCCGCAGCCGGCCGCCTCCGGCAGGTCGGCCCCGGCCCCGGCGCCGGCCCGGGTGGGTTCGAAGCGCCGGCCGGCGTTGTCGCGGCCGAAGGGCCGCACGGCCCCCGCGGGCACCCGCAGCTGCTCCTTGGTGACGAGCGAGGTGGCGGTGCTCCAGGCGGTGGGGGCCGCGAGGCCGGTGCCCGAGGCGATGGTGAGGGTTGCGGGGTCCACCGCGGGCACCGTGTCGTCCACGGCGGGCGTCGCCGGCACCACGTGCTCGGCGTAGACGGCCGCCGCGGCGTTCAGCGCGCGCAGCCGGGCCCCTGCGGTGTGGTGGACATCGAAGGCGGTGACGGTACGCAGGCCGTGCGGGCCCAGACCGAGGGTCACGGAACCGGCCTTCAGCGGGGTCTGCGTCAGCGGCTCGTCCGCGTACTGGGTGAAGATCCCGGCGTGCGGGTGGACCAGCGCGGACCGGCGCTCCAGTTCGGCCAGCGGGCCTTGGGCGGCGTCGTCGTCCGGTGCGGTGGCCACGGTCGGCAGGAAGGCCGGGCGCGCCGGGGCCGAGGACAGGTCGACCGGCTCCGGGGGGACGGGGACGGGGGCGCAGAACGGGCAGCGGGGGTGCGGCAGCAGGGGCTCGGAGGCCACGTCGAACGAGGCCATGTCCTGGATGAGCAGCTTGTTCCGGGTCTCGAGCGGAAGAGCCCCGGTGAGCAGGCGGAACACCTCGTAGCCCAGTAGGTTGCCGAGCATGGCCGCGAGCGGCCCCGCCGGCTGGGCACCCGACGTGCCGGTGCCCAGCGCGAGGCCGCTCCACAGGTCGGCGGCAGCCCCTTCGGGACTTCCGGGGGCGCCGAGGCGCAGGGCCGCGCACGACCAGCACCCCGTCGAACCCGCGGTCATCACCGGGCCGACCACGGCACGGTGCCCGAACGTCCAGGCGGGCAGCAGCGTCCGGCCCTCGGGGACGCCTTCCCGCAGCAGGGCGAGCACGGTCGCGGGTACACCGGGTCCGGCGGCGGCCACCACGACGTCGTACCCCTCGTACGCCGCCCAGCCCGCCGGTCCGGCCGTGGTGTCCGGCAGGGCCGCCAGCTCCACGGGGCAGCCCTGGCCGGTGAGTTCGGCCGCTTCACGCAAGGCGGTCGCGAACGCGTCGGAGGCGACGCCTCCGGAGCCGTCGAGCAGCGCGGGGGCGACGGCCACACCGGCGCAGCCGTTGCGTATCAGGGACAGCACGCACCAGCGGGCGACCGGGCCGTCGCCGAGGACCGCCACCCGGGTGGTGCGATAGCGCGCGAACCGGGCACCCGCGTCGTCGGCGTAGTGGTCGATGTAGGCGATCTGCTCGGCGAAGCGTGAGGTGACGGCGGGGGGGACGGCGGGAACGCCGGCCGGGTCCTCCACGGGCGGCGGGACCGGACGCGCGAAGCCACGCGCGTAGAGCGCCGTGACGAGTTCGCCCACCATCGCCTTCTGCCGCTCCCCGAAGCCCTGGCAGATCTCCTCCACGGTCCGGCTGCCGTCCAGGTGCGGCACGAGAAGTGTGGCGAACCGGTAACCGGACTTGGCGGTGAGCTGGAACCCGCCGTCCGCGTTGTGGAAGATCACCCCGCTGGGTGTCTCGGTGAACAGGACGTCGCGCCGGACTCGCGGCCGGGTCCCGGCGGTCTGTGCGTACGGCGTTGTGGTTGCCATGCGTGCGTCACACCTCTTGTTCGGGGGCGGGGGGCGGCCCGGGGTCGGGACCTGTGCGGTTGTGGTGCTGAGCGCCGAGCGGTTGCCGAGTGCCGTGCGGTGGTGGTGGTGCCGAGTGCCTTGCGGTGCCGGCGCCGAATGCCGTGCGGTGTCGTGGTGACGCGTGCACGGACCCCGGTGCCCGCCGGTCCGGCGGTCGGGACTCGTGGTGAGCGAAGTGGCGCGTGGTGGGCGTCGGTCCGGCGGGGGCCGGATGGGGCGGGTCCGCGTCAGCGCAGCGCGGGGGTGCTGCCCACCGAGGGAATCTCCGCACGCCGGGGCGGGCGCATCAGGGCAGTCGGCGCGTCATTCGTGCCGGATGCCGTGGTGTGCCGGGCGTGCGCCCGGAGCAGGTCGTGCATCCAGAACGCCCCGGCCCGGTCCTCCTCCAGGAGGCCGGCGTCCAGAAGGCGCTCCATCACCTCCTCGGCCCTTTCCTCCGGCACACCGAGGACGTCGGCCGCGCCGATGGCGGTCAGCGGACCCGATGCTCCGGCCCCGAGTCGCAGGTGCGCCTCTGCCAACGCCGGGGGGAGCCGCTCCAGCGCCTCGTCCAGGGTCAGCGGAACCGACATGCGCGGGTCGTCCGCCAGGGTCAGCCGGGCGGGCAGATCACGGCGCAGCCAGTCCGCGCAGTCGGCCAGGGGCAGCCGGGGACGGGTGAGCAGGCGGGCGGCGGCGATGCGCAGGGCGAGCGGGTGGTGCCCGCACACGGAGGCCAGCAGGCGGGCGGCGGCGGGTTCGCTCCCCACCCGTTCACGCCCGAGAACGGCGGTGAGCAGGGCGAAGGACTCCCCCGGCTCGAGGGCGCCGAGCCGGTGCACGGTGCCACCGTGCGTGGCGACGAGGGCGGCGAGGCCCATCCGGCTGGTGATGATGGCGGCGCCCCCCGCGTTGGCGGTGAGCAACGCGCGTACCTGGTCGGGGTGGACGACGTCGTCCAGGATCAGCAAGGCCCGGCCGCGCCCGGTGACCGGGGCGGTGAGCGACCTCCGCAGATGCTCGGTGGCCTCACGCACGGGCTGAGGGGTGCCGTCGGGACGGGTGAGGGGGAGCAGGACACAGCCGCCGGGGTAGTGGGCGGCGACCGTGTGGGCGGCGTGCAGGGCGAGCGCGGTCTTGCCGATTCCGGGCGCACCGGAGAGAACGGCGAAGGTCGCACGCTCTGCGTCTTCCGGATGCGACGTCAACAGCTGTGCGAGTAGAGCGACTTCACGTTCACGCCCGGTGAAGCAGGGCACCGTGGGCAACGGGGCGAGCCCGGCACCGCCACCCCGCACGTCGGGGCGGACCGGCTCCACGGTGAGAGCCGCCGCGCCTGCCCCGGACGCGGCGCCGCCCCTCCGGAAGTCCGGTGCGAGCGAGTCGGGCGCACGGCCGGCGTCGATGCCGCCGAGTTCTTCCCCTCGCAGGATCGCGAGTTCGAGCCGCTGGAGGCCGGCCCGCGGACCGACGCCGAGTTCGTCCCGCAGGTACCCCTTGATCCGGCGGCACTCCGCCAGCGCCTCGCTCTGCCGGCCGGTGCGGTAGAGCGCCAGCATCAGCTGTTCGGCGAACCGCTCGTGGCCCGGGTATACGCGCGTAACCTCCCAAAGATCAACGAGTGTCTCGCGGCAACGACCATGATCCAGTTCGATGTCGCAGACCCGCTCCAGCACCCGCAGCCGCTCCTCCGCGAGCCGGGGCACCTCATCGCGGTGCAGCAGGTCGGACGGCACGTTGGCGAGCAGCGGGCCCCGCCACAGCGCGAGGGCCTGGCGCAGGGTGTAGAGCTCGGACTCGTCGCCGGAGGCGCCGGCCCGGTCGACGAGCTGCCGGAAATGCAGCAGGTCGAGGGTGTCGGCGTCCGCGCTCATGCGGTAACCGCCGGCCTCGGCCACGACCGCCTGGTCCTCGATGCCGTACTTGGCGAAGATCCGACGGAGCCTGAGGACGCAGCTCTGCAGCGCGGCCTTGGCGGTGGCCGGCTGCTCCTCACCCCAGACGACTCCGCGCAGGTGCTCGGTGGAGACCACGGAGCCCGGGCGGATGAGCAGTGCCGCCAGCAGAGCGGTCGGCTTGGAGGGCGGCAGGACCACGACTTCCCGCCCGTCGGTGATGCTCAGTGGCCCGAGCAGTTGGAATCGCACTCTCGACGCCTCCCCTTCGTACCTCGCCTCGGCCCCAACGGCCCGCACGGTGCCGTAGCCGCCCGGCCTACTGCCAGCCGAAGTCGTGTCGGCCCCGGCCGTGCACCGGCGGGCCGGGGGGAGCAGAGGGGCGGACATGGCCGGAGTCGCAGCCGGCCGGGGACTTCGCGGCGGCGGGAACGGAACCGGTGGACACGGCAGCGCCGGCAGGAGCCCCGGTCGCGGCCTGGGCCGGTACGGCGAGGGTGACGACGGCGATCCCGGCGAGGACGAGGGATCTGAGTCCCGGACAGGAAGCGCGGTGGAGGCGAGTCATATGAGGAGCCTTCCGACTGTCTGTGGGAAACGGTCTGCAGCAGGGCGAGTTTTGTATGAAGCGATGCAACGGTGAAGGTCGGGCCCGTGGACCGATGAGGCCATGGCCCCTTCCGTCCAGCCCTCGTGAGACCGCCGCATTGGCGCGAAAGGCCCCCTGCCCGAAGCGGCGCGGCCGTGTCATGATCTCTGCCGAAGCATCATCGGAGAGTCGAAGACAATCCATCGTGACCTGCGCCGACGAACCACGAAGGCGCCTGTCTCCTGGCTAGGAGAGGCGATGCTCGGCCCCTTGGGTCTGGATGCCACGGCGGAGGCCGTGTACCGCGCGCTGCTCTGCGATCCACACGCGACGGCCCCGGAACACTGCAAGCGTCTTGACCTGACGCCTGAACAGTTCGACAGCGTACTGAGCGAGTTGACGGATCTGTCGCTCGTCCGGCCGGCGACCGGGGAGGGCGCCCACCGCGTCCACGTGGTCAATCCGAAGCTCGCGCTCGAGACGCTGCTGGCCCGCCAGCGGGCCGAACTCGCCGCGCGCGAACAGCAGGTACGGGCGGGCGAGGCGGCGGTGGCCGACCTGCTCAGCAGGCTGCCCGCCTCGGACCCCGTCACGGGCGGGCCCCCGGTGGTGCACCTGGACGGCGTGGACCACGTACGGGACTACCTGGCCCGGCTGCACGAGGAGGTGGAGGAGGAGATCCGGACCTTCGCCACGGGCGGGGCGCAGACCGTGGAGAACATGACCGCCTCCCGCCCGCTCAACCAGCGGCTGCTCGGGCGCGGGGTGCGGATGCGCACGGTCTACCTGGACAGCATCCACAACCACGCCCCCACGGTGACCCATGTGACCTGGCTGGCCTCACTGGGCGCCGAGGTCCGTACCGCGCCGTCCCTCAGCACCCGCATGATCATCGCCGACCACCGTCTGGCGCTGGTGGCACTGGACGACCAGGACTCCTCGCTGGGGGCGCTGGTGGTGGGCGGGCGGGGCCTCATCGCCGCCCTGGAGGCACTGTTCGACAGTGTCTGGGAGCGCGCGGAACCGCTGGGCCGCGAGGAGAAGCAGGAGGAGGACGCGCTGACCCGCCAGCAGCAGGAGACGCTGCGGTTGCTCGCCCGGGGGTACACGGACGAGGCGATAGCCAAGCGGCTGGGAGTCTCCCCGCGCACCGCCCGCCGCATCGCCACGGGCCTGCTCGGGCACCTGGAAGCCCGCAGTCGCTTCCAGGCGGGGGTGCACGCGGCGCAGCAGGGCTACCTGCGCACGGCCGGGCCGAAGCCGTAGGCCGGCCGCGCCCCGGCGCTGCCCGCCCGGCGCCGGAACAGGGCCCGGCGCGGAACAGGGGCCCGCGCGCTCCGGCCCGCGCCGCCCGTCCTGCCGGGCCCGCGGCCCGGCGACGTGTGCCCCGGCGACGTGTGCCCCGGCGGCAAGCCGCTGGTCAGAAGACGTCCTCCTCCCGCACCAGGGTGAGCAGGTTGAGCAGTTCCACG
The DNA here is from genome assembly GCF_036206005.1 of Streptomyces sp. NBC_00178. NCBI lineage: Bacteria > Bacillati > Actinomycetota > Actinomycetes > Kitasatosporales > Streptomycetaceae > Streptomyces > Streptomyces sp. NBC_00178. The sequence goes on from NZ_CP108143.1 coordinate 237,335, forward strand.
TAGAGCCACACCAGGGTGAGGGTGAGCCCGAAGGCGGCGAGCCAGGAGTCCTCACGGGGAGCGCCGTGCCGGACCTCGTCCTCGACCTGCTTGAAGTGCAGGGCCAGGAACGCTGCCGCCAGTACGACGCCGAGGAGGCCGAAGGCGATGCCGGGACCGCCGCTGCGGAAGCCGAGTCCGTCGTGGCCTCCGAAGGCGGAGAACAGAAGGTTCGCCAGGGTGAGCAGCGCGTAGCCGAGGCCCGCGGCGGCCACGAAGCCGTAGAAGCGGCGGGTGACGCGGATCCAGCCCAGCCGGTACGCGATCAGCACTCCGGCGAAGACCGCCATCGTGCCCAGGACGGCCTGGATGACCGTGCCGGGGGCGATGTAGGTGGAGACCGTGGCGGAGACGACTCCGAGGAACACGCCCTCGAGCGCCGCGTACGCAAGGATCAGAGCCGGGCTCGGCCGGCGCTTGAACGCCTGCACCATGGACAGCGTGAAGGCGGCCAGGGCGGCGGCGCCGGCGATTCCGTACGACGTACCGATCCGCATCGGATCCACCGGCAGCAGGACCCAGGACAGGACCGCCGCGAGGACGACCGTCCCAAGCGTCATGGCCGTACGGACGATCACGTCGTCCATCGTCATGATCCCGTCGGCACCTCGCGCGGAGGGGGCGGATCCGGGGCCGTAGGCGGCTCCGGCGTCCTTGCGCAGGTCGATCGTGGCCAGCGACGGCGTCACCACACCCCTCCCGCCCGCCACGGCGGTGGGGCGCGCCGCTCCGCCGGAGGTGTCGCCCCGGGTCATCCACTGTCGGAGGAGCGGATTACTGCTCTTCAGTGATCGTGTGCCTGTGTCCACCATCCGACTGCCTTCTCTGCTTGTCCGTCCGCGGTCGCGCCATGCGTCGCTCCTGTACAGTCACACGCAGAACGTCACCCGTCAAGGCGGTGACGCAGGAGGTGTTCCTTGAGGCCGGGAATCAGGCGACAGCCGCCCCGCACGAGGGCACGGGCCCTGCGGGCGACTTCTTGCATCGCCAAATGTCACCATTTAGAGTGGTGACATGATGCACGCGTTCGCAGGTGGCGCCCCGGCCCTCGACTTCGCAGGGACACTGCGCTATCGACACAGGTCCGAGCCCCGCGAAGACATGCACTCACCTCTGGCCCTCAGCGTGTGGTTCCGCGAGAGCGGCATCCTGGACCGTGACATCCCGTGCGACGCGGCTGACCTCCGCGAGGCCTGGACACTCCGGGAGGCCGTCTACCACCTGATCCTGGCGAAGATGTCCGACAGGACCCCGGACCAGGGCACCCTGACGCTCGTCAACGACTACGCCCGCAGGCCGGCACCCGTCCCGCAGCTCACCCCGGACGGACAGCGGCACGTCGTCGACCCGTCGGCCGCCCAGGCCTTCGCCGCCATCGCACAGGACACCGTGTCGGTCCTCGGCGGCCCCGAGGCGGCACTGCTCAAGGAATGCGGAAACCCCGAGTGCTCACAGGTCTACATCGACCGCTCCCGGGGGTCGCGGCGGGAATGGTGCGCCATGGACCCGTGCGGCAACAAGATCAAAGCCGCGGCGTACCGGGCCCGCAAGCGGATGAACGCCCTGAAGGCGGCCTCCACCCGCTCGCGATAGCCGGAATCCACGCCCGACGCACCGGTGGCGCGCACCGACGACGGGCGACTCCCCGTCGACCGGTTGGCGCCGGGGCACCCGGATGCCTCCTGCACGCCTTCCGATGCCGCGACCAACAGAGCTGACGGGCCGCGCGCCGATGGGTTCCGCACCGTCAGCGCTGCGACAGGTCAGCCCCCGAGGCGGCGCCATCCTGGCGATGTCGCCACGGCCGGGCCGCCCTTCCCGGCCGACCGCACCCGGGCCGGACGACCGAGGCCGAAGTAGCCCCTCACGCCCGGCAGGAGAAGCACCCCCTTCTGCCACCATCCCGCAATCCGCCTCGGCCGCCCGGAGGTTCGCCCCTCCCGGGGCGACGTCGGCACACCGTAACGTAATCGATTCCGCAAGGCGAGACACTGCGGGGAATCAGTCGGGGCTGACGTAAACACAGCAGGTCAGAGGCATTTGACCACCCCTCAGCATCGAGCCGGAAGAGGTCACGAAGGGGACTCGGAAGTGACGAGTTCCAGCGAACCTGTTGACTTCTGTCGATTCCTGTTGTGAATGTTGCGCCCACCGCTTCGTCGGAGCGGCATCCCGGTGTTAGGAGCAACCTCATGGCGATGCGCGATCGCACTTCCCTGGCCAGGCGCTGCACGCTCGGCGTGGCGGTGCTGGCCCTCACGGCCGCGACGGCGTGCGGCAGCGGCGACGGCGATCAGGGCGGTGCGGACTCCGCATCGTGCAAGCCGTCCGAAGACAAGGTCACGCTGGACTACTGGTCCTGGGTGCCGGGCATGCAGAAGGCCGTCGACGTCTGGAACGAGAAGAACCCGGACGTCCAGGTCACGTTGAAGACGACCCCCTCCGGCAACGCCGGCACCTACCAGAACCTCTCCAATGCCCTCAAGGCGGACAAGGCCCCGGACCTCGGCCAGATCGAGTACGACTCACTCGCCAGCTTCCGGATGAAGAGCGGCCTGCGGGACATCTCCGCCTGCCCCGGTGTGAGCGACGCCGGGCAGAAGTTCGTGGACTGGACGTGGTCGCAGGTCGAGTTCGGGGCCGACGGCAAGGACGGCGTCTGGGCCGTGCCCCAGGACACCGGCCCCATGGCCCTGTTCTACCGCAAGGACATATTCGACAAGCTGGGCCTCAAGGCGCCCACCACGTGGGAGGAGTACGCGGCGGACGCCCGCACGCTGAAGACGGCGGGCAAGTACATCACCCACTACTCGCAGACCGACCCGAACTGGTTCACCGGCCTCCTGTGGCAGAACAAGGCCACGATGTTCGAGCGCGAGGGCGACAAGTGGAAGGTGACCGTGGACCGGCCGGAAAGCCGTCAGGTCGCCGACTACTGGCAGAAGATGATCGACGACAAGCTCGTCGCCACCGACCTCCAGGGCTTCTCCCCCGCGTTGTACAAGGCGTGGAACGACGGCGAGGTCGTCACCTGGATCAGCGCGGCATGGGGCTACAGCACCATCCGGGACAACGCGAAGAGCACCGGCGGAAAGTGGGCCGTCGCCCCGATGCCGCAGTGGAAGGCGGGTGACCGGCAGGCGGGCAACTGGGGCGGTTCCACCACGGCGGTGCTCGGCGGCAGCGAACACCCGGCGGAGGCGGCCGAGTTCGCGCTCTGGCTCAACTCCGACCCCGAGGCCCTGGCGATCCTCAACCGGGAAGGCGGTCTCTACCCGGCTCTGAAGGCCGGCCTCGACCTGCCGGCCCTCGAGCAGCCGGTCGACTTCTACGGCAAGCAGAAGATCTTCGACGTCTTCGCCCAGGCCTCGGCCGACGTGGACACCGACTTCACGTGGGGCCCCACGATGACCGACACCTACCGCTACCTCAGCGACGGGACCGCCGACGTCATCGGCGGCAAGGGCACCCTCGGCGACGTGCTCGAGCGCACCGGCGCACAGAGCGTGGACTCCCTACGCAAGCAGTCGCTCGACGTGACCGGCTGACCGGACCGGTCACCCTCCCTGTGACTCCTCGCCGCCCGCGCGGGCGGCGAGGAACAGCACCCGCAAAGGCTGCCACCACGTGATACCCACCAGAACACCGGCCGGGGCGCGCCGCCGCCCGCGCCGCACCCTCGCCCCCTACGCCTTCCTCGCCCCCTTCCTCATCCCCTTCGTCCTCTTCACCCTCGCGCCGGTCGGATACGCGTTCTGGCAGAGCCTGCACAGGACCGAGCGCACCGGCGGGACCTTCGGCCGGACCCACTCCGTCTTCGCCGGATCCGACCAGTACGCGGCGGTCGTGAAGGAGCCCTTCTTCGCCGACAGCGTGCTCCGTGTCGTGGGGTTCGCTCTCGTCCAGATCCCGGTCATGCTCCTGCTGGCCCTGGTCCTTGCCCTGCTCCTGGACTCGGCCGTCGCACGCGCCAAGCGCTTCTTCCGGCTGGTCTACTTCGTCCCATACGGCATTCCGGGTGTCGTGGCCGCACTGATGTGGGCCTTCCTCTACGACCCGCGGCTGTCGCCCGTCGTCGACCTGCTGCACTCGGCGGGAACCCACGTCGACCTTCTCGGGCCCGGCGCGATCCTGTGGTCCATCGGCAACGTCGTGACCTGGACGTACACCGGCTACAACATGCTGATCCTCTACGCCGCCCTGCAGGCCGTGCCCGCCGACATCGGGGAGGCCGCCCGGGTGGACGGTGCGAGTGGATGGACCGTCGCCCTGCGCATCAAGATCCCGATCATCCGTCCCGCCCTCGTACTCACCGGGGTGTTCTCCATCATCGGCACCTTCCAGCTCTTCACGGAACCACAGGTCTTCCGGTCGATCGCCACGAGCGTGACGAGCACCTACACGCCCAACCTCGCCGCCTACTCCCTGGCATCCGGGGACAACTACAGCGAGGCGGCCGCCCTGTCGGTCCTGCTCGCGGTGGTGACGTTCGCACTGTCCTTCGCGTTCCTCCGCTTCACCTCCCGGGGGCAGGCATGAGCATCCTCACCCGCACCGACGGGTCCCACGCTCCCTCGGCGGCGGCCGGCCGCAGGCCCCGTGCGGGCGCCTCGACCGTGATCGCCATGGTCTTCATGGTCCTGATCGCCGGTTACATGCTGCTCCCCGTGTACTGGCTGCTGGTGTCGTCCACCAAGAGCCAGGGCGACCTCGTCACGACACCCGGGCTCCTGCCGGCCCGGTGGCACCTCGGTGAGAACCTCGCCGCGCTCTTCGACCACCAGGACGGCGTGTACTCCCGATGGCTGCTGAACAGCCTGCTGTACGCGGGTGCGGGATCGGCCGTCGCGACGGTGCTCGCCGCCGCGGCCGGCTACGCCCTGGCCACGTACGCGTTCCGGGGCCGTGAAGCGGTGTTCTCGGTCATCCTCGGCGGGGTGCTCGTGCCGGCGACCGCGCTCGCGCTGCCGCTGTTCCTGCTGTTCGCCGAGTTCGACGCCACCAACACGTTCTGGTCCGTGTTCCTGCCCAGCGTCGTCAGCCCCTTCGGCGTCTACCTCTCGCGCATCTTCGCCGCCGCGTCCGTCCCGGACGAAGTGGTGGAGGCCGCGCGCATGGACGGCGCGAGCGAGTTCCGGATCTTCCGCACGATCGCGATGCGCCTGATGTCCCCGGCGCTCGTCACGGTTTTCCTGTTCCAGTTCGTCGTCATCTGGAACAACTTCCTTCTCCCCCTGGTGATGCTGCAGGACGAGCGTCTCTACCCCGTCACGCTCGGCCTGTTCACCTGGCAGTCCCAGACCAGCCGCCTGCCCGAGCTGCAGACGCTCACCATCGTCGGCGCCCTGGTGTCCGTCGTACCCATCGTGCTCACGTTCCTCCTCCTGCAGCGCTACTGGCGCGCCGGACTCGCCGCCGGAGCCGTCAAGTCATGAACCCCTCCCTGGCCGACCTCACCCGCCGCCTCGGCGGCATCGCCTACGGCGGCGACTACAACCCCGAGCAGTGGCCTCGCGAGACCTGGGCGGAGGACGCCCGTCTGATGCGCCGGGCGGGCGTCAACCTCGTCACCCTCGGCGTGTTCTCCTGGTCCCGGATCCAGCCACGACCCGGTGTCCGCACATGGGACCTGCTCGACGAGGTCATGGACCTGTTGCACCGTCACGGCATCGCCGTGGACCTCGCCACCCCCACGGCCGCCCCGCCGCCCTGGTTCACGCGTATGCACCCGGATGCCAGGCCCGTGACCGCCTCCGGAACCCGGCTGGCGCAAGGCAGCAGGCAGGTCTTCTGCCCCAGCAGCCCCGCCTACGCCCGAGCGGCCGACGCCCTCGTCGCGGAACTGGCGTCCCGCTACGCCGACCACCCCGCGCTCGCCCTGTGGCACGTCCACAACGAGTGGGGGAACCACAACGCGCTCTGCTACTGCGACACCAGCGCCGGAGCTTTCCGGGCCTGGCTGCGGGACCGGTACAAAACACTCGACGCGGTCAACGAGGCCTGGGGCACCGACTTCTGGAGTCAGCGCTACGGCGAGTGGGAGGAGATCGATCCTCCTCGTGACACGACCGCGTTCCGCAACCCCGGACAGGAACTCGACTACCGCCGCTTCTCGTCGGACGCCCTGCTCGAACGGCATCGCGCCGAGACGGCCCTGCTGCGCCGGGCCGCTCCGCACATCCCCGTCACGACCAACCTGATGGGGACGCTGGAGAAGAAGGTCGACGGATACGCCTTCGCCGCCGAGTGCGACGCCGTCTCGATCGACCACTACCTTCCCGCCGCCGATCCCGGCGGACACATCGATCTGGCACTCAACGCGGATCTCGCGCGGGGCATGGCCGCCGGCCGGCCCTGGCTGCTCATGGAACACTCCACCTCCGCCGTCAACTGGCAGCCGGTCAACGTGGCGAAGCGGCCGGGTGAGACACGACGCAACAGCCTCACCCACCTGGCGCGGGGTGCGGACGGGCTGATGTTCTTCCAGTGGCGGCAGTCCCGTGCGGGGGCGGAGAAATGGCACTCCGCGATGCTGCCCCACGCGGGAACCGACAGCCGCGTCTTCAAGGAGGTCACCGCGCTCGGCGCCGAACTGCGGTCCCTCCGTGAAGTGGCCGGCACCCATGTGGCCGGTGACGTGGCCGTGCTGTTCGACTGGCACAGCTGGTGGGCTCTGGAACTCCAGGCCCGCCCCTCCGGCGAGTTCCGTTACCTGGACGCGGTGCGCGACTGGTACGAGGCGCTCTGGAGGCTCAACGTCACCTGCGACGTCGTCGCTCCGGGCGCCGACCTCACGTCGTACCGGGCCGTCGTCGCGCCCGGCCTCTACCTCCTGTCAGGGCAGGATGCCGGCAACCTCACCCGTTACGTCGAGCGGGGCGGGCACCTCGCGGTCGGCTGCTTCGGCGGCGTCGTCGACGCGTACGACCGCGTGCATCCCGGCGCCCACCCGGGCGCGCTGCGGGAGACGCTCGGCCTCGTCGTCGACGAGTACCTGCCCCTGAGACCCGACGACGAGGTCCGGCTGGAGGACGGCACCGGCGTGCGCCAATGGGCGGAACGCGTGGAGTCCCGCGGCTGCCGCACGGTCCTCGGCTTCGCCGACGGCCCCGAGGGTGGTCCGGCCCGCGGTGGTCCCGCGGTGACGCGCCACGATTTCGGGCAGGGCGTCGGCTGGTACACGGCGGCCCGGCTGTCGGCGGACGCGCTGCTCCCCGTGGTGCGTGCGCTGTGCGACGAGGCCGGAGTCACTCCCGCGGCGTCCACCCCGCCGGGCGTGGAGGCGGTGCGGCGTGTGGGCGGGAAGGGGTCGTACCTGTTCCTGATCAATCACACCGAGGACACCGTGTCGGTCGCGGTCGACGGCGTGGGCCTGGCGGACGCCGAGATCCTGGAGGGCGAGGCGCGGGTGCCTCCCGGGGGCGTGGTCGTGGTGCGCGAGAGCACCCCGCCGGGTGGCTGCGGCACGCGGCGCTCGTCGGCCCCTCGGGGAGTCCTCGCCTGACAGCTGCCGTGGCGAGGGCGGCGGTGCACGGGCGGCCCGAACGCCTCGCTCCGGCACCGCGATCGGGCGCGCCGCGCCGTCCTCCCCCGGCGCGGCGCGCTCCGGTGTCCTGCCGCGAGAGCGCTTTCACCGCGTTCGGCCTGGTGAAGTAGGGTGACCTTCCGAAAGGGAGGGGTAGCGTGCCGGAGCGGGTCACCATGGCCGATGTCGCTCGTGTGGCCGGAGTGTCCTCCGCCACGGTCTCGTACGTTCTGTCGGGCAAGCGCCCGGTCGCACCCGAGACCCGAGCCGCGGTCGAAAGCGCCATCTCGGATCTGGGGTTCTCCGTGAACGCCACGGCACGCAGCCTGCGGACGGGCAGGTCGAGTCTCGTCGCGCTGATCGTGTCCGACATCGCGAACCCGTTCTTCGCGCAACTCGCCGCCACTCTGCAGGAGGAGTTGCGGGGGCTCGGACTGCACGTGGTCGTGTGCAGCACCTGGGCGCGGCGCGACGAGGAGCGTGCGCTGCTGGCCGAGGCGGTGCAGCAGCGGTTCGCCGGGGTCGTGATCACGCCGTTCCGGCTGCGGCCGCAGGACTTCCAGCTGATCGCGGACGCCGGAATACCCGTCGTGGTCAGCGCCGACGTCTCGTTCGGTCCGCTCGACCTCGTGACGCCCGACGCGCGGGCGGCCACCCGGAGCGCCCTGGAGCGGGTCGCCTCGGCACAGCGCCGGCGCATAGCCGTGATCGCGGGCCCCCGGGACGCGACGGGCGGGGATCCGCGTCTGGAGCTCCTGCGCTCCCTGGCCCTCCAGTACGGCATGCCGCTGCCGCACGAGCTGGTGGTGAGGGGCGAGCACACCCGTCAAGCCGGAGCTGCCGGGTTCGAGGAACTCATGAGCCGGCCGCACCGACCCGACGCCGTCTTCTGCAGCAACGACGTCATCGCCGTCGGCGCGATGGACAAGGCCCACGAGATGGGCATCGACATCCCCGGTGACGTGGCGCTCGTCGGCCACGACGACGCCTCCTTCGCATCGTTGGTGAGGCCCCGGCTGACGACGATCCGGTATCCGGCGGCAGACGTGGGCCGTGCGGCCGCCCGCCTGCTGACCGAACGCCTGCACGGCGGACGCGACGTGCACAGGACCGTGCGGATCAAGGCGGAGTTCGTCGCACGCGCGACCGTCTGATCGGTCCGGCAGGACCGGTGCGGCGGTCACTGAAGGCAATTTCGGCGACGATGCGTCAACTTCCTTACGGGAGAACACCGTCGAGCCAGGCGGCAAGAGCGGCCACTGAGGCGGCGTCGGCGTCCGCGAGCCGTTCGACGAAGGGCTGGGCACACGCGTCCACCGGCGCGCCGGCCCGGGCGAGCGCCGAGAGGAGTGCGGCATGTGCGCGTGCGGGGGTGGGTGGGCCGGCAGGATCGGGGAAGCCGCCGTGGTCGGCGAGGGCCTGCGCGAGCCACGCGTCGATCCTGTCGTGTCGGCGGCTTCCGCTTCGCGCATCGGAGGTCCGGGGCTCCTCGGCGCCGGTCACGCTCGTCACCGTGGCTGCGGGGCCGGTGAGTTGAAGGGCCGCCGGGGCGGCACCGCCGGTGGTTCGGCGGCCCGCCCCGTGCTCCGACAGCACGTCCTCCTGCTGACGAGACCCGGCCGCGCGCTCCTCCTGGACGAGGGGGTCGGAATCGGGCAGGTAGACGGCCGTGGTGCCGGCGAGCAACCGCTCGATACGTTCCCACTCGGCCAGTACCGCCGCACCGTGGCCGCCGTCACCGTCCGCCTCGTCGTGGCGCATGCCGAGGTGGTCGATGCGCGCGTCCTCGAGTGCCCTGCGGACGTCGGAGTGGGTCAGGCCCACTGCCCTCCGTCGCACCGAGGCCCGGCCGCGGAGGGATGGTGAGGTGGCCACGGCTTCTTCCCCTTCGTTCGTTCGCGCACGCCGGTCCGGGCGAACCGCGGGTCCCGCATATGAGTGTGACGGCCGGTGCGGTCCCCGCGGTACGCGGCACCGGACGATGCCCGGCGGGTCAGACGGCGACGGCGTTGACCGTGACGGGTATGTTCCCGCGGACGGCCTTGGAGTAGGGGCAGATCTGGTGGGCGGCGTCGGCGAGGTCCTCGGCCTCGGTCTGCGTGATTCCACCGACTCGGAGGTTGAGCACGGCGGCAAGGGAGAACCCGTCGTCGCCGTGGTCCAGCGACACCTCGGTGTCGATCTCGGTGCTGGTCAGCCGGATCTTGCGCTCAGCGGCCGCGAGGCGGACAGCGCCCAGGAAGCAGGCGGACCAGCCCGCCGCGAAGAGCTGCTCGGGGTTGGTGGCCGTGCCGGCGCCGCCGAGTTCCTTCGGGAGTGACAGGCCGGTGTCCAGCAGACCGTCGTCGGATCGGGCGTGGCCGCCGTTGCGGCCCTCGCCGGTGACCTTCACGGCGGCGGTGTAGGTGTGCGGCATGTGAATCGTCCTTCTTCGAGTGGAGGGACACACGGATCCCGTGCGTCGCGGGCCGCTCGGCGAGGAAAGACGTTTCCGTCACCCGTTCGAGCGGTGACTTGATCCTCACAGGATCGACGTCACCTGTCAAACAGGTGACGATTCCGATAGCCCTCCGGCCGCCGCGCGCCCACTCCGCCGACAGGGGCGCGAGACACCCCGCGACGGACGCAGAACGCCGGACCCGTCGCCGGATCCAGGAACCGCCGCCCGGCCCTCGACGGTCTCGCCACGCAACTCCCCTCCCGGCATGCACAGTTGTCGTTACATCCACCCTCCCAGCCCTGCAGTCGCGGTGGACCGGCTCCGCTCCCTGACGCATCAGGCCACCCCCTGCGACGCCACCGGCACCCGATATCGCTCTTGCGACATGTCACCGCGACACGTCCGGGACCGACGGCACGCATACCGGCGGCCGGGGCGCCGCAGTGGCCGTACGACTGCTGACCGTTGGCCCGGTGCGGTGATCCTGACCCCGGGGTCCGACGGACGGCGCACCGCCGTGGTCGAGCCAGGAGCCGGAACGGGTGGGTGCGGGCGCCGCTGCGGATCCCCGCAGCAACCTGGCGCATGCGTTCGAACTCCGCTGCAGGGTGGAAGACTTGAAGTGAACGCGGTCGCACACCGGCCGCATCTCCAGGGGAAGGTGGCCAGACGTGAACTCCGCCCGCCGTGCCTTTGCACCCTTGCGAAGGGTCTTCACCGCCCATCCGCCCGTCCCCGTGCCGCCGAAGGACCCGGCCCGGCCGCGCCACAACGTCTTCGAAGCCGCAGCGGCCTACGTGACCGCGAGCGTCGAGGAGAACCCGGACCGGCTCGACGAGGCGGCGGGGTGGGTAGCACCGGACGCGCTGGCCTTCGGGATCAACGAACTCGCCTGCCGGGCGGTGGTCGCCCTGGCCAGGGAACGTGACGAGCCAGTCGAGGCGGTGGCGCGCCGGCTCCTCGGCCTGCCCGGAGCGGGGCCGGCCTGACGACGCCCGGGCCCGGCTCGCCAGGCGGCCGTGGACCGGGCGGCGGACGTTCCGCACAGCGCGCGGGCCCCGTGCTCTCAGGCGTCCGGGATCAGCACGTCCAGCGAGACCGTCTTGCCCCTGCCGTTGGGGTAGCTCTTCCACCCCTCGGTCAGGGCGTCGACGATGAAGAGGCCGCGGCCGTGCTCGGCCTGCGAGAGTCCTTCCTCGGAGAGCGACAGCGGTGAGGGGACCGGCGGGTTGCTGGCGGAGTCGCGTACCTCGACCCGGATGCGTTCCGCGAAGACCCGCAGACGGAGTTCGACGTCACTGCCCGCGTGGACGAGCGCGTTCGTCACGACCTCGGAGACCACGAGCTGGAGGCTGTCCGCCATCCCGGCCAGCCCCCAGTCGTGCATCCGGTCGTCCACGAAATCACGTGCCGCCTTGACGCCGCGCAGGTCGCGGCGCTGGATGCGGAGGCTGTCGGCCCGTGGCACCACCTCCCCCTCGGCGTGTTCGCACCGCGCCAGGAGCAGGACCGCGTCGTCGCGCCGGTACTGGGGGGCCGACGTGTCGGCGATGAGGTGGTCGGCCAGTTCCTCGAGATCGGCGGGCGCAACGGTGTCGGCCGAACCGAGCAGCGCCCTCGCTCCGGCCATGGGGTCGGCCGTGCTCCAGTCCAGCAATCCGTCGGAGTACAGCATCAGAACCGATGCGGGCAGGAGGGTGTGCTCGCGCGCCAGGCTCCCCGCATCCACGGTGACCCCGAGGGGCACGTTGGCGGGCGCCTCCAGGGTGTCGCTGCTTCCGTCGGGCAGCAGCACGAGCGGCGCGGGATGCCCGGCCAGCGCCACCTCGGCCACACCCGCGACGGTGTCGAGCGCGACGACGCAGCAGGTGACCAGCAGGCCCGCGCCCATGGCGGTGAGCCACCTGCCGGCCCTGTCGATCACCGCCGCCGGGCGGTGGCCCTCGGTCACGTAGGCCACCAGTGCGCTGCGGACCTGCCCCATGACGGCGGCGCTCTCCATGGAGTGGCCTTCCACGTCTCCGACGACCAGGACCACCCGGTCGTCCGGAAGCATGATCACGTCGTACCAGTCCCCACCCGCTTCGGAGGTGACGACGGCGGGCCGGTAGCGGGCCGTGGTGGTGAGTCTGGGCAGTTCGGAGAGGGTGGGCGGCAGCAGCTGCCTCTGCAGGGTCTCGGCCGCCGCGCGCTGTCGCCTGCCCAGCTCGACGCGTTCCACCGCCGCGCCCAGTGACCCGGCCATCATGTTCAGGATCGCTCTCTCCTCGGGCGGGAAGTCGCGGGTCCTCTCGAACGTCAGGCAGCAGAGGCCCACCACGTCCGTGCCCTCCTCGGGAGGCAGGTCCGTGGCGTGCCTGCTGCCCAGAAGGGGGAGGTAGACCTCCGTCCGCGACTCGTCCGCCGAAGGGCGGGAGATGAACACGGGACGGTCGCGCACCGACTTCGCGGCCGGCATCGAGTCGTCGAGGACAGCGCCGTGGAGGTCCTTGGCGATGCCCGAGGAGTCGCCGGTGTGTCCGAGGACCCAGAGGCGCCCTTCCCTGGCCGAGACGAGGGCCAGGGCACTGGCGCGGAAGGGGGTCATGACGCAGAATCTGGCCGCCCGGACGATCTGGTCCATGGTCGTGGCCCGGTTCAGCATGTCGGCGAGCCGCCGCATCGGGTAGACGAGGCTCATCCCCGCGGATCCCGGAACGTCGGGGATGCCCCAGCCGGGGGTGCTGTTCTCCGCGTGTGCGCTGAACACCGGCACGAGCACGGGCATGTGCCCGGGTGTGACGGCGACGCCCGCGTCCGCGAGCGCCGCGAGGTCGAGCCCGAGTCCGGCCCCGATGTCCCGCATCGCCTCGGCATCCGCCGGCGTGCAGCCGCCGTGGGTCTCCGGCCTGAGCACGGTGATGGCGCCGAAGCGGTGCCCCGGGGCGGTGACGGGCGCCGAGAGGGCGACGTACGGATACGGTGCCCCGTCGCCGTTCTCCCCCTCGGCCAGATCGGGATCGGTCAGAACCTCGACGTTCCCGGAGGCTAGGGCCCGTGCGGAGGCGTAGGACGCGTCGAGGGGCATGCGGCCGGGAAGGGTGAACGCCGACGGAGGACTGCCGCCGATCATCACCGCACGGAGTTGCGTGCCGCCCTCGTCGAGGAGGTACACGACGGCCGAGGCGGCGTCCAGCCGGCGGACCGCACCCTGCAGCGCGCGGTGGAGAACAGCCGCCGGACCACTCTTTCCGGTCTGCGGAAGGGGGTCCCGGCGGTCGGTCCCGACCTCCGCGCTGCTGCCATCGACGGACCGGCTGCCCATGCGGAAAATACTAGGCGGCCCTCCGCTGCCGGGCGACCTGTGCGCCGCCGGCCGTGCGTCCATCCGCTGGGCGGGCCGCACCCGAGGGGGCGGCCCGCCCAGTCGGCCGGCTCACTCAGCGGAGACCGAAAGCCCTGGTCACGGACTGGGTGACGGCGTTGTGGGCGACATCCCGGGCGGGCGCCCGGACGGACACGAAGCGGGCCCTGTGCGGTGCGGCCGGCGCGTAGCGCCCGTCGTGCGCCCGTCGTGCGCACGGCGGGCAAGCTGCCGGGCGCGCCCGTCGTCGTACGAGTGGTCCACCATCAGGGAGGACACGGCACCCGCACCCGCCGCGCCCGGCAGGTGCGAGGCGGGGACAGCCGGTTTCGCGCCCCTCCCGCTCGGCCCGACGCGTCGGTGTCGACCGCGTAGTCGAGCTGGAGCAGCGGCGGGAAGGCGGGACGGTCCGTGGCGGTGGCCGGCCAGTCGGCACGCCGGCTGTTCATGGGCTCGCGTGTCGTCAGGCCGATGCCCCGGTCCGAGTGGACGGGCTCGAGGCGGGACTCGCCGCCTCGGCGTGCCGGATCGGGGTTGTCGAAACCGACGTCCACCAGGGCCTGGTTCTCTGGACGACGAGGTTCCTGTGGATCTCGTCGTGCCGCGTACGCATCAGTTCGTCTGCCGGCCGACGGGAAGCGCGCCGGTCCGTGCGCCTCGGTGCCTCCGCGCGCCCCCGCCGGAGGGATGACCTCGTCCCGGTACCCCCGTGAACATGAACTGCCGCCCCCGGCGGGGCAGTCGCGGCCTCGGCGGTCAGGATGGACCACCGGCGCGCCGCACGACGACGGCACCACCGCCCACCGGTGGAGCCACCCGCGGCCGGGGCGGCTACGGCACGACGCACACAGCGCCGCCACAGCCATCCGGAACCGGATCGGACATCACGGGGGAACACATGGGACGACGTTGGTTGATCACGGGCTGTTCCTCGGGCCTCGGGCACGCCCTCGCCGGCGCCGCGGCCCGTGCCGGGGACGAGGTGGCTGTCACCGCACGCAAGACGGCCGACCTGGAGGACCTCGTCGGCGCGTGGCCCGGCCGCATCACCCCGGTCCCCCTCGAACTGCGTGACGCCGAATCCTGCGAACAGGCCGTACGCACCGCGTCCGACCGCCTCGGCGGAATCGACGTCCTCGTCAACAACGCCGGCGTCGGTCTGTTCGGCGCCGTCGAGGAGGTGTCGGACACGGAACTTCGGGACCAGTTGGAGACCCTGGTCGTCGGCCCCTGGAGACTCGTCCGCCTCGTCCTGCCCCTGATGCGGGCCCAGGGGCATGGCCACATCCTCAACGTCTCGTCGGTGGTCGGCCGGATATCCTTCCCCGGCCTCGCCGCCTACACCGCCGGGAAACACGCCCTGGAGGGCATGAGCCAGACCCTCGCGGCCGAGGCCGCGCCACACGGTATCCGCGTCACCGTGCTCGAACCGGGCATGTTCGCGACGCGCTACGGGGTCTCCATGACCGAAGCCGGCCGGAGGGTCCCCGCCTACGACGGGACGAACCGCGCGATGCTGGAAGGCTCCCGCGGCCTGGCGACCAACCCGGGAACAGGCCGCCCCGAGGACTTCGCGGCACGCGTTCTCGGCATCGTCGGCGCGGAGGCCCCCACCCCGCTGCGGATCCCGGTCGGCGACGACGCGTACGGGTTTCTGGAGCATGCCGGGCAGGCGTCCCGCGAAGAGCTCGCGGCGGCCCGGATCCTCACGGCGAGCCCGCCCCCGGTCTGACCGAGACGGGGAACGGCCCGGCCCGGCGGACGCCGGACCGGGCACGGCCGTATGCGCCCGATCGGGGGACGACCCGCAAGGCCATCCCCCGATCAGGCAGCCGGACGGCGGCTCACCCGAAGGTGAAGGAGTACGCCTTGAGGCCGGGTGAGAGCGTGAGCGTCACCACCCCGTCCCGGGATCCGTGGCCACTCACCACACGGCGGATGTTTGGCGCACCCGAAACCTTGTACGTGGTCTTCCTGCCGTCGACGGTCGCGGTGACGGTGCCGGTCCCGCCCACGTCCAGGTAGACCTCACGAGCGGAGTAGTTCAGCTTGATCGCGGCGTCGTGGCCACTGGTCACCGACTCCTTGCCCACGTCCCAGCCTCCCGTGAGGGCGTACTGGCCGAGTGCGGGCGTGTCCGCGTAGCTGAAGTCTTCGCGTCCCCCTTCGAGCGGCCCGTTGGCGACGGCGTCACTGCGCCCCACGCCCAGGCCGATCTCCGGGGTCTGCGTGCGGTCGGTCGGGGTGTTGTCCGGCACGCCCGTGGGCGCCGGCAGGGTCGCCCCGGGGTGCGCCTCGGTCAGCAGTTCCCGGATCAGCTTCTCCCTGTCCGCGTAGCCGCCCTCGCCGACGGCGACGTTCCGCACCCGCCCGTGTGCGTCGATCAGGTACTGGGCAGGCCAGGCGACGTTGCTGTAGTTCTGCCAGGTCGCGAAGTCGTTGTCCAGTGCCACCGGGTACTTGATACCCAGGCGCGCGGCTCCGGCCTTGACGTTTCCGCGGTCGTGCTCGAAGGCGTACTCGGGGGTGTGCACACCGACGACCTCCAGGCCGCTCCGCTTGTACGTGTCGTACCAGGCGTTGATGTGCTCGCCCGCGCGGTGGCAGTTGATGCAGGAGTACGCCCAGAAGTCGACCAGGACGACCTTGCCCTTGAGGGAGCTACGGGTCAGCGGTGCGTCCTTGGGTGTGTTCAGCCACGACTGGATCCCGGCGAACTCGGGTGCCTCGCCGCAGTCGTGCAGACCGGAGGACGGCTGCTGGACGCACTGGCTCAGCTTCTCGCTTCCGCCCGAGCCGAGCGCCCCGGTCACGGCGGAACCGGAGATCGCCTTGTTGACGCTCGCCGTGTAGTCGGGGACCGCGCGCTGCAGGGCGTCGGTGACGTTGAACGTGAGACCGATGGCCAGCGCGACGAAGGTCAGCCCCGCGATGAACTGGACGCGGCGCTGCCGGCCGCGGAACGCGCGCACGCGCTCCCCCATGCGCTGGCCGGCCAGCGCGAAGAAGGTCAGCGGGACGGCCGTGCCGACCGCGAACGCGACGGCGAGGGCGACCGTGTCCACGCCGATCCGGTGCGTCGCACCCGCCACCGTGATGGCGGCGAGCACGGGCCCGGCGCAGGGCACGTAGACGGCCCCGAGGGCCAGGCCGAGGAAGAAACCGCCGCGCGTCCCGCCGACCTGCCGCTGCCCGATGCGCGCGAAGGGGCGTTCCAGCAGGTCCTGCAGCCTCGGGAACATCATGGCGACGCCGAGCACGAGCAGCACCACGAGGCCGGCCCACCGGATGATGTCCTGGGGAAGCGGCAGGGCACTGAGCACCAGCGTGCCGAAGAGCGTGATCAGCGTGAAGCTGACGACGAGTCCGGCTATCACCGCGTACGGCCGCCGGCTGCGGGTCGCGGTCTCTTCCGGCTTCCCTCCCTGGACTCCGCCGGAGAGGAAGACCAGCGGGAGGACGGGGAGGATGCACGGAGAAATGGCGGTGATGAAGCCGCCTGTCAGCCCGATGAGGACCAGCGTGATCAAAACTACCTCCGGGCGGGACCGCCGGGTGTTGGGCATCCCGGCGAGGTTCGTGAGCGGAGAACCGCGGCGGTCGCGGCTTCTCGGACTGCTGTGCGGCCCGCGTCACCAGGACTCGGCGCGTCGGACTCCGGCCGCGGGACACGCGCCTCGTACCGGCGCGGCTCCCTCGGGCACGGGCCGCCGAAGTGCGGCGGTCGCCTGTCGGCGACGTCGCGGCCTCGGTTCCGGGCGACGGAGGCTCCACGCCCCGGTCGAACCGGTGGATTCGACGAGGCCCCGGCCGGGCACGCCACACTGGACGCCCGTCCGACACCTCCTTGAACAGTGACGACTCTGACCTAGTCTTCGTCACCTGTCAAGATGGTGACGAAGGGGAGCCGGGGCAGCACAACCCGCACCGGCAGGGGCCCGCCGTCGCGGCGGCCGGGCGTATCGTGAGCGGCATCCACCGAACGGATCACGCGGGACGGCGACGTCACGCGAGCGCATCCGGCACCGGCGCACCGAAGTCGACGCGCCCTGTAGACACGGGCAGCTATTGGCTCTCGACCTCGCATTTGCCCATACAGATGAGCGTTTTAGCTTGCATATGCGCGCCCAAGGGTCCTAGTTTTGAGGCCATGCAGCTCTACACGATTGGCCAGGCGGCTCGACTGCTGGGCGTCAGTCCGGACACGGCCCGGCGCTGGGCGGACGCGGGCAGGGTGGCGACCCATCGTGACGAAGGCGGGCGCCGCCTCATCGAGGGAAAGGACCTCGCGGCCTTCTCGGTGGAGATCGCCGGCACGAGCGAGAGCGAGGAAGTCCCGTACACCTCGGTCCGCAACGCCTTTCCCGGCATCGTCACCGCCGTGAAGCTGGGAGACGTGGCGGCGCAGGTGGAGATCCAGGCGGGGCCTCATCGTCTGGTGTCGCTGCTCACGCGTGAGGCCGTGGAGGAGCTCGCCCTGGAGGTCGGGGTGGAGGCGACCGCCCGCGTGAAGTCGACCAGCGTGCACATCGACCGTTCCTGAACGGACACTCCGTCGGCTCCGCACTCGCGCGGGTGACGGAAGCACTGTCCCCACCCGCCCTGTCTCCGCCTGCGCAGCCGCCCGCACCACGCCGTGACCGCGCCGCGGCGCGGTCACGGCGCGCGCCCGCCTCAGGCAGCCGACCGGTATCCGCCGTCCACGCGGATACCGGTGATTCCGCTGACGTGCCTGGCGCCGCAGCGGTCCTGCGGCAGCACGAGCTGGGGACCGGCCCGGTCCAGAGGCGTCTCGTCGATGCTCACCGCGAGCAGGACGGGCGCCCTTCCGAAATCC
The DNA here is from genome assembly GCF_036206005.1 of Streptomyces sp. NBC_00178. NCBI lineage: Bacteria > Bacillati > Actinomycetota > Actinomycetes > Kitasatosporales > Streptomycetaceae > Streptomyces > Streptomyces sp. NBC_00178. Next base: position 255,519 of record NZ_CP108143.1, read on the forward strand.
GGGTCGATCTCCGCCCAGGAGAGCAGCACATGGTGTCCGTCCGCTCCCGACAACACGATCAGGAAGCGCAGGCGGTCCTTACGCCGGCCAGGGTCGAAGGCCGGACCCGCGTCGGCCAGGACGTCGTGCAGGAGAGGCCCCGCGAACCGGTGGTGCCGGGCGCCGCTGGTGGCACATTCGAAGCGCACCCGCGTCTGATGCTGCGGCCAGGCGAGCAGGTCCGCCACCGTCAGCCGGGCGGGGCGTGCGACATCACCGCTCAGGGCGAGTTCCGCCATGGGACCGGCTGCTGTGACGGACGGATTCACGGGCGACCACCTCCGGGAATGACGTACCCGGACAGCAGGACCGTATAAACGCACATGCCTACCTCTTCCGCACTCAGTCCAGCTCATGCAATGTGACAAGAGACTTACACCTTGAATCTGCGGCAGTATGATCAGCGCACGCCAACGAACCGGACCGGGGGTGGAGGGCTTGACCGGGTACCTCGTCCGCGCGGCCTCGGACCCTGCCCTCGGCAGGAGACCGGCCCGCCGGACAGGGCGGCAGTCCTCCGTCGGCCGGGCATCGTCCCGGCGGGCGGTCCCGGCGTCGCCGTGGCCGAGCCGGGCGGCCTGGCCGCCGAGAGAGGGGGAAGGACCCGCCGGGCCCTTCCCGGACATGCAGACGGACTCTTCCGAAGAGTCAGAGGGAGTGGACCCGTGACGACCCGTTCAGCACAGCGGACCCTGCGGATGGCCGGAGCAGGCGTGGCCGCGCTGCTGGCCCTGAGCGCCTGTTCCTCCTCCGGCGACGCGTCGCCGACGTCGGATCCTTCGGCGGCGAGCGCGTCGGAGAAGGTGTCGGGCACCGTGACCGTGTTCGCCGCGGCTTCCCTCAAGGAGAGCTTCACGACCCTGGGCGAGGACTTCGAGAAGGCGCACCCCGGCACGAAGGTCACCTTCAGCTTCGGCGGCAGCGACTCTCTCGCGGCGAGCATCACGGGGGGCGCCCCCACGGACGTCTTCGCCGCCGCCAGCCCCAAGACGATGGCGATCGTCACCGACGCGGGTGACGTGACCGGCACCCCCGCGACCTTCGTGCGCAACCAACTGGAGATCGCCACCCTCCCCGGCAATCCCGACGGGATCGAGTCCCTCAAGGACCTCACCGATCCGAAGCTCAAGGTCGTCCTCTGCGACAGGACGGTGCCGTGCGGAGCAGCCGCGCAGAAGGCCCTCGACGGTGCCGGGCTGAAACTCACCCCGGTCTCCTACGAACAGGACGTCAAGAGCGCCCTGACGAAGGTCGAGCTGAAGGAGGCCGACGCCGCCGTCGTGTACAAGACCGACGTGAGGGCAGCGGGTGACAAGGTGGAGGGTGTGGAATTCCCCGAGTCCGCCGACGCCGTCAACGACTACCCGATCGCCCTGCTCAAGGACGCGCCCAACGCCGCGGCCGCCAAGGCGTTCATCGGGTACGTGCAGTCCGCCGAAGGGCAGAAGGTTCTGACCTCGGCGGGATTCCTCGAGCCGTGACCGGGACGGACGAGCCGGGTGCCACGGTCGGCGCCGCCGCGGGTGGCGGCGCCCGCGGCGGCGGGTCGCGGCGGCGCGACCGGCCGGCCGGGGGCCGCCGCGGGGTGCCTCTCGCGCTGCTGCTGCCCGCACTCGTCGGCCTCGTGTTCCTCCTGCTGCCGCTGGCGGCCCTCCTCGTACGGGCACCCTGGCGCAGCCTGCCCGAGCAGCTGACCAGCCCGGAGGTCTGGGACGCCCTCCGGTTGTCGCTGATCTGTGCGAGCGCCGCGACGGCAGTGAGCGTGGTGCTGGGGGTGCCGCTGGCATGGCTGCTGGCACGGACGGACTTTCCGGGGCGGGGCTTCGTACGCGCCCTCGTGACGCTGCCTCTGGTCCTGCCCCCGGTGGTGGGCGGTGTCGCCCTTCTGCTGGCACTCGGCCGCAACGGCATCGTGGGGCAGTGGCTGGACTCGTGGTTCGGGGTCACCCTTCCCTTCACCACCGCCGGCGTCGTGGTCGCGGAGTCGTTCGTGGCGCTGCCGTTCCTCGTCATCAGCGTCGAGGGCACGCTGCGCGCGGCGGACCCCCGCTTCGAAGAGGCTGCCATGACACTCGGCGCCTCCCGGTTCACGGCGTTCAGACGGGTCACGCTGCCGCTGATCATGCCTGGCGTCGCCGCAGGTTCCGTCCTCGCGTGGGCTCGCGCACTCGGCGAGTTCGGGGCCACCATCACCTTCGCGGGCAACTTCCCGGGCCGTACGCAGACCATGCCACTGGCCGTCTACCTCGCGCTCCAGAGCGATCCCGCCGCGGCCATCGCGCTGAGCCTGGTCCTGCTCGCCGTCTCCATCGCGGTCCTGGCCGGGCTGCGCGACCGGTGGATGACCGCGACATGACCCGCCTCACCCACTCCCCCGCGGTCCGCACCGGACCGCCCGACAGCTGGACGGCCTCCTCATGACACACACGGGCCGGGAGTCCGGCCGTACCCGCCGCGCCGGGCACGGCGGTTCGGAGGGACTGGACGCCCACCTCGTCCTGGACCGCGGCACCTTCCGCCTCGACATGGCGCTGGCCGTCGCCCCGGGGGAAGTCGTCGCGCTCCTCGGGCCGAACGGCGCGGGAAAGACCACCGCTCTGCGTGCCCTGGCGGGCCTCACCCCGCTCACCGGAGGTCACCTGCGCCTGGACGGTGTCGCTTTGGACGGGACACCGCCCGAGCGGCGTCCGGTGGGGGTGGTCTTCCAGGACTATCTGCTGTTCCCCCACCTGACGGCCTTGGACAACGTCGCGTTCGGGCCCCGGTGCCGGGGCGCGTCCAAGTCGGAGGCCCGCGCGCAGGCCGCCCCGTTGCTGGAGCGGATGGGGCTCGCCGAGTACGCGGGTTCCAAGCCGCGTCTGCTCTCCGGTGGTCAGGCCCAGCGCGTCGCCCTCGCCCGTGCCCTGGCGACGCGTCCCCGGCTGCTCCTCCTGGACGAACCGCTGGCCGCGCTCGACGCCCGTACACGCCTCGGCGTGCGTTCCCGGCTGCGGCAGCACCTGGCGGACTTCGAGGCCGTCGCCGTCCTGGTCACGCACGATCCCCTGGACGCCATGGTGCTGGCCGACCGGCTCGTCGTGATCGAGCACGGGCACGTCGTCCAGGAGGGAACCCCTTCGGACATCGCCCGTCATCCGCGTACGGACTACATCGCCCAACTCGTCGGACTGAACCTCTACAAGGGGCAGGCCGACGGACATCGCGTACGGCTCGACTCGGGGACGGAGATCATCACCACCGAAGACCTCGCCGGCCCCGCCTTCGTCGCCTTCTCCCCGGGCGCGGTCACGCTGTACCGGGAACGGCCCACCGGTTCGAGCGCCCGCAACCTGTGGCACTGCGAGGTCGCGGGTCTGGAGACGCACGGCGATCAGATCCGTGCGGACCTCACGGGCGGTCTGCCCCTCGCCGCGGACCTGACGACCGTCGCCGCGGCCGAACTCGACCTGCATCCGGGCGCCCCGGTCTGGGCCGCGGTCAAAGCCGCGCAGACCCACGCCTATCCCGCCTGACGCGGCCGCCGGTGGGCGGGAGGCGCCGCCGTGGCGACAACCGCGGTTCACGCATCCGCCGGGGCGGCCGCACCGCCGGGGACACGGCGGTGCGCGAGGGAGACGACCACGGCGTCGGCCGTGACGATCACCGCGACGGCGAGCCACGAGGCTGCGTCGAGGTGCTGGCCCAGCACGGCAAGGCCGATCAGCGCGGCCAGAACGGGATTGACGCTCATGAAGACGCCGAAGAGGTGCGGCGGAACCCGGCGCAGGGCCAGCAGGTCGGATGCGAACGGCACGACGGAGGAGAGGACCCCGGCTGCCAGCGCGCAGCCCAGCGACGCCGCCGTCGGGGGGTGCTGCCAGAGCGCCCACCCGCCCACGGGCAGATAGAGCACACCGGAGACGAGCGCCGCGGCTGCCGGCCCCTCCATGCCGGGCAGCCGGGCACCGACGACGCGGTTGCACAGGATGTAGCAGGCCCAGCAGGCCGCTGCCAGCAGTGCGAGGGAGATGCCGAGGTAGTCCGTGGACGGGGTGGGCCTCGCGAGTACCGCGACCGCGACCGCCGCGGCCGAGGCGGCCCACAGGTCCGTCCGGCGGCGGGAGCCGGCGAGTGCCACGGTCAGCGGACCGAGGAACTCCAGCGTGACCGCCAGCCCGAGACCGATCCGGCCGATCGCCGTGTACAGCGACAGGTTCATCGCGGCGAACACGACGGCCAGCGCGAGCACCGGACGCCACTGCGCGGCCGTGAACCCCCGCAGCCGCGGCCGGGCCGTCGCGCCGAGCACCGCTGCCGCCACCCACTGACGCACCGCCACGACACCGGCCGGTCCGAGCACCGGGAAGGCCAGGGCCGCGACGGCCGCCCCGCTCTGGTTGGACAGCCCGCTGCCCAGCATCAGCCCGATCCCGCTCCAGCGCCCACCTCGCCGGGCGGACCCGGGCGTGGGCGCGGCTCGCGCAGCGGTGGGTGTCGTGGCGATGCCCGGCGGAGCGGAGGGGGAGGTCATGCACCCCACGATGTGGCGGGGGCCCGCATGCGCAAAATGCAATCGACGCTCCGTCTATACGCTGGACGCATGGATGCCACGCGGCGAACGGCCGGGACAGCGCTCGAACTGAGACATCTGCGGTGCCTGGTCGCCATCGTCGACACGGGCAGCCTCACCGACGCCGCTCATGAACTGGGCGTCTCCCAGGCCGCGGTGTCGCGCACCCTGGCCGCCCTGGAGGGCGTGCTCGGCGTGCGGCTGCTGCACCGCACCAGCCGAGACGTCGCGCCGACCACCGTCGGCGTGCGGGTCCTGGCCCGTGCACGGTCCCTGCTCACGGGCGCGGACGAACTCGTCCGCGAGGCCACCGTCGGGCACACCCGCCTCCACATCGGTCACGCCTGGTCCGCCTTCGGGCGACACACCACCGAGTTCCAGCGCCGCTGGCACGAACAGCACCCCGAGACCGAACTGCGCCTGGTCCGCCACAACAGTCCGACCGGCGGCCTCGCGGAAGGACGTTGCGACCTCGCCGTCGTCCGCGCTCCGCTCGACCTCCGCGCCTGGTCCCACGCGCTGATCGGTTACGAGACGCGCTACGTCGCCATGGCCTCCGACGACCCCTGGTCCCGTCGTCGCGGCATCCGTCTCGATGAGGTCTTCGGCCGCACTCTGGCGATCGACCGCCGCACCGGGACCACGACGCTCGACCTGTGGCCCGAACCCGGCCGGCCCACGGTCGAGTACACCCAGGACATCGACGACTGGCTCAGCGCCGTCGCGACCGGCAGATGCGTGGGCCTCACGCCCGAGTCGACCGCCGCCCAGTACCGTCGCGACGGCATCGCCTACCGGCCGCTGCGGGACGCCGGTCCGGTACCCGTGCACCTCATCTGGCGGGCTCGCGACGCCCACCCGGCCACCCACACCGTCATCGCGCTCGCCGCCGACCTCTACCGGTAGACGGGCGGCGCACGGCACGGCGACTTCGCGGGGGTCCGACGCTCGCGGCGCCGGCACACGCCGGACAGATCGCGAGGGGGTCGGGCGGTGGAGACGCGTCGGGCACACGGGGGGTGGGGGTGAGAGTTAGCTTAGGCTAACCTTCACTTGTGTCGAAGACCCCCAGGCTCATGCCCAAGCACCCCGGTCTGTTCCGCGGCGAGGTGGTGCGGACCACGCGCTACTCGCCGTCGATGCAGCGCGTGACGATCACCGGCAGCAATCTCGGCGACTTCCCGTGGCGGGGATACGACCACTGGTTCCGCCTGTTCCTGCGCCTGCCGCACCAGGCCGACTTCGTGCTTCCGGAACTCACCGGCCAGCGGTGGTGGGACCCCTACTTCGCCATCCCCGAGGCCGTGCGGCCGCACTGCGCCAACTACACCGTCGCCGGCTTCCGCCCCCGGGAGGCCGAGATGGACGTCGACTTCGTGGTCCACTGCGGACCGGAGGGTGAGCCGGAGGGCGCGGCGGCGATCTGGGCCTGCGGGACCAGCCCGGGCGACCCGGTCGCCCTGCTGGACCAGGGACTCATATTCGACCGCCCCGAGGACGCCACCGAGGTCCTCGTGGTCGCCGACGAGAGCGGCCTGCCCTCGACCGCGGGCATCCTGCGCTCCCTCCCGCGGGACACCGTGGGGCGGGTCATCCAGGAGATCCCGCTCGACGCCGACCGGCGTCCTCTCGCCGCTCCTGACGGCGTCTCGGTGACCTGGGTGGTCCGGAACGACGCGACGGCGGTGCCGGGCGCGGCGGCCCTCGCGGAGCTCTGCCGCCACGACACGGTCGACCGGGCTGGCTACGCGTTCGTCGTCGGCGAGTCGACGCTCGCCACCGAGGGCCGGCGCCACCTCGTCCGCGCGGGCCTTCCCAAGGACCGCATCACGTTCTCCGGTTTCTGGAAGAGCGAGAAGAAGGAGAAGCTCGTACGCGTGTGACGTGCGGGGAGAACCGCCGGGCCCTCGGACGTGACCACGGGGCCCGGCCGACGGATGCGGAGAGCTGACGGGGCGGCAGCGTCGCGCGGGCAGGGCACATGACGAAGGCAAGGAGTCTCCCACTCCTTGCCTTTTCCAAGTTATAGCGCAGAGGGGGGCTTGCGGCAAGGCCCCCGGGACGGCGCAGAATGACCGGCCGAGGCCACCACCTGCGGAAATGGGAGCACGAAGTGCGCGTGTTGTTGTCGGCGTCCGGAAAGCGCTGTGCTGAGCGACCACGGGGAGGGCTGTCGGAGGACGGAGCACGCCCGGGGACGGGTCCGACGAATCGGGAGGGGTCGGTGGTTCGATCGGCGTGCACGGGGCGACCGGGCATGACGGACACTTCGGGGGTATCGGAATGACCGGACAGTACGTGATGGATCTTCGCGAGGCCGACGCGACACGGCTCACCGCGGTCGGCGGGAAGGCGGCGCACCTGGGCGAGCTGTCGTCGATCGACGGCATCCGGGTACCGGCCGGCTTCTGCGTGACGACGTACGCCTTCCGCCGGGTCCTCGCGCAGGCGCCGACGATCGACGACCGGCTCGACGAGCTGTCGCGCGTGGACCCGGAGGACGGTACGGCGATCCGCCTGCTCAGCGCGGAGATTCGGCGGATCGTCGAGGGGACCCCGGTCCCGGGCGAGATCGTCGCCGCGGTCACCGGCGCGCTCGCACCCTTCGGCGATGAGACCGCCTACGCCGTGCGGTCCAGTGCGACGGCGGAGGACCTGCCGACGGCCTCCTTCGCCGGCCAGCAGGACACCTACCTCAACGTCGTGGGCCGCTCGGCGGTCCTTCAGCACGTCAGCCGGTGCTGGGCCTCGCTCTTCACCGAGCGGGCCGTGGTCTACCGCCGGCGGAACGGGATCGACCACCGCGCGGTGGAGATGGCCGTGGTCGTGCAGCGGATGGTCTTCCCGGAGGCGGCAGGCGTCATGTTCACGGCCGATCCCGTGACGGGCAACCGCAAGGTGGCCACCGTGGATGCCGGCTTCGGTCTCGGCGAGGCCCTGGTCTCCGGCCTGGTGAACCCGGACGTCTTCAGGATCAGGGAGGGCGAAGTCGTCGGAAGGACGGTGGCAGCCAAACAGCGTGCCGTCGTCGCCGTGCCCGGTGGCGGGACGAAGGAGGTGACGGTCGCCCCGGAACGGCAGGGGCAGCCGGCTCTGACGGACGCACAGGCGGTACGGCTCGTGGAGCTCGGGCGCCGCGTCGAACGGCACTTCGCCCGCCCGCAGGACATCGAGTGGTGCCTGAGCGACGGCGGCTTCCAGATCGTGCAGAGCCGCCCGATCACCACGCTGTTCCCCGTCCCCCGCGCCGATGACCGGGGAAATCACGTCTACGTGTCCGTCGGTCATCAGCAGATGATGACCGACCCCATGAAACGGCTGGGGTCCTCGATGTGGGCACTGACGGCCATGGTGCCGATGCACGAGGCCGGCGGGAGGCTGTTCGTCGACGTCACGCGGCGCCTGGCCTCACCGGCGAGCCGGGCCGGGCTTCTGGAGATCATGGGGAAGGGGGACCCCCTGATCAGGGACGCCCTGGAGACGGTGCTCGAGGACGACGCCTTCATCCCATCGCTGCCGGACACGGCCCCCGGCGGGGCTCCGGCGGGCGCCCCGCCGATCGAGACCGATCCGGAGATCGTCACCGAGCTGATCGAGCGCGGCCGGGCGTCGACCGCGGCGCTGAAGCGCGACATCCGGGCCAGGACGGGACCGGCCCTGTTCGACTTCCTGCTCGAAGCCTTCGAGGAGCACAAGCGGGTCCTCAGCGATCCTTTGAGCATCCAGGTGATCCTGGCGGGGATGGAGGCCACCTGGTGGCTCAACGACAACCTGCGGGAATGGCTGGGTGAGAAGAACGCCGCTGACACCCTCACGCTGTCCGCCCCCGGCAACGTGACCTCGGAGATGGGACTGGCGCTCCTCGACGTCGCGGACGCGATCCGTCCGCACCCGGAGGTGGTGGACTTCCTGCGGGGCGCCGACGACGCAGACCTGCTGGACGGGCTGGACGGACTCGCGGGCGGGAGGGAGGCGCGCGAGGCCATCGAGGGCTTTCTCGAGCGGTACGGCATGCGCTGCGCCGGCGAGATCGACATCACGAGGCCGCGTTGGGCCGAACGCCCCGGCACGCTCGTGCCGGCGATCCTCGACAACGTCAGGAACTTCGGGCCGGGAGCCGCCGCGAAGCGCTTCGAGCAGGGGCGCGATGCGGCCCTGGAGAAGGAACATGACGTGCTGTCACGTGTGCGGGACCTGCCCGACGGCGCACGCCTGGCCGAGGAGACCAAGCGGATGATCGACCGCGTCCGTACGTTCATCGGGTATCGGGAGTACCCCAAGTACAACATCGTCAGCCGCTACTCCGTCTACAAGCAGGCTCTGCTGGAAGAGGCCGGGCGCCTGGAGCGGGCCGGTGTCCTCAGGGAGAAGGAGGACGTCTTCCATCTCACCTTCGAGGAGTTCGGCGAGGTCGCGCGGTCGGGGCGGGTGGACGAGCAGCTCATCCAGCGGCGCAGGGAGGCATTCCGGTCGTACCGGGCACTCACCCCGCCGCGGGTGCTCACCTCGGACGGCGAAGCCGTCAACGGGGCCTACCGGCGCCACGACGCACCTGCCGGAGCCCTGATCGGCCTGCCGGTGTCCACCGGGACCGTCGAGGGGAGGGCCCGCGTCGTCCTCGACATGGCGGACGCCGATCTGGAGCCGGGCGACATCCTCGTGACGACTTTCACGGATCCGAGCTGGTCGGCGCTGTTCGTCGGAATCGCGGGTCTGGTCACGGAGGTGGGCGGCCTGATGACCCACGGGGCGGTGATCGCCCGTGAGTACGGCTTGCCGGCCGTCGTGGGCGTGGAGCACGCCACCCGGCTGATCCGCGACGGACAGCGCATCCGCGTGGACGGGACCGACGGACACGTCGAGATCCTGCGGTGACGGCACGGCCGGAAGGGGCCGGCCGGGGCGTCCGCCCGTCGGTGACCCGGCTGCCGGACACGACCCCGGACACGGCTCGCCTCCGGGCACCCGCTCGTGCGGCGGCGGCGACGACGCACGCGGACGCCGGCCCGGCGGCGTGCGTGTCCTACGGGAGCACGCCGCGTTGTACCGATCATGAACGTATGCCGAGCCCTCACCCTTGCCGCAGCCGGTTCCTTCCTGCTGGCGGCCGCCCCCACCGCCCAGGCCGACGGTCTGGCTCCGGCCCTGACCGATACCGCGCTGACCGCTAGCAGCATCGGGCAGGAGACCGGCACGGCCGCCCACGGAGTGGCGGAGCGGACCGGAGTCGCGGACAACGCCTCGACCGTCACGGGCCTCGTGGAGGCGGGGGTCGAGGCGGTGAGCGCGCGCGACCGGTCCGTCGACGGCTGATCCGGGGACTCCCCCGCGACGGTTGCCGGTGCGCCGGCGCCGGCGTGCCCTGCGCGAACCGTCCCGCGGTGGTGGGATCCCGCCACCGCCCGACTCGCGCATCACCGGCACCTGTTGCACGGGCAGATCGTGCACGTACCCTCCCACGAGCCGCAGGCGTGGGAGGGTACGTGCCGTTCGTGTGCAGGCAGGTGCCGCTGGAGGGCTACGTTCTCCAGGTGTACGGCCGGGTGTCACGGACCCGCCCCCGCCCGGTACCCCGGGACCGCTGTCCTTGGGGCGCCCCTGACACCCCCCATCACACCAGAGGTCGTCACCCATGACAGAGCTCGACCGCCGCAGGTTCCTGCAGATCGCGGGAGGCACGGCTGCCTTCGCGATGCTGAACGAGAGCATCGCGAAGGCGGCCGCCATTCCGGCGCAGGGAGGCACCGGCACGATCCAGGACATCGAGCACGTGGTCGTCCTGATGCAGGAGAACCGTTCCTTCGACCACTACTTCGGTGCGATGAAGGGCGTACGAGGCTTCGGGGACCCCCGGCCCGTGCTCCAGGACAACGGCGCGTCGGTCTTCCACCAGTCCGACGGGACGAAGGAGGTCCTCCCCTTCAACCCGAAGGTGGCCGACCTCGGGATGCAGTTCCTCGAAGGCCTGAACCACGACTGGGCCGGTGGCCACCAGGCGTACAACAACGGCAAGTACGACAAGTGGATTCCGGCCAAGACGGCGACCACCATGTCGTACATGACGCGGAACGACATACCGTTCCACTACGCACTCGCCGACGCCTTCACCGTGTGCGACGCCTACCACTGCTCCATGATCGGAGCGACCGACCCCAACCGGTACTACCTCTGGTCCGGTCACACCGGCAACGACGGCACGGGCGGCGGCCCCGTCCTGGGCAATCAGGAGGCGGGCTACAGCTGGAAGACCTACCCCGAGCGGCTCGAGGCGGCGGGGGTCTCCTGGAAGGTCTACCAGGACATCGGCGACGGCCTGGACGCAGCCGGGTCCTGGGGCTGGATCAACGACGCCTTCCGAGGCAACTACGGTGACAACTCCCTGCTGTACTTCGACAACTACCGAAACGCCAAGCCCGGCAGCGCCCTGTACGAGAAGGCCCGCACGGGCACCGACGTCAAGGCGGGCGGCACCTACTTCGACCGGCTGCGGGCGGACGTCGTCAACGGCACGCTCCCGAAGGTCTCCTGGATCGCCGCCCCCGAAGCGTTCAGCGAACACGCCAACTGGCCCACGAATTTCGGCGCTTGGTACATCTCACAGGTCCTGGACGCCCTGACGGCCAACCCGGCGGTGTGGGCGAGGACCGCCCTGTTCATCACCTACGACGAGAACGACGGCCTCTTCGATCACGTCGTCCCGCCCTACCCACCGTCGTCCTCCGCGTGGGGCCTGTCCACGGTGGACGTGTCGAAGGACCTCTACCCGGGCGGCGGGGGGTACGGGGCCGGACCCTACGGGCTCGGCCCGCGCGTACCCATGATCGTGGTCTCGCCCTACAGCAAGGGCGGTTACGTCTGCTCCGAGACCTTCGACCACACCTCGGTGATCCGCTTCATGGAGAAGCGCTTCGGGGTGCAGGAGCCCAACATCTCGCCGTGGCGCAGGGCGGTCTGCGGGGATCTGACCTCGGCCTTCGACTTCGCCCGCCCGGACACGGCACCCGCGGCGCTGCCCTCCACGGCGGGATACCTCCCGCCGGACAGGAACCGTCACCCCTCCTACCACCCGACCCCGCCCGGGACGGGCACCCTGCCGAAGCAGGAGGCGGGCTCGAAGCCGACCCGCGCCCTCGGCTACCACCCGTACGTGGACGGCAAGGCCACCGTGTCCACCGGCAAGTTCACCCTGACCTTCTGCGGTGGCCCGAGCCTCGGCGCGCACTTCCACAGCACCTCGGGCAACCGTACGGACGGCCCCTGGCCCTACACCGTCGAGGCGGGAAAGACCCTCTCGGACACCTGGAGCACCAGCAGCGCCACCGGCAACCGGATAGACCTCACGGTCTGGGGCCCCAACGGTTTCCTCCGCACCTGGAAGGGCCCGGCAAAGAAGTCAGGTCCCGAGGTCACCGCTCGCCACGTCCCGGGCGGGGGCAACCTGGCGCTCAGCATGACGAACTCGGGCCCCGCCGCGGTCAACCTGACCGTGACCAACGCCTACGGCGGCGCGGCTCAGACGTTCAAGGTCAACCCCGGCGCGACCGTGTCCCACACGGTCGACCTGCGTGCGACGGCCCGGTGGTACGACGTGAAAGTCGTCTCCGACGCCGACGGCACCTACCTGCGCCGCTTCGCCGGTCATGTGGAGACCGGGGCACCTGGCGTCTCGGACCCGGCGATCAGGACGTCCTGACGCCTCACGCGGCGTCGGCGGTGGTCGTCGGCCGCTCCGGGACCGACCGGTCCGATGGACGTGGACGGCGTACGGGTACGACGCTCTCGTCCTTGCCGAGGAGGGCTGGAGGCGGAGTCCGGTACCTGCCCCAGGACAGGTACCGGACTCCGCGCCCCGGCCGGCCCGTCCCCCCACGGGCCGGACCGGCCGGGGAGCATCGATGAGGCCCACTCGCGGTCGGAGATGCCGACGGTCCGCACCGCCACTCGCGAAGCGGTCCGGGCGAACCCCCGGGAAGCCGGGTGGGGCGGCCCGCCCCGCAACGGGGGAAGGGGGCGGAGCCGCCGTGGCCGCCGCACCCGCAGCCCGGGGACGAACATCGTCCTCACTGCCGGAAGCGGAGGGGTGAGCCGTCGCCGCCCAGCGCCGGACTGGGCGGCAACAGCCCCCGGGCGCCTCGCCCTTCGCCGATGGCGAGTGCGGGACGCCTCCGATCAGAACACGTGGGAAGCGGCCCTCAGGGTTCACATCTTCTTCGCCGGGCTCTCACGTGGCCCACGCCGGTCCGCCCCAGGTGACAGCCGATCACCGTGTCGGCGCGCCCCCGGCCGGGTCGGGCGTCCTGCACCAGGCGGTGACGGCGGTCGGCATGATCACCGTCGCGGGCTCCTCGGTGAGCTCCTCGCGCACACGGTGGAGCAGCGTGTCGACGTCACCGATCGTTCGTTCGCGCTCCTCTGCCCCGGAGTTGCCGGGGAGGGCCATCCGGGACAGCGCCCGGTAGGTCTGCACGACGAGCGGGAGCACGGTGGCGTCCTCCACTCCGCCCATCGGTGTCGTCGCGGAAAGCCCCACCGGAGGTAGGCCGGCCCGGTGGAAGACCGAGTAGAGGCGCGCCCCCGCGCCCAGACTGGTTCCGCCCACCGTGAGGGCTTCGGCGATGGCCTCGAGCACGGCGCCCGCCAACGGGGTCGGCGGTTCGACGCGCAGGGGGAAGTTGTCGAAGTCCTGGAAGAGGATGAGCCCGCCCGGACGCACGAGTCCGGACAGGAGGCGCAGCGCGGCGACGGGGTCGGGGAGATGACCCAGCACCAGGCGACCGATCACCGCGTCCACCGGTTCTTCGAGGGTGATGTCCGGCAGGGTCATCCGCTCGAAGCGGAGGCTCCCGAGCGCCCCCGGCCGGCTCCGCCTGCGCGCCGCGGCGCGTGAACGTGCGACCTCCAGCACGTCCGCAGCCGCGTCGACCCCCGTCACCGCGCCCGTGGGACCGACGATCCCGGCCGCCAGGAACGACACGTCCCCGGCGCCGCATCCGACGTCGAGGACACGCATCCCGGGGCGGATCCCCGCCTGACGCAGCACCTGCTCCGTGATCGGATCGTAGAGGCGGGCCTGCAGGACGAGCCGGTCGGTCTCCGTGGGTGAGTGACTCAGCAGGTAGTCCGAGGAGGGCTGTTCGAGGGCGCGTGACATAGGGCGTTCTCCCGGGACAAGAGCATCGGATCGGCGGGCCCGTGCCGGGTGCGTGCGCAGCGGCCCAGATTGCTTGTTAGGTAAAGTAAATTACGGTGGTCGGGGTGTCAAAGGCGTACATCGGGGGTGCGTCGCACGACGACCGCGACAGACGGGGAACCCGCGCCCGAGGGACGCCGGACGGACACGCCGCCCCCTTCCCGCGTCTCGCGCAACCGGCCCGTCCCGCGCGCGCGGCGTTGCCCCTGGGAGGTCGATTCACTCAAGTCCCAGGACGCCCAACGGATTTACTCTCTGCACGGCGCAACCACGCGCCCCGTTCGGATGTCTGACCGGGTGCCCTGGCGTCCGCCATGGACCTGCCGGCAAGCGCGCTCCGCCCCGGCCCCGCCGGTGACGGGCCGGGCGCCGCGATGACGCTCACCCTGGGTGGCGACCACCAGGGTGCGGGTGAACCACTGGTAGACCCCGCGGGGCCGCCGACCGACCTCCGTCAGGCGACGGCCGGCAAGGCCGAGTGCGTCGGCTGAGAAGGCCGCCGAGGAGACGGCACGTCCGGCCGTCCGGCCACGCGCGACGGCGCATCCTGTCGGCGCCGGGACGATGACGCGGCCGGTCACTCCAATGGCCCAAAGGAGCTCTTGCCCGCACAGGGGCCGAACTGCGCGACGCACATGTCCGCGGCAGGACTTCCCGAATCGATGCATCCGCCGGGCGGCAGTACGCTGACCAAGGCGACGTCCTGACGATGTCGCACTCCCACACGCTTTCTGTCACCAAGGGAATTCGGCTGCAACCTTTCCATTCACTGGAGGAAGCATGACCAACCCCGAACAGGATCCGAACCAGCAAGAGGGCCCGGCGGACGGCGGAGCGGCGGGCACACCCGGCGTCCACGACGGCGGAGCCGACGGAGGCGCCGAAGGCCCCGCGGACGGCGGAGCAGCCGGCACACCCGGCGTCCACGACGGCGGAGCCGACGGAGGCGCCGAAGGCCCCGCGGACGGCGGAGCAGCCGGCACACCCGGCGTCCACGACGGCGGAGCCGACGGAGGCGCCGAAGGCCCCGCGGACGGCGGAGCAGCCGGCACACCCGGCGTCCACGACGGCGGAGCCGACGGAGGCGCCGAGGAGTCCGGCAGCCGGTCTTGAGTGCGCCCCGGAGAGGTGCCGGGGGCGCGGCCGACCCGGCGGACACCGCCGCGTCGGTCTCGCGTCTGACCGGCCTCGGTCCGCGCGAGTTCGCCCGGGACGTGTGGGGCCGTGCGGCGTTCCTGGCCCGCGGCGCCGGCGACTTCTCCGACCTGTTCTCCGCCGACGCGGTGGATGAGCTGGTGTCACGCCGTGGGCTGCGCACGCCGTTCATCCGTGTCGCCAAGGACGGCGCGACCCTTCCCGAGTCCTCGTACACGTCTTCGGCGGGTGTCGGGGCCGGGATCGGCGATCAGGTGGACGACACCGCGCTGTGGCGTGCGTTCGCCGACGGCGCCACTCTGGTGCTGCAGGCGTTGCAGCGCACCTGGGCGCCGGTCGCGGACTTCGGCGCCGGGCTCGGCTCGGAACTGGGGCATCCGGTGCAGGTCAACGCTTACGTCACTCCGCCGCAGAGCCGTGGCTTCGACGACCACTTCGACGTCCACGACGTCTTCGTGGTGCAGATCGCGGGCACCAAGCGCTGGGTCGTCCACCGGCCCGTGCATATCGATCCCCTCCGCGACCAGCCCTGGACGGCGTTCCGGTCCGCGGTGGCCGAGGCCGCGGACGGCGAGGCACACACCGACGCGGTGCTGGAGCCGGGCGACGTTCTCTATCTGCCGCGAGGCTGGCTGCACGCCGCCCGGGCGCAGGGCGAGATCTCGATCCACCTGACGCTCGGAGTCCACACCTGGACACGTCACGCGCTGGCCGAACAGCTCGTTCGGGCCGCGCTCGACGCACTGCGGGACGATCCCGACATGCGCGCGTCCCTGCCGCTGGGCGTGGACGGGCCGGACGACGAGATCGGGATCGTCAGGAAGAGGCTCCTGGCCGCGGTCGCCGACGCGGACGCCGCGCCCGGTTTCCAGCTGGCCCGGCGGCGGCAGGCACGTCCGGCGCCGCTGGGTCCGCTGGCTCAGCTGCGGGCGGTGGACCGTCTCGGCCCCGCTTCACGCGTCCGGCTCCGCGAGGCGCTGGAAGCGCGGCTGGACGGCGTACGGCTGTTCACCCGCGTGGGATGGCTCGACTTCCCGCCGGCGGACCTGCCCTCCGTCGAGCGGCTGCTGGACGGCGCCGCCCACCTCGCGGGTGATCTCGGCGTCGACCTCGTCGGGAGACTGCTGCACGCGGGTGTGGTCGTACCCGCCGGGCGGTGAAGGCGGTGCCGGCCCCCGAGCGCTTCTTCTGCTCGGACGCGGCCCGCGTGCGAGGTGACTCGATCATGGGCACGGCGCCGCACGGGACGGTCTGGGTCCTCGTCGAGTACCGCGGCGGCTGGCCGGCCAACGGCTTCGACGGTCTCGACATCGAGCCGGCCACGAAAGCGCTCGTGTTCTCCGCCGCCCAGGCGGTCAGGGCCCGGGTGCTGCTGGTCAGACGCCATGGACGGCTCGGCCGGGAACAGGAACAACCGCCCCGGTGGGCGGTCCTGCACTTCGACGGCCTCGGCGCGTACCGCCAGCGGTGGGGGACGTGGCGCCGTGACGAGGACCTGGCCGGGATCGCCACCGCCCTCGGCGGCCCCGGCGTACTGGGCCGCCCTCCCGTGGTCCTCGTCTGCACCCACGGCAGGCACGACACCTGCTGCGCGGTGCGCGGACGCCCCGTGAGTCGCGCCCTCAGCGAGCGCTGGCCCGATCTGGTGTGGGAGTGCACGCACGTCGGCGGTGACAGGTTCGCCGCGAACGTCGTCATCGCGCCCGACGGCGTCTACTTCGGCGATCTCGACGCCCACTCCGCGGTCACCGCCGTCCGGGAGTATCTGGCCGGCCTCGTCCGCGCGGAGCATCTGCGCGGGTACACGAACCTCTTCCCACCCCAGCAGGCGGCCGTGGCGGCCGTGCTCCGGCGCTTCGGTCCCGCCGGACGGCACGACTACACCGTCGCCGCGACCTCCCGCGTCGCTGACGACCACTGGCGGATCCGCGTCGACGGCCGCCTGCCGCACCTTTCCGGCCTCTGTGTCGATGTACGCACCTTCCGGACACCGCCACGGCAGTTGACCTGCAACGGGCCGTCCATGAGCCGCGCCGTCACCTACGAGGTCACATCCGTCCGGGCGCGGTGAACCGGCTCCCGCACCGTGGTCGCCGCGTAGCCGAGCTCGGCGATGGTGTCGAGGCCGCGTCGCAGGATCTCGCTCTCGTCCAGCCGGGCCGGGGCGTAAGTGCCACGCTTCCGTGGCCTCCGCGGCTGCGAGGCCACCGGGGTTCCGTCCGTCACTCCGTCACCACCTCACGCATCGAGCGCCCGCTGTGACATCGGTCATTCACATGCGTCCCTCGCCCGCCCTTCCAGCCCATGACGCCTCCTCGCGCTGCTGCCGGACCAAGCCCTTTCCGGCCCCGCGCGCCGGGCCTGCGGGGCACTCGCCGGAGTCCCGCGACCCTTCCGCGACCGGCAAGTCTTCCATGCCTCCCAGCCCTGCGAGCGAGGCCCCGGTACACAGGAGGGGAATCGCTTGACGGCTGTCAAGCAGAGGGACATGCTTGCTTAGTCAAGTAAATGCCGGTTCGCGAGATGCCGGCCCGCACATCGGAGGTGCCCATGTACGGCGCGAGGGACAGTGAAGCCATGACGACGCGCGTCCGGGAACCCGGAGCTCACCCGCTCCACAGGGGCGATACGACCGGCACAGCCAGAGGTGCCGAGGTGTTACTCACGGGGACGGTGCTCGGGATGACCGCGTCCGGCCGCACGGCCGGGTACAGCGGCACCCTCATCGACCACGTGATCCACGGCCGGTCCCCGTCGAGCACCGATCCGACGGCACCCATGACGGGTTCCCGGGCGAAGCGGACACCACGCCGCCGCCCCGAACCGTCACACCAGTACGGAGCAGGACTGCGCCGAGGCCGACCGGGCCCCCGACGCAGCAACGGGCCGAGGCGGAGCCATTCCGCGCATCCCCGGCTCACACAGGCACAGGGGGCCTCGAAGCCCCAGGACGATTCACGAAACCGGAGCAGGACCATGGGAACACTTGACGGAAAGAACGTGCTCATCACCGGCACCAGCGGCGGCATGGGGCGCGTCGCGGCACTGATCTTCGCCAGAGAGGGCGCCAGGATCATCGGTACCGACATCGAGGCGGAGGCCAACGCCGAGACGGCAGACCTCGTGCGTCGCGCCGGCGGGGAGATGACGAGCCTCGCGCCGGTCGACCTCACCGACCCGGAGCAGGTGCGCCTCATGGCCGAGGACGCGGTCGACGCGTACGGCGGCCTCGACGTCGTCTACAACAACGCGGCCATGCAGCGCTTCGGCCCGATGCCGGACTTCTCCGTCGAGGACTGGCGGGCGACGGAGGCCGGCGAACTCGACATCCCCTTCTTCGTGTCCAAGTACACCTGGTCCCACCTCGTCCGGCGCGGTGGCGGAGTGATCATCAACGTAGCGTCGGAGGCCGGGCTGATCGCGGGCTCCACTCCCCCGATGGTCGCCCACACCGCGGCCAACGCGGGCGTCATCGGAATGACGCGGCAGCTCGCACTGGAGGGCGCACCCCACGGGATCCGGGCCGTGGCCATCAGCCCGGGGCCCGTTCTGACTCCGGCGAGCGACCGGGACCTCGGCGACGACCAGACCATGAGGGACGCCATCACCAGCAAGGTCCTCCTCAAGCGCTTCGCGCGGCCCGAGGAGATCGTCGAACTCGCCGCGTTCCTCGCCTCCGACCGGGCGTCCTTCATCACCGGCGCCAACTACCCCGTCGACGGCGGAGCGAGCGCCTGGTAGGGCGTCCTGGCTCATCGCACGGGGCACGCCGCGCGCGGGCGTGCCCACGTCCCTCCGCTCTCCCCGCCCGGTGCGGTCGGCGTCCGGGTGGCCACGGCCGCGGGCGCCGCCGGGAGCGGACCGGCCCGCCGTGTACGGCGTACGAGGATGGGGCTCAGCGGGGAAGGGCCCAGCCCGGCGTCCAGGTGTCCGCCGCACCGTGGCCGGCAGTGGCGGAGTCGGCGAGGTGGGCGCGGAGCGAGCTGAGCGCCGGGTGCGGGCTGTCCCGGTGCCAGAGGAGCGAATGCGGGTAGACCGGTGTCGGGGAGGTCACCGGGATACGGCGCAGGCCGTGGCCCGACGGCCAGACGAGGCGGGTCTGTCCGCCCATGAAGGTGGCCAGGGCCGGGGTGTCGGCGATGGTGTCCAGGAGCGCGTCGGAACCGAAGTTGGGGCCCGTCGCCTCGATGGTGAGGCCGAACTCGGCGACGAGATCGTCGTAGTAGGCGGCCCACTCGGTGCCCGGGACGATGCCGGGCATCCAGATACGGTGCCCCGCGAGCTGGGCGACGGTGACCGACCGGGCGCCGGCCAGCGCGTGGGCGGGGCCGGTGAGGAGCTGGAGCGGTTCGTCCAGCACCCGGACGGACTCGACGTCCTCAGGGAGGGGCCGGCCCGGCACGGACACGGCACGGAAGGACGCGTCGATCGCGCCGGACCGGATCGCGGCCACGGCCGTCTCGATGTCGAACAGCATGACCACGTCGAGCTCGGTCTCGGGGTGCGCGCGGTGGAAGCCGCGCATCAGACCGGTCGCCGCACCGCGCGAGGCGATCACGTCGACGCGCAGCGGGCGTCGGCCGCTGCGTACGGACCCGACCGCACGCTCGGCGACGCGCGTCAGCTCCCGCGCGTGGGTCAGGAACGCCTGGCCGTCGATGGTGAGCTCGGCGCCCCGTGCCGTGCGGGTGAAGAGCCGTACACCGAGTGTCCGCTCCAGCGCGGCGATGCGTTTCGAGACGGCCTGCTGGGTGACCGCCAGCTCGGCGGCGGCTTCCTGGAACCGGCCCGCGTCGGCGACGGCGACGAAGGTCCGGACGGTCTCGAGGTCCATGCCCCCAGCGTAGGCGGACAACCAATGGTTGTGGCCGACGGCCCCGCGGTTGTTTGATCCGCAGGTGCGGCGCTCGCTTTGATGCTCTCCGACGGCGATTCGGTTGTACGGGTGGGTGGCGAGGGGCGTGGGCATGAAGAGCGGGTACCGGCTGGGGCGGCGGTTCGGCTGGCTCTGGGGCGCTTACGGGACCAGCGCGCTCGGCACCTGGCTGGCCTTCGGCGCGTTCCCGCTGATCGCCGTCCAGGTCCTGGACGCGGGTCCGGCCGAGGTCGCCGCACTCGCCTCCGTGAGCTCCCTGGTGGGCGCCGCCGCGGCGGTGCCGCTCGGGCCCTGGGTGGAGTTCCGCCCCAAGCGGCCCGTGCTCATCACGATGGATCTGGTGCGCTTCGCAGTACTGCTGACGGTCCCTGCCGCGTTCGCGCTCGGCGTGCTCACCTTCGTACAACTCCTGCTGGTCTCCGTCACCGTCGCGGCGGCGGACATCACCTTCCGGGCCGCGTCCGGCGCGTACCTGAAGACGCTGCTGCCGGCCGAGCACCTCCTCGTCGCCAATGCCCGTCTGGAGTCGACCGCCTGGACGACCACGATGATCGGGCCGCCGCTGGGCGGCGTCGCCGTGGGCCTCCTCGGCCCGGTGGCGACGGTGGTGGCCGACGCGGCCAGTCACCTGCTCTCCGCCCTCGGCATTCGCGCGATGGGCGGCGGTGACGAGCCGCAGCCCGCGCGCAGCGGAACCACGCGGATGCGGCCGGGGGACGTCTTCGACGGCTGGCGCCACATCCGCGCCGACGTGGCGCTGCGTGCGCTGTTCCTCAACACCGCCCTGTTCAACGGTTTGGTGATGGCCACCCAGCCGCTGCTCGCCGTCCTGATGCTCGGTCCGCTCGGCTTCGCACCGTGGCAGTACGGCCCCGCGTTCGCCGCGCCGTCGATCGGCGGGCTGCTCGGTTCACGGCTGGCCCGCCCCCTCGTCACGCGCTTCGGGCAGCACCGCGTCCTCGTCGTCGCCGGCGCGTCCCGGGCGGTCTGGCCCGTCGGTCTGGTCTTCCTGGGACCCGGAACCGAGGGCCTCCTGCTGGTGGTCGGCGTCGAGTTCGCACTCATCTTCTGCTGCGGGGTCTTCAACCCCGTCTGCACCACGTACCGGCTCGATCGCACCGCGACGGACCGGGTCGCCCGCACCCTGACCGCCTGGGCGGCGACGTCCAAGGCCGCGGCCGCACTCCTGACGGCTCTCTGGGGCGTGCTGGGCGGCCTGTTCGGCTCCCGCACCGCCGTCGGCCTGGCCGGGGTTCTCCTGCTGGCGACCCCGTTCCTGCTCCCCCGTGCCGAGACGGCGTCGAGGGCGGCGGGCGAGGCCCCGGCCGGGTGTTCCTGAGCAGGACGGGCCCCCGGACGCGCCCCGGTACGTATGATCGGGCGATGTCTGACTTGACCGAGACCACGCCCGGCTGGCTCAGCACGGACGAACTGCACATGGCCCGCGCTCGCATGCCCGTCCTGTACGTCGAGGCCGTGCCCGTGCGAGTGGACGAGAGCGGAGAAGTGACGAGCATCGGGGTGCTCCTCCGGATCGGCTCCGACGGCACGATCAGCCGTAATCTCGTCTCCGGCCGCGTGATGCACCACGAGCGCGTCCGCGACGCACTCCTGCGTCACCTGGAGAAGGACCTGGGTCCGGTGGCCCTCCCCCATGTCCCGGCCTCTCTGCAGCCCTTCACGGTCGCGGAGTACTTCCCCACGGCGGGCATCACACCGTTCCACGATCCCCGCCAGCACGCGGTGTCCCTGGCGTACGTCGTCCCGGTCACCGGCGACTGCCGCCCCCGGCAGGACGCTCTGGACCTGGTGTGGCTCAGCCCGCAGGAGGCGGCGTCACCCGCCGTCCAGGGAGAGATGCCCGGCGGCCAGGGCGTCCTGCTGAAGCAGGCACTCGCCCACACGGGACACATGTACTGATCCTCCCGGACCGACGGGCGGGCACCTCCTGCCCGTCGGCTTCGCGGCCCGCTCCCCTTCTTCAGGGTGGCTTCAGGTTGGGGTCACTAGCGTGGTGCGCATGATCGACAGCGGCGCGACGCAGTGGGTGACGGACCTGATGGCCACCCTCGGGGCACCCGGGGCCGGACTGGCCATCGCATTGGAGAACATCTTCCCGCCGCTCCCCAGCGAGGTGATCCTCCCGCTGGCCGGGTTCACCGCGAGCACCGGCGGGATGAACCTCTACGCCGCTCTGGTGTGGACCACCGTCGGATCGGTCGTGGGCGCGCTCGCGCTCTACGGCATCGGCGCCGCGCTGGGCCGGGACCGGGTGGTCGCCGTGGCGGCCAGGATCCCGCTGGTGAAGGTCGCGGATCTCGAGAGGACGGAGGCGTGGTTCGAGCGCCACGGCACGAAGGCGGTCTTCTTCGGCCGGATGATCCCGGTGTTCCGCAGCCTGATCTCCGTGCCCGCGGGACTGGAACGCATGCGCCTGCCGGTCTTCCTCACGCTGACCACCCTCGGCAGCGCACTGTGGAACACCGTGTTCGTGCTGGCCGGCTTCTTCCTCGGCGAGCGATGGGAAGTGGTCTCCGGCTACGTGTCCACCTACTCCAAGGTGGTCCTCGCAGCAGCCGCCGTCGCACTCCTCGTCTTCATCGCGATCCGCGTGTTCCGCGGGTCCAAGGCAGGAGGTCCGGGCGGCCGGGCCGCCGAGGAGGCGCGGACCGACCGCACGTGAAGCGTGCTGCGGGGGGCCGCGGGACGGCTGTCGCCCCTTGTGGGCGACGTGTCGCGGGCCGCTGCCCGCAGGAGCAGCCCGTACGGAGGGCGGGCCGGGAGTCGGCCGAACCGACTCCGGGCCCGCCCGGTGCATCGTGGATCTCCAGGCGCCGACGTCGCCTGGACCCGTCCGTGGGAAGCCGGGCCGGTCAGCCCGGCGGGAGGCGGAAGTTCTGACGGACCACGTCGTCCCGGCGCACCTTGGCCTTGTTCTCAGCGGTGGCGTGGCCCGGGGCGCTCGCCCGCAGGGTGACCTTGCCGGTGGCCCTGTCCGGGGCCGCGACGAACAGCGTGTAGAGGCCGTCGCCGGTCTCCGGGTCGTCCGGCGTCGCGACGGTGAGGGCGACGGCTGCCGGGTACCGCGGGTCGGCGACGGTGGCGCCCGTCAGTCCGGCGCCCGTGACACGGTCGCGGACCGTGCCGACGGCCAGGCCGCCCGGCACCGGAGTGAGGTTCCGGGTGCCGACGTACACGTCGTCTACGGACCAGAAGTACCCCCAGTCGGCGACGAAGTGGAAGCGCAGTCGCACCGCCGCCTCACCCGCCCAGGCACGCAGGCCCACGTGCACGGTACGTCGCTCGGCCGGGCCGCCGCCCGAGGGGGAGGAGGCCCAGGCCGTCTCCCAGGTCGTGCCGCCGTCCGTGGTGACGTCCACACTCATGCGCTGGTTGGACGGGCTGTACAGGTAGGCCGTCTTGAACTCCAGCTCTGCCGACTGGGCGCCCGAAAGATCGTAGACCGGGCTGATCAGCTCGCTGTTCTGGTGGGGACCGATCGACCCGTTGTCACTCTCCACGACGGCGAAGGACCCGCTGCCGCCGGTCCCGTTGCCGCGCCGGGTGGGGTCGTCGAACTGCCAGCCGTTGTGCGTGCCGGGGGCGTTGGCGACGGACCATCCGTGCGGGGCCGAGGTCGTGGAGTCGAAGGTCTCGGTCGCACCGTCACGACGGAGCGTGTAGCCCGCGGCCTTGGCGGTGTCCGGGTCCGCCGTCAGGCCGAAGTCCGCGGTGACCGCCCGCTTCCCCACCGTCACCTCGCGCTCGGCGGGCTCGTAGCCGGGCAGGTCGGGGGTGACGTCCAGGGTGTAGGTGGCGCCCATGGGCAGGGAGAGCTCGTAGCGTCCGGTGGCGGCATCGGTCCAGACGGGGGCCTCGGGCGAGCCGTTCACCGCGACCCGCGCGTAGAGCGGCCAGCCGTGGCCGGAGCCGTCCTCGACCGTGCCGCGGATCTTCTTGCGCTTGATGACGTCCAGCCGGAAGTTCCGAGTGACCGACTGCCCGTCCGAGAGCGAGATGCGGGCCGGCGCCGAGGTGGTGTAGCCGAAGGCACGTGCCGTCAGGCCGTCGACCGCTCCCGCCGGAAGGTCGAGCTTGTACACGCCCTGGTCGTCGGTGGTGGCCACGTCCAGGCCCGATCCGACGGTGGCCCGGGCTACCGGCTTGCCGGTAGCGGCGTCCTTGACGGTGCCGGTGAGCGTGCCGTGCGGGCCGCTGCGGAAGGCGGCGAGGCCCGCGGGAGTGCCGAGCCCGGTCGGACCGTCGTAGCCGGGGCCGGCCGTGCAGAGGTAGTCGGTGTCGCAGGGGCCGTTGGTGCCGGAGGTGATGTCGTTGAGTCCGCCGCCGGCCGCGTACGGGTAGGCGGCGGGCCGGGTGCCGGGCCGGGGGCTTCCCGCAAGCGCGTAGACCGAGGCGATCAGCGGGGCGGAGACGCTCGTGCCGCCGTACCGCTGCCAGCCGATGCCCTCGCTGCCGTACGTGTGGTAGACGGCGACGTTGTCCGCGACCGCGGAGACGTCGGCGACGCTTCGGCCGGTGCAGCCGGTGTCCTTCTGGTAGTCGGGCCTGGCCTGGAACTGCGCGCAGCCGGAACCGGGGCCGTAGTTTCCGCGGGTCCAGACCGACTCCGTCCAGCCGCGGGGGGTGTCCGGGGCCGGGGTGAGGTTCGTGCCGCCGACCGCCGTCACGAAGGGCAGCGTCGAGGGGAACTGGAGCCCGTACCGGTAGTCGCCGCTGGCCACGACCACGGCGACACCGGGGTGGTCGTAGTGCGCGCCGTAGGTGGCCAGGTCGGAGGCGAGGTCACCTGACCTGCCGTAGGAGTTCGACACGAACCGGGCACCGAGGGCGACCGCCCTGTCGACGCCCGCGGCGAGGTTCTCCAGACCGGCGTTGTCGGTCTCGATCAGGAGGATGTGCGCGCCCGGGGCGGCCGCGGAGACCATGTCGAGGTCCAGCGCGATCTCGCCTGCCCACGAGTTGTCCGTCTGCGGGTAGTCGGTGCCTCCGCGCTGGTCGACCTTCTTGAAGCAGCCGTTCGCGGTCGTGCAGGGCGGCAGGCCGTACTGCGCGCGGTAGACGGCCAGGTCGGCCTCGGCGTTGGGGTTGTCGTACGCGTCGACGATGGCGATCGTCTGCCCCGCTCCCCCGTCGGCGGGCAGGCTGTACGCGCTCTGGATGTCCTTCGGGCCCAGCCCGGGAGGAGTCGCGGCGGCAGCGAGCCTCAGCATCGGCGTCTGGCCGGCGGCGCGCAGAGCGAGGCACGCCGCTTCGCTCCTACCCGGAGAACCGCACAGTGGTTCCAGGGCTGCCGGGGAGGGCGCGGCCTCGGCCGGTGCCGGGAGGGCGGCGGCGGGTGCCGCTGCCTGCGCGCTCGGCTGAGCGCCCATCAGGACCAGGGCAGCGGCGCAGAGGGTGGCAGCGCCGCGGCCGAGTATGCGGAAGACCGGATGGGTTCTTCTCGCGGAGGATGTTGACACAGTTCACCGATTCGTACCGGGGACCCCCGAACGGGTCCGATCACAGATGGGGTGTGACCCACCGGTGATCAATTACGTGTCCCGTCAAGTTACGTGTCAATACATCCGGCGTTGCTTCTCCGTTTCGCCGGGGACGAATGAATGCACCCTTCCCGGAGGGGACTTACCGCGCGAAGACCTCTCGTATCCGGCAGACGGCACCGGGCGTGGAACGCCTGTGACACCAGGACACGGACGCGCCGGCCCCATGGACGCAGGGCCCGTGCCGGACGTGTCGTCAGCCGGGAAAGGACGGGCGGCTTCGGCGGGTTGCACCGTGTCTCCTGGCGCTCCACTCGCTTCCGGCTGCGAGGTGTCCGCAGCCGCTGCGCTCCGGGCCGCCGTGTTCTGCACGCCGGCGGCGGGCGGGGATCCGCGGCAGCGGGCCCGCGTCTTTTCCACCCCGCGCTTTGCTTTGGCAAGCAGGCCGACGGAGCGGGCTCCCTGCTTCTTCCCCCGTCCGTTTCAGCGGTGTCGTTGGTTCACACTCGTCCCGATACTTCCGCACGACACACTTGTGAAGGTGTTGCGCAGGATCCCGGGTGGTCGGTTGGCAGGGTCAGAGGCGGGCACAAAGATGCGTCCGTTGCACATCATGTTTCACCACTCCTGGCACGCCGGGATCGGAAGCACCTCACGAATGCGAAGCACCTCTTGCTTGCACAGCCGTTCAGCCTGGTCCTCCCCGCGTCCGGCCAGGACTGTCATCCCCCCCACACGCTTCACGTGCGGCCCTCCCCCCTCACCCACCTTCCGTCGGACGGTGGCAGGAGATGATGCCCACGGCACCCACGGACCGAGAGATCCTCCTGGTGCGCTCCAGCGTCGCCGCGGTCGAACCGCAGGCCGCGGAGATGACCGTGTACTTCTACGCCATCCTGTTCGCACGGTACCCGGAGGTCCGGGGGCTGTTCCCCGAGAACATGGACGTGCAGCGCGACCGGCTGCTGCGCGGCCTGCTGCGCATCATCGACCTGGTCGACGACGTGGACAAGCTGGTCGAATTCTGCTCGCGGCTGGGGCGTGACCACCGCAAGTTCGGGACGATGGACGCTCATTACCCCGCTGTGGGCGAGTGTCTGCTCGCCGCCGTGGCCCGGTACGCGGGACCTGCCTGGAACGACGAGCTCGCCACGGCCTGGACCCGCTCCTACACCGTCGCCGCCCACGTGATGATGGCAGCGGCGGCCGATGACGTCCGGCTCCGCCCGGCGACCTGGGAAGCCCAGATCATCCACCACGCCTACCGCGGACACGGGATCGCGGAGGTCACCGTGCGCCCCGACCTTCCCTACCCCTTCGTGGCCGGGCAGTACGTGAGCCTGGAGACCCCCTGGCATCCGCGCGCCTGGCGGCACTACTCCCCCTGCCACCCACCGCGTCCGGACGGCACCCTGACCTTCCACGTACGCGCCGTCCCCGACGGGCCGGTCAGCAGCGCCCTGGTGTATCACGCCGCCCCGGGCCATATCGTGCGGCTGGGGCCGCCACAGGGCGACATGACACTCGCGTCGGCAGGCGACCGCGATCTGGTGTGTGTGGCCGGCGGTACCGGCCTCGCCCCGGTTCGCGCCCTTCTGGAGGAGGCCGCCGCCCACGACATGCGCCGGTACGTCGACCTGTTCGTGGGCGCCCGCACCGCCGAGGAGCTCTACGGCCTGGACGACATGCTGCGCATGGCCCAGCGGCACCACTGGCTGACGGTCCGCGCTTCCGTCTCCCACCAGGAGATCCCCGGCCAGCAGGGAACGCTCCCCCAGGTCCTGCGTGAATTCGGCCCCTGGGACCGCCACGAAGCCTTTCTGTGCGGGCCGCCCGACATGGTCACGACCGCCGTCGACACACTCCTGCGCCAGGGCACACCGCGGGCCCACATCCACCACGACCCGATCGAGACCCCCGTCCTCACTGCTCCCCTCACCCCGCCGCGAACCAGTCTGGAGAACGCCCCCCAGTGACGCACCACGACGCCACCCCCTCCGACGGAGAACGCCGGCTACAGGCGCACCTGGGGAGCCGAGAGCGAGCCGACGCCTTCTACGACCGGCAGGTCCACCCATACCTCACCGCGGCCATGCGCGATTTCGTCCACCGCCAGTCCATGGTCTTCCTCTCCACCGCCGACGCCCGTGGACAGTGCGACGCGACGTTCCGTGCGGGCCCCCCGGGTTTCGTCGTCACCCTGGACGACCGGACCCTGGCCTACCCGGAGTACCGGGGCAACGGCGTACTCGCCAGCGCGGGCAACATCACCGAGAACCCGCACATCGGACTGCTCTTCATGGACTTCACCCACGACCACATCGGATTGCACGTCAACGGTTCCGCCGGGCTCGTCAGTGACTACGACCTGCGCGGCGCGCACCCCCGCCTCCCCACCGACACCGCCCCCGGCCGCAGGCCCCTGCTGTGGACACTGGTGAACGTGCACGAGGCGTACGTGCACTGCTCCAAACACATACCGCACCTCGAACCCGCGCCCCGGACGGCATCCGGCCACAAACGCCCCAAGGACGCCGACTACTTCACCGAGAATCCCGCCGCAACGGCCGGCGTGCCCGGACTCACCCGTGAAGGCCCGCTCGGTCACCCTCACGCGGGCATACTGGACCGCTGAGCCTGGACCCCCGCAGTGGCCGGAGCGGGCTTCCCCTGTACCCGGTGAAGGTGTTGCGTCGCCCGCTGTGGCGGCGCAGCTGCGCGGAGCCCCCACCGCACCGGAAGCCGCCCTCGGGCCGGCAACCGCCTCTCATGAGCGCCGCCCGGGCGCCGGCTCCGGCGGCTTCCGGCACCGGGTGACGCTGTGCCGGACGAACCCCGGGTGGCCCGTCCGTAGCGGTGAGGCCGTGCACCGCTCCTCTCCGTCGCGCGTGTCCCCCTCGTCGACAGCGCGGCCGGCCCGGCCGTTCCACATCACCCCGCCACGCGCTTGTCCGCCGCGGGGCAGGGGGCACGGAGCTCTCTCGGCCTCACCCCACTTGCCCGACCTATCGAATCTCGATACATTCCCATCGTTATTCGATCGAGGGAGAAGTGATGGGACGGATTACGGTGCTCGCGCTCCGTGTCGTGATCGCGATGCTGCTGGCGGGCTCACTGCTCATTCAGACGGTGATGGTGCCCTTGCTCAGCGCCGACATGGACGAGGCCGGTGGAGAACTCGGCCACCTGCGCATCCCCGTCTCGCTGATCGTCCTCCTCGGCCTGCTCTCGGTCGAGGTGGTACTGGTCTGCGTGTGGCGACTGGTGACGATGGCGCGCCTCGGGACGGTGTTCTCCTTCGAAGCCTTTCGCCATGTCGACATCGTGATGACCGCCGTCGTGGCCGCCGCCGTCCTCGTCTTCTCGCTCGGATTCGTCCTCGCCCCCGGGGAGGCCGTCGCGCCGGGTATCGTGCTCATGATCGGTGGCGCAGGTGTGGCCGTCCTCGGGGTGGCACTCATCGTCCTGGTGCTTCGCACGTTGCTGTCCCAGGCGGTCGCGCGAGATGTGGAGGCAGCGCGGATGCAGGCCGAGTTGGACGAGGTGATCTGATGCCGATCACCGTGGACATCGACGTGATGCTCGTCCGGCGCAAGATGTCGGTGGGTGAACTGGCGGACCGCGTCGGCATCACCCCGGCCAACCTCGCGGTGCTCAAGAACGGCCGCGCCAAGGCAGTACGGTTCGCGACCCTCGCCGCGCTCTGCGCGGCGCTCGACTGTCAGCCGGGCGACCTGCTGCGCTGGGAGCCCGCCGACGGCGAGCAGGCTCCGGACAGCGTCACACGCATCGGGGGCCCTGAGCGCGGCTGACCTCGCGGGCCGCCGGAAGCCGCCCACGAAGTCCATCGGCCCGGGCCCCCGACGTCGCGCCGTCCGCGTCGGCGCTCCTGGTTGTTCGACCACCCGGCGGGCTCCCGGTTCTTCGACCACCCGGCGGCCGGCTTCGGCGTCCCCACGTCCCGGCGCGGGCCACTCGCCGCACGACCGCGATCGGCCCGCCCGGGAAAGACGTGGCGCAGCACCCGAGAACGGGCCTACGGGGGCGAGACGGCCGGCCGCCCTACCTTCTGCCGCCTGCCGCCGGGAGGGCACCCGACCGGGGACGGGCCTCGGCCGGCCGAAGGCGCGGCAGGTGCGCGGCAGCGGCACAGAGCCCGGGTACCCGACCGGTCAGATGCGGACCGCGGCCTGGTAACTGCCGACGGTGTTCATCGACTCGTAGCGGACGTAGGCACCCGGGTAGGGGGCGTGCAGCACGGTGTTGTTGCCGGCGTAGAGGCCCACGTGCTGGGTGTTGCTGAAGAAGACCAGGTCACCGGGCTTGAGCTGGCTGCGCGCGATGCGAGTGCCCTCGTTGATCTGGGTGAACGTGGTGCGGGTGATGTTGGCACCCGCCTGGGCGTAGGCCCACATGGTCAGGCCCGAGCAGTCGAAGGAGTCGGGGCCGGTGGCGGCGCGCACGTACGGCTTGCCCACCCGCGAGTCGGCGGCCGCGAGCGCGGCAGCGCCGAGAGCGGACGCGGGGACCTCGTTGCCGAGGTTCACCCGGTCGCCGGCATCGCGGCTGGCACGCTGCTCGTCGGCGGTTATCCTGGCCCGCTCGGCGGCGGTGAGGGTGTTGAGCAGCTTCTGCGCCTCGGCGAGCTTGCCCTGGAACTTCTGCTTGTTCTTGCCCAGGGCCTCCCGGACGTCGTCGAGGTCGGCGAGCTTGGCCTGCGCCTCCTTGCGCTGCTGCGCGAGGGTGCGCTGCTTCGCCTGGATCTTCTGCAGGGACTCGGCCTGCTTGGCGGTCAGCTGGTCGAGCGCGGAGGCCTGGTCGAGGAAGCTGTCCGGGTCCGAGGAGAGCAGCAGCTGGACCGACGGGTCGAGACCACCGGAGCGGTACTGCGCCGTCGCCAGCGAACCGAGCTGGCCGCGCAGGATGTTGAGCTCGTCCTGGCCGCGGGCGACCGTGTCCTGGAGTGCCTCGGCCTGCTTCTTCAGCTTGTCCTGCTGCTCCTTGGCGCCGTTGTACTTCTCCGTGGCCTCCTCGGCCTCGTGGTACAGCTTGTCGACCTTCGCCTTGACCTCTTTCGTGGTCGGCTTGGGGTCGGCGTGCGCGGCCTGGGAGGTCAGCGCCACGGCCGCTGCGGCGGTCGCGGTGAGCACGGTCACGCGGGTGCGACTCGGCTGCTTGGGACGACGGTGGGACGCCACGAAGGCGAGCTCCTTCTTCCTCGAGCCGCCTACCGGGCTGTGGGGGACAGGATCCCCGGCTCCGTACACATCACACGGAATCGGCGGTTCCTCCGCCGCCACCACCCCGGATGGGTGACGATCATGCGAAGGTCAGAGGCCTGACTTTAGTGACCATCTTGTAATCAGTTCAATGTTCGAGTGAATAATGTCGACACTCCGCGCACTTCTTTACCCGCAACACACAGCCGGTGATCACGACTTGACGGCCAGTCGCGCCCCATCGGCCGTCCCCGCCGTCCACGCCCCCGGACCACGGTGCCACCCGCGCCCGCTTGACCTTCACACGGTGACAAGGTCTTCGCTGGAGCGAGGAGGTGGTCCCCATGACCTTGCCGGAGCACGGTCCGGATACGAGCGGAGTTCTGCGGGAGCTCGAGAGCGGCAGTTCGTCGGCGCGGCTGCGTGCGGCGCTGGCACTCGGCACGGTCCCCGACCCACGGTCCGTCGGCCCGCTCATCGAGCGCTGCGCGATCGAGCCCGAATTCCTGGTGCGCGACATGCTCACATGGGCGCTCACCCGTCACGCCTCCTCGACGACCGTCCCGCGACTGGTCGCGGAGCTGCGCTCGGAGCGGCCCCAGGCACGGAGCCAGGCGCTGCACACGCTGTCCAAGATCGGTGATGGCCGGGCGTGGCCGGCCCTCACCCGGGCACTCCTGACCGATGCCGACGACGAAGTGGCACGGAGCGCCTGGCGGGCGGCGGTCGTACTCGTGCCCGAAGGCGAGGAGGGCGAGTTGGCGGCGGTCCTGTCGACGCAGCTCGGTCGTGGCGGGCTCGAGACGCGGCGGAGTCTCAGCCGGGCGCTCATCGCCCTCGGCGACGTGGTCGTGCCGGCGTTGAGCGCGGCGACGGCGGACACGGACGCCGAGCCCGGCGTACGCGAGCACGCGATGGCCACCGAACGGCTGTTGCGCGACCCCGACGCGGGATTCGCGTTCGCGATCGAGGACGCGAAGCGCATCATGGTCCTCGGGCCGGCAGGACAGGAGGGTGGCGGGTAGTGCTGATCGGTGAGGTCGCGCGGCGGTCCGGGGTCAGCGCACGCATGCTCAGGCACTACGACGCGCTCGGCCTGGTGCGGCCGACCGGCCGTACCGGGTCGGGCTACCGCGAGTACTCCGGCGACGACATCCGGCGGATCTTCCACATCGAGAGCCTGCGGTCCCTGGGCCTGTCGCTGCGTGACGTCGGACGCGCACTGGACGACCCCGGTTTCGAGCCCTCGGAGCTGGTCGACGACCTGATCCGCCGTACCCGGGAACGCATCGCCGACGAGACGGCTCTGCTGACGCGGCTCCGCCGGATCGGGGCTGCGCGACCCGGTGACTGGGAGGACGTCCTCCAGACCGTCTCGCTGCTCCAGTCGCTGGGGTCGAAGAGCGCGGGGACGCGTCAGCGTGCGGCCCTGTCCGCCGTGGGAGAGGTGCCGGTCGAGGCGCTGGCCGAGGCCGCCCTGCGCGAGGAGGACCCGCATGTGGCCGGCGCCCTCCGGTGGGCCCTGGCCCGGTCGGGCAAAGGCGCCCCGGCGCTTTTGGCGGAGGGGCTCGGCTCGACGGCGGCCCAGGTCCGCAAGCGTGCCGTCCGGTCGCTCGCGGAGATCCCGGGCGACGAGTCGACGGCACTGCTGCGGGGCGCCCTCGCGCACACGGACGTCGTGGTCCGCGGGTACGCGGCCCTGGCACTCGGAGAACGCGGGGACGCCGACGCCGTCCCGGCCCTCGTCGACATGGTCGTCGGCGAGACGAACGACGTCGACGCGGCCGACGTCCTCGGCACACTGGCGCGTCGTCCCGGTCAGGCGGACCGGATCGCCACGCTCCTCGTCGAGCGCCTCGACCACGGCGCTCCGGAGGCCGCCGCCCGCAGACGTCTGGCGCAGGCACTCGCGGACGTACCAGGAGACACCGCCTCGGCCGCCCTCGAACGACTGACGCACGACGACGACCGCGCCGTCTCCCTGACCGCGGCGTACGTCCTGCGACTGCGTGAGGGTGATCCGCCCGCACCGTGAGACCGGCGCGCGTGCGGGCTGCGCCGGTCCCAGGGCGGCCGCGAGGGCCGGCTCACGAGCGGACGAGAGCCAGGACCTCGTCGCGCAGGTTCCGCATGGTGTGCGGGTCGCGCGCCTCGACGTTCAGCCGGAGAAGGGGCTCCGTGTTGGACGGCCGGAGGTTGAACCACCAGCTGTCGCCCTCGACGGTGAGACCGTCGAGTTCGTCGAGGGTGACGCCGGTCCGGTCGCGCCAGGCCGTACGGACGGCGGTGAGGCGTTCGGCCGGGTCCCCGACGGTGGAGTTGATCTCTCCTGAGGCGGCGTACCGCTCGAAACCGCGCGTGAGGGCGGAGAGGGTGCCGTCCTGTCCGCCGAGCGCGGCAAGGACGTGGAGTGCGGCGAGCATCCCGGTGTCGGCGTTCCAGAAGTCCGCGAAGTAGTAGTGCGCGGAGTGCTCGCCGCCGAAGACGGCACCGGTGCGGGCCATCTCGGCCTTGATGAAGGAGTGTCCGACGCGGGTGCGCACCGGTGTGCCCCCGGCCTCGCGGATCACCTCGGGGACCGCGCGCGAGGTGATCAGGTTGTGCAGGACGGTGGCGCCGGGCCTGCGTGCGAGCTCGCGGGACGCGACGAGCGCGGTGACGGCTGAGGGTGAGACGGGCTCGCCCCGTTCGTCGACGACGAAGCAGCGGTCGGCGTCACCGTCGAAGGCGAGGCCGAGGTCGGCGTGCTCGGCACGCACACGGGCCTGGAGGTCGACGATGTTGGCCGGGTCGAGCGGGTTGGCCTCGTGGTTGGGGAAGCTGCCGTCGAGCTCGAAGTACAGGGGTACGACATCGAGGGGGAGCCCGGCGAGAACGGTCGGCACGGTGTGGCCGCCCATGCCGTTGCCCGCGTCCACGACGACCTTGAGCGGGCGGATCGCCGTCAGGTCCACGAGGGTGCGCAGGTGTCGTGCGTACTCCTCCAGGGTGTCGTGGTGCGTGACGGTGCCGGTGCGTTCGGGGGACGGTGCGGGCGCGCCGGTGTCGGACCACTGCTCGACGAGTGTGCGGATCTCGGCCAGGCCGCTGTCCTGACCGATCGGCGAGGCGCCGGCGCGGCACATCTTGATCCCGTTGTAGCGGGCGGGGTTGTGCGAGGCGGTGAACATGGCGCCGGGCAGGCCGAGCGCGCCGGAGGCGTAGTAGAGCTGGTCCGTGGAGCACAGGCCGGTCTCGGTGACATCGGCTCCCTGGGCGGCGGCGCCTCGTGCGAAGGCACGCGCGAGGCCGGGCGAGGTGCTGCGCATGTCGTGTCCGGTGACGAGCGCACGCGCCCCGGTGACCCGTACGAACGCGGCACCGAACAGTTCGGCCGTCGACTCGTCCCACTGGTCGGGGACGACGCCGCGCACGTCGTACGCCTTGACCAGCGAGGAGAGGTCGGTGCGCGGTGAGGGGTCAGTGGACGGGGCCATGGCCGTCTCCTTCGTTGTGCTGTGGTTCGGTGTCGTCGACGAGCCACAGAGCTGTGTCGGGCGGGATCGTGCCGCCGTCGAACGGCCCGCTCGCCAGCACCGGACTGCCCGTGAGACCGAGCCCGGCCAACGGCAGTGGTTGCGTGCCGAGGTTGACGACGCAGGTCAGCGCCGAGCGGCGGAAGGCGAGGTACGGGTCGGTGGGTGCCGAGTACCAACGCGGCGCGGCCGTCGGGTCGTACGCGGGGTGTGCGCGGCGCAGGCGGAGTGCTTCGCGGTACAGGGTGAGTGTGGAGGCGGGGTCCCGTTCCTGGGCGGCCACGGTGTACGGGGCCCAGTCGTCCGGCTGCGGCAGCCAGGTGCGCTCGGCCTTCGCTGTGGTGAAACCGTACGGGGGCAGGTCGCCGGACCAGGGCAGCGGCACGCGGGAGCCGTCACGTCCCCGGTCGGTGTGACCGGAGCGTTCCCACAGGGGGTCGAGGATGCGGTGGTCGGGGATGGTGGCCTGTGGCAGGCCCAGTTCCTCGCCCTGGTACAGGTAGGCGGAGCCGGGCAGCGCGAGCATGAGCAGCGCGGCGGCCCGCGCCCGCATGGCGGAACCGAGGCGGGTCACCGGCCGTACCGCGTCGTGGCTGGAGAGCAGCCAGGTGACGGCTCCTCCGCCTGGTGCGGAAAGGGAGGCGTCGATGACGCGACGGAGCTCGGCCGGGTCCCAGGCGGCTTCCAGGAACGCGAAGTTGAAGGCCTGGTGCATCTCGTCGGGGCGGATGTAGCGGGCGAGCCTGGCCGGGTCGAACACGGCGGATTCGGCGACCATGACGCGGTCGTGCGGGGCCACCGCGCCCGGCGGCGCGGGGTGGGTGTCCAGGAGTTTGCGCCATTCGCGGTACAGCGGGTGCAGTTCCTCCTGGTCGTAGTAGGGCATGAGGTGGTTGCGCAGCGGGTCCTGGTGCTGGCCGGGACCGGCGTCGGGCATGCCCTCGGCCTTGAAAAGAGCGTGCGCCACGTCGACGCGGAAGCCGTCCACCCCGCGGTCCAGCCAGTACCGCAGGACGTCGGAGAACGCGGAACGCACCTCCTGCTCACGCCAGTTGAGGTCGGGTTGCTCGGGGGCGTGCAGGTGGCAGTACCACTCGCCGTCGGCCACGCGGGTCCACGCGGGGCCACCGAAGGCGGACTGCCAGTCGTTGGGCGGGAGTTCACCGGCGAGGCCGCGGCCCGGGCGGAAGAGGTACCGGCCGCGGGCGGTGGAGCCGGGGCCCGCTGCGAGCGCCTCCCGGAACCAGGGGTGCTGGTCGGAGGTGTGGTTGGGGACGAGGTCGACGATGAGCTTCAGGCCCAGGTCGTGGGCGCGGGCGGTGAGCCGGTCGAAGTCCTCGGAGGTGCCGAGGTCGGGCGCGACGGCCGTGTAGTCGGCGATGTCGTATCCGCCGTCCGCGAGCGGCGAGGGGTAGAACGGCGTGATCCACACGGCGTCCGCGCCCAGTTCCGCGATGTGGCCGAGGCGGGCCGTCGCTCCGGCGAGGTCGCCGGTCCCGTCACCGTCCCAGTCGGCGAAGGCGCGGGGGTACAACTCGTAGCAGACGGTGTCCTGCCACCAGCTCATGAGGACTCCTGGATGTGCGGTGGAGCGAGGGTGTCCGCGAGGCCGTCGGGGCCGGGGACACGTTGTTCCGTACCGGTCTCGGCGGCCACGGTGGCGGCCTCCGCGACGGCGACGGCCGTGAGACCGGAGATCGCGTCGGCGACGGGGGTGCCTCCGTCACGCGCGACACGGACCAGATCGGCCACGGCGGCGCGGACGCTCTCGGTGTAGACGTGCGGCTTGCGGGGCTCACCGCCGAGGTCGAGGACGGCTCGCACGCGGTGCGGCGCGAAGCGTGCCTCGTCGCGTCCGCGCGTGAGGTCGGCCCCTCCGGCGCCGCGTTCGACCGTGACGGTGACGCGTTCGCCGCCGTGCGGCCGGAAGCCGTCGACGTGGAGCAGCGCCTCCGCACGGGCCGGGAGCTTCTCCCACGCCTCTGCGCCGGCGTCGCCGGTCCACGCCGAGATCTCCGCGTGGACCGGTATCCAGCCGTCGATCCTCGTCTCGGCGAAACCGTGGTCCAGGCGCATCAGCTGGCGTTCGCAGCGGTGCGCGTGGGTGAAGGAGTGCAGGTGTGAGGCGAGAACACCGCCGGGGTGGAGGACGTCGGCGCTGACCATGTCGACGGGCCCGCCCGGCCGGCGTACCTCGGTCGCACGCACGCTGAGCGGGTCGGAGCCCAGCAGGGCTCGCGCCGCGTCGAAGAAGTGCACGCCGTGCTCGACGAAGATGCCTCCGCTGTGCCCCGGGTCCCAGAACCAGTGGCCGGCGCCGAGGTCCTCGTCGGAGGCGTCGTTCTCGAAGAGGAACCGGCGCGGGGGCGCGAGCAGCCCTTCCCCGATGAGTCCCTGCAGGGCCCTGAGGAGCGGGTTGTAGCGCAGGACGTGGTCGACGACGAGGGCACGCCCGGCGCGTTCGGCCTCGCGGGCAACCTGGCGGGCGTCCTCGGTGGTGGTCGCGAGCGGCTTCTCGCAGAAGACGTGCCGGCCGGCGCGCAGGGCGGCCGTGGCCATCGCGGCGTGCGCGGCCGGCGGTGTGGCGATGGCGACGGCCTCCACGTCCTCGCGCTCCAGCATGTCCTCCAGGGAGCCGAGCGCGGGGACGCCGTGCCGCTCGCCGAGGGCCTTCGCCCGTACGGGGTCGGGGTCGGCGACGGCGGTCAGGCGCAGCCCGGGCAGGCCCGCCACGGCGTCCAGGACATACGCCCCGAAGCCGCCGCAGCCGACCAGTCCGAGGCCGAGGGGGGCCGGCGCGGATGTCATGCCGTGCGCTCCAGGAGAGCGACGCCGATGTGCGCGTCGGCCATGCCGTAGAACACGTACAGCTGCCCGTCGATCTCCTCGATGGCGGTCGGGAAGACGACGTTCGGGACGGTGCCCGCGCGTTCCTCCTCCGTCTCGGGTGCCATCAGCGGCTCCTCGGAGCGGGCCAGGACCTTCGAGGGGTCAGCGGGGTCGAGGATCATCGCACCGGCCGCGTAGGACACCGACTGGTTCTGCGCGAAGGGGTCCTCGATGTGGCCGGAGACGCCGTGGTGGATGAGGAGCCAGCCCTCGGGCACACGGATCGGGGCGGGGCCGCCGCCGATCTTCAGCTCCTCCCACGGGTGCTCCGACAGGGCGACGAGGCGGTGGTCGCGGGGGCGCGCCAGGGCGCGGATGTCGGCCTCGACCTCGGCGACGGGCACGTACGAGATCCAGATGCCGGGCCGTTCGTCGGTGATCCCGGCCGGGAGGTGGACACCCTCGCCGGGGCGGAACCAGCCGAGGTCCCACATGGGGCGGTGCAGCATGGCGTACGCGGGCTCGCCGTCCGGGCCCGGGACGGGCTCGGGGAAGTGGACGACGTCCTTGTTCGGGAAGAGGTTGAGATCGGTGTCGAGGTCGGGCTGGTAGGCGAACTGGACCGGTCCGATGCGGGTCCAGCTGGTCAGGTCCTCGGACACGGCGAGGGCCGGCTTGGGGCCGAGCGGGCCGTAGGCGACGTAGGACATGACGTGCTTGCCGAGCGAGGGTATCCAGGTGACGCGCGGGTCCTCGACGCCGGCGTTGTTCTTGCCGCGCTCCCAGCCCTCGTCGGGCGAGAGGACGACTCCGCGCCGCTCGACGCCGCTGGGCACGCCGTCGGTGAAGGTGACCTCGGCGAGGCCGACACGGGACACGTTGCCCTCGGCCACGAGGCGCGGCAGCAGGTGCAGGCGGCCGTCGGGGGTACGGCCGGACGCGGGGTTCAGGACTCCCTCGGCCTCGTTCGCCTCGCCGGGCAGCGGGGACATGATCAGGCCTTTGCGCACCAGTCGGTACGGGATGTTCGAGGTGGTGCTGGTGGTGCTCATGGGGGAAATCAGCCCTTTACTCCGGAGTCGATGTCGGTCGAGGTGAAGTGGCGCTGGAACACGATGAACAGCGCCACTGCGGGGGCGGCCAGCACACAGGCGCCGGCCAGGAGGGCACCGGTCGGGTTGGCGACCGTGCCCTGGAGGTTGGACAGGAAGCTGGCGAGGGACACGGCCAGCGGCTGCATGTCGGCGTTCTTGGTGACGAGGAACGGCCACAGGAACTCGTTCCACGGTCCGATGAAGGTGAGCAGCATCGCGGTGAGCACCGCGGGGCGCGCCATCGGCAGGGCGATCTTCCAGAGGATGCGCAGTTCGCCGGCGCCGTCCAGACGGGCCGCCTCGAAGAGGGACTGCGGCAGCTGGAGGAAGAACTGGCGGAAGAGGAAGACGGCCGTGGAGTTGATCGCGAACGGGAGGATCATCCCGACGTAGTTGTCGCCCAGCCCGTAGTCGCGGACCACGAGGACGTACAGCGGCAGTGTCAGGAGCTGGAAGGGCACCATCTGCACGAGCAGCAGCGAGGCGAACACGGTTCCCCGGCCGCGGAACTGCAGCTGGGCGAGCGCGTAGCCGGCGAGCACCCCGAAGACGAGGGTGCACAGGAGGACACCGATCGTCATGATGCCGGAGTTGAGCAGGGACCGCCCCAGGGAGATCGCGCCGTTGACGGCCGTGTAGCTGCCGCCGGTCAGTCCGCTGGGCACGGCGGAGGACAGGTCGCCCGTCGTCGTCTTCCGCAGCGAGCCGACGATCATGTAGTAGAAGGGGAAGAGGAAGGCGACGGCGCCCAGCGAGAGGACGGCGTACTTGACGACCGTCCCCCGGGTGCGGTGCGTGCCCGTCGGCGGCGTGGCCGTCCTCCGGGTTCCGGAGGACGGTGCTTCCGCGGCCGGGCCCACCGGGGTACGGGATCCCGGGGCCGGAGTGGAGACGCTCATGTCAGTTGCCCCTCTCGGTGAGCTTGCGGGCGGCCAGCGAGATGACGAGGACGAAGGCCACCAGGACCACGCCCAGGGCGGCTGCGAAGTCGGGGTGACCCTGCTCGATGCCCTTCTGGTACATGAGCAGGACCGGCGAGGTGGAAGCGTGGTCGGGACCGCCGCCGCCCGTCAGCAGGTAGGGCTCGCTGAAGAGGTTGGCGCCGGTGATGATCGCGTAGATCACGACGAGGGTCGTGGCCGGACGCACCCCGGGCACGGTCACCGAGAAGAACTGCCGGATGCGGCCGGCTCCGTCCACGGAGGCCGCCTCGTACAGTTCCTTGCCGACGTTCTGGAGTGCGGCGAGGTACAGCATCACGAAGAAGCCGAGCTGCTTCCAGGTGACGAAGACCGCGATCATCGGCATAGCGAGGTGCGAGTTGACCAGCCACGAGGGATCCGGTGCGTGCGAGCCGAGAAGGTGGTTGACGAAGCCGTCCGAGCCGAACAGGAACTGCCACACCGCGACCAGCGCGACGCTCGCCGTGATGTACGGCAGGTAGTAGGCGGCACGGAAGAACGCACGGAATCGGATCTTCGCGTTGAGCGCGGCGGCCAGGACGAGCGCCAGGAGCACCGTGAGGGGCACGTTGATCACGAGGAAGACGGCGATGTTCAGGAAGGCGCGCCCCACCACGGGGTCGGTGAAGACGTCCCGGTAGTTGGAGAGCCCGACCCACGGCGAGTCCGCGTGCGTGCCGGGAGCCGTGAAGTAGAAGCGGTGGACCGAGATCCACAGCGTGTACACCATGGGGATCGCGAACACGACGAGCAGGAACAGCACGTACGGCGTCACGAACAGCGCGCCGGTACGGGTGGTGAGCCGTCGGTGGCGGGAGGCCGCGCCTTCGGCCGGCGCGTGGCCGCCGGCGACGGCGGTACCCGCGCGAGGGGCGGTGACGGCGGATGGGAGGTTCGTCATGACTGGTCCCCGTACTCGTCGAGCAGCTCGGATATCTTCTCCGAGGCCTTGCGCAGACCGGTGTCGGTGGGCTGGTCGCCGAAGACGACGGACTTCGTCCACTCGTCACGGAAGGCCTGCCAGATGTCGACGGAACCCGGCACGTTGGGTACCTCGACCACGTGCTCGGCCTGCCGTGCGAACGCCTTGTACAGCGGCTTCTTCGCGAAGAAGCCGGCGTAGCGATCGGTGAGGTCCTCGCGCATCGGCATCTGGCCGGTCGCTTCGAGGAACTTCCCGTCCTCCTGGGCGGAACTGGCGAACTTCAGCAGATCCCAGGCGGTGCCCCGGTTGCGGCAGGCGCTGAACATGGCGGCGGACTTCTCGTCGCTGAAGGAGTACGTGTCGTCGGGCGACTTCCCGTCGGCCGTCGGCACGGGGGCCACCCCGATGTCGACGCTGTCCTTGTAGGCGGACACCGCCCAGGCTCCGACGGTCGCCATGGCGGACTTCCCGTCGTTCACCGCGTCACCGGGGTACAGCTCCTGCGGCGCGAGCTTCTCCGAGTACATCGTGCGCCAGAACGCCGCGACCTGGCGGCCGGCCGGCGAGTCGAACTGCGGCTTGCCGTCCTCGATGAGCTGCTTGCCGCCGGTCTGGGCGGCGAAGGCAGGGTAGAAGTCGAGCCAGGACTGGAAGAACTCGCTGCTGGGCGCCGGCCAGATCGCCGCCTTGGCGGCGCCGCTGTGCACCAGGGTGCGGGAGGTCTTCAGGAACTGCTCGTAGGTCGCGAGCTGAGGGTGCTCGGGGTCGAGGCCGGCCTTCTTGAAGATCTTCTTGTTGTAGAGGATCATCACCGGATTGCTCTTCCAGGGCAGCTGGTAGAACTTGCCGTCCTGCGACTTGTACTGGTCGGTGAGAGCGCCACCCCGCTTCTGGATGTAGGCGTCACCGTCGGGGAAGTCGCTGAGCGGCACGAGACCGTTCTGCTTCTGGAAGGTGGGCACCGAAGCGGGCGCCGTGTTGAAGACCAGGCAGGCGCTGGTGCCGGCGATGATCGAGGCGCTGATGGCCTCCTCGGAGGTCTTGCCCGCCGGGATCTGCTGGACCGTGACGTGCTGGCCCGGATGGCTCTTGTTCCAGGCGCCGACCATGTTCTTGCCCCAGGCCACTTCCTGGGCGTTGTTCGACAGCCAGATCGTGATGGGACCGTGGGCATTCGCCGCGGTCGTCGCGTCCGGGGCCGCCCGTCCACAGGCGGTCGCGGTCGCGGCACCCGCGAGCGCGAGCGCGACCAGCGAGTACGCCGTTCTCCTCAGCATGCAAACTCTCCGAACT
The DNA here is from genome assembly GCF_036206005.1 of Streptomyces sp. NBC_00178. Taxonomy (NCBI): domain Bacteria; kingdom Bacillati; phylum Actinomycetota; class Actinomycetes; order Kitasatosporales; family Streptomycetaceae; genus Streptomyces; species Streptomyces sp. NBC_00178. The sequence continues at coordinate 296,666 of NZ_CP108143.1, forward strand.
GTTCACGCCCGGCCTCGTCGCCGGACGCACATTCCTTGCCGTGCCCCGATCGGCCCGGCGACCCGGCCGTCAGGTGCGGGGCGCGGGGCCGATCGAGGCGCGGGGGATGAACTCGGCGGGGGGCAGCACGACGTGTGCCACCTCCTCGCCGGCAAGCACCCGGTCCAGAGCACGGGCCGCGGCCTCGCCCCAGCCGCGCGCGTCGGCACGGGCGGAGGAGAGCGGCGGGTGGGTGTAGCGGGTGAGACTGGTGTCGTCGTAGCCGACGACCGAGAGGCGGTCCGGTACCGAGACGCCGAGTTCCTGTGCCACGGACAGTCCCGCCGTGGCGGCGAGGTCGTTGCCGTAGACGATCGCGGTGGGCGGCTCGGCCAGCGACAGCAGCTCGCGGGTGGCGCGGGCGCCGCCCTCGGCCGTGAAGCCACCGGGCCGCACGGGTCCTTCCGGCAGCCCCAGGACGTGCAGTGTCTGCTCCCAGGCCACCCGGCGGCGGTGCGCGTGGCGGAGCTCCTGGGGGCCTTCGACATGGGCGATGCGCCGGTGCCCCAGCTCGGCGAGGCGCCGTACGGCGTCGACGTAGGCGGGCCGGTCGTCGAGGCCGACGGAGCTGAGCCCGTCGCTCCACTCGCTCTGACCCACCACGACCGCGGGCAGCCCGAGCCGGTGGATGAGCGCGGGCCGGGGATCGTCGTGACGCAGGTCGGTCAGGAGCACCCCGTCCACCCGGCGGTCGGCGGCCAGCCGTTCGTACACGGACCGCTCCCGCTCGGGAGTGGTGAGGTGAACCATGAGCCCGTCGCCGCGCTCCCCCAGGGCGACCTCGACACCCGCTATGAAAGCCGGGAAGAACAGGTCGGCGCCGATCAGGTCCGGATCCCTCGCGAGCACGAGGCCGAAGGCGCCGGCCTTGCCGAGCGACAGCGCCCGGGCGGGACGGCTCGGGGTCCACCCGAGTTCCGCCGCGACCGCCAGGATGCGTTGCTTGGTCTCCTCGGCGATCCCGGGCCGGTCGTTCAGGGCGAACGAGACGGAACTGCGCGAGACACCCGCACGCTGTGCGACGTCGTCGATGGTGGGCTTCCGAGCCATGGCGCCTTCCGCTCTCATGCGCGCCCGGGGAACCGGGCGACCGTTGGAGAACGTCCCCCCACTGGCTTCTAAACCGGTTTAGACGTTCAACTGGTGTTCACTAAACCGGTTTGAAACACATGCGTCAACGGTTGACACGATGTGATCTGGAGCACGTGTGTGTGGCCGCCCCGCTGCTCAGGAGCCGTGGATCATGGCCGTCCGGCCGGGCCGGGCGTATGCCGCCACGCGTTCCGGCAGCACGCACCGTGACGGAAACCCCGCCGACGGCAGCGCCTCACCACGGCACCACGGGTCGTGGACGTGCCGAAGGGCGGGCCCGATGACGGGGCCGCCCGACGGCATGTGGGTGGAGTCATCCCTTCTCGGCGAACACCCAGCGGTTGCCCTCCAGCGCGTCGTTCTGCTCGGGGAGCGGGCCGCGTCCGTGCCGGTGGGTGAACTCGAAGGGGGTGTGCACCGAGGTGAACCAGCCCTTGCCCGCGAGACTGCCTGCCGAGTCCGGTCGCGGTTCCGTGTCGAACAGGTCGAGGAGGTCGATGCCGAGCTGCTCCTTCGTCGCCACGTAGAGCGGGCTGTGCCGGTAGGAGAGCAGGTCCTTCTCGAGTTTGACCTCGTAGGCCAGGGAGCTGCCCCCCGCGCTCAGCCGGTGCACCGTGTCCACGAGGTGGGTCTCGGCGGCAGCCGGCAGGTAGAACAGCAGCCCCTCGGCCAGCCAGACACTCGGTGCGGCCGGGTCGAAGCCCGACTCGGTCAGTGCCGCGGCCCAGTCGGCCCGCAGATCCAGGGCGATCGCCACACGGGCCGCCTTCGGCCGGGCGGACGTGCCGTCCAGCACGTCACGCTTGAAGGCCAGGACGCCCGCCCTGTCGATCTCGTAGACCACACAGCCCGAGGGCAGGTCGAGCCGGTACGCCCGTGTGTCGAGTCCCGCGCCGAACAGCACGACTTGGCGCATGCCCTTGCCGTGCACCGAACGCAGCACGAAGTCGTCCAGGACCCGCGTCCGAAGGCCGAAGTAGCGCGCGAAGCGCCCCCACAGCGGGTCCGCGTCGCCGTCCGGCACCTGCTGGATCCGGACGGGCCAGTTGGCGGAGGCGGGTGCGGCGCGCACGAAGTGCTCGGCGTGGACGTCCCGGGCCAGGCTGTCGTGGCGATGGGTCTCGATCGCCCGCGCCGCGGCCACCAGGAGTGCGGTCACACCCACTCCCCCGTCCACGCCCTCCACTCCGGTGCTCTGCTGTGCGGTCTCTGTCATGTGCGGGACTCCTCTGGGTGTGAGTGCGGACGGCGCGTGTGTGCTCCGCGGCGCAGGCGCCGCGGGCCGGGCACCGCGGTCATCGGCCGGTCCCCTCAGGAATGAGGACGGGTTTGACCACGCGGCCGGCGTCGCAGTCGCGTTCGGCCTCGTCGATGTCGGCGAGGGGATAGGTCCGGATCAGCTGGTCGAAGGGGAAGCGCCCCGCCTGCCACAGCGCGGTCAGGCGTGGAATCAGCAGGGCGGGTACCGCGTCCCCCTCGCAGATGTGGGAGATCCTCCGGCCGCGGTCCAATGTCCCCGGCTGCAGTGCGAGCGGGCTGTGGAGGCGCGCCACCAGACCGAGGCGGCCGGTGGGACGCAGGGCACGCAGAGCGTCGTTGATCAGTCGGGCGGAACCAGTGGTGTCCAGCGCGAACTGGGCTCCCCCATCGGTCAGACGGCGGATACGTTCGTCGAGGCCGGCCGAGGCGGAGTGCACGGGCACGGCGTGGAAGCGCTCGGCGAGGGCCAGCCGCTCCGGGTGCCGGTCGACGGCCACCACGACCGCGCCGGCGGCTGCGGCGGCCATCACCGCTGCCAGGCCCACGGCTCCCGTGCCGAAGACGGCGACGGTGTCACCGGGACCGGCCGCGAAGGAGTTGAGGACCGCTCCCGCTCCGGTGAGGAAGCCGCAGCCGAGCGGTCCCAGCAGTTCGAGCGGCAGTGCGGGATCGACCCGCACAGCGTTGCGGGCACGGACCACCGCGTATTCCGCGAAGGAGGACTGTCCGAACCACCGCGGGGCCAGTGCGGCTCCGTCGAAGGCGGTGAACCGGGCGCCGTCCTCCTCGCGCCCCCCGAAGAGGTTCAGAGAGGCGAAGGAGTCGCAGTAGGCGGGAGCCGCCCGCACGCAGTTCCGGCAGCGCCCGCACGAGTCGAAGCTCAGCACGACGTGGTCCCCGGGACTCAGGCCGGTGTGCGGCCCTCCCACCTCCGTCACGACTCCGGCGCCCTCGTGACCGAGCACCGCGGGCAAGGGCGTGCGGCCGGCCGAGTGCCGGACCGCGAGGTCGGTCCGGCACATGCCGCAGCCCGCGATTCTGACCAGGACCTCCCCGTCGGCCGGCCCCTCGATGAGGTTCACCTCCTCCAAGGAGAACCGGCCTTCGTAGGTGCGGAGCACCGCGGCCTCGAAGGTGCGCGTCACATGTCCTCCGGGCGGTGCATGACGAACGGCCTGAGGTTCCCGTAGAGCCCCCACGGCCCGCCCGCGACGCCGACCCCGCTCTCCTTGATGCCCGCGAAGGGCTGGGCGAGGGAGAGTTCCGCGTGATGGTTGATCCAGGCGGTGCCGCACTCCAGCCGCCCCGCGACGGCCTCGGCACGGTCGAGGTCGGTTCCCCAAACCGAGCCGCCCAGTCCGAATCCGGTGTCGTTGGCGGCCTCCACCGCCTCGTCGATGTTCCTGTAGGGCAACACGGGCAGGACGGGGCCGAACTGTTCCTCCGTCACCACCGCGCTCCGGGTGGGCACGTCGGCCAGGACGGTGGGAGCGAAGAAGTAGCCCGGCCGGTCGATCCGGTGGCCGCCCGTCACGGCCCGCGCGCCGTCGGCGACGGCCTGCGCCGTGTACTTCTCCACGCGGGCGAGTTGGGGGGCGTTGTTGACGGGACCGAGCTCCGAGCCGGGATCGAGTCCGGCTCCGACGACCGCGGACTTCGCGCGTTGCGCGAGGGCCTCGACCACCTCGGAGTAGAGCCGGACCGGGGCGTAGACGCGCTTGACGGCCATGCAGACCTGTCCGCAGTTGCGGAAGGCCGCCCAGAACAGCCGGTCGGCGATACGGTCCACCTCCACGTCGTCGAGCAGGACCGCGGCGTCGTTGCCACCGAGTTCCAGGGTGACGCGGGCGAGTGTGGCGGCCGCTCCCCCGGCGACCGCCCGTCCCGTGGGGATGGAGCCCGTGAAGGTCACGTGCCGGATCCCGGGGTGGGACGCGAGGCGCGCGCCCAGGGCCTCGCCGCCCGTGACGATCGTCAGTACGTGCTCGGGGAGCGCGGTGGACACGATGGACCCGAGCAGCCGTGTGGCGAGGGGTGTGAAGGGTGAGGGTTTGAGCACCATCGTGTTGCCGGCGGCAAGGGCGGGGGCGAACTTCGCCGAGGCGAGCTGGAGCGGGAAGTTCCACGGGGTGATCGCTGCGACGGGTCCGAGGGGCCGCCACCGGAGTTCGCTGCGTACCGGCCGTCCGTCCGAGATGGCCTCGCGGCCGGGCCGCAGCTCGGCGAAGTAGCGCAGGCGGGCCGCGGTGCGGCCCACTTCGGCGTAGGACTCGCGCAGTGGCTTTCCCTGCTCGCGGGTGAGCAGGGGCGCGAGGTCCGGTGCGGCGGCTTCGACCGCACCGGCCGCCGCCAGCAGGGCGTGTCTCCGGGCGGACGGGTCGGCACGCCAGCGGTGCCAGGCGGTGTGGGCCCGGTCGACGACTGTGTCCAGCTCGTCCGGGTGCTGGTCGGGTGCCTCGTCGAAGGCCTCGCCCGTCGCCGGGTCGAGGACCGGGATGCTGCGGCCTCGGGTGGCGGGCTGGCGGACCGAGCGGGTCGTCGGCATACGGGGGCGTCAGCTCGCGGCCGCTGCGTGTTCACGGGCGTGCCGGTCCATCTCGGCCCGGAACGCGGCCACCAACTGGGGCTGGATCCTTCCGGTGTTCCGGTCGCCCCCCTGGCAGACCGCGCCGCGCACGCCGACGATGTCCGTGCCGATCCGGGTCAGCTCCGCGAGGTCGGCCGCCTTGATGCTGCCGGCGAGGGCGGCGAGGAGGCCGCTGTCGTGGGCGGCCCGGACGAACTCGGCGCAGGCGTCGGGCGGGACGTGGTCGAAGAGCCGTGTGCCGTCCTTGATCGCCGTGTCGAGCATCGCCGCGTCCGAACCGGAGCGGCGGGCGATGTCGGGGATCGCGAGCGGGTTGACGCAGCCGATGCGGTGGGCGTCGGCATAGCCCGAGGCGACGACGAAGGCGTCGGGCCGGTAGTCCTTCACCGCACGGACGACACCTCTCATGACGTCGACCGCCTGGTCGGGCGTCGTGCATCCGTAGAGGCCCACCTTGATGTACGTGGCGCCGGAGACCGCGGCGCCGAGCGCCGCCTGGGCGACCGTCCCGGGCTTGTAGGGGACGTCGCCCACCGTGGCCGAGACCGGCTTGTCCGCGGGGACCGCGGCGCGGATCTCCTTGATGACCCAGGGGAAGTTCGCACCGAGCGAGCCTTCGTCGGGTTTCTTGACGTCGACGATGTCGAGGTGTTCCGCCGCGCGGGCGCATTCGAGGGCTTCGTCGACACCGTCGGGAGAGATGAGGAGCAACAACGTGTTTCCTTCCACCGGATGGGCCTGCCGGGAGACAGGTGTGCGGAGTCGTCGGGATCACGTGCGGTCCACTCATCATCACCGCGGCCCGTGGTCGCGGGCAGGGCGCGCGGAGTACCGAACGGATCACTGCCGCCGTGTGTCCGCGCCCCTGCAGGCGCGCCGTCCACGCCGGTCGGGAACAAGCCGCTGTGGCCTGCCGACACACGGACCCCGGTGCGGGTGTGAACACTCATGCCACCACCGGCTGGTGGTTGACTCCCGTGAGTGCGCCGCGGCGGGGAGCCACCTGCCCGGGGCTCACACGTGCACGTCTCGAGGCGCGGCACGCCGGTGCCGTGGCGGCCCGGTGCGGGCGGTGGCGCCCAGGCGCACTCGGGTGGCCGAGCCACGTGTACGACGGGGGGAGGGCGAAACAGCCCGCGGCCGGCCCGGATGACGGACCGGCGCGAGGTCGTGGGCACTGGGTACGCGGCGACCGGCTCCCGCCACTCATCCGGTGATGCCCGCAGCCCTCACCACGGTCCGGGTGACGGTGGTGACGTGGTTGTGCCAGGCCTGCACCCGCAGGGTCAGGTAGCGCGCCGGCTTCGGGGCCCAGGGCGGTCGGCACGCGCCGTGCGGTAGCTGTACACCAGCAGGGCCACGAGGATGAGGCTCGAGAGGATCAGCCCGGCGCCGGTGGGCCAGCCGCCGAAGGGCAGACCGGGCATCAGGCCCCAGACCAGCCCCGCTGCCAGCAGAACCGCCGCCGTGAGGGACGACCCCGCGATCCGGACCGGCGACGCCACACTCTCCCTGGCCGCACGCATGGCGCGGTCGCGCACCGGGTCGACGTAGCGGGCCACGGAGGGGAACTGGTCGGCGAGGACCAGCAGGCCCGCAAGGATCAGCAGCAGTCCCGGGCCGGGCAGGACGAGCAGCGCGACACCCAGGATCAGCAGGGCGGCGCCCGCCACGAGCGCGGCGCCCCGGCGCAGGGGGTTCCGACTCGGCACCTCACATCCCTCCTGGTCGCGCCGGACGACTCCAGGGACGGCTCCGGCTCTCACTCCGCCGGCCGGTGGGATCGCTCCCGCCCGCCACGGCACCCCTCCATGCTGCGGCTGGACCGGTCCGCGCGCAATCGACGCGGAGGGTGGTCGCGCGGACACGCCGAAGGCGTCCTCCCGCGGCGGTGGCGACAGGCCGGCGTCACACGGCCTGCCGGGCGGACAGGAAGCGGCCACGGCGGGCAAGGTGTCCGCGGCTCGGCTGTGCGCGACGGGCGGGGCGGCCGGTGGTGTGTTGCAGGGCTGTCCGAGGCATGCCGTGCTGACCTGCGACCGAGGACAGGGCTGGTGTCCGGTCGATGATCATCGCTCGGTAGGCTCGCCCCGCAACACGACGCGAAGGAGAACGCGGTGGCGCGGGTTGCGGTGATCGGTGGGGGCGTCAGCGGGCTGGGGTCGGCGCTCATGCTCGGCCGGCGGGGACATGCGGTCACGGTGTTCGAGCAGGACCCCCGCGAGGCGGGGGAGGATCTGGACCAGGACTTCATCGACTGGCGCCGACCGCGCGTCGCGCAGGCCGTCCAGCCCCACTCACTCCTCGCGCCGGTGCGCACGGTGCTGCTCGCCGAGGCCCCCGACGTCCACGCGGACATGCTGGCGCGCGGCGCCCGGGAGTACCACGAGTTCGACTGGTTCGACGCCCGTCCGCAGCACCGCCCCGGCGACGAGGACCTGGTGACCCTGCGCAGCCGTCGCATCGTGCTGGAGACCGCCCTGAGCGCCGCCGTGCGGCGGGAACGCACCGTCGAGGTGCGGCGAGGCATGCGCGTGCACGGTCTCACCCTGGCGGAAGGCGGCCCGGCCCGGGCCACCGGCCTCCGCGTGGGCGCCGAAACCCACCCGGCGGACCTCGTCGTCGACACGTCCGGCCGCCGCTCGCCCGTACCCGCCTGGCTGGTCGCGGCCGGCTGCCGGCCTCCCGCGGTCGACAGCCACCGCTCCGGGATCGCGTACGTGTGCCGCTGGTACCGGCTGCGTCCCACGGGCCCGCTCGGCCCGGGGCGGGTGAAGACCGGCTCCGCCGCGGCGTTCGCGCTCGCGGGCGTCTTCCCGTCCGACAACGGCACCTTCGCGGTGAGCCTGGTGCTGTCCACCGGGGACCCGACCCGCGGCGCGCTCACCGACCCCGCCGTGTTCGAGGCCGTGGCCCGCCGCTTCCCCGCCACCGCCGCCTGGCTCGGCCTGGCCCCCGAACCGATGTCGGGCGTCCTGGCCATGGCCGGCCTGGACAACCGCTGGACAGCTCTCCACGACGAGGACGGGCCGGTGGTCACCGGTCTGGTCAACGCCGGCGACAGCCTCATCCACACCAATCCGACCTTCGGTCACGGCGTCGCCCTCGGCCTGCGCGCCGCCCGGTACCTCGCCACCCACGTCGAGCGCATCGCGGCAGACCCGGCCTGCTACCACGCCTGGACGGCCCGGGCCCTCCGTCCCTGGTTCGACGCGCAGGTGACGGCCGACCGCACCAACGGGCAACGCCTCGCCGAAAGCACGTCGCCCTCCGACCGGCGAGCCGCGGCGCTGGCCCACTGCGCCTTCGACGACCCCGTCGTGATGCGCGCACGGGCCCAGGTGCGCCATCTCGTGCGCACGCCCCAGGACGCCTACGGCACCGACGAGGTGGACCGTCACCTCACCGCCTGGCTGGCCGCCCGCCCCGGCTTCGTACCGCGCCACGACGGACCGACCCGGGAGCAGTGGGATGCGCTCGTCCCGGGATGACGGGACGAGCGCCCGCCGGGCATCCGCCTCAGCGCCGGGCGAGTGCCAGCACACTCAGGCCGAACATCAGGACTCCCAGCGGGAGATGCACCGCCGGGACGTGCGCGATGCCGAGCACGACCTGGACCGAGGCGAGCACCAGGAAGCCGCACGCGTACAGGACCGGTCCGACCGGTCCGCCGCCCGGCTTCCACGCCAGGCTCGCCGCCAGAACGTACAGCATCGACGCTCCGTACATCACGCGGGCGCCGACGCTGTGCAGCAGTTCCCCGTACGACGTGGTGAGCAGCAGCCCGGCGGACACCGCCTGGAGGAAGATGGTCAGGGTCTGCAGGGCGATCGCCGTCCGCACCAGCGATGTAGTGCGCCGTTCCGTCACGCTCGCCGTCATCTGCGTGGCCATGTCGTGGTCTCCTTCCCGCCCTCGGGCGGCAGATCGGTAGGGTCTCTCGACAACCCGACGACGCGGGCCCGCGAAAGGTAAGGCGAAGGAGCGGCGACAGCATGGGGACTGCCGGGGCCGAAGCGGACGAGATCGCCGGTGAGCGGCGTCAACTGATCAACGTCGCCTACCGGTTGCTCGGATCCGTCACCGAGGCCGAGGACGCGGTGCAGGACGCCTTCGCGCGCTGGTACGCGCTGTCACGGGGCAGGCGGCAGGAGATCCGGTCCCCCGGTGCCTGGCTGACGACGGTGACCAGCCGCATCTGCCTGGATGTGCTCGGCTCCGCACGGGCACGGCGTGAGCGCTACGCCGTTATGTGGCTGCCCGAGCCGCTGCCCGACCGGACCGGGGAGCGCCGCGACGGCGCGGGCCCCGCAGGACACGCGGATCCCGCCGACCAGATCGTCCTGGACGACTCGGTGACGACGGCCTTCCTCGTCGTCCTCGAATCGATGACGCCCGCCGAGCGGGTGGCCTTCGTCCTGCATGACGTCTTCAGGTATCCGTATCTCGAGATTGCGCCCGTTCTCGGCCGGACGCCCACGGCGTGCAAGCAACTGGCGGCCTCCGCCCGCAAGCGGGTGCCCGCCCCACGCGGGCAGGGGGAGGTGAACGGCCGGGCCGGGGTGGTGAGAAGCGTCAAGCAGGCGTGGGAGGCCCAGGACATCGCGGCCCTCGTGGGCATCCTCGATCCGGCCGCCGTCATGACCGCCGACGGCGGCGGCGCGGTCGGTGCCGCCCTGCACCCGGTCGTGGGCGGCGCCCGCATCGCCCAGTACATGGCAGCCATGGCCGACAGGGCCCCCGGGCTCGAACTCCTGGAGCGGTCGGTGAACGGCGCGCCCGGGCTGGTGGCCCTGCACGCCGGGGTCGTCATGACCGTCGCCTCGATCGACGTGGCCGACGACCGCGTCGCCCGCATCTGGGCGGTCCGCAACCCGGAGAAGCTACGGCTGTGGTCGGCGGCCGGCCGATGACGGCGTCTCAGGCCCACGGCGGGGTGTGCCGCCCCTGAGACATGTACGGGTCGGACGGCGGGCGTCCGGGCGGAGGCACATGGCCGGGCGGCGGATACGCGGGGCCGGGCGTTTCCGGCCCCGCGGGCATCCGGAGGTGTGTCGTCGAGCCCCGGGGAACACTCCTCCCGTACCGCGCGGGAGGCGGTGTCTCCACACCGCCATCTCACGTGTCCCCGGCGCGACTTGCCGGTCGGGGCGGCCGTCACGCACAGTACGCCGTATGACGAATCCCGCAGAACTGCTCCGCTCGCTCGCCCGCACCAGGGCCTCGCTCGACGGCGAGGAGGTCACGTACTGGTGGTCGGGAGATGTCTACTCCTGGGCGCCCGACGAGCCCTACCAGCGCGTCTTCGGGTTCGAGGGCCTCAACGTCGCACGGCTCGTCCAGGACGGCACCGGCCCGGACACGTATCAACTGCTGACCCGCGAGGCCGCTTTCTATCTGGATCCCGTCACGCGTGAGATCCTGGAGACCTGGCAGGACCTGCCGGTCGTGCACGTCTGGAACGATCCGGCGAACCAGAAGTGGCGGCCCTTCCCGGTCCCGACGACCGATCTCGGCGACCAGGTGTGTTTCAGTCTGGAGATCCCGCTCTCCTACCCCTCGCCGCTGCCGGTGGCCGACTACCCCGTCCACTCGGCGGGTGACACGTACAAGGCCCTGGAGCTGTTCCAGTTCTTCGCCGACCGCGCCGACCTGGCGGGCCCGGCGCCGAGTGTCCCGGCGGCCATGTCGTGGACGCGGATGTCTCCGTGGCTGCCGTGGATGGCCCGTGGGCAGCGGCCCGGCGGTCTCACCTATCACTGCCGGGGCCGGAAGCTGGGTTCGTACGCGGAGGTCCCCGAGCGCACGCGCGCCTACGTCGCGGACCGCAACCCGGAGTTCGCCCACGCACCCGAGAAGTGGACCGAGCCCAACGAGACCAGCTGGACGTACTTCCGGAAGCTCAACCCGCCCGCCTGATCCACTCACCCCGCCGGAGCGCGCACGGCTCCTCGTGGGGCCACGGCGTGCCGAAGCCCGGATGCGGTCCGCGCCCCGATTCGCTTCCGGCCCCCGCCCGGCGACGCCCCGGCCGGCCTCCCCGCCGGGCCGAGGCGTCGCCGGGCGCGGGTCCTCAGCCGATGATCGCGACGGGGGCGTCCCACGCGTTGCGGTCGACGGTGATGGTGTAACCGCCGCGCTTCTCCTTGCTGTTGACCATGTACTGGTGTGCGCGGCTGTGGCCGGTGAACTGGGACGGCTTCCACGGCCAGTCCGCGGTGGTCGTGTTCTTCTTGTCCCACAGCGCGTACCAGAGGTTCCCTGGCAGATCGGTCGTGTTCGTGGCGGTGGCGACGGCCTTGGCGCTGGAGCTGCTGAAGCCGTAGAACCCACCGCGGTAGGTGGCGTTGCGCAGGGTCTTGGTGAAGGCCCGCACGTAGGTCAGGACGGCGTCGTTGCACGCCTTGTCGGTGATGTCGTACGGCTCCATGTCCAGGTAGACGGCGCTACCCGTCTTCATCCCCAGGGCCGATGCCTTCGCCACCGCGTCCTTTCCGTTGCTCGCGCCGAGGGAGGCGGCCGTGGAGGCCGTGAACCTCTCGGGGTTCGAGCTCTTCTGGCAGGGCGGCTGAGCTCCGACGTAGAGCGGGATCAGCTTCCATCCGGTGGCACTGACCGACTTGACCCAGGACTTCGTCAGATTGGGCTGGGCGCAGCCACGGTTCCTGCCGCCGATGTAGACCGCGGCAGCGCCGTAGAAGCCCGTGTTCCACGCCTTCATCGCGCCGAGCGAGGGCGCGGTGCAGGCGTCGAAGGCGCGTCCGGTGTAGGTCTTCTGCGCGGGCCAGGCCGTGGCGGCCATGGTCGTCTGCGCCGCGATCCCGGCGCCCGTTCGGCGACGACGACCCCTGTCGTCGCCCAGGCGACGTAGCGGCCCTTCCTGGACAGCCGATGACTGGACATTCCCCACCCCGTTCACTGGGCGACCCCCCGGTCGCACCGAATCCGACGCGCCTGCTGACGCGGTGCTGCCCCGGGCCGGTCCCACCTGACAGGTGCGGCGCCCGCACACGGCGGTGCGGCGGCCCCCTTCCGGACATCCGGAGCGCACCGCAGGATAGCCGACGGGAGCGCGTCCACCGGTGGCGTTCCCGGGCGCACCACGGCTCTCGTCCCGGGGCGGCGGCCTCGGCCGAGGAGTCCCGGCCGCCCGGGGCGCCGCACTCTCCTGCCGGACGTGCGTCCGCCGTGCCCCGTGACGGTGCTGCCGTGCCCCGTGACGTTGCCGGCGTGCCCCGTGACGGTGCTGCCGTGCCCCGCGACGGCCGGCTTATCCGATTGCCGTCGGCGCGTCCCGTCGGCTAGGAATTCCGCATGCTAAAGGGCAGCAAGGTCGGGCTGAGGGCCCGGCACGAGGACGACGTCCCGATCCTGCAGGCGGAGCTCCACGACGACGTCGTCAACCACTCGCGGGCCCAGAGCCGCCCGTGGCGGCCGGTCACGCCGGGGTCGAAGCGCTCGCACTTCGTCGTGGACGACGACGAGGAGCGCCATGTCCAGTTCTCGGTGGTGCGTGCGGCCGACGGCATGCTCGCCGGTTCCGCGGCGCTGTGGGGCATCGACACCCACAACCGGTCCGCGCACGTCGGACTGGGTCTGCTGCCGTCCGCCCGCGGACAGGGCCTCGGGACGGACGTGGTCGCTGTGCTGTGTCACTACGGCTTCGTCGTGCGCGGCCTGCGGCGGCTGCAGATCGAGGCCCTCTCGGACAACACGGCCATGCTGCGCGCCGCCGAGCGCAACGGCTTCGTCCGCGAGGGCGTGCTGCGCTCCTCGGCCTGGGTGATGGGCGATTTCCTGGACGAGGTACTTCTCGGGCTCCTCGTCGAGGACTGGTCCCCGTAGGCCGGAAAGCCCGGTCCGAGCAGCGCTGTCGAACGGTGCCGTCGCACGTCGGTCCACGCGGCGCCGGTGCCGGGGGCCGGCCTCCCGCCGCACGTCGGACGGCCGGGACCCGCGACCGCCTGCCGTCGCACATCGGACGGTCGGGACCCTTGACGGCCGTCCGCACGGGGTAAAAAATGAGCCACTACTTTGACAACGTTGTCAGCACTCTTCGGAGGACCCATGTCAAGCGACCCGGCTCACTACGACAGGCGTCGTTTCGTCCAACTCGCAGGACTGGCAGGCCTTCTGGCCGCGAGTCCCCTGTCCTTCTCCGCCGGGTCGGCAGCAGCCGCGGCGCCGGACGGCCCCGGTGGCCGGCCCGCCGGCGTCGCGGACCGTGACACCGTCGCGGCCACGTACTACAAGGTCCTGCTCACCCACACCCGCTGGGCGGAGACCCAGTGGGACGAGTCGCTCGGCCATTACACGGCCAAGGACTTCGGTTTCGCCGTCGTGCTCGGCCACGCGGTGCTCCTCACCCAGGGGACCTACGACGCCGAGCGCGCCGGCATCGGCAAGGACGTCCTTCTGAGCCGGACACTGGCCACCATCAAGCACTTCGCCGCGTCCAACCGCCTCACAGGCGGTACGGAGTGGGGCCGGAAACTGTTCTTCGACACCACCTTCCAGCTCTACTTCGTGCTCGCGGCCCGGCTGCTCTGGGACCGGCTGGACGCCGCCACCCGGCAGCACATCGAGACGATCACCGCCGAACAGGCGCAGTACACGACGGCGCTGGGTACCGCGGCCGACCCCGCGTCCGGAAGCTGGACGGCCAACGGCCTCAAGGGCGGCTACGTCGGGGACACGAAGCTGGAGGAGATGGGCGTCTACGCCCAGTCCCTGGCGCCCGGCCTCGCCTGGTCCTCCGCCGATCCGCGCCACGGCGACTGGGCGGCGGCCTTCGGCCGCTGGACCAGGAACGAAGCGGGCCTGCCCGCCGCCGACCTGGCCAACCCCGCTCTGGTCGACGGCGTGGCGGTGAACACGAACACCGCGACGAACCTCTACGACACGTTCATCGTCGAGAACCACGAGTCCTTCGGCCCGCACTACCAGGAGGAGCTGTGGCGCACCTCCGGCCGTAACGCGGCGCATTTCATCACCGCGGGACGGCCCATGCCACAGGTGCTGACGGCGCAGCCGAACGCGGGACCGCTGTGGCGGACCCTCCTGATGGTCATGAGTGACGCGGGTGAACCACTGATGCCCATGGTGGCCGACCGTGAGCACCTCTACGGCCGGGATGTGATTCCGCTGGCCTTCCTCGCCCAGGTGACGGGCGACCGGTCCGCCGCGTGGGCCGAGGCCGCCATGGCCGAACGGCTGGTCCCCTACCAGGGCTACGCACCGGTCAACCGGCTGGCCAAGTTCTCGGGTGAGGCGAAGTACGAGCCCGAGGCCCGGGCCGAGATCGCCATCAGCTATCTGCTGCACCGGTGGAGGGCGGCGCACGGCGGAACCGTACGCCCGCTGTCCGACGCGGAGTTCTTCGAGAAGGCGGCAGGGGTACAGGACTTCGGTCCCGGCCCCGGGATCGTGGTCCAGCAGTCCCCCGCGGCGTGGGCGGCGTCGGTGAGCAAGCCCGGCTTCGTCAAGTTCGCCTGGCAGCCCGCCCACGACGACTGGCTGTTCGCGCTGAGCGGCAACAGCCCGGTGTTCCTGCCCTCCACCGGTGCGAAGGTGCTGCACCGCTCGGTCACCACGTACACGAACGTGCGCGACGGCCTCGACGCCACCGCCACGCTGCTCCGGCTCGACACGGGATTCGCGGGGTTCACCACACTGCCCTCCGGGGCGGTCGTCTATGCCACCAGCGGGACCGCCGCCGGTGAGGGGCGCCTGCGGGTGCACAACCTCACCATGCCGGGACTCGCCGGTCTGGACGGCAGGCGCAGGTACACCGCGGCCGACGGCTCGGCCGAGGTGGGCTCCGCGGACAGCGGGGCGACCGGGGTCGTACCCGGGCCGCGCGTCGACACACTGGCGCTCCCCGGGAGTTCCTGCCGCCACGTGCGCATGCAGGGCGTCTCCGGTCACCCGCAGTACGGGTACTCGCTCTACAGCTTCGGCGTCACGAACGGCGAAGGCGGCCCCGACCTCGCCCGCGGCCGCACCGCCACCGCGTCGTCCGCGGCGACGGGTTACGGGGCGGAGCGCGTGGTCGACGGTGACGCGGCGACCCGCTGGGCCGTGGCCGTCGGCGAACGGAGCCGCCAGGACAGCTGGCTGAGCGTGGACCTCGGCGGCGTCACGGTGTTCGACCGGCTCACCCTGGCATGGGAGTCCGCGGCCGCCACCGCCTACCGGGTGCAGGGGTCCGACGACGGGCAGACCTGGACGGACCTCGCCCGGTTCCCCGAAGCGGACCTCACGAGCCGTGGTGGCTGGCTCTCGGTGGACGGCCGGGCCGGACTGGTCGTGCGAGGCGGCGAGAACCCCCTGGCCGTCTACGGCGACGTCGTCATCCTGTCCGACGGTCCCGCCGAGGCCGTGACCGTGGAGGGCCACCCCTCCGGGGATCCCGCCGAGGTGAAGGCCGCGGCGTCCCGGAAGGCTCCCCTGGCCCAGAACCCCGTCGTGCACGCCAGCACCGCCGGCGGCCACCTGAGTCTGTTCAACCTCTCTCCTGAGCCGGTGGCCACCGTGGTCTCGGTGCCCGGACAGGACGACGGCCTGCGCCTGTACGCCGGCTCCCAGACGGTGACGGCCGCGGGGACCGACTTCACCGCCGAACTCGCCGCGGCGACGGCCGAGGTGGCCGCCGCGCGGTTCACCCTGCGTTCGGCGACGAGGAGGGCGGTCCCGGCGGGCGTCCGCGCGGAGGTCGTCGACGCCGCGACGGTGCGGCTGACCGGACCGGACTGCGACCTGGTCGTGATCGCCGAGGACGGCCGGCGGGCCCGGGTCAGGCTGCGCCGGGGCAGGACCGGTGAGGTGTCCGTGCGGGGCACGACCGCCTACCCGCTCGCCGACGCCGCCCTCGGCTGCGTGACGTTCCCCACCGGGCCTCTCCCCGACGGCATGTCCGATCCGGCCGCCGCGGTGGACGGGGATGCCCGGACCTCGTGGACGCCCGGCTCGGACGAAGCCCGGCTGGTCGTCGATCTCGGTTCCTCCCGGCCCATCGGGCGGATTCTGACGGAGTGGACCCCGGGGCGCGTTCCGGGCGCGACGATCGAGTTCAGCGACGACGGTGTCACCTACGGGCAGAGGGAGGCCCTCCGGGGACTCACCGCCGTGCGAGGTCTGACGACCGAGGCCACCGCCCGCTACGTGGCGCTCGACGTGTCGGGGTGGCGCAGGGGTCACGCACGGCTGCGGTCGCTGTCGGTGGTGCCCGGGTAGGCGGGCCTCGGTCCGTCACGACGTGACGCCCCGTCGAGGACCCGCGTCCCACGGGTGTGCCGCCCCGCCGGGAGCCTCGGCTCCCGGCGGGGCGGCTTCACGTGCGCCACCCGGCGAGAAGGAGCACGCGACCACCGCACGGCACGACGGTCGAGGGCCCGGAACAGCGGCTCGCCGGCTCCTGCTTCCCGTCCCGTGGCCGCCGCCCCCGGCGGTGACCCTCGTACGCGATCACCCGTCCGGCCTCGTCCGTACGGGTCCCCTGACTCACTCCTGCGGCACAGTCACGCGACGTTCGCGGGGACGGGCGGACAAGGTGGGCCCCTACGGAGGACCAGAGGCGGAGCCGCGCGGTGCGGCGACATGTGCGGGCTACAGCAGAGGGCGGAACAGTCATGCCGGGACCGAGACGACAGCCGGGTGCACCCCGCCGCCGAGGTGACCGCGGGGCGACGGACCGGATGCTGCGGACGCTCCTGCGGCGCCGCAAGAAGGCACTGGCCGCCGAGGACGTGACGGTCACCGACCCCCCGAAGGTACGCCGCGCAGTGACGGCGGCGGCACTCGGCAACATGATGGAGTGGTTCGACTTCGGTGTGTACGCCTACCTGGCGGGCACCCTCGGAAAGGTCTTCTTCCCGTCGAGTTCGCCCGGCGCGCAGGTGGTGTCCACCTTCGCCACCTTCGCCGCCGCCTTCCTCGTACGTCCGCTCGGCGGCCTGGTGTTCGGCCCGTTGGGCGACCGTGTGGGGCGTCAGAAGGTACTCGCCATCACCATGATCATGATGGCGGCGAGCACCTTCGCCGTCGGCTTCCTCCCCTCGTACGCGACGATCGGGTTCGCGGCACCCTTGCTGCTGCTGGTGTGCCGTCTGGTCCAGGGCTTCTCCACCGGAGGTGAGTACGCGGGCGCCACGACGTACATCGCGGAGTACGCGCCGGACAAGCGCCGTGGGTTCCTCGGCAGTTGGCTGGACTTCGGGACCTTCGTCGGCTACTCGCTGGGCTCGGGGCTGGTGACCGTGCTGACCGCGGTCCTCGGTGCGGACGGGATGACGGACTGGGGGTGGCGCATCCCCTTCTTCGTCGCCGGGCCGCTCGGCCTGATCGGCCTGTACATGCGGCTGAAGCTGGAGGAGACACCCGTCTTCCAGCGCGAGGAGGAGGCACAGGCCGAGGCCCTGGCCGAGGGCGACCCCGTCGAGCAGGCGCGTCAGTCGGGCAAGGGCCGGCTCAAGGAGATCTTCACCGGCCACTGGCAGGCGGTGCTGATCTGCATGGGCCTGGTCCTGGTCTACAACGTCACCAACTACATGGTGACTTCCTACCTGCCGACGTACATGTCGGAGACCCTCGGCGAGCCCGACACGACGTCCCAGCTGCTGGTCCTGGGCACGATGCTGCTCGTGGTCCTGACGATCACGACGGTCGGCAGGTCCTCGGACCGCTGGGGCAGGCGCCCCGTCTTCCTGGCGGGAAGCGTGGCGCTCGTCGTCTTCGCTATCCCGGCGTTCCTTCTCATCCAGGAGGGCGGCATCCTGCTGCCGGCGATCGGCTGCTGCGTCCTCGGACTGCTGCTGGTCTGTTTCGCGGGCGCCTCGGCCTCGACGCTCCCGGCCCTCTTCCCGACCCGCATCCGCTACGGAGCCCTGTCGATCGCCTTCAACATCTCGGTGTCCGTGTTCGGCGGTACCACGCCGCTGTTCGCCTCCGCCCTCGTGGAGGCGACCGGCGACGACATGGTACCGGCGTACTACCTGATGGTCGCGGGAGTCGTCGGGCTCGTCGCCACGTTCTTCCTGCACGAGACCGCGGGCAAGCCGCTGCGCGGCTCCGGGCCGATGGTGGAGACCGCGGAACAGGCGCGCGTCCTCGTCGCCCGGAGCAGGACACGTGCGGGCAGACAGGCACGTGACGTGTGGATCCGGATGCGCCATCCGTGGGGCGGGGACGACGGCGGGAAGTGACCGCACACGCCGGTCCCGGAACACCATGACGGCGGTGTGATCACAAACACACAACTCGAAGGGGGCGAAGCCCCGTTGCAAGGGTGTCAGGGGTTCTCCATGCCGAAACGGCGACGAACCCCGAACCCACCGGACGAAGTGAGGGCGCGTGAGGCGACGAATACGGACATGGGCAGGACCGGGTACGGGGACACGCCGGTGGGCGTTCACCGCGGCGGCGGTCACCGGGCTGGTGTGCTCGGCGCTCACGGTGAACACCGCGCCGTCCTCGGCGGCGTCCACCGCGGACGCGGCCGTCATTCCCCCACTGCCCGTCACACGGCTCACCGGGGAGGCGAATTCGGGTGAGGGCGTCGCCCGGCTTCACCAGCAGGTGAAGGAGGGGACGCTGCTCGAACACCACGGCTCGCGCCCGGTGTGCCCCACGTGTCACGCCCAGGTCGTCACCGAGGGCGTCAAGGGTGACACCCCCCTGCGGTCCGCGGCTCCCGCGGGCTACGGTCCGGCCGAACTGCAGGCGGCCTACGGGCTGCCCGCGGCCTCGCGCGGCACCGGGACCATCGCCATCATCGACGCGGGTGTCTATCCGACGCTGGAGAAGGACCTCGCGGTCTACCGCAGGACGTTCGGCCTGCCGGCGTGCACCGTCGCCTCCGGCTGCCTGTCCCTGCTGAACTACGACGGCGGCAAGCAGCCCGCCCCGCAGACCGGTTCGCAGGGCCGGCTCATGGAGGAGGGAGCCGCCCTCGAGACGGCGCTCGACCTCGACATGGCCTCCGCCGCCTGCCCCTCCTGCCGGCTCCTCGAGATCTCCGTGCCCTGGCAGGACGCCCAGGACGACAACGACGTGTCGACGGGCGACTTCGCCCAGGCGGTCGACACGGCGGTGGCAGCGGGCGCGTCGGCGGTCAGCATCAGCTACGGCTTCCGTGCGGATGTCCAGAACACGCACGGCTTCCGCCGTACCGCACTCGACCACAAGGGCGTGGCCATCACCGCCTCGACCGGCGACGGAGGCTTCAACGGCGGCGTGCACCAGCTCTGGCCGTCCGCCCTGCCGTCGGTGATCAGCGTGGGTGGCGTCTCCCTTCCTGCCGCCGGTGAGGAGCCGGCGGCCTGGTACGCCGCGGGCAGCGGGTGCGAGCAGGCCTTCGGCGCGGCCAAGGGCCAGCCGTCCGCGGTCACCGCGGCCTGCGGAGGCCACCGGGCGGCCTCCGACATCTCCGCGGACGCGGATCCCGCCACCGGTGTCGCCGTGTACGACACCTACGCGCCCCTGAGCGAGGAGCCCAACAACTGGGTGGTGGCGGGCGGGACCAGCGCGTCGGCGCCCTACGTGGCCGGCCTGTTCACCCGCGCCGGCCGCCTCTCGGCCGTCGACGGGCCCTCGGGCCTCTACCGGGCGCCGAAGACCGCCTTCACGGACGTCACGAGCGGCAACACCGAGGTCTACCACCAGTGCGCCTCGTACCCCGCGATCAGCCCCGCCCTGTGCAACGCGGGACCCGGCTGGGACGGACCGACCGGTCTGGGTGTTCCGCACGGGCTCGGCGCGTTCTGACCGCACGCGCCTGTCCGCATTTCCTACTGTTCGTGGAGGTACCCCATGCGTATCAACTCCCGTGCCGCCGCGGTCGCGGCGGCCGTCGCCGCCCTGCTGCTGAGCGGTACAGCGGTGGCGAGCGCCACCATCGGTGACCGTGCGACGGCGGGCGGGCCCGCCGCGACCCGGACGTCCGCCGAGCAGGCGAAACCCCGTCCGTGCACCATCGACGACGTCTCGTTCCACTTCGGCGGCTACACGGCCGGGCTCAGCAAGCGCAGATTCGACCTGACCCTCCTCGCCCACGACGGCGTGGTCTGCACACTCACCGACACCCCGCTGATCACCCTCAGGAAGGCCGGCGACGGCACACCGGCTCCGGTCACGGTCAACGGCCGGGGCGGCACCCTCGTGCTCAGGCCCGACTCGCCGCTGCACACCACGGCGATCTACAACATCGCGGACTCCCCCGAACACGCCCTCAAGATAAACGCGTTGAAGCTGTCCATGCCCGACGGCAGCAGCCGGAGTACGTACTTCTACGCACCGGGCGACACCGACGTCTATCAGGCGGGCGTGTCGTTCACGTCCTGGACCACCGGCCTCGGACTGGGGCAGGGCGAGGAGGCGTTCTGACGCCTTCCTGATCCGGCCCCGCAGCGGCAGCGACCGCTGCGGGGCCGGGTCGGGCCGGTGGACGACGGATGGGCCGGTCCTCCTGGACCGGCCCATCCGTCTCCGCGCACGAGGGTGTCTCCCCCGTCGCCCGGCCCGGCGGCACAGCCGGAGCCGGGTGACGAGGCTACTCGGCGGTCAGGAACTCACGGTGGGACAGCGGCCGGTCGACGATGCGGATGTCGCCGACGTTGCCGTGGAAGACGACGTCGACCGCGCCCGCGTACTCGTGGCCGCCCACGAGCCAGGGCAGTCCGAGCGAGGTCAGGCCCGCGGACACCCGGCTCGGGTTGTCGAGCACCGGAGCGCCGTCGACGTACAGCTTGGTGTGGCGGCCGTCGTTGACGACTGCCAGGTGGAACCACTTGAGTTCCGGCATGCCGTGGCCCCAGTTGGTCGTGGGGTAGGTGGTGTTCGTCGGGTAGTGGTTGAACTGCGCCTCGCGGCCGTTGTTCGTGATGGCGAGCTGGGCCAGCGGCTCCTTCGGGTCCGTGTTCTTGCCGTGCTTGCCCGCGTCCCCCGCGGCGCCGCGGCGGCTGAGGATGGAGG
Organism: Streptomyces sp. NBC_00178; assembly: GCF_036206005.1. Classification (NCBI taxonomy): domain Bacteria; kingdom Bacillati; phylum Actinomycetota; class Actinomycetes; order Kitasatosporales; family Streptomycetaceae; genus Streptomyces; species Streptomyces sp. NBC_00178. The sequence continues at coordinate 317,613 of NZ_CP108143.1, forward strand.
CGTTGCCGTTCCTGCCCCCGTCCCAGTCCAGCGGCATCATGACGAAGGTCTCGATCGTGTACCCGCCCTTGAACGTCTCGGTGTTCAGAGGTGCCTTCGCCCCGGTGGTCAGATACGAGCCGTTGACCGGGTTCCTGCCGCCGGCGAACTTCAGGCTGGCGTGGCCGGGCTGGTCGGGGTGGTGTCCGGCGGACCAGGACAGCGCGCCGTCAGCCGTGCCCGGCACGGTCACCACGGTCAGGTCGTTGCCCTTGCCCGACAGGTCACGGATCTTCTGGCCCGCGCCGAGCGAGGCGCCGGGGGCGCCCTGTCCGTCGAAGCGCCAGTACGCCACTGTGCCCTTCACCAGCTGGCGGTGGGCCGGGCGGGACGGGCGGACCGGGATCGGGATGAAGCCGGAGAACCGCTGCTCGAAGTCGATCGGGACCGAGAAGTTGTCGACGGGACCGGTGATCCGGGCGTGCCCCGCGGCCTGGTCGTTGCGGGTGTCGGGGTCCTGGGCCATGATCCAGGGGTTGATCGTCTCGACGTCGATCGTGTCCCGGGCCAGGTCGAAGTGGTACAGCCGGATCATGCCGCCGCCACCGAAGTAGCGGTTCTGGTAGTTCGTGATGTGCATGTCGACGTCGTTGCCGGCGCTGTTCTTCTTGGTCGTGCGCCCGGGCGGCCAGTAGTGACCGTTGAGGGTCAGGAAGATCTGGTCGTTGTCGTTGATCAGCTTGTCCCAGACGGTCTGCCCGTAGCCGGAGAGTACGGCGTTGTTCTCGGGGTCGCCGGACTCGTAAGGGAAAACGTTGTCATCGTACGGCGAGGCGACGATGTCGTGCGAGGTGAGGATCACCGGCATCTTGGGGTGCGCCTTGATGACGTCGTTCGCCCAGGCGAAACCCTGGTCGGTGGTCCGCCAGTCCAGGGCGAGGAGGAGCCAGGAGCGGCCGGCCGCCTCGAAGACGTGGGCGGTGTTGTAGCCGGTCCGGTCCGCGCCGGCGAACGTCTTCGCCCGCTTGAAGCGCTGCGGGCCCATGGTGCGCAGGTAGGGCGTGTCGCCGCGGCTGTCGTCGCCGGTCACGTCGTGGTTCCCGGCCAGCACGCTGTATGCGGCGCCGTGCTTGTCCATCACCCCGAACGCCTTGTCGACCTGCTCGAACGACGAGGGGTCGGCGTCCTGCGTGAGGTCACCGAGATGCGCCATGAAGACGATGTTGGCCTCGGGGTTGCCGCTGTTCTCGATGATGTAGCGGAAGGACTCCTCCTGCGGGGTCCTGTTGACGCTGTCCTGGCTTCCCCAGTAGAGGAACTGGGTGTCCGGCATGACGGCGAGGGTGAACTGCAGGGAGGTGGGGTCCGGACTCCAGGTGCCGGTCCCGCCGTGTCTCGGAGCGTCCGCGGCCGAGGCGGGCGCCGCGGAGAGCGCGGTCACGCCGACGCTCGCGGCGGCCGCGCCCGCTCCGGCCAGAGCCGCGTTGCGCAGGAAGACCCGCCTGTCGTGTCCGCTCGGCTCGTGTGACTCGGTGTCACCGGTGTGGGGCATGTGAGGTCCTTCTCGGGTCGATGGTTCACGAAGCAATGACGTGGGTCAAAAGCTCCTCGACCTGGGCATACGCGAGATGACCACCGGAGGTCAGGCGTCTGTATACGACGAGAAGTGCCTATCGGGTCCCATGGCCGCAAAACAGCCGGTAGGTGCGGAAGGCGCGGCCGGAGCGGGTCGCGCTCCGTCACGGCCGCCGGGCAGACGGGCGGCGGCCGTGATCCTGGAGTCGCCGCGGGAAGCGACCTCCTCACAACTGGTGGCGGACTCCGGCTTCCTGCTGCGCGGGGGTGAGCTGTTCACGCAGGTCGCCCTCGATGGACCTGCGGGCGGCCCCGCGCCGGAAGAGCGGCAGTACGGTGCGCTGCTTGCCGTCCTCCACGAGGAGCGCCAGTCCGCCGTACAGCGCGTAGACGCCGATGACGACGCCGGTCCAGCCCGCCGCGGCCTGGAGCGCGTTGCCCGCGCCCGCCTCGTAGAGACCGGTCAGGCCGAAGCGCAGCGCGGTGAGGGTGAGCAGCACGGCGAACAGCGGCTTGGACTGCACGGCCGCACCCGCGAGCGCGAGGACGAAGGGGACGAGCGCCAGGAGGAAGACGGCCTGTGCCACGACGGGCCGGCCGGGCGGGGAGTCGAGTGAGGTCACGCTCGTGCCGGCCCAGGCGGCGGCGAGCAGGAGCAGCGCCGTGCCGGCACCCGCGTCGCGGGCGACGAGCGCGAAGAGTCCGGCGACGAACTGCAGGGGGACGACGAAGATGAGGACCAGGAGCAGCAGCATCTCGCTCTGCGCGGTCGGCACCCACCCGAGCTGGAGCGAGGAGAGCACCACGCTGCCGATGCCGAGGGCGAAGAAGCCCAGCGGCAGAGGGCTGGCGACGGGCCGCAGCACGATACGGGTGACCGCGTCGGTGGTCAGGGGTTCGGACGGGCCGGATGTCTCAGGGGTCTGGGGCATCGTTGAAGGGTACGGGCCGGGACTCCGGCGCATCGCGCCGCTCACGCGCTCCCGCCCGTCCGCGACCGGTGCCGCGCCGCCGGTTAAGGGCCCTTCGGTCCGCCGCGGGGGAACGACGTTCTCCCCGCGGCTCCGGTTCGGGGCGGCGGGGAGAACTCCGGCGCGGCGTCGCGCGGTCGCGCGGTGGCGCGGTGGCGCGGTGGCGCGGTCGCGCCGGGAATCGCGGGCGTGCCGTCCCCCGGTGCCGGCCCGCGGCCTCAGGAGGGGCGCTCCTCCCGCAGGTCCTTCGCCTTGACCCCGACGAGCAGGAGGACGACGGCGAGCATCACGATTCCCGCGCTGATCTGCAGGCCGAGCGACAGGCTTCCCGTGCTGCTCTGGATGAACCCGAGCAGGGAGGGTGACGCGGCGGCGGCGAAGGAGCCCATGGAGGTGACCAGGGCGATTCCGGTGGCCGCCGCGCGTTCACCGAGGTAGATGGACGGGATGGAGTAGAAGACGGTGAGGCCGGAGTAGTGGGCTGCGGCCATGACGGCGAGGAGGGCGACGACCAGCGCGACGTCGTCCCCCGACAGCGAGATCGCGACCATGGCCAGGGCCGCCACGGTCCAGCTGACGGCCGCGTGCCAGCGGCGTTCCAGGGTGCGGTCGGAGTGCCGTCCCACGATCAGCATGACGACGATGCCGAGCAGCGGCGGAAGCGCCGAGAACAGGCCCAGGTCCAGGACGTCACCCACGCCGGCGTCGGCGATGATCCGCGGCGTCCAGAACGACACCGCGTTGGCGAGGGTGTAGGCGCCGCAGGCGCAGAGCCCGATGGTCCACACCTTCGGGTCCCTGAGCGCGAGGAGAAGTCCGCCGTGCCCCTTCCCGGTCGCCCTCCCGGCCTTGCGCCGCTGGTCCGCGTCGAGGTCCGCGCGGACGGCGGCCCGTTGGGCGGGGCTCAGCCAGCGGGCCTGCTCCGGTTCGTCGACGAGCCACAGCAACACCGCGCCGGCGAGGAGGATCGGGGGAATCCCCTCGATGATGAACAGCCACTGCCAGTCGGCGAGCCCCGTACTGCCGTCGAAGGCCTTCATGATGCTGCCGGACATGAGCGAGCCCAGCACGCCGGAGACGGGTACGCCCGCGAAGAACACGGCGGTCATCCGGGTGCGCCGCGCGGAGGGGAACCAGCGCGACAGGAAGTAGAGGGCGCCGGGGAAGAAGCCGGCCTCGGCCACTCCGAGGAGGAACCTCGCGAGGTAGAAGGTCACCTCGCTGTGGACCAGTGACGTGCCCAGGGTGACGACGCCCCAGGACACCATGATGCGGACCATCGTCCTGCGTGCGCCGAGCCGGGCCAGCAGGGCGCTGCTCGGCACTTCGAAGAGGATGAAGCCGACGAAGAACAGGGTGACGCCGAGACCGTAGACGGCCGAGCCGAAGCCGAGGTCCCTCTCGAGACCCTGCTGGGCTATCCCGATGTTGGTGCGGTCGATGAAGCTGACGACGTAGCAGGTGACCAGGAGCGGCATGACGCGCCAGGCGATGGTGCGGTAGGTCGCCGCGCGGTCGACTTCGGGGGTGTCGACAGCGTCCTGCGGTGCGATGGAGGTCGAGGGGTCGGCCACGACGTACGACTCCTTTGTCGAGGTATGTCGCCGAGAGCGGCGGGCATGGCGAGTTTCCGATGCTCAAGTTGATAAAGTCAACACCTCCGACGGAGATACCATGCGGCCCATGGTGAAACGTGATGACGGCCGGGACCTGGCACCGATCTCCGAACTGCTGTCCTACCGACTCTCGCGGACATCGTCGGCCCTGTCGCGCAGCGCGGCACTCAGGTACCGCCGCGAGTTCGACGTGAGCCTCGGTGAATGGCGCACCATCGCCCTCATCGCGGCCGACCCCACCCTGACGCTCAACCGGCTCGCCCGCCGGGCCGGTCTGGACAAGGCACAGATGAGCCGGGTCGTACGCGGCCTGGTCGAACGCGGCCTGGTCCGCCGCACCGAGGGCGCCGGCCGCAGCCGTCAACTCGCCCTGACCGACACCGGGGTCGAGGCGTACCGGGGCCTCATCGCGGCTGCCAACGAACGGGACGCGACCTTCACGGCGCTGCTCTCCGACGAGGAGGCCGAGGTCCTGGGGCGGGCCCTGGAGAAGCTCGCGGACCTGGCGCTGGCCCTCGAGAAGCGGGAGCGGGATCACCTCGACGAGGGGTGACTGTTGACATTATCAACACGTGGGGCGTACAAGTTGTCGAGTCATCCTGAGGAGGTGGCTCGATGACCGACATGGTCACCATCTGCGAGTGTTTCGCCCGGGACGGGCTTCAGCACGAACCCACGTTCGTGCCGACCGCGGACAAGATCGCCCTGCTGGACAGCTTCGCCGACGCCGGCTTCCGCCGCATCGAGGCGACCAGTTACAGCCATCCGAAGTGGGTGCCCGCCTTCGCGGACGCCCGTGAGGTCCTGGAGGGCGTGAGCCGACGCCCCGGCGTGGCGTTCAAGGCGACGTGCCCGAACCCGCGCGCCGTCGAGCGGGCGCTGGCCGATCTCGACCGCGGCGCGGGCGCCGAGGAACTGAGCCTGCTGGTCTCGGCCAGCGAGAGCCATACGCGCAAGAACCTGCGCAGCACACGCGCGCAGCAGTGGGAGCGCGTCGAGGAGATGACCGCCCTCGCGGGCGGGCGCTTCCGGCTCGTGGGCGTCGTGTCCGTCGCGTTCGGCTGTCCTTTCGAGGGGCGGGTGGATCCTGGGCGCGTGGCCGAGGACGTCGCCCGTTTCGTCGAACTCGGAGCGGACGCCGTGACCCTCGGGGACACGACGGGCGTCGCCACGCCCAGGTCGGTCGCCTCGCTCTTCGACCGCCTGGACCGCGCCCACCCCGGGTTCGCGCTCATCGCCCACTTCCACAACACACGCGGGACGGCCGTCGCCAACGCGGTCGCCGCCCTGGAGGCAGGGTGCCGGCACTTCGACAGCGCCCTGGGAGGAGTCGGCGGCCATCCGTCGAAGATCGGCTATGGAGCCGGACTCACGGGGAACGTGTGCACGGAGGACCTGGTGTCCCTGTTCGAGAGCATGGGCGTGGACACCGGTATCGACCCGGACGCACTCGCGACCGCGTCCCGGGCCTGCGAGGCGGCGTTGGGCCGCCCCCTGCACAGCATGGTGGCCCGTGCCGGATTCCGTCCCGCAGCCGCCTGACCCCGCCCACCGAGGAGAACCTTCTGTGACCGTCACGACCAGCGGGCAGCAGGCCGACGCGGCTGCGACCGCCTCCGGCACACTGCTCGCCGAGGACCGCGGAGCCGTCCGCGTCCTCACCCTCAACCGCCCCGACAAGCTCAACGCCCTGGACACCGCGCTCACCCGCGCCCTGAGCGCCGCGCTCACCGCGGCGGAGGACGACGAGCGGGTCCGCGCGGTCGTCCTCACCGGCGCGGGCCGCGCCTTCTGCGCGGGCGCCGACCTGTCGGAGTTCTCCACCCTCACACCGGACCGGCCGGAAGCCGTCCTGGAGCGGGCGGAACTGACCGCACGCCTGCAGACGCAGATGCAGCGGATGGGCACGCCGGTCGTCGCCGCCGTGCGTGGTGCGGCCGTGGGCGGCGGGGCCGGACTGGCGATCGGCGCCGACATGACGGTCGTGGCGACGGATCTGAAGTTCGGCTATCCCGAGCTGCGGCACTCCATCGTCCCGGCCCTCGTCATGACGGGCCTCCAGCGGCACCTGAACCGCAAGCTGGCCTTCGAACTGATCAGCACGGGCAGGCTGCTGACCGCCGCCGAGGCCCTGGAGCACGGGCTTGCCAACCGCGTCGTGGAACCGGACCTGGTGGTCGAATCCGCCCTGGAGACGGCGCAGCGGTGGGCGGCGGTCGAACCGCGCGCGCTCCGGGCGGCGAAGGACCTGTTCTACCGTGTCGCGGACCTGCCCACCGAGGCCGCGATGCGGGCGGGCCAGGACGTCAACGCACTGATGCGGGGGTTCCGCAAGTGACGGACAGCACCGCGTCGGGGCCTCTCGACGGCATCACCGTCCTCGACTTCTCCCGGGTGCTCGCCGCCCCGATGGCCACCCAGATCCTCGCCGAGCAGGGAGCCACCGTCATCAAGGTCGAACGACCGGGCGGCGGCGACGAGACGCGGGGTTTCGAGCCCCGTCTCCCCCACGGTGAGAGCGCCTACTTCTTCGCCTTCAACCGCGGGAAGCACTCGGTCACCCTGGACCTCAAGGACCCCCGCGGCAGGGACGTCGCCCGCCGGCTCGCCGCCAGGGCCGACATCGTCGTGGAGAACTTCCTCCCCGGCGCCATGGACCGTCTGGGTCTGGGCTACGACGATCTCAGCACCGGGAACCCGGGGCTCGTGTACATCTCGGCCACCGGTTTCGGGCAGAGCGGACCCGACCGCCTGCGCAAGGGCTACGACACCGTCTTCCAGGCCCTCTCCGGTGTGATGGACATGACCGGCGAACCCGAAGGGCCGCCCAGCAAGACCGGCATACCGGTGGCGGACATGACGTCCGGCCTCTGGATCGCGATAGCCGCCCTCACCGGGCTGGCCGGTCGCGGTGTCACCGGTCGCGGACGACACTTCGACGTCTCCATGATGGATGTCCAGCTCAGTCTGCACGCCCTCAACGCGGCCCGGCTGTTCGCGCTGGACGAGGACCCGGTGCGCACGGGCACCCAGCACCCGGGGCGTGTCCCGTCCGCCGCGTTCCGGGCGGCGGACGGCGGCTGGCTGCACATCAGCGGGAGCGACCAGCACTGGGCGCCCCTGTGCTCCGTACTCGGCCTCGCCGAACTCGGCGCCGATCCGGCGCTGCGGTCCAACGCGGGGCGGGTGGCCCAGCGGGACCGGGTCATGACCGCCCTGCGCGCGGCGGTCGGCGGCCGGGACCGCGAGCGGCTCCTGAAGGAACTGCGGGCGGCGGACGTCCCGGCCGGTGAGGTCCGGGACGTCCGCGAGGCCCTGGCCGCCCCGCAGGCACGGGCGCGGGGCGTGGTCACCGACTTCGAGCACCCCACCGAGGGCACCTTCAAGGCCCTGCGCACACCGCTGCGCGAGACCGGCGGCGAACCCCTGCCCGCGGGGACACCGCCACTGCTCGGCGCCGACACCGAAGCCGTGCTCGCACGGTTCGCCGGCCTGGACGACCACGAGATCGACGGCCTGCGGGCCGCGGGGGTGATCTGAGATGACCACGACCGACGAACCGTCCCGTCCGACGACGCCCCGCGTGACGTACGCGGTCTCCGACGGCATCGCCCGGGTCGAGCTGGCCCGGCCCGAAGCCCGTAACGCGGTCGACCTCCGCATGTGCCGCGAACTGCGGTCCGCTTTCGAGGAACTCGACGCCGCGGACGACGTACGCGTGGTGCTCCTGTCCGCCCGCGGCCCCGCCTTCTGCGCCGGAGCCGACCTCAAGGAGCGGGCCGGCCGGGACGCCGCCTGGGTCCGCCGCCGACGGCTCGCCTCCTTCGCCGCCTACCAGGCCGTCCAGGAGTGCCGCCGACCCGTCGTCGCCCTCGTGCACGGCGCGGTCGTGGGATCCGGCGGTGAGATCACGCTGGCCGCGGACTTCGCCCTCGCCGCCGAGGGAACCACCTTCCGCTTCCCCGAACCGCACTGGGGCACGGTCGGCGCCACCCAGCGCCTGCAGCGGGCCGTCGGCAGGCGCCGCGCCAAGGAACTCCTCTTCACGGGGCGGTCCATGTCCGCCGCGGAGGCCCTGGACCTGGGCGTCGTCTCCCGTGTCGTGGAGGCCGGCCGGCTGGCGCAGGCCGGGGAGGACGTCGCCGCGGCCATCGCCGGCGCGCCCCCGCTGGCCATGGCCCTGACCAAGCGGGCCATCGACCTCGGCGGCGAGACGGACCTCGACCGAGGCATCCGGATCGAGATGTCCGCCATCGAGCAGTGCCTCTCCGACGGCGGCTGGCGCGACGGCGTGGACCGCTTCGCACGCCGCGGTTCCGGCGGCGCGGAAGCCGGCCCCTCCCTGATCGACGATTCGGCGCACGCCGCGTTCGTGACCGACGCCCCCACGACGACCGACGAGGAGCACCGATGAACCTCAGGCAGGCCTGCCCCCTGACCGCCCATGAGGCGCTGGAGCGCGCGGCGCTGCTCGCCCCCGACGTGGAGGCGGTGGTCACGGCCGGGGAGCGTCTCACCTACGCCGAGCTCGCCGCCGAGGTCAGCCGGATCCGGTCCGCTCTGGCCGGCGCCGGCATCGGCCGGGGCGACCGCGTCGGTCTGTGCCTGGGGAACGGACCGCGCTGGGTGGCCCTGTTCGTCGCTCTGGGATCGGTCGGAGCGGTGACGGTTCCGGTCAACACCCGGTACACCGCCGACGAGGTGGAGCACACCCTCGTCCACGCCGGGGTCACCACCCTGTTCACCGCCGACCGGGTGCTGCGCGTCGACCTCCTCGACATCCTCCGTGACCTCGGCGTCGGCGCCGACGGCACCCCCACCGGGGCCCGCCTTCCCGGCCTTGGCCGGGTCGTCGTGTGCGGCGACGAGGTGCCCGGCTGGGCGACGTCCTGGCCGGATTTCCTGTCCGAGGGCACCGACGAGGTCCCCGCGACCGGCACCCCGGACGACATCCTGCTCGTCCAGTACACCTCCGGTACGACCTCCCGGCCCAAGGGCGTGCTCCTCACCCACCGGAGCATGTGCGCCGACGCGTTCTTCTCCGGCGCCCGTCTCGGCCTGCGCCCCGGGGACCGCTTCCACAGCGCCCGGCCCTTCTTCCACGTCGCCGGCAGCACCCTGTCCGTACTGGCTGCCATGCAGCACGCCACCACGCTGGTGACGATGCCGAAGTTCGAGCCGGCCGAGGCACTGCGGCTGATGGAGCAGGAGGGCTGCACCCACTTCTCCGGCAACGACACCATCGCCCTGATGCTGCTCAACCACCCCGACCGTGCGCGGCGCACACTCAGGCTCCGGGGTGCGTGGGTCGCGGCCTCCCCCACGGTGATCCGCAGGGTGATCGACGAGCTGGGAGCCGGCGAGTGCGTGGCGGGATACGGGCTGTCGGAGGCGTCCCCGAACGTCGCCCAGTCCTGCTGGTGGGAGGACGACGAGGTGAGGGCGTCCGGAGCGATGCTGGTGCAGCCCGGTGTCGAGGTCCGGATCCGCGCCGCGGACGACACCCGTGACTGCGCCCCCGGTGAGCCCGGTGCGATCCTGGTACGCGGATGGAACGTCATGCGGGGTTACCTCGACGCCCCCGAGGCGACGGCGGCCGTCGTCGACTCCGACGGCTGGCTGGACACCGGTGACGTCGGCGCACTGGACGTCACGGGGCGCCTGCACTTCGTGGGACGGACCAAGGACATCATCCGGGTGGGCGGTGAGAACGTCGCACCCGCCGATCTGGAGAACACGCTCCACCGCCACCCGGACGTCCGGCAGGCGGTCGTGGTGGGCGTTCCCGACGAGCGGCTGGTGGAGGTGCCCTTCGCGTTCGTGGTGCTCACCGGGCCGGGCACCACCGAGGACGAGCTGATCGCGTGGGCGCGTACCCGCATGGCGGGCTTCAAGGTTCCCCGTCACCTGCGCATCGTCGACGGCTTCGAGAGCATCGGCATGACCGCGAGTTCCAAGATCCAGCGCAACCGGCTGGCCGCGCACGCCCGCCATCTCCTCGCCGGGCAGGACCACGAGGTGTCCGCATGACCAGCATCCCCACTCCGGTCACCCGTCTCCTCGGCACCCGCCTGCCCGTGGTCCAGGCGGGCATGTCCTGGGCCTCGTCGAGCTCGGCCCTTCCCGTTGCCGTCAGCCGGGCCGGCGGGCTGGGGGTCGTCGCCGCGGGTCCCATGCGCCTGGACGACCTCGCCCGTGTGCTCGACGAGACGGCGGCGGGGACCGACCGGCCCTGGGGCGTGAACCTGCCGCTGTACCGGGCGGGGGCCGACGACGTCATCGACCTGCTCCTCGCGCGCCGTCCCCCGGTGCTGATCGCCTCGCAGGGCGGACCGCGCCGCTATCTGCGGCGGTTCCAGGACGTCGGCACGGTGTGCCTGCACGTCGTGGCGGGTGTCGAGCACGCCCGCAAGGCCGCCGACGCGGGGGTGGACGGCCTGGTCGTCGTCGGTGCGGAGGCCGGAGGCCATCCGCCGCCCGGGATGGTGACCACCCAGGTGCTCGTCCGGGCGGTCGTCTCGGCCGTGCCGGACCTTCCCGTGATCGCCTCGGGAGGTGTGGCGGACGGCGCGGGGCTGGCCGCGATGCTCGCCCTGGGAGCGGGGGCCGCCCAGTTCGGGACTCGGTTCCTCGCCACGGATGAGGCCACCGTGCACGCGGACTACAAGGCGGCGGTCCTCGCGGCGGGTGTGGAGGACACCCGTACCGTCGGCCGCGGCCTGGGCCTCGTACGCGCCCTGGACAACGACTTCACCGCGCGCATGCAGCGGCTTGAGGAGTCCGGCGCCGAACTGGACGTGCGGCGGGAGGCGTTCGTGGCCGCCAGCCTCAAGGACGCCGCGCTGCACGGCCTGATCGGCGAAGGGAAGGTCGAGGCGGGCCAGTCCGCAGGGCTCGTCGACGCGGTCCTCCCCGCGGCGGAGGTGGTCGAGCGCATCGTCGCCGAGTACCGGACCGCGCTCGGCCGTCTGCCGCTGCCCCAGGTCACCGGGGCGCGGCACGTCGTGGCCGGCTGACAGCCGGGCAGGGACCACGGGGCCCGGCCGGTGCCTCCGCGGAGGCACCGGCCGGGCTCCCGTCAGCCCCGGCGGATCTCGAAGTGGTCGATGCGCTCTCCCGACTCGGCGAGCGCGGTGACCTTCATCCGGGGATGCCGGCCGGCCTCCACCTCCACCGCGAGGAAGGAGAATCCGGTGTAGCGGACCCGGGACCACTCGACCGTCTCGGTGGCCTTTCCGCCGCCCTTGACCACGTGGTAGGTGTTCACGCTCTCCAGGTCCTTGACATGGCCCTCGTAGCTGTCCGGTGCCGGGAAGTCGTACAGCGCCTTGCCGGCACCGCCCGCGGTGACGTACACGATGCCGTCCCGCGTCGGGTCGGTGCGCTCCCCGATCGGGACCGGGCGCTTGACCGCACTCTTGAGGATCGCGTCGGTGCGCTCGTAGACGTGGTTGTGGCCGTTGATGACCAGGTCCACCTGGTGCTTCTCGAAGAGCGGCACCCAGGCGTCCCGGACGCCGCCGTCCGAGGCGTGGGCGTTGGTCGTGGAGAACGCGCAGTGGTGGAAGAAGACCACCACGAAGTCGATGTCGTGGCGGGCCCGCAGTTCTCCCAGACGCCGGTCCAGCCAGCGCGTCTGCTTGCCGTCGCTGATGCCGAAGTTGGCCGGGATCTCGTACGAGACGTCGTTGGCGTCGAGTGCGATCACGCCGACGTTGCCGTGCGTGAAGGAGTAGGCGCCGGGCTGGTGGACGGGGTCCGGGCCGTTGTCCGGCAGGGTCCAGCGGGCGTTCTGGCCGCCGTAGCCGTTCGGCGAGTACCAGGCCTCCATGTCGTGGTTGCCGGTGGTCACCATCCACGGCACGGTCTTGGACACCGTCTCGGTCTGCGCCAGGAACTGGTCCCAGGTGCGGGCGTCGTAGGTGTCGGTGCTCTGCCCGGAGCCGGAGGGGTCGGCGTAGCAGATGTCACCGGCGTGCAGGTGGAAGGCGGGGTTCTGCCCGAGGATCAGCTGGTCGTTGCCGAGCGCGTGGTAGCTGACGCCCTGGTCGCCGAAGGCCGTGAAGGTGAACGCCTCGGCGCGCTCCGGCGCGGTGGTGAAGGTGCCGAGCGTGCCGAGGTTACGGGTGTCGGCGGGGTCGAAACCGTCGTGGCCGACGCCGTAGTAGTACGTCGTGCCGGGCTTCAGCCGCTCCAGGGAGGCGTGCACGTAGTACTGCTCGGCGGCCGCGATCTTGCCGCCGTTCAGCATCGGTGTCGTCAGGTGCCGTACCTCGGCGTCGATCCTGCGGCTGAGTGCCCACGGCTTGTTCCCGATGCGGATGAAGGGCCGCTTCACGGCGAAGGGGACCTGCCAGGACACCGCCATCTGGGTCTTGGGGTCCGCCCCGTACGCGAGGTGCCTGCCGAAGGGGGCGACCAGCGAACCGTCCACCTGCGTCGTGCTGTGGTGCGACGTGATCACGTCCGGCCCGGCGGCGTACGCGGACGGGGAGACCAGTCCCGACGCCGCCAGTCCGGTGCCCGCGACGGCCGCGGTGGCCACGCCGGTGCGGAGGACACCGCGGCGGGTCAGCTTGGTACGCAGGTATTCGTGCTGCTCGGCCATGCTCATGCGGTCGGCGAGCTTCTCGGGGATTCCGAAACGGGGGATGTCCATGGCCGAAAACATCCACCGGAATACTGACCGGATTCCTTCAGGTACATGAACACTACACGTACAGCCCTCCATGAGTTCCTATAGCGGACACGGAGCGAGGCGGCGGACACGCTCCCGGCCGGTGCGCACGGCGGGGGTCACCGACCCCCCTCACCTGGGTCTTCCTCACGAGCACGGCCTGCCCGCGGGCAGGCGGCGGGCGTCCCGCACCTTCCCGCGCGGGGCTCACGCCGGTTCCCGGCAGGCGGATTCCCGGCCGGCCGCTTTGTCTCCCCACTAGAAGAAGTTGCGTTCCGGTGCGTCAAAGGGGTTTCTGGCCGGTGCAAAAGCCATTACCTTCCTGATCTGAACCGGACAACAACGGCCGGGTGCCCACCCCTCCCCCGGGCACCCGGCTCGTCGGCGCGACGGCGCGCGCCTGTGCTTCACCCCGCCCCGTCACCACACGGAGGTAACGCGTGCACAGGAGATTCACCCGGCCTCTCGCGGCGCTCGCCTGCACCCTGCTCGCCGCCGCGGGCGCCCTCACCGCCCAGCAGAGACCCGCCGAGGCCGCACCCGCGGCGGCCGACGAGTTCCAGCAGGTCACCCTGGCCAAGGGGGTGGCCGAGACCGGTGAGCCCATGACACTCGCCGTCCTGCCCGACAGATCCGTCCTGCACACCTCGCGGGACGGCACCCTGCGGCTGACCGACGCCGCGGGCACCACCAAGGTCACCGGCAAGCTCGACGTCTACTCCCACGACGAGGAAGGCCTCCAAGGCGTCGGAGTGGACCCGGGCTTCACCGGCAACCGCTTCGTCTACCTCTACTACGCGCCGAAGCTGTCGACGCCGTCGGGGGACGCGCCCGCAGGCGGCTCCGCGGCCGACTTCGCACCGTTCGACGGCGTGAACCGCCTGTCGCGCTTCGTGCTCAGGACCGACGGCACACTGGACCTCGGTTCGGAGACGAAGGTCATCGACGTCCCGGCCAGCCGAGGGCTGTGCTGCCACGTCGGCGGTGACATCGACTTCGACGCCCAGGGCAACCTGTACCTCTCCACGGGCGACGACAGCAACCCCTTCGCGTCCGACGGCTACACCCCCATCGACGAGCGGGCGGACCGCAACCCCGCGTACGACGCCCAGCGTTCGGCGGGCAACACCAACGACCTCCGCGGCAAGGTGCTGCGCATCAAGGTCAACGCCGCGGGCGGCTACTCCATCCCGTCGGGCAACCTGTTCGCTCCGGGGACCGCGAAGACCAGGCCCGAGATCTACGCGATGGGCTTCCGCAACCCGTTCCGGATGTCGGTCGACAAGCCCACCGGCATCGTCTACCTCGGCGACTACGGCCCCGACGCCGGTACCGCGAACGCGGGCCGCGGGCCGGCCGGCCAGGTCGAGTTCAACCGGATCACCAAGGCGGGCAACTACGGCTGGCCCTACTGCACCGGCAACAACAACGCCTACGTCGACTACAACTTCGCCACCTCGACGTCGGGCTCGGCCTTCTCCTGCGCCGCCCCGAAGAACACCTCGCCGAACAACACCGGCCTGACCGACCTCCCGCCGGCCCAGGCCGCCTGGATCCCCTACGACGGCGGCTCGGTACCCGAGTTCGGCAGCGGCTCGGAATCGCCCATGGGCGGCCCCGTCTACCGCTACGACGCGGCGTCCTCCTCGGCGGTCAAGTTCCCCCAGAGCTACGACGGCGACTTCTTCGCCGGTGAGTTCGGCCGCAGGTGGATCAAGCGGATCGAGCAGGGCTCCGACGGAACCGTCCAGTCGATCAACGCCTTCCCCTGGCAGGGCACCCAGGTCATGGACTCGGCCTTCGGGCCGGACGGCGCCCTCTACGTGCTCGACTACGGCACCGGCTACTTCAACGGGGACGCGAACAGCGCGGTCTACCGCATCGAGTACGTCACCGGAGGGCGCGCCCCGCTCGCCAAGGCCACCGCCGACCGCACCTCCGGCACCGCCCCGCTCGCCGTGAAGTTCTCCTCCGCCGGCAGCTCCGACCCGGACGGGGACCCGCTCACCTACGCATGGAAGTTCGGCGACGGCACGACCTCGACCGCCGCCCAGCCCTCGCACACCTACACGGCGAACGGCCGGTACACGGCCGAGCTGACGGTGTCCGACGGGACGGGCAACACGGCGACCGCCTCGGTGATCATCACCGTCGGCAACACCGCGCCCACGGTCACCCTCGACCTGCCCACCGACGGTTCCATCATCGACCCCGGCGCCGCCGTCCCGTTCAAGGTCACCGTCACCGATCCCGAGGACGGTGCGATCGACTGCTCCAAGGTCAAGGTCACCTTCATCATCGGCCACGACAGCCACGGACACCCGCAGACCTCCGCGACCGGGTGCTCGGGCACGGTGCAGACCATCGCCGACGGTGAACACGACCCCAACGCCAACATCTTCGGCGTCTGGGACGCCGAGTACACCGACAAGGGCGCGAACGGCCAGCCCGCCCTCACCACGCACGACCAGAACCTCAGCCAGGGCAGTCAGCGCCAGGCCGAGCACTTCGGGGAGTCCGCCGGCGTCCAGATCGTCGACAAGACGGCGGCGCACGGGGGCAAGGCGGTCGGCCACATCGAGAACGGCGACTGGATCTCCTTCAAGCCGTACCTCCTGGCCGACGCCACACGGATGACGGCCCGCATCGCCTCGGGCGGCGTGGGCGGGACACTGGAGGTCCGGGCGGGCACACCCACCGGAACCCTCCTCGGATCGGTGGCGGTACCGGTCACCGGAGGCTGGGAGAACTTCCAGAACGTGTCCGTGGACCTCACCAACCGCCCCGCCGGCACCACCACCCTCCACCTCGTCTTCAAGGGAGGGAGCGGATCCCTCTTCGACGTCGACGACTTCACCTTCACGACCGGTGGAACGACCGTGCGGACGGGGGCGATCACCGGAATCGCCGGCAAGTGCGTCGACGTCGCTTCGGGGGCCAGTGCCGACGGCACGCAGATACAGCTGTACGGCTGCAACAACACCGCCGCGCAGACGTGGACCGTGGCCGCCGACAGCACGCTGCGCGCGCTCGGCAAGTGCCTGGACATCAGCGGCGCCGGCACGGCCGACGGCACGAAGATCCAGCTGTACACGTGCAACAACACCGGAGCCCAGAAATGGGCACCGCAGTCCGACGGCACCCTGAGGAACCCCGCGACGGGCAAGTGCCTGGACGCGGCGGGGGGAGCATCCGCGGACGGCACGAAGCTCCACCTGTGGACCTGCACCGCCGGCGCCAACCAGAAGTGGACCCTGCCATGAGCCGACGACTCCGGCGCCTTGCCTCCTGGGGCACCTGCGCCTTACTGAGCACCGCCATGCTGCCCGCCGCGGCCACCGCCGCGGCCGGGACGGACGCACGACCGGCACCCTCCCCGGTGGCGGCCGCCGCCGCGGCCGACCCGGCGTACGACGTGCTGGTCTTCTCGAAGACGGCCGGCTTCCGCCATTCCTCCATCGACGAGGGTGTCACCGCCCTGCGCGAACTGGGCACGGCCAACAACTTCACCGTGACCGCGACCGAGGACGCGGCGGTCTTCACCCCCGCGTCCCTGGCCGGCTACGAGGCCGTCGTCTTCCTCTCCACCACGGGCGACGTGCTCAACGCCTCGCAGCAGACCGCCTTCGAGGGCTACATCCAGGCCGGCGGCGGATACGTCGGCATCCACGCGGCGGCCGACACCGAGTACGACTGGACCTGGTACGGCGGCCTGGCCGGTGCCCTCTTCCGGGCACATCCGCAGATCCAGCCCGCCACGGTCACGGTCGAGGACCGGGCGCACGACGCGACCGCCCATCTCGGCAGGACGTGGCAGCGCACCGACGAGTGGTACGACTACCGCACCAACCCGCGCACCACCGCGCACGTCCTGGCCTCGCTCGACGAGTCGACGTACAGCGGCGGGGGCATGGGCGGCGACCACCCGATCGCCTGGTGCAAGGACTACCAGGGCGGGCGTGCCTTCTACACGGGCGGCGGTCACACCGAGGACTCGTACGCCGATCCGGCCTTCCGCCGCCATCTCCTCGGCGGAATCCGCTGGGCCGCGCGCCTGACGGAGGCCGACTGCCGTCCCGAGACGGGCTACACCAGCCTGTACGGCGGCACCGGCACCACCGGATGGAAGCAGGCCGGCCCCGGTTCCTTCGCCGAGAGCGACGCCACGCTCACCTCCCGCGGCGGCCTCGGTCTGCTCTGGTACCAGGCCAAGGAGTACAAGGCGTACTCCCTGAAGCTCGACTGGCGGCAGGCCGGTGACGACAACTCCGGTGTCTTCGTGGGCTTCCCGGCCTCCGACGATCCGTGGTCGGCCGTCGACAACGGCTACGAGATCCAGATCGACGCGACGGACACCCCGGACCGCACCACGGGATCCGTCTACGGTTTCAAGTCGGCCGATCTCGCGGCGCGCGACGCGGCGCTGAACCCGCCGGGTGAGTGGAACACCTACGAGATCCGGGTCGAGGGCGAGCGCCTCCAGCTCTTCCTCAACGGGCAGAAGATCAACGACTTCACCAACACCGACCCCGCCCGGAGTCTCCAGCAGGGGCACATCGGACTGCAGAACCACGGCACCGACGACGACGTGTCCTTCCGCAACATCCGCATCAAGGAGATCGGCGGCACGACGGGGCCGAGGGAGGGTGCCATCAAGGGACTGGGCTCCAAGTGCGTGGACGTCGCGAACGGTTCCAGCGCCGACGGCACCCAGATCCAGCTGTGGACGTGCAACCAGTCCGCCGCCCAGAAGTGGACGGTGGGCACGGACGACACGCTGCGCGCGCTCGGCAAGTGCCTGGACATCAGTGGCGCGGGCACGGCCGACGGCACGAAGATCCAGCTGTACGGGTGCAACAACACCGGAGCCCAGAAGTGGGTCGCCCAGGCCGACGGCACCCTGAAGAACCCTCAGTCGGGCAAGTGCCTCGACGCCTCGGGCAACTCCTCGGCGGACGGCACCAAGCTGCACCTCTGGGCATGCCACACCGGCGCCAACCAGAAGTGGGTCCTGCCCGGGTGACGTTCCCCCGATTCCGTCGCCACCGCGGGAGGCGGTGGCGACGGGAACCGGCCGCGGTACCGGGCCGGTGACGGCGGCGGGGTGCGACGCCGAAGCACCCCGCCGCCGTTCCTCCGGGCCCGCCGGAGTCAGGAGAGGTCCGCGACCTGCCTGCCGAGGTCGCGCTCCACCCCGTCCGCCCGCTGCAGGCCGCCGTCCAGGAGCCGCTTCACCCGGAAGGTGTTCTCGGGCCTGCCCGAGGTGCCGAAGAACGCTGCCAGCGCCGCACCGAACTCCTCGACCGGAGGCTGGGTGCCGGCGTCGACGAGCTCCTTGGTCTTCCGCAGCGCCACCTTGTCGAAACTGGCGATCCGGCGGGCGAAGGTGTCGACGAACTGCTCGAGTTCGTTCCCGGGCAGGACGCGATTGACGTATCCGTAGGCTGCCGCGAGATCGGCGGGGAAGTCGTCGGCACCCAGCAGGATCTCCAGGGCCCGCGACCGCCCGACCAGACGGGGCAGCCGGCCGGTGGGGTTCCCGCCCGGGACGGACCCGACCCCCACCTCGAACTGCCCGAGGATGGCGTCCGGTCCGGCGAAACGGATGTCGGTCGCCAGGACGAACTCGCTGCCGGCGCCGCGGGCACGGCCGTTGATCTCGCTGACCGTGACGCACGGCACCCTGCCGAGCCGGTACACGTTGTCGGCGTACGGGTGCAGGCCGGACGCACCGGGCTTCATGGCGGCCACACGGGCGCGGTCCGACAGCATGTCCCAGTGCGCCATGAAGAAGTCCGGGTTGCCGCTCCTGAACACGACGACCGACAGCTCGGGGTCCTGCTCGATGCGGGTGATCAGCTCGGCCAGCTGCTCCACGGTGTCGGGATCCACCAGATTGATCTCACCGTTGGTGAACGTCACCCTCCAGTAGGACGGGCTGACCTCCTGGACGGCGAACTGCTCGTCTGCGCTCATGAGACCGGTCCCTCCAGATCCTTCGGATTCCGAGATGTCAGTATTTCACCGGTTTCACGAGGCTGCATCCGCCCTCTTCGGCGTGCCCTCTCCCCCGCCCGCGCGGCGCCGGTTTCCTCCCGTCCGGCGGATCTTCACGACGCGTCCGCGCATCAGGTCGGTACCGGCAGGCCGCCGACCCCGGGTGCGTCAGTGGACGCGTCGGATGCGGATCGGTCCCCGGGCTTCGGACGGCTCGACGGGGCGGCCCGCCTGGGTGATCTCCACCTCGCCGGCCGCGACAAGCCTCCGGGCCGCGGCCCGGGCCGGCTCCATGAGCGCCCGCCAGCCGTCGTCGTCGCCGTCGTACGCCGCCCGCGCGGCGTCCGAGGGGCAGATCGTGGCACCCGGGCGACGGTCGCCGAGCAGATCCAGAATGGTCCGCTCCAGGCGTGCGGCCGTCCGCTCCTCGCTGTCCGTCACTCCGCCAGTGTCGCACCGCCGGGAGCGGGGTGACGGGCGCACGGGCCCGGTTCACAGGTCGAGGACCACCGGCTCGGACGGCGTGGAGCAGCAGATGAGGACGTTGCCCTCCGCCGGCGGCTCGACGGGTTCGGGGTCGTAGTCCACGGCCCCCGCGAGCAGGCCCAGTTCGCAGGTGTGGCAGACGCCCGTGCGGCACGACCACCGGACGGGGACGTCGCATGCCTCCGCCAGTTCCAGGAGCGACCCCTGGGCCGCCCCCCAGCGGACGCTCAGCCCGCTGCGTGCGAAGGAGACCTGCGTTCCGTCCTGCGGCATGCCCTCCGGCGGGTGCGGCGCACGGCCGGCTCCGGGCCGCGTCACACCGGGCGTGAGGCTCGCGCCCGAACCGAAGGTCTCCGTGTGGACCTTCCCCGCGGCGAGTCCCGCCTCACCCAGCGCCTCCGAAGCCTCGCTCATGAAGGCTGCGGGTCCGCAGATGTACACATCGGCACCGTCGGGGAGCGACAGGTCCCGGATCCGCTCGGCGGACAGCCTGCCGGCCTCGTCGTAGTCGGTCCCTGCCCGGTCCGTGGCCGTGGGTCTGCTGTAGAACACCGTCGCATGTGCGTCAGGCAGATCCCTGAGCAGGCTGCGCGCCTCCTCGGCGAACGGGTGCTCCGTGCTGTCGTGGGCGCCGTGGAGCCACCACACGGGCCGCGGTGACCGTTCGTCCGCGAGGGCGTGCAGCATCGCCATGACGGGTGTGACACCCACTCCGGCCGACATCAGCACCACCGGGTCACTGCCCGGCACGAGCCGGAAGCTGCCGCGCGGTGCCGCTGTGTCGAGCGTGTCCCCGACGCGCACCGTGTCGTGGAGCCAGGCACTGGCCGAACCGTGCGGTTCGCGCTTCACGCTGATGCGGTACGCGTCGGCCCCGGGTTCGCCCGACAGCGAGTAGCTCCGGATCAGCGGAACGCCGGCTCCTGCGGGGGTGAGCCTCACCGTCAGGAACTGTCCCGGCGCTGCGGCCGGCAGCGCTGTTCCGTCCGGCGCCGACAGGTACAGCGAGCGGACCCTCCGGCTCTCCGCACGGACCGCCGTGACCGTCAGGGGGCGGAATCCCGGCCATCCGGGTGCGGGTGACGCCGCGGCCTCGCTCAGTCCCACGGCGCCCGTGGAGCCGGCCGGGTCCGCGCCGTCCGCGGCCTCCAGGAGCGCCCGCATCGATCCCTGCCAGCCGGGGCTGAGGGCGGGGATGCGCAGCGCGCGCTCGACCTGTTCGCGGGTGTGCCCGGGCAGGTAGAGCACCCCGTCGATCTCCTCGATGGTCATCCGCTCGGGCCCGGACGCGACCTTGGCGATCTCCTGACCGGCCTCGATCTCACCCTCCCGCAGGACCCGCATGTAGAAGCCCGGCCTCCGGTGGGCGACCAGCAGCGCGGCCATGCGGGGCTCGCCCAGGCGCAGCCCCACCCGGTAGCAGGTGACGCGGGGCTGGGTGACCTCGAAGAGCGCGTCGCCGATGCGATACCTGTCTCCGACACACACCTGGTCGTCGGCAAGGCCCTCGACGGTGAGGTTCTCCCCGAAGCCTCCGGGATCGAGATCGCCGCGCCCCAGTCGCCTCTTCCAGAAGGCGTAGGAGTCGAGCTGGTAGACGAGTACGGCGCGCTCTTCACCCCCGTGCCCGCCGAGGTCGCCCTGTCCGTCGCCGTCGATGTTGAGGCGGCGCACCATCCGCGGACCGGTGACGGGCCGCTTGTAGACCCCCGTGTGCACGGTCCGGCCGCGCCACGGCACGTCCGCGGGCATTCCGACGTTGACGGAGACCAGCCTGCCCATATCGCTCCTCCTTACCTCCGGTGGAGGGCGAGGATCACTTCTGTCACGTTAAGCCCGGTCGGGGCCGGGGGCAACAGCCCCTCCGTGCGGGCGGAGGGAGGGTCCGGTTCATCGCGACGCGCACTCGGGCGGGGCCTGGGGAGCGGCCCGGCCGGCGTGTGTCAGCCCTCCTGCTTCGTCAGGTCGCCGAGCGCCCGCTCGACGGCCTGGCGTACGAGGGTGTCCTCACGCCGCAGGCGCTGTGCCCGTCGTCGGCGCGCGAGGACGGCCGTCACGGCGGCAGCGGCGCCGAGAAGGACGACCGCCAGCATCGGTGTCCAGGGGACGGCCCATCCGTGGGCCGTGATCCGGACCGGGGCGAGCGGTGTGACGGACCCGGAGGCGTCGGTGAGTGACGGCGTCAGGGTCACGGTCGCGGCGAGCCTGAACGCGGGTGCGACGCCGTGGACGTGCACCGTGACGTCACGGCTCTCGCCCGGCAGCAGTTCGGGCGGCGCGGCGATGGGGCCCGCCCCGGTCCGGAACCAGCCGAAGGGCCCGGAGACGGACGCAGCCTGGCGTCCGGAAAGGACGGTGTTCCCGGTGTTGTGGATCCTGTAGGTGAGGGTGGCGTCGCCCTTGGCGAACGGGCTGGGCGAGCCCGCGTAGTCCACGTGCGCGTCCTCGATCCGGAGGTGCGGCGTGAGCGTGCCGCCGACCCGGAGTGCGACCCGGATCCCGAGGCGGCGGTCCACGTTGATCCCCTGGGCGTCGCCGGACTGCTTCAGGGAGGTGAGGATGCCGCCCACGTAGTCTCCGGGCGTGGCGTCGGCCGGGACGTCCGCCGTGAACGGGACTTCGGCGGTCCTGCCGGGCGCGATCACGACGGCGGACGTGCTGGAGCGGATCCAGGCACCGACGCCGACGGACTTCTCGTCCTTGGTGAGCAGGTCGAGCTGCCCCGCGTCGGTGGTGTACCCGTCGGCGGCGTAGACGGCGAGTTCGAGCGGGGTCCTGCCGTGGTTGGCGACGACCATGGAGTCCTTGATCCGCCCGCCCGGGTTGACGGCGTAGCTGAAGCTGGAGCGGTCGTCGCCGTAGCTGTTCACACCGGTGCGGACCGTCCAGGTGGCGGCACCCTCCGCGGCGCGGGCGGGCCCGGCCGGCAGGCAGGCGAGCCCGAGGGCGGCGAGCAGCACCGGCACGGCGGTGCGGGCGAGGCTCAGGATGCGGATGAGTCGGTGCGTGACGGGCGCGTGCATATGGGGATCTCCTGGAACGGGAGGCGGGACAGGCCCCCGCAAGGGCCTGCCCCGCCCGGTGGAACGGGTTCGATCAGCTGCTCAGTGCGGTGATCGTGAGGGTGGCGCGGTAGGCACCCTTCTGGACGCTGTCCGGGATCTTGAGATCCAGGTCGGCGCCGAGCCGGGCCGAGCCGCGGGCGTGGCCCTGCTCGGCCGAGCCGAGGCCGCGCGAGACGACCAGGCCCTTGCCCTTGTCGTCGTAGCCGGAGGCGACGGGGGCGCCCGCCTTCGCGCCCGCACCGCCGTCGAGGACGTACGGGCTCCAGCCGAGGTTGGCGCCGGAGAACGTCTTGCCCGCGTCCTGGAAGTCGCTCACGTTGGCCGAGACCGACCACGGGGAGAGCGAGCGGCGGCTGTCCGAGACCAGGAGCGGGTTGATCTTGCCCGTGGCCTCGAAGTGGTCGCCGCCGTGCTCCTTGGCGGTACCGAGGTCCACCAGACCGTTGTAGCCGTCGATCGTCCAGCCGAACTCACCGGGAGCGGGGTTCGGCACGTTGACCTGGAGGGACTGGCTGTCGCCGTGGTACGGGTGCACCGTGACCTTGTCGACGATCGAGCCGACCGGCTGGTTCGCCGGTGTGTTGTTGCACCAGTTGCCGTTCTCGACGGACGGGTTCGGTGCGGCGCACGTGCCGCTGCGGACGTCCTCGAGGACCAGCTTGTCGGCCCTGACCTGGACCTTGACGTAGCTGCGGACGTGCTCCTGGTTCTCCACGGAGTTGTACCAGTGCTTGTCCGGATCCAGCGGGTCCGGGCCGATCCCGTTGGGGTCCGTGTCGGCGGGGTTCGGCTTCTCGATGTCGTAGTACTTCGAGCCCGACGCCGTGTTGGCCGTCACGTACAGGACACCGCCGGGCCCGGGGTACACCTCGGCCGCGCCGGGCTGCTCCGCGGGGTCGGCCTTGCGGCCGTTCTTGATGAGGTAGCTGCGGGAGTAGCTGTGGTCGTGGCCCTGGAGGACCATGTCGACGCCGAGGTCGGAGAAGGCGGTCGTGAAGTCCTGGCGCCGGGTCCTGTTGTCGTTGTCCTTGGAGTGGTCCGCGGGCGAGTAGATCGAGTGGTGGAAGACCAGCACCTTCCACTTCGCCTCGGAGCCGTGCTTGTTGATGACGTCGGTCACGTACTTGACGTGGGCCGCGTCACCGCCACCGCCCGACGAGGGGTTGTAGCTGTTGCTGTTGAGGTCGATGAACAGGACATCCTTGTGGATGAACCAGTAGTCACCGCCGGACTTGCTCCCGGCCGGGTTCCCGTTGTCGTAGTACGGGGCCGAGCGGTCGGTGTTCGGGGTGAAGTGGTGCTGCTCGTAGGCCTTGCCACCGACGTCGTGGTTGCCGATGGTGGCGACCAGCGGGTACTGGCGGAGCTGGTCGGGTGCCAGGAAGGAGTTCCACTGGGCTTCGTTGTTGGCGCTCTCGACGTGGTCGCCGCCGGAGACCAGGAGTTCGGCGTCCGGGTTGGCCCCGGTGGCGATCTTGAGGGTGTCCTCCCAGCCCGCCTGGTCCTTCAGCGCGTTGCCGGAGGCCCCGATCTGCGGGTCGCCGAGGAACAGGAAGTCGTAGTCGCCCTCGAAGTCCTGCGTCGTGAAGGAGTACGTCGGCGACCAGTTGCCGACGGAACCGACGCGGTAGGAGTACGCCGTGTTCTCCTTGAGGTTGGTGATCGTGGCGTGGCGGTTGAAGCCGCCGCTCGCTGCTATGTTCGCCGACCCGGTGGCGCCGAAGGCAGCCGCGCCGGGAGGGAGTTCACCGTTGACGAGTTCCGCGGTCGGGGAGACCTGGAGTGTCTGGGCGGTGTCGGCCGAGGAGTACCACGTCACGGTGCGCTGGGTCTCGTTCGCGCCGACGCCGAGGATGATGCCGGTGAGCGCGGCGGGCTCGGCGGCGGTGGCGGGAGACGCCAGTCCGCTGCCGAGCGCGACGGACACGCCCAGAACTGCCGCGGTGACCCCGGTGGCCACACGGCGCCGCACAAGCCCGGAGGCTTGCGTCGAGGTGCTCAAATTCATCGAGTCTTCGTTCCTTTGGTGCACGGGTTGTGCATGTGATGACCTCGTAAAGGTGCTGTGTCCCGGTGAACGCCTCGCGAATTCGGACTCCGTTCCGGCTGAACTTCGCGATCGGCGGCAAACCGCCCGACCTGCCCAGATGTCAGGAATCAGGCACCGAGGAGACGTTGCACGCACCACACCATTCCCATGACCGCCACACCCGCCGAAACCGCTCCCGTGACCCGGAGGCCCGCCGTGGGCGCGCGTCCGCGCAGCAGGACCAGCAGGGGGAAGACGGCGGCGATGATGGTCAACTGCACCACCTCGATACCGATGTTGAAGACCAGCAGTGACCACAGCAGCGTCCATGACCACGCTTCGTCGATGCCCAGCGCGCCCGCGAAACCCAGGCCGTGCACGAGACCGAAGCAGAACACGACACCGAGGCGCGTCCAGCCCGCGCGGTCCAGGCTGAAGTGCCCGTCCCCGGCGGGTTCGAGGTCGGTGGCGTGATCGCCCTGCCGCCATATCCGCCACAGGTACCACCCGGCCACCACGGCGATCGACAGGGCGATCACGGGTTCCACGGCGCGCGCGGGCACCTCGACCAGGCCGAGGGCGGCGAGCATGAAGGTCACCGAGTGGGCGAGTGTGAAGCTCGTGGCCGCGAGCACGATCTCGCGCAGCCGCCGCGACCCCGCGATGAGCGCCAGCAGGAACAGGATGTGGTCGATTCCGCTCAACAGGTGCTCCGCGCCCAGGCGGAAGAACTCCCAGAAGCGCTCGTACCACGTCTGCGCCGTCGAGAAGGACGGGTGGGCGGCATCGAGAGCGGCGCTGCCCGAGTGGCCGTCGATCGTATACGTGACGATCGTCTTCGTGCCCTTGACGAAGCCCTCGGCATCGGGGAACAGACCGCTGCGCACCTCATGGGCACGGCCTCCGCCCGCGCAGGCCCAGTCGACGACGAGTCCGGCGTACGGCACACCTTCGCGCTGCCCCATCGAGAAGCCGCCGCTCCGCCGCGGCGCGCAGTCCTTGCCGTCGGACGTCAGCGAGAAGTGGCGGCCGACGTAGGCCGTCACGGACTTCGCATGGCCGTCCAGGGCCGCCGCCTGCCCCGCCGTGTCCCCCGACTCGAATGCCGCGGTGCCGGCCCTGAACAGAGGGTCGTCCTTCTCGGAGTCCGCGGCGGACACGACGAGCAGGTCGTATTCGAGCGCGAGTTCCGTGCGTATGTGGCCGCCGTCGCCCGACGTCACGTCGGCGTAGGCGGTCGAGGTGAATCCATGGGCGGAGGCCGGCTGGGCGGCGGTGCTCAGGATCGCGATCAGTACCGCGACGACACCCACGAGGGCGCGGCGGATCCGCTGTGACATGTTGCTCCTTCAGGTTGCCTGTGCACGCTGCATGTCACGGATGAACGGAAACCGGCTGATCGGCGAACCGTGGAACAACATGCGCGAGAACGGCACCGGAGGAGGAAGCGGGCACGGGATCGGATAGCAGGATGGAGCCGCACCTTCCACCACCTCCCGGAGGACGATCGCCTTGCGCCCCCACCTTCCGTTCGTCGCCGCGCTGGCGGCCGCCGCCGCGCTGACCACCGGATGCGGCTCCGGCGACGACTGGTCACGACCGCACCCGGAGCCCGTCGCCGTCGGCACCCTCGGTCCGGAGTTCGTGGACCGTGCCTCACCGCCCGCCCCCGAGGCGACGATCACGCCACGGCCGGGATCCTGGAGTGAGGTGCATCCCTCGGAGGACTACCGCGTGGTGCTGCTCACCGCCGGCGACGACCGTCCCACCAAGGCCCTCGTGAAGGCGGTCGACGACTGGGCGGACGACGAGGGCGTCGCCATCAGGACGGTGGTCGCCGACTCACCGGCCGACTACATACCGAGCGTCGTGGAGGCCATGGAGATGACTCCCGACCTCATCGTCACCGCGGGGAACGACCTGATCGATCCCCTCGCCACGGTCACCCCGAACCACCTGGACCAGCCGTTCCTGGTGGTGGGTGCGGAACTGGCCGAGCCCACCCACAACGTGACCGCGGTCGACTGGCCCGGCGCGTCCTTCCGGGGCGAGGGGCTCGGCATGTCCTCGACGTACGACGCCACTTCGTTCACCGAGGCGCGCTGCGCCGCGGCCGTCAGAGCGGGGGTCGCGGCCGTGCTCAACGACCTCACCGGGATCGTGGTCCGGCTCGACGGACACTGACGGGCGCACCGTCACGGCATGGCCGGAACGCCCCGAGCCGCTGCGACCTCGCCCCTTCCTCCAACTCCTCGAAGCGCGCCAACTGGCCACCGCATGCTTGATTTTGTTCGTAACGCACTTCTTTCGAGCATCTATTGACACACAAGTGGCGTCACGGCCAGAGTCGTCCCCGCCAGTGCTGCCGGTCGACGCATCGAGGAGTGTCTCGCCATGCCCGGAATCCCCGCCGTCTCACGTCGCTTGCTACTCGGAGGAACACTGGCCACGGGAGCCGCCGCTGCCGGCCTCGGACCCGGGTCGGCCGCTGCCGCCGAAGCGGCACCGGCACAAGCGGTGCCGGCCGCGGCCCCGGGCCGCCGGCCGGGTCAGAAGTCGATGATCAACGTGCCGTTCGAGCCGTACAGGACGGTCCGGGTCGGTGTGATCGGGCTGGGCAACCGGGGCTCGTTCATGACCACGGGCTGGTCCGTGGTTCCCGGCTGTGTCGTCACGGCCGTGTGCGACATCCGCGCGGACCGCGCCGCACGCACGGCCGACGGGCTGGTCGCCGCCGGCAAGCCCCGCCCCGCCGAGTACGGCGGATCGGCGGAGGCGTACGCCAGGATGCTGCGGCGTGACGACATCGACCTCGTCTACATCGCCACCCCGTGGGAGTTCCACTTCGAACAGGGCAAGGCCGCCCTGCTGGCCGGCAAGCACGCGGTCGTGGAACTGCCGGTCGCGACCGAACTGCACGAGCTGTGGGACCTCGTGGACACCTCGGAGCGCACCCGCCGGAATCTGATGCTGTCGGAGAACTGCAGCTACGGCCGCAACGAGCTGGCCATGCTGAAGATGGCGCACGAGGGACTGTTCGGCGACGTCACGAACGGCCACGGCGGCTATCTGCACGACCTGCGTGAACTGCTCTTCTCGGACACGTACTACACCGACGCGTGGCGGCGGCGCTGGCACACCCGCAGTACGGCGTCCTTCTACGCCATGCACGGGCTGGCGCCGATCGCCGCGGCGATGGACATCAACCGCGGCGACCGCATGACGACGCTCAAGGCGACCGCGACCGCCCCGAAGGGGCTCGCCGACTACCGGGAGCGCTTCGTACCCAGGTCGCACCCGTCGTGGCGCGAGACGTACATCAACGGCGACCTGGTCAGCTGTGCGATCGAGACGGCCAACGGCAGGACCATCAGGGCCGAGCACGACGTGAGTTCACCGCGTCCGTACAGCCGTATCAACTCGCTCGCGGGCAGCCGCGGGATCTTCGAGGACTACGCCGGCACGTCGGCCACCGGCGGACGCATCTACGTCGAGCCGGACCACGGGGGCCACACGTGGCGGGACTTCGACACGTACCTCAAGGAGTTCGACCACTGGCTCTGGAAGAAGATCGGCGACGATGCCGCGAGCAACGGCGGCCACGGGGGCATGGACTACGTACTCCAGTGGCGCACCGTGCAGCTGATGCGTGCGGGACTGGTGCCGGACATCGACGTGTACGACTCTGCCTCCTGGTGCGCCCCGGTCCCCCTGAGTGTCATGTCCCTGGAAAAGGAGGGCCGGCCGGTCGCGGTCCCGGACTTCACACGAGGAAGTTGGGTCAACCTCCGCACCGGCCTCGACTCGCGCAGCACGGACATGCCGCCGGCGTCGTGACCGCCACCGCTCCGCCCGCTCCGCCTCCGCCCCCGGCCATTCGAAGGAGCACGTGATGAGACCAGCACGACGGTTCGGTCCGCTCAGAACACTGGCGGCGGTGGTCGCGGCTGTGGGCGTGACCGCCCTCATGCCCGCCCAGGCGACGGCGTCCGTCCGGGAGGTCCCGGCCGTGGTGGCGACCACCGAGGTGACCACCGAGGCAACCACCGAGGTGACCATCGCACCCGTGGACCTCGAGGGTCCCGCCATCTCGGCGGTGACGGTCACGGTCAGGAACTCCGGCCCGCAGCGCCTTCGTTCACTCGAAGTGGCCTTCGCGGGACCGAAGGGCTGGGCCGTACAGCCGGCCGTGCGCAGCGTCGGCGGTTCGCTCGCGGCCGGCGCGTCGGCCGACGCGTCCTTCCGGATCCAGGTCCCTGAGAAGCGCCCGGGCTTCGTCATCCGTACGTTCACCGCGACCGCGACGTACAAGGGCGGCGACGGCCGGGGCACGGCGACCGGCACCCGCACCGAGCGCTCCGGCTCCCCGCAGACGAACCTGGCGGCGGCGTACAACAACGTCGGCATCACGGACGAATCGGCGACCGGGCCGGGCGACTACGACGGCGAGGGGAACAGCTTCTCCGCCCAACGCCTGGCGGCGGCGGGCCTGCCGCGCGGCGCGAGGGTCGAGGCACTGGGAGCCGAACTCACCTGGCCGGACGTGGCGGCGGGTACGAAGGACAACGTGTCCAGCGGCGGTCAGGCGGTGGAGCTCGACGGGAGCGGCGGCAAGCTGGTCTTCCTCGGCTCGGGTGTCACGAGCGCCGCGACGGGGAACGCCACCGTCCACTACACCGACGGCACGTCGAGCACCGGGACGATCGGCTTCCCGAACTGGTCCTTCGACCCGGCGGACGCACACGGCGCCACACTGGTGAAGTCGACGGACGGACGCAACCGGCCGGACGGCTACGGCAATGCCACGGTGCAGTACCGGGTGTTCGCCCACTCGATCCCGCTCGACCCGTCCAGAACGCCCGACTTCGTGGTCCTGCCCGCGAACGCCGATATCCACATCTTCGCCATGGCGATCGCCGCGTGAGCACGGGGGCCGCCACGGCAACGGCCCCGGACTGAGTGTGGTCGGCTCCGCCCGGGGCGCGGAGCCGACCCTCATGCGGGCGACAGGCGCGGGGCCTGCGCGTGAGCCCACCGCCACGATCCGCGCCCGCGCTCCGCGCATCCCGCACCCGCGCCACGGAGCACGCGGCAGGATGGCCGGAGCCGAACCGCGGTGAGCCGATACGGCGTCAGGATGGGGTGACGGATGACCGCACAACGGGAACCTCTGCGGACCTGGACCGTCTACGGACAGCGGCAGCTGGACCGCGGCCACGTACCGCCCGTACCCGAGCGCATCGACTGGGGGTTCTGGCCGGGCGTCGGTCCGGGGGCCGAACTGCTCGGAGACCTCAGCGGAAAGCGCGTCCTCGACATCGGCTCCGGGCCTGGCCACCACGCGGTCCACCTGGCCCGCGCCCACGGTGCCCTGGTGGACGGCGTGGACGCGTCGCCGACCCAGCACGAGCGCGCCACGAGGACCTATCCCGCAGAACCGGGAGTGCGGTTCGTCTGCGCCGACATCGCCGAGCATCTGGACCGCGTCGAACCGTACGAGGCCGCCTACGGCCTCCGCACCTTCGGCTGTGTCGACCCGCTCCATCTCCTGCCGGCGCTGCGCGACGGACTGGCCGACGGCGCGACCCTCGTCTTCTCCGCGCTCCACACCGACCATGAGGGTCGAGGACCGGCCGCCACGGTGTCACCTCGGTCCGGCTTCATCCGGCTCCGCGACGAGGAACCCATCCCGGTGCAGATCTGGGCTCTCACCCCCGACTGCTGGACGGGCCTGCTCACCGCACACGGCTTCGCCGTGGACCGGGTGGAGCTGATCCGGGCGCCGGAACCCCGGGATCCCGTAGTGGTCCAGCTCATCCGCGCCGTGCGTCGGCACACGGCTGACTGACGGCTCGATGCCCCTTCAAGCCCGTAACGGTCACGCGTCCGCGCGCCCGATCCCGTGCTCGTTCAGCGGGCCGGCGCTCAGGCCGAGCCGGCGGCACTCCGCCAGCAGGCCGGGGAGGGCGCCCAGCGTCGCACGCCACGCACCGGGCGCGCTCCACCCGTCCGCGTCGTGCAGCAGCACGGTGCCACCGCCTGTCAGGTCCGCGAGGACCGAGGCCTCCACCGACCGCGCGTCGGCGTCCGCCGTCCAGTCGCGGCCCCACGACGACCACAGCACCGGCCGCAGCCCCGCGCGCCGGGCGGCGGCCAGGCGGCCGCCGCTGAGGATCCCGTACGGGGGTCGGTACCACTGCGGGTCCGTCCCGCAGATCCTGCGCACCGCATCGGCCGTTCGGGCGACCTCGCGCGCATCGCGCAGTGGCGCGGGGAACCACGGGCGGTCGTGATGCCATCCGTGCACCGCGACCTCGTGCCCCGCCGCCACCAGGGCACGGCCGAGCGCGGGATGGCGCTCCAGTGAGGTGCCGACGACGAAGAAGGTCGCCCGTACGCCGTGATCGGCCAGGGCACCCAGGAAGTGCGGGGTGCTGGCCGGGTCCGGTCCGTCGTCGAAGGTCAGCGCGACATGGCCGGGACGGCCCCGGCCGTCCAGCGCGGGGCTGAGCGCCTTCCGCACGGGGGGCAGCCAGGTGGCTGCGGGCCCGATGTGCCAGGCGGCCACCAGACCGAGCGCGCACGCGGCCATGCCGGACGCACGTCCCGCACTTGCCGTAGCACCACGTCTCACCACCGCTGTGCCTCCTTCCCCGAGACGAGGGGTGATCTGCTCAGATGTACGCACGCGAACGCGATGAGCCCGAGGGACGCCAGTTCCGGGAGCACCCGCCAGCCGAGGGAGATGCTCTCGTCGAACAGCGAGACGCCCAGGATGACGCTCAGCAGTGAGTCGCCGAGCGTGAGCGCGGGCTGGGACGCGGCGAGTGATCCCGCCCGCAGGGTCGCCTGCAGCAGCAGGAAGGAACCCAGGCCGACGGCTGCGGCCGTGTACAACTGCCACGCGCTGATCACCTCCCCCAGGCCGTCGGGCAGCAGACCCAGCGTGTCCTTGATCAGAGCCGCGGTGAAGGAGAATCCGATGGCGGTCACCGTGCCCAGCACGGCCGCCCGCGCGGAGCCCTTCTGCCGCATGCCCACGAAGATCAGTGCGGCGGAAACGACCACGGCCGGCACCGCGCTGACCAGCCATCTCCCCGGTGGCACGCTGTCCATGCCGCCCCCCGGACCGGCGAGCAGGAGGAAGGCCGCGAGACCCAGCGCCATCGCGAGGAACGCGGCCCAGGTGCCCGCGCCCGGCGGCCACCGGAACACGGCTGCGGCCAGGACCAGCGTGAACAGGAGTTCGGTCGTCATCACCGGCTGCACCACCGCCAGTGGCCCGGCCGCCAGGGCGAGGGCCTGCGCCACGCCCGAGAGGGCGAGCAGCCCAGCCCCCCAGCGCCAGACCCGGAGACGGACGAAGCCGAACCGCCCGGCCGCGCGGCCCCAGGCGGACGTGGACAGGTCGGTCGCCGCGGCGCGGCGCTGGAGGACGGAGGCCGCCGCGTTCCCCAGAGCGGCCACCAGGGCCAGCACCACGCAGAGGACGATCATGTGTCGCCCCCCGCCCGGGCCGGCCGGCCGGAAGTCAGCTCAGCCAAAGCGCGTGGCCAGCCTGCGAAAGAGGTTCGGCGCCATGCCCTGCACCCGCGCGGGCGCGCCCAGCCAGCGCGGCACGGTGATCTGGTCCCGGCCGCCCACCAGAGCTTCCTCGACCGCCGCCGCGACCCGCCCGGCAGGCACCGGCCGAGGCCAGGAACGCGTGTAGGGGGCGTCGCGGCGGGCGAAGAACGGTGTCGCCACAGGACCCGGCTGCACCAGGCACAGCTGGACCCCTGTGCCCTGGAGCTCGTAGCGCAGGCTCTCCGCGAAGGGGATCAGCGCTCCCTTCGTCGCCGCGTACGCCGCCTCGCCCCGCACGCCGTACCGTCCCGCGACGGAGCCCAGCAGGACGAGCCGGCCCGACCCGCGGGCGACCATCTGCGGCAGCACGAGCCCGACGAGGTGGAGCACGGCGCAGACGTTGACGTTCACGAGGCGGTCGACGGTGGCGGGTGTCATGTCCGTATACGCCCCGGCCCAGCCGAGGCCCGCCGCGGCGACGAGTGCGTCGACTCGGCCGCTGTGCGCCAGTGCGGCCTCGGCGAGCTTCCGGCAGCCCTCCTGGGTGGCCAGATCCATCGGCAGCGCGGCTCCGGCGGTGCGGGCGGCGACCGCGCCGAGCCGGGCCTCGTCGCGCCCGTTCAGCAGCAGCTCCCAGCGTGGGTCGGCCGACAGACGTGACGCGACCTCCGCACCGATCCCGGACGAGGCACCGGTGATCAGCACGACCCGCCGCCCGCTGCGGGCAGGCCCGGCATCGGGCGTCGCGTCTCCGGCTTCGGGGTTACTGCGAGGTGGGGGGCTCGCGCGCATGGCTTTCCGTCCTCCGTCGCCGCCGACAGGCGAGCTCCTCTCCGAGCCCACCGACACCGGACCGTTCTGACTCATCCTTCATGGAACCGGCCCACCGGCAAACGCGCGTGACCGCTTCGGGCTAACGACGCGGCCTGTCCGGATGTGGCGGACCTGCCGCTCTGCGAGGAATATTCAGGAATGAGCAGGTTCCTGCTATTCAGCGCCAGCATGGGCGCGGGACATGACGCCGTCGCACGCGAACTGGCCGGACGGCTGCGCGCGTCCGGGCACCGGACCGCCCACCTGGACTTCCTGGACCTGCTGCCCGCGGGTACCGGCCGCGGGCTGCGCGCCGCCTATCGCACGGCCGTACGCCGCTGTCCGTGGGCCTACCAGGCCGTCTACTCGGCGTTCTTCCGTGATCGCGGGGACCCTCCACCGGGCGGACGGAAAGGCTGGACGCCGGACACGGGGCCCCTGGCCGCCGTCCTGGAGTCCCGCCTGCTCCACGTCGTCGACCGCTGGGCGCCGGACGTCCTCGTGCCGACCTTCCACCAGGCCGCCCAGGTCACCGGGCGGCTGCGGGCCACCCGCGGCGCGGGGTGTCCGCCGAGCGCGGTCGTGGTCACCGACTTCGCGGTGCACCGGCAGTGGCTCCACCGGGGGAACGACCTGCACCTGTGCCTGACGGACGCCGCCGCGGCACGGGTCCGCGCGTCGACCGGGCGCCCGGCGGAGGTGTGCGGCCCGGTCGTCCCGGCCGCCTTCACCGAGGCTTCCGGGACACCCGCGGACGGCCATCGGTCGTCGCGGTGGGCGGGCGAGGTCGCGCGGAGGGGCGGGGACCGGCCTGTGGTGCTCGTGTCGGCCGGAGCCTGGGGGGTGGGGCGGGGGCTGACCGCGACGGCCCGCCTGCTCGCGGACGCGGGGCATCTGCCGGTGCTGCTGTGCGGCAGGGACGAGGGCCTGCGGGCCCGTGCGGCCGGCCTCCCCGGCGTCCTCGCCCTGGGCTGGGTGGACGACCTGCCCGGTCTGATGGCGGTGTCGTGCGCGCTGGTCGACAACGCGGCGGGGCAGACAGCCGTGCAGGCCCTCGCCGCGGGCGTACCCGTCGTCGGATACCGGCCGATCCCCGGACACGGAGCCGAGGGGGTCGGCGAGATGGCCGCCGAGGGCATCACCGAGCTCGCGTACGACGGGAACGCACTGCTCGGCGCGCTGGAACGGCTGGTGCTTCCCGGCCCCGAACGGGAACGCCGGATCGCCGCTGGCCGGGCCGTCTTCACCGCGGACCCGGCCGTGCTCCTGGCCCGGTGGGCCGATCCGCGCACCCGTACGGAGACCGCCGCCGGAGAGGGAGGAGAGGGACGGCATGCCGTGCGGGAACGGCGCGGCGCCCCGGATGACGTATGAAGCCCTCGGCGCCGGAATGACGTCGCACTACAGCCGGATGACGACGAGCGCGACGTCGTCGGCGGCGCCCTCCGAGATGCCCAGGCGGTTCAGCACCGAGTCGGCGAGCCGGGCGGGAGCGAGGGTGCTGTCTTGGGCCAGGGCTGCGGTCAACCGGGCCAGGCTGACGTCGATGTCCTCGGTACGGCGCTCGATCAGGCCGTCGGTGTACAGCACGAGGGTGTCCCCGGGGGTGTAGGCCAGGCCGGCCTGCGGGCGGGGGACGTGGTGGGGACGGGCGCCCAGCGGTGGATCGGTCGCCTTGTCCAGCAGTTCGTGGCTTCCGTCGGGGTGCAGCAGGACCGGCGGCGGGTGCCCGGCGTTGCTGTAGATGATCAG
This sequence comes from Streptomyces sp. NBC_00178, assembly GCF_036206005.1. NCBI lineage: Bacteria > Bacillati > Actinomycetota > Actinomycetes > Kitasatosporales > Streptomycetaceae > Streptomyces > Streptomyces sp. NBC_00178. Next base: position 352,139 of record NZ_CP108143.1, read on the forward strand.
ACTGCTGCGGGTGTCGACCAGTACCTTGACGGCGGTCGCGGCGGTCGCGCCCTCCAGCGACCGGGCGTAGAGCCCGAGGACTTCCAGGGCCTGGGCGGGGCTGGGAATGGCCCGGATGACCGCGCTCAGGGCACTGCGGAGCATGCCCATCACCGCCGCCGCCTGCAGGCCGTGCCCCACGACGTCTCCGACGGCTGCGGCGAAGCGGTCGGGTGGCAGGTCGACGACGTCGTACCAGTCCCCGCACACGTTCAGCGAGGTCGTCGCCGGCAGATAGCGCACGGCGATGTTGTCGTCGTGCCGGTCCAGGTCGGGCACGGTGAGCATGGCTTCCTGCAGGGTGACGGCGACCTGGCGTTCGCGGGCGTTGGACTCACGGAGCTTCTGGTTGAGCCTCTGGAGCTCGCCGGCGCGGGCGTACAGTTCGGCCGCCATGCCCTTCTCCCGCTCGGTGAACGCCTCGGTGAGCCGGCGCGCCCGGCGGGAGTGGACGAAGGCCGTGACGTCCTCGGCGCGCTGGACGACCCACTTCACCTCGCCGTCGGCACCGCGCAGGGGTGTGTGGATCGCGGACCACCAGCGCTCCTCGAAGCCGTCCGGCTGGTCGGGAGCGGGGATGTCGTAGCGCTGGAGCACCAGGGTGTCCGGTTTCCCGGTCGTGAGGACCAGGCGCATCGAGGCCTTCAGGTTCTGCTGCGTCTCACCGTTTGAACCGGGGCGTTGTGGGAGCGCGTCGAAGAAGTACCGGCCGATGAGCTGGTCCCTGGTCCGCCCGGTGCTGTGCAGGTACGCCTCGTTGACGTAGCAGATACTCAGGTCCGCATCCAGCATCACGTAGGGGCTCGGCGTGGCATCGAAGAATGCCGTGAAATCAACATCGATCGTCATACGCGCTCTCCATGGACGTGGAGGGCCGCCTCTCCTTCCCACCAATCTACGCGCGATCCGCCGACCCGGCTCGGGTGCCGGGAGGGGCCGGTCGCCGCCCCGGGCCGCATGTCCCCGTCGCCCGGGCGAGTGTCCCCGTCACGGCGGGTCACCGCGCCGTGATCACGATGACGTCGTCGTCCGCGCTCCAGCGACGGACCGCCGTCTTGGAAGGATTCACGTGGACGCGATGACCGGACCGGTCCCACCCCTGGTCCCGGGTACGGAAACCGATGGCGCACTCCCCGCGCCTCGAAGCCGATTCCACGACCGTGGCGAACGAGGTGTGACCTCCCTCCCGGATGTAGTCGCCGGACGGTCTGAGGTGGATGCCGTCGCCGCCGGGGGCGAGGAGGCTCTCGAACACGCCGGCGAGGAGCCAGTTCTGGGAGATCTGCGTCATCAGGAGTCCGATCAGCTTCCCGCTGACGACGAAGTCGGCACCCGGGCCGACCGGTGCGATCGACCTGTTGCGGTCGTCGGTCATCTCGGTGACCACGGAGACCGGCCGGCCCGCTCCCTCTTCCAGGGCGCGCAGGAGCAGCAGGGTGACGAGTGTCCGGTCGTCGGGCGATCCGTTCCCGGCCGGACGGTCGGGCCCCAGGACGATGACGCCGTCGTACGCGGCGGGCGTGAGGGCGTTCACCGTCCCGGGGAGCGTCGGATCTCCGCGGCGGAAGGTGATCCGCAGGCCGGTGTCCTCGACGGTCGCGCTTCGCATCTCCTCGCGCGCCCACTCCGTGTGCTCGGTCACCACGTGAAGGACGGTGCCGGCCGTCACGTGGCCGGACAGGTGGTCGACGATGCGCCGCGCCCTGCGGTTCCACCCGAGCAGGAGCAGGCGCCCGGGCCGCGGCGGCGCCAGCGGGCCCGACACGATCAGTGACTCGTCGAAGGCCGCCGGCATGCCGGTCGCCGACGCCGCGACACCGTCCCTCGCGATGACGACGAGTCTGTCGCCGGAGTGGACGACGGCGTCCCGAGCCGGGTTCAGGCGTACCGCTCCGTCCGCGCCCACCAGGCCCACCACACTGGCGGCGGGGCGGGACAGCACCACCTCCCCGAAGGTGAGGCCCGTCTGCGCCGGGGTGTCGACGACGTAGAACTCGTCGCCCGCGAAGTCGAACAACTCCTGGTAGACGAGGGAGAGGCCGGGCTGCCGCACACACTGCGAGACCAGGCGCGCGGTGATGTCGTCGACCTCGAGGACGACGGCGTTCGCACCCGCGGCGAGCCGGGCGGCGAGCCGGTAGCGCTCGTCCCGGACCACGGCCACGATCCGCACCCGGCAGTCCTCGCCGACCAACGCCCGCAGTGACAGGAGGGTCTTCACCACCTCCGCGTCCTCGTCCGGTTCGTCGGGGGGAAGCACCAGGACGACTTCGGCCGTGCCGGGGCTGACCCGTGCGAGCGCCACGGGGTCGGTGGCGCGTCCGTTCCGGCAGATGATCCGCGTACGCCCGGTGTCGCCCACCTCGGCGCTCAGCTCCTCCTCCATCTCGGTCTTGTCCACGTCGGCCAGCACCGCGATCGCCCTCGGCCGTCCGCTCGTGCCGGCGGCGACGAGTTCGGCCGCCACCGTGTGGATCTGCGCCGACCAGCCGAGCACGACGGTGTGCCCCTGCTCCAGGACCGTGGAGTGTCCCAGCCGCAACGCGACCAGTTCCTCGGTGATCGCCGTGGTGATGAGACTGACAAGGGTGGAGACGTAGAACAGGGCCACCAACGCGAGGAGGACGGACAACGCGACACGCAGCGGTGAACCGACCTCGCCGCCAAGCCGGAGCGTCTGCCCGACGGTCCGCCACACCGCCGCGACCTTCGACCAAGGCGCCGGGGGCGCGCTGTCGTCCGTCCACACCAGGACGGCACTCACGGGCACGACGATGGCCAGACAGGCGATGGCGAGCCAGCCGATGAGAGCGGCCACACCGCCGGTCAGTGTGTTGTCGAACCAGTACCGCACGTGATCGTTCCAGGGGGGCCTGCGCGTGTCTCCGGCCTTCACGCGCACCGCGGCCAGCGGAGCGCGCTTCGGCTGTCGCTGCCTGCCCACCCGGGCGCTGCCGGCGTGGGGACGCCGGTCGATACCACCTCTTGTCCTCTGCACAGGAGCAGCGTGAGGAATCGGTGTCCCCGGCACGTGGATATCGGGCCGGGGTTCATCCTTTCGGGATGCGTTGCCAGGGGCACGTTCCGGCCGGGAAAGCGCCACGACGCCGCCGGGCCGGGGCTCCGGTGCGGCTTCGGACCCGGCCTCGGCCTCGGCGGGGAACACCGCGAGGTGTGACGGGCAGGTGTGTGCGCCCGCTCCGGAGCACGCCGGTCACGCCCTCGCACCACCGGGTGCGCTTCGGCCCGAATGCCGTTCATCCGGACGGGAGATGACAGTCGGTCCCCCGGAACCGGCACCGCCGGGGGCGGCGTACGATCGGTCGCGGCCGCGCGGGACTCCCCCGCACCTGACCGGCCGTCCCACCCGACAAGGCGGCAGAACACGTGCGTCCGACCCTGATCCGCCTCGTCGAGCCGTCCGACGGCCCCGCACTCGCCGACCTGCTCGCCCGGGACAGGCAGCTCCGTGCGCGCCTGCTGCCCGCGCGGCCCGCGGAGTTCTACACGCCCGAGGGCCAGGCCTCGGTCATCGCGTCCCTCCTGGCCTCCCACGGCGACGGGCTGGCCTGGCCCGGCGTCGTGGTCACGGACGGGACCGTCATCGGACAGATCGGCATCAGCTCGATCCTGCGCGGCCCGTTCCAGAAGGGGTATCTCGGCTACTGGGTCTCGTCCCCGCACGAGGGGCGGGGACACACGAGCCGTGCCGTCGGCCTCGCGCTGCGGATCGCCGAGGACGAATTGCACCTCCACCGCCTGGAGGCGCACACCCAGCTGGAGAACCTCGCGTCCCAGGCGATCCTCCGCAAGCACGGATTCAGACCCTGGGGCATCGCGCACGAGCACTTCTACGCGGACGGCGCATGGCGTGACGAAATGTTCTGGGAGAAGAAACTGTCCGCCGCCATGCGGCGTCCTGTCCACTGAACGGGCCCGCAGGACCGGATTCCGAAATCGGCGGCAGGAATTCCCAGAAGTTGTGGAGCGGGTGCACACACCCGGAATTCGTGTGACAACACGACTCTGCACTTCATTGGGCGAGTCCCGGATCCGGCACGGACATCGGGAGTTAGCGTCACGTCCCATGGCCTCCCCCACCCGGTTCACCCTGACCGAACATTCCCCCACCCTGTGGCGCGTGACGTTCGACAATCCTCCGGTCAATCTCATCGACTCGACCATGACGAGCGAACTCGACGAGGTGTTCACGCGTGCGGAGAAGAGCGACCGCGTCGCGGTCATCGTCTTCGACAGCGCCGACCCCGAGTTCTTCATGGCGCACTACGACCTGTCGGCGAAGGACGAGCTCGATCACGTCCTCGCCCACCCCGAGGAAGTCCATCCGTACACCGCTCTCCTGACCCGCCTCACGAAATTGCCGTTCGCGACGATCTCCTCCGTCAGGGGGATCGCGCGTGGCGCGGGCAGTGAGTTCCTGCTCGCCACGGACATGCGATTCGCAAGCCTGGAGAAGGCGGTCATCGGTCAGTTCGAGATCGGCATGAGCGCGATCGCGGGCGGCGGTCCCGCAACGCGACTGCCCGGGCTGGTCGGACGGGGCCGCACCTTCGAGATCCTGTACGGCGGTCTCGATCTGGACGGGGCGCGCGCCGAGCAGTACGGCTACGTGAACCGGGCCTTCCCCGACGCGGAACTCGACTCCTTCGTCGATGAGTTGGCGACTCGCATCTCCTCCTTCGACCTGCAGACGATCAGGGACGTCAAGCGCTTCGTGAACGTCGCGACCCTGCGGCCGGACGCCGAGTTCAAGGATCAGATGGACGCGTTCTGGGCCGCGGTGAACCGTCCCGCGCAGCAACACGTCGCAGGCAAGCTGTTCGAGGCCGGCCTCCAGCAGCGAAGCGAACTGGAACGCGACCTCCCCCAGTGGGTGACGCGCTTCCAGTACCGCGCGGGAGCCGGCGAAGGACAGTGATCCCCCTCCGGACGGACCTCATCGGCCCGGCCGGATCTCCCGGCGTCGTCGCCCGAGTCGCCGAGGGCGCCGCCGCGCTTCGGCGCCCCGCGGTCTCGTGACGCCGGTCCGCCCCACACCGTGCGCGCCGTGCCGGCCCCCGTGCCTCGAGGCCGAACCGGCACGACGCGCCGGGTGGGCACCCGCCGGTGACACGGCCGGCCGGATCAGTCCGTCCCAGAGGAGCCATGATGGCTGTTGAAATTCCCCCCTTGGTCAAGCCCTCACGGCTGAGACGTCGTGGAGGGCTGCTCGGCGAGTGCCTCGCGGAGTTCCTCGGCATGTTCGTCCTCATCTCCTTCGGATGCGGGGTGGCGGCCATGGCCGTGGCCGCCCTGCCGGGCTCGGGGCGTTCCGCGGGACCCACGACGAGCTTCCTGGCGGCAGGCGACTGGGTGATGCCCGTGATGGGGTGGGGCCTGGCCGTGACCCTCGGCATCTATGTCGCCGGAGGCGTCAGCGGGGCCCACCTCAACCCGGCGGTGACGCTCGCCTTCGCGGTGCGCCGCCGGTTCCCCTGGCCGAAGGTGATCCCGTACATCGCCGCGCAGGTGGTCGGGGCCTTCGCCGGAGCGGCGCTGGTGTACGCGGTCTACCACGACGCGATCAACGCCCTGGACCTGGCGATGAAGGGGCCCAAGACGAACGGCCACACGCTCGCCACCTTCTCCATCTTCGGCACCTTCCCCGCGTCGTACTTCAACGGGGGCGTCTGGGGCCCGTTCGTCGATCAGGTGGTCGGTACCGCGTTCATGCTCATGTTCGTGATGGCGATCATCGATCTGCGCAACCCCGCGGTGAGGGTCGCCCTCGGGCCGCTCCTGATCGGCCTGGCGGTCGCCGCGATCGGCCTGTCCTACGGTGCGAACGCCGGTTACGCGATCAACCCGGCGCGCGACCTGGGACCGCGGCTGTTCGCGTACGCCCTGGGTTGGCAGGAACTCGCCTTGCCCGGGACGCTGCCGGGCGCCTTCAGTGACTACTTCTGGATTCCTCTTGTCGCGCCCCTGGTCGGCGGAGTGGTCGGGGTGCTGGTCTACGACCTGTTCATCGGGGACTCCCTGTTCACCCGTACGCAGATGGCCAAGCCTCCGGAGGTCGGCTGCACCCGGCCCGTGACGAGTTCGAAGGGCTGACACGCTCGACCGGTCCGCGGCCGCTCGGACGGCCCGGCCCAGGTCGTGACCGCCTCGTCCGCGCGGCCGCGGACCGGTCGGCGGCCCGGCAGGGACGGAGTGCGCGTTCCGCCGGGGCGGACCGGCGGCGATTGCCCCGCGCCCGGTGCTTGTCGGGGACGCCCGCTGCCCCGACGATGGGAGCCACGCGCCACGCCGGCCGGGACGGGAGGGCGAGTTGACGGACCCCTGGGTGGCTCTGCCACCGGACGCCGATCCCGGTGTCCGGCTCGGTGAACTGCGCCGCGCACACGAGGCGTTCACCTCCGGCGGCCGGGTGGAGACACCGGTGCGCTCCGTGGTCGGCCAGTCCTGGCGGCGGTCCGCGCGGGCGCGGGTCTGCCCGGACGGTGCGGCCCGGGTCGAACTGCGCGCGGACGAGCTCGGGCCGTACCGGGACGCCCACCCCCTGGCGCGCGTCATGCCCATGATCCGTGAACTCATGAGTGCGTACGCGATGGACGGCGAGCACCTCCTCGCGGTCTGCGATGCCCACGGCCGGCTGCTGTGGGTGGAAGGACATGCGCGGGCACGCCGGCGCGCGGAGCGGATGAACTTCGTGGAGGGCGCCCGCTGGGCCGAATCCGAGGCCGGGACGAACGCACCGGGTACGGCGCTCGCCGTGGACCGCCCGGTCCAGGTGTTCGCGGCCGAGCACTTTCTGCGGCCGGTCCAGCAGTGGACGTGCGCGGCGGCGCCGCTGCACGACCCGCATACGGGCCGGGTGCTGGGCGCCGTCGACATCACGGGAGGCAACGGACTCGCGCATCCGCACAGCCTGGCCTTCGTGCACGCGGTGGCCCGGGCGGCCGAGTCCCACCTCGCGCTCGTCGCGCCGGAGCCCGCCGGGGCGCCGGTGCGGCTGCGCGCACTCGGCCGGGACGAGGCACTCCTGGTCCTCGGCGGACGCAGGATCCGGCTCGGCCGACGCCACAGCGAGATCCTGGTGACGCTGGCCCTCCACCCCGAGGGGCTCGGTGGCGACGAGCTGCTGATCGAGCTGTACGAGGACGAGTCGGTGTCCCCGGTGACCCTGCGGGCCGAACTCGCCCGGCTCCGGCGGCTTCTGGGACCGGAAGCGCTGGACTCACGACCGTACCGGTTGCGCGCGGCGGTCGACGCGGACTTCGAGACCGTCACACGCCGGCTGGACTCCGGCGCGGTCGCGGCGGCCCTCGGTGCCTACGCGGGCCCCCTGCTGCCGCGTTCGCAGGCGCCTGCCGTCGTCCGGCTGCGCAGCAGGATCGCGGACCAGCTGCGGGCCGCGCTCATCGCACGGGGCGATCCGGGACTGCTCGCCGACTGGGCGTACAGCCCGTGGGGTGCCGAGGATCTCGCCGTGTGGCGGGCCCTCGCCGCGGCGGCGTCGCCGGAGCGGCGCGCGGCCCTGCTGGCGAGGGCCAGGGGGATCGACGCGGAGCAGCGCGCGTAGGGGGCCCCGGTCGCCCCGCGCAACGGCGTTGCAACGTCCCGCTGCCTAGCGTCGGGCCGAGGGCTGTCCACGGCGGGCGGCACCGGATCCGGGAGGCCACAGAGATGACCCGTTACGCTGCTCCGGGCACCGAGGGTGCCATCGTCTCGTACGAGTCCCGCTACGACCACTGGATCGGTGGGGCCTACGTCCCACCGGCCCGTGGCCAGTACTTCGAGAACCCGAGCCCCGTCAACGGCCGGCCCTTCACCGAGATCGCCCGTGGCACGGCGGACGACGTGGAACGCGCCCTGGACGCGGCCCATGCTGCGGCCCCGGCCTGGGCAGCGGTCTCCGCGGGTGACCGGGCGACGGTCCTGAACCGGATCGCGGACCGCATGGAGCAGCACCTCGAGGCGCTGGCGGTCGCCGAGAGCTGGGAGAACGGCAAGCCGGTGCGCGAGACACTCGCGGCCGACATACCGCTCGCCGTCGACCACTTCCGGTACTTCGCCGGTGCGCTCCGGGCCCAGGAGGGCTCCCTGAGTGAGATCGACGAGGACACCGTCGCCTACCACTTCCACGAGCCGCTGGGTGTGGTCGGTCAGATCATCCCGTGGAACTTCCCCATCCTGATGGCCACCTGGAAGCTGGCCCCCGCGCTCGCGGCGGGCAACGCGGTGGTCCTCAAACCGGCCGAACAGACCCCGGCCTCCATCCACGTGTGGATGGACCTGGTCGCGGATCTGCTTCCGCCCGGTGTCGTGAACATCGTCAACGGTTTCGGCGAGGAGGCGGGCAAGCCCCTCGCCTCCAGTCCCCGGGTCGCGAAGATCGCCTTCACCGGCGAGACCACGACGGGGCGGCTGATCATGCAGTACGCCTCCGAGAACCTCAAGCCCGTCACGCTGGAACTGGGCGGGAAGTCGCCGAACCTCTTCTTCGACGACGTGTGGGCGCTGGACGACGACTTCCGCGACAAGGCCCTCGAGGGGTTCACCATGTTCGCCCTCAACCAGGGCGAGGTGTGCACGTGTCCGTCCAGGGCGCTGATCCAGCGCGGGCACTACGGCGATTTCCTCGAGGCGGCCATCGCCCGGACCGAGAAGATCGTCGCGGGTCACCCGCTGGACACGGACACGATGATCGGTGCGCAGGCGTCCGGCGAACAACTGCGGAAGATCCTCTCGTACCTGGAGATCGGGCAGCAGGAGGGCGCGAAGGTCCTGACTGGTGGTCAGCTCGTCGAGCACGGCGGTGAACTGCAGGGCGGCTTCTACGTCCAGCCGACGATCTTCGAGGGCGACAACCGGATGCGGGTGTTCCAGGAGGAGATCTTCGGTCCCGTGGTCGCCGTGACGTCCTTCTCGGACTTCGACGACGCCATCACGACCGCCAACGACACGCTGTACGGGCTCGGAGCAGGCGTGTGGACCCGGGACACCAACACCGCCTACCGGGCGGGCCGGGCCATCAAGGCGGGCCGGGTCTGGACCAACTGCTACCACGCCTACCCCGCCCACGCCGCGTTCGGCGGATACAAGCAGTCGGGCATCGGCAGGGAGAACCACAAGATGATGCTGGAGCACTACCAGCAGACGAAGAATCTGCTGGTGAGCTACTCGCCGAAGAAGCTGGGCTTCTTCTAGACGCCAGAAATGGGCGCCTGAGCAGGAAGTTCACCTGTCAGGCGCCCTTCTCGGCGTGCATCAAAGCCACGGGGGGGAGGGAAGCGCGGAGTGAATCCCCTAAGTCCGTCACGCCGCGCACACCTCTGACCTGCGGGGCAGCGGCCTTCTCCGGAGGCCAAAGGGGCACCACGCACTGAGCCTCTTCGAGTTGGCCACCGATCGAGTGATTGCGACTGAGCGCTTCAGCGTCGAGTGGGCGGATGCAGCGTCCGGTGCCAGCAACTTGGTGAGCCGGGACAAGGGTCACTCGAAGCTTGGCGGCCTCAACACAACCCGGTGTCAGGGCCGGTGAGCGACGATCGAGCCGTTGTCAGCCGCTGGTTCTAAGGTCGGCCCTATGACATCAGACCTGATCAAGGAGTCATGGACTCGCATCGACGCGTGGCTGCGCGAGCACGCGCCCCGCACGTTTGCCACGCTTCGGCCGCCCGCAGGAGACGAGGAGATCGCCGCAGCGCAACAGGAACTGGGGGTCACCTTTCCTCCGGACCTGGTCGCTTCACTCCACCGGCACAACGGGGCGCTGGAGGGACCTGAGGCCTTCCGCTTCAGCACGGGCGACCGGCTGCTCGGAGTGAGCGGAATCCTCCAGGACACCGGATTCATGCGCGGCATCGACCAGGGCTTCGACGGGGAGACCGAGAACTACTGGCTTCACGATTACGTGAAGTTCGGTTCTTACGACGTGACTTCGGACGGTCTTCTGATGGATTGCCGTACCGGGCGGGACTCCTTCGGCGCGATCGGACGGTTCTTCGACGAGACCGGCGCCAGTTTCGGGCAGGCCGACTCGCTGGGTGAGTATCTGGCCGAACTGGCCGGCACGCTTGAGCGCGGCCAGGACGCCGGTGTCGTCACCTTCAACGGTCGGCTGTTCTGGGAGGGACATCCGCCTGCCAGGCCGCAGTACGGTGCGGACGAGCCCTGTCCCACACCGGACGAGCAACTGCCGGAGCTGGACCTCTCCTACAGTCCCACCGACATCCTCCACGTGAGCCACCTGGACGGGCATGAGGAACTCGGTGCGCTGATCGCAATCCTGCCGTATGAGCAGGTGGTCGACGCCGCGCGGAAGCAGCTGCGCAGACTGGCGGTCGAAACGGGCCTGGCCAACTACCCGGAGGTCAAGACAGCCCTGGACGCGTGGGAGCGCGGTGTGGCCCCGCCGCAGCCGGACCAGACCGGCCCGCTCGCCCTGCGACTCCGCATGGCGCTCGCACAGGCCGACGCCGGCCGAGACCACACGCGCAGGTGGGCCGTGGAGAAGATCGCCCTCGGGATCTGGGGGTCCCCGTACAGGTCCGTGTGCGAGAGCGCGGAGACCCGGAGCCACTTCACTCCCGACTGGCGTGCGGACCTGCACGCAGACCTGGGCAATCAGCCCCTGCCAGCGATACCTGACGACCGATTCTGGGGGGCGCTGCGCAACCCCGCCATCGACTCCAGTTGGTACGCGGCCCAGTACAGCCAAGATCAGGACTGACCAGAGTGGTGTGCTCTCGCAGGTACACCGGTGCCACCCTCGCCCGCTGAGACGGACCGAGCTTGCAGCGCCGGTCGCCCTCACGAGTGACCACCAGCATGGAGACCCACTCCACGAGCGCGCGAGGCAGGTCAAGCGCGACAGGATGGACGACCAACGAGGCCCCCGAGCAACGTGATCGAGACGTCAGACATCTCGATCAACAGCTCCGGGGCCTCGTTCGTTGTGCTTCACGACCATCACCCGATCGGTGGCCGACTCGAAGAAGCTCACTGATACGCCCATGAAACAGGTCGACGCGACCTTCCCGGTTTCCCGGCGCCTGGATGCCTGGGCGGTGAGCTCCGATCGTGTCCACCCGGCTTACCCGAGTGGATCCGGCACACGGCCGCAGGTGAACTCCGCTGAGGCCAAGACTTCGGGCGTCAGGCGTACGCCTGTGAGGCGTTCGGCAAGGGCGAAGGCCGCTTCGGTGTGCCGTTCGAAGTTGCACTCGTCCGTTTCGTCCATGTCGAAACCCGCCCCCTCCATCTCCGTGAGGATCCCGTCCGGGTGGCTCCCGTCGCGCTGGTGGGCGAAGAGAGGCTCGAAGTGCAGGCGGGTGGTTCCGTCCTCGAACCAGCAGAAGTGATCGACCGCGTTGACATTGCGAAAGTGGGAGACCACCTCCCGCCCCCGCGAGATGGGCAGCATGAGCGCGTCCGTGACGCCCACAAAGCCGTTGTACTCGACCATCAGCGACCAGTCACCAACGGCAGTCACTCCTACGAAGTGCCCGTCGTCCTCGAACCGTTCGTACGCCGGCACCTCCATGGCGCGAACGCCGGTCACGCGCTCCCCGGTGGCGACGCCGAGCGCCGCGAGCAGCGCGTCGGGGGTCAAGCCTCGGGCGAGGGTGACGCAGTACGCCTCCATGAGGGACGGGTACTGCTCCTCGAGCCACCCGTAGTCGGCGGCGGTGCTCCTGTCGGCCATGCCCACAGCATTACAGCCGCCTCTGACAGCCGGCGCCACGCTCTCTTGCCCGAGATCCTTCTCCAGGTGATGGCGGCGTCCTGCTTCTCGGAGTGCGCCGGTACCAGCACGCGGTCCGGATCCACGATCACGTGGCCGTCCATGAAGGCTATGGTCCGGCGCTCGCTGCTTCCCGGAAGGTGACGACCGCCTCGCTGTCCTCCCGCGCCACAGCGAGGCGGTGGTCCACCGGACGTGGCCGCGACGACCGCGTCGCGGAACGGACCTGGTCAGGCGCGGAACAGCAGCACCACCGCAGCCACAAGGACACCCAGTGCGACCGCCGCGAAGCCGTAGCGCGAACGGTGCTTCCGCAGGCCGGGCAGGTGGGCGTCAATCGCCCATTGCCCCGGGCCGCTGATCGCCAGGGCCGCCGCGCCCGCGGCAAGGGTGAGTTCGTACTCCACGCCGGTGGGGGCGAAGAAGCCGCCGCCCCACTTGACGGCCACGGCGTTCACCATGATTCCGACGATCGCCGCTCCGGCGAGCGGCGTCAGCAGTCCCAGGGCCAGGCCTGTCCCTCCGAGCACTTCGGTCAGCCCCGCGATCACGGCCATCGCCTTGCCGGAGGGATAGCCCACAGAGGTGAAGAACTGGGCCGTACCGTCCACTCCTCCCCCCGAGAACCAGCCGAACAGCTTCTGGGTTCCGTGGCTTGCCATCGTCGCACCGAGGGCCAGGCGTATCAGCAGCAGCCCCGCGTCGTGGGCGTGCAGCGGGACACCCCGCTCATGGGTAGCGGAAGCGCCGGGTGCGGAGCGATCGAGGGCGTCGAGGTCTGACACGGACATTTTGGAGTCCTTTCTGATGATGCTGGGCGCAGCCTGCGGACCCGACGCCGCTGAGCACGGGTCGCGTGTGAGGGCACAGGAATGAGGCCTGGTCGCATGGCCGTAGTGGTCAAGGCCGCCCGGGCGCGGCCCCGGAACCTGGGTGCAGTCGGCTCCGGGGCGCCCCTGGGGTGGTGGAACGGTCTCGCGATGCCCGCCCTTCGGCGGGCGGGGATGTCAGACCCGGACTGTCTTGAGGGCGCGGGCCCACGACTCCAACTGGTCGAACAGCGTGGTCGCGGCAGCGTCGTGCTGCTCGGCCGGCTTGAAGACGGAAAAGTTCTCGAAGTCGGTGAACAGGGAGAAGGACAACTGCTGTCGCACATGGGCGAGTTGCAGTTCGCTGGCCACGGTCCGCAGGTGCTCGACGGCTCGAGCGCCACCGAGGGAGCCGTAGGAGACGAAGGCGGCGGACTTGTTGTTCCACTCGCCGTACAGGTAGTCGATCGCGTTCTTGAGGACGCCGGAGGTCGAGTGGTTGTACTCGGGGGTCACGAAGATGTACCCGTCGAACTCCGCGATCTTGGCCGCCCATGTCTTGGTGTGCTCACCCTGGTACTGACCCATGGCCGGCGGGATGGCCTCGTCCAGGTGAGGCAGCGGGTAGTCGACGAGGTCGACCAACTCGTACTCGACGCCGGCGCGGGCGCCGGACCGGTCCACCACCCAGTCGGCGACGGCCTTGCCGTTGCGGCCGGGGCGGGTGCTGCCGAGGATGACAGCGATCTTGAGGTCGTTCATGGGTCTCTCCCTTGGTGGGCCGGCCGCGTGACGCCGGGCCGGCGGGTGTGCGGCGGGCCGGAACGCGGCACTGAGCCACATGTACCGACCCGCCGTTCGTCAAGGCGGTGATGTCGTGCGCCCGACAGCCCCTGCGTCGGACACCTCCGGTCGAAGTCGAGACCGAGCATCCGGGCAGGGCCGGAACCATGCGAACGCGGGAGCGCCCGCATTCCACCGGTCGCGGAGGGCAGTTCGGCTGGTTCGTGCCACGCGGGAGCCAGCCACGCGCAATGGACGCAACGGTGACCTTCAGCGCCGGAACCCCTCTCACTTGAACCGTCAAGTGAGACCTTAGACCGTGTCACATGAACGTTCAAGTGAGTGGCGCTTGAACGTTCACGCCCAGTAGACTCGGCGCATGCCCGAAGATCATCCACATCCGAACGATCAGCCGCGCTGGCTGACGCCCGCGGAGCGGGCCACGTGGCTGCAATTCGGCCTGATGCTGCACAAGCTGCCGGCGGCTCTGGAAGCGCAGCTGCAACAGGACGCGGAGCTGCGTTACGTGGAGTACTACGTCCTCGCCGGCCTGTCCGACCAGCCGGACCAACGCATGCGCATGAGCGACCTGGCCATCCTCGTCAACTCCGAGCTGTCCCGCCTTTCCCACATGGCCGGCAGGCTGGAACGACGGGGACTCATTCGCCGTGAACCCGATCCCGCCAACGGCCGTTACACCCAGGCGATCCTGACCGAAGCAGGTCATGCCCACCTCATCGAGGCCGCACCCGGTCACGTCGCCCGGGTTCGCGACCTCGTCTACGACGTTCTCGACCCCGCCGAACTGGACGCCTTGGGCGTCATCGCCGAGAAGATCAGCAAGAGGATCGACGAGAGAATCGACGGGCAGGAGCAGGAGGCGTGCTCAGGCCGGGAAGCGGCCCCGCAGCACCCTCATGGAGACGCCACGCGATGACGGGCCTCACGGTGGACCGGGCCCAGCGTCCGGTATCCCCCGCGAGCCCTCAAGAGGGACACCGAGCCCCTCCATGGCAGTCCGAACAGGAGAGCGACTGAGGCGGCCTGCGGACTCAGGCCGACGAGCGATGCGCTTTCCGACCGGACACGCACGGCCCCGGCGCGGGAGAGAGCGGCCGGTGAAACCACCCACCCCCCAGCGAGATCGCCAGGGGTGAGGAGCGCGCCGCGGGCCGGACTGCAGGACGGACTGGCGGACCTCGCGCTCCGGGCGAGCTTCGGCGAGGAGCGCTCCGTCCACGACCGACAGACCCAGTTCGGCGTGGCCGTCGCAGCGGGACTGGGCGAGGCCGAGGTCGCGGCGGTCCTCGACGACCCGAAGGCGTATACCGACGAGGTCCGGAGCGACGAGCGGGAGGCCGTGGAACTCGGCGCCCGGGGCGGACCGTTCGTCGCACCCGACCGGCACCACGGTGTCGGCGGCGTTCAGTCGGCCGACGCCTGCACGAAGGCGCTGGAGCAGGCCCGGGCCAACCGGTCCGCCGCGGAGCGACGTCACCGAGCACGCCGTCGTCGACGAGGCGCGGGAACCGGCAATGAAGTGGAGCAACGCTCCGTTGACTGACGGAGCACCGCTCCGTTATGGTTTTCGTCCGGAGCGCCGCTCCGGACACTGGCATCTCACGGATCGGCGCCCCGCTGTGCGACCCGTCCGAAGAGTGAACCCGATGCCGCGGAAGCGAGGGTGCCGGTCACGAGGCCCGAAAACCACGTGCGAGGCAGCGCTGAAGCGGCACCGGCGGCCACCTCGGAGAAGGCGTTCGCATGACGCGCCGGACGCTGCCGCACCGGCTGGGGTGCGCCGTTCGTCCCCTGGACGGCACACGGCGTACGCCGACCCCCCACAGCACCGAGACACATAGCGAACAGTGAGAACTACCTTGCATTCCTTTGCTCTGCACGCGGGCATGATGTTCGACGGATTCACGATGTCGGGACCCACGACCGTGCATGTCCGAGGTGACCGCATCGTGCGGGTCGACCGTTCCGGAGAGGTGCCGGCCGACGGCAGTGAGGTCATCGACCTCGGTCCGGACGCATGTCTGCTGCCTGGTCTGATCGACAGCCACATCCACTTGGCGTTCGACGCCGGCGCAGACCCCGTGGCCTCGGTGACCGAGATCAGCGACGAAGACCTGCTGAAGCAGATGCGGACGATGGCGTGGACCGCGCTGCAAGCCGGGGTGACCACCGTCCGCGACCTCGGTGACCGGAACTACCTCTCCCTGGATCTGGTCCAGGAGTACGCCGTGCACCCGGAGTCGGGCCCGGAGATCCTTGCCGCGGGCCCGCCGCTGACCACACACGGCGGACACTGCCACTTCTTCGGCGGCGAGACCGAGGGCGCCGACGCACTCCGGGCAGCCGTACGCGAACGGCACGCCCGCGGCTGCGCCGTCATCAAGATCATGGCCAGCGGCGGCACGATGACCCCTGACTCCGTACCCCCGCACGCTTCGCAGTACAGCCTGGAGGATCTGCGGGCGGTGGTCGAGGAGGCACACGGCCTCGGGCTGCCGGTGGCTGCCCACGCCCATGGTGCACAGGCCATCAAGGACGCCCTCGAAGCCGGCGTCGACAGCCTGGAGCACGTCACCTTCCTGAGCGCGGACGGTGTGGACCCGGTCGAAGAGATCGTCGACGCCGTGGCGGCGAGCGACGCCTTCGTCAGTCTGTCGCTCGGCGTGGACCCCGGCGTCGCCGTCACTCCGCCCAAGGCCATGGCCGCGGTGGTGGGCAAGATGAGTGTCACGAACCGCGAGCTCTACCGTCGTGGGGCCAGGGTCGTCATCGGTTCGGATGCGGGCATCGCGCCTTTCAAGCCGCACGACGTCCTCCCGCACGGCGTCGCCGCTCTGACCCACTTGGGCGTCACGCCCCTCGAAGCACTGAAGTCCGTGACGAGTCTGGCCGCCCGGCTGTGCCGCGTGGAGGGCCGAAAGGGCCGCCTCGCGGCCGGGGCCGATGCGGACCTGCTCGTGGTGCGCGGAAATCCGGCCGCGGACACCGCTGCTCTGCTCGACGTCGAGGCGGTCTTCAGGGCGGGTGTGCAGGTGCGCGGCACCCGGGGAGACGCCCGCTGACTCCGGGGGTGGGGCGCCCGCCCTGCGGGGGCGTGGCGCCCCACCGCCCTTAGCCGGGGTGGCGAGAGCGCGAAGGAATCAGCGGGTGCGCTCCTGACCCGGCTCATCGGAAACCTCGAGGTGTCAGTCCCACGACCGGCACCGTCCGGCGACGTCCGGCGACGCCCCAGGCTCCGACGACGCGCCCGGCTCAGGCTCCGGCGGCAAGCAGGACGACTGAGTCGGCTCGGCGACGTACCGCGTGACGGGCCGTGTACACCCGGCGGTTCCGGCCGCCCCCGGAACCCACGACGGCCGGGACCCGCGACGACCGGATTCCCGCCCTCTTCGCGCACGCGCCGTGCGGCGCCGGTGTCACGGGCGCGAAGAGGCAGGACGTCGGCTCATGTCACACGACGCGCCGTCCCGGGGGGACAGCGCGTCGGTGTGGTGATCAGGCGCAGGGGGAGGACGGCGTGTCCACCGCGAAGACGTAGCCGCCCTTCCAGTTGATCAGATTCGAGGTACCGGCCTCGTTCTTCATGAGTGCCGTGATGGTGACGCAACGGCCGCCCGCGGCCTGTGTGCTGCTGCGCACAGGGCCCGCGTACTCGGAGAAGTTCCCGTAGTCGCGCTCGCCCGCACTCGGGGTGTCGCCGGGGTACATCCGCAGGTCCATGTAGTTGGCGCCGCCGGGCGTGTTGTTGTCCAGGATCGCGCAGGCGCTGTTGCCCTTCATGTAGAAGAAGAGCGTCCCATAGCGCTTGTCGGCGTTCGGGAGCGCCTTGGCGTCCACGAACTCGTAGCCGTCGCCGCACACGGTGGCCGACGCGAGGACGGACGCCTCGTTCTCGGCGGCGAAAGCACGGGCGGGCGCACCCGCTTCGGCGGAGATCGCCGGGGCCTCGACGGCGGTGGCCGCGGGCGCTGAGACACCGACGGCGGCCAGCGCCGTGACAGCCACACACGCACGCATGAGCTGGAATCGAACAGAAGACATTTTTTCTCCCCCGTGAAAGAAAGCCGACCCTCTCCCCAGGTGTGGAGTGAAGGCGGGGTGACGTTAGCCACTCGGGTTCTTCACGGGCAAGTGGTCTATACCTAGCGTCTTCTAACCGTGCGTCACATAGGGAGGCAACCGCTTTCACCGTCAACCACCTGCAAAGAGTTTGCCCGATATGCCTTCCGTCCGGTACTGCCGGACCGTGACCCTCTGTGCAACCGTGAGTCACGTCACAGCGCGACGCGGATGCCCTGAAGTGCGCCCGCGATCAAGGGCCTTCACCGCCACACCGCCCGAACCCGCGACAACACCGGACGACTCCAGGCAATTCGCGGGCTCGTGGCTGCCGTCGAGGCCCTCAGGGACCGGACGAAGAACTCCCCTGGTGCCGGACGCGCGGACGAAACCGGGCTCCCTCCGGACACCGGAGAGGGGCACCCGACAGGGTGTTCACCTGTCGGGCGCCCGTCTCGGGGAGCGTGGTGGGACGGACCGGTCGGCGACGGTCGGGCCGCTCCACCCGCCCGTCAGGCGTTCGGGTGCCCCTCCGTCACTCCTGCTCGCTGCCCTTTCCCCACGACAGCGACACCGCTGTCACACCGAGACGGGGCACCGGTACGGGCAGGGAGCCGTCCGCCTCGCTGTGCAGCGGGGCGATCACGGCGCCGAGCAGGTCCGCGGACATGGCCCCGGTCGCCGGGAACCCCGGGGTCAGCCGGCAGGTGACGGCCTCCTCCGCGAAGGACTGCAACCGTACGAGCACCCGCCCCGGCTCCGGCACGGTCAGACCGAGGACCCGCACGCGGGGATCGTCGAGGGTCAGGAGCCGGCTGGAGGTACCGGGGCCGGCTTCGGCCGCTCCCGTCGCCCGGACCGCGACCAGGGGACGGCTGCCGACAGCCGCCGTGCGCATGCCCAGCACCGGCCCGGTGACGGCGTGTGCGTCCTCCCAGCCGACGCTGTAGCGGAAGACATGGTCGAAGGCCTGCTCGGAGGGGAAGTTGGTGTCCCAGATGTTGTTGTGCACCCAGGAGAAGACCGTTCCCGGTTCCTCCTGGGCCAGCGACTGCGGGTAGGGCACATAGGGAATGGCGACCCCGCCCAGTTGGACCAGGGGCGCGTCGTGCGTGGCCAGTGCCGCGGCCGTCCCGCCCTCCTGGAGGCTGACCCAGCGACGCACCGCGCGCATGTGGCGGGCCGATCCGGGCACCGTGGGCAGGCCGGATCCGGTGACGCCGCCCGTGGCCTCCATGCGGACGTGGGGGGAGCCCATCGCGAACGGGAAGGCGAAGAAGGCGCTCTCCTTCGTCAGTGTGGCGGTCTTGTCGATCCGGTTCTCCAGATCGATCCGCGCACTCCCCCGGGGCAGGTGGACGCGCACGCGCAGCCGCCGGGTGCCGGCCGGGGCGCACTCGTACACCAGTGTCTCGCCGGTGGCGTCGGAGGTACGCTCGACCAGAGCCGCCGGAGGCGCGGTCCTGCGGGTGGCCAGCAGGTGCATGGAGTCGTCGGCCGTGGTCTTGCTCGACTGGTGGTTGAAGCCGCCGGCCGTGGCGTACTCGTCGTAGAGGTACCCGTTGAAGCCGACCGTCGCGTCCTGGCGGACGAGTTCGCTTCCCGTCCGCTTGTCCAGGATCGAGCCGATGCAGGCGGACGACAGGTCGACGCGGACGCGAAGGAACTCGTTCTCCAGCACCACCGCTTCCGGGGCCGGTGACTCGGCCGGTGCGGAGCGGTCCGCGGAGGGCGTGGAGGCGGGCTCGATGTCCACCCGCACGGCACCGTTCGCCGGCACCCGCGCCAACCGGAACAGCAGGAACCGGCCTGCCGCCCGGTGGAGTTCGTTGCTCTGCTGCTCCTCCGTCACCTCCAGCGCTGTGCCGTCGCGCGAGTCGACGACCCGGACCGCGTCGGTGAGCGGCACCGTGCTCTCCGGGAGGAACAGCCGGACCGTCTCGGCCCGCTGCCAGCTGCACGTGTTGACGACGTAGTACCCGGCGAGCGCGCCCTCGCGCGGCGCCAGGCGCTCCCCCAGTGCCGCACTCGCGGAGTCCAGCAGGGTGTTCGCCCCGTCATGGGCCCGCAGGGCCTGGGCGTACTTCCAGTGCCACTGGCGCTCACCGGAGGCGTGGCCGTGGTCGCCGTGCGTCCAGGGGTCACCGGCGCCCCAGGTGTGCTCGTTGAAGAGCGACGCGGCGCGGTACACCTCCGGGGCGGCCTTCACGATCTCCGCCCCGCCCTCGGCACCCAGGATCTCGGCGTAGCCGGCGAGGGTCTGGGCGTCGGCCAGGGCCGCCTGCCCGTCGCGGGTGGCCGCCAGGGGCACGGCTCCGGCACCGACGCCGTCGACCCACCAGTCGGTCCAGTCGCCCTCGTAGGTCTCGATGCGGTCGCCGAGCCGCTCCTCGGCGTCGACGAAGAAGTCCTCGTTGCGTGAGGTGCGCAGTACGGGGAAGGCCCACTCCTTGTTCCACCGGTGCACGGTGTCCGCGATGATGCGGCGCGGCGGCCCGTTGTCGGCGAACTTGCCCAGGACCCTCAGGTGCAGGATGTCCCAGGGGTACGGATCGCCCTTGAACTCCTCGTCCAGGACCGGGAATCCCGGGATGCCCTTGCCTTCGTGCGGGTACTGGTGGTTCGCCATCGCCGAGAGGTAGTCCGGGAGCAGGTCGTCGACTCGGTCGAACGATTCGTCGAAGCCGAGGATCGAGCCTTCCATGTAGGCGAGCCCGTGGGGTGTGTCGGTGCGCCACACCAGGACCTCGTTCCCGCTCGGCGCCCGCCAGCGGAACAGGCGGGGCAGGTCCTGGCCCCCCACGTGGTGCGGCACGGCGCGGCCCGCCCAGTTGTGCGCGACCGACAGGTACCGGATCCCCGCGGCGGCCAGGACGTCGGGCAGGCCCACGACCTGGCCCGGGACGTCCGTCTGCATGGCCGTGGTGATGTCGATGCCCTCGCGCTCGCGCAGCTCCCGTATCGGGCGCGTGAGTTCGTGCAGCTCGTCGGTGGAACAGGTCTCGGTGTGCAGGTTGAAGGGCATCGCCGTCAGTTCGATGCGGCCTTCGCGTACCCGGTCCAGGAACTCGGCGACCAGTCGCGGGGGCCGGTTCTGCGCCCAGTTCTCGTAGCTGAAGTGGCCTTCCACCGCCCAGCGGAACTTCGACGCGTCGGGACGGTCGTCGGTCGTCCGGCACAGTTCGAGGAGGGAGTCGAGGTACTTGCGTCCCTCGGCCAGGACGGTGCTCTGCGGGTCGGTGTAGCCGATGTCCAGGTGGGCGTGCTGGACCAGGTGCAGCGTCCAGTGGCGCTGCGGGGTGAGCAGGACTTCGATGCCCTCGTCCTCGGCGAGTTCGGGGAGGGCGATCCGGACAGGCGTGGGGGTCTCGACCTCCGGGAGCAGCAGTCGGGTGTCAACGCCCGGACCTGCGACGATGTCGCACCGCAGCACGGTGCCGGTGACCGTGGCGGCGTGGGCACGGGTGAGCGGCCGGCCCGCCGTGACGCGGACGGACTGGAGGAGGCCGCCGGTGCCGTCGTGGCGCAGGAGGGGCTCGCAGGAGAGCAGGACCCGGTGTCCGCCGAGGTCTCCCTCGGCGGACACCGAGCGCCGGCGCAGGATGTCTCGGGCCATGTTCGAGTCCCACCAGGAGGGACGGGCAAGTGCGGGGCGGGGCATGGGAGAGGTCTCCACTCGTGTGTGGTGCCGGGACGTGCTGCTCGGGGCGCGGGAGGGGTCGGGAGGCGTCAGGACGGGTCGGAGGCGAGACCGGCGAAGATCTGGACCATCGCGGACTGTTCGAGCGTCTCGGCCTGTGCGTCCGGGGCGTGGTCGCCGCCTCCCGACGGCTGGAAGCGGAACAGTCCGTCGGACGGTGTCCGGTTCTCCGTCCAGGTCCGCTCGGCGTACGCGGCGGCCGCCGCCCGGTAGGCGGGATCGGGCCGCACCTCGTCGAGGATGCGGAGGTTGTCGAAGTAGAAGGCGTTGAAGATCGCCGGCTGGTCGTGCAGCCGGTCGTCCTGCCCCCAGTGGCTGAGCGAGCCCTTGGCGTCGTCGACGGCGCGGTCGAGGTAGCGCCGGTCCCCCGTCGCGCGGTAGAGCGTGGTCGCGGTGCCGATCATCGCACCGGAGTTGTACGACCACAGGGCTTCGTTCACGGTGCCGTCGTCGTCACGGCTGTTGTTGTAGAGGCCAGGTGAGCGCCGCAGGCACGACCAGTTCCACTCGTACCACTTCTTCGCGCTCTCCAGGACCCGGTCGTCGCGGCCGATGGCGTAGAGCTCGGCGGCGAGCTGGGCGGAGAGACCGGTGACGTTGGCGGCCCGCATGGTGTTGTCCGGCGAGTCGACCCAGTGCATGCCTCCTGGGCACGGCTTCGTGGGGTCCTCGTCCCATGCCCGGCCGACGGTGGCGTAGGTCTCCCGCGCGCGGTCGAGGTAGACCCTCTTTCCGGTGGCGCGGTACTGGTCGAGGAAGGTGAGTCCGACGACGGCGTTGTCGTCGTAGAAGACGTCACCGCCCTGGCCGAGGGGTGCGGGCAGGTAGGAGTCGTATCCGGGGCGGCCGTCGCGGGGGTCGAAGTACCTCCGCAGGGTCGTGAAGCGTTCCGCGGCGTCGCGGCGGTAGCGGGGGCCGGCGTGCGGCAGTTCCGACATGTCGACGGTTGCGGCGGCGGCCTCACGCAGCGGCCAGAGGTAGGAGTGCGGGTTCTCCCCCTCCTTGCGCGGCGTCTTCTCCAGGTACAGGCCGTGCTCCTGCGGGCCCTGGTAGAGGTGCTGTTGCAGCGCACCGTAGGTGACCTCGGCGCGGCGGGCCCACGTCGAGGGCGTGCTGTCCCGGCCGGCGGCCGAGGCGGGCCCGGCCCACAGGGTGCCGGAGAGGACGGCGAGGGCCAGCGCGGCGTATACGGGTGTCTTCACCATGGTCTGCCTTTCGGAGCAGGTGTGAAGGGCGGGGTGGGCGAGGTGTGTCAGCCGTGCAGCTTGAGGCTGCTGACGAAGAAGCGCTGCGCGGAGAAGAACAGGACGACGGTCGGCAGGGAGACGAGCAGCGCGCCGCCGAGGACGACCGGCGGTCCCACGCTGGAGTAGTTGCCCTGCAGTTCGGCCAGCGCGGCCATGACCGGCCGGATGTTCCTGCTGGTGGACAGGGTGATGCCGAACAGCAGATCGTTCCAGACGGCGACGAACTGGAAGACGAAGGCGGCCACCATCGCGGACCTGGACAGGGGCACGTGGATCTGCCGGAAGATTCTCCACCAGGACGCGCCGTCCATCCGGGCCGCCTCGATGATCTCGGGCGCGAGCGTCAGGGCGAAGTTCCGCATGATGAAGTAGGCGAACGGGATGGCGATCGCCGCGTACACCAGGAACAGTCCGAACTGGGCGTCGTAGAGCCCGGTGCCGGCGTACGCGAGGAAGAGCGGGCGCAGGAACACCTGGAGCGGCAGCAGGGTCCCCGAGTAGATCAGCCAGAACCACAGCGTGCGGTGCCTGACCGGCATGACGACGGTCGCGAACGCGGCGGTGGTCGCCACCACGATGGCGGCGGCGGCGCTGGTGACGGCGTAGAGCAGGCTGTTGGCCATGGAGGGGCCCAGCTGCGCCTTCGTCCAGGCCTGCGACATGTTGTCGAGGAGGCCGAAGCCCTGCGGCCACCAGTGGGGTGTTCCGCCGTAGTCGGCGGCCGGTACGAAGGCGTTGACCAGCAGCAGCCAGGTGGGCAGCGCCCAGACGAGGGAGATGACCGTCAGGGTCACGTTGCGCAGGATCCGGCCGGGCGTGAGCCGTGCCCGCCGGGCACGACGGGGCGCGTCGGGGAAGGTGGGCATGATCAGTTGCCTTTCGGGGTCAGCTGACGCCGCAGATACAGCCAGGAGGTGAGGAGCACGATCACGGTGAGGATGACCGCCACCGCCGCGCCGGCCCCGGGGTGGAGGGCGAGGAACGTCTCCTGGTACATCGAGACCGCGAGGGTCTCCGACTGCCTGCCCGGTCCGCCCTGGGTGAGCACCCAGATCAGGTCGAAGGACTTGAGTCCGTTGACCAGGCTCGTGCCGACGACGATGACCGAGACGGTCCGCAGCTGCGGCAGCACCACGAACCAGAACTTCCGCCAGCCCGCCGCACCGTCCAGGGAGGCCGCCTCGAGGGTCTCGGGCGGGATGGTCTGGAGGCCGACCAGGAACAGGATGACCGCGACGCCCGCGGACTGCCAGGTGTTGGCGACGATCATCACCAGGGTGTTCCCCGGCCATTCGAGCAGCCAGCCCTGGGCGAGGGACCCCAGGCCGAAGGCCTTGAGGACCTGGTTCGCGGCGCCGTCGGTGTTGAGGACGAAGTTCCACACCACCGCCACGGCCGAGCCGGACAGGGCGTAGGGCAGGACGACGAGCAGCCGGGCGGCGCGGGACCAGCCGGCGCCCTGGGTCAGCACGGCGATGGCCAGGCCCAGTACGAGCGGGAGCGCGACCGTGCCGCCCACCCACATCAGGGTGTTCTCGATCGAGCGGGTCAGCACCGGGTCGTCGAGGAAGAGGACGTAGTTGTCGAATCCGGCGAAACCCGAGACGCGCCGGTCGTCGAAGAGGCTCCGGTAGACGGTCGTGACGAAGGGGAGCAGGAGCAGCGCACCCACCAGCACCAGCGCGGGGGCGAGGAAGCCGGCCGCGGCGAAGCGGTCACGGGTCCGCCGGGTGGGAGGGCGCTCCGGCCCGGAGCGGGCCGGGCCGCCGGAGCCTTTCCGCGGGTGCGGCCCGGCGAGGGGGGACCGCCGCTGGTCGAGGGAAGAACTCATGCCTCGTCCCTCTCCCATGCCGCCCACTCCTCGGCCGCCCGGCCCGCCATGCTGCGCAGCGTGCTCTCGGCGGAGGATGCGCCGGTCATGAAGGCTCCCAGGTCGTCGGTGTTCCCCTGGATGAGGTTGGGCGGACCGGATTCGCCGTAGCGGGGCAGCAGCGTCCAGTGCTCGCGGAGCGCCCGGTCCTTGAGGCCGGCTATCACCGGGTTGCCGGGCCGGGAACGCGGGTTGGCCGAGGCATCCTGGAGGAAGTCGGTCCACACCTTCTGGACCTTCGGGTCGAGCCAGTTGGCCGCGTTGGCCATCGCCGCGTCGTGCGAGGCCGCCTTGCGCGGGACGGCGAGCACGCCGGACTCCGTGATGACGGAGCGGCGCGTGGAGGCCTCGACCGGTGGCATGACGAAGGCGTCGAAGTCGACACCCGGCTTCAGGCCGGTGGCGGCGATCCCCTGCGACTGCCAGGACCCGTGCAGGAACATGCCGACGCGGCCCGACTTCAGCGCCGCGGCGCCGTTGTTCTGGTCGAAGTCCGCGGCCGTCATCCAGCCCTTGCGCATGAAGTCCTGCCAGATCTGCAGGGCCTTCCGCGCCTGCGGATCGGTGTACTGGGCCTTCCCGCTGGTCAGCCGCGTGTAGAACTCCGGGTCCACCTTGCTGACGAGTTCCTGGAACCACTCGTAGGCGGGCCAGTTGCCGTTCTGGGTGGCCACGAACGGGACGACGCCCGCCTTCTTCAGCACCTCGGCGTTGTGCAGCATCTCCTCCCAGGTCGCGGGGGCCCGGAGACCGTGCTTGCGGAAGAGGGAGGTGTTGTAGAAGAGCACGTAGTACGACTCGTAGAGCGGTATTCCGTAGACGGAGCCGCGGTAGGACATGGAGTCGCGGGTCTGCGCCGTGATCCAGCCCTTGCGCTCGTAGTCGGCCCAGACGGAGGACAGGTCGCTGAGCTCTCCGGTGCGGGCGAGTGACTTGAGGAAGTAGCCCGAAGCCCACTTGATCATGTCGGTGGCCTTGGTCGTCTGGAGCGAGATCTGCGTGACCTGCCTGTACGACGTGGGGTTCGGGTTGGACAGCGGCCGCAGTGAGTGGCCGGTGAGCTTCTTCAGCTCGCGTCCGGCAGCGACGTAGCCCTGGTCCCAGGTGGCGTTGTCGTTGGCGAGCGAGGTGGTGCCGGGCTCGACCGCGGTGCTGTCGCCCCGGGCGCAGCCGGAGAGCACGGCGGCCCCGCCGGCGGCGACGCCCGCGAGGACGCTGCGGCGGCCGAGCGGGTGGGACGGCCATCGGGCCGCCCCGCCGATTGATCTCATGGGTTCCCTTCCCTCTGGATCCCGGCAGGGATCCCTGGCTCTGGGGTGTGGTGGGTGAGGAGCCGTACGGCCCTCCGAGAGATCTCGCCGTACCGCGTGAATCAGCGGTCCGGATTGCCAGGATGTTAACGACACCATGGGGCCAATACAAGACTCCGTGACGAGATAACGACCGAAACGATGATCTAGCTGCGGCTATGGATCTACATCAGCCGCCCACCTTGTTCTCGACGAATGTTATCGATACCATCCTGCCGGTCGCCCGATCGTCTCCTCTGGAGGACCTGTGCACTCAGAGCCCCGCCCGTACGAACGCAACCCCCGCTACCCGGCCGCCGGCCCCGTGGTCCCCGGCTGGGACGGGGCGGTCGCTGCCCTGCCGGCCGGCCCGCTGGTGCTCGCCCTGGACGGTCCGGCGGCCCTGGACTGGGACCGGGCAGCCACGGAGCTCGCCTCGGCGCTGCGGGCACGGGACGTCGCCGTCTCCGCCCTCGACGTGCGGGAGCAGTGGTCACCCGAGGCCGTCGAGCGTCTGTGCGTGCCCGGCCCCGGGGCCGACGCCTTCTTCCTCCCGCTCGCCGAATTCACGATGGCCGACCTCTTCGACGGGGCACCGGCCGTCGAGCGGCCCACCGACGGTGTCGTGCTGGTGTTCGGTCCCGGCGCAGCCGGGTGCGCACCGGATCTGGTCTGGTGGGTGGACCTGCCCAAGCGCTACGCCGAGAGCGCCGTCGCCTCCGGCGTGCTACCCGTGGGAGCCAACCTCGGACGCCCCGGCGTGCCGGGCGAACTCCGCAGCCTCTTCTACACCGACTGGCCCGTCTCCGACCGCCACCGCGATGCGCTCGCACCCGTCATCGACCGGTGGATCGACGTACAGGATCCCCGGACTCCCGTCTCCATGGACGGCGAGACACTCCGCGCCACCCTCGCGGGCCTCGCGCGGCAGCCCGTGCGCACCCGTCCCTACTTCAACTCCACCCCCTGGGGCGGGCAGTGGGCGGCGCGCAACCTCGGGTTCGGGGCCGAGGGCGGCAACACGGCCCTCGGCTACGAGCTGATCGCCCCCGAAGCGGGAGTCCTCGTCGGTCCCGACACCGGCGCCCTGGTGGAACTGCCCTTCCAGCTCCTCTGCGTCCTGCACCCGGAGGAGTTCCTCGGCGCGGAGGTGCACCACAGTCACGGAACCTCCTTCCCCATCCGCTTCGACTACCTCGACACCGTCGGGGGCGGCAGCCTCTCGCTGCACTGCCACCCGCAGGAGCGGTACATGCGGGACGTCTTCGGCTGGCCCTACACCCAGCACGAGACGTACTACGTCACCGCGAGCGAACCCGGGTCCCGGGTCCTCCTCGGGCTGCGGGAGAGTATCGACGTGGACATCCTGCGGAAAGAGGTCGAGGCGTCGGCGGCGCACGGCACGCCTCTGCGCGTGGAGGACCACATCCAGACCTTCCCCGCCGAGCCCGGCCAGCTGTACATGATCCCGGCCGGCACTCCGCACGCCTCCGGTGCGGGGAACCTCGTGCTGGAGATCAGCGCAACGCCGTACCTGTACTCGCTGCGTCTCTACGACTGGCTGCGCCGCTCAGGTTCCGGGGTCCCCAGGCCGCTGTCGCACCGCCACGCCTTCGCCAACCTCGACGCCGGCCGGCGCGGCCGTGACGTCGTCGACGACCTTGTGCAGCGTCCGCGCGTCCTGCGTGAGGGCACGGGCTGGCGTGAGGAGATCATCGGCGCCCTGCCCGAGATGTTCTACGCGGTCCACCGCGTCGTGCTCGACGGGACGCGGCCCTCCGAGGACGACACCGAAGGCCGCTTCCACATCCTCAACGTCGCGGCCGGCGAAGGCGTGGTCGTGGAGACCGCCGACGGCCGGTGCCACGACATGGCGTTCGCCGAGACCCTCACCGTGCCGGCGTCCGTGGGCGGCTATCGCCTCCACCCCGTCGGATCAGGCCCCGTGCAGGTCATCAAGTCCCTGGTGACACCGTCATGACGCGGGTCCCCGTACTGGAGATCGGCGGAACCCATGTCACCGCCGCCGTCGTGGACACCGCCGCCGGGCTGCCGGTGGCCGGTTCGGTCGTCCGCAGGCCGGTGGCCGCCGGCGCCTGCGCCGCGGAACTCCTCGACTCGTTCGCGGAAGCGGCCCGGGGCACGGCGGAGCCCGGCATGGTCGACTGGGGCGTGGCCGTGCCCGGCCCCTTCGACTACGCCTGCGGCGTCGGCCGGTTCCGGGGCATCGGCAAGTTCGAGTCCCTGGACGGCGTCGACGTCGGGGCCGGGCTGCTGGCCAGGATCCCGTACGCGCGGGCCATCCGCTTCCTGAACGACGCGGACGCCTTCGCCATCGGGGAGCACCACAGCGGGGCGGCGGCAGAGCACGGCCGTTCCGTCTGCATCACGCTGGGGACCGGCGTCGGATCGTCCTTCCTGCGGGACGGACGGCCCGTCACCGAGGGGCCGGACGTTCCCCCCGACGGCCGGGCCCACCACATCACGGTCGACGGTCTTCCGCTGGAGGAAGTGGTCTCGCGCAAGGCGGTGCGTGCCCGCTACGCGCGATCCGCGGGGCTCGACGAGACGGCCACGGCTCCGGACGTCCGGGCCATCGCCGAACTCGCCCGTGCGGCGGACCCGCACGCCGTGGCGGCGATCGACGGGTGCTTCACCGCGCTGGGGCGCGCGCTGGCACCCTGGTGCGCCGCCTTCCGGCCGGACGTGATGGTCGTCGGCGGCTCCATGGCGGCGTCCTGGGATCTCATCGGGCCCGCCCTGCGCACCGGGCTCACTGCCGGAGCCGAGGGCCCACGAGCCACCGCCGCGGTCGCGACGATGGCTCTGCGTACCGCGCGACGGCCCGACGACGCACCCTTGATCGGCGCCGCCCAGTGGGTGCTGACGCACGGCGCGCGAAGCCATCCCCCCGCACCGGGGCCTTCGTTGGCCGGATCTCCGGCGCCCGGAGCTCCGTACGCGGCCCGCCCGTGACCGCGGAGCCGGCTCCGCGTCCGGAACACGGACCGACCGCCGGGTCGGACGGCGCGACGGGGCCGGCAGTCTCTACAATGGCGGCGCCCGCGGCTCCGGCAGCCGGCCTGCGGCGGAGAACCCCTGAGGACACGAAGGAAGGATCGGCTGTGGCGCAGCAACGACCGAACGACGCCGCCATGCCGACGATGCGTGACGTCGCCGCCCGTGCCGACGTCAGTGCGATGACGGTCTCCCGGGTGCTCAAGGACGATCCCCGGGTCAGCGAGACCACCCGGGAGCGGGTGCTCAGCGCCGTCGACGCACTCGGCTACCGGCGCAACGAGACCGCTCGCCGGCTGCGGGTCGGCGGCAGCGGAATGATCGGTCTGGTCGTCACCAACCTGGCCAACCCGTTCTACTCACGGCTGGCGCTCGGCGTCCAGGAGGTCGCCGACGAGCACGGCCTGGGTGTCCTGCTGGGCAACACCGCGGAGAAGGCGGACCGCGAGCGCGGACTCGTGGAGGACCTGGCGTCCCGTCAGGTGGACGGGATGATCGTGGTTCCGGCGGGCGGCAGTCACCGCCATCTGACTCCGGCCGCACTCCGTGGCACTCCGATCGTCCTCGCCTCACGGCCGCCCGCCGGAATGGACGCGGACTGCGTGCTGGTGGACGACTTCGGCGGGGCCGAAGCGGCCACCGGCCGCCTGATCGAGGACGGGCACCGGCGGATCGGGTTCCTGGGCAACCCGCCCGCCCTCTACACGGGCGCCGAACGCTTCCGCGGCTACTGGGCCGCCCATGAAGCGGCCGGTCTGGAGCCGGAGGACCGCCACATCCGCCGTGGACTGACCGACGTGGCCACGGCGGAGCGGGCCGCCCGGACGCTGCTCGGGGGCGATGACGCCCCCACCGCTCTCTTCTGCACCAACAACCGTCTGACGCAGGGCGCCATCCGGGCCGTCCGCACGCTCGAAGTCCCCGTGTCCCTGGCCGGCTTCGACGACTTCGACCTCGCGGACGTCCTCGGGCTCCCGCTGACGATCGCGTCGTACGACGCCGACGAGATCGGCCGCAGAGCGGGCCGGATGCTCATCGACCGCATCAAGGCCGACCCCGCCGCGCCCCTGCCCGCCCGGCGCTCCGTGGTCCCCACCGAAGTCATCCGGTACGGGACCGACCGACCGTAAGCCTCACATCCCGTCCGCCCTTCTCCGCCGTCCGGACACCTGACGGCCCGTCGGACGGACTCAGCGCGGCTCGCGCGGAACTCTCGATGGAGTCCCCATGCACGACGACCGTACGCTGACCGAACGCAGGCTCGCCCGGGTGCTCGACCAGCGCCTCAGGCCCGCGGTCCACGCCCTCTCCCTCCCGCTCGACGTGAGCGTCCACCACGTCGAGGGCGAACCCGTTCCCGTGGTCGAGGGCATCGCGGGCCCCTACCGACCCGTCGCGGCCGGAGCACCCTGGGGCCCGGCCTGGTCCACCAGCTGGTTCAGGATCCGTGGAACCGTCCCCGCCGCATGGGCCGGGCGCCGGGTCGAAGCGGTGCTCGACCTCGGCTTCGGCACCACTCAGCCCGGTTTCTCCGCCGAAGGACTCGTCCACCGTCCGGACGGCACCCCGGTGAAGGCCCTGAATCCGCGCAACACCTGGCTTCCGATCGCGGAACGGGCCGAAGGCGGCGAGGAATTCGAGTTCCACATCGAGGCTGCCGCCAACCCGCTGATCTTCGACTTCGACTCGTCGGGCGATCCGTTCGTCCCCACCCGTGCCGGCGACATGGCGCCCTGGCTGCGCGCCGACGGGCAGGGGGCACGGGCGGGCGAGCCGTTGTACCGGCTGGCGCGGATGGATCTCGCCGTCTTCGAGGAGACCGTCTGGGAGCTCGTCCAGGACCTCGACGTCCTGTCAGGACTCATGCACCAGCTGCCCGAGGACTCCACCCGCCGCAGTCGCATCCGGTACGCGATCAGCGCCGCCCTCGACGCGATCGACCTCCAGGACATCGGGGGCACGGCCGGACGGGCCAGGACCTTGCTGGTCCCCGTACTCTCCGCTCCGGCGCACGCCGGCGCCCACCGCGTCTCCGCCGTCGGCCATGCCCACATCGACACGGCCTGGCTGTGGCCGGTGCGCGAGACCGTCCGCAAGGCGGCCCGCACCGTCTCCAACGTGACCGCGCTCATGGACGACCACCCGGACTTCCGGTTCGTCATGTCGCAGGCCCAGCAACTGGCCTGGCTGAAGGAGCAGCGGCCGGAGGTGTACGCCCGGGTGCTGGAGAAGGTGGCGACCGGGCAGTTCATCCCGACCGGCAGCCTCTGGGTCGAGCCCGACACGAATCTGTCCGGCGGCGAGTCCCTGGTCAGGCAGTTCGTCCACGGCAAGCGCTTCTACCAGGAGGAGTTCGGTGTCGAGACGCGTGACATGTGGCTGCCGGACACCTTCGGCTACAACGCGGCGCTGCCCCAGCTGATGAAGCTCGCGGGCATCGACTGGTTCCTCACGCAGAAGATCTCCTGGAACACCACGAACGCCTTCCCGCACCACACCTTCTGGTGGGAGGGGATCGACGGTTCGCGCGTGTTCAGCCACTTCCCGCCGGTCGACTCCTACAACGGCGACCTCTCCGGCGCGGACATCGGCCACACCGAACGCAACTTTCGGGACAAGGGGCCGGCCAACCGCTCCCTGGTGCCGTTCGGTTACGGCGACGGAGGGGGCGGCCCCACGCGGGAAATGCTGGCGCGCGCCGACCGGCTCGCGGATCTGGAGGGTTCCGCGAAGGTCGAGGTGGAGGGACCTGCCGAATTCTTCACCAAGGCGCAGGAGGAGTACCCCGACGCGCCGGTCTGGGTCGGCGAGCTCTACCTGGAGCTCCACCGGGGCACGCTCACCAGCCAGCTCGCCACCAAGCAGGGGAACCGGCGCAGCGAGCACCTGCTGCGGGAGGCGGAACTGTGGTCGGCGACGGCGGCCGTGCGGACCGGTGAGCCCTATCCGTACGCCGCACTCGACCGCATCTGGAAGACGGTGCTGCTGCACCAGTTCCACGACATCCTGCCCGGCTCCTCCATCGCCTGGGTGCACCGTGAGACGGAGGAGGCGTACCGGGAGGTCGCGCGCGAACTCGAGGCCGTCATCGGCAGCGCCCAGCGCGCCCTGGCCGGTCCGGCGGACCCCGAGGGCGGCAGCGTGATCTTCAATGCCGCTCCGCACGACCGTGCCGGCGTGCCCGCGCTCGGCGGCGTCCCGCGCGCCGTAGCCCCGGCGATGACACCCGTCCGACCGGGGCAGGACGGCACCCTGGTCCTGGACAACGGCCTCGTGCGGATCACGGTGGACACGCTCGGGCTGATCACGTCGGCCTACGATCTGGAGGCCGGCCGCGAAGCACTGGCACCGGGATCGGCGGGCAACCTGCTCCAGCTCCATCAGGACTTCCCCAACCAGTGGGACGCGTGGGACGTCGACTCCTTCTACCGCAACACCGTGCAGGACCTCACCCAGGCCGACGAGGTCACGGCACACGGCCACGCCATCGAGGTCGTACGGACCGTCAACCGTTCGCGCATCCGCCAGCTCCTGACGCTGCAGGAGGGTGTCCGGCGGGTCGACGTGGAGACGACCGTCGACTGGCGGGAGCGGGAGAAGATCCTGAAAGCGGCGTTCCCGCTGGACCTCCGTGCCGCCGTCTCCACCAGCGAGATCCCCTTCGGCCACGTGCAGCGGCCGACCCACTCCAACACCAGCTGGGACGCGGCCCGCTTCGAGATCTGCGCCCACCGGTTCCTGCACGTCGAGGAGCGGGGCTGGGGAGCGGCGCTGGTCAACGACTCCACCTACGGCCACGACGTCACCCATGACGTCCGCCCCGACGGGGGCACCACGACCACGGTCAGGCTCTCGCTCCTGCGTGCCCCGCTCTTCCCCGACCCGGAGACCGACCAGGGCGAGCACCGTCTGCGCTACGGCCTGGTGATCGGTGCGGACGTCGCGGACGCCGTCCGCGAGGGCTACCGCTTCAACCTCTCCGAACGCGCCGTCGCCGGAACGGCCGCCGTCGCCCCGCTGGTGGACGTCGACCACGGCGCTGTCGTCATCGAGGCGGTCAAGCTCGCGGACGACGGCTCGGGCGACGTCGTCGTGCGCCTCTACGAGTCGCTCGGCGGGCGGGCCGCCGCGGTCCTGCGAGCAGGTTTCCCACTGGCCGCGGCCACGACGACCGACCTGCTCGAACGCTCGACGGCCGACGGCCCGGCCCTGCCGGTCAGCGCGGACTCCGTGCCACTCGCGCTCCGGCCGTTCCAGATCGTGACCCTGCGGCTGACTCCGCGCGACTGAGCACTCCTCGCTCCCCCGTCCGGCGGCCGTCGTGGCGCCGGACGGGGGAGAGGGCGCGGCACGTGGTGCGATGGCGATCCGTGCGCCGACCAGGTGGTTCCCGCCTCGCGGACTGTCGATTCCACCATGCGAAAGATAGCGGGGATGAGGCGTTCGGAGACCGCCGCACTGCTCGCCCCGCCCGGGCGGGGCGAGCGGCATCCGGGTGATACGGGTTAAATGATGAAGTGACCGTCCTCGACGGCCGAGCAGGCAGTGCCCGGCCCGGGGGCGGTTGTGGAAGGGGTTCCGTATGACTGTGCGTCCGATGCTGTCTCGTGGCTCGAAGGCGCGGCGGGCCGTGTGGCCCGTGCCGCTTCTGACGTTCTCGTTGGTGGCAGCGGGCTTCGGCGTCGCTCACACCTCACAGGCCGTGCCGACGGGTGCGACGTCGGCACGCACCGCTCCGCAGGCCGCGTCGTGCGCCGACACGGTCTTCGCGGCGATGAGCGGTCCGCAACGCGTCGGCCAGCTCTTCATGGGAGGCGTCAACGCCGCGAAGCCGGATCAGAAGCGGATCGCGGTGCTGCGCAAGTACCACGTCGGGGCGGTGTTCCTGGCCGGACGCAGCACGGCCGGCACGAAGGCGACCAAGTCCCTGTCCGACAGTCTCCAGGCGAAGGCCGACACCGCGGGCGGGCACCGAGTCGGCCTGCTGATCTCCACCGACCAGGAGGGCGGCCAGGTCCAGGTGCTGTCCGGCCCGGGATTCTCGACCATACCGAGCGGACTCACCCAGGGGACCTGGTCCACGTCGAAACTCCGCGGCCAGGCCGAGGCCTGGGCGAAGCAGCTCAAGTCCGCCGGTGTGAACCTGAACCTCGCACCCGTCGCCGACGTCGTGCCGGCCTCCCTCGGCAAGAACAACGCTCCGATCGGCCGGTACGACCGCGAGTACGGTCACACGGCCGCGACCGTCGCGCCCCACAGCACCGCCTTCGCCGAGGGCTTCGCCCAGGCCGGTGTACTGGCCACGCTCAAGCACTTCCCCGGACTCGGGTACGTCCGCGGCAACACCGACACCACCGCGAAGGTGGTGGACTCGCAGACCACCAGAACCAGCGCGAGCATCGCGCCGTTCCGTGCGGGGATCAAGGCGGGCGCCCCGTTCGTCATGATCTCCTCGGCCACGTACAGCAAGATCGACCCGAAGCACAGGGCGGCGTTCTCCCCCACGGTGATCCAGGAGATGCTGCGCACCTCCCTCGGCTTCACGGGAGTCGTCATCTCGGACGATCTCGGCAACGCGGTGGCGGTCAAGTCCGTGGCGCCGGCCGACCGCGCCGTGAAGTTCCTGTCCGCCGGCGGCGACCAGGTACTGACCGTCGAGCCGAACCTGGTCCCGGCCATGGCCAAGGCCGTGCAGACCCGGATGGCCACGGACACCGCGTTCCGCACCAAGGTGGACAAGAGTGTCCACCGCATCCTCACCGCGAAGCACAAGGCCGGAGTGCTGCGGTGCGGCTGACCTCCTGATGACCTCTCGGGTGGCCTCCGGTCGAGCGCGGCCGGTGCGACCGGAGGCCGCGCCGGTCGCACCGCCGGTGCCCGGCGGGCGGGTTCGAGGCGGTCGGCAGGACCCGTCAGCCGGCCGCCTCGTAGCGTCCGGCAGGGCGCTGCAGACGCAAGTGGCCGCGCAGGGTCGTGGATTCGTACTCCGTACGGAACACACCGCGTCGCTGCAGCTCAGGGACCAGGCCGCGGGTGATCGCCGTGAGGTCGTGCGGCAGGGTGCCGGGCCTGAGGCGGAAGCCGTCCAGACCGGCGGAACGGCGGTCGAGCAGCAGGTCGGCCAGTTCGGCGGGTGTTCCGGCGAAGACCTGGGCGTCGGAGGTGAGTTCGGCGCCGGCGGTCTCGTCCAGGCGTGCCAGTCGCTCGGCTGCGGCGCCCGGCTCGTCGTCCAGGAGCACGAGGAGGTCGGCGAAGATCCGCAACGGCCTGGCCTCCACGTCCCTGCCGGTGCGCTCCACGGCCTCGGCGACCTGGGCGACGATCGCGGTCGTGCCGGCCCGGTCGTGCGGCGTGATGTGGACGACGTCGGAACCGAGGGCGGCGAATTCGTACGGCGTGGAGGCGTGGGCGAGGCTCACCACCGGCGGCTGGCCCTGGGGGGAGCGCGGGGTGATCGACGGGCCCTTCACGCTGAAGCCGGTGCCCTGGAAGTCGATGTGATGCACCTTGTCACGGTCGATGAAGCGGCCCGTCGCCGCGTCCCGGATCTCCGCGTCGTCGTCCCAGCTGTCCCAGAGCCTGCGTACCGCCTCCACCACCTCCGCGCCCTCCGCGAAGAGTTCGCGCAGCCGCGCGGCGATCAGCTCCGAGTCGGTCACGTCCTCCTCGGTGAGCAGGGGCGTGGTCCGGCGGCCGAAGTGGGCGGCGTCGGCGGCGCGCGACGATATCTGGGGGCGCCAGCCCGCGCGTCCTTCGGCGGCATGGTCGAGGGTGGCGATACCGATGGCCAGGTGGAACGGTTCGGTGTGGGTCACGTTCGTCGTCGGGACCAGGCCGATGCGGGTGGTGAGCGGGGCGAGGTGGGCTGCGAGCAGGACCGCGTCGACACTGCCCCTGACCTGGTCGGTGCGGTCGTCGGGCCGGTGGAAGGCGGCCGACTGGAGGCCGAGGGCGTCCTCGAAGGTGACGAAGTCGAGCAGGCCCCGCTCGGCCTCCGCGACCAGGCCGGCCCAGTAGGCGGCGGTGAGCAGCTCACCGGGCCGGGCTCCCTGCTCGCGCCAGGCCGCAGGGTGCCAGCCCGCGCCGTCGAGCGCGACGGCGAGGTGCAGCGGGGTACCGGAGGCGCCCTTCGTGTGGGCGCCGTTCGAGCCGTGGGCGCCCTTCGAGCCGGGGGCGCCGTTCGAGTCGTGGGCGCTCTTCGAGCCGGGGGTGCCGTTCGAGTCGTGGGCGCCGTTCGAGTCGTGGGTGCCGTTCGTGCCGGTCATGCGGAGGTCTCCTTCTCGTCGCGGCGCCGGCGCACGCCCGGGCCGCCCCACCTGGCCGGGCGGGGTGCGTCGGACAGCCCCAGATGGTCGCGGAGTGTGGTGCCGGTGTAGTCGTCGCGGTGGACCCCCCTCTCCTGGAGGAGCGGCACCACGCGGTCCACGAAGTCGTCGAGCCCGCCGGGGGTCAGGTGGGGTACGAGGACGAAGCCGTCGGCGCCCCCGGTCTGGACGAAGTCGTCGATGGCCCGGGCCACCGTGTGCGGGCTGCCGACGAACGTCTGTCGGCCGCCGACCTCGATGACCAGCTCCCGGATCGAAAGGTTCCGTTCCTCTGCGAGCTTGCGCCACTGCCGCGCGGTCTCCCCCCGGCCCTTGCGGAACACGGAGTGCCCCTTCAGGAGGTGGGCGTCGTCCTCGGGCTCGATACCGGGCAGCGGCCCGTCCGGGTCGTAGGCGGACAGGTCGCGGCCCCAGACGGCTTCCAGGTGGGCGATCGCGGTCTGCGGGCTGACCAGTTCGCGGCTGATCTCCCTCGCGTAGGCCGCGGCCTCCTCGTCGGTGTCCGCGACCACGGCGTTGGCGGTGGGGAGGATGAGCAGGTCGTCGGGGCTGCGGCCGTACCGGGCCAGGCGCTGCTTGACGTCCCGGTAGAAGGAGCGTGCCACGTCGACGCGGTTGTGTTTGCTGAAGATGACCT
The DNA here is from genome assembly GCF_036206005.1 of Streptomyces sp. NBC_00178. Taxonomy (NCBI): domain Bacteria; kingdom Bacillati; phylum Actinomycetota; class Actinomycetes; order Kitasatosporales; family Streptomycetaceae; genus Streptomyces; species Streptomyces sp. NBC_00178. Next base: position 388,688 of record NZ_CP108143.1, read on the forward strand.
CGGCGTCGGACGCGGCGAACTCACGGCCGGCGTCGGACTCGCCGGACTGGATGATGACCGGATGGCCCTGAGGTCCGGGCGGGGTGGTGAACCGGCCCGCGATGTCGAAGTGCTGCCCGCGATGGGCGAATCGGCCGGCCCCGGGCCGTACGAACTCCCCTGCCGCCGCGTCGGCCCTCAGGTCGTCCTCGCCCCAGCTGTCCCACAGTTCCCGTGCCGCGCCGAGGAATTCGGCGGCCCGGGTGTACCGGTCGGCCTCCGCCAGGAATCCTCCTCGGCGGAAGTTCTCACCGGTGAAGGCGTCGTAACTGGTGACCACGTTCCAGGCCGCCCGCCCGCCGCTCAGCCGGTCCAGGGTCGCGAACCTGCGGGCCACCTCGTAGGGCTCGTTGAAGGTGGCGTTGACCGTCGCGGCCAGGCCCAGGTGTGTCGTGACGGCGGCGAGGGTGCTCAGCGCGGTGAGGTTCTCCGGGCGTCCCGCGATGTCCAGGTCGTAGACCTGGCCCTTGTGCTCACGCAACCGCAGCCCCTCGGCGAGGAAGAAGAAGTCGAACTTGCCACGTTCGACGGTCTGCGCGAGCCGGATGAAGGAGTCGGGGGATATCTGGCTCCCGGAGCGCGGGTCCGACCAGACGGTCACGTTGTGGATGCCGGGCAGCTGCGCCGCGAGGTGCACCTGTTTCTTGTGGTTGGCGGGCACGGTGCGGTCTCCTCCTGCGAAGTCGGGCATCGGGGCGTTCGGCCGGAGTGGGGGGTGGCTCTCAGAGCGTGCACGGGCCGATCGGTGTCTGCACAGTGCGACGGGCGCTGCTTAACGAGGTGTTCACGCCGTCGCAGCAGGCTCCGGCGCCTTGGTGGCGAGGGGCGCCGGGGTGGTGGCGGGGGCCGGGGAGACGTACCTCACCCGGTTCTCGAAGGTGACCCCGTGACTCTTCACGTCGATGGCGATGCGGTCGCCGTCCGCGATCCGGAACCCGTCGTGGAAGCTGGCCTCGTCGGCGCCCAGGAGGACGTAGTTGACCAGGCCGGGGCGCCGCACCGCCGGGAATGTGAACAGGTGGTCCGCCATGTCCTGCACGCGGTGGTAAAGGGCGTCGTCGCCGCAGTCGAAGGGGCCTTCCCAGGCGGTCGCGCCGTCCCTGACGATGGTGACGCGCCCCGTCACCGTGCGCGGCGGGGGGCCGAGGAAGAGCCAGGGGGTGAGCGCGGTGTCGCACAGTTTGCAGTACGGGTTGTAGCCCGGGTCCTGGCGGTGCAGGCCGATGTCGCACAGGTCGTTGCCGAAGGTGTAGCCCGCGTAATGGGGGGTGCCGTCGCCGTCGTTGACGTAGACGAGGGCGACTTCCGGCTCCTCGATGAGGGCGACCGGCCGTGCGGGGACGTTCAGCACCTCTCCCGGAAGCCGCACCCAGTCGCCGAACCCCTTGAAGAACCACTTGGGCGGGATGAACTCGGCCCCCTCAGGAGCCGTTTCGCCGCCCCACTTCTTCTTGTGCGTGCCCATGAAGCCACTCAGCAGGGCGTTGCCCGTGGCCGCCGGGAGCAATGGGGGCAGGAATCGCAGCCCCGGGTCCCCGGCCGCGACGACGACGGTTGCCGCACCCTCGGTCAGGACGTCCCGCAGTGCCTCCTGGGATCCGTCCGTGGCGATGAAGGCGGCGGCCACCTGTCCGTCCTGCACCCGGTACAGGGTCTGCGGGACGCCTTCTTCGGGGCGGCCGAAACCGACATGGCGTTCGCCGTCGTACAGGGCCTCGAAGAGGACGGGGAGGCGGGCGTGGGACATGGGTGACTCCTCGGTCGTGTCGATGAGTTGCAGGGTTCAGGCGTGGGGTGCGAGGGCAGGGGTCCCCGCGCCCGTGAGGTCGGCCAGGACGTCGCCGATCCGGTCGACCGCCTGCCGTATCCAGGGCAGTGAGACCGGGTCCGCCGACTCCAGCGCGGCGGAACGCCGGTCGTCGGCGTCGCCGTAGAGGCGGCTGGTCGCCACGCGGATGCGCAGGGGCCGGCCCGGCTCCCCGAAGGCGCTCGCCGGCAGCACACCGACCCCGTGTCGCTCGGAGAGCAGCAGGGCCAGGGCATCGCCGTCGTACACGCCGTGCGTCCGGGCCAGGGGTTCGCGCAAAGGCTCGAAGTCCGGGTAGAGGTAGCAGGTCGCGGCGACGGGGAACGGCTCCGCACCCACGGCCCGGAAGCGCGCGGCGACCGCGCGGACCACCTTCTCGTGCAGCCGCCGGCTCGCCGCGATGTGGGCGGTGACCTCGGGTGGCTCCCCGAACGCGTACGCGGCCGCCGTCTGCACCGGGGCGGGCGGGCTGGACCAGATCTGGCTCGCGACGGCGACGAGCCGGTCGTGCAGGGCGCGCCCGGCCTGGCTGTCGGGCAGCCGGGCCACGCCCGTGCGCCAGCCGCCCAGGGCCAGGTTCTTGGTGAGACCGGTGGTGACGACGGTCCGCTCGGGTGCGTAGAGGGCCGGGGAGGAGACCGGCTCGGACGTGTCGTACACCAGATCGCGGTAGATCTCGTCGGACACGACGACGAGGTCCAGCTCCCGGGCCGCCTCCGCCAGCCGTCGCACGGTGGCGGCCGGAGCGACCGTGCCGGTCGGGTTGTCCGGCACGGTCACGACCACGGCACGCGGGTCGCGACCGGCGGCGCGGGCGCCGGCGACTGCCTCGCGCAGGCCATCCGGGTCGGGGACACCGCCCTGCCCCGGCAGGATCGGGACGGGCAGGGGCCGTGCCCCCGCGAGGCGTGTCTGGGCCGCGTAGCTGACCCACCCGGGGACGGGCACGACCACGTCGCCGCCGATGGCCAGCAGCAGTGCGAACAGCAGCGCCTTGCTGCCGGGTCCGGCGACGACCAGGCCCGGGTCGGTCCCCAGGCCGCGCCGTTCCCAGTACCCGGCGGCGGCGGCGCGCAGGGAGTGGCTTCCCGCCACGGAGCCGTACGCGTTCTCGGCGGCGGCCGCCGCGAGCCGTTCGCGGAGCACGGGCAGGACGGGGAGGCCTATCTCGCCGCTGGCCATCGGCAGGACGCTTTCTCCTGCCCTGCGGCGCCGGGCCAGGGCCTCGTCGGCGGCGAGGGTCGCCGACATGGAGACCGGTGCGGGTTCGGGCATGGCAGCTCCAGCCGTCAGGGGTGGGTGGCGGACGTGGATCGAGGTGCGGGTGCGGTTTCGGCGTACCGCTCGCGCAGCTCGGCCTTGCGTACCTTCCCGGTCAGCGTCTTGGGGAGGGCCCCGACCACTTCCAGGCGGTCCGGCAGGAAGCGGATGTCGTGGCCCGCCTCGGTGATGCGGTTCCGTACCTCGTCGAGCGAGGGGCCCTGGCCGCGGCGCCCGACCACGACGGCGACGATCACGTTCGCCGGGCCCGGCGCCTCCTCACGGTCCGTCGGCGCCTCCAGGCCGACCAGCGCTGCCTCGACCGCATCGGGGTGGCTGCCGATCACCGCCTCCAACTCGGCCATGGGCGCCACGTGTCCGTCCCGCACGATCGCGTCGCGCGCCCGGCCGATGATGCGGATGCCGCCGCGGCCGTCGTCATGGGCGAGGTCGCCGGTGTCGAACCAGCCGTCCGCGCCGAGTTCCGCCGCGAATGCCTCCGGACGCCTGTGGTATCCGAGCGCGAGCGACGCGCCACGCACCTTGAGCCGTCCCACCGCCCCCGTGCTCTCCCGGACACCGGTCGTCCCGAACGACTCGGACGTCTCGATGCGCGTCTCCATGGCGTCGATGGCGGTGCCGTTGCTCCGGGACGCCCAGCCCTCGGGGTCCTCGGGCCGGGTGGTGGTCACCGGGCCGTTCTCTGACATGCCCCAGAGCGAGTGGGCACGGGCTCCCAGCGTCTCGCGTACCTCGTCCGCGAGCTCCCGGAGGACCGGCGCCGAGCCGATCACCACGTGTCGCAGCGTGCTGGTGTCGCGCGGATCGGTCCGCTGTGACACCGTCACGTCGGCGAGGGTGGCGGGCGGACCGTACAGGAGGGTGGCGCCGTACCGCTCCACCAGGTCGAGCAGCGCCTCGTTGCGGCGTACGTCCTGGAAGGTGGTCGTGCCGCCGAGCATGACGCCGGCGAGGACGCCCTGCGCGAACCCCGAGTAGTGGACGAGCGGTGTCGAGACGGCCGTGACCCAGCCGTCGGCGCCGCCGAACGCGTCGGCGTACCCGCGTACCGCGGAGTGGACCGTGTTCTGGCTGTGCACGACGCCCTTGGAAAGGCCGGTGGTGCCGGAGGTGAACAGCACCACGAACGGGTCGTCGGCGCCGAGCGCCAGCCCGTCCAGACGGGCGGCCGCTCCCTCCCGCTCTTCACGCGCCTCGGCCACGAAGTGTTCGTGGAAGGGCAGCGCGCCCTCGGAAGCTGGGCCGTCCACCACCATCACGTGTTCCAGGGAAGGCAGTTCACCCATGAGCCGGGTGACGGTCTCGGCCAGCGGAGTGCCGGCCCACTCCGGGAGGGTGACGCACACCCGTGCCCCTGTGAGGCCGAGGCGGTGGCGCAGTTCCGCTTCCGTGCAGACGGGCGAGACGGGGATGACGACGGCGCCGACACGGATGCAGGCGAAGATCAGCGGCACCATCTCCCACCGGTTGGGGAGCTGTACGGCGACGAAGTCCCCCGGCCGCACGCCGAGGTCGAGCAGGCCCAGGGCGAACCGGTCGGTCAGGCGGTCCAGTTCCGCGTAGTCGAGTGTGTCGGTGCGGGATTCAGTGACGCGCCGTCCCGCGACGGCCAGCCGGCGCGGGTGCAGGCGGGCCTGCCGGTGCAGGTCGTCGAGGAAGCTCTCGTCCCGCCACCAGCCGCGCCGGCGGTATGCGGCGGCACGCTCCTCGGGGACGGTCACCGCTGCGGGGACCACGTGTGTGGCCGCTGTGCTCATCAGCGGTCCTTCCGGCGGGCCGCGAGCAGCTCGGGCAGCGGATTCCCCGCCCGTGCGGCCGCGATCTCCAGCAGGTCCCGGGTGTTCTGCCGGACCCGGTCACCGACCCAGTCGAACACCCAGTCCTTGCGCGCCTGGGCGGGCAGGTTGAACGGGACGACCCGGGTGACGGCCAGGGCCGCCGAGGCGGCGCCGCCGATGTTGGCGATCACGCCGGGGACCAGGGAGGCGCCCGAAGCGGCGATCTTCTCCTTCGCCACCGCGCTGGAGGCGAGGTTGGCTCCCTCGACGACGAGGCCGGCCCTCAGACGGTGGGTGTTCTCCGCGGTGAGCGCGTACTTCTGCGCCGCCAGGATCAGCAGGTCCGCGTCGACATCCAGCCAGGCGTCCGCTTCGGCGGAGAGTGTGACGTCACCGGGCAGGCGGCTGCGGTCGATCCGCCCGTACTCGTCCGTGACGGCGGTCAGCCCGGCCACCGGAAGCCGCTCCGCGCTGATGGTGCCCTGCACGTCGGCGACGCCCACGACGACGTGCCCCCGGTCCTCCAGGAACCGCGCCACGGCCCGGCCCACCGCGCCGAAGCCCTGCACCACGACCCGGGCCGGCCCGGTGCGCCCGCTCGACTCCAGGGCGGTGATCGCGGCGACCCCGACGCCGTGCCCGGTGGCGTCGATGAGGGGTTCGTAGTAGGTACGCCAGTCGATCGGCATGTCGGGGGCACCGAGGCGGAAGCGGGGGTCGTAGCCTGCCTCGGCGAAGAAGACGGCCCGGTCGGCGGGGGTGACACCCATGTCGATGCCGAGGTGGATGCCGCCGTGGAGGAGCGGCTTCACCGTGCGGCCGAAGGTGCGGAAGGTCTCCTGGCGGTCGGTGCCGTCGGAGACGATCCCGGCTTTGGCACCGCCGATGCGCAGACCCGCCAGGGTGAACTTCTCGGTCATGTCGCGGGCGAGGCCGGCGACCTCCTCCTCGGTCACCCCGGTGGTCATCCGGGTGCCGCCCATGGCCAGGCCGTCGACGAGCGTGTCGACGACCACCCAGCCCTTGATGTCGCCGCCGCTGCCGTTGAGGTGGACGGTGAGGGCGGGGTCCTGCGGCTCTTCCGGAGCACTCATGGCTGCTTCCTTGCGTCTGGTGTGTACGGGGGTCGGGAGCGGGAGGTGAGGTCCGGTCACCGGTAGAGCTGCGCGAAACCCCGCAGGATCTCCAGGCCGTCCTTGCGGAACTCGAGATGGGCCTGCGAGCCGAAGACGCGGCCGTCGTCGGAGCGGAGGAACTCGACCGGTGCGTGTGCGGAGCGGCCGATGACGCGGTAGCCGGCCGGGGCTTCGCGGAGGTAGAGGGTGTGCCGGTGAAAGACGGTGACCGTCGGTTTCACGTAGGTGAAGATCGGCTCCTTTGTGTCGACCTGCGCCTCGTATCCGCCGACCCGCTGCGGGCCCTCTTCGAGGCGTCCGCCGGCGGCGACGCCGAGGATCTGCAGACCGCCGCAGATGCCGAACACCGGCACGTCCGTTCGGGTGACGAGGTCGATCAGCGGCTTGTAGTACTCGCTGTCGTAGGCGCGCACCTTGGTTCCGCTCAGCACGATGGCCTGGTAGCGGCCGTCCACCCGTGCGGGCACGGAGCGGGCGTCGGTCGCTTCGGTCTGCGACCCCAACGCTTCGAAGCGGGACTGGAGCTGTCTGAGGGACAGCGTTCCGTTGTTGACGACCAGTACACGGGGCCGCGTCATGCGCTCGCTCCTGACGTGTGGGTGGGTGCCTGCGCGTCGGTGATGACCGTGCCGGTCCGGCCGGCGAGCAGGTCCGTGACGGCGGCGCTGCCGATGACGACCCGCTCCACGCCCTGGTCCAGGGCCTCCCCCGCGGCGCGCAGCTTCTTGCGCATGCCGCCCTTCGCGCCCTTGTCCCGGAAGGCTGCCGCTTCCCTGCGGCCGATCAGGCGGACCGGCTCGCCCTCGATCAGGAGGTGGGCGACGTCGGTGACGAGGACGAGGTCGGTCGCGCCGGTGGCTGCGGCGACTGCGGCGGCGGCCCGGTCGGCGTCGGTGTTGACCTCCTGGCCGGCCGCGTTCCGCGCCAGCGGGGTGAGGAGGTAGGCGTGGGAGGGCCGGAGGTTCTTCAGAGGGGAGACGTCCACTCCGGTGATCGGGCCGACGAGGTTGTCCAGTTCGACGAGTCGCTTCTCCCGCCACCACCAGCGCTCGCCCTGGCCCGCGCTCACGAGGCCGTCGCTGCCGAGCAGCCGTTCGGTGGTGATCCCGCGGTGCTCCAGCCGCCGCAGGACGACGTCGGCCAGTTCGCTGCTGACGGTCTTGATGTCGTCGATGACCTCGGGGGTCGTCCACCGGCTCTGGTTGCCGTACCGGTCGCGCAGGATCGCCGACGGTTCGCCGTAGCGGGCGCCGAGCTCCCTGAGCGGCTTGGACCAGCCGTGGACCAGGACCAGAGGGTGCTCCCGGCCGTGGCGGGCGAGGTCGTCCCACCACTCCCCGTCCAGATCGTCGAGGCAGCTCCCGCCGAGCTTCACCACGGTGGGCACATGACTCCGTGCGCTCATGCCGGCATCACCGGCTGCTGCGTCAGCCCGGTCCCCTCCGGCAGGCCGAACCGCAGGTTCGCGGCCTGCACGGCCTGGCCCGCGGCCCCCTTGACGAGGTTGTCGAGTGCGGCGAGCACGACGATCCGGCCGCCCTCCTCGTCGTGCAGGACCGTCACGTCGGCGAAGTTCGACCCGAGCACGGCCTGCGGGTCGGGCACCGGGATCAGCGTCTCGTCGTGCCGTCGCACCCGCACGAACGGGCGTCCCTTGTAGAAGCGCAGATAGGCCCGCGACAGCTCGCGCTGGTCCACCTTCTCGTCGGTGAACACGTACGAGGAGGTCAGCAGCCCGCGTACGTGGGAGACGCCGTACGCCGACATCGACAGGTTGCCTACGGTGCCGGGCTTGCTCCTCTCCAGGAAGTCGGCGACCTCGGCGGCGTGCCGGTGACCTGTCGGGGAGTACGGGGCGATGGCACCGGCCCTGAACGGGTGCAGGTCGGAGGTGCGCAGTTGGAGCCCGCCGCCGCTGGACCCGCTCTTTCCGTCCACCACCACGGTCTTCAGTGCGAGGCCGAGGCCGAGTGTGAGCGGGGCCAGGCCCAGGGTGATCGCCGTGGCGTAGCAGCCGGGCAGCGAGATCAGTGAGGCGTCCTTCAGCTGGTCGCCGACCAGCTCCGGCACGCCGTAGACGAAGCGGTCCGCCAGGTCGGTGCGCCGCGCGACCTTCGGGTACCAGCGGTCGTGGAGGCGCGGAGTCCGGATGCGGAACGCGCCGCTGAGGTCGACGACGGCCGGAATGCGGTCGGCGAACAGGCCGGCCAGCTCGGCCGACACCGCTGCGGGGGTGGCCAGGAAGAGGACATCGACCTGGTCCGCGACGTCCTCGGTGACGGGCCGCACGGTCAGGTTCTGGTGGATGCGCAGGGCGGGATGGAGCTCGGAGGGACGCCTGCCGATGCTGGACGAGCCGCCCAGGAACGTCAGCTCCATGCCGGGGTGCTGGGTGATGAGTCGGATGAGTTCGCCACCGGTGAACCCGGAGGCACCGACGACTCCTGCGCGGATCATGCGAGCAGCTCCTGCAGATGGCGGCCGATGGCCGAGGGGATGTCCGCTCCGGTGGCGGAGGCCACCGCCCGGAAACCGGGCGCGTGGTTCACCTCGTTGACGACGTAGCCGTCGGGGGTGGCGAAGAGGTCGACGCCGTAGATGCCTGGTCCCAGTACGTCCACCACCCCGTCGACGATCTTGAGTACGTCGGGGTCGTGGCCGACGGGGCGGTTCCTGTTGCCGAGGGCGGCGTTGTTGCGCCAGTCGCTCCCGCCGCTCTCGAACTCCGCCGCGCCGACCAGGTCGCGTCCGACGACGAGGCACCGGACCGAGCTGCCGCCCAGGTACGGCTCCACCACACTGGCCTGTTCGAAGGCGTGGGCCAGGTCCTCGATGTAGTCGTAGACCGAGTGCGCGGTGTCGGCGTGCCGTATCAGCGTGACCCGCTTGCCCATGCCGCCGAAGACGGGCTTCAGGACGAGGGGCAGTGGCAGGTCGGCGAGCGCCTTGTCGAAGTCCTTGCGGGACAGCACGAGCCGGTGGTCCGGCACCGGCACGCCCGCGGTGTGCAGCAGGGCGCGCAGGGCGGCCTTGTTCTCGCAGGCGTGGATGGCCCGGGCGGTGTTCAGCGTGGGGATGCCGGCCGCCTCGGCGAGCGTGGCGATGAGCCCGCCGCGGGTGTAGCTGCGGCTTCGGATCAGCAGGGTGTCGTATCCCTTGACGGCGGGGGCGTCCGGGTGGCCGAGGGAGAGCGACTCGTCGTTGATCCAGTCGATACGCAGGCCGAAGGCCGGGGCCGCCTTGATCAGGAGGCGTTCCTCCCAGGCGACGCGGTCGGCGACGAGGGCGACGGCACGGAGACGGCCCATGTCACTGGCCCCAGTCACGGAGCTGCACCTCGACCATCTCCAGCGTCAGCCGGCCGTCCTCGACGGCCTCGACGCGGAGGGTCAGGACGCACTCGGGGCACGAGAGGGTCTCGCCCTCGGTGACCGGGGGCACGGTCAGGTCGGTCTCGCACTCGGGGCATACGCCGGTCAGGGTGGCGGTGGACATGGTTCAACTCCGTTTGGGTGTGCGGGGTGGCGGGTGGTCAGACGTGTACGGGCCGGAAGTCGATGGCGGCCTTGCGGATCGCGTCCCGGTCCAGCAGGGGGCGGCCGACACGCTCCTGCCGGTCGGCCAGCCAGGCGGTGAAGGCTTCGATGTCGACACTCAGGTCCGTTCCGGCGAGGGCCCAGGCGACCAGGGCCGTCGTCAGGCGGCCGCGGACCCGCAGCTCCCGGCTGTTGCCGACGAGCTCGGCCGGCAGCGTCTCGTACGCCTCCGGGTGGCTCAGCTGGCCGGGGAGCTCGTACGCGAAGGCGTGCGGCGTGGTCGGTCCGGACTGGAAGGCGTCTCCGAGGCCTGCGCCCCTGAGGGCGATCCTCGACAGTTCGGTGAGGTGGGTCAGGTCGAAGCGGGTGTCACCGTGGATCACGCGGAGGGACGTGAGCAGTTCGGCCAGCGGGGCGTTGCCGCCGCGCTCGCCGATGCCCCCGACGGTCGCCGAGATCCACTGTGCGCCGGCACGCACGGCGGCGAGGGAGTTGGCGACGGCCATGCCCAGCATGTTGTGCGAGTGGATCTCGATCTCGGAACCGTCGATGGCGACGATGTCCGCGATCACCTCCTGCATCCGCCAGGGGGAGAGGAAGGCGACGGTCTCCGCGAGCCTGAAGCGGTCGGCGCCGGCGCCGAACCCGGCTTCGACATAGGGGACCAGCCGCTCCTTGGGGGTGCGGGCGCCGTCCTCGCCGCTGAAGGTGACGTGGAAGCCACGTTCCTTGGCCTGGGTGATGGCCGAACGGGCGAGCGCCTGGAGGAACTTGGGGCTGTCCGAGCCGAGCTTCAGCCGCGCGTGCTGCTCGGAGGTGGGGATGGAGTACATGATGTGCCGCACGCCCAGGCGCTCGGCCTCGTCGAGGGCCAGCGCGACCTGCCGGCGGTCGCGTACGACGAGAAGGGTCATGCTGCGCTCGGGGCCGACGGCCTCGTGGGTGGCGAGGACCAGGTCGGCGTCCTTGGAGTCCGGGCCGGAGACCATGCCCACCTCGACGAGCTCGACGCCCGTGGCCACCAGCAGCTCCGCGATGGCGGCGGCATCCTCGGGGCCGAACTCCACACCTGCCATGTGTGCGGAGTCCCGCAGTGTCGCATCGGATATGCGGGGCAGCCTCTCCGGTGCCCCGGGGCCTTCTGCTGCTGCCATTTCATTTACTCCTTGTTCCCGAAAGGGGTCTGCATTCCCGAAAATTCTGTGAGGCGGGATTCGGGGGCTTCATAGGCGCTGACCGCCGATCAACATCCTTCGCCCCTCGGAAGGAAAGAGCAACGGCTGCCGGGTCAGGTCTCCGTGATGAAGTGTCAAGGAATGTCAAGAAGGAAAGGGAATGTTGGTCCGGTGTGCGGAGGCGCCAATTCTCGTCCGATCGTGGATCACCTCTGCGACCCACGTCCTACGGTGCGGGCATGGACCTTTTCCCACTGCCCCGCCTCGGTGTCGTCGTGCCACCGGAGAACCCCACGGCGGAACCCGAGTTCAGCCAGCTGCTCGGCGACGCGGTGAACGTCTACGCCTCCCGGTTCCCGGTGACCCCGGGGGCCGGGCTCAGAGCGATGCTGGAGAGGTACAACGAGGTGCTGCCGCACGTGGTCGGCGGTTTCGGCGCGCTGCGCCTGGACGCCATCGTGGTGGCCTGCAGCGCGTCGCACTACCTCCTGGGCCCCGACGGCGACCGGGCCTTCTGCGACGAACTGTCCGAGCGTGCCGGTACTCCCGTGCGGTCCTCCACGCAGGCGATCCTCGCGGCCTGCGAGGCGCTGGGGGTGTCCCGTCTGACGCTGGTGTCCCCCTATCAGCCGTGGCTCACCGACACGTCCCACGCGTTCTGGGAACGAGCCGGCCTGACGGTCGACGGCGTGGTGCTCGTACCGGTGGACGAGGGCCCGGACGTGAACGGCGACCCGCACTACGACCCGTACGCCGTGACGGCCGCAGCGATCCTGCGGCGCATACGGGAGCGGGAGCTGCCCCGCGACACGGCGCTCCTGTTCACGGGTACGGGTATGGGCACGCTCGCCGCCCTCGCCGAGCTGGCCCGGCAGGAGCCGCGGCGCACACTGCTGACGTCGAACCTGGCCTCGGCGTGGTGGGCCCGCCGGTCGGCGGGGATCACCGACGAGGCGCGTCACCCACTGCTGCGAAGACTGGAGCGCGCGGTGGTGTGACGCGGCGGGCGGGGAGGGCCGGTGCGCGCGGGGCTGGGTGCGACCCGCCGGGGCGGCATCACGGGCGCCGGACGCGGCCCTTCCCCCGGAACCCCTCTCCGGGAACGCTCAGCCGACGGCCGACTCGGGCATGCGCCAGGCGTAGCCCATGCGGTAGCCGACTCCCCGGACGGTGATGATCCAGCCGCTGTTGCCGAGCTTGGCGCGGAGGCTGCTCACGTGCGTGTCGATGGTGCGGCTGGTGTGTCCCCAGTCGCTGCCCCAGACGCGCGCCATCAGCTCCTTCCGCGTCACCACCGTTTCCGGGGTGGCGGCCAGCGTGTAGAGCAGTTCGAATTCCTTCGACGTGACGCCGACGAGCCGATGGTGCAGACGCACTTCCCGTAGACGTGGATCGATATGGAGATGGCGCAGGGATATCTCGGCCGGAAGGGCCTGCCGGGGCTGCGCACGACGCAGCACTGCTTCTATGCGGGCACCGACCTCCCGGAATCCCCAGGTCTTCACGACGCAATCGTCCGCGCCCGCATTCAGTGCGAGGACCCGCCCGAGTTCGTCGTCGGCGTCGGTGACGGCCATCAGGGCCGTATTGCCGCTGTTCCGTAGGGAACGGCAGAGTTCCAGACCGTCGATATCGGGAAGTTCGAGGGAGAAGAGCACCAGATCCGCATCGGCGTGCTCCCGCAGGGCCCACCGTCCGGTGCCGACACTGCGAGCGGTGAAACCCTGTCGCCGGAGATCGCTCACCCTGGCGGCGGCGGTTTCGGTGTCGTGTTCCACGACGAGTACCTGTCTCACTGCCCCGTCCTCACTCCGCTGTTTCATGTCGGTTCCCGGCGCCCGTGAGTACTTCGGAAGGAGCCCCGGCCGGTTCCGTCGGTGCGGTGGGTGCATCGCGGGCGCCGAAGAGGCATTGGTAGACGTAGGCGGCCGAGGCCATGGTCATGTGATGGTGCCAGCCGGGGAAGGAGCGGCCCTCGAAGTCGAGGGCCCCGAACCGCCGGCCGAGCACGGTGACCGCCGAGAGCGCCGCGGTGTGGCCGCGGGCGAGCTGGAGCACCTCTTCCACGCGGTGGTCCGCGAGTGTGGTGAGCCAGTACCGGGCAGGCTGTCGGCCGTCGGGGTCCGGCCGCTGCAGAACTCGGTAGGGGCGCGCGCCCGCAACGTCGTTGCCGGGGTGCGCCAGCCCCACCGCGACGGAGTGCGCGGGGACCGGGACGGCCCTGATGCCTCCGGGAGCGCCCTGACGGAGGACCACGTGGGTCTGGCGGGACCGCGGCACCTGCATGAGCGCACTCACCGTGGTCACGACGGGCGTGTGCCGGCCGGCGAGCACCCGTTGGTCCGGGGCGACCTCGCACACGACGTCGGCCCGCAGCCGTGCCAGGCCCGCGAGGACCCCGGCCGCGTCGTCGCACCCGGTGAGGTCGAGCACCCAGGGCAGGCGCGGGATCCGGGGCTGCGCGGCCACCTCGGCGGCGTACCGGAGGACGTGGTCGGCGGCGGTCCGCCCGGCCTCCGTCCCGGGGATGCGCGCCCGGCGCCTGCGCTCCCGGTCCGAGTCCCACACGCCCGGGAGCACCAGGCTCCAGTCCACCGGGTAGCTCCCTGCGCCCGAGGCGAGGAAGAGGCCCAGCGCGCGCTGGCAGTTGACGGTGCGCCCGGTCACCGCGTCCATGCGCCGGTGCACGCCCGCCGAGTGCTCGCCTCGTTTGGGAATGATGAGTTCGGCGACGGTCCAGGCCTGCGGGGCGGTGCGCGCGGCCACCAGGCCGGCGAGCCGTCGGCGCACCGGGACCCAGTCCCACGGACTGGCGTTGATGAAGCGGTGCAGACCCCGTGCGGCGGCGGGGGGCAGGGAGTTCGCCCGTGCGGCGCGGCGCGGCGTCCTCCCGCCGGACAGGTGGATCAGGGTCCAGAGGTACACCTGGGCCCAGCGGCGCTGTTCGGGTCGCTTGAACGCCCCGAAGACCTCATCGACGAAGGTGCGCATGCGTGCGCCATCGTCCGGCAGCCCCGCGCGTACGTCACCTGACGACATCTGACGCCACTCCCCCTCGACACCGGCCGGCGCCCTGCACCCGGGCGGATGCATGGCACATGTGTACGAGGTGAAAGTACCGCCCGGGGCCTCGTTTGCCCGGGCACGCCTTCTACTTCGCTCGTTCGCGGGTCGACCTGCGCAAACGGCCTGCGGCGACGCCCGCTCGGCTGAGGACGGCGGAGGACGGGACCGGCTCCACCTGTGCCGTAACCGCCCCGAGGACATCTCAGGAGGAATATTAACAAATCATGAACATGGCCATTTTACGCGGGCCGTTCCCGCCTCCCGCGCCCGTCGGTGGTGGCGCACGGACGGAACCGCCGGATGACGATCGGTCATCAGCGGCGGCCCCACCGTGCGTGCGGTGCGTACGTCAGGCCGCCGGGTCCGTGACCGCCGTCCCGGCCGGCGACACCGGCCGCCGCGACGGGAAGCCCGCGTTACGGGCGTACAGGACGACCGCGATCACCGGAAGCAGGAGCAGCAGAACCGTCCAGGGGAAGGACGTGCTGCCGACCACGTCGAGCAGGACACCGCCCACGATGCCTCCCCCCGCCATGGCGACGTTCCAGAGCGTGACGAGCATCGCCTGTGCCGAGTCGGCGGATTCGCCCCCCGCGTCGCCGGCGGCGGTCTGGAGCAAGGTGGGCACGCCGCCCCAGCCGAGGCCCCACAGCACCGCGGCGACGTAGACGAGAGCGGTGGTGTCCGAGAGCAGGGCCAGAAGCGCGGCTGCGAGGGCGACCAGCAGGGCGCCGCCGACGGTGAGGCCACGCAGCCTGCGGTTGATCTGCGCGCCCACGATCCAGATGCTCACCAGCGACGCGGCACCGAAGACGAGGAGCAGCAGGCCCGTGCTGCCGCCGAGGCCGAGGTCGTCGAGGTACGTGGCGATGTAGGCGTACAGGATGGTGTGCGCCAGGACGAAGACCAGCGTGACGAAGAGGACCGGGGTCACCCCCGGCACGCGCAGGGTGGGCAGCATCTTCGGCCGCTCGCCGCGCCCCTGCCCGGGGAAGTCCGGTACCGCCACCGCGATCCAGACCAGGAGCAGCACGGTGAGGGCCGTCATGGCCAGGAAGGCGACACTCCAGCCGAGCCAGTCGCCGAGGAACGTACCCGCGGGCACGCCGAGGGAGAGCGCGACGGGAATGCCCGCCATGGCGACGGCCATCGCCTTGCCCTGGAGGTGGGCGGGCGCCATGCGCCGCGCGTAGCCGGCGAGCAGGGCCCACGCGAGGCCGGCCGCCACACCGGCGACGAAGCGGGCCGCCATCGTCAGCTCGTAGACGGTCGACACGGCCGTCACCGTGTTGGCGACGGCGAAGCCGCCCATCGCGGTGAGCAGCAGCTTCTTGCGCCGCCAGCCCGCGGTGGCGGCGGTGAGCGGGATCGCCGTGAGAGCGGTGCCGATGGCGTAGACCGTGACGGTCTGACCGGTCGCGGACTCGCTCACCCGCAGGTCCTGGCTCATCGCGGGGAGCAGACCGGCGGGAAGGGTCTCGGTGAGGCTGGTGATGAAGACTGCGGTGGCCAGGGCGAGCAGGGCGAACAGCGGCAGTTTCCGCTGTGCCTCGCCTCCGCTCGTCGGGTCCGGTGCCGCGGCGGCCGGCGCCGTGTCGGGTGCGGTGCTCATGGGGTGTGCTCCAGGTCTTCCGGAAGGGACGGGGGCGTAGGGGGAGTACGGATGGCGGGGGCGGTGCGCGGGCGCCGGTTCACGCGGGGCCGAGGCCGCCGTCGACCGGGAGCCGGACCCCGGTGGTGAAGGTCGCCTCGGTGGCCAGGAAGAGCGCGGCACGGGCCACTTCCTCCGCCGCGCCGAGCCGGCCCAGCGGAGGCAGGGGTACGGCGCCGGCCCCCGGCGCCTCGATACAGCCGGGCGCCACCGCGTTCACGCGGATGCCCCTGGACGCGAGTTCGGCGGCGAGCGCTTTCACCACGTCCGGGCACGGGGTGGGGGCGGTGAGCACGATCGCGCTGCCGTCCTCGAGATGGGGCAGCAGGCGCCTTGCGGTGGGTACGGCGTCGGAGAAGAGGAGGTCGACGCCTCCCCCGCCGTCCGCCGGTGCGGTCCGGGCCTGCGCGGCGAGGGCGTCCTCGACCATGAGCGGTGCCACGACCCGCGCGGAGGAGCCGAGTTGGGCCACGGCGTGGGCACGCTCCTGCGCGGTTCGGGCCGCGAGCACGACCGTCGCGCCGCCCTCCACGAGCCGCTTGGCGATGGCCAGACCGATGCCGGCCTCCCCCTCGACGACGACGGCGGTCCTGTGCGCGTACCTGGTCATGCGCGCCGCTCCCTCCGGGGTGTCCGTTCCTCGCCGCTGGGTGGTCCCACCCGCACGACGACTCTGCGCCCCGGTGCTTCGGGGAACCTTCCGGAAAACTTCGGGTCCGCCGACGGCCGGGCGGGCGGCCCCCTCCCCCTCGAGGAGCGGCCGAGCGGGGCGTCCCCGGACATGTACGGTGGGCCTCATGCGGTTTGGGGTGCTCGGGCCACTGATGGTGTGGGACACCGAGGGGCGGGAAGTCAGAGTCCCCGAGGCCAAGGTCCGGGCCCTGCTGGCCGACCTCCTGGCGAGCGACGAGGGGCCGGTCTCCGCCGACCGGCTGATCCGGGACCTGTGGGACGACGTGCCTCCCGGTAACCCCAGGGCCGCCCTGCAGGCCAAGGTCTCCCAGCTGCGGCGGGTCGTCGGCAGGGACCGGGTGGTGCGGCAGCCGCCGGGCTACCGGCTGCGGCTCGACGACGGCGACGAGGTGGACGCCGTACGGTTCCGCGCCCTGGCGACCGAGGCGCGCCTCGTCCAGGACCCCCGTTCCCGAGCCGTGCTGCTCACCGAGGCCCTGGAGTTGTGGCGCGGGCCCGCCTACGCGGACTTCGCGGACGGCGGGCTCGTGCGAGGTGCGGCGCAGCGCCTCGCGGAGCAGCGCGTGTCCGTGCGGGAGGACCAGGCGGAGGCGCGCCTGGAGGCACGGGACCACACGCTGCTCGCCGGGGAACTCGCCGACCTCGTGAGGCGCCACCCGCTGAGGGAACGCCTGCGCGCCGTTCAGATGAAGGCCCTGTACGCGACGGGCCGCCAGAGCGAGGCGCTCGCGTCGTACGACGATCTGAGGTGCAGGCTCGTCGAGGAGCTGGGCGTCGATCCCAGCCCCGAACTGGCCGCTCTGCACGCGGCGGTGCTCCGGCAGGACCCGGAACTGAGCGCCGTCTCGGAGGCCGGGGCGGTGACGGTGAGCCGGGCAGCGGCGGCCGCCCCGGGCGACGCGGCAGGCACGCGCGTCCCGCGCGCCGCGGCCGGCGCCGGTGACGCGGCCGCCCCCGCCGTCACGGCTGCGGTCCCCCGCACCGCCACACCGTCCGTGGCGTCGGCGAAACCGGACACCGCGGCGCTCCACGCCGCACCGGTGGGATCGGGCCCCGCGGCGGCCAAGGGCCCGGCCGGCGGCGCCGGGCCGGGCTCCCGCTCGAATCTCCCGGTTCCCCTCACCCCCCTCATCGGCCGCCACGAGGCCCTGGACCAGCTCTCGCGACTGCTCACGGAGAAGCGGCTGGTGACCCTGACGGGCCCCGGGGGCGTCGGGAAGACCCGGCTGGCCGTGGCAGCGGCGTCCGCCGGGCGGGACGGTGCCCGTGCCGGTGAACTGACGGACGGGACCTGGCTCGTGGAGTTCTCCGCGATCCGCACCGGCACGCCCGCCGACCTGGCTCAGGTCGTCGCCGCCACTCTGGGCATCCGGGACGACAGCCCCCGCTCGATGCCGGGCACCGGAAGCCCGGTGGCCTCCCTTCCGCATCGCCTCGCCGCCGCTCTGCGCGACCGCCGGACCCTGCTCGTCCTGGACAACTGCGAGCACGTCGTCGACGCCGCCGCCGGACTCACCGATCTGCTCCTGCGGACCGCCCCCGGACTGCGCGTCCTGGCCACGGGGCAGCAGCCGCTCGGGCTGGCGGGGGAGGCGGTGTTCCTCGTCGAGCCCCTGCCGCCCGCCGACGCCGCCCGCATGTTCATGGAGCGGGCGGCCGCCGCGGCCCCCGGCTTCCCGCGCACCCCGGACGATCCGGACGGGTCGGAACGCCGAGCCGTCGCCGAGATCTGCCGCCGCCTCGACGGCATCCCGCTCGCCCTGGAGCTCGCCGCCACCCGCGTGCGGGCGCTGGGGGTGCGGGGACTCGCCAGCCGGATCAACGACCGCTTCCGGGTGCTGACCCTCGGGCAGCGTGGTGCGCCGGCGCGTCAGCAGACACTGCGGGCGGTGATCGACTGGAGCTGGGAACTCCTGAGCGCGCCCGAACGGATCGTCCTGCGCCGACTGGCCGCGCACAGCGACGGCTGCGACCTGGAGGCGGCCGAGGCGGTCTGCGCGGGCGACGGTGTCACCGGCGACGAGGTGCTGGACCTCGTCACCCGGCTGGTCGACCGGTCCCTGGTGTCCGTCGTGGACGGGCCCATCGGCCCGCGCTACCGCCTGCTGGAGTCCGTCGCCGCGTACGCCACGGAACAGCTCCACGAGATGGAGGACTTCGACGCGGTCCGGGACAGGCACCTGCGCCACTACCGGGCGCTGGCCGAACAGGCCGAACCGCGGCTGCGGGGGGCCGGCCAGCGGACCTGGCTGGCCCGGCTGGACGCCGAGGCCGGCAACCTGCGGACAGCGCTCGACGAGGCGGTGCGGAGGGCGGGAGCGGGCGATCCGGGGGAGGCGGCGCGGCTCGTGACCGCGCTGGCGTGGTGGTGGCTGCTGCGCGGCCGTCTCACCGAGGCCCGGCGCAGCCTGGAGTCGGTGCGGGCCGCGAGCGCCGGCGTGGGCGAGCCCGCCGAACTCACCGTCCTGCACACCGCTTTCGCCCTGCTCACCGGCGACCACGCCGCGGCGGGCTCTCTCGCCGCGAGGGCCGGCGGCCCCGCCGCGGGAAGTCGCCTCCGGGCTGCGGGGGACGCGGTCCCCGAGCCCGTACGCCGGGCCCGTGCGGTGTGGCTCTGCGCATACGGCCTGTTCAGCGCGGGTGACACGGCCGAGGCCGGCGAGCTGAACTCATACGCCCTTTCTCTGTTCACCGCCGCGGACGATCCGTGGGGCACCGCAGCCGCGCTCGGTCTGCGCGCGACACTCTCGCTGGTCCGCGGCGACCTCGACGGGCTCGGCCGCGACGGGACGCGAAGCGCCCTGATCTTCCGTGAACTGGGTGACCGATGGGGCGAGTTGCAGACGGTGTCCCCGCTCGCCGCGCTCGCCGAGATCAAGGGGGACTACGAGGACGCGGAGAGCCGCCAGCGCGAAGGGCTGCGCATGGCTCGGGAACTCGGCCTGGACGCGGAGGTGTCGGCGCGCCTCTCCGGGCTCGGCCGGCTCGCGCTGCTCGCCCGCGACTGGGACCGCGCGCGTGACCTGCACGAACAGGCGCGGCGGATCGCGGCGGAGCAGGGCTACACCTACGGCGAGATCCACTCCGGAATGGGCCTCGCACTCGGCGCGCGCCGCTCGGGCGACCTCGACGGGGCCGAGGCCCACCTGTCGGGCATCCGCGACGGATACGCCGAGGTGTCGTCCCGGGCGGGCGACCACCTGCTCCAGGCCGAGCTCGGCTTCCTCGCCGAGCTGCGGGGAGACGCGCGCGGGGCGGCGGATCACCATCTCGCGGGACTGGAGATCGCCCGCGCCCTGGCCGAGCCCCGCGCCCTGGCGCTGTCCCTGGAAGGGCTTGCAGGTGCGGCGGCCCTGCCCGGCCCCGGATCCGCTCCCGGCTGCGCCGCCCTTCTCCTGGGTGCGGCGGCCGCCGCCCGCAGCGGGGCCGGAGCACCGCTGCCGACGGCGGAACGCGCCGACGTCGACCGCGTCACCGCTGCGGCGCGGGCCGCCCTGGGCGCCGCCGCGTACACCGATGCGTACGACCGGGGTGCGCGGCTGACCACCGGGGAAGCGGTCCGCCGCGCACACGCGGCACTCGGACCGCGACGGGGCACCTCCGCCTGACGGCAGGGGGTCCGTGCCTGACGGGCCGGGGGCTGTCAGGGGGACACGCGCATCAGGTGGATCGCCGTGCTCGCCCAGTCCCCCACCGGGAGTTCGAGCGGCAGACCGTGCTCCATCAGCACCGTCGCGTGGTGCGTCACGCCCGTCGCCACGTCCCGGTAGACGGCCGCCGGGTCGAGACCGGCGAGATGCACGGGGAACTCCGGCCGCCCCCTGCGCGGCGTCCGCTGCCACGCGAGCACCAGGGCCTCCGCCCTGTCGGGCGAGCTGTACTGCACGACCGTGGGCCCGTCGTCGACGGGGCCCCGCAGCCTGTGCTGGACGCCGTGCTGCACCAGATGGCGGACCTGCTTGTAGGCGTCGACGAATCCGGCACCCTCGGCGATCTCCTCGTCCGACCAGCGGGTGAGGTCACCGCCGACGGCCAGGAGCCCGGCCGACGCCACGTGGAACCGGAAGGCCAGCGGCACCGAGCGTGCGGTGAGCTCGTTGGGTACGTCGGTGACCCAGGCGGCCATCGTCGACGCCGGGTAGATCTGGCTGTAGCCGTGCTGGATCGCGATGCGGTCGGCCGCGTCGGTGTTGTCCGAGGGCCACACCTGGTCGGTGCGGGAGAGGATTCCGAGGTCCACGCGGCCGCCGCCGCCGCTGCACGCCTCGATGCGGAGCCGGGGGTGGTCGGCGCGCAGCCGGTCGATGACGCCGTAGAGGTTGTGGACGTACGTGCTCCACAGGCGGTCGTCGCCGTCGGGGCCGGACGGTCCCGCCTCGCTGAACGCCCGGTTCATGTCCCACTTGAGGAAGTCGATGCCGTGGTCGGCGACCAGCGCCGTGAGCCACCTGTACGCCCAGTCGGCGACGTCGTCCCGGGCGAAGTTGAGCACGAGCTGGTTGCGCAGTTCGGTGCGGGTGCGGTGCGGGAAGTGCAGGACCCAGTCGGGGTGGGCGCGGTAGAGGTCGCTGTCGGCGTTGACCATCTCCGGTTCGACCCAGAGGCCGAAGAGCATGCCGAGGCGGTGCACCTCGCCGACCAGCGGGCCGAGGCCGTTCGGAAAGCGCTCGGGGGACGGGGTCCAGTCGCCGAGGCCGGCCCGGTCGCTGCGCCGGGCGCCGAACCAGCCGTCGTCCATGACGTACAGTTCGGCGCCCAGTTCGGCGGCTCGGGCCGCGAGGGCCATCTGGCCCTTCTCGTCGATGTCGAAGCCGGTCGCCTCCCAGGAGTTGTAGAGGACGGGGCGCGTCTCGTCCGGGTGGGGTACGACGTGTGCGCGGGTGTAGGCGTGCCACGCACGGCTCGCCGCGCCGAAGCCGCCCTCGGTGCGGAGTCCTGCGAAGCGCGGGGTGGTGTGTGTCCCGCCGGGTGCCAGGCGCAGGGCCGTCGAGTCGTGTCCCGCGCCCCCGGTGAAGCCCGCACGGCCGTCGGAGGTGCGCTGGGCGGTGATGCGCCAGCTGCCGCTCCAGGCGAGGGCGGCGCTCCACACCTCGCCGTGGTCCTCACTCGCGCCGCCGTCGTCCAGCATGACCCAGGGGTTCGTGTGGTGGCTGGTGATCCCGCGCCGGCTGGTCAGCACGGTCTCGCCGAACGGCAGTGCCTCGCGGTGCAGTTGCGTCTCCGCGGCCCACTGCCCGGTGACGTGGCTGATCCGGTGGTCGCCGCGCGGCGGCAGGGTCCAGGCGGCCGAGTCGGCGCGCAGCAGGACGATATCGTCCGTTCCGGTGTTGTGCAGGGACGTCCAGCGCTCGATCACGTCGCTGTCCCGGTGCACGCGGTAGTGCAGCACGATCCCGAAGCCGTAGTGACGGTCACGGAAGACGAGGTCCAACTCCGCCGCCCCGTCGGGTGTTTCACGGATGTCGTGACGTTCGGGCAGCCACTCGACGGCGCGGGTGCCGTCGGCGAACCGGACCTGGAGGGACGGCACCCCGTAGCGTGCGCCGCCGGCGACCGGCAGCTCCTCGCCGACGGGCGGACGGCCCTCGAAGCTGCTGACCTCGCGGTCGAGCGCGTGTGGCCGGGCGGCTATCTCCCGCGCCTCGTCCAGGGTCAGCCTGCCGCCCCAGGCCACGTGGCAGGGCGCGCCGGTGCCGTCGATCCGCACCGCGTACGAGGTGTGCGGGGTGTTGAGCAACCACAGGCGGACGTCCGGGGCGTAGGAGATCTGGGGCATGGACGTCCTCACGTTCGGGGGCAGCACTGTGACGGCAGGTAGCCAATCCGCCCTTCGATCCGTTGTCAAGTGCCTGCCTGCGGGCAACTTTTGCTCGATACGAGGGTGATCAACTCCTGTTTCGCAGGAGTCCTGCTTTTTTTATTGACAGAGGAAATTAAGTCACCTACGTTTCCGGCCATGTCAACGACCGACCAGGTGGAGGCGTTTCCGGCGGCCACCCCCGCCGCGTCCCTGATCTTCACCACCGTGCTCTCGCAGGGGCCGCTCAGCCGTGTGGAGCTCTCCCGCCGCACCGGCCTCTCCTCGGCCGCGGTCACCAAGGCCGTACGACCGCTCATGGCGGCCGGCTACTTCGTCGAAGCCGTCGACGACAGTGCCCCACCCGCCGTCGGACGGCCGGCCAACCCGGTCCGGGTGGACGGCGGCAGGGCCCTGTTCATCGGCGTGAAGGTGACGGCCGACGAGGTGATCGCGGTCCTGGCGGACCTGTGCTGCCGCATCCGGCTGGCGCGCCATGTGCCGCTCACCGGTCGTGATCCCGGCTCGGTGATCGCCGTGATCACGGAACTGACGGCGGAGCTGAGGGTGGAGGCCGAGGGGTTCGGCGTCTCGGTCCAGGGGCTCGCGATCGCCATGTCCGGGGACGTGGACCGGGCGGCGGGAGTCGTCCGCTACTCGCCCTTCCTGGACTGGCGTGACATCGCGCTCGCCGACCTCGCGACGGCGGCCACCGGACTACCCACCACCGTCGACAACGACGTACGTGCGCTGACGGTCGCCGAGCAGTGGTTCGGCGCGGGCGTCGGACTGTCCGACTTCGCCCTGGTCACCGTCGGCGCCGGAATCGGCTGCGGCCTGGTGGTCAACGGGCGGGTGGTCTCGGGGGCGCACGGCATCGCCGGGGAGATCGGGCATCTGGCCATCGATCCCCGTGGTCCGCTGTGCCACTGCGGCAACCGGGGCTGCGTCGAGGCGATCGCCTCCGACTCGGCCATCGTGCGCAGGATCCGGCACGACACGGGCGAGCAGGTCACCGGACCGGCCCAGGCACTCGAACTGGCGCACAGCGGCAGTCCCGAGGCGCGCGAGGCGTACGCGGACGCCGGTGCGGCGATCGGCCGGGCGATCGGCACGGTGGTCAACCTGCTCGGTCCGGAGCGCGTGATCATCTCGGGCGAAGGACTCGCGGCGTACGACCTGTTCGCCGCCCAGATCAAGGAAGCGTTCTCCGCGACCGCTTTCAGCACAGCAGAACAGTGCGACGTGGTCACACGTCCGCTGCCGTTCGAGGAGTGGGCGCGCGGGGCCGCGGCCACCGCGATCCAGACCTTCACAGGGTCAGACACCATCCAGGAGAAGCGATGACGCAAGCGAGCCGCATACCCGCGACCGGTGGTCCGAGACGACGCACCGTCGTCAACGGGATGATGGGAGTGGGGGCAGCCGCCCTCGCCGGGCCCGCGCTGACGGCCTGCGGCGGCCCGCCGGCCGGTGACGCGAAGAGCGTGACGTTCGGGTCCAACGGCGCCGACGCCACACCCAAGAAGGCCTACGCGGCGGTGACCAAGGCCTTCACCGGGAAGACCGAGCTGAAGGTCAAGACCAACACGGTCGACCACGACACCTTCCAGAAGAGCATCTCGAGCTACCTGCAGGGCACCCCGGACGACACGTTCACCTGGTTCGCCGGCTACCGCATGCAGTACTTCGCGCAGAAGAAGCTCGCCGGTCCCGTCGACGACGTGTGGGAGACGATCGGCTCCGGGTACAGCGAGGCGGCCAAGCAGCTCTCCAAGGGCACGGACGGCAAGTACTACTTCGTCCCGCTGTACAACTACCCGTGGGCCGTCTTCTACCGGAAGAGCGTCTTCAAGGAGCGCGGTTACACGGCGCCGGCCACCTGGTCGCAGTTCGTCGCGCTGGCCAAGCGGATGAAGAAGGACGGGCTCTCGCCCATCGCGTCGGGTTACGGCGGCGGCGACAGCTGGTCCATCCTCGGCGCGTTCGACTACCTGAACCTGCGTGCCAACGGCTACGACTTCCACATGGACCTGATGCACGGCAATGTCGCCTGGAGCGACAAGCGCATGAGCAGGGTCCTGGACCTGTGGCGCGAGATCGCTCCGTACTACCAGCCGGGCGCCGGCGGGCGTTCGTGGCAGGACGCGGCGCAGTCGCTCCTCGAGAAGAAGTCCGGCATGGCCGTCATCGGACTCTTCCTCGGCCAGCAGGTCACCGACCCGGCGCTGCGCGACGACATCGACTTCTTCCCGTTCCCGGAGATCGACCCGGCGCACGGCATGGACAGTGTCGAGGCGCCCACCGACGGTTTCATGCTCAGTCGCAACCCGAAGAACCCCGAAGGGGCCCGGAAGTTCCTCGAGTTCCTCGGCAGCCCCGAGGCGGAGAACCTCTACATGGGTGTCGACCCGAGCAACGTCGCCGTCCACAGCAAGGCCGACACCAGCACGTACAACGCGCTGCAGAAGAAGTCGGCCGAACTCATCGGCGCGGCCAAGCACATCACCCAGTTCAGCGACCGGGACAGCGACCCGGGGTTCATCTCCACGGTCGTGCTGCCCGGGCTGACGCAGTGGCTCAGCCACCCGGACGACGGCACGGCGACGCTGAAGAAGATCGAGTCCCAGCGCGCCCGCTTCTTCTCCAGCTGATCCGACCCCGGATTCCCGAGCCGCCACCCCGACGACCCGCCCGAGGGACGCCCACCCCTATGACTTCCACACTCGAAGCACCGGAGGATCCGGTCACGCCGGCCGCTCGCCGGGTGCCCGCCCGACCGGGCAGGCCGCGCAGGCTGAGTCCGCGCGACAGGCTGTTCCTCGGCGTCATCGTCGGTGTGCCGCTGCTGGCCCTGCTGATCTTCGTCTGGTTGCCCGCACTCGCCTCCTTCGCCCTCTCCTTCACCAGTTGGGACGGCATCTCGCCGTCCGACATCGAATGGATCGGCTGGGAGAACTACGCCGAGATCTTCACCAACTACCCGCCGTTCTGGCCCGCCGTCCAGCACAACGTGATCTGGCTGCTGTTCACGGCGCTGCTGCCCACACCGTTCGGCATATTCCTCGCGTACCAGCTCGACCGGAAGATCCGGTTCACCCGGATCTACCAGACCGCGATCTTCCTGCCCATGGTGCTGTCCCTCGCGGTCGTCGGTCTCATCTGGGAGATCATCTACAACCCGGACAACGGCCTGCTGAACGGCATCATCGGCGCCGTGTCCCCCGGCACCCACATCGACTGGCTGTCCGACCCCGACCTCAACCTGTGGGCCGTGCTCGTCGCGTCCGCGTGGCGTCACACGGGTTACATCATGATCCTCTACCTGGCCGGCCTGAAGGGCTTCGATCCCGCGCTCAAGGAGGCCGCCGCGCTGGACGGCGCCAACGGCCGTCAGACGTTCCTGCGCGTGGTCTTCCCCGCCCTGAAGCCGGTCAACATCGTCATCCTCGTCGTCACGGCCATGGAGTCGCTGCGCGCCTTCGACATCGTGTACGTCCTGGGCGGCGGCATCGGCAGCAAGCCCGGCATGGAACTGCTCTCCCTGCTGATCACCGACAACATCGTCGGTGAGACCAGCCACATCGGCTACGGCTCGGCCATCGCGGTGATCATGCTGCTGGTCTCGCTGACCGCCATCTGCACCTTCCTCGTACAGAACTTCCGCAAGGACAAGGAGGAGGAGTGACCGCGACCGCCACACCTCCGGCCGCCCCGCCCCGGGCACCGCACGGCACACCCGGCGCGAAGCGGTCACGCCCCCGCCGCCAGACCGGCCGGCACGTCTTCCTCGCCGGTGTCTCCCTGCTCTGGCTGGTCCCGCTGCTGTGGGCGATGTACACCTCGCTCCGGCCGTACGAGGACACCGCGGCCAACGGCTACCTGTCCTGGCCGCGCAGCCTCAGCCTCCAGAACTTCAGCGACGCCTGGGCGCAGTCGGGCCTCGTGCACTTCTTCTGGAACTCGGTGCTGGTGACCGTGCCGGCCGTCCTCGGGACGCTGTTCTTCTCCGCCGCGGTCGCCTTCTACGTCTCGCGCTTCGACTTCCGCTGGAACATCGCGCTGCTGATGCTGTTCACCGCGGGCAACCTGCTCCCCGCCCAGGTGCTCATCACCCCGCTGTACCGGCTGTACCTCCAGTGGAACCTGCCCTACTTCCTGAGCGACTCGTACCTGCTCTACAACTCCTACTGGGGCATCATCGCCATCCACATCGCCTATCAGTGCGGCTTCTGCACCTTCGTGCTGAGCAACTACATGAAGACGATCCCCAAGGAGATCACCGAAGCCGCGCTGGTGGACGGCGCCCCCGTCTGGCGTCAGTTCTTCCAGATCGTGCTGCCCCTGTGCCGGCCGGCGTTCGCCGCTCTGGCGACGCTGGAGTCGATCTGGATCTACAACGACTTCTTCTGGCCGCTCGTGCTGATCGAGACCGGTGACAAGCGTCCCGTCACCTCGGCGCTCGCGAGCCTGCAGGGCGAGTACTTCACGAATCCCAACCTCATCGCGGCCGGCGCGCTGATGACCGCGATCCCCACGCTGATCGTGTACTTCGCGCTCCAGCGCCAGTTCATCAGCGGTCTGACGATCGGCGCGGGCAAGTAGCCGCGTTCCCCACCCGCACCTCCCCTCTTCACCGGACAGCAGGAGGCCATTTCCCCATGCGCCCATCCACCCGCACCGCCGCGAGAACCGTGCGCGCCGCGCTCGTCCTCGCCGTCACCGCAGGCCTCGCCGTCGCCGCACCGGCGTCGGCCCAGGGCCGAGGAAAGACCGACAGCCAGGTGCCCGCGGTCGAGGAAGCCGCCACCGGCACGACGGCCGTCGCCGAGAAGCCGTACATGGGCTGGAGCAGCTGGAGCCTCCAGACCACCAAGTACCCGGGGGTGAACAGCAAGGGCGACTACAGCTATCTCACCGAAGAGAACGTGAACAAGCAGACGGACGCCCTGGCGTCCAAGCTGAAGAAGTTCGGCTACGAGTACGTCAACATCGACGCCGGCTGGTGGCGCGGCTGGGACTGGACCCCGGAGTTCGACGAGTTCGGCCGTCAGAAGGCGGACACGGAGCGGTTCCCGAGCGGGATGAAGGCGGTCGCGGACCGTATCCACGGCAAGGGCCTCAAGGCCGGCATCTACCTCCCCGTCGGCCTGGAGAAGGAGGGCTACGGCGAAGGCAAGCTGCGGATCTGGAACACCGACGACTGCACCACCGGGGACATCGTCTACAGCGACCTGCGGACGACCAACGGCTGGGACAGCTCGTACAAGATCGACTTCTCGAAGCCGTGCGCCCAGAAGTACGTCGACTCGCAGGCGAAGCTCATCGCGGACTGGGGATACGACTTCCTCAAGCTCGACGGTGTGGGCCCCGGCTCGTTCAAGAGCGGTGACAACTACGACAACCGCGCCGACGTCGCCGCCTGGCAGAAGGCGATCAAGAGCGCCGGACGTCCCGTCCACCTGGAGATCTCCTGGTCGCTCGACATCGGCCATGCCAAGGACTGGCAGGCCACGTCCAACGGGTGGCGTGTCGACACCGACGTCGAGTGCTACTGCAACACACTGGTGTCGTGGGAGAACTCGGTCGAGGACCGCTGGCGTGACACGCCCGGCTGGACCCGGTACGCCGGTCCCGGTGGCTGGAACGACCTGGACTCCATCAACGTCGGCAACGCGGCCATGAGCGGGCTGACCAAGGCCGAACGCCAGAGCTACATGACGCTCTGGGCGATCGCCAAGTCCCCCCTGTACAGCGGCGACGACCTCACCAAGATCGACGACTACGGTCTGTCGCTCATGACCAACCGCGACGTACTGGCGATCAACCAGCAGCCGGGCCGGCCCGCGAAGCCGGTGACCCCGGTCGGCGACGAGCAGGTCTGGGCCTCCCAGAACCCGGACGGCGGCTACACCGTCGCCCTGTTCAACCAGGGTGACTCGCCCTCGCCGGTGACCGCGGACTGGCAGGCCCTCGGCTTCACGGGGCAGGCCTCCGTGCGTGACGTGTGGAACCACGAGTCCCTCGGCCGGTACAAGGACGGCATCACCCAGGCCGTCCCCGCGCACGGCTCGCGGCTGTTCACCGTGACCCCGCAAGGTCCCGCCCTCAGGACCACGGCCTACGAGGCCGAGTCCCCGGCCAACGTGCTGTCCGGCAACGCGTCCCTCGCCGGCTGTGACGAGTGCTCCGGCGGCAAGAAGGTCGGCAACCTCTACGTCGGCGGCAAGCTCCAGTTCACCGATGTCGTCGTCGCCAAGGCCGGTCGCTACCTGGTCAAGGTCGCCTACACCTCCGGCGACCCGCGGTCGGTCGGCGTCTCCGCCAACGGCACGGCGCCCGTCGCCACCGCCTTCCCCGCCACGGGCGGGTGGTCGGCGGCCGACTCGATCAGCGTGCCGGTCACGCTGAAGGCGGGCAGCAACACCCTCACCTTCGACAGCGGTGACGGGTACGCGCCGGACATCGACAGGATCGACGTGCCGCGCGTCTGACCCCGCCACGTACGAGCACATCCCGGGGGCGCACCGATCGCGGCGCGCCCCCGGGCCCTTTCCCCCGCCCGGCACCGGCGACAACGCTCCGTGCCGTTCACGACCCGCTCCCCCCTCCCGTGCCCTCCCGTCCGCGCACCCGCATGTCCGCATGTCCGCAGGAATGGAGTTCCCCCGTGTTCGACCAGCAGCAGAACAGACCTGTGCAGACCGGTCCCGGTGACGGCCCGGACCCCACCCGGCGCCGTGTGCTCTCCCTCGCCGCCGGCGTCGGCGCGCTCACCGCGCTCGGCGGCCTGCCCGCGTTCGCGGCGACCGCTCCCCCGCGGCGTCCCGCGGTCTCCCCCATGCTCGCCGACGGCGAGGGCTCCACGACCCGGATGTGGTACCGGGCCCCGGCGGGTGCGAAGACCATGCTCGAACGGGCGCTGCCCGTCGGCAACGGCCGGCTCGGCGCGCTCGTCGGCAACGACCCCGGCCAGGAACTCCTCTTCGTCTCGGACGCCACGCTGTGGACCGGCGGCATCAACGACCAGCTGGAGTCGGACGGTCAGTTCCCCTATGGGCGCGGCGACTTCGGAAGCCTCACCCAACTGGCCCACGTGACGGTCGAGATACCCGACCACGACCTCGGCTCGGTCAACGGCTTCCGCCGTGAGCTGGACGTCGAACAGGGACTGGTCGTGTCCGGATACACCAGGTCGGGCGTCACCTACGAGCGCCGCGTGTACGCCAGTCATCCCGACGACGTGATCGTCGTCCACTTCTCCCAGCGCGGCGGCGGCCACTACACCGGGACGATCTCGCTCGACGGCACGCACGGCGAGAAGACGTCGGCGGACGCGAAGAAGGACAGCCTCTTCTTCGGTGCGGAGTTCGCGAACGGGCTGCGCTACGGCGCCGCCGTCACCGCCCGCAGCAGGAGCGGCTCGGTCACTACGAGCGGCTCGCACATCGAGTTCACCCGGTGCGCCGACCTGACCGTGGTCATCAGCGGTGGATCGAACTACGCCCCCGACTCCACCGCCGGCTTCCGCGACCCGGGCCTCGATCCGGCGGCACTCGCCGTGACCAAGGTGCTGGACGCCGTGCGCAACTCCCCCACCTCACTCCTGCACACGCATGTCGCGGACCACCGGGACCAGTTCGGGGGGATGAGCGTCTCGCTGGGCACCTCGACCGCGGATCAGCGTGCGCTCGACACCTGGGAACGGCTCAAGTTCCGTACACAGCAGGACGTGCCCGATCCCGAACTCGAAGCGTTGTACCTACAGTTCGGGCGCTACCTGATGGTCGCCAGTTCACGGGACGGTCTTCCGGTGGCCCTCCAGGGTCCGTGGCTGGACGGCAACGATCCGGACTGGATGGGTGACTACCACACCGACGTCAACATCCAGATGAACTACTGGATGGCCGACCGGACGGGCCTCTCGCGCAACTTCGACGCGTTCACCGACTACTGTCTCGCGCAGCTTCCGGTGTGGTCGGAGCTCACCCGGAAGAACTTCAACGACCCCCGCAACCGGTTCCGCAACTCCTCCGGCAGGGTGGCCGGCTGGACCGTGGCGTACTCCACGAACATCCACGGCGGGCTCGGCTGGTGGTGGCACCCGCCGGGCAACGCCTGGCTCTGCAACTCGCTGTGGGAGCACTACGAGTACACGCGGGACCTCGCGCACGTGAAGAGGATCTACCCCCTGCTCAAGGGCGCGTGCGAGTTCTGGGAGACCCGGCTGGTGACCATGACGGTCACGGACGCGGAGACGGGCGGGCCGCGCGAGGTCCTCGTCGCCGACAAGGACTGGTCGCCCGAGCACGGCCCCCAGGACGCGAAGGGCATCACGTACGCGCAGGAGGTGGTCCGCCAGCTGTTCGTCAACTATCGCGAGGCCTGCCGGCTCCTGGGCAGGGACGCCGCGTTCGCCAGGACCGTGGCGGGGCTCCAGGAGCGGCTGTACATGCCGGAGGTCAGCCCGAAGACCGGCTGGCTGCAGGAGTGGATGTCCCCCGACAACCTCGGCGAGACCACGCACCGCCACCTCTCGCCGCTGATCGGGTTGTTCCCCGGCGACCGCATCCGCCCCGACGCCTCGCCCGCCGCGCTGGTGAAGGGCGCCACCGAGCTCCTGACCGCCCGCGGCATGGAGAGCTTCGGCTGGGCGAACGCGTGGCGTGCCCTGTGCTGGGCACGTCTGAAGCACGCGGACAACGCGTACGCGCTGGTGGTCAACAACCTGCGGCCTTCGGTCGACGGCAGCAACGGCAGTGCGATGAACCTCTTCGACATCTACGAGGTCGAGAAGGGCCGGGGGATCTTCCAGATCGAGTCGAACTTCGGCACCCCCGCCGCGATGATCGAGATGCTGCTCTACTCGCGGCCCGGGCACATCGAGCTGCTGCCCGCGCTGCCGGACGCGTGGGCGCGGTCCGGCTCGGTCACCGGCGTCGGCGCGCGCGGCGGGTTCGTCGTGGACCTGAGCTGGCGCGACGGCACGGTCCGTGAGGCGACGATCCGCAGTGTCGGCGGGCGCACGACGAAGGTCTCGGCCGGCGGCCGCACACGCGACGTGGACGTGCGGCCCGGCACGGCGGTCACCCTGCGGGACTTCGCGTGAGCGCGCCCGTACGCCGCACCGCGCGCCTCGGCCTGGTCGGCGCACTCACCCTCGCGGTCACGCTCCTGGGCCCGGCGCACGTCCCGTCGGCGGGCGCGGCGGGGCCTGCGGCCACTCCTCCCCCGCCCGCGAAGTCGGTCGTCACCTGGGCGGCGAGCGCCGACCGCCTGGGCGACGCCGCCGGCGACCGGAGCTACCGGCTCGTCCTGCGGACGAGCACCGGCGGCAAGGCGCTGCGGATCCGGGTGTCGAACGCCTTCGGCGACCGCCCCCTGGTCATCGGCAGTGCCTACGCCGGGCTGCACGACAGCGGCGCCGTGCTGCGCCGTGGCAGCAACAAGAGGCTCACGTTCGGCGACGAGCCGTCGGTGACCCTGGCGCCCGGCGAGATCCGCTACAGCGATCCTCTGCCCGGCAAGGTCGCGGCGATGAGCGATCTGGCCGTGAGCCTGTACGTGCGTGAAGCGGGTGGCCCGGCGAGCGGGCACGGGATGGCCATGCAGACGTCGTACGCCACGAGTGGCGAGCACGCGGCGGAGGAGACCGGCGGGGCGTACACGGAGCGGCTGGGGTCGTGGTTCTACCTCGACGCGGTCACCGTGGACGCGGACCGGGGCGCCGGCGGCGTGGTGACGCTCGGGGACTCCATCACGGACGGCTGGCAGTCGAGCAGCGACAGGAACCTGCGCTGGCCCGACTATCTGGCCCGACGTCTGCACGCCTCCCCGGCGGCCACGGTGAAGGGTGTGGCCAACGCGGGGATCTCGGGCAACAAGGTCCTGGCCGACGGCGCCGCGCAGAGCGCGCTCGGCCGGCTCGACCGTGACGTGCTGTCACTGCCGGGTGTGCGGACCGTCGTGCTGTTCGAGGGCGTCAACGACCTCAAGTCGCACAGCGGCGTCACCGCGGCCGATCTCATCGCGGGATACCGCGACATCATCGACCGGTCCCACGCGGCGGGCCTGTGTGTCGTGAGCGGCACCGTCCTGCCGTTCAAGGGCTGGTCGGAGTGGGATGCGCAGGCCGAGGCCGTGCGCACCGAGGTGAACGAGTGGATCCGCACGAGCGGAGCCGCGGACGCCGTGGCCGACTTCGACAAGGTGCTGCGCAGCCCGTACGACGCGCAGCGGATCCTGCCGACGTTCGACGGCGGCGACCACCTGCACCCGAACGACAAGGGCATGCAGGCGATGGCCGACTCGGTGGCTCTGCCCTCCCTGGAGTGCGAGCGGGGCTGACGGGGGCGACGGCAGGGGCGGTCCCGGGTCCGGGACCGCCCCTGCCGGTCTGTGGCTTTTCAGGGCAGGCGCGCCGCCGCCACGTGGATCCTGAAGGCGCACGCGATGTGCCCGTCCCCGTCGGCCGTGCCCGCCGTGCCCGCGAGGAAGCCCCTCCTCAGGGCCGCCACGGTGGCGCGGTCCAGCGGACCGAGGTCGTACATGCCGGACAGGGATCCCCACACCTGCTCGGCGGTGCCGCTCAGGTCGATACGTACGGTCTCCCAGTCAGTCGCGCCGAAGCCCGCGCTCCCGAGGACCTCGTCGAGTCCCTCGCGGGAGCGCGTTCTTCCGTCCCCGAGTGCCGGGACGCGCCGTGCCGACGGCACCTCGTCGAGCGCGGACCGCACCGACCCGCTGAACAGCTCGTACGCCTCGCCCCCGACCGCGCCGCCACCCAGCACGCAGGCCAGCACTCCGCCGGGCGACAGCACCCGGGCGACCTCCGCCGCGACCTGCTCGATGTCGGCCATCAGCATCAGCGCCATGTGCGAGACGCAGGCGTCGAAGCTGCCGTCGGCGAACGGAAGTTGCTGGGCCCTCCCCTGCTCCAGCCTCGCCCCGGAGAGGGCGGGCCGCCGGCGGGCCAGCGCCACCGATTCCGGCGAGAGGTCCACCCCGGCGAGGTGCCGCTCCTGGCTCGCGGCCAGGTGTTCGAGCAGCAGCCCGTCCCCGCACCCCAGGTCCAGGACGCGGCTGCTGCCGGTGACCCGGTCGCACAGGATCTCGTAGCTCGACCTCCCGTCCGGGCCACGGCCACGAGCGAACGCCGCGGCGGTGACCGCCGGGTGCTCGGCGTGGAAGGCCCGCAGGAAGGCTTCCTGTGATGCGGTGGTCGTCGTCATCCGCTCAACCTACGACGGCGCGCGACGGCCCGGCGAGGCATCGGCGCGAACCGCCTGTGCACCTCCCCGGGTCTCCTGCCGGGGCCCGAAGGGGTACGGCAACCAACCGGGCCCAGACCGGGTCCTATGCACCAGGGCCCCGTGTCGGCGGGGTGTCGTGCACGAGGGCGGAGCAGCTCTGTGAAGGTCCGCGAGGTGGTCAGGGGCGTCGGCGCCTTCTTGCGCGAGACGGTCGGCGAGGCCGTCGCCGAGGTGGTGCTCGGTGTGCTCGCCTGTGCCGTCCTCGCGGCGTTGGTGCCGGCCGTCGTCCGGAGCTGGTCGCTCAGCCCCGTCTCGACGATCGCGGGCGCCGGTCTGCTGAGTCTCCTCCTGGCCCATGGAGGCTGGAACACGTTCCGCGAACCCGGGAGAAGCCGGGCGAGGCGAGGCGTCGCGGCGGCGGGCACCGTCGGCTTTGCCGTCGCCGCCGGTCTCGCGGGTTTCCTGGTGTTCTACGGCACGGGCTGCGACTGCTTCTGAGGGCGGCCGCAGCGCCGCGTCCGCCGCGCGGCGCCGGACCGGGCGCAGTCCCGGTCCGGCGCCGCGCACCGTGTCACTTCTCGTCGCGCAGGCGCGCCGACAGGGCGGTCAGCGGCTCGGTCTCCTCGGTGTGGCCCGAGGCGGTCAGCCGGGCGACGGCCGCGTCCAGGCGGGTGAGCGCGGGGGCGGGCCGTTCCAGGTAGATGCCCTCCACGGCTCCCGCGAGACGGACGCACTCGGCCCACTCGCCCGCACGGTCCTCGTCCCCGCCGGGGTCGCCGATCAGGGCGAGTGCCTTGTCCAGGGCGGTCAGGGCCTTCTCGTACTCGCCCGTGTAGGCGTAGACCCGCCCGTGTTCGTAGGCCAGGGCGGTGTCCAGGGAGCGGCCGTGTGCCTCGTACTCCGCGGCGCGGGCCTCGTCGGCGATCCTGCCCGCGTCGGCGAGACGTTCGAGTGCCGGCTCCAGGCCGTCGGGGCCCTGGTGCTGGGCCTGGAGCCGCGCGATCTCGCGCAGGCTGTTGCTGACGGGTTCGTAGCGCGGAGCCTTGGCGTGGGCGGCGATCGCCTGCGCGGCGACCTCGGCGGCCCGGTCGAACTCACCGGTCTCGCCGAGGAGCACCGCCGTCTCCGCCGCGATCATGGCATGGCTCCCCGGGTCGTCGTCCCAGCCCGCCGACTCGGCGGCCAGGGCGACGAACTCCACGACGGCGGCCTTGAGGTCCTCGCCCGCGTGCAACGCGCGGGCGCGGGTGAGCCGGAGCTGGGCGGCGAGCCGGTCGTCCAGCTCGCCGGCGGCGACGTCCGGCTCGGTCAGGAGGGAGTCGAGCAGGGCGATGCAGTCCTCGACCCGGCCCAGGTCGAGACTGAGCTGGGCCGCGTTGCTGTACGCGCAGTACGCGTCGGTGCGGCTGCCGCGGCGCAGTTCCGCCTCCGCCGACCGGGTGAGGTGGCGCAGGGCCTCCTCGGGGCGTCCCAGGTGCATGCACGTCTCGGCGAGATCGGCGTGGAGGCGCCCGGTGTCGATGACGTCGAGCGGCCATTCGGCGGCCAGCCGCAGCCCTTCGGACAGGTCCGCGTGGGCTGCGGAGGCGTCGCGGAGTCCGAGCTGGAGACGGCCGCGCAGTCCGAGCGTGCGGGGCAGGTGCCATGCGGGCCCGTGCGTCCTGAGCCGGTGCTGCAACGCGTCGATCTCGGCCACCGCGGCCGGCAGGGCACCGGAGATGGCATGGGTGCTGGCCCGCAGCATCAGGGCGCCGGAGATCTGGCTGACGATGTCGTGCCGGGTGGCGAAGGCGTGGAGCAGGTCAACCTCCGCGAACACCGGCGTGACGTGCTCGTCGCTCCCCGTCGTCTGGAGCCGCAGGCCGAGGGCGGTCGCCCGCAGCCGCAGCAGGCGTGCCTCCTGGTAGGGAGCGAGGCCGACGGCCTCCTCGTGGAGACGTACGACGCGCTCGTGGGCCGTGGTCAGCGCGGCGGCCTTCGTCCGCGCACCGTCGGGGCCCTCCACGGGCACCTCCGCCGCGGAGAGCAGGGCGCAGGCGTGCGCGACGGCCGCCTCACCGGGCATCCCCGCATCCTCGTACAGTCCTGCGGCCTCGGCGTGCAGGTCGGCTGATTCGGCGTACTCGTCCCTCTCCCCGGCCCGGTTCGCCTCGTCGGCCAGCAGGTCGGCGCGCAGGCGTACGAGCGGGCCGACGGCGGGATCGTCCGGGTGGGCGTAGTCCCGGGCGGCGGTGAGGGTGCGCAGGCGCGCCCAGCAGGCCTGCGCCTCCGGGTGGCCCTGCTCGTCCAGCGCCCTTGCCCGGGCGATGAGTTCGGTCAGGGCTTCGGGGAGGGGTGCGGCCGTACGGGCCGCCGGCGCGGCGGCGGGTGCCTCTGCGGCGGTCTCGTCGAGGCTCCGGGTGCGCAGGGTGAGTTCCAGCGCGTCGGTGAGCGGCGCGCGGTCGAGGCGTGCCCTCCGGCGGTCGGTGTGCGCGGTGGTCTCGTTCCGGGCGTCGAACCGGGCGACGAGGGCGTCGGCACGGTCGCACACCTCGGCGCGCAGTCCGGTCACGGTCCAGGTGCGGCCGGCGAATCCGGCGGCGGGCAGATCGCCGTGGCCGAGGTTCTCGACGCGCTGCAGGAGGACTTCCACACCGGTGAGGAAGTCGGCCAGGTCGAGCGGGGAGTCGACGTCGTCGAGCAGGCTGCGGTTCTCGGCCAGCAGTTCCAGTCCGCGCGCCTCGTTCCCCGTCAGCGCGCAGAACTCCAGGTGGCGGCCGACATCGCCGGCCATCGAGGGGTTGCGGCGGCAGCGCCGGTAGCCGGCGAGGTGCAGTTCGCGGGCCCGGTCGGTCGCGCCGGTCCGCAGGAGGGGCAGCAGCGCGTACGAGACGGAGCGGGCGGGCTCCTCCTGGCAGGATTCCTGGCCGTCCAGGACGGGTTCCCAGGCGCGCAGCGCCCGCTCGTCGTCCCCGGCGGCGAGGTGGAAACGGGCCCGCTCGCAGATCTCGCACGCCTCGCAGTCGCTGAGCGGGGTGCGGGCCCGGCCCGCCCACAGCTCGTAGGCGAGGGTGGTGTCCTCGCCCGCGTGGGCGGCGAGCTGGTAGGCCTGCCCGTAGTAGGGCTGGAGGCCGAAGCCCGCCTTCTCGTACCGTTCGCGCATCTCCGTCAGCCACTGGCGCAGGCTGACCAGCGGAATCTCGGGGAGCTGGCGCAGGGCGTTGGCCACCCACTTGAACCGCCAGAACAGGGTGTGCCGCAGGCGTTCGTCGAAGACGTCGGGCTGCTCGTCGAAGAGGGTGAGCAGACGGGCGAAGACGACAGGCGACTTCCGGGGCTCGGAGCCGTAGGTGTACGCCTCCTGAAGCTCGAGGAGGGCGTGCACGAGCGGCACCGGCTCGTCGAACCGCTCGGCGGCGTCGACGAGTTCCTCGGCAGTGACAGTGCGTGTGCGCCCGTACGGGAGCCGGTCGTTCTCCTGGAGTGCCTGGTACAGCTCGTCGGTGGTCTGGGGTGCGGTCGGCATCGTCAGCTGTCCTTGCGGAGGGCGTGGGCGAGGAGGTCGAGGAAGGAGCGGTTGATGAGGCTCGATTCGGAGGGCCTCAGCGGGCGCCGGGACAGCAGTGCGGCCTGCCCGTAGAGTGCTTCGGCGCTGGTGCGCGCCAGCTCGGGCGCGTCGATGGCCACGGCGGTGCGGACCAGCGGGTTGAGCTGGTTGAGGATCAGCTGTGCTCGCGGGGCCTCCTGACGCAGGGCGCCGAGGATGTCGCCCCACAGACCGCCGTCCTGTTCACGGGCGAGCTGTGAGCGTGTGCGTTCGTGCCGCGCTTCCCGGCTGTCCATGAGGAGGGCGGGCGCGGACGCGGGCTGGAAGGTGCGCAGGGCGACGTCGCAGTCGAAGACGGCGAGCGCCTCGCGGGCCAGGGCGAGATAGGCCGCGGCGGCCAGTTCCGTCTCCCGGTCCACGGGGTCGAGGTGGGCCGTGAGGGTCGCCGGATCGAGGTCGGCGACGCTGACCTCCGGCCTGATCTCGGGAAGCCGGTGGACCAGTTCGCGGTCGTAGGTGTAGCCGCCGTTGACCACGCCGAGCCCGGCGGCCGAAGCGATCGCCGCGACCTGCCGGAACTCCTCCACGCTCGACGTCACGAGGACGGTGCGGTGGGCGCGGGCGAAGGCGTCCAGGGTGGTGTGCCCGTCCGTGGTCTCGAACGGCAGCCACGGCAGCAGCATCCGCATGATCTCGTTGTCGTGCACCGCGAGCGACTTGACGGCCAGGTGATGGGCCTGGAGGAAGCGCGTGAGCAGGTCCGGGTCACTGGCCGCCGCCCGGGCGATCCAGGCGCGAAGCCGCTCGGCCAGGGCGTCGCGTACGGCGGCGAGTGTGTCGTCCTCGTACAAGGACTCCCGGGAGGCGGTCGGGCGCAGGCTCTCGGCGTCCACGACGCACCGGACGAAGAAGGCCCACTCGGGCAGGATCTCCTCGGCCTGTTCGGACAGCAGCATGCCTTTGACGTGCACGCGGTGGCCGTGCCGGCGCCCGGCCGGCACCGCCTCGGGCAGCACGCACGCGATGCCCTTGAGGCCGACCGCGGGCAGATCGAGATCGATGGTGTCCAACGGCGTGAAGCCGAAGACCTCCTCGCCGTACGCGGCGAGTGCGCGGGCTCGCGTTCCCGGCGTCGGGTACGTACGCCCCCACGGGGCGGGCTCGGGATTGACGGGGACGCCGGGGCCGCCCGCGCCGTCGTCGAAGGTCACCGGGTGGCGCAGCAGGGCACCGAAGTGCCCGGCCAGGGCGTGCACCTTCGCCGGTCGGGTCCACTCCTCCGCGTCGGCCCGCGGGGTCAGCGTGACCGTGGTGCCGGGCCGGGGGCGGGCGGACGCGGGCAGGGTGCGGATGGTGTAGCTGCCGTCGCCCCGTCCCCGCCACTCCACGGCGGGTGCGTCGGGGGTGCGGGCCGAGCGGCTCACGACGTGGATCTCGTCCGCGACCAGGAAGCACGAGAGCAGCCCGATTCCGAACTGGCCGATGAAGTCGCCCCGTTGTTCCGCGATCCGCTCGGCGCGCTTGCTGCTGCGGCCGATCGTGGCGAGGAAGGTGTGCACGTCGGCCTCGGTGAGGCCGACGCCGTCGTCCTCGACACGGACCACGGCTCCGTCGGCGTACATGCGGATCGCGAAGGCGTCCGCGGGTGCGTCGGGCTCGATCCCGTGCCGCGCGGTCAGTGCGTCGACCGCGTTCTGCAGGAGTTCGCGG
The DNA here is from genome assembly GCF_036206005.1 of Streptomyces sp. NBC_00178. NCBI lineage: Bacteria > Bacillati > Actinomycetota > Actinomycetes > Kitasatosporales > Streptomycetaceae > Streptomyces > Streptomyces sp. NBC_00178. The sequence continues at coordinate 427,135 of NZ_CP108143.1, forward strand.
AGATAGACCCGCGGGCTTGAGTAGAGGTGGTGGGAGAGGAGGTCGACGAGGCCGCGCAGATCCACCTGGAAGGTGTGGTCGGCGGCGGCCGGGTGTGTGGCGGTGTCGGGCAGAGTCATCGGGCAGTCCGGGGTGGGAGAGGTGGCAGGTGCCGGTGGGCGGGACGGGGGCGCGTACGGGGCGGCGCGTACGGGGGGTGGCTCGGCCGCGGCGGCGCGTGCGGGGTCGGCTCAGCCGCGACGGCGGGAGTGCCGGGCGAACTGCTGCTCGGCCTCCGCCATGTAGGTCCAGGGCCAGCTGGTGTAGGCGCCGTCGAGCGCCCGGAAGATCCGCTTGGCCGCGTGGCGCTCGTCGGCGAGGGACAGCGCCATGCCGAACATGTTGAAGTCCTGCTGCCAGCCGGGGCGCCGCTCGTAGTCGGGGTGGAGGATGCTGTGCTCCGCCGCTTCCCTCAACTCCGCCTGGATGCGGGGAGTCTCCAGGCACTCCTGGTTGTCCGACTCCACCCAGTCCTCGATGTGCGCCATGGCCATCACGCAGCCCAGGCGGTGCCCATGCGGGGTACGGGCTATCGCGTCACGGGCGAACTCCATGCCCTGACCGGGCTCGCCGCCCCAGCGCGGCTGCAACTGCTGGAGCCATTCCACATGGATGTCCAGGTTCAGCGGGTCGCGGCGCATCGCGGCGTCGAGCCGGGTCTCGTTGACCGCGAGGCCCAGCGACATGCCACGGCCGGAGGTGAGCAGATGGCGCCACGGTGTCACCCAGTCTGGGCGCAGCTCCGCGGCCTCGAACAGATGCTGTTCGGCGATGTGGAGACGCTCGTGGAACACCCGCCACTGGTCCCGCGTGACGTTCACGGCGCGGGCGGCCGTGCGTGCCTCCCACCCCCAGCTGACGTGGCGCGCACCGGATATCAGGAGGGCCGTCGCGCGGTGGTCCTTGTCCTCGTCGGCGGCACGGCCTATCCAGTCCTGCAGGCCTTCCCAGGTGGCGAGTTCGCCCAGGACCGGCTGGTCGTGACCGATGTCGAAAGGAGCCAGCGCGGCCTTGACCGCCGCCCAGTCACCCTCGTCGGCCGCCTCCAGCAGGGCCAGCACCCGCGCGTCGCCGAGCGCGCGCAGTGTGTACATCCCGTTCTTGTGTCTGCGGGGGACGGGAAGGGCATGCGGATCCGTCGGCGGCCTCTCCCCGGTCCTGTCGAACAGCTTGCCGAACATGCCGCACCCTCCCCTGGTCCCGCGTGATCATCGGGGTGCAGCATAAGCGGCGCCACCGACAGTGCGTCCACAGGGTATTCACGGGTGCTTCACGTGTTCCCCCCGACCGTCGCCCCCTCCCGGCGACGCTGCGCGCATGCCTGTCGTACGTGGCTCACCGGGGGCGGTTCACCATCCTCCCGGGAGCGCGTGTCCGGTACGGGACGCGGGCGACGACGCAGAGGTTCAACGGCCCGGGAAGCGCTGCGTGATCTCCTGGAGCACCCAACCGTTCCCGTCCGGATCACCGAACGTGGCGTACGAGCCGTAGCTCGCCCGATCGGGGTGCGGGCCACCCTCGCGGCCCTGGCCCGGGACGTCGTGCACTATCTTTCCGGCGTCGTGGCCATGGAAGTAGAGGCCCTTCGCATCGTGGAACACCTCGCTCACGTCGATCCCGCGGTCGACGAGTTCGGTGCGGGATTCCACGATGTCCGTCACGACGAGGTAAAGCCCCTGGGACGAACCCGGGGCCGCCGTCGTGAGCCCTTCACCGAAGATGATCGCGCATTCGGAGTCGGGAGGAGTCATATGGACGACGCGGTACCCATCCGTGATGTCCTTCGCGAGATCCAGACGAAAGCCCGCTTTCTCGTAGAATTCCTTGGCCCGGTCCACGTCGGAGACCGGCAGTACGATGAGTTCGAGTTTGAGCTTCATGTGCCCATTAACCCGCTGAGCGCAACCAGTCGCATCTCGGCCCGGCCCGGCATTCAGAGGTTCGCGCACGCCCGTCGTCGCCCACCGGATTCCATCGCCTCGCCGTGGCCGTCAAGCCCGTTCCCGACAGGCCGGTCACCGAACTCACCTGTCGTCACCCCGCCCACTGCGGACGGGAGATCCCACGCGGCCGGATACGGGTACGCACGGCAGCCCGCCGGACCAAACGCCGCCGTCGACTCCATCCGGCCGGTTCGACCGCCGACGACATCGCATCGGAATCGGGACGCACGAACCGGCAACTGACGCCCCCTCAACAGCTGGTTGCCGGCCCGCACAGCCGACCGCCGTATCGGACGACCCTCCGCGCCCACACCACTCGTCCTTTCCACGCCCTCTCATGACACACGGACCCGCACGGCCGGCCACCCCCGCGTACCCGACGCGCCGTTCCGTCCCTGCGCAACTCGTGGAGGGGGCCCGCAGCGGCACGAGCCGATGCGGCTGCCGGACGGCTGAGTCCGGTCCTCCCCCACCCTGCGCCCCCGACCGGCCCGTGCCCGCCTCGAAGGGCCGGCCCGGAACCGGCGTCACGACCGATACGCGTCGCAGGGTGCGCTACCTGCGGATCTCACGCATCGGCGCGAGGATCTCATCGTCAACATCGTGCGCTACATTCATTCTCCGGAGCGAAGAACACGGGCGGGGACGGGGTTCGGCTCTCGAATCACCGATTCCGCCGGGGCCTTCCGTGTGCGCTCCGGTCCAGTCCGTTGGGGGACGTGCGTACAGCCATGGAGAACAGGCAGGAAGACACCCGGGCCGGACAGAGCCATGAACGCCATGAGGTGACCATGCAACTGCGCGGCGTCCTGCGTCAGCTCTCGGGACCGGTTGCTCGCGCGCACCCGGCGGACGGGCAGGACGGCCCGGTGTTCGTCGACGAGAGCGGCCGCCGGAGCAAGACGCTGCGCAAGGTGGGGTGGCTGATCGCCGCCGTCTGCGCGGCCTTCGCGGCGTCCATCGTGCTGTCCCTCTTCGGCGGCGATTCGACCGCACCGTCGCTTCCGCTCACCACCCAGGAGGGGCACGGCGCGTCTGGGGTCACCGATGGTGAACCCGCGGCCGCCGACGGGACGCAGGATGCGTCCGGCTCACCCGAATCCGGTTCCTCCGTCGCCGGTCGCGACGGCGTCGAGGCCGGCGTCTCCGGCGACGACGAGGGATAGGCGCCACCGCCGCTCCGGGTGGTCCGGCCGGCCGTATGTCGACGCGCCCGGTTTCCCACGATGCCGGGTCGCGGGGGCAAGCATCCCGGCGCCTCCGCTGGGGCTTTCCGCGGCGTGCTCCGGCCGGGGGCCCGGCGGACGTGAACCACCCCTACGGGCTGGACAGGGCTGATCCCGGCGGCCAGGGGGAGGTCCGGCCGCCGGGATCGGTGGGGAGAGACGTCACTTGGACTTGAACGCGTCCTTGGCCTTCTCCTTGGCCTCGCGGAGGTCGCCCTTGGACTCCTCGGCGCGGCCTTCGGCCGTCAGCGACTCGTTGCCCACCGCCCCGCCCACGGTCTTCTTGATCTTGCCCTTGGCCTGCTCGCTCTTCGCCTGAGTCTTCTCGTCCGCAGCCATGAAACTCACATCCCGCCATATTCGACAACATCTTCGCCCACCGTCTGACCTGAGGATCTCGGGCTAAACCACGAAGACGTCCGGACGGCGGACGAGCGCCTCCGGACCGCCGGCGTACACGGAACCCGGACGCCGCCGGGCGGCGGACGCCCGGGCATGCGAAGGCCCCGGGCGGCGGGGGCCGACCGGGGCGAACGGGGATGCGGGTCCGGAGGGCGGTCGCCTCGCGGCGGAGGGCTCCATGGGGCTTCAGCCGAACGATCTTCCCCATGGGCTATAGGTGAGGCCCGGGGACACTGTCCCCTCCGTACCCACGTAGACCCTGCCGCGCCTGGTCACGCCGGGCGGCCCCGGGCGGCACCGGGCGCCGGACTCAACCCGTCGATTCGTCCGGGGTGGGGTGTTCGGGGTGCACACCCGCGTTGCGCGCCGCGTCACGCCCCGAGCCGGCCTCGTCGAGGTCGGGGCCGTCCTCCTCCGGTGCGGCGTCATCGGCGCCGGTCCCGGTGTCCGACTGGCCTCGGGGACGCTCGGTGCCGGGTGGGACGATCACGTCGAGAGCGTCCTCGCCCTCCTGTGCCTGCTGGTCGGGCATGTCGGCGGGAACCGGCGGCGGACTGGCCTCGGCCCCGGTGTAGGCGGTTCCGGAGGGCCTGCGGTCGGTCATGTCGTGCCTCCTGTCGTTGCGTGGCAGCTCGTCTGCGAGCCGGTGTCGCCCTTCGCGTACCCGGAGCGCTCCGCGCGACGCGTGCCGCGCCTCCCGCCCGGTCGCACGCCCACTCCGGCGCGCGCACACGGTCAGCCCACCGCTCCGCCGTCCGCCTCCCCCGGTCGCGCCGCACGCCTGATGGGCAGCATGGTCTCGACCCCGTCCTGCGCGAGGTGCTCCAGGATCAGCCGGTTGACCAGGGCGGACTTCTCCAGCGGCACCAGGTGGGAGGCGCCGGGCACTACTGCGAGTTCGGACCCGGTGACCGCCTGGTACAGGGCGATCGTGTGCTCCAGGGTCATCATGTCGTCGTCGCCGACCATGACCAGGACGGATGCCTCGATCCGGGCGAGGTCCGCGGCGGTGAGCGTCGGCTGGGTCCGCCACATCTCGATCACCTTCGCCGCGACCACCGGCCAGTGCTCCGGCCCGTCCGGAGTGACGGGTGCGTACATCTCCCGGAAGAACTCGAGGTCGTCACCATCGGGCGTCATCGCGTCGAGCATGGACGGTTCGACGAAGCTCTCCGCGGCGGGCCGGACGTTGGCGCCGATCGCCACCACCTTGCGGACCAGGTCGGGCCGCTCCATGGCGACGAGCAGCGCGACGACACCGCCGTCGCTCCAGCCCACCAGGTGCGCCGGTCCCCCGACGACTCCCTCCAGGAAGGCCACCGTGTCGTCGGCCATGTCCTGGTAGGTGAGCGGTCCCGCGACATCGGGGGTGTGCCCGTGCGCGCGTCGCTCGGGGAGGAAGAGCCGGAACTCCGCAGCGAGGTCGGCGCGCTGCGCTCCCCACGTGTCGTTGGTGCAGAACCCGCCGTGGAGCAGGAGCAGCGGATCGCCGCTCCCCTCGGTCTCGTACCACGTCCTGACACCGGGCAGGTCCACGTACTCACCCGCCGCCTGCGGCCTTTCCGGGCTCCCGTTCACCCCGTCAGTCTGCGCCGCGCCCGCGACGGACGCCACGCGGGGCGTCCGCGCCACCGCTCCCGCCTGTGCGCGGCGAGGACAGCGCGGGGCCCGGCCATCGCTCAGGGCGGGGTACGCGCCCGGCGCCCCGGACCCCCGTCCGCCGCGCACGTCGCGGGACCGATGGCGCGCGGCGGGCGGACGGCGGAATCGTGTGCTGCCCGGCCGGCGGTCAGGAGGTGACGAGGACCTTGCTGAGCAGCGGCAGGTGGTCGGACGCGGTCGGCTCGGCCCCCGCGACACGTGTCACGAGCGGTGTGACGCCGCGGGTCGTGTAGACGACGTCGATCCGCTCGGTCGGGGCCTCGGCCGGGTAGGTGGCGCCGTCACCACGTCCGTGCAGGGACGTGGCCCACGCGTCGGTGTAGGCCTTCTGGAGCGGCTGCGACTCCGGCGCGGTCGGCAGGGCGTTGAAGTCACCGACGAGGATTCCGGGCTTCTTCGTGCCGATCATGTCGACGACCTGCGCGGTCTGCTGCAGGCGGTCGGTCTGCGAACTGGCGGACAGGTGGGTGTTGTAGAACTCCACCTTCTTGCCGCGGACGTCGATGGTCGCGTGCAGCAGTCCGCGCTGCTCCTGACCGGGCGTCCTGTAGAGCCAGGTGTTGTCCGACGCGGTGATGGGGTACCGGGAGAGGATCGCGGTTCCGTACTGCACGCGATGACCACCCGGGGCGGGCGGGGCGTTGTCGATGTTGGCGCCGAACACCACGTGGTAGCCGAGCATCGCGGCGAGTTCGGCGGGCTGGTCGGCCCATTCGCTGCGCGCCGAGTAGTGGTTGTCGACCTCCTGCAGGCCCACCACGTCGGCGCCGCTCCGGCGGACGACGGCGGCGATCCGTTCGAGGTCGAGCGCGTCATCGGTGCCCTGGGCATGGTGGATGTTGAAGGACATGACGTCCAGCAGGCGGGGGCCGGTGATGTGGGCGGCCGAGGCGCCGTCGGCGGCCGAGGCCTGACCGGCAGCTCCGGTGGCGGCGAGCGCTACGACAGCGGCGATGACGGACAGGGTCCGGCGAAACATGGGGCCTCCTGGCTCAGGTTCACTTACGTTCGCGATCTTGGTGCGGGCCTCTGACGTGCCCGTGTCCGCCAGATGAAGCCCTGCCCGCCGCCAGATGTCGTCCGTCCCTTCCCGCTGTCGCCCTCGTCCGGATCCGTATACTCGACCGGGTTGTCGGGTGGGACGGGGATGAACGGTAGTGAAGCTCGCTGAGGCACTGGCGGAACGGGCCGAAGCCATGCGTCGCGTGGAGCAGTTGCGCTCACGCGTCGTCGGCAGTGCGCGGTACCAGGAGGGCGAGACGCCCGCCGAGGACGCGACTCTGCTGCTGGCGGAGGCCGGCGAGGTGCTGGACACCCTGGAGACGCTGATGGCCCGCATCAACCGGACCAATTCCGCCGTGGACATGGGCGCGGACGGCACGCTCACCGACGCGCTGGCACGGCGCGACGTGCTGCGGCTGCGCCACTCGGTCGTGACCGCGGCGGCCGATGCGGCGGCGGGTACGAGCGAGCGCGGCTACGGACGGCAGCTCCGGTCCGAGCTGATGATGCTTTCGGCGCTTCCAGTCGCGGAGCTGCGGAGCCGGGCGGACGCGCTCGCGCGGGACATCCGGGAGATCGACGTACGCATCCAGCGGACGAACTGGGAGGTGGACCTGCGGGACTGACCGGTCCGCGCAGGACCTGTCGATGTGGAGCAGGTAGTCGTTTCGGAGGCGTGCACGAACCGCGGGCCGGCGGATTCCGGCTCACTCCTGGCGCGTGAGGAGCAACGCGGGGGTTCGATTCCCCATCAACAGTGCAGCTCAGCATGGCGTACAGGTGACGGTGCACATCACACGGCACATCACCATGTGCAGATCCGAATCGGTGAGGGCGGGCTCGGGGTCTTCCACATCACAGCGGCAACGGGCGGCGTGAGACGTCACCCGCGGCGGTCCGGTCCTCGGCCGAAGCTCTCGGCACCGCGGAGCCGTCGGTCCAGGCGGAGCACGGGGCAGGCGCCGGGCCGGAGCCGGAGTCCGGTCTCTCCGGGAACCACTGAGCGCGCCGGGCGCGGGGTAGGTCCGACCCAGCAGCACCGGACGCCTCCGTGCGGCAGCACCTACAGACGAGGAAGACGCACACGTGAATCGAAGCGCGACGCCGCAACCGCGAAGGGCCGACGGCTGGATCACCAGGCCGCGGCCCCGGACCGCACCTGCCGTCCGGCTCTTCTGCCTCCCCTACGCCGGGGGCGCCGCCTCGGCCTACGCCCGGTGGCCGGCCTCCTTCGGCGCCGACGTGGAGGTCTGCGGCATAGAACCTCCGGGGCGTCAGTCGCGTTTCGGTGAACAGCCCTTCACCCGGATGGACTTGCTGGTCGACGCCCTGGCTACGGCGATCGAGCCCGAACTCGGCCTGCCTTACGCCCTCTTCGGGCACAGCATGGGATCGCTGGTCGCGTTCGAGCTGGCGCGTGAGCTGCGCCGCAGGGGCATCACCGGGCCCAGGGTCCTCTTCGTGTCCGGCGGCACCGCCCCGCAGTCGCGGCAGGCAGGGCCCCGGGTCCACGACCGGACCGACGCGATCGTGATCGACCGCATGCGTTCGCTGGGCGGCCTCTCCGAGGAGATCCTCGCCGAGACCGAACTGCTGAAGCTCCTGCTGCCCACGATCCGCGCCGACTTCGAACTCCTCGACACCTATGCCTACCGTCCGGGTCCCCCACTCGCGTGCCCGGTCGTCGCCTTCTCCGGTACGGAGGACCAGGCGGTACCGGCCTCACGGGTGGAGCCCTGGCGTGAACAGACGTCGGCCGCCTTCACGCACCACGCGTTGCCGGGCGGCCACTTCTTCCTGCGCAGCGCGCAGGAGTCACTTCTGCGGATGGTCCGTGCGTCACTGGCCCGGGAGTGCACCCCGGGCGACCGGCGCAGCGGCCCGGGAGCGGGCCGTACCCCGGCGTAGCCGGCGGCGCCGCGCACCGCCCGCTGATCAGGTGCGGGGGCGGTCGAGTCCCCATGTCTGCAGTTCGAACGCGCGCCCCTTGTCCTCGCCCTGGATCAGAGGGCGGTCGAGGAGTCCGAAGCCCGCCCTGCGGGCGACGGCGACGCTGGCGGCGTTGTCCGCCTCCAGTTCCAGGATGACCTGCTCGGCGCCCAGCTGCTCGAAGGCGTAGGCGGCCATCACACGCACCGCACGCACCGCGAGCCCTTGCCCGCGGTGCGCGGGCCCGACCGCGTAGCCGATCTCCGTCCCTTCGGGGGCGCGGCGCAGCATCACCTCTCCGAGCGGTGCGCCGCCGTCGACGGTGATGGCGAGGAGGATGGTCGTACCCTCCTCGCGCAGCTGCCTGGCCCGCTTCAGCCGGTTCCGGGCCGCCGTCGCGTCGAAGGGCGAGACGATCGGAGTCCAGTAGGCGGTGTCCGGGTTGTCGAAGAGGGCCGGCATCGCTGTCAGGTCCCCCTCCGACCAGTCGCGGAGGACGAGACCCTCGCCCGGGAGCTCGAGCCGCTCGGGCAGGGACGAGGTGGTGCTGCTCATGCTGGGGACCCTCCTGGCCTGTACAGGACGACGAAGGATATCCGGGCCGGGCAGGTGCGCGCGCATCGTTTTCGACGGCTGTTCGCACACCCGCCACGGCGGATCGCAGGCGCCGCACGTCGAGCGTCCCGGGCCAGCGGTGGCGCGCGACCCGCTCCCGGAGGCACCGTGGATGGATGAACCCGCCCGTCACCGTTCACCACCTGAGTCCGGACGGGGGCCGCCGCGTCTCCGTGCGGAGTTCCGTCGACACGCACATCCTCGGCATCGCTTACAGCGACCGCGATGTCGTCGAGTTCCTGCGCCGTACCGGACTCGAGGACCCTGATCTGCTGCTCGACGATCCCGCGTGGGTCAGATGGCGCGGCGGAAGACCGCACGAATGGGCCGCCGCGTAGGGAGGACCGTCCCGCCGGCGCCCTCAGGTACCGGGCGCACCCGGCACCGGCGAACCGGATCGGTGGGCGGTGTGCGTCACCTGGGCATCGGGCGAACCGGGATGGTGCGCGGTGCCAACCGGGATGTGCGCGGTGCGGGCCGGGATGTGTGCGGTGCGGGCCGCCGCCCCGGCGGCGGACGGCCGCCAGGCCAGGCGTCGGGACCCGCCGGGGGCGGCAAAGGCGCCTCGCGGGAGCCTCGCGTTCAGCGGCGGACGGCGGCGCAGCGTACGCAGGTGCTCGCCGCCGGGCGTACCAGCAGGCGTTCTTCCGGAATCGGTCCGCCGCAGTCCTCGCACACCCCGTAGTCACCTGCGTCGAGCCGCTGCACAGCCCGGTCCAGGTCGTCCAGAGAGCTGCGCGCCTGTGCCCGGAGCGACGCGATGTGGGAACGCTCGAAGGCCGTGCTCGATCCCTCCGGGTCGTGTTCGTCGTCGACCGCCACGAGGGCGTTCGCCTCGACGATGCCGTCGTACTCGCGGCTCAACGAGGCGATGCGCGCGAGCGTGTCCGCACGCTCGGCCGTCAGAAGGGCGCGTACGCGCTCGGGCTCGATCGGTGAAGAGGACGAGGAGGACGGTGAGGTGGACGAGTCACTCATCCCGTCGACAACTCTCCCGACAGGGTGAATATTCCCCTGCGGCTCCCATGACCGCCCCGGGAAACGGCCTCCGGGCGGGTGGCCATGACGCGGACGGGGCGGGACCCGCCCCAGGACGGCCAACGGTCACTTCCCGTGAGGAAGACGGTGCAGGCGTACGTCGCCGAGTTGTCCGCCCGAGACCTCGGCGGTCATGTACGTGCGGTAGGGCTGTCTCCGCCGGTCGGTCGGTGAGCCGGGGTTGAGCAACCGCAGCCCGCCGGGAGCGACGGTGTCCCACGGGATGTGACTGTGACCGAACACCAGGACGTCCAGGCCGGGAAAGCGGGCCGCGCAGCGCTGCTCACGCCCCCGAGCCGCCCCCGTCTCGTGCACGACCCCCAGGCGGATCCCCGCGAGCTCGACGCGTGCGGTCTCGTCGAGCCTGGCCCGCAGCTCCGCTCCGTCGTTGTTGCCGAACACGCCCACGAGGCGCCGCGCACGCGCCTCGAAGAGGTCCAGCGTGGCGACATCGACCCAGTCACCGGCGTGAACGACGACATCGGCTGCGTCGACGGCCTCCAGCAGGGCGGCGGGCACCTGCCTGGCGCGCTTGGGTACGTGGGTGTCCGAGGTCAGCAGCAGGCGCACCGTGTCACTCCCGGTCCTTCGGATCGGCGCTGTGAGAAGTGCGGGTCATCGTGGCACGCACCTCCCCTTCGCACCGTTTCAGCCACGCCGGGCCGCGTGCGCCGCAGGTGTCCGCCCATGACCGGGGGCCGGGTACCGCGCGGACAGCAGGGCGTGGAGACAGCGGCGGGGATGCCGGCCCGTGCGGGGCGGGGATGTCGGCCCGTGCGCTCCTTACCGCGGGGTAACCTTTGTGGCCCGGACCGCCGACCCAGCCCCAGGAGCCCTCATGGCACGCGTCGTCCGTCGCACCCCCGGTTCGCCGCTGCTGCTCGCAGGCCTTCTCGCCGCAGCGGGACTCGCACACTTCGCCGTCCCGCGGCCGTTCGACGCGATCGTGCCCCGGGCCCTCCCCGGCAGCCCCAGGGTCTGGACCAGGGCCAGTGGCGTCGTGGAGCTGACGCTTGCGGCAGGACTCGCAGTGCCCCGCACCCGGAAGCTGAGCGCCCGGGCGACCGCGCTCTTCTTCGTCGGAGTCTTCCCCGCCAACGTCCAGATGGCGTACGACTGGCGCGACCGCCCGGCACCGGCGCGGGGGCTCGCCCTCGGCCGGCTCCCCCTGCAGGTCCCCCTGTACCTGTGGGCCCGTGCGGCGGACCGCTCCGCGTCCGCGAAGTAGCTCGCCGGCCGCAGCCGCCAGGGAGACACGGCACGGCCGTGCCGGGGCGGGGTACCGGTCCCGGGCATCCGGCACGGCCGGGCTCCGCATGCCCGGGACGAGCGGGTGCAGGGACGGCTCAGTCCTCGGTGAATTCCTTCTTGGCGCAGATCTCGCCGGGACCGTTCCAGCAGATCTTCATCAGGTACTTGGCCGCGTAGGGAACGACGTTGTAGTCGAAGTACCCGCAACCGGCGTCACCACCGTCCGCCTTCGTCTCCTTGAGCTGCCAGCCACCGATGTAGACGTAGAGCTTTCCTGTCACGCCGTACCCGTCGGCGCGCGTGTCGCAGACCCTGAACGTGTCCGGGTCCGGGTCCAGGTGCGTCATCGTGCCGAGCGAATGGCCGTCGATGTCGGACAGGAACAGCGTGGTGTCGGCCGCGCTGGCGGAACCGGATGTTCCCATCACCAGCGCGAATGCCGCGCCTCCTGCCAACACGGTGCGCGAGACCCATGACTTCACTGCTGGGCCACCTCCAAGGTTCTCGGGTGCGAACGGAAGGCCCCAGTCAAGCGCAACCACCGCGATCACCCGGAGGCGCCCCCCATGTACCGTCCCGGGAGACGTACTTATGGGGCTGTCACCTGCTCGCGGGCATGCCTGGACGTGGCGGCGGACTCGCGGACGGCAGGGGGCGACGTCCAGCGGTGGTCCTTCAACGGGCTGGGCACGCAGGACTGGACACTGCGCGCACGCGGCGGCGGGCACTTCACCCTCACCGGACGCAACAGCGGGCACTGCCCGGACGTCGAGAACGGTTCCGGCACGGCGGGGGCGAACGTCCGGCAGTGGTACTGCAACGCCCAGTCGGCTCAGGACTGGCGCCTGGAGAACGTCGGGCGCGGCTACTACCGTCTGGTCTCCCGGTCGAGCGGCCAGTGCCTCGACGTGGCCGAGGGCTCGCGTGCCCCGGGCGCCGGCGTCCGGCCATGGCCGTGCAACGGCCTCCAGCCGCAGACCTGGCGGCTCGAGCGCGTGTGACCACGGGCGCACGGCGACGCGCCGGCCGTCGCCGTGCGCAGCGGTCCCCCCGGGGCGGTCCTCGGGCGAACGGGTGGATTCCGCCATGCCGAAGCGATCGTTTCGACAGGCGCCGGGCATGGTGTGGGCCGTGTGCATCCAGCCGGTGGACACTGACGCGATGAGCGAGTACGAACGGGCACGGACGATGCCCGCCCTGCCCGAGCACACCTTCGACCAGGCCGCCGACGTGGACGAACTGAACGCCTGGCTGCCGCGGGGCCTGAGCCTGGACGCTCGGGATCTGCCGTCCGTCACCGTGCACGACGGCGCGACGCACCGGGACGTCCCCGCCGTCCTGCACGTCCACTCCGGACGGATGAGGCTCGAATGGGGCTCACGCGAGGCGGAGGGCTACACGGGCTGGCTGCAGGTCACCGACACCGGGTCCGGAGTCAGCGAGGTGACCGTCCACCTGTCCTTCGCCGACGGCGGTCACGACCCCGGTGAGCGGGCCGTGCACGCCGCGCTCGACAGCAGCCTCGAACGGCTGGAGGAGCAGGTACGGCTCCGCATCGACAACGTGGCCGGCTGACCCCGGCGGTAGCCCGACGACCTTCCCCCCCGGCCGGCGCACTCCCCGCGCCCTCCGCCCGTTCCCGGCGCGGCGGCATCACGACTCCCGCATTCCCGCTACAGGCACATGAAAGGGGTAGACGGCGCAGAACAATCGGATCAGGAGAGGGGAGTGGCCGGCGTGGCCATCACTACCACCGGCGCTGTGTACGGATGCCTCGGCCTGGGGGCCCTTCTCGCGGCAGTGCTCCCCCGGCTGCTGTCGCGCCGGCCCGTCTCCCCACCGATGGTGTTCCTGGCGTCGGGTGTGCTCGTCTACGCGCTGCCGCTGTCCCTGCCGCTGCCGCAGGTCGACCCCACGACGCACGGGGCCTGGGTGGAGCACCTGACCGAACTCTGCGTCATCGCCTCGCTGATGGGGGCGGGGCTCGCCATCAACCGTCCTTTCGGCCTGCGGCCCTGGGCGACCACCTGGCGACTGCTCGGCATAGCGATGCCGCTCACGATCGCCGCGACGGCCCTCGCGGCCTGGTGGCTGCTGGACTGGCCGCCGTACGTCGCTCTCCTCGTGGCGGCGGTGCTGGCACCGACCGACCCCGTGCTCGCCTCCGAGGTCCGCGTGGGTGAGCCGACCGACGCCGAGTACGACGAGGACGAGGTGCGCTTCGCCCTCACGAGCGAGGCGGGGCTCAACGACGGGCTGGCGTTCCCGTTCGTCCTCGCCGCGCTCGCACTGGCCGCCTCGGGCCAGGCCTGGTCGACGGACTGGATCGTGCACTGGGCCTGGAGCGACGTGGTCGTACGGCTCGTGGTGGGTGTGGCCGTGGGCATGGGGACGGGGCTGCTCCTCGGCCGCGTCCTCTTCCACGCGGGCGCGGCACCTCTCCGGCTCGCCGAGCACGGTGAGGGCTTCGTGGCGCTGGCCGCCACCCTCACCTCGTACGGCCTCGCCGAGTCGCTGCACGGTTACGGCTTCCTCGCGGTCTTCGTCGCCGCGTGCACCTTGCGCAGGTGCGAGCGGGGCCACGACTACCACCAGGTTCTCCACGAGTTCATCGAGCAGATAGAGCGGCTGCTCATGGCGGTGCTCCTGTTCGCGACGGGTGCCTTCATCGCGACGGGTGCCCTGGCCCACCTCACCTGGCAGGGTGCCGCGACGGGACTGCTGCTCCACCTGCTGATACGGCCGCTGACCGGCTGGCTCGCGCTGCTTCGGGGAACCGGGGCCCGTAAGGAGCGTCTGGTGACGGCGTTCTTCGGGATCCGGGGCATCGGTTCGTTCTTCTACCTCGCCTACGCCTGTGCCCGGGGGGAATTCGGCGGCTACGAGGACGAGATGTGGGCCGTCGTGGTCTTCACCGTGCTGGTCTCCGTGGTGCTCCACGGGGCCGCCGCCTCGCCGGTCACCGCCCGTCTGGACAGGAGGAACGGGGGGACGGGTGAAGGCCCGGCCGGCCAGGAGCCCGAGCGGCTCGGCCAGGGCGACGGTGTGCCCCGGGGGCGTGTCTGAGAACGCCTGGGGCGAGGTGCGGAGTGCTCCGCCCCACGCGGCGGGCACCGCCTTCGCACCGCTTTCTCCCCTCCCGGGCACGACAAGAGCCCCACGGTGTCCTCGGACGCGTGGGGCTCGGCATCGGGCTCACGGGCTCGGTCCGGCGAGGGGATTCGCGGTGTCAGCTCCGCAGCGCGGAGGGTGTCAGCTCCGCAGCGCGGAGGGCGTCAGCTCCGCAGCGCGGAGGGCGTCAGCTTCTGCGCGGTGCTGCAGTGCGCCCTGAGCCGGTGCCGCCGGAGCTGCACCAGTGTCACCCCGAGCAGGACGGTGAACACCGCCAGGAGTACTCCCGCGATCTCCAGCTGCCTGCCGCTCGCCGTCCCGGCCCGCCCCTGGGCGAGCAGACCGAGCAGTGAGAGCAGGGCGCCCACCAGGTAGACGGAGCGCACACGTCGCAACTGCCGCAGCGCACGGGGGGCGAGGGCCACACGCTTCATTGATGCCATGTGCGCCTCATACCCTGAACGACACGGTGCAGACATGGAGTTGCGGATCGGATCAGATTCCCGTACCGGCCGGACACAGGAGTGTCCGGGACTCCTGGGAGTCCCGGACACCGATGACGAGGGCGGTCGGACGGGGGCGCGCTCACTCCCCCACGGGGTGGCCGCCGTCACCTTCGACGACGACACGGTCCTCACCCGGCTCGTCGGAACGCTCCACCATGGTGACATCCACCTCGCCGTCACCGGTGGTGTCGAACTGGTACAGGTCGGCCTTGCCGTCACCGGTGGTGTCGGTCATCCACACGTCGGGCTTGCCGTCGCCGTTGGCGTCGGCCGCCAGAACCATGTGGTGCTCGTTGCCGCGGGTCTCCACAAGCTCTTCGCTTTTGTCCATGAGGGCCGCGTGCCCGGGTCCCGACGGCCGAAACTCGGTGGAGGGTTCGGCCGGCGTGGGCGTCATCCCTCCTCCAGGAGCGCCGGGTCGACGATGTCACCGGCGGCCGGCTCCCGCGCCTCGACCTTCGCACCGTATTCGCTGAACACGGCTTCGCCCGGCTCCGTTCCGCCCTCGGTGACCGTCCTGAGGATGTACGGCTCGCCGTCCGTGGCCACGTACATCGTGACCTTCTCTCCGCCGAGCCGCTTCTTCTCCAGCGTCAGGGCCCTCCTGCCGCCGATGGTGGTCACCGGGCCCCTCGTCATGCCTGTGCGTTCGGACGTGTCGCTGTCCAGGGCGGCGAGGAAGGACTGCTTGTCGCACATGCCCTGGGCGCCGGAGCGCCCGTCCTGAGACCTCATCCACTTCCCCCGGAGTTCACGGACGATCCTGTCCGTGCCCGGACGGCCCTGCAGGGCGTTCTCCCAGAAGGCACGGTCACCCTTCACGTAGAGGTCGCGCCCGGCCCTGAGGATGTCGGCCCGGGCGTCACGACCCGCCAACGACCCTGTGCAGTGGCCACGCCGGTCGACACGGAAGTCGACCGCGACCTCGTCCCCGCCCGACTGGCGGCTGTGACCCCTCACGCGCAGCGACTGCGCGCTCTGCGTGGCCCGCACGGCGTCGGCGGCAATGCGGTCGGCGCTCTTCCCGCCGAACGCCCCCTCCACCGCGCCTTCGCCGCCGCATCCCGTGACCGCTGCCGCGCCCGCACACAGCGCCGCGGCCATGACGAGCGCGTTCTTCGCATGCATCGAGGAACCCCTCCCTGGGTCGACCGGCCCTGGCGTGGGCCACAGGGCGGGTTTCCTCGATACGCCCGCGGAAACCGAAAGGGGCCGGCCGAAGGGATTCCGGCCGGCCCCGTACGCGGGCATTCTGCTGCGGTCAGACGCGACGGTGGCTGGTGTAGTAGCCACCGACCTGCTCGTGGTATCCGGCGTCGCCGACGTGCTTGTCCTTGTCGAACTCGGGCGAGTCCTTGATCTGGTCCTTGGTGAGGTCGACGAATACCTTCCGCTCGGCCTGATCCACGGTACGCACGGTGCCGGCGGGGAGCAGCACGTGCTTCCCGAAGATCCAGACGCCGGTGTCGACCACCAGGTACGCCGAGTTGACCTCGTCGGAGTGCTTGTCGACCTTGCCGATGGTGCCGTCGGTGGCCTCGACCTTGTAGCCGATCAGGTCATTGCCCGCAGTGTGGCCGGCGGTCGGCTGGTAACCCCAGATGTTGTCGGTCATAAGATGCTCCTCAATGGAATTGGCGCGCCCACCGATTGTTCGATGCAATCGGATCGAGCGACCGGCAGATATTCGGTGATTCGCTCTCAGGACACCGCGTGCCCTCGGTCCGGGGCTCCACACATTCCGCACACGAAAATATGCCGACCGAATTCACTTCGCCGCACACGCGTTTGCGGGACGGGGGCCGGTCTCCTGTCCCGCGTGCCCCGAAATACGTCCACCATTGCTCGCACCGGCCGGTTTCCCGTCCCGGGCATCGGTGAAGTGCTCCAGGAGCCGGCACATGCGAGGGGGCCGCGACGACCATGGTCGTCGCGGCCCCCTCGCATGCCTGCCGTGCTGTTCGGGTCCGGCCCCTCGACGGCGGCGGCGGTCCCTCCGCCGTCTCTGCGTCGAGGGACACCCGCGCACCCACCTCAGCGCCCCGCAGGTGCACCTCCGCGTCGCCGCACCCGGTGCCGCATCAGCCCTCAGCCGGAAACAGCGTCAGAAGGCGGCTCTTCTGGTGCGCTCCGAGACCCCGGACGCGGCGCGTCTCGGAGATCCCGTACTCCCGGAGAATCTGGCCCGCCCGGATCTTGCCGATGCGGGGAAGCGATTCGAGAAGGCGTCGGACCGACGTGCGGGCCACGACCGGGTCGCTGCGTCTGAACACGTCCTGCAGGGAGATCCTGCCGGCCTTGAGGTCCGCCAGGAGCTCGGCACGTTCCTGGCGGACGGCGATGGCCCTCTTCAGCGCACTGCTGCGGGCCTCGGCTGTCAGATGGGGCAGAGTCACGGCGGGGTTCCCCTCTCGTGTCGGGTCGGCCACGACGGCTCCTCGCGTCGCGCCTTCGGACCTGGTGCCTCTGCTAGTGCCCGTGAACGGCCCCGATATGACTCTGCGGCAACTGTCCCGCGAAGCAGGTCCGGAGCGTGTCGCGCCCCGCCGTGATCGCCCGCCCTACGCCGAGGAACCTGCCGGTGAGACCTGCGCTTCGGGGTCCTGGGCCGGAACGGCGAGCTGCTCGCGCAGGTAGTTCCAGACCACGGCGATCAGTGCGGCGACGGGTACCGCGAGCAGACTGCCCACGATGCCGGCCAGGCTTCCGCCCAAGGTCACCGCCAGCAGGACCACCGCGGCGTGCAGGCCGAGTCCCCGGCTCTGGATCATGGGCTGGAACACGTTGCCCTCCAGCTGCTGCACCACCACGATGATCGCCAGGACGATCAGCGCGTCGGTCAGGCCGTTCGACACGAGGGCGATGAGTACCGCGACGAAGCCCGCGAACAGCGCCCCCACGATCGGCACGAACGCGGAGACGAAGGTGAGCACCGCCAGGGGCAGCACGAGCGGCACTCCGACGATCCACAGGCCGAGACCGATGAGGACCGCGTCGAGCAGACCGACGTACGCCTGGGAGCGGACGAACTCGCCCAGGGTCGCCCAGCCGCGCGCCGCGACGGTCGGCACGTCCGTGGCGAGCCGCCCGGGCAGCTGACGGGCGAGCCACGGCAGGAAGCGGGGCCCGTCCTTGAGCATGAAGAACATCAGGAAGACCGCCAGCACGGCGGTCACCACGCCGTTGATAACGGTGCTCACCCCGGTGACGACGGTGGTGACCATGCTGCCGATGCTGTCCTGGATGCGGCCGGTCGCCGAGTCGAACGCGCCGGTGATCTGATCGTCACCGATGTTGAGCGGCGGCCCGGAGGCCCACTCCCTCAGCCGTTGGATGCCTTCGACCACGCCGTCGGCGAGTTCACCGGACTGCGAGGCCACCGGCACCGCGATGAGCGCCGCGACGCCGACGGCCACCAGGAGGAACACCAGGGTCACGACGGAGGCCGCCAGGGCCGGGGGCCATCCGCGCCGGCGAAGGTGGCGTGTGACCGGCCACGTCAGTGTGGTCAGCAACAGACCGACTATCAGCGGCCATACGACCGACCACATACGGCCGAGCAGCCACACCACTGCCGCGGCCATGACAAGGACCAACAGCATCTCGCCGGATACGCGCGCCGAGACGCGGAGAGCCGCGCGGGTCTTGGTGGAGCTCAACGTGTCAGACATGCGAGTCACCCTATTCGCCCGGCAGACCTCTTCGCACCGCGTCCGGATCGGTGTACGCGGCCTCGGGCTCCGTCCCGTGGAACGCATCCGGGCCAGGTCCGCCACCTCCCCGCAGCGCCCGTTCCCGCCCGGGAGCCGGGTCGTGACGCCCGGCCGGATGACCGGCACACGGATCGGTGAAATGTCGTGCGCCCCACACATCCGGGGCCGGAGGCGCCCCCGCGCGGGTAGTACACGTCGCATGCAGACCTTCCTCCCGTTTCCGGACTTCACGGCATCGGCCGCGGCACTCGACCCCAGGCGCCTCGGCAAGCAGCGCGTCGAGGCCGTGCAGGTGCTCCGCGGCCTGATCGTGCCGGGATACGGCTGGCGCAGGCACCCCGCGGTCCGGATGTGGGCGGGCTACGAGGAGGCTCTGGTCCGGTACGGGCTGGACATTTGCGAGGCGTGGACACGCGACGGGCGCGCCGATACGTGCGCGGTCACCCTGGTGCACGACTTCATGGCCTGGAAGCCGGACGCGACGATGCGCACCCAGGCCGCGCTCGGGGCGGACGGCGACCTCCCCGACTGGCTCGGAAACCCGGAGTTCCACCGCAGCCACCGCTCGGCCCTGTTGCGCAAGGATCCCGGCTACTACCGCACGCGGTTCCCCGACATGGCGGAGGACGCGACGGACGACGTGCCGTACGTCTGGCCGAAGTCGGACCGCGATCCGGAGGCCGGGGGCCCCGGCCTGCCCTGACCCGGGACGGCGGGCTCGCGCTCCACCGGGGGCGGATGCGGGAGGCCGTCGCGTGGCGGGCCCGTGAACGGCTGCTGCGCGGGCAGGCGCCGGGAGAGCACCCTCGGTGCAACGGACCGTGAGGGAAGGTTACTGGTATAGATACGCGTATCCCGTTTTCAACCCGTATGTTCGGGTACGACCGGGAAAGGTTGATGCCATGCACCCCCGGCCGGGGGTGAGGCCGACTCGCCCGCCGACGCGACAGGGCGGGTCCGGCGGATCCTTCCGGCCCGGAGCCGGAACGCCGGCGGGGTGCTCGAACGGGAGACGGCTCCGCCGTCGACGGCGGCCACCTCCTGGCCCACTCCGGAGACACCCCGGCTCACCGCCCTCCAGGAACAGAACAGCTAAGGAGTGACCGTGCCCTCAGTACCAGACGTGACACTCAACAACGGCGTGAAGATCCCGCAGCTCGGCTTCGGAACCTTCCAGATCCCGCCGGCGCAGACCCGCGAGACCACCCTCGCGGCTCTCAGGGCCGGCTACCGGCACATCGACACCGCGGAGATGTACGGCAACGAGAAGGAGGTGGGCCAGGCCGTCCGTGACTCCGGCCTGGAGCGCGCCGACGTCTTCGTGACCAGCAAGCTGGACAACGGCGCCCACGCGCACGACGCCGCGCTGGCCGCGTTCGAGGGCACGATGGAAGAGCTCGGGCTCGACTATCTCGACCTCTTCCTCATCCACTGGCCGCTGCCGGGTGTCGGGGACTTCGTGGAGACCTGGCACGCCATGGAGGAGATCTACCGCTCAGGACGGGTCAAGGCGATCGGTGTCTCCAACTTCCAGCCGCACCACCTGCGTCGGCTGCTGGAGAGCAGCACGGTGGTCCCGGCGGTGAACCAGATCGAGGTGCACCCCTACCTCACCCAGGACACCGTCCGCTCCTTCGGTGCCGAGCACGGCATCGCCACCGAGGCGTGGTCGCCCATCGCGCAGGGCAAGGTGCTGGACGATCCCGCCATCACCCGTATCGCTGAGCGTGTGGGCAGGTCGACGGCCCAGGTCACGCTGCGCTGGCACCTGCAGCGTGGTGACATCGTGTTCCCCAAGTCGGTCACGCAGAAGCGGATCGAGGAGAACTTCGCGCTCTTCGACTTCGAGCTCACCGACGCAGACGTCGGTGAGATCTCCGCCCTCAACCGTGACGAGCGCACCGGTTTCGACCCTGACACGTTCAACGGCTGACATCCGCCGCGGCGGTCGCGGACCGCGACCGGCCGAGCCGAACACGGCTGCGCGGCGGAGGCGCCGGCCCGGCCGCGCGGCCCTCCGTCCGCGCGGCCGGGCCGGGGCAGGCTCTCGTCGGCCGCGCGGCTTCCTCCCGCCGGAACCTCTCGGTGCGGTCACCCGTCCGGCGCCTCACGCTCCCTTCACGTCATCCCGCTGCCGGCGCGAACGGCCCGTCCAGGGCCGCCCATTGCAGGAGCAGGATGGTCTTGCCGTCCACGATGCGGCCGTCGCGGGTCATGGCGAGCGCTGACGCGAAGGGCAGTTCGAGGACCTCGATGTCCTCACCCTCCTCCTCCAGTCCTCCCCCGGTTCCGACCCGGTCCGCCGCCGTGTAGGGGGCGGCGAAGTAGTGCAGGCACTCGGTGACCGAACCGGGGCTCATGTAGGCGTCGAGGACGCGGGTGAGCGGGCCGAGGACGACCCCCAGTTCCTCGGCGCTCTCGCGCCTGACGGCGGTGACCGGGTCGTCCGCGTCGAGCAGCCCCGCCGCGGCTTCGACGAGCATGCCGTCGGGGTGGCCGTTGACATAGGCGGGGTAACGGAACTGCCGGGTGAGCAGGACGCATCGGCGTTCGGGGTCGTACGGCAGGACGACCGCACCGTTGCCGCGGTCGTACGTCTCGCGCTGCTGGGTGGCCCAGCGCCCGTCGCGACGCCGGTAGTCGAAGGTCGTGCGGCGCAGGACGTGCCAGCCCTGGGACGTGAGCTCGACGTCGCGGATCAGCACGTCCGGGTTGCGGCGCAGATCCCGGCCCACCCGGTCGAGACCGGTGCGGCCACGGTGGTCGGGGGTGTCTGTACCGGGGATGCTCACGCGGTCTCCTGCGGTCGGGGGTAGGGGGTGCGGATCCATGGCGTCCGGGCGGTCCGCTGCGCGGGCCGGGGCCCTCGGCGGACGGACAGCCCCCTGATCACCCGGACCGGCGATCGGGGGTGAGCGCGGGCGTCCGGTCGCGGGACGTTACGATACATGCAGAAACGCGCATGAACAGGAGAGAACGCGGATGCTGGCTGCTGAACGACGCGACCACCTGCTGGGACTGCTCTCCCGCGAAGGAAAGATCGTCGCCAAGACCGTGGCCGCCGAACTGGGGATCTCCGAGGACAGCGTCCGGCGCGACCTGCGCGACCTCGCGGCCGACGGACTGTGCCAGCGGGTCTACGGCGGCGCGCTTCCGGTGTCGCCCGCCGTCGTCGACCATTCCTCCCGTCGGAGCGTGGCCCCCGACGGGAAGCGGAAGGTCGCTTCCGTGGCCGTCGGCCTGGTCCGGGCGGGCGACACACTGATCCTCGACGGGGGCACCACCGCCCTGGCCGTCGCGCGGGCTCTTCCACAGGATCTCGTCTGCACCGTGATCACCCACAGTCCGACCGTCGCAGCCGCCCTGCTCGATCATCCGCACGCGGAACTGTTCCTGCTCGGGGGCCGCGTCTTCAAGCACTCGGCGGTGGCCTGCGGCGCGACCGCGGTCGAAGCGGCCCAGGGGGTCTTTGCCGATCTCTGCCTGCTCGGCGTGACCGGAGTACACCCCGAGGCGGGTCTGACCACGGGCGATTCGGAGGAGGCCGCGATGAAGCGCGCTCTGGCCTCCCGCGCGGCGGACACCTACATCCTCGCCTCCTCCGAGAAGATCGGGACCGCCTCGCGCTTCCGGGTGCTGCCCTGGGACAAGGTCAGCGGCCTCATCACCGACGCCGATCCCCATGACGCGTCGATCGGCGAACTCGCCACACGTGGCGTCGAAATCCTCGGCACCCGCCCCTGACGCGCACGGGCGGACGCCCCGTCGCGCCGCTGCGGCCGATGGCTCCGGGTCTCGTGTCCGGGTGCCACGCCGACCGGCGCGTCGTGGAGACTTGGGAACAGGGGCGGCGCCCGTCGCCCGTGACACGTCGCACGACCGGAGCACGGCCGGTGCGGCACAGGCGCGCACGTGCCGCACCGGCAGCAGGCCGGGCAGACGAGGAGGACACGATCGACACCGCCGAAGCGGGCCGGTACCCGCTGGACTCCGCCAGCGTCGTGAATGCGAAGGAGACCCTCTTCGAGCTCCTGGGCCGGGCCGGGGTCCCCCGGAGCGAGGCCGAGGAGCTCATCGCGCTCGTGCAGGCCGGGGCGATCGCGGACGCGCACAGCGAACTCGGCAAGGCCGGCGGCGCCCCGGGCGACAGCGGGCAGCCCTACGGCAGGGGCTGGCGCGACGGCGCCCGTGCGGCCGGCGACGTGCTCGTCGACGTCGCGGGCCGGGCCCTGGAGCGTGCCATCGGCCCGGCCGATTCCGGGGCCGAGGAGGACCCGTCGCGCAGCCGCCACCCGGTCGGAAGAGTGGACGTGGAGCGCGCGAAGGTCGCCGTGGCACCGGTCTACCTCACCTTCAGCGGCAGCTCGGACCTCGACCCCGAGGTGTCGGACGACGTGCTCACCGCGGTGCTGGGCACCATGAGCGTCGTGGGCCGTGTCGGCTACGCCGGTCAGCTGGAGCGGTTCGCCGGAATCGAGCGCGAGCGGCTGGCCCGGCTGTACGCGCGGTACGGGCCGGGGAGCCACATCGCCCTGCACGGTCGCTACTCCCTCCTCCACTCCCCCACCAGCGTCGCCGTGCTGGAGCGCCTCACCGTCGCACCGACCGCGTTGCGCGCGGAGTGGGAGCACGCGGAGCTGCCGCCGGCGTGGCTGACGGGCCTGTCCTCGGCCTGGGCTGCGACAGAGGCCCGGCCGGGCTGACGCCGACCGGGCGGACCCGGCGGTGAACGCGGACGGAACGGTGCGGGGCACCTGCTTCCGCAGGTGCCCCGCGTCGGTTGCCGCGCCGGACCTCAGCCGAGCGGTTCGATACGGATGTTGCGGAAGCGCACCTTGTTGCCGTGGTCCTGGAGCCGGATCGCTCCGGCCGAGGCGCCCTCGGGGATGCCGGCACCGGTCGGCCCGTCGATCGCGACGTCGTCGTGGACCTTCTTGCCGTTCCACACGACCGTGACCCTGGCGTCGGCGGTCTTGCGGCCGTTGTCGTCGAAACGGGCGGCGCGGAACGTGACGTCGTACTTCTGCCACGTCTCCGGCGCGGTGGCCGCGTTGATGTCCGGCGCCTTCTTCTGGTAGATGGCGCCGGCCTCGTTCGTGTCGAGGGTGGTGTCACCGAACGAGTCGAGGATCTGCAACTCGTAACGGTCCTGGAGGTAGATGCCGCTGTTGCCGCGGTTCTGACCGGTCACGTCGTCGGGCAGCAGCGGTACGCGGAACTCCAGTTGCAGCCTGAAGTCCTGGTAGGCGTCCTTGGTGCGGATGTCCCCGCAGCAGACCTCCATGGCCCCCTCCGAGGCCAGGGGCCACTCGACGCTGCGGCCGTCCGTGTGCTGCCACTGCTCCTGGGAGGCCGCGGTTCCGTCGAAGAGGGCGACGGGGTTCCCGTGCGGACGCACGGTGATCAGATCGAGGTTCACATGGCCCGCGTCACCGGAATCGAAGCGGTACGAGAGGGTGTTGGGCCCGGCGTGCAGGCGGATCCGCTCGGTCTGGGTGGACCAGGCGTCCCAGGTGCCGGTGGAAGCCAGCTGCGTCTGCTTCAGCTTCTTGCCGTTGACGTGGAGGGAGAGCGACTTGGTGCCCTGGTAGGGGTTGGGACCGTTGGAGTAGCGCAGGTTCACGTCGTAGTCGCCGACCTTGGGCACGGTGACGTCGAAGGTCGTGGCCCCCTTGTTCTCCGTGTTGTAACGGTCGACGAATCCGCTGCCCGAATAGCCGGGGTGGTCGGTGTTGACGCCGGCCGTCCCGGTGAGCCTGGCCTCCTCGGCCTCGTACAGGGTGGCCGGCGGCGGCTGCTTGCCCGGCAGGGCGTTCAGCGTGTACCACGCCTCCGTGCTCCAGAGCGTCTCGCCGGAGGCCGAGGCGAAGGGCCGCGGCGAGCGCAGGTGTACGACGCGGCCGGGCTTGAGTCCGTCGAGCCGCAGGCGCACGGTCCGGCCGTCCTCGGCGAGGGTCGCCGACGTGACGCCGAGCTGCTCCTCGGCGATCTTCGGGCCGCCGTAGTCGGCCGTCGGGGTGTAGCGCCACTGCTCGGCCTTGTAGCGGGTCGCGAGCTCCGCGGCCGTGGCCTCGGACAGCGGCTGGGTGTACTCCAGGTCGAAGCCACCGGGCACGGCGCGCATCTCCTGGACGTCGAACGTGTTGCCCCCGTTGGGTGTCAGCTTCTGGAGGCCGAACTTCAGCTTCCCTTCCTGGCCCCAGTTGCCGTCCGCCCCCAGGCCGCCCGCGTAGATCGCACCGTCGGGTCCCATGGTGAGGCGGTTGACACCGGCTTCGAGTCCCTGGGTGTAACGGAACACGGCGCCCTGGTACTCGCCCTTCACCTTCTCCAGGTAGGCGCGCTGCAGTCCGCCGTAGGTGACGTCACCGATGAGCATCTGCCCGGCGAAGCGCCCCTTCGCCAGGTGCAGGGGTGTGCTCGGGGAGTTGCCGATCTCGTTCTGCGGCAGCCAGAGCACCGGCTGGTTCACGGCGCGGTTGTCGAAGGGGCCCGAGGGCTCGGTGTAGTGGTTGAAGAAGCGGTCCTGCTTGATGTGCACGAGCTTGGACGCCGGCAGCCAGCCGCCCTGGTTGTCGGTGGTGAAGATGTCGCCGCCCGGGCCCCAGCCGATCCCGTTCGGAGTCCGCAGACCGCCGGCCACCGCCTTGATCTTGCCGGTCTTCTTGTTCACCTTGTACGTCGTGCCGCGGCCCGGCGCCGGCTGCGGAGTGGTCGTCGCGCCACCGTAGTTGATCGCGACGGACAGGTTCACGTAGAAGGAGCCGTCACGGTACAGCAGCCCGAAGGCGAACTCGTGGAAGTTGCCGCCGTACGGCCAGGTGGCCACCGTGCGGTAGTCGTCGGTGACGAAGTCGCCGTTGGTGTCGACGAGTTGCGTCAGTTCGTGTTTCTGCGAGACGTAGAGCGAGCCGTCGACGTACTTGATGCCCATGGGCTCGCGCAGGCCCTCGGCGACCTTCGTCACCGTCACCTTGTCCCGGCTGGTGTCACCCGTTACGTGGTCCAGGAGGTACACCTCGCCCTTGACCGCTTCGGAACCACCCCAGGTGGACAGCGCCAGGCGCCCGTCCGGGAGCCAGTCCATGCCGGTGACCTGGGGCTCGAATCCGTCCGGCCGCAGGTCGGTGAGGTCGAGATCGGGACGGACGTCCGCGAGCGGCAGGCCGTCCCCGGGGCTGTCGGCACCCGATTCGCATTCCTTGCGCCCCGGCGCCGTGACCCGGACGACCCCGGCGTCCGTACTGAGTGCCTCACGCGGCACGACGGTGAAGTCATCCGCGCCCGGCGGCTTCCAGGCGAGCGTGAGCTGCTGGTCACCGCCCCGCTCGAAGTACTCGACGCGGAACGGGTGGGGGCCCGCCGTGAGCTGGACCGAACCGTCCTTGGGCTCGGCGCCGTGGAGGCCGTCGTGGTCGATGACCTCCTGGTCGTCGATGGTGAGACGCGAGCCGTCGTCGCTGGTGAGGCGGAAGCTGTAGGTCCCGTCGGCGGGGATGACGAGGTAACCGGACGCCTCGGCGACGAAGTTGTCGGCGAAACCGCCGAAGTCGCCCACCGTCGACCAGTTCACGTCGGACATCAGCTTGTCGTAGTTGGGCGTCTGACCGGGCTTGAGTGTGCACAGCTTGCTGAGCGGTACCTGGGTGTCGAAGACGCGCAGTGTCACGCCCGGTTCCTGGGGCGGGATCTCGTCGGGTGCGGCGGCGGACGGCGACGCGGCCCATACGCCTCCGGCGAGAAAACTGCCTACGAGCAGAGTGGTGAGCTGTATTCGGGCACGTTGGAACAGCCGTGGATGCATCGATCCTCCAGAAGGGGGTGGCACTCCGGTAGGGCTGAACGAATCCGCGAGACGGCAGGACGCCTGTGGTTGCGCCGTCACGCTAGGGGACTTCCGCTGGAGAAGTCCATACTTTGTCATCTGTGAGTTCAAAGTTCGGCGACGCCCCTCGTCGGTGCTCGACCCGACACGCACGTGACGACCGTCGAACTCGGCGCACGGCCAGGGAGAATGGGCTGACAGCGGTGCGGCGCCCCCGGCTCTCGAGGGCATCCGAAGGCGAGAACCTCGCAGGTGGGACCATCGGGCCGCTGTTTTCTTGACTGGTCACGGATGCAGCGATGAGTTTGCCCGCCCCGGCGAGTCTCACCACCGATGCGAACAACACAGGAGGACACGTGTCTCAGCTACTGAGAGTCCAGAACTTCAATGTTTCGAGTGACGGGATCGGCGCCGGGGAGGACCAGACTCTGGAGAGGCCGTTCGGTCACGTCGACCCCGGGAAGCTGTTCGCCTGGGCCGGCGACACCGCGAGCTGGCCCATGCGCACCGACCCCGGTGGGAGCCGGGGCCTGGACGACTACCTCACGCGGGACTACGCCCGCAACATCGGCGCGGAGATCATGGGCCGCAACAAGTTCGGCCCCCAGCGCGGGCCTTGGCAGGATCACGAGTGGCAGGGGTGGTGGGGTGACGAGCCGCCGTTCCGCACCCCGGTGTTCGTGATGACCCACCACATGCGCCCCTCGATCACGCTCTCCGACACCACGTTCCACTTCGTCGACGCCGACCCGGCCACGGTCCTCGCACAGGCCCGGGAGGCAGCGCAGGGCAAGGACATCCGGCTCGGCGGCGGGGCCACCACCATCCGGGAGTTCCTCGACGCCGACCTCGTCGACACGATGCACATCGCGGTCTCGCCGATGAAGTTCGGTTCCGGAGTACGGCTCTGGGAGTCGCCCGACGAACTGCGCGACCGCTTCCATCTGGATGTCGTTCCCAGCCCGAGCGGCGTGACGCACCATCTGTTCTGGCGCAAGTAGCCACTCCTCAGGAGCGGCCCCGGAAGCGGTTCCGCTTCCGGGGCCGCCGCGAGGCGGCCCGGGGTCCCGCCCTGGGGCTTCGGGCAGACAGCGCCCGAGGGAGGGACCGGCCTCGCCGCGGACGACGATCCGGAGCCTCACGGCGGAACCGCATGCCGGAGCCGCGCGGCGGATCCGCCGGCCCTCAGGGTGCGGACCGGCCGTGCACGAGGAGGAACTCCGTGGCCCGGGCGATCCCCTCCGTCGACGTCGCGTGCACCGCCGCGGACTCCTCCTCCTGCCCGTCGGCGGCGGTGGCGGTGTACCACCACGCGTCAGCGTCGGGGTCGTGGTGGATGGCGGCGGCTCCCCCCGCGTAGCTCAGCGGGATCGACTCACCCGCGGACCTCTTGACCACCGCGTAGGGCCACTTGAGGCGGGCGGACTGGCGCTTGATCCCGCCCCAGGCCGCTCCCAGCTGGACGTAACTGGCCCCGCCCCGGCCGGCGACGGTGGCCGCACTCTCCGCCAACCGCTCGACGGACAGCTTGGCCTCGTACAACGCCCGCAGAAGCGCCAGTTGGACGTCGGGGGCGGCCATGAGCCCCGGATCGAAGGACTTGCCGGCCGCTCGGTACGCCCGCGCCCGGGTCGAGATGTGCTCGGCGAGTGCACGGACGGCGCCGAGCACATGATCGTCCATCGCGAAGGCGTCGTCCTGGGCGGGCTCACTCCAAGGCGGCTCCACCTGAGTCATGACGCTCGCCCAGAAGTCTTCGTCGTTCTTCTCAGGGGTCGGAACACGCTGCGCATCAACCATGTGACAAAGGTACCTGTCACGACCTCATGCGACAAGGATACCTGTCAAAGGGATGTGACAGTCAGGCCTGTCATGTCGTCCCGCCGCGGATCGACGGGCCTCCGAGACCGCCTCCGCCGCCGACTGGTGTGCAACGCCCGATGGCGGGTAGGCGCGTGTGGCGAAGCAGTTGCAGGGTGCGGCTGGCCTGACGGGGGACATGACATGGAACAGCCGGCGACCGGTGGCGGGGACTTGCTGAACAGCCACGCGATCAGCGCTATCAGCCTCTCGGCCGGTGCCGCGTACGACATGAGTTCGGTGGAGATCGGCAGCGCGCGGAGCTTCGTGCGCGACTTCCTGCTGACCGCCGGATCCGAGCACGGTGTGTCCGTCCCGTCACGGGTCATGGACCTCGCCCGACTCGTCGTGAGCGAGCTGGCCACCAACGTCTGCAAGTACGCGCCGGGTCCCTGCCTCCTGGACGTCGAGGTGATCGACGACATGCTGGCCATCACGATGTGGGATTCCGGTGACGTCCTCCCCATGGCCCATCAGGCCGACCCGGCGCGCGCGGGGCAGCACGGCCTGGAGATCGTCCTCGCGGTCTGCCAGAGCTTCGAGATCCGCCGGGAACCGGTGGGCAAACGCATTCGTGTCCAGATCTCCCTGCTCGACGGCAGGCCGGAGGACCGGGCCGGGCAGTCGCCCTGGTAGATGCACCCGGATATCCGTATCGAAACGCACCGGCGCACCACCCTGCCACTGGCCGATGCGCAATTCCGCGCGCAATTCAGGAACGTGCCGTGCGGGCCCCCGCTCGGCCCGATCGTCACATGGTGCCTTTTCGGTGCACCGTTGTGCTTGGACGGCCCGGAAGGAAATACCGCAGGTGTGCAGACGGAGCCGGAGGGCACACTTCCTGTCACTGCAAAGCGGCACACCGGACAACAGGCGGGTGAACTCGCATGAACGGCCAGAAGACCAACGACGCATCCGCACCCTCCGCTCCGACCAGGGTGCGGGGTGACGGCTCCGACAGCATCCACCAGGCGCGCGAGGCGTCGCGTACCTTCGCCGACAGCCTCACACCGGCCCCGGACCCCATGACAGCCGATTCCCTCGTGCTGGTGGTCTCGGAGCTCACGACGAACGCGGTGCGTCATGGCGGGGGTCGGTACACCCTCGAACTCTCGGCCACGTCGGACTCGCTGACGGCGGAGGTCAGCGACCCCAGCCCCGCACCCCCGCGCGAGCGCGCGCCCGATCTCAACGGTGGCAGCGGTGGGTTCGGCTGGCACATGGTGCGCCGGCTCGCCAGCGAGCTGACCGTCACCTACGGGCCCAGCACCGGCAAGACCATCCGCGCCCGACTCGCGTACTGACGCGGCGGCGCCGCCCAGGCCGGGGCCCTGCGCGGCGGCCTGACGGGCACGGCGGAACACGCCTCACCGGTGCGGGGTCACGCCTGGATCAGACCGCTGATCTCCCGTGCGGACAACCCCGTGAGCTGTGCGATGCGAGGGGCGGGGATCCCGGCGGTGAGCGCGCGGTGCACGAGGGCCTCCGCGCCCTCGGTCATCTCCCGGAACCCGGAGAGCTCTGCCTCCAGGTCCGCGACGGACCGGGGCACGGACTCCCGGTGGATCCGCAGGGCCTCCTCCTCGCTCAGCGGAACGGGCAGGCTTTCGGCGTCCTCGGGCATCAGCGCTTCCGCGTCGGCGAGAAGAATCCTGACCTGGTCCGACGAGGCGGAGACTCCATGCGCCTGCAGCCAGCCGTGCACGGCCGGTGTCTCCGCACACGCCAGGGCGCCGACGGACGCCAGGGCCACGCCCACGCGCGGGTGGTCGTCGGGAAGCAGGAACAAGCGAGCGTCGTGGTCCATCGCGTACAAACACCTTCTCGATCAGGGCATCAACGACGCCCTGATATTAGCCCTCGGACCAGGCACGAATAGCGTCCGGCCACTCCGGCTCGCCCTTCGGGGAATGCGGGTACCGCCGATACGTTCCCCGTAACGGCCGGGGCGCCGCGGCTGTACGACTGCGGCCCCCGGCAATCCGCGTGCGGCGCCTCTCGTCGAACCGCGGCGACGTGGGCTGCGGCCCTTGCGGAATCCGGGAGTTGTCGGCGCCACGTCGCCCGGAATTGGTCCCGTGATCCGGGGTGGATCGGCGTGCCGCTACGGATGCGGTGCATCGCAAGGCGGAGGGACGTCCGCACACTGGCTGTGTTCGGGCGTCGCGACAACGCGGCGCGGTGCCGCAGCCGTCGTCGCACGCCCGCCGGGGAGTACGGGACAGCCCTTACGCGGGGCCCCGTTCCTCACGCGGCAGACCCATCTCCTTGCGGTCCTCCGCCAGGCGTTCGTCGAGTTCCTGATCGTTCGGACGCCTCGGCATTCCGCGGCTGTGTCCGTTGTCCGGGTCGCCCTCGACTTCTTTGTTGGACTTGTGGTGATGCACCATGGCCGTCTCCTTGGCATGGCGGCGCGTCCGTCGAAGGACCCCTGCCACTCGGATCCCCATTGCGCGACGAGTGCGCACCGCCGACGAATCCGTACCGCCGATCCGTGACGAGTCCGTGCCGCCGACTCGTCCCGGCGGCTTGAGGCGGCCCGGCGAAGGGGGCGAGGGGCAGTTCCGCGGCGTCAGCGGGCCGACAGGCCCTGGACCCGCCCTGCCCCACCTCTCGTCCGGGGCACCTGGCTTCCAGTGTCTCCGACGGTACGGCCCGCCGCCATGCAGTTCCCGAGTGCGTGCGTTCGCTTCAGCGAGGCGGTACGCCCGGGCCCCGCACACGGCGGCGGCCCGGTGGGGGAACCAGCCGCACGAGGCCGTGGACGACGGTGTCGATCAGGTCGTCGGGGGGTGCGTCCGTCCCGTGCGTGAGCAGTCGTGCCAGGGTCTGGACCAGTGCGGGCGAGGCCATTACACGGCGGGTGAGCAGAGGGCGGTAGCCGTAGCGGGCGAACACCAGATCGGCGACGGTGTTCCCGAGACGGTAGTAACGCCCCCAGCGGCGATTCACCTCACGCGGGTAGTGGTGCAGAGCCTGTTCCCGCGCCGGGCCCTCTGCCCGGTGCAGGGCGAGCGCCACCGTCTCGGCGGCGACCTCGCCGGCTTCCATCGCCTGGACGATTCCCTCGCCGCTCCACGGGCTGACCATGCCACCGCTGTCGCCGACCAGGAGCAGACCGCGTCGGTACTGCGGCCTGCGGTTGAAGCCCATGGGGAGTGCCGCGCTGCGCAGCGGGGAGTCGGCGTTCTCCTCCCGCAGATCCCAGTGCGCGGGCAGCCGGGCCAGCCACAGGTCCATGGTGGCCCGCAGGTCGACCGCTCCGTGGCGGCGGTGCGGCAGGGCGCCCAGGCCGACGTTCACACGCCCGTCCCCGAGCGGGAAGATCCATCCGTATCCCGGCAGGTCGCGGCCGGTACGGGAGCAGAGGAGGTCGGCCCAGAGTTCGAGGTAGGGGTCGTGCGTGCGGGCTTCGCTGCGGAAGTAGCGACGCGCCGCTGTGGCGATCGGACTGCCCGGGTCCCGTTCCAGCCCCATGGCCAGCGCCGTACGGGCGGACGCTCCGTCCGCCGCGACGACCAGAGGGGCCCGGTAGTCCCTCGGGCGCTTGCCGTCCCCCGCGACGGTGCTCACGCCGACGATACGACCGCGGTGGTCGGTCAGAGGGCCGGTGGCCTTGGTGCCGAGATGCAACCGCGCCCCGGCGGCGACGGCCTGCCGGGCGAGGATGTCGTCGAAGTCGTGCCGGGTGCGGGTGAGGCCGAAGTCCGGGTGACTGCCCGAACGGGGCCAGTCGATGTGGACCTGGCGTCCACCGCACACCCACCGCATCCCTCTGGTCCGCTGCCAGCCCGGCGCCTCGATGTCGATCCCCATGCGGATCAGCTGCTGGACGCCGCGCGGCGTGAGGCCGTCCCCGCACACCTTGTCCCGGGGGAACGTGCCCTTCTCCAGCAGCAGTACGTCCACCCCTGCCCGGGCCAGGTGCAGGGCCGTGGCAGAACCGGCGGGCCCCGCACCCACCACGATCACCTGTGCCTGGTGGTCTTCCGGACCGGCATCCGCGCCTGACTCCACTGACTGACTCCTCATGAGCGAGGCGGGCCGGCTTTTTCCGGCTGCGCGCCAGGACTGCAGTCCGCTCGACGGACCCGGTGCGCGGGCCGGAACCGGCCCGCGCACCGATCACATACCCGCCCGGCCGCTCCGGCATCCGTCCCCCGCTCGGCGGCGGGGTCCGGCGGAACTCCTGACGGCATGATCCCCGCCCTCGCGCGCATGCCCCGCGCCCGGCCGCCGGCGTCCGTGCTTCGGCCGAACGGGCGCCTACCCGCCCGGCACCGACCGGCGGGCGCCTCCCCCGGCGCACGCGGGGAGCGAGGCCGCACGCGTGGAGCGCGGCCGCACGCTGGAGGCGGGCGCCGGACCGCAGGCCGCGATCGTCAGAGGACCTCGGTGCCGTCGACGAGGCGGAAGGGCAGGCCGAGCAGGTCGGCCGCAGCCCTCAGGTCCTTGGCCCGATGACCGGTGCACAGGGCCCAGTGGTGCCCGATTCCGGAGGCGGACCACG
Source organism: Streptomyces sp. NBC_00178 (assembly GCF_036206005.1). Classification (NCBI taxonomy): domain Bacteria; kingdom Bacillati; phylum Actinomycetota; class Actinomycetes; order Kitasatosporales; family Streptomycetaceae; genus Streptomyces; species Streptomyces sp. NBC_00178. The sequence goes on from NZ_CP108143.1 coordinate 459,767, forward strand.
CATCCGTCCACTCACCGGGATCGACTCCGAAGTCGACGCGGGACGTGGTGTTGCCGATGGCCAGCAGCGGTCCCGGGACCACCTCGCCCTCCGAGGCGATGAAGACGAACGTACCGTCTGCCTCCTGCCCCAGGCCGAACGTGGTGACCGGTCCGTGGGTGACGTCGAACTCGACGCTCACGCCCCAGCCGCGCTTGCCGTGGTAGACACCCAGGCCGCGCAGCAGGGGGTCCGTGGAGCTGATGGCGAGGTGCGCCGGACCGTCGTGCCCCATCTCCACGACGCCGTCACGGAAGTTGAGGGCCTGCAGCTCGGTGAACGACCCCCCGGCACCGATGGTGTCCGCCACGAGCATCGCCAGGCTGGTGCGCAGTTCGTACTCCCCCGCGACCGGCAGTCCGCGGGCGGTGAGGAGGGATGCGCCGAGGATCATGCCCGCGCCGAGCCGTTCGTGCAGTTCGCCGTCCAGGCCCCGGTGGTAGTACGCCAGGCTGTCCAGGGCGAAGTCCTCGACCAGCCGGTCGAGACCCACCGAGACGCGGGCGGCCCAGTCGAAGTCCTCGGCATCGACGGAGTCGTCCAGTTGGAAGACCTCGCGGGCCAGCTCGACGCGCGCGGCGGCCTGCTGATCGGTGACCGCCGCGACGCGGACGCGCAGGTCGTCGAACTCGATGACCTCCATGTGGCCGCCCAACTGCGCGGAGACCAGGGTCATGTCCGTGGACACGTCGAGCATTCCCGGGTACAGGTGGCCCATCAGGCCGTGGCGGCCGTGGCGCAGCGCGGCGCGCACCCCGGCGGCGTTGATCCAGCGGCCGATGCGGGTCCACGCGTTCTCGTCGCGAAGGTGGCCGGAGACCGAGCGGAACGGGATGCCGCTGCGGCGGAAGACGTTGGCGACCTCGGGCAGCGGGCACTGCCCGCAGTAGGCGAGCCACTTGCCGGTGTCGAAGGTCGAGTGGTCCATCGCCTCGGCCGGCTGCAGATCGATGAGCAGCACCGGCGATCCGCTGCGCTGGGCTATCGGCAGGACCATCGACGAGGTCAGGTACGTCGTGAGGAAGGTGACGATGATGTCGCAGTCCGCGCGTCGCAGCACCTCCGCGGCTCCGGCCGCCTCCACCGGATCGGAGACGAATCCCGCGTCCGTGACCTCGCACCCCATGGATTCCAGACGGCGGGTGACGAATGCGGCGGATTCCTGAAGCTGCTCCAACAGGCCCGGAAACTGCGGCCAGTAAGCACCGAGACCACCGGAGACGAGACCCACCCGCGTCCGACGGCGGGTGATGCGCTCCAGTGCGGCGCTTGACGGAACGGCGGATGCGGCAACCATGCGTGCTTCCCTTCGAGGGGTTCTCTCGGTGGGACGTTAAACGCGGAAGTAGCACTTGAGCAAGGGTTTGAAACGAATCAATGAGGCTCACCGGAGGGGTGTCCCCGCGACGCGCGCGGCGTGGCGACCCCGGCCTGCCGCCTGTTCCCCGCAGCCGTCGACCGCCTCGCCTCGAAGAGCGTCCGGCCCTTGCGGCCGCGTCGGCTTCGCGCCGCCGGATGTCACGCTGAGCAACAGAAGGCGGCCGGCATCGACGCCCTTCGCACCGTCCGGAATCCGGCACGGGCGCTCCGAACCGGCGGGCGGCTTCGACGCGCGCGGACAACCGCGACACGCCCCCGGAAGGCGCCTCCGGGAGGCGCGTCCATCGCCTTTGCACATCCAGATGCAACCGCCACTCGCTCGGCGAATCGTCAGCGCCACGACTTAGGCCGACGGTTGAGCGGCAATTCTCCGAGTCGTGCGTCGTGTGCGGACGGGTGTTCTTGGTGACCGACTTCCATCGGGCCGTGTTCGGGAGCCCGGGAGCCGGCGGGAAGGCATGGTCGTCACACGTCCGTACCTGTGACCTGTACCTGGCTGACAGATCCGGAACAGAAACGGCGCAGGCACCGGGCCGACGACACGGAGCCCGGCAGGACGGCCGGTTGGGGCGAGCGTGTGTCCGCGCGAGGCGCGGCAACCGGACACGGGCCGTCGGCCCGCGCACCGCAGGGCCGGCCGCGCCGCGTGTCGGGGGGCGAAGCCCGCGCGGCGGCGATATACGTAGGAACGCACTCGCAAAGCGATCATGCAAACCGGGTGCGTGCGCCCGTCGTCGTGAACCGCCCCCCGAGGGCGGACCGTCTCGGCCTCGCGCCTCTCTCCCCTCCCACCGCCCCGAGCACCACCCGCCCCGTCCCTTCGCGGGGCGCGGCCAAGGAGAGTCATGCCGTACGGAAGCGCCCTGCGCCATCGCATCCACGCCCCCGGAACCACCCCGCTCGTCGGCATCTACGACATGTATTCCGCGTCGGTCGCGGCCCGCCACTACGACGGCTTCTTCGTGTCCGGCTTCGGGTTCGCCGCATCTCATTACGGACTGCCCGACATCGGTTTCATCGCCTGGCCGGACATGATCGGGTTCGCCGGGAGGCTCCGCCACGCCTTCCCCTCCCACCACCTGCTGGTCGACATCGACGACGGCTACGTCGACTCGGAGGTCGCCTGTCACGTGGTGCGGGAGCTGGAACGGATCGGGGCGTCGGGCGTCATCCTCGAGGACCAGAAGCGCCCGCGCCGCTGCGGGCACGCGGACGGCAAGACGGTGCTCCCCCTCGACGAGTACCTGGAGAAACTGAACCTCGTCCTGGAGAACCGAGGCGATCTCGTCGTCGTGGCGCGGACGGACGCGACCGAGGACGAGGACATCCTGCGCCGCGCCCGGGCGCTCGCCGAGACGGACGCCGACGTGGTGCTGGTCGACGGCGTACGCGACGTGGAGTGGATCCGCCGGATCCGGAAGGTCATCGACGGCAAGCCTCTGCTCTTCAACCAGATCGCCGGCGGCACGTCACCCAGGCTGTCCCTCACGGAACTCACCGAGCTCGAGTGCCAGGCGGCCATCTACAGCACCCCCTGTCTGTTCGCCGCGCACTCCGCGATCGACGCCGCACTCGGGGAACTGAAGGAGGCCGACGGGCGGCTGCCGGAGTTCGTCCCCGGCGTGTCGGTGGGCGTACGTGCCGCGACCGAACTGCTGGAGGGCAACATCAGCAGGCACCACCCGTCCCGGCCCCGGCGCGTGGGCGGGTGAGAAGGACAGCCGACGGAAAAGAGGCTGCGCGTGCACGCCTTGGCCGTGTTGGATGCGCTTCATGGTGTCTGTCGACCGGTTGCTGGCCTTCGCGGCCGTATCGCTCCTGCTGATCGTGGTTCCCGGCCCCAGCGTGCTGTTCGTGATCGGGCGCGCGCTCTCGCAGGGGCGCCGGGCCGCGCTGACCACGGTCGTGGGGAACACACTCGGGTCGTACGTGCTCGTCGTGGCCGTGGCGCTCGGTGTCGGGGCCGTCGTGGAACGCTCGGTCGTGGTCTTCATCTCGCTCAAGCTCTGTGGCGCGGCGTACCTCGTGTACCTGGGTGTGAAGGCGGTGCGTGAACGGGGTTCCCTCCACGCCTCGTTCACCGGTGGGGGCCCCGTCGGCGGAAGTCTGCGCACCTTGCTGGAGGGATTCGCAGTCGGCGTGGCCAATCCCAAGACCATCGTCTTCTTCGCCGCCGTACTCCCGCAGTTCGTCGAGCCGCGCCTCGGGCACGTCGCCGTCCAGATGCTGGTGCTCGGCCTGGTCTTCAACGCCCTCGCGCTGACCTGCGACAGCGCGTGGGGACTGATCGCCTCCACCACCCGCGACTGGTTCACGCATTCCCCTGAGCGGCTCGCCCGCGTGGGGGGAGTCGGCGGCCTGACGATGATCGGACTCGGCGTGACCGTCGCCGTGACGGGCCGCAAGGACTGAACCGCCTCCCGTCGATCCTGAGCGGGCCGGCGCAGGACGAGTACGAAGCCGGACGGACAGTGCCTGGCCGTGGGACGCCCCCGCACGGGGCATGCGGGAACATGGGCGGTCAGCCGATCGGCACGTGCTCCCGCACCGCGTGGCCGGCCGACCTCACTTCGTGCGCCCCGTCGGCCACTACGGCGTTCACGGTGTGACCGGCCTTCCGGGCGCTGCGAAGGCCGGCAGCGGCCGCGGCACGGGACCGGTAGGCGAGTGAGGGCTTTCCGTGGGTATCCGCCACCGCGATCAGCAGCCCGCCGAGGAGGGAGAGGTTCTTGGTGAACTGGACACGCTGACGCGCACGTTCGTCCGCGTCTTCGGCCTTCCACCAGGCATGTCCGGCGAGGGTCGTGGGCACGAGTGAGGCCGCCAGCGCGAGCGCGGACGCGCGGGGGAAGCGTCCGGTCGCCAGGAGGGCGCCGGCGCCGATCTGGACGGCGCTGTTGATCCGCACCAGCCGAACCGTGTCGCCCGGCAGCCTGGGAACACGCGCTGCGGCGAGCTGTGCGACCGGCTCGGCGGCCGGAGCCACGGAGTGCGGGTCGCGGAGCGTACGGAGTCCGCCGGAGATGAAGACGGAGGCGAGCAGGGGGCGGGCGGCTGTCCTCAGAATTGCCATGCTCCGCGCATGCCCGGGTTCATGCGGGACACTCACCCGGATTTCGGGCGATGCCGCAGGACACGGCGGCAGCGCGCGGTCGGTACGCGGAATCGGTCGCGGGTTCGGGCACGCGGGATCGAGTGAGTCCGGCCACGGGTGGGCGTCCGGACGGCGGGTGGGCGGGTGTGTGACCGGACCACGGGTGGGCGACCGGACAGCGGGCGCGGTTGCGGGACCGCGGCCCAGGGGCCCTGCCCTCCCCCGGGCATCGTCGGCCGTGCAATGCTGAGACGGGTACGAGGATCATGGCGGACCGGTGGAAACGGCAGGGTGAGGGCAGTGCGGCGGCGGGGCGGGGCCATCTGGGATCGGTTCGCGGCGTCGGATCCCGGGCTCCTACGGCTGACGGCCGGGGTCAGAACTGTCTCGGCGATCGCGCTCACGCTGGTGGCGCTCGTCATGTTCGACAGCGACGTCACGTACATGGTGGCCGGCGCGATGACGGCGATGACCGCCACCTTCGCGGTGAAGGACACGCTCGTACGCGACCAGGCGATCACCCTCGCACTGGGACTGCCGGTCGCCCTGGCGGCGACGTCGCTGGGGGCGTTCCTCACCTCGCAGGTCGTCCTGGGCGACCTGCTCTTCGTCGTCCTCATCTTCGGTGCCGTCTACTGCCGGAGATTCGGCGAACGCGGCACGGCACTGGGCCTCGTGGGCTTCCAGATCTACTTCCTCTCCCTGTTCGTGGGGGCGTCGGCAGCGACCCTGCCGACGCTCTGCGGGACCCTGGCCCTCGGGTTCGCGTGCAGCGCGGTGGTGAGGTTCGCCGTCGTCCCGGAGACGCCCCGCCGCGTGCTGACGCGTCTGCGCGACGCCTTCCGCACACGGCTCGCCCAGCTCGTGTCCATGCAGATACAGATGCTCGACGCCGATCCCGGTCAGCTGGAGAAGGTGCTCGACGACATGCGCCGTCGCACCGCGCGGCTGCACGAGGCGGCGCTGATGATTCAGGGTCGCCTGGGGGAGGGCACGAAGGACGCGGACAAGGCGGCACTGCTGCAACGACGTGTGGCGGAGGCCGAGATCGCGACGGAGCGGCTGGGCATGCTGCTGCTCAACGCCCGCAGTGCGGAGCGCGCGGACACCCTCACCCTCCATCTGCCGAACGCGCCCGTGCCGCTCACCGGGGACTGGCGGCCGGCGGAGGACGACGCGACCATCGCCCTGCGCCGCGACCTCGCCGCGCTTCACCTCCTGGTCGTCCGGCCCGCGTCGGGCGACGAGGGCACTGCGGTGGCCCACATACGCAACAGGCTGCTCGGTTACCGCGAGGAGGAGAGGCTTCCGGCCGCGTCCCCCGCCCTCCAGGACGCCTTCCGCGGCATCGGCGAGGCGGCGCGTTCCGTCCTGGGCCTGCGACTCGCGCTGGACGGGCCCCAGGACGAGTCGGACGACTCACCCGCGACCACCCGCTCCCGCGAGGAGTTCGACGCCGAGGACATCGCGCTCGCCACGTCGGACGAGGCCGGGGAGGACGACCGCACCGGGCTGCGGCGCCCCACCACCAGGGCGGCGTTCCAGGTGTCTGTGGGGTCCGTACTGGCGATCATCGGGGGCGAACTCCTCTCCAGCCAGCGTTGGTACTGGGCCGTGCTCACCTGCTGGGTGGTCTTCCTCAACACGGCATCCACCGGGGAGATCCTGGTCAAGGGGTACCGGAGACTCATCGGCACGGTGCTGGGCGCGGTGGCGGGTGTCGCCCTGGCGGGGGTGGTCGGGGGCCACACCTGGCTCGCGTTCGCGCTGGTGCTGGTCTTCATCTTCGCGATGTTCTTCACCGCTCCGCTGTCGTACGCGGTGATGTCCTTCTTCGTCACCGCGATGCTGGGGCTGCTGTACACCCTGCTGAACTCGTACAGCTTCGACGTGCTCGTCCTGCGTATCGAGGAGACGGCGATCGGTGCGGCCTGCGGCGTCGTCGCCGCCGTGCTCGTGCTGCCGGTGCACACCGACCGCCGTACGGACGAGTTGCTGGGGACGGTCCTGGACCGCCTGGGCGACGTCGCCTCCGCCGCGGTGGAGCAGCTGAGCGGCGGGCCCGCGTCCGATCTCCTCGGCAAGGCCCGTGACCTGGACACGGCCCTCGACGAACTCAGGGCTTCGACGACCCCTTTGACCTATCCGATCACTCCCCTGCGGGGCAGGCGGCAGACGGTCCGCTACCTGGTGGCGCTGCTGGAGACGTGCGCCTACCAGGCCCGCTCGCTGGCCGCGACGGCGGAGCTGCTGCCGCACAGCAGGACGATCGCAGCCGATCCCCGCCTGCACCGGGCCGGCCGTCGCATCGCCCACAACATCTCGGTACTGGCGGCGCACGTCGGGGACGAGGCGGCGGCAGGCGAGGTCCGGTCCGGCGCCAGCATCGCATCGACGCTGCGCGACGACGGCTCCGGCACCCCGGCGGCAGGCACGGTCACGTCCCGTGTGTTGCGGCACCTGCAGCGGCTCGACGAAGGCGTCGTGGGCCTCGCCCGCCCCCTGAACGTGCCCGTCGCCGATCGTCAGCCCGCCGCGAAGTCCGCGATCGGCTGACGGTGGATGTGCGGTGCCTTCGGATGGCGTTCCTCCTCCCGCGGCTGGGTACGGGCGTCACGTGTGGCCGGCGCCTGTGCCCCTACAGCTCGAAGTCCTGCGCCGGCTCGTCCCGGAGAACGCCGTGGAGCGCAGCACCTCAACCGGGCCGAAGGCGCCGGCGGTCCGGTCCGGGTATTCGACGGAGGGCGTGACGAGATGAACGGGCGCGAAGGAGAACGCATGCTCGGCCCGTCGCAGGAGGCCGGTGACCTGCATGTCGTTGACGCGCCGGCACGGATATCCCTCCAGCAGTTCCCCATAGGTCGTGGACATCCGCCTCATGTCCGTGATCCGCTTCCGATACCCGTCTCGTTCGGCAGGCCGGTCCCGCGAGCGCGGCGGGCAACGGCCCATGAGACAGTCGCGGGCACGGCTCACCGGTCGGCACGGACAAGCAGAGAAACAGGAGCCATGCGAACGTTGCCCGAGGTCACCCGCCGCGATGAATTCGATGCCCTGGTCGTCAGGACCGATCACAGCAGCGAGGAGTCGTGGCAGGCCGTCGCAGCGGCCCTTGCGGAGCCATGGGGTGATGAGCACTACGAACCGCGTGTCCACGTCATCGACGATCCGGCCTGGGGGGAAGCCTCCGTCGACGAGGTGCAAAGGACGCTCGGCGCCGATGAGGACCTGTGCGTCGTCTTCCTTGCCGACCGGGTGACGATGCGGTCCGAGCACCACCCGCTGCTGGCGGTCACCCTGCTGACCCGTGAGGAGTGCGTCGACGACGAGGACTACGAGCGACTGACGGAGTTCGGAGCTGAGTTCCGTACCGTCCCCGCAGGGATCCACGAGATCCACGCGAACCTGAGCATCGGCAACCTGGGCTTCGAGGAGTTCGCGGCATGGGCCCATGACGATCCCGAAGGGATTTTCCGGCACTGCTGACGCACACGCTGGGGCGTTCGTCGGCCGCCCACGCCCCCGACCGCGAGGCGTGGGCGGCCCGCGCCGGTCCGCGGGGATCGGCCGAGGCATGGCGGCGGGCGCAGGGCCGGTCAGTAAGCTGGGAACATCGTGTCACGGGCGCCGGCCCCACGCCGAGATCATCGGAGCCGTGGCCAGATCGAGCAGGCCGGTGGCGACGTTCGCCAGGTGGCGTTCGACCTCCTCGTCGGTGGCGATGCCCTCCCCCACCAGTCGGTCACGGATCTGGCGCACCGTCGCGTCCTCCAGCACCGCGCAGGCCGGCGAGGTGATCGGAAAGTACGCGTCGGCCTGCACATCCTCCAGGCCCGCCTCACGCAGTACCCGGGGCAGAGTCCGCCCGTACGCGAGGTCCGCGCCGCGCGCGGCCATGAGGGTACGGAAGCCGGACCGCAGCCGGTTGGCGAGCCGTTGCTCGGGCCCGGACTCGTCGGGGCACAGGAGCGGCTGCAGCGAAGGGTCCGCGTCCTCCAGGAGAAGGTGACCGCCCGGCCGCAGCGCACCAACCATCCTGCGCACCGCTTCGGCGCGGTCGGCGACGTGCACCAGGACCAGGCGGGCGTGGATCAGGTCGAACCGGCCGGGAGGCGGGTCCGCCGCCACGTCGTGGGCCAGGACCTCGATCGTGCCGTCGGCGATGTCCCGGATCCACGACACGTCGATGTCGGTGGCGGTCACCGAGCCTCCGGGGCCCACTCTCCGTGCCAGCTCCAGCGGGACGGAGGGCCCTCCCGCACCGACTTCCCAGCAGCGCGCACCGGGACCGATGCCGAGCCGGTCGACATGCCGGAAGGTGACCGGATCGAACAGCTCGGCGAGGGCTCCGAAGCGGACCCCCGCCTCCGACTGCGCGTTGTCCAGCAGATAGCCGTGACCGCTGCCGCTCTTCTCCATACGCCGATTCTGGCAGACCCGTCCGACTCGGCCCCGCCTGGCGGGCCTGCGGTCACGGCCGGTGCGCACCGGCCTCCACCGGCGAGCCCGCGGCCGGCACCCCGTGTCCAGGGAAGCGGTCCGCCGGTGGGGCTCCCGGGTGCGCTGCGGTCCCCCGCAGGAGCGTCCGGTCCGCAACGCAGGTGGCTGCCGCACAGCCCCGCACGGCTCACAGCACCCGCTCGACGCTCCACATCGGCAGGTATTCGAAGAACGCGACTGCCTCCTCGCGCCAGTGGGAGCGCCAGCCGGCCGCCTCGGCCGCCTCGCGCTCCGCACAGCGGCGCATCTCTGCCCGCATGGTCTCCTCGACTCCGTGGCGCCGTGCGATGGCGCGGACCGCCTCGATGGCGTCCTCGTCGCACGCGGGGTCGCCGAGGCAGGAGTCCAGCAGCGCCCTCTCCGCCCTGTCGGCCACTTCGAGAATGGCGTGCACGGTGTAGTTGCGGCGCCCGTCCCGGATGTCCGTCCCCGTCGGCTTGCCCATGGTCGTCGCGTCGCCGAACAGGTCCAGGTAGTCGTCACGCATCTGACCGCAGATGCCCGCGAGCATGGCGTAACGACGAAGTTCCTTCTCGAAGGCCGCCGGCTGGACACCGGCCGCCAGCAGACCCAGTTGCATGGGCGCGAGGGCCGAATAGCGCGCGCTCTTGAAGTCCGCGACCTGGTCCAGGATGTCCTTGCCCGGGGAGTCGGTGAAGTCGCGCTCCATGTCGACGATCTGACCGACGAAGGTCGCGGAGGCCGCCCTCGTCTGCACCTCGACCATCGCCTGACGTACGGCGAGCGGTGCTGGGGAGTCCAGCAGCACCTGGAGCGCCGAGGTCAGTGCGAGGTCACCGGCGAGCAGGGCGAGCCCGAGCGCGGCCTGGGGGTGGCCGGGAAACCTGTCCCGGTAGGCGTAGTAGGTCGAGGGACCGCCCCGGCGCGTGGGACTGTCGTCGATGATGTCGTCGTGCACGAGTGCGTGCGTCTGCAACAGTTCGATGCTGAGTGCTGCTTCGTCGAGCCCTTCGAGGGGCTGGTCCGTGACCAGGCGTGCCGCTTCGTAGAGCAGGGCGACCCGCATCCGCTTGCCGCCACGCAGCGACAGGTCTCTGAGGAGATCCACGGCCTCGGGCGTGAAACGACTGAACGACGGCGCCTCCAGCGTGTTGCCCAGTCGCTGGAAGTACGCCTCGAAGAGGTCCGGGAACCGGCGTTGGTATCCGGCCAGGCGGGACCGGATCTGCGCGGTCAGGGCGGCGGTGTCGGTCATCGGTTCTCCAGTTCCCGGGCTACGGAGGTCACGCTGCCAGACATCGGGGACCATGCGCGAACATCGTCCGTGCGACCGGCCCTTGTCCGGGCGATCACGCGCGGAGCCAGTTCGTGAGAGGCGGAAGGTCGTGGTACCGAGGTGGACGTACCGGCGCTTGCCGTGGAATCGCTCGGGCAGGTCACACCCATCCACCCCGGTCCGCGACCGGGGCGGAACCCCCCGATCAGCTGCCGGTGGTCCCGTCACCGGACGCAAGGCGTTGTGCAGAACGGCAGGAACGGCCGTAGCCGTTCCCCTCGGCTACACACTCGGACCACGCCGCCCCCTTGAGGGATGACGCCCCGGACGGACGGCAGGCACACGTCCACGGCTGTCGGGCGGGCCGCGGCCTCAGAGCTCGCCCGGAGAAGTTCTGGCTGCTAGGAGTGGGCCGCCTCGGCGAGGACACGGGCGAGTTCGCGAGGGCGGGTGACCATGGGCCAGTGACCCGAGTCGAGGTCCACGTACTCGACGTGCGCAGCGCGGGCGAGCTCGGGACTCTCGCCGGCGGCGATCCACCCCTCGGCCTGGGCGGGGGTGAACTCGGGACAGACGACCACGACGGGGACGTCGAAGCGGCGCTCGTCGGTCAGGCGCACGACTCCCCTGGCAACCGCCTCGGGGACGGGAACGGCGGAGGCCGCGAAGCGGTCCCGGGCCTGCCGGTCCAGGTCAGCGGCGTCCTCGCCCTCGAACGGACCCCACCCCGGGAAGGGCATGGCGCCGCCCTCGATCGCGAAGTGGTCGGCATAGGCTCGCCCGTCGGCGGCGGGGAACCCGCCGATCAAGGCGATCTTGGCCACCTTCTCCGGTCGCGCGTCGCCGGCCAGCCAGGCCAGGGTCGATGCTGCGGAGTGCCCTACCACCAGAGGCTTTCCGGGCACCGCGTCGATCGCGGCAAGCACTGCTGCCAGTTGGTCGTCGAGCGTCGCGGAGGCGGCGCCGTCACCCTGACCCGGGAGGGTGAGCGGCACCGGATGGTGGCCGAGCGTGGTGAGTTCGGGCACGACGTCGTCCCAGGCGGATCCGTCGAGCCACAAGCCGGCGATGAGCAGGATGTCCACGGCGGTTCTCCCTGGTAGTCGTCAGGTCGGGTTGCGAGCACGCTATCGGGAGGGTCTGACACCGGGCGCCGGTCGGACTGCGGTCTTCGAAAACTGCGGCTCGACCCGACCCAGCCCGGCGGGGGCTTTGCGGTCAGAGGATCCGCCTCAGCGCCCGAGGTGCGAACCTCGCCGATTCGCCGCTCCCGGGTCCGCGCACGCCGCGTGCACCCGCCGCGCGGGTACCGCACGCGCCACCGGGCCCGGCGCGGGCGCGGCGGTATCACTCTACGTGTTCACCGCCTTTCTTTCCGTCGCCGACGGGTGCCACCCGCCGAAGTCTGCCGGTCGGGTGTGCCGGCCGGCGTACAGCGAACCGGCGGCCCCGGGCTCCGCACCGCCCTGGGGTCCCCGCCCGACTCGACTCGCGGCCGGATGCCCGCAGGCGCAGCCTGGAGGAGGGGCCACCGCCCTCCGCCGGCCGGCGTGGGCCGTCCCGGCGCCCACCGTAGGAGGAGTGCAGGTGTCTGACGAACACATTCCGGGCATCAATCCGCAGGCGGCCCCGAGCGGTGAGGGCTGCGCCGACTGTCTGCACGGGGACGGGCCCGGCTGGTGGTTCCATCTACGGCGCTGTGCGGAGTGCGGGCACATAGGCTGCTGCGACACCTCGCCCTCCCAGCACGGCACGAAGCACTTCCAGGAGACCGGCCATGCCGTGGTCACCAGCTTCGAACCGGGAGAGAACTGGTACTACAACTTCGAGACTCAGCAGGTCTTCGACGGGCCGCCCCTCGCCTCACCGACCTCGCACCCGACCGGGCAGCCGGTTCCGGGGCCCGCGGGGTCCGTACCGTCCGAGTGGCAGCAGCGGCTGAACTGACGACGCCGGGGTGACGCCGTCGGGGCTTCGGGCTGCCGACCGCCTCCGCACCGCACACAGGCGGCGAGACCCGTGTGCCCGGGGGGCGTGCGGACGTCAGTCGCGCACGCGCAGAGCGGTGAGCAGATCGTCCAGGGGCGCGGGGGCACGCTCGGGTTCCAGGGCTTCGACGAGGACGCGACCGTACTGGATCTTGCGTCCCTTCTTCGTGCCGAGGAATCGCCGCAACTGCTGCTGTGAGGTGCGGCCCTGTTGTGCGGGCTGCCGCTGGAAGGTCTGGAGGGCACGCAAGTCGCCCTGCTCCTCGACGAGTTCCACCACCCGCGCGACTCCGAGGGCCCGGATCAGCTCATCCTCCAGATCCGCGGCGCAGACGAAGAAACCGTGCGATGCGGCGCCCGCGCGTTCCAGACCACGGGTGTAGAAGTCGCGCTCCGCCTCGTCGCACAGTCCCGTGAGGCGAAGGCCCAGGCAGGGCGGTCCCAGAAGGCGGGCGAACCGCCCCACGCTCATCGCGCCGCCCATGGGCAGCACACAGACACCCTCGTCGGCGAGGTCACGGCCGCGGCTCCCCGCCAGTGCGTCGACCGCGGCGGCGTCGCTGGGCCCCTCGAGCAGGACGACCGCCCGGACACAGAGCGTCCCGGCCAGCTCGCGCGCGGCTGCGCCGTCACTGCCGGCCGCCCATGCGGTGACAGCACTTCTGAACGCCACCATGTCGGTCACGGGCTGAGTCTCCGCCCTCGGCGGCGAGCACGCCAGGCAATTACCGCGGCGCGCCGCGACGTCCGGGCGTCCTGCCGGGCGCGTCAGCCGCGCCATCCACCCGCCGGCAGGGGGGCGTAGGCTTCGCTCCGTGCGGACGGGGGCGGATGATCATATGACGACCGAGACGGCTCAGAGGTGGGGTTCGGCCCTCGACTCCGTGGTGGTGTACGAGCAGGGGGCCCTGTGCCGCCGCCTCGCCCGGGGCAGCGTAGGGCCGTTCGGGACCGTGCGCGTGGTGGGGCTGCCCCGCTCCATGGACCCGGATTCCCTCCGGGTGCGGGTCCTGGGACCTGCCGGTGTCCGGGTGCGTGAGGCGCGGGTGGAGATCGAGGCCGAGTCGCCCGACCCCACCGCCCAGGACGGGTTGCGCGACGAGGTCGAGCGCCTGAGTGAGGCGTGCGCGGCGGCCCGGGGACGACGGGACCGCACGCTCGGTCTCATCGTGGAGATCGGGGCGCTGCGCCCGGTTCCGCCTCCCCGCAGGCGTGACGAGCCGCACCGGCGCACCCCGGTGGACGCCTGGCTGGAGCTCGGCTCCTTCGTGGACGACCGCCTGCGGGACCTGCACGACACGCTCGGGGAGCTGGAGGAGGCCGTGCGGCAGGCCGCGCACGCCCTCGACATCGCTCTCGACCGGCTGGCCCGTGCCTCCACGGACTCCGGAGCCGACGCCCCGTCAGCACATCTGCGCACGACCGTGTCGGCTGTCGTGACGGTCGACGTCGCGGACACCTGCGACGCGCGGACGGAGGTGGAACTCGAGGTGGAGTACGGAGTGCCGGGCGCGGTCTGGGTGCCCGCCTACCGGCTCGCGCACCGGCAGGGCGAACCCACCGGCCGTATGACCCTGCGCGCCTCGATCGCCCAGCGCACCGGCGAGGACTGGACCGGCGTGTCCGTGGGTCTGGCGACCGCTGATCTGCGCCGGGACAACGGGCTGCCGGAACTGCGCTCGATCCGCATCGGCCGTCGTCAGCCCTCCCCCGCGCCCTCGGGCTGGCGCGAGCCGCCGCCCGGACTCGGCGACCTGTTCGCCGGATACGACGTGGCCGGCCCTCGCCCGGCCACGTCGGCGGTGCCGGCGTCCGCGAAGGCCGGGGCCGCTCCGCTGCCGCCGCCGGTCCCGCAGGCCTACGGCGGCCCTCCTCCCGCTGCTCCGGGAGGCCCGGTTGCGGGCGGCCCGGTGGCTGCGGCGCCGGAGCTCTTCGCGGGCGGGGCGCCTGCCCCCGTTCAGCCCGGCCGGGCGCGTTCGGCCGGCAGGCCGGTCACGTCAGCCGCTCCCGTGGCACCCCAGGCTCCGGCCGGGATCGTGCCGCCCGGACCCCCGGCTCCGGGCGGGCCGGTGCCTTCCGCGCCCCGGATTCCCGAGTCGGGCCCGCCGCAGCCGCGTGCTGCCGATCTGGACTACGCCGCCCTCGTCCTGGCGGGGCCCGAGGAGCAAGGCGCGCGCAGGGGGCGCCTGTTCACCGGATCCCCCTCCGATCCGGTGGCCGCGGAGTACCGCAGGCGCGCCGGATCGGTGGCCGGTCTGCCGTTGCCCGGCCACGCCGTGCGGCCGCGGGAGTCGGCAGGCTCCTTCGACCACCGTTTCGACACCGCGTCGCGCGTCGACATCCCGTCGGACGGGACCTGGCACACCGTCACCATCGGCGAGATCCCGCTCGGCCTGGAGACGGAGTACCTGTGCGTCCCGTCGGTCGAGCAGGCGGTGTACGCCACGCTCGTCGTCTCCAACTCCACCGGCCAGGCCCTGCTGGCCGGGCCGGTGGAAGTCACCCTCGACGACGAGTTCCTGCTGACCACCGCGCTCCCCACGCTGGCACCCGGCGGCGTACGCAGAGTCGGGCTCGGACGCGCCGAAGGCATCGAGGTGACCCGGCGCACCTCCGTGCACGAGTCCACCTCGGGACTGCGCAACAACGTCACCGTGCTGGATCACCAGGTCCGTCTGGAACTGGCGAACAGGCTCACCCGGCCGGTCGTCCTCGAGGTCCGCGAGCGGGTGCCCGTCAGTTCCGAGGCGGACGTGCGTATCGAGGAGCGGGCAGGCTGGACCACCCCCGAGGAAGGGCCCGGGCCGGATCGTCATGCCCCGGGCACCCGCATCCGGCGGGTCGACCTGCCCGCCGGGGGCACGGCAGCGCTCGACGGCGGCTACGAGATCAGAATCCCGGCCGGCAAGGCCATCGTCGGCGGAAACCGCAGGAGCTGACCACCTCATGACCACCGCCCCGGAACCCATCGCCCTTCCGGTCACCGCCGTCACCTGCCTGGAGGACCGCGCGCACGTCGAGCGCTCCGCCGAGCTCGATCTGCAGGCGGGCGTCCAGCGGCTGCGTCTGGGGCCCGTCAGCGCCTTGGCTGTCGACCGCACCCTGCACGCCGAACTGACGGCCGAGCACCCGGCCTCCGTGCTCGACCTGCGGATCGTACGCACGTGGACGCCGCGCGAGCCGGTGCCGTCCGCCGACGACTCCGCCCTGCGTCTTCGGATACGGGCGCTCGAAGGGCGGCAGCTCGCGCTCGCCCGGCGCCGAGAGCGCCTTGAGACCCGGATCGACCTGCTCGACCGCCTGGCCGCCGATCTGCTGCGGGAGATCGGCGAGGGTGCCGGCCACGGGGAGACCGACCCGCCCCGCTGGGCCGGTGAACTGGACCGCCTGGACGGCGAGCGCGACACGGCCGGCGAACAACTACGCCTGGTGCAGAAGGAGATGGCCGAGGTTTCCGGTCATCTGGACGAGGTGCGGAGCGCGGTGAACGCTTCGGAGGGGGAACCCGCCGAGCTGACGGCGTACATCGAGCTGACCGTGGAGTCGGCTGCCGCCGGAGGGGTCGGACTGCGGTTGGGCCATCTCACCCCCTGTGCTCTGTGGCGTCCCGCCTACCGTGCGGTGCTGGACGGCGGCTCCGTGACTCTGGAGACCGACGCGATGGTCTGGCAACGCACCGGCGAGGACTGGTCGGACGTGCGGCTGACCCTGTCGACCGCGCGTTCCGCGCTCGCCGGAGATCCGCCGCGTCTCGCCGAGGACCGGCTGACACTCACGGACCGTTCCGCCGCGGACCGCCGCACCGTGGACGTCGAACTGCGCGAGGAGGAGACGGGGAACCTGCGCCCCGCCCCGGTGATCGGGTTGCCCGGGGTGGACGACGGCGGCGAGGCCCGGGTGCTGCGGGCTCCCGCCCCGGTGTCCGTACCCGGTGACGGGCGGGCCCACCGGGTACCGCTCTCCGCCTTCACGACGGCCGCGCGCAGTGAGTACGCGTGTGCGCCGGAGCTCTCCGCTCTGGTCACGAGGGTGGTGCGGTTCGACAACCTGGCCGGCCACGCCCTGCTCGCCGGGCCGGTGGACCTGGTCAGGGACAGCGGTTACAGCGGCCGCGGCACACTGGCGTTCACCGCCCCTGGCGCTTTTGTCGAACTGCCCTTCGGGAGCTGCGACGACCACCGTGTGGTCCGGCGGGCGGAGGAGTCTCGCGACACCACGGGCATCACCCAGCGGACCGTGGTCACGCGCACGGTACGCCTGCACATGTCGCGGTTCAGTGCCCCGGACGCACGGGGAGACAGGGTCGTCGCCCTGCGGGAGAGGATTCCGGTGTCCGAGGTCTCCTCCGTGGAGGTGCGGCTGCGCACGGAGTCCTGCTCGCCCGTGCCCGACGAGGTGGACGCCGAGGGCATCGTCCGCTGGGACGTCCCACTGCCGCCGGACGGCCACCGCACGGTCACCCTGGTCTACGAGGTGTCGGCGAGCGCCAAGGTCACCGGCCTCTGAGCCGGGGCGGCGGCCGGAGCGGGCCTCCACCACCCCGTCGCCGGGCAGTGCGCCCCGCGGCCCCGCTGTGGTTCCCGCGGACCGTTGCCCTTCTCGGCAGGGTGCGGCAACGGTCGGCCGGGAGGGAGGCCGTACCCCCGTGAGCAACCGCCCGGTGGGACGTCTCCGCTCCCGCCCTGCCCCCTTCGAACAGTGCACCGAGGAAAGAAATGCAGGGAGTTCTCACCGGTTTCGCGGTGATCGCCGTGGTCATAGCTGTCGGCTATCTGCTCGGCCGCCGCGGAAGTCTCGGTGACGACGCCCGAACGGTGCTGACCGGCCTCTCGTTCGGTGTCGCAACTCCCGCGCTGCTCTTCACGACGCTGGCGCACGCAGATCTGTCCGTCGTCCTCTCCGAGCGCCTCCTGGTCACCGCCGCCGGTACCGTGGCCGCCGCGTCCGTCTTCATCACCGTAGGACTCCTGCGGGGCTGGGGCACCGGACAGATCACCATCGGTGCCCTGTGCTCCAGTTACGTCAACGCGGGCAACCTCGGGATACCCGTCGCGGTCTACGTCCTGGGGGACGCGTCCCTCGTCGCGCCGGTGCTGCTGTTCCAGCAGATCGTGGTCACCCCGCTGGCGCTGACCGTCCTGGACCTGCAGCGCAACGGGGAACGGATCGCACTGTGGCGGCGGCTGACGACCCCGCTGCGCAATCCGATGGCCGTCGGTTCGCTGTCGGGTGTTGCCGTGGCGGCTTCCGGCTGGACCGTGCCGCAGCCGGCCCTGGAACCTCTCACGCTCATCGGGAACATGTCGGTCCCGGCGGTCCTGCTTGCTTTCGGCATCTCCCTGCGGGGAAGCGGCCTGCCGGCTCGGGGGGAGTACAAGCCGGCCATCGCCCTGTCCGCCGCGCTGAAGACGACCGCCCAGCCCCTCGTCGCCTGGGCGCTCGGGGCGGGCGTCTTCCATCTGCACGGGGCGGCCCTGCTGGACGTGGTCGTCACCGCCGCGCTCCCGGCAGCCCAGAACCTCTACACCTACGCTTCGCACTACCGCGTGGCCGAACAGCTCGCCCGGGATTCCATCCTCCTGTCCACCGCGTTCTCCGTACCGGCGCTGATCGCGATCGCCGCCCTCCTCGGATGACGGTCCGCGCCGCCCGCGCATCCCACGGGCGGACGTGGGCGCGGTTATTCCAGGCGACCCGGCAAGGGTGCGCTGGTTAAGCTCGGTGGATGAGCAACCGCACCTTCCGTGTCACCGTCCGCGGTGTCTTCGACAGCCTGACCGCCGAGCAGCGGGCGGAACTCCTGGCGCACGCCGACGAGCACGACGTCCTGCGCTCCGCCTTCACGGCCGAGGGCCACCTCACCTACGACGTGGCCGCACGAGCCGCCTTCACCTTCCGCTTCCTCGACTCGGGTGAAGAGGAGGAGGACATCCTGCCGGCGTCGGAGCGTGCCGAGGCCGCCGCGCGGGCGTGGCTGGCCGAGCGGGGTTACGGGTACAAGAACCTGCGGAGCAGCGCCGAGGACCTCTCCCAGGCTCCGCTGGGCAAGCGGCAGCGACGGGAAGCCGCCAAGAAGGGCATCTGACGCGGACGGACGCCCCGGCACGGCGCTCGCCCGGCGCCGGGGAACCCCCGGACAGCGCCTCGACCACACCCGGGGCGACCGGCGCCGGGATCACGGCCCGCAGGCCGTACCGGCGGCCTCGATGAGGCGGCGTTGCACGTCCTCCACCAGGTTTCGCAGCCGGCCCGGCCCGACTCCTTCCTGCGCCATCCACCGGTCCAGGCCCGGACGCAGATGCGGCGCCATCCGGAGGCCGTGGCGGCGCAGGACCGAACGGCGGACCGAGATGTCCTCCTGGATCTCCCTGCGGAGGTCATCGGTCCACCCCTGGCTGCGGTCCGCCGCGTCCAAGGGGGCCTTGAGAGCGGCTACCGCTTCACCGAGAGCCGTCAGCAGCTCCATCCATGCCTCCGGCCGGTCGTGGGCGATGCCCCGGGGCGTTCGGCTTCGGGGTCGCCAGTATCCCCCAACAGGGCATCCGGCGAGGGGAGTCGAGGGTGATCCTGCCGTCGGGCGCCGGGCGGTCGGGCATCAGGCGGGGTGACCGGGCCATGCCGGCCAGTGCCCGAGTGCGGGACGCGGCATGCTCTGGTGCGGGACACGGCGTGCACGGCTGACGCCTGACCGTGTCAGTGGCCGGTCGCCCGTACGGCGTCCCCAGGACCCGACCGGACCCCCTTGCAAGGAATGTCAGATTTCTCCCGTTCTGGCCAAACTTTCGCCCTTCTCGCATCGAATGCCTGGTAGACAGCGCCGCGCCTGACCGCACCGAGTCGGTTCGACCAGGTACGCATCCGGTCGCGGAAGGCAACCGTCCGTGATCCCACGGGCTTGCCGGTTCCTCCGGCGGCCCGGGCCCACGGCGGCCCGTCGTCGCCGGAACCACACGCGGCATCACCGAGGAATCTCGCGAGGGAGTTCCCATGACCGCAAAGCAGGTCGCCACGCTCGCCCCTCCGCCCCGGGGCGCACCGCCCCGCGACGGCACACCGTGCGCGGGTGTCGAGGCGGATCTCGCCGAGGTGCTGGCCGAGGTCATGCACCTGGACCGGGTGGCGGCCGACAGTGCGTTCTTCGACGACCTGGGCGCGGATTCCCTGGTGATGGCTCACTTCTGCGCACGCTTGAGGAAACGCGCGGACCTTCCGTCGGTGTCGATGCGGGACGTCTACGCCCACCCCACCATCAAAGGTCTGGCCGCGGCCATGACGGCCGTCGCCCCTCCCGCCCCGGCCGGTCCGGCACCCGCCGCTCCGCCCGCCGCGGCCGCGCCCGCCGTCACCGGCCGCCCGAGGTACGTCCTGTGCGGGGCACTCCAGCTGCTGGCCTTCCTCGTCTACTCGTGCCTCGTCGGTGTCATCGGGGTCCAGGGCTACGAGTGGATATCCGCCGGTTCCGGAGTGCTCGACGTGTATCTGCGCTCGGTCGTCTTCGGCGTGCTGGTGTTCCTGGCGCTGTCGCTCCTGCCGATCGTGGCCAAGTGGCTCCTCGTGGGGCGCTGGAAGCCCGCCCGGATCCGTGTCTGGAGCGCGGCGTACTTCCGGCTGTGGATCGTCAAGACGCTCGTGCGCTCCGACCCGCTCGTGCTGTTCGTGGGCTCGCCGGTCTACACGCTCTACCTGCGGGCGCTGGGAGCCCGGATCGGGCCCGGCGCGGCGGTCTTCTCCCGTCACGTGCCCCTCTGCACCGATCTGCTGTCGGTGGGGGAATCCGCGGTCATCCGCAAGGACTCCTATTTCTCCTGCTACCGCGCGCGTGACGGCGTGATCGAGACCGGCGCCGTCACGCTGGGGAAGGACGCCGTGGTCGCCGAGGCATCGGTGCTCGACATCGGGACGGCCCTCGGCGACGGCGCCCGGCTGGCGCACGCGTCCTCCCTGCACAGCGGTCAGACGGTACCCGCCGGTGAGCACTGGCACGGTTCGCCGGGACAGCGCGCCGGCACCGCCTACGAGGTGGTGGAGGACGTGCCCTGCGGGCCCGTGCGGAGGTCGCTCCACAGCGTCGCGCAGCTGCTGGCGGCCCTGCTGGTCTATCTGCCGCTGGCGGTCGGCGGGATCGGGATCCTGCTCGCCGAGGTGCCCCAGCTCTCCGCGGTGCTGGAGCCGGGTCCGTCGATCCTCACGTCGTGGGTGTTCTACCGCGATGCCCTGTTCGCCTCGTTCGCCCTGCTCTTCGTGATCGCGCCGCTCGGCTTCCTCGTGCTCGCCGTCGTCCCCAGGCTGCTCG
Organism: Streptomyces sp. NBC_00178; assembly: GCF_036206005.1. NCBI lineage: Bacteria > Bacillati > Actinomycetota > Actinomycetes > Kitasatosporales > Streptomycetaceae > Streptomyces > Streptomyces sp. NBC_00178. The sequence continues at coordinate 480,298 of NZ_CP108143.1, forward strand.
GCCGGGCCATCGTGCCGGACAGGGTCTATCCGCTCTACGGCTTCCATTACGGGGTTCACCGCGCGATCACCCTGCTGACCAACCGCCGCTTCCTCACACGTCTGTTCGGCGACAGCTCGGCCATCGTCCCGTACCTGCGGCTGCTCGGGTACGACCTCTCCCGGGTGGAGCAGACGGGTTCGAACTTCGGAACCGAGGTGAAGCACGAGACGCCCTACCTGAGCACGGTCGGGACCGGGACGATGGTCGCCGACGGGCTGTCGGTCAACAACGCCGAGTTCTCCAGCACGTCCTTCCGGGTCTCCCGTACGGCGATCGGTCCGCAGAACTTCCTGGGCAACAGGATCGCCTACCCCTCGCGGGGCCGGACCGGGGCCGACTGCCTGCTCGCGACCAAGGTCATGGTCCCCGTGGACGGCAGGGTGAGGGAGGGCGTCGGCCTCCTGGGCTCGCCCGCCTTCGAGATTCCCCGGTCGGTGCGGCGCGACAGCAGCTTCGACCGTATGAAGAGCGGCGAGGGACTGCGGACCGGCCTGGCCGCCAAGAACAGGCACAACGCCGCCACGATGGGCCTGTACCTGCTCGCCCGCTGGACCTACGCGTTCCTCGTCACGCTGGTCGTGGCCGGCTCCGCCGAGCTCTACACCTCGGTCGGCACCGTGGCGTTCGCGCTGGGCAACGTCCTCGTGGTGCTCGTCAGCGCCGCGTACTTCGTCCTCGTGGAGCGCGCGGTGACGGCCTTCCACCCGCCGGCTCCGCTGTTCTGCTCCATCTACGACCTGCGTTTCTGGCGGCGCGAGCGCTTCTGGAAGGTGCCGTCGGAGATCTATCTCCAGCTCTTCAACGGCACCCCCTTCAAGAACGTGATGTGGCGCCTGCTGGGCGTACGCATCGGGCGCAGGGTCTTCGACGACGGCTGCCACCTGACGGAGCGCACGATGGTGTCCATCGGGAGCGGCTCCACGCTCAACACGGGGAGCGTCGTGCAGTGCCACTCGCAGGAGGACGGCGCCTTCAAGTCCGACCGCTCCGCGATCGGCTCCGGCTGCACGCTCGGTGTGGGTGCCTTCGTGCACTACGGCGTCACGGTGGGCGACGGGGCGGTGCTCGCGCCCGACTCCTTCCTCATGAAGGGCGAGTCGGTCCCGGACGACAGCCAGTGGGGCGGCAACCCCGCCCGCCGGATGGAACGGGTGGCCGCCCGGGGCGAGGAGGCGACGCGATGAACACGCCCGCACACACCGGTGAGGAGTACTGGCGTGAGGTGCTCTCGGCAGGAGGCTCTTCCGCGGTGGCCCCGTGGACGCACGCCCCGAAGCCCGGAACAGCCGTGGCCGAGGCCGTCGTGCCCGCCGGGCTCGTCGACACCTTGGACGGACTCACGACCTCGATGCGGGTCTCCCGCACGGCGCCGCTGCTCGCCGCGCACGCCCGGGTGCTGAGCACGCTGACCGGGGAGTCGGGCGTCACCACGGGCTACGTCGCGGATGCGGCGGCCGGACCGTTGCCCTGCCGGCTGACCACCGGCACCGGCACGTGGCGCACCCTGGTGGTCCACGCGGACCAGGTCGAGTCGGAGCTTCTGGCCCACCGGGACTTCCCCGTGGAGGCGCTCCGGAAGGAGCTGGGCCTGCCCGCCGCCGCACCCCCGACCGTGCTCGATCCGGGGGACGGCTGCGGACCGGTGCGGGGCTGCGCGCTCCACGTCTCGTTCGTACGACGTGGCACCGCCGGCATCCTGCGGCTGAGGTATGGGACCGACGTCGTCGACGACGCGTACGCGAACCGGATCCTCGGCTACCACCTCGCCGCTCTCGGATCGATCGCCGCAGCTCCCGACGCGGCACACGGGCGCCGCAGCCTGCTCTCCCCCGACGAGGTCCGCCACCAGGTGGACGGGCTCGCCGGCCCGCGCCGTGAGCTGCCGGACCTGCGCTTCCACGAACTGTTCGAACAGCGGGTGCGCGCCCATCCGGACCGTGTCGCGGCCGTCCAGGGCGAGCGGCAGTGGACGTACCGGCAGCTCGACGAGCGTGCCGACCGGGTGGCACACGCCCTCGTCGGAGAAGGTCTCGGCCGGCAGGACGTCGTCGCGGTCGTGGCGGAACGCGATCTGGAGTGGCTGGCCGCGGTCGTGGCGGTGTTCAAGGCCGGCGGTGTCTACCTGCCGGTGGAACCGCACTTCCCGGCCGGCCGGATCACCGCCATGCTGACCCGCGCGGACTGCCGGCTGGTGCTCACCGAACCCGGCAGCACCGCGAGCCTCGACCGGGCCACGCGGTCCCTGCCGGCGGTACGCACCTTCCGCATCGGCGCACTCTGCGAGGACGGCGACTCCTCAGGTCCCCGCGTTCCGGTCGCGGCCGGAGACCCGGCGTACGTCTTCTTCACCTCCGGATCGACCGGCGAGCCCAAGGGCGCGATGGTCGAGCACGCCGGAATGCTGAACCACCTCCTCGCGAAGACCGCCGATCTGGAGATCGGCGAGGCCGACGTGGTCGCCCAGACCGCGCCGCAGTGCTTCGACATCTCCGTATGGCAGCTCCTGTCCGCCCTCCTGACCGGCGGACGCACGCTCCTGGTCGGCCAGGACGCGGTCCTCGACGTGGGGCGGTTCGTCGGCACACTGGCCGAGGGGGGTGTGACGGTGCTCCAGGTCGTCCCGTCGTACCTCGACGCCGTCCTCGCCTTCCTGGAGCGGCACCCGCGCGAACTGCCCGACCTGCGCCGTGTCTGCGTCACCGGCGAAGCCCTCAAGAAGGACCTCGTCCGGCGCTGGTTCACCGCCATGCCCGGCATCCCGCTGGTCAACGCGTACGGCCTGACCGAGACGTCCGACGACACGAACCACGCGGTCATGCACCGGGTCCCGGACACGGCCGGCGTCCCGATCGGCCGGCCGGTCGCGAACGTGCGGGTCTACCTCGTCGACGAGCACCTCTCCCCGGTCCCGCTGGGCGCCCCGGGGCAGATCGCCTTCTCCGGTGTCTGCGTCGGCCGCGGCTACATCAACGACCCCGAACGGACCCGGGCGGCGTTCCTGTGCGATCCGCACCGCCCGGGCGAGCGCCTTCACCTCGGTGGTGACTACAGCAGGTGGCTTCCGGACGGGCAGCTGGAGTTCCTCGGCCGCCGGGACGCGCAGGTCAAGATCAACGGCTTCCGGATCGAGACCGGCGAGGTCGAGAACGCGCTCGTGCGGACGCCCGGTGTGCGCGACGCGGCCGTGGTGGTCACCGGGGAGGGCGGCCGGGGACGGCGGCTGGCCGCCTTCTACACCGGCGAGCGCGCACCGGACGCCGCGGCGTTGCGGGACCGGCTCGCCGGGACACTGCCCGCCTACATGGTTCCGTCGGCCCTCCACCGGCTGGACACCCTGCCCCTGACCGCCAACGGCAAGGTCGACCGTCGCGAACTGTCCGCGCGCGCGATCACGCCGGACGCGACCGCCACCGGCGAGGACGACGGCCTTCCCTGCACTCCCACCGAAGAGCGGCTGGCCGCGGCGTGGGCCGACGTGCTCGGTGTTCCCCGGGGCCTCGTGGGCCGCCGGGACAACTTCTTCGACCGCGGAGGCACCTCGCTCTCGGCGGTCGGGGTCGCGATCTCCCTGGACAGGGAGGTCTCGCTCAAGGATCTCGTGCGCCACCCCGTACTCGCCGACCTGGCCTCACTCGTGGACGAACGTTCCGCCTCGTGAACCGATCACAACACCGAGGAGATCACGATGACTTCCCTGGACACGACCCTCCGACCGCTCGACGTACGGCGTGAGCCCGGCAGCCCGGCGCTGCTGCGGGTCACGGAGACCGGCGGCCCGGCCGAATGGGCGGCGGGATCCCGCGACGGGCTGCGTGCCGCACTCGCGGAGCACGGCGCCGTCCTGGTCCGCGGGCTGGGTCTGCGCGACGCGGACGGTGTCGCCGAGGTGCTGCGCGGGCTGGCCCTCGAGCCGGTGACCGAGCGGGAGGCGTTCGCCGCCCGCCGGACGTACTCCCCCGGCGTCTACTCGTCGTCCGTGTGGCCCCCCAACCAGCCGATGTGCATGCACCACGAACTGAGCTACACGCTCGGCTTCCCCGGACTGCTGCTCTTCGCCTGCCTCTCGGAACCCACCGTGGGCGGAGCGACCTGCCTCGCCGACGCCGCGGACGTCCTCGGCGACCTGCCGGCCGGACTGACCGAGCGGTTCGAGCGCGAGGGCTGGCTCCTGACCCGCAGCTACAACGGCGAGATAGGGGCCACGGTGACGGAGGCGTTCGGGACCGACGACAGGGAGACCGTCGAGCGGTACTGCCGGGGGCAGGGCATCTCCTGCGACTGGCAGCCCGACGGCGGGCTGCGCACCGTCCAGCACCGCGCCGCGGTGGTCTCCCACCCTGCCGACGGACGTCGCTGCTGGTTCAACCAGATCGCCTTCCTCAACGAGTGGACGCTGGCACCCGAGGTGCGGGAGTACCTGGTGGACGAGTACGGGCCGGACGGGCTCCCCTTCAACACGCGTCACGGAAACGGCGACCCCATCGGCGAGGACGTCGTCCGGACCGTCAACGCGGTCTACGAGAAGCACACCGTGCGCAGGCCCTGGGAGGCGGGAGACCTGCTCCTCGCCGACAACGTACGCACCGCGCACAGCCGGGAGGCGTACGAGGGGCCCCGCGACGTCGTCGTCGCCATGGCCGCTCCCGCGCGCCCGGACACCTGGGCGCCGGCGATCCAGGAGGAACCGCGATGAACAGGGACCAGGACACCGTCACGGCATCCGCCGCAGCCGGGGACGCCACCGTGCCGTCGTTCGCCGTGATCCCAGGCAGCCAGGTCCGCCATGCCCTCGACGGTCGCGAGAAGGAGATCGTGGAGGTGGTCGAGGCCGCCTACCGGCTGCACGGCGCCGGACGGACCGTCAACCCGCCGTCCTCCTTCCTGCGCTTCCCCGACCGCCCGGCCTCCCGGATGATCGCGCTGCCCGCCTCCCTCGGCGGCGACGCGCCGGTCGACGGGCTGAAGTGGATCTCCAGCTTCCCGGCGAACGTGCGCTCCGGCGTCCCCCGGGCCTCGGCCGTGCTGATCCTCAACGATCCCGTCACCGGCTACCCGTTCGCCTGCCTGGAGAGCTCGATCATCAGCGCGACCAGGACGGCCGCCTCCGCCGCGTCGGCCGCCGACCGGCTCAGCCGCGACCGGCCGCGCCCGACGCGCGTCGGGTTCTTCGGGACGGGCCTGATCGCCCGCTACATCCACACGTTCCTCGAAGGTTCGGGCTGGTCGTTCGACGACGTCGGGATCTACGACCTTTCCGCGGACAGCGCGGCCGGGTTCCGCCTCTACGTGGAGCAGTCCGGTGGCGCCGGCGCCGTCACCGTGCACCACGATCCGGAGGAACTGATCCGCACGAGTGATCTCGTGGTCTTCGCGACCGTGGCCGCGGAGCCCCATGTGCACGATCCGGCGTGGTTCGACCACAACCCCGTGGTGCTGCACGTGTCGTTGCGGGACCTCTCTCCGCAGGTCCTGCTCGCCGCCACCAACGTCGTGGACGACATCGAGCACTGCCTGCGGGCGGCCACCTCCCCCCATCTGACCGAACAGCTCACCGGGAACCGGGACTTCGTGCTCGGCACCCTGGACGACGTGATGGCGGGGCGGGTGACTCCGGCGAGGGACCGGCCGGTGGTCTTCTCACCCTTCGGCCTCGGGGTGCTCGATCTCGCGGTCGGGAGCTACGTCTACGACCGGGTCGCACGCTCCGGCGAACTCGGCGTCGTCGACGACTTCTTCCACGAACGGCGCCGCTACGGATGACGACGGCCGCAGGCCCCGGACCGGGGCCCTGCCACCGCCACACATCACACCTTGCGCACCGCGCACCACGCACCACGCACCACGCACCACGCACCGACCAGAGGAGGAGTTCGCCGTGCCGGTCATCACCGATCCCCAGGCCTTCAACGAGGAGGAGCTCTACGTGGACGTCGAGCCGGTCTTCGGCCACTCACTGCTGCTCAAGTGCGAGGGTTTCAATTTCGCCGGCTCGATCAAGCTGAAGGCGGCCACGGAGATGGTGTCCGCGGCGGAACGGGACGGGTCCCTGAAGGCCGACTCCGTCCTCGTCGAATCATCGTCCGGGAACCTCGGCGTGGCGCTGAGCATGATCGCGGCGAGCAAGGGATACCGGTTCGTCTGTGTGACGGACGCCCGCTGCAACCTGGCCACCCGCCTGATGATGGAGGCCCTGGGCAGCGAGGTCCACATGGTGGCCGGCCAGGAGGCCAACGGCGGTTTTCTGGGTGCGCGGCTGGACTACGTCCGGCGCCTGTGCGCGTCCGACGACAGGTGCGTGTGGCTGAGCCAGTACTCCAACCCGGCCAACTGGAAGGCCCACTACCGGACGACCGCACCCCAGATCGCGCGCGCCTTCCCCCGGCTCGACGTCCTGTTCGTGGGTGCCGGGACCACCGGAACCCTGATGGGCTGCGCACGCTACTTCCGGGACAGGCTCCGGAACTCCGGACGCCCGGTGCGGGTCGTGGCGGTGGACAGCGTGGGCTCCGTGGCCTTCGGCGGGGAGCCCGGCCGAAGGCTGATCCCCGGTCTCGGGATGAGCATGCGCCCGCCGCTCCTGGACGAGTCGTACGTCGACGAGGTGGTGCTGGTCGAGGAGGCCGACACGATCCGCGCCTGCCGGCGCCTCGCCAGGCGCGGCTTCCTCTTCGGCGGATCCACCGGCACGGTGGTGAGCGGGGCGACCGACTGGCTGGCCCGCCGGGAGACCCCGGGCCTCACCGCTGTGGCCGTGGCACCGGACCTGGGTGAGCGGTATCTCGACACCGTGTATCAGGACAACTGGGTCCAGGACCTGTACGGCGACGGGCCGTTGAGGACGGGAGCGCACGCCCGCGCGGCCACCCCGGCGGACGGTCCTCCGCCTGCCCCGTCGGACCCGGGCGTCAGCGCGTCGCGTCGGGGCTTCCCCTGAACCCCGGAGGGTCCTCCGCACCGCCGGCACATGGGGGGAGCGGAGGAAACGGGATCCCGCACGGCGGCTTCCGCCGTGCGGGATCCGCGCGGACAGGGGCACGCCCGTGCGCGTGGCGAAGGGCGGTTGGGGTGGGGAGAGCGCGGTGGCCACCGTCCTCCACTCTCAACGTACAGCGGCACACAGGGCTTGCCGCAGGGCCCCCGGCGTACTGCAGGGTGGCCGCGAAATTGCTGGTCGACGTCATCGGGCGCTGAGGCGGCCGGCGCCACCTGGCCACCCGAGCGCTCAGACGCGTTCCAGAGGGCGGTGCGGGAGGGGAGGGAGTTCGATGCGGACGGAGTCGTCGGGGCGGACGGGGCCGCCGCGGAGCACCACGGCCATGATGCCGGCCTTGAAGGTGAACTCGCCCGAGACCGGGTCCAGTGCGAAGACCTCACCGAGCAGTCCCTGCCGGAAGTCGTTGATCTTCGCGCACGGATTCCGCAGGCCGGTCACCTCGAGCACGGCTTCCGCGCCGATGTGCAGCAGGGCGCCTTCGGGCAGTCCGAGCAGGTCCACGCCACGGGTCGTGATGTTCTCCCCGAGCCCGCCCGCGGCGACGGCGAAGCCCTTCAGAGCGAGCTCGTCGAAGAGTTCCTCGTGCATGAGGTGGACCTGCCGCAGGTTCGGCAGGTCCGGTTCGTAGGTCATGCGGAACTGGTGACGGATCGTCGTCCCCGCGTGCACGTCCCCCTCCACGCCGAGGCCGGCGAGCAGCGTGACGGCCTCACGGTTCGGCTTGCTGAACGAGTACGTCGCATTGCTGCTGACAGCTGTCACCCGGCCCAACACCCTGCACCCACCCGCCCTCGGAAACACGCCGGTCAGACTGTAGGGCAGCGTGCGAGGGGACGTCCGCCCGCCCCTGGGCACAGCGCGAGCGGCGAGCCACCCCTGGGCACGTCACGAGCGGGGAGCCGCCCCGTTCGAGCCGTGAGGGACACCGGCCCCGCACACCGCACACCGCACACCGCACCGGCGAACCGTGCACGGAACCCGCCCTGTTCCCCCGCGGATCGGATAAGAGGGCTGGAGTCGGGGTAGTACGGCTGATGGCTCCTGTGGTCGCGGGGGCCGGGGCACGCTCGACGAGGGCTGCTCCCGGGATGGACGAAGGAAGAACGGTATGGCGAGCGGCACCGTGAAGTGGTTCAACTCCGAAAAGGGCTTCGGTTTCATCTCGCAGGAGGGCGGGGGCCCGGACGTCTTCGCCCACTACTCGGAGATCAACGGCTCCGGGTACCGCGAGCTGACGGAGGGCGAGCACGTCACCTTCGACATCGGCCAGGGGCAGAAGGGTCCTCAGGCGCAGAACATCACCCGGGGCTGACCCGGACGGGCACCAGGGGTGCGGCGGCCGGTTTCCGAGCGGCCGCCGCACCCGACGGGGTCACGCCGCCTCAGTCGGCGAAGGCGCTCTGGAGTGCCGCGAGCCCGTCGGAGTAGATGCCCCGGAACAGGCCGACCGCCTCGGCCTCGTCGACGCCGTCCGGCGTGAACGTGCCGCTCCACTCGACCCGTGAGGTGCCCGGACCGGAGTCCGCGTGCACGGTGAGGGTGGAGAGGTAGGCGGTCACCGGGAAGGGCGCGCTCAGAATCGAGTAACTGTAGGTGCGGGCCTCGTCGTCGAACGTCTCGAGGCGCTCGACGATCACTCCGCCGTCCTGGTCGGTGAGGCTGCGGACCCGCCCGCCCTCACCGAGTTCACTGCCGGGGATGTACGGAAGCCAGTCCGGCAGACTGCCGAATCCGCCGATGAGCTTCCAGACACGGTCCGGCGGGACGGGGATGCGGACGGACACACTGGTCGTGGCCATCAGGTTCTCCTTGTGGGTGTGAGCGGACGCGATGTACGTGGCGGTGGGCACGGCCCGGACCGCGGCGGCGCGCGGGGTCAGTTCGTGGGGACGGGGGCGTCGGCGGCGATCAGCTTCTCGTCGCGGAGTGCCGCCCAGAAGCCCGCCGGGACTCGCTCGCCCAGGGCGGCGACGTCCTCGGCGACACGGCTCGGCCTGGTGGCGCCGGGAATGGCGGCGACGGTTGCCGGGTGGGCGAGTGAGAACTGCAGGGCGGCGGCCTTGATCCCGATGCCGTGGCGCTCGGCGAGAGCCTTGATCCGCTCCACCTTGGCGACGATCTCCGCGGGTGCTTCCTGGTACTCGAAGTGGCGGCCTCCTGCGAGGACGCCCGAGCTGTAGGGTCCGCCGACGACGATGTCGACGTTCTGCTCGGCGGCCGCGGGCAGCAGGCGCTGCAGCGCGCGGTCGTGGTCGAGGAGGGTGTAGCGGCCGGCGAGGAGGAACGCGTCGGGCTTCGGCTCGTCGAGGTCGAGGGTGAGTTCCAGGGGCTCCACCCGGTTGACGCCGAGGCCCCATGCCTTGATGACGCCCTCGGCCCGGAGCTTCTCCAGGGTGCGGAAGGCGCCCGTGCGGGCGGTCTCGTAGCGGGCGAGCCATTCGTCGCCGTAGAAGTCCTGAGCGATGTCGTGCACCCAGACGATGTCGAGGCGGTCGGTCTTCAGCCGGGTGAGGCTGTCCTCGATGGATCGCATCGTCGCGTCGGCCGTGTAGTCGTTCACCATCTTGTTGGGGCGGCCGTGTTCGAAGAGTCCGCCCTTCTCGCCGAGTTCACGTGCCGCCGGATCCTCGGCCTCGTCGAGGACGACGCGCCCCACCTTGGTACTGAGGACGAAGCTCTCCCGGGGGTGGGAGGCGAGGACCTCGCCCAGCCGGATCTCCGCCAGGCCCGCGCCGTAGAAGGGGGCGGTGTCGAAGTAGCGGATGCCGTGGTCCCAGGCGGCCTCGACCGTGGCGGCGGCCTCCGCGTCGGGGATGGCGCGGAACATGTTGCCCAGTGGAGCCGTCCCGAAGCCGAGCGGTCCGGGGAGGAGGGGTGCGATGCCCATGAGGTGATTCCTTACGGGAGGGAATGGATCCGACGCTTTTTCATTCGATATGCGAAGGTTCGTCGGCCTTACGCATTCGAGGTTAGGATCGATACTTGAGACTGTCCAAGACACGCTTGGACTGAGTTGAGTCCCCCGAGGTCTTACATGCTTGACCTGCGACAACTTCGCTATTTCGTGGCCGTGGCCGAGGCCGAGCACGTGGGCCGAGCCGCGGAGGAACTGCACATCTCGCAGTCGCCCCTCAGCCGCCAGATCGCCCAGCTCGAGAAGAACCTGGGCCTCACACTGTTCGAGCGGAGCCAGCAGCGCATCCGCCTGACCGCCGACGGCAAGGTCTTCCTCACCGAGACGCGGGCCCTGCTGCGGCACGCGGACAGGCTGGAGAACCTCGGCCGCCGCCTGGGACGCGGGGAGGAGGGGGGCCTGTGCATCGGATACGTCGCGGACGCCATGCACACCGGCGTGCTGCCGGCGGCGCTGCGCGCGCTCCAGGAGGAGCGCCCCGGCATCCACGTCTCGCTCTACAGCCTGACACCCGAGGAGCAGTTCGTGGGGCTCCGGCAGCGCAGCCTCGACATCGCCCTGGTCCAGCAGCCTCCGCCGGGGGACGACCCCGACCTGCTCGCTGCACCACTGCTGGAGGATCCGCTGCTCCTCGCCCTGCCCGCGGGGCACCCACTGGCCGGTCGTGGCACGCTCACGGCGCCGGATCTGGACGGCATGCCCTGGATCGCGGTCGGGGGTTTTGGCGAGCCGGGAGCCCGGGACGCGTTCGTCGCGTCGTGCGTGGCCTCGGGCTTCACGCCGGACATCCGCCTCGACGCACCCGATCCGCTGACCGCCCTGGGGCTGGTCGCGTCCGGCCTGGGTCTCGCGCTCGTCCAGCGGAGCATGGTCCGCGGGGCCACCGACGGCGTCGTGGTGCGCGAACTCCCCTGGCACCAGGCGTCCGTGCAGTTGTGGGCCGCGTGGCACAGGATCGACCTGCGGCCCGTGGTGGCGTCGTTCCGCGAGACGGTACTGACCGGGGGCCCAGCCGGCTCATGACAAGAATCGGCGCGGACATCGGACGCGGTCTGCACCCGGCCGGAGCGCACACCGGCGCGATGAACGGCGGAACCACCCCGGCTCGTCCTGGGCTTCGCCGACGGGGTGCTCACGACGGGGGACCGGCATGGGGCCGCCCGCTCATCCGGGACAATGGGGCCATGCACATCCGTCCTGCGCGCATCGACGACCCGCCGCTCCTCCAGGAGATCGAGAGGGCAGCCGGCAGGTGCTTCCGGGACGTCGGAATGCCGGAGATCGCGGACGACGAGCCCCTGACCGTGGCGGAGTTGGCCTCGTACGTCGAGCAGGGACTGGCCTGGGTCGCCGTCGACGCCGCCGACCTCCCGGTGGCCTACCTCATCGCCGGCCCGGTCGACGGGAACCTGCACGTGGAGCAGGTGTCGGTACACCCCGACCACGCCCGTCGGGGTATCGGACGTCTGCTGCTCGGCCGCCTCGCGGATCACGCCGCGGCCTCCGGTGTGCCCGCGCTGACCCTCACCACCTTCACGGACGTCCCCTGGAACGCCCCCTACTACGGACGCTGCGGCTTCCGCATCCTGACCGACGACGAACTCGGTCCCGGACTCCGGGAGATCCGCAGGCAGGAAGCCGCCCACGGCCTGGACCGGTGGCCCCGGATCTGCATGCGCCGCGACGTATGAGGCCCCTGGGGACGGTGCCGCCGGGCCGGCTCCGCGCGGCACCATAGGACCGGGTCCGCAACGCAGCCCGAGTCCGCTGCCCGTCGGCACTGTCGTACCCCTTCGTTACGGTCGGATCATGAGTGTCTCCCTCTACTACACCGCGAGCAGGGCGAAGCCCCTGACAGACGCCGAGGCGGCCGACGTCGCCCGAACCGTCGCCGCCCGTACGTCGTCCTTCCCGTACCCGGACGAGGAGAGCCTGTACCTGTACGAGAACGGTGGGGGTGGGCCGCGCGACATCCTGGCCGGGTCCACCAAGCTGCCGTTCGACCCCGGCCGGGCCCTGCCGGTCATCGCCCATGTGCTGGACTCCGTCACCGAGTTGCGCCGGTCCCTGCCGGACGCGGAATGGCGCGTGCACATGGACGACCTCGACGTCCCGTGGGACGCGCACGCCGGTTATGCCCTCCCCGGCATGCGCGACACGGATCTCGCGGGCGGACCGGGCGGCGTCTGAGGGCTGTCCGCCGTGACGACCGGGGCCGGAGGCCGGGCGGATTCCGGGTGTGGTCCGCAGGGTCGCCCCGGGGGCTCTCCACCCCACCGGGCGGCGGGCCTGCCGCATGGGCTCCGGGACCGGACCGCACCAGGCTTGCCGTCATGACGAACTGGACCCGGAAGACCGTTCTGCTGGCCCTCTGCGCAACAGCTCTGGCCACGAGCGTCACCGCCGCCGCCCGCCCGGCCTCCGGCACGGCGGCCCCACGGCTCGACTGGCACGCCTGCGACCTGCCACCGGGCACCGCCCCGGCCGCCGGGCAGGAGTGCGCGACTCTGGCCGTACCCCTCGACCACCTCGACCCGGACGGGCGCAGCGTCCAGGTGTCGGTCACCCGGCTGCTCAGCGACCGTCCGGAGAAGCGGCGGGGCACGCTGCTGGTGGTCCCCGGAGGGCCGGGCTCGTCCGGGGTCCAGCGGCTCGCCCAGAAGGGCGCTGCGCTGCGGGCGGCGCTGGACGGGGCGTACTACCTGGTCAGTCTGGACCCGCGCGGCGTGGGCGGCAGCGTCAGGGCGCGCTGCGGCATTCCCGCGGCGGACCGACGGCTCGTGACGCTGAGGTCCTGGCCCGCGCCGGACGGCGGGATCTCGGAGAACGAGACCCGGTCCCGGCGCACGGCGGAGTCGTGCGCGCGCAACGGCGGTGCGGTCCTGCGGTCGTTCACGACCAGGAACGAGACCCGTGACATCGACCGGTTCCGCGCGGCACTGGGAGAGCGGAAGCTCTCGATATGGGGCACCTCGTACGGGACGTACGTCGGGACCGTCTACGCGCAGACGGAACCCGGGCGGGTCGACCGGATGGTCCTGGACAGCAGTGGCGACCCGGATCCGACGCGGGTCGCGCGCGGGTGGCTGGAGAACATGTCCAGGGGCGCGGCCGACCGTTTCCCGGACTTCGCCGCCTGGGCGTCCGATCCGGCGCGTGAGGCGGAGGGGCTCCGGCTGGCGTCGCGTGCCCAGGACGTGGAACCCCTGTTCCTCGCCCTGGCGGACCGTCTGGACCGGGCTCCGCTCACGTCGGACGTGCCCGGGGTGCCGCTGACCGGCAACGGGCTGCGGCAGGCACTCCAGAACGCGCTCTACGCCGATGCCGCCTTCCCGGCGATGGCACGCCTGATCGAGCAGGCCTCGGCTCCGGAAGGCAGGCCCGTCCTCCCTCCGGATCTCGCGGGGACCATCCCGGACGAGGACGCGTCGCTGATGCTCGCCACGATCTGCAACGACGTGCGCTGGCCCGGCCCCGGTCCGGGATACGCGGAACGGGTGGCCGCCGACCGGGCGGCGTATCCGCTGACGGCCGGAATGCCCGTCAACATCGGCCCCTGCGCGTACTGGAAGGACGCCCCCACCGAGAGGCCCGTGCGCATCACCGCCGACGGCCCGTCGGACATCCTGATGGTCCAGAGCCTCCGCGACCCCGCCACCCCCTACTCCGGCGCGCTGAGGATGCGTTCCGCGCTCGGTGACCGGGCTCGGATGGTCACCTTGGGACGGGGTGGGCACGGGATGTACCTGGGCAACGGAAACGACTGCGGCGACCGCGCGGTGACCAGGTTCCTCGTCACCGGGCACCGCCCGGCCCGGGACATCCACTGCACCGGTTGACGACGCCGCCCGCCCACCGTGTCCGGCCCGGACCGCGCCCGGCTGTCCCTCCCGGGGCGTGGTGCCGGGCCGGCGCCGTGCTCAGGGGCTGTCCGCCTCCCAGGCCCAGCGGCCGGGCCCGGCCGCCGTGGGCCCGTACACGGCGCGGCCGCCTGAGCCGAACTTCCCCAGTTCCGTGCCGAGCGCGGCGCCCACCGCGAGGCGGTCATCGGGCCAGCCGGTGACGTCGAGGAGCAGCCCGTCCAGCGGGCCGCCCACCAACTCCACGTAGTCGTGCCCGGTCCGGGGCCCCGGATCGGGGTCGTCGTGGTCGGCGCCGTAGACGCGCCGCCTCATCAGTTCGTCCATGCACCCAGCATCACAGCCACCACCGACAGTCGTCCGTGGAGCGGTCGCGCCGCAGACCCCGCTCACGCCCTCCGCGCCGGGAACGGCGCCCCGGCGGGCGGAGTGCCGGGCGGGTCAATCGTCACAGTGCGGCGTCCACTGGCGTTTCGGGGCCCGCGGGGAACGCCGCGTGGGTGACGGTGGACCTCTCCGGACCGCGCCCCGGCGCCGTGCCCCGCCCGGCCCGGCCCGGCCCGGCCGGAGGACGATCCGTTCGGCCAGATGCGCTGGCCCTGCTGAGGAGGCTCCATGAACTGGACGCTCGAGGTTGTTCCGGTCCCCGTCACCGACATGGACCGTGCGAAGGAGTTCTACACGGAGAAGGCCGGCTTCAAGCTGGACCTGGACGACGAGGTGGCACCCGGGATGCGGATCATCCAGCTGACTCCCCCCGGCTCCCGGTGCTCGATCGCCATGCTGCAGGGCATGCCGGCCCTCCCCGGGTCGAAGGTGATGGCTCCCGGCACGTTGCAGGGGCTCCAGGTCTGTGTCACCGACATCGAGGCTGCCCGGGAGGAACTGGCCGGCCGGGGCGTGGACGTGTCCCCGGTCAGGCACGTGGGCGCCACGGGCTGGGAGGAAGGCAAGGGTGACACCTGGAACTCGTTCATGGCCTTCGCCGATCCGGACGGGAACGGCTGGGTGGTCCAGGAGGCTCCTTCGGAGCTGACGGAACGCTGACGGACCGTCGGAGGCGGGCGGACGCGCACCGGTGCGCGTCCGCCCGCCCCGCCGGGTCAGGCGTTGGGGTCGAAGGGGATGCCGGCGGGCTTGGCCTTCTCCAGGTGGTAGTTGAAGTTGCCGTCCTTGAGACCGAAGACGGCGCTGCCGAAGTCGGCCTGGCTCAGCCGGTCTCGCAGGCCGGCCGGATAGCCGTTCCAGCCCACCAGTGCGGGAAAGCGCCAGGTCCCGTAGTGGTTCTCCGGGGGTTCGTCGTTGGAGTTCGCGGGCCGGAAGCAGTGCGTGCCCAGCCCGTCCTTGTGATAGACGACCTTGGGATGGGTTCCGTCCCACCGGATCGCGTCACGGGCGTACACGTTGAAGTTGCCGTGGGCCGAGGTGGAGACGTAGCGGGCTTCGTTGTTCTGCACCCACACCACAACGTGTTCCCAGTCGTGCCGGTGCCCGCCGAGTCCACTGCCGGCCACCGCCTGGTCCTTCTCGAAGTAGAGCCCGTACATGACGGCGCACCAGCCGTTGTTGCACTTCGAGCGGGCGTAGCCGTTGGTGTTGTCGAGGTCGACCGCGTCGCGGCAGCTTCCGTTGACGGCGCCGGTGGTGTTGAGTCCCGGGGCTATCGTGCCGTCGGCGCCGATCGCCGGTGTGGGGTAGCAGCCGTCCGTGTCGTAGTCGAACGCCGGCTGGAAGGTCTGCTCCGTCCCGTCGGCGTTCGCCGGCAGCGCGCCCGGCGGGGCGGCGAGCGCGCTGCCGGCCGTTCCTATGACGAGCACGAGGGCACTGGTCACGACGAGCGAGGCCTTGCTGATCGGTGCGCTGAGTTTCACTGCATCCTCCGGGTCGGCGCGTGGCGGGGACACGCGGCTACGCTTGGCATGCCCATAGCAAGCACCCTGAACCCCACCGGATCCGGAACGTCCGATGACGGGTCAGGGTCCGCCCGGTGCACAGTCGGACGGAGCCGGCCCGATCATGTGGCCCGCGGGTCGCCACGAACCACCCGTCATGTGGCGGACGGGCTCGCACCGAGCACCGTCACCGCCGCCTCGCCGACACCGGGGCAGCCGCGCCTCCCTGAGCGGCACGGCCGGGGCGCAGCGTCCAGGGCACCGGGTCGGTGTTCGTCAGCCAGCCGTCCGCGATAATCCTGCGAACGGCGAAGATCCGCAGGTCGCGGGACATCTTCCCCCAGCCGAGCCCCGCGCACAGCTGCTTGACCGACGGCCCGTGGCCGTGCGCGGCGCGGAACGCCGCCGCGAACTCGGCCGCTTCGGGCCCCTGACCGGGGCGCCCGGCCGCCCATGTCGTATACGCCGCGCGCACCTTCTCGTCGAACTGGGCGGGAACCGCCTTGCGCATGAAGGCCTCGGCGACCCTCACCGTCGGCAGGGCACACTCGGAACAGCCTTCGACGGCTTCGACGTGGCGCCGCAGGGCGACGCTCACGCCGCCCTTCCACTCCTCCCAGGTCGGCGGCTCCGGCTCCTGTCCCGCCCGGGGCGGCACGAACGGCAGGGGCCGCATCCCCGCCAGATGCCGGACGGAGTCCCCCAACAGGTAACGCGTCTGGTCCAGTTCGGTGATGAAGCCCTTGGCGACCAGTTCGGGCAGGGCGTCGCGGCAGACTTCGGGCAGGTTCGCGGGCAGCGTGCCGTAGTCGTCCGCCGGCCAGTGGGCGGCCAGATGGAGCGCGGCCAGCCGGGCCGCGGACGAGGTCTTCTTCACCGGCTTGGCCGACATGGTCCGGGCAGCCCATCCCGACACCCGGGAGCGCATCACCTTGCCGAACGGAAGCCGAGGTTCCGGCCCTTGCGCGAGATCGGGCACACCGATGCCCACGGGAGTGACCGTGTCGTCCCCCAGCAGCCTGTCCTGCCCTTGCCAGCCGAGGGTGGAGAGGCCGGCCACCGCGGCCCGGGCGTCCGCGAGACGCAGGGATCGCAGGTCCTGACCCGTGATGTTCCCGATGCCGCTCCGCGCCGCACGGATGGCGACGACGACGGCGAGAAGCTGCACGTCCGCTTCCTTCAGCGGCAGGCCGCTCACGTAGGCCAGCAGAGTCCGCGCCGCCTGACCTTGATCATGCGTCAGCAGGAAGGGAGGGGCGGCCGGCTTCACGACGGCGGCGGCAGGAGGCTGGGGCGAGCGGAGAGATGAGGAAGGCACACCCTCTACAACGCATGGGAGAGCGCGAGGTCACCCCGCCGGGAGCGTACGGATACGTGACGTCCCGAGCAGGCCTTCGCCGCGAGGGCGTCCCAGGGGCCGTGGGCCGGCCCCGATATCGGGGCGCCCCGAGGGCGGCCCGGTGTATATCGTCGCCCGATGACCGTCCTCCAACGCCTTCGCCCCGATCACGCTCCGGCGCTGCTCGCCTTCGAGCGGGAGAACCGCGCGTACTTCGCCGCTTCGGTTCCCGACAGGGGCGACGACTACTTCAGCGGATTCGCCTCGCGTCACGCCGGGTTGCTGGCCGAACAAGCGGCGGGGACGTGCCACTTCCACATCCTGGCGGACGACGACGGGGCCGTGCTGGGCCGTGTCAATCTCGTCGACGTCGCCGAAGGCTCGGCCGAGCTCGGTTACCGCATGGCCGAACGGGCCACCGGACGTGGCCTGGCCACCGCCGCGGTGCGCGAGGTCTGCAGGCTGGCCCGATCCAGGTACGGCCTGGTCGCGCTCACGGCCCGCACGACCGTCGACAACGCCGGTTCGAGGACGGTGCTCGCGCGTGCGGGGTTCGCGGAGGCCGGGACGATCACCCTGATGGGAAAGCCCGGCTTGCGCTTCGACCGCGATCTGACGGAGCCGTGCGAGGGCGCGGCCGAGCACTGACGGGACAGGGGCCCTCCAGCGGCGACCCGGCGGATGCGTCCGGGGCCCGGCACTCACACCCCGGCACCGAGCGCCCGGACGCGACGCACGACGGTGACGGACCGCGGGGCGGTCCGTCACCGTCGGACGGGTTCGGGGGTGGGGTGATCAGTCGTCGTCGACCTGCTCGGACGTGATCGTGCCCGTGGCGGCGTCCACGTCGAAGGTGGTCTTGTTCCAGTCCTTGGTGACCACGTCCACCTGCCAGACGACGGCCTGGCTGTCGTTCTCGTCGAGCGAGACGGAGGTGACCGTACCCTTCTGCTTGTCCGTGGCGATCTTGGCCGCCTGCTGGGGCGTCTGCTTCGCCTGGGCGAGACGGCCCGCCAGCTCCTGCTTGTCGGAATCGCTCTGGTCCGCGTCCGGCGCGGAGTCGAGGACCTTTCCGGTCACCGCGTCGATGGTCACGATGTGAGCGGTGCCGTCCTTCTCGGCGACCTCGGCGACCCACTTCGGGTTGCCGGTGGAGCTGCCGCTCGGGCTCGGGCTGCCGGAACCGCTCGGGCTGCCGCTGGGGCTGGCACTGCCACTGCCCTCGGGGCTCGGGCTGGCGCTGGAGTCGTCATCGTCGTCGAGGCCCTCGATGTCGAGGTCGGCCAGCTTGCCACCGGACACCTCGCCGACGGCCGTCGTGGCGGCCTTGTCGAAGGGGACCTTGACGGTGGAGAGCAGGTCCTTGCGCTCGGTCTGGTCCTGGGTCAGCTGCGCCGTCCCGGAGGGGCTGACACTGCCGGAAGGGCTCGTCGTCTGCTTCGGAAGGACCTTGGCGGCCTCGGAGGTCTCGGCGGCGGTCTTGTCACCGCTCTCCTGCCCGCAGCCGGTCACGAGAGTGGCGGCAAGGGCGACGCACAGGACGCCGACGACGCGGAGCCGGCGCGTACGCGAGGAAACGGTCTTGGTGCGGCGGGTCTCGAATCTCATACCCGCATGCCTAGCCGCCGCGGCGAACAGTCATGTTGCCCCGCCGGGGGGTGTCACCCGATCGACGGCCCTGTCCGCCCATTCGCCGTGGCCGCTCCCATGGGGCCGTTCGCGGCCCCCCGGACGCGTGATGACGCCGGTCCCGGGGACCGGCGTCATCACGGGGCGGTCGGCGAGCGCCGTGCCTCTGCGGGCCGGGCGTCACCGCTCGGTCCGCGCAGCGTCTCAGGCGGTCAGCTGCACCTCGGACGGCGCCGCCGCAGTGCCCAGTGCGCCCGTCGAGGTCAACGTGCGCAGTTGCGCGGCGGCGACCGCGAGGGCGTCGGTGACGGTCCTCGTGCCGGTGGTGACGCAGAGGGTGTAGGAGACGTCCTCGAGTGTGCGGCTGCTCTGAGAAGTCCCCAGCCGTGCATGGGCGCTTCGCGCCGTCTCGTAGCGCTTGACGAGATTTCGCAGCGTTGCGGGATTGGCCATCAGCACGGCAGTTCCTCTCCACGGGGCGGCCGGGAGCCCGTGGGCCCCGCGCCGACGAAAACCGATCGCGCCGGCGGTTGCGCCTGGCGTCACGGGCGGCCGTGCGAAGCCGACAGCACGCGTCCGATCCCTTGCAGACGATGGTCGCCCCCGTTCACCCTTTCCGCATCCGCAATCACCGAGGGTCACACGACCGTTCTTCCCCAAGCGTCGCGCTCCGGGGTGAGAAACAATGGGTGTGACGGGCCGGCGGCTGCCGCACGAGCCCGGGCGGAGGTCGACATGGAGTATCCGGAGAGTTACGAACTCATCTTCCAGGCGACGGGCGCCACGGACGACGTGGTCGTCGTCCACCTGACGGCGCGATCCGGCGCGGGTGGCTACCCGGTGTACGCCGACGAGACGGGCATCGTACGGGCCGAGATCAGCGAGCGCGGCGAAGTGCGCATGCAAGCCAGCGGAGGTCACCAGGTCCTGGGGGTCCCGCTGCTCGCCCGCCCGCTGAGCCACGGAACGGCGGGACACCGCGCCGACTGAGTGCTTCCGGCACCGGTGCGGGCCCCGGGTCGCGGCCGTCGTCCTTGCCGACTCCCGCCGCACCGGGGTCGAGTTCGTCGTGCTCGTAGCGGCGAGATGGTGCCGTCCTGCGGGGATGCGTCGCACCGGACGAGACAGCGCGCGACCGGCACCGAGGCGGAGGCCCGCACGCCGAGCGCGCACCCGGGCGACCGAGAGCCGGGGAACGGCAGTATGGGGCGCATGATCGTGACCGTCACCCCCAATCCGAGTCTGGACCGCACCTACGAGCTGCCCGTCCTCGAACGCGGCGCCGTCCTGCGCGCGGCCTTCGACCGCGTCGATCCCGGCGGCAAGGGGGTCAACGTCTCGCGGGCGGTCGCGGCGGCCGGACACCGCACCGTCGCCGTCGCGCCGCTCGGCGGACCCGAGGGAGCGCTGCTCGCCCGGCTCCTCGGCGGCCACGGCGTCGAGGCAGCCGGCGTGGAGATCTCCGGCAGCACCCGGGTCAACATCACCCTTGTCGAGCCGGACGGCACCCTCACCAAGGTCAACGCCCCGGGGCCCGAGATCACACCGGCCGAGGCCGAGCGCCTGCTCGAAACCGTCCGGGTCCGGTCGGCCGACGCGGACTGGATCGCCTGCTGCGGGAGCCTGCCCCGCGGACTTCCGCCCAGCTGGTACGCCGAACTGGTCGCCCGCAGCCACCGTGCGGGCGTGCGGGTCGCCCTCGACACCTCGGGCGCGGCGCTCTCGGCAGCCCTGGGCGGACTGCCCGACGTGGTGAAGCCCAACGCGGAGGAGCTCGCCGAGGCCGTGGGCCGTCCCCTCCCGACGGTCGGTGACGCACTGGAGGCGGCGCGGGAGTTGTGCGGGCGCGGGGCCAGGTCCGTGCTCGCGAGCCTCGGCGGCGCGGGCCAGCTGCTGGTGGAACCGTCAGGAGCGTTCTTCGCCGCCGCCCGGGTGCCTGCCGTACGCAGCGATGTCGGGGCGGGAGACGCGTCACTCGCGGGTTTCCTCGCGGCCGGCGGCGCCGGGAGAGCGGCACTCGCCGCCGCTGTCGCGCATGGGGCCGCTGCCGTGCAACTGCCGGGAAGCGTCATGCCGTCCCCGGCCGACCTCGATCCCTCCGCGGTGACCGTCAGCGCCGACATCCCCTTGGACCTGGTCCTCGCGCGGCACGCCCCGTGAAAGCCGCGCCTCCGTCCGAACGACGTTTTCCCCGGGCCCGTGATGTCCGCCGATGTCCGCCGACGACGAAGGCGCGGCCAGGGCCTGGGGCGGCTGGATACCCTTCAGGCACTGATACCGGCCGGAGGGACTGAGTGGTGGAGCAGACCTGGGACCCCGCAGCCGCAGGGGTGATGACGCTTCCCTCGGGCCGGCTGGTCCGTGGACGCGGTCTGAGGCGCCCCTTGCCGCAGGGGCCTGAACCGTCCTTCTCCGTACTCCTCCTCGGGGGACCGCCGCCTCCTGTCGCCTGGGAGTCGCGCTGGGTGCGCTGGCCGGATTTCCGCCTCCCCGCCGACAAGAGCGCGGCCCGCGCCGCCTTCGAGGAGGCGCGGGCACGGGCCGCGGCGGAGCGGGTGGAGTTCGCCTGCTGGGGCGGGCGGGGAAGGACGGGCACGGCGCTCGCCTGCCTCGCCGTGCTGGACGGGGTGCCTGCCGCCGACGCGGTCGCCTTCGTGCGCCGGGCCTATCATCCCAAGGCGGTGGAGACCCCCTGGCAGCGACGTTACGTGCTCGGCTTCGCGGGCGGCTGACCGGCGGTGCCGACGGACGTCATCTCGACGGTGTGCGGAACCGGAACCGTGGCTCCGCCGCCGGCGCGTACCGCCTCGACGACGCTCTGGTGGAATGACCGGCTGGCTTCCTCGGAAGGACACGGCACCGGGCTCCCGGCCAGTGTGAACCAGTCCGAGGCCCCGCTGAACTGCACGGCGACCTCTGCCTGCCCTTCGGTCCAAGTCGTGTGTACGGTCAGATCACCGCTCACGACACCTACCTCTTCGGTGCGCACTCCGCCGGTTCCCGCGAAGACACCGAGGGTGGTCCACGATGCCCAGTTCATGACGCGTCGCCTTTCGGGACGGTGACAAGCCTGTCTAGCGGACTGCTTTCGAGTATGGCACCGGGAACCGTCACCCGCACGGGTGTACCCCTGCGTATCCGGCCGGTGACGCGGCGACGCAGGTCAGGGATGCATGGACGCACCCTTGAGGATCTTGTCGACGGTGTTCCGCGGCCCGTACACGGCCAGCCCCACCAGATCCAGCCCGTCCCGCGGAAGGGCCCGGACGGCCGCCCTGTTCGCCCGGTCGTGGCCGGTCGAGAACAGGTCGGAGGTGAACACCGCGAGAGTGGCGCCGCGGCTCACCGCCCTCGTGTGCGCGCTCGTGAGCAGTTCCTTGGACCCGGCGAACACGAGGACGGGCTGGCGGAACATGGGCAGGTACGGGGTGTCGTCCGCGTCGGCGTACGGTTCGCCGATCACCTCGGGAACGTGCGTGCCCAGACCGCTCACCAGGAAAGCGGTGACGTTCAGGCGCTGCCAGGTCTCCAGGTCGTCGCGGAGCAGCACCGCGATCTTGGTGTCGAAGCGGACGGGTGCGTTGTCATCGGTCATACGGACAGGCTTCCCGGCCGCGCGGTGCGGGTCTTGTACGAAGTTTGCGTCATGGGCGGCCGGTGGCCCTCTGTAAGCTGCACCCATGGGTGCGCGTCCGGACATCACCGCGTGGCGTCCGCGGGTCGAGGGTATCGACGAGGTCTTCCACGCCCACTTCGCGGACCACTCCTACCCCATGCACACGCACGACGCCTGGACGCTTCTGATCGTCGACGAGGGCGTGGTCCGCTACGACCTCGACCGCCATGAGCACGGGGCGCCCAGCTCGGTCGTGACCCTGCTGCCGCCGCACGTTCCGCACAACGGGGGCGCGGTGACGCCCGCGGGATTCCGCAAGCGCGTCCTGTACCTGGACACCGGGCAGATCGACGCGGACCTCGTCGGCAGGGCGGTGGACCGGCCGGTGCTGGACGATCCGCCGCTGCGGCACCGGGTGCACCAGCTGCACCGGACGCTCGAACGGCCCGGCGACGAACTGGAGGCGCAGAGCAGGCTCGCCCTCGTCCGCGAACGCCTCGCCGCACATCTGCGCGACGAACTCGGCGTACGCCCCCGCAAGTCCGACCGCAGGGTCGCCCACGAGCTGCGTGACCTGCTCGACCAGCACTTCGTGGAGGGACTCACCCTCCGCGAGGCGGCCGAGCGCCTGCACTGTCATCACGCCCATCTGGTACGGACGTTCAGCCGCGAGTTCGGCATGGCGCCGCATCAGTACCTGACGGGCCGCCGTGTGGACCTGTCCCGGCGGCTGCTGCTCGGGGGCATGCGCGCACCGGACGTGGCGGCCGCGGCCGGGTTCTACGACCAGTCGCACTTCTCCCGGCACTTCAAGCGGGTGGTGGGCACCAGTCCGGGACACTACGCGCGCACGGGGGCGGCCGCGCTCTAGTGCCGCATCAAGCAACGCTTGCCCTGTTCGCCGGGCGATGGGAACCAGGTGGTCGCCGCCGGTCGATCAAGGACAGTGCTTCCATCTCCCCCGGGTTCGATGGAGAGATCGTCGGCCGGGTGCGGGGCCGCACGCGTCGCCGTCAGCCTTTGTCTTCGTCCTCGCACGACGGGTGGAACGTCCGCAGGCTGGGGGCCGGCATGGAGCCGGGGGTGGGGACGTCGGCTTGCTGGGCCCCGCTCGTGTACGGCAGGTCGGAGGCGGTCTGCTTGCCTTCGAGGCCCTTCGGACCACCGAGGCGGGCCCTCACGGAATACTGCCCGTCCCCGTCGTACACGTAGGCGGCGAGATCCGGGTACCGGTCGTGGTTGTAGTCGGTGACGCCTGCGGCGCGCGGTTCGCTCAGGTCGACGTGATGGTCGCTCTGTCCACGTCCGCGGGCCGAGAACGGGCCGAGGCGC
The DNA here is from genome assembly GCF_036206005.1 of Streptomyces sp. NBC_00178. Taxonomy (NCBI): domain Bacteria; kingdom Bacillati; phylum Actinomycetota; class Actinomycetes; order Kitasatosporales; family Streptomycetaceae; genus Streptomyces; species Streptomyces sp. NBC_00178. The sequence goes on from NZ_CP108143.1 coordinate 503,916, forward strand.
AGTTCGGAGACGGCTGGATCTATCGGGTCGTCGCCCCATGTCTTCCCGGTGGCGGCGATGAACAGGTCCAGCCAGCCGTCCCGGTCGAAGTCCGCCACCGCCGCCGACACGGTCACCGGGTGGTCACCCCGGTCGCCGACCAGTTGCTCGGGGGTCACCGAGGTGTCGGGTCCGTGAGTCGCGCCGAAGGTGATGCGGAGCCCGGAGTCGGTACCGGCGCGGGGAGCGGAGGCGGGCGAGACCTCGTCGGCCGTACCGTCACCGTTCAGGTCGGCCCGCAGACCGCCCGCCGAGGTCACACAGGTGCGGATCACGGGCCCCGCCTTCGGCCTCGGGGGCGGATCGCCGCGGCCGTCGCCGCAACCTGTCAGGAGGACGGCCGCAGACACCAGCATCAGTGCGCCACCGGCTCGGCCGGCCCTCCGTATCCCCTTCGCTGCCACGTAGCCCCCCTCAGGATGGTGATCAAGAGTACGCCCGCGCCGACCCCGGCGTTGTTCTCCGCGGCCCGGGTTCAGACGCGTTGGCACCGCTTCGTGATCAGGTGGGGTGGGAAGCTGTCGCAGACGATCGCGAACCGCACCGTCGGCGGGTGCGGTTGATCCGCAGGAGTCGCTGCCCCTCATCGTCGTCGATCTCGCGTACGCGTCTCGTTCCGCCACCTCGACAGGGTGACGGTCACGCGCCACCTTGCACCGTGACCGGGGTGGCGCGTCGCATCACAACAGGGCGGACGTTGCCCGATGCGGCACTAACGGCGCTGGAGCGAACCCCGGACGAAAGCCGCCTGTCCGGCGTGCTGCAGGTCGTCGGAGATGACGCTGACCAGGCGCACGCCGAGGGTGACGGGCGGCGACCACGCGTCGTCCACGACCCGGTCCAGGGCATGGCCGTCCAGACCCCGCACGAATTCCATGGTCCGCCCGTGCACGGCGTCGAAGTATCCGAGCAGGAGACCGGCCGACGTCACCCGCACCGAGGCGACCTGGGCACTGGTGTGGCCGTATCCGGTCGACCCCCTTTCCAGGGGCAGATCGAAGCGGGGGCCCCAGTCCTGGAACCAGAGCTGCTCCGTCCCCGCCGCGTCGGCGATGTGGTCGTCCTGCACCCGTGTGAGGTGCCAGACGAGCCACGCGATCGAGTTCGCGTCCTTGTCGAGCCTGGCGTTGAGGTCATCAGGTGGAAGTCCCTCGACGACGGCGTGCACCGTTTCGTGGATGCGTTCGAACGCATCGGCGAGAAGCCCTGCACTGTTCATCCAGCCACCATGACCGGTCCGTGGGCGGCTCCGGACGTGCGACACGCGGCCGGCCGGGGTGGCGGGCCACACGGCCCGGGGGACGGCTCAGGCATGCACCGAGCGCAGCCACGTCGTCAGGAGCGCGTTGACCTCCGCGGCGCGCTCCTGCTGGATCCAGTGCCCGGCTCCTTCGAGGATGTGCGAGGAGACCAGGCCGGGAAGCGTGGTGGGATGGGCGGCGATGGCGTCGGCCATCCAGGCCGTCGAGGAGTCGAGGCTCCCGCCGATGAAGAGCGCCGGAGCGGTGAGGCGGGCTCCCGCCCAGACCGAAAGGTCCTCCCAGTCCCGGTCCACGTTGCGGTAGCGGTTGAGCGCGCCGGTCAGCCCGGTCCTGCCGAAGTCCGCGCTGTACACGTCCAGGTCCTCCTCGCTCAGCCAGGCGGGCAGGGCGCCGCCGGTGAACCGGTCGCGCATCCGCGCTCCGGCGGGCACGAAGAAGGGGCTCGGGGTGCCGGGCGGCGGCATCGTGTCGGCGGACAGGGAGGTGTAGAAGCCGGCGAGCCATCCGCGTACGTCGGGGTCGATCTCCGCCTCGGCGCGGCCCGGTTCCTGGAAGTAGCCGACGTAGAACTCCTCGTCGCCGCCGATTCGCGCGAAGCCGTCGGTGGGCCTGAGCGGGTTCCAGGGTGCGTAGGGCACGCTGAGCATGGCCGCCGCGGTGAACATGTCGGGGCGGAGCAGTGCGCTGTTCGCGGCGATGGGCGAGCCCCAGTCGTGGCCCACCACCGTCGCCGTCTCCTCGCCGAGTGCGTGCACGACGCCGACGTTGTCGGCGACGTGGGCCGTCATACGGTAGGCGTCCACGGAGTCGGGGGCCGACGAGCGCCCGTAGCCGCGCACGTCGACGGCGACCGCACGGAACCCCGCCGCGGCGACGGCCGGAAGCTGGTGGCGCCAGGAGTACGACGTCTCGGGGAAGCCGTGGACCATGAGGACGAGTGGGCCGCTCCCCTGTTCCAGGAGGTGGATCCGGCCGCCGGGGACGTCCACCAGCCGGTGCACCGCCCCGGGGACGGCGCTGGAGGGCTCTGCGGCGGGGGCGGGCTGCGGCATGGTTCTCCTCGTTTCCACGGGTGCGTCGGCCCGCCCATCATTCGGCGGGCGGCGCGTCCGGGACAAGGCAACTTGCCGTTACGGCAAACCGGGCCAGCGGGCCCGTGCGGAAGGGCGCGGGGTGCGGCGGCGCCCGGCCCGGCACCTCCCGGGCCGGGCGCACCGGTCTCAGCCCGCGGCCGGGTCCGGCACGAGACCGTCGGCGGCGAGCCCCTTCAGGACGGCTTCGCCCAGGGCCTGCACGGCGGACATCGGGCGGACCATCACCGTGAACTCCTTGATCCGGCCGTCGTCGGCGAACTGGAGCAGGTCGATGCCGTGGATCGCCTTGCCGTTCACCGTGGCCCTGAACAGCAGGATCTCCGACGGCTCCTCGGACTCCCCGGCGCTGGTGAGTGCCTCGCCCTCGAAGTGCCCGATGTACCGGAAGTCCTCGAAGGTGCGCAGGAGCACCCCGAAGAGGCCGAGCACCATCGGCCGCCCCTCGAACGGGGTGAACTTCACCGGGCTGAAGAGGCGGACGTCCTCGGTGAACAACTCCTCCAGGGCCGCCGGGTCGTGCTTCTCGACGGCGGCCCTGAAGCGTTCGGCGGTCTCGGCACTCATGGTCATCACTCCCCGGCTCTGCCGGCCGACGGTACGGCCGGGCGTTCCGGTGAGTGTGCCGCAGGGCCTCCCGGCCGGAACAAGAGGGGTCGGGCGGGTCAGTCGGCGTAGGTGACGGTGACCTTCTCGAACCCGAGCGAGCCGAGCAGCCCCTGGAGCATCGACGTGGTGTTCTTCTCCGCCCGTTTCGTCAGGCCGCTCTCCTTGGCCGCCTCCCCGATGTGCTTGGCCGCGAGCTTGTTGACCGCCTGCTCGCTGCCCGGGTTGTCGGAGAAGAAGTCGCCCAGCCGGTCGAGGATGCCGCGCTGCTTGGACACCGCATAGGAACGGTCCGGATCCAGTGCGGGCTTGCCCAGGACCGCGTGCGGCAGCCGGAGCTCGGCCGTGGTGCGTTCCTCGTTGACCGTCACGCCGTTCTCGCCGACCTCGCCGAGGTTCACGGAGGCTCCGACGGTGCCCGCCCCGACGTACAGGGTGCGCGTGCCGCGGATGGCGTCGGGAAGGTACTTGGCGTCCTTCTCCAGGTCGACGACCACCTGGAAGTTGCCGGAGGCAGCCTCGTACGCGCTCATGTCCTGGATGGACTTGAGCACCGCCGGGCCCGACCGGTCGTTGGTCTTCTCGCCGAAGAGGTCGCCGAAACCGGGCAGCAGGCTGAGCTTGCTGCCCAGGAGCAGCAGGACCAGCGCCGCTGCGACCACCCCGGCGAACGGCAGGCAGCCCCGCGTCCGTGCGCGGCGCCGGGGCGTACTGCCCTGGCCGGGGTCGCCTGTGCTGTCTGTCCTTACGTCAGTGGACGTCATTCCTTACATCTGACCCGGTCCGGCGTTTTCACTCCGCCGAACGGTCACGACTACGTCAATTCCTGTACGGGCGGGGGGTGTCGGGCCCCACCGTGCCGGCGCGGTCACCGCCCCGTCCGCCATCGGCTCCGCCCCTTCCGGGTGTTCTCGGTGACCAGGCGCTGGGCGCGTCCCGATGGCATGCGCGGTACCTCCTCGCGGCTCGGTGGCTTGAGGGCTGCGGGGTCGAGCACAAGCCTTGAACCAATGGGAGCGCTCCCAGAATGGAGACGAGGGCAAAGGGAGTCAAGATGCGCGTTGAGTCCAAATACTTCGACAGCACCGGATCGGAACTGCTGTGTTGACCGACACGACTTGACGCTCTACGGTCAAGCCACACCGGTGGGAGCGGTTCCACGGACGGACGTGCCGTAGGGGGCACAGCCGTTCCGCAAGGAGTCGCCCATGCGACGCCCACGGCACTTCCCGCACCTGTTCGGACCATGTTTCGCAGCAAGCGCACGCCACGACCGGCACAGCGTCACGCCCCCGGCCGCGCCGCTTCCGGGTGCCGTCCCCCACCCACGGTGGAGTACGGCACCGCGCGTCGGCGGACGGCAGGTTCGACCGCACGTCCCGCACCGGATCCGGGAGTCCACCCGTTGCACACCGACGGGCTTCCCGCGACGACCGTTCACCGAGGGCGGGCGTCCCCCGGACGCATCAGGGCCGCCTGGTTCCCCCGACCGAGAGGAGTACCGACTCGTCACGCCATTCACACGTCCGCGCCCCCGCGGCCCCTGCACCACCGCACCCCCGAGGGCCGACCCCAGAAACGCGGCGCGTCAGGGTGAGTCTCCCAACTGCACATCATCGCGCCGCAGTTGCCCCAGCCCTGAGTCGACACAAAGAACGCACCCGCATCGCAGTCCGGTGCTCGCACACGTCCCAAGCCCTCCCCGATCCGGCCGCAGGGAACCCTTCACCCGCCGCGGCCGGCGTCCGGCTCCGCCTCGCACACCACCGTCGGTTCGATGCGAGACCACCCGGCACCCGACCGCGAACGCACCGGGCCGGCGGCCCTCCTTCGCCACGACTTCACCGCACGGAGCCGGAGCACTCGGGACTCTCCGCACCCTTCCCGGATCAGCACCTACGACGGTCACCCCACCCGTACGGAATCGGGCCGCGCGGACATGCGCGCGCCCTCGACAGCTGAGGAAACGGAACTCGTATGAGCCGCACGAGCCGCACCAACCTGCGCCGGTCCAGAATGGCGCTCATAGCCGCGGGAACCCTGGTCGCCGCAGCCGCAGGCTCCGCCGCCGCGGCGGTCCCCTTCGGAGCCACGGCCGCCGCCGCGGCCGGCTGCACGGTCGACTACAAGATCCAGAACCAGTGGAACGGCGGCCTCACCGCCGCCGTGAGCGTCACGAACAACGGTGCCGCGGTTACCAGTTGGCAACTGGAGTGGTCCTTCGCCGGCAGCGAGAGTGTCAGCCAGGGCTGGAACGCCACGATCGCGCAGACCGGGGCCGCCGTCACCGCGAAGAGCCTCTCCTACAACGGCACGCTCGCCACCGGCGGCTCCGCCTCCTTCGGCTTCAACGCGACAGGCAATGGGAACAGCACCGTGCCGGCCGCTTTCAAGCTGAACGGCGTGACCTGCAACGGCGGTACGACGGATCCGACCGACCCCACGGATCCGCCCACCGACCCGCCCGCGGGCAGCCGGGTCGACAACCCGTACGCGGGCGCCAAGGTCTACGTGAACCCGGAGTGGTCGGCGCGGGCGGCGGCCGAGCCGGGGGGCAGCCGGGTGGCCGGCCAGCCGACCGGTGTCTGGCTCGACCGCATCGCGGCGATCGAGGGCGTCAACGGCGGGATGGGCCTGCGCGACCACCTCGACGCGGCCCTGACCCAGAAGGGGTCCGGGGAGCTCGTCGTACAGCTCGTCATCTACAACCTGCCCGGGCGGGACTGCGCGGCGCTCGCGTCCAACGGCGAGCTGGGCCCCACGGAGATCGGCCGCTACAAGTCCGAGTACATCGACCCCATCGCGGCGATCCTGGCGGACTCGAAGTACGCCGGACTGCGCATCGTCACCACGGTGGAGATCGACTCGCTGCCCAACCTGGTCACCAACACCGGCAGCCGCCCGACCGCCACCCCGGCCTGTGACGTCATGAAGGCGAACGGCAACTACGAGAAGGGCGTCGGCTACGCGCTGAACAAGCTCGGCGACGCACCCAACGTCTACAACTACATCGACGCCGGGCACCACGGCTGGATCGGCTGGGACGACAACTTCGGCCCCTCGGCCGACATCTTCAAGATCGCGGCCACCTCGGAGGGCGCGACCGTCGCCGACGTGCACGGATTCATCGTCAACACCGCCAACTACGGGGCGACCAAGGAGACCAACTTCACCATCGACGACTCCGTGAACGGCACGTCCGTACGCCAGTCGAAGTGGGTCGACTGGAACCGCTACACGGACGAGCAGTCCTTCGCCCAGGCGTTCCGCACCAAGCTCGTCTCCGTCGGCTTCGGCTCCGGCATCGGGATGCTGATCGACACCTCGCGCAACGGCTGGGGCGGTGCGAACCGGCCGACCGGGCCGGGTGCCACCACCAGCGTCGACACCTACGTGAACGGCGGCCGGTACGACCGCCGCATCCACCTCGGGAACTGGTGCAACCAGTCCGGAGCCGGCCTCGGCGAACGGCCGAAGGCGGCCCCGGCGGCAGGGATCGACGCGTACGTGTGGATGAAGCCCCCGGGGGAGTCGGACGGTTCCAGCAAGGAGATCCCGAACAACGAGGGCAAGGGGTTCGACCGGATGTGCGATCCGACCTACACGGGTAACTCCCGCAACGGGAACAACCTGTCGGGGGCACTGCCCGACGCTCCGGTCTCAGGGAAGTGGTTCTCGGCCCAGTTCCAGGAGCTCATGAAGAACGCCTACCCGGCGCTCTAGGGCCGTTCCCCAGGATCGGGCGGGGCCCGCCCGATCCTGGGGAAGGACCGGGCGGGGCCCGCCCGATCCTGGGGAAGGACCGGGCGGGGCCCGCCCGATCCTGGGGAAGGACCGGGCGGGGCCCGCCCGATCCTGGGGAAGGACCGGGCGGGGCCCGCCCCTCCCCTACGAGGTCGCTCCCGAAGACTTCCCTCCGGACCATGGCCGACTCGCCGCGATCCGGAGGGAAGTCCCTAAGCCCCACGCCGGCGAGACAGGTTCGCTCCCCCGCCCGCGTTCCCCCGGCGACCGCGCAACTTGTCCAACAGGGCGCGTCCGCGCACCGCGGGCGCGCTCCGGCGCGCGGTGGGCCGGGACCCCGACTTCGCCGCGACGCCGGACGCCGTCCGCGCGCCCACCGGCCCGGGTTTGCCTTCCGCCCCGCCGCGCTTCCCGCCTCGGAACCGGTCCATGAGCCCGGGCTTGGGCCCCGCGCCGGCCCGCACGTCCTTCGCCGGCGTGCGGGATTCCGCCCCGCCCTCGTCGGCCACGACCGGTTCGTCGGCCAGCGCGTGGTAGCGGTGGCTGACACGCCGGCCCACCACCAGGTAGCCGAGCAGCGCGCCGGTCGTATTGAGGATCACGTCGTCGATGTCGAACGCCCGTCCGGCGACAAGGGCACCCTGCGTGAGTTCGACGACCGCCATGACCAGTACGGTCAGCAGCGTCATCCGCAGCATCCGCAGGCGCCGGGGCACCAGGATCGGCAGGAGCACGCCGAAGGGCGTGCCGAGCAGGATGTTCCCGCCGGCCTGCTTGCACGCCGCGAGGAAGGTGTAGTCCTCGGCGTACTGCCGGAGGGAGCGTCCCGGCTTCATGTTGGACGTCACGATGTCCTCGGACGCCGGCGACGGTGTCAGTGTCACCTTCGCCAGGACCACCGAGAACGCCACCAGTGCCAGGAACGCGGCAGCCAGAACTGCTGCGCGCAGCAGAAGGCGTCCCACGCTTCTGCGTCGTGTACTGCGATCCGCCTCTGCTGTCATGGCGGAACTGATGCCCCCAACCCTGTTCCGCACACCCACGGTTCGGATGCGACCATGAGCGCATGAGCGCACAGGACATGGACGAGCGGATCGCGGAGGCCGTGAGGCTGCGTGAGCAGGGTCATCCGGAGCAGGCGAGGGAGCTTCTGCTCGCCCTTACGGCCGAGTTCCCGGACCGCGTGGACGTCGCCTATCAGACCGCCTGGGTCCACGACGTGCTCGGCCTCGAAGCCGAGGCGGTTCCGTACTACGAGCGGTGCCTGCAGGGTGACGGGCTCGGTGACGACGACCGCCGGGGCGCTCTCGTCGGGCTCGGCAGCACCTACCGCGTGCTGGGGCGGTTCGGGCAGGCCGTCGAGACGCTGAGGCGCGGGGTGGAGGAGTTCCCGGACGACGGCGCGTTGCGGACCTTCCTGTCGATGGCCCTGTTCAACACGGGCGAGCACCACGAGGCCATGCAGATTCTGCTGCGCCTGGTCGCGTCGACGAGCGACAGCGACCGCGTGCGGCGCTACCGGCCGGCCATCGAGTACTACGCCGCGGACCTCACGCACACGATGTGACGCTCCGCGCCCCGCGGGCCCGGAAACGCGGGAGCCCCGGCCGGATCGGGGGAATCCAGCCGGGGCGGCTTGTGAGTGTTCGCGGGACGGGTCGCCGGTTCCGGCGGGCTCCGTCATTCACGCCCACGTATAGATGAACGATAAACCACCAGCTCGCGTTCCCGTGAATCCGCATGTCTCCATGTGATCCACGCCACGGTCGGCGCAGGCCAGGGGCCCACACCGGCCGTAGAGGGAGGCGCGTGCCGTCGGTCAGCGGGACTCGCGGAACAGGACGTGACGCCCGGCGGACGGGTCGAACTTGCGCAGTTCCAGCCGGTCCGGGTCGTTGCGCCGGTTCTTCCGCGTGACGTAGGTGTGGCCGGTTCCGGCCGTCGACCGGAGCTGGACGACGGGCCTGGTCTCACTGCGTGCCATGGGACCTCCAGACGGGGTGCCGACCCCAGTCCACGTGGGAATGGGTGTCGTTTTCTTTACTGACCCTCACAACACGAGCGGGGGCGTCCCCATTCCCGGCCGCCCCGACTCCTCGCGCAGCCCTGGGAGCCGTCCGACGAACAGGTGATCGATGCACACACGCGCACCTCATAGAACACGTCTTCGGTCGGGAGTGCGATCGGCGTACCCGCGCCACGATCCGCTTCCGGCACACAACACCTCATCGCCCCTGATCGGATGCCGGTGAGCCGCGTGGGAGTCGCGCACGCGGGCGCACACCCGGCTCATCACGCCGGTCGACTTGCGTCAACCACCCGCCGGGAGCAAGGGTGTTCGGCGGACCTGAGCCCCACCCCGCCGACGGCATATGCCAGAAGCAACAACCCGTCGAGTGTTGCCAAACCCCTTACGGGCTCCCCCGCCCTGTGCGACAGTCATCTTCGGTCCACCCCCACGAACCGGCCGCACCGCCTGTATCGGAGTACCAGATGCCGTCCCATCTGTTCGCGGACCGCCCCGCCCCACAGCCACCCGAGCGGGATGCCGTCGACGCCCTCATCAACCGGACCCTGCTGTTGCGCGGGGACGTGGACGCCGTGCGCCGGGACACCGCCGTGATCGACGACGACGATCCGCAGGCGCGCTGGCAGAGAGCGCTCTGTGAACTCGCGGTCCACCAGCTGGACGACCTGGGCGAGCACCTGGGCCGGCTGCGGGACGGAATTCCTCACCCGACCGATCCCGGCACCGCCGCGGACGCGTACGGGGACAGCGCCACCGGCCCCCTCGCGGGCTCGCTGCTGAGCCGGGTGGGCAGTGCCGAGTGGAACCTGCTGACGGACGAGGTCAGCTGGTCCGACGAGCTGTACGTGATCTTCGGCCGGGACCCTGCCAAGGGTGCCCTCTCCCTGGACGAGCTGCCTTCCGTGCTCCTCGCCGATGACCAGCCGCTGCTGACCTCGATGGTCACGGACTGCCTTGTGGACGGCAGGCCGATGGACGGCGAGTTCCGCATCCTGCTGCCGGACGGCGGCATGCGCACCCTGCACATGATGGGTGAGCCCGTGCTGGACACGGACGGCTGCACCGCTTCCATGTGGGCGGTCCTGCGCGATGTCAGCCGGCTGCGCCGCAGCCGGCACGCCGTGGACAGGACACAGGAGACGCTGCGGCGCCGGGAACAGCGTGCGCGGGCCGAACACCGGATGGCGGTGGAACTCCAGGAGGCCGTGCTGCCGCCGTGGCGCGGTTCCCTGCCGATAGCCGGTCGGGGGACGGGCGGGCTGGACATCGCCGCCCAGTACCTCCCGTCCGGCGCGAGTGACCTCATCGGCGGCGACTGGTACGACGCACTGCCTCTCCCGGACGGAAAGACCCTCCTGAGCGTCGGCGACCTGACGGGCCACGGCCTGCCCGCCACCTCGTCGATGGCGCTGCTGCTCGGGGCACTGCGCGGCATGGCCGTCGCCGGTGTCGACCCCGGCGCGTTGATGGGACATCTGAACCAGTTGATCGATTGTTCGGCGCAGCCCGCCCTGGGCAGCGCCGTGTGCTGCCGCTTCGATCCGATCACCGGCACACTCGCCTGGGCGCAGGCGGGGCACCCCGCGCCGCTGCTGTTCCGCAACGGAGTGGGGCGTCCTCTGCCGGCGCCGGACGGGGTGCTGCTCGGTGCCGCGAGCGGGGTGACCTACGAGCAGGACCAGGTGGTCCTGCTGCCGGGCGACGTGCTCGTCCTGCACACCGACGGACTGACACGGCGGGACGACCGGAGTGCCGGCCCGGACACGCTGCTGGACCTGGCACCACGTCTCGCCCACGCCCGCACGGCACAGGACTGTGTGCGGATCGTCGTCGAGCGGCTCGGTTCGGCTGAACGGCTGGACGACGCATGCGTGTTGGCGGCGCGCGTGACGGGCTGACGGCACGCCTCGGTGACGTGACGCCCCTACGGAACGCTGTATCCGCGAGCTTCCCCGGTCCGGGCGCTGACGCCCCGCACTGCCCGACGCCCGCGACGAGTCAGATCTGCGGCCCTCGCGTCTTCTTCTTGACCGGGCTCGGCGGCAGAGCGTGCTCGATCTCCTGGCGCAGGTCCTCGATCTTGGCGTAACCCGCGAACTGCCCGGTGAGCCGGTACATCTCACGCAGCCGGTCCCAGGTGCGGTGCGAGGAGGTCTCCCCCATCGACACCAGGGCAAGGCGCGCGTAGCGGTCGGCCTGCTCCGGGTCGTCGCCGATGAAGCACGCCGAGGCGAGTGAGATGTAGTCGAAGATCTTGGACCGCTGGCGACCGTTTATCCGCAGTTCCAGCGCCTGCTTGGCGTGGCGCTGGGCCGTGCCGGCTGCGCGCGGATCGTGCTCCGCCAGTGTCCGGAAGGCCAGGGCCTGCATCCCGTGCATGTCCGCCTCGTCGAACAGCTGCATCCAGCTGGGCGCCGGCACGTCGCGTTTGTCGGAGACGAACAGTTCCTCGGCCTCGCCCAGCGTGCGCCGCATGGCCTGTCCGTGGCCCATCGACGCCTGCGCCCACGCCTCGATGGTGTGGAGCATGGCCCGGGTGCGCGGCAGGGTCTCCTCGCCGGACCCCGACTTGGCGAGCTTCATGAGATCGAGGGCGTCGTCCGGCCGGCCGAGGTGGACCATCTGCCGGGCGGCGCGCGACAGCGCCTCTCCGGCGCGTGGGCGATCCCCGCCCTCGCGCGCGGCGTGGGCGGCGATGATGAAGTACTTCTGTGCGGTGGGCTCGAGGCCGACGTCGTGGGACATCCAGCCGGCGAGCACCGCGAGGTTGGCGGCGACGCCCCACAGGCGGCGCTGCAGATGGTCGGGGTGGCGGTAGGCGAGCATGCCGCCCACCTCATTGAGCTGGCCCACGACGGCCTTGCGCTGGAGTCCGCCGCCCCGCGAGGCGTCCCAGGCCCGGAACACCTCGACCGAGCGCTCGAGAGCCTCGATCTCCTCGGACCCGATGGGGGCGGCCTCGTACCGGTCGAAACCGGCGTTGTCCGCGTGGAGGGTGTCACCTCCGGGGCGGGTCCGGGCCGCCGGGGCGGGCTCGGAGTGCAGCCAGTCGTGCATGGCGCCGGTGAGGGCTGTGCCTGCGGTGAGCGCGGCGCCCGCGCCCACCAAGCCGCGTCGGTTGAGCATGAGGTCCATTCCCGTGAATTCGGTGAGGACCGCTGCCGTCCGTTCGGGCGCCCACGGCAATCCGTCGGGATTGTTCTCCGTCCCGGCTTTCTGCCGCTTTCCCACACGCCCGCGCCGGCCGAACCCGAGGTCCTCGATGGTCACGACACGGCCGAGCCGCTCGGTGAACAGGGCTGCCAGCACTTCGGGCACGGGATCGCGGGGGGACTCCCCCATGTCGATCCAGCGCCGTACCCGCGAGGTGTCGGTGGCGAGTTGGAGGTGGCCCATGGCCGCCGCCTGCCTGTTCACCATTCTCGCGAGCTCGCCCTTGGACCAGCCGGCCAGGCCGAACAGGTCAGATAGGCGGGTGTTGGGTTCTCCGGTCACGTCAAGCCCCCAGGTTCTCGGCTGACTTGACCCTAGCCCCCCGGCGGATGCCGGGCGAATATTCGCCAGGCTTCGCCAGGGGTCGCCAGATGTTGTGCCACCCGCGTCGCGGTGTCAGGTAGGAAAGCGCCACCCCGCCCGGCAGCCCTCGGTACTCCCCAGGGTGCCGAACGGCCGCCGGCCGGGGCGGCGCACGTGACTTGTCGGCGCACGAAGGGATCTGTCTAGCCCATGTACACAGCATCGTCCTCCGTGTCCGCCCCGCCCCGGCCGCTCCGTCCCGCGGGAGCGGGCGGCGGTCCGTATCTCGACCCCCGCGCCGCGTCACCCGCGTCCGCCGCGGGTCGGACCCGGCGGGCGGCGGGACCGGGCACCCACGCGCTCAGCGGACGGCTCGACCTGTCGGGCCCCCAGGGCGCGCAGTTGAGAATGGCCATCGCCTCGGTGCACCGCATCTGCCCGGAGTTCAACCCGGTGCAGGTGCTGCGCCGCAGCGGACGCTCGGTGCTCATCGTGGGCACCACCGGCCGGGCGACCGCGGTGGCCAAGTGTTTACTGGACCACTCCCCCGCCTGGACGGAGAGGTTCCGGCACGAAATAGCGGCATACCGCGCGTTCGTCAGGCACCGCCCGCCGGTCCGCGCCCCGCGCCTCATCGCCGCCGACCCGGAGAACTGCACCCTGGTGATCGAGCGGATGCCCGGCCGCGTCGCGGCGCTGACGAGGCACCCTGCGGAGGCACCGCCCCGCGCGGACCTGCGGGCCGTCCTGGGAGCGATCAGCCGGGTCAACGCGTGGCGGCCGCCGGCGGGCCTGTTCGACGCCCCGCTCGACTACGCCTCGCGCATCGCCCGCTATCACGAGCTGGGTCTCTTCACGGACCGGGACCTCGGTGACCTGCAGAAGCTGCTGCACGGCCTCGCGCACGCGGGCGGCCGTCAGGGGATGGGCCAGTTCTGCCACGGCGACGCGCTTCTCTCCAACATCCTGCTTCCCCCCACGGGCCCGGTGCTCGTCGACTGGGAGCACGCCGGCTGGTACCTCCCGGGGTACGACCTGGCGACGCTCTGGGCCGTGCTCGGCGACGCCCCCGCGTCGCGACGGCAGATCAGCCAGCTGGCGCAGGCGTCCGGCGCCGCGGCCCGCGACGCCTTCCTGATCAACCTGATGATCGTGCTGACCCGCGAGATCCGTACGTACGAGACGGCCGTGCAGCGGGCCATGCGCGAGGGCGCTCCGTCCGGGGGCGGCCAGTCACGGCAGGGCGCGCTCTCGTCCGGCGAGGAGCAGCGGCTCCTGCTGCGCAGGCTGCACGACGACTGTGCGATGGCCCGGCGGGCCGTGCGCGCCGCGGTGGGGACCCGCTGACCGCGCCGGGACGACCGGCCTGACGAACGGGGGAACGCGCTGCGGGACCGGTGCCGACACACGGGTCCCGCAGCGCGCTTGTGTGCCGTCAGCCGACGCTCACGGGTGCGCTCGCACCACATCGACGTCGGAGGCCTTCACGAAGCCGATCCGATGGCCGATCTGCACCGTCACGTACTTCTGGGAGCCGGCGAAGTAGGTGTGGTCGTACGGCTTCGACCCGTCGATCGTCGGGGCGTAGTAGTAGCCGGTGGGCGCCTGTCCACCGCCGGGGAACGCCTGTCCCTCCTTGATGGTGTAGACGAGCGGAGTGCCGACGGTCGGCTTCACGAAGTCCGCGGGGTACTCCGATTTCTCCGGGTAGGCGACCCCGTACACCGGCACTTCCGCCCTGCCCGCCTTGGGCCGGACGACCGTGCCCGAGGTGGGGACGGTGACCCGGGCGCGGTCGGGGGTGCTGAACCACGCCTTCTGCCCGTACCACCAGATCGCCGTCCAGCCGGGGGCGCGGTCGGCCACGACGGCCTGCTGGGTGGCACTGATCTTACTGCCCCAGTCCGCGGCGCAGTTCGTCCCGGGCGATCCGTCCGGGTGCAGTCCGGGGTCGGAGAAGAGCGGTGAGTCCGCGGACGGCTCCGTGTGCAGGGGCACCGCGCTGCTTCCCTGACGCGGCAGGTCCACGCCCTTCTCGCAGTCGCGGAACTCCTGCTGGTTCTTGGCGAAGTCCGGGCTTACGGTGACGAGTTCACTGCTTCTGGGCGCACTCGGCACGCTGGGCCTGCCGAGCAGGGCCATGAAGCGGTTCCAGTCCCAGTACGGGCCCGGGTCCCAGTGCATGTTCTTCGTCCCCGCGGCACTGGTGGGCGGCACACCGTCGTGTCCGATGATGTGCTGCCGGTCGAGCGGGATGTCGTACTTGGCCGCGAGGTGGCGCACCAGACGTGCGGTCGACCGGTACATCTCGGGGGTGTACCACGTGGCGCCCTCGACCGCGACGCCCTCCTGTTCGATGCCGATGGAGTGCGTGTTGAGATACCAGTTGCCGGCCTGCCAGGCCACGTCCTTGTTCTTCACCATCTGCGTGACGTGACCGTCGGACGAACGCACCACGTAGTGCGCCGAGGTCTGGTTGAGCGGGTTCTGGAAGATCTTCAACGTGGTGTCGAAGTCCTCCTCCGTGTCGTGCAGGACGATGAACTTGATCTGGTTGCTGTCCGGGCGGTCCGCGGTGTCGTAGTTGCCGTACGTGTCCTTGTCCGCGGGGTCACCGGTCTGCTGGTAGGCGGCGGGGACCCAGTCGCAGGACAGGCTGCGGGGGCATTCGGTCCGTACGGTGTCCGCGCCGGCGGCCGCCGGGGAGAGGAGCGCCACGCTCAGCGCTCCCGCCGTGGTCAGTGCGAGCGCGAGTCTGGTCCTCTGCTTGGACGTCATGACAACCCTTCTTGGGCCGGGCGGTCGACAAGCGCCTCGGGAGCGCTTTCCGCGTTCGTTCGTCGGCGCACACTCTGTTGCGCAAGGGGTTGGTGAGTCAAGAGTGCAGTGTGCAACGACTCCTGAGCTTGTGTGACTAACTCCCGCCGTGCGTGCCCCGGATGGCCGAGGGGTAGTGCTGCCGCCGACAGGACGGATCCGCGGGGTCACGCGGAGTTTCTCTGAGAGGCCGGACGTACACATGGCACAGCCCTTCACCCTGCCGGACTTCTACGTGCCGTATCCGGCGCGTCTCAATCCGCATCTGGAGGCGGCCCGGAGCCACACCCGGGAGTGGGCACGCGGGATGGGGATGCTGGAGGGCTCGGGCATCTGGGAGGAGGAGGACCTCGAGTCCCACGACTACGCGCTGCTCTGCGCGTACACCCACCCCGACTGCTCGGCCGAGGCGCTGTCCCTCGTCACCGACTGGTACGTGTGGGTCTTCTTCTTCGACGACCACTTCCTGGAGCTGTTCAAGCGCACGCCGGACCGGGAGGGCGGCAAGCGGTATCTGGACCGGCTGCCCGACTTCATGCCGATGGGTCGCGGCGTCGCGACGCCCGAGCCGGAGAATCCCGTCGAGGCGGGTCTCGCGGATCTGTGGGCGCGGACGGTGCCGAGCATGTCCGACGCGTGGCGGGCCCGGTTCGCCGAGGCGACGGAGAACCTCCTGAACGAGTCCCTCTGGGAGCTCGCGAACATCAACGAGGGCCGTATCGCCAACCCCGTCGAGTACATCGAGATGCGCCGCAAGGTGGGCGGGGCTCCGTGGTCCGCGGGGCTCGTGGAATACGCCGCGAACGCCGAGGTCCCCGCGTCGGTCGCCGGCGCTCGCGCGTTGCGGGTGCTGAGCGACGCGTTCTCCGACGCGGTGCATCTGCGCAACGACCTCTTCTCGTACCAGCGCGAGGTCGAGGACGAGGGCGAGAACAGCAACGGAGTCCTGGTCCTGGAGCGGTTCCTGGCCTGCTCGACACAGCAGGCGGCCGAGGCGGTCAACGACCTGCTGACGTCACGCCTCCAGCAGTTCGAGAACACCGCCCTGACCGAACTCGGGCCGTTGTGCGCGGAGAAGGGTCTGACCGCGGACGAGACGGTGGCGGTCCTGGCCTACGTCAAGGGCCTCCAGGACTGGCAGTCCGGCGGCCACGAATGGCACATGCGCTCCAGCCGCTACATGAACGGCGGTGCCGCGCGGAGCGTGCCCGGCTTCGGCATGGCCGCGGCCTCGATCCGGCTCACCCCCCGCGCCGAGTCGCTGCGCCTGCGCAGCCACACGCACGTGCCCTACCAGCACGTGGGCCCCTCCGTGCTGCCGGACTTCGACATGCCGTTCAGCACGACCCTCAGCCCGCACCTGGACGGCGCGCGCGTCAGGATCGTGGAGTGGTCGCACCGCATGGGCCTGCTGGAGGCGCAGCCGGGCGTGCCGGGTTCGCACATCTGGGACGAGGACCGGCTCGTCGCGACCGATCTGCCGCTGTGCGCCGCGGGGTTGCACCCCGATGCCACCCCCGACGAGCTGGACCTGTCGTCGGGATGGCTGACCTGGGGGACGTACGGGGACGACTGGTTCCCGGTGGTGCACGGGCGGACGCGTGATCTGGCGGGGGCGAAGCTCGCGAACGAACGGCTGTCGCTGTTCATGCCACTGGACGGTGTACCCCTGCCCGAGCCGGTCAACGCGCTGGAGCGGGGGCTCGCCGACCTCTGGCGCAGGACGGCCGGGCCGATGGACGAGAGCGGTCGCCGCACCTTCCGCGAGGCCGTCGAGAAGATGACGGCGAGCTGGCTCTGGGAGCTGGCGAACCAGGCCCAGAACCGGATTCCCGACCCGGTGGACTACATGGAGATGCGCCGGGCGACGTTCGGTTCGGACCTCACGATGAGCCTGTGCCGGCTCGGTCACGGCAGGAAGGTGCCGGACGCCGTCTACCGCAGCGGCCCGATGCGTTCCCTGGAGAACGCGGCCGCCGACTACGCGTGCCTGATGAACGACGTCTTCTCGTACCAGAAGGAGATCGAGTACGAGGGCGAGGTGCACAACGGCGTCCTGGTCGTGCAGAACTTCTTCGGAGTGGACTACCGGACCGGCGTCGCGATCGTGGACGACCTGATGAAGTCGCGGATGCGCCAGTTCCAGCACGTCGCCGAGCGGGAACTCCCGGTGCTGTACGACGATTTCGGCCTGGACGCCGAGGCCAGGGAGGTCCTCGCCGGTTACGTCGTGGAGCTCCAGCACTGGATGGCGGGCATCCTCGTCTGGCACCGCGACTGCCGGCGCTACCGCGAGGAGGACCTGCGGCGGGGCACCGGCACCCCGTGGCACGTCGGCGGCCCCACGGGGTTCGGTACGTCGGCGGCGCGGGTCACCCGGCTGCTCGTGGCGCAGGGACGTTTCAGCCCTGCTGGAACAGCTCTGCCGGAAGTGGCTTCAGCAGGGCGTACAGGTCGTCCGTGATCGGACGGTCCCAGCTGGCGATGGTGACGAGCACGCCGTCGCTCCGGTCGAACTGGACGCAGGAGATCCGGCTCTCGGAGAGTTTGACCCGGCGCACGATCAGCAGGCTGTCGCCCTGCATCACGGGTACGTCCTCGGTGCCGGTCACCTCGACCGGCTCGTCGTTCTCGAGCGCGAGGAGGAGCTGCGCGACCTCGAAGGGAACCTGGCCCTCCTCGGTCTCCCGGGCCGGTGACCCTTCCGGCAGGTTGCCGATGATCATCGCGGGCCCGCGACCGCCGAACAGGTCGTAGCGCAGGAACACGCCCTGGCAGCTCCCGTCGGGGGCGGGCAGGAGACCGGCGCCGAGGTTGCCGGGCCAGTCGCCCGGGTCCATGGCCAGGACATCGAAGTCCGGGCCCGCGGGAGTGGCGGCGCTGCGGCGGCGGAGGAAGGACATGGGGCCATGTTACGTGTCCCGGCTCACGTCGCGGAGCCGGGCACTGCTACCGGGACTCCGCCGCCAGGGCCTCCAGCACCCGGACCGCCTCGGCCGCCCGCTCGTACGGGACGAAGAGGTGGTCGTGGTGGTATCCGGCGACCACGTTGCAGCTGATGCCCGCGTCGGTGAGTGCCAGCGACACCGCGGCGGTGAGCCCGACGGCGTCCAGTGCGGAGTGCACACGCAGGGTGATACGGCCGGCGGTGAAGTGGTGTTCGAGACCCGCAGCGTCGGCCTGCGCCTCGGGGACGACCAGCGTCAGCCCCTCCTGCTCGGAGACGGTGGCGACGGGGGTGACACCGGCGGGGACCTCGCCACCGGCGACGCTGGTGAAGACGTAGCGGCCACTCTGCAGCTCCGGCCGCATGCTCCGCAGAAGTGTTCGAAGATCCCGCTCACCTGTCATGGGGCCACGCTACGCGCCCGGGCCGGCCCGCACGTCCCGTCCGGCGCGGGCACTCCGGGCCCGCGATCCGGCCGCCCTGGCCCGTTCGGGGTGGGTCGGTTCGTCCGCGGGGCCCCATCACCGCGTCCCGCGCTCGGCCCGGACGTGTCCGCGAGGGCACCCGCAACGGCGCCGAACGCGGTGCGTGACGGGTCGCGCGGGCCGAGTAAGCCATTCAGGCACGCCTTGTATCCATACGGTCACCTTGCGTGGCAACGTCGGTTGATCGCCCATAGCTTCGGCTCATGAGAACAAGACACCTGAACAGCCTGGCCGCCGTCACCGTCGTCACGGCCTCCGCCCTCGGTCTCGCGGCCGTCCCCACCGCGGCGTCCGGCCACCGGGATCACGTGGTGCACCCGGGCGAGTCGATCCAGGGCGCGGTCGACGCGGCGGAGCCGGGCGACACGATCGTCCTGCTCCCCGGCACCTACCGCGAGAGCGTCCTGATCAAGACGCCGGGACTGACCCTGCGCGGGGCCGGTGAGCGTACGGTGATCAGGCCTCCCGCCGCCAAACCCGCGAAGAGCTCCAAGCCGGCGAAGTCCACGAAGCCCGCCAGGACCACCAAGGGCGCCGAGGCCGCGAAGGGGCCCCGGGCCGCCAACGCGTGTGCGGCCGGCGGGAACGGCATCTGCGTCATCGGGACCAAGAGCAACACGGTCGACGACGTCCGGATCCGTGCGCTGAGCGTCTCCGGATTCAGCAAGAGCGGCATCTGGGCGTCCTGGACCGACGGGCTCTCCGTCCGCAGGGTGACCGCATCGAAGAACGGCACCTGGGGCATCGCCCAGGAGCGTTCGACGCGCGGCGACTTCCGCCGCAACACCGCCACGGCCAACGGCGACGCGGGCATCTTCGTCGCCAACTCCGTGTCCGAGGAGGGCGGCGCCACGGACACCGGCGGGACGCTCGTCGTGGACAACTCCGTGACCGGGAACCGCATCGGTGTCACGGCCCGCCGGGTCAGGAACATGGTGATCGACGGCAACACGATGACCGGCAACTGCAGCGGGGTGTTCGTCGTCGGCGACGAGTCGAAGCCCGCCGCCGGCGCCATCACGATCAGCGGCAACCGGATCCTGAAGAACAACAAGTTCTGCGCCGCGACCCCGCGCCTGTCGGCGATCCAGGGCTCGGGCATCGTCCTCACCGGAAGTGAGCGCACGATCGTTCGTTCCAACGTCATCCGGGACAACGTCGGCTCGACCCCCCTCTCCGGCGGCATCCTGCTCTTCAAGAGCTTCGTCGGCGCGCTGAACACCGACAACGAGATCAGCCGCAACCTCGTACGCGGCAACAAGCCGGCCGACCTCGCCAACCGCGACACCGCGGGCAAGGGCAACACCTTCGTCAGCAACACGTGCGGGACGTCCGTCCCGGCGGGGATGTGTGCCGAATGACAGCCGACCACCGCTCAAGGAGGAACGAGACGGTATGACCACCGTGAGCCCCACCCCCGAGACCCCCGTCACCGCGCCCCCGGCGTCCGCCGCCGCTCAGACTCCACCGCCGTCCATGCGTCTGCGTGAGCTCGCGTTCGGGGCGGCGTGCGCCGCGGCCGTACGCGCGGCGGCGAGGCTGGGCATCGCCGACGCCCTGGGCGATTCGCCCTCGTCGGCCGCGGAGCTGGCGCTGGTCGTGGACGCCGAACCCGTACCGCTGCAGAGGCTGTTGCGTGCACTGTGCTGCTACGGGATCTTCGCGGAGACCGAGGACGGGAAGTTCGTCCACACCGAGATGTCCCGGCTGCTGCGGGAGGACGACCCCAACAGCCTGCGCTACATCTCGCTGTGGTGCACGGAGCCGTGGACCTGGGAGGTCTGGCCCCGGCTCGAGGACGCCGTGCGCACCGGCACGAGCGTCTTCCCCGAGACGTTCGGCAAGGGCTTCTTCGACTACCTCCACCAGGACGCCGGCGAGTCCGCGCAGGTCTTCAACCGGGCGATGACCACGTCCAGCGTGCAGTCCGCGCGGGACGTCGCCGACCTGCTCGACCTCACCGGGGTCTCCTCGGTGGCCGACATCGGCGGCGGCCAGGGCCACGTGCTCGCGAGTCTGCTGGAGAAGCACCCCTCGGTCCACGGCACGCTCATGGACCTGCCGGGTGTCGTGGCGCGCGCGGACGCCAGGCTCCGGGACGGGGGCCCGCTCGCGGACCGCGTCCGGATCGTGCCCGGCGACTGCCGCGAGGACGTCCCGTTCGAGGTGGATCTCTACATCATCAAGAACATCCTCGAATGGGACGACGAGAGCACCCGCAGGACGCTCGCCAACGTGGTCGCCGCCGCTCGTCCCGGCGCGCGCGTGGTGATCATCGAGAACCTCGTCGACGACAGCCCGTCCATGCGGTTCACCACGGCGATGGACCTGCTGCTCCTGCTCAACGTCGGTGGTGCCAAGCACACCCGGGAGAGCCTGGTCACGCGGATCTCCGCCGCGGGCCTGCGGGTGGGCGAGATCAACCCGGTCAACGCGTACCTGCACGCCTTCGAGTGCATCGTGCCGTAACCCGGAACCCGGCGCACGAAGTCGCCCCGGGTCCGGCACTCAGGTGCCGGACCCGGGGCGATCGTCCGTGCGTCAGGCCGAGCCGTCCCGCTGCCACGTGTAGAACTGCTGCGCCATCGCGTCCTTGGGACCACGCCAGGTCTGCGGGTCGTAGGGGCTCACGAAGGCGGTCAGCCGGTCGCTGATGGCCTTGAACTCGGGGTGGTCCATCACCTTGGCGATCTCCGGGCCCGGAGGGCGCTCGGACTCGATCAGGTGCAGGTAGACGTCGCCGAACTGGAACAGACTCCGCCTGTTCACGCCGACGAGGTGGGGCAGATCCGTGTTGTCGGAGGCCGCGAACAGCTTCGCGATGTCCGGTGCGGACTCGGGTGCCATCCGGGCGACGATCAGTGCGTGGTGCATCCGGCTGCCTTTCCGGGGGCTCAGTTGGCGGGGACCGAGGCGGTGCGCCGCTCGCGGTCGCGCTGCTCGATCTTGTCCCGGATGAGCTCCAGCTGCACGCGGGAGTTGCGGTTGATGTTCTCGGTCATCCACGCGTCGTCGACGGGCGCGTCCGGGCGCATCGCGAAGTCCTGCCGCCAGTGCATGCGCGTACCGCCCGGGACCTCCGAGTACTCCCACCGGATGTCCATGTGCTGGAACGGGCCGGGCTCGACCCGCCGGGCGCGCACGTTGCGGCCCTGACGGTCCGTGGTGCGCTCCGAGACCCAGCTCCAGACCTTGCCGTTGTCGTCGGGGTGCATCGTGAGGCGGAAGGTCGTCTTCTGCCCCTCACGCTTCATCACCTCGACGGCCGCGTACTCGCTGAACAGCTGCGGCCAGTTCTCGAGATCGTTCGTCATGTCCCAGACGAGGTCCAGGGGCGCGGCGATGGTGATCTCGTTCTCGGTGTGTCCGGACACGTCAGGCTCCTGTCACGAGGGTGGTGTTCACGAGGTCGAGGAACTCGCGGGGCGTCTTGCACCGGTCGGCGTCGACCGGGAGGGGGTGGCCGTACCGGTTCTCGAGCGCGGCGACGATGCCGAGCAGCCCGAGCGAGTCGAGGCCGTACTCGTCGAAGGCGGAACCGGGGCGGTTCGCCATCTCCGTGGGGTCGACCGTGAGGCCGGCACCGTTCTTCATGAGTCCGGCCAGTTCCTCGTACGTCAGTTGAGCGGTCATCGGTACTGCTCCTTCTCAGACGGGGGTGTCGGTGGGGCGTCGCAGCACCAGGGCCGCGTTCGATCCCATGAGTCCTCGGCTCAGCACGAGGGCCGTCCTCATCTCGGCGGGGCGCGCGCGCCCCATCACGAGGTCGAGGTCGTGGCACACGTCGAAGACGTTGGGCGTGGGCGGGATCAGGCCGTGCTCCATGGCGAGCACGGCCGCCGCCGTGTCCAGTACGGGGGCACCGCAGTAGGCGCGGCCGATGCCGGTCTTGGGCGCCGTGACGGGTACGCGGCGTCCGTGCGCGCCGAGGGCGTCGGCGATGGCCAGCGCTTCGGCTCGGTCCGCCGACGGCACACCGAGCGCGTCCGCGAAGACCACGTCGATCTCCTCGGGCGCGCAGCCGGCCTCGCGCAGTGCTCCCTCGATCGCGTGGGCGAGCCCCGCACGCGACTCGTCCCACCGGGCGGCGCCCGTGAAGGTGGCGGCGTGTCCGGCCACTTCGGCGCGGACCCGGGCCCCGCGTTCGAGGGCCGCCGTCTCCTCCTCGACCACCAGCATGCCGCCGCCCTCGGCCGGGACGAATCCGCACGCGTCCTTGGTGAACGGCCGGTAGGCGCGGGTGGGGTCGTCGCTCAGGCTGAGGTCGTCGTAACCGAGCTGGCAGACGACCGAGTACGGTGCGAGCGGCGCCTCGGCCGCACCGACGACAACGGCGTCCGTGCCGCGGCGGATGGAGCGCGCCGCGTGCATGAGCGCGTCCAGGCCGCCGGCCTCGTCGCTGGCCACGACGGCGCACGGCCCCTTGAAGCCGCCACGGATCGAGATCTGGCCGGTGCTGGCCGCGTAGAACCAGGCGATGGACTGGTAGGGGCCGACGAAGCGGGACCCCTGCCCCCACAGCCGTTGCAGCTCGCGCTGGCCGAACTCACCGCCGCCGGACCCGGCAGCGGTCACCACTCCCACCTTGAAGGGCGCGCCCTCGTAGTCGGCGCGGCCGAGCCGGGCGTCGTCGAGTGCGAGATCGGCGGCCGCCATCGCGTAGTGCGTGAAGCGGTCCGTCTGCACGAGGAAGCGCTCCTCGATGAACGCGACGGGGTCGAAGTCCCGGACCTCGCCCGCGACGCGCAGCGGGAGGTTCTCGCAGCCCTCGCGGGAGACCGTGTCCAGGACGCTGACGCCCTCCTGGGTCTGCTTCCAGAAGGCGCCGGCGCCCGTCCCGTTGGGGGCGACGACTCCGATACCCGTGATCACGGAACTGCGGCGTGCCGGGGTTGCCGGGGCACTCATGGGTTCCTCCCGCCTGATCGGGTCATGGCGACGGCGGACTGGAATCCGCCGAAGCCGCTGCCGACCGAGAGCACACTGCGCAGCTTGAGGGGCCGGGCGGTGCGCGGTACGTAGTCGAGGTCGCACTCGGGATCCGCGGTCTCGTAGTTGGCCGTCGGCGGCACCGTCTGGTGCTTGAGGGCCAGTACGCACGCGGCGATCTCGATGGCTCCGATGGCGCCCAGGGAGTGGCCGACCATCGACTTGATCGAACTCATCGGCACCTTGTAGGCGTGGTTGCCCAGAGCGCGCTTCACCGCGGCCGTCTCGTGCCGGTCGTTCTGCTTGGTGCCCGAACCGTGCGCGTTGACGTAGTCGACCTGCGAGCCGTCCAGCCTGGCGTGCGCGAGGGCGGTGTTGATGGCCTCGGCCATCTCCAGGCCTTCGCTGGTCAGACCGGTCATGTGGTAGGCGTTGCCGAAGGTGGCGTAGCCGGATATCTCGCAGTAGATCGTGGCGCCGCGGGCCCGTGCGTGCTCCAGTTCCTCGAGCACGAGGACCGCTCCGCCCTCACCCATCACGAACCCGTCCCGGCGGGCGTCGAACGGCCTGGAGGCGTGCTCCGGGTCGTCGTTGTTCGCCGAGGTGGCCTTGATCGCGTCGAAGCAGGCCACCGTGATGGGGGTGATCGGCGTGTCGGACGCCCCCGCGATGCAGACGTCGACCCTGCCCTCCTCGACGGAGTGGAAGGCGTAGCCGATCGCGTCGAGTCCGGACGTGCAGCCCGTCGAGACGGTCTGCACCGGTCCGTGGGCGCCCACCTCCTCGGCGACCGCGGAGGCGAGCGTGCTCGGCGCGAACGCCCTTTCGAGATGGGCGCCGGCGGGCCGGTGGTCGACATCCCAGCGGGCGCCGCTCCCGCTGACGGCGACGTAGTCGTGCTCGAGCCGGGTGGTGCCGCCGACGGCGGTCCCGAGGGAGACCCCGATGCGCCAGGGGTCCTCCCTCTCCAGGTCGAGTCCGGCGTCTCCGAGTGCTTCCCTGGCCGCGACCAGGGCGAACTGGATGTACCGGTCCGAGCGGGCGATCAGCTGCTCGTCCAGGCCGTGGGCCACGGGGTCGAAGTCGCACTCGGCGGCGATGCGCGAGCGGAACTGCGACGGGTCGAACAGGGTGATGCCGCGTGTGGCCGTGCGGCCGTTGGCGAGCAGGTCCCAGAACGCCGGGGCTCCGATGCCGCCGGGTGCGACGACCCCGACCCCGGTGACGGCGACGCGCCGTGTCATGAGGCGGCCCCCGTTCGTTCCGGCGGGGCTCCGCGCTCGGCCGTCTCCGTGACCTCGGTGTCCACGTGCCCGAGCTCCGGGCGCGGGGCGAGCGGGCCGAGGTGGAAGACCATGCGGGCCTCCACGTCCCCCACGTTGCGGAAGCGGTGGCGGACGTGCGGCGGGATCAGCAGCCCCTGGTCGGGCCGCATGGCGAACGTCTCCCCGTCCAGGTCGACTTCGAGCAGCCCGGCCACGACGTACACGAATTCCTCCGAGTACGGGTGGTAGTGCTCGCCGATGCGGTCGCCGGGCTCGACGAGGGCCAGCCCCATGAATCCGCTGGTGGCCCCCACCGCCGTGGGGGTGAGCAGGGCGCGCAGGTCGCCCCCGCGCCTGCGGTTGGGCTGAGTCTCGCTGAGGTCCACGATGCGAGGCCGGTGGGTGGTCATGGCTGGTCTCCTCCAGGCACGTTGTGCGGTGGGTAGGCGGAGCGGGGTGGGCCCGGTCGCCGGTGACGCGTCAGGACTCGGTGGCCCGACGGTCGGTGATCAGGTTCATCTCGGCCTGCGCGAGGAAGCGCGCGGCCTCCTGGTCGGTCGTCGGCATGCCGTTGGCACCGCCGTCCAGCAGCCGGCCGAGCATGGCCGCCTTGCGGTGGCCGCCGATGCCGAGCGCCTGCGTGGGCTGCGCGTCGAGCGGGCCGCTCACCTCGAGGAGCCGCACCACGATGTCGTCGCGCTGGAAGATGGTGCTGCTCTCGATGGGGCTGGTGACGTCGTCCGCCGCCGCCTCGTCCTGGCCGGCGAGCAGCCGGGCCAGAGCCATGCCGCAGCCCTCCTTGCCCTGGTAGAACAGCGCGTGCCGTTCGACCTGGGCCGAGGAGTGACGGCCGGCCGTCACGTGGTGGACGGTCGGGAGGGCCGCACGGGTGAAGAACATGCGGGCGGAGTCGGGGTCGCTCAGGTCGCGGTCCTGCTCCAGATACGGGTTGATGGCCTCTTCCACGGCCCTGACCTCGGGCTGCCGTGAGACGTGGCGCAGTGCCGCCATCAGGTCGCCCTCGACCTCGACGGCCCGCACGACACGGTTGCCGTGCATGAAGAGCGAGGTGCGGCGCAGGCGGGTGTTCTCGTCCACGCGTGCCTTCGGGGACTCGTAGTCCGCGAGGATCTTCGCGACCATCTCCTCGGTACCCGGCTTCACCGTGAACGTCAGTGCGTGGCGCACGACGCCGTCGCCGAGGCGCGGTGCCGACTGCAGGCGGCTCTTGGCGGGCTGCGCGGCGCTCTCGAACGCCGCGCCGGTCTCCCGCAGGACACTGAAGCGGAGGGACCGCGTGTCACGTACGCAGCTGTGCAGCGGCTGCACCGTCGCGACGTGCTCCTCGCTGTTCACCCAGGCCAGGAACGGCGGCGCGCTCTCCCACTCACTGGTGATGAGCCACTGCGAGGGGTTCTCGATGGACTGGCAGAGCTGGTCGCTGATGTGGCCGGGGATCGAGGCCACCTGGTTGCGCATGTGCTCGTACGCCTCGAGGAACTGGTTCTGGGCGCCGTCGTGCAGGTCCAGCAGCAGTATGACCCGGAGCCTCGAACCGTCGAAGGCGGACTGAGATATACGTTCCGAGAGGGCTGTCATCTTTCGTTCTCCTTCGAGACGATACGGCGGCCACGGCACGTGACCCCTCGTCATCCGGCGGTATCGGTGGAAGCGGCACGAGCCCCTGCCCGCTGACGCGCGGCGAAGCCCCCGCAACGCGGACAGCGCTCCCGCGACTGATCGTGGAACGCTGGTACGGGCGGCGCGAGATTTATGAACCGTTCAGGTGAGGAGCCGTCCCAAGCCCTGCCGAACCACTCCCGCGAGGGCATGGACACTGCATCCGTCCTGTGTCCGAGCTGGAGCAACAGATGAACGAGAACGTCGACCATCGCGTACCGGTCCTAGTCGTGGGTGGCTCCCTGGTGGGCCTGTCCACGTCCCTCTTCCTGAGCCGGCTCGGCATCCGCCACCTGCTGGTGGAGAAACACCGCAGCACCTCGACCCACCCCCGCGGGCGCGGCAACAACGTGCGCACCATGGAGATCTTCCGCACCGCGGGGGCGGAGCGGCTGATCCGGGACGCCGCGTCCGTGCTGGCGGACAACCACGGCATCCTGCAGGCGGGCTCGCTCACCGGGGACGACCAGGAGTGGCTGTTCAAGGAGATCGACCCGGGGGGCGGCCTCGCCAGGTTCAGCCCCAGCGGCTGGTGCCTGTGCAGCCAGAACGACCTGGAACCGGTCCTGGTCGACCACGCGAGGGCGCAGGGCAGCGAGCTGCGGTTCTCGACCGAGCTGATCAGCTTCGAGCAGGACGCGGACGGGGTCACCGCCGTGGTGAAGGACCGGGAGACCGGGGTGCACAGCACGGTGCGCGCCGACTATCTCGTCGCGGCCGACGGGCCTCGCAGCCCGATCCGTGAGCAGCTCGGCATCGGCCGGACGGGTCCCGGCGACCTGTTCCACAACGTCAGCATCACCTTCCGCTCCCGGGGGCTCGCCGCGGTGGTCGGTGACCGGCGCTTCATCGTCTGCTACCTGACCAACCCGAAGGCGGACGGGGCGCTCCTGCCGGTGGACAACGAGGAGCGCTGGGTCTTCCACGCGCCGTGGCAGCCCGACCGGGGCGAGACACTGGAGGACTTCTCCGACGAGCGGTGCGCGGAGCACATCCGTCTCGCGGTCGGAGCGCCGGACCTGGACGTCGAGATCACGGGCAAGGCACCGTGGCACGCCGCGGAGCGGGTGGCCGAGCGGTACAGCTCCGGCAGGGTCTTCCTCGCAGGCGACTCGGCCCACGAGATGTCCCCCACCGGCGCCTTCGGCTCCAACACAGGGATCCAGGACGCGCACAACCTGGCGTGGAAGCTGGCCGCCGTGATCGGGGGCGCGGCGGAGCCGGGGCTCCTCGACACGTACGAGGCGGAACGGCTGCCCGTGGCGGCGGCCACGAGTGCGCGGGCGTCGGCCCGTTCGAGTGAGCACAGCCACCCGGGGTACGCGGGTTCGCCCGGCCCCGGTGGCGGTGGCGGGCGCAAGGGCGGCGGCATGCTCGCGGTCGCCCTCGGATACCGGTACGCGCGGGGGGCGGTCCTGGGCGTCGACCCCGCGACCCCCGTGGTTCCCGAGGGCATGGGTCTGACGGGCGAACCGGGGTCCCGCGCCCCGCACATGTGGCTCGGCCGCGACGGGGAGCGTGTCTCGACCCTGGACCTGTACGAGCAGGCGTTCGTCCTGCTCTGCGACGCCCGGCACCAGGACTGGCGTGCGGCCGCCGCAGCCGTGGCGAAGCGCCTCGGTGTCCGTCTGGACGCCTTCGGTATCGGTTCCGGCCCCGATGCGGACCTGCGGTCGGAGGAGGGGGCCGACTGGGCGGTCTCCCACGGCACCTCCGCCGAGGGCGCCGTGCTGGTGCGCCCCGACGGTTTCGTGGCCTGGCGGTCCGAGGACGCGGCGGCGGACCCCGAGGGAACGCTGTACGAGGTGATGGCGACGCTGCTGCACCGCGTCTGACCCGGTACGAACGGCCCGCTGCCTCGCCTGCGGGCCCGGCCCCCGCCCTGCCGCCTCCGAGCTCCGGTTCGAAGGAGGCGGGGCGCGGTCGTGCGGGGGCGGCTGCCGTACCGGCTGACGGGATGCGGTGCCAGGGGGGTCCGGGAGTTTTCCACAGGCTGGGCCCGGCCCTTGCCAGATGGCCCCGCATCCTGAATTACTGCTCCCAGGGAACGACCGAATGGTCGGTCGTCCGTCGCCGGGGAGGATGATCCGTATGACGGCGCTGCTGGATGCCGGAGAGCGGCTCGGCCGCGACGAGCTCGAAGCGCTGCAGCTGGAGCGCCTCCGGGCCACGCTGCGGCACGCGTACGAGAACGTCGGCTTCTACCGGACCGCGTTCGACAAGGCCGGACTGCGGCCCGAGGACTGCCGCACCCTCGCGGACCTCGCCCGCTTTCCGTTCACCGTGAAGGCCGACCTGCGTGACAACTACCCCTTCGGGATGTTCGCCGTCCCCGAGGACCGGGTGCGGCGGATCCACGCCTCCAGCGGCACGACGGGCCGGCCCACGGTGGTCGGCTACACCGCGCGAGACCTGGACACCTGGGCGGACGTCGTGGCCCGCTCGATCAGGGCGGCCGGCGGGCGCCCGGGGCACAAGGCCCATGTGGCGTACGGCTACGGGCTGTTCACGGGCGGCCTCGGTGCCCACTACGGCGCCGAGCGGCTCGGTTGCACGGTCATTCCGGCGTCCGGTGGGATGACCGCGCGTCAGGTGCAGCTCATCCAGGACTTCCGGCCCGAGATCATCATGATCACGCCGTCGTACATGCTCACCCTCCTGGACGAGTTCGAGCGCCAGGGTGTCGACCCGCGCTCAACGTCCCTGAAGGTCGGCATCTTCGGCGCCGAACCCTGGACCGAGCAGATGCGCCGGGAGATCGAGGAGCGGTTCGCGATCGACGCGGTGGACATATACGGGTTGTCGGAGGTGATGGGGCCGGGTGTGGCGCAGGAGTGTGTCGAGACCAAGGACGGCCTGCACATCTGGGAGGACCACTTCTATCCGGAGGTCGTCGACCCGTTCACCGGGGAGGTCCTGCCGGACGGGGAGGAGGGCGAGCTGGTCTTCACCTCGCTGACGAAGGAGGCCATGCCGGTGATCCGCTACCGGACCCGCGACCTCACGCGTCTGCTGCCGGGCACCGCACGCGTCTTCCGGCGGATGGAGAAGGTCACCGGGCGCAGCGACGACATGGTGATCCTGCGCGGGGTGAACCTCTTTCCGACCCAGATCGAGGAGATCGTGCTCCGGACACCTGGGGTGGCGCCCCACTTCCAGTTGCGGCTGACCCGCGAAGGACGTCTCGACGCCCTGACGGTGCGGGCGGAGGCACGGGCGAGTGCCACGGCGGGCGACCGCGCGGCGGCCGCGCGGTCGATCGCGTCCGCCGTGAAGGACGGGGTCGGCGTGAGCGTCGAGGTCGAGATCGTCGACCCCGAGACGCTCGAGCGGTCCGTGGGCAAGATCAGGCGCATCGTCGATCTGCGGGAGGGCGGCTGACGAGGCGCGTCGGTGCGCCCCGGGGCGCGATGCGCCGAGCGGGGCGCGACGTGACGGCATGGGGGCAGGACCGGCGACCGTGCGTCGGCGTGAGGAGGTCGGGGACGCTGTCAGGGAGGTGGACGCCGTCAGCGGGACGCGGCCGGAGAGCCCGACGCCGTCAGCCGGACGCGGTCAGGGAGCGGGGAACGGTCGGCTGACCACGCTCCGGGAGAAGACGCCGTCAGCGGGACGCGGTCAGGGAGGCGAAGACCACGACGTTGTCCCGGTAGCCGGACTTCTTGTCGTAGACGCCCCCGCAGGTGATCACCCGTAGCTCGGGGCGGGCCGAGGGCCCGTAGACCTTCGCGTCGGGGAAGCTCTTCTTGCCGTAGGTCTCGACGGCGTAGACGGTGAACACCGCGGTGCTCAGGTCCTCCCGGACGATCTCCACGGTCGCCCCTGTGCGCATCAGCGCCAGGGTCTGGAAGACACCGGGACCGAGGCGGGTGTCCACGTGTCCGGCGGTGACGGCGGTACCCACGGCACCCGGAACCGTGCCCCCGGCGTACCACCCCGCGAGCACCGGATTGTTGTCGGGCGGGGGCTTCAGGGCGCCCGCGGCGTCCAGGCCCAGCTTCATCAGGGGCGCGTCCACCTTGAGGCTGGGAATGCGCAGGCGGGTGGGCGTCACGGGCGGAAGCGGCCGGACGGCGGGCCGCGCCGGGAGGGTGCTCCGGCCGGGCGCGGGACGCGGCGAGGCCGTGGGGGCTTCACCCGGGCGTGCGGGCGCCGGTCCGGTCGGTGGGAGGAAGCCCGCTGCCGGGAGCAGTGGCGCCGGCCGGGCCGGGGGCCGGGGGACGAGGGCCGGCGGCGCGGTGGGCCGGCGGACGAGGGCGGGGGTGCGGGGCTCGGGGTGTTCCGCCGCCGCGTACGGCAGCGCGGTGTACGGCGGCGCGGGCCAGACCGGCACCGAACGGGCCGGTCGGCCCGCCGGGTTCGGCATGGGGGCCGCGGGCGGTGCGGGGGCCGCGGGCGGTGCGGGGGCCGCGGCGGCGGCCGGGGGCTGGGGCGGCCTGTCGTCGCGCAGCCCGGTGATCACGAGCACGGTCCCCGCCACCAGTGCCCAGACGATGTGCTTCACGGCCGGGAAGGTCTGGGACGTCGGGCTGTTCGTGGGCACGGTCTCCATCGTGTGCCTCTGCTTCACGGGGTCGGTGGGGGGGGTCCGGGGCCCCGGGAGCGAGAAGTCCGGGGCCCGCGGACGGGAGCCGTGCGGTTCAGCCGCGTGCGGCGGCGGCGCGGCGGCGCATCCTGACCACTCCCCCGGCCGCCGCCCCGGCGAGCAGCAGGCTGCCCAGCGCGAGCTGGGTGCTCGTGTCCGTGGGGGTACCGAAGCCGGCGTCCACGCCGCCGCTCGGGGCACGGTCGGTGATGCGGTAGGTGTCCGTCATCTTGATCCGGGGAGGACACTTCACGGTGACGGTGTCCGTACCGGGCGCCGCGTCCTTCGGGATCTCGAACACACCGACGAGCACGCCCTTGCGGTCGCCCTCGAAGAGGTGGAAGGCGCCGCCCGCCTCCGACGTTCCCTTGCCGTAGGTCTCCTTGCCGCAGGCCCTGGTGCTGACAGTGACCTGTGCGCCGGGCGAGGCGTGCGCCGGGCTGATGCGGATGGTCTGTTCACCGGCCGGGTCGGCCGCCTCCGCCACGGGGGCCGCGAAGGCAAGGGAACCTACGGCCAGACAGATACCCGCACCGATGCGTGTGTTGCGCATGTGGATCCTCCAACGGGAGCAGGGTCCGGCCGGAGTGCGCGGCACCTCTGCTGTGCTCCACCTCCGAGGCAACCGACACCCCGTCACCCCCGCAACACGTGGTGCCACCACGCATGTCACCCGGCCGGGCCCGGAGTCGCACGTCGAGGCGCTCGTTTGCCCAGGTCATCCGATCCCGGACGGAAGCTGAGGAGGAATCATGCCCGCGACGGCGAACGGGCTAAGGGGTGGGCCCCGTCGGACGGGGGGTCAGCCGCCCGCCCCGGTGTACCGGTCCCGCAGCTCCCTCTTCAGGATCTTTCCGCTGGCGTTGCGCGGGAGTTCACCGACGAACAACACCCGCTTCGGGGCCTTGAAAGGTGCGAGCCGCTCGCGGGCGTGACCGATCAGCTCGGCCTCCGTCGCCTCGCCGCGGAGCACCACGAAGGCCGTGACCGCCTCGATCCAGCGCGGGTCCGGGAGCCCGACCACGGCCGTCTCCGCCACAGCCGGATGGGTGTAGAGGACATCCTCCACCTGGCGGGAGGCGACGAGCACCCCTCCCGAGTTGATGACGTCCTTCACCCGGTCGACGACCGTGAAGTAGCCGTCGGTGTCGCGCACCGCGAGGTCACCGGAGCGGAACCAGCCGTCGCGGAAGGCCTCGGCGCTCTCCTCCGGCTTGTCCCAGTAGCCCCGGCACAGCTGCGGGGAGCGGTAGACGACTTCACCCGCCTCCCCGTCGGGGACCTCCTTGCCCGCGTCGTCGACCACTCTCGCCTCGACGAAGAGCACGGGGCGCCCGCAGGAGTCCATCCGCCCCTCGTGCTCGTCGGGGCCCAGCACGGTGGCGAGGGGCCCGATCTCGCTCTGCCCGAAGCAGTTGTAGAAGGCCAGTCCCGGCAGCCGCTCGCGCAGACGCTCGAGCACCGGAACGGGCATGATCGAAGCGCCGTAGTACGCCTTGCGCAGGGCGCCGAGCTCGCGGGTCGCGAAATCCGGATGGTTGGCGAGTCCGATCCAGACCGTCGGCGGCGCGAAGAGGCTGTCCGCCCGTCCGGCCTCGATCAGGTCGAAGATCCGCCCGGCGTCCGGTGCGTCGAGGACCGTGTTCTCGGCGCCCACGGCGAGGTACGGCAGCAGGAACACGTGCATCTGCGCGGAGTGGTAGAGCGGCAGCGAGTGCACGGGCCGGTCGGTGGCGCGCAGGTCCAGGGCGGTGACGGCACTGACGTACTCGTGCACCAGCGCGCCGTGCGTCATCATCGCGCCCTTGGGCAGGGCCGTGGTGCCGGAGGTGTAGAGGAGCTGCACCAGGTCGTCGGCGCCGGGTTCGCGCGCGGGCGCGAAGGGGCGCGGCGTGTCCAGTTCGTCCAGCAGGGAGTCCGGGGCATCCCGGAGCGCCCGTACGGCGTGACCGGCCGGGACGCGGGGTGCGAGGTCGGGGTCGGTGAGGACGAGCGCGCTGCCGGACTGCCCGATGATGTACTCCAGGTCCTCGCCCGTGAGGTTCTGATTGACCGGCACGTGCACCAGCCCGGCCCGGGCGCAGGCCAGGTAGGCGATCAGATACGCGTCGGAGTTGTGGGCGTAGGTCGCCACCCGGTCGCCGAAGCCCAGTCCGTGCTCGTCCGTCAGGACCGCGGCAGCGGTGCTGACCGCCTCGTCCAGCGCGGCGTAGGTCCAGGTCCGTCCGGCGTACCTGAGCGCGGTGCGCCCGGGGGTGCGTCGTGCGCTGCGTGTGAGGACGCCGTCCACTGTGCTGCTGCGTACACCTGTCATGGCGTGATCCTGGGTGGCGGGGCGCCGGGGGTCAAGAGCCGTGGGCGCCGGTGTCGACGGTCCGTGCGGCCGTCTCCCGCACCGTCGAGGGCTGCCGTTGCCGCGGCCGGTCCCGGCGCCGGTCGGTGCCCGGCGGGCCCGTGAGGAGCGGTCGCCCGGCCGCCGGGGAGAAGACGGGGCGAAGGAGACGTGACCGGACAAGGCGACTGTCGTCACGTCAGATTCTTTCGTCGTCCCAGGGACACGAGGGGCTGCCGTGACAGTAGCCTCTGGTTCGGCAGGAAGTTTCATCGCCGTACGAGATTTCGAAAGTTACTTTCGCGCAGGGTGCTTTCGACGTGAGGGGAAGGGGTTCCGGATGGCCGGATACGTGTCGGACCGGGGAATGAGCCGTCGGAGGCTGGGCAGCGGGATACTGGCTCTGGGCGGGGCACTCGCCCTCGCTCCGCTTCCCCTGGCGGGTGCCGCGGGACCGGCGCTCGCCGCGGGCCGGGCCCCGGAGGACGGCGGGACTCCGGGCAGGACATCGGGAACCGGGACGGTCATGGAACCAGGGCGGAACCGGCCCACTCTGCGGCGCGGCCCGGCAGCGCGGGCCGGCCTGCTGCCGGATCAGCTGGACCGGCTGGTCGCCGATGCGGAGAAGTACCTCTCCGACTCCCCCACGCACCCCTGGTACGCGGGCGCGGTCCTGCTCGCCGGCCGGGGCGGCACCGTGGCCCTGCACCGTCCGATCGGCTCGGCGGTGCGCTACTCGGCGTACGACGAGAAGACGGACAGCGGGGTGGAGTTCCCCGCGGACCAGCAGATCCCCATGGCCGAGGACACGGTCTTCGACCTGGCGTCGGTGTCAAAGCTGTTCACCTCGATCCTCGCCGTCCAGCAGATCGAGCGCGGAGCGCTGACGCTGGAAGCGCGGGTGGCCTCGTACCTCCCCGAGTTCGCCGGGGGCGGCAAGCAGGACGTGACGGTGCGGCAGCTCCTCACCCACACGTCGGGCTTCCGGGCCTGGATCCCGCTCTACAAGGAGCCGACCCGGGAGGGACAGCTCCGCCTCCTGTGGGAGGAGGTCCCCGCGTCCACTCCGGGCAGCAAGTACCTCTACTCCGACCTGAATCTGATCTCGCTGCAGCTGATCCTGGAGAAGATCACCGGCCGCACCCAGGACGTCCTGCTCCGCGAGGAGATCACCGCTCCGCTCGGAATGCACCGCACGCGGTACAACCCGCCCGCCTCCTGGAAGCCGAAGATCGCGGCGACCGAGGACTCCCGCCTTCCCTGGTCCGGTCTCGAACGCGGGCTCGTCTGGGGCGAGGTGCACGACGAGAACGCGTACGGCTTCGGGGGTGTGGCGGGGCACGCGGGGGTCTTCTCCTGCGCCTGGGACCTCGCGATCCTGGCGCGCACCCTGCTCAACGGCGGCGTCTACGGCAGGTCCCGGATCCTGTCCGAGGATTCCGTGGAGCTGATGTTCACCGACTTCAACACGGCGTTCCCCGGCGACGAGCACGGTCTGGGCTTCGAGCTCTACCAGCACTGGTACATGGGCGCGATGGCCACCCCGCGCACCGCGGGTCACACCGGTTTCACGGGTACGAGCCTGGTCCTCGACCCGACCACGGACTCCTTCCTGATCGTCCTGGGCAACTCCGTGCACCCGGTGCGCACCTGGCGTTCGGGAAGCGCCCCCCGGGTGGCCACGGCCAACCGGATGGCGCGCGCGGTGCCGGTCCGTCCGGCACGGGGCGGCACCGCCTGGTTCTCCGGCATGGCGAGCGCCACCACCGCGACGCTGACACTCCCCGCGCTGCGCCCCTCCTCCTCGCAGCCCGTACTGAGCTGCGGCCTGTGGTGGGACACCGAACCGGCGTCCGACTCCCTGCGCCTGGAGGCGTCCTCGGACTCCGGCGCGACCTGGCAGCCCGTCGCCTTCACCACGGTGCCCGCAGAGGGGGCGCGGCCCAGGAACTCCAGCGCGCATCCGGACGGCTCGGTCTCGGGGTGGTCGGGACGCGTCTGGCACTCCCTGGAGGCGGACCTGAGCGCGTGGCGCGGCACGCAGGTGCGGATCCGCTGGCGTTACACGACCGACCAGCTGTACGTGGGGCGTGGTGTGTACGTGGACGCGCTACGGGTGCGGGACGGCCGCCGGACACTCTTCGACGAGAGGAAGCCGGGCGACGCCGGCCGCATCGAGGCGACCGGGTGGACCGTTTCCGCCGACTGAGCCGGTCCTGCTGGTTGGATGGCCGGCATGAACGGAACCCAGTCCATAGAGGCGCCCTGGGGCGTGTCGGTGTTCGGGGCGGCGAGCGTGGACGCCGCGCCCGACCTGGCACGCCTGCGGGTCGCGATATCCCAGACCAGGAACAAGCCCGGCGAGGCGTTCGAGGCCACGCGGAGCGGGGTGAACCGCATCCGGGAGGTCCTGCGCGGCCACCGGGTGCCGGAGACAGCCGTGTCCACGTCCAGGCTGAACCTCCACTCCCAGTGGACCTACGGCGGCGAACGCACCTTCGTGGGGTATGAGTGCACCGCGTCCTTCGTGATCGAACTCCGCGACCTCGACAGCCTGGAGACGGTGCTCGTCGAGGTCGTCGAGGCCGGGGCCAACGAGGTCAAGGGCGTCGAGTTCGATGTGCGGACGAAGAGGGAGCTCCGTGCCAGGGCCCGTGCGGCGGCCGTGGCCGCCGCACGGGAGAAGGCCGCCCTGTACGCGGAGGCGGCGGGAGCGCAGCTCGGTCCCGTCGTCCACATCAAGGACGTGGACGCCGAGCAGGTGCAGAACTACCGCAGTCACAGCAGCCACGACTCCGGCGGCGGCGAAGGTGATCTGACGCCGGGCAAGGTGACGGTGTCGGCGGGGGTCGTGCTCGGCTTCTCGCTCATCGGCGGCTGAGCGGACACCTCAGGGCACATGTGCGGAGCGTGGGCCGCGCCCGGAGAGACTGCCCACGCCCCGCACCTCCTTCCGGCGCGCCGCGCCCCTGCGACCCGTCGGGCTCATCTGCCCAGGGCCGCCATGGCCGCGTTGTGACCGGGTACGCCGCTGACCCCGCCGCCGCGCACCGCGCCCGCGCCGCACAGCAGGACGTTGGCGTGGGAGGTCTCGACACCCCAGCGGCCGGTGTCCTCGCCGGCGTACGGGAAGGACAGGTCCCGGTGGAAGATGTGCCCGCCGGGCAGCCCGAGTTCGCGCTCCAGGTCGAGCGGTGTCTTCGCCTCGATGCACGGCTTCCCCGTGGCGTCGACGGCGAGGCAGTCGGCGATCGGCTCGTCGAGGTGGGCGTCGAGCTGGGTCAGGGTCGCGGCGAGCAGGGCCGTGCGCGTCGCCTCGTTGTCCGCCTCGAAGAGCCGGGCGGGCGTGTGCAGGCCGAAGAGGGTCAGGGTCTGGTAGCCGCGCTCCGCGAGGCCGGGGCCGAGGATCGACGGGTCGGTCAGGGAGTGGCAGTAGATCTCGGAGGGCGGGGCGCCGGGGGGACGCCCGGACGCCGCCTCACGGTACGCGGCGGCCAGTTGCTCGTATCCCTCGGCGACGTGGAACGTCCCGGCGAACGCCCGGTGCGGGTCGACGGCACGGTCACGCAGCCTCGGCAGCCGCGTGAGCAGCATGTTCACCTTCAGCTGGGAGCCCTCGGCCGCGGGTGGCGGCTTCTCGCCGAGCAGTTCGGCGAGCGCCCGGGGCGACGCGTTGACCAGGACCCGCCGCGCGGCGACGACGTGTTCCCCGTCGGGTGAGCGGACGGTGACCTCCGCACGCGCCCCGTCCGTCTCGATGCGCGTCGCCTCGTGCAGGACCCGGATCTCGGCGCCGGCGGCCGACGCGGCACCGGCCAGCGCGTCGGTGAGCGCGCCCATCCCGCCGACCGGCACGTCCCAGTCGCCGGTGGAGTTGCCGATCACGTGGTAGAGGAAGCAGCGGTTCTGGAGGAGCGACGGGTCGTGGGCGTCGGCGAACGTGCCGATGAGCGCGTCGGTGAGCACGACTCCGCGTACGAGGTCGTCGCTGAAGTACCGCTCCACCGCGACTCCGACGGGTTCCTCGAACAGCATCCGCCAGACCTCTTCGTCGTCCACGCGGTCCCGCAGGGCGTCGCGGGTGACGAGCGGTTCGGTGAGGGTCGGGAAGACACGCTCGGCGGCCTTCCGCGTCACCCCGTAGAAGCGCTCCCAGGCGTCGTACTCACGGTCGCTCCCGGTGAGCGCGGCGAACGAGCCGCGCGTCCCGTCTCCGCCGACGAGCAGTCCCGTCGAACGGCCGCCGCGCGTCGTGGGGGTGTACGAGGAGACGGTGCGCTTGCGCACGGCGAAGTCGAGGCCCAGTTCGCGCACGATCTTCCCCGGGAGGAGCGAGACCAGGTAGGAGTACCGGGAGAGCCGGGCGTCGACGCCTTCGAACGGGCGCGTCGACACGGCCGCGCCTCCGGTGCCGGCGAGACGTTCGAGGACGAGGACCGACCGGCCGGCGCGGGCGAGGTAGGCGGCGGCGACCAGGCCGTTGTGACCGCCGCCCACGACGACCGCGTCGTAGTCGCCGCGCGAGGGCGCGCCGGGTGAGGACATCTGTTCTGCGGGCATGTCCCTTCGTAACACGCGCTGATCGCCCGTGGACAGAGGGCGGGCGGGCCCGGCGCGAGTGCCCGGAAGCGCTGGGCGGGGCGGGGGGTGCTGTGGCAGGGTGCTCGCCCCGGACGTTTCCCGCCCCGTACACACGAGGAGCCCCCCATGGACACCCCCGCACGTCTGATTCCGCTGCTGGAGCAGTTCGACTGGGCGCGCGAGCGGCTCGTGAACCGCATGGCGGGGCCTACGGCCGACAGCGGGAACGGAACCGACGTGGAGGTCACGGTCCTGACCGACGCGGAGTACCTGTGGGAACCCGTCAAGGACTGCTGGTCCGTGCGCCGGCACAGCGCGGGGCCGGGTCCGGGCGCGACGTCCCTGACGGGCTCGGGCGACTGGGGGCGTGACACGGGGCCGTTCCCGCATCCTTCCCCGCCGCCCTTCACGACCCTCGCGTGGCGCCTGAGCCACCTCAGCGAACTGCTCGCCCTGCGCGCCGACCACACGGCGGGGGAGCACGGCATGACTCGGGACGACTACCGCGTGGTGGGTGACGCCGCAGGTGCGGTCGCGGACTTCGAGGCGTCGGCGGACGCATGGCGCTCGGCACTCGTGGGCGCCGACGACGCGGCACTCGACACGGTCGGCCACAGCACCTATCCGTACGGCAGCGACCCGGAGGACCCGTTCATCGACACCGTCTGGTGGGTCAACCAGGAGATCCTGCACCACGGGGCCGAGATCGCCCTGCTCCGCGACCTGTACCGCGCGCGGGGCGCCTCGGCCTGACGTCAGTGCGGGGACGGCCCCCGCTCCCGGCTCAGGTCGGCGACGCGCCGGTACAGGTCTGCGGCCTCGGCGCCCCGGCCGAGCTGCTCCAGGCAGTGGGCCTCGTCGTTGCGGCCTGCGAGGGCGTCGGGGTGGTGGACTCCCAGTACGCGTTCGCGGGCCTCGGCGACCACCCGGTAGCCGGTCAGGGCCTCATCCCACCGGCCGAGCCAGCCCAGGCCGACGGCGACCTCGCGCCGGCTGACGAGCGTGTCGGGATGGTCGGGGCCCAGCGTGCGGACCCGGATCGCACACACCTCGCGCGACTCGGCGAGCGCCTCCTCCCAGCGTGCGAGCCGCCCGAGGCTGACGCAGAGGCCGTGCCGGGCACGAAGCGTCTCGGGGTCGGCCGCGCCGCTCACCCGCGCACGGTCCTCGGCGAGCCCCCGGTAGAGCTCCAGGGCCTCGGCGCTGCGGCCGAGCCGGCCGAGGCTGACGCCCATCTCGTAGCGGGCGGCGAGGGTGCCGGGGTGGTCGGCGCCCAGCGTGTCGGTGCGGGCCCGCACCACCTCGCGGTAGGTGCGCAGGGCCTCGGTCCAGCGCTCCAGGCGGCCCAGGGTGCAGGCCACTTCGTACAGGGTGGCCAGGGTGTCCGGGTGCGCCGCGCCGAGGAGACGGCGCCTGGCGTCGGCCACCTCGCGGGCCATGCGGTACGACTCCTCGGGGCGGCCCAGCCTGCTGAGGTTGAAGGCCAGGTTGTGGCGGCAGCGCAGGGTGTCGGGATGGTCCGGCCCCATGGAACGCTCGCGGGAGGCGAGGACCGCCGCGTACACCTGGTGCGCCTCGAAGTGCCGGCCCAGGTGGCCGAGTACGTACGCGGTCTCCTGCCGCGCGGCGAGGGTGTCGGGGTGGTCGGGGCCGAGGACCCGTTCCCGGCCGTCGGCGGCCCGGCCGAACGCGCGCAGCGCGTCCTCGGCCCGCCCGGTGCGGCTGAGGGCGTATCCGGCCTCGTACCCGCTGGCCAGCGTGTCGGGGTGGTCGGGGCCGAGGGCGTGGCGTCGTGCGGTGGCCACCTCGCGGTGCACCTCCGCGGCCTCCTCCCAGTGGCCGAGCCGCCCCAGGTTCAGTCCCGCGCGGTGACGGCTGGCCAGGGTGGCGAGCAGTTCGGGCGCCGGGGCGGGGCGGCCGTGGCCGGCGGGCGGGAACGCACCGGTGAGCACGGACGGAGCCGCCGTCGTCCAGGATCCGGTCAGGTCGCTCGTGTGGTCGGGGGCCGCCGTCGTGGTCCGTGCGGTGTCACCTGCGGCCTTGGGGCCGCTGGTCATGTGCCGTGTCCAGGACGGCAGTCGGGCCGGGCCGTCCACGCCCCGCGCCGGCGGCGGGGCCGGGGAGCCGTGTGGGCCGGCCGGCTGCTCGCCGGTGCGGCCGACCGCGATGCGCTGCCGCAGGTCTCCGGCGTCGGCCGGCCTCTCGTCCGGCGTCTTGGCCAGCAGGTCGAGGACGACCCGGTCGAGGAATCCGGGGAGTTCGGCCCGCCGGGCGCGCGGCGGCTCCGGGGCGGTGTCGCGGTGCCCCACGAGGACGGCCCAGGCGTCGTCCATGTCGAACGGTGGTGCGCCCGTGGCGATCTCGTACAGCACGCAGCCCAGGGAGTACAGGTCGCTGCGGTGGTCGACCTCACCCCCGCCGATCTGCTCGGGTGACATGTAGTGCGGGGTCCCCATCGCGATCCCGGTACCGGTGAGGCGTGAGGTGAAGCCGATGTCGTGGCCGAGCCTGGCGATGCCGAAGTCGCAGATCTTCACCGCTCCGTCGTCGAGCCGCATGATGTTGGCGGGCTTGAGGTCGCGGTGCACGATGCCCTGCTGATGGGTGTAGCCGAGAGCGTCGGCGACCTGGTCGGCGATGTCGACGACGTCGGCCACCGGCAGCGGCTTCTGCCGGTTGTCCTCCAGGAGCTGGCTGAGGTTGCGTCCCTCCAGGAGTTCCATGACGAGATACAGGACCCCGTCGAACTCGCCGAAGTCGTGGACGACGGTGACGCCCCGGTGCTGGAGCGCGGCGGCCACCCGCGCCTCGCGGCGGAAGCGCTCGCGCAGGACGCGCGTGAAGTCCTTGTCGTGCTGCGGCCCCACCGGTTTCAGGCACTTGACGGCCACCTGGCGGCCGAGTGCCTCGTCCCGCGCGCGCCACACCTCGCCCATGCCCCCGCGCCCGATGAGATCGAGCAGCCGGTAGCGGCTCTGGATCAGCCTCGTGTCCGCCATCGCCCGTTACCGCCCCCGTCTGCCTCGCACTGCCCGCCCGGGCCTCGTCCGGACCGCGCCGGGCTCACCTACCCTGCCCCGGCCCGATCCGAAGGGCGCTCCCCCGGCCCCGCGCCCTCTTCGGCACCGTCCAGTATGGCGCCCAGCCTGCGGAGTTCGTACGGGGTGGGTCTGCTGCCCGGGCCCAGTCGTGCCATCGCCTTCGCGATGTGGCGTGGAGGCAGACGACGGCGCAGGCGGGCGGGGACGAGGCGCAGGAGCGCCCCCGTGGCGCGCAGGCGGCGGTCGGCCACCGCCGGAGCGGGCGCGGGCCTGCCGTACAGCTCGTGGGCGTACGCGGGCAGGGAGTCGTAGGCGAGGGCGGCCACCCGCCGCCACAGCAGGGCACGCGCCGGAACGAGGAGGGCGGGTACGGGCGGGCTGCGCAGGAAGTCGTCGACCTCCCGTGCCTCCGCACCCGCTGCCAGCCGGGGACGGATGCCTTCGAAGTAGGCGCGTAGGGCGGCGGCCGAGCCGGGCACTCCGGAGGGGTCGAGGCCGACGAGCCGGGCGGACTCGCGCTGTTCGTCGACGTAGCGGTCGGCCAGGGCGTCGCTGAGCGGGAAGCCGGAGCGGCGCTCGACCTGGAGGTAGGAGTCCACCTCCGCGCAGTGCACCCAGAGCAGGAGTTCCGGTTCGTCGATGCCGTAGACCTCGCCGGTGGCCGGGTCGGTGGCCCGCAGGAGCCGGTGGATCCTGCGGACCCTGGCGCCGTACTTCTCGGCCGCGCCCGTGGTGCCGTAGCTGAGCGTGCCGACGAAGTCCGCGGTGCGCAGCAGTCGTCCCCAGGCGTCCTTGCGGAAGTCGCTGTTCTGCAGGACGCCGCGCAGGGCGCGCGGGTGCAGGGCCTGCAGGTAGAGGGCCCGTACCCCGGCCACCCACATCATGGGATCGCCGTGCATCTGCCAGGTGACGGAGTGGGGGCCGAACAGTCCGGGATCCGCGCCTTCCACGGTGCCGTCCATGGGCTCGCCCCTTTCCGCCCGGGTGGAACCGGGGCCGGCTCCGGCAGTGCGCCGTGGCCCGTCACCGCCGGCCCGGCGTCCTCGTACGGTTCCATGGATACCGCACCCCGGCGCGTTCCGGGGAGGGCGCCGGCAGGGGGATCAGCGCTTGACGGCCCGCAGGACGACGAACTTGGGGTCGCCCGCGACGGTGACGCAGTTGCCGAAGATCCGGCGCAGCTGTGTGTGGTAGCCGAGGTGGCGGTTGCCGACCACCCACAGCTCACCGCCCTGCCGCAGCGAGGCGTGTGCTCCCCGGAACATGTTCCGGGCCGTGGCGTCGGTGACCGCCTGGTGCGAGTGGAACGGCGGGTTGGTGAGGACGAGGTCCACGCTCCGCGGTGCCACGTCCGCCATCGCGTCCCCGACCACGAAGGCGGCATCGGCGTCCGTGTTCGCCCGGAAGGTCGCCTCGGCCGAGGCGACGGCCTGGTACGACTCGTCGATGAAGGTGACGGACGCCGCGGGGTTGGCGAGCGCGGCGGCGGTGCCGACGACGCCGTTCCCGCAGCCGAGGTCGACGACGTGGTCGGGGCCCGACCGCGCGGGGAGGTGCTTCAGGAAGAAGCGGGTGCCGACGTCGAGGCGCTCGGCGCAGAAGATCCCCGCGTGGTTGGTGACGGTCCGCCCGGAGGCCACGCCGATGTCGTCGGGCAGGTCGTAGTGGTACGGCCAGGGGCTGGGGGTCCTGGGCAGCGAGGGATCGGGCGTGCAGTGGATCAGCCGCGCCTTCTTGACCGCGAGGGATGTGCGGGTGGGCCCGATGATCCGCTCGAACAGCTTCAGCGTGGAGGTGTGGATCTCCTTCACCATGCCGGTGCCGATGACGACGGTCCCCGCGTGCACGGCGGGCGCGAGCCGGTGCAGCTGGTCCTCCAGGAGCGCGAGGCTCTTGGGTACGCGGACGAGCAGCAGGTCCACGCGCTCGGGCGGGGTGTCACGGGCCGACAGCATCCGGACGGAGTCCGCCGGGACGCCGTTGCGCCCGAGGTTGGCGGTGGTCGCCCGCCGGGTGAGGTAGGAGTCGCTGATCTGCACGGGCCGGTGGGCGGCCAGCGCGGTGGTGAGAGCCCCCCAGCGGTCGCCCACGACGGCGACGGTGCCGGACGGGTGGACGGGTTCGCTCCCCTCGTCGCCGTCCAGCCTCCGCAGCAGGTACTCGTCGGCGGCGTCCCACGCCCGGAGCGGATCGCGCGGGTTCTCGGGGAAGCGGGCCAGCTCGAATTCGCCCTGTGACGTCGTCAAACGGTTCATATTGCGTTCAGGCTATCCGAGCGGCGGGCGGTGCCCCGCACACCGCCCGTCCGACGGCACCGCCCGGGCGCTAGGGGAGCCGTTTGTCCATGGCCGAGCGGCCCTCCTCGGACAGCCTGCGCCGGGCCCATTCGAGGTTCTCGGGACTGAGGTCTCGCCCCGAGGCGAGGACCAGGTCCTCCGCGCTCGGCTGATCGTCTCCGCCCGTGTGCAGCAGACGGTCGGGAGTGATGCCCCGGACCTCGGGCCCCGATGCGGATTCGGACTCTTCGCTCATGCCGCCTCCTCGTCCTTGCGGCAATTCTCGCGCCGGGGCGCACTCCGCGCATCCGAGGACCCGTCGAGCGCGGATTGGATGTCACTTGACTTGCACATGATAAATACGCAACGTTCACACGACCGGCACCGTGCGTGTGGAAGGCTCCCGAGCCAGCAGACAGTACCCGGCCTCACGACACCGTTCGCAGTCCCGGAGAGGACACCCCACATGTCCAGCCGTCGCCTTTTCTACGCGCGTCCACTTCTCGCCACAGCCGCCTCGGTCGCCGTACTCACCGGCGTGGCGGCCACCGCTCCCGCCGCGACCCCCACACCTCCCGCCACCACCGGCACGACGTCGCCCGCCGCCGCACTCGACGACACCTACTACCAGGACGCCCTGGGCAAGACCGGCGCCGCGCTCAGGAGTTCGCTCCACACGATCATCAGCGACCAGACCAAGCTCTCCTACACCCAG
Organism: Streptomyces sp. NBC_00178; assembly: GCF_036206005.1. Lineage (NCBI taxonomy): Bacteria > Bacillati > Actinomycetota > Actinomycetes > Kitasatosporales > Streptomycetaceae > Streptomyces > Streptomyces sp. NBC_00178. Next base: position 547,856 of record NZ_CP108143.1, read on the forward strand.
GTCTGGGACGCCCTGAAGCTCACCGACCAGGACCCCGCGAACTCCTCGAACGTGATCCTCCTCTACACCGGTCGCTCCCAGGCGAAGACCGGCAACGGCGGCGACGCGGGCGACTGGAACCGCGAGCACGTCTGGGCCAAGTCGCACGGCGACTTCGGCACGGCGACCGGCCCGGGCACCGACATCCACCACCTGCGCCCCGAGGACGTGGGGGTCAACTCGGTCCGCGGCAACAAGGACTTCGACAACGGCGGCAGTGCGGTCTCCGGGGCGCCCGGCAACTTCACGGACGGCGACTCGTTCGAACCGCGCGACGCGGTCAAGGGCGATGTCGCCCGGATGATCCTCTACATGGCGGTCCGGTACGAGGGCGACGACTCCTTCGCGGATCTCGAACCGAACGACAGCGTCAGCAACGGCTCGGCCCCGAACATCGGCAGGCTCTCCGTGCTGAAGCAGTGGAGCCAGGAGGACCCGCCGGACAGCTTCGAGCAGAACCGCAACGAGGTCATATTCGACCGCTTCCAGCACAACCGGAACCCGTTCATCGACCACCCCGAGTGGGTCGAGGCGATCTGGTAGGGGCTCACGGCGGACCGGCCAGGTCCCGCGCGCAGTGCTCGACCGCCTCCTCGCGGGAGCCGTAGCGCGGCAGGTCCTGGCCGGTCCGCCCCCGGACGAGTGCGGGCGGGCCGAGCCGGCCGTCCGGGTCCACCACGGACGCACGGCGTCCGTCGCGCGCGAGGCGGGCGAGTCCGGCGTGCAACAGGGCGAGGGCGACACCGTCGGCCCCCGTGACGTCCCGGAGATCGAGCACGACGGGACCGGCGCGCTCGGGGCCCGCCTCGTCCAGGGCGAAGAGCACCCGCTCGACCGCCGTGACGTCGAGGGCGCCCTGGGCGGCGACGACTCCGACGCGTTCGCGCAGCGCCCTCGCCTCCTTTCCCGCCGGAGCCGACGGGAGCACGTCGGCGGTGGTCGCCAGCGTGACGGTGGACCCGGGGAGCGCGGGATTCCGCATGAGGTGGAGCCCCAGGCGCTCCGAGAGGGCGCCGATCGCCTCACGGCCGCGTACGGAGGTCCCCGTGGCGTCGAGGAGCGGGCTGTAGGTCGCCAGACCGAAGCGGGCGGGACCGGCGGCGATCAGCCCGCCGGACACGCCGCTCTTGGCCGGGAGCCCCACCCGCAGCAGCCATTCGCCGGAGGAGTTGTACATGCCGCAGGTGGCCATGACCGCGAGGACCTGGGCCGCGACACCGGGGGCGACGACGGTCTCACCGGTGACGGGGTTGACGCCCCCGTGCGCGAGGGTGGCCGCCATCACCGCCAGGTCGACCGCCGTGACCCGTACCGCGCACTGCCGGAAGTAGGTGTCCACGGCGGCGACCGGATCGGCGGGCAGGACGCCCGTGCTGCGGATCAGGTAGGCGAGGGCGCGGTTGCGGTCCCCGGTGGCGGCCTCGGAGGCGTACACGTCCTCGTCGACGTCGAGCCTGCGCCCGGCGAAATTGCTCAGGGTGGTCAGGATACGGGTGAACGCGGGGACTTCCGGGGTGCCCGCGACCAGAGCGGTGGCGACGATGGCCCCGGCGTTGACCATCGCGTTGGCGGGCCGCCCCGTGCGGCGCTCCAGGCTGATGGCGTTGTACGCCTCACCGCTGGGCTCCGCACCGACCCAGCGGTCCACCTCGTCGAGGCCGAGCGAGGAGAGCGCGAGGGCGTAGACGAAAGGCTTGGAGACGGACTGGAGCGTGAAGGGGGTGTGAGCGGCACCCGCGCTGTAGCGGTGTCCGTCCATGCTCACGAGCGCGAGGCCGAAATCGCCCGCGTCGGATCTCATCAACTCCGGGATGTAGTCCGCGCGTTCACCCTCGCGGACATCCACGAACCGCCTATGGAGGTCGCGCAGCGCGTCCGTCACCGCTTCCGCCGCGCTCATGCGCGCTCCACCTGCCGCCCGCGCCGGCTCGCACCGGCAGGTCCTCCCGGGCCCACCGGCGCCACCGCCGTCCTTCCGCGTGACCGGCGCCGCCGCCGGTCAGCCGCCGTACCCGCGTCCGGCCGCAACGAGGACGTGGTGAGCGTGGCCATCGCACGGACCTCCGCGGGACGAGGGAACAACTCGCTCATCTTAGGATCAAAAGGTATGAATTGACTCGTCGAACCAGTCGCTCCCCCGCAGGGGCGGCCCCAGCACCGCGCACCCCGAACCCTCCGGGAGGGAACGATGGATACGGACGCCCTGACCCCCGGCCTCTTGCAGGAACTGCGCAGGACCCGGCCCTACCCGGCTCTGTCCCTCACGATGCCGACCCACCGCACGGCGCCGGAGAACGCCCAGGACCCCGTGCGCCTGCGGAACCTGGTGGCCGAGGCGGGCAACCGGCTGGAGGCCGACCCCCGGGTGAGCCGGGAGACCGCGGCCGCCGTGAAGGCGCAGCTGGACCGGGCCGCGGAGGAGGTCGATCAGCGCCGGGCGCTGGACGCCCTGGTCATCTTCGCCGACGCCGACGAGTACCAGATCTGGCAGCTTCCGCGGACGGCTCCCGAGCGCGTGGTGCTGAGCGACAGCTACCTCACCCGCAATCTCGTCTCCGCGAAGGCGCGCTCGCGGCATTTCTGGGTCCTCGGCTTCTCCGCCGAGCACGCCACCCTGTTCTCGGGCACGAACGACGGCCTGCGCGCGCAGAAGCGGGGCGGATTCCCGCTCGCCGCCCCGCATGAGGCGCCCAACCCGCAGCGCGAGGAGCGGATCGGCGACACCCCGAGCACCTACAGCAGCGAGGACGCGCGCAACTTCCTGCGCACGGTCGACGAGAAGCTGCGCGGGATCCTGGCCGCCGACCCCCGACCGCTCTTCCTGGTCGGCCTGGCGCCCGCGCTCTCCCTGCTCGACGAGGTGGGGGAGAGCGCGAGGACGGCCGTCGGCCGGATCGCGAAGGGAACGACGGCGGACACGAGCCCTCCCGAGCTCCTGAAGGAGCTCGCACCGGCGCTGGAGGACTGGCGGCAGCAGGCCGCCGCCGGGATCCGGGGCCGGCTCGACAACGCCAAGAGCAGCCGCTCCTTCGCCGGAGGGCTGGACGAGGTCTGGACAGCCGTACAGGAGGGCCGCGCAGGCCTGGTCACGGCCGAGGAGCACTTCGAGCAGAAGGTCAGGGTCACCGACGGGCACCTTGAGCCGGTGGGCCCCGACGTCACACCGGGCACGGACGGGCAGGTGCGCGAGGACGTCGTCGACGAAATCGTCGAAGCGGCCCTGGACAACGGCTGCGAGGTCGCCTTCGTGGCCGACGACTCGCTGGCCGGACACGGGCGCGTCGCGGCGGTCCTGCGCTTCTGACGGCGCGGCCGTGCGCGCGTGCGCGGCGTGTCCCTACGTGAGGATTATGTGAAATATGTCTAGGTTTGGCGCTCCCGAAGTCGATCGCACCGCGTCGGTCCCGCCGATCACGCCGTGCACGAAGGAGAGCCATCCATGGACCGATTCAGGCGTGCCTCGGCCGCAGCCCTGCTGACAGCTCTGGCCCTGGCCGGTGCGGTGGGCGCGGCCGCGGCGTCGTCCGACGTCCCGGCGCCGTCGCCCGGGCCGAACGCCCAGGATCTGATGAACCGCCCCGCCCTCTCGGCGTACGCGACCGCGCGGAGCGTCGCGGCCTGGGAGGAGTTCCGCATCCACGGATCCGCCCGGAACATCGGCTCCGGCACCCCGGTCACCCTCCAGCAGAGGCAGGGCGGGCGCTGGGTCACCCTGCCGGCCACGATGCGGACGGCCGCCACCGGCGAGTACAGCCTGCGGGTCAAGCTCGGGATCAAGGGCGAGAACGCCCTGCGCATCGTGGGCGGCGGCGCCGTCTCCCCCGTCGTGCGCACGACCGTCGGCTGACTCCCCCGCCACACACGTCGGCCGGCCCGCTGCGGCAGCGGGCCGGCCGACGTGCGTGAGCTGCGTGGGCGCGGCCGACGACGCGCCTGGGCCGCGTGGGAGCCGCCGGCTCAGCCCTCCCAGACCCAGTCGGCCACCTCGGGCAGGTCGCTGCCGTGCTCGCGGATCCAGTCGTGATGACGGGTCCTCACGTCCGCCATCGCCTGGCGGACGGCGACGGCGCGCACACCGAGCCCGGGAACCCGGTCGACCACGTCCATGACCAGCCGGTAGCGGTCCAGGTCGTTGCGGACCACCATGTCGAACGGCGTGGTGGTGGTCCCCTCCTCCTTGTAGCCCCGCACATGCAGGTGCGCGTGGCCCGACCTGCGGTAGGCGAGGCGGTGCACCAGCCACGGGTAGCCGTGATAGGCGAAGATCACGGGCTTGTCCCGGGTGAAGAGGGAGTCGTACTCCGCGTCCGGCATTCCGTGCGGGTGCTCGTCGCGCGGCAGCAGCCGTGTCATGTCGACCACGTTGACGACGCGCACGGCGAGGTCGGGCAGGTGCCGGCGCAGGAGCTGCGCCGCGGCCATGGTCTCCAGCGTGGGCACGTCGCCGGCGCAGGCGAGCACGACGTCGGGCTCCCGGCTGCCGTCCTCGGTCCCCGCCCAGTCCCACGTCCCCGCCCCGCGGGCGCAGTGGGCGCGGGCCTCGTCGAGGGTGAGCCAGTCGAAGCCCGGCTGCTTGCCCGCCACGATCACGTTGACGTAGTCCCTGCTGCGCAGCACGTGATCCGCCGTCGACAGCAGGGTGTTGGCGTCCGGCGGCAGGTAGACCCGGACCACCTCGGGGCTCTTGTTGAGGATGTGGTCGACGAAGCCGGGGTCCTGGTGCGAGAAGCCGTTGTGGTCCTGCCGCCAGACGTGCGAGGTGAGCAGGTAGTTCAGCGAGGCGATGGGCGCGCGCCAGTGCAGCCGCCGCGAGGTGCGCAGCCACTTGATGTGCTGGTTGACCATCGAGTCGACGATGTGCGCGAACGCCTCGTACGAGGAGAACAGCCCGTGCCGGCCGGTGAGGAGGTAGCCCTCCAGCCAGCCCTGGCACAGGTGCTCGGAGAGGACTTCCATCACGCGGCCGTCGCGGACCAGGTGCTCGTCCGTCGGGAGGATCTCCGCCTGCCAGGCCTTGCCGGTGACGTCGTACAGCGCGCCCAGCCGGTTGGACTCGGTCTCGTCGGGCCCCACCACGCGGAAGTCCCGCCGGCCGGAGGTGGCCGCCATGACGTCGGCGAGCAGTCCGCCCAGCACCCGGGTGGGCTCGTGCAGGACGGTCCCCGGCTTGTCGACCCGCACCGCGTGGTCCTCCAGCGGCGGGAGCGGGAGATCGCGCAGGAGCAGGCCGCCGTTGGCGTACGGGGTCGAGCCCAGGCGCGCCGTGCCCTCCGGGACGCATGCCAGGACCTGGGCCGTCGGCCGGCCGCCGGAGTCGAAGAGTTCGTGCGGCCGGTAGGAGCGCAACCACTCCTCGAGCTGGCGCAGATGACCGGGATCGTCCCGCACTCCGGGCAGGGGGACCTGATGGGCGCGCCAGGTGCCCTCGACGGGCAGCCCGTCCACTTCCCGCGGTCCGGTCCAGCCCTTGGGGGTGCGCAGCACGATCATGGGCCAGCGGGGCCGCTCGGCGGCTTTCCCGTCCCGGGCCGCGCGCTGGAACTCCCCGATGCGGTCCAGGGCGTGGTCCATGGCGGCCGCCATCGCACGGTGGACCACGGCGGGGTCGTCGCCCTCGACGTACACCGGGTCGTGGCCGTATCCGCGCAGGAGCGCGTCGAGTTCGTCCCCTGACAGCCGGGCGAGAACGGTGGGGTTCGCGATCTTGTACCCGTTGAGGTGGAGGATCGGCAGGACGGCGCCGTCGTGCACGGGGTCGAGGAACTTGTTGGAGTGCCAGGACGCGGCCAGTGGTCCCGTCTCCGCCTCACCGTCTCCGACGACGCAGGCGACGAGCAGGTCCGGGTGGTCGAGGGCGGCGCCGTAGGCGTGGGCGAGGGCGTACCCCAGTTCACCGCCCTCGTGGATCGATCCCGGGGTCTCCGGGGCGACGTGACTGGGCACCCCGCCGGGGAAGGAGAACTGCTTGAACAGCAGGCCCATCCCCTCGCGGTCACGGCTGACGTCGGGGTACGTCTGCGAGTAGCTGCCCTCCAGCCACGCGTTGGCGAGAACCGCCGGTCCGCCGTGCCCCGGGCCCCAGACGCAGACGGCCTCGGTGCCGCGCGCCTTCACGACCCGGTTGAGGTGCGTGTGGACCAGGTTGAGTCCGGGTGAGGTGCCCCAGTGGCCGAGCAGCCTCGGCTTGATGTGCTCGGGGGCCAGCGGCTCCTCCAGGAGGGGGTTGGCCATCAGGTAGATCTGGCCGACCGCGAGGTAGTTCGCCGCCCGCCAGTGGGCGTCGAGCGCCGCCAGCTCGTCGTCGGTCAGGGCGGAGGGCGCGGGCTGTGTACGGGCGTCGGTCATGAAGCGTCCCTCCTAGCGGGCGTCCGGGTCGGGGCCGTACCAGACGGTGGTCGCGTTGCAGAACTCACGGATGCCGTGACCGGCGAGTTCCCGGCCGTAGCCGGAGCGCTTCACCCCGCCGAACGGCAGCGCCGGATGCGAGGCCGTCATGCCGTTGAAGAAGACGCCGCCCGCCTCCACGTCGCGTACGCACCGGTCCATCTCCGCATCGTCACGCGTCCAGACGTTGGAACTCAGCCCGAAGGGGGTGTCGTTGGCGAGTTCCACCGCTTCGTCGAGGTCGGCCACGCGATAGAGCGTCGCCACCGGTCCGAAGGTCTCCTCGCGGTGGATGCGCATCGCCGGGGTGATGCCCGTGAGCACGGTGGGCTCGTAGAACCAGCCGCGGCCACGGCCCTCCGGCCGCCGCCCTCCGCACAGCGCGGTGGCGCCCTTGGCCAGCGCGTCGTCGACGAGCTCCTCCAGGTCCGCACGCCCCTGTTCGCTGGAGAGGGGGCCGACCTCGGTCGTCTCCTCCAGGGGGTCACCGACGGTCAGTGCGCGCATTCCGGCGGAGAAGCGCTCGGCGAAGGCGTCGTAGACGTCCGCGTGCACGATGAAGCGTTTGGCGGCGATGCAGGACTGGCCGTTGTTCTGCACGCGGGCGTTCACCGCCGTGTCCGCGGCCTTCTCCACGTCGGCCGAGGGCAGCACGATGAAGGGGTCGCTGCCGCCGAGCTCCAGCACCGTCTTCTTCACCTCGTCGCCCGCGACGGCGGCGACCGCCCGGCCGGCGGGCTCGCTGCCGGTCAGGGTCGCGGCGGCGACCCGGGGGTCGCGGAGGACCGCCTCGACGGCGCCCGAGCCGATGAGCAGCGTCTGGAAGCAGCCCTCGGGGAACCCGGCCCGGGTGAACAGGTCCTCGATGTACAGCGCGGTCTGCGGCACGTTCGAGGCGTGCTTGAGCAGGCCGGTGTTGCCGGCCATGAGCGCGGGCGCGGCGAAGCGCATGACCTGCCAGAGGGGGAAGTTCCACGGCATCACGGCGAGGACGACACCGAGCGGGCGGTAGTGCACCCGGGCGCGCGAGGCACCGGCGTCCTCGACGTCGGTCTCGTCGGGGTGCTCGTCGGCGAGCAGGCGCTCGGCGTTGGCCGCGTACCAGCGCATCGCCTTGGCGCACTTGGCCGCTTCCGCGCGGGCCGCCCTGACCGGCTTGCCCATCTCCGTGGTCATGGTGCGGGCGATGTCCCGCTGGTCCTCGTCGAGGAGATCCGCGGCCCGGTTCATCAGGCGGGCGCGTTCGGCGAAGCCGGTCGTGCGGTAGCGGCGGAACGCCCGGTGGGCGGCCTCGAGCCTGCGTTCGGTCTCCCGCTCGTCCAGTGCGTCGAAGGTCCTGAGCGTCTCGCCGCTCGCGGGGTCGACCGTCGCGATGGGCATGGGTGTTCCTCCTTGCGTCGTACTTCGACCGTGCCGGGCCGCGCCACCGGGCGCAACGCGGCCCCTCGCACACGCGTACCCGGCCGGTGCGGATCATGCGTGCCGGAGCACGCCGTCCGTACCGGCCGGGCCGGTCCCGGGCCGTTCGTCACACGAGTTCGGCGACCGGGGTACTGCGGAAGGTACGGCCGCCGGGGAGCGGCGTACGCGGGAGCAGTCCGGTGGTGCGCGGGGACTCGGCGTAGCGCGTGAACCAGACGACTTTGCCGCCGTCGGTCCGGCAGGTGCCCCAGCTGTCGCTGAGGGCCATGACGCGGCTGAGACCGCCGCCACCGCCGTCGAGCAGCCGGGGCATCCGGGAGTCGTCGTCGGCCACGGACACCGTCAGGTGACGGCCGGTCCAGCGCAGCTCGAGGACACAGCGGTCCTCCTCGCCGACGTGCAGCCGGACGTTCGTCAGGAGCTCCTCCGCCGCCCGGCACACGGGCCGGACGTGCAGGTCGAGACTCCAGTGACGAAGGTGTGCGGCGACTATGCGCCGCATCTGGGAAATGCGCTCTGCCGACACCGGCAGTTCGACCGAGTAGTGCCGGTCGAGTGGAACGGTCATCGTCGAGGCTCCTCACCGCGAGGCCCACGTGCTTCACCCCGTCTGTACCAACGACCCCCGAACACGAAGCGTGAGCAGTAGTCACTTCTGGGTCACTCCTCAGGGTGAGCCCGGATGGCCGGTCGCGCAACCGAGGGGCCCCGCCACCGGGGGTCACGGCAGGTAGGGCAGCACCTTGTCCGGGGTGAGGGGGAGTTCGCGGAGCCGGGCACCCGTGGCGTGCCGGACGGCGTTCCCGATCGCCGCCGCCGTGCCGACGATGCCGATCTCCCCGATGCCCTTGCTGCCCATGGGGTTGAGGTGGGGGTCCTCCTCGTCGATCCAGTGCGCCTGGACGTCGGGGACGTCGGCGCAGGACGGCACGTGGTAGGAGGCCAGGTCGCTCTCGGTGTAGTCCCCGAAGACGGGGTCCATGGTGCTGCCCTCGGTGAGGGCCATCCCCAGGCCCATGACCATCCCGCCGATGAACTGGGAGCGCGCGGTACGGGAGTTGAGGATGCGTCCGGCGGCGTAGACGCCGAGGAGCCGGCGCACCCGCACCTCGCCCGTGAGGGAGTCGACGGCCACTTCGGCGAAGTGGGCGCCAAAGGCGTGGCGTGAGTACGGCGGCTCCTGCTCCGTCTCCTCCCCGGTGTCGGCGGTGACGGTGACGCCCTCCGGCGGAAGCGTCCCGCCGTGCTCCGCGAGCCGGGCCCGCAGGGCCGTGGACGCCTTGTGCACCGCCGACCCCCAGGAGGCCGTACCGGAGGAGCCGCCGGCCAGGGGCGCGGTCGGCAGGTCGCTGTTGCCGATGTCGATCGTCACGTCCTCGGGGGGCGCCTCCAGGACCGAGGCCGCGATCTGCGCGAGGACGGTGCGGGCCCCGGTGCCGATGTCGGTGGCGTTGACGCCGATCCGGTAGGAGCCGTCCGGCGCGGCGTGGGCGGAGGCGGCCGACTTCGACACGAGCACGGGATACGTCGCCGACGCGACCCCGGTGCCGATCAGCCACGGCCCTTCCTCGCGCGTCGCGGGCTGCGGGTCCCGGCCCTGCCAGCCGAACAGCCGGGCGCCCTCGGTGAGACAGCGCGCCAGGTTGCGGCTGCTGAAGGGCAGGCCGCTGTCGGGTTCGGTCCGCGGCTCGTTGCGCAGCCGGAGTTCGACCGGATCCATCCCGAGGGCGTTGGCCAGTTCGTCCATGGCCGACTCCAGCGCGTACATCCCCGAGGCCTCTCCCGGCGCGCGCATCCAGGAGGGGCTGGGCACGTCGAGGGGCACGACCAGGTGCGCGGTGCGGCTGTGGGGCGACGCGTACATGATGCGGGCGGGGACGGCCGCCTGCTCGACGAACTCCTTGATCCGCGAGGTCTGCGTCACGACCTCGTGCGAGACGGAGGTGAGCACGCCGTCGCGGCCGGCTCCCAGCCGCACCCGCTGGAGGGTGGGTGCGCGGTGGCCGACGATCGCGGCCATGTACCGGCGGGGCAGGGCCAGCGTGACCGGCAGCCCGGTGTGCCGCGCCGCCATCGCGGCGAGGACGACCTGCGGGCGCGGGGTGCCCTTGGAACCGAACCCTCCGCCGACGTGCTCGGATACGACGGTGACGGCGTCCTGACCGAGGCCCAGTGCCTGGACGAGGGTGTCGCGCACGGTGGAGGAGCCCTGGCTGGAGTCGTGGACGGTCAGGTGGCCGTCCTCCCACACGGCGGTCGAGGCGTGGGGTTCCATCGGGTGGTTGTGCAGACCGCCCAGCGTGTAGGCCGCGTCGATCCGCACGGGTGCGGCGTCGAAGGCCGCCCCGGCGTCGCCCCGTTCCCTCAGGCCCGGGAAGCCGCCGTTGGCCTCGTCCGGCACGCGGAGGCCCGCGTGGTCCACGGTGAGGACGACGTCGTGCGCGGTGGAGGAGTACTCGACGTGCACGGCGGCCGCGCCCGCCCTGGCGGCCTCCGTGCTCTCCGCAAGGACGAGGGCGACGGGCCAGCCGCGGTGCGGCACCCGGTCGTTCTGGAGCACGGCGAGGATGGGGTCGTCCGGTTCGTTCAGCTTCGGCGCGTTGTCGTGCGTCAGGACCGTGTGCACCCCGGGCAGCGCCAGCGCGTCGGCCGTGCGGATCGCCGTGACACGTCCGCTCGGGACGGTGGCGGGCACGATCCAGCCGTGCAGGAGTGCGGGGCCGGTGTGCTCCGCGGCGTAGCGGGCACGGCCGGTCACCTTGTCCCGGCCCTCACGGCGGACGACGGGGGCACCCAGCGGCTGCGGGGAGTGGCTCATGGCGTAGGACCTCGGTTCGTCGTGGGTGCGGGCGGGGGCCGGGCCCCCTGCGCCCTGAGGTGACCGCGGGGGGGGATCAGGCGGCCGCGCTGCGGGAGGTGAGCGCGGTGAGGGTGCCCACCGCGAGTCTGCGGGCGAGGTCCACCTTGAACGCGTTGTCGCGCAGGGGCGCGGCGGCGGCGAGTTCGGCCTCGGCGGCCCGGGCGAAGGTCTCCTCGGTCGCGGGGGCGCCCCGCAGCACCTCCTCCGCGGCCCGTGCGCGCCACGGCCGGTGCGCGACGCCGCCGAACGCCAGCGCGCCGTGCTCGACGTGGCCGTCGCGCACGCTCAGCACGGCGGCGACGGAGACCAGCGCGAAGGCGTACGAGGCACGGTCCCTCGCCTTTCGGTAGAGCGACCCTGCGGAGGCGACGGGGGGCGGCAGCACCACCTCGGTGATCAGCTCCCCGGGCCTGATGACCGTGTCCTGGTCGGGATTGTCGCCGGGCAGCCGGTGGAAGTCCGTGACGGGCACGGTCCGCTCCCCCTCGGGCCCGTACAGCCGGACGCCGGCGTCGAGTGCCGCGAGCGCGACGGCCATGTCGGAGGGGTGGGTGGCGACGCAGTCCCGCGAGTGGCCCAGCACCGCGAGGTCGCGATGGGCTCCTTCGCGCGCGGGGCAGCCGGAGCCGGGGACACGCTTGTTGCAGGGCTTGGAGACGTCCTGGAAGTACGGACAGCGGGTGCGCTGCAGCAGGTTCCCGCCGGTGGTCGCGGTGTTGCGGAGCTGCCCGGAAGCCCCGGCCAGCAGGGCCAGCGACAGGGCGGGGTAGCCCGTGCGTACGTCGGGGTGGGCGGCCAGGTCGCTGTTGCGCACGGTCGCACCGATCCGGAGACCGCCGTCGTCCGTCCGGGTCACGACGTCCAGGGGCAGCCGGCTGACGTCGATGAGGAGTCCGGGGGACTCCACCCCGAGTTTCATCAGGTCGACGAGGTTGGTCCCGCCGCCGAGATAGCGTGCGCCGGGACTGCCGGCCCCGGCGCGGACGGCTTCGGCCACGGTCGCGGGACGCTGGTAGGCGAAGGGTTTCACGAGGCCACGTCCTCGATCGCCTCGACGATGTGCGGGTAGGCGCCGCACCGGCAGAGGTTGCCGCTCATCCGTTCCCGGATCTCGTCGGCGCCGAGGGGCGCGGGCCCCCGGGCCGCGAGCCTGGAGGGCGGCGTGACGTGGGAGGGGAAGCCGTCCTCGGCCTCGGCGAGCATGCCGAGGGCCGAGCAGAGCTGGCCGGGGGTGCAGTAGCCGCACTGGAGCGCGTCGCGTTCCAGGAAGGCCGTCTGCAGCGGGTGCAGGCGATCGCCGTCCGCCAGGCCCTCGACCGTGGTGATGCGGGCGTCCGACTGGGCGACGGCGAGGAGCAGGCAGCTGTTGGCGCGGCGACCGTCGACGAGGACGGTGCAGGCACCGCACTGGCCGTGGTCGCAGCCCTTCTTGGCCCCCGCGAGCCCGAGGTGTTCACGCAGCGTGTCCAGCACGGTGGTGCGGTGATCGAGCGTCAGGGTGTGCGGCGTGCCGTTGACGTGCAGCGTGAAGGTGGAACGCATGTCGGGCGCCGGCACCTGTGCCGTGTCCGCGCCGAAGGCCCCGGGAGTGACATCCATGTACGCGTACCTTCCGTGATCGGGTGGCTCGGTGCTCACACGGCGCGGTGGCTCTCCAGCCGCAGCCGGATCTCCTGCTCCTGGTCCCCCGCCGCCGTCCCGACCAGGCGCACGGCGAAGGCGTCCTCGAGGGACCTGCGGAAGCGGTCGACGGCCCAGTAGCCGCCCTGCGCCTCGACCGTCACCGCTCCGGACAGCTGCGCCGGCGACGGCTCCTCCTTCGTCTCGGACACGTCCACGGTGGCCGTCCACACGGTGGGGCGGGTGTCCGAAGCGGTCTCGGGGGTGTCGCTCGCGGGGCGGTCGGAGACGAAGGAGCGGCGCAGCACCTCGAAGACGGTGCTCGCGTCCTCGGTGGGGCAGCCGCTCAGCGTCACCACGACGTCGCCGCTCTCCTGATGCTCCTGCTTCTGTTCCTGTGCGGTGTTCACCCTGGTTCCTTTCGCTTGGTGCGCTGCGGGGGCCGGCGCGCGCCTCGCCCTCCCCCAGCGGCCCGGTGACTCACTCCAGGCTCTCCCCCCGGCCGCGTGTCGGCGACACGAGCGCATGCCGGGGGCCGCGCCGTCAGGTGGCCTCGACGGGCCGCCTACCCGATGTCCCGCGGCGAAACACGAGCGCCTCGCCCGCGGTGCGCACAGCGCCGGGAGCGGGTCTTCCGCGTCCGGTCGGTGAAGGTCCGCCGGTGGCCGCCGGCGTGGACGAGGGCGGCCTCACCGCCCGCTCCGGGAACCGCACAGGCGTAGGGCGCGCGCCGCCGGGAAGCCGGAGCAGGGTCGGAAGTGAGGCGGAGGCCGGAACCGGCCCCTCCCCGGGCGGGCACAGGCCGTGAAGGCGCGCGGACCCGCTTGCCCGGACATCGTCCTGGAGCCGATTCGCACCATGTGAAACACATTTACCGTGACATCGTCATAAAACATGAATTCATGTCAATGGCTGTCTGTGATCGATTCTCCGGGGTATGCGCCATGCATGGACGTTACGAACGGAGCAAGCAATTCGCTCGCCGCCATCCTCGCCGACGACGGCCCCGGGGCCGTGGGCGTGATCGTCGGCATCGCGGGGCTGGCCGTGGTGGTTCTGCTCATCGGCGGCTTCTGGTGGGGCATGCGCCGCCGGGACAAGGAGCTTCCGCCACCGCGCCCCGAGGAGCAGCCGGAGAGGCCCGAGCGCCGCACGGAGATCCGGGAGACCGGTCAGCACACCTCGGACCACTTCCCGGACAACGGCAGCGCCCTCTCGCCGTACGAGCTCGGCGGCCACGGTAACGAGGTGATCCCGCCCGACCCCGAGCGTCCGCGCGACTGAACGCGCGGCTGACACCGGCACCACCGCATCGGGGGGATACAGATGAACCGGTCGAAGTCCGACGACCGGACCCGGATCACGGTCCTGGTCGCACTCGCCGCCAACCTCGTCATAGCCGTCGCGAAGGGGGTGGGCGGATTCCTCTCGGGATCCCCCGCCCTCCTCTCCGAGGCCGCCCATTCCGTGGCGGACAGTGTGAACGAGGTCTTCCTGCTGGCCGCCCTGCGGCGCAGCCACCGCCCCGCCGACAGCCGTCACCCTTTCGGCTACGGCAAGGAGCGCTACTTCTGGTCGCTGCTCGCAGCGGTCGGGATCTTCACCGTCGGGGGCTGCTTCTCGTTCTTCCAGGGCTTCGAGGCCCTGAGCACCGACGGCCGTGAATCGCCCGAGGGCTACACGGTGGGCCTGGTCGTCCTCGCGTTCGCACTCCTCGCGGAAGGCGGCTCCCTCGTCCGGGCGCTGGTACAGCTCCGCGGCGAAAAGGGCGCGGCCCGCGACCCGGCCCTGCGGACCGTCGTCGCCGAGGACAGCACCGCGGTCCTCGGCGTCGTCCTGGCCATGGTCGGGATGGTCCTGCACCTGATCACCGGGAACGTCGTGTGGGAGGCCTCCGCCTCCCTGGCGATCGGTCTCCTCCTGGTCTACGTCGCCTTCCGGCTCGGCAAGGACGCCCGCGACCGGCTGATCGGGGAGTCGGCCGACCCCGAACTGCGCAAGGGGGTGCGGGAGCTTCTGGCCTCGCAGCCCGAGATAGACAACGTGGCCGCGCTGTTCACGATGGGGCTGGGCCTCGACTCGGTGATGCTGGCGGCCAGGGTGGACCTGGCGCCGGGCATCGACAGCGAGGAGATCGAGCGGGTCTCCGTGCGGATCAAGCGCTCCATCAGCCGGGCCTGGCCCGAGGCCGAGCACGTGTTCCTGGACATCACGAACGCGCCGCCGCGGGGCGGTGTCTGAGCGCTCCCTCCGCGTGTTGCGGGAGTCGCCGCGGCGGATGAGGCTGGTCCTGGCCGCGCGGCACCCGACAGTCCTGCCGCGCCATCGACGAGGCAGAGGGACGCAGAGGCACCATGAGCACTGGCGAACCGCGGACCGCCCATGAACCGGCAGCTCTGACCGGTGCGGGCGCGCCGTGCTGGGTCCACCTGGTGACCCGCGACCTGCAGGACGCCCAGCGCTTCTACGGGGGTGTCTTCGGGTGGGCGTTCCGGCCCGGCCCGCTGGGCCGGGATTTCGTGATGGCCCGGTCGGAGGGCGTGCCCGTGGCCGGCATCGCCGCGGTCGCGTCCGCCTACCAGGTGGCCGTGGCCTGGACGCCCTACTTCTCCGTCCGGGACGCCGACGTGGCGTCGGCCCGCATCCGTGAACGCAGCGGCACCGTGGCCGTGGGACCGCTGGCGATCGGCACCGGCCGCGCGGTGCTGGCCGCCGACCGGGACGGCGCGGCCTTCGGCGTGTGGGAGTGGACCGGGCGCGCGGCCTCCCTCAGCCCGTCCGGACACCGTGCCCACGCCTGGCTGCGCCTGCGTACCAGGAACGCCTTCGACGCCGCGATCTTCTACGGCGAGGTACTCGACTGGGCGAGCGGGGAGCTGGGGGGCTGCGAGGTGGCCTACGTGAAGGAAGAGGTGCTCGTACGCTGCAACGGCCGCCCGCTGGCCCGGATCAGCTCGGGTGCCGTCGAGTCCGCGCCGGACCCCATGGTGCGTCCGCACTGGCAGGTGCAGTTCCCGGTGTCCGACGTGGAGGCGACGGTCGCCGCCGCCGAGCGGTTCGGGGGCACGCTCATGGAGCGGCGGACGGTGTCCCACGGCAGCGAGGCGACCCTGCGCGACCCGGACGGCGGGCTGTTCACCGTGACGGACGTGCGCAGCCCGGCCGACGACTGACGGTCTCAGCCCCGGTGGTCCGGCTCCTCGGTGCCGGACGACGGCGCGGCGGTCTCCCGCTTCCCGTTGTCCCGGGCGATGGCCCAGAGCGGGAAGACGAACCAGCAGACGGCGAACCAGAGGGCCATCACGCCCACGAGCCACAGCGCCACGACGTTGTGCAGCGCCACCCGCAGGATGAGCAGCAGGGTGCTGCACATCGTGCAGAAGAGCAGGCCGAGCCCGAGTTTCGTCAGGCGCGAGGCCCAGGTCACCGTCTGCGGTTTCATCCGCCGGCCGGTGAGGAGCCGGTGGTAGGACACGGGGCCTATCAGAGAGGCCGCGGTCGCGGATCCCAGCATGACCGTCACCACGTAGATGTTGCGGTCCACGGTGGAGAGATCGGCGAACCGGGGCTGGAAGACCACGGCCAGCAGGAATCCGAACAGGATCTGGACGCCCGTCTGGGCGACCCGGAGCTCCTGGAGCAACTCGCCCCACTGCCGGTCCGCCCGCTCCGCCTCGGTCTCACGCCGGCCGCTGTGCGGGTTGGTCCCCACGCCGTCTCTCTCGCGTTCACCCTCGGACGCCGTTGTCCGGCCCATCGATGCCTCCCCCAACTCGAACGTATGAGCTGGTACAGGTTCCCCGCGAATCCGCCCCGAATCCTCGGCGCCGAACTCGGCCGGGTGGTCAGGGGGCGATGGGTGGTGCCCCGGCGACCGGGAGGAGCCCCGGGCCTGCGCCGGCCCGACGGGCCAGGACCCCGGGCCACGACCTCGACGCACCGTGACGACTCACTTAGGATCGGGATACGGCATCGCGCGTCGGTCACCGGCTGGGTGAGGCGTGGAGGTAGCCCGTGAGATGCCTGTTGGAGGCATTCCACAGTGTCAGTCGAGTTGAACCACACCATCGTCCACTGCCGGGACAACCGGGAGTCCGCCGATTTCCTGGCCCACATTCTGGACCTCACCACCGGAACCGAATGGGGACCCTTCATTCCGGTCGTCCTCGCGAACGGCGTGACGCTGGACTTCGCAACCGTTCCCGCCGAGTCGATCACCGTGCAGCACTACGCGTTCCTGATCTCGGAGGCGGAATTCGACAGCGCCTTCGACCGCATCAGGGCGCGCGGCGTCGAGTACTACGCGGACCCGCACAAGAAGCACCGCGGCGAGATCAACCGCAACGACGGCGGACGCGGGGTCTACTTCCCGGACCCCAGCGGGCACGGACTGGAACTCATCACCCGTCCGTACGGCGGCTGGTCCTAGACGCCCTGCTCCGGCGGCCCCTACAGGGCCGCCGGACGCCGGGGCTCCCGGCTCAGGGCCGGTCCCCATCCCGTCCGTCACCGATCCTGAGGACCATCTCCGGCCGGTCCCACATCACGGCGGGCGGTCGGGCGGGGACCGTGCCGGTGCGTTCGGCGCCCACGCTGCGGTAGAAGCCCTCGGCGGGCGGGTGCGCGACCACGCGGACGTCCGCCAGGCCCGCACGGCGCGCCTCCTCGTGCAGATGCGCGGCGAGGAGGCGCCCGATGCCCCGCCCCTGGGCGTCGTCGGCCACGAACATCAGGTCGAGCTCGGGCGGGGAGAGGACCAGCGAGTAGAAACCGAGTATCCGGCCGTCCTCGTCGACGGCCACATGGACGGCGTGCGCCTCGATGTAGTCCGGGCCGACCTTGTACCCCGCGACCATGGGCGCGTACGGGCCCTCGTAGGCGCGCGAGGAATTCACCAGGCGCGTGAGCCGTCGCGCGTCCCGCGCGACGGCTCGCCTGATCCGTACCTCGCCCCACCGGGCCGTAATACGCGGTCTCATACAGCGAGTATTACGCACACCGGCGGCCCGGCACACCTCGCTCTCAGGGCCGCTGCCGCCCCGCCCGCCACTCCTCCACCACCGCGTCGACGTCGAACGGCTTCAGGTTCAGCGGGGGCCCCTCCGGGGGCCTCGCCAGCGCGGCGCGGATCGCCTCGTTCGTCCCCGCCAGGATGCGGCGCACCTCGGCCTCGGACCGCGCGTTCAGCGCGTCGCGCCGGGCGTCCTCGGCGGCCTTGCGCAGGGCGAGGGACGGCGGCAGCACCGACAGGCCCTCACGCTGCATCTTCGCCTTGATCCACCACTCGGCGTCGTACGGCCGCTCGAGACCGGGGATCGGCTTGCCCAGCCCGGGCAGACCGGCGAAGTCGCCGCGCTGCTCCGCCTCGCGGACCTGCCTGTCCACCCAGGTCTCGAAACCGACACCCGCGGGCTTGCGCTCGGTCACCGGACACCCCTCTCCGAAGTCCTGCCGGACCGCCCGGCGTTCGGCCGGGAGCCACCTTTCCAGGTTAACGGGGTTCCGGCTGCTTGAAAGTCGCCCGGGGGGTTACACGGCTGGTGCACGGAGCCCGGGGGGACACCCGGCCGGGCCCGATTCCGGAAGGGGTTGACGAGAGTGGAAGAGCACGACGCACCGACCGCGGACCGGCGGGAGCGGACATCATGACGACCGTGGTGATCATTGTCGCCGTCGTCCTGGTGGCGGCGCTGGCCTTCTTCCTCGTCCGCGGCCGGCAGACCGGCGGACGTGGTCTGCAGCGCCGGTTCGGGCCCGAGTACGAACGCACCGTGGCTCGTCACGAAGGCGACACCAAGGCCGCGGAGCACGAGCTCGCCGAGCGGGTGAAGCTGCACGGCTCACTGTCCGAGCAGCCCCTCGCACCCGGAGCGCGCGAGACGTACGTCCGCCGCTGGGCCGAGGTGCAGGAGAAGTTCATCGACTCCCCCAGGGACGCGGTCGTCGAGGCCGACGCGCTGCTCGCGCAGCTGGCCCACGACCGGGGTTTCCCGGACGGCGGCAGCTTCGAGGAGCAGACGGCGGCCCTCTCGGTCCATCACGCCGAGCAGGTCGACGGCTACCGCAAGGTGCACACAGCAGTGCGCGGCCAGGGCGGTACGGAGGAGATGAGGCAGGCCCTGATCGAGTCCAGGGCGCTCTTCGACGTACTGCTCGCGGACGCGCCGGACGAGCCGGCCCGGACGGACCGGCACGAGACGAAAGGCAGTGCAACGGCATGACCGACCACAGCGACCCCAGGACAGAGCCCGTCTCCCCCACGGAGCCGCGACGCACGACGGCACCCGGCGTCACGCGTGAGTCCGCGAACGGAGCCGGCGCCACGCGCGAACCCGCGGCCTCCCGCGAAACCGCGACCGGGACGGATCTCACGCCCGGAGTCACGCGTGAATCCGCGGCCGACAAGCGGCACGCGCCGGAAACCGCACCGGACACCGCGGCCGGGACCGCCAGGGGCGACGGCAGAGACGGGCCGCTGAAGGACGCGGCCCGCGCCCGTCTCGATGCTCCGGCCGCCCCCGGGAAGGCCCCCGGCAAGCCGTCGGGCGCACGGACCACCCACCGCGAGGAGCACGACACCGACCGGCCGCTGGTGTCGCGGGATGACCAGGACAAGCTGTCCCAGCGCATGCAGCAGGCGGTCACCGACTTCGTGGAGAACCCCCGCCGCGCGGTCGAGGAGGCGGACAGCACGTTCGACTCGATCGTCTCCGGCCTGACCGAGGCCCTCACGGAGCGCAGGCGGGTCCTGCGGGCCGGCTGGCAGGAGCAGGACACCGAGGCGCAGACGGAGGAGCTGCGGATAGCCCTCCAGCGCTACCGCGATCTCAGCGAGCAGCTGCTGAGGATCTGAGCGGTGCGACCCCGGGCGAACCGGCCCGGTGCGCGTCCCACGGACGCCGCACCGGGCCGGTTCGCGTGCGCGGGAGTGCCGTCAGGCCGGTACGGCGAGGTCGGCTCGAAGCCGGTCGGCGACCGCCCGGGGCAGGCGCAGGGCCTTGTCCAGATAGCCGTCGAATCCGCCCCACCGCTCGTCCATGGCGTCCAGGGCCGCCTCCAGGTAGCGAGGCCGCGCCTCGACGACCGCGGAGGCGATGTCGGGGTCACCGCCGGCGTCGAGGAAGCTGCGCACGGCGGGGCCGAACGCGGCCCTGACGGCGCGGTTCACCGCGAGGAACTCCGCGCGTACGACCTCCCGTGAGGCGCCCGCCATCATCAGCAGCAGTGCGGTGGCCCAGCCCGTGCGGTCCTTGCCGGTCGCGCAGTGGAAGAGGAGCGGGCGCGCCCGGGGGTCCGCGGCGGTGTCCAGGAAGGCGCGGTAGGCGGCCGCCGCCCCCGGGGAGAGGACCATCTTGCGGTAGGTCTGCGCGAACAGTTCCTCCGCCCTGCCCCCACCGAGCAGCGCCGTTGCTCCGTCCGGGTCGGCCAGCAGCGCCCTGAGCCGCGCCGGTGCCACGCCGGGGTTGTCGCCGAGGACGTCGGCGACGAACAGCCTCGCGCCCGGGGGCAGCCGGTCCGGAGCCCACTGACGCTCGTCCGCCGTGCGCAGATCGACGACCGTACGGATGCCGAGCGCGGCCACGGCCATGTCGTGCTCCGCGTCGAAGTCGCTCAGCTGACCGGAGCGCAGCAGGATCCCCTGGCGCAGGCGGTGGTCGCGGCCCAGGGCGATGCCGCCCAGATCGCGCAGGTTGACGACGGTGGCTGCGGGGACGGCCCGGGCGGTCTGCACGATGAACTGCCTCTTTCCCGACAGACTGCAGGTCGGAATCAACGTCGCACGGCGTGCGCGTATCGACAAAGGGAACGCGGGTCGCGGGCTGTCGGCCGACCGGGTGTCAGTCGGCGAGGATCCTCGTCTTCTGCGCCGCGAACTCGGCGTCGGTGAGAACGCCCTGCTTCCTGAGCTCGGCGAGCCTTTCGAGCAGGGTGATGACGTCGTCCCCGCCGTCGGCGGGGACACGCTCGTGCGCCACGAGGTGGCCTCCGGCGGCCTGGACCGCTCGCGTGAGGGGAACGGACCAGAGGTCCTCCCAGACGATCAGCGCGACGAAGCCGCCGTCGGGCAGGCCTTCGGCCACGCCGAGGTCCGTGAGGCGCGGCAGGCCGGACGGCCCGTCACCCGGCGGCGCGAACGACACCAGCCCCTGGGGGTCCATCTCCCGCAGCTCCACGAGCTGGAGCGTGCCGCCCTCACCCTTGCGGGCGAATGCCAGATCGAGGATACGTACCGCGTCCGACGCGACGGCGTCGGCGAGTACGGGCGCGATCGCCTCGGCGAATCGGGCGCCGGGAAACGTGACGACGAGGTACTCCACGGGTCCCACGTCCACGATGCGTCCTTCCCCTGCGGTGCTGGGTCGCCAAAAGCATAACTTCGGGCATTAAGTGACGCACTGTGAAACTTCTGGAGCAACAGAACTAATTCACGTCTCAACCGAAAGAATTGCGCACATTCCGGAGAGTGCAAGGTCACAGCCTGTGGCCCTGCTGCCCGTCAGGGTGCTGACCTAGCATCTGACCATGACGGTCCTGCCTGCTGACGGGCTCTCTCTGGCCGCCGAATTCCCCGAACCCTCCCACGACCAGTGGCAGAGCCTTGTCGAAGGCGTACTGCGCAGGTCCGGCAGGGAAGTCACGGGAACGGCCGCCGAGGAAGCGCTGTCCACCGCACTCGGGGACGGGCTCACGGCCCGCCCTCTGTACACCTCCGACGACACGTCGGCCGACCCCGGTCTGCCCGGCTTCGCGCCCTTCACCCGGGGCAGCAGGGCCACGGGGAACACCACCGACGGCTGGGACGTGCGCCAGCACCACGCCCTCACCGACCCCGTACGCCTCAACGAGGCGGTGCTGGGCGACCTGGAGAACGGCGTCACCTCGCTCTGGCTGGCCGTGGGCGGCCCCGGCGGAGTGCCCGTCTCCGGCCTCGCCCGGGCGCTGGAGGGCGTCTATCTCGACCTGGCGCCGGTCGCACTCGACGCGGGCTCCGACGCCGGCGCCGCCGCGGCCGCGTTGCTCGCGCTCTACGAGGCCCGGGGCGTCGCAGGGGACGCGGCGCGCGGCAGCCTCGGGCTGGACCCGCTCGGACAGGCCGCTCGCACGGGCGCCGAGCCGGACACGGACGAGGCCGCGCACTGGGCGGGACTGTGCGGACGGCAGTACCCGGGTCTGCGGGCGATGGTCGTGGACGCGCTGCCCTACCACGAGGCGGGCGGCTCGGCAGCCGAGGAGCTGGGGCTCTCCCTCGCCACCGGCGTCGCGTATCTGAGGACGCTCACCGCGTCCGGTCTCACCGTCGAAGAGGCCTGCGCACAGCTGGAGTTCAGGTATGCGGCGACGGCCGACCAGTTCCTCACGATCGCGAAGCTCCGTGCCGCCCGGCGGCTGTGGTCGCGCGTGGCCGAGGTCTGCGGGGCACCGGGCGCCGGGGCGCAGCGGCAGCACGCCGTGACCTCGTCGGTGATGATGACGCGCCGCGATCCCTGGGTGAACATGCTGCGGACGACGCTGGCCTGCCTGGGGGCGGGTGTGGGCGGGGCCGAGGCCGTCACCGTCCTGCCGTTCGATCACGCCCTGGGGCTGCCCGACGCGTTCGCCCGGCGGATCGCCCGTAACACCTCCACCATCCTGATGGAGGAGTCGCACCTGGCCCGGGTGACGGACCCCGCGGGCGGCTCGTGGTACGTCGAGCGGCTGACGGACGAACTCGCCGCCGCGGCCTGGGCGTTCTTCCAGGAGGTCGAGCGTGCCGGCGGCCAGGCCGCCGCACTGCGCTCCGGCATGGTCGGCGAGCGGATCGCGGCCACCTGGGCCGCGCGGAGCAGTGACCTGGCGCGGCGCAAGGAGCCCGTGACCGGGGTCAGCGAGTTCCCGAACCTGGCGGAACGGCCGGTGGAGCGCGAGGCCGCGCCCGCCGCCCCCGCGTCAGGCGGACTGCCCCGGGTCCGGCGGGACGAGGCGTTCGAGGCGCTGCGCGCCCGGTCGGACCGGCATCTGGCCGCCACGGGAACCCGCCCGAAGGTGTTCATCGCCGCGCTCGGGCCCGCCGCCGTGCACACGGCGCGGGTGTCCTTCGCCGCAAACCTCTTCCTGTCGGGCGGCATCGAACCCGTCCACGACCCCGTCCCGGTCGACGCCTCGACCGCC
Source organism: Streptomyces sp. NBC_00178 (assembly GCF_036206005.1). Taxonomy (NCBI): domain Bacteria; kingdom Bacillati; phylum Actinomycetota; class Actinomycetes; order Kitasatosporales; family Streptomycetaceae; genus Streptomyces; species Streptomyces sp. NBC_00178. The sequence goes on from NZ_CP108143.1 coordinate 570,330, forward strand.
GCCGCGGCCTTCGCCGCGAGCGGGGCGACGGCCGCCTGCCTGTGTTCGACGGACGCCCTCTACGCCGAGCAGGCCGAAGGTGTCGCCGCGGCCCTCAGGGGGGCGGGCGCCGAGCAGATCTTCCTGGCCGGGCGCCCCGGGGAGTACACCGGCGCCGACGTCCACGTCTTCGCCGGCTGCGATGTCGTCGCCGTCCTCTCCTCCGAACTCGACCGCATGGGAGTGGCGTGATGCAGACCCCCGAGACCACCGGGCCCGGCGTGGCCCAGGTGCCGGACTTCTCCGACGTGGACCTGACCGGCGACGCACCGGCCGAGGTGTCCGAGGACCGCTGGCGCGCCGCGGTGAAGGAGTCGGCCGGCCGGTCCGACGAGGAGCTCCGCTGGGAGACCCCGGAGGGCATCGAGGTCAAGCCGCTGTACACCGGACGGGACCTGGAGGGGCTCGACTTCCTCGGGACCTACCCGGGCATCACGCCGTACCTGCGGGGCCCCTACCCGACGATGTACGTCAACCAGCCCTGGACGATCCGTCAGTACGCCGGGTTCTCCACCGCCGAGGAGTCCAACGCCTTCTACCGGCGCAACCTCGCCGCGGGCCAGAAGGGCCTGTCCATCGCGTTCGACCTGCCCACCCACCGCGGCTACGACAGCGACCACCCGCGGGTGACCGGTGACGTCGGCATGGCGGGCGTGGCGATCGACTCGGTCTACGACATGCGGCAGCTCTTCGACGGCATCCCGCTGGACCGGATGTCGGTGTCGATGACGATGAACGGCGCGGTGCTTCCGGTCCTCGCGCTGTACATCGTGGCCGCCGAGGAACAGGGCGTGCCGCCCGAGAAGCTGGCCGGGACCATCCAGAACGACATCCTCAAGGAGTTCATGGTCCGCAACACCTACATCTATCCGCCCGGTCCCTCGATGCGGATCATCTCCGACATCTTCGCGTTCACCTCGCAGAAGATGCCCCGGTACAACTCCATCTCGATCTCCGGCTACCACATCCAGGAGGCCGGGGCCACGGCCGACCTGGAGCTCGCCTACACCCTGGCCGACGGCGTGGAGTACCTGCGGGCGGGTCAGGCCGCCGGGCTGGACGTGGACGCCTTCGCCCCGCGGCTCTCGTTCTTCTGGGCGATCGGCATGAACTTCTTCATGGAGATCGCGAAGCTGCGGGCCGCCCGCCTGCTGTGGGCCAAGCTCGTCAAGGAGTTCGGCCCGAAGAGCGCCAAGTCCCTCTCGCTGCGCACCCATTCGCAGACCTCCGGCTGGTCGCTGACGGCGCAGGACGTCTTCAACAACGTGACGCGTACGTGTGTCGAGGCGATGGCCGCGACCCAGGGCCACACGCAGTCGCTGCACACGAACGCGCTGGACGAGGCGCTCGCCCTGCCCACGGACTTCTCCGCGCGCATCGCCCGCAACACCCAGCTGCTGCTGCAGCAGGAGTCCGGGACCTGCCGGGTCATCGACCCGTGGGGCGGCAGCGCGTACGTCGAGAAGCTCACGCACGACCTCGCACGGCGGGCCTGGCAGCACATCGAGGAGGTCGAGGCGGCGGGCGGGATGGCGAAGGCCATCGACGCGGGCATCCCGAAGCTGAGGATCGAGGAGGCGGCGGCGCGTACACAGGCGCGGATCGACGCCGGCCGCCAGCCGGTCATCGGGGTGAACAAGTACCGGGTGGAGAGCGACGAGAAGATCGACGTGCGGTCGGTCGACAACTCCTCGGTGCGCGTGCAGCAGGTCGAGAAGCTGCGGCGGCTGCGCGAGGAACGGGACGAGGCCGCGTGCCAGGAAGCGCTCCGCGCCCTGTCCGAGGCGGCGGGCCGGGACCCCGGGCCGGGGCTCGAAGGCAACCTCCTGGCGCTGGCGGTCGACGCGGCCCGGGCGATGGCCACGGTCGGGGAGATCTCAGACGCCCTGGAGAAGGTGTACGGGAGGCACGCGGGCCAGATCCGTACGATCTCCGGGGTGTACCGCAAAGAGGCAGGAGAGTCCCCGTCCGTGGACCGCACCCGCACCCTCGTCGGAGAGTTCGAGGAGGCCGAGGGCCGGCGTCCGCGCATCCTCGTCGCCAAGATGGGCCAGGACGGCCACGACCGCGGCCAGAAGGTGATCGCGACCGCCTTCGCCGACCTGGGCTTCGACGTCGACGTGGGCCCGCTGTTCCAGACGCCGGGCGAGGTCGCCCGGCAGGCCGTCGAGGCGGACGTGCACATCGTGGGCGTCTCGTCCCTGGCGGCCGGCCACCTCACCCTCGTGCCGGCGCTGCGTGAGGAGCTGGCGGCCGAGGGCCGGGAGGACATCATGATCGTGGTCGGCGGGGTGATCCCGCCCCAGGACATCGAGGCACTGCACGAGGCGGGCGCGGCCGCGGTGTTCCCGCCCGGCACGGTGATCCCGGACGCGGCGCACGACCTGGTCACGCGGCTGGCCGCCTCGCTCGGCCACGAGCTGTGAGCCGCTGACCGTGGCCGCGAGGATCGACATCGACGCGTACGCCAAGGGTGTGCTCGACGGGAGACGCGCGTTCGTGGCCCGTGCGATCACCCTCGTGGAGTCGGCCCGCCCCGATCACCGGGTGCTGGCCCAGCGCCTGCTGAGCGACTTGCTGCCGCACGCGGGGCGAGCCCGGCGGATCGGGATCAGCGGGGTGCCGGGCGTCGGGAAGTCCACCTTCATCGATGCGCTCGGCACCCTGCTGACGGGCCTCGGACACCGGGTCGCGGTACTCGCCGTGGACCCCTCGTCCAGCCGTACGGGCGGTTCCATCCTGGGCGACAAGACCCGGATGGAGCGGCTGTCGGTGGACGCGCGGGCGTTCGTCCGCCCCTCCCCCACGGCGGGGACCCTGGGCGGTGTGGCCAAGGCGACGCGCGAGTCCATCGTGGTCATGGAGGCCGCAGGTTACGACGTCGTGCTGGTGGAGACGGTCGGGGTGGGGCAGTCGGAGACGGCGGTCGCCAACATGGTCGACACCTTCCTCCTGCTCACCCTCGCTCGTACGGGGGACCAGTTGCAGGGCATCAAGAAGGGCGTGCTGGAGCTCGCCGACGCCATCGCCGTCAACAAGGCGGACGGCCCTCACGAGCGCGACGCCCGCTCCGCCGCGCGCGAACTGGCCGGGGCGCTGCGGTTGATGCATCCGGTGGACGCGGCCTGGACTCCCCCCGTGCTGACGTGCAGCGCCCGGGAGTCGACGGGGCTCGGCGAGCTGTGGGAACGGCTGGAGCAGCACCGCACGCTCCTGGAGTCCACGGGCCGCCTGACGGCCAAGCGCCGCGAGCAGCAGGTGGACTGGACCTGGACCATGGTCCGTGACGAGCTCCTGGACGCTCTGCGCGGCCACTCTGCGGTACGCGCCCTCACTCCGGAACTCGAACAACGGGTGAGGGCAGGCGAGTTGACGGCGACTCTGGCGTCCGAGCAGATCCTCCGGGCGTTCCGGGGCGAGGAGCGGGCGGACGAGGGGCGGCCGGACACGGCCTGAGCCGGAGCCCCGGACGCGCTCCGCCGCCCCTCCGGCCCCCAGTGACTCCCGCACCCTCGGGCCCGCCCCTCGCGCGGGCGGGCCCGAGGGCACCGGCTGGACGAGGCCGGGGCACTCCGCAGTGCCCCTGAGGGCGGCCCCGCCCCGCCCGCACCCTTTCCCCCTCACCCCGATCGTGATATCTTCCGATCAGCACCCGTGTACGCCGGTATCCGGCGCCGGTGCCATTCCCCCGCTGTCGCGCCCGTCTCGTAGGACCCGCGATCCAGCTTCTCAGCACCACTTCACCTGTCCGGTCCGGGCGTCCTCGCCCGTCGTACGAGGCGTGATTCCTCCGCCCCGCCTTCGCCGGACCTCTCGTTCGCCATGTCCGCGAAAGGACCCACCATGACCACCAGCACACTCGAACGCCCCGTCGCCCCGCCGCACCAGCCGGTCCGGACCTCCGGTGTCCTCGACACCGGGGACGGCGGACACGGCGTGCTGCGTACCGACGGCGGCCACCCCTCACCCCACGACATCAAGGTGTCACCCGCCCTGATCCGGCGGTACGGCCTGCGCAGGGGCGACGTCGTCGAGGGGACCTGCGAGCGTCCCCGCGCGCTGTCCGCCATCGAAGCGGTGAACGGCCGCCCCGCGCACGAGTTGCGGGGCCGGCCGCATTTCCGTGACCTGACACCGCTGCACCCGCGCGAGCGGCTGCGCCTCGAGACGCCGGACGGCGGCCCCGCCCCCCGGATCATCGATCTGGTCGCGCCCGTCGGCAAGGGCCAGCGCGGGCTCGTCGTCGCGCCTCCCAGGACCGGAAAGACGGTACTGCTCCAGCAGGTGGCCTCCGCCGTCGCCGCCAACCACCCCGAGTGCCACCTGATGGTGGTCCTGCTGGACGAACGGCCCGAGGAGGTCACGGACATGCGCCGTTCCGTGCGGGGCGAGGTGTACGCCTCCACCTTCGACCGGCCGGCCCGGGAACACATCGCGCTGGCCGGTCTCGCCCTGGAACGCGCCAAGCGGCTCGTCGAGCAGGGCCGGGACGTCGTCGTCCTCCTCGACTCCCTCACCCGGCTGTGCCGTGCCCACAACACGAACGCGGGGGCCGGCGGCCGCACGCTGAGCGGCGGGGTGGACGCCGCCGCCCTCGTCGGCCCCAAGAAGCTCTTCGGCGCGGCCCGCCTCGCCGAGGAGGGCGGTTCGCTCACCATCCTGGCGACCGTGCTGGTGGACACCGGCTCGCGCGCCGACGACTACTTCTTCGAGGAGCTCAAGAGCACGGGCAACATGGAGTTGCGTCTCGACCGTGCGCTGGCGGACAGGCGGGTCTTCCCCGCCGTCGACGTCACCCCGTCGGGGACCCGGCGGGAGGAACTGCTGCTGCCCCCGGCGGAACTGTCCGCCGTACGCGGGCTGAGGCGGGCCCTTCGGACGAGGGACCCGCACACCGCCTACGAAGCGCTCCTGGAGCGGATCAGGTCCACCCCGGGAAACGCGGCGCTGCTGCGGCAGTTGAAGGCCACCGTCCCGGGTGCGTGACCGCGCGGCCGGCCGGCCGGAGGGCAGACCCGCCGTCCTGGTCCGCCCTCCGCCGGCCCGGGCCCCGGCCGACGGATCAGCCCGTGGAGCCCAGTGCGTCGGAGACGAGGGCGCGGGCCTCGTCCTGGACCGTGGCGAGGTGCTCCGGCCCCTGGAAACTCTCCGCGTACACCTTGTAGACGTCCTCCGTGCCGGAAGGACGTGCCGCGAACCAGGCGCTGTCGGTACACACCTTGAGCCCTCCCATCGCCGCGCCGTTGCCCGGGGCCTCGGTGAGCACGGCGGTGATGGGCTCACCGGCCAGTGTGTCCGCGCGGACCTGTTCGGGCGACAGCCTGGCCAGCACGGCCTTCTGCTCACGGGTCGCGGGCGCGTCGACCCGGGCGTAGGCGGGGTCGCCGAAGCGCGCCGTGAGTTCGGCGTAGTGCTGCGAGGGCGTGGAGCCCGTGACGGCGGTGATCTCCGAGGCGAGGAGGGCGAGCAGGATCCCGTCCTTGTCGGTCGTCCACACCCGGCCGTCGCGGCGCAGGAAGGACGCGCCGGCCGACTCCTCGCCGCCGAAGCCCAGGGTTCCGCCGAACAGCCCGTCGACGAACCACTTGAAGCCCACCGGGACCTCGACGAGTCGCCGTCCGAGGTCCGCGGCGACCCGGTCGATCATGGAGGAGGAGACCAGCGTCTTTCCGATGCCGGTACCGGCCGGCCAGCCGTCGCGGTGCGAGTAGAGGTAGCGGATCGCCACGGCCAGGTAGTGGTTGGGATTCATCAGCCCGCCGTCGGGCGTGACGATGCCGTGCCGGTCGGCGTCGGCGTCGTTGCCGGTGGCGATGGTGTAGGCGTCGCGCTGCTCGATCAGTGAGGCCATGGCGTGCGGCGACGAGCAGTCCATCCGGATCTTCCCGTCCCAGTCCAGCGTCATGAACCGCCAGGTGGGATCGGCGAGCGGGTTGACGACCGTGAGGTCGAGGCGGTGCCGCTCGGCGATCCGCCCCCAGTAGGCGACCGATGCGCCGCCCAGCGGGTCGGCGCCGATCCTGATCCCGGCGTCGCGCACGGCGTCCAGGTCGAGCACGGCCGGGAGGTCGTCGACATAGCCGGTCAGGAAGTCGTGGCGGCCCGTGGTCCCGGCGGCGAGCGCCCGGGCGTAGGGGATCCGCCGGACCTCCTTCAGCCCGCCCTCGACCAGGGCGTTGGCGCGGTCCTGGATCCACGAGGTGGCGTCCGATCCGGCGGGGCCGCCGTGCGGCGGGTTGTACTTGAAGCCGCCGTCCCCGGGAGGGTTGTGCGACGGGGTGACCACGATGCCGTCCGCGAGACCGCCGGTACGGTCGCGGTTGTACGTCAGGATCGCGTGCGAGACGGCCGGGGTGGGCGTGTAGCCGTCGTCCGCGTCGATCAGGACGGTCGCGCCGTTGGCCGCGAGGACCTCGACTGCCGTGACCCTCGCGGGTTCGGACAGCGCGTGGGTGTCGGCGCCGAGGAACAGCGGACCGTCGGTGCCCTGCTCTCGCCGGTACTCGCAGATGGCCTGGGTGGTGGCGGCGATGTGGTCCTCGTTGAACGCGGCCGCCAGGGCCGAACCGCGGTGGCCCGAGGTTCCGAACGCCACGCGCTGGCCGGGCTCGGACGGATCGGGGTGGACGGAGTAGTAGGCCGTCACCAGCCGTGCCACATCCACCAGATCGCCGGCCTGCGCCGGCCGGCCGGCCCGTTCGTGAACCATCGTCTCTCCTCTGTCTTCGGCTGCCGCTCTCGGACCGTCCCGGGGCGGACGATCATCACGAGTTGTACCCGATCCTGCCGCGTCGACCGCGCTCCGGGACAGCCCGTACGGGACGGGACCAGCAGTACATACGGAACGGGCGGGCCGCACGGCCTGTTCCGCGCGATCGGCCGGTTCACGCGGATGTGCCGCACGAACTCGGGACCACCGGATTGCGCCCCGGGACACCTCCGGAACGCCCTCCGCCGGAATTCACGGCACCGGACGGACGGGGCGGTCCGGCGCATTCCGGCCGGGAATTCCGGTTGGCTCGGGTGTACGAACAGAGGCATACACCATGGGCCATCATGCGCCAACGCCCGACAGAAAATCCTATTGGCCCATCTGACACGCCGCAGCATTCGGGGGTAAATTATCCGACGACCCGACAGGGCTAACGACGCGGCTTCGAACGCGAGTCGTCCGCGTTTTCCCACCCGGCGTCTGCCACAGTGCGTTTCGGTTTCACCCACTTGATCTCCGCCGCCACATTCCTTGCCGCCGGTGTTTACCCGAACCGGCTCTTCGGGGGCTTGTGAAAGAGAGCCGTGCGTGCTGCAGAAGAGTTGCACCGAGGAAAATCGACTGACGGTCCTTCACCTGGTCCAGCCGGTGGAGGGCGGAGTCGCGAGGGTCGTGACCGACCTCGTCGCGGCTCAGGTCCGTGCGGGACTGCGTCCCGTCGTGGCCTGCCCGCCGGGTGGTGAACTGGCGGCCGGAGCGGCCACCGCCGGTGCTCGCGTGTACGAATGGCCGGCCGAGCGGGCTCCGGGTCCCCGGCTGAGCCGCGAGGTCTCCACGGCCGGCCGTCTGATCCGCTCATGCCGTCCGGATGTGATCCACGCCCACAGTGCGAAGGCCGGGCTCGCCGGGCGCCTCGCCGTGCGCGGCCGGGTACCGACCGTGTTCCAGCCCCACGCCTGGTCGTTCGAGGCGCTGGACGGCCGGGCTGCCGGCCTTGCGGCGTCCTGGGAGCGGTTCGCCTCCCGCTGGAGCGACCGCATCGTGTGCGTCAGCGAGTCCGAGCGGCGCGCCGGCGAACGGGCCGGCATCGCGGCGCACTGGTCGGTGATCCACAACGGCATCGACCTGAGCCACTTCCTGCCCGTGGGACCGGAGGAGGCGTCGGCCGGCCGCGCGGCCCTCCCGCTCCTCGCGGGCGTTCCGGCCGACGCCCCGCTCGTGGTGTGCGTGGGGCGCCTGAGCCGGCAGAAGGGACAGGACGTGCTGCTGCGGGCCTGGCGGACCGCTGACACGGCCGGTGCACGGCTCGTCCTGGTCGGCGACGGTCCCTGCGCACCGGAACTGCGGCGCACGGCACCCGACGGGGTGCTGTTCGCGGGGGCCACCGCCGACGTGCGGCCGTGGATCCGGGCCGCGGATCTGGTCGTGCTCCCCTCGCGGTGGGAGGGGATGGCGCTGGCCCCGCTCGAAGCCATGGCATGCGGCACGCCCGTCCTGCTGTCCGACGTCGACGGGGCCAGGGAGAGCCTGCCCGCCGGACATCTGGCCCACTGCCTCGTACCGCCCGAGGATCCCGCGGCACTCGCGGCGGCCCTGACCGCCCTGCTGGCCGACCCCGGACTGCGGGCGGAGCTGGGCCGGACGGCTCAGAGCCGCACGCGGTCGGTCTTCGACGTGACGAAGACAGCCGGGGCGGTCCTGCACCTCTACCACGAACTTGTCGGCAAGTCCCGCCCCATGACGAGGAAGCGCACCCAGCGATGACGACGGAGAGTGCCCCTGTTCCCCGAGCCGCCCAGGCAACTGCCGTACGGAGCGCGGCTTCCGCTGTACGACCACCGCGGAGCGGCGGTGACGACGCACCGGCCGCGCAGGCCGCCGCCGGTGTCCGGCGCCGCAGGGCGCCCGCGGCGCTGATGGCCTCCGACGGGCTCGCCCTCGGCCTGGCCGTGGTGCTGGTGGCACCAGGCCCGTGGCCACCGGTCGTCCTCCTCCTGCAGGTCGCCCTCCAACTGCTGCTGCACGCCTACCGGGGCCTGTACCGGACCGGCCTGTCCCCCTCGGTGCTGGCGGAGCTGCCCGCGCTGACCGGCCTCGCCCTGGTGCAGTGGTACGTCACGGCCGAGGCCCTGACCACCTACGACCCCCGCTACTCCGCCGGCTGGACGGCACCGGCCTGCGCCTTCGGCGTGCAGCTCCTGCTGGGCTGCTGCGGGCGCGCGGCCGTCCACCGGGTCCGGCTGCGGTCCGCCGCGCGCCATCCGCAGTCCACCCTGGTGATCGGCGACGGGCAGCTCGCCGACCGGGTCGTCGCCGTCCTCCAGGAGCACACGCGCTACGGCATGCGGCCGGTGGGCAGGGTGGGGGCCACGGCCGCCGCGACGGACGCGCCCCCGGACGCCGAGGCCGGTGAGGCACCGCTGCCCGTCCTCGCCTCGGTGCAGGACGCGAGCCGGGCGGTCATCCAGAACTCCGTCCGTCACGCCGTGTTCACGGTGCCGCCCGAGTCGGCGCCGGACGGAGCCGAGCTGTTCGCTCTCTTCGCCAAGCACGGCTGCCGGGTGTGGCTGATCACCGATCAGGAATCCGTCGCCCGCTACCGGAACGGCCCCCGGCCCGACCACGTGTGGGGTTTCGCCGCCCATCCGCTGGAGACCGGCCCGCACCGCCCGGTGGCCCACCGGCTGAAGCGGGCCATGGACGCGGTCCTGGCCGCGGTCGCCCTGGTCGCCGCCGCGCCCGTCATGGCCGCCTGCGCACTGGCCGTACGCGTCTGCGACGGTCCGGGTGTCGTGTTCCGCCAGGAGCGCGTCGGCAGGAACGGACGGCCCTTCGTGCTCCTGAAGTTCCGCACCCTGCGCGCCGACGCGCACGAGTCGGCGACCCGGTGGAACGTGTCGGAGGACCGGCGGATGAGCGTGGTCGGCCGGACCCTGCGCAGGACGTCGCTCGACGAGCTCCCCCAGCTGTGGAACGTGGTGCGCGGCGACATGAGCCTGGTCGGACCTCGACCCGAACGACCCTATTTCGTCCAGCAGTTCAGCCGGATGCATCCCGGCTACCGGACCCGTCACCGGATGCCGGTCGGCATCACGGGACTCGCGCAGGTGAACGGCCTGCGCGGTGACACCTCGATCGAGGACCGGGCCCGGTTCGACAACAGGTACATCGAGACATGGTCGCTGTGGCAGGACATGTGCGTGCTCGCGCGCACGGCCGGCTCGGTGTTCCGGCTCGGAGGAAGCTGAACCGTGGCACTCATCGCAACCGCGGCGCCCGCGGTACGGCCCGTCGGCAGGAGTGCGCGCCTCCACAGGTGGGCGCGCCGCTGGCCACTGCTCCCGCTGGTCCTTGCCGTGCTGCTGCTGGCCGTACCGGACGACGGCGCGGGGGCCGGGGCCGTCCTCGGGGTGCCGGCCCCCGATCTCCTCTCGGGCGTCGCCGTCCTCGTGTGCGCGGGCCGCCTGCTGTTCCTGCGCAGGCGTCCCCTCACCGTCGCGGCCGCCCTCGTCCTCGGTCTGCCGGCCGTGGGACTCACCCTGGCCACCGTCACGGCCGCGGACCCGGCGGCGGCGCTCCCCGGCCTCGCCCGGTACCTCCAGATCTTCGTCCTGGTGCCCGCGGCGGTCCTGCTGCTGGTCCGGGACGCGCAGGGCTTCCGGATCGTCGCCGGTTCGCTGGTCGTCCTGGCGGCCGTCCAGGGGGCGACGGGCGTGCACCAGTACGTCACGGGCTCCGGCGCCTCGTACATGGGCGAGGACATCCGCGCGGTGGGCACGTTCGGCCCCAGCGACGTGATGGGGATGGCCACCGTCGTCGGCTACGGGCTGCTGGCCGCCGTCGCCTACGCGCTGCGCACCCCGGCGGGTACGCCCGCCTGGCTGAGGCCGTGGGCCCCCGTGACCGCGGCGCTGCTGGTCGTCCCGCTCACCCTGTCCTTCAGCCGGGGCGCCTGGATCGCGACCGCGGCGGGGGCGCTCGCCGTGATCGCGCTGACCGGCGCCCGGCAGGCCGTCCGGGCCCTGGCCGTCCTGGCGGCGGCGGGGACCGTGCTCGTCGGCGGATTCGGCGTCGGGTCCGAGATGATCTCGCAGCGGCTCACCAGCATCACCCAGGTGACCAGCGCACCGGACCAGTCGGTCAACGACCGCTACGCGATGTGGGCCGCCGCCGCGGACATGTGGCGTGAGCGGCCCGCGACCGGCGTCGGCCTCAAGGGCTTTCCCACGCACCGCGACGCGCACGCCTCCATCGGGCTCTCCGCGGGCAGCGACACGGCGGGAGCGGGGCAGGCGTTCCGCAAGCAGCCGCTGCTCTCCCCCCACAACATGTACCTGCTGGTCCTCAGCGAGCAGGGACTCGTCGGCTTCGTCGCGCTGGTCGGCTCCTGGGCCGCGCTGCTGGTCGGCGGCGTGCGCAGACTGGTGCGCGCCCGGGCACGGGGCTCCGCCGCCGTCGACTGCGGGCTCGCCGCCGTCGGGCTGATGACCTGGCAGACCGTCGACTTCCTGTACGCCGACATCGGGGGCCCGTCCACCGTGCTCACCGGGATCGTGCTGGGCCTCGCCGCGTGGTGGGCACTGGCGGATCCGGAGAGGACGACCACCGCGTGAGCACGACCACCACGGGAACGGCCGGGGAGGCGCCGGACACCACGGCGTCCGTCCACGGTGACCCGGCCGGCCCCGGGCGGTTCCTCGCGCGGGCCGCGGGGGGCGCCGCCGGTCTGACCGTGATCGCCGCTCTCCTGGGGCTGGTCCGGGACCAGGCCGTCGCCCGGCTCTTCGGCGCCAGCCATGACAGCGACGCCTTCCTGATCGCGTGGACCGTGCCGGAGATGGCGGCCACGCTGCTGATCGAGGACGGCATGGCGCTCCTGCTCGTGCCCGCGTTCAGTCTGGCCCTGACCAGGCGGGCCGCGGGCGGGCACCTGACGGACCCCGTACGCGCCCTGGTCGCGGACACCCTGCCGAGGCTGTTCGCCGCCCTGGCCTGCGCGGGCGCGCTGCTCGTCGTGGGGGCGCCCTGGGCCGTCGCGGTCCTGGCGCCGGGGCTGGACGATCCCCGGCTGGCGGTGGACTGCACCCGTCTGACGGCGGTCACGGTCCTCACCTTCGGTGTCACCGGATACTTCAGCGCGGCGCTGCGGGCGCACGGGCGGTTCCTCGCACCGGCCGGGGTCTACATCGCGTACAACATCGGCATCATCGCCGTGACGCTGGCGCTGCACTCCGTCTGGGGGGTGCGCGCGGCGGCCGCCGGGGTCGCCTTCGGCAGCGTGCTGATGATCCTCACCCTGCTGCCCACGTTCGTACGGCTGGTGCCGCGGCGGGGCGGGCCCCGCCGGGGCGCCGCGCGCGGGCAGCGGCCCGCGCTGCTCGGTGCGACGGTACTGGCACCCGTCGTCCTGTTCGTGGTGAGCCGTCAGTCGCAGGTCCTCGTCGAGCGGTTCCTCGCCTCGTCCCTGCCGGACGGTGCCATCTCGCACCTCAACTACGCCCAGAAGGTGGCGCAGTTGCCGATGGTGCTGTCGATGATGATCTGCACGGTGACGTTTCCGGTGGTGGCCAGGGCCATGGCGTCCGGTGACCGGGAGGGCGCACGGCGGCGGGTCGAACGTGACCTCGCGCTCGCCGGGACCGTGGTGCTGCTGGGCACCGCGGTGGTCCTCGGCTGTGCGCAGCAGATCGTCGAGGTCCTCTTCCAGCGCGGGGCCTTCGACGCCGCCGACACCGCCGCCACGGCCGGTGTCATGCGGGTCTACGCCCTCGGGCTGCTGGGCCACACCCTGGTCGGAGCCCTGTGCAGGCCCTACTTCTCCGCCGGCCGGCCCACCTGGTACCCGCTGGGTGCGATGGCGGCGGGACTGATCGTGACCACGGGGGCCGGGCTGGCCCTGACCGGTCCGTTCGGTGTCGACGGCATCGCCGCGGCGAACGCCGTCGGCATCAGCACGGCCGCGCTGCTGATGCTGCTGGGGCTGCGCGCACGGGCGGTGCCCGTCCGGGCGAGCACCGTGGCCCTGTCGCTCCTGCGCCCGGCCGCTGCGGCGGCGGTCGCCGCCGTCGCGGCCGGGCTCGCCACCGGCCTGATGCCCGGCCCTGTGGCCGGCCTCGCCGCGGGGTGCCTCGCCGTCCCCGCGGCCTTCCTTCTGACCGCTCTGACGCTCCGGGCTCCCGAAGCCCTCCATCTGCTGGCACTCGTCCGACGGAGGTTCTCCCATGGCCGCTGACACCTCGGCACCCCGTGCTCCCGCGCTCCCTCCGCGCACCCGGCCGTGGATCCTCACGTACCACTCCGTGAGCGATCCCACGGACGATCCGTACGGCATCACGGTCTCCGCCGAGCGCCTGGACGAGCAACTGACCTGGCTGCGGCGCCGGGGCCTGACCGGGGTGGGGATCACCGCCCTGCTCCGCGCGCGGAGCGCCGGTGAGCGCGGGCTCGTCGGCCTGACGTTCGACGACGGGTACGCCGACTTCGTCGACGAGGCGCTCCCCGTGCTCCTCGCCCACGGTTTCGGTGCCACGGTGTTCGTCCTGCCCGGGCGGCCGGGCGGCTCCAACGTCTGGGACCCGCTCGGTCCGCGCCGGCCGCTGCTGACGGAGGAGGGCGTCCGCACCGCCGCCGCGGCGGGCGTGGAGATCGGCTCGCACGGCATGCTCCACCGCGACCTGACGACGCTCTCCGACGACGACCTGCGCCGCGAGACACACGACAGCCGGGACGCGCTGCGCCGCATCACCGGGCACGCCCCGGCCGGGTTCTGCTATCCGTACGGCACGGCCGACCGGCGGGTCGCCGAGTCGGTGCGGGACGCCGGATACGTCTACGGCTGCGCCCTGGCACCCGGCTCCCTGTCGGGGCCGCACGCCCTGCCCCGCACGCACGTCAGCCAGGCCGACCGGGGCGCCCGCCTGCGGGCCAAGGAGGTACGGCACCGGCTGCGGGAGCGCCGCGCCGCAGCGTCGCGGCGGGGTGACGCCGGATGAGGGCGCTGCACGTGATCACCGGGCTCGGCGTGGGCGGCGCCGAGCAGCAGCTGCGCCTGATGCTGCGTCATCTTCCGGCGCGGTGCGACGTGGTGACGCTCGCCAATCCGGGAGCGGTGGCCGAGGGGCTCCGCGCTGACGGTGTCCGGGTCCACCACCTGGGCATGCGCGGCAACCGCGACCTGGCGGCCGTGCCCCGGCTGGCCCGGCTGATCCGCCGCGGGACGTACGACCTGGTGCACACCCACCTCTACAGGGCCTGTGTCTACGGCCGGATCGCGGCCCGGCTGGCCGGGACCCCCGTGGTCGCGACGGAGCATTCGCTGGGGCGCGCGGAGATCGAGGGGCGTCCGCTCACGCGCGGCACCCGGGAGCTCTACCTGCGCACCGAGCGGCTGGGAGCGGCGACGGTCGCCGTCTCCGACACGGTCGCCCGCCGGCTGCGCGAGTGGGGCGTGCCCGCAGCCCGGATCCACACCGTGCCGAACGGCATCGACGCGGCCGCCTTCCGCCACGACGAGGGACGACGGCGCGCCACGCGGGCGCGGCTGGGCATTCCCGACGGAGCCTTCGTGGTGGGCGGCGTGGGCAGACTCGTCCCCGGGAAACGCTTCGACCTGCTGATCCGCGCGGTCTCCGAGCTTCCCGGCGCCTGGCTCGTCCTGGCCGGGGAGGGCCCGGAGGCGCCGTCGCTGCACGGCCTCGCGGCGCGGCTGGGGGTGGCGGACCGGGTCCGCCTGCTCGGGGAGTGCGGCTCCGCGGTCGCGTCCCCCGGGGTCCCCGCGGTCCTCAGCGCCGTCGACGTGTTCGTGTCGGCCTCCCGCGAGGAGACGTTCGGCCTGGCGGCCGTCGAGGCGCTGGCCGCGGGGCTCCCCGTGCTGTACGCGGTCTGCCCCGCCGTCGAGGACCTTCCGGCGGGCCTCGCGCCCGGAGCGCTCCGTATCGGGTATTCCTCGGAGACAGCCGACCCCGCCCCCGCACTGACGGCGGCGCTGAGGCACCGGATGGAGAGCGGCACGCGCCGGCTGCCGCCCCCGCCGGCCGTGGACCACTACGACATCGCACGCAGCAGCCGGCGGCTCATGGACGTCTACGCACAAGCCATCGACACCGAACCCTCGACCGGGAGAGCACACTGATGACCGAGTCCCCCGCGCAGCCGTCCGTCTCGGGACGGTTCCGCAGGCTCCGCCCCGCGTCCGTACGGCCCACCTGGTGGCCGCTGCCGGCCGGCATCCTGCTCGGGGCAGCCTGCGGATTCTCCTACGGCATGCTCGCCACCCCCCAGTACACGGCCACCAGTTACGCGATGGTCACCGCGGGCAAGAGCGTCGACCCGGCCGCGGCCCTGGGGTACGCGCAGTCTTACGGCCGCCTGGCCACGAGCGACGCGACCCTCTCGTACGCCAAGGGGGCCGCGGGCGAGCCGGTGCGCGAACTGCGCACGCACGTGCTGTCCGAGACGTCTCCGGACTCCCCGATGATCGCCGTCACCGGCACGTCGGACGATCCGGACCGTGCCGCGGACATCGCCAACGCCGTCACCGAGGCCGTGGTCGTCAGCAGCGGGCACGTCGCGAAGGACACCGGCGTGAAGCTGATCAAGTTCTCGCACGCCGTTCCACCGGGCGATCCGGCGTCCCCGTCCGTGCCCCTCGGCGCGGCGGTGGGCGCGAGCGCGGGAGGCCTGGTCGGCGGCCTGGTCCTGCTCGTCCGCCCGCGCCCCGGACGCAGGGACACCACCGCGCCGGTGCCCGCACCCGCCCAGGGCGGGGCCGCCGCGCCGGCCGACGAGAAGGAGCTCGTGGGATGAACACCGACCGCCGACGGCTCACCGTCACGCTCTGCCGCGACCTCGCGGAGTTCACGGACCTCGCCGCGGAGTGGGACGCCCTGCACCGCCGCTGTCCGACCGCCACACCGTTCCAGAGCCACGCGTGGCTCCGCTCGTGGTGGCTCTCCTACGGAGCGCCCGGCCGGCTCCGCGTGCTGCTGGCACGGCGCAACGGGCGGCTGATCGGGGCGGCGCCGCTCATGCTCGTGCACCGGCCGATGCCCCTCCTCATGCCGATCGGCGGGGCGATCTCCGACTTCTTCGACATCCTGGTCGACGGCGAGGACGCGCCCGCCGCCGTGACGGCGCTGGAGCGGGGGCTCCACCGGGCCGCCTCCCACACGGTCGTCGACCTGCGGGAGGTACGGCCCGACGCGTCCGCCCAGCTGCTGTTCGACAGCTGGTCCGGCGCGCGGAGCAGGCTCACCGACTCGACCTGCATGGAACTGCCCGCCGAGCCGATCGACACCCTCATCGCGCGGATGGGCGGGTCGCGGGCCCAGCGGTCCCGGGCCAAGCTGCGCAAGATCGACTCGCTGGGCATCGAGTGCCGTGAGGCATCCGTCCACCGGGTGGCGGGCGCGATCGGCAACCTGCTGCACCTGCACGAGCTGCAGTGGCTCGGCAGGGGGGTCAACCCGGAGCACCTGCGCCCCCGGTTCTGCGCGCACCTGGTGCGCTCCGCGCGCCGGATGGTGCGTGACGGGGAGGCCACGGTCAGGGAGTTCGTGCTCGACGGTGAGGTGGTGGCGGCGGACCTGTCCCTCGGGTCGGCGCAGCTCACCGGCGCCTATCTGTACGGCGTCGATCCCCGGCTCCGGGAGCGGAAGGTGGACGTCTCGTCGATGCTGCTGCGGGAGATCGCGCGGGAGGCTTCGGGTTCGGGGCGCGGCGTGCTGAGTCTCCTGCGGGGCGCGGAGCAGTACAAGAACAACTGGGGTCCGGTGGCGGTCGTCAACCAGCGCCTGCTGCTGGCCCGCTCAGCCCTGGAGCCGATGCTCCGTCTGCGCGAGGGACAGCTGGCCGTGCGCGACCTGGCGGCGGAGACCGTGAAGTCCCGCTTCCCGGCCGCGCGGGACTGGCGCGCCCGGCTGAGCGAGCTCCCGGTGACCGGACTCTCCCTCGTCACCCGGAGTTGATCCTAGATGATTACTTTTGCGGTGATCCGTTACCGTCTGTCGATTCCCGCGTTGTCAGTGCATACCGGCCGCACCCCCCGCGGCCGGTCTCGAATCCCCAAGGAGAACTGATGTCGCGTATCTCGAAGGTGGCCGCCGTCGTGGCAGGTACCGGTGCCCTGGTCGCCGGCGGTGCCGGCATGGCCTTCGCCGACGCCGGCGCGGGCGCCGTGGCCGCCGGCTCCCCCGGTGTCCTTTCGGGCAACGTCATCCAGGTGCCCGTGCACGTCCCGGTCAACGTCTGCGGCAACACGGTCAACGTGATCGCCCTGCTCAACCCGGCGTTCGGCAACACCTGCGCCAACGTGTCGGAGCACCACGAGGTCGAGGCCGAGCACCACGACGACTCCAAGGCCGAGGGTGACTACGGCTACGGCCACTGATCTCCCTGACGGGACCTGCCGGGCCCCCTCCCTCCGCGTCGGTGCGGAGCGAGGGGGCCCGGCCGCGTCATGCGCGGGACCGGCGGCCGCTCACACGTACCGGTAGAGGCGGGAGTGGTCCATGAGCTGGGAGGGCGGTACGTCCCAGGGCGGCATCGGGCGGTCGTACGGGAAGACCCTGTCCTGCTCGGGGTCGTCGGCCGCCAGCGCGCCGGCCGGCAGGTAGCGCGAGCGCGGGTGCGCCTTCTGCCAGCGCGTCCACAACAGGTCGATGAAGGCGTGGTGCAGCCAGAAGACGGGGTCGTCGGGCGATGCCGCGCCGGCCATGGACCCGCCGATCCAGCGGTGGACCCGGTTGTGGTTGGCGATCTCGCGCGACCCCCTGATCCCCCAGCCCTCGATCCTGTTCCGGAAGCCGCGGGTGCTGACGCTGTTCCAGGGCTCGGCGTCGTAGAGGGGGTCCTTCAGCGCGCGGTCCACCTCCGCCGGGCGGGGCAGGGTGACCGGAGCCGACGGCCGGCCGAAGTCCCGGCGCAGAAAGGGTTCGTCGGTGACCCCGGCGCTGATCCGCCAGTTTCCCTGCCGGTAGGCGAAGGGCCCCGTCATGACCTGCCGGTCCCCCGGCCTGCCGTTGCCTCCGAGGAGATCGCCCCTCCACAGGGACGCGCCGGGTGTGTTGTCCCGGGTCCAGTCCCAGTAGGGGATCGAGACGCGCGGGTCGACACTCCGCAGCGCCTTCTCGAACTCCAGCAGGTATCTGCGGTGCCAGGGGAAGAAGGACGGGGTCATGTGGGCGGGACGCGGCCTGCTGTCCCCGTCGGACACGTAGAACTCGACGTGCATCCGGACGAACTCGTCGTACCGTCCGGAGCGTTTGAGCTCCAGGATCGCGTCCACGAGACGCTTCTTCTCCGTGCGGGTGAGGTCGCGCTGATTCTTGCGGCTGTACACCGGGCTCGTCCTCCGGGGTCAGATGGCGTGCGGGGGCGCCGCCGACAGCTGTGCGGCGCCGATCTCGTCGACCGCCGCGCGGGCCGTCTCGAGCAGCGTGGGGTAGGACTCGTAGTGGTTGACGGCGCTGAGGTAGCTCCCGTCCGCGCGCCGCATCACGTGCAGGGGGCGGCCGTCGATGCGGACGTCGGCCTCGGGCGCCGTGGTCACCGCACCCGCCGCGGCGGCCTGCGGCCGCGTCCCCGCGGGGACCACCGGGGTGACCCCACCGCGGATCTCGCGCCCCTTGTACAGCTCGGAGAAGCGCTCGGGCCCCACGGCGTCACGCCGGTCGCCCGCTCCGTCCACCTGCTCCCGCAGGAGTACCGGGGCGAGCGCTCCGCCGGTGGCGGCGACGACGGCCACGGTGAAGGCGGTCCGCAGGACCGCGCGGCGGGCCGGGCCCGCCGGCTCCGCACCGGTGCGGGTGTTCGGGTTCATGGTGGGTGTACCTGCCTCTCGTCCGCTTCCGCGAGGTGTCTCGCACACGTGGGCAACGACGCGCGGGGCGAACGGTTCTGATGGACCGGAACGCGCCCTGCCGGTCTCCACGCGCCCGCGGCACCCGGCGCGGCGTAACGGCCGGCTGTCGGACACGTCCCATTACACCCCGAGCGGGGCAGGCCTCCGCCGCGCGACGCGCGTCGGGTGCGTGCCCGGGCCGGACGGCCCTCCGCGCGTACCGCGACCGTGGGAATTCGTCCGGCCGCTCCGGCCGTGTCGGCCTCCCGGAGGGGGCCGCCGGGCCAGCATGGCCGTCCGAACCCCCGGAGGTTGGACATGAACGCGCCGACGCAGGCACCCGCCCACCGCGTGCGAGGGACGGAGGGTGCGGACCTCGCCGACCCGGCGTTCTGGCGGCTCCCGCGGTCGCGGCGCCTGTCGGAGTTCGCGCGGCTCCGGGAACTCGACGCCCCGGTCCGCTTCACGCCGGGCAACGGGTCGCGCACACCCTTCTACGCCCTCGTCAGGCACGCCGACGTGCGGGCGGCCAGCCGGCAGCCGCTCCTCTTCGCGAGCGCGCCCGGGGCCACCTCTCCGGAACCGGCGCCCTGGGCGAAGGCGCTGTTCGGCAACTCCATGGTGAACATGGACGGTCCCGGGCACGCGGGTCTGCGCAGGACCATCTCGCGCGCCTTCACACCGCGGCTGCTCGCCGCGGCCGAGGAGAACATCTCCGCCGTCGCCGCGCGGCTGGTCGACGAGACGGCCGCCGAGGGCCCTGGTGACTTCATGCGGTCGGCGGCCTCGCGCATGCCCTTCGAGGTCATCTGCGACCTGATGGGCATCCCCGCCCGCCACCGCACCGCGATCCTCGCCCGGATCGACGACGCGTCGGAGTACGTCGGGGTGCAGCGCCGCGGCCGGGCGCGGCTGCGCGTGCCCGGCCGGGGTCTGCGCTCGCTGGCCCGCATGCAGTTCGAGATGGCGGGCATCGCCCGGGAGCGGCGTCGCGTCCCGGCGGACGACGTGATCTCGGCGCTCGTGCGCGCCGACGTCGACGGGCGGGCCCTGTCCTCCCGCGAGCTCGGCGCGTTCTTCTCGCTGCTTCTCGTGGCCGGTGTGGAGACCACCCGGAACGCGATCGCCCACGGGCTGGTCCTGCTGACCGCGCATCCGGAGCAGCGGGCGCTCCTGAGGTCCGATTTCGAGCGGTACGCCGACGGCGCCGTGGACGAGATCGTCCGCCACTCGACGCCCATCATCCAGTTCCGCCGCACGGTCGCCGCCGAATGCGAGCTGGGAGGGCGCACGTTCCTGCCCGGGGAGAAGGCCGTGCTCCTGTACGCGTCGGCGAACCGGGACGCCTCGGTCTTCGCGGACCCCGACGCCTTCGACATCACCCGGTCGCCGAATCCGCACCTGGGCTACGGCGGCGGCGGGCCGCACCACTGTCTGGGCGCGCATCTGGCGAAACTGGAGATGAAGGCCCTGTTCCGGACCATGCTCGAACGGCTGGGAGACGTACGGTCGGTGGGAGAGCCGGGGCTGGTCGACTCGAATTTCGACAATCGTGTCGGCACCCTCCCCTACGCATTCTGACGGGTCACCCGAATGGTGCGATCGAAGCCGCCGCGCGTCGCGAATGGTCTATTCCCGGCCGGTCCCGCAGGCCGTTGTTGAATCTTTCTCCTTAATGTCGTCATGGTCGGATACCGGCCGTAATCCAAGGAGGAACCGTGCCCGCACAGCGCCGTCTCATCAATTTCGGCATCGGGGCGACCGCGTTCGGCCTCCTCGTGAGCGGTGCGGTCCTCGTCGGCCACGACGGCGCGGACACGGAGGCCGGCAAGGGCTCCGCTCGGAGTGCACCGGAACCGGCCGGAACGACGGCCATCGGGGCCTACCTGCACTACGGCCCCAAGGGCGTGCAGCGGATGGCCGAGCTGTCGCGGTGGCTCGGCGGCACGGAACTACGGGTCGGGCACAGCTATCTGCCGGGCGACGTGTGGCAGAACATCGAGGGCCGGCCCGGGTTCCTCGCCTACTGGGCCGCGTGGCGGCGCGCGGACGCGAACCGGATGTTCGTCCTCAACACGCCGATGATGGAGCGCAACGAGGACCGCGTCTCCGACCGCGAGGTGCGGAGCCTGCTGCGCGCCGGGGTCGACGGGCAGTACGACGAGCACTTCCGCAGACTGGCGGAGCGCCTGGTCCTGCTGGGCATCCCGGACACCGTGCTCGTGCTGGGCTGGGAGATGAACGGCACCACGTACACGCACCGCTGCGGCCCGGACCCCGTGGCCTGGAAGGCGTACTGGAAGCGCATCGTCACGACGATGCGGTCGGTGCCGGGCCAGAAGTTCCGTTTCGACTTCGCGCCGAGCAGGGGACGGGACGCGGTGCCCTGGACCGAGTGCTATCCGGGTGACGACGTCGTGGACATCATCGGCATGGACTCCTACGACCAGCCGCCCGCCCGGACCTTCGACGAGCAGGTCAGCGAACCCTACGGGCTGCAGAAGCAGGTCGACTTCGCGGCCGAGCACGGCAAGCCGATCTCCTTCCCGGAGTGGGGGCTGTTCCGCAACGGCGACAACCCGGAGTACATGCGCCGCATGCTGGAGTGGATCGATCTGCACAAGCCGCTCTACCAGACGATCACGGACTACTGCCCGCACGGGGTGTGGCAGTGCTCCGAGAACCCCCTGTCCTCGGCGGTCTTCCGGGACAAGCTGAGCGGGCTCCCGAACGCCGAGCCGTCCGCACCCGCGCCCGACCCGAGCGGGACGCCGGCCGTGCCGAAGCCGGACAAGCCCACGCCGACGGTGCCCGTCCCGGACCCCAACGCGGACGAGTGGTGCGTCAGCCTTCCGCTGAGCGACTGGTTCGGCCAGTGGCTGACGGACCGCGAGTTCTGCGTGCGACGCTGAGGCGAGGCCGCGGCGGACCGGGCGGCGTGCCCGGGACCGGTGATCGAGGGAGCACGGCATGCGGGTGGCGGTGGCCGGCGGGACCGGCCTGGTGGGACGTCTGGTCGTCGGCGAACTGACGGCCGCGGGACACGAGCCGGTCGTGCTGTCCCGGGCACGCGGGGTGGACCTCGTCCGGGGCACCGGCCTCGACGGGGCCCTGTCCGGTGTGGACGTGGTCGTCGACGTGAGCAACGTGACGACGCTCAGCAGGCGCAGGGCGGTCGGGTTCTTCGACTCGGCCGGCCACCGCCTGCTGGACGCGGCCGCGGGTGCCGGGGTGCGCCACCACGTGGCGCTGTCGATCGTCGGCGTCGACCGGGTCGCCCACGGCTACTACGCGGGCAAGCTGCGCCAGGAGGAGATCGTGGCGGAGGGCCGGGTGCCGTGGACCGTGCTGCGGGCCACGCAGTTCCACGAGTTCGTCGGCCAGACGCTCCAGCAGATGCCGAGGCGGCTGGCCGTGGTGCCCCGGATGACCACCCGGCCGGTGGCGGCCCGGGAGGTCGCCCGGCATCTGGTGGAACTGGCCCTCGCTCCCCCGCGGGGGATGGCCCCGGAGCTCGCCGGACCGCGGGTGGAGCAACTCGTGGACCTGGTGCGCAGGCTGCTCGCCGCCAGGCAGGAGCGCCGCCTCGTGGTGCCCCTGTGGCTGCCCGGAGCGGCGGGGGCCGCCATGCGGGGCGACGGTCAGTTGCCCCTGGGACAGGGGCCGAGGGGCTCGGAGACCTTCGACGAGTGGCTCGTCCGCACCGGCGGGCGGGAGGGCTGACACTCACGCACCCGTTCTCCGCTCACCACCCCGTCCACAGCAGATGGTTGATCAGCAGGGCGACGGCGGCCTGCGCCGCCAGCCAGCCCCGCCGGCCGGCGGCCGGAAGCAGAGCGGCGGCGGGGATCAGCCAGACCACGAAGGGCTGCCAGATCCGTTCCGTCTCGGCCTTGCTCATGCCCGAGAGGTCCGCGACGGCCAATGCGAGGAGCGCGGCAAGGGTCACGCATGCCAGACGCTGAGCGTGCGTGAGCGTGCCGGGGCGCAGACCGCGTACGGCGGCGGGGACCGACACCACCGCCCGGCGCAGGCCCGCGACGGTGGCGAATCCCGCCGCGAGCGTGGCGCAGGCGAGGTTCGCCCAGACCCAGTAGCCGTAGGGGCGGGTCCCGCCGGCGCCCTGGTAGTAGCGCTCGACCAGCAGGTGATAGGCCTCCCACCAGTTGAAGCCCGCCAGGGTGAAGGCCACGGGGGCGACGAGCGCGCCGAGCACCAGGAGGCCGAGCGGCCGGGCCGTACGCCCGAGCAGGAGGACCGCCGCCAGGAGGGCCGCGACGAGCGTCAGGCCGTAACTGAGGTAGCAGGTCAGCCCGAACAGCAGTCCTGAGCCGAGGGCCGCGGCTGCCGGGTGCCCGGCCGTGCGGGTCGTGGCGACGGCCAGCAGCGCCACGGACCAGGCCGCGACGGCGGCGAAGTAGCCGTCGGCCGAGGTCCCCGTCCAGACGGCGAAGGGGGCCAGGACGAGGAACGGGGCGGCTCGCCGTGCGAGCTCCTCGCCCGTCAGTGCCCGCAGGGCGACCATGACCGCCGCCGCGGCGGATCCCCCGAGCACGATGCACCACATGCCCGCCCAGGCACCGCCCCCGAGCCCTGCCCGGTCCAGCCCGACGAACGTGAGGGTGGCGCCCGGCGGGTGTCCGGCGACGTGGGCGGGCCAGTTGCCGGGCGGTCCGATCACGATGTGGTCGGTGAATCCGCGCAGGGCGGCGCCGATGTCGTCGAACCGGTCGATCACGCGCAGGTATTCGTGCTTGGTGGTGAGCCGGCGCTCGATGCCGCGGTACCAGCCCTCGATGAGGGCGAGCGAGAGGATCCAGGCCACCGAGCCGGCCCAGCAGGTGAGGAGCAGGCCCCGCCAGGGCATGCGGGCCGCGGCCCGGGGCCCGAAGGCGATGACGGCGGCGGCCACGGCCAGGGCGGCAGGGGTGCCGGGGCCGATGTGCGGGTCCCAGGAGGCCAGGAGGGGCGGCCAGTGGACCTGCAGGCTGCCGTCGCCCTCCTGGATCACCCATCCGACCCCTATGGCCACCGCCACCAGGAGCGCTCCCGCCGCGGCGGCCGCCAGGTCCCGGCGGCGCCCGGCGGGAGCGGCCGGGACGGCGGGAACGGCGGAAACGGCGGAAACGGCGGAAACGGCGGGCACGGTGGAGTCGGCGGGATCGGCGGCACGGATCGGGTCACTGCGTTCCTCGGTCGTCACGCACGCACGCTACGCACCGGCGGGCCTCGTCGGGCGGTGCGACGCCGCCGCGTCACCGATCCGTCAGATCCGCGGTGGGGCGTGCGCGGACGTCAGACTTTCGTCAGGAGTCGCACGCCCCCGGGGGCGGTGACCCGGCATACCGTCGGCACCATGCGCGACAGACTCCTGCAGGCCCGTGCACACCTCCCCTCTCCCCGTTTCCCGCTTCCGACCGAGCCCGCGTTCTGGCGCAGTCCGGTGCGCGGGGCCCGCTTCACGGCCGTGCTCGGTGTGGTGCTCCTCGCGGGGATCACCCTGATCTTCGTGACCGGACTGCTGTCGTACGCCGCGTACAACCCGGACCTCGCCGCCGTGAACGACAAGACACCGGACAAGGGGTGGCTCGGGTTCTACCTGTTCGACTGGCCCACCGGGCCGCACTGGCTCTACCGGCTGACGCAGGGGGTCCACGTCACGCTGGGCATCGTCCTCGTGCCCGTCCTGCTGGCGAAGCTGTGGTCGGTGGTGCCGAAGCTCTTCGCGCTGCCGCCGGCGCGGTCGGCCGGACACGCCCTGGAGCGTCTGTCGCTGCTGCTGCTCGTGGGCGGGGCGCTCTTCGAGTTCGTCACCGGACTGCTGAACATCCAGTTGGAGTACCTGTTCCCCGGCTCCTTCTATCCGCTGCACTTCTACGGGGCATGGGTCTTCATCGCCGCGTTCCTGGCCCACACCTGCCTGAAACTCCCCCGGGCGCTGCGGGTACTGCGCGCCGGACTGCCCGTCGGGGAGAAGGACGGACTGGCCCCTCCGAATCCCGCCCCGCCGACCGTGTCCCGGCGTGGTGCCCTCGCCGTCGTGGGGGCGGGGTCGCTGCTCCTGCTGGTCACGTCCGCCGGCCGGAGCTTCGACGGCGGGCTGCGGCGCACCGCCCTGCTGACCCCGCGCGGCGGGGCCGAGCCGGGGCCGGGGCCCAACGGGTTCCAGATCAACAAGACCGCCGCGAAGGTGGGCATCACGCCGGCCGACACGGGGGACCGCTGGCGGCTCACCGTCGTCGGCCCGGCCGGGGAGACCCGGCTGACCCGGGCCGAGCTGCTGGCGATGGGGCAGCACAGCGCGGCGCTGCCCATCGCGTGCGTGGAGGGCTGGTCGACGTCCGACCAGTGGTGGCGCGGAGTGCGGCTGCGCGACCTCGCCGCACTCGCCGGATTCCCGGACGAACCGCCCGGGGTGCTGGTCGAGTCCCTCCAGCGCAGCGGGCCGTTCCGGACGGTGGCGCTCAGGGGGAACCAGGTGCGCGACCCGCTGTCACTGCTCGCGCTGGGTGTCAACGGGGAGGCCCTGTCGCCGGATCACGGTTACCCGGCCCGCGTCATCGTGCCGGCCGCCCCCGGCGTGATGAACACCAAATGGGTGACCCGCCTGACGTTCGGGGAGCTGTGATGGGCGTTCTGCGCCGCTGGTACGGGGAAGGGCCGCTGCACCTGCTGCTGATGGCCGCGTCGCTCGCCCTCGCGGGGTACGCGGGAGTGCGCCTGCTCGACGGGGACACCCTGTTGATCCTGGTGTGGTTCGTGGGCGCCGCGTTCGTCCACGACCTGGTCCTGGTGCCGCTGTACTCGGCGGCCGACCGCGCCCTGCGGATCCCCTTCGCGCGGCGTCCGGAGCAGGTGAACTTCGTACGCGTCCCGCTGCTCCTGTCCGGACTCCTCCTGCTCATGTGGTTCCCCCTGATCACCCGTCACGCGGTGCGCTACGAACCGGCGAGCGGGCTGTCCCCGGACAGGTTCCTGGGGAACTGGCTGCTGATCACCGCCGCGCTGTTCGCGGTGTCGGCGCTCTGGCTCGTATTGCGGACCCGGCGGGAGCGGCGCAGGGCGAGGAACGGGCGTCCGTCGTCCTCCCACTGATCGACGGGCTTCCAGTCCTCCTGCCGGGCGTAGCCGAGCAGGGCGGACACGCCGACGCGGGCCCACGGGAAGTGGGGGCCCGCTCCCGCCGGCCCGCGGCCGTCGTCGAGGCGCACCTGGACCCGCTCGTCCACGTCGTGGGGGGCGGCCTCGGTGATGAGCAGTCCGCCCGGGGCGAGCACGGCGGCCACCCGGCGGAGCAGCGCACCGGGGTCGCCGCCGATGCCGATGTTGCCGTCGATGAGCAGGGCCGTACCCCAGCGTCCTTCGCCGGGCAGCGGCTCGAACACGCTGCGGCGGAGCGCCGATCCGCCGATCCGCTGGGTGCGTCCGATGGCGGCCTCGCTCACGTCGATGCCCAGGGCCCGGTGTCCGCGCGCGGCCAGGGCGGCGACCAGACGGCCGGGGCCGCAGCCGATGTCGATGACCGCGCCCTCGCTGCGGCGCAGGGCGGCCAGGTCCGCGGCGTCGGCCTCCGCGCACCAGCGTTCGACGTCGAGGGGCAGCAGCCACCCGTCCTTCCGCCGGAGGAAGAGCGGGCCGCGGCCCTCGCTCAACGCGCGCGCGTACGGATCGGCGGTGGCCCACGGGGCGGAACCCGGGCCCGCCGGCGGCAGGACCGTGCTCATCGGACCGCCGCCCGGCTCAGTCGCCCGTGGGTCCGGGCGAAGCATCCGTGCGGCGCTGCGGCGGCGACGTGGGCGGCGTCCTCGGCCGTGTCCACGTCGCGCAGCACGGGCAGGTCCCGCACGGTGAGGCCGAGTTCCGCCAGACGGGCCCGCTGGAGTGCGCCCGTGTCGGGGCGGGACATCACCACGCCCCGCACGGCGCGGGGGTCGGGAGCCGCGAGGCCGAGGGCCCAGAAGCCGCCGTCCTCGGCCGGTCCGAACCAGGCGTCGCAGCCGTCCCGTCCGGAGGGGGAGAGCGCGGGGGCCAGCAGTCCGGGAGTGATCTGCGGGGTGTCCATGCCGATGAGGAGTGCGGGACCGGTGCACGTGGCGAAGGCGGCGGCGATGCGCTCGTCGAGGCTGCCCGCGCACTGCGGCAGTACGTCGAAGCCCGGGGGCGTCCAGGGTCCGGGGCGGCCTTCGAGAACCAGGACCCGTCGTCGTACGGGCAGGGTGAGCACGGTCCTCAGGGTGTCCTCGAGTGCCGCGGCGGCGAGTTCGGCGGCCTCCTCGGGGCTGAAGGGCGGCGTGAGCCGGGTCTTGACCCTCCCGGGCAGCGGCTCCTTGGCGATGACCAGCAGCGTCGTCGCCGCGCCGTCGGGTGCCGGTGAGCTCATCGGGCCGCCTCCGCACGGGCGGCGGGCGAGGTCCGCGCGGCGGGCTGGCGCAGCACCGCGCGCATGTCCCGGACCGCGTGCCAGGTGCCCCGCCAGGTGCCGGTCACCTTGGACTTGCCGGTGCGGGGCAGATACGGCACGTCCGTCTCGCAGACGCGCAGTCCGGCGTCCGACGCGCGCACCACCATCTGGAGCGGGTAGCCGCTGCGACGGTCCGTCAGGCCGAGCTCCAGCAGGGACTCCCTGCGTACGGCCCGCATCGGCCCGAGGTCGCGCAGTCGCAGTCCGGTTCGGCGGCGGAGCATCCTGGACAGGACGGCGTTGCCCGCCCTGGCGTGCAGGGGCCATGCGCCGCGGGCCGTGGGGCGCCGCCTGCCGAGGACCAGATCGGTCTCGCCCTCGGCGATCCGCCGGACGAACGAGGTCAGGAGCGCCGGGTCGAGCGAGCCGTCGCAGTCGCAGAAGCAGACGTACTCCGCCTCGGCCGCGAGCAGTCCCGCATGACAGGCGGAGCCGAATCCGCGGCGCGGTTCGTGCACGACGGTCGCACCGAGCGCGCGGGCGATGTCCGCCGACCCGTCGGTGGAGCCGTTGTCGACGACGATGGCCCGCCAGCCTTCGGGGACACGGGCCAGCACCCGGGGCAGGGCCGCGGCCTCGTCGAGGCAGGGCAGAACGATGTCGGCGCGGAGGGGGGCGGCAGGGTCAGCCGGTGAGTAGTCGGTCACGCCGATCACCCTACGGAGCCAAAAGCGGCATTCCGGGCTCCGGGTTCTTACGAAACGTGGACGTCGACCGTGTGGCGGGGGGGAGACCCTCCGCCGGGACGGGCGCTGATGCCACAGTGGCGCCATGCAGAACATCGCTTCCCCTCCGGACTCCGGCGGCGTGTCACCGAGCGGTCGCGCGGACGGCGTGTCACGCGGCCGTGTGCTCGTCGTCGACGACGATCCGACCGTCGCGGAGGTGGCCGCCGGGTATCTGGAGCGCGCGGGCTACGACGTCGGACGGGCCGGCGACGGGCCGGCGGCACTGGAGGGTTTCGGGGTGCTGCGGCCCGATCTCGTGGTGCTCGACCTGATGCTGCCCGGCATGGACGGCTTCGAGGTGTGCCGGCGGATGCGTGCGCGGGGGCCTGTGCCCGTCATCATGCTCACCGCGAGGGGTGATGAGGACGACCGGATCCTGGGGCTGGAGACCGGCGCGGACGACTACGTGACCAAGCCCTTCAGCCCGCGCGAACTCGTGCTCCGGGTGGAGGCGGTGCTGCGCCGGGCCCGGCGCGCGGAACCCGGCGCCCCCGCCCGGCTCGGCGGAGCCGGGATCGACCTGGAGCCCCTGGCCCGGCGGGCGACCCGCGACGGCAGGGACCTCTGCCTCACACTCCGCGAGTTCGACCTGCTGGCCTTCTTCCTGAGCCATCCGGGCCGGGCCTTCAGCCGCGAGGAGCTGATGCGGGAAGTCTGGGGCTGGGACTTCGGCGATCTGTCGACGGTGACCGTCCACGTGCGGCGCCTGCGCGGGAAGGTCGAGGCCGACCCGGCCCGCCCCGGCCTGATCCACACGGTGTGGGGCGTGGGATACCGCATGGACCTGCCCGGCGACGACACCTCGGGGGACTGAGCCCATGGCCGACTTCCTCCTCATCGCGCTCCTCGCCTTCCTCGGCGCCGCCGGGGCCGGGCTGCTCGGGGCCCTGGTCCTGCGGTTGCTCAGAAACCGGCCCCTAGTGGTCTCCCTGAGCGTCGTCGCCGCGGTGGCGGTGACGGCGATGCTGGCCGGGACCCTGACCGTGGCCTGGGCGATGTTCCTGTCGCCCCACGACCTGACGGTGGTGACGACCGTCGTGGCCATGGCCGCCGCGGTGTCGCTCGCGACCGCGGTCCTGCTGGGCCGCCAAGTGGCCGCGAGCAGCCGTGACCTGACGCTGGCGGCCCGCTCCTTCGGCGACGGGGGGACGTTCGCCGCACCGCCGGGGCAGGCGACGGCGGAACTCGCCGCGCTGACGCGCGAACTCGCGGCCACCAGCGCCAAGCTCGAGAGCTCCCGGGAGCGTGAGCGCGCCCTGGAGACATCGCGCCGGGAGCTCGTCGCGTGGATCTCGCACGACCTGCGGACCCCGCTGACCGGGCTGCGCGCCATGTCGGAGGCCCTGGAGGACGGTATGGCACCGGACGCCGGCCGCTACCTGCGGCAGATACGCCGCGAGGTGGAGCGCATGAACGGCATGGTCGGGGATCTCTTCGAGCTCTCCCGGATCCACGCCGGATCGCTCACCCTGGCTCCCACCCGGGTGTCCGCACACGACCTGGTCGGCGACGCGCTGGCCGGCGCCGGTCCGCTGGCCCGCGAACACGGGGTCCGCCTCGTCGGGGGCCGGGTCGAAGCGGTGCCGGTGGAGGTCGACAGCAAGGAGATGGGACGGGTCATGGGCAACCTCCTGATCAACGCGATCAGGCTGACCCCGGCCGACGGGACGGTGGCGGTGGCCGCGCAGCGCTCACCCGAGGGTCTCGTGCTCTCCGTGACCGACGGGTGCGGCGGGATCCCCGAGGCGGATCTCGCGCGGGTGTTCGACACGGGGTGGCGGGGCAGCCCGGCCCGCACCCCTCCGTCGGGGGCGGGCCTCGGGCTCGCGATCGTCCGCGGGATCGTCGAGGCGCACTCCGGCCGCGCCGGTGTCCGGAACGTGGCGGGCGGCTGCTGCTTCGAGGTCACCCTGCCCGCCGCCCCGGGCTGAGGGCTTGCGGGCCGCCCGTGCGGCGGGGCGGCGGCCCGGGGGCTAGCTCCGCGGTCCCGTGGCGGGGCGCAGGGGTGCCGTGGCGAACTCCCGCATCCCCGCGGCGAAGTCCGTCTCGGGCTTCCAGCCCAGCTCCTCGCGCAGGCGCCGCGAATCGGCGGTCACGTGGCGGACGTCCCCGAGCCGGTACTCCCCGGTGACGACGGGATCGGGCCCTCCGTGGGCCGCCGACAGCGCCCGGGCCATCTCGCCGATGGTGCGCGGGGTGCCACTGCCGGTGTTGTAGGCGTCGAAGGTGCCCGGCGCCCGCTCGGCCAGTGCCGCGAGGGCCACGGCGTTGGCCGCCGCGACGTCCCGTACGTGGACGAAGTCGCGCCGCTGGCCGCCGTCCTCGAAGACCCGGGGCGCCTCTCCCCGGGCCAGGGCCGACCGGAAGAAGGACGCGACACCGGCGTACGGGGTGTCGCGCGGCATCCCCGGGCCGTACACGTTGTGGTAGCGCAGCGCCACCGCCCGGCCGCCCGTCGCCCGGGTCCACGCGGCGGCGAGGTGTTCCTGCGCGAGCTTGGTGGCCGCGTACACGTTGCGGGGGTCGGTGGGGGCTTCCTCGGTGACCAGGCCGGGCAGCAGTTCCGAGCCGCAGGAGGGACAGCGGGGCTCGAACCGTCCGGCGTCGAGGTCGTCCGGCGCCCTGGGGCCCGGCCTGACCGAACCGTGCCGGGGGCAGTCGTACCGTCCCTCGCCGTAGACCACCATGGACCCCGCGAGCACCAGGTCCCGGACCCCTGCCGCCGCCATGCCGGCGAGGAGCACCGCGGTGCCCAGGTCGTTGCAGCCGACGTACTCCGGCGCGTCGGCGAAGTCCTTGCCGAGGCCCACCATCGCCGCCTGGTGGCACACGGCGTCGATGCCGGACAGCGCACGGGCCACGGCCTCCCCGTCCCGGACGTCCGCGACGATCGTCCGGACCCCCGGTGGAAGTTGGCCGGTGGCGGGGGCGGCAGGCCCGTGCGCCGAGGGGAGCAGGGCGTCGAGGACGACCGGCTCGTGCCCGCCCGAGGCGAGGGTCCGGACGATGTACGACCCGATGAAACCGGCTCCGCCGGTGACCAGTACACGCATGCCGCCACGCTAGGCCGCGCACGGACCGCGGCGGCGGCGCGGCACGCCCGCGTCACGGGACCGTAAGGACCGCGGGAGCTCGTGCCGGACGCCCCCCTGGCGGGTGGTCGGCGCGCAGACGGGCGCGTGTACGTCCCTCCGACGGCTCGGATGTGTGTCCCTCCGACGCGTCGCTTCCCGATCACACGGGTCTCTTCGATACTGGGGGCCGTACGCACTGAGACAAGAGGATCGGATTCACGCCGACGGCGGGCACCTGCGGTCCGCCGTCGCTCTCTCCTGGAGGAACCGTTGCGCATGCTCATCAACGTGCCGGAGACAGTCGTCGCGGACGGCCTTCGCGGTATGGCCGCCGCCCACCCGGATCTGGTCGTGGACCCCGAGAAGCGTCTGGTCGTCCGGCGCGACGCGCCGGTGGCGGGCAAGGTCGGGCTCGTCTCCGGCGGCGGCTCCGGACACGAGCCGCTGCACGCGGGATTCGTCGGTCCCGGAATGCTCTCCGCGGCCTGCCCGGGAGAGGTGTTCACGTCCCCGGTGCCCGACCAGATGGTGCAAGCGGCGGCGGCGGTCGACAGCGGGGCGGGGGTGCTGTTCATCGTGAAGAACTACACCGGTGACGTCCTGAACTTCGACATGGCGGCCGAACTCGCCGAGGACGAGGGTGTGCGGGTCGCCCGGGTGCTCGTGGACGACGACGTCGCGGTGTCCGACAGCACCTTCACCGCGGGCCGCCGGGGCACCGGGGCGACGCTCTTCGTGGAGAAGATCGCCGGCGCGCTCGCCGACGAGGGAGCGCCGCTGGAGCAGGTGGAGGCGGTGGCGCGCCGGGTGAACGAGTCCTCGCGGAGTTTCGGGGTCGCGCTCAGCTCGGTCACCACTCCGGCGAAGGGCACCCCGACGTTCGATCTCCCGCCGGGCGAGCTGGAGTTGGGCATCGGCATCCACGGCGAGCCCGGACGTGAGCGGCGCGCCATGATGACCTCGCGCGAGATCGCCGACTTCTCGGTCGACGCGGTGCTGGAGGACCTGCGGCCGGCCGGCCCCGTGCTCGTCCTGGTCAACGGTCTCGGCTCGACGCCGCTGCTGGAGCTGTACGGGTTCAATGCCGAGGTGCAGCGGGTGCTGTCCGAGCGGGGTGTGACGGTGGCTCGTACCCTGGTGGGGAACTACGTGACGTCGCTCGACATGGCGGGCTGTTCGGTGACCGTCTGTCAGGCGGACGAGGAGCTGGTACGGCTCTGGGACGCGCCGGTACAGACGCCCGCGCTCCGCTGGGGCCGGTGAACGAACCTCCGTCGGTCCGTGTGAGGAACAGGAGATCTTGTGCTCGACACCGACTTCTTCCGTCGCTGGATGACGGCCACCGCGGCAGCCGTGGACCGCGAGGCGGACCGGCTGACCGAGCTCGACGCCGCGATCGGGGACGCCGATCACGGCAGCAACATGCGGCGCGGTTTCAGCGCGGTGCGCGACGCGCTGGAGAACGAGCCGCCCGAGACGCCCGGTGCGGTGCTCGCGCTGGCCGGACGTCAGCTGATCTCGACGGTCGGCGGGGCGTCCGGGCCGCTGTACGGGACCCTGCTGCGCCGCACCGGGAAGGCGCTGGGCGACGCCCGGGAGGTGTCGCCCGCCGGACTCGCCGAGGCATTCGGCGCGGGGGTCGCGGCGGTGGCGCAGCTCGGCGGGGCCCAGGCCGGTGACAAGACGATGCTCGACGCGCTGCTCCCCGCCGTCGAGGTCCTGGCCGACTCGTTCGAGGAGGCCCACGACGCGGCCGTGGCCGGTGCGTCGGCGACGGTTCCCCTGCAGGCGCGCAAGGGCAGGGCCAGCTATCTGGGTGAGCGCAGCATCGGGCACCAGGATCCGGGGGCGACGTCGGCGGCGCTCCTGGTCGGGGCGCTCGTGGAGGCCGCGGCCGGCGGCGACGGGGGTGGCGCGTGACCGGGGAGAATCAGGTCGGAATCGTGCTGGTCTCGCACAGCGGGCCGGTGGCGGATGCCGTGGCGGAGCTGGCTGGAGGGCTGGCGGCCGGCGGTGCGACGGCTCCGGTGGCGGCGGCGGGAGGCACGTCCGCCGGGGGGCTGGGGACGAGTCCGGAGCTGATCGCCGCGGCGGCCCGGAGCGTGGACCGAGGCGCCGGTGTGGCGCTCCTGGTGGACCTCGGGAGCGCGGTGCTGACGGTGAAGTCGATGCTGGCCGACGGAGATGAACTGCCCGCCGGGGCAAGGCTGGTGGACGCACCGTTCGTCGAGGGCGCGGTGGCCGCGCTGGTGACGGCCTCCGCGGGCGGCGATCTGGACGCCGTGGAGGCCGCGGCCTCGGACGCGTACGGCTACCGGAAGACGTGAGCGGCGGGAGGCCCTGAGCTCCTGTTCCCCGCCGCTCCCCAGGGGGCGGCGGGGAACAGGAGCTTTCCGGTCCCGCGCGGTGGGTGCGCGAGGGGGTGACGCGTCAGGCCGCGGGCGCCACCGCCCCGGCCGTGACGGTGACCCGGATCTGCCGCGAGGTGCCGTTGACGGTCACGCCGAGGGTGACCGAGCCGGGCCGGAGTGCGGTGAGCGTGCCCGTCCGCGGGTCCAGTGCCGCGACGTGACGCCGTCCGGCGGTTCCGGCTCCGCCGATGTGGACGTCGGGCGAACCGGTCCAGTCGACGCTGAGGGGGAAGGCCGCCGGCACGGTGCGCGCGCCCTGGGTGACGCTCGCGGTGACCTGCGCGCGCTCCCCCGCCACGAGCTCCGCGGGCGCGTCGAGGGACAACGCGTCGACGTGGGCGCGTGTCTGCACGGACACCCAGTCGGGCCCGCCGCGCCAGGGCTGTTCGCGGGCCCGGCGCTGTTCGCCGGCCGGGACCCGGTCGGCTCCGATCAGGGACCACCCGGTGAAGCCGCCCTCGTCCGCGGGCCCGGCGGGCGCCTTGCCCGAGTTGCCGTTGACCAGGTACGGAACCCCGTCGACGCGCGAGGCGTGGAACACCCCGACGTGGCTGCCGATCATCGCCGCGCCCTTGCCGGTCGTACGCCGGAAGTCGGCGAGCCACTGTTCGACCAGGGCGGCCTCCTTGCGGTCGGTGAGCCGGCTGCCCTGCTGGGGCGTCGGGTCGCGCGGCGGCACGTGCTCGATCAGCATCACGGAGCCGACGGAGCGGTCCTCGGCCGCCGCGTCCAGCTGGGCCCGGAGCTCCTTGATCTGGGCGAGACCACCGCCGCGCAGTCCGAGGCTGGAGGTGTCGAGGGTGATCACCCGGGTGCCCTCGTGGTCGAAGGTCCGGCCGGCCGGGCCGAACACGGCCGTGAAGTCGTCGATCGTGCCGCCCATCACCTCGTGGTTGCCCGGCACGTAGTACCAGGGCAGCGCGTCGCCGAGTTCCTCCTCCAATACCCGCCGTGCGAAGGCGAGATCGGCGGGTGACCCCTCGTCGACGAGGTCCCCGTTGACCACCAGGAAGTCCGGCCGGGCGGCCCTGATCTCCCGGAGGGTGCGCCGGGCCTGCCGGACGATCGCGCTGTCGGGGTCCCGGGCGACGAACTGCGCGTCGGACATGACCGCGAAGCGCCAGTCCCGGCGTCCGGTCACCGCAGCCGTGTCGATCAACGGGTCGGCGGACACGGCCTGTTCGGGAACCTCGACCGTCGGTGGCACCTGCGCGGTCAGGTCGTCGACGACGATCTCGCCCGTGTACTGCCGTGCGGCTGCGGTCTCGGCGAGGTAGAACCGGTGGACCGACAGCGGCATCGCCACGCCCGGCGGTACGGCGAAGGTGACCTGCCGCCAGCCGGTCCAGGTGATGTACGGCCCCCGGAGCAGTTGGTCCGACCCCGCGGCGTCCTTCAGGTGCAGCGTGGGCCAGGCGCCGTTCCCGTCCCCATTGATCCAGAGCGTGTACGACTGGGGCTGCCCCGGTACGGGGACGGGTTGCGGCGGCGCCGCGTAGGCCGCGCGGGTCGCCGTCGACCGGGTGAAGTCGTAGGTGAGGCGCAGGCCCGTGCCCGTGTGCCCCTCGGGTGTGGCGGCGAGCGCGCCGTCCGCGCGTGCCTGGCTGAACTTCCAGGTCCCGGCGTCGTCGAAGGCCGAGACGGCCTGTTCGGTGAGGCCGACGCTCACGGCGATCGTGGCGTGCGCGCCGCCCACGGTGGCCTTGACCAGCCCCGCTCCGGCTCCGGGGCGCGACCTCACGGTGAAGGATCCGCGTCCGTCGTCGGCGATCTCGAACAGCGCGCGGTCGTAGTCGAGGGTGACGTCGGCCGGCTCCACGGGGGCGCTCGCCCCGTGGGCGTCGAATCCGACGACGCCGAACCGGCCGGTGGCCCGCGCGTCCGCGAGCCCGACCCGTGCCGTGGTCGGTGTCACGCGGGTCAGGCGGTCGAGGACCGTGAGGCTCGTCCCGCCGTGGGCTCCCGCCCGTTCGGCCCGTACGCCGGTGCTTCCGCTGCGCCGGGCGGTGAAGGTGCCCTGCCGGTCGACGCTTCCGACGGACGGGTCCACGACCCTCCAGTGCGGGGTGCCGGCGGCCGGGCCGTACGTCTCGTCGTATCCGGCGGCGGTCAGCCGCCTCGTCAGGCCCGGGAAGACCCGCTCGGGGTGCCCTCCGGCGACGGGGTCGTCCCCGGGAGCGACCCCGGCCGGCGTGCGGGTCTCCAGCCAGAAGCCGTGGAGCCTGCCGCTGCCGTGGGGGGCCGTGAGCGCGAGGCCGTTGGGGACGGTGCGCTCGCTGCCGTCGGAGGGGCTGTTCTCGACCTGGAGTGCGTCGCTGCCCGGTTCCCGGGCGACGAGGGTGGAGGAGCCGCCGCCGTCGAGGTTCAGCGCGCTGTGGGATCCGGCGCGGCGCATCATCTCGCCGAGTTCGGTGAGGGTGACGCCGCCGCTGTCGGCCTGGCGGCCGTCGACGGTGAGGACCTGCATGGTCCGGCCGTCCTTGGAGAAGCCGACGGCCGTCCGGGGCGCCGCGGTGTTGTTGCCCTCACCGTCGTGGTTCTGGGAGACCCCGTCGGCGACGAGCAGTTCCCTGCCGCCGACCGCCGTGCGCGGGACCGGGCCGTCGTCGGTCCGGGCACGGTACTCGATGCCCACCGGGTCACCCGGCTCCAGGGCCGAGAGCAGGTCCGCCCCGGCCTCGCGGCCGACGAGCACGACGGTGTCCTCGGGCACGGACCCCGAGCCGGGGGTGCTGGACACGGAGGCGACCTTGCCGTCGCGTACGGCGACTTCGGTGACGGGCCGCGCGTCGTCGACCGTCAGGGCCCGGTGGGCGGCGCCCCAGGCCGAGGTGTAGGCACCCACCCCCTGGGCGGGGACGTTCGCCGCGTTGTAGGCGGCGAGCGGGTGGGTGCCCGACGGCAGGGTGAGGGTGCCCTCGAAGTACAGCTCGAGGACGCGGCCGGCGTTCTCCGGCCCGATGCCGACCGCCCGGTTGGTCCCCGGTGCCGGCGAATGGACCGTCAGGCCGTCCTTGATCCCCGGGCCCTGGGGTGCCCCCGTCTGGTTGATGTCGAAGAAGTCGGCGTTGACCGCCGCGACGGTACGGCGCCCCCGCCCCGGATCGTGCCCGGCCGCGAGCTCGGAGACCGTCCGCCGGTCGGCGACCCTGCCGGTGGACAGGTAGTCGGCCCGCACGCCGCCGTCCAGGTCGACCGAGAGGGAGTCGACCCTCAGCCACTTGTCGGACTCCAGGCGGTCGTACGAGTCCAGCCGGACTCCAGGGGCGATGGGCCGGGAGGCGCGGGCCGTCTCGATCCCGTCGCGGTCGACGACGGCTCCCGGCCTGCCGGACGGACCACTGGCGGGCGGTGGCGCGACGGGCCGGAGGATTTCGGCGGCGGTGTACGGGCGGGGGTCGGGACCGGGGTCGGCGGCCGCCGGTGCGACGGCTCCCCACGCCGTCGCCGACACGGTCGCCAGCAGCACGAGGGGCCGCAGGGCGCCGCGGAGTGTGGCAAGGCCCACAAATCCTCCTGATACGGAACGGATTGCGCACAGAAAGCGCTGTCGGCCGACAGCATGGCCGGACGCGTCGGCCCGCACCAGAGGACAACAGGGACATCAGGAGGAACGGCGTGCGCCGAAGGGGTGATGCCACGGCGGCGGGGTGTCCGGGTCCCCGGCAGAGGTGGCACGCGGGCAGACTGACGCCATGACGACAGTCAGGCGCAGTGCCGGGGTCCTGCTCTTCCGGGTCGTGACCGGCGAGGACGGCGGCCGGGACGCCGAGGTGCTGATCGGCCACATGGGCGGCCCCTTCTGGGCGCACCGTGAGAGCGGCGCGTGGTCCGTCCCCAAGGGTGAGCCCGAACCCGGCGAGGAACTGCGGGCCGCGGCTCGCCGGGAGTTCGAGGAGGAGCTGGGACTTCCGCTCCCGGACGGGGCGTGGGTGGCGCTGGGCGAGAACCTCCAGGCCGGCGGCAAGAGGGTGCACGTGTGGGCCGTGGAGGCGTGGCTCGACCCGGCCCGGGCCGTGCCGGGGACCTTCACCATGGAATGGCCCAAGGGCTCCGGTGTGCGGCAGGAGTTCCCGGAGATGGACCGGTTCGCCTGGTGCACACCGGAGGAGGCCTCGGAGCGCCTGGTCGCGGGGCAGCGGGTCTTCGTCGAACGTCTGCGTGACCACGTCCGGGAGGGGCGGGCGCCCGCGGAGGCGTAGCCGGTCAGCGGGCGCCGGACCGCGCCGCGCCCGGAACGACGCGGCCCGCGCGGAGTTCGAGGTGGTCGCCCGCGAATCGGCCCCGGAAGCTGCGGTCGTGCGAGACGACGACGACCGCTCCCGTGTACCGCTCGAGCGCGGTCTCGAGCTCCTCCGCCAGGTCGGGCGCGAGGTGGTTCGTCGGCTCGTCCAGGACCAGGAGATCCGCCGGGCGGACGGCCAGCCGGGCCAGGGCCAGCCTGCGCTGCTGTCCGACGGAGAGGTCCGCGACCGGGACCGGCAGGTCCTCCGGGCGGAACAGGCCGAGGTCCAGGAGTTCGCCGGCGTACTCGT
This sequence comes from Streptomyces sp. NBC_00178, assembly GCF_036206005.1. NCBI lineage: Bacteria > Bacillati > Actinomycetota > Actinomycetes > Kitasatosporales > Streptomycetaceae > Streptomyces > Streptomyces sp. NBC_00178. Next base: position 608,129 of record NZ_CP108143.1, read on the forward strand.
CCGGGACCCCCGGCCGTCCCGCGGCGAAGGTGGCGAGCAGCGTACGGCGCGTGGGACGCGCGGGGAGTTCCTGCGGGAGGTAGCCGGTCCTGCCCCGGCGCCGGACCGTCCCGGCGTCGGGTACGAGGTCGCCGGCCAGGAGGCGCAGGAGCGTCGTCTTGCCCGCACCGTTCGGCCCGGTGACCAGCAGGCGCTGCCCTCGCCCCAGGCGCAGTGAGGGCAGGTCCAGCCGGCCGGTCACGACGACCGACTCCAGCTCCGCCACGAGGCCGTGGCCCGGGTCCGGGGCGGCCGCCGGGGCCGTGCCCGCGGTGGCGAGGTCCGCGGTGAAGCTCAGCGGACGGGGAGGCGCGGGTACCGGGGAGCGGCGCAGCGTTTCCAGCCGGGTCCTGGCGGCCCTGACCCGCCCCGAGAGCTTGGCCTCGTGGGACCTGCGGTGCTTGCCGAAACCCTCGCCGGGGTCCTTGCCGCTGCCGGTGAGGCGCTGCCCGGCGGCGTCCACCAGCGCCTCGGTGCGGACGAGTTCGTCGAGCCACTCCTGGTGCTCCTGGGCCCAGCGGCGCCGGGCGGCGGCCTTCGCCGTCCGGTAGCCGTCCCAGCCGTCGCCGTACCGCCGTACGGTGCGCAGCTCGCGGTCGACCTCAAGGATCACGGTGGTGGTCCGCTCCAGGAACGCGCGGTCGTGGGTGACGGCGACGACGGTCCCGGTGTGTGCGCGGAGGTGTTCCTCGAGCCAGCCGACGGCGGCGGCGTCGAGGTGGTTGGTGGGTTCGTCGAGCAGGAGGAGTTCGGGCGCCGCGGCGAGTACGCAGGCCAGGGCGAGCCGGGCCTGTTCGCCACCGGACAGCGTGCCCAGCTCCCGGTCCCGCGTGAGGGCGCCGAGGCCGAGCCCGTGCAGGGCCGCGTCGGTCCTGGCGTCCGCCTGGTAACCGCCGCGCTCCTCGTACCGGTTCAGCAGGTCTCCGTACTCGGTGAGGCGCGACTCGTCCGGATCGCCGTCGGACATGGCCTTCTCCGCCGCGGAGATCAGCGCTTCCAGCGTCCGGAGTTCGGCGAGCGCCGCGTCCACGGCGTCCTGCACCGTCCGCCGGGGACCGAGGGCGAGGGTCTGGGTGAGGTGGCCGGTGCCGCCGGGGAAACGGACGGTGATGTCACCGGTGTCCGGGGCCTCCGCTCCGGCGAGGAGCCGCAGCAGTGTGGACTTGCCGGACCCGTTCTCGCCGATGACACCGGCCTTCTCCCCCGGCCGGATCGTGAAGGACACCTGGTCGAGGACGCGCCGGTCGCCGTACGCCTTGAAGACGTCGTGCACGGCCAGCTGGGCATGACGGGGCTGCGGATGCATGGGTGCTTTCCCTGAAGTGACGTGTTCCGGCGCACGCAGGGCCGTCGGGGGCGGTGCGCGCCGCCGGACCGGACTGCCGGACGGCGGGGAGGAACGCGGCCGGCTGCGCACCCCGCGCGGAGCACGCGGCGTCGCCCGGCGGCGTCCCGGCCGGAATCAGAGGAAGAAGTAGTGCCTGCCCATGGCGTCCACCGTAACCGTGCGGGGCGGGCCGGGCGAAGGGTTTACGCCCGGGGGTTCTCCCGGGCGCCGTGCGCTCCTCGAAGACGCACGGGCGCGCCCGGCGGCGTGGGGGGAGCCACGTCACCGGGCGCGCCGCGCTCGGGACGGCGGGAAGGGCGGCGGCCGGCGGTGTGTCCGCGGTCGCCGCCCGGAGCCGTCAGCGCAGGGGGGCTGGGCGAACCTGACCAGTTCCAGGGCCTGTTCGGGGAACCAGGCACCCGCCGCCGGGTCGGTCGTCCGGCGCTCCGGGTCCTGCGGGCCCTGCGTACCGCGCAGGCAGAGGCCGTCGGACTCTCCGGGGATCTTGATCCACAGCCGGGCGTCGTGGAGCGGGTCGCCGGTGCGGGTGGTGGGACGCGCACCCAGACCACGGCCGGGCGGGTTGCACCATTCCTGCGGATCGGTGTACTTGCCGGCGGGCGCCGTCCAGGGGCCCCGGCCGTTTCGGCTGCTGTCCGTGACGAAGTGCTTCATGCGGGCGGGGTCGGCGTCGACGTGGGCGTCCAGCCAGGCCCGGGCGTCCGCTCGGGGCCACCACTGGTCGGGGCAGTCCGCGCCGGCACCCCCCTTGTCCACGTATGCGAGACAGGACGAGATGAGAGTTCCGTACCAGGAGCCGGCCTCCTCGGTCCGGTAGTTGGAGGCGTTGGTGAAGAAGCCCGTGGCCCGCTCCACGCCGCCCTTCAGGAGGCGGGGCACGATGCTGTTCACCGAGTGCCAGCCCTGGTGACCGGTGTCGAGGTAGACCTTCGTGCGGGCGAGCGGTTCGAGGGTGTCGACGGCGTGATTCACCTCGGTGTAGCGGGCCGCGGTCTTCGTGCCCTCGGCGTCGTCCTGGCCGCAGTCGGCGGGAAGCAGGGCGAGGGAGTCCGGTTCCAGGACGACCAGCGCCTCGTGGCCGCCGATCCCCCGGGCGACCGCGTCGATCCACTCCCGGTACTCGGCGGTCGTGGACGCACCGCCGGCCGAGTAGTTGGCGCAGTCCCGCCCGGGAATGTCGTAGAGCGCGAAGACCGGCACGGAGCGCTGTCCGGCCGCCTCGCGCACCACGCGCCTCGCCTCTTTCTCGACGACGCCGGGGCTCTGGTCGCCGAACCAGACGGCGTGCGGCGTGCGGGCCATGGACACGATCCCGGCCGCGTCCCGGAGCCGGCCGTCCCGCACGAGGCCCAGGGCCTGGGTGTACGCGCCGGGGTTGGCCTCCGGCGTGTAGAAACGGGTGTCGCGGGCTTCCGTGCGGGTCGCGTCGCCGTCGGCGGGCCGGGCGTTCGCGTGGCCGGCGGCGGCCGGCCGGCCGGCGAGCAGCAGAGCCGCGGCACAGGCGAGCGGCAGGGCTCTTAACAGGGTGGCTCGGGTGCGCATGGGTGTCCATCCTCGGTCGCGACGAACGTGCGGGAGCGCTCCCATTCGCGGGTGCGGGAGCGCTCCCATGAGGGTTCCGGCAGACCGCGCCCGCGTCAAGGGTGGCGCGGGCCCGGCTCAGGATCGGCGGGTCGCGCGCCGCCCTGGGCCGCCCGCAGGGGGCGATCGTCAGGTCGCGGGCTGCCGGGCCCGGCCGCCGGGCGCTCCTGCCTCCCGGGAGGCGCGGGCGGGTCGCCGCCGCCCGGTGGTCTGCTCATGACGAGCACGGCGACGTCGTCGCGGCGCACACCGCCGGAGAACTCCTGGAGGTCGGCCCGGAGCGCGTCGAGGAGTTCGGCGGGCTCGCGCCCGGCCCACTCGCCGAGCCGTTCGTCGAACGGGTAGAAGGCGCCGGTGGCGTCCCTCGCCTCCGTCACGCCGTCGGTGAGTACGAGCAGGGTCGCGCCCGGTGGGAACGCGACCCACTCGGCCGTCCGTTCCTCGCTGCTGAGTTCCGCCATGCCGAGGGGTACCGACGTCCGGTCCAGAGGGACGACGGAGGCCGTCCCGTCGCGCAGGAGCCGCGGCAGCATGTGGCCGCAGTTGACGACCCGCACCTTGTCGCCGCCGTCGAAGCCGAGCAGCAGCGCGGTGACGAAGCGTTCCGTCTCGCCGGTCTCGGCGGAGTAGGCGTTGTGCCGCACGACGGCGTCCTCGACCGCGTCCGCGACCGCGGTGAGCTCCGGCTCCCGGACGGCTGCTTCCCGGAAGGCGCCGAGGGCGGCGAATCCCGCGCCGATCGCCGGGAGGCCCTTGCCCTGCACATCACCGATGATCACCCGGGTTCCGTGCGAGGAGTGCACCACCTCGTAGATGTCGCCGCCGACGAACCGGTCCTCCTCGATCGGCTCGTAGAGCCCGTGGACACAGACCTGCGCCGTCGTGACCGGGAGGGGGCGCAGGATCTGGCGCTGGAGTGCGACGGTGGCCGAGCGCAGGCGTGCCATCTCGGTGGCGTGCCGGATGCGGGCGGCGCACGCGACGACTCCGAGACCGCTGGCCAGGGCGGTGAAGCCGATGAGGAACAGCACGTCCCAGAAGGCGCCGGCCATCGTGATGCGGGACCCGACGACCACCAGCGTGACCCAGACCGCGACGAAGCTCGTCTGCCGGACCGAACAGAACACGGAGGCCAGTGCCGGCAGTACCACGAGCAGCGGGATGAGCGGCAGTTCTTGCCCCGTGAAGGCGTCGATGCTCACGACGGCGGCGGTCAGCAGGACGAGCCACAGTCCGAGCGCCGGGTTCCCGATCCGGGAGGCACCTGCCGTCCTTTCGTCCGGATCGGTCCCCGGCAGTGGTGGCGTGCGCGCCGCCGACGGGCGCCGGAGCCCTCTGACCACGGCACGCCTCCCGCCTGTTCGTCGGCTATCGGCCCACTTGTTCCAAGTTACCCGCCCTCCGGTCAGGGGTCCTGACGTCGCCGGGCACGGGGACGCCGGCCGGCACGATCGCGGAGAGGAACGACGTCGTACGGCGCAGGGTGAAGCCGAGGTTCTCGTACAGGCGGATGGCCGAGGTGTTCGACGCGGCCGCGTGCAGGAAGGGCGTCTCGCCGCGTTCGCGGATGCCGTGGGCGACGGCCCGGACCAGCCGGCCGGCGAGCCCCTGGCCGCGCACCGACTCGTCGGTGCAGACGGCACTGATCTCCGTCCAGCCGGAGGGGTGCAGCCGCTCCCCCGCCATCGCGACCAGGACTCCGGCACGGCGGATGCCGAGGTAGGTGCCGAGTTCCACGGTGCGGGGGAGGAAGGGGCCGGGGCGGGTGCGGGCGACCAGGTCGAGCATCTCGGGTACGTCGGCGGGGCCGAGGGGCGACGCCTCTCGATCGGGTTCGGCGGCCACGGAGTCGTCCACCATCTGCACCCCCGTGGCATGGAACACGATCTCCCAGTCGGTCGGCGGCGGCTCGCGGAAGGCGGTGAGGGTGAGGTGGGCACCGGCCCCCGCGAGGGCGGCCACATCGGCCCAGTCCTGGGGCCCCGGGTCGTCCGGCAGGGCGAGCCAGGGCGTGACGTCGGGGTGGTAGCGCAGGACGCGCCCGCGCCGTTCGGCGAAGCGGGCATGGGGCCCGGTCAGCGAGGAGCGGGCCGGGTTGTCCAGGGGGTGTCCCGGGGACCCCGCTCCCGGGGACCCCGCTCCCGGGGCATCGGCGGGGCGCGCGCCCGGCGACGGCTCCGCCGGCGACGCTGCGGCCCCGGCGGGGTCCGCCTCGGCGGGCGGGCTCGCGGACGGGATGGCGGGTGGGCGGGTGGCCTCGGGCATGGCTTTCTCACTCCGGTCGGTATCGGCAGCCGGCGACATCTGGAGAAAAGCCGATTCACCCTGCACCTGTTCCCTGGCCGCCGGACTGTTCACGTGAGCGCAACGAACGCGCTCTCCCTCACGTCCACGCCGGGGCCGGCCGTGGGACCGTCGGGGCCGGGAAGGTGGAGTAGGGGGCGGATACGTGGAGGGTTCGGTCATTCGTGTACCGCGGAGGCCGATCCGTCCCCAACGGCCCTCTCGCTGTGGCACCCTGGGTACGGCCGCCCCACCGGGCTCCCCCGTACCGGTGGGGCGGTTCCTCGTGTTCCGGTGCAAGCGTGCTTCCGGCGCCACTCCCCTCGCGGCCCGGCCGTGCCGCGTCCCCGCGGAGGCAACCGTGATGTGTCCGGGCCGCACCGTGGCGGAAGCCGCCTCCCGGACGCACGTGTCCAGGCCGCACGTGCACGCCTCGCGGACGCCCGTGCACGTCTCCCGTTCCGCGCGTCCCGTCTGCCGGCGCCACACGGTCGGCACGCCGCGCGGCGCCGGGACCGGCCCGTGCACCCTCATGGCGCCCCAGCCTCAAGGCCCGCCGCGCGAGCGTCTGTTGCGGCCGCGTTGCAGGCTCATGGCCAGGTGCACGACCCGCTTCCAGCCCGGCTCCGTACCCCCTACGGTCCGTGACAGTACGCCGCCGACGCGTCGCCACCGCGCCCGCGCGAACACGGTCGAGGCCGGGCACGTGCAGTCACGCGCGCGGGAGCGCCCCGGCCGCTCCACCCGCCCCCGCGCGGCCCCGCCCCGACAGCTCCACCGCGCACAGCTCCACCACCGCACCGCTTCAACCCCGCACCGCTTCAACCCCGCACCACTTCCACCCCGCCCGCAGATGCCCCGCCTCTCCCCTGGAGCGCCCATGAGTTCCCCGTCGCCCTCCGAAGCCGCGTACGACCGGATGCGGCTTCGGCAGTGGTCCCGAGGCCGCGCGAGAAGCGCCGGTGTCGATCGCCGCGATCTGCTGCGCCTGATCACAGCCGCCTCGCTCGCCGCGCCGCTGCTGCCCGCCGGCGCCCCGGCCGCCCGCGCGGCGGTCGCTCCGGCGGGGATCGTGAAGCCCCTGCCGCCGGAGGTGTTCACCGTGCGCGGCACCAACGCCGAGACGAACTTCGCGGCGCTGCGCGGCACCGGGCTGCTCACTCCTGCCGACCGCTTCTTCGTCCGCAACCACACGGCGACCCCGCTCATCGACGCTGCGGACTGGCGGCTCACGGTGTGGGGCGACGGGCTGGAGGGCGGCCCCGTGGACTTCACGTACGAGGCACTGCGGGCCCTGCCGTCGGTCAGCCGCACGGCGTTCGTCGAGTGCGCGGGCAACGGCCGGAGCTTCTTCACCTCTCAGCAGGGACAGCAGGTCAGCGGTACGGCGTGGACCCTGGGCGCGATCGGGACGGCACGCTGGCACGGGGTGCGGCTCGCCGAGGTGCTGCGCGCGGCGGGCATCGGGAGGCGCGCCGTGGACGTGCTGCCGCGCGGCCTGGACGCGGAGGTCGTGAGTGACGGCACGAACCTCGGCCGGGTCCGTCGCCCGCTGCCGGTGGCGAAGGCGCTGGACGACGTGATCCTGGCGTACGAGATGAACGGCGAACCGCTGCCGCGCGATCACGGTGCCCCGGTCCGCCTGATCGTGCCGTCCTGGGTGGGCATCGCCAACATCAAGTGGGTGGGCGACATCGAGGTGAGCGCGGAACCGCTGCTGACTCCCTGGAACACCGGCCTGTACCGGCTGTTCGGCCCCGGCCACCCGCCGGAGGGCAGCGCGCCCCTCACCCGGCAGACGCTCAAGAGCGCCTTCGAGCTCGCCCCCGGCGCCTCGTTCGCCGCCCGTCGCAGGCACCTCCTCACCGGCAGGTCCTGGTCGGGCGGTGCTCCGGTGCGCCGTGTCGAGGTGAGCACGGACGGCGGCGCCGTGTGGCGCCGGGCCCGGCTGCGCGACGAGCCGCGTGCGGGGAGCTGGGTGCGCTGGACCGCCGACTGGGTCCCGCGGACGACGGGGCCCGGGGTGCTCCTCGCCCGCGCGACGGACCGGTCGGGCCGCACCCAGCCCGTGACGGCCGCCCACAACACCCAGGGCTATCTCTTCGACGCGGTGGTGAGGCACCCCGTGACCGTCGTCTGACCAGCCGCCCCGGCGCAGCGATGACTGCGCGTCAGGAACGCTGCGGCGGGGCGCTGTTCGGCTTCGTCACGAAGAACCCTCGTCGTCGCGCCCTTCGGCGCGGCCCGCGAAGTACGTGGCGATCATGTCCTGCCCGCCGTGCCCGGCCGCCTCCGCCCTCGTGAACCGCTCGGCGGAGGCGGCGACCAGGTCCAGCCTCACTCCCGACGCCTCGGCGGCATCGAGGATCAGCCGGGAGTCCTTGAGCGCCGTGGAGAGGGCGAAGCTCGGGCTGAGGTCGCCGGAGAGCACGGCCGCCGACTTGCCCTGCAGGTAGGGCGTGTCCAGCGGACCGCCCTTCATCGCGTCCAGGAACAGCCGCGGGTCGAGGCCCAGACCCTCGGCGAGGTTGAGGCATTCGGCCACGCTGTTGACCATGTTGATCACCCAGGTGTTGGCCACGAGCTTGAGCCGGGTGGCGTCTCCGGGCTCCTCCCCGACCCACACGGTGCGCCTGCCGATCGCGTCCAGCACGGGCTGCGCCGTCGCGCGGGCTTCGGCCGGGCCTGCGACGAAGACCGTGAGGGCGCCCTGTTCCGCCGGCTCCTTCGTGCCCGACACGGGGGCGTCGAGATAGACCAGGCCCAGCTCCCCGGCGCGGTGCACGAGGTCCGTCGTGGCGTCGAGTCCGACGGTGGAACACTGCAGCCAGGTCTGTCCGGGACGCAGGCCGGGCGTCGCCGCGGTGAGCGTGTCCGCGACGGCCGGGCCGTCGTTCAGCACGGTGAGGACGACGTCCGCCCCGCTCACCGCCTCCGCGGCGGTGTCCGTCACGGTGGCACCGTGGGAGGCCAGTGGCTCCGCCCTGGCGCGCGTGCGGTTCCATGCCCGGACGTCCAGCCCGGCCCTGAGCAGGCTCACGGCCATGCCCGAGCCCATGATCCCGGTGCCGAGGACGGCGACCGTCGGCGTGCCGGGGGTGGCGTCCGTGGGGGGCGGGGTGGTCATACGAGGTTCCTCTCGTCGGTACGGGGACGGTCGGGGGCCGGTGCGTCCCGAGCATGCCGCAGCGCGCTCTCCAGCACGGCGCGGTGCACCGCTCTGGCGAGTCGCGCGCCCCAGCGCGAGCGGGGTCCGGCGAACGGTTCGCCGGGGCCGGACTCCGGTGCGGGAGCGGCCACGCACACGGCGTCCGTGGGGGTGCCGGAGCAGTCGAGTCCGGCGTCCACGAGTGCCTGGACCTTCGCCTCGGTGGCGGTGGCCACGGCGTTGACGAGGGCGGCGTCGGACAGGGCGACCGGAAGGACGACGACGATGTTCACGGTGCCGGCGGGCAGCGGCCCGTCGGTGCCCGCGGCGGGCCCGGCGGCCCATCCCCGCACCCCGAGGCCGCTGGTGACCGTCGCGGTCGCACCGCCGTCGTCCGCGACGGTGTGCGCGGTGACGTCGGCGGCGGTCATGAGACCGGCGCCGGGGCCCGTCAGCGCCTCGGCCGCCGCGATCTGTGCGAGGTGGCGGTCGGGGTCGAGCCGGGGGTAGCCGCCGGGGACCTGGGCGTTCAGGATCCAGTCGCGCGGTCCGAGGCCACCGCCGAGTACCGCACTGCTGCACACCCGCCAGCCGGGACCGAGCCGCCACACGAGGTGGTGCAGGGTGGCACCGTCCTCGTGGCGGGACAGGAGTTCGCCGCGCTGCCGGGGCAGGCCGACGCGTACGGAACCGATGGTGCACCCCCGGTGTGAAGGCCCGCCCGCACACCCCGGGCGTACGGCCTGCCGACGGCCGGCAGCGGCCCGTCGATCATACGGGCGGCCCTTCGCCCCGGAGCAGGCGTACCCGGGAGCACCCTCACCCGAATGGCGTAACGGGGGTGGCAGGCCCGTTTTCTGCCCGGAACGGGGCCACCGCCCACCCCCGATGGCCCGGGCCGCCCGCCGCCCAGGCCGGGAAGTTGCAGCGTCCAACCGGGTGAGGCGCGATGGAAGCCGGACGCGCCTCCCCTGCTGGACCCACCTTCAGGACGCGCCCGGGCGAGGAGGAATCGGCATGGGAGCCGCTGACGGTTTCACGGATTCCGGAGAGCTCGACGGTCTGACCGTCTTCGACAGTGACGGCGAGAAGGTCGGCACGGTCGGGCGGGTGTACGTCGACGACGACACCGGCAAGCCGGACTGGATCACGGTCAAGACCGGCATGTTCGGCATGAAGGAGAGCTTCGTGCCGCTCGCCGGAGCCCGTCGCGTGGGCTCCGACCTGCACATCTCGCATCCGAAGGAGCGCGTCAAGGAAGCCCCCCGGGTGGACGCCGACGCGCACCTGTCCGTCGCCGAGGAGGAAGAGCTCTACCGGCACTACGGGCTGACCAGGAAGGCCGCCGGTGCGGGCGGAGACGCGCGCACGACGTCCGGGACGGGCACCGCCGCCATGGGCGCCGCGGGCGCGGCCGGGGCAGCGGGTGCGGCCGGTACCGCCAAGGCCGGCCAGGCGAAGACCTCAGGCACCACGGCCGGCATGGGTGCCGGGCCGGGCACCGGGAAGCACCGCGACATGGACACCTCGTCGACGTCGCGCCCGCTCGCGGGAGCCGGGGCCGAGCGTTCGGCCGCTGCCGGTGGCCGGGAGGAGATGATCCGTTCCGAGGAACAGCTCCAGGTCGGCACGGAGGAGTACGAGAGCGGCAGGGCCCGCCTGCACAAGTACGTCGTCACGGAGAACGTCACCAGGACGGTCCCCGTGTCCCACGAGGAGGTCCGTCTCGTACGCGAGCCCCTGAGGCCGGGCGAGAAGACGACGGGCAGCAAGGACCTCGGCGAACAGGACGTCGAAGTCACCCTCCACGCAGAGCGAGCCACCGTCCGCAAGGAGGCGGTCCCTGTGGAGCGGGTCCGTCTCGAGACCAGCAAGGTGACCGAACAGAAGGAAGTCTCCGCCGAGATCCGCAAGGAGAAGATCGACTACGCGGACGGCAAGGACGACATGGGCAGCGGCAAGGACATGGGCGGCGAGTTCGGCCAGGGACGTCGTCGCTGACCCCCTCACCCAGCGGCGACCGGCCGCGCGGCAGCAGCGAGGGGCGGGCCCGGGAAGTTCACGGGACCGCCCCTTCGCCGTGCCCGCGCGGCCGAAGGACGTGGCTCGCCCCCGGCCCCGGGGACGGGCCGGCTCCGTGGACGGCCTTCCGGCGGACCCGTCGTCCGGCACCCCCGTCGCCGGGCACGCGTCACGGGCGAGGGCGGGGGCGAACCGATTCGCCGCGGTACACCGACGGCTTCGCGCACCGGCGCGACAGCACCGACACCGTCCCCCAGTAGGCGACCAGGACGACGCGGAGGCCGAGGGCCTCCAGGCTCTCGCCCAGCCGCACGCGTGCCGCGCGGACGGCGCTCACCGGGCATCCGCCGGACCGGTGTGCCACGGCGCGCCGGGGTCGTCATAGGCGTCGGCGTAGTCCGCTCCGGCGATCGGCCAGTCCGCGAGCAGTTCGGCGGGCAGGGCGAAGGAGTCCGCGAGCTGCGGGGCGTGCGCGGCGACGGCCGCGATCAGTTCCTCGGTGCTCTCCGCCAGGGACTCGACCTGATCGGGGCTCAGGAATCCGGCGGCCAGCAGATCGCCGCTGTTGCGGGCCACCCACTCCAGGGCGAACAGCCGCTCCAGCTCGGCCACCCGGTCCCTCGCCTCGCCGTCGGGCAGCGTACGGCGCGCGTCGGCGTACGCCTCGGCCGCCTCGCGGTACGCGTAGGCCTCCACGCCCCGCAGGGCCGGCCCCGAGGCCGCGTTCCACCGCCCGAGGGCGTCCTCGTCCGGCGCTCGCAGCGCGCGTGCCCTGGCCCGGCCGAACCAGATGTCCTCGACGGCCGCCAGCAGCCGGCCGAGGAAGAGAGGGTCGTGCAGATCACCGGGCTCCGGGGCCCCGGTGCCGTCCTCGCCGGGGGCGGCAGCGAAGAGCATGTCCGCGGCGGCCTTGGCGAACAGGGCGATGTTGTCGCCCTCCGCCGTGATGGCGCCCTCCACCCCGGTGACCAGCTCGGTCATTCCGTTGTTCTCCAGCAGGGCCTGCGCACCGCAGCGTTCGCGACTCTGCACGATGACCTCGCGGGCACGCCAGGTGATCCAGGCCTTGCTCACGTCCACGAGCCTCACGGCCTCGGTCCGGCCGGCTTCGCCCGTGCTCGCCTCCCATCGGTCGTGCGCCCTGCGGTGCAGCAGGCTCATGGCGAAGACCGTGGCCATGGCCGAGGCGAGCGGGCCGTGGTGGGTCCGGTGGGCATTGACCGGCACCGGCATGGTGCCCCGGGAGCCCGGGATGAGCCGGTGTCCGCCGTAGCGCACGGCGACCGCCAGGGTGGCGCGGGCCGAGCCCGCCGCGCAGGCGCTCAGCGCGATCCGGCCCGGGGTGACCCGTCCGATCGCGGTCAGGAAGCGCCGCCGCCGGTCCCCCGGCTCGGTCCTGAACTCCCCACGGGGGCCGTCCCCCGCGTCGTCCCCGAGCAGCGCGTCCCGGGCGACGAACAGCCGGTCGAAGGACGTCAGGCAGTGGTCGACCGGGCTGCCCATCCGGGCCGGCAGCCGCCGCACCCGCACACCTGGCAGTGCCCGGACGTCGTCGGTGAGCCGCACCAGGAAAAGGCGTACGCCGTGGTCGGCGCCGTCGGCCAGCAGGCGCGCGGCGACCAGCCCGGACTTGGCGCCGCCCGCGGGGCTGGTGTTGGGCATGAACTTCTGCGCACCCGCGTTCGGGGTGTGCAGGACGAACCCGTCGCGCGCACGGTCGTAGGTGGCCGTGGTCTCCATGGCGGAGGCGTTGTTGCCGTGCGCGACCTCGGTGCAGAGGAAGGTCCCGATACGCCGCATCGAGAGGTGGTCGGAGAGGTCGCGGCGGCCGGTGGGGTCGTGGTCGAGCAGGCTGCCGAGGAAGAGGTTGTAGTGGATGCCCGCCACGGTGGTGAGCGCGGGGTCCACGGGGCCGAGCCAGGCGTGCAGGGCCGCGAGCGCCCGGAGATCGGCGGCGAGCCGCGCGCCGTTGTCGAGCGACCGGTTGAGGATCCGCAGCCGCTCGTAGGCGACCGCCAGGCGTTCGTCGGGTGTTCCCCCGGCGGGGCGGCGGAACGGTTCTGTGCTGATCAGCCGCTGCCAGAAGCCGTGTTCGCGGCGGAAGTCCGGACCGAGGAGGACGCCGGTCAGCAGCTCGGCGGTGGACGGCGGGGCGGTGTCGGTAAGGGTCACGGTCATACCGAGTTGAACGACCGGATCACGGGGAGGACACCCTGTCATCCGGGGGCGGTCACGCTGGTCAGAGCGGTTGCCAGCTCCTCCCTGTCGGGAGGCAGCGCCCCGGCCCGGCCCACGGTCACGGCGGCCGACGCCACGGCGTGGCGCAGCACGTCACCGAGGACGGCGGGATCCGGCGTCCGGAGCCGTGCGCGCCCCCGTGCGCCCAGCAGACCGTGCGAGGCCAGGGCGTGGAGCGTGCCGGACATGAAGGCGTCGCCCGCGCCCACGGTGTCCTCGATCCGGACGGGCGGCGCGCCGACGCGCACCACGGTGTCGCGCAGGAACGCCAGCGCGCCGTCGGCGCCCATGGTGAGCAGGACGACCGACGGGCCCGAGCGCACCCAGCGGGCCGCCGCGCTCTCGGGGGCCTCATCGGGATACAGGCGCCGCAGGTCCTCGTCGCTGGCCTTGACGATGTCGCTCAGGGCGACGAAGTGCTCGGCGCGGCGCACCGCGTGGGCGTGGTCGCCCATCAGCGCCGGACGCACGTTGGGGTCGTAGCTGACGGTCGCCGTGGCCCGCAGGTCCTCCACGAGGCGCAGGACGGTGCCCGCGCCGGGTTCCAGTGCGGTGGCGACGGACCCGGTGTGCACGTGCAGCGGCAGCTCGCCGGGCCGGTCGACGTCACCCAGGGTCCAGGTGATGGCGAAGGTGTACGCGGCCCGGCCCTCGTCGTCGAGTTCGACCGTGGCCGCCGGGGTGGGCGCCCCGCTCCCGTCCGTCAGGACCCGCACCCCGGCCGACGCGAGGTGGTCCCTGATCAGCCGGCCGTCGGCGTCGGGGCCGAGCTGGGTCAGCAGTGTGGTGTCGCGGCCCAGCCGGGCCAGCCCGTACGCGACGTTCGCGGGGCTGCCGCCCGGATGGGTCCGGTCCGGCTCTCCCGGCGTCCTGACGATGTCGGCGACGCATTCGCCGATGACCAGCAGGGCGGGGCTGTCGGGCATGGGTGGCGGGTCTCCTGTGGGGGACGCGGGCTGCGGTGCCCGGCGGGAAACGGCGGTCGGGGTGCTGTGCTGACTGCCGCCGATTCTGCCCGGTGCACAGGAGCGTGCCTGACCAGGGGGTCGTCCCCGCGACCCGGGACCGGCGGTCAGGAGGAGGCTCCGCGCCCTTCCTCCCCGTACCGCTTCTCGAACTTCGCGACCTGCCCCTCGGTGTCGACCACCCGCGCCTTCCCGGTGAAGAACGGGTGGCTCTCCGCCGAGATCTCGACGTCGATGACCGGGTAGCTGTTGCCGTCGTCCCAGTCGATCGTCCGGTCGCTCGACGCGGTGGACCGGGTCAGGAAGGCGTACCCGGCGGAGCGGTCGCGGAAGACGACGGGGCGGTACGACGGGTGCTTGTCCTGCTGCATGCCTGCTCCTCGGGATACGGGGATCTCGCGTCCCAGCCTCCCGAACGGCGGGGCGCGGCGCGATCCGGGGCGTCCGTACGGAGCAGCGGCCCCGCTGCCCGGGGCGCGGGCGGCCGCCCGGATCCCGGGGTCAGCCGGCCGCCTCCAGGGCGTCGGCGACGAGTCCGAGGAACCGCGCGTGGGCACGGGCGCTGCAGAGCGGTTCCGGGTTCCACGGCACGGTCCGCACGCCCGGGGCGGCGTCCCGCCACGCGGGTTCCCCGATCTCGGCGAGGGGCACGGCGTTGGCCCTGATGTCCGCCAGGACGACGCCCGGCTCCAGGGCCGCGGCCTGGGTCCAGTCGACGGTCGCCCAGTTGACACCGGCCCCCTCGGGCGGGGACACCAGCTCCACACCGAGCTCCGCCAGCACCCGTAGCTCCGGCCACATCCGCGGGCGCGCGACATAGGCCTGCCCGGGGCCGGCGGGAGAGAGGGCCAGCACGCGGGGGCCGCCGGGGGAATGGGAGCGTGCGACGGCGCGCAGGCGCTCGCGCGCCGCTTCCAGGCCGCTCGCCGCGTCCGGGTCCGTCGAGCCGCCGAGCGAACGCGCGAGTGCGGCGAACCGCTCGCTGACGCGGTCCAGGGTGCGCGCCTGCCCGACGTCGATCACGACGACCGGAACGCTCTCCTCCAGGTGCTTGGCGGTGTCGGGTTCCAGACCGTAGAGCTGGCCGTGGCCGTAGCTGACGGCGACGACCAGGTCGGGCCGGCCGCGTAACAGCGTGTCGAGGTCCAGGTCGTCACCGGCGCCCCGGTAGTCGACGGCGTCCAGGGGAAGGCCGCCGGCCTTGGCCCGGTCCGGCCCGGCGCCGTCGTGGCCCGAGCCGAAGATCCCCTCCGGGCGGACACCGTGATCCCAGAGGGTCGCGCCCGCCTGGATGTAGGCCAGCACCCTGGACGGACGGCGGTCCGCCGCCGCCAGCCGGCCTCGGTCGTCCTCGAAGCTCCACCCGCTCTGCTCGGCCATGCCGTCTCACCCCTCCGGACGGGCGGCCTCGGCGCTCTCCGGGGCTCGCCACCCACTACTTGCCCAGCCCGCCGGTCCCACACCCTCGGTGGAGCGCCCCAGATAGGTCAGGGGCCCCGGGTCGGGGACGTCGATCACCCGGAAGCCGAGGCGGTCGTAGAAGGCCCTGGCCGGGGTGTTGGCGGTCACCATGGACAGGTGCACGGCCGGTACGCCCCCGCTGTGCAGGGCGTACAGGAAGGTGTCCATCAGCTTCCGGCCGTACCCCCTGCGCTGCCAGGCCGGCAGCAGGTCGATGTGCAGGTGGGCGGGGTGGGCGTCCAGTTCGGGGAGGACCATGCGCTCGGGGCGGTACAGGAGAGCCGTCATGGCCTCCGTGGGCGAGTGCGGCTCACCCCCGGGCTCCGGGAAGCGGTCCCTCACCCGGGGCAGCCAGATCTCGCGGAAGTCCGCGGCGAAGCGCCGGGTGTCCGCCGTGCCCAGGACGTAGCCGACGGCCCGCCCCGAGCCGTCGTCGAGGACGAAGGCCAGCTCGGGTTCGAGGTGGGCGTACGGCGCCGCGAAGAGCGCGGGCATCAGCCAGGGGTCGGGGTGGAGGTGCCGGGAGTCACCGCCGTTGTCGGCCGTGCGGACGCAGATGTCCGCCAGGGCCTCGTGGTCCGCGGGGCGGTAGGGCCGTACGTGCGCTGCCTCGGTCATGGCCGCATCCTCCACCCTTGGGAGCGCTCCCACAAGGGGCCCGCAGGCCGGTCAGGACGCCTTCCCCTCCCGCGGGCACGCCGTGCGGGCGAGCTCCACGTTGAACTGGGCGCCGGTCAGGAGGGAGAGGTTCGCGAACCAGACCCAGATCAGGAAGACGACCAGACCCGCGAGCGAACCGTAGAGCCTGCTGTAGCTCCCGACGTGGGTCGCGTAGAGGGCGAAGCCGGCCGAGGCGACCAGCCACAGGAACGCGGCGAGCACACCACCGGGCAGCCCTCGTCGCACCCCCCGGGCCGTGCGTGGGCCGGTGTTGAAGAGGACCACGATGAGGCAGGCGACCAGGCAGAGCAGCACGGGCCACTTGAGGGCGGCCCAGAGCGTCTCACCGGCCTGGGCGAGACCGATGCGGCGGCCGAGCCACCGGGCGAGGGGACCGGTGAGCACGAGGGCGAAGGCACTGGCCATCAGCAGGACGAGCAGCCCGACGGCCGAGGCCACGATGATGTGCACCTGGCGCAGCGGCGGCCTGGTGTCCTTCACGTCGTGCATGGCGTGCATCGCCCGCCGGAAGACCGCCAGGTAGCTGGACGCCGACCAGATGGCGCTGACACTGCCCGTGGCGACGAGGAGCCACACGGCGGTGCGCTCCTGGGTGGCCGCCTCCAGGGGCCGGCGCAGCGCAGCGCCCGACTCGGCCGGCGCGATCGCCGTGATGTCGGCGATCAACGCGTTGGTCGCGCCGGGGTTGGCCAGGCCGATGACGGAGACCGTGACCAGAAGCGCGGGGAGCAGGGCGAGGATCGCGTAGTAGGTGAGGGCAGCGGCCCAGTCGGAGATGTCGTCGTTCCACAAGGAGACGGGCGTCCGGCGCAGAGCGGTGCGCCACCGCCTCGTCGTCGCGGTGCGTCCGCCCGTGCGCGGGGGGCGTTCCGCGAGGGGGGTGTCGGTCCTGCTGGGCACGCGGATTCTCCGGGGGACGTAGGAGGAGCGGAGGAGCGGGAGGGCCGGGCGTCGTCACGGATGGTCCGACGACCCGGCCTCCTCCCTTTCTCTCATGCCTCGATCCCGCGGGTGTACTCCAGACCGGCTCAGACGTTGACGGCCGTGAGCAGCACCACCGCGTCCTCCAGGGCCAGCAGCCCGTGCCGCTCCTGGGGGATGGGGTGGAGCCGCCCCTCCGCCAGCTCCACGTCCCCCGACGCGGCGGTGATCCGCACGGCGCCGCGCAGCACCTGCAGCGACGCGGCGGGCGGGGCGTTGTGCTCGTCCAGGGCGGAGCCCGCGGTCAGCGCGATCACCGTCTGCCGCAGTGGCTCCTGGCGCAGCAGCAGGTGCGCGCTGCGCCCGTGCGCCGCGGCACGGGCCGCGGACAGGTGCTCGTCGGCGAGAGCGTTGAGATCGTCCATACGACCACTGTGCCGCAGCCTCCGCTCCCCCGCTATCCCTCCCCGCGCAGCCAGGCCGCGGTGTCGGGGGGCAGCGTGCCCGAGGGGTCCAGCGGGGCGCTGGTCAGCAGGACCGTGTCGTGGTCGGGGAGCGCCACGGGACCGGCCGAGAGGTTGACGACGCAGATCAGGCCGTGCGTGCGCGCGAACGCCAGGACGCCCGGCTCCGACGGCAGCCAGTTCAGCCGGCCCTCCGCGGTCTCGCCGGGGGCGGCGGCGAAACCCGGTTCGGCGCGCCTCAGCCCCAGCGCCGTGCGGTAGAGGCTGAGCATGGACGCGGGATCGGTGCTCTGCGTGTCGGCCGCGTACGAGGGCCAGGACTCCGGCTGCGGCAGCCAGGGCTCCCCCGTCGATCCGAAGCCGGCGTAGGGCTCGCCGGCGGACCACGGCAGGGGCACGCGGCAGCCGTCGCGGCCGGGGTCGACGCCGCCCGAGCGCAGGTGCATCGGGTCCTGGATCCGCTCGCGGGGGATCTCGGCCTCGGGCAGGCCGAGCTCCTCCCCCTGGTAGAGGTAGACGGCTCCTGGCAGCGCCAGTGAGAGCAGGGCGGCGGCACGCGCCCGCCGGGTGCCGAGCTCCGGGTCGGTGGGCGTGCCGAAGACCTTGGCCGCGAAGTCGAAGCCGGTGTCCTCGCGTCCGTAACGGGTGACGGTGCGGGTCACGTCGTGGTTGCACAGCACCCAGGTGGCGGGGGCGCCGACCGGGGCGTGCTCGGCGAGCGTGTCGTCGATCGAGGAGCGCAGGAGCCCGGCGTCCCACGGGCAGGAGAGGAAGGTGAAGTTGAAGGCCGTGTGCAGTTCGTCGGGGCGCAGGTAGCGGGCGAAGCGCTCGGAGTCCGGGAGCCAGACCTCGCCGACGAAGATGGCCCCGTAGGCGTCCGCGATGGTGCGCCAGGAGCGGTAGATGTCGTGGAGCTCGTCGCGGTCGATGTACGGGTGCGGGTCGACGCCCTCGGTGAAGTCGGGCAGTGCGGGGTCCTTGGCGAGCAGGGCCGCGGAGTCGATGCGCACGCCGGCCACGCCCCGCTCGAACCAGAAGCGCAGGACGTCCTCGTGCTCCTGGCGGACCGCGGGGTGCGCCCAGTTGACGTCGGGCTGCCCGGGGGCGAAGAGGTGCAGGTACCACTGGCCGTCGTCGAGCCGCGTCCAGGGTGTGCCGCCGAATTCGGAGACCCAGTCGTTGGGCGGGATCTCGCCGTGCTCGCCGCGTCCCTCACGGAAGTGGAAGAGATCGCGTTCGGGGCTGCCCGGTGCGGCGGCCAGGGCGGCGCGGAACCAGCTGTGCCGGTCGGAGACGTGGTTGGGGACGATGTCGATGATGGTGCGGATGCCCAGGTCGCGTGCCTCGGCGATGAGCTTCTCGGCCTCGGCGAGGGTGCCGAAGGCGGGGTCGATGGCGCGGTAGTCGGCCACGTCGTAGCCGCCGTCGGCCAGCGGGGAGAGGTACCAGGGGGTGAACCACAGTGCGTCCACGCCCAGTTCGACGAGGTAGGGAAGCTTCGCCCGGACGCCCGCGAGGTCGCCGGTGCCGTCTCCGTCGCCGTCGGCGAAGCTGCGTACGTAGATCTGGTAGATGGCGGCGTCGCGCCACCACGGTGCGGTGGCCTCGGTCGGACGGATGGCTGCCACGTGACGTTCCTTTCGGGCAGGAGGTACTCCGCCCCCGGCCCGGACACGGGGCGTGGATGGGTGGGCCGGAGGCGGAGTGCTGGTGGGGAGGCGGTGGTTCGGAGGGGGGCGTCAGCCCTTGAGGCCGCCCGCGGTGAGACCGCTCATGATGTTGCGCTGGAAGAGCAGGAAGATGAGCAGCGTCGGGACCGACGCGATGGTGAGCGCGGCGATGAGGACGTTGAGCGGGACGCCGTTGGACAGCGAGTAGATGCCCACGTTGAGGGTCTGCTTCGCCGGATCGGGGAGGGTGAGCATGGGCCAGAGGAAGTCCTTCCAGACCCCGACCACCGCGAAGATGGACACGACCCCGAGGATCGGGCGCGATATCGGCAGCACGATGCTGCGCAGGGTGCGCAGCGGCGAGGCGCCGTCGATGGCCGCGGCGTCGAGGAGCTCACCCGGGATCGAGTCGAAGAACCGCTTCAGCAGGAAGATGTTGAAGGCGTTGGTGACCGACGGGAGCCAGATCGCCCAGGGCGAGTTGAGCAGGTTCCGCTCGAAGATCGGCACGTCGAGGACCGTCAGGTACTGCGGGACCACGAGCACGGTCGCCGGGATCATCAGGGTGGCGAGCATCATGCCCAGGATGACCTTGCCGAAGACCGGGCGCAGTTTGGACAGCGAGTAGGCGGCGGCCACGTCGAGGACCAGCTGGAAGGCGAGCGCCCCGAAGGCGTAGTACAGGGTGTTGAAGAGCAGCTTGGACAGGTCCATCACGGTCCACGCCTGGGAGTAGTTCTCCGTGTGGACCGACGACGGGAAGACGGTCGGCGGGCTCTGGACGACCTCCTGGGTGGCCTTGAGGCCTCCGGTGACCATCCAGTAGAGCGGTCCGAGGAACGCCAGGGTGAAGGCCGTGACCACCAGGGCGAAGACGATCCAGTAGACGGCCCTGCCCCGGGGGCGGCCGAGCTGGGCCGGTGAGATCAGGGTCCGCTGGCGGCCCCGGTCCATGTCCCGGCGCCGGCCGGCGTTGCGGGCCCCGCGCCGGGAGACAAGCGTGTTCGATGCCATCGTCGTGCTCCCGTCCTAGTCTTCGCTGCTGCGGCTGAGGCGTACGTACACCGCGGAGAAGCCCGCGAGCACGATGAGCAGGACGAGTCCGAGGGCCGCCGCGCTGCCGTAGTTGTTGAAGTTGAAGGCGTACTGGTAGATGAGGTAGACGACGGTGGTGGTCGAGCCTTCCGGGCCGGCGCCGTTGGTGAGCAGGAACGGCTCGGTGAAGACCTGCATCGTCGCGATGATCTGCATGAGCAGCAGCAGGGACAGGATGAGCCGCGTCTGCGGGATGGTGACGTGCCAGACCTTGCGCAGCAGCCCGGCACCGTCGAGTTCGGCCGCCTCGTAGAGCTCGCCGGGGATCCCCTGGAGGGCGGCGAGGTAGATGAGCGTGGCCCCGCCCATGTTCATCCAGGTCGACGCGATGACGACGGAGAGCATGGACGTGTCGGGGTCCTGGAGCCATTGCAGGGCCGGCAGGTGCAGGAATTCCAGGATGCGGTTGAAGAGCCCGTAGCCCGGGTCGTAGAAGTACTTGAAGAGCAGTACGGAGGCGACCGGGGGCAGCATCACGGGCAGGTAGACGAGCAGGCGCAGATATCCCTGCGCGTGCCGGAACTCGTTGATCACTACGGCGACGACGAACGGAACCGCGAAGCCCAGGACGAGGGCCAGCGCCGTGAAGAGCAGGGTGTTGCGCCAGGCCTGCCAGAACGCCGGGTCGTTGAAGACGTAGCTCAGGTTGGACCAGCCGGCCCAGGTGGTCCTGCCGTCCTCGGTCTTCTGGAAGGCCAGGACGAATTCCCTGACCATGGGATACCAGGAGAAGAAGGAGAAGCAGAGCACCGCTCCGATCAGGAAGCCGTGTGCCGAGATGTTGCGGCGCACGGCGCGCACGAACTCCTCGCGGGTGGAGTCCGGCCCGGTGGGGCGCTGGTGGTGCCCGGGTGGCGGCGCGCTCGCCTTCCCGGTGGACAGGGTGGGGGCCGACATGGTCTCTCCTCGGTGCGGGTGCAGTCGCTCGCAGACGGACGGTCCGGATGCGGGGCCGGGCCCGCCCGGCCCGGCACCCGCACGTCCGTCACTGGTTCGCCAGAACCTGGTTCACCTGCTGCTCCGCGGTGTCGAGCAGCTTGTCGATGTCGGCGTCCTTGTTGGTCAGGACCGCGGACATCGCGTTGTCGAGGATCTTGTAGATCTCCTGGGCCTTCGGCGGCTCGGCCTTGCCCTGGACGGGGTTGTCCATGAACGCCTTGAAGTTCTGCACGGGCATCGTGGCGTTGGCGACGCGGTCGGCGTCGTCCTTCGCCTTGCTCTCACCGGTGAAGAAGTTCGGCTGCGGCAGTCCGACGGGCAGCGCGTCGGCCTTGGTGCGGGCCCACTCAAACTGGCCCTTGCCGGGGGTGAGGTTCTTGAAGTTCAGCCAGGCGACGGCGGCCTTGATCTTGTCGGGCGAACTGCCCTTCTTGATCATGTAGTTGTTGCCGCCGAACAGGGTTCCCTGGGCGCCGGGAATCGGACCGAGACCGAAGTTCTCGTACTTCGCGCCGAGTTGCTGCACCATGTAGGCGATGTCGTCGGGCGCGGCCAGGAACATGCCGAGCTTGTCGGTGGAGATCTGCTTCTGCAGGTCGCCCCACTTCAGCAGCTGCGTCCTGCCCATGCTGTCGTCCTTCCAGCGCATGTCGTGCAGCTGCTGGAGGACCTGCTTGCCCTTGTCGTCGTTGAAGGCGGCCTTCTTGCCGCTCGCGTCGACGACGTCCCCGCCCAGGCCGTACTGCGTGGCGGTGAAGTGCCAGCCTCCGTTGTTGCCGGCGCTGTACTCGCCGAATCCCGCGATGCCCTTGCCGAGGCCCGCGATCTTCTTGCTCGCGGCGCGGACGTCCTCCCAGGTGGCCGGCGGGGTGTCGGGGTTCAGGCCGGCCTGCGTGAACAGCTTCCGGTTGATCATCAGGCCCATGGTGTAGTTGCTGGTCGGCAGCGCGTACAGCTTGCCGTCCTTGCGGGCGACGTCGAGCACCTGCGGCTGGATGTCCTTCAGCGCCGGGACCGAGGTGTCGTTGACGTAGGCGGAGATGTCCTCCGCGCCGTCGTTGTCCAGCACCTGCTGCAGGTCGGTGAAGTACGCGTAGAACACGTCGGGCTGCGACTTGCCCTTGAGCATGGCCGTGAAGCGCGGCGGCTCCAGGCACTGGCCCGGCGTCGACTTCCCGTCGATCTTGACGTTCGGGTACTTCTTGTTGAACGTCTTGACGTCCTCGTTCCACTCGCGCAGCTCGGCCGCCTTCGCGGCCGGCGGCATGCAGTCGATCGACAGCGTCACCTTGGCCTTCGGGTCGAGCGGCGCTGACGGGTCGGACGAACCGCTGCCGGAGTCGTCGTTCCCGTCGCCGCTGCTGCTCGTGCCGCAGGAGGCAAGGGCGGTCAGGGCGAGGGCGGTGACGACGGCGGCCGCGGAGGCACGGCGGGTACGGCGAATCCCAGCACTTCTCATCGGTGGTCCCCTTCGGGCATGAGCACGGTAGGCCCCGGCCGACTCTCTCTGTCGGGGCGCGGCACACTCAACCACTGGCGACATGTGAGCGCAATATCTCGCGCAGTTTTCGTAAATGTTTGACATCCCTCCGCATGCGACGCACGGCGGATTGAAGGTGCCTCGACTCCGCGTGGCGCCCGCGGCGGACCCCAGGCCGGCGCCCACGACTGCCCGACGACGCCCCACAGGGCCCCAGGAGGCCACTGAGGGCCCGTACGGGGGTGGGAGCCGGGACCGGATGCCGTCGCGTCGCGAGACGACCGCACACGGCCGGCCGAGAGGTGCTCGGAGACACGTGAAAAGCCGTCAGCACCCTGCGGGGCAGGGCACCGACGGCTCTCCGCCCGGCGGCCGCGACCGACGGTCTCGATGCGGAGCCGGGCTCGCCCACGGGCCCACGGGCGGCCTCGGGGAGCGCGATTCGGTCTCCGCTCCCGCAAGAGACGGACTTCCACGCGCAAGGGCGCTACGCGAGCGGGGTACCCCCGGATGCTCCCGGAGGTACCCCGCCCGCACGGTGTGCGCCCCCCTTACGGGTTGATGTTGATCTTGAAGGAGGAGGTGGTGTTCTTCACGTCCTGGGCGTTGCCGCTGAGCTTCAGCCCGTTGAACGTGACCTCACCGACGGCAGGCCCCTGGCCCGCCTCCGGCATCTCGTTGGCCCACAGCCCGAAGCCCGACTTCGCGTCGAAGGCGTCGCCGCTCTTGCGCGCGCCGGTGATCGAGATGTCGGTGAGCACCGTGTCCTTGATCGGGAACTGCGGCTGGCCCCCCACGTAGTTCGTCTGGAACATGATCCCGCTGTACGTCGGGTCGACGATGTCCACGTGCGAGATCCTGATGCCCTGGAAGACCTTGGAGGCCGAGAACAGCCAGATCCCCGGGAAGGTCTGCGACCCCCAGAAGTGGCCGCCGGACCGGATGACGGACACGTTCTCGATCGCGGTGGGTGCGGTCCCGAAGCCGTTCATCGGGTAGCCGAAGTCCAGCGAACTGACCGTGATGCCGGAGTACACCAGGGTGTCGGCGATGAGGATGTTGCGGAAGGTGTTGTCATAGCCGCCGTACACGGCCACACCCGCGGCCCTCCAGGTGAGGATGGACGTGAGGTTCTCGTACACGTTGTTCTTCATGTCCGAGCCGCCGGAGTCGATCGCCGAGAACAGCGCGAAGCTGTCGTCGCCCGTGGCCCGCGCCTCGTTGTTGGTCACGTGGTTGTCCGTGGAACCGTTGGTCATGTTGATGCCGTCGGCGAACATGTTCCGGATCCGCGAGTTCTTGATCGTGACGTTGTCGGTGTTGGCCCCCCAGTAGAGGCACACCATGTGCTCGTTCCAGATGTTGTCGATCACGATGTCGGAAACGTTCGAGAAGTCGAACACCTTGCCGGGACCGTCGATGCGGGACGTGTAGTTGCCGAAGTACGCGAAGTTCGAGAACGACGAACCCTTCGCACTTGCCTCCGCACGGAACCCGATGTCGGTGTTGTCCTGCATGGACGGGGCCCGGAACCGGGTGAACCAGGGCCCGGCACCGACGACCTTCACGGCCTTGCCGTAGACCTGGAACTTGCTGGCCGTGGAGTAGTCACCCGCCGGCAGGTAGACGCCCACGAGGGTCCCCGTGGTGTCCATGCGGACCTTGTCCAGGGCGTTCTGGACGTCCTGGTGGGTGAAGCCGGCCGGCACCGTGTAGGTCGCCGGGTCCGGATTCGCGACCTGGGACACCTGCTCCAGGCTGACGAAGTCGACCGCGTAGGTGCTGGTGTTGGCCGCGTCCTTCTGCAGGCGGATCCTGCTGCCCGCCGGGACCGTCTTGCCCAGCATCACGTTGGCCTCGTCGTAGATGTGCCGGGGCGCGCCGGAGCCGGGGTCGTTGCCCGGGGCCGTCTCGTTCCCGTACAGCCAGGCGTACTTCGAGGTCAGGTCGATCGCCTTCAGGAAGGTTCCGTCGACGTAGACGTTCAGCTTCGAGTCGGTTCCGCCGCCGCCCGCCGAGTCGGGGATGGAGAAACGGGTGACCAGGGTGTTGGTGGTGGCCCTGGTGGTGAACTCGACGTACTCACCGGTGCTGTTGAGGGTCACGGCCTTCCGGCCCGAGGCCTCGCCCGCGATGTCGCCGACGGTCCTGTTGGGGCCGACGACCTTGGCGCCGCCACCCGCGACGCCGTCCTCGGCCTCGTACATGTCGTACGGCATGTTGGCGCCGCGTCCGACGAACAGCGACTCCGTGCTGGTGTTGTTGGCGCGCTTCACCGGGAGTTCGTTGGCGTCGTCGGCGAGCACCACCTTCACCGTGTACGAGCCGTTGGCGGCCGTCCACGTGCCGAGCGAGACGGGTGACGTGGTCGCGCCGGCCGCGATGGCCCCGTTGTGCGCACCGGTGAGCGTCTTCACCGTGGCGCCCTTGGAGTCGAGCAGGGTCAGGGTGATGCCGTGGCTGCCGCTCGCGGAGGCCACGGAGCCCTGGTTCCTGATCGCCACGGAGAACGTGACCGTGTTGCCGTTCGACGGTGCCGAGGGCGAGGTCGTGACCGCGCTCGCGACGAGGTCCGAGCTGGAGACCGGCTTCACGACCAGCGGAGTGCCAGCGGTGAAGGCGTTGTTGGTCTCGTTCTGCTCGATGATCTCGCCGGCCGGGTCGACGACCGCGCCCAGCGTGTAACTGCCCGCGTCGCGCGCGCCGATGGAGGCGGTGACCTGGGCGGAGGCGCCGGCGGCGAGAGCGCCGACCGATGCGGTGGCGACCTTGGAGCCGCCGAGCTGGAAGTCCAGCTTGCCGGCCGGGGACGCGACGGCGCCCGAGTTGCGGACGGTGGCGGACAGGGTGATGGCGTCCGACTCGACGGGGGCCGAGGGCGCGGCGCTGACCGCCGTGACCTGCAGGTCCGGGTTGGGAGCGGGTGTGCCCAGCACCTGGAACTCGGCGACCTGGCCCGCGCCGGAACCGGTGTTGGAGGTGAACTTCAGCTGCACGTCGGCCACCCGGGCGGTGACCGGGATCGTCACCGTGTTGCCGGTGGCGGGGCTGAACGCGTAGTCCTTGGCGGCCGCCAGGCTGGTGAACGAGGTGGCGTCCTGCTCCCGTCCGAGCACCTGGATGTTCTGGGTGCGCGCGCCCCAGCTGCTGTCGGGGTTGAGCTTGACGACGACGCTCTCGGTGTCGGCGTTGGCGCCCAGCTTGACGGTCAGGGTGTTGGGGTAACTGCCGCCCGCGCCTTCCCAGTAGGTGGTGAGCGAGTTGTCGTTGGCGTTGGCCGCGACGAACGTGTGCACCACCGAGGAGGCCGTGATCGGCTTGGAGACGGCCAGGTTGGAGGCACCGCTCGTGGAGCCGTTACGCGTCACGGTGTTGCTGGCGCCGGATATGTTGCCCGCCGCGTCCTTGGCCCTGACCACGTAGCTGACGGTGGTGGCCGCGGACTGGGTGTCGGTGTAGGTGGTGACGTCGCCCGCCACGCTCTTGCGCAGCACGTTGTTGGCGTAGACGTCGTAGCCCGTGACGCCCTTGTTGTCCGTGGACGCCTGCCAGGTCAGCTTGATCTGACCGCCGGCCGGCTCGGTGAAGGCCAGGCCGGACGGGGCGGTGGGCGCCTGCGTGTCGCCGGAGTCACCCGCGCGGGTCACGGTGTTGCTGTTGCCGGACACGTTGCCCGCCGCGTCCTTGGCCCGTACGTAGTAGGACACGCTCTCCCCGGCGGGGCGGGTGTCGGTGTACGTGGTGACGCCGCCGGCCACCGAGGTCAGCAGGACGTTGTTGGCGTAGACGTCGTAGCCCGCCACCCCGGTGTCGTCCGAGGACGCCTGCCAGGTCAGCCTGATCTGTCCGGTGGCCGGCTCGGTGAAGGCCAGCCCCGAGGGGGCGCTGGGCGCCTGTGTGTCACCGGTCGCCGGGCCGTAGATCTCCAGTTCCGAGAGCTGCGCGGCGGGCTGGACGGAGTTCGCGGTGACGAGGACCCGCACGTAGCGGGTGGTGGTCGCGTCGAAGGAGATCGTCGTCGCCTGACCGCCCGCGGCGTTGAACGCGTAGGCCCTGGACGCCGTCAGGTCGGTGAAGTCCGAGCCGTTGGTGCTGCCCTGGAGCTTCAGCGTCTGCGTCCGCTCACCCCAGCCGTCGGGGAGCCGGAGCACCACGCGGTCGACCCGTACCGAGGAGCCCAGGTCGGCCTGGATCCACTGCGGGAGTGCGTTGTTCCTGCTCTCCCAGTAGCTGGCACGGTTGCCGTCGTTGCCGTTGGAGGCGACGTAGACCTCGGTGTAGCTGCTGGCGGTGAGCGTCCGGCCCGCGGCGAGGTTGCCCGACGACTCCCCGGCGGCCCGGACCTCGAGTTCGGAGAGCTGGGCGTTCTGCCAGCCCGTGTTGGCCGTGATGTTCACCCGGACGAACCGGGTCTGCGTGGCCGGGAAGGAGATCCGCACCTCGTTGGAGGCGCCGGGGCTGAAGGTGTAGGCGGCGGACGTCTTGAGCGTCGAGAAGCTGGTGCCGTCGGCGCTTCCCTGCAGGGACAGGGTCTGCTGCCTGCTCTCCCAGCCCGCGGGGAGTTTCAGCCTCACCTCGTCGACCCGGGCCGTGGACCCGAGGTCGGTCTGCACCCACTGCGGGAGCGTGCCGCCCGTGCCCTCCCAGTACGTCGCCTGGTTGCCGTCCGTCACGTTCCGGGCGGCGTACTCCCCGGCGCTGCTCGCCGCCGCGGGGCGGCCCGAGGCGATGTTGGGTCCGTCGGCCGCCGACGCGGTGAGCGCCGGCCATCCGATCATCAGAAGACTGGTCGTGACCACGGCGGAAAGGGCCCGCAGTCTCCAGCGTTGGGCTCTCATAAGTCCCCGATCTTCGGCCTCGGCGCGGGACACGCCGAGAGCGCGGCTCTGTCTGTGCGGTTCAGTGACGCTCGTTTGTGCACGTACTCAGCTGTGTTTTGCGTAGAGCGGTCAGAGAGTTGCAGAGAACTGCGAGAGCGTCCACTGTTGGGACAGAAACCGGAACACAGAGGCGCGTGACTGCGCGGCCACAAAGACTGTGCAGAGGCGCTTACTTGCGGGGTTTCGATGACAGATTCAGGGCGTGAAAGGGCTACGCAACTCACGCAAGCTGCTTGCGTGAAGCCGCAAGGCGGCAGAAAGCCCCAGCTCCACGGCACGACGAAGAGCGGGGCCCGCCTGCCGCGGGCCCCGCTCCGGTGAGGGTGTCCGGCGGGGTCAGAGCCCGCCGGTGTACAGCAGCCGGTCGGGCGAGCCGGAGCCCAGGCCGGTCAGGACGTCCGGGGTGGCCTCGGCGGCGAGCCAGTCGGTCACCGCCTGCGGCGTGGCGTCCGGGTTCTGCTCCTTGTAGAGGGCGGCGACACCGGCGACATGGGGGCTCGCCATGGACGTACCGCTCAGTGTGGTGGACCCTCCGCCGAGCTTCGCGGACACGATGCTCACCCCGGGGGCATAGGTCTGCACGCAGGTGCCCCAGTTGCTGAACGTCGCCTGCCGGTCCTGCTTGTCGCTGGCACCCACGGCGAGCACACCGTCGGCGCGCGCCGGGGAGACGTCGCAGGCGTCCTGGTTCTCGTTGCCCGCCGCGACGACGGGCAGGGTGCCCTCGGCCGCCAGCGCGTCGAACGCGTCGTCGACCGCCGACGACGCCGGGCCCCCGAGGGAGGCGTTGACCACGGCCGGCTGCTCGGCGTTCTGCGCGATCCAGTCGAGACCCGCGATGATCCCGGCCCAGGAGCCCGAACCCTCGCAGTCGAGCACCCGGACGGGCACGAGCGAGGCGTCGGGGGCGACACCGTACGTCGCACCGGCCACGGTTCCGGCCACGTGGGTGCCGTGGCCGTTGCAGTCCTCACCGTTGCGGCCGTCGCCCACCGCGTCGTAGCCGGAGCCCACCCGGGCGCCGAACTCGGTGTTCCCGGACTCGATGCCGGTGTCCAGGATGTAGGCGGTCACCCCCTCGCCCCGCCCGGTCGCGGCGTACGTGCCGTCCAGCGGCAGCTTCCGCTGGTCGATGCGGTCCTGCCCCCAGCTGGAGGCGGCGACCAGGCCGGCCGCCGAGGACGCCGCGTCGGGCGGCGAGACGGACGCCTCGCTGTTCTCCTCGACGGCCGAGACGCCCGCCGTGCCGCGCACCTGCTCGAGCTGCGCGGGCGTCAGCGAGGCCGCGAACCCGTGCAGCACCTTGCTGTAGGTGAACAGGGTGCTGACCCCGAGCTGCTCGGCCATGGCCTGCGGCGCCTGCTCGGCGGAGAGGGTGACGATGTACTGCCCGGGAACGGCCCGGGGCGACTTCTGCACCGGCACGAGGGCCTCGCCGGTGTCGGCCGTGGCCGTGGTGGTGCCGATCAGGGGTGCGATCAGCAGTAGGGCGGCAGGTGCCCAGCGGGCGCGCAGGCGCATGCGGTCTCCCTTGAGGTGGAGGCGGATCGCGGGCCGCGTCGGGCCCGCGACGTGCGAACACCTGACCTTTCGTCCACATCCCGGGCGGGCCTTGAGCCACGTCAGCCGGACAGCGCAACGATCGGTACGGGGTGAGACCATTCGGCCCCGTTCGTGAAAGGTTTCAACCGATGCCGCGACCGAAGATAGACCGGCCCCGGCGAGGCCGTCAATGCCGCACACAGCAACCTTGCCAACAAGGGCTGGGAAAGACCCTCATCGCGACAGATCTCTTGACAGCGTTGAACCAGGACTCTAGCTTCACATGCCTGAAACGATTCATTGTCGCGTCGTTACGGAGAGCCCCCTCGTGATCAGCAGAAGACGACTGCTCAGCACCACCGCCGCCGCGACCGCGCTCGCCGCGGTGTCGGCCCCCGCCGCGGGTGCGTCGGAAAGCACGGCCCGGGCCGCCGGACGGGCTCGCGTCACGCGTCCGAACGTCGAGTACGTCCACCAGCCGCTCGGCATCGGCACCCGGAGTCCGCGGCTCAGCTGGCCTGTCACCTCGGACGGCACGGACCGGAGCCAGACCGCCTACCAGGTGCGCGTCGCGACCTCGCCCGACCGTCTCGGCAAGCCGGACGTCTGGGACAGCGGCAAGGTCGTGTCCGCCGCGTCGGTTCTGGTGCCGTACGCGGGCCCGGCGCTCACCTCCCGCACCCGCTACCACTGGTCCGTCCGGATCTGGGACACCGACGGCCGGGCCTCCGCCTGGAGCGAGCCGTCCTGGTGGGAGACCGGACTCCTGGAGGAGTCGGACTGGTCGGCGGGGTGGATCGGCGCGCCGGCCGCGCTCGCGGGCACCCCCGCCCTGGCCGACGCCTCGTGGATCTGGTTCCCCGAGGGCGACCCCGCGGTCGAGGCCCCGGCCGCCACCCGGTGGTTCCGCGGCCGCGTCGAGGTGCCAGAGGGCGTCACCCGTGCCCGTCTGGTCATGAGCGCGGACGACGGGTTCACCGCGCGGGTGAACGGCGTGCAGGTCGCGCACACCGAGGCCGACGGACCCGCCGAGAACTGGAAGCGCCCGGTCCTCGTCGACGTGACGAAGCACCTCTCCCCCGGCGTCCAGGTGATCGCGGTCTCCGCCACGAACGCCACCGCCGGACCCGCCGGGATGTTCGGCGCCCTGGAGCTGACCACGGCGGACGGTGTCGTCACGGCCGTCACCGGCGCCGACTGGCGGGCCACCGACAAGGAGCCCTCGGGCGACTGGCACACCGGCGCCTACGACGATGCGGCCTGGCCCGCGGCCAAGGTCCTCGCCCGCTGGGGTTCGGGCCCCTGGGGCAAGGTGTCGGTCGCGTACTCCCCCGCCACCCAGCTGCGCCGCGAGTTCCGGATGGGCCGCAGGAAGGTCGCGCGGGCACGGCTGTACTCCACGGCCCTCGGCCTCTACGAGGTGTCCCTCAACGGCAGGACCGTGGGAGAGGACCGGCTGGCTCCGGGCTGGACGGACTACGACAAGCGGGTGCAGTACCAGACCTACGACGTCACGGGCCTGCTCGAACCGGGCGGCAACGCACTGGGGATCACGCTCGCGGCCGGCTGGTACGCCGGGAACATCGCATGGTTCGGACCGCACCAGTACGGCGAACAGCCCGCGGCCCTGGCCCAGTTGGAGGTGACCTTCACCGACGGGACGACCGAGCGCGTGGTCACGGACTCCGACTGGCGGGCCGCCGCCGGTCCCGTCACGGCGGCGGACCTCATGGCGGGCGAGGAGTACGACGCCCGGCTGGAGACCGACGGCTGGACCCGTGCCGGCTTCGACGCCTCGCGCTGGCTCACCGTCAAGCGGATCGACGGGGTCACCGCCGCGCTCGTCGCCGAGGTGGACGGCGCCTGCAGGGTGGAGCGCGAGCTGACGGTCCGGGAGATCACCGAGCCGAAGCCCGGGGTGTTCGTGTTCGACCTCGGCCAGAACATGGTGGGCACCGCCCGCCTCTCCGTGTCGGGACCGGCCGGCACGACCGTGCGCCTGCGGCACGCCGAGGTGCTGAACCCGGACGGCACCATCTACACGACGAACCTGCGCACGGCGCGAGCCACCGACACGTACACGCTGAAGGGACGCGGCCGCGAGACCTACGAGCCCCGCTTCACCTTCCACGGCTTCCGTTACGTCGAGGTGACGGGCTATCCGGGCACACCGGGGCGGGACGCGATCGTGGGCCGCGTCATCCACACCTCGGCACCGTTCACCATGGACTTCACGACCGACGTGCCCATGCTGAACCAGCTGCACAGCAACATCACCTGGGGCCAGCGCGGCAACTTCCTCTCCATCCCGACGGACACCCCGGCGCGCGACGAGCGCCTCGGGTGGACCGGCGACATCAACGTCTTCGCGCCCACCGCCGCGTACACGATGGAGTCCGCGCGCTTCCTCACCAAGTGGCTCCACGACCTGCGGGACGCCCAGACCTCCGACGGCGCGTTCACGCACGTCGCCCCCGACCTGCCGAACGTCGGCAACGGGGCCGCGGGCTGGGGCGACGCCGGCGTGACGGTTCCCTGGGCGCTCTACCAGGCCTACGGCGACGTGCGCGTGCTGGAGCAGTCCTGGACCTCGATGGTCAGGTGGCTGGAGTACCTGGAGGCGCACAGCACGGGCCTGCTCCGGCCGGCCGACGGATTCGGGGACTGGCTCAACATCGAGGACGAGACGCCCAAGGACGTCATCGCCACGGCCTACTTCGCCCACAGCGCCGACCTGGTCTCCCGGATGGCCGAGGTGCTCGGCAAGGACCCGGCGCCGTACAGGACGCTGTTCGGGCGGGTGCGGGACGCGTTCCGGACCGCGTACGTCACCGCGGGCGGACGGGTGAAGGGCGACACGCAGACGGCGTACGTCCTGGCCCTGTCCATGGACCTGCTGGCGGCGGGCGACCGCGCCCCGGCGGCCGACCGCCTGGTCGCCCTCATCGAGGCGAAGGACTGGCACCTGTCGACCGGCTTCCTCGGCACCCCGAGGCTGCTGCCGGTGCTCACGGACACCGGCCACACGGACGTCGCCTACAAGCTGCTGCTGCAGCGGACCTTCCCGAGCTGGGGCTACCAGATCGACCGGGGCGCCACCACGATGTGGGAGCGCTGGGACTCCATCCGGCCGGACGGAAGCCTCCAGGACGCGGGGATGAACTCCTTCAACCACTACGCCTACGGCTCGGTCGGGGAGTGGATGTACGCGAACATCGCGGGCATCGCACCCGGCGCCCCCGGCTTCCGCGAGATCCTCGTGCGCCCGCGTCCGGGCGGCGGGGTGAAGCAGGCCGAGGGCCGGTTCGACTCGCGGTACGGGCCGGTGACGACCCGCTGGAAGAAGGACACGAAGGGGTTCGCCCTCAGGGTGGTGCTGCCGCCCAACACGACCGCGGAGGTCTGGGTGCCGGGCGGTGACCGGCGCAGCGCGGGCGGCGGGCCCGCGGCCTTCCTGCGGCTGGACGACGGATGCGCGGTCTTCTCCGTCGGCTCGGGCACGCACGCCTTCACGGCGTCCGCCTGACGGACACAGGCCGGGCCCCGGGGACGATTCCGTCCCCGGGGCCCTCATCCGCGCCGGCGGGCGGCCCGCCGGCGTCAGGAGTGCCGTGCCTGCGTCAAGAGTGCGGCCGGCGCTCAGGACGGGCCGGCGAAGGGCGACGTGCCGGCCGGCGTCCGGAGCACCGCGACTCCCCGCGGGGCGAGGACGAGACCTCCGTCGTCGTCCCGCCCCGCGCCGGCCAGTACCTCTCCGGCCACGTCGTCGAATCCGACGGGCGCGTCCGTGCGGTTGACGAGGAACCAGAACGCGTCGGTGCCGTCGGTCCGTACGGTGAGCTCCACCGCTCCGCGGGCACCGGCGGGCAGTTCGCTCGCCACCCCGGCTTCGGACAGCATCGGCCGCAGCACCTCGGCCAGCCCGTCGACGCCCAGCCGGGTGGAGACGTAGGCGGCGGATCCGCCGGCCGCGGGGGCGCGGCGTGTGAGGGCGGGGCGTCCTGCCTGGTCGCCCGACGCGTAGTGCGCGAGCACGGTGACCTCGGGGTCGGTGACGTCGATGCGGTCGGTCCACAGGGTGCCGGTGAGGCCGTTGTCGAGCAGCACGTCCTCCCCGTCCGGCAGCGGGCCGAACTCCTCGATCCGGATGCCGAGGAGGTCGCGGAGCGCGCCCGGGTATCCGCCGAGGTGGACGTGGTCGTTCTCGTCGACGACACCGGAGTAGTAGGTGGCCGCGAGATGGCCGCCGCCGCGCACGAAGGCGTCCAGACGCCCCGCGAGCTCCGCCGGGACGACGTGCAGGACGGGGGCGGCGACGAAGTCGTAGCCGGTCAGGTCGGAGGCGGTGGTGACGACGTCGGCCCGCACGCCCAGCGAGAGGAACGCCGAGTACCAGTCGAGCGCCTCCTGCCGGTAGTCCACCAGGGAGGACGGCTGCGAGTCGCGCTCGACGGCCCACCAGGACTCCCAGTCGAAGACCAGGGCGACGCGGGCCGGTTCCCGTACGGAGCCGACGACGGGGGCGAGCGTGTCCAGCGTCCGGCCGAGCGCCGCCACCGAGCGGAACACCTCGCTGTCCGGGCCGGCGTGGGGCACCATCGCCGAGTGGTACTTCTCGGCGCCGGCGGCGGACTGGCGCCACTGGAAGAAGCAGACCGCGTCGGCTCCGTGCGCGACGTGGACCAGCGAGTCCCGGGCGAGTTCGCCCTTCTTCTTGGCGAGGTTCACGTGCTGCCAGTTGACCGCGCTGGTCGAGTGCTCCATCAGGAACCAGGGCGTACCGCCGGCGATGGAGTGGGTCAGGGCGGCCGAGAAGGAGAGTTCGTCCAGGCGCTGCGGCCCCGGGTGGGCGTAGTGGTCGTTGGAGACGAAGTCGATCTCGCCGGCCCAGTCGGGGTAGTTCATGCCCTTGGTCCCGCCCATCACCATGAAGTTGGTGGTGACCGGGACGCCGGGGGTGATCCGGCGCAGGACGTCCCGCTCGGCGCGGAGGTAGTCCTTCAGCGCGTCCGAGGAGAAGCGCTTGAAGTCGAGCTGCTGGGTGGGATTGGCGTGGCTCGCGGCGAGCCGCGGCGGCTGGATCTGGTCCCAGTCGCCGTACTGCTGCGACCAGAAGGAGGTCGCCCAGGCGTGGTTGAGCCCGTCGAGCGTGCCGTAGCGGTCGCGCAGCCAGTCGCGGAAGGCGCGGGCGGCGTCGTCGGAGTAGTCGTAGATGTTGTGGCAGCCGAGCTCGTTGGAGATGTGCCAGGCGACCAGGGCCGGATGGTCCGCGTAACGGGTGGCCATGGCCTCCACCAGCCGCAGCGCGTAGGCGCGGAACACGGGCGACGTCGGCCGCCAGTGCTGGCGCGCGCCCTGGGAGAGGGTCTCACCGGTCCGGGTCACCGGCAGGATCTCCGGGTGCAGCGTGGTCAGCCAGGGCGGCGGCGAGGCGGTGGCCGTGGCGAGGTCGACGGCGATCCCGCCCGCGTGGAGCAGGTCGAGCACCTCGTCCAGCCAGTCGAAGTCCCAGCGGTCCTCGGCCGGCTGCAGGCGGGCCCAGGAGAAGATGGCGACGGAGACGACGGTCACCCCGGCCTCACGCATGAGCCGGACGTCCTCCTTCCACACCTCACGCGGCCACTGCTCCGGGTTGTAGTCGGCCCCGTAGGCGAATCGCGCGGGGCTGCCGTCGGCGGTCGGGCGCAGCCAACGGCGCCCGGAGGTGGGGGTCATGATGATCCTTCTCGATGCTGAGGTGCGAGTACGGCGCGGGGCGGCCGCCCATGGGCAGGGCGGCCGCCCCTGTACCGGTGTCAGGCGGAGGGCGTCACTTGTTGACGCTGAAGCCCTGCTCCGTGCCGTAGTCGACGGCGGACTTCTGCCACTGCTTCAGGCCGTCGGCCAGCGTGGTGCCGGAGACGTACGCCTTGCCGACGGAGTCGTTGAAGATGGAGTTCGCGTAGACCTGGTACGGGAGGTAGGACCAGCCCTCGGGCACCTCGTTGGCGGAGCGGGCGAAGATCTCGTTCGCCTTCTGGCCGCCGAAGTACGGGAAGGGGGTGTCCAGGAACGACGGGGAGGCCAGGTCGGCGGTGGTCGCGGGGAAGGCGCCGGCCTCGATGCGTGCCTGGACGCCGTCCGCGTGGTTGGCGTACTGGTCGAAGGCGTACGCCAGGTCCTTGTTCTTGCCCGCCTTCATGACGGCGAGTGAGCTGCCGCCGTTCTCCGAGCTGGACTGGGCCCCCTTCACCCACTGCGGGAGTGCCGCGGCGCGCCAGTCACCGGCGGCCGACTCGACGCCCGAGGCGAAGTTGGCGGGCATCCACGCACCGGTGGCCAGGGTGGCGATGGTGCCGTCCGCCAGGCCCTTGTACCACTCGTCGCTCCAGGAGCTGATCGGGGCGAGGAGCTTCTCGTCGATGAGCTTCTGCCACACCTTGGTGAAGGCGGCGACGCCCTTGTCGGCGGTGAGGTCGACGGTCACGTTGGTGTCGCGGGTCTTGAACGGGGTTCCGCCGGCCTGCCAGATCATGCTGGTGGTGAAGCCGGCGTCACCGGTGTCGTTGGTGATGTAGGCCTTCGGGTCGGCGGCGTGCAGCTTGCGTGCCGCGTCGAGGTACTCGTCCCAGGTGACGGGCGTCTTTATGCCGTGCTTGTCGAGCACCTTCTTGTTGTAGAAGAGCGCCATCGGGCCGGAGTCCATGGGCAGGGCGTACACGGACTTCCCGACCGCGACCGAGCTCCACGGTCCGGGCGAGTAGTCGTTCTCGTAGGCGTCCGCGCCGTAGCGGCTGAGGTCCTCCAGGGACTTGCCGAGGGCGAACTGTCCGAGGGCGAAGTACTCGACCTGCGCGACGTCGGGTACGCCCTTGCCCGCCTGGACCGCGTTCTGAAGGGCGGTGTACTGGTCGTTGCCCGTGCCGGCGTTGACCAGCTTCACCTTGACCTTGGGGTACTTCTTCTCGAAGTCGGCGACGACCTGCTTCAGTGTCGGTTCCCAGGCCCACACCGTGATCGAGCCGCCCTTCTTGAGGGCCGCCCTGAGATCACCACCCGTGACGGTCGTGTCCGAACCGGCGTCGTCGGAGGACCCGCACGCCGTGAGGCTCAGCGCCGCCGCACACAGCAGGCCGACACCGCGCATGGCGCGTCTGGTCATGGTTCTCATATCGCTTCACTCCGTTGTGGTGAGGGTGGATCACGAACCGTCGAGCGACCCGCACACCGTGGTGCGGGAGTTGGGGGGAGGGCGGTGCGCCGCGCGCGCCCCGGGGCCGGGGGGAGCCGGCCCCGGGGCGCTGGGACCGGACGGCCGTCCGGTGCGGAGGGCGGCTCAGCCCTTGACGCTGCCGGCCGCCAGTCCGGACTGCCAGTAGCGCTGCAGGAACAGGAAGGCGATGATCAGCGGCACGATGGTCATCAGGGACCCCGTGATGACCAGGTCGAAGACCGGGGTGCCGCCGGCGGTCGACGCCTGCGCGTTCCAGGCGTCGAGGCCCAGCGTGAGCGGGTACCAGTCCGGGTTCTTGATCATGACCAGCGGCAGGAAGTAGTTGTTCCACGTCTGGACCATGGTGAAGAGGAGGACCGTCACGATGCCCGGGCCCAGCAGCGGGAGCGCGACGCGGAAGAAGGTGCGCAGTTCCCCGGCCCCGTCCATCCTGGCCGCTTCGAGGAGCTCGGTGGGGACCGCCTCCGCCGCGAAGACCCACATCAGGTAGAGCCCGAACGGGGAGATCAGCGACGGGATGATCACGGCCCACGGGGTGTCGGTGAGGCCCAGCTCGCTGAACATGAGGAAGGTCGGGACGGCCAGCGCGGTCGCCGGCACGGCCACCGCGCCGATGACCGTGGCGAAGACGGCACGCTTGCCGGTGAAGTCGAACTTGGCGAGGCCGTAGCCTCCGAGCACCGCGAGGAAGGTGGCTCCCCCGGCGCCCACCACCACGTACAGCAGGGTGTTGAGGAACCAGCGGACGAAGATGCCGTCGTCGTAGGTGAGTGTCCGGGTGATGTTGTCCCAGAGCACGAAGTCCCCGCTGAACCAGAGGCCGAAGGAGTCCAGGAGGCTCCTCTGCGTCTTGGTCGCGTTGATGACCAGCCAGGCCAGCGGCATGAGCGCGTAGAGGGCGGTGAGGCCCATGAGCGCGGTGAGCAGGACGCTGCGGCGGGGCCGGTCGGCCGGGTGGCGCCTGCGCGCGGCACGCCGGGGTGCCGGGGCGCGGTGGGTGGTCCGCCGGGGTGTCCGCGGGGCGGTGTAGGACGGTGCGCTCATCGCTCACGCCTCCTTTCGCATGCCGCGCAGCTGGACCGCGTACGCGATGATCATCGTGACGACGCCCATGACGAGCGAGACCGTCGCGGCGTAGTTCTGCTGCCGTCCGGAGAAGGACAGCGTGAAGGTGTAGAGGTTGGGCGTGAAGTAGGTCGTGATCGCGTTGGGCGCCAGCTTCTGCAGGATGCTCGGCTCGTTGAAGAGCTGGAAGCTGCCGATCACCGAGAAGACCGTCGCGATCACGAGCGCGCCGCGGATCGCGGGGATCTTGACCGAGGTGACGATCCGCCAGGGGCCGGCTCCGTCCATCTCGGCCGCCTCGTAGAGGGACTTGGGGACGACGCGCAGGGCCGAGTAGAAGATCAGCATGTTGTAGCCGATGAACTCCCAGGTCACGATGTTGCCGATGCTCGCCAGCACGAGGGACGGCGAGAGCGGATCGGGCAGCGTGACACCGAGCGCGTCGTTGATGTTCGCCACCAGCCCGAACCGGGTGCCGTAGATGAAGCCCCACATCAGCGAGGCGACGACGGCGGGCACGGCGTAGGGCAGGAAGACGGCCATCCGGAAGAAGCTCTTGCCGTAGAGCCTGCCGCTGTCCAGAGCGAGGGCGACCAACAGCGCGAGGCCGAGCATGACGGGAACCTGTACGGCGAGGAACAGGCCGACGCGTCCCACGGCGGCCCAGAACCGGTCGTCCCCGAAGACCTGCCGGAAGTTGTCCAGGCCGACGAACGACGTCCCGCCGATCAACTGGTCCCGGAAGAAGCTGAGATACAGCGAGTAGGCGATGGGGGCGAGGAACACCAGGGCGAAGACGGCCATGAACGGGCCGACGAACATCCAGCCGGTCCGTCCGCGCCGGCCGCGGAATGCTCGGGCCGGTGGGCGGCGTCCGGTCGTGAGCGGCGTGACGGCCGTCATGGGTACTCCTACTGGTCCGGCGTCGTTGCATGGCCCCGGCCGGATGGAGACACCGGACATCATGGAGGCGCTGTGCTTGATGAGATCGATGTTCACGCAAACACCACACCGCGATGTTTACGTAAACATGTTTCGGTGAGGTGATGTCTACACGCCCTCCGACCCGAGGTCAAGGCGTGAACTCCCCTGGAGGAGCGTGACGTTCCGGAAACGGTCGCCGCCCGCGTTCCGCCGGGTGGCGTAGCGCCTGCCTGACGAGGTGACGCGGGTCGGCGGCATCGGCCGCGAGGTGGTAAAAATGCCGGTGGCCGGACCTCTCGGCCCAACACGCGGAACGAGCCGGACGCGCGGCGGCGGCAGCACGCGTACCGATCGGCAGCTCCTCGGCACGGCATGCGGTGGAACACGGCCGGCGGCCGGACGGCACCTCCCGACGGCGAAAGGCTCACGGAGGAACACGACGGAGGCGGGCGCAGTGCAGGGACAGGACCGGGCAGCGGAACGACCGCCTCGCAAGGAGGCGTCCATGGCGGACGTCGCACGGCTCGCCGGAGTCTCCTCGCAGACCGTCTCCCGTGTGTCCAACGGCCACTCCGTGGTGTCGGAGGAGACCCGCGAACGCGTCGTGAGTGCCATGAAGGAGCTGAACTACCGCCCCAACAGCGCCGCCCGGGCCCTCAAGAGCGGGAAGTTCCGCACCCTGGGAGTCATCCTGTTCACCCTGGCGACCACGGGCAACGTCCGCACACTGGAAGCCATTTCGGCCTCGGCCGCCGACGAGGGCTACGCCATCACCCTGCTGCCCGTCGCGACGCCCACGAGCCAGGGGGTCAGGGGCGCCGTCACCGTGCTCGGCGAGCAGGTCGTCGACGGCATCATCGTCATCATGGAGGTGCGACTCCTGGACGCCGCCATCTCACTGCCGCCGCACACCCACGTGGTGGTCGCCGACTCCGACGCGGGAGACCGCTACAGCGTCGTGGACACCGACCAGTCCGGGGGCGCGAGGGCCGCTGTGCGGCACCTCCTGGACCTCGGTCACCGCACCGTGGCGCACGTGGCCGGGCCGCCCGAGTCGTTCGCCGCCCAGCGCCGCGCCCTCGCCTGGCGGCAGACCCTGGAGGAGGCCGGCCGGCCGGTCCCGGATCCGGTGGACGGCGACTGGTCGGCGGCCTCCGGTTACGAGGCGGGGCTCGCCCTGGCTGCCGACCCTTCCTGCACCGCCGTCTTCGCGGCCAACGACCAGATGGCTCTGGGTGTCCTCCGGGCCCTGCAGGAGCAGGGCAGGCGGGTACCCGAGGACGTGAGCGTGGTGGGGTTCGACGACATCGCCGACTCGGCGTCGTTCCTTCCGCCGCTGACGACCGTGCACCAGGACTTCGCCGAGATCGGCCGGCTCTGCGTGGACGGGGTCCTGCGGCAGATCCGCAACGAGGCCACCGAACGCGGGACCACCCTGGTCCCGACGCGGCTGGTCGTCCGGGCGAGCACGGCCCCGCCGCCGCCTCGCTCCTGACCGGGGTGGCGGGCATGGGCGCGTGACGGGCATGGCGCGCGGCGGGCATGGGCGCGTGGCAGGCGTGGTGCGTGGCGGGCATGGGCGCGTGACGGGCGTGGCGCGATGACGGGGGGTGGCGCGTGGCAGGCGTGGTGCGCGGCGGGCATGGGCGTGCGGCGGAGCCGTCCGGGCCTGCCTCGTGGTCGCCGGCAGGTGGGCGGCCGCGTCGCCGCCGCGGGATGCGCGTGAGGACGGGTACATCCTCGGCAGGGCGTGTCCTACAGGACTGCACCTGACCTAGTACGTGCCTACGGTGGTGGCCATGACCTCACCGAGGAAGAGCACGGACGGCGGGCCGGCCGCGGAGGGACCCGCGGGCGACGCCGCGGATCCCCTGTTCTGCGAGC
The DNA here is from genome assembly GCF_036206005.1 of Streptomyces sp. NBC_00178. Classification (NCBI taxonomy): domain Bacteria; kingdom Bacillati; phylum Actinomycetota; class Actinomycetes; order Kitasatosporales; family Streptomycetaceae; genus Streptomyces; species Streptomyces sp. NBC_00178. Next base: position 647,972 of record NZ_CP108143.1, read on the forward strand.
GGGTCCCCTGCCTGGAGTCCTGGCTGGAGCGGCACCACGGCGAGCGGTCGGAGCTGTGGCTCAGGATCGCGAAGAAGGGTTCGGGCATCGCGTCCGTCACCGCCACCGAGGTGATCGAGGCAGCGCTCTGCTTCGGGTGGATCGACGGGCAGCGCAGGTCCCTCGACGCGGCGTACTACCTGCAGCGGATCTCGCCCCGCCGCAGGGGCAGCCAGTGGTCCCTCGTGAACGTCCGCAAGGTCGGGGAGCTGACGGAGGCGGGCCGCATGCGCGAGTCCGGGCTGGCCGAGGTCCACGCCGCACAGGCCGACGGGCGATGGTCGGCGGCGTACCCGTCGCAGAAGGAGGCCACCGTGCCGCCCGACCTCGCGGCCGCGCTCGCCGCGAACCCGCGGGCGGCGAGACGCTTCGAGCGGCTGGGCCGGACGGACCGGTACCTCCTGATCCTCCAGCTCCTGCGGGCCAGGACCCCCGAGGCCAGGGCGACCCGGCTCGCCCGGATGACAGCGGCGCCGGACCGGGACCGGGACCGGGAAGGTGGCTGAACGAGGCCGGACGGCCGGAGCGGAAGACGGCGGCCCGGGCCCGCCTCCCACGACCGGCGGGAGAGCGGCCGATGTGCCGGCCACCGCGCCCTCCCGTCCCGTGCGGAACGACGGTGTCCCGCAGGCCCGGACCCGCGGCAGCAGTCAGGAGTCCCTGACCCCCAGGAGCTCGGGCCGCTCCGCCAGTGAGGCGAGGTGCCCGGCCGGGTCCGCGATCAGCCGGCGGGTGGACAGGTCGAGCATGCCGGCCAGTCCGCTGATCTCCGCGGCGACCGTGCCGTCCTCCTTGACGATCTGCTGCCGCACCCCGAAGGTCTTGCCGGCACCATAGGTGAACTCGCAGCTGACACGCACCCGGTCCCCGCCCCTCAGTTCGCGGAGGTACTTGACCGTCACCTCGAGCTGTACCGGTCCCACGCCGCTCGCGAGCAGCTTCTCCTGAGGCACTCCCGCGGCTCGCAGCAGTTCCCAGCGGGCGTGCTCCGCGTACTGGAGGTAGACGGCCTGGTTGAGGTGGCCCTGGGTGTCGAGCTCGTAGCCGCGCACCGTCACGTCGACGAAATAGGTCATGAACACCGGAACGCCCCCGCCCGGCCGGCCATTCCGACGATCACCGCCGCCCCGGCGGCCATGACGGGGCGCTTCGCGCTCCCCGTCGCCCAACCCCCGTGCCACGCACCCCCTTTACGGGTCTGCCATGCGCCGGTAACTTCCTGGCTGCAAAAGATTGCAGCAACATTCTGACGGCAGTTGCCGTCGGGACGCACTGCTCGCCCGAACCCGGAGGCGCGTCCAGGTTCTCCGGCGGGATCCCGCGGCCGTCCGCACGGCGGTCGCGGCCGGCAGCCGCGGTCCACCTGCCCGCGGCCCTCCCCTGGAGACAGACGCATGAGACGCACTCCTCGGCGGATCCCCGGACGCCCGCTGGTGGCGGCCGTGGCAGCCGCCGTGATGCTGGGCCTCCTGGCCTCGGTTCCCCACAAGCCCGTTGCCGAGGCGGCCGTGCCCGTCGCCTCCTCCTCCGCGGAGTCCACCACCACCGTCTTCTACTACACGAAGACCAGGAACTGGTCTGCGTACAAGCTGCATTACGCGCCCGACGGCGGGTCCTGGACCACGGTGCCCGGAGTCGCCATGGAGGCCGCCTGCACGGACTGGGTCAAGAAGACGGTCAGCCTCGGTGGCGCGTCGGGCATAGCCGCGACCTTCAACGACGGCGCCGGTGTCTGGGACAACAACGCGGGCCGGAACTACGCCCTCGGGACCGGGGCCCTCACCGTCAAGGACGGGGTGGTGGCCCACAGCGACCCCTGTGCGGACACCGGCCCCGATCCCACCCCGAGCCCCGGGGCCGGTACCGCCGAGGTCTACTACTCCACCGCCACGGTCGGCTGGACCACCACGAACCTGCACTACCGGCCGGCCGGCGGCGCGTGGACCGCGGTGCCGGGTGTGGGGATGGAGCCCGCCTGCACCGGCTGGGTACGCAAGGCGGTCGACCTGGGCTCCGCCGTCACCCTGACCGCGGCCTTCAACAACGGAAGCGGCGTCTGGGACAACAACAACGGCGCCGACTACACCCTCCCGACCGGCCTCGCGACGGTGAAGGACGGGAAGGTCACCGCCGGGACGACGAGCCCGTGCGCGGCCGAGACCCCCGACATGCAGGCCCCGACGGCGCCGGCCGGGGTGCGCGCCGATGCCGACGGGGTGTCCGTGGTCCTGGGCTGGGACCCCTCCACGGACGACCGCGGAGTGACGAAGTACCAGGTCACCCGCACCGGTGGCACCAGGGGCACTTTGGTCACGGACGTCGGCTCCACGGTGTACTCGGACACGGGCCTGGAGGCGAGGACGGCGTACAGCTACACCGTGAGGGCCGTCGACGCCGCGGGGAACGTCTCGGCCGCCTCCTCGGCCGTCACCGCCACCACCGGGGAGAAGCCGACGGCCCCGGCGCCCGGCAGGCCGCTCGGCACCGATCCGCGCAAGGACCCGATCTACTTCGTGCTCACCGCCCGCTTCGCCGACGGTGACACCGGGAACAACCGCGGCGGCAGCCAGCACACCAAGTCGGGCAACGCCGCCAACGACGACCCGATGTTCCGGGGCGACTTCAAGGGACTGGTCGACAAGCTCGACTACATCAAGGGCCTCGGCATGTCGGCCGTCTGGATCACCCCCGTGGTCCTGAACAGGTCCGACTACGACTACCACGGCTACCACGGCTACGACTTCTACGAGGTCGACTCCCGGCTCGAATCCGCGGGGGCCTCCTACCAGGACCTCATCGACGCGGCCCACGCCAAGGGCATGAAGATCTACCAGGACGTCGTCTACAACCACTCCTCGCGCTGGGGCGCCAAGGGCCTGTTCACCCCGAAGACGTACGGCGTGCGTGACGCCCAGTGGAGCTGGTACTACGACGAGAGGAACGAGGGCTTCGAGTACGACGGGCTGACCGTCGAGACCAAGTCGGGCAAGTCCTACTACAACGGCGACCTCTGGTCCACGGCCGAGCCGTCCGGCAACACCTGCCTCGACTGGGGCAAGCCCACCGGGTACACCTCACCGGAGGGCTACCGCATCTACAACTGCCAGTGGCCCAGCCCCACGTCGGGGATGTTCCCGAAGGCCGTCTACCACAACTGCTGGATCGGCAACTGGGAGGGAGAGGACTCCCGTTCGTGCTGGCTGCACGACGACCTCGCCGACTTCAACACCGAGAGCGCGTCCGTGCAGAACTACCTGATCGGCGCGTACGACAAGTACATCGACATGGGTGTGGACGGCTTCCGCGTCGACACCGCCGTGCACATCCCCCGCACCACCTGGAACCGCCGTTTCCTGCCCGCCATCCAGGAACGGGTCACCCAGCGGTTCGGCGCCGCGGCGGCGGAGAACTTCTTCGTCTTCGGCGAGGTCGCGGCCTTCGTCAACGACAAGTGGAACCGCGGCTCGGTCAACCACTCCGCGCAGTTCTACACCTGGAAGGAGCGCAGGGAATACAGCGCGGACGACGGGAAGGCGGCCCTGGAGATGTACGACTACGAACAGCAGCAGGGCACGGGCTCCCAGCCGATCTCCACCAACGCGTTCCTAAACGGCAACAGTTACCACGTGCCGGACCACAGCAGGTTCTCCGGCATGAACGTCATCGACATGCGCATGCACATGAACTTCGGTGACGCGAACAACGCCTACAACAACGGCAAGGACTCGGACGACAGTTACAACGACGCCACCTACAACGTCGTGTACGTGGACAGCCACGACTACGGTCCCAACAAGAGCAGCGAGCGGTACGCGGGCGGTACCGACGCCTGGGCCGAGAACATGTCGCTCATGTGGACCTTCCGGGGCATCCCCACGCTGTACTACGGCTCCGAGGTCGAGTTCCAGGCCGGCCGGAAGATCGACTGCGGCCCCACCTGCCCGCTGGCGACGACCGGCCGGGCCTACTTCGGGGACCACGTCGCCGGCACGGTGAAGGCGTCGGACTTCGGCACGGTCTCATCGGCGTCCGGCACTGTCGCCGACACCCTCGCGAAGCCCCTGGTCAAGCACGTGCAGCGGCTCAACCAGATCCGCCGGGCGGTACCCGCGCTGCAGATGGGCCAGTACTCCACGGAGGGCATATCCGGTTCGATGGCGTACAAGCGGCGCTACACCGACGCGGCGACCGGCACCGACAGCTTCGCGCTGGTGACGGTCACGGGCGGCGCCACCTACACCGGCATCCCGAACGGCACCTACAAGGACGCCGTCACCGGTGACACCAGGGCGGTGACGGGCGGCACGCTGTCCGTCCCGGCGCCGGGCAAGGGAAACCTGCGGGTGTACGTCCTCGACCTCGGGGGCCGGAACGCCGCCCCGGGGAAGATCGGCACGGCGGGGCCCTACCTGAAGTGACGCGCGGCGTGACGGACGCGCACACCGCGCGTCCGTCACGTCCGGTCGTCCGCTGCGTTCGGCGCGGCCCTGGGGGACGAGACGACGGTATTGATGGGCCGCCCGGCCCGCCTCAGCCGCTCAGGTGCGGGAAGCGCAGCTCGGTCCGGCTGCGGCCGGTCCCGCCCGGCCGCAGGACGGTGCTGGGCCATTCGGGCCGGTTGGGTGAGTCGGGCAGGTGCTGGGTCTCCAGGCACACCGAGCCGTGCCGGTCGTGGCGGCGGCCGGCGCCGTCGGTGTAGGAGCCGTCGAGCTGGTTGGCGGTGTACACCTGGATGCCGGGCTCGGTCGTCCAGACCTCCAGGACGCGGGCGGCGCCGGGGGCGGTGAGCCGGGCGGCGCGCCGCAGACCGGCGCCGGCGTCCCTCAGCACCCAGCAGTGGTCGAACCCGCCGGCCGCACGCAGCTGGCCGTCGTCGGTGCCGAGGCGTTCGCCGATCACGCGCGGTTCGGTGAGGTCGAACGGGGTGCCCCCGACCGGATCCTGCCTCCCCAGCGGGATGCCGTCGTCGTCCACCGGGAGATAGGCGTCGGCGTCGACCTCCAGGAGGTGGCCGAGCACGTCACCGCCGCCGGTCAGCTCGAAGTAGGCGTGGTTGGTGAGGTTGACGACGGTGGCCCGGTCGGTGACCGACGCGTAGTCGACGGCGAGGGTCCCGTCCGTGTCGATGGTGTACGTGACCGTGCTGTCCAGGGCTCCCGGGAAGCCCATGTCGCCGTCCGGGCTGTGCAGGGACAGCCGGACGGACGCGGTGCCGTCGCCGTGGTCCGGTTCCGCGTCCCACACCTTGGTGTGGAAACCGTCGGGTCCTCCGTGCAGGGCGTGGCCCCGGTCGTTGGCGGGGACGTGGTGCTCGGCGCCGTCGAGGGTGAAGCGGCCGTGGGCGATGCGGTTGGCGTAGCGGCCGACGACGGCGCCGAAGTAGGGGTGTTTCGCCGCGTAGTCGTCGAGGGCCGGGAGCGACCGTACGACGGAGGCGGGCGTGCCCTCGGTGTCGGGCACGGTGAGGCGGTGCAGGGAGGCTCCGTAGGTCAGCACCTCGGCCCGGACTCCCGTACCGCTGTCGAGGGTCCACAGACGGGTCTGCGTCCCGTGGACGGAGCCGAACGGGGTGCTGTGCACGGTGGGGCGCGGCATCAGAGATCCTCGGTGTGGCCGGAGTCGGACCCGGACGTGGTGGATTCGCGGACGACGAGGCGGTAGCCGGGGCGCGGCCGCCGGGGTTCGGTGAACGGCTTCCCCGCGAGCCGCTCGACGAGGCTGTCGACGGCGAGGCGGGCGATGGCTTCCTTGTCGGGCGCGATGGTGGTGAGTGTCGTGGTGGTGTAGCGGCTCTCCTCGATGTCGTCGAAGCCGACGACGGCGACGTCCTCGGGGATCCGCAGTCCGCGTTCGGTGACGGCCCGCATCGCGCCGATGGCGATGAGGTCGTTGTAGGCGAACACGGCGTCGGGTCGGTCCCCGCGGTCCAGGAGGGCCGCCATGCCCGCGGCGCCGTCCTCACGGCCGTAGCCGTCGGTGACGACGACGAGGGATTCGTCGGGGGTGATCCCGGAGGCGACGAGTTCCTCGCGCCAGCCCCGCAGCCGCAGGTGCGCCGGCTGGCGTTCCCGGCCGGTGCGCGATCCGAGGAAGGCGATGCGCCGGTGGCCGCGGCTGACGAGGTGGCGTACGGCGGCGCGGGCGGCCGCCACGTTGTCGATGGCGATGTGGTCGTACGGGGCTTCGTACTCGCGTTCCCCCAGCAGGACCAGCGGCGCCGTCTCAGTGCGCGCCATCAGGTCCTCGGTCTCCAGATGGATGGGGCTGAGGATGAGGCCGTCGATCACGTGGGACCGGAACCCCTGGCTGACCAGGAGTTCCTTCTCCCGCAGGCCGGCGGTGTGGTCGACCAGGACGGTGTAGTCGTGCCGGGCGGCCGCGTCGATCACCGCTCCCGCGAGTTCCGCGAAGTACGGGTTGCCGAATTCGGGGACGGCGAGCGCGATGATGCCGGTGCGGCCCTTGCGCAGGTGACGGGCGGTGAGGTTCGGCCGGTAGCCGAGCTCGTCGATCGCCTGTTGCACCTTGGCGCGCATGGCGGGCGTGACGTGCTGATAGTTGTTCACCACGTTCGACACGGTCTTGATGGACACGCCCGCCCGTTGCGCAACGTCCTTGAGGCTGACGCCCACGGCACTCCTTGGTTCGGCTGGACTCGATGGATCTTGTCGGCAAGCGGACTGTCGTCAGGTGCTTCTGCGGCTGCGCGCCAGATAACGCTGCGCCACCACGACAACGATAAGGAAACCGCCGCTGACCACCGACTGGTACGAGGAGTTGAGCGAGCCGATCTGGTTGATCAGGTTCTGGATGACGGCCAGCAGCAGCACTCCCCACAGCGTTCCGCTGATCGAGCCGGCGCCGCCGACGAGGAGGGTGCCGCCGATGACGACGGCGGAGATGGCGTCGAGCTCCATGCCGACCCCGACGATGGTGACGCCGGAGGACAGCCTGGCAGCGTTGAGCGCCCCCGCGAGACCGGCCAGCAGGCCGCTGAGGGTGTAGACGAGGATCTTCGTACGGGCGACGGGGAGGCCCATCAGGGTCGCCGCGTCGCTGCTGCCGCCCACGGCGAAGAGGGTCTGCCCGAAGGAGGTGCGCTGCAGGACGATCCCGCCGGCACCGAAGAGCACGGCGGCGATCAGGATCGGGTAGCCGAAGCCCCAGACGCTGCCCTGGCCGAGTTCGCCGAAGGCCGAGTCCTTGGGGACCAGGTAGGTGGTGGCGCCCTCGTCGGTGATGGCGAGCAGCAGTCCGCGGGCGCCGAGCAGGGTGGCCAGGGTGATGATGAACGGCGCCATGTTGCCGCGGGCGATGAGGAGCCCGTTGAGCAGACCGATCGCGCCGCACACCACGAGGGGTACGAGGAGCGCGGCGAGGAAGCCGTACTGCGAGGCCCAGGCGGCGAGGACCCCGCCGAGGGCGAAGACGGATCCGACCGACAGGTCGATGCCGCCGGTGATGATGACCATGGTCATGCCGAGGGCTACCACGGCGAGGAAGGACGCCTGGATGGTCACGCCGCGGGCGTTGTCCAGGGAGGCGAACGTCGGATAGATGAAGGAGGAGACGAGCACGACCATGAGCAGGACCGCGAGCACGCCCTGGCGCTGGAGGAGTTCGGCGGCGCGGGCCCTGCCCGACCGCTCGGGCCCGGCGGCGGGGCGCGGGGGCTTCGTCTTCTTCTGCGGCATCGGGGCCGGGGCGGCGGGGGCGGATGTGGTTTCGTTCATCGGGACCGACGCTCCCGGGCGACGTAGACGGCGGCGACGATGATGGCCGCCTGGGCGATCTGTGCGGTGGAGTCGGGCAGGTCGTGCTTGACGAGCGTGGCGCGCAGGAGCTGCATGAGCAGGGCTCCGGCCACGGTGCCGAGCACCCGGACGGAGCCGCCGTTGAGCGGGGTGCCGCCGACCACGACCGCCGTGATGGCGGAGAGCTCCATGAGCGTGCCGAGCGAGGAGGGGTCGCTCGCGGTGAGCCTGGCCGTCGCGAGGACGCCGGCGAGGGCGGCGAGCACGCCGCACAGGACGTAGACGCCGATGAGGACCCGCTTGACGGGCAGTCCGGCGAGCGCGGCGGCGGAGCGGTTGCCTCCGATGGCGACGATCTGCCGGCCGAAGGTGGTGCGCTGCACCAGGAAGGCGACGGCGACCGCCAGCACTCCGGCGATCAGGACGACCAGCGGGATCCCGAGGAAGGAGCCGGTACCGAGCGACAGCAGGTCGGGGTTGACGATCTGCTTGAGCTGACCGTCGGCCATGACGAGGGCGAGTCCGCGGCCCCCGACGAACAGGGCCAGGGTCGCCACGATGGGCTGCAGCCCGATGAGGGAGACCAGGGTGCCGTTGACGGCCCCGACGACGGCGCCGGCCAGGAGGGCGACGACGAGTGCGGGCACGAGCCCGTAGCCGAGGTAGAGGGGCAGGAAGGCGGCCGCGAGTGCCATGGTCGAGCCGACGGACAGGTCGACGCCCTCGGTCCCGATGACCAGGGCCATGCCCAGGGCGACGATGACGATGGGGGCGACCTGGACGAACTGGGTGCGGAAGTTGTCCGCGGTCATGAAGTGGTCGGTGAACAGGGCGTTGAAGAGCAGCACCACCCCGACGGCCACGTAGACGCCGTAGCGCTGGTACCAGGCGGGATCGCGGAGCCGGGCCAGGGGGCTCACGGACTTCTGCGGCGTGTCGCCCTTCACGGGCGGGACGACGGCGGTCTGGGTCATCGGGGGTCCTCCTGTGCGGCCGGGGCCGTGTCCGCCGGCTGCGGTGCGTGGTCGGCGAGCACTTCGAGCAGCCGGCTCTCGGCCACGTCGTCGCCCCGGAGTTCGCCGGCGACCGCGCCGCCGCGGAGCACGACGATGCGGTCGGCGCCCTCGATGAGTTCCTCGATGTCGGAGGAGATGAGGAGGACGGCCAGGCCCTCGCCGGCGAGGTCGTCGATGAGGCTCTGGACCTCGGCCTTGGCACCGACGTCGATGCCGCGGGTGGGTTCGTCGAGCAGCAGCACCTTGGGTTCCAGGCAGAGCCAGCGGGCGAGCAGGACCTTCTGCTGGTTCCCTCCGGAGAGTTCGCCGACCTTCTGCTCGGGGCTCGACGCCTTGATGCGCAGGCGCTTCATGAAGATGTCGACGATCCGGTCCTGCTTGGCCCGCGAGACGACGCCTGCCCGGGAGAGCCGCGGCATGGCGGCGAGCACGATGTTCTCCCGGACCGAGAGGCCGGGGACGATCCCCTCGGCCTTGCGGTCCTCGGGCAGCAGGCTGATGCCGGCCCGGATCGCGGCGGCCGGGGTGAGACGTTTCAGGGAGGTGCCGTCGACGGTGATCTCACCGGCGTCCAGGGGCAGGGCTCCGGACAGGGCCTTCGCGGTCTCGCTGCGGCCGGAGCCGAGGAGGCCGCCGAGGCCGAGCACCTCGCCCGCGTACAACGACACGGATATGTCGTGGAGCTGGAGGCGGCTGGAGATGCCGGCCGCCGTGAGCACGGGTGTGCGGGCCACGTCGTGGCCCTCGGCGGCGAAGCTGGTGACGCCGGAGCGGCGCACCTCCGAGAGGTCGCGGCCGAGCATCATGGAGACGAGCTGCATCCGGTCGAGCCCGGCGAGGTCGCCGGTGTGGATGTGCCGGCCGTCGCGGAGGACGGTGACGCGGTCGCAGATCCGGTAGAGCTCGTCCATGCGGTGGCTGACGTACAGCACGGCGATGCCCTGGGAGCGCAGGCGTTCGATGACCCGGAAGAGGGTCTCCACCTCGCGCGGCTCGAGCGAGGAGGTGGGCTCGTCCATGATGACGACCTGGGCGTTGACGGACACGGCCCGGGCCAGGGCGACCATCTGCTGCGTGCCGATGCCCAGCGTGTGCAGCGGGCGCCGGGGGTCGACGCGTACGCCGAAGCCGTCGAGCAGTTCGCCCGTCTCGCGGTGCATGCGGGCGAAGTCGATGAGGCCGAAGCGGTTCCTGGGCTCCCGGCCCAGGAAGATGTTGCGCGCCACGCTCATCAGCGGGACGAGGTTGACCTCTTGGTAGATCGTGGAGATGCCGGCCTGCTGGGCGTCGAAGGGCCGGGCGAACCTGACGGGTTCGCCGGCCATGCGCAGGTCGCCGCCGTCGGGCCGGTAGACGCCGGTCAGCACCTTGATGAGGGTGGACTTGCCGGCGCCGTTCTCCCCGACGAGGGCGTGGGTCTCCCCCGCGCGCAGGGAGAAGGTGACGTCGTCGAGGGCGACGACGCCGGGGAACCGCTTGCTCACCGACCGGGCTTCGAGCACCACGGAGGCCGTGGACACGTCCGCCTCCGGTGCCTGAGGTACTGCTTCGGGTGGTGCCATGGGTGTTCTTGGCCTTCCGCTGTCCAAGGGTGAGGGCCCGGTGGCCGCCGTGGCCCGGTGCGGGTGCCACGGCGGCCGGGGCCGTTGGGTTCAGGAGCGGATCAGTACGCCCCGCCGAGGGATTCCTTGGCGTTGGTCTCGTCGTAGGCCCGGTCGGTGATGATGACGTTCTCGGGGATCTCCTCGCCGCCGTAGAACTTGTTGGCGGTCGCGAAGGCGAGCGGTCCGAAGCGCGGGTTGGACTCGATGACGGCGTTGTACTCGCCGTTGGCGAGGGCCTGCACCGCGTTGCGCGTGCCGTCGATCGAGACGACCTTGACGTCCTTGCCGGGCTTCTTGCCGGCGGCCTTCAGCGCGGTGACGGCACCGAGGCCCATCTCGTCGTTCTCGGCGTAGACCGCGGTGATGTCGGGCTTGGACTGGATGAGCTGCTCCATGACCTGCTGGCCCTTGTCACGGGCGAACTCGCCGGTCTGCTGGGCGACGATCTGGATGCCGGGGGCCTCGGCCTTGATCTGGTCGACGAAGCCCTTGGTGCGGTCGGTGGTGACGTTGTTGCCGGAGGCGCCGAGGAGGATGGCCACCTTGCCCTTGCCGCCGGTCGCCTTGATCATCGCGTCCGCGGCGCGCTTGCCCTGCTCGACGAAGTCGGAGCCGAGGAAGGCCACGTAGTCCTTGCAGGCCGTGGAGTTGACCTTGCGGTCGATGGTGAGGACGGGCACCTTCTTCGCCGCGGCCGCCTTGAGCGCCGGCTCCAGACCGTCGGAGTTCAGCGGCGCGATGATGAGGAACTGGGCGCCCTGCGAGAGCATGTCCTGGATGTCGCTGATCTGCTTGGAGAGCTGCGACTGCGCGTTCGTGGTGAGCAGCTTCTTGACGCCGATCTTGGCCGCCTCGTCCTTGATGGACTGGGTCTCCGCGATGCGGAAGGGGTTGGCCTCCTTCTCCGACTGGGAGAAGCCGACCACCGCGTCCTTGAGGTCGAGCTTGGGCGCGCCGTAGGTCTGCAGCGAGCAGCCGGGGCCGGACGCGGCCTCGGGGGACTTGGCCGCCTGGGCGCCCTGGCTGCTGTCACCGCCCGCGTTGTCCGAGGTCTCCGACTTCGAGCAGCCGGACACGGCCAGCGTGGCGGTGGCGGCGATCAGACAGGCCGCGGCGAGGGTACGGGATCGACGCTGGATCATCATGCGCGGGACGCTCCTTGGCGAGGTGACGGCACGCCGTTCGGCGTGCGGTCGGGCATGGCTGGACGGTGCTACGGCCGCTCGGTGGCCCATGGCGCTGCATTCCCCACGACCCCCGCTGCGAGCTGCGGGAACAACGGTCGTGAAGGCCTGTGCGGCCTGTCGGCGGCTCGGGTTTACAACGTTATATAGGCGCGGCGGCGCGGGCGGCAAGAGAGTTGTCGATGCGTTTCCAAAATGTGTCGCCCCGGCGCACGGCCGCCACCCCGCCCACGCGAGGGCCCGTTCGGCACGGGCACTGCGCCCCCTCTGGACACTGACTTGACCGCGTGCTGTCATATCGCCGACATCAATTTTCCAACGTTGCAAGCGAGTTGTCGCACCGACCGGTCCGGACGCGGCGGCTCCCCCAGCCATGCGCCGGCCCCGCCCGGGCCGGTCCCCCGCCCCCTTCGCAGCGGAAGTGGAGTCCCCACGATGCCCCTGAACCGCAGACAACTCATGACCGGCGCGCTGGTCACCGCTGCCGCCGCCACATCGGCCGGCCGCTGGGCGACGACCGCGACGGCCGCCGAGGGCATGGCGGCGGCCGCGCGCGGGGGCCACTACGCCCCGAACGCGGCTCCCCTGCGGCCGACGGCGTTCCTGAAGCTGCCCCCCGGCCGGGTCACAGCCCGGGGCTGGCTGGCCGGCCAGCTCCGTATGCAACTGGACGGCCTCTGCGGCCAGTACGAGTCCTTCTCGCACTTCCTCGACTTCGGCACCTCGGGCTGGGCCAAGCCCGACCGCAGCGGCTGGGAGGAGGTCCCCTACTGGCTGCGCGGGTACACCGACCTGGCCATCGTCACGGGGGACGCGACCGCGCTGGCCGGCGCCCGCCGCTGGATCGACGCGATCCTCGCCACCCAGCAGGCCGACGGCTTCTTCGGGCCGAAGGCCCTGCGGACCTCGCTCAACGGCGGCCCGGACTTCTGGCCCTTCCTCCCCGTGCTCCAGGCCCTGCGCTCCTGGCAGGAGTACAACAGCGACAGCCGGGTCATCCCGTTCCTCAGCAGGTTCTTCCGGTACATGAATGCCCAGGGCCCCGGCGCGTTCAACACCAGCTGGATCGCGCTGCGCTGGGGCGACGGGCTGGACAGCGTCTACTGGCTGTTCAACCGCACCGGCGACACCTTCCTGCTGGACCTCGCCGACAAGATCCACCGCTACGGAGCCGACTGGGGCGACAACCTGGTCAACCCGCACAACGTCAACATCGCCCAGGGTTTCCGCGAGCCCGCCCAGTACGCCCTGCGCAGCGGATCGCAGCAGGACACCCGGGACACCTACGGGACGTACGCCAAGGCCATGGACCAGTACGGCCGGTTCCCCGGTGGCGGCTTCGCCGGGGACGAGAAAGCGCGGCCGGGGCACGGGGACCCCCGCCAGGGCTTCGAGACCTGCGGGATCGTCGAGTTCATGGCGAGCCACCAGCTCCTGACCCGGATCACCGGCGACCCGCTCTGGGCCGACCGCTGCGAGGAACTGGCCTTCAACTCGCTGCCGGCCTCGCTCGACCCGTCGGGCAAGGCCATCCACTACGTCACCAGCGCCAACAGCGTCGACCTGGACAACGTGCCCAAGCGGGACCGGCAGTTCCAGAACGGCTTCGCGATGCAGGCGTACCTGCCGGGCGTCGACCAGTACCGCTGCTGCCCGCACAACTACGGCATGGGCTGGCCGTACTTCGTCGAGGAGCTCTGGCTCGCCACCCCCGACGGCGGACTGGCCGCCGCGATGTACGCGGCCTGCGAGGTCACCGCCAAGGTCGCCGACGGCACCGAGGTCACCTTCACCGAGGAGACCGACTACCCCTTCACGGACACCGTCACGCTCTCCCTCAGGTCACCGAAGCCCCTCCGCTTCCCTCTGGTGCTGCGCGTGCCCGCCTGGTGCACCGAGCCGGACATCCGCGTGAACGGCGTGCGCGTCACCGCCCCGGCGGGCCCCGCCTTCACCCGCGTCGAGCGCACCTGGTCGGGCGGCGACAAGGTCACCCTGCGGTTCCCGCAGCGGACCACCGTGCGCACCTGGGCGGACAACCGCGGCTCGGTCAGCGTGGACCACGGGCCGCTGACCTATTCGCTGCGCATCGGGGAGTCGTACGAGCGCATCGGCGGCACAGACCGGTTCCCGGAGTACGCGGTCCACGCGACGACCCCGTGGAACTACGGCCTCGTCCTCGACGGGACTCTGCCGGCCTACTCGCTGCGCCGTCGCTCCACGGGCCGCGCCGCCGACGGGAACCCCTTCACCCTCGGCGGGACCCCGCTCACCATGACCGCGCGCGCCCGCCGCATCCCCGAGTGGGGCGCCGACGACGAGCACGTGGTGGCGCCGCTCCAGGAGAGCCCCGCGGGCAGCACCCAGCCGGTCGAGGACGTCACCCTGGTCCCGATGGGCGCGGCCCGGCTGCGGATCACGTCGTTCCCGACCGTGAGCCCGGACGCGGCACCCTGGATCGCCGACCGCTGGTACAGGATCGGCAACCGGAACTCGGGCAAGGTGCTGGGGGTCGACCTCATGTCCACGGCCAACAGCGCCCACGTCGTCCAGTTCGACGACAACGGCACGGCCGACCACCTCTGGCGCCTCGTGGCCAACGGCGACGGCTGGTACCGCATCCGCAACCAGCACTCGGGCAAGGTGCTGGGCGTCGACCTCATGTCCACGGCCAACAGCGCCCACGTCGTCCAGTTCGACGACAACGACACCGCGGACCACCTGTGGCAGCTCGTGCCCGACGGCGACGGCTGGTACCGCATCCGGAACCGCAACTCGGACAAGGTGCTCGGCGTGGACGGCATGTCCACGGCCAACAGCGCCCACGTCGTGCAGTACGACGACAACGGCACGGCCGACCACCTCTGGCGGCTCGTCTGACAACCCCCTGACCGCCCCGGTCCGCCGGCCCCACGGGCGGCCGTCCGAGGCACCCGCACCGCTCCCCGCGCCGGTCCGGCGCGGGGAGTTCCCGGCCCATCGTCCCCACCTACCGAGGAGCCCCTGGGATGAAGTCCGCACCCGCACCACGCCGTCGCACCTTATGGAGACGGCTGACCGCCGGCACCGGCCTGCTTGCCCTGATCGCCACCGCTCTGGTGGGGGCGGGCACCGCTCCCGCCGCGGCGGCACCCGCGGCCTGGACCCCGAAGCCGGCGCCCATGACGACGCCCTGGACCAACCAGGTCTCCGTCGACAATCCCCTTCCCGAGTATCCGCGCCCCCAGCTCACGCGCCCCGACTGGGCCAACCTCAACGGCATCTGGGACTTCGCGGTGACCGGCCGCGACGCCGGGCAGCCGGCCTCCTTCTCCGAGCAGATCAGGGTGCCGTTCGTCGCGGAGTCCTCGCTCTCGGGCATCAAGCGCAGGATCACCGAGAACGACAAGCTCTGGTACAAGCGCGCCTTCACCGTTCCGTCCAACTGGAACGGACGCCGCGTCGTGCTCAACTTCGGCGCATCCGACTGGCAGAGCACGGTGTGGGTCAACGGCACCCAGGTCGGCGCGCACAAGGGCGGGTTCGACTCGTTCTCGTACGACATCACGCCCCAGCTGAACGGGGGATCGAACACGATCGTCGTCTCCGTCTACGACCCGACGCAGACCGGCGGCCAGGCCGTCGGCAAGCAGCGCATCAACGACGTCAACCCGCACGCGGGCGGCGGCATCTTCTACACCGCCGCCTCCGGGATCTGGCAGACCGTGTGGCTGGAGCCCGTCGCCGCGTCGCACGTCACACGCCTCGACATGACGCCGAACCTCGGCAACAACACCCTCAGGGTCAAGGTCCAGGCCGCCTCGGCGAGCGGCCGGACCGCACGGGTCACCGTGTCGAGCGGCGGCAGCGTCGTGGGCACGGCGACCGGGGCACCCGGCACCGACATCTCCGTCTCCGTGCCGAACCCGCGGCTGTGGAGCCCGGACGACCCGTTCCTCTACGACGTGCGCGCCGAACTCCTCGACGGCACGTCCGTGGTGGACACGGTGGGCAGCTACGCGGGCATGCGGTCCATCGCCGTCGCGAAGGTCGACAACATCCTGCGCCCCGTCCTCAACGGGAAGTTCGTCTTCCAGACCGGCACGCTCGACCAGGGCTACTGGCCGGACGGGATCTACACCGCTCCCACGGACGCCGCGCTGAGGTCCGATCTGCAGGCGCACAAGGACCTCGGCTTCAACATGGTCCGCAAGCACATCAAGGTCGAACCCCAGCGCTGGTTCTACTGGGCCGACAAGCTGGGCCTGCTCGTGTGGCAGGACATGCCCGCCATGGACACCGGCAAGACGCCCGACGGCGCGTCCCGCACCCAGTGGGAGGCGGAGTACCACGCGGTCATCGACCAGCACCGCAGCTCACCGTCCCTGGTCATGTGGGTCAACCAGAACGAGGGCTGGGGCCAGTACGACCAGGCGCGGATCGCGAACGAGGTCAAGGCGTACGACCCGTCCCGCCTGGTCAACAACATGAGCGGGGTCAACTGCTGCGGCTCCGTGGACGGCGGCAACGGTGACGTGATCGACAACCACGTCTACGTCGGCCCCGGCAACACGGCGCCCACCGCGACCCGGGCCGCCGTCCTCGGCGAGTTCGGCGGGCTGGGCTGGAAGGTCCCGGGCCACGAGTGGTACCCGGGCGGCGGCTTCAGCTACGAGGACCAGGCGAGCGTCGCCGCCCTGAACAACCGGTTCGTGGGACTCCTCGACAGCATCCGCGTGGGGCAGCTCCCGGCGGGGCTCTCGGCCTCCGTCTACACGGAGATCACCGACGTCGAGAACGAGGCGAACGGCCTGCTCACCTACGACCGCCAGGTGGTCAAGGTCGACACCGCCCGGGTGAAGGCCGCCAACCAGGCCCTCATCCAGGCGTCGAAGACGCCCGCCCCGCCGGTCACCCTGCCCACCGGGCAGTACAAGTCGCTCCGGGTCACCACTCCGGGGCACACGAACAAGTACCTGCGTCACTACGACGCGCTTGCCTTCACCGAGGTGGTGGACGGCGGCAGCGCGGCCGTGCTCAAGAGCGACGCCACCTGGAAGATCGTCACGGGTCTGGCGAACGGCAACTGCTACTCCTTCGAGTCACGCAACTACCCGGGCGAGTACCTGCGCCACCGGGACTTCCGGGTGCGGCGTGACGCGAGCGACGGCTCGGCCCTCTTCAAGGCCGACGCCACGTGGTGCGCGCTCCCGGGCACGGGCGGCGTGAGGTTCTCCAGCGCCAACCTCCCGGGCAGCTACCTGCGCCACATCGGCTCCGAGGTCTGGCTGGCCACCCCCGGCGGCGGTCACGCCTGGGACAACGCGGCCACGTTCACCGAGGACACGACCTGGTCGGTGGACGCCCCCTGGGCACCGTGAGGTGAGTCCGGAGCCAGGCCCCGGTCCCCTCGCGGGCCGGGGCCGGGCTCCGGAGTGTCAGGCCTCCCCCATCACCAGTCCCTCGATGGTGTGCTTCTGGACGATGGGGGTCAGCTCGTCCACGACCGGGCAGTGCAGATGCGCCCGGACGCGTTCGGGCAGCGAGTCCCTGAAAGCGGCGGTCACCGCCATGTCGTGGTGTGCGTCGTTGCCGGCGCCCGGGGCGTCGACCCCCAGCACCAGCACCGGCCGGGCGTCGGCCGAGCGGTTGGCGGTCCCCCGGTGGATCGTCAGGGCGGACCGGGCCGAGATGTCCCCCCGCTGCGGGTACTTGCGCTCGGCCAGCCCCTCGTAGCACGGGTAGGTGTCGCGGGGCGGGAACATTCCGTGGCCGAAGCGGGGGTCGTCGTCCCACTGGGTGCCCGGTGCGATCTCGAACGGGCCCATGTCCTCCCGCGTGTCGACGGCGGTGAGGTTGAAGGCGAGCGAGGTCAGACGGCGTTCGCCGCGGGTGGCGTCCGGCATGGGGAAGTCACGGTGCCAGGGCTGGTTCACCGCCCCCGCGAAGGGTATGTCGAAGCCCAGTTCCACGATGCGGTAGTCGGGGCCGAGCACGGCCTCGCACACGCCGACCACCCATGGGTGGTCGACCAGCTCGACGAAGCCCCGCAGCTGCTGCGGGTGGATCTCGACGTAGTACCTGTGGGGGCCCCGGCCGACCGCACCGCCCTCACGGCCGCGCGCTTCCGCGAAGGCGGCCTCCACGTCCTCACGCATCAGGTCGGCCCACTGCGGGGTGAAGGCCCCCCTGCGGGCCGTGATGCCGTCCCCGTAGAGGTCCTGGACGGCGGCCTCCAGATGCGGGGCGAGGGCTCCGGTGGGTGCGCTTCCGGGCATGGCGACGATCCCTTCGTCGTGTCGGCTGGGGTGACGGCAGGCCCCGCGACGAGAGGAGTCCTCTCACCGGCCGACCTGCCGGGGCCCTATTTTGCAACGTTGCAATCAACGTGGCAAGGGTATGGGCGCACCGAGCTGCCACGCGGCTGTTACGGTGCACAGCGTGGAGGGGGCGGTCGGCCGACCGTCCCGCGCGCGAGGACGGGAGCGCACCGGCTGTGGCTGCGAGACTCAAGGACGTCGCCGCACTGGCCGGCGTGTCCGTTCGGACCGTCTCCAACGTCGTGAGCAACGCCGCGGCCGTCGCCCCGGCGACCCGCTCCCGCGTCATGGCTGCGGTGGAGGAACTGGGGTACCGCCCCAACCTCGCCGCGCGCAACCTCCGTCAGGGGCGCACCGGTCTGGTCGGAGTCGCCGTGCCCGAGATCCACTCTCCGTACTTCGGCAGACTGACCGGCCTGCTCATCGACGCGGCCCAGCAGCGCGGCTGGACGGTGCTCCTGGAACGGACGGGCGGTCAGGCCGCCCTGGAGCGGCGGCTGCTGGACGGGTCCGAGGGCCATCAGGTCGACGGGATGATCATCAGCCCGTGGTCGACGTCACCGGCCGAACTGGCCGCACTCGCCGGCGGCCTGCCGCTGGTGGTCCTCGGGGAACTGGAGCCGGAGGGGTCCATCGACCACGTGGCCCTGAACAACGTGGCCGCCGCACGCGACGCCGCACATCATCTGGTCGCCACCGGGCGCCGGCGTGTCGCCGCGATCGGCCTCCAGTCGCGACTGGGGCACGGGACGGCCGAGCTGCGCGCCGAGGGCTTGCGCCGAGGACTGCTCGAGGCCGGCGGCCTCCGCCCGGTGGCCGAGGTGGAGGTCGCCGACCTGCACCGCTCGGAGGGGGCCCGGGCTCTTCGTGAACTGCTGCGGCTGCCCGAGCCTCCGGACGCCGTCTTCTGCTTCAGCGACGAACTCGCCCTCGGTGCCCTGCGTGTGGCGGCCGAGGAAGGCGTGCGGGTCCCGGAGGACCTGGCTCTGATGGGCTTCGACGACATCGAGGACGGCAGGTTCGCCGCCCCGTCCCTCACCACCGTGGCCCCGGACACGGAGCAGATCGCCGAGCGCGCCGTGCAGTGCCTGAGCGAGCGCGTCCTCGGCCGGCTGGACACCCTGCCGGCCCGCCGGATCGTGGTCCCGCACCGCCTGCTGGTCAGGGAGAGCACCGGGGCCGCGGTCGCCCCGGTGTGACGCGCCCTGAGGATCCCCGGCTGCGGACGCGCCGGAGCTCCCGGCAGTGCGGCGTGCGCGGCACACTGCCGGGAGCGGTTCTGCGGGGCGGGCGGACCCTACGGCTGCTCGCCGTCGTGGAGCGCGGTCACCTCCTGGTCGGTGAGGGCCTTGTCGTACACCTTCACCTGGTCGACCGAACCGTTCCAGAAGTCGACGTTGCCGCCCGACCACTTGGCACGGCCCACGGACAGGGACCCGGTGCTCACGTCCGCGGTCCCGGCTGCCGCAGTGGAGGCGAGCCTGCCGTCGACGTAGAGCTTGATCTCGTCACCGCTGCGGACGCCGACGAGGTGGTACCAGCGGCCGGGTTCGGGCGTGATCTCCAGCCGGGCGCGGTGGGCGCCGGGCGTGGAGAAGGCGAACGCGCCCTGTCCGTACTGCAGGTAGAACGGGTTCTCCTGACGTCGCCCGTCCTGACTGACGACGGTGGCGTAGTTGCCGGGGAGCGCGTCGAGCGACGCCCACGCGGAGACCGTGTAGTCACCGGTGGTGTCGACGACCGGACCGGCCGTCTGCGCGTACTGGCCCTTGCCGTCGAACTTCAGCGCCGAGCCGTGCACTCCCGGCGTCCAGGACGCGCCCTCGGAGAGGGTGAGGTCCTTGTGGTTCGGGCCGCTGTCGGCTGCCTTCGTGCCCTTGTTCTCGTCGAGGGACCAGGAGCCGCCGCCCTTGATCTCGTCGCGCTCGCCCGCGGCGGCGCCGGCGGCAATGACCTCCTGGTTGATCTTCCGTACCTTGGCGGGGTCGACCTTGATCTCGCGGCGGTCGTACGTCCAGAGCCCGTTGAGCTCGTTCTCCAGGTCGGTGACCTGGGTGTAGATGGAGCCGGAGAGCTCGGCGCGGGCCGCGTCCAGGTAGTACGTGCGGGTGTTGTCGACGTACTTGGCGGTCAGGGCGTCCTTGTCGGCCACGCCGCTGTAGATCGCGGTGGGGGCGCCGGGCCACATGTTGCCGGGCATCCTCAGGGTGAAGCCGCCGTGCTCACCGTCCATCGCGGCACGCTTGTCGTCCGGGAAGGCCGGATCGGTGTTGTTGTAGTCGTGGTGGTCGATGATGTCGCCCTTGCCGGAGTCACCCTTGGAGTTGCAGCAGTTGACTCCGCTGTGGGCGTTGACGACACGCGAGGGGTCGGCGGCCTGCACCTTCTCGGTGATCTTGCCGGTCTCGGTGCGGTCCCACTCGCCCCAGCCCTCGTTGAAGACGATCCAGGCGCCGATCGAGGGGTAGTTGTGCAGCTGCTCCATCATCTCGGCACCCTGGTCGAGGAAGGCCTTCTGGCCCTTC
The DNA here is from genome assembly GCF_036206005.1 of Streptomyces sp. NBC_00178. Classification (NCBI taxonomy): domain Bacteria; kingdom Bacillati; phylum Actinomycetota; class Actinomycetes; order Kitasatosporales; family Streptomycetaceae; genus Streptomyces; species Streptomyces sp. NBC_00178. The sequence continues at coordinate 668,393 of NZ_CP108143.1, forward strand.
TCGCCGGTGATGTTGCCGGAGACGAAGTCCTGCCACACCAGGAGGCCGAGCTGGTCGGCGTGGTAGTACCAGCGGGCGGGCTCGACCTTGATGTGCTTGCGGACCGAGTTGAAGCCGAGGTCCTTCTGCGCCTTCAGGTCGAAGACCAGGGCCTTGTCGCTGGGCGCCGTGTTCAGGCCGTCGGGGTAGAAGCCCTGGTCGAGCTGGGCCAGGGAGAAGAAAGGCTTCCCGTTGAGGACCAGCTTCTGGTAGCCGCCGACCTCGGCGACGCCGAAGGACCGCATGCCGAAGTAGCTCTCGACGGTGTCCTTGGAACGGCCGTCCTTGAGGGTGACCTCGAGGTCGTACAGGTACGGGTCGTCCGGCGTCCACAGGTGCTGCTTGGCGACCGGAAGGCTCAGCTCGCCGTTGGCGGGACCGGTGACGGTGCCGACGACCTTCCCCTTCTTGTCCCGGGCGACGGCCGTGACCGAGGCGGACTTCGACGCCTTCGCGGAGTTGACCGTGAGGGCGAGTCGACCCTTGTCGATGTCGGGGGTGGTCTTCAGGGAGTCGACGGCCGCGGGGGCCACGGGCTCCATCCAGACGGTCTGCCAGATGCCGGAGGAGGCGGTGTAGAAGATGCCGCTCGGGTTCGCGGACTGCTTGCCGGTGGGCTGGTCGGCCCCGGTGGTGTCGGTGACCGCGACCACGATCTCCTGCGGGCCGCTGCCCTTGAGGGCGTCGGTGATGTCCGCGCTGAAGGCGGTGTAGCCGCCGGTGTGCTCGGCGACCTGCTTGCCGTTGACCCAGACCCGCGCCTGGTAGTCGACGGCGCCGAAGTTGAGCTTCAGCCGGTCGTCGCTCCCGTGCTTGCCGACGGCCCACTTCTTGGGCACCGTCACGAGCTTGCGGTAGAACATGTGGTCTTCGTGGCGCTCGAGGCCGGAGAGCTGGGACTCGACGGGGTAGGGCACCGTGATGCGCTCGTCGAGCGGCTTGCCGAAGGCGGGCATCTCACCGGCGGTGGCGCCGGCGAACTCCCACTGGCCGTTGAGGTTCTTCCAGTCGTCGCGCACCTGCTGCGGGCGGGGGTACTCGGGCAGCGGGTTGTCGCGGTCGACCTTGTCGCCCCACGGCGTGGTCAGGCGGTGCGTGGAGAGGTTCTTCGCCCTGCGGCTGATCTCCGGGACGGTCTCGTCGCCGTTCTTCAGGCCGCCCTCGCCGTCGTACGCGATCCGGGTCTGCTGGCCCTTCTGGACGGCCGCGCCCAGCGTGATGACCAGCGCGTTGCGGTTTCCGGAAGCCCTGGCGACCGACTTCACGGGCATCGGCGTGGTGTCCGCCTCGACGGTGAGGTGGTCCTTCACGTCCTTGACGCCGCTGACCTCGTGGTCGAAGGTCGCCTGCACCTTGAGGCCGTTCTCCGCCACGCTCAGGGCGACCGGGTACACCTCGAAGTCGGCGGGCGGGGTGAAGGCGGACTCGGGCACGATCTGCTTGGCGAGCGTGGCGCTCGACCAGCGCAGGAACATGTTGGCCCCGCCGACGTCCTGGAACATCTCCAGCCGGAAGGTGTGCTGCTCGCCGGCCTTGAGGGAGACCGGCGTGCTGGTCTGCTCCTTGTCCCAGTCCCCGACCCAGTGGTCGATGACGGGCTTGTCGTCGATGAAGAGCCGGAAGCCGTTGTCGCCGATGGCGGAGAAGGTGTAGTCGCCGGTCTCGGGGGCCGCGATCTGCCCCGTCCAGCGGGCGGTCGTGTGCTCGGTCTTCCCCGTGGCCGACTCGAACGCCCCGGTCAGACCCGGGAAGTTGATCTCCGGGTCGAGCGAGGTCGCGCCGAGTACGGCGAAGTCACGGGCGCCGGGCGCGGACATGGCGAAGTACTCGCCCTTGAGTCCGTGCGGCTCCGTGGACGGATCGTCCTTCACGAACGCCGAGGCCGCGGCGGCCTGTTCGGCCGGCGCGGCGGCGGGGGCGGCGGTCGCGGCGGCGGGGACCAGGACGGCCCCGGCGGGAAGAAGCAGCGCGGCCGTACAGGCCAGCGTTCTGAACAACGTGCGGGGGCGGGCTGGTTGTCGTATCAAGGCGTCGTCCTCGTCGAAGAAGCCGAAGTGCTCCGAACCGCGAAGCACTGCACATAGTCGAACATTGAGCCACAGCCTCAAACACCTGACAACGGTCGTGCACGGAGAATTTTCAACGATATAAAAACCGCTCCCCCACCACGGGCCGCAAGGGGAGTCCGGGGCGGGGTGCGGGGCGCATGACTGTCCACCGTGGGCCGCGCCAGGGCCGGTTGACGTGCCACTGGGCCAGATCCGCAGGTCACACGGGCCTCGCGACGTACGAACGGCCCGCCGGCCGCCGGCCGGGGAGCGCTCACCCGGTCACCGGACGGCCCCGTCCCTGAGGGTCCCCTTCCAGCCGGCCGCCGACGGTCACCGCGTCGATGTACGGATGTGTCGCATCCACCGCCGGGGCCCCGCGGGCTCGATACCGGGGCCGTTTTTCACCGCCGCGCGCCATTGCCGGTGAACGGCAGAAAGGCCGCCCGGGGCCGGGCGGCCCGGCCGGGACGAGGGCCGTGCCAGGGCGCCGACGGACGGACCTCACCGGCACGGGGGACGATTCGGGGGCGGATGCCGCGTCAAGGGCGCGGAGGTCTCGCGGGAGACGCTTCCGGGCAGGGGGCGGCCGACGCGCCCCTCACTTGCCGCCCGAGGCCGAGAGCTTGCCGCCCGGCCCGGCGGGGTCCATCGCCGTCCTCCCGCGCCGCCCCACTCCCGCCGCGTGCGCCGCGGTGTGGAGGGAGCGCAGGGCGAGCAGGAGGAAGCCGATGTCGTCGAGGTAGACGGGGTCCGGCAGGAGGTCGACGGGCGACACGGTGTAGATGACCGCGGCCCAGACGAGAGCCTTGTTGCGCAAGGGGATTCCCGCGTCGACGAGGAGCTTCCTGGCTCTGATCACCCGCACCAGGAGCACGGCGGCGACGCCTGCCATGACGAGCAGGACGAGTGCGCCGACGGCGAACCAGACCGAGGTGTCCATGGCTCATCGTCTCCCACGTCGCGGGCCTGAGCCCGCAGGCCTCATCCGGCACTCCTGGCGTGGCGGCGGGCACGACGGCGCTTGAGCGCGCGCCGCTCGTTCTCGTCCATGCCTCCCCAGACTCCCGCGTCCTGCGCGAATTCCAGGGCCCAGTCCAGGCACTGCTCGCGCACCGGGCAGGTTCCGCAGACCGCCTTGGCCTCCTCGGCCTGGACGAGCGCGGGACCACTGCTGCCGATCGGGAAGAAAAGATCCGGGTCCTCTTCGCGGCACGCCGCGTGCATGCGCCAGTTGTCCATCTCTCCCACTCCTCTTCGAGGCGACCCGCGAGTCGCTCCTGTGGTTCCGTACTGTGCGCGTGACCGGCTTCGGCCGATCGAAACCCGGAACACCGCGGAGTTCAGGCGTTCGAGGCGGCCGCCGGGGCGCCGGGCGGGGAGGCCCCTGGGGGCGGGGCCGCCGAGCAGGCGTCGTCCAGACGGATGCGGTACTCCGTGACCCCGGCCGCGTCGTCGAGGATGTCCACGCGGGACCCCGGGGTCTCCAGGACGACGCGGTCACCGATCTCGGGGGCGGACACCCGCAGGAGCCGCAGCGGCGGGACGCCGGTCAGGGGGTGGGGCGGAGCGTCGAGAGGCGTCACCTGGACCGTGAGGCCGCGTTGGTGGGCCGCGTCCTCCAGCAGGGCACGCTGCCGGGCCATCACCGCGGCTCCGCCCACCCTGGTATGAAGGGCGGCGGCCGGGAACAGGGCCCAGAGCGCCGCCCCGCGTTCCGCCAGCCGGCGCTGTCTCTCCCCCAGCAGTTCCACGCGCAGATCCCGCCGGGCCGAGGATTCGGCGGGCATGAGGGTCCGCGACAGCGCTGCCTCGTAGGCCGGGGTGCGCAGCAGCTCGGGAACCAGTGCGGGGTGCCAGGTGCGCACGAGCCCGGCGGACGACTCGATGCCGATGACCTCCTGCTGCCACGGCTCCATCACGTCCCGCCAGCGGTGCCACCAGCCGGGCAGGTTCGCGGCGGTGAGACCGGCCATGATCGGCTCGGCCTCTCCGGCGGACACCCCGTAGCACTCCAGGAGGACACGCACCTGCCCGGAGTCGAGACCCGTCTCGGCGCGTTCGATGCGCCGCACGGTGGCCGGATGCGCTCCCAGGGCCGAGGCGGCCGCCTGCAGACCGACGCCCGCACGCACGCGCAGCATGCGCAGGCGCGCCGCCACGACGCGGTGCTCGACCGTGGGGCCGGACCGGGGTCTCATGCACGCGCCTCCTTCGGACCTTCCCGCGCGGACGGGATGCCGCGCCGCGAGGTCCGCGGCGGCACGGCCGGGGTGCGCCGCGGCACCGCCGCTCGGGGGCGTCCGCCCGCGTCCATGCCCGCCGTACAGATCCTTCGCCGATTCCGAACTATTTAGACATTCTGTCGCTTGCAAAGTGTGCACTTTGCACGGAGAGTACGAACATGTCGGAAATAGTCACGTGCGCACGCCTGGCTCCGGAGGATACGAGCGGGCGTCGCGCACATACCTGGTGGATTCCCCGCCTTCCCCGGGGCGTCCCGGAGGCCAGGCACCGCGTGGAGAAGGCCATGCGGCACTGGGGAGAACCCGATGAACGGATCGAGGCGGCGGCCCTGGTGGTGACCGAGCTGGTCACGAACGCGGTGCAGCACACCGCCGGACGGCGTGTACGGTGCCGCCTTCTGCGTGCGCCGGGCGGTGTCCGCATCTGCGTGTGGAACCGTGGACGGCGACGCATGGCGGCGCTGCCCCGCCCCAGGGACCCCGCCAGGATCGCCCACGCGACGCGCGCCCCCGTCCCGCGCCGCCCGGAGCCCCACCGCGTGGCGGGTGACCGGTCCCGCCTGCGGGTCGGCCCCGTCGAGGGGCCCGGCCCGGTGGCCTTCGCCGCCCCGGACGGTTCCGGAGGGCCGGACGACGGCTTCGACCTCGCGTCGGTGGCGGAGGACGGGCGGGGGCTGATGCTCGTGGACGCGCTCGCGACACGCTGGGGAACCCGCAGCAGCCCCTCCGGCCGGCTGGTCTGGGCGGATCTCTGACCGGCTCGTCCTCCCGGAGACCACACTCGGCGACATCAGGCGCGAGGCGCCGGACGCGGACTCACTGAGGGGCCCTCCGGGAGGCACCGGACGCGGACTCACTGAGGTGCCCTCCGCGGCTGCTCAGGCCAGAGCGGACCGGCACTCCGGATGACCCCAGCCGTGGGGGTTCTTCGCGATCATGTCCTTCGCCGCGTACGGCTTTCCGCAGTGGCACCGGCCGGCGAACTTGGCCCTGATCGTCGCCCCTCCGGAGCCTGACCTGCTCGCGGGAGCGGACGCCGCCCCGCGCGTTTTGCTCTTCGTCGAACGGGCCTGGGCGGGCACGGGCAGGCCCGCCGCGCCGTGCACCGTACCCGCCGCCCGCTGGGACACCGCGACCTCGCTCGCGGCCTGGTCGGCGAGCGCGTTGAGCGGATCGCCGTCCACCTGGTGCGCCGGGACGTAGCGGAAGCTGACGCTGCGCCCGCCGAGCAGTTCGTCGATGCCGACGACCAGCTCCCGGTTCGCCACGGGCTTGCCGGCCGACGTCTTCCAGCCGTTGCGCTTCCAGCCCGGCAGCCACTTGGTCACCGCGTTCATCGCGTACTGCGAGTCCATACGCACCTCGACGGGCACCGCCGGATCGGTCGACCTCAGCAGTTCCAGCAGGGCGGTGAGCTCGGCCACGTTGTTGGTGGCGGTGCCGAGCGGTCCCGCCTCCCACCGCTGCGGGTCTCCCTGGTCATCGGCCACGACCCATGCCCAGGCGGCAGGTCCCGGATTGCCCTTCGATGCCCCGTCACACGCGGCGATGATGCGCTCGTCCATGCCCTTGATCATGCCAGCCCGACGGCTCAGGGCACGATCGAGTCGACGTATCCGCCGTCCACCCGCACGGCCGCGCCCGTGGTGGCCGAGGCCTGCGGCGAGCTGAGGTAGACCACGAGGTTCGCGATCTCCTCGGGCTCGATGAGCCGCTGGAGCAGGGACTGGGGGCGGTACCGGCGCATGAACTCGCGCTGGGCCTCGTCCCACGGCAGGTCCCCGCCCACCAGGTCGTGGACGAAGTCCTCGACCCCGCCGGTGTGGGTGGGCCCGGCGATCACCGAGTTCACGGTCACTCCCGTGCCCGCGGCCTCCTTGGCGAAGCCGCGGGAGACCGCCAGCAGGGCGGTCTTCGACATCCCGTAGTGGATCATCTCGGCGGGAATGACGATCGCGGAGTCGCTCGCGATGTTCTGCACCCGGCCCCACCCCTTCCCGGTCATGCCCGGCAGGTAGTGGCGGATCAGGCGTACCGCGCTCAGGACGTTCGTGTCGAAGTAGGTGCGCCACTCCTCGTCGGTGATCTCCAGCGGCGGCCTGGAGCCGAAGATGCCGAGGTTGTTGACGAGGATGTCCGTGAGGGGCACGGCGCCGTACAGTTCCGCCGCCCCCTGCTCGGTGGCGAGGTCGCAGGCGACCGTGAGGACGTCGGCGCCCGGCTCGCCGCTCCGCAGGACCCCGGCCGCCTCTTCCAGCCGCTCCCGGCTGCGCCCGGTCAGGACGACCCGCGCTCCGGCGCCGGCCAGCCCGGTGGCGATGGCGAGTCCGATCCCCTGGGAGGAGCCGGTCACGACCGCCGTCCTGCCGTCAAGAGCGATACGCATGGTGCGATCCCTTCGTCCCGTGTCAGCGGTGCACAAGTCGTGTCCACCCTGGCACCCCACGGACGCGGGCGCCCGGCAGGACACGGCGCGGGGGCCGCGTGGCGACGGGACCGGAGGGCCTGACGCGCGCGGGGCCCCGGCCGGTGCGAAACCGGCCGGGGCCCCGTCCCGCAGGTCAGAGAACGCCGGACGCGGAGACGGCGATCGCGGCCTTCGTGGTGCCGTTCGGGGTGCCGTAGGACTCGATCTTGCGGACGAGCTCCATGCTGGGCTCGTCGGCGACCTCGCCGAACACGACGTGCTTGCCGTCCAGCCACGGGGTGAGGACGGTGGTGATGAAGAACTGCGAGCCGTTGGTGTTCGGGCCGGCGTTGGCCATCGAGAGCAGACCCGGCTTGTTGTGCTTCAGCGTGAAGTTCTCGTCGGCGAACTTCTCGCCGTAGATGCTCTTGCCACCGGTGCCGTTGCCGCGGGTGAAGTCTCCGCCCTGCAGCATGAAGTCGGGGATGACGCGGTGGAACGGCGAACCGGCGTAGCCGTAGCCGTGCTCACCGGTGGCGAGCGCGCGGAAGTTCTCCGCGGTCTTGGGTGCAACGTCGTCGAACAGGTTGAACACGATCCGCCCGGCGGGCTCGTCGTTGATGGTGATGTCGAAATACGCCTTGATGGTCATGGACCCATCCTGACATCACCGGCGGCCCTTCGTTGCACAGACCCCGCCCGACGTGGTCCGGGGCGTGCGGGCACCGCGCACGAGTGCGGCGCACCACGGGCTCGATCCGTGGTACGCCGCATCGGTGTCATTCAGGGGAGGCGCCGCATCCCCCTACGGGTGTCGGTCAGCGGTTGCCGCGGGGGCCGCCGCCGTGGTTGTTGCCGCCGCCCTGGTGGCCGTTGTTGTTGCCACCGTGGTGGCCGTTGTTGTTCCCGCCGTGGTGGCCGTTGCTGCCGCCGTGACCGTTGTTGTTCCCGCCGCGGTGACGACCCCAGGACTCGGAGTCGATCTTGCGGCCGCGGTTGTCGCGGAGCGTCGCGGTGTCCCGGCTGTCCCACACGTAGTTGCGACGGTCCTGGTAGACGTCGCGGGTGGTGTCGCGCCCCACTCCGGTGTGGACCCGGACGGAGGAGCGGCCCGGGAGCCTCATGTCGAACCGGTACGTGCGGTTGCTCTCGTCGCTCAGCGTCCAGCCGCGGAGGTTGACGGAGTGGCGGCTGGTGTTCGTGACCGTGACCCACTCGGCGTTCAGGCTGCGGTTGGAGCCGTTGTCGCGGCCGGGGCTGTCGTACTGGATCGCTCCGAGGACGACCGCCGAGCGCTGCGCCGGCCGGTGGTGGCCGTGGTCCCGGCCATCGGCCGAGGCCGGCAGGGCCGCTGCGGCGAGCAGGGCACCGGAGGCGAGAACGGTGGCGGTGATCCGTCGTGCGGAACGGGACATGGAAACCCCTCATCATGCAGGCCCGGTACGAAGGTGCCGGGCGTTTTCCGACCCCGGCGTCGGTGCCGGGAACGCAAACTTTGTCCGGCTTTCGCGGTGGCCGAAAGGTGCCCTGGTTCGTGTGACAAAGTGCGGACATTTCTGTCACACACGACTGCACTCGACACGGATTGCACCGGTCGTAGACCTGTCAACCGTTGATCGCTGCACGGACCCGTTCCGGGCGCCGATCACCTGGTCATGGCGCCCCGTTCACACCCTGCCCGCTCCCCCGGGCGCCCGTGCCTGCTCAGGGCCGTCGCGTGTAACAAAAGCGACAGCGCTTTCCTGGACAAAAGTTCCATTACCGCCTGGAAAGGAGTTCGCGCGTTCGAGCCTTCAGGATCCAGCGGGAGGGGGCGATGCGCGCGCGCTGCCCGCCGTTGACGACCAGCGCGTTCACGGGCGCCAGGGGATCCAGGGCCATCGACCTGGCCAGCAGCACACCCGCGGCCAGCGGGAGCAGGGTCACGGCCAGTGCCGTACCGGCGGTGGTGAGGGTCTGGATGCGGGGGCGCGTCGGCGCGTCGGGGGCCATGACGCCATTCGACCAGCGGCAAGGACGGCCGGGATCGGGTGACGTACTCAGACGCGGCCGTCGCCGCTACTCAGCCGGCCGGACGCGTGGGCACGCCGGCCGGCCTCGTGCGGACGGCCGCGGTCACTCCGGATCGGCGGACGGACCCCAGTGGGAAAACCGGGGCAGCCACTTCACCCGGTAGTCGGGGTGGCCCGCGTGCTCCGCGGCCATCTGACGCACGACGAACCCGAGACCGACGGCCCGCCCCGAGGTGAAGTCCTGGGCGGGACGGTCGGTGTCCAGGTCCGCGATCTCCTCGTACTCGTCCAGGAGGACCCTGGTGGTCTCGATGCGGCGCAGGGTGCGCGCCGGGTCCTGGTGGGCGATGTGGCGGTCGTACGCGCGCGACCGCACCACGAACGCGATGCCGCTGGTGCGGTCGTGCACCTCGCCCGGTGCCTCGGCCGGTGTACGCCAGCCGTCACCTCCCGCTTCACGCGCGATGCGCTCCTCGTCGTCGAGGCGTGCCCGCACGAAGACCAACAGGTCCGAGTTCTCTGCCATCTGGTTCCGCATCCTTCTCCGTCACAGACCACGACGTGCGCACACGCTCCGCCGCGGACCCGTTCTGCCCGACCAGCAGAGGATGCCTCACCCGTGCCCCGCCGTCGCACCCGGCTCCGGGCGGGTTCCGCATGGCGGACACCACGGCGGGCCGTGGACGGCCGGTGTCAGCGGGACGGGGCGCGCCGCGCGGCCATCAGCAGCGCGATGTCGTCGGGCCGGTCGTCGTCCTGGCGCGCCTGCGCGATGACGAGATCCGCCGCTTCGGCGAGCGGCAGGTGGCCCGCCCCGGCCAGGGTGGCGCGGAGCCTCTCGATGCCCTCGTCGATGTCCGCGTCCGCCCTCTCCACGAGACCGTCCGTGAAGAGCGCGATGACGGCGCCGTCGCCGAGCGTCAGTTCCGTGACCGGATACGCCGCCTCCGGGTCGACCCCGAGGACCACGCCGCCGGCGAGATCCAGGACCTCGGTCCGGCCGTCGGCGTGCCGCACGACGGGCTGGGGGTGCCCGGCGCGTACGGCGTGCACGAGACCGGTCCCGGGGTCCAGAAGGACGTAGCAGCAGCTGGCGAACTGCCCCGGGTCGAGGCCGATGAGCAGATGGTTCGTGGCGCTCATGGTCTCCCGCGGGTCGTGCCCGGTGAGCGCGAAGGCGCGTACGGCGCTGCGCAGTTGCCCCATGGTCGCGGCAGCGGCGACACCGTGGCCCTGGACGTCGCCGATGACGAGGGCGAGTCCGTCACGGGTCTCGATGACGTCGTACCAGTCACCGCCGACCTCGATGTCCTGGGTGCCCGAGAGGTACCGTCCGACCGTGTCCACGCGGTCGACGACCGGGAGCCGGTGCGGCAGCAGCGCGTCCTGGAGGCCGCGGGCGAGAGCCGCCTCGGTGTCGTAGCGCTGCGCCCGCTGGAGTGCCTGGGCGATGAGCCCGGCCAGGGCCGTCAGGACGGTGCGCTCCTCCGGGTTGAAGCCGCGGGGCTGGTCGAAGCCGAGGATGCACGAGCCGACGGGGCGGCCGGAGGCGATGAGCGGCAGGAAGGCGCGCGCGCCGACGCTGGCGTCCATGGGGATGCCCGGGTAGGCGTCCGCCAGCTGCTCCATCGATTCGAAGAACAGGGGACGTCCGCTGGTGAGTGTCTCGACGCCAGGGATGCGGGCGTCGAGGCCGACGCCGTCGAAACCGTCGAGGAAGCCCTGGGGGAAGCCCGTCTCCGAAGCGAGGTAGAGACGCCCCTCGTGCTGGAGGTAGATGGCGAGCTGCCTGCCCCCGAAGGCGGGCAGCAGTTCCTCCGTGACCACGGCCGACACCTGCCGGGCGGTCACGGCCTCGGTGAGCGCGATGGCCAGTGCGACCGGCCGGTAGAGGACGTCGGCGTGGTCCACCGCCGGCCCGGGCTCCGCGTCCCGGCGCGGGCCGGTGGCCGGCTCCGGCGCTCGGCCGGGGCTGCCCGACGGACCGAAGGTGACGGTGACCCCGTCGTGATCGGGGAACATCGCCACCGACAGCCACTGCCTCGGGGTGCGGCGGGCGAGGAAGTGGACCGGGTCGTCGGAGAGGAGCGCGGCCCGGTGGTGGTCCTCGTAGGAGGGGTCCGCCAGCCAGGGCAGTGCGGCGAACAGGTCCCGGCCGACCAGTTCGGCCCGCTCGCGGCCGAGAAGCTTCTCGGCCGGGGCGTTGACGTAGGTGATCCGCCCCAGCCGGTCGTGGCAGAGCATCCCGCGCGGGATGCGGTCCGCCGCGTCGGGGACGGCCGGACAAGCTCCCGGGTCGACCACGACCCCGGCGAGCCGGCCGGACGCGCCGTCACCCGCCCCGTGCCCGGACAGCTCGACGAGCAGCGGGCGGCCGTCGGGACACCACAGCCGCATCCGGCTGACGTGCGGCTGCGCCGACTCGGCCGCCCTGCCCGCCAGCGTCCACAGCCCGTGTACGTCCTCCGGAAGCAGCCGCGCGGCCAGTGCCTCCATGGTGCGCGCGGGAGGATCGGCGGGGGTGTGGCCGAGGAGCTGTCGCGCGTCGTCGTCGGCGGTGACCGCTCCGCTGCCGAGGTCCCAGTCGAAGTGTCCGACCCGTAGCGGCCTGGCGCTGTCCGCCGGAAGCCGCACGAGCAGCGGCGGCTCGTCCCACCGGGCGGGCTCGTCGAGCGCGGCCAGGCCGGCGCCGAGTCCGGCCGCCGCGGCCTCCATGCGACGGCGGTCGTCGACGCCGACGGGAACGCCCCTGGTGGCGTAGCGCAGGACGACGAGGACGCCGACCGGTGTGCTGCCGATCATGAACGGCGCGTAGAGCGATCCGAAGGGGAAGGGCAGCCCGGCCATCAGCTGCGGGAACCGGCGCATGGCCTCGTCCGCGTCTGCGAGGTACACGGGCCTGCCCGTCCGGTAGGCCTCCGCCACCGGGAACGGGCGGTTGATGTGCATCCGCCACCAGGGACGCATCAGCGGGCCCGGGAGGCCCGCGAGGATCGCCATGAGGAGGAGGCCGGGGGTCCTGGAGCGCAGGTAGACGCCGCCCGCGTACCCTCCGACCGCGTCGACGGCGCCCACCACGGCCCGGGCGAGCACCAGCGACAGGCCGTCGGGCGTTCTGCCGTCATCCGGACTCCAGGTCACACAGCCAGCATGCGCACCCGTGAGCGGGTGCGCATGTCAACGGCCGGCCCGGATCCCGTCAGTCCCCCGCGGGCACGGTGGGCGCCGTGCCCGCCGCCCCGCACACCGAGGCGGCCACCCGCGAGGCGTAGGACAGCAGGTCCCGCAGCCGCTCCGGGGCCTGGTCCGCCGTGAAGGGGCCGTGGGCGCCCATCCTGCTGAGGAAGCCCGCCGTGAAGGCGTCGCCCGCCCCGATGGTGTCGACGACGTCCACGGGCGTCGCGGGCACCTCGACGGGCGGCCCCGTCGAGGTGTAGGCGGTGCTTCCCCGCGCTCCCCTGGTCAGGATCACCAGCCGGCCGCCCGCCGTCAGCTTGCGGCAGGTCTCGTCCGGGTCGGCGCCGGGCCAGAGCCGCTCCAGGTCCTCGTCGCTCGCTCTCACCACGTGCGCGAGCGCGCACAGCTCGCGCAGGGCTGCCGCACCGTCGTCAGGGCCCAGGGTGCGGTCCCGGCGGACGTTGGGGTCCACGACCAGGAGGGAGTGCCGGGCGGCGGCCGCCGCCATCGCCCGTACGGCCGTCGCCGCGGGCTCCACGACCGCCGCGAGCCCGCCCACGTAGACGGCGCCGAAGCGTCCGGCCCGCGCGGACAGGTCGGGAAGCCGGAACGTCGCCGTGTCCTGGAGGTGGAAGTGGTAGCCCGTGCCGCCGGTTCCCGGCTCGGCCACGGCCAGCGCCGTGGGCAGCCCGGAGCGCGCGCACAGCGAGACGTCGGCTCCCGCTTCCCGCAGCCGTGCCTCGATCGTGCGGGCGAAGCCGTCGCCGCCCAGGCCGCCCGCGAAGACGGCCGGGGTCCCCAGCCGGGCGAGCCCGACGGCGACGTTGGCCGGGGCGCCGCCGAAGCGGGCTGCTCTCGTCGCACCGTCGCCGTCCACGGGCACGAGGTCGATGAGCGCCTCGCCGAGCACCAGGACGGCGCCGGGCCCGCCCGTCACGGCTCGACCACGATCTTGCGGCCGATGCCCGCCTTGAAGCGGTCGAGGGCCTGCGGGTACTGATCGAGCGGCAGCCGGTCGCTGATGAAGACCGCGGGGTCCAGGACGCCGGCGGCGAACAGCGCGGCGGCGCGTTCGTAACTGTGCAGGACGGCCATCGAGCCGGTGATGGTGATCTCCTGGTTGTAGATGCGGTACGGCTCGATGACCGCCGTGGTCGCGTAGTCGGCGACTCCGAACTGGAGGAAGGTCCCGCCCTTCGCCACGCGGCCCAGGCCGTCCTGGATCGCCGCGGCGTTGCCGGTGGCGTCGACGACGACGTCCCAGCCGCCGGGCCGGTCCAGTTCGTCGGCCCCGGCGGCGGAGCGGCTGCAGCCGAGGAGCGCGGCGGTGGCGAGGCGCTCGGGGTTGACGTCGAGGACGTCGACCCCGGCCGCGCCGGTGCGCTTGGCCAGCTCCAGCATCATCAGGCCCATGGTTCCGGAGCCGTAGATCAGCACCTCCGCGCCGAGCGTGCTGCTCAGCACGTCGTACCCGCGCACGGCGCAGGACAGCGGTTCGATCAGGGCCGCGTCCTTGACGTCGATGTGCTCGGGCAGCCTGACGCAGTTGGCGACGGGGGCAACGGCGTACTCGGCGGCGCCCCCCGGCACGGTGACGCCGATGGCCGCCCAGCGTTCGCAGAGGTTGCCGCGTCCGTTGCGGCAGTACCGGCACTCGTGGCAGTGCAGGGAGGGGTCGACGGCGACCCGGTCCCCGACGGTGAGTTCCGTGACGTCGCGTCCGACACCGACGACCTCCCCGGCGAACTCGTGGCCCGGGACGATGGGCAGGGTGGGCGCGAACTCGCCCTGCAGGATGTGGAGATCGGTGCCGCACAGACCGCACGAGGCGACGGACACGACGACGTCGCGCGGTCCGGGCGCCGGGTCCGGGACGGTGGTGACGGTGACCTTGCCGGGGGCTTCGACGATCGCTGCCCGCATTATTTCACTGCTCCGAGGGACAGGCCCTGGACGAGTTTGTCCTGGGCGGCGTAGCCGGCGGCGAGTACCGGCAGGGACACGACGACGGAGGCGGCACACAGCTGGGCGAGGAAGAGGCCCTGGCTGGTGACGAATCCGGTGAGGAAGACGGGCGCGGTCTGGGCGACGACACCGGTCAGCACCCGCGCGAAGAGCAGTTCGTTCCAGCTGAAGATGAAGCAGATCAGGGCGGTGGCCGCGATGCCGGGCGCCGCCATGGGGGCGACGACCCGGGCCAGGACCGTCGGCAGCCGTGCTCCGTCCACCTGTGCCGCCTCGATGACGGACACGGGGACGTCGGCCAGGAAGGACTGCATCATCCAGACGGCGATCGGCAGGTTCATCGAGGTGTAGAGCAGGACGAGGAGCCAGATGTTGTCCAGCGTCCCGGCGTTCTTGGCGAACAGGTAGACGGGCAGCAGCCCCGCGACGACGGGCAGCATCTTCGTGGAGAGGAAGAAGAACATCACGTCCGTCCATTTGCGTACGCGCCTGATGGAGAGCGCGTACGCCGCCGGGAGCGCCAGCAGGAGCACCAGGAGCGTGGAGAAGACGGAGGCGCCCAGGGAGTTGAGCAGCGGCGGCCAGGGGGTGACGCCGGTGTCGGCGCCGAAGAAGGTCCGGTAGCCGTCGAGGGTGAGCGGCGCGAAGAGGGACGGCGGGTTGGTCGCCGCGTCCGGTTCGGCGTGCAGCGAGGTCAGCAGCATCCAGAGAGCCGGCAGGCAGAAGGCGAGTCCCGCCGCCCAGGCCAGCACACCGAGCGCGGTGGAGCGGCGTCGGGCCCGGCGCAGGGCGCGGGGTACGGACGGGGTGGCGGGAGGGGTGGCAGTGGTCATGCGCGGTTCGCCTCCTCACTGAAGAGGGACGAGACGGTCCGGAGCGCGAAGGTGGCGATGATGATCGTGCCGATCACCACGACGACTCCGGCAGCGGACGCCAGTCCGTATTCGTGGGCCTGGTAGAAGGTCTGGTAGATCGTGTAGGGCAGGTTGGCCGTGCCGAGCCCGCCCGCGGTGATCGTGAACACCGCGTCGAAGTTCTGCACGATGTACACGGCGCCGAGCAGCACACCGAGTTCGAGGTACCTGCGCAGGTGGGGCAGTGTCAGGTAGCGGAAGGTCTGCCAGGCGCTCGCGCCGTCGAGGCGGGCGGCCTCGACGACCTCGGCGGGCCGGCTCTGGAGCCCGGCGAGCAGGATCAGCATCATGAACGGCGTCCACTGCCAGACGAGCGCGGCGACGACCGCGAGCAGCGGCATCTGGGCGATCCAGTCCGGCTGGGCCGGGTCGGTGTCGCCGAAGAGCTCGCCGATCCCGCTGAGGGTGCCGTTGAGGAGGCCGTACTCCGGGTTGTACAGCGCGTGCTTCCACAGCAGGGCCGCGGAGACCGGGACGATCAGGAACGGCGTGATGAGCAGGGTCCTGACCATGCCACGGCCGAAGAACGCGCGGTCCAGCAGCAGGGCGAGCGCCAGCCCGAGGACCACGGTGGTGAGGACGACGCCCGCGGTGAGCAGGATGGTGTTCAGGACCGACTCGCGGAGCGCGGCGTCGGTGAAGACGGACGCGTAGTTGCCGAGCCCGTTGAAGGCGCGCTTGTCGGGGCTGAGGGAGTTCCAGTCGAAGAGGGAGATCACCAGGGTCGCCACGAAGGGCAGTTGTGTGACGACGACGAGGAACACCAGGGCGGGCAGCAGCGGCGCCCTGGTGGCCCAGGCCCGCGCGCCGGGCCTCTTCGGGCGGGGTGCGGCGGGTGGCCGGGGTGGTGACTGCGGTGTGGTGCCGACTGCTGTGGTCATCGGTACTCCTTGGCGACCTGTTCGGCCAGCTTCTGGGAGGTGGCCAGCGCCGTGTCGACGGACTGGCGTCCGGCTATGGCCGCGCTGATCTCCTGCGCTACCCGGGTGCCGAGGTCGGTGAACTCGGGGATGCCGACGAACTGGATGCCGGGCACGGGACGCGGCTGGGTGCCGGGGTTCTTCGGATCCGCGCGGGAGATGGCCTGCTCGGTGACGTCCGCGAAGGCCCCCGCGGCCTCGCGGTAGGCGGGGTTGTCGTAGGTGGAGGCCCGTTTGCCGGCGGGCACGTCGGCCCATCCGCTGGTCTCGCCGACGAGCTCCTCGTACTCCTTGCCGGAGGCCCAGGAGACGAACTTCCAGGCGTCGTCCGACTTCTTGGACGCCTTCTGGATGCCCCAGGCCCACGTGTAGAGCCATCCCGAGCTCCTGGTGCGCTCGACCGGTGCGGGCACGTAGCCGATCTTCCCCTTCACCGGGGAGTCCGCCGCCTCCAGCGAGCCGGCGCCCGCGGTGGCGTCGTACCACATGGCGCTCTTGCCCTGGGTCATGTTGTTGAGGCACTCGGCGTACCCGGACTGGGAGGCGCCGCGCTCTCCGTGCTTGCGCACGAGGTCGACGTAGAAGCGGGTCGCCTTCTTGAACTCCGGTGAGGTGAGCCGCGGTTCCCAGTCCTCGGTGAACCAGGTCCCGCCCATGGTGTTGACCACGGTGGTGAGCGGGGCGACGAGTTCGCCCCATCCGGGCAGCCCGCGCAGGCAGATGCCCTTCATCCCGCGTTCGGCTCCGTCCGCCCGCGCGGCGAGCGCGGCCACCTGCTGCCAGGTGGGGTCCGGGGGCATCGTCAGGCCCTTCGCCTCGAAGACGTCCTTGCGGTACATGAGGAAGGACGACTCGCCGTAGAAGGGTTCGGCGTAGAGCCTGCCCTCGGCGGTGAGCGAGTCGCGCAGCGGTTCGAGGATGTCGTCCTGGTCGAAGGCGGTGTCCTGCTCGGCGTAGGTGTCGAGCGGGTGCAGCCAGTCGTTCTTCGCGAAGAAGGGCACCTCGAAGTTGCTGATGGTTCCGACGTCGTACTGGCCGGCCTGGTTGGAGAAGTCCTGACTGATCTTGTCGCGGACGTCGTTCTCAGGGAGCACGGTGAAGTGGACCTTGATGCCGGTCTCCTCGGTGAAGTGCTCCGCGGTGAGTTTCTGCAGCTGGACCATCTGCGGGTTGTTCACCATGAGCACGTTGAGTGCGTCACCTCCTCCGAACGCGGTGCCGCCGGCTCCGGCGCATCCGGTGGCGAGGAGTGCCATGGCTGCCGTGCCCGCGAACGCACGCGCGCGGGTCCCACGGCGCCGTTGCTGGTGGGGCATGAGTTCTCCTGATCGGTCGTAGCGGCTCGTACATCGGTGGCTGGGGCAGTCCGGGCGGTCTTCCGGGCATGGCGGGGCTGCCCTGCGGGCTCCTGGGCAAGGCGGGGACGACGCGGCGGTGCGGGGTGGCGGGGGTGGGCGGTCAGACGCGGATGACGCTCGGGCCGAGGAGGGAGTAGCGCTGCGCCTCCGCGGAGGGCAGACCGGTGTCGGTGATGACGGCCTCGAAGTCGCCGACACCCGCGAAGCGGCAGAAGCTGACCGCCCCGAACTTCGTGTGGACGCCGGCGAAGACGCGGCGGCGGGCACTGCGCATGGCCTGCGCCTTGACCTCGCTGACGGCCGGGTCGGGCGTGGTCAGCCCGTACTGGCGGGAGATGCCGTTCGCACCGACGTAGGCGAGGTCGATGACGAAGTCGGCGAGCATGCGGGTGGCCCAGTGGTCGACGGTCGCCATGGTGCCGCCCCGGACGCGTCCTCCGAGCAGGAGCACGGCGGTCTTCTCGCTGTCCGCGAGGACCGACGCGACGGCGAGTGAGGCGGTGACGACGGTCAACTGCCGGTCCTTCGGCAGGGCTTCGGCTATCAGCTGCGGTGTGAAGCCCTCGTCGACGAAGACCGTCTCGGCGTCGCCGAGCAGTTCCGCGGCGGCCGCCGCGATCCGGGACTTCTGCGGTACGTGGTGCGTGGTGCGCATGGCCAGGGTGGTCTCGAAACCGGCGCTCTCCACCGGGTAGGCGCCCCCGTGGGTGCGCCGCACGAGGCCGTGTTCCTCCAGGGTGTGCAGGTCACGCCTGATGGTCTCCCTGGCCACCTGGAACCGCTCGGCGAGCAGGTTCACCTCGACCGCGCCCTCCTCCCGGGCCGTCTCGAGAATTGCTCGTCGGCGTTCCTCGGTGCCCACTTCACCATCCTTGCGCTCGGTACGGAATCTGCGTGGCCCCGGCGTCCGTTCGGGCCCACGCATTGTTTGTACAAGCAGGAACGGCTGTTCGACCAGCTTCTTCGCGAAGCGGGCTGTGCCCGTTCGTGCCCGTTCCGCTCGGCCGACAGACCCTGGTCGCCCGGGATTCGGGCTTCACCCGGCGGGCGGCGGTCGTCCGCTTCGCCGGGAACGACGCCCGTTCGGTGCCCGTTCGGTGCCGTCGGCGTTCATCGAGGACGGCCGGCCGGTAGCACAGCCACCACAGGATCAAGGACGGAACAACGCGAAAATGTCTCATTACCGGCTTCGGTGTGTCATTCCG
This sequence comes from Streptomyces sp. NBC_00178, assembly GCF_036206005.1. Lineage (NCBI taxonomy): Bacteria > Bacillati > Actinomycetota > Actinomycetes > Kitasatosporales > Streptomycetaceae > Streptomyces > Streptomyces sp. NBC_00178. The sequence continues at coordinate 686,684 of NZ_CP108143.1, forward strand.
GCCAATCATGCGTGTTTTGTGGGCCTTCGGACAACCGCGGCGGCCGATGCCGTCTCTCACCGGCAAAGCGGTTCCATCGGCCCCACGGGGCACCCGGACATCGGAGAACGATGAGCATCAGAACCCCCCGCAACCGCCTGTGGCGTCCGGCGGTCGCCGCCGCCGCCGCGATCGCGGTGACCGCAGGCGTGGTCGCCGCGGCCCCGGACGGCAAGAAGGCCGGAACGGCTCCGCGGCTCGGCCTGGTCGCCGCCTCGGCGTCGGTGACGCTCGACTCCTGGAAGGAGGAGCCGGGTGTCTACCTGGACCTCGGCACGTACCTCACCGCGACGGGCGGCCCGTTCGAACTGCGGGTCACCCGCAAGGGCTACAACGATCCGGTCGTCGCCGCACAGGTCGTCCACGAGGGGAAGAAGACCCGGACGAAGGTGCTGCCCAAGGGCGTGGTGAAGGACTTCACCGGGCTCACGGACTTCATCCGGATCACGATCCGGGACGCCTCCGGCAAGGCCGTGGTGACGCGCACCGAGTCGTTCTGCCCGAACAACGCGTCGGGCCGCATCCGTCCGGACGCGCCCGCGCGGTCGAAGTACCCCGAGAGCTGTCCCACGAACCCGTTCACGCTCGGTTCGGTGTGGGGCGTCGAGGACGGCTGGGCCGCCAACACCTACGCCGGCTACTACGGCGCGCCCGTCCTGATCCCGGCCGGGAAGTACACCGCCGAAGTGGCCGTGACCAAGCGCTACCGCGACCTGTTCGAGATCGCCGACAAGCCGCAGAAGATCCGCCTGACCGTGCGTGAGCGCAGCTTCGAGGAGGAGAACCCGACCGCCCCCGCCGCCCGCTCCGCCGGATCGCACACCGCGCACGGCTCCGGGCACATGGACCACGGCGGCCACACCGGCCAGGCCCCGGCACGCACACCCGCACCGGTGGCCCCGACCACCGGTGCGGGACCCTCGTACAACGTGGGCCACGGCCCCTTCCCGCCCGCTCCCGCCGCCGTGCCCTGGGCCGTGAAGCGCCAGGGTCTCCGGGCCGCCGCCGGCGACGCCCCCGGCCGCACGGACGGCTCCCGCCGGGCGCCCGCGGCGCAGCCGGCGGGAGCCCGCCCGACCGGCAGGGCGTCGGTGCCGAACGTGCCCAAGCCCGACCTGCGCTCCCTGCCCGCCTACGGCATCACCATCGGCGGAGCCGACCCCGCGGCCCCGGGCCGGGACCACCTCGCGTTCAGCGCGAACGTCTGGAACGCCGGCCCCGCCCAGCTCGTGGTCGACGGCTTCCGCAAGCCCGGCAAGGAGCTGATGGACGCCTACCAGTACTTCTACGACGCCAAGGGCAAGCAGGTCGGGTACACGCCTACCGGCACCATGGAGTGGGACCCCCGGCCGGGGCACATGCACTGGCACTTCACCGACTTCGCGAGTTACCGGCTCCTGAAGGCGGACAAGAAGGAGACGGTGCGCAGCGGCAAGGAGGCCTTCTGCCTGGCCAACACGGACGCCGTCGACTACACGGTGAAGAACGCCAACTGGCACCCCGGCAACACCGATCTGTCCACCGCCTGCGGCCAGGAGAACTCCATCTCCGTCCGGGAGGTGCTCGACATCGGGTCCGGTGACACCTACACCCAGGACCTGCCGGGCCAGTCCTTCGACATCACCGGCCTGGCGAACGGCACGTACTACATCCAGGTGCTGGCCAATCCGGAGAAGCGGCTCAAGGAGACGGACCTGACCAACAACAGCGCGCTGCGCAAGGTGGTCCTCGGCGGCAGGCCCGGTGCCCGCACGGTGACCGTGCCCGCGCACGGCCTGGTCGGCGGCAACTGACAGTCCGTCGCGGCAGGCTCCGGGGGCGCTCCCCCGGAGCCTGTCCCCCGGCCCCGATCGGTGCCGCTGGCAACGGAGTTGCTGTGGCAGACTTCGCAGGCGGAGCGGTTCACCCATCTGCAACGGAGCGCGTCATGACGACCGGGATACCTCAGCCCCCCATCGACACCAGCCGGCCCCACTCGGCCCGTGTCTACGACTCGCTGCTCGGCGGCAAGGACAACTACCCGGTCGACCAGGCCGTGGCGGAGCAGCTGCCGCCCGAGGCGAAGGCCGGGGCGTTCCAGAACCGCGCCTTCATGAACCGGGCGACCGCCTGGCTGGCCGCTGAGGGCGTCGGCCAGTTCCTCGACATCGGCACGGGCATCCCGACCGCGCCGAACCTGCACCAGATCGCCCAGGAGATCAGGCCAGACGCGCGGGTCGTCTACTGCGACAACGACCCGATCGTGCTGCGGCACGCGGAGGCCCTCCTCGTCAGCCGCCCCGAGGGGGCGACGGACTACGTCCACGCGGACGTGCTCGAACCGGCGACGATCATCGAAGCGGCCCGCAGGGTCCTGGACTTCGACCGTCCCATCGCCCTCTCGCTGCTGGGGCTCCTCCACTTCCTGCCCGACGACCTGGACCCCGTGGGGATCGTGCGCACCCTGACGGCCTCGCTGAGCCCGGGCAGCCATGTGGTCCTGTCGCAGGGCGCGTCGGACGTGAACCCCGAACGCGGCGAGCAGGGCAGGGCGGAGTACGGCAAGGGCGGAATCCGGCTCGCCCTGCGCACCCGCGCGGAGTTCGAGCGGTTCTTCGAGGGCATGGACATCGTCGAGCCGGGGCTCGTGACGGCCCCCGAGTGGTTCCGCGGCACGCCGGCCCCCCGTCCCGAGATGAGCGGCGTGTACGTCGCCGTGGCCCGCATCCCGTAACCGTCCGGAAGGGGACGACCTCATGACCGAAGACCGGCGGCATCCCGCAGCCGAGGCGTTCGACGCCATCGGTGCCGACTACGAGACGGCCTTCGCCGGCTCACAGGCCCACCGCGCCTCGCTGGAGACGCTGCTGGCCCAGCTCCCGCCGCGCGGCCGGATCCTGGACGTCGGCAGCGGCACCGGCCGGCCGACCGCCCACACGCTGGCGGCCGCCGGGCACGACGTACTGGGCGTCGACGTGTCCCCGGTCATGGTGGACCTGGCGGCCCGCCGGGTCCCGGGCGCAACGTTCCGCAACGCGGACATCCGCCAGGTCCCGCTCGACGAGGGCGCCTTCGACGCGGTGTGCGTCTACTTCTCGCTCCTGCAGATGTCACGGGAGGACCAGCGTGCGCTGGTCCGGCGGCTCGCCGGGGCGCTCCGGCCCGGCGGCCGTCTGGTGCTGGCCACGATCCCGCTGGACGTCGAGGGGGTGGAGGCCGTCTTCATGGGCCAGGAGGTGCGCGTGACCAGTTTCGGACCCGAGGAGTGCAGGGCCCTCGTCACCGGCGCCGGACTCACCCTCACGCAGGAGCACGACGCCGTGTTCACCCCCGGCCATCCGGGAGCCGTGCCCGAGCCGCACCTCTATCTCCACTGCCTGCGGGAACCGGTGTGACCGTGTGCACCCGTCCGGCCGCCGGCACTACGGCTGCAGAAGCTGTTCCGTCCAGATGACCTTGCCCCCGTCGTCCGTGTAACGGGTGCCCCAGCGCTCCGCCAACTGGGCGACGAGGAAGAGCCCCCGGCCGCCTTCGTCCATGCTGGCGGCCTGCCGCAGGTGGGGGGAGGTGCTGCTGCGGTCGGACACCTCGCAGATCAGCGTCCGGTCGCGGAGCAGGCGTACGCCGATGGGGCCCGTGGCGTAGCGGATGGAGTTGGTGACCAGCTCGCTGAAGATCAGCTCGGTCGTGAAGGCCTCCTCGGCCAGACCCCACTCACTCAGCTTGCGCGACACGTCGGCGCGTACCCGGGCGACCGCCGAGGGGTCGGAGGGCACCTCCCACTCCGCCACGTTCTCGGGGGCCATCCGGCGGGTGCGGCCGACCAGCAGGGCGACATCGTCGCGGGCGCGGGCGGGCACGAGGGTGCGCAGGACGGCCTCGCAGGTCTCCTCCGGGGTCCGCCCGGGGTGCCCGGCCAGCGTGGAGCGCAGGATCTCCAGCCCTTCGTCGATGTCACGGTGCCGGTCCTCGACGAGGCCGTCGGTGTAGAGCACCAGCCGGCTGTTCTCGGCGAGGTGCACGTCGAGGGTCTCGAAGGGCATCCCGCCCAGTCCCAGCGGGGGCCCGCCGGGCACGTCGGCGAACCGCGCGTCGCCGTCGGGGCTGACGACCACGGGCTGGAGGTGGCCGGCCCGCGCCATGCTGCAGCGCCCGGACACCGGGTCGTAGATCGCGTAGAGGCAGGTGGCACCGGTGACGCCGCCGCCCTCGGAGCCGTCGGCCGACTCGTCCTGGTCGATCCGGGCGACCAGTTCGTCCAGGTGCCACAGCAGTTCGTCCGGCGGCAGGTCCAGGGTGGAGAAGTTGTGGACCGCCGTACGCAGGCGCCCCATCGTGGCGGCCGCGTGCAGGCCGTGCCCCACGACGTCGCCGACCACGAGCGCGACCCGGGCGCCGGGCAGCGGGATGATGTCGAACCAGTCGCCGCCGACACCGCCGAGCCCGCCCAGCCCGGCCTGAGCGGGCAGGTACCGGTAGGCCGCGTCGATGGCGGTCTGGTCCGGAAGTCCGCGCGGCAGCAGGCTGCGCTGCAGGGTGACGGCGACGTTGTGCTCGCGCGAGTAGCGGCGCGCGTTGTCGATGCTCACCGCGGCGCGGGCCACCAGTTCCTCGGCGACCGACAGGTCCTCGTCCTCGAACGGTTCGGGCCGCTCGGACCGCCAGAACAGCGCCACTCCGAGGATCACTCCCCTGGCCCGCATGGGGACGGCGATCAGTGAGTGGAGGCCGCAGGCGACGATCCGCGCGCCCCGCTCCGGATCGGGCTGCTGCCAGCCGGTGTGCTGTGCCAGATCGGGTACGAGGACCGCCTCGCCCCTGAGGAGACCCGCCCCGAGTTCGGTGTCCGGCAGGAAGCGGACCACCGAGCCCAGCGGGTGGAGTCCGGTGTCGTCGCGGAGCCCGCTGAAGGCGGACCGCCGCAGCCCGCCGGAGGTCCCGCCGGCCGATGTCGGCTCCTCGCCGCGCAGCACCGCCTCGGCGAGGTCGACGGTGGCGTAGTCGGCGAATCTCGCGGTGGCGAAGTCGGCCAGCTCCTCGCACGTCCGGATGACGTCGAGCGCGGTGCCGATCTCGGTGCCCGCGTCGTAGAGGAGCTTGAGCCGTCCGCGCGCCATGGCGGCCTTGCCGGTGAGGGCCTGCAGCTCGGTCGTGTCGCGCAGGGTCGTCACGCTGCCCGGCGGGCCTCCGTCCCTGTCGGTGGCGCGCTGGCTGACGGCGAGCAGCCTGTCGCCGACGGAGTACACCTCGTCGGTCGCACTGCGTCCGGAGGCCAGCAGCCCGGTGGTGACCTGGTCGAGGCCGAGGTCCGTGACACGTCGGCCGTCGAGGTCGGGGGGCAGCGCCAGGAGTCTCCGTGCCTCGTCGTTGGCCAGCAGCAGCCGTCCGTCGCCGCCGACGATGACGACGCCCTCCCGCACGGAGTGCAGAACCGCGTCGTGGTGCTCGTACATCCGGGTCATCTCGGTGGGGCCGAGGCCGTGGGTCTGCCGCTTCAGGCGCCGCGTGACGAGCGCCGTGCCGCCCATGGTGAGCAGCAGGATCCCGGCTGCCGAGCCGAAGAGGAGGGGGAACTGGTTGTCCGCCACCCCGCTGACGCTCTTGATGGTGATTCCCGCGGACACCAGCCCGATCACCTTGCCGTCGGCGCCGGACACGGGGACGACCGCCTGGATCAGCGGCCCGATGGTCCCGGTGAGCTTCTCGGTGACGACGCGGCCGTCGAGTGCGGGGCCCACCTCGCCGACGAACTTCTTGCCGATCCGGTCGGGCAGCGGGTGGGTGAAGCGGATGGCGTCCCGGTTCAGGACGACGATGAAGTCGACCCCGGAGGCCTTGCGCGCGGCTTCGGCCTTCGGCTGGAGCACCGCGGTGGGATCGGGGCTCTTCAGGGCCGCTTCCATGCCCGGGGAGTTCGCGAAGGTCTCGGCCACGGCGACCGAGCGGTTGCGGGCCTCACGCTCGCTGTCCGCCCGGGACTGCAGCACGAGCGCGGCCACGGCGGCTGCGACGAGCAACACCACGATCGCCACTTGGAGGAGAAAGACCTGACCGGCGAGGCTTCTCATGCCGAGAAACGAACGCGGGCGGCCGTCGCGTCCGGCCATGTCCCCCTTTCTACACCCTGCCCATACGCCGGGCGAGCCGTGCGGGACGGTCCGCGCGGCCCCGACGGCCGGAACCGGTCATCGCGTACGGGCCCGGCCGCGGGCACCGGGCGCAGCCGTCCCGGGCCCCGTCCGCAGGGCTCCCGGCCGCGGGCACCGGGCGCAGCCGTCCCGCGCCGTCGGCGTCCGCTACGGGCGGGCCGGGCGTCCGAAGCACACCCGGACGCCGGGCGAGTACAACACGCTCTCCGGCTCCCCGGCGGGCGCGGGGAGTCCCGCGGCCGTTACGAGGTCCTCGTCGCACGCGAGGAGGTGCGCACGGTGCAGGGGCCAGCGGGGATGGGCGTTCGGGAGGTACATCGTGCGTCCGCGGAAGGTGCTGTGCATGCCCCAGCGGGCCGTCACGAAGTGTTCGAGTGCGCTGGGGGTGCGGATGCGGTCGCCGGTGCGCACCACGATCCGGCTGTGGGCGCCCCTGGGGCCGGGGGCCAGCCGCGAGCTGGTGTACGTGAGGGTGCCGCCGTCGCGCCGGATCGCCATGCGGGACCAGACGTACGGGAGCCGGAACCCCGCGCGGGCGACGCCCACGGGGATCAGGCGCGAGGCGTCGAGGGAGCGGAAGACCACCCCGCGCCGGCCGTGCGCGTCCCGCGAGTAGAGGCGGACGTTGGTCTCGGGGAACGTGCCGAGGTAGGGGATGCCGGGCAGGCGCAGCCATCCGACGCGGTACATGCGGAAGGCGACCAGTCCGACGTAGGTGACGCCGTCCAGCGTGTCCGGTTCGGTGCCCGCGGGGAGCAGTGGCGCCACGTCGGCCGGGTCGGCGGCCCAGTGCAGGAACGCGAGGTCCTGCCAGGACTGCGTCATCAGTGGTCTCATCGCCGGGTCAGGCGGGTCGGGGGTGACGGCCTGCGGCGTGCGGAAGGTGGGCGGCACCCGTCCAGAATGGCAGAGCCGGGGACCCCGCACCGGGGGCAATGACCTGGTGACCTGATCATCGAAAGGCCGGGCCCCGCGCCCGTCCCCTCTGCACACGGCGGCCGACGTCGCTCCGCTGGTGGCGGAGTGGTCGGGCAGGCTGCCCACGCCACGCGTGAACGCAGACGCGGCAGCAGCTCAGAGCGCGCGCGTGTGCGCTGCTGCCTGTGGCTCACCATCTTGCAGTGGCCCGGGCCCGTGGAAGGTGCTGCGGCCGTCGTGCACGAACTGGTACGCAATGCCGTCCTGCACGGCTCCACTGCGCGGAACCGGCACGTCACGCTCGGATTCGAGGCCCTCCCGAAGCTCCGGCAGGCGCGGCCCGGGCACCGTTGCCGTCCGCACCGGGCGCGCCGGCGCCGTCCGAGGCGCAGACCGTGTTGGTCAGCGCCGTGCCGTCGCAGATCCTGCCGCCCGGTCCGCCGTCCGCGTGCGCGGCCGGAGCGAGAACGCCGGCCAGGATCACTGCGGCCGCCAGCACCGCTGCGCACCAGCGGCTCGCGTCTGTCCGTCGGTCAGGCAGCCACAGGGACGCCGAGCATCGCGGAAGCCTGCTGCACGGGCTGAGAACCCGGGTGGGTGCCGTGGCCGGGACTGGAGTGCGGCAGGTAAGCCGAGTTGGGGGTCATGGCCCGCAGGACTTCTCCTGCGCTGGAGCCTCGGCGGTCCTGGCGTGTGACGCCCTGGCCGACCTGTTTGTCGGGGCAGGTGCGTCGGCCGATGATCACGGCTCGCCGGAAACATGCTCGGGCTTGATGCCGTTCATCGATTCGAGGACGCCGCTCCTGGTCAGGTCGAACGGGAAGCGGGCGATGACACAGCGCACGGTGCCTCACAAGGAGAGGCACGAAGAGGGAGCGGTTCCACCGCGGACGAGGCGACTCAGCGGGCGAGGGCGAGAACGCCCAGGGCACTGCCGTATTCGTCGACCACAGGCAGAGCATCGACGTCGCTGTGGCGCATCATGTGCCCGGCTTCGGCGATGGTGGTCACGGGCGAGGTGAACGGCCCTCGGCCGCTGAGGATGTCCCGCAGCCGGACCCTGTCCGAGTACGCGGAGCCGTCACGGAACGCTGCGAGCCGGGACCGGGTGACCAGCCCGGTGCACAGGCCGCCGTCGTCGCAGACAAGTAGATGTCCGGTACGGGCACTGGCCATGACGGACAGGGCCTCGACGGTCATGTCGTCACAGACCTGAGGTCCGGCGGTGTCCATCGCGTCGGCCACCGTCCTTCCTGCGGCTGTGGCATCGGTCGAGCGGGGCTGCATCTGGACCAGCATCAATAGGTGCCTCCTGCACAGGTGGGTCAACTTCCGGATCACGACGTTCTCAGGCAGCGGCGTCGAAGGAAGCCTGATGCGCGGTCACTCGCCCGGCCGCCGAGGCGGAGCTGCGCCGACCGCGTGAGGGCGCGCGGCGCCGGCGCCGCTCGACCACCGGCGCGGTGATCGTCACAGGAATACCTGAGGGGGCCTGGGCGCCGGTGATGCGACCGAGTGCCTCTTCGCCGGAGCGGACCTGGGTCGTCTGGGCCACGATGCCGGCGGCGGTCATGAGGCGGGTCATGTCCCGGCGCTGGTTGGGGGTGACAAGGGTGACGACGCTGCCGGACTCCCCCGCCCGCGCGGTTCGGCCGCCGCGGTGCAGGTAGTCCTTGTGGTCGGTCGGCGGGTCCACGTTGACGACGAGGTCGAGGTTGTCGACGTGGATGCCGCGGGCGGCGACGTTCGTGGCCACGAGTACGGTGACGTGCCCCGTCTTGAACTGGGTCAGGGTCCGGGTGCGCTGCGACTGCGCCTTCCCGCCATGCAGAGCGGCGGCCCTCACACCGCTGGCCAGCAGGTGGTCGGTGAGCTTGTCCACGGCCCGCTTGGTGTCAAGGAACATGATCACCCGGCCGTCGCGGGCTGCGATCTCGGTGGTCGTACGGTTCTTGTCCGCGCCGTGGACGTGGAGCACGTGGTGCTCCATTGTGGTGACCGCACCGGCGGAGGGGTCGACGGAGTGGACGACCGGGTCGCTGAGGTACCGGCGGACCAGGCGGTCGACGTTACGGTCCAGGGTGGCGGAGAACAGCATCCTCTGCCCCTTGGGGCGTACTTGGTCCAGAAGTTCGGTGACTTGGGGCATGAAGCCCATGTCAGCCATTTGGTCGGCCTCGTCCAGCACGGTGATCGCGACCTGGTCGAGTCGGCAGTCACCGCGGTCGATGAGGTCCTTGAGCCGGCCAGGCGTCGCCACGACGACCTCGGCGCCACCGCGCAGCGCGTTGGCCTGCCGGCCGATCGGCATCCCGCCGACGACGGTGGCCATGCGCAGCTTGACCGAGCGGGCGTATGGGGCCAGGGCGTCGGTCACCTGCTGGGCCAGCTCACGCGTCGGCACGAGGACCAGGGCCAGTGGCCGGCGGGGCTCGGCACGCTGACCGGCGGTGCGGGCCAACAGCGCCAGGCCGAAGGCGAGGGTCTTTCCGGAGCCGGTGCGCCCACGTCCCAGGGCGTCGCGACCCGCGAGGGTGTCGGGCAGGGTCGCCCCCTGGATCGGGAACGGGACGCTCACCCCCTGGGCGGTCAGCGCCGCCAGCAACTGCCCCGGCATGTCGAGGTCGGCGAACGCCTCGACGGCAGGCAGCGCGGGAGTGACCGTGAGCGGCAGAGCGAACTCGCCCTGAACCGCGGCGCGCCGCCGCCCATTGCCGGCCGAGCGGCCCGAACCGCCGGAACGGGCCGGGGCAGCGGAACGGGTCGAGGCGGTCGAGCTGAAGCGGCTACCGCCCCGGCCGGGGTCGGCGGCACGGCTGCGGGAGGAACGATTGTTCGTACGTGTGGGGTTCATTCAGAACCTTCCTTGATACGGCACGTATCAAGGAATTCTCGCAGCGGAAGAACAGCGCAGGGAATCACAAGAACGGGCCGAGCGGAATGAGAAATAAAATGAGATCTTCGAGTGCCCCGAACGGGATGCCGACCACGGAATGAGTGACGCCATATCGGCGAGGCATCCAGTTCCACCAACAGGCGGAACTCGGAAGGATCGGGCAACGAGAAGGCTCTGCGGGCGGAAGTTTTCACCGCAGATGGCACCACTCACAGAGAATGCCCGTAGTTGGGGCCCGCACGCCTAAGATGCGGATCCCGGCTACGAAGTACGCGTCAGCGTCAGGAGGGAACGATGTTCTCGGCCGTCGGGCCCTTCTGGCCCGGTGCGATGTCGAAGGTGACCTTCTGACCTTCGAGCAGCTCACGGAAGCCCTGGGCGGCGATGTTCGAGAAGTGGGCGAACACGTCAGCGCCGCCGCCGTCCTGCTCGATGAAGCCGAAACCCTTGGCTGCGTTGAACCATTTCACAGTGCCTGACGCCATGTCATATCTCCTCTGGGGGGGCAGGTACGTCGGAATCCGTGATGCACGGATGCCGCGTCGCCGCGATGATGCCCCGCCCGGAGAGAAACCGGAAATACAATGAAGCTTCCGCTGGTCGAAAATACCTACGCGGAAGCTTTAAGTTTTGGGAACCACAACTGCAACCGAGATCGACAGTAGCATGCCGTAATGGTCCGCGTACGGTGAAAAAATGCCACTCCCTTCGCCGCGGTAGGAACACTCCCAGCGCGGCGCACCGAACCCTCACGCCGTGGCCATAGATATCGGCCCGCCCCGAGCACAGCGTTGCAGGAAGGATGCGCACCCTCACCGCGCAGGGATGCCGACCGCTCGGGTAGAGGTCAGCGCACCAGCGCTTCACCCGTCAGAACGGAGTGTCAGGGTAGGCGCACCTGTTGCCCAACAGCCCAGAAGCGCGGCCGATGTTCGCGGGCTGGAGCTACGCGGCCCGGGATGTCGCACATGACGGCCTGCCCAGCCTGGCGCCCCGAAGGGCACATCACGAGCTGAGCGGCACGCGGCAGGGAAGCTGCCCCTTGTTCCCAGGCGAAGCCCTGACTGTGTCGAAGCCGCTCCACGGACGCCGCCCTGACCAGCCGATGGACATCTTGCGCGAAGAGGCAACGGCAGGACGGAGCACTCACGCCGAAGACGAGAGCATGCTTTCGAGTACGACAACCGCAGCGGAACTGCCCTTGAGCGCACTTCCGGCAGGCGGGTTCGGCATCTGCCGGTTTCCTACCGGACACGCAGGGCTTCAGGCCGAGGTCGGCGTGCTGGGCGGTTTGGTGTACCTCTCTTGCGGAACGCATGGAGGGGCCCCGGTGCCATGGCACCGGGGCCCCGAAGGAACTGCTACACCATCCGCCGACCCTGATCCTGCGCCGGCCTGCCGAGCCAGGGGCCGGGGCTCGCAACGCCGGCCTTCCCCTTCGTTCGCTTTTTCAACGTGGAACGATCAAGTGACGCCGGGGTCACGACGGCTCACGTACGCCCGCGCCGCCAGGGTCTCCCGTCGAACTGCTCATGAAGGTGCTCCAGCGCCCAGGCGACGACCTAGGCGAGCGGGTCGGCGCCGATCTCCTCCGGTAAAGACCTGTCGAGGTAGCGCTCCTGACCGCCGAGCGGCGCGGCGGGACCACCGGTCGGCGGGCCAGGGCCCCTGCCGCCTCGTTGCAGTGGTCCGTCCGCACGATGTGGAGAGAATCGCCTCAGGCACCCGGCGTGTCAGCCAAGTCGACAACGCCCGCTGAACCGCTCCGGATCGATGGAGGCCCGGGTGAGGCTTCGCACTGACAGCGGTGGGTACATCCGCAAGCATGGACGCCGGCGCATGGATATCGCTGATAGCTACGGGGATCGTCTTGCTCATCGGGGCGGGGCTCATCTGCTACGAGCATTGGGGATCCGGCGCGAACCAGACCCGGGAGCATGACCTCGGTCCGGACAACACCAGCGGCGGAGGCGGAGGCGGCTGACGCCCACGGTTCGGCCGAACCGCCACAGCCCGGACCTGCCGTCGATCTCACGACCGCACAGCAGCAGAGCCTCGAACAGCGGCCTGGATCTCGTCGGGCTCCCATCGCGACAATCGGTGCCTTGGGTTCAGCGTCGCCGCTTCAGGGTGAGGACGGCTGCAGCGATTGACGACATTCGATTCGGGCTGCACCGGGCCTTGCGGAAGATCCGCCACAACTTCAGCCGTGCGACACCACGCCCGACCGGAGCCAGTGCCGCGGACAGCACGCGGTTGACGGTCTGTCGGGTGGGCGTGAGGCCACGGCACGGTGGGCGTCCGAGGGGCGTCGTCACCCTCGGTCCGGCTCCCGCGTAGGCGCGGTCGGCCAGGACTGGAACACCCTGACGCTCGCAGATACTGATGATCCGGTGCGTACGGGCCGCGGTCAGGTCATGCGTGCGGCGGGGCAGTGCAGGCGAGATCCGCAGCAGCCGACCATCTGGAGCCGTCACCACCTGCACGTTCACCCCATGGGCGGTGCTTGTGGGAGTGGTCGGCCCGGCTGTCGCCGACCCGGTCGCACTCCGCCAGAGCGCCGTCGAGCAGAACGTGGTCACGTTCGGCCTCGCGCAGGGTGCACAGCAGGCCGGGCGCGTCGTCGGCCGGCATGCCGACGACGGCTGCCACGTAGGCGTGCGGGTGCCGACGGAGATACCGAACCCGTCAGCGAGCCGGGGTGCGGCTACTCGGACGAGCCACAGCTCGCCGGACCGCCAAGATCACACGCAGCCACCTCGCCGTCCGATCGGCGACTGTGACGTGGGCCGGCCCTACGGGCGGCCGGCCCGCACCGACACCACCAAAAGCGCAGATACGGTTCTGCGCAAGCGGGAACGTCGGACGAGCCCTACTGGTCACGACCCCATTCCTCGGGCTGGGTGTTGTAGAAGTAGTCGCGGTTCCAGGTGATCTTGCCGTTCTCCACGCGCGTGAGAGCCATCACGTCGAATACGAGCAGAACGCTCCCGTCCTTTGCCAATATCTTCTCGATGCGTTGACTGAGGACGACATCCCCCTGCGTGGCGATGAACTTGACGTCGAACTGATAGCCCTCGGCGCCCAGGTCACGGCGAGCCCGTTCGAGGTCGTTCACCAGTTCTTCGAGGGTGCCGACGGGGTTGGCGTCTGCGAGAACCGATTCCCAGGCGACCTTGTCGGCGACGAGCCGCTTGCAGGTGGCGATCGCCTCATCACAGGTAGGACCGAAGCTCTCCCAGAACTCCCGCACTACGGATTCAGATTCGGCGACACTCACGTCAGTTCCCTTCTCTGTTCACCTTTGCGCCTGACGACCGGTCATCCGGATATGACGCCAAAGACTACTTTCCCGATGATCCAAGAATGACGATAACAAGTTGCTTGGTCAAGTGATTGGGGGCGTGCCGCGGAGTCCGAGCGCGCGGCGGCCTGCCGCGGCGCCTCCTGTGTGACTCCGCCCCAAGGTGCTCCGGAGGGGATACGTCACCGCGTACGGTTGCCCGGCTTCTCCGGGCCCGCCCGTCCGGGAGACCTGCACTGGCCGTGGCCCGAGCCCGGCCTCAGGGGGCAGGGGGCAGGGGGCAGGCCAGCAGAGGGCCGGCGCCGTGTCGGCAGCGGCCCGTCCGCTCCCGCGCAGCGCTCCGCGGCACCTGCGTACGGTCACCGGCTATGAGCACACCGCGCAGACCCTTGGGCTACGGCCCTCAAGCCCAGCCCAGGCCGGTCGGCGGGCACGGGTATCACCCGGCGAGTCCGCGCCGCTCAGGCCGACATCGACACCGCCCCGTTGTACCGGCCAGGCACCACGGACCACCTGGGCCTGGATAGGTGTGCCGTTGCTTCAGGTGAACCCGTGCCCGCAACGGCGCGGGGACCCGAACCCCGACCTGAGGCACGGCCAAGAGCCGTTTCGGAGTTGACCTGCGGCCAACCGCCTCCGGCGCTCCGATGCGGACGCCTGGTTCCTGGCGGTACCTGCGGACGGCTCGGGTTGGTGGTGGTCACGAGCCCAGGTTGTGGTACATGACATGCAGGCCGACCGGACCCAGCACTGGATGCCGGAACGCGCCGGGAACGGTGCCGATCATGGCGAACCCGAGACGCTCATACAGCCTGACCGCCGGTGTGTTGGAGGCCGCGACAGCGTTGAACTGCACGCCGGCGAATCCGCTGCTTCGCGCCCAGTCCAGCAGATACTCGCCCAATGCTTGGCCGACACCCCGACCGCGCGCTTCTGGCGCGACCATGAGGTTTCCGCTGGCGATGTGCGAACCCGGTCCTGGCCGGTTGGCGTACATGTTGGAGGTGCCGAGTACGCGCTGGTCCTCCACAGCGACCACGACGTGCCCTGGCGGCGGTACCACCCACAAGTCGTGCGCCTGCACCTCAGTTTGTAGCGGGTCGTAGCAGAAGGTGTCCCCTTTGCGGATGATCTGCTCGACGACCGGCCAGACCTGCGGCCAATCAGGCTCCTCGAACGTTCGGATCTCCATCTGCGTGAGATTAACCAACGGTGTGGCACTCCCACCGGTTATTTCCCGTGGCGTGCTGCCGGCCAGGCTGCTCACCGGCGACGGAACAAGTTCGCCACGCGGCTGTTCACGCCCGCAGCCTCCGGTTGGTACCCGAAGACGGTGCCGCAGGAGCCCGGCCTGTTCCCGTGCTCGTGGACCCGTGGCCCGGCGTGCCCGCTCGGGACAGGGGAGCCCAAGGCCGATGCGACACACCGCCCAAGTCGGACGGCGGCACCATCACCGCTCCTCATCCGCCGACCGACCCGGTGACGGCCACACAAGCTGGCTCCGGCGGGGCCGCCCCCTACGAAACCGGCGGCCTCGTGAGTCCGGCCCCGCGTGTCCTCAGCGCGTGGCTGCGTTGAGCACGTCCAGAACGCTCTGCTGGCAGCCGTAGCCGGTGGTGCTGCTACCTCCGGCCCAGTGCGGGCCGTATTGGTCGAGCGGGTTGCGGTTGCGGTCGTAGGCGCTGTTCGCCCAGCGGGTGAGGGCCGCGGCGTAAGGGCGGTCCGACAGCCGGCGGTTGAGGACGCCGAGGCCGCGTACGTAGGCGCCCTTGAAGCTCGGGCCATCTCCCGTGCAGTTGTCGCCCTCCCCTGGTTCGCGCAGGACGCCGCCGGCCTCGAGCCGGGCGGTGGAGGCGTCGGCCAGGCCGCGCGCCGTCGTCAGGAGGCCGGCGTCACCGGTGGCCTTGTGGAACTCGGTCAGTGCGCCCAGGATGACGCCCTGGTTATAAGTCCAAGTGGGTTGACCGTTGTTGGCGCAGGAGTCGGTGAGACCGTCGTTGATCATTCGCTCAGCGTTGATCATGCCGCTGCGCTGGAACCAGTTCCATTCGCTCTTCGCCCGCTCCAGGTAGGCGGTGTCACCCGGTATCCGGTTGTGCAGGGCCGAGGTGAGATGAAGGAACAGCTCGTTGGTTATGGCGTTCTTGTAGTTGCCGTTGGTGCTCCACCGGACACCGCCACCGCATGTGCTGTTCCAGTTCGCGTACATGTGGTCCGCGTCCGCCCGGGCGGTGTCGAGGTACCTGCGGTCGCCGGTCAGGTCGTAAGCGGCGATCCAGGCCAGGCCCCACCACCCGGTATCGTCGAGGTACTCGTTGCGGAACTGCCCTCCTTGCGCGTTGACGTTCTTCTCGTACGTCTCGGCGATGGCGTAGGCATAGCTGTTCATGCCGCTGATCCGGATGTTGTCGATGATCGCGGTGAGCGCGTTGGCGCCGGTCCACCAGCCGTTGCCACCGAAGAGTTTGCTGCCCCGGTCGAACGACATCATCAGGGCGGTTGCCGCGGCCGTGCTCCTGCTGCCCGCGTTCCAGGTGGTACGCGCCCAAGGCGTGCACGCGATGGGGCCTCCGGCCGGCTGGCCGCAGGCCCGAAGGGCTCCGACGCCCTGATTGTTCCAGTCGTCGACGTTGTACATCTGTGTGCGCCAGCCCCGCCCTCCGGCAGGCACCGAGGTGTCGCCGAGAGCGCTTCCAGCCGCCCAGGTCAGGCCGCCGTCCAGCGACCGGTCCAGCCAAACACGGTCGTTGGGACCGCCGTTGTCGATGGATGCCCAACCCATCGCGTCGGCGTCGTTGAAGTGCAGCGCGATCGACCGCGCGGAGACCGTGGCCGTGGCGGGGACACGGTCCTGGGCACTCAGCGCTGGATCCCGCGCGTCGCAGTACTTGTTGCACACGACCGCGGACGCCGCCGCGGCGGGGGCTGATGACAGTCCGCCGACAGCAAGGGTCGACAACGTTGTCAGAGCGGCGCAGAGGGCGGCAGACATGGAACGCACTGGCTTCATGGGGAAGGCTCCCATACGTCTGGTCACGAGAAGGAGCGCCCTGCGACAGGGAGAGAGCGCTCTCCGAAAGTAGCCATGCATCATGCCCACGTCAACGTATTGGGCAGTGCCGGTGGATCGGACATCGACGAGCCCGGCTTATTGACAGGCCTTCAGGATGGCGGTCTGATGTGATTGCTTTCGCGGGGCGGGTTCACCTTGTGACGTCACCGTCGGGGGGACGCTTGTCACGAACACGAAGTGGCCGACCGTACCGGTCGGCCTCTCTCGCCCCCGAACGCACTTCGATCCGACAGCGACGGTCACACCGACGGTGTGACCTCCTAGTGGACAGAGCATCGGGACCTGGGCGGCGACACAGGAAGTCGGCCCACCGCGCTCCTCCCCGTGGCGGCGCGGGCTTCCTCCCCCGGCGTCCGCTTCCGCGCGGCCCGCCGGATCGATCCAGCGCTCGCACGAGTCCGGGTCGCATCGGCCGGGCTTCGGAGAGCCGACCAGCCCGTACCGACGGCGCCCCGGCCGACCCGACCGGCCGGTCGTCACCGGCCACCCACGTCCGCCCGGGCCCCGCACCGTCCTTCCATCACAACACCATGGAGCCGCAGCGATGAAACGATGGCGCATCCCCCTGACGTTCTGCCTCATATTCCTGGGGTTCACCGCACCGGTCACCGTTGCCGAGGCGGCGCCGGCGTCCGATCCCGCGTCGCTGGTCAACCCGCTCCTGGGCACCTCGAACGAGGGCAACACCTTCCCGGGCGCCGACGCCCCGTTCGGGATGGTGCAGTGGAGCCCCGACACGCCGTCGCGTCCACCCGGCGGCTTCTACGCGTACTCCGACAACGTTGTCACGGGCTTTAGCCTGAATCATCTGTCCGGCCCCGGATGCGGCGCCCTCGGTGACATCCCGATCCTTCCCACCACGGGCGCAATCGACGGCAACGCGACGGTGGGCTTCTCGCACGCCAACGAGTCGGCGGACGCTGGGGCGTACTCGGTCGCGCTCGACAACGGCGTCAAGACCGAACTGACAGCCACGCTCCGCTCCGGGATGGCACGTTTCACGTTCCCCGCGACCACTCAGGCGAACCTGCTGTTCAAGATGGGGTCGGGCAAGGGCAGCAACATCCGCTTCGACCGGGTGAGCAGCACCGAGGTCAGCGGGTCGCTCACCAACGGCTTCTTCTGCGCCTCGAGCCCGACCTACACCGTCCACTTCAACATGGTCTTCGACCGGCCGATGACCAGCAACGGGACGTTCAACGGCGGTAACTCGGTCACGTTCGACACGACGGGCAACCGGGTGGTCCATGCGAAGGTCGGGCTGTCGTACGTGTCCGTCAGCGGGGCCAAGGGGAACCGGACGGATGAGAACTCCGGCTGGAACTTCGACGCGACCCGCGATGCCACCCACACATCGTGGAACGCCCTGCTGGGCAAGGTTGCGGTCGCCGGAGGGACGACGGCCCAGCAGGAGGTGTTCTACACCGCCCTGTACCACTCGTTACTGCATCCGAACCTGCTGAGCGACAGCGACGGGAAGTACTGGGGCTTCGACAAGAAGGTGCACACCGTCAGCGGCAACCAGAAGGCCCAGTACGGCACCTACTCCGGCTGGGACATCTACCGGACCCAGGCGCAACTCCACGCGCTCGTCGCACCCCAGCAGGCGAGCGACAGCGCCCAGTCCCTGGTCAACGACTACGCGCAGGGCGGGTTCCTGCCCAAGTGGTCACTGAACTCGGCCGAGACGCAGGTCATGAACGGTGACCCCGGTCCGGCCGTCATCGCGGACTACCACGCCTTCGGCGCACGCGCCTTCGACACCGCGGCCGCCAAGAACGCGATGGTCAGTCAGGGCACCACGTCGAACCCCATCCGGATGGGTCTCGACCTCCAGACCAAGCACGGGTACCTGCCCTCGGACGGCACGTACCCACGCGACTTCTACGGTTCGGTGGCGACCCTGCTGGAGTACAGCGCGCAGGACTTCGCGACTGCCGCGTTCGCCGGGGCCCTGGGTGACACGACCACGCGGGACCAGTTCGCCAACCGGGCACAGGACTGGCGCAACGTCTTCAACCCCGCGAGCGGCTTCATGCAGCCGAAGCTCGCTGACGGTGCCTGGCGGCCGGGCTTCAGTCCCACGAGTAGTGACCAGTTCGTGGAGGGTACCTCCTGGCAGTACACGGGCGCGGTGCCCCACAACGTTCGTGGACTGGCTGACGCCATGGGCGGCAATGCGAAGATGGCTGCCTACCTGGACAACGTGTTGTCGGACATCCGGGGGGGCCGGCGGCTCGCACGCCGACATGCGCAACGAACCGTCCATCGCACTGCCCTGGGAGTACACCTACATCGGGCAGCCCTGGAAGACCCAGCGGATCGTCCGCCAGGTGCAGAACGAACTGTGGAACAACTCGCCAGCCAACTGGGGGGTGGGCAATGACGACCTGGGCACGATGAGCGCCTGGTACGTCTGGTCGGCCATGGGGTTCTATCCCCAGACACCTGGCACGGCCGACCTGGCTCTGGGCAGCCCTCTGTTCACCAACGTCACGATCACTCTCGGCAACGGCAAGAAGATGGTCGTCAACGCCCCGAAGGCCGCGACCGACGCGCCGTACGTCCAGAGCGCCACACTCAACGGCTCCACCTGGAACAACGCCTACCTTCCGCCGTCGTTCGTGAGCGACGGCGGCACCCTGAACCTCGACCTCGGCACCAGCGCGAACACAGGCTGGGCCACCGCTCCGTCCTCCGCTCCCCCGTCCTACGGTGGCAACGGCGGCCCCAAGCCGCCGGGCCCGCAGCCGCTGCCCACCGGTCCGGTGAGGTCCGGCATCGCCGGAAAGTGCCTGGACGTCGACCAGGGTTCCTCGGCCGACGGAACGAGAATACAGACATGGTCGTGCAACAACTCCGCCGCTCAGCAGTTCGCCCTGACGCCCGACGGCAACCTGCGGGGCCTCGGCAAGTGTGCGGATATCAGTGGCGGTACCGAGAACCATGCTTCGGTGGTCCTCTGGTCCTGCCACGGGGGACCGAACCAGAAGTGGACCTACAACGCCTCCACCAAGGCACTGGTGAACCCGCAGTCCGGCCGTTGCCTGGATATCCCCGAATCCAGTGACCGGGACGGCACCCAGCTCCAGATATTCGACTGCAACAGCACTGCGGCCCAGCAGTGGTCGCTGCCGTCCTGATCCCACGACACCTCGCCGGCACTGAACCGGCGAAACGGAGACAGCTCGGACCGGCACCACCAGTCGGCGGTGCCGGTCCGAGCTCTTTCGAGCAGGCCGGTTCCGGCCCTACCCGCGTGTTCCCGTCGACCATTCGGCCCCGCATCCGGCGACACCGCTCGGGAAGTCGCGCAGCTGCGGTGCTGTTCAGGCTGCCTGAATGAGTTCTGCTCGGCCGAACAGCAGGGCGTAACCAGGCGGAAGCTGTGCGAGGACGTCGTCCACGAGGCCGGGGCCCGCGATGCGGGTAACGGCCGCCAGGACAGCTCCGGCGTCCCAGCGCGCGGTGGCGGGTGTGCCGCCGGTGCGGGTGGCGAGGTCCTTGACGAATTCCCAGCCGGTGAGCGAGTCGGCGTCGGGGTTCTGTGCCGTGAGAGTAAGGGCGGCCTCGGCAGGAAGGCAGGCGGCAAGGTCGGCGCGTGTGTCTCTCGTGAGCTGACGGCCGAGACCTGCCAGCACAGCGTGTGTCACGGCCTCGGCTCGCTCGCGTGTGGGGTACGCGCCCTCGTACCTGATCCTCTCCAGTATCTGATCGAACGTCATACCCGATGCGGTGCAGTTCCGTTCACGCATGGAGCGCATGGGCACAGGGCCTTTCTCGGCTGGGGCTGCCGCTCAGCGAGGACCAAGCGGCAGCCGCTGGACTGGTCATGGGGGTGAGCGCGCCGTGTCGGACCCGCAGGAGGCTTCGGCCGCCCCACCGGAATGTCATTGAGGGGCGGCAGGCCAGGCTGCAGCCCCTGCCCTGACCAGCGGGCTGCCCAGAGGGATGGTTCGCGGGTCGGGGCATGCGCGTCCCGTGCAGAGCGCGCGCCGTGGGCCGGGCGGCCGAGCTTGCGGAAGGACTCACGCGCGTACGCGCGCAGAAGTGCTGGGCAGGGCGCCCGATGGTCACGTTCGGGCGCCCTGAGCAGAGCCGGTTCAGGTAGAGATCTGCCGGCGGGTGGCGCCTTCGCCGATGGCGATCTTGCGGGGCTTGGCACGCTCCGCGATCGGGATGCGCAGGGTCAGGACACCTGCGTCGTAGTCGGCATGGATGCGCTCGGTGTCCAGGGAGTCGGCCAGGACGATCTGCCGGGAGAAGACACCGAGGGGGCGCTCGGAGAGTTCCACCTTCACCGTGTCGGCCTTCGCGACCGGTCGGCGTTCCGCCTTCACAGTCAGCATGTTCCGCTCGACGTCGATATCGATCGCCTCGGTGCTCACACCGGGGAGATCGAAAGCGATCACGTAGTCGTCGCCCTCACGGTAGGCGTCCATCGGCATGACGGACGGCTTCGACCAGGTCCCGGACGTACCCGACAGCTGCTGGACGATCCGGTCCATCTCGCGGAACGGGTCAGTGCGCATCAACATCGCGAAACACCTCCAGTTGGTTCAGGCAGAAACTGCCAATGCGCTTCAACGTGCATCCGTTGTAACATGTCATCCAAGCGATGACAAGCAAGACGTCATCAAAAGGATGACGAAGCGACGGAGGTCCCCATGACCGAAGCCACCCCACCGACCTCACCAGTCCCCTTCCCCGCCGCCGCAGCCGCACTGGAGGCCATCGACCAGTCCGTGCGGGACGCACAGACTTCCCCCGCACAGACACCCACAGCCGCGACGCCGCACCCAACCGACTCCGGCCCGCACCCTGCACTGGCCGCGCTGCTGATGCTGCGCAAGGTCCGCGAGGAGCTCGCCGGCTGGGAGAGCGCACTGATCGAGACCGCCCGCGGACAGGGCGCAAGCTGGGCCGAGCTCGCCGGGCCTCTCGGGGTCGCCAGCCGCCAGGCTGCCGAACGCCGCTACCTGAGGCTGCGGCCCGGCGCGGCCGGGAGCACGGGAGAGGAACGCGTCCAGGCCACCCGTGACACCCGCGCCGCCGACCGCACCGTCACCGTCTGGGCCCGCGACAACGCCGCCGACCTCCGCCGCCTCGCCGCACAGATCACCGCCCTCACCAACCTCCCCGACAGCGCCGCAGAAGCGGTCGGCGACCTGAATCTGGCCCTCGCCGACAGCGATGCCGCCCGCCTCGTGCAACCCTTGACCGGCTTCCGACCCCACTTGCAACCCGAGGACAGCGGCCTCGCCGAACGCATCGACGCCCTGACCCAGCACACCGACCAACTCCGCCAGAACACCCACGACCAACGCAGCGCTTGAACCACCGCTTCGCCGACGAAGTCGACGAGGTTCGGCACAAGGGTCGCTACGATCGGCCTCACCGCAGCGCGCCCGCCCCCGAGGTCTAGGGCGATGAAGCCATTCATGACTGGCGTCGCGCGGTTTCAGCGACGTGCCGATCCCACCCGGCTCCAGTCCCTGGCCGACGCGAAAGGCACGATCGTCTGGGACCTGAGCGTCGACCACATCGGACAGATCCGTGTCGTAGACCCAGGGCCGGCCCAGCCCGTCTCCCGCGTCCCGAACCGATGAGCGAGACAATCGCACGACACGGCAACCGAGTTGAACTCCGTGGCCTCGACCGCGTACAACAAGGTCAACAGGGTCTCCTGATGCAGGTTCGTTGTCCTCAACAACTCCGGACTGCACCAGGGACCCTGACTTCGTGCATGGCCGGGGGCCGGAATCACCCATCGCGAACCCCACATTCGAACACATCGCACTCAAGATCGATAGAACCGCTCTACGATGGGTAGCTGCCTTTCCCACGCGTGCACCTAGAGCCCAGGGGGGCCATGGATATGGTTCGGCACCGCGCCTCTCCAGGAGATTCGTCTTGACCCGGCACACCGCGCACGCCGCCGACCCCGACCTGCAGGCCGACTGCGCGCACTGCTTCGGTCTGTGCTGCGTGGCGCTGCCCTTCGCCCGCTCGGCTGACTTCGCCGCGGACAAGGCCGCTGCCGCCCCGTGCGGAAACCTTCGACAGGACTTCAGCTGCGGCATTCACGAGCAACTGCGCGGCAACGGTTACAACGGCTGTACGGTCTTCGACTGCTTCGGGGCCGGGCAGAAAGTCTCGCAGGTGACCTTCAGAGGGCGCAGCTGGCGCGAGGAGCCAGAGGCGGCCCGCACGATGTACGAGGTTTTCCCGGTGATGCGGAACCTGCACGAACTGCTGCGCTACATCGCGGAGGCCCTGGATCTCCACGCCGCCCGGCCGCTCCGCCGCGATCTGCGCCGCGCCCACGACAGGCTCGACGCGATGACGCGCGACACGGCCCAGTCGCTGCTCGCCATCGACGTGATGGCGTTGCGCGCCGAAGTGAACCCGCTGCTGCTGCGGGCCAGTGAACTCGCCCGCGCCTCGGTGCCCGGCAAGAAGAGGGACCACCGGAACGCCGACCTTATGGGCAAGCACATGGCGACCGCCAAACTGCGCGGCGCCAGTATGCGCGGCGCCTACCTGATCGCCGCCGACCTCTCCGGGGCGGACCTGCGCGACGCGGACTTCATCGGCGCGGACCTTCGGGACGCAAACCTGTGCGGGGCAGACCTTACGGGAGCCCTGTTTCTCACCCAGCCCCAGCTCAATGCCGCTCGAGGCGACCAGGCGACCCGGATCCCAGCGGCGTTGCAGCGACCGGGCCACTGGGCCGCGTAACGCACGGATCCCTGTCGCGCTCCGCAGGGAGCGGCCCGCTCCGGCAGATCCCTCACTGCACGCCCGTCCGGACCCGGTAGAGAACCCCGTTGATCACCCGACGGTGATCACTCCACCGCCCCCCGCGGGGCCCCACCAGGAGGCAGGAACGACTCCAGCCGGTCCACTCCGCATTCGTCAGATCCGTCCATGCCGCGTTCACCTGGCGGTGGATGGCCGTGGCCCGCCCCTGTCGTTGGTCGTGACGGCCGGGAACGTGAACGACTCCACGATGTTCGACGCGGTGCTGGGCGCCGTCAAGGTGCCCCGCACCACGGTTGGCAGGCCCCGACGCCGTCCCGACCAGGTGCTGGCCGACAAGGCGTATTCCTCTCGGGCCATCCGGGCCAGCCTGCGGCGACGCGGCATGCGGGCCACGATCCCCGAACGGTCCGACCAGGTGGCCCATCGCAAGCGGCGCAGCACCCGCGGCGGCCGGCCACCGCCTTCGACGAAGAGCAGCACAAGGGCCGCAACGTGGTCGAGCGCTGCTTCAACCGTCTCAAGCAGTTCCGTGGGATCGCGACCCGCTTCGACAAGCTCGCCGTCCGCTACCAGACGGGACTCCACCTGGCCTCGCTCATCTTGTGGCTCCGCGACACCGCACCATGATCACCGTCGTTCCGTCGCGAGGGGCGGCCAACGTGCCAGGACAACTCACGTCAAGCCGTAACTCGCGTGGGCCGGTATCGCTGGGCTACCGCACCCGACCGGAACTCATGGCGGTCCACGGGCTCGAGCTGGATGCGCTCACGCAGACCGGCGAGCAACGTCGGCCCGTGTCCGGCAAGGACCGGCTGAACAAGGAACTCGTACTCGTCGATCAGTCCCAGCTCCGCCAACGCTCTGGGAAGCGTCACGCCACCCACCCACAGGCCCTCGCCCGACTCCTGCTTGAGCCGCTGAACCGCTTGCCCCAAGTCGCCTCGCACCAGGTCGGCATTCCAATCGACCCCGCTCAGCGTGCTCGACACGACGTACTTCTTCGCCCGGTCGATGCTCTCGGCGAACGGGATCTGCCACTCACCCATCCAGTCAGGCCACGTGCCCGTGGTCGGCTTCCGCCACGCCGACTCCATCATCTCGTAGGTCACCCGGCCGAACAGCAGGGCATCGGCTCGCTCCATCTCAGCGGTCCAGTAGCGCATCGACTCCTCGTCCGGGGGGAGCCCTGCCTCGTGATGGCAGCAGCCGTCGAGGGTGACGTTGATCGAGTATCGAAGTGGTCTCATCTAGGTGCTCTCCCTTGATGCATGCTCCGCGATTCACCGGACCGTACTCAGACGACTGCCGACGCCGTTTCTCATCGGCGCCCCGATCGCACATACTTTGACGCCGTCGCGATGCGCACCGCAACGTCGTCATGATGCGAACCGGACCGCAGACCGAACGCGCCACCGATTCGGCGCTCGGAGCGTGCAGGTTCGCAAAGGGATGGCGCCCTCAGCGCTCGACTTCGATGCACCGTGCCGCGTCACCTTCCGTCGGCTCAGGGTCAGCGACAAACGTCGCGAACATTGCCTGACGCGGCACTGATCCAGAGGTGCTCGTGGGCAATGCGCCGACCCGATGCACACCCGCTCACTTGGCCAAGCACATAGGGGCACCCCCCGGGCGGCGCTCAGTGGCGGAAGCGATCCTTCGCGCCCTCCTTGGTCGCCCGGGCCTTCCCCCGTGCCTCCAGAGCGGCCCCCTTGGCTGCGGTGGTGTTTTTGCCCATCGCCTGGGCCAACTTCCTCACAGCCTTCCCGACAACCTGCTCGGTCGTGGCCTTCGCCTTCTCTCCGGCGCTCA
The DNA here is from genome assembly GCF_036206005.1 of Streptomyces sp. NBC_00178. Lineage (NCBI taxonomy): Bacteria > Bacillati > Actinomycetota > Actinomycetes > Kitasatosporales > Streptomycetaceae > Streptomyces > Streptomyces sp. NBC_00178. Next base: position 711,616 of record NZ_CP108143.1, read on the forward strand.
TGTCAGCCCTTTCGTCGATGCTCTGCGACGCCCGTGCCCCGTTGACGGTAGAGAGGTGTGTCGTGAGATCAGCAACCTGGCCTTGCGGCGATCCGTTGTACCGGCGATCCCGCTCGAAAGGTTCTTGATCCCCGACCCGCCGCCCTTGGACAGCCGGCCAACGTCCTTCCCGCGCACAACTCGGAGCGGTTGCACACCGCGGTGCAAGCAGTCGGAGTCGGTCGCGGGTCTCAAAACCCTGCGTCCCCGCCCGCAGGGTTTTGATGCCCTACGGCGACCGGTCGCCGCCAAGCTCGTGGGCAGAATACGCTACTCATAACCATACTGAATACTTCGAATACAATTCAGATAGAGGTGCAGGATTTCTCGTCGGAGGATTCACTCGCTCTCCGGCGACGGCATCACTAAAGATCGTTTCGACGGCATCACGATGTCACCGTGCGATGCGGAAGACGTGGTCTTCGCTCCGGAGCCGAGGCGGCCTGGAACAGAAGACGACATCGCAGGGGGCGACGCGAAGCCGGCCCCATCACGAGGACGAAGGGGGAAGAGCGGCAGCCGGTCCGGTGGAAGGAAGTGGACCGCCGTTCGAGCGAAGGAGCATGTGATGAGTAGAGCCGTGGTCGGCTTGATGGCCGGAATGGCGCTGGGTTTCGCCGCGTACTTCGGTGACTTCTGGGCGTTCCTGCTCGTGCTGGGGCTTGGTGTCGTCGGTCTTGTGGTCGGGCGTGTGCTGGAAGGCGATGACGGACCGGGGGACTTCGTCCGCCGCCGAGACCGACAGCAGCGGATCCGCGACGACCGCCGACGGACGCGGGGAGACTGGCAGTTCTGACCCACACCGTTCCCCCGCGAGGCGTGCGATCACGAAGTGATCGTCACAGGCAGCGTTGTGGGTCCGGAGCGAGCGACTGGGGGTCGCGGGCCATCACTGCATGGCGTGGCCTACGCAGCGGGCGTAGCGTGGGCCGGGGGGCGAGATACGGCACACGGGAGTCTGCGTGCAGCAATCCGATTCCGCCGGGAGGTCACGGCATGGGACGGGGTATCCGCAACACCATTGGACTGATCTTGGCGGTCATCGGCGCTGCTGCAGCGCTCTGGGCGCCCTTCCGCAGTTGGTACAGCGGCCGGCTGGGTGAGGACTTCCGGGTCGGGGAACTCTTTACCGGAACCGGCGTGACGGACGCCGGCGCGGGCCTGTTCGCGTCCATGTTCTTGCCTCTCCTGGTCGCCGCGGTCCTCACGCTTCTCGGCGTGGTGTTCCGATCGAGATTGCTGGTCCTTGTCGCCGGAGTCATCACCCTCGGGTTCGCCATCCTGTGGATGATCCGACAGGGTCAGGCACAGGGCGGCCTGACTGTCTCCGGGGAGAGCAACGGGCTCGGCATCGGAATAGGGCTCGCCCTTCTCGGCGGTGTCCTGATGCTGATCGGATCGGCCATCATGCAGGGCCGCGAGCGCCGGGCCGTTCGGAAGGAGCGCCACGGGCAACAACAGCAGGAGCGCGACGCGGTGTACGACGACGACCGGGATCGCCGCGGCGTCGAGGCCGATCGCCCATATGGCGTGGCGGCCCGGGACCGGAGCATGCCTGACGCAACTGGGCGGGGCAACGCCGAGGATATGCGGCCCGTGGACACGTCCTCCGCCGGACAAAACACAACTGGCACGGGCACGCCGCGAGGGTTTGCCCGGAAACCGCAGCAACAACCATCGGCGCCGCTCGGCCGGCCGGTCCCGGCCAGGGAGGCGGACGGCGAAGCTCGCGGGCACGGTGATCGCGACCGCACCCAGTACGAGGAGAATGACGATGCCAGGGGCGGCTCCCACCCCGCCGGCGAGCACCGCTCGGGCCGAGGGTCCACGTACCGCCGGGACCAGATCTGAGCGTCGCCGCTCCCGGCGGGAATCCAGGAGCGTTGACCAGGAGAGTGGCCGTGGGTGAGGCCTCGACATGGTGGCCCATCGCAAAGAGTCGCGGTGAGGCCGTAGTCGCAGGTATCCCCTGCGATGGAGTCGGTCGGTACCAAGGCCGCGGCGAGGGCGAACGGGGCTTCCTCGCAGGAGGGGGCCGAGGGTAGAAGCTGGCGCTGGATCTCGGCAGCCAGGCTGAGCAGGGTGGTGCGCCGGCCCCAGTGACAGCGAGCTGCCGATTGGGATCGCGGCGAGGTCACCCGGCTCGGGTCGAAGCTACGAGTTGTGGTGAAACTCCCTGCGCCCTTGCCTGTACTCAGAAACCAAAGCATCGGCATTTTCGTAGGATGGAGAGGTCTGCGGATTCAAACCCGTTGATTGTCCGCCCTCTTCTTGCCAGGAACTCAGCAATTGCGCCTGCTGTTCTTCGGACAATTTTTCAACCCACCTCCGATTTTCCGAGGAAAGCTGGCCCAAGAAGGGTTCCAATGGGAGTGACACAGGCGCCCCAATCCTTGTGACTGATCACTATCGATGTGCTGCGGTGGGACCGGCAGGGGCCGAGATTACCGCTCCCTCGCGCTCTTGCCGCACGCCCGGGCAGCGCCGCGCGTCGTCGCAGTGCCGAAATCACTCCACCAGACCCGGTGAGCCGCTGAGACGATGGCTGGACATGAGGGGTGAGCTGTGAGGTACCCCCTGGCACGCTGAGGGTGTCACCCGCCGCGCGTTCGTCAGCGCACCCGCACACCGGCGCGGAAGACCGCCTGGACGTCCGGAAGCGAGGCGGGGTCCATCGCGGGGTTGCCGCGCACCGCGAGGAAGTCGGCACCGGCGCCCACGACGATCCGTCCCTCGCGCCCCTCGACCCCGCACGCACGGGCGGCCACGCTCGTCACGCAGGCGAGCGCGTCGAGGGCCGGCACGGGGGGCGCCGCCGTGATGCGCGCGGCGCCATTCCGGACGCCGCGCCCGGCGCATGCCTCACTGCAGGGCGCGCACGGCGGCGGCGAAGAGCGGGGGCAGGTGCTGGGCGGCGGGCACGATCATCCGCGCGGTAACCGGGCGGCCCGCCAAGCCCAGCAGCGCCCGGGTGAGCAGACGATGACGGCGGGTCAGCCGGGTCCATCGCGCGGGATACGCCTCGGGCCGGCCCGCGACGAGGCAGTCGACCGCCGCCGTGGCGGTCGCCGCCGCCAGGGCGATGCCCTCACCGGTGAGGGCGTCGACGTACCCGGCGGCGTCACCGACGAGCAGGACCCGGCCCGCGCCCTGCGTGCTGGCGGTCCGGCGCAGCGGACCCGCGCCGCGGACGGCGCCGTCCTCCCGTCCGCGCAGCGCACGGGCCAGGGCGGGGAACGCGTCGAGGTGCTCCCCGTGGGAGCGCCGGTGGCCGCTGAGCACGGCGACCCCGACCAGCCCGTCGCCGACGGGGGTCACGTACGCCTCGCCGTGCGGGGACCAGTGCACCTCGACGAGGTCGGTCCAGGGCGCCACCCGGTAGTGGCGGCGCAGTCCGTACCGGCGTGGCGCGGCGGGGGCGCGTTCGAGTCCGAGCGCGCGGCGCGTGGGTGAGTGGAGGCCGTCGGCGGCGATCATCCAGCGGGCCGTGAGCCCGGCCGCCGTGACGCGGTCCTCCCCCTGACGCACCCCGTCCACCCGGCCCGCGACGAAGCGCACGCCGAGATCCGCCGCGCGGTGGTGCAGCGCGGCGTGCAGCGTGGTGCGCCGGACGCCGAGCCCGGGACCTCCCCGGAAGCGCGCCTCGGCGCGCCGGTCGCCCTGGACGTACCGGATCCCCCGGAGTTCCCGGCCGGCCGGGGAGACTCCCAGCGCCTTCAGAGCCGCCACCCCGCTGGGCATGACGCCTTCGCCGCAGGCCTTGTCCACGGGTACGGCGCGGGGTTCCACCACCACGGTTTCCAGACCCGCGGCGGCCGCCCGGATGGCGGCCGCGAGACCGGCCGGCCCGCCGCCCGCGACCAGGACGTCGATCACGCGCGCACCCCGGCCTGCGCGGGACGTGCGAGAGCGTCGTCCTCGCACGGGATGCGTACGGCCATGAGGGCCGCGTTGAGCACGGTGAACAGGACGGCGGTCATCCAGGCGCCGTGCACCAGGGGCAGCGCGGCCCCTTCGGCCGCGACGGCCACGTAGTTCGGGTGGCGGATCAGCCGGTAGGGCCCGCCGGTGACCAGGGGGAGGCCGGGGACGACGATGACCCGCGTGTTCCAGCGCCGGCCCAGCGTGCGGACGCACCACCAGCGCAGTCCCTGAGCGGCGGCCACCACCGCCACCATGGTCCAGCCGAGCCACGGGACGAAGGCGCGGTCCGCCCGCCAGGTCTCGGCGATGCAGGCGGCGAGCAGCCCGGTGTGGAGGGCGACCATCGCCGGGTAGTGGCCGCGGCCGGCCTCCGTGCCGCCCTGCGCGAGGCTCCAGCGCGCGTTGCGAAGCGCGATCCCCAGCTCGGCGAGACGTTCGGCCGCGACCGCCGCCACCAGGGCCGTGTACCAGATCATGTGTCCCTCCGGACTACCAGCGCAGCAGCACCAGTTCGCAGCAGAAGCCGGGTCCCATGGCCAGCAGCAGCCCGGGCGATCCGGGCTCGGGCCTGCGCTGTTCCATGGTGTCGCGCAGGACGTGCAGGACCGACGAGGACGAGAGGTTGCCGGTCTCGGCCAGAGAGCGCCGGGTGACGTCCAGGGCCTCCTCCGGCAGGGTCAGAGCCTCGGTGACCGCTTCCAGGACCTTGGGGCCTCCGGGGTGGCAGACCCAGCGGGCGATGTCCTTCGGTTTCAGCCCGTGCGGTTCGAGGAAGCCGCCGACGTCCCCGGCGAGGTGGCGGCGCACGACATCGGGGACGGCGGGGTCCAGCACCACGGTGAAGCCGGAGCCGCGGATGTCCCAGCCCATGACGTGGCCGGTGTCCGGGTAGAGGCGGCTGCGGGTGTCCAGCACCTCGGGTCCGTCCCCGGGGGCCGGGTGGTCGCCGCCGACGAGGACCGCGGCGGCGGCGCCGTCCCCGAACAGTCCTGTGGCGACCATGTTGGCGGGCGTCGGGTCGTCCCGCTGGAGGGTGAGGGAGCAGAGCTCGACCGAGAGGAGTACGGCCACCTGCCCCGGCCGGCCGAGCAGGTAGTCGTGCAGCCGGGCGATCCCCGCGGCCCCCGCGACGCAGCCGAGCCCGAAGACGGGGAGTCGCTTCACGTCGGGGCGCAGACCGAGGCGCCCGACGAGCCGTGCGTCGACGGAGGGTGCCGCGATGCCCGTCACGGAGGTGAACATGAGCAGATCCACGTCGCAGGGCCGCAGCCCGGCCTTGTGCAGCGCGCCCCGGATCGCCTCCGCTCCCAGTTCGACGGCGGCGCCGATGAACACGTCGTTCGCCGCCCCGAAACCGTCCAGTCCGGCGTACTGCTCCAGGGGCAGCACGGTGTGCCGGGTGCGCACTCCCGCGTTCGCGTGGACGCGGTCGAGCAGGCGTCTGTCCGCACCCTGGGGCAGACAGGCCCGCGCCGTCATGTCGGTGATCTCGGCCTGGGTGTGGCGGTACGGCGGCAGGACGCCGTGGACGGCCGCGATCCGGGTCATCCTGGCCACCGCTTCGGGAACGTCATGGCCACATCCTGACTGCATACCGGGGCAAATCCGCGCACATGCGGTTCGCGGCAGCCGTGTTCGCGGCAGCCCGGGCTGCCCAGGGGCTGTCCCGGCGCGCCTGGTCGCGCGCTCACCGGGAAGGCGGAGGCGGCGCCCGAGGGCTGTCCCGCCATCCCCGGTGGATCAGCGCGCGGCGTCGGATGCGGTGCATCGCAAGGCGGCGGGACGTCCGCATACTGGGTGCATTCGGGCGTTCCGACGACGCGGCGAGGCGCCGTAGCTGTCGTCGCGCGCCCGCCGGGGATTACGGGAGAGCCCTTAGGATCGCCGGGTGGACACCACGCACGGGTCGGCGGCGCCCGCCCCCGTCGCGCGACGGCCCGGCACGGCACGGGGACTGCTGCTCTCCTGCCATCCGGGTCCCTCCTGTGCGGTGACCGTGCTGATCGCCGCACTGGCCGTCAGCTCCGGTCTGAGCGGCGGCCGTTGCGCGCTCGTCGCCGCGGCGGTGCTCGCCGGACAGCTCTCCGTGGGCTGGTGCAACGACGCCTTCGACGCCCGGCGCGATGCCGAGGCCCGCCGCCCGGGGAAGCCGGTCGCCGGAGGCGCGGTCAGCCGCAGGACGGTGTGGGGCGCGGCGTTCACCGCGCTCCTCCTGTGTGTGCCGCTGTCGCTCGCGTGCGGCGCGGCGGCGGGCGTGGCGCATCTGACGGGCGTGGCGGCTGCCTGGGCGTACAACCTGAGGCTGAAGGCGACGGTCCTGTCCTGGCTCCCCTATGCGATCGGCTTCGCCGCCCTTCCCTGCCTGGTCGCCCTGAGCCTGCCCGGCGGTGCCCCGCCCGCGTGGTGGGTGGTGTCGGCGGGCGCCCTGCTGGGGGTGGGGGCCCATCTGGGCGACGTATTACCCGACATCGAGGACGACCTGAGGGCGGGGGTCCGCGGCCTGCCCCAGTGCTGGGGACCGGTCCGCACCAGGCTGCTGCTGCCCGTTCCCCTTGTCGCGGCGACCGCGCTGCTGGTGTTCGGGCCTCCCGGCGGGCCCGGCGGACCGGGCGTCGTCGCACTCGCCGCCGTCGCCCTGTGCGGGACGGCGGCGACGGTCGCGGGGGCCGCGCCCCGCCGCGAAGGGCCGTGGCGCCAGGCCGCGCTGGCCGGCACGGTCGTCGTGGCCTCGGCGGATGTCGCGCTGCTGCTGGTGCGGGGTGCGGGAATCGCGTGACGGGTCCACGGACGCCGTGCCGCCCTCGAATGCGGCGGTGATGCGCTCACCTTTCGAGGATGCGCTCACATTTCTTACTGAGGGGTAGGCCCGCCCCGAGTCCTTGCTATACCTTGCGTCTAACAAGCGGGACGGAAGGCGGCCGGGCGAGGCGTGCGCCCAGCCCTCTCGCCCGGCCCTGCCGCCATGCCCCCTCACGGGCACGGCACATGACGGCCCGTCTCCCCGACCACGCTGTGACAGCGCCGAGGAACATCACTGACGAACCGAGGAGCCGCACCATGGCAAGCAGCACCGTCCGGCCGGACGCGCAGGACCGGCCCTCCGAGAACGACCTCACCCGCCGCCTGCTCGCATCCGCGGCGACGCTCGCCTACGACCCCGCCACCGAGGTCGACTGGGACACCCCGCTCGACAAGGCGCACCACGGCGCGAGCCCGGAGTGGAGCACCCTCTACGGCACCGCTTACTGGGCGGAGCTGACGGAGGAGCAGCGCACGGAACTCACCCGCCAGGAAGCCGCGTCGGTCGCGAGCACCGGCATCTGGTTCGAGATGATCCTGCAGCAGATGATCCTGCGCGACGTCTACGCGAAGGACCCGACGAGCGCGGACGTCCAGTGGGCCCTGACCGAGATAGCCGAGGAGTGCCGGCACTCGATCATGTTCGCCCGCGGTGCGCAGAAGCTCGGCGCCCCGGCCTACCGGCCGCGCCGCCTCGCGGTGGAGCTGGGCAGGGCCTTCAAGACACTCGCGTTCGGCGAGGCCGCGTACGCCGCGATCCTCGTCGCCGAGGAGGTCCTCGACGTCATGCAGCGCGACTGGATGCGGGACGAGCGGGTCGCGCCCTTCGTGCGCACGATCAACAACATCCATGTGGTCGAGGAGTCCCGCCACATGAAGTTCGCCCGCGCGGAGACCCGCAAGCACCTGAGCGGCGCCGGGCCGGTCCGGCGCCGCGTCAACGCGCTGGTCATCGCCATCGCCTCGTACGTCATCGTCACGAGCATGGTCAGCAAGGACGTCTACGCCAACGCGGGACTCGACCCGGAGCGCGCCATCGGCGAGGCGAGGGCCAACGAGCACCACAAGTCGATGATGCGGTCGAGCTGTTCGGGCCTCATGGACTTCCTGGCCTCCGCCCGCCTGCTCACCAAGCCCGCCCTGCTGTTCTACAAGCGCGCCCACCTGATCTGAGCGGACGACATGACCTACGCCATCACCCAGACGTGCTGCAGCGACGCCACCTGTGTCTCGGTGTGCCCCGTGAACTGCATCCATCCGACGCCCGGGGAACCCGGCTTCGGCAGGACGGAGATGCTGTACATCGACCCGGAGTCCTGCATCGACTGCGGCGCCTGCGCCGACGCATGCCCGGTGGACGCGGTCTTCCCGCTGGACTCCCTGCCCGCCGCACAGCGCGAGTACGGCCCCCTCAACGCGGCCTACTTCGCGGACCATGAGCCCGCGCCGGCACCCACCGGGCCGAACTTCCACGCGTGGGCCCGGCCGTCCTTCGAGCGCAGCCTGCCGTCGGACTTCGGCCCGCTCCGGGTCGCGGTGGTCGGCACGGGGCCGGCGGGGATGTACGCCGCCGAGGACCTGCTGCTGCACACCGCCGCCGAGGTGACGCTGATCGACCGGCTGCCGGTCGCGGGCGGCCTGATCCGCTACGGCGTGGCGCCCGACCACCTGTCGACCCGCAAGGCCGGCGACACCTTCGCCAGGTTCCACTCCCACCCCCGGGTGCGCATGCACCTCGGCCTGGAGGTCGGCCGGGACGTCACCCCCGCGGAACTGGCGGCGCACCACGACGCCGTGATCTACGCGGTGGGCGCACCGGCGGGCCGCCGGCTCGGGATACCGGGCGAGGACCTGCCCGGCAGTGTCGGCGCCTCGACGTTCGTCTCCTGGTACAACGCCCACCCGGACGTCGCCGCGGACGCGGTCGTCCTGTCCGCCGAGCGGGTCGTCGTGGCCGGCAACGGCAACGTCGCCCTGGACGTGGCGAGGATCCTGGTGTCGGACCCGGGCGCACTCGCCGCCGGCGACATCGCGGGCCACGCGCTCCACGCCCTGCGGGACGGCGCCGTCCGCGAGGTCGTGGTACTCGGGCGGCGCGGCCCCGAGGACGCGGCGTACACGCGGTCGGAGCTGCTCGCCCTGAAGCATCTGCCGGGTGTGGAGCTGGTCGTGGACGACCACGACGCGAGGGTGGGCGCGGCGATCGACGCCGCGCTCCCGGGAGAGCGGGCGGCCCTGCTGGCCGGTGTCGGGCGCGCGCGGGTGGACTGGTCCCGCCCGCCGTCCGAGGGGCGTCGGATCGTGTTCCGCTTCCACTCCTCGCCGCTGGCGGCACTCGGCGACCGAGCGGTCACCGGCGTGCGGGTCACGGAGGCGGGGAGCGGCGCGGAGACCCGGGAGATCGCGGCCGGAATGCTGCTGAGCGCCGTCGGCCAGCGCGGCGTCGCGGTCGCGGGGCTGCCGTTCGACGAGGCGGCCGGCACCGTTCCGCATGTGGCGGGCCGGGTGGCGGGGCGGCCCGGGACGTACGTCGTGGGATGGATCAAGCGGGGTCCGTCGGGTGGCATCGGGGCCAACAGGACATGCGCGGCCGAGACGATCGGCGCCCTGCTGGAGGACGCCGTCGCGGGCACCCCGCCGGAACACGGGCCGAAGGCCTTCGGGCGGCTTGCCCGGCGCCGTAACCGCGAGATCGTGGACGCCTGCGGCCTGGCGCGGATCGAGCGGGCCGAACTGGCCCTGGGGCACCGGGACGGACGCCCGAGACTGAAACTGGCGACGACGTCCGAACTGGTCGCCGCGGCGAAGGGCCGGCGGCGGACTGCGAGCTGAGCCCTCCCTGCCCTCACCCTGCTCCCCGTCCGGCCCGCCGACCAGTCGGCGGGCCGGACGGCGTTCCGCTTCCCATTCCGTTTCCGCGTGCGGCCGATTCCGTTTCCGCGTGCGGCCGATTCCGTTTCCGCGTGCGGCCGATTCCCTTCCCACCCCCGCCCTGGGAGGTGACGTGACATCAACTCCGTCCCGGGTGAACCCGGTTACACACTAAGGTTAGGCTTGCTTAACTAAGCATTCGAGCCGCATCGCGGTGTCCGAGGAGGAAGAACCATGCGCCAGTCGGCCTCCCCCGGGGCGGAACGCGACACACCGGACCCCCAGGGCTCAGGGAGACCCGGCCCCTCGCCCCTCACCACACCCCCGAGCGTGCTCGGGCTGAACGCCTACCTGATGTACGCCACGGGCAAGGCCGCACGCCGCAGACTCACGGAGCGGCTGTCGGCCCACGGGCTGCGCCTGTGGCACCTCACCATCCTGGCCATGCCGGAGGACGCCGGCCGGGTCTCCAAGGGCGACCTCGCCTCCCGGCTGGACATGAACCAGAGCGACCTCACCAGGACGGTCACCGACCTCGAACGCGCCGGTCACGTCCGGTGCGCCCGCGACCCCTCCGACCGCCGCCGCATAGAGGTCACGCTGACGCCGGCAGGCAGAAGCACCCTGACCGCACTCAACGCCGACGTCGCGGCGGCCGAGTCGGAACTCCTCGCGCCACTGGACGCGGACGACCGCGAGCGTTTCGCCCTGCTGCTCCGCCGCGTGCACGCGCACCTCGAACACGACAGGGCGGGCACGCCGTCCGACGTCGTCCCCAGGGCCCCGGCGTCACCCCGCAACGGGTGACAGGCATCCCGGGACCACTCGCGGCACCGAGTGAACGAGCGTTTTCGGGTGTGGTTAACATATGAGCACCGCCTAGCTCGAAAGATGGACTTGTGACTGCCACCGAGGACTCGTTCACCAACTGGAAGACCCGTGAGGAGATCGCGGAGTCGATGATCCCGATCATCGGGAAGCTGCACCGGGAGCGGGACGTCACGATCCTGCTCCACAGCCGCTCCCTGGTGAACAAGTCGGTGGTCAGCATCCTCAAGACCCACCGCTTCGCCCGGCAGATCGCCGGCGAGGAGCTTTCGGTCACGGAGACGCTGCCCTTCCTGCACGCACTGAGCTCCCTCGACCTCGGCCCGTCCCAGATCGACCTCGGCATGCTCGCCGCGACCTACCGGAGCGACGACCACGGCCTGTCGGTCGAGGAGTTCACCGCCGAGGCCGTGGCCGGGGCCACCGGCGCCAACAAGACCGAGCGCCGTGAGTCGCGTGACGTCGTCCTCTACGGTTTCGGCCGCATCGGCCGCCTGCTGGCCCGCCTGCTCATCGAGAAGACCGGCTCGGGCAACGGCCTGCGGCTGCGCGCCATCGTCGTACGCCGGGGAGCCGGGCAGGACATCGTCAAGCGCGCCTCCCTGCTGCGCCGCGACTCGATCCACGGGCAGTTCCAGGGCACCATCACCGTCGACGAGGCGAACGACCGGATCATCGCCAACGGCAACGAGATCCAGGTGATCTACTCCGACGACCCGACGACCGTGGACTACACGGCACACGGGATCAAGGACGCCATCCTCATCGACAACACCGGCCGCTGGCGCGACCGCGAGGGCCTGTCCAAGCACCTGGTCCCCGGCATCGCGAAGGTCGTCCTGACCGCGCCCGGCAAGGGGGACGTCCCCAACATCGTCCACGGCGTCAACCACGAGACGATCAAGCCGGACGAGCAGATCATCTCCTGCGCCTCCTGCACCACCAACGCGATCGTCCCGCCGCTGAAGGCGATGGCCGACGAGTACGGCGTGCTGCGCGGGCACGTGGAGACCGTCCACTCGTTCACCAACGACCAGAACCTGCTGGACAACTACCACGACTCCGACCGTCGCGGCCGCTCGGCGCCCCTCAACATGGTCATCACCGAGACGGGTGCCGCTTCGGCCGTCACCAAGGCGCTGCCCGACCTCGACGCCAAGATCACCGGCAGTTCGATCCGCGTGCCGGTGCCGGACGTGTCCATCGCGATCCTCAATCTGCAGCTCGGCCGCGGAACGGACCGCCAGGAGGTCCTCGACCACCTCCGTAACGTGTCGCTGACCTCGCCGCTCCGCCGGCAGATCGACTTCATCACCGCGCCCGACGCGGTCTCCAGCGACTTCATCGGTTCGCGCCACGCCTCGATCGTCGACGCGGGCGCGACGAAGGTCGAGGGCGACAACGCGATCCTCTACCTCTGGTACGACAACGAGTTCGGCTACTCCTCCCAGGTCATCCGGGTCGTCCAGCACGTCTCCGGCGTGGAGTACCCGACCTACCCGGCTCCGGCGGCCTGACTCCGCAGCCCCCGGCCGAAGGCCCCCGGCTCGCGCCGGGGGCCTTCGGCGTACCCCGGGCGGTGCGGCCGGCGGCGCGCGGCCGGCCCCGGGTGCGGACGCGGCGGCCTCGTTGCTCGACCGCCCGGGCCGCAGGGCGGACGGGAAGGCGTGAGCGCACGGGACGCCTCGGGCCGGCGTCCCCCTCTCCGGCTCGGCATGGAGTCCGGGTGCACGGGACGGCCCCGGACACGCCGCGTCCCACGAGAATGACCGCGTGACCGCCACCGCCCAACCGGCAGGAGACGCCATGTCCGTCCGCAGGGTCGTACCCGACATCACCTCGGAGGCCACCATGGAGGAGAACCGGGAGTTCTACGGCCGGCTCGGCTTCGAGGAGGTCATGAACCTCGGCTGGGTGATGACGCTCGCCTCGCCCACCGACCCCGCCGCGCAGGTCACCTTCATGGAGCACGACGCCACCGCACCGGTCGTACCCGACATGAGCATCGAGGTGGACGACGTCGACGCGGTCCACGCGGCGGTGCTGGCCGCCGGTGCGGAGATCGTCCACCCGCTGCGGGACGAGGCGTGGGGGGTGCGCAGGTTCTTCGTCCGGGATCCCAACGGCCGGGTGATCAACGTGCTGAGCCACCGATGACGGGTGCGGACGCGATCGTGGGGCTCTCGGACCGGCTGCCGCCGCGGGCTGAGGTGCCACCGTCCGGGCAGGCCGGCCGGTAGCGCCCCGTGGTCACCGGGGGCGGCCGCGCCCCTCTCGCCTGGTTCCGGGCGTGACGCGGTACACGTCCCGCACCGGGCATGTCCCGCTCCGCTCGGGACAGTCTCTGGAGTGGACCGCCTGCCGGGACCGAGCGGTCCCGGCAGGCCGTCCGCCGACCAGCTGAACACCGGAACGGACGTCGCGACCGGCTCAGGGGCCACGGCGGCCCGGGAGCGCGATCGCCCTGCCCGCACCCCCGTCGACCAGGTGAGAGATGACAAGCCACACAGACGAGATGCCCACCTCCTCCGGAGCCGTCGACTCGCTCCACGCAGAACGCACCCAGCGGCTCCGCAGACGGCTGGAGCGTCTGATCGGGATCGCGGCCACCGAGGGCAACGAGGTCGTCCCCCTGCGCAACGGTGACGAGATCTTCGCCGCGATGCTGGGCGCCATCCGCGGGGCTGAGCACACCGTGGACATGATGACGTTCGTGTACTGGCGCGGCGACATAGCGCGGGACTTCGCGGAGGCGTTGTCGGAGCGCGCGCGTGCGGGTGTGCGGGTGCGGCTGCTGCTCGACGGCTTCGGGAGCCGGCTGATCGAGAAGGACCAGCTGGCGATGATGGAGGACGCCGGAGTCGATGTGGCGTGGTTCCGCAAGCCGCTGTACCTCTCGCCGCTGAAGCAGAACCACCGCTGCCACCGCAAGGTCCTCATCACCGACGAGGAGGCGGCGTTCACGGGCGGGGTGGGCATAGCCGAGGAGTGGTGCGGCGACGCCCGGGACGAGAACGAGTGGCGGGACACCCACGTACGGGTGAAGGGCCCGGCGGTGGACGGCCTGGCGGCCGCGTTCGCCCAGAACTGGGCCGAGTGCCATGACGAACTCTTCACCGACCGGGACAGGTTCGTCGACGCCACGCACCACGGCGACGCCGTCGTGCAGGTGGTGCGGGGTTCGGCCAGCTTCGGCTGGCAGGACATGCAGACCCTGCTGCGTGTCGTCCTGGAGTCCGCCGAGGAGCGGGTGCGCCTGACGACGGCGTACTTCGCGCCGGACACGTATTTCATCGAGCTGCTGTGCGCCACCGCCCGGCGCGGTGTGACCGTCGAGATCCTGCTGCCCGGCCCGCACACCGACAAGCGGGTGTGCCAGCTGGCCGGACAGCACCACTACGAGGACCTCACCGCCTGCGGCGTGAAGATCTACCAGTACCAGCCCACCATGCTCCACACGAAGGCGCTCACGGTCGACGGCGTCGCCTCGCTCATCGGGTCCACGAACTTCAACCGGCGCTCCCTCGACCACGACGAGGAGGTGATGCTCACCGTCCTGGACCCCGCCTTCACCGCGACCCTGGACGAGCACTTCGAGGAGGACGTGCGGCGGAGCGTCCTCATTGAGGAGGGCCGCTGGAAGCGCCGTCCCGTCGGCCAGCGGGTGCGGGAGGCCGCGATCCTGCCGATCCGCCGCTGGCTCTGAGGCGTACGGACCCGGGAGTGTGGCGGCCCGCGCGCGGGGCATACGGGCATTCACCTGCCGTTCAGCGGGCGAGAGGGAGTGGAATCATGATCGAGTCTGTCGAAGCACAGTCGGGTGCGACCGCGGTGACGACGGAGCCCGTGCCCGATCTGCAACTGCAGTTGCTCATTCAGCTGCTGGACAGGGAGATGCGTTCCAGCCTGCCCATCACCCTCACCCTGACCGGGGGCGTCCTGCACGGCGACGTGATCGGGCACGAGGCGTGGAAGGCCGACTGGGCCAGGAGTCTGCGCCAGGTCGAGGGTGAGGGCGCGAACCTGATCGCGGAGTTCCCGGAGACCGTCGACCAGGGAATCCGGGAGCTGGGGGCCGGTGACGGCACCTCTCAGTTGCCCCGCTGGATCCATCTCCGGGACGCGACGCTGCTGTTCGGCGGCTCGGGTTCGCTGGGGCTCCCCCTGTGGCGTGGCCGGCTGGCCGACGTGTCGGGCTGGGCCCTGGGCCGCCCGCAGTGACGGACGGTCCCCAGCAGCCGACGCCGCGGGGCGCGTGGTCCCGGGCCGGCCGGCCGAATGCGCCGCCGAGCGGGCGTCGCCGGCGGAACCGGTCGGTCACCACGGGCACCAGGGGCCCGGCGCGCGCCGGGCGCTGACGTGATCGACGGCTCAGCCGCCTGTGGTCGCGAACGGGCCGCCCGCGGCGAACACCAGCCCGGCGAACCGTTCGCCCATGCGCGAGTGCGTGGCGGCGTCGGGGTGGAGACCGTCGGGCAGCGGGAGTTCGGCGTGGTCCTCCTCGCCGTAGAGTTCGCGTCCGTCGAGGTGGTGCAGGTGGGGGTCTTCCGCCGCACGCTGCTCGACGATGCGCGCGAGTTCGTCCCTGATGATGTTCAGGGTGAGCTTCCCGGTGGCGGTCTCCGCCGGATCGCCCGCCGCGCGGAACCGCAGCCTGCCCTCGCCGAGTGCGGTGAGGTCGGGAGCGCTCGGGCCCGGCGTGTTCTCGTGGATGGGGCACAGGACGGGTGAGACGACCAGCAGCGGTGTGGTCGGGTGTCCCTCCCGGATGATGTCGAGGAATCCGTGGACGGCCGGGGTGAAGGCGCGCAGGCGCATCAGGTCCGTGTTGACGAGGTTGATTCCGATCTTGACGCTGATCAGGTCTGCGGGGGTGTCGCGGAGCGCCCGGGCGGTGAACGGGTCGAGCAGGGCGCTGCCGCCGAACCCGAGGTTGGTCAGTTCCACTCCGCCGAGCGCGGCGGCGCGGGCGGGCCAGGTGCCTGTGGGGCTCGCGGCGTCGGACCCCTGGCTGATCGAACTCCCGTGGTGCAGCCATGTCCTGCGTCCGTCGGCCGGTATCGGCTCGACGGCGGCGTTCGCGCGCAGGGCGACCAGTTCGGTCGTCTCGTTGTGCGGGAGCCAGATCTCCACGTCCTTCATGCCGGCGGCCAGCCCGGCGAAGCGGGCGGTGCCCGCCTCCCCGCGCCGGACCTCGGCGGATCCCGTGGTCATGTCGACGGTCAGGACGTCGCCGCCGGCCACGGTGGTGCCGGCCACGAGGCTGCCGTCGACGAGCAGGTCGTAGACCCCGTCCGGCCGGGGCGGTGCGCCCACGTAGGCCCGCTTGGTCGGCAGGGTGTCCAGTTCCAGGACGGTGGCGCGGGTGCGCAGCGCGAGCCGCACCCCGGACGGCTGCGCCTCGGCCATGGCGAGTTGCGCGTCGGTGTTCCGGGTGCGGGCCCGGGCGGGGAGGCGGTGCGGCAGCAGCCCGCGCTCGGTCCGTTCCAGTTCGAGACACCCGCGCAGGAGTCGGCCGGTGAGCGGAATCTCCGTCATTTCACCGTGCGTGCCGTCGTGGTGGGTGTTCATCGGGTACCGCCTGTTCCGGTGTGCGTGGCTGGTGGTTTCGGGGAGGCCGGTTCGCGTCAGGGGGCCGCGGGCCAGTTCCGCAGCAGGGCGTCCAGCGCGTCCAGGACCCGTTCCCAGGTCTCCTGCGTGCCGGGTGAGCTGTGGCTGAAGCTCCCGCCGCCCTCCAGACTGATGTAGCCGTGGAAGACGCTGCCCAGCAGCCTGACCGCGTGCGTCTGGTCCGGCTCCGTCAGGTCGTAGCCGCGCAGGATCGCCCGCGTCATCTGCGCGTGCCTCACGCCCGCACTGGCGGCCGCGGCCTCGGGTGACAGCCGGAGCTGGGCCGCGGCGTAGCGGCCCGGGTGTTCCCGGGCGTAGTCGCGGTAGGCGTTGGCGAACGCCTCCAGGGCGTCCTTTCCGGCCCGCCCCGCCAGCGCCACGGCGACGCGGTCCGCGAGCTCCGCGAGTGCCAGGAGGGCGATCCTGGTCTTGAGGTCCTGGGAGCTCTTGACGTGCGAGTACAGACTCGCGTCCTTGACACCGAACCGCCGGGCGAGTGCCGCGACGGTGACCTTGTCGAATCCGGCCTCGTCGGCCAGTTCGGCTCCGGCCTGCGCCAGTCGTTCCGCGGTCAGTCCTGCACGCACCATGGGCACCATCCTCTTCGGCGAACTTGATTAAGCATACACCTAGGCTTCCTAGGCAATTACCTAACCTGTCTGGCGGCATGATCGCGGCGCTGTCAGTGAGCTGTATGGACCTGGGCCCTCCGCGTCAGGGAGGCGTCAGGGACCGTCCCGGCGAGCCCCGGCGCGGGGATAGCTTCGGTGACGCGGCCCCGGACGGTCACTCGCCCCGGACGCCGCCACCCGCCACACACCCCAGGAGAAGCCATGTGCCTGATCTCGTACGAAAGCGAACCCGAGCCCGAGGAACCGCTCCCGGCCGGGCCCCTGCACGTGCCCGTCCGGCCGGGAAGAGGTACGGAGAAGGCCGTCAGGCTGTTCCGCACCCCCCTGGGCACCCGCACGGCCGTCGGCTTCACGAGTGCGGCGCGCCTGGAAGCGACGCTCGGCCGCGGTCAGGCGTCCATCCGGCTTTCGGAAGCGCTGCTGCGCGCCCTGTGCGAACCGCTCGGGGCGCACCTGGTGACGGTCGACCCGACCCTGTCGGCTCCCGCCGTCACCGCCTCCACACCCCGGCCGGGCCGCGCCGCGGTCCCCGCCGTCTGAACGGGGACGACGCATGACCCTCACGACACCGCCCCCGGTCACCCCGGACGCCGACGACCTGTCCGTCTGGCCCGCCTCGTCCGGACGTCTCCCCGGAGGTGACCTGGCCGTCGGCGGGGTGCCGCTGTCGGAGATCGCCCAGCGCTTCGGAACACCGGTCTACGCCCTGGACGAGGGCGAGCTGAGAGCCCGGTGCAGATCCTACCGGGACGCCTTTCCCGAAGCCGAAGTGATGTACGCCGCCAAGGCGTTGCTGTGCCGGGCCGTCACCCGCTGGGTGGACGAGGAAGGGCTCGGGATGGACGTCTGCTCGGCGGGCGAGCTGGAACTCGCGGTCGCCTGCGGGTTCCCTCCGGAGCGCATGCTCCTGCACGGCAACGCGAAGTCCCCGCACGACCTGGAGGCCGCCCTGCGGCTCGGGGTGGGCAGGATCGTGATCGACAGCCCCTCGGAGATCGCGCGCCTGGCCGCCGCCGTCGGGACGCACGGTTCCCAGCGCGTCATGATCCGGGTGACCCCGGGGATATCCGCCGGCGCGCACGAGAAGATCCGTACGGGTACCGACGGCCAGAAGTTCGGGCTCTCCCTGACGGACGGTTCCGCGCAGCACGCGATCGCCCGCGTCATGGACCAGCCGCAGCTGCGGCTCACCGGCCTGCACTGCCACATCGGCTCCCAGATCACGGACATCAGGCCCTACGTCACCTCCCTGCGCCGCATGGTCGGGCTGATGGCCAGGATCCGCGACGTCCACGGTGTGGTGCTGCCGGAACTGGACCTGGGCGGCGGGCACGGCGTCGCCTACCGTCCCGGCGAACCGTCGATGGCGCTCCCCGCCCTCGCGCGCGCCCTGCGCGCGGAACTCGTGGCGAGCTGCGCCGCCGCGCGCCTGGACGTGCCGCGCCTGCTGATCGAGCCGGGGCGTGCCATCGCGGGCCCGGCCGGGGTCGCGCTCTACCGCGTCCTGGCCGTCAAGCGTGCGGGCGGCCAGGTCTTCGTGGCCGTCGACGGGGGCATGAGCGACAACCCCCGGCCCGCCCTCTACGGGGCGCGTTACGCCCCCCGCCTGGTCGGCCGGCACTCGTCGGCGGCGTCCGCACGGGCGACCGTCGTGGGCAGGCACTGCGAGGCCGGCGACATCCTGGCCGCCGACGTCGAACTGGCCGGCGACGTGCACCCGGGCGATCTGCTCGCCGTGCCCGTGGCCGGCGCCTACCACCTGTCCATGGCCTCCGGATACAACCTGGTCGGCAGGCCGCCGGTGGTGGCGGTCGGCGGAGGTTCCGTCCGGCTGCTCGTACGCCGGGAAACCCTCGACGACTTCCGCGGCAGGGACGTCGGGGAATAGGAGCGTTCCGCATACCGCACTTCCGGCCCGGCCCCTAAGCACCGTATCCCTGATTCCGGGGCGGATTCGGGACGGGTGACGTCGGTCTCCATGCCGGAGGAAGTGCGGTGTGCGGCCGTACCCGCACACCGCGAAACCTCTTCGGCATAGGCGGATCACAGCCGTCATCCGAACGCCGGAATGCCGTTCTTCACGCGCCGAGCGCCACGTTCCTGCTGGTCGTCGACGTGTCGGCGGCGCGAGGGCGCACCGGACGGACTCGGACCCGGTTTCCCGGCGTAGCGACCGCATCAAGAAATCCACAGCCCCCGTATGGAGCCCGTCAAAGGCGCTCGATGTGCCGCCGGACCTGCGGTTTGCTTTCCATCGGCCGCACCGGCCGATTCCCTTCCATTCACTTCACACAGGAGCTCACGATGGCCGATCTGGCCTTCGTCGTCACCACGGCAGCGATATTCGCGCTGGTGGCCTTCATCGCGAGGGGAGTGACGAAACTGTGACCGCCGAGAACATCGCCGGCCTGGTCGTGGCCGTCGCCCTGCTGGTCTACCTCGTCGTCGCGCTCGTACACCCGGAGAGGTTCTGAGCACCGAAATGAACCCTCTGACCGCAGGTGTGCTGCAACTGCTCGCGCTCGTCGCCGCGCTCGCGCTCGCCTACCGTCCGCTCGGCGACTACATGGCCCGGGTCTACTCCTCCGAGAAGCACTACCGGCCCGAGAAGTGGATCTACCGGGCCATCGGAGCCGACCCGTCGACGTCGATGCGCTGGCCCGCCTATCTGCGCGGCGTCCTCGCCTTCTCCGCGGTGAGTGTCCTCCTCCTCTACGCGCTCCAGCGCGTCCAGGGGTCGCTGCCCGGCTCCCTCGGTTTCGTGTCGATCGACCCCGACCAGGCGTTCAACACGGCGGCGTCGTTCGTCGCCAACACCAACTGGCAGTCCTACTACGGCGAGCAGGCCATGGGGCACGTCGTGCAGACCGGCGGGCTGGCGGTGCAGAACTTCGTCTCCGCCGCCGTCGGCATGGCCGTCGCCGTCGCCCTCGTGCGAGGGTTCGCACGCCACCGCACCGGTGAGCTCGGCAACTTCTGGACGGACCTGGTCCGCGGCACCGTGCGCATCCTGCTGCCCATCTCGGTGATCGGCGCGATCGTGCTGGTCGCGAGCGGCGTCATCCAGAACTTCTCCGGCATCCACGGCGTCCCGCAGTTCGGCGGCGGTTCCCAGCAGTGGAACGGCGGCGCGGTGGCCTCCCAGGAGGTCATCAAGGAGCTCGGGACGAACGGCGGAGGCTACTTCAACGCCAACTCGGCCCACCCGTTCGAGAACCCCACGCCGTTCACCAACCTCTTCGAGATCTTCCTGATCCTGCTGATCCCGTTCGCGCTGACCCGGACGTTCGGCCGCATGGTCGGCAGCCTGCGGCAGGGCTACGCGATCCTCGCCGCGATGGCCACCGTGTGGATCGGCTTCACGGCCCTCATGATGTGGACCGAGTTCGCCCACCACGGCCCGGCCCTCGACCTCGCGGGCGGAGCCATGGAGGGCAAGGAGACGCGCTTCGGCATCGGCGGCTCGTCCCTCTTCGCCGTGGCGACCACACTGACGTCGACCGGCGCGGTGAACTCCTTCCACTCCTCGTACACGGGGCTCGGCGGCGGGATCACCATGCTGGGCATGCAGTTGGGCGAGATCACTCCCGGAGGCGTCGGTTCCGGCCTCTACGGCATGCTGATCATGGCCGTCATCGCGGTGTTCATCGCGGGGCTCATGGTCGGCCGTACGCCCGAGTTCCTCGGCAAGAAGATCGGCACCCGGCAGATCAAGCTCGCGGCGTGCTACATCCTCGTCACCCCGGCGCTGGTGCTCGGGTTCACCGCCGTCGCGATGGCCCTGCCCACCCCGGGCGACTCCATGACCAACAGCGGGGCCCACGGATTCTCCGAGATCCTCTACGCCTACACCTCGGGCGCCAACAACAACGGCTCGGCGTTCGCCGGACTCAACGCCGACACGCAGTGGTTCAACAGCACCATCGGCATCGCGATGCTGCTGGGCCGCTTCCTGCCCATCGTCTTCGTACTGGCGCTGGCCGGCTCGCTCGCCGAGCAGCGCCCGGTGCCGGCCACCGCGGGCACCCTGCGCACCGACAAGCCCCTGTACGCGGGCCTGCTCGTCGGCACGATCGTCATCGTCACCGGACTGACCTACTTCCCGGCCCTGGCGCTGGGACCGCTCGCCGAAGGACTCGCCTCATGAGTACCGTCACCCCCACCCGTGTCCCGCACGACGACCACTCCGGCGGCGGCACGGCGGAATCGGGCCGAGCGGGCGGAGGTCTCTTCGACCCGGGGCAACTGCTCAGGTCCCTCCCCGACGCGGTCAGGAAGCTCGACCCCCGCGTCATGATCAAGTCCCCCGTCATGTTCGTGGTGCTCGTCGGCTCCGTGGTCACCACGGTGCTGGCGGTGAAGAACCCCGGTGACTGGTTCGGCTGGGCGATCACCGTGTGGCTCTGGCTGACCACCCTCTTCGCGAACCTCGCCGAGGCGGTCGCGGAGGGCCGGGGAAAGGCCCAGGCCGACACCCTGCGCAAGGCCAGGACCGGCACGGTCGCCCGACGGCTGGAAGGCCGCGAGGAGGTGGAGGTCCCCGGCACGGACCTGCGCGTCGGCGACCTCGTCGTGTGCGAGGCGGGGGACGTCATACCCGGCGACGGTGACGTGGCCGAGGGTGTCGCGTCCGTCGACGAGTCGGCCATCACCGGCGAGTCCGCCCCGGTCATCAGGGAGTCGGGCGGCGACCGCAGCGCCGTGACCGGGGGCACGAAGGTGCTGTCCGACCGGATCGTCGTCCGGATCACCACCAAGCCCGGCGAGACCTTCATCGACCGGATGATCGCCCTGGTCGAGGGAGCGGCCCGGCAGAAGACACCCAACGAGATCGCGCTCAACATCCTCCTGGCGTCGCTGACCGTCGTCTTCCTGCTCGCCGTCGTGACGCTGCAGCCCTTCGCGGTCTACGCGGGCGCCCGGCAGTCCCTGATCGTGCTGACCGCCCTGCTCGTCTGCCTGATCCCGACCACGATCGGCGCGCTCCTCTCCGCGATCGGCATCGCGGGGATGGACCGCCTCGTCCAGCGCAACGTCCTGGCGATGTCGGGACGTGCGGTCGAGGCGGCGGGCGACGTCTCGACGCTGCTGCTCGACAAGACCGGCACGATCACGCTCGGAAACCGGCAGGCCGCGGAGTTCCTGCCCACCCGCGGGACGACGGAGGCCGAACTGGCCGACGCCGCGCAGCTGTCGTCGCTGGCCGACGAGACTCCCGAGGGCCGGTCGATCGTGGTGCTCGCGAAGGAGCGGTACGGGCTGCGTGAGCGCAGCAGGGGCGAGCTCGCGCAGGCCACCTGGGTCCCCTTCACCGCCCAGACCCGCATGTCGGGTGTGGACGTGGACGGCCGCAAGGCACGCAAGGGCGCGGCGGGTTCGGTCATCGCCTGGGTGAAGGAGCGCGGCGGGCACGTCGCGGAGGACGCCCCGCTCCTCGCCGACCGGATCTCCGAGGCCGGCGGGACGCCGCTGCTGGTGGCGGTCGAGGACGGCGCCGGCGCCAGGATCCTGGGCGTCGTCCACCTCAAGGACGTCGTCAAGGCCGGTATGCGGGAGAGGTTCGACGAACTCCGCCGCATGGGCATCAAGACCGTCATGATCACCGGCGACAACCCGCTGACGGCGAAGGCCATCGCCGAGGAGGCCGGCGTCGACGACTTCCTCGCCGAGGCCACCCCCGAGGACAAGATGGCTCTCATCAAGCGGGAGCAGGCCGGCGGCAAGCTCGTCGCGATGACGGGCGACGGGACCAACGACGCGCCCGCGCTCGCGCAGGCCGACGTGGGCGTGGCGATGAACACCGGCACCTCGGCCGCCAAGGAGGCCGGGAACATGGTGGACCTGGACTCCGACCCCACCAAGCTCATCGAGATCGTGGAGATCGGCAAGCAGCTCCTCATCACCCGGGGGGCCCTGACCACCTTCTCCATCGCCAACGACGTCGCGAAGTACTTCGCGATCATCCCGGCCATGTTCGCGGTGGTGTACCCCGGCCTCGACAAGCTCAACGTGATGGGTCTGGCGTCGCCGGAGTCCGCGATCCTTTCGGCCGTCATCTTCAACGCGCTGATCATCGTCGCCCTGGTGCCGCTCGCCCTCAAGGGGGTGCGCTACCGGCCGACGGGCGCCGACAGGATGCTCCGGCGCAACCTCGGGATCTACGGACTCGGCGGCCTGGTCGCCCCGTTCGTCGGCATCAAGGTCATCGATCTCCTCATCTCCCTCATCCCCGGCCTCTCCTGAGCCAGAAACGGCTGATCAGCCATGAACACCTCCTTCAAGAACACCGCCCGGCTGCTCGGGGCGGGGCTGCGCGCCCTGCTCGTCCTGACCGTCGTCTGCGGCGTCCTCTACCCGCTCGCCGTCACGGGTGTCGCGCAGTCGCTGTTCCCCGACAAGGCCGACGGTTCCGAGATCAGTGACGCGAGCGGCAGGACGGTCGGATCGTCGCTGATCGGGCAGACCTACAACCTGCCGAAGCACAACACCGACGATCCCGACGAGGCCGCGGCCCCCGACCTCAGGTGGTTCCAGCCCCGGCCGTCCAACGGCCTGGGCACCAACAGCGTGAACCAGCGGTACACGCTGATCCTCTCCGGCGCCACCAACCGGGCCGCGGACAACGAGGACCTGATCGGCTGGGTGAAGGACGCCAAGGCCGCGGTCGTGGCCGACAACTCCACCGCGGCCTACAAGGTCCGGCCCCAGGACGTGCCCGCCGACGCGGTCACCTCCTCCGGGTCCGGCCTCGACCCCCACATCTCCCCGGCCTACGCGAAACTCCAGATTCACCGGGTCGCCGAGCGCAACCACCTCGGGGTGGAGCGCGTGGCCGCGCTGGTCGCCGCACACACCGAGGGCCGCACCCTCGGATTCATGGGCGAACCCCGGGTCAACGTCCTCGAACTCAACAGCGCGCTCAAGGACCTCGGCAAGGGCTGACCCCCGGAGCAGCAGGAGCGCAGGGCGGCGGCGCATCCCCCGAGGATGCGCCGCCGCCCTGCGCGCGGTGGAACAGGCCAAGGAGTTGCCGCTTCCTCGACACCTTCGGCACACAAGTTCCCTATTCTGTTCGCAAACTGATCATCCAGCCCTGCACACACAGGAGTTCACCGTGGCCCGACCCGATGACGATGCACCCGCCCTGCGCATCGACACCAGCCGCCCGCATCCCGCCCGGATGTACGACTGGTTCCTCGGGGGCAAGGACAACTACCCGGTGGACGAGGCCATGGGCCGCCAGATGCTGGCCGTCGAACCCGGTGTTCCGGTCATGGCCAAGGTGAACCGCGCCTTCATGCACCGCGCGACGCGCTGGCTGACGGGCCAGGGGATCCGGCAGTTCCTCGACATCGGCACGGGCATACCCACCGAGCCCAACCTCCACCAGGTCGCCCAGCAGGCGGCGCCCAGCACGCGCGTCGTCTACTGCGACAACGACCCGATCGTGCTGGCGCACGCCGAGGCCCTGCTCAAGGGCACTCCGGAGGGAGCGATCGACTACGTCCAGGCCGACGCCCGCGACGTGGACTCCATCCTCGAACGCGCGGGCAAGACACTGGACTTCAGCCGCCCGGTGGCCCTTTCGATGATCGCTCTGCTGCACTTCGTCAGCGACGAGGACGGCGCGTACGAGCTGGTGGAACGGCTGACCGGCGTGCTCGCACCGGGCAGCCACGTGGTGATCTCGCACCTCACCGCCGACTTCCACCCGGCGGCGGCCGACAAGGTCGACGAGCTCTACAAGGCCAACACGCTGACGCTGGCGCCCCGGAGCCGTGAGCGCTTCGCCCGCTTCTTCGACGGCCTCGACATCGTCGAGCCCGGCATCGTGGCCGCGGAGGCCTGGCACCCCGAGCTCGGCGAGCCGGTCCCCGGCCAGGACGACGTGATCAGCGCCGGTTACGTGGCGGTGGGCCGCACGTCGTAAAGGTTCGACCGTACGGCGGCGGGCGGCGGCACCGTCCCGTCCGCCGCCGTACGACCGGCCGTGGGGCCGCCGCTCAGGCGGTCCGCCCGTCGTCTCCCGCCCACCGTGCACAGGAGACGACCACGACGAGCGGCCAGAACGACTGGGCGAACGTGATCACGCGTTCGGCCGCTCCGGCCGTGTCGAGCACGAACAGGGCGAGCAGGAACCACGCTCCGCCGAGCCATATGAACACGCTCGCGCCGACGGACGGCCAGGGGCGCAGACCCCACGGGGCGGGCCCGGCGGGCAGCGGAACCGCCTCCCGTCGAACCGGCGCCGCCACCGCCACGGCCCCGGGACCGTCCCGCCTGCCCACGGCACGGCGTCGCATGGCAAGGACCGGCCAGACCGCGAGCAGCGAGAACCCGATCGCCACGACCACACCGTGGGAGAAGGAACCACCACTCAGCGGGGCCGGGAAGAAGGCCAGCAGGATCGCCGAGAGTCCGCCGCCCGCCAGCGCCGCGCGGCCGAAGGGCGCGGCGGGGCGCAGCCCGCACGCGGTGACGACGTGACAGAAGCCCAGGGCGACCAGAGCCGACGTCATCACCCAGTAGCCGCCCGCCCCGTCGGCGGCGAGGACACTGATCGTCGTTGTCGCGGGGTCGTACCCGGGACCTTGCAGTTCGGCCGACACGGACCAGCCTGCGACCAGGAGGACCGGGGCCGCCATCGAGGAGAGCAGGATCCACCAGGGGACAGTACGCATCGGAGAACGGTAGAACGCCGGAGCCCGCGAGCCGGGGTGCACACGCAGGCGGGAACACCGATCGGTTCGGCGGATGTTCACCCTGTACCCGGACGAGGGCCCGCCCGCCTCTCCGCACGACGAGTCCGCACGCCCGGACGTATTCCGCCGTCGAGGGGGTAGGCGCGTGATGCCGGCCCACCCGACGACGCGTTGTCCGGCACCGGACCTGGATCGACCCAGAGGAGAAACCTGCTGTGCTGACACCCAGTCCTCAGGACCTGCGAGTCGCCCTCGCGCGCTACGCCGACGCCCGCATCGAGGACGCGCGTCGTTCCACCGACGCCACCGCGCGTGCCGTCGAGGACGCCACCTACACGCTCTGCGTGATGACCGGCACCCGGGACATCCCGCAGGCGCTCCACATCGCCGACACCATGCTCGGCATGCGGACGCCCGCCTCCCCCACGGCCGCCGGTCCGCACCGGGGACTCCAGCAGGACGACAGCCTCCAGGCGGCCTGAGCATCCGTCAGCACGGCTCGCAGCACGGCGGGATGACCGGGGCGGGACAGCTCCGGCATGCCCGCCGTCGGCCTAATCCAGGGCGTCGCGACGGCGGCCCGGGGAGTCTGAACGGGTGGACGACACCCTGGCCGGCAGCGGCGCGGAGAAGAACGCCGAACGTCTGACGGCCCTGTCCGACGGCATCTTCGCGATCGCCATGACACTCCTGGTCCTCGACGTGCGCATTCCACCGGGACGGAGCGCCGCCGGCTTCAGGGAAGCCTTCCTCGACGTGCTTCCGGATCTGGGTGCCTACGCCCTGAGCTTCTGGATCCTGGCCGGCTTCTGGCGCGACCACCGGCGGATCGTGCGGCTGGTTCCGCCCACCGAGAAGCTGCCGCTCAGGCTGGCGCTCGTCTGGCTCGGCGCCATCGCGCTCATCCCCTTCCCGACCTCACTGCTGTCCGAGTACGCCGACCAGCCGCTGGCCGTCGCGGTGTACGCGGGCACGGTGTCCGTCACCAACCTGCTGGAACTCGCGGTGCTCAGAACGGGCCTGAAGGGCTCCGGGCCCCATGGCCCGGCCACGGAGTACACGGTCAGGTCGGTGTCGGCGGACCTGGTGTGCACGGCCACGGTGTTCGCGGTCAGCGTGCCCCTCGCCTACGGCTTCTCGACCGCGGTCGCCCTGTGGTCCTGGCTGGTCCTCGTGCCGGCCAAGATCGTCCTGGGGCGCAGGTTCCCCGACAGGCCCCCGTCGGCGGCCGTCTGACCCGCCGTCCGTCCCGCCTGCCGGGCACGCGGGACGGACGGAGGCCGGCACCGTCCCGGCACCGGCCTCGTCACGCGTCCGCCCGTGCCGCCGTCACGCGGGGGCGACGACGAGTGATTCGTAGTACGCGCCCAGCTTCCGCAGGTAGAAGAGGTCACCCGTGTCCTGGTCCCGCTCGAAGCGCGGGGCTTCCTTGATCTGCTCCTTGGTGCACCTGACCTTGATCACCCGTTCGGTGTCGTCGACGCCGGTCACCATGCCGGCCGGGACGACGACACTCCTCCCGAACTTCCAGACGCCCGCGTCGACCACGAGGTGGTCGTATCCCGGGACGGGCGAGAGCCTGACGACGGTGCCGACGCTCCCGTCGGGCGCCTCCACACCGTATTCGACCAGGTCGTCGCCCAGGGAACGGTTCAGCTCGGCCGGACAGGCCCAGACGGTGTTCATTGTCGCCTCCTCCTGGCAGCCGACCGTTCCGGCCGCCGGACCTTCCATATGCCCCGCCGAGCGCACCCGAAGCGCGGAGGGAGGAGGTGTTGTCGGCCAATCGGCGGTGCGGCCGGGACGTGCGCCGCCCCCGGCGGAGGGGGCGGCGGCGTTCCCTCCTACGGAGCCATCTCGTACGCACCCGCGAGGGCTTCGACGCGCTCCCATATCCGGGCCGAGCGGGCGCCGTCGACGACGGGACGCCGCACGGCGGCGACGGCCCAGTCCTGCTGCGCCCCGGTGGCCGAGTCCTTGCCGTGCAGTTCGACGGCGTACGCGGAGAAGTCGCGCACGAGGACGGAGAACAGTTCGTCGAGCACGTCCTCGTCCAGGTCGGTCAGGCGGGCCTGCTCCAGGATCAGCTGGCCGTGCACCATGAGGGCGAAGAGCTGCCCCACGGACAGCAGGAGGTCCAGGTCGCGGCTCTGCTCCTCGTCGGGTGCGTGGTGGGTGACGAACTCGCACAGGGCGTCGGCCTGCTCCCTGAAGCGGGCGACGTTGGGTACCGCCGCGTAGGCGTCGTACGCGGGCCGCCAGTCGTGGAACCTCACGGAACCGAGACCGCGCGCGGGCCCCTGCCGGAAGAGGAACGCGTCGTCGGCAGCGTCCGCGCGCGTACCCACGGGCTCGTGGGCGACCGGGTCCAGCAGGTGGTTGCGCAGGAACTTCAGGATGAGGGCGAGGTTGACGTGGACGGTGCCCTCGAGCTTCGGCAGGCCGCGGATCTCGACGGCGGCCTGCGCGAAGTAGGTGTCCTTCTCGAAGCCCTTGGCCGCGATGACGTCCCACATGAGGTCGATGACGCGCTCGCCCTCCGTGGTCACCTTCATCTTGGTCATCGGGTTGAACAGGAGGTACCGCCGGTCGTCCGGGCCGGCCGAGCGGAAGTAGTCGACGGCGCGGTCACTGAACAGCTTCATGCCGACGAGCCGGACGTAGGCGTCGGCGAGCTCCCGGCGCACGTGCGGGAAGGCCGTCACGGGACGCCCGTACAGGATGCGCGTGTGGGCGTGGGTGACTGCCTCGTACATCGCGTGCTCGCAGATGCCGATCGAGGCCGTGCAGAGGTTGAACTTGCCCACGTTGACCGTGTTGAGGGCGGCGTCGAAGGCATCCCGCCCCGTGTGCAGGACGTCGTCTGCCGAGACCGGGTAGGCGTCGAGGCGGAACTCGCTCACGTACTTGGAGGAGTCGACGACGTTCTTCACCAGGTGGTAGGCGGGGTGGCGGCTGTCCGCCGCGAAGAAGACGTAGCCGTCCGGGCCCTCCACGTCGGTGCGGCGGCCGAAGACGGAGACGAGCCCGGCGGCGTTGCCGTTGCCTATGTAGTACTTGGATCCGGTGGCGAGGAACCCGCCGTCGCCGTCGGGCTCCAGCAGCATGTCGGTGGAGTAGATGTCGGCGCCGTGCGCCTTCTCGGACAGGCCGAAGGCGAACACCTCCCCCTGGGCCAGGAGGTCCGCGGCCCTGCTGCGGGCGGCGGCGTTGTCGCTCTGCCAGACCGGGCCGAGGCCCAGGATGGTCACCTGCCAGGCGTACCAGTAGTCGAGCCCGTAGAACCCGAAGATCTCGTTCAGGGCGGCGATCCGGGCCGTGTCCCAGCGCTGGCCGTCCCGGCTCGCGTCGGACGCGGGGGTGAGGAAGGTGGCGAACAGCCCTTCCTTGGACGCGAACGCGAGGAAGTCCCCCAGCCAGGCGCGCGACCGGTAGTCCTCGATGAGCCGGCGCTTGCCGCGGTCCTCGAACCAGTCGACGGTGGCGCGGAGCAGCCTGCGGGTCTCGGGGTCGAAGTGCGCCGGATCGTAGGTACGCGGGTTGAACAGCAGCGGGTCGGCCATGGTGATACGCCTTCCGGAGGATCGGGGACGGGAGGGGGCGGGGCGGTTCAGGCGCGGGGCGGGGTGCCGCCGAGCCGTCGGAGGGTGGCGAGCACGTCGTCGAGCCAGGCCACGGTCATGCGCTCGTAGGCGATGCCGCCGCGCAGCACCACGTGCTGCAGCTCCTGGCCGGGGTCGAGCGGTGCCGGGGCGCCGGGACCGGTGAAGTCGCGCAGCTCCCCGGCGAGGTAGTGCGTGAGGCGGTCGCTGTGCGCCGCGTGGTGGCGCTCGACCTCGCGGAGCAGGGCGGCCGGGTCGTCGAAGGCCGCCCCCCGGATCTTCACGGCGAGGTCGTGACGGATGCTCTCGGGTTCGATCGGTTCGTGCAGCCACGCGGAGAGGACGGCGCGGCCGGGATCCGCGACGGAGTACTCGCGCTTGTCGGGGCGGCGCTCCTGCGGGACGTCGCGGACGTCGAGCAGGCCGTCGCCCTCCATGCGTTTGAGGACTCGGTAGATCTGCTGGTGCGAGGCGGTCCAGAAGTAGCCGATGGACCGCTCGAACCTCCGGGCGAGCTCGTAGCCGGAGCCGGGCTTCTCCAGCAGGGAGACGAGGATCGCGTGTTCGAGCGCCATGCCCCGATCGTGCTGTGCAACTTGTTGCATAGCAAGCGGCGGCGGCCCGGTGAGACACGCCTCACTCGGCGGCGGCTCGTCGGGGGGCCTCCCGGCCGGACGGCCGGGAGGCCCCCACCCGCGTCGCGCTCTGCCGCGCCGCCGCGTGGAGGGCCGTCGTCGTCAGATGACGTCACCGGCGATCCCGGTCAGGCAGACCGACTCCTGCCACAGTGCCAGCGCCATGTTCATGTCCTGGGCGCGCGCCGACATGCGCGCGGGTCCCGGTGCGCCCCTGGTCTCGCCGAGCAGCCGGGGACCGTAGTAGCTCCCGCCGGGCGCGTCCGGCACCGTGGCCGTGTACAGCGTGGGCAGGGCTCCGGCGGAGGCCGGCTGCGTGAAGACGCGTGTGGCGCGTTCGAGCTTCGCCGCCCAGGTCCGTCCGGCCAGGCGCGGGCCCGCCTGCCCCAGCTCCGTCGCGGACAGACCGGGGTGGGCGGCCAGCGCGAGCACCTGCTTGTCCGCCGCGTCCGCCCTGCGTTGGAGTTCCGCGGTGAAGAGCAGGTTGGCCAGCTTCGACTGCGCGTAGGCACGCCACTTGTCGTATCCGCGTTCGGCGTTGAGGTTGTCGAAGTCGATGCGGCCGATGCGGTGGGCGAGCGACGAGAGGGTCACGACCCGGGAGGGACCGCCGGCCCCGAGGAGCGGCATGAGGTGCAGCGTGAGCGCGAAGTGGCCGAGGTGGTTGGTGCCGAACTGCATCTCGAACCCGTCGGCGGTGCGCAGCAGGGGCAGGGCCATCACGCCCGCGTTGTTCACCAGGAGGTCGAGCCTGCCGTCGGTCTCCTTGGCGATCCGGCCGGCGGCCTCCTCGACGGCCGACAGGTCCGCCAGGTCGAGCGCGACGAGCCGGGTGTCCGATCGCGGCGCGGCGCGGCGCACGGCCTCCAGCGCGCACCGTCCGCGCTCGCGATCACGGCAGGCGAGGATGGTCCTGGCGCCGGACCGTGCCAGGACGAGCGCGGTCACCGCCCCGATTCCGCTGTTGGCACCGGTGACCACCGCGGTGGTGCCGGAGAGGTCGGGCATGTCGTCGAGGGTCCATGAGTGCATGCGTTACGCCTCCCCCGCGACGGCGGCCGCACACCCCCGGGCCGGTCACCGGGAGCGCGGGTCCGGCTCGCGCCGTCAGCCGGCTTCCGGCTCCCGGGGCTTCGGGTCCGGGTCCGGTGCGGCGGGCGTGTCCGTCGCGGTGTCCGCCGTGACCCGGGTCCCGGGGTGCCACAACGAGCAGAGGAAGGCGATGGCGAGCGCGATGGCCATCCCGTTGAAGACCCACTGGTTCGCCTCGGCGAAATCCATCCTGACGGCGTCCATCGAGTCCCGCATCAGGGCGGCGATCCGCCCGTCGCCGCCCGGTTCCTTCGCGTCCGCGTGTCCGGTGACCGCCTCCGCGACCGACCGGGCCGCCTCGCGGGCGGGTCCGTCCGGCACGCCCTTCGAGGTGAGGGTCTCGACGACCTTGTCGGTGGTCACGTGCGTCAGGACGGTGCCGAACACCGCGATGCCGATGCTGGCCGCGTAGTTGCGCAGGGTCTGGGTGATGCCCGTGACCTCGCCGTACGACGCGCCGATCGACCGGTTGACCGCGTCGGTGGAGGCCGGGGCCAGGAGGAAGCCGATGCCCGCACCGGCGAGCGCGGCGTACGGCCACTGGTCGTGGATCGAGAGGTCGGTCAGCTTGCCCGCCCACAGGGCGAATCCGACCGCGCCGAGGGCCGTGCCCAGCTTCATCGCCGGCCGGGCCCCCCGCCGGTCCAGGATCCGGCCGCCCCACTGGGACGCGATTCCGAAGCCGATGAAGAAGTACAGCAGGTACAGCGCGGCCTGGTTCGGCGAGGCGCTCAGGGAGACCTGCGCGTAGACGGAGGCGAAGAAGAACACGGGGACGAAGGCCGTCATCGCGAAGAACAGCACGAGGGAGTCGACGGTGAACGCCCGGTCGCGGAAGACCCGCAGGGTGATGAGGGGCTCGGCCACCCCGAGCTCGTACCGGCAGAACACCGCGAGCACGGCGAGGCCGCCCACGATGCAGGCCCAGGTGGCCGCGCTGCTCCAGCCCCACGCCGAGGCCTGCTGGAAGCCGAGCACGCTCAGCCCCATCCCGACGGCGACGAGGACCGCGCCGGGTACGTCGAGCCGCTCGCGCCTGCGTTCCTCGGGGATGCGGGCCAGGGCGGCGAGGACCAGTGCGACGACGGCGACCGGCACGTTCACCCAGAAGATCGCGCGCCACGTCCAGTCCGTCAGCCAGCCGCCGAGCAGCGGCCCGACGGCGGTGAGCGCCCCCGACAGTCCGAAGAAGAGCGCCAGCGCACGTCCGCGCCGCTCGACCGGGAAGACGGAGATGACGACGGCGAGAGCCGCGGGGAACAGGAGCGCCGCGCCGAACCCCTGGGTGGCGCGGAAGACGATGAGCCACTCCTGGGCGAAATCGCCGGTGGGCACGCATCCGCAGAGCACCGAGGAGACGACGAAGACGAGCGTGCCGGTCAGCATCACCCGGCGGTGCCCCATGATGTCGGCGAGGCGCCCGCCGAGTGCGAAGAAGGCGGCAAGGGAGAGCAGGTAGGCGTTGACGACCCATTGCATCCCCGAGGCCGAGAGACCGAGTTCGTCGATGATGCTCGGCGCGGCGATGGCGACGATGGTCTGGTCGATGAAGGTCATCGACACGGCGAACAGCATCGCCGCGAGAGCGAGGGTCTGACTGGCCGTGCCCTGTCCGTCCCGGGCCCCGGCGGGGTCCTGGCCGGGGCCCGGAGGGCCTCTGTGCTTGCGCATGATCCGAGTCTGGGCCGCACGTGGGCCGGGCGCACATCGGGGCGGGCCGCCCGGTGCGGCGGCGGCCGTGGTTCAGTCCTTCCTGACGAGCAGTCCGGCCGCGAGGAGTCCGGCGTGGCCCATGTCCGCGTCGGTGTACTCGCCGCCCAGCAGATGGGCGACGAACGCGTCCTGCTCCAGGGTGAACGGCTCGACGAACTCCTCGGCGTCGGGTGTGGGTTCGGAGACCTTCCGGCAGCCGCGCGCCAGCACCCCGTACCGCACGTGGGTCGCGTAGGACGCCAGGTACGTCCTCAGGAAGATCTCCAGCGTCCCCGCCCGGTATCCGCTCTCCTCGAGCAGTTCGCGCGCCGCCGCGTCCAGCACCTCCTCACCGGGCTCGACCATGCCGCCCGGGAGCTCCGCCAGGACCTTGCCGGGCCCGGGACGGAACTGGCGTACGAGAACGCCCCGCCCGTCCTCCGTGAAGGCGACGAGGGCGACCGTGGGCGAGCCGTGGAGGATGTCCCACCGGGAGTCCTTGCCGTCGGGCTGGACGTAGGTACGGCAGCTCACCGTCAGGTAGCCGGCCGGCTCGGGGCGCTCGCTCTTCAGCGCCCATGTCAATGCGTCAGGGCTCTTCGTCACGCACGGGATCATGTCCATCCCACAGCGGGACAAACGGGTCGGATGCCCCGGCCGGACCCCTCACCCCGGAGCGGCGGCCGGGGCGGGCCGGTGCGGCGGGGGTTCGCGTCCGGCGTGGGCGCGGTGCAGGGCGAGGAGCGCCTGGTCGTCCTTGGGCCGGCCGCCGATGTGCCGCCTGACGTCCTGGATGAGCGCGTCGAGGATCTGTCCGGGCGCGAGGTGGCCGCCGGAGCGCGTGCGGCGGCCGAGGGCGAGGGGCAGACGGGCGACGGGATCGTAGAAGCTTCCGGCGGCGTCCCGGGACTCGGTGATTCCGTCGGTGTAGCAGAGCAGGGTGGAACCGGCCGGGAAGGCATGGCTGTCCACCGGGGCGGACCAGACGCCGAGGTCGCTCATGCCGAGCGGCGGCGCCTCCTCGGAGGCGTCCAGAAGGGTGGCCCGCCCCCGGGCGTCCAGGAGCACGGGAGGCGGATGGCCGCGGTTGACCAGACGCAGGGTCTCCAGGTCCGTGGAGAACTCCACGATGAGCGCGGTGGTGAACCCCTCCGCCTGCTGCTGGCCTCCGCGGCGGCCGCCCTCTCGCAGGAGGGCCCGTTCCAGCCTCGTCACCAGCTGCGGGAGGTCCTCGGCCTCGTCCGCCGCGTACCGGAAGGCGCCGAGGTCGGCGCTGACGGCGCTGACCGCGCCGAGCCCCTTGCCCCGTACGTCGCCGACCATGACGCGGATGCCGAACGGGGTGCTCTGCACCACGTACAGGTCCCCTCCGATCAGGGCCTCGCTCTCGGCCGGCACGTACCGCGCGTCGATGTGCAGGTCGCCCAGACGTGACGGCGGCCTGGGCAGCACGGCGTGCTGGGCGACGGCGGCGACGTGCTGCGCGCGCCTCGCGCGGGCGTCCTGTGTGCGCAGCGTGCGGTGGATCAGGACGGCGAGGGCGGTGACCGCCGCCAGGGTGATCTGGTTGGCCAGGCCCGCACGCCAGCCGAAGGTGCCGTCGAGGCGTGCGAGGAAGGCGTGGACGATCATCGCCGTCACACCGGTCCCGATGATCCCGCGCACCCCGAAGAGCGGCGCCGCCGCGACCGGTGCCGCTATCAGGAGCGGCGCGGACGTGACGTCGTGCGGGGTGACCAGGTCGATCACCACGGCCAGCACGATGAGGCCTACGGGGATCCACTGGGTTCTCGGCGGGTGCGGCACTCCCCCACGTTGCCCGCCGGGGCGCCCCTCCGCATCCGGGCGAACCGCCGTTCGACGCACATGGCGGGGGTGTCGGGCGGGCACGAGCCCTCGCGGTGGCGGGCCGGCAGATGGCCGTCCGTGCGCGGTGACCTCCGGCCGGCGGGCGGCCACCTGCGGCAAACTCGCGTGTATCAGGCATGCACGTGCTCGTACGGAGCAACCGGTGCCTCACCGAGGGGAACTCATGCACCTTCAGAAGACGTCCGCCGTCCTCGTCGCCGCGGTCGCGGCGGTCTTTTCGCTCAGCGCCTGTACCGGGGGCGGAGCGGGCGGCGGTGCGCACCCGGGCGCGTCGGCGAAGACGTCCTCCGGGGCCGGCGCCGCGGCGAGTCCGAGCGCCACCGGGAGCCCGGGTGGCGCGGGGAGCCCGGGTGGCGCGGGGAGTCCGAGCGCCGCCGGGAGTCCGAGCGGCGCCACGAGTCCGGGTGACACCGCCGCACCCGGGAGCCGGGGGCCCGAGGCGGGAGACGCCCAGGCGTCCGCCTCCGCCGACGGCTCCTCGGCAGCCGAGGGCAGCTTCTGCCGGACCTCGCAACTGACGTTCAGCAGCTCCGGCGGAAGGGCGGAGGGCGAGGTACTGATCAACCTGAAGAACGCCGGCTCCACCACCTGCACGATGCACGGATTCCCCGGCCTGGATCTGAGCGGCAAGGACGGCACCGTGAGCGCCGCGCGCGGGGACCGGCCTGTTCCGGTGGTCACGCTGGCGCCCGGGGAGGGCACCGGCTTTCCCGTCCACTTCCCGCCGGACGACAGCAGCGGCTCCGGCGTCGCGTTCACCTCGGCGGTCGTGACTCCACCGAACGAGACGCACGCGCACCGCATGCCCCTCTCCGTCGTCGTCCCTGCGGGCGCGGACTCCACGCCGCGCATCACGGTGGAACCGGTCGGCACGGGCACGTAGCCGACGCCCGCGCCCCGGCACCGGCCCGCACGCGGGGCGAAGCACCGGCCGGTCCTGAGGTGCCGTTCGAGGGCGGCCGTTCAGGGGCGGCCCAGGCTCAGCAGGAAGCGGGTCGTCGGATCGTCCCGCCCCGTGCGGAGTCTCGGGACCGCCTCCAGCACGGCGAGGGCGCGGCACCAGGCCAGTACGCGGTCCTGCGACAAGCCCGGGACCAGCCTCGCGAGCCCGTCGATCCCGGCCGTCAGCCCGGCCATCTCCTCGGCTCCCGCCAGGACCCAGTCCACGGCGTCGAAGTCCGGATCGCCGAGCGCCGGCCGGGGATCGATCGCGACGGCGCGCCCCTCGGGGCCCGTGAGCACGTTGCCCGGGTGCAGGTCGCCGTGGACGAGTCCCATGGGTCCGCTGCTCGCCAGGCGCAGGGCGGCTTCACGTGACCGTTCGCATACGGTCCGGTCGAGAGCGAGGTGCGGGCCGGCGTGAGCCGCTCTGCGAGCGGTCAGTTCGAACAGGAACTCCACTCGACGGGCGAGCGGCCGCAGCACCGAGGCTCGTCGAGGGACCGCCGCGGGCATCCGCAGGCCACGCAGCAGAGCGCCCACCTGCGGCAGGCTCCAGCCCGCCTCCAGTACCGGTGTCCCGGGCCGGACCTC
Organism: Streptomyces sp. NBC_00178; assembly: GCF_036206005.1. NCBI lineage: Bacteria > Bacillati > Actinomycetota > Actinomycetes > Kitasatosporales > Streptomycetaceae > Streptomyces > Streptomyces sp. NBC_00178. The sequence goes on from NZ_CP108143.1 coordinate 747,444, forward strand.
CGCGAGGAGCAGCGCCCCGCTCCCCGGGTCCTCCGCCAGGAGGGTGACGACGGACGCCGTACCGGCCCAGGCCGCGAGCCCCTCGGCCTCCTCTGCGGCGACGACGGGATCCGGGGTCAGCTTCAGCCGTACGAGGGTTCCGTCCTCCCGCCGTGTGCAGCGGAAGACGCGCGACGTGCCGCCGCCGCCCGCCTCGTGGACGTCCAGTCCCCAGCGGTCGGACAGCCGCTCCACCAGCGTCGGCAGCCGGTCGCACCAGGCGTGCGCCTCCGGCCCGAAGCGCACGGCCAGCCGCTCACGGACCTCGGGCGTCACCTCGGTCGTGTCCATCCCGCCCCGTTCGCCGTCACCGGCGACCGACCGTACCAGCCGTTGCGCCAGGGCCACTTGGCGCGGCGGGGCGAGCGGCCGGCGGTGTCGCGTCGTCCGTCGCGCTGACGAGACCGGGCCCTTCCCGGTGGCACTCAGGTACCACGCGCAGGACCCGTACGCAGAGGGATTCGGCTACCCCGCACCGCTTCGTAGCGTCGTGATCATCCCCGCGGCCGACCACCGCCGGGACGACGGAATCCGAGGACGGGCGAGTGGAACAGGTGACACGGGTGACTCTGCAGCAACGACCGACGGACAAGGCGTTCGCCCCCGAATACCAGGGCGCGCTCGGCTCCTTGTCGGTGAACTCCTCGCTCACCGACGTGCTGGCGAAGGGGCTCGAGGAACTGCGTGCGGCCGAGCGGGCGGGGCGGCCGGGGGACGTGGCGCGGTGCGGGCTCGCGGTGGCGGAGGCGTACCGGCGGCTGGGGCGCGTGACGGACGCCGACCGCGCCTGGAAGGCGAGTTACCGCGCGGCGCGCTCGGCCGGGGACACCGGGGCGATGGCGTGGGCGCTGTGGAGCGGCGGCACGCTCGCCCGGCAGAAGGGCTCGCTCGCCCTGGCCTACCGGCTGCTCGGGCTCGCGGCCGGACTCGGCGAACGCGGCGGTGACGTGGTGGTGCGCGGCTACTCGCTGGCCGGCCTCGCGGAGACCGGACGCATCCAGGGCGACTACCAGGCCGTCGGTGAACTGCACGAACAACTGCTGGCCGAGGCGCGGAGGCGCGGAGAGGCCAGGCACACGGTGTGGGCGCTGGAGGGCATAGCCCAGATGCACCGGAACACGGGGTCGTACGACCGGGCGCTGGCGCTCTTCGAGGAGGCCGCGGACACGGCGGCCCGGGCCGACGACCGGCGGGGGCGGGCGTGGGCGCTGCGCGGGATCGCCGATGTGGTGTCCGTGCGCGACGGGGATGTGGACCGCGCGCTGGCCCTGCTCGCCGAGGCGGAGTCGGTGTGCCGCGAGATGAAGCTGTCCAGTGCGCTGGCGTACAACCACAAGATGCGCGGCAACGTGCGTTACCGGGCGGCGCGTTACGCCCGGGCCCGCGACGACTACGCGCTGGCTCTCGCGGAGTTCCGGGAGATGGCCGAACCGCGCGGGACCGCGCTCGCGAGGCTCGGCCTGGCCAAGTCGCTGGCCCGGCTCGGGCGGGACCCGGCCGAGACGGCGGCCGAACTGGCCGATCTGCGGGAGACCCTGGACCGGATCGGCCTGCGGCACGCACGGGACATGGTCGACAGGGCGACGGAGGAGCTCGGGGTGGGGCCCCTTCCTGCCGAGGACACAGACGCCGAGGGGGCGGCGGCGCGATGAGCTCCCCGATGACCGCTCGGGCGGGGGGCGCGGCCGCCCGGACGGCCAACGGCCCCTCGGACACCGCGCCGCCGGCGGCCGGGGCCGCGCGCACTCTGACCCGTTGCCGCGGACTGGTGCGGCCCTCACTGTCCGCCGCGATAGCCCGGCTCCACCCGTGGACCGGTGAGATGGCGGCCTTCTCGCTCGGCTGGTGCGAGGCCGGGGGCCGGGCGAGGGTTCCGTCCGCCGAGGGCAAGGGTCTCCGTCAGACTCTCGCCGTGCTGTGCGCCGAGGCCGTCGGCGCACCCGGGGAGAGTGCCGTGGCCGGCGCGGTCGCGGTCGAACTGGTCCACGCCTTCTCGCTGATGCACGACGACATCATGGACGGGGACGGCACGCGGCGCCGACGGGAGACCGTGTGGAAGGCGTACGGCACCGGGCCCGCCGTGCTCGCGGGCGACGCGCTCCTCGCCCTCGCCGTGCAGGTTCTAGCGGAGGTGCCGGGCCCCCGGGCGGGCGCGGCCGTCGGACGCCTGGCGGAGACGCTCGGCGAACTGGTACGCGGCCAGGCGCAGGATCTGCTCTTCGAGTCCCGCCCCTGGACGGGTCCCGAGGCGGTCCGTCCGGACGAGTACCGGGCCATGGCGGAGCTCAAGACGGGGACCCTGCTGGGCTGCGCCGCGGCGCTCGGCGCGCTGACGGGCGGCGCTCCCGCCGGGACCGTCACCGCACTCGGACTGGCGGGGCGCCATCTGGGAGTGGCCTTCCAGGCCGTCGACGATCTGCTCGGCATCTGGGGCGATCCCGTGGTGACGGGGAAGCCCGTGCACAGCGATCTGCGGCAGCACAAGAAGACCTTCCCCGTGCTGGCCGCGCTCGCCGCGGACCCGGTCGGCGCAGGGGACCTGCTCGCGCTCCTGGACTCCGCGCGCCCCCTCGACGGGCAGCGCGCCGAGGAGGCGGCGGCGCTGGTCGATGCCCTTGGAGGCCGCGCCGCCACGGTGGCGGAGGCCCGCCGCCACCTCGACGCCGCCCGGGCCTGCCTGCGGAGCGTGCCGCTCGCCCAGGAGTCCGCGCGCGAGCTGGAGGGGCTGCTGGCCTTCCTGCTGCACCGCACGGCGTGAGCGGGCAGCCCCCCTTTTCTGGACTTGCCGGTCCATTTCCTTTGGCGCACCGTGGACCCGACGCGCCCCGCACTCCGCGATTCCGGAGGGGGCGGCCGTCGTGAATCGTCCGTCAGAAGGGAAACAGTCCGATGAACCTTGAACTGGAAGGCAGGCGCGCGCTCGTCACGGGGTCGAGCGCGGGCCTCGGTGCGGAGATCGTGGAGCGGCTGGCGGCCGAGGGGGCGGCCGTCGTGGTGCACGGGCGGGACGAGGTCCGGGCCGAGGCGGTCGCGAAGGCCGTCCGCGGAGCCGGCGGAAGCGCCACCGTGGCGATCGGAGACATCGGGACGGACACCGGTGCGGACGCGGTCGCGGCGGCGGCGCTCGCGGGCGGACCGGTGGACATCCTGGTCAACAACGCCGGTGTCTACGATCCCGCGGCCGACTGGGGCGGCACGCCGTCCTCCGCGTGGGCGGACATCTACAACATCAACGTCATCGCCGGCGTACGCATGATCCAGCGCCTCGTGCCGGCCATGCGGGAACGCCGCTGGGGACGGGTGATCCAGATCAGCAGCGTCACGGGCCACCTGCCCCAGGCGAGTCAGCCCCACTACGCCGCGTCCAACGCCGCCAGGGACAACCTCGCGGCCTCGCTCGCCCGCGAGCTGGCCCACACCGGCGTCACGTCGAACGCGGTGGCGGCAGGCGGCATCCTCGTCCCCGCCACCCGGAGGATGCTCACCGACCTCGGCCGGGAGAAGGGCTGGGGCGACACCTGGGACGAGATCGAACCGCATGTCGTCGACAACCTGGCACCGAACGACTCCGGGCGGATCGGCCGCCCCGGGGACTACGCCCGGCTGGTGGCGTTCGTCGCGGGCGCCGGGGCCGGGTACATCAACGGCACGACCTTGCGCGTCGACGGAGGATGGCGCGACGCCTGATCCCCGGACGGCCCGGCTTCGGGCACGCCCGACGGGGGTGCGCCGAAGCCGGGCCGCGGCCCCGCGTTCGGGCCGCGTTCGGGCCGCGGCCCCGCGTCCGCCGCCACGCACCCCCCGCGCGCCCCCCTGTTGCGCGCTTCGCTTCGGCGGGCGTGCCCGGCCGTCTGGTCTCCGGGGCTCGCGCCGGGGATCGTCTACGGGCAGGGGGCCCGGCACGCGCCGGGGCGTCCGGCGAGGGGGCGTGGCCGTCCAGCGACGGGGCATGGTCGCCCGCGGCCTGCCGGGGGCTCCTCACGCCTGGTGCCGGACGGACGAACCCCGCCCGAGGAGGCAGCAGTTGAGGAAGTTGTTCCGGCGGGTCCGGGTGGTCGAGCCCGCGGTCTCCGAGGCCGAACAGGAGCTGTTCGGCGGACCGTTGCGCTACGACATGGGCTTCTCCGAGCACGAGAGCGCCCGGCTGGAGCTCACGATGCTCTCGGCGATCAGGGCGATGCCCCGCCTGGTGGCGAGCACGCTGCGCCGGGCGTGGACGGCCGACCGGCCGGCGCTTCTCGTCGTCGGCGTCAGCGAGGTGGGGCAGGGCATCGCGGCGGCCGTGGGCCTCCTGGCGGTCAACTCCGTGATGCACGCACTGCTCGGCGGCGGGGACCCCGCCGACAGGCTGCGCGCGGCGGTGCCCGCGCTGGTCGTCGCCGCCGTCGTCGCGGTGGCCAACGCCGCTCTCGCCGGGCTCTCCACCTCCCGGGCCGGCCGTCTGGAGCCACTGGTCGAACGGATCGCGACCACCGAGTACCTGGCCGCGGCCACGACGGTGGAACTGGAGGCCATCGAGGACCCGGAGTTCCGCCGGCTGATCGACGTGGCCCAGTACGGCGCGGCGTCGGCACGGCGCATGATCGGGGCGTGCGTGGCCGCGCTGAACGGCACGATCTCGCTGGTCGCGACGGCGAGCATCCTGACCGTCCTGCACCCGGCCCTCCTTCCGATGCTGCTGCTGATCGCGGCACCGCGCGGCTGGGGCGCCATGCGGGTGGCACAGCAGCGGTACGTGTCGGTCATGACGTGGGTGGAGCACATCCGGGCCGGCCGTCTGATCGGGAGTCTGCTGACGGAGCGCAGCGCGGCCCAGGAGGTCCGGATCCACGGCGTCGGCGCCTTCCTGCTCGACAAGTACCGTGTCATGGCGCTGAGCGCCGAGGCCGAGCAGAAGCGGCTGGCGAACGGGAAGGCGATGACGGAGCTGGCGGCCGCCGCACTGTCCGGGCTGGCGACGACCTGTACGTACGGCGTGATGATCTGGCTGATCATGACGGGCCACATGGGTCTGGCCGTCGCCGGCACCGCGGTGATCGCGGTGCGGGCGGGCTCGGCGAGTCTGGGCGCCCTGGTGATGAACGTCAACCAGCTGCACGAGGAGAGCCTGTACGTACGGGACCACGACCGGTTCCTGGCCGGAGCCGCGCGCCGGTCGATCCCCGAAGGCGGGGAGGACCTGCCGGAACGGGTGGGCCAGGTCGTGCTGGACAAGGTCACCTACCGCTATCCGGAACGCGAGGACCCGGCGCTGGACGGCGTCTCGATGACCCTTCCGATGGGCTCGGTGACGGCCGTCGTGGGTGAGAACGGCTCGGGCAAGAGCACCCTGATGAAGGTGCTCGCCGGGCTGCTGCTCCCGCAGAGCGGCACGGTGCGCTGGGGCCCGGCCGAACTGTCCGCCCTCGACCGGTCACAGGTGTTCGACCGGGTGGCGCTGCTCACCCAGGACTTCCAGCGGTGGCCGGTGACCGCGGGCCTCAACATCCGCATCGGGCGCCCCCACCGGCACGCCGGACACGAGGACCTGCGCCCCTCGGTCGACTACGCGGGGGCCTCCCCGGTGCTCGCGAAACTCCCCCGCGGCCTGGACACCCTCCTGGCCCGCGTCTTCCGCGGGGCGTCCGAACTCTCCGGGGGCGAATGGCAGAAGCTGGGGCTGGCCCGCACCCACTGGCGCACGGTGACCGGCCGGGCCGACAGTGTCCTCATCGTCGACGAACCCACCTCGGCACTCGACCCCGAGGCCGAGATCGCCGCCTTCGACGCGGTCCGCCGACTGGCCGGACCGGACCGGGCGGTCGTCCTCGTGACCCATCGCATGTCGGGTGTCCGGGAGGCGGACACCATCTACGTACTCGACCGGGGCCGCCTCACCGAGCACGGCAGCCATCACGAACTCATGGCCGCCCGGGGGCGTTACGCCGCCATGTTCACCACGCAGGCCGCGCAGTACGCCCGGAGGCCGCGTGGCGCCGTACCGCGTCCGGGCGGCCCGGCCGGACGTTCCGCGGACCGGTGACCGGCCGGGGCGGCGCGCCGGGCGCTGCGGGGGACGGCCGCGGAGAGGTGGCGCTCGTAGGGTGACCCGCGTGAACGTGCGCGAGGACGGAACGAGGACGGGCGGTGCCCGACGGCCGGGCTACGCGGCGGCGGCCGCGGTGTTCGCCATCGGGATGGCCGGTACGACCCTGCCCACACCGCTGTACGGCCTGTACCAGGAGCAGATCGGGTTCTCCGAACTGCTGGTGACGATCGTCTTCGCGGTGTACGCGCTGGCGGTCATCACGGTGCTCCTGCTGGTGGGGAACTACTCGGACGCGGTCGGCCGGCGGCCGGTCCTGCTGTGCGCGATGGCGCTGTCGGCGGCGAGCGCGGGATGCTTCCTGCTGGAGAGGGGCCTGCCGCTGCTCTTCACGGGCAGAGTGCTGTCCGGGTGCGCGGCCGGCCTGCTCAGCGGTGCGGCGACCGCGGCCGTCATCGAACTGGCGGGCCCCGGGCAGAAGGCACGGGCGGGGTTCGCGGCGACGGCCGCGAACATGGGCGGCCTCGGCTGCGGCCCGCTGCTCTCGGGCGTCCTGGCACAGTACAGCTCCTGGCCGCTGTCCCTGCCGTTCTGGGTCCATCTGGGACTCGTGGCCGTCGCGTGCGTGATCACCTGGCTCCTGCCCGAGACGGTGCAGGCTCCCAAGCGGTGGCCGCGGCCGGCTCCTCAGGGGGTGTCCGTGCCCCCGGAGGTGAAGAGGGTGTTCGCGTCCGCCTCGGTGGCGGCGTTCGCGGGCTTCGCGCTGCTGGGGCTGTTCACGGCGGTGGCGCCCACCTTCGCCGCGCAGACGCTGGACGTGCACAACCTCGCCGTGTCCGGCGCCGTGGTGTTCTCGGTGTTCCTCGCGTCGACCTTCGGGCAGTACCTGACGCGGTGGATCAGCGCCCGCCGCGCGCTCCCCACCGGGTGCGGCATCCTGATCGTGGGCCTGCTGCTCGTGGCGTCCTCGCTCCTCGCCGAGTCGTTGCTCCTGCTCGTCCTCGGCGCCCTGTGCGGCGGTACGGGCCAGGGGCTGGCCTTCCGCGGGGCGCTCACGCTGGTCAGCGGCGCGGCGCCGCCGGAGCACCGCGGCGGGACGATCTCGGCGTTCTTCGTCGTCGCCTACACCGGGATCTCCGTGCCGGTGGTGGGCGTCGGGGCGCTCGCCACCTGGCTGGGGCTGCGTGAGGCGGGACTGGTCTTCACGGGCTGCGTGATCCTGCTGGCGGCCGGGGCCGGGGCGTACGCCGCGCGCAGGCCCGCCGCGTGAGCGCCAAAGCCCGCGCCAGGCCCGGTTCCTGACGGCACGCGGGGGCCTGCGTACGGTCGACCGTCCGCAGGCCCCCGTCCGGTCTTCCCGGGTGGTCAGGCCGGGTACGGCTCCTCCCCCGCCGATGTGAGCCGTCGCAGCGCCCTGACCAGGGCGTCCACTCCCGCCTCGGCCTTCGAACGGGGGCAGCCGACGTTCAGCCGGACCCGGCCGGCCGAGCCGTACGCCGAACCCGGCATGATGGCCACCTTCTCCACCTCGACGAGTTCGCGCTGCAGTTCGTCGTCGTCGACGCCCAGCGGCCGCAGGTCGATCCAGGCGAGGTACCCCGCGTGCGGAGGCTCCCAGCCGAGCTGCGGAAAGGACTCGTGCAACCGGTCGGCGACCATCGCGAGGTTGCCCGCGAGATAGCCGCGCAGGTCGTCCAGCCACGGCGCTCCCTCCCGGTACGCGGCGATGTGGCCGACCAGCGAGAGCACCGCCGGCGAGGAGAGGCCGTCAGCCTCCTTGAGCTGCCGGAGGTAGGCGTCGCGCGAGGCCGTGTCGCGGATGATCCCGTAACTTCCGGTCAGCGCGGGAATGTTGAACGACTTGGAAGCGGAGGTGACCACGGCCCAGCGGCCGTCACCCCCGTGTTCCACCCAGGTGCGGTGGACGTGCGGGGCATGGGCCAGATCCGAGTGGATCTCGTCGCTGACGACGGCCACGCCGTACCGGGCGCAGAGTCCGGCCATGCGGTCCAGTTCGTCCGCCGTCCAGACCCTGCCCGTCGGGTTGTGCGGTGAGCAGAGCAGCAGGACCGCCGTGTCGGGGAGCGCGAGGAGCCGCTCGAACTCCGCCCAGTCGTCGAGCGGGCACTCACGCAGTTCCCTGCCGTGCGCCGCCACCGTCCTGGGGAAGGCGTCGTACATGGGCGTGTGGACGACCACGCCGTCGCCGGGGCGGGACCAGAGGCGCAGCAGCAGGGAGACCTGGTACATGACGGACGGGGCGTACACGATCGACCCGGGGTCCACGGACGCCGCGTGCCGTGAGGCGTACCAGTGCGTGATCGCGGAGAGGAAGTCCTCCTGCCGCCAGCGCGAGTAGCCGAGCACACCGTGGTCGAGTCGGCCCCGCAGCGCGGCCGTGATCTCCGGGGCCGTCTCGAAGTCCATGTCGGAGATCGTGAACGGCAGCAGGTCCGGCACACCGAAGCGGTCCTCGACGTAGTCCCACTGGGTGCACCAGGTGCCGTGCCGGTCCACGACGGCGTCGAACGCGCAGGGAGCCCGCCCGGCCTCACCGGCCGCCCGGGAAGGGGCGGACGTCATGACCGGCCCGCCGGGAGCATGGTGGCGACGGCGTCCTTCACGGACTGGACCTGCGGCCCGATGATGACCTGCACGTTGTGGGCGTCGAGCTTGACGACCCCCACGGCTCCGAGCTTCTTCAGCCGTGCCCCGTCGACCAGTTCGGCGTCCTGGACCGTCATACGCAGGCGGGTGATGCAGTTGTCGAGGGACTCGATGTTGCCGGACCCCCCGATCGCCTCGAGGATGGCGACCGCGTCGTACTTCCCCGCGATCAGTTCCCGGACGGGCTCGGGCCGCCCGGCGGACGCGGCGGATCCGTGCTGCCCGTCGGGCTCCGCGCCCTCGTCGTCCCCGCCGTCCTGCTCGGGCTCGTCCTCGCGGCCGGGGGTCTTGAGGTCGAAGCGGGTGATGGCCCAGCGGAACAGGAAGTAGTACACGGCGAACCACACCGCCGCGATCACCGGCACGAGGTACCACTTGGTCGTCGTCCCCTGGAGGACGCCGAAGACCAGCCAGTCGATGACGTTGCCGTCGGTGTTGCCGATGAAGACGCCGAGCAGGGCGGCCGTGAGGAAGCCGAGTCCCACGAGGACCGCGTGGATCGCGTACAGCCAGGGGGCGACGAAGAGGAACAGGAACTCCAGCGGTTCCGTGATTCCGCCGACCACGCAGGCGACCACGCCGGACACGAGGAGGGCCTTGATCTCCGGGCGCATCTCACGCCTGGCGCAGTGGTAGATCGCGAGCGCGGCACCCGGCAGGCCGCCCAGGTAGGAAGCCATCTTGCCCTGGGAGAGGAAGTGCGTCGCATCGGTGACCGCGCCGTTCGGCGGGGCCGCGCAGTCGAGGTGCGCGTAGAACATGTTCAGCGCGCCGGAGACGCTGTCCCCGCACACGGTCCCGGAGCCGCCGACGTCCGTGAACCGGAACATCGCCACGAGGATGTGGTGCAGCCCGATCGGCCGCAGCAGCACCTCGCCCATGCCGAAGAAGAACGGCCCGAAGACACCCGTGTGCCCGATGCCGCGGCCCACCGCGGTGATCCAGCCGTTGAAGGTCGGCCACACCAGGGGGATGAGCAGACCGAGCACGCTCAGGACGAGGGCCGAGACGATCGGGACGAAGCGCAGCCCGCCGAAGAAGGCCAGCGCGTCAGGCATGCGCTGGGCACGAAAGCGCTGGTGGAGGAGGCTGACAACGATGCCAACGGCCACGGCTCCGAGGAGTCCCGTATCGATGGACTGCACGCCCAGCACGTCGGCTACGCCGTAGTGCTCGATCACCTTGGCGTCGTCGAGGTCGACGCCCTTCGCGGTGAGGAAGAAGTTCACGGCGAGGTTCATGGCCGCGAAGCCGACGAAGCCCGAGAAGGCCGCGACCCCCTTGTCCTCACGGGCGAGTCCGAGCGGGATCGCCATCGCGAACAGGACGGGCAGGAAGGAGAAGGCGACCAGCCCGGTGTTGGCCATCCAGGTGAAGACCAGGTGGAAGCCCTCGGCCTTCAGGAAGGGGAGGTTGTCGGTGACGGCCTCGCTGGACAGCGATGATCCGATGCCCAGGATGATGCCGCAGAACGCGAGCAGGGCCACCGGGAGCATGAACGTCTTGCCGAGCCCTTGGAGGAATTCCCACAGAGCGGCTTTGGTCTTCTGCATGTGTACGGAACTTTCGGAGCATGGGGGGGACGGACCCCGGCGCTCGCCGTGGCGGTGCGCGGACCCACGGCGCAGGGTGGAGGACATGACGAGGGGAGTCGGGCCGTCCTCACGCGATGCACCCGGGGATCGCCCGGTGACCGGCGCCGGACAAGACCCTTTCGCCGCACGGATCACATCACAGCAGGTCGGCGGCTGTCCATGGTGGTCGCCGCGGGACGACGACCTGTGCGTGGCGACCTCCGCGCCCGGCCGGCCACCGCACCGCGCATGACGGACGCCACCCGTGTGCGGGCAGCCGGGGTGTTTGCCCGCGCCTCGATGGGTAAGGGGCTCCTTGATCGCCGGAGGTGACAATCCGGCGGAAAATTCACGAAATACGACAAGGAAAAGGAGGGTTCGATGTCCTCGAAGCGACGTCGCAAGAAGAAGGCCCGCCGCAAGAACGGCGCGAACCACGGAAGCCGTCCGCAGACCTGAGGGCGCTCCGACGCGTTCGGGGGGTGGCGGCCGCCACCCCCCGAACGCGTTTCCCGGGCAGGGGCCAGGGCGTCTCCGCCCGCCCGGTCAGACGTCCGTGACGGCCGCGAGGGAGCGGGGACGCAGATCGGTCCAGTGGACCTCGACGAAGTCCAGGCACGCCTCTCGGGTGTTCTCGTCGAAGACGGTGGTCCAGCCGCCCGGCACCTCGGCGAAGGACGGCCAGAGCGAGTGCTGGCCCTCGTCGTTCACCAGGACCAGGAAACGGCCTTCGGGGTCGTCAAAAGGGTTGTTGCTCATGGGTGTTTGCCTCCTCGGCTCCGATGGACGGGGCCGGGAGGCCGCCGCGTAAGGACGGGTTGCGATTAGGTTAGGCTCCCCTAATCAGTGCGAGCCTATCCTTTCAACTTCACCCTCACAAGGAGATGTTCATGCGCATGGTGACGGAACGGGCGCCTGCCGGGCACGAGGGGAAGGATGTGGCCGCCGCACACGGCCGGACCAGCCGCCGACGCCGGGCGGCCCGGCCATGAGCGCGCCCGCCGCCGAAGCGGAGCGCACCTTCGCCGAGTTCGGCCTGTCCGGCGAGCCCGGGAGCGACGCCTTCTGGGACGGGGTGCGCACGCCCGTCTCCGTGCCCGCCGAGGGCGGAGGCTGGCTGACGCTGTTCCTCCGGCGCGGATCTCCGGCGACCGTGAACTTCGAGAGCTGGTCGGACCCGGTGCCGCTTCGCCACTGGGCGGGGTCGGACTGCTGGTACGCGCAGGTGCGCATGCCCGCCAGGCTCCGGGTGACGTACCAGTTCCTCACGGACGACGGGGCGTACGCCGACCCCTTCAACCCGGCCGGCACGGGCGGCGACCGTTCCCTCGCCTCCACCCCGGACGTGCCGCCCCAGCCGCACTGGCCGGCCGTGGGCGCCGACGACGTCCTCCCCGTCCCTTCGACGCGGCTCCGCTGGGCCTCGGAGCGCCTGGGCGGACGGCGCACCGTGCGGGTCCACCCGGTGGGCGGCGGGGGTCCCGTCGTCCTGCTGCTCGACGGGGACGACTGGCTGTACCTGCACCCCGCGACGACGGCGTTCGAATCGGCCGTGGCCGACGGTGCGATGCCCCCGGTCACGCTGGTCTTCCTGCCCGCCAAGGACAGGGCGGCCGAGTTCGGCTGCCGGCCCGACCTGTGGCTGGCCGTCCGGGACGAGCTGCTGCCGCTGGTGACGGGGTCCGGCGTGGCGTCCGACCCGGACACGCTGGTGGTCGCCGGGCAGAGCCTGGGCGGGCTGAGCGCGATGTACGCGGCTCTGGAGTTCCCCGGCCTGGTGTCCCGGGTCGCGTGCCAGTCGGGGTCCTTCTGGTGGGAGCCCGGGGCGGAGCGGCTCCCGGACCCCTTCGCCGGGCCGCTCGGCGGAGCGGTCGCGGCCCGGCTGCGGGAGAACCCCGACCTGAGCGGGCTCCGGGTCGCGTTCGACGTGGGGGAGCACGAGATGCGGATGCTCCCGCACTGCGAGCGCGTCGAGGGTCTGGCCCGGCGCGCGGGGGCGGCCGTCCGGGTGTCCCGCGCACCGTCCGGGCACGACCGTGCGGGTTGGCGGCACGCATTGCTCCGGGACGTCGCCTGGACACTGACCCAGTAGCTCTTCGTCACCCTGGGTGACATCGCGCGGTGGTGGACCCCGGAAAGCCCGGCATCCCCGCTTCACCGTGCTCGGCCTGCTCCGTGAGCCGCCGACACGGCGCGAATCCACGTGGCCGCGGCGCCGCCGGGACCACGTGGCCGCGGCGGCGCGCACGGGTACGAGCCGCGGGGGCCACCACCGCTGGATCACCGAAGGACCTCGACCAGCTGCCGGGCGGCGGGGGCGGGCCCCGCCCGACACCCCTGCGCGCCCCCTTTCCGAGGCATCCCCATGGGCGCGGCCCGAGGCGTGCGCCCGCGTGGCGCGCGGGGCACAGAGGCCCACCGGCGCGAGGCGCGGGGTGCAGGCGCGCGCCCGCGTACCTCCGGGGGCATGCGCGCCCGCGTGGCGCGCGGACGTGCCGTTCCGAGCCGGTCCGCGACAGGCCGCACGGACGCGATCACGCAGGTCACAGCGCTGTCCGGCCGGGCCCGTTTGCCATTTTGGATGATATGCATCATCCTCAATATGGATGACGAGACCACTCCACATGCCGCGGACGTCCCCCACCACCGACCCACCCTCTCCCGGCCGAAGCTCATGACCCCCAGCCCACGGCGACACACGTCGGCCACGGGCTGAAGCGCCGGGACGTCCGCGCGAGTGGTCGAGTCCGCCCCGAGCCGGCCCCGCATGTCGGCCGGAGCCCTCGGGCACACCGCCCGCCCCCGCCCGGGGCGTCCGATGTGTGTGCCCGCCACTCCAGCCGATCTTCGCAGTGAGGAAAACGTGACTTCAGCATCAGCCGCCATGCCGAACGCCAGGCGCGGAACCATTCCGGTCTTCGCCGCCGCCACCGCCGTCACCGTGTCGAACATCTACTTCACGCAGCCCCTGCTGGAGCAGATCGCCCGTAGCTTCCACATCTCCGCCGCCGCGGCCGGCCTCGTGGCGACCGCAGGCCAGATCGGCTATGCCCTCGGCATCGTCGCGATCGTCCCGCTGGCCGACGGAGCCAAGCTGCGGCGGCTGTCCGCCGTGCTCCTCACGGTGACCTCGCTGGCACTCGTCGCCGGAGCGTTCGCCCCCTCGATCACTCTGCTGAGCCTGGCCGCCCTGATCCTGTCCGCCACGACCGTGATCCCCCAGGTGATCATGCCCACCGCCGTGTCCATGGCCGCGAAGGGGCAGGCGGGCCGTGTCCTCGGAGCGATCGGCACGGCGCTGACCCTGGGGGCGCTGGTCTCCCGAAGTGTCTCCGGCGTACTCGCCGAGGTCACGGGGACATGGCGGGCCGGATTCCTCCTCTCCGCGGCCGCCACGGCGGCCCTGCTCCTGATCCTCCCCCGGTACATGCCGGCCAAGGCCGCGCAGACGACCGGGGAGACCCTGGGCTACCGCAGACTCCTGAGGTCTCTTCCGGCCCTCTTCCCGCGCTACGCGGCGCTGCGCATCTCGGCAGCGCTGGGCGGACTCGTCTTCGCCGCCTTCTCGGGTTTCTGGGCCGTACTGGCCTTCCACCTCACCGAGCAGCCCATAGGACTCGGGTCGGCCGCGGTCGGGCTCTTCGGAATCGCCGCCGTCCCCGGCGCGCTGGCCGCGCGGTACTCCGGCCGGATGGCCGACCGGTGGGGACCGACGGTCGTCAACGCCGCCTCGCTCACGGCGGTGGCACTGGCCCTCGCCCTCTTCCTGCTCTTCGGTCACTCGCTGGTCGCGCTGCTCATCGGCTGCAACCTGCTGGGCTACGGGACGACCAGTGGACAGATCGCCAACCAGGTCCGCGTCTTCACCGCGGGGCCCGAGGTCCGCGCCCGGATCAACACCCTGTACATGTTCTCGGTGTTCGCCGGCGGCGCCACGGGGACGGCGGTCGCGGGGGCGCTCTTCGCCGCCTACGGCTGGTCGGGGGCGATCGGGGGCGGGTTCGGCTTCCTCGGCCTCGCGGCGGTCGTCCTCGCTCTGCACACGGCCAGGACCCGGCGCAGGCCGTCCGTCCCGGCAGCCGTGACCGGCTCCGTCGCCCTTTCCGGCAACCGGGTCACGGGTGACTCCGCGTCTCTCCCGGACACCCGCACCTCAGGTGACCGCGTCGGGGCCGGTACCGGTCCGGACGACACGTCCCGCCGGTAGGCACGCCCGCGCGGGACTCACCCGGGGCGCGTCGCGGCGAACGGGGCGCGTCGCGGCGAACCCGGCGGGAAGTCGCCCCCGGGGCGGTGCACCGACGGCCGGGAGCACCGCCCGGCCCGGTGCAGCCGGGGAAGGCCGCCGGCCTGGGCCGGCCCGCGACCGGGCCCCCCGGTACGGGTCCCCGCACAGCCGCGGGGCTCAGTGGGCCCGCACGACGGCGCGGACACTCTCGATGCTGCCGCAGCCTGCCTCCAGGTGCTTCTGCCGGTCGCGGAGGAAGACGGCGCCGAGCTCGGCCCGGCGCTCCTGCGGGACGCTCTCCCGGGCGCCGTTGAGGATCGTGCGCTCCTCCTCGTCGAGGTGGTGCGTGATGGCCTTGGCGAGTTCCTCGAGCTTCTCGTCCCACGCGTCGGAGCCGACGTCCCGGACCTCCATCAGGGCGAGGAGCGCCTCGTTCCCCTCGTGGTGCTCCTCCTTCCCGTGCTCGATCTCCTCGTCGTCGACGTCGCGGAACCGTTTGAGCGCCGGGTACACCTCGGCCTCCTCCGCCTCGCCATGGGCGATCAGGAGCGCGGCGAACTCGTTCAGGGCCGCCCTCCGGTCCTCCTCGACACTCCTCATCCGCCGCAGCAGTTCCTCCATGCTGCGATGGTCCGCAAGGATCTCGGCTACCACGTCATGCGCTTCGGACACCTGGAACTCCTCTTCTGTACGGTGCTTCGCTGCTACCCCCGGGAAGGGCCTGCAAGCAGGGACGTGGTGCGCGTGCGCGGCGCCGACGGCGGCCGGGCGCGATGTGGTTCCGGGCCGCCCCGCCCTGCACAATGCAGCGTGTGACTGATCAGGACCCGTATCTGTGGCTGGAAGACGTCGAGGGGGAGCCCGCTCTCGCGTGGGTGGCCCGCCGGAACGCGGAGACCGAGGCGGCGCTGGCCGTCGGCGAGGACTTCGCCAAGCTGAGAACGCGCCTGCGGGACGTGCTGGACGCGTCGGACCGCATTCCGGGGACCGTCCGGCGGGGCGCGCACCTCTACAACTTCTGGCGGGACGCGACGCGGGTGCGCGGCGTGTGGCGGCGTACGACGCTCGAGCAGTACCGCAAGGACGCGCCCGAGTGGGAGGTCCTCCTCGACATCGACGCGCTCGCGGCGGCCGAGGGCGAGAAATGGGTGTGGGCGGGTGCCCACGTCCTGCGTCCCGGCCACGACCGCGCGCTGCTGAGCCTGTCGCGCGACGGCGGTGACGCGGTCGTGGTGCGTGAGTTCGACCTCGTCGGCATGGAGTTCGTCGAGGACGGCTTCCGGGTCGCGGAGGCGAAGACGCTGATCGGCTGGATCGACGCCGACACCGTCTTCGTCGGCACGGACACCGGGCCGGGCTCGCTGACCGACTCGGGCTATCCGCGCACGGTGCGCAGGTGGCGCCGCGGGACGCCGCTGGACGACGCCCCGGTGGTCTTCGAGGGGGAGCCGGGTGACGTCTCGGCCGGTGCATGGCACGACAGCACCCCCGGTTTCGAGCGGGACTTCGTCGTCCGGACGCTGGACTTCCACCGCGGTGAGCTTCACCTGATGGGCGCGGACGGCACGCTGGAGCGGATCGACGTTCCCGACGACGCCGTCGCCTACGCTTATCGCGGGTATCTCGTCGTCACGCCGAAGTCGGCCTGGCTCGGGCAGCCCGCGGGCTCCCTGCTGGCGTTCGGCTTCGACGCGTTCCGGGCGGGCGACCGCACCGCGCAGGTGCTGTTCACCCCGGACGGGCGCACGGCCCTGGCGGACCACTCCTGGACCCGCCACCACCTGATCCTGACGACGATGCGCGACGTGAACACGCGCATCGAGGTGCTCACCCCGTCCTCCGGCGGCACCTGGACCCGCGGTCCGCTGGCCGAGGTGCCCGCGCTGTCCGACGCGACCGTCGTGGACACGGACCCCGACGTGTCGGACGAGTTCTTCCTCGACGTGTCCGGGTTCCTGCAGCCCTCCACGCTCTACCGGGGCGAGACCGGGGGCGGCATGGAGATCCTCAAGCAGGCTCCGGCGCGCTTCGACACGACCGGCCTGCGGGTCGCTCAGCACTTCGCGGTCTCCGAGGACGGCACACGGGTGCCGTACTACGTGATCGGCCCCGAGGCCGCCCGCCCGGGTCCCACCCTGCTGTACGGCTACGGCGGGTTCGAGATCTCGCTCACGCCGTACTACGGGGCGGTGACCGGCAGGGCCTGGCTGGAGCGCGGCGGCACGTACGTGATCGCGAACATCCGGGGCGGCGGCGAGTACGGCCCGACGTGGCACCGGGCCGCGCTCGGCGCGGACCGCCACCGGGCCTTCGAGGACTTCGCCGCGGTCGCCGGCGACCTCGTCGCCCGGGGCATCACCACGCCCGCCATGCTGGGCGCCGAGGGCGGGAGCAACGGCGGACTGCTCATGGGCGCGATGATCACCCGCTACCCGGAACTGTTCGGGGCCGTCGTCGCGGACGTTCCCCTGCTGGACATGATGCGCTTCCACAAGCTCCTGGCGGGCGCGTCCTGGATCGCGGAGTACGGCGATCCCGACGACGCGGCCGACGCCGTCCACCTGCGGGATCTCTCCCCCTACCACCGGCTGGCGGCGGGACTCCCCTGCCCGCCGGTCCTGCTGATGACGTCCACCCGCGACGACCGGGTCCACCCCGGGCACGCCCGGAAGGCGGCCGCCCGCATGCGCGAACTCGGCCTGCCGGTCCTGTTCCACGAGAACGTCGGCGGAGGTCACGCGGGAGCGTCCGACAACGCGCAGGCCGCTCACAACAGTGCGCTCGTGCACACCTTCCTGTGGCGGCACCTGGCACCACGGGATCCCTCCGCCGCACGCTGACGGGGCCGGGGCCGTTCCGCCCGGCCCCGTCGGGTCATCGCGCCACGGCCAGGCAGTACGCCTCGTCGGTGGCCAGGAGGTTGCGGTGGGTGTCCTCCGCGGTGATCACGCCGTCGTCCAGGACCAGGACACGGTCGGCCGCGTCCAGGAGGGCCGGGCTGCTCGTGAGCACGACGGTGGTCCGGCCCCGGCGCAGCTTCGCGATGTTGCGGGAGATGAGCTGCTCGGTGACCGCGTCCACCGCTGTCGTGGGGTCGTGGAGCACCAGGACCTCGGCGTCCGCGGCAAGGGCCCGGGCCAGGGACAGCCGCTGCCGCTGGCCTCCGGAGAGGTTGGCCCCCCGGTCGCGTACGCCGTGGTCGAGCCCGTCCCGGTGGAGGGCCACGACATCGGTCAGCATGGACGCCTCGACGGCCTCGGCGACCGTCGCGCTGGTGCCGGACGGGTCGATGTTCGAGCGCAGCGTGCCCGCGAAGATCTCACCGTCGTAGGGGTTCACCAGCATGTGCTCCCGGACCGCCTCGACCGACAGGTCCGAGAGGTCCTGCCCGCCGAGCCGTACCGCTCCCTCGTACGCGTGGGGCGGGGTGTCCGCGGCGAGTACGGATGCCAGGTCGGCGGCCGCGCGGGGCTGGTAGGCGGTGACCGCCACGAACTCCCCCGCGCGCACCCGGAAGGTCAGCTTGCCGAGGGATCCGTGGCTGACGTCGTCGATCTCGAGGTCCCCCCCGGTGGCGGGGTGTCCGGACCCCGGGGCGGCAACGGGAGGTGCGGTGAGGACCAGAGCCATCCGCTCGGCGGAGGCCCGCGCCATCATGACGTACTTGGGCATCTCCGAGAACATCTTCAGCGGTTCCATGATGAACTGCGCCAGTCCCACGGCCATCACGAGTTCGCCGATGGTGATGCTGCCCTCGAAGGCGAGCCAGCCGGCCGTCAGGGTCACCGCGGCGGCGAGGACGGCGTTGAGGGCGAGGGCCGTGCCGGCGTACACGCCGTTGACCCTGGCGACGGTGACCGCCTGGCGGCGTGCCTCCGTGCTGACCTTGCGGTAGGAGAGGAACGCCGCGTGGTTGCCGCCGAATCCGTGCAGCGGGCGCAGGCCGGTGATCAGGTCGGCAACCTTGGCGCCGGCCCGTGCCACCCGGGCCTGCTGCTCCTGGGTGCTGGAACCGATCCGCCCGGACATGACGCTGAGGACGGAGAGAATCGCGACGGTCCCGGCGATCACCAGGAGGCCGAGCCGCAGGTCGGCCAGGCCGAGTGCCACCGCCGCGACCACCACCGCGACCAGCGAACTGATCAGCAGCGGTACCACCTCGATGATGTCCGCGGTCTGGTCGGCGTCCTCGGTGGCGATGGTCAGCACCTCGCCGGACTTCAGGTCGACGTCACGGGCCACCGGCTGCAGACCGCAGGCCGCGACCCGTACCCGCCAGCGGTGCGCCTCGGTCGTGTTGGCCTTCTGCAGGATGCGCATCCCGAAGCGCCAGGACAGCGAGACCGTCGTGATGATCACGGCGAGGGCGGCGACGGAGAGGCCGAGCGAGCCGAGGCTCCGGTCCTGCATGGTGTGTTCGACGATCAGGCCGAGGGCGATGGGGAAGGCGGTCTCACCGGCCTGGTACAGGCCCATGAGGACGGTGCCCCAGGCCATGGCGCCGAGGTTGCGGCGCAGGGCCGTCCTGAGGATGTCGGACCCCTGGCGGGGCCGCTGCGTGTCAGTTGTCATCGAGGTGGTGGGCAATCGCTTCCGGGGTTCGCAGGGTGAGCAGGTCGCGGATGGTGATGACGGGGCCGAACTCCCGTCGCAGCAGGCCGACCAGCCGGACCGCCACCATGGAGTGGCCGCCCAGCGACACGAAGTCGCTGACCGCGCTCACCTCGTCATCATCCAGGTCGAGCGCCTCGGCGAAGAACTCGCACACCAGGGTCTCCGTCTCCGTCCGCGGGCCACGCTCGCCGCCCGTGGTCAGCACACCCAGGGGCTTGGCCTCGGGCAGCGCCTTGGTGTCGGCCTTCCCGTTCACGGTCAGCGGGATGGCGTCGACCTGGGCGTAGTGCGTCGGGCGCAGGAAGTCGGGCAGACCCGCGCCCGCCTCCGCGGCGACCGTGGCCAGGTCGGAGCCCGCCTCCAGCACGAGGTAGGCGGCCAGCCGGTACGCGCCGTCGACCTGCGGGGCCGGCTGGGCGACCGCGGCGGCGAAACGGACGGCGGGATGCCGGGCGAAAGCTGCCTCGACCTCGCCAAGTTCGACACGGTGGCCCCGGATCTTCACCTGCTGGTCGGTGCGGCCCAGGTACATCAGGTTCCCGTCGGGGCGCCGGACCACCAGGTCGCCCGTGCGGTACATGCGCTCCCCGGGGGCCCCGAAGGGACACGCGACGAAGCGGTGGGCGCTCTGCGCGGGCTGCCCGAGGTAGCCGCGCGCGATGCCGACGCCGGCCACGTACAGCTCACCGGGGACGCCGTCGGGCAGAGGGCGCAGCCACGGGTCGAGGACGTACACGTCGGTGTTGTCGATCGCGACGCCGACCACCGGGTCCTGGCACTCGAAGGTGCCGACGCCGAGGGTGTTGATGGTGTATTCGGTGGGCCCGTACAGGTTGTAGCCGACGGTCCCCTCGGTGTCGGCGAGCCGCTGCCACAGGGCCGGGGTCACGGCCTCACCGCCCAGCAGCACCAGGGCGGGCCGCCGGTCGGGGTCGTCGAGCAGGCCCTCGGCGACCAGTTGCTGGGCGTACGTCGGGGTCACGTTGACGACGTCGATCGCGTGCTCGGCGCAGTACTCGACCAGGCGGGGTGCGTCGCGGCGCAGTTCCTCGTCGCAGATGTGCACCTCGTGGCCGTCCGCCAGCCAGAGCAGTTCCTCCCACGACATGTCGAAGGCGAAGGAGACGGTGTGCGCGATGCGGAAGACGCGGTGGCCGTGCTGTGCCAGCACCGGTTCGAAGATGCGGCGCTGATGGTTGATCAGCATGTTCGTGAGACCGGCGTACTCGGTGACGACGCCCTTGGGCCGGCCCGTCGATCCGGAGGTGTAGATCGTGTAGGCGGGGTGCCGCAGCCGGTCCGGGTCGTCCGGTGCGTAGGTCACGAAGGGCTCGGCCTCGGGCAGCGGGCGGTCCAGCTCGATCAGTTCGCCGGTGAGCCGCGGTGACACGGCGCTGACGGTGAGGATCACCTCGGGCCGGGCGTCCTCGACGATCGCGGCGATGCGCTCGTCCGGGTGGTCCAGTTCCAGTGGTACGTAGGCCGCTCCGACGCGCAGCACCGCGAACAGCGCCACGATCGAGTCGAGGGACCGGGGGATCGCCAGGCCCACCGTCGTCTCCGGGCCGATGCCCCGGCCCGCGAGCACTCCCGCGACCGCGCGGCTGCGGTCCCGGAGTTCGGCGAAGGTGAGGGTGGAGCCGTGGGCGACGAGGGCGGTCCGCCGCGGGTCGAGGTCCGCCGCCCGGTCGAACCGGTCGACGACGGTGTCCGTTCCGATGTCCGTCCGCTCGGCGGGTCCGGCGTCGCCGCCCAGCCCCGGGAGGGCTCCGACCGGTCCCGTCGACCCGGCCAGGTCGGCGAGCACCCGCAGGTAGTCGTCGAGCAGCCGGCGGGCGTGCGCGGGGTCGTCCCCGCGGTGCTCCAGCTTGACCGTGAGCCGGTCGCCGGGCGTCACGACCCAGGTGTACGGGTAGTGGGTCGAGTCGTCCGCCGTCACCGAGGTGATGCCGTGCTCGGCGTTCATCGCGGCGAACGCGTCCATGTCCAGGAAGTTCTGGAGCACGAACAGGTTGTCGAACAGGGTGTCGTGGCCGCCGGCCCGCTGGATCTCACCGAGCCCCAGGTGCTCGTGCTCCATCGCCTCGACCCGGGACGCCTGGACGCCCGAAAGGTACTCCCCCACCGTGTCGCCGGGCCGTGCCCGCGTCCACATGGGGACGGTGTTGAGGAGCACGCCGACGATGCCGGACAGGCCCTCGCCCTCCCGGCCGGAGACGGTCACGCCGAAGACGGCGTCGCTCCGGCCGGTGTGCGCGCCCAGCAGGAGGCCGAAGGCACCGGTGAGCACCGAGTTCAGTGTGACGCCGTGCGTCCTGGCGGCCTGGCGCAGCGCCTCCGACTGCCCGGCCGTGAGCGTGTGGACGAGCGCGCGCGGCAGGTCGTCCGTGAACGACGGCTCAGGTCCCGCGAGGAGGGTCGGCCCGGGGAGGCCGGACAGCTGCGAGGCCCAGAAGCGCTCCGAGGCCGCGTGGTCCCTGGCGTCGAGCATCCGGGCGTAGTCCTCGAAGCCGGGGCTCGCCGGGGTCGCGGTCAGAGGCTCCCCCGCGACGGCCGACCGGTAGGCGTCGAAGAGGTCCCGGAGCAGGATCTCGCGCGACCAGCCGTCCCACAGCAGGAGGTGGTAGCTGAGCAGCAGTCCGTCGTGTCCTCCGGGCAGGCGCACCACGGTGAGCCGGATGAGCGGGGGCGCGTCGAGGTCGAACCCCGTGTCGCGGTCCCGGGCGCGCAGGGCGTCGACCTCGGCGTCCGTCGCCAGGTCGAGGGTGTGGACCTCGGCCCGGCGGCCCGCCTTCAGGACCTGGACCGGGTTGCCGTCGCCGTCGGTGGTGAAGCCGGCGCCGACGACCGGGTGCCGGGCGATGACGTGGGCCATCGCCTCGCCCAGGGCCTCGGTGTCGAGGCGCCGGTCGAAGGTGAAGTAGGACTGCGCGACGTAGTGTCCGGCCCGGCCCGCCATCTGGGCCTGGAAGAAGAGGCCGCGCTGGAGCGGGGTGACGGGCGCGGTGCGCTCGGCCGTCGCGGAGGCGTCCGCGACGCGCTCCAGTGCCGTGTGCCAGTGCCCGGCGATCTCGTCGGGAACGCCCTCGGCGAGCGTGAAGGCCGCGTGCAGGCTTCCGGTGGCGTCGTCGGTCCAGGCGTTGACCTCGACTGCGTACGGGCTGCCCTGGTCGCCGGCGGTGAGCCGCAGGGCCTGGGACTCGCTGCCCCGGCCGAGGTAGTTGAACAGGACCTGCGGGCGGGCGGTCAGCAGCGGGGCGGTCTGCGGGTCGAGGTACCTGAGCTGCCCGTAGGCGACGTGACCGCTCTCGTCCGGCTGGCGTTCGGCGACCTCGCGCGCCGCGGCGACGGGGTCGGTGTGGGCCGTGAGGCGTACGGGGGCGATGGAGGTGAACCAGCCGACCGTGCGGGTGTAGTCGTGGTGGCCGAGGGCCGGGACGCGGCCGTGCCGTTCCAGCTCGACCGCCAGGTCGGTGGGCGACGCCTGGACCCGGGTGAGCGCGACCCTGAGCGCTCCGCAGAGCAGTTCGGTGAGACCGACGCCGAGGGCGCCGGGCGCGGTACGGGTCACCCGCTCGCTCAGGGCGGGGGCGAGGACGACGGTGCGCTCGCGCCGGTTCGTGACGGCGGGCAGCAGCGGGGGCGCCCCGAGGGTGTCCAGCCAGTGTCCGAGCCCGTCGAGCAGGTGGGAGGCACCGGACCGCAGTGCCTCGGCGTACACGGCGTAGGGGGTGGTGGGAGCGCCCGGGGAGGTCCCGCGCATGGCCGCCGTCAGGTCGTCGAGCAGGATGAGCCAGGAGACCGCGTCCACCGCGAGGTGGTGCACGGTGATCACCAGGGTCCGGCTGTCCTCCACCCAGGTGAAGGCGATGACCTCGCCCGTCGCGGGGTCGAGCCGTCCGGCGGCCTCGTCGGCCACCGCCGTCGGGTCGGCGTCCCGCGTACGGATCACGGTGACGGCGCGCGGGGGTTCGGTGCGCAGCGACCACACCCCGTGCTCGGTGCTCAGGCGAAGCCGCAGGGCCGGGTGGGCGGCCACGACCTCGTTCGCGGCGCGCTCGGCGTCGGCGAATCCGGTGCCCTCGGGCGCGGTCAGCGTCCTGGCCTGGGCGAACCGGTGGAGGCCGCCGCCGAGTTCACGCTGGCGGAGGATGATCGGTGTGGCGGGGAGCGGGCCGTCCTCGCGGCGGTCCGGTGCGGGCGCCTCGGCACGCGGGGTGTGCGTCTCCAGGTGCGCGGCGAGCGCGCGGGGTGTCTTGAGGAGGAACACGTCCCGGGGCGCGATCGGCAGGCCGAGCGCCCTGGCCCGGTTGATGACGGTGATGGCGACGATGCTGTCACCGCCGGCTGCGAAGAAGTCGGTGTCGCCGTCCACGTCGACGGCGCCGGGCAGCGCCTCCTCGAAGACGCCGACCAGCGCGGCGAGCGCGGACCCGGTCCCGGCCGCCGGGGCGTCGTCACCGGCCGCGCGCTCGGTGAGGGCCTTGCGGTCCAGCTTGCCGTTGACCGTCAGCGGGAGGGCGTCGGCGGGCAGCACCCGCCCCGGCACCATGTGCGGGGGCAGCTTCGCGGACAGGAGGGCGGCGAGGTCGGCGGGCGCCCGGCCCACGACGTGCGCGACCAGGTGGTCGGCGGTGTCCGCGACGGTGACCGCCACGTCGACCACGCCGTCGAGCTCCCTGACCGCGGCCTCGACCTCGCCGAGTTCGACGCGGAAGCCCTTCAGCTGCACCTGGTCGTCGGCGCGGCCCACGAACTCCAGCTCGCCGTCGAGGGTGCGGCGCGCGAGATCGCCCGTGTGGTACATCCGGGAGCCGTCGCCCGCGAACGGGTCGGCGACGAACCGTCCAGCGGTGAGCCCCGGCCTGCCGAGGTAGCCGAGCGCCACCTGGTCACCGGCGACGTAGATGGCACCCACCCGGCCCGGGGGCACGGGCCTGAGCCGGTCGTCGAGGAGATGGGTGACCAGACCGGGGACCGGACCTCCGATGGGGCTGACCTCGCCCAGGAGGTCGGCGTCGGTGAGCACGCGGTGCGTGACGTGGACGGTGGTCTCGGTGATGCCGTACATGTTGACCAGTTCGGGCGAGGTGGTGCCGTGCCGCTCGGCCCAGGGGCGCAGGCGTACGGGGTCCAGTGCCTCGCCCCCGAAGATGATCCGGCGCAGTGAGGTGACCGGCTCGGCGGCCTGCCGGTCGGCCTCGATGAACTGGTGGAAGGCCGACGGGGTCTGGTTGAGCACGGTCACTCCGCGCTCGCGGACGAGCCGGTGGAAGTCGACCGGGGAGCGGGTCAGGGCGTAGTCCGGCACCAGCAGTTCGCCACCGTGCGCCAGCGCGCCCCACAGCTCCCAGACCGCGAAGTCGAAGGAGTAGGAGTGGAACTGGACCCACACGTCGCGGGGCTCGAAGTCCATGGCGGGGCGGGTGTTGGCCAGGAGCGTCACGACGGCCGAGTGCGGGACGACGACGCCCTTGGGCCGGCCGGTCGACCCGGAGGTGTAGATCACGTAGGCGGGTTCGTGCCAGTCGGATGGGCTGCGTCCCCCCTGGGCGGGTGCCGCGGGCGGCTCCTCGCCCATCACGAGCAGCCGGGCGGCGCCTCCACCGGCCGCGGCGGCGGCCAGCCGGGCGAAGCGGGAACGCTGTTCGCGGTCGACGAGCACGACCTGCGGAGCGGCGTCGGCGAGGACGTACTCCAGCCGTTCGTCCGGGTACGCCAGGTCGAGGGGTACGTAGGCTCCGCCGGCGCTGACGATCGCGACCAGGGCGACGACCTGGTCCAGCGAACGCGGGACGGCGACGGCGACACGTGTACCGGGCCCGACCCCCGCCGCGCGCAGCGACGCCGCCAGGGAGTCCTTGGCCTCGGCGAGCTGGCCGTACGTCAAGGACGTGGTGGAGCCGTCCAGGGCGCACAGGGTGACCGCCCTGGCGGCAGGGTCGCGCTCCGCGGCGGCGTCGAACAGCCCGTCCAGGGTCGCCGGGGTGACGGCGGCCGGGAGCCGGGCCTCCGCGGTGGCGAGTTCGCCCACGAGGGCGTCCGGGCGGGTGAGCAGGCCCCCGAGGGCCCGGGTGAAGGTGTCCAGGATCGCGCGGGCGCCCGGCGCCCCCAGAAGCTCGGCGTCGTAGATCAGGTTGAAGCGCGGGCGGCCGTCCGGGGTCCGCTCCACGACCAGGGTCAGCGGGTAGTGCGGGGCGCCCTCGTTGACGATGCCGGTCACGGCCGGCCCGTCGCCGGGTCCGCGCAGCGCGTCGACGTCGGTCGCGACGTCGAACACCACGAGGGTGTCGAAGAGTGCGCCGGCGCCCGTCCGGCGGCCGATCCGCGCGAGGGAGACGTGCTGGTGGGGCAGTACGGCGCTCTGGTGCTCCCGGACCGAGGCCAGCAGTCCGCCCGCCGTGGTCGTGGGCGTCCAGCGGGCGCGGACGGGGACCGTGTTGATGAACAGGCCCACCATGTCCCCGATACCGGGCACGTCGGCGTCGCGCCCGGACACCGTGGAGCCGAACACCACGTCGTCGCCGTGCAGGAGGCCGCCCAGCGTCAGGGCCCAGGCGCTGTGCACGGCGACGCTCAGCGGGACGCCGGCGGTGCGGGCTCCGGTGTCGACGTCGTACGCCGGGTCCACGGCCGTGTCGGCGAACCGGTCCGACGGGCTGTGCCCCTCGGCGACGAGCGAGGGGCCGGGGAGACCGGCGAGCTCGTCGGCCCACACCCGGTCGCTCTCCTCGTCGTCCCGTCCGGCGAGCCAGCGCACGTAGTCCGGGAAGCCTCCGATGGGATGGACGGTGCCGGGTGCGCGGTACTCGGCGAGCAGCGCGCGCAGCATCGGCGGCACCGACCAGCCGTCGGCGACGATGTGGTGCACGGTCTGCACCAGGACGGACCGGCGCGGGCCGGTCCGCACGAGCGTGAAGCGCATCAGCGGCCCGGTGGCCAGGTCGAATCCCGCACGCCTGTCGCGTTCGGCCAGGTCGCGGATCTCCGCCTCGGTGATACCGGGGCGGTCGAGCACGGTGAACGGCGCCCGTACTCCGCTCTCCAGCACCGACACCACGCGGCCGTCGGCCAGGGCGACGAACCGGGCCGCGAGGTTGGGGTAGAGCGCGAGGAGCCGGGTGGCCGCCGTCGCGAGCCGGCCGCCGTCCACCTCGCCCTCCAGGGTGAGCAGTTGCTGCTCGACGTAGCTGCCGGCCGAGTCGTCGTCGAAGACCGAGTGGAAGTACAGGCCCTCCTGGAGCGGGGTCAGTGGCAGCACGTCACGCAGTGCCGGGCCGTCCAGGGCGTCGACGTCGGGCTGCGTGAGCGCCACGAGGCCGAAGTCGCCCGGGGAGTGCCCGCCCCCGTCGAGCGAGGCCAGACCGGTGAGTGCGGCCTCGAAGTACGCGCCGATGGCGGCCACGTCCGCGTCGGTGAACACGCCCTCGGGCCAGGAGACGGTGGTGACCAGCTCGTACGCACCGTCCGCCGCGGGTTCGGCGATCGCGTTGAACTCCAGGGCGCGCGGCAGGCGCATCCTCGGGTCGCGCTTCTCCCCGAGGTGTCCGGTGCTGCCGCCGATCCGCCAGTCCCCGGACGCACCCGAGTCGAAGCGGCCCAGGTAGTTGAACAGCACCTGGGGCGCGGGCGCCTCGAAGCGGGCGTCGTGCAGGTAGCGCAGGGCGCCGTACGACAGGCCGTTGCCCGGCACGCGTGCGAGGTCGTCCTTGACGGCCTTCAGCGCGGCGGCCAGATGGCCGGGTGAGGTGGGATCGTCCGTCGGGCCGGGGTCCACCACGACCGGGAAGAGGGTGGTGAACCAGCCCACGGTCCGGGACAGTTCCGGTTCGGAGCCGCCGGGGCCGGCGACGAAGCGCGCCTCGCGGCCGTGGCCCTCGAGTTCGACGTGCGCGAAGGTCTGGTCCTGCCCGAGGTCGCGCCGCCATCGGGCGAGGGCGACGGCGAGCGCGGTCAGCAGCACGTCGTTGACCCCCGCGTGGAACCTGGCGGGGACGTCGCCGAGCAGCGCGGACGTGGTCTCGGCCCCGACCCGTACGGTGCGGGTCCGCTCGCGGGCGACGACGTCGTCCGCCGAGACCGGACGCCTGCCCAGCGGTCCGTCCGGGCCGGGCAGCGGCCGCGAGAAGTAGGCGCGGTCCGCGTCGAAGGCCGTGCCGGCCAGCAACTGCGTCCAGTGGCGGAAGGACGTGCCCACGGGGGGCAGTTGGACGGGTTCGCCGGAGGCGAGCTGCCGCCACGCCGTGGCCAGGTCCTCCATCAGGATCCGCCAGGACACCCCGTCGACGACGACGTGGTGGACGACGAGGACCAGCTGCCGTGCCGCACGCCGCCAGACGGCGCTCAGCATCACGCCGTCGTCCGGGTCGAGTGCGGCGGTGGCCAGCGCGGCACACGCGTCCACGGACTCGTCGCTCTCCTGCCAACGGGCCACGGTTGTGTCGGCCGCCGGGAT
Organism: Streptomyces sp. NBC_00178; assembly: GCF_036206005.1. Taxonomy (NCBI): domain Bacteria; kingdom Bacillati; phylum Actinomycetota; class Actinomycetes; order Kitasatosporales; family Streptomycetaceae; genus Streptomyces; species Streptomyces sp. NBC_00178. The sequence continues at coordinate 775,046 of NZ_CP108143.1, forward strand.
GTCGAAGCTCCACCGCTCGCCGCGCACCAGCTTCGCGCGCAGCATGTCGTGCCGTGCGAGCAGGGCGGTGAGGATCGTGTCGAGCCCCGTCGGGGTCAGTTCCGCCGGGGTGTTCAGCACCACCGACTGCACGAAGCCGTCGACGGCGTCCGTGGTCTCGCCCAGCCACTGGACGACGGGCGATCCCACGACGGGTCCGGTGGCCACGTCGCCGGGGCCGGCCGGGGTGACGTCCTCACGGCTCGCCACCGCGGCCAGGGCGCCGACGACGCTGTGGGTGAAGATCTGCCGCGCGGTGACGTAGAGGCCCGCGTCACGCAGGGCGCTCAGCAGCGATATCGCCAGGATGCTGTCGCCGCCGAGCCGGAAGAAGTCCTGGTCGACGCCTACTTCGTCCAGCCGCAGCAAGGAGGCCACGGTCGCGCACACCAGGCGCTCCTCGTCGGTGGAGGGCGGGACGACCGAGCCGGTGTCGTTCACCGGCTCCGGCAGCGCGCGGCGGTCGGTCTTGCCGTTCGCGGTGAGCGGGAACTCCTTCATCACGACGAGCCGGGCGGGCACCATGTACTCCACCATGTGCGCGGCGGCCCACACCTCGACGTCGTCCGCCCGCAGGTCCTCGTTCCCGGCGGACGGGATGACGTACCCCACGAGGTAGGTGCCGCCCGCCGTGTTCTTCTTCGCGACGACGCAGGTGTGCCGCACCCCGGGGTGCTCCGCGAGTCCCGCCTCGACGTCCTCGATCTCCAGGCGCATCCCGCGGATCTTGATCTGGTTGTCCGCGCGGCCGAGGAAGTCCAGGGACCCGTCGGGGGCGAACCGCGCGAGGTCGCCCGTCCGGTACAGGCGCGAGCCGTCACCGGCGAAGGGGTCGGCCACGAAGCGGGACGCGGTGAGACCCGGCGCGCCGACGTAGCCGCGTCCGAGGAGGAAGCCGCCCACGTACAGTTCGCCGCCGACCCCGACGGGGACCTGGCGCAGCTCGTCGTCCAGGACGTACAGCCGGGTGTTGGGGTTGGCCCTGCCGATGGACGTCGACAGGCGTTCGGCCTCACCGCGGTAGATCACGTGCGAGACGCCGATCGTCGTCTCGGCCGGGCCGTAGCCGTGGTACATCGGGATGTCGAGCCGGGTGCGGAAGCGTTCGTACAGCTCGGGGGTCAGCACCTCACCGCCGCACCAGACGTGGCGCAGGCTGTCCAGCCGGTCCGAGTCCCCGGCCATCTCCAGGAGCACGTCCAGCATGGACGACACGAGGTAGGTGAAGGTGACGCGCTGCTCCGCGATCACGCCCAGCAGGTGGTGCGGGTCGCGTTCTCCGCCGGGCCGCAGGACGACGAGCCGGCCGCCGGTGACGAGCGGCAGGAAGATCTCGTTGATGGAGATGTCGAAGGACAGCGGTGCCTTGAAGAGCGACGCGTCGTCGTGGCCGAAGCCCAGGATCTCGCGCGACTGCCACAGGAGGCGTTCGCTGATCGCCTCGTGCCGGATCATGGCGCCCTTGGGGCGGCCGGTGGAGCCGGACGTGAAGATGACGTAGGCCAGGGCGGCGCCGTGCACGGTGACGTCGGGTGCCTCGGCGGGATGGCCGTCGAACGCACGGTCCCGGAGGTCCAGGGCGACCGCGGGCGGCTCCGCAGCGTCGTGCTCACCCGTCCCGTTGAGCTGGAGGACGACCCCGGCGTCCTCGATCACGACGGCGCGGCGCGCGGCCGGCCACTGCGGATCGAGCGGGACGAAGGCGCAGCCGGCCTGGAGCACGCCGAGCAGCCCGACCACCATGTCGGCGGACCGGCTGAGCGAGATGCCCACGACCTGCTCGGCGGTGAGGCCGAGTCCGATCAGGTGGTGGGCCAGGCGCGCGGACAGCTCGGCCGTCTCGCGGTAGGTGAGTGAACGGTGCTCGTCGACGACGGCGATGGCGTCGGGCCGGGTCCGTGCCTGCTCGCGGAACATCTCCACCAGGGTGGGACGGACACGGTCGGCGTACGTGTCGTTCCACGCGGCCAGGGTCTCGGCCCTCGCCGCGGCGCCGGTCGGAGCCATGGTCCCGATCGGCCGGTCCGGGAAGTCGGCGAGGTCGTCGAGTGCGGCCTGCGCTTCGGCCGGCGCGACTCCGGCGGGGACGGCGATGCTGCGGCCGTCGGCGCCCACCTCCCAGCCGGGGCTCCCCCCACCGCCGTTGTCGGCCCAGCCGAGGACGTCGGCGAAGAGGGTGCCGGGAGTGAGGTCGAGGCCCTCGGGACTGCGGCCGGTCGACCAGTAGGCCAGCCCGATGGCGCACGCCTGGGCGAGCGTCCTGTCGGAGCGCTCACCGGTCCGCCGGCGCAGGTCGGTCAGGTTCGCGGGAGAAAGCCGCACGAAGTGACCGCTCGGTTCCAGCATCGAAGACTCATCGCCCTTCAGAAGTGAGAAAATTGCCTGACCTGACCTGCTCAGGTGTGTCTAGCTGCCCTCGCGCCAGGCCTGCCACAGCCGCGCGTAGCCGCCGCCCAGGGCGACGAGTTCGTCATGGGTTCCCTGCTCCACCACGCGGCCGGCGTCCAGCACGGCGATCCGGTCGGCCGCCATCGCCTGTGTCAGGCGGTGCGCCACGAAGAGCGTGGTCCGCCCGGCGCAGGCGGCCAGCACGGCGCGTTCCAGCTCCGCGGCGCCCTCGCTGCCCGCCTCCGCGGTCGACTCGTCGAGCACCACCACAGGTGCCCGGCCTAGCACCAGCCGGGCCAGGGCGATCTGGGCGACCTTGGTGACGTCCAGCCGCTCCCCGCCCTCGCCGACGAGGGTGTCGAGCCCGTCGGGCAGGTCCGCGACCCACGCGTGGGCGCCGACCGTGCGCAGTGCGTCGGCGAGTTCGGTGTCGTCGGCCCCGGGTGCGGCGAGCCGCAGGTCGTCGGCGAGCGATCCGGAGAAGACGTGCGTCTCCTGCGTCAGGATGCTCACCAGGGCCCTCGAAGCCGCCTCGTCCAGACCGGCGAGGTCCTGCGAGCCGATGTGGACCGATCCGGACTCAGGGGTACCGATGCCGGCGATCAGCGCGGCGAGCGTCGACTTCCCGGCGCCCGTCGCGCCCACCAGGGCCAGCGAGCCGCCGGACGGGATCGTCAGGTCGACGTCCACGAGGACCGGGTTCTCGGTGTCCGGGTAACGGAAGGTCAGTCCCCGGACGGTGACCGGGTACGGCGTGGTCCGGCGCGCCTTCGTCACGGAGTCGTCGCCGACCAGCCGGGACTCCGAGGTCTCCCCCAGCACTCCGACCAGCCGGGTCAGGCTCGCACCCGACTTCTGCGCCTCGTCGAAGGTGAACATGATGGCGCCCAGGGGTGTGAACAGCCGGTGGAACATGAGCGGGGCGGCCGACACCTCGCCCAGGGTGGCGGCGTCGCCCTCCAGGAGGGCGTATCCCACCACGAGGATGAGGACCAGTCCGATGAACTCGGCGCGGTTCTCCCTGCCGACGAAGCGGCCGAAGAAGCGGAAGACCTCCACGCCGAGGTCCCGGACCCGCCAGGACTCGGCGGTGACCTTCTCGCGGACGGCGCCCTCCAGACGGTAGGCCCGGACGGTGTCGATGCCGTTCAGTCCGCTGATCAGCGCCTGCGCACGGTCGGCCTGGGCCACCCGCTGCTCGCGGTAGAGCGGGGCGGACCGGGGAAGGTACCAGCGCAGGGCGAGGGCGTAGGCGGGGAGCGCGCCGGCTCCGGCCAGGCCGAGCCGCCAGTCCAGCCCGAACATGCCGACGGTGGCGATGGCGACGAGGACCCCGGCGGTGAACACCGTGGGGATCGCGCTGCGGATTCCCCGGGACAGCACGGCCACGTCGTCGCCGACCCGGGACAGCACGTCCCCTCTGCCGACCTGTTCGATCCGGGCGCTCGGCATGCCGAGCACGGCGCGTACCGCGTTCTCGCGCAGCCGCGCGAGCAGGTCGGCCCCGAGCCGCCCGATGAGGTACGTCGACAGGGCCGTCGCCGCCGCGCCGAGCAGCGCGGCGGCACCCAGCAGGACCCCGACCGTGACGAGGGACGAGCCTGACGCGCCGTCGACGACGCCGTCGACGACCTGTCCGAGCAGCAGGACGGGGAGCACCTGGAGTGCCGCCCCGGCCACCGTCGTCAGGACGGTGGCCGCGGTCAGCCAGGGGACCTCGCGGCAGTGCGCCGCGACCCACCGGGTGGCCTCGCGCCCGGACGCGGTGCGCAGGGCCACCGGAGCGGGGCGCGTGTCCGTGGTGCTCACGCGCCGGCCGGGAGGAGCGGGGCCGTGGCCGGGGAGGTCGTCGTCACTGGTCGACCGACTTGACGAGTTCGTCGATCGCGTACGGCAGGGAGAGCAGCGTGCCCTGGGACATGGCGGCGCCGACCGCGGGGCCCTCGCTGTCCAGGAGGTAGGAGACCTTGCCGTTCTTCGCCGCGGAGAGGTTGGCGAAGAGCTTGAACTTCTTCAGGGCCTCCGTGTCCGCCTTGTCGTTGATGACGAAGATGCGGTCGACGTCGACGAGGTCGATGCGCTCGGGCGAGAGCTGGGTGTAGAACTTCCCGCCGGCCACCTCGTCGATCTTCGTGGCGCCCTTGTAGCCGATGCCCGTCACGAGTCGGCCGCGTACGTCGGTCGTGGTGAACGGTGCCACCGAGTCCTCGTACCAGGACAGGGCGACCGCGGTCTGGCCGGCGAACTCCGGGTGGGCCGCCTTGGCGGCGTCGAGCTTGCCCTGGATGCCCTTGACCAGTTCGGCGCCCTCGGTCTCCTTGCCGAGCGCCTTGGCGATGTGGACCGCGTTGTCCTGCCAGGGTGCGCTGAAGGGCTCCTTCTCGGCCTTCGTGCGTCCCACGGTGGGGGCGATCCTGGAGAGCTTGTCGTACGCCGCCTGGTCGACCTCGGAGTAGACCGCGATGATCAGGTCCGGCCGCAGCGCGGCGATCTTCTCGTAGTTGGGGCCCGTGTCGCCGTTGCTCATGACGACCTCGGGGCGGGTGTCGCCCCACTTGTCCTTCACCCAGGGCCACTGGGTGTTGATGTCGGGCGACTTGCCCGCCGGGTTCGGGTACTGGTCGACCATGCCGACCGGCTTGATGCCGAGGGCGAGGATCGCCTGGTCGTCGGTGTAGCCGACGGAGACGACCCGCTGAGGGGCCTTCGTGATCTTCGTGGATCCGAACGCGTGCTCCACGGTGACCGGGAACGCGCCGGTGGCGGCGGACGGGGCGCTGTCGCTCTTCGTGTCCTGGGAGTCGGAGCCGCATCCCGTGAGGAGGGCGGCGCCGAGGGCCGCCGCGATCAGCACGGCCGCCGGCCGGCGCCCTGGCTTCGTAAGAGTGGTTCTGTGGAAGAGCATCCCGGATCCCTTTGCTGTCACGCCGCCGGTCACCCCCGGTGTGAGGGCAGCCAAACCTTACCTCGAAGCAGAAAGGTTAGCCTACCCTAACTTTGCCATGAACCGCTGTTCGTCACCTAGTTGAGCTGCACATGGACATGCGCGCGGCCGATCGGCACGATGAGCGGCCGGTCCCCCACCGGATCGTCGATCACCATGGCCCGCAGTCCGAACGCCTCGTGCAGCAGGTCGGCCGTGATCACGTCGCGCGGATGGCCCTGCGCCAGGATCTCGCCCTCCCGCATCACCACGAGGTTGTCGCTGTAGCGCGTGGCCAGATTGAGGTCGTGCAGCACCATGACCACGGTGCACCCCGACTCGTGCAGGTCGTCCACCAGGTCCAGCACGTCCATGGCGTGCGCCAGGTCCAGGTACGTCGTCGGCTCGTCCAGCAGCAGGAGGTCGGTTCCCTGGGCCAGCGTCATGGATATCCACACACGCTGGCGCTGGCCGCCGGAGAGCGAGTCCACCGGCCGGTCGGCCAGGTCGGACACGCCCGTCATGGCCAGCGCGCGTTCGACGACCTCGGCGTCGTCCGACGACCACTGGCGCAGCCAGCTCTGATGCGGATGCCGTCCGCGGGCGACGAGATCGGCGACCGTCAGCCCCTCGGGGGCGACGGGTGCCTGTGGAAGCAGCCCGAGCTTCTTGGCCACGTCCCTGGTCCTCAGTCCGGCGATGTCCTCGCCGTCCAGCACGACCGCCCCCCTGGCCGGCTTGAGGAGCCGTGTCAGGGTGCGCAACAGGGTCGACTTGCCGCACCCGTTGGGGCCGATGATCGTGGTGACCACCCCCGGCGGGATGGCCACGTCCAGCCCGTCCATGACCGTCCGCGCGCCGTAGCCGACCGTGATGCCCCTGGCCGCCAGCCGTGCCGTGCCGTCGGCCTCCGACCCGTCCCGGGTGGTCCCTTCAGCGGCCACGAGTGCCCCTCCGTCTCGCATGCTTGCCCCTTCCATGAGCTATCTGAGGTTGGCCCGCACGAGCAGGAAGACGAGGAAGGGACCACCGATCGCGGCGGTGACCACCCCCACGGGGAGGGCCATCGGCAGTGCCGTACGCGCCGTCAGGTCCGCGCCGGTCAGCAGCAGGGCGCCCACCAGGCCCGAGGCGATCATGGGCGGCGTCGGGTGCCTCACCAGGCGCATCGCCACCTGGGGCGCCACCAGCGCGACGAAGGGCACCGGGCCGGCGGCGCTCACCGCCACGGCGGCCAGCAGCACCGCGCACAGGAGCAGGACGGCCCGCACCCGGGAGTACCGGACACCGAGTCCGGCGGCGACCTCGTCGCCGAGGTGCAGCGGCTTGAACTGGAACGCGGCGCACGCCACGACGGCCATCAGCGCGAGCGTCGACCAGAGCGCCACCCCGACCTCGTCCCAGGAACGGTTGTCCAGGGAGCCGACCAGCCACGCCTGGGCACGCGCCACGTCCCGGATGTCGGCGGTGGACAGCAGCCAGGTCGTGATCGCCTCGGTCACCGCGCTCACCGAGATGCCGATGAGGATGAGCCGGAAGCCGTCGATCCCCCGTCGCCACGCCAGGAAGTACACCAGCAGGCCGGCCCCGAGGCCCCCCGCGAGCGCGGCGGCGGACACGCCCACGGAGCCCACGACCGCGGCCGCCGTACCGCCCGACACCGTCACCAGGAACACCGCGACCGCGCCGGCCCCTCCGGTGATCCCCAGGATGTCGGGGCTGGCCAGCGGATTGCGGGCGACGGACTGCGTGATGGCCCCGGACACCCCGAGCGCGGTCCCGACGACGAGACCGGCCAGAGCGCGCGGCATCCGCAGGTCCATGACGACGAACTCGTCGACCTGCTCGCCACGGCCGGCGATCGTCGCGATCACCCGGTCGAGCCCGAGGGGGAAGTCGCCCACGCTGATGGACAGGCAGAACACCAGGAAGGTCGCCACCGCCAGGAGCAGCGTGACGCCGACCATCCAGGGGCGCCATACGAACGACAGGCCGCCGAGCCGCACGCCCGGCGTCACCGCCGGCTTCACCGCTGTCCCGTTCACGCGTTCCTGAACTTTCCCCGCCACACCAGGGCGGCGAAGAAGGGGGCCCCGAGGAGGGCCACGACGACACCCGCGTCCAACTCGCCCGGCCGCACGACCAGTCGGCCCACGATGTCACAGACGAGCAGGATCACCGCGCCGAGCAGACCGGCGTACGGAACCAGCCACCGGTAGTCCGGGCCCGTCAGGTACCGGGCCACGTGGGCCACCATGAGCCCGAGGAACGCGATGGGTCCGCAGGCAGCCGTGGCCGCGCCCGCCAGGAGGGTGATGGCGACGATGCCGGTGGTCCGGCTGAGGGCGACGTTCACCCCGAGTCCGCGTGCCACGTCGACGCCGAGGTTCAGCAGGTTGAGCGAGGGAAGGGTGGTGAGGGCCAGCACGAGACCCGCCGCGATGAACCCCGTGACGGGCCAGATGACGTCGAATCCGACGCCGGCCACCGAGCCCGAGTTCCAGAACCTGAGGGCGTTGAGGGACTTCAGGTCGGACAGCGCGACCGCCATCGTCATGGCCGCGAGGAACACCGTCACGCCCTGCCCCGCCAGCGCGAGCGTGAGCGGGTTGCCGGCGCCTCTGCCGATGCTCGCCAGGCCGAACACGACGACGCCCGCGGCGCCGGCCCCGAGGAAGGCGAACCACACGTACTGGAAGGGGTCGGAGAAGCCGAAGAGGGCGATCACCGACACGACGGCGAAGGACGCGCCGGTGTTCACGCCGAGCAGTCCGGTGTCGGCGATCGGATTGCGGGTGTACCCCTGGATCAGCGCTCCCGAGACCCCCAGCGCGATGCCCGCGACGATCGCGAGCACCGTCCGGGGCACCCGCACGGTCTGCACGATGAGCCGGATCTCCGTGAGTCCCCGGTCCGGGTCCGGTGCCGCGAACAGGCCGTGCCAGACCTCGGCGGGGCCGAGCGCCCGGGCCCCCACGGCCAGCGACACCGCGCAGGCGGCGACGAGGACCACCACCAGGACGCCGACGCCCGCAACCCGGCGCCCGCGGGCCCGTGTTGCACCCTTCGGCGCGGCTCGCTCCACTGCAGTCGTGCTCATGTCGACGTACGCTATCCCTTTGATCCATCGGCGGTACGCGCGCACGGGGGCCGCGCGGTCCGGGCGGCGGTCCGCCCCCGGCGGGGCGGCCGGGGGCGGACCGGTGCCCGCTAGCGGGCGCCCGCGCCGGGGACCGGTCGTGCCTCGTCGGAGGCCGCCTTGACGCCCCGGTCGAGCAGCGAGTCCAGGATCTCCCCGACCCGGATCGCGATGTTGGACAGCAGGGCGGAGGTGATGCCGTGCGTGTGCTCCGTGCCGCCCTGGAGGTAGATGCCGCAGCGCAGTTCGGGGTCCGTCGCGATGCGGTAGTCGCGCTCGACCCGCACCCGGCCCCCGTCGTCGCGCAGGCAGCGGTCCGCCACGTCGCCGAGGAGGGCGACCGGGTCGACGGGGCTGTAGCCGGTGGCGAACACCACGACATCGGCGTCCAGGACGGTCTCCTCGCCCGTGACGAGGGACTTCACCGTGGCCCGGGCCTTGTCCGGCGTCTCCTCGACGGCGACGAGCCGGGACACGTTGAGGAAGCGCAGCCGCTCGGTGCCGAGGACCTTCTCCTGGTACATCTGCCGGTAGAGGTCGTCGATGAGGTCGATGTCGACCACGGAGTAGTTGGTGTTGCCGTGGTAGTCCATCAGTCTGCGCTTGACGTCCTCGGGCGCCTCGTAGAACTCGTCGACGGCACCCGGGTCGAAGATCCGGTTGGCGAAGCTGCTGTCGTCGGCGGGGCTGTAGCCGTAGCGGCTGAAGACCGCGCAGACCTCGGCGTCGGGGAAGCGGCGGTGCAGGTACGCGACGTTCTCGGCGGCGCTCTGTCCCGCGCCCACGACGACGAACCGGGACGGCGAGGTCCCCTCCAGCTCGCCGACCCGCGTCAGGAGCTCGGAGTTGTGCCACACCCGCTCGCCGCGCTCGATGCCCTCCGGCACGAGCGGGCGCAGTCCGGTGCCGATGACGAGGTTGCGCGCCCGGTGGACGGCGAGGCCCTCCGCCGAGCGGACGGTCACGTCCAGGTACTCCACGGCTCCGTCCCGGACGAACGGTGTGACCCCGACGACCTCGTGGCCGTAGGAGACCATGTCGTCGACCTTGGCCGCGGCCCATTCGAGGTAGTCGTGGAACTCCACCCGCAGGGGGAAGAGGTTCTTGTGGTTGATGAAGTCGACCAGCCGGTCCTTGCTCTTCAGGTACGAGAGGAAGCTGTACTCGCTGGTCGGGTTCCTGAGTGTGACCAGGTCCTTGAGGAAGGACACCTGCATCGTCGCGTCGTCGATCAGCATGCCGCGGTGCCAGCCGAAGCGGGGCTGCTGCTCGAAGAAGTGGGCGGTGACCGTCTCGTGCGGGCCGGTGCGCGTGTTGTGCTCGTCGAGGGCTATGGCCATGGCCACATTGGACGGCCCGAAACCGATGCCGATGAGGTCGTGGACCGGTCGGAAGTCGCCGGGCTGAACCTGTGACATGTCACTCCCATTCGTGCGGGGCAGGCGCCTGTCAGGCGTGGGGGATCGTGCGTTACCTGGGCACGCCGGTGGCGCGACCCGCTGGAATTTAGGTGAGCCTAAGCTAATTTTTTTGAGCTGTCGACAGGGCGGCCGAAAGCGGGCGCCGTTCAACTGGGCAGCACTACGCTCCCGTTGCAAAGTTAGGGAAGGCTCGCTTTACTGGGCACTGATCAGCCCCTGCTCTGAGGAGGAACCCCATGCGGGTCGTCATGTTCGGATACCAGACCTGGGGCCACCGCACCCTGCAAGCCCTCCTGGACTCCGAGCACGATGTGGTGCTGGTCGTGACGCATCCCAAGAGCGAGCACGCGTACGAGAAGATCTGGAGCGACTCCGTCGCCGACCTCGCGGAGGAGCACGGCGTCCCGGTGCTGATCCGCAACCGCCCCGACGACGAGGAGCTCTTCGAGCGCCTCCAGGAGGCGGCCCCGGACATCATCGTGGCCAACAACTGGCGCACCTGGATCCCGCCGCGCATCTTCGCCCTCCCCCGCCACGGCACACTGAACATCCACGACTCACTGCTGCCGAAGTACGCCGGCTTCTCCCCGCTGATCTGGGCACTGATCAACGGCGAGTCCGAGGTGGGCGTGACCGCGCACATGATGAACGACGAGCTGGACGCCGGCGACATCGTCCGGCAGGAGGCGGTCGCGGTCGGCCCGACGGACACGACCACCGACCTCTTCCACAAGACGGTCGAGCTGATCGGCCCGGTCACCACCGGCGCCCTGGACCTGATCGCGTCCGGACAAACCGAGTTCACCAAGCAGGACCGCACCCAGGCGAGTTTCTTCCACAAGAGGTCCGACGAGGACATCCGCATCGACTGGAGCTGGCCGGCCGAGGACCTCGAACGCCTCGTCCGCGCGCAGTCCGAGCCGTACCCCAGCGCCTTCACCTTCCACCGGGGCAAGCGGCTCGAAGTGCTCGCCGCGGTGGTGTCCGAGGGGCGTTACGGCGGTACCCCCGGACGCGTCTTCTACCGCGAGGGCGAGGGCGTGGCGATCGTCGCGGGAGCGGACGCCCGCACCGGGCGCAACCACGGCCTGGCCATCACGCGCGTGCGTACCGAGGACGGCCGTGAACTGGGCGCGACCGAGTACTTCACCTCCATGGGCGGCTACCTGACCAGCCGCCCCTGACCTGGGGGCGCGCCGGCGCTCGACGGCTGAACGGCCGTGGCCCCGCCGCTCCGCCCTTCCGGGACGGGGCGACGGGGCCACGGCGTGTTCAGCCCGCGTACGAGGCGAGGACCCGGGTGAAGTCCCACGGCTGCTGGGAGACACCCGAGCAGGTGTCGGCACCGCCGCCGGTGCAGGGCCGGTCGCGGTTGACGGACCAGAAGGTCAGCCGGGCGATGTGGCGCTGCTGGGCGTAGGCGAGGATGGTGCGGAAGTCGGCCACGGTGACCGTCTCCCCGTTGTCCGTGACGCCGTTCATCGAGGAGATCCCGGTGTGCCGGTAGGCCTGGTCGTCCGAGTATCCGTAGGCGTTCTTGACCGCGGTCTTGAGGCCTTCGGCTGCACGGACGGTGAGGGTGCCCATGTTCTGGCCGGCGCCGCCGAAGTTGAACGGCATGATGGTCCAGCTGTCCACGGTGAGCCCGGAGGCCGCCGCCCTGTTGATGAGGCTGTTGTCCGGGCCGTTCTGGCCGGTGCCGAAGGTCACGTACACCTTGATGCCGGGGTTGGCGGCCCTGACGGTCTTCAGCGCGTCCACCGTGCGCTGCTGGACGGCCGGACTGTCGTACGCCGCCGCCTCGATGTCGATGTCGATGGCCTTGAGCCCGTAGGCGTTGACGACCTTCTGGTACGCCGCCGCCAGTTCACCGGCACTGGAGCAGGAGCTCTCCAGCTTGTTGCCGCTCCAGCCCCCGAAGGACGGGATGACGTCGCCGCCGTTGGCGCGCACGGTGTTCACCGTCTGCTGGTCGACGCCCCCGGTCAGCGGCCGGCCCCCGTCCCACTGGGGGTTGCAGTAGCCGTTACTGAGGACGAAGGCGAGCGTGAACCACTTGACACCCGTCGCGTTCATCACGGTGGTGGGGCTCGGCGGGCTGCCCCACCCGTTGTAGAGGTACGGGGCCACCGCCATGGCTCCCGGACCGGGGGTCCCGCCGCCGGAGCCCGGCGCGGTCCACTTCTGGTTGGCGGAGCCGGTGCACGTCCAGATCTGCAGCCGCGTCCCGTTGGCGCTGCTCCCGCCGGTCACGTCCAGGCACTTGTCCGCCTGCGGGTTCACGATGTCCCGGGCAGCCGGCGTCGCCCACTGCTGCGCCGCCGAACCGTTGCAGTCCCACAACTGCACCTTCGTACCGTCCGCCGTGCCCGCCGACGCCACGTCCAGACACTTGCCCAGCGCACGGATCGTCCCGTCGGAACCCACCGTCCACTGCTGCGCCGCCGAACCGTTGCAGTCGTACAACTGCACCGCCGTACCGTTCACCGCCGAACCGGCCGCCACATCCACACACTTGCCCGCCAGACCTGTGATCGATCCGGTTTCCGCGACGGCCCCGCTCGCCGGTGTGGCGGTCAGGCCCGTCAGGAGCGCGGCGGTCGCGGCCAGCGTGCCGACGAGGCCCCGCACCAGAGGTCTCGTGACCGGCCTCGCGGTCATCGGGTCACCGTCCACTTCTGGTTGGCGGAGCCGGTGCACGTCCAGATCTGCAGCCGCGTGGCGTTGGCGCTGCTGCCACCGGACACGTCCAGGCACTTGTCCGCCTGCGGGTTCACGATGTCCCGGGCAGCCGGCGTCGCCCACTGCTGCGCCGCCGAACCGTTGCAGTCCCACAACTGCACCTTCGTACCGTCCGCCGTGCCCGCCGACGCCACGTCCAGACACTTGCCCAGCGCACGGATCGTCCCGTCGGAACCCACCGTCCACTGCTGCGCCGCCGAACCGTTGCAGTCGTACAACTGCACCGCCGTACCGTTCACCGCCGAACCGGCCGCCACATCCACACACTTGCCCGCCAGACCCGTGATGGGTCCGCCGCCGCCCGGCTGACCGCTGTCGGAGCTGACACGGACGTAGTCGACGAGGAGCTGCTGCGGGAAGACCGTGCTCCCGTCGGGATCGCCGGGCCAGTAGCCGCCGACGGCGAGGTTCAGGATGACGAAGAACGGCTTGTTGAAGACCCACTGCCGCCCGCCCAGGTCGGCGGGGGTGCGCCGCTGGTAGACGGTGCCGTCGACGGACCAGGTGATCGCGTTCGGGCTCCAGTCCACCGCGAAGGTGTGGAACGCGTCGGCGAACGCCTGCCCGCCCGGCAGGGAGTAGCCGGCGCCGATGCCGCCGCTGCCGGAGTAGCCGGGTCCGTGGAGGGTGCCGTGGACCGTGCCGGGTTCGAAACCGACGTTCTCCATGATGTCGATCTCACCGCTGTTGGGCCAGCCGACGTTTCCGATGTCGCTGCCCAGCATCCAGAACGCGGGCCAGATGCCCTGCCCGCGCGGGATCTTCATCCTGGCCTCGACGCGGCCGTACGTGGTGCTGAACTTTCCGGAGGTGTTCAGCCGGGCCGAGGTGTACTCGCACCGGCCGTACCAGCACTGGTAGTTGCCCGGGTTCTCCTTGCGGGCGGTGATGACCAGATGCCCCTGGCCGTCGAGTGTGGCGTTGCGGTTCCCGGCGGTGTAGTACTGCCGCTCGTGGTTGTTGACGTTGTCGCCGGTCTCGACCTGCCACTTGCCGCCGTCGACGCCGGCGCCCGCCGGCCCGTCGAAGTCGTCGGAGAAGGTGACGGCGGCCGCCGCCGCGGCGCCGGCGCCGGCCGACCGCACGGTGGAGCTGGTCACGGGGGCGGGGGCGCTCTGCGCCAGTCCGGTGGACAGGGTCGCGAGGCCGAGCGTCATGACGAGGGACAGGATCAGGTGCCGAGGCAGGCGTGGGGATCTCATGCCTCTCCCTTCCGGGGAGGTGAAGTACTGACACGAACATGTCAGTTCCGGGCATACGGAAAAGCGCGGCCTCCCCGGGAGCGGGGAGGGTGTGGGGAACAGCACTTAGTTCACACCGTGATTTAAGAAATGAACGCTGACCCTGTCAAGGGTTTGGTATAGACCGGAGATGCGTGCACCTCTTGGAACCGTCGCCGATGGCCGAAAGGGCAGTGGCACCGATCGGCTGCCCCCGGTACCGCCGAGGACAGCGGCACGACCGGCCCCCCGCTCCCGGAGACGGCCTCCGGTCCCCCGTTTCCCGTCGCGGCGGCCCCCGCACGGTTGGCCGATTCCCGACCCGCGTCCGGCGCCCGCCCGCACCGGCTTCCCCCTACTGGCCGCCGGGCACGGCCGTCCCGGCGCGCGTCGCGTCCGCGCCCCAGCTGGCGAGCAGGCGCAACGCCTCGGCGGACTCCGACCCCGGCTCGGCGTGATACGTGACCATCGACTGCTCGGCGTCGTCGGGGAGCATGAACGTCTCGAACGAGAGCGAGAGTTCCCCCACCAGCGGATGGCACAGCCGTTTCACGCCGTGGCTCTTCTCCTTGACGTCGTGCCTGGCCCACAGCCGCCGGAAGTCCTGGCTCTTCACGGACAGCTCACCGACCAGGGCGGACAGCCGGGAGTCGTCGGGCCGGCACCCGGCGTCCATGCGCAGGAAGGCGACGATGTCCGACGCCTTCTGGTCCCACTCCACGAAGAGGTCGCGGTAGTCGGGCTTCAGGAACACCAGGCGTGCCCAGTTGCGCTCCTGCGCGGGCAGCTCCGACCAGTCGCCGAAGACGGCGGCGGCCATCCGGTTCCAGGCCAGGATCTCCGCGCGGCGCCCGACGACGTACGCCGGCACGCCCTCCATGCTGTCGAGCAGCACGCACAGCGCGCCGCGCGCACGCTGCTGCCGCGCCGACGGCTTCTTCCGGTGCCGCCGGGGCTCCGCGAGGTGCGACAGATGCGCGCTCTCGGCGTCGCTGAGCCTCAGGGCGGACGCGATCGCGTCCAGGACCTCCGCGGAGACGTTCTGTCCGTTGCCCTGTTCGAGCCGTGTGTAGTACGCCACGGAGACACCGGCCAGCTGCGCCAGCTCCTCGCGGCGCAGTCCGGGAACCCTGCGGTGCCGGCCGAAGTCCGGCAGCCCCACGTCGTCCGGTTTCAGTCGCGCGCGGCGGCTGCGGAGGAATTCGCTGAGTTCGGCGCGCCGGTCGAGGGCGGGCCCCGCGCCGTCACCGGGAGCGCCGCCGGAGGGCCGCAGGTCGGGTTCGGGCTGGTCGTCCATGCGCCCAGTATCCACGGACGTACGCACATCATCCTGACCCCGCCAGTGGTAGGACCGGTGGTCGTACGCAGAACCGTGGTCTGGGTGAAGTGCGCGAGGCGGGGCAGGCTTGACCGCGTGCCCGGATCGGAAGGCCGCCGGGCACAGGACCACTCCTTAGGAGAACTCCCGCATGACCACTGTCCCCGCATACGCCGCCCCCTCCGCGAAGGCTCCGCTGGAGCGCACCACCATCGAGCGTCGTGCGGTCGGCGAGTTCGACGTCCTGATCGACATCAAGTTCGCCGGCATCTGCCACTCGGACATCCACCAGGCCCGCGACGGCTGGCACGAGGGCATCTTCCCGATGGTGCCGGGCCACGAGATCGCCGGCATCGTCACCGAGACCGGCCCGGGGGTCACGAAGTTCGCCGTGGGCGACCGCGTCGGCGTCGGCTGCATGGTCGACTCCTGCCGCGAGTGCGACAACTGCAAGGCCGGCCTGGAGCAGTACTGCCTCGACGGCAACACCGGCACCTACAACGCCCTGGACAAGAACGGCGACCCCACCTACGGGGGCTACTCCACCCACATCGTCGTCGACGAGAACTACACCGTCCGCATCCCGGAGGGCCTGGCCCTCGACGAGGCCGCGCCGCTGCTGTGCGCGGGCATCACCACCTACTCCCCGCTGAAGCACTGGAAGGCGGGCCCGGGCAAGAAGGTCGCCGTCGTGGGCCTGGGCGGCCTCGGGCACGTCGGTGTCAAGATCGCGCACGCGCTCGGCGCCGAGGTCACCGTGCTCTCGCAGACCCTGAAGAAGCGGGACGACGGTCTGAAGCTGGGCGCGGACCACTACTACGCGACCGGCGACCCGAAGACCTTCGAGGACCTGGCCGGCACGTTCGACATCATCCTGAACACGGTGTCGGCGCCGCTGGACATCGACGCCTACCTCTCCCTCCTGCGGACGGACGGCGCGCTGGTGAACGTCGGCGCCCCGGAGGAGCCGGTCTCCCTCAACGTCTTCTCGCTGCTCGGCGGCCGCAAGTCCTTCTCGGGCTCGGGCATCGGCGGCATCCGGGAGACCCAGGAGATGCTGGACTTCTGCGCCGGGCACGGCTTCGGCGCGGAGATCGAGCTGATCGCGGCCTCGGAGATCAACGAGGCGTACGAGCGGGTGCTCAACAGCGACGTGCGCTACCGGTTCGTGATCGACACGGCCACGATCTGAGGGTCGTGACGGCGGGCCCGGCCGGCCCGCTCCGGACAGCACGGACGCTTCCCCGGCGGGACACCGCCGGGGAGGCGTCCGGCGCTCACCCCGCGTCCGTGCCGGCGCCGTCCTCCTCCTCGATGGCCGCCGGGCGCAGCTGGGCCGCGCGGATGCGGCCGACGTCCAGCTTGGTGCCGCGGTCGAAGCGGTAGATGCCGTTCTGCTCCTGGAAGACGTCGGTCAGCTGGGTGTAGCAGTAGCCGAACATCCCGGGATCGCCGAGCAGCACACCGGTGAGCCCGCTGAACCGTGCGTGGAACTCCTCCTCGTCGCGGACGCGTTCCCCGTAGCCCCAGGAGGCGGTGCGGTCCTCACCGGACTGGGCCGCGGCCGCCTCGGGGTCCCACCAGATCCCGCCGAACTCGCTGACGAAGTAGGGCTGGCCGCGGTACGGCTGCGAGTAGGCGTTGCCGTTCTCGTAGGCGTTGACGAAGGGCCGGTCCTCGGCCAGCCCCGCCATGAGCTTCCCGAAGGCGGCGGGGTCCTGCTCGTAGCTGTGGGAGTCGTAGACGTCGGTCTCGGCGACCCGATGGGCGTAGCCGGACGCGTCGATCACCGGACGGGTGGTGTCCATCGCCTTGGTCGCGAGGAACATCGCCCGGGTGACGGCGTCGAGCTGGGTGATGCGGTCGTGCAGCTTCTGGTACGTCTCGTTGAGGGGGCACCAGCCGACGATCGAGGGGTGCGAGTAGTCACGCTCCACGGCTTCGAGCCACTGTCCGACGTACGAGGCGTCCGGCTGCTGGTTGTCGCCCGACGAACCGCCCGTCTCGCAGCCCCAGTCGCCGAACTCGCCCCACACGAGGTAGCCGAGCCGGTCCGCGTGGTACAGGAACCGCTCCTCGAAGACCTTCTGGTGCAGCCGGGCCCCGTTGAAGCCGGCCTCCATGGCCAGTTCGATGTCACGGACCAGCGCCTCGTCGGTCGGGGCCGTCATCAGACCGTCGGGGTACCACCCCTGATCGAGCACGAGCCGCTGGAAGAGCGGACGCCCGTTGAGGGTGACGGCCTTGCCGCGCATGCCGACCGCGCGCAGGCCGGCGTAGCTCTCGACCCGGTCGAGCACCTCGCCCGACGCGTCGACGAGTTCGAGGACCAGTCCGTAGAGGTGGGGATCCTCCGGGCCCCACTCGCGCCGCCGGCCGGCCGGCACCGGGAGGTACAGGCGGGGTGCGAGGTCGAGGTCGGCCCGTGCCTCGGCGCGTGCCACCTCGGTGTCGGCGTCGGTGAGTACGGCACGGACGAGGTGGCCCGGCCGGTTGCCCGAGAGGGGCAGCTCGACGTGGAACGCGGAGCCGGCGAGGTCGGGGGTGATCCGTGGGCGCCGCAGGTGCGTCTCGGACACGGGCTCGGCCCAGACGGTCTGCCAGATGCCGGTCACACGGGTGTAGTTGCAGTCGTGGTTGGCGTACTGCACGGCCTGCTTGCCGCGTGCCTGGGGGCCGGAGCGGGGGTCGCGGGCCCTGACGGTGACGACCACGTCCTCGCCGCTGCCCGCGATGTCCCCGAGGTCGGCGGTGAACGGTGTGAAGCCGCCCCGGTGCCGCGCGACCTCGGTGCCGTCGGCCCACACGGTCGTGTCGTAGTCGACGGCGCCGAAGTGAAGCAGCACGCGGCGGCCGGCCCAGGAGCGGGGCAGCGAGAGCGTCCGCCGGTACCACACGGCCTCCAGGAAGTCGGTCTCCCCGATGCCGGAGAGCTCGGACTCCGGCGGGAAGGGGACGACGATCTCCCGCTGGAGTTCACGCGCCAGGAGGCCGCGTTCCAGCCCGCTGTCCCCCTGGTCCGTCTCGAACTGCCAGACGCCGTTCAGGTTCAGCCAGTCCGGGCGGACGAACTGCGGGCGGGGGTACTCCGGGCGGGGTACGGAGGGAGTGGACAACACGTGCTCCAGTCGTTCGGCGGGGTGGCGGGGAGCCGCCCCGGTGGTACGGAGGGGGTGGGCGTGTCGCGCGGTCAGGAACCGCCGAGACCCGTGGTCGCGACCGAGTCGACGATGCGCCGCTGGAAGAGGAGGAAGACCGCGATCAGCGGCAGGGCCGCCAGCAGGGCGGAGGCCATGGACTGCGCGTACTGGATCCCGAAGGCGTCCTTGACGGTGGCCAGGCCGACCGGCAGCGTCATCAGGTCGGGGTCGTTGGTGACGATGAAGGGCCACATGAAGTTGTTCCACGCCCCGATGAAGACGAAGATCGCCACGGCCGCCACGACGGGCCGGGACAGCGGCAGCACGATCGAGGTGAAGACCCGGAGTTCGGACGCGCCGTCGATGCGGGCCGCGTCCTCCAGCTCCCGGGGGATGGCGTCGAAGAACCGCTTGAGGATGAACACCATCATCGGTGCCACGACCTGGGGCAGGATCACCGCCGCGTAGGTGTCGACGAGGTCGAAGAGCAGCATCTGCCTGAACAGCGGCACCACGAGCAGCTGGGGCGGGACCATGATCGCGGCGACGGTGACCGCGAGGAGGACCTTCCGCCCGCGGAAGGTCCCGCGGGCGAAGCCGTAGGCGGCCAGGGTCGAGATCCCCACGGTGAGCAGCGTGACGAGCCCCGCGATCAGGAAACTGTTGAACGCCCAGAGCACGACGTTCCCGCGCTCCAGGATCTGTTCGTAGGACCCGAGGGTGAGTGCGCCCTTCAGCGGCGACAGGCCGGGGGTGGACACGTCCTGCTCGCTCTGCAGCGAGGTGGCGACGGCCCAGACGAACGGCACGAGCCAGACGGCGGCGAGGACGGCGAGCGCGGCCCCGGCCAGCACGCGCGGGATACGGCCGTGTCCCAGCAGCAGCGGTGAACCCGTCGCTGCGCGCGGTGGACGGCGGCGCCTGCGGGGTGCGGTGGCGGCGACGGACATGGTCAGCCCTCCTTGCGGAAGAAGCGGAGCTGCGCGATGGAGACGATGATCACGAGCGCGAAGAAGAGGTAGGAGACCGCCGAGGCGTAGCCCAGCCGGTAACCGGTGAACCCGACGTCGTAGACGTATTCGAGGACGGGCCTGGTGGATCCGTTGGGGCCGCCCTTGGTGAGGATGTAGATCTGGTCGAACACCTTGAGCGAGGCGAGGACCTGGAGCATGGCGACCAGCACGGTGGTCCTGCGCAGTTGGGGCAGGGTGACCGACCACAGGCGCCGCCAGGCACCGGCGCCGTCGAGCGCCGCGGCCTCGTCGTACGTCGTCGGCAGGGACTGCAGCGCGGCGAGGTAGAGCAGGAAGTTGAAGCCGACCGTCCACCAGACGGTGACGGCTGTGACGGACCACATGGCGACGGCCTCGTCGGCCAGCCAGCCGACGGGTTCCAGTCCGAGCCTGCCGAGGAGCTGGTTGCCCAGTCCCAGGTCCGGCTGGTAGAGCCAGGTCCAGATGAGGGTCACGACGGTCACGGGAAGCAGGTAGGGCGCGAAGAAGGCCAGCCGCCACACCCACTGCCCCGCCAGGCCGCTGTGCACCAGGAGCGCCATGGCCAGGGCCACAAGCACGAGCGGCACGGACGAGAGGGCCGTGAACAGGGCCGTGTTGCCGAGACTGCTCCAGACGTCCGGGTCGCCGAACGCCTCGGTGTAGTTGTCGAACCCGACGAAGCTCGTGTCGCGGAGTGCGAGCGAGGTGTCGGTGAAGCTCATCCAGAGGCCGTGCACGACCGGCCACACGAGGAAGAGCGCGAAGACGGTCAGGAAGGGCAGGACGAAGAGCAGTCCGTTGCCCGGCCGGGTACGGCGGATACGGCCCGGCGTCCCGGGGCTGTCGGCCCCGGGGGACGGCGTGCCGGCGGGCACGCCGGCTCCTATGGGTGCGGTGGTGGTCACGGGATGACTCCTTCGGCTCTCGGTCAGGCCACCGGGTTGGGCTGCCGCAGCAGCGAGTCCGCTTCGCGGACCATCTGGCGCACCGCCTTCTCGGCGGAGGTGTTGCCCAGCAGGGCCGCCTGGAGCGGCTGGCACATCCGGTTCTGGAAGTTCGATCCCGCGCCGACGAACCAGTTCGGCGGGTCGAGCACGGCGACCTCGCCCGCGTCGGCGTACGAGGACTGCGGCTTCAGGGCGGCGTATTCCGGCTCGGCGAGCACCGGCTGGTACGCGGGGATGTGGCCGGCGCTCGCCCAGGTCAGGCTCTGCTTGACGATCTGCGCGATGTAGCGGTGTGCCTCGCGCCGCCGGTCCGGGTCGGGGTTCTTCTGGTGCGGGAGGACGAAGCTGTGCGAGTCCGTGTAGACGGCCGGCCGCTCGAAGACCTGGGGGAAGGGCGCGGCGCCCAGCGGGACACCGGACTTCTTCAGGGTCGGCAGTTCCCATTCGCCGAGCATGACCATGCCGCCGCGGCCGCCGGCGAAGTTGGCGATCGCGCCGTTGTAGTCGAGGTTGTTGGGATTCGTCCTGCCGTCGAAGAGCTGCTGCATGAAGTCCACGACCCGCACGGCCGCGTCGACGTCGATCTGGGGCGGTCCGCCGTCCGGCAGGGTGAAGGAGGCTCCGGTCTGTGCGTAGAGCGCGGCGAACTGGCGCCAGTTCTGCGCCGTGTCGGTGACGTGGCCGAAGAGGATGCCCGCCTGCCCGGTGGCGTCGGCGAGCGCCTTGCCCGCGTCCAGCAGGGCCTCGGGTGAGCCCATGGGTGCGAGGGCTCCGTCCGGGTCGAGGAGCCCGGCCTTGTCCGCCGCCTCGGTGTCGTAGAAGACGATGAAGGGGTGCACGTCCAGCGGGATCGCGTACACCGTCCCCGCGTGCTGGGTCCTGGACCACACTGCGGGGGTGAAGTCCTCCTCCGCCACCCCGAATTCGGCGAGCAGGCCGAGGTCGAAGGGGTCGAGCAGTCCTCCGGGGGCGTAGCCGGCCAGCCGGGAGAGGTGCAGGACGGCGACGTCGGAGGCCCGGCCGCCGGCGGCCGACATGGCGAGCTTGGTGTAGTAGGACGGGCCCCAGTCCAGGATGGTCCGGTCGACCGAGAAGCCGTCGGGTCCGGCGGAGACGGCATCGATCATCTCGTCCATCAGCATGCCGTCACCGCCCTGGAAGAGGTCCCAGACGCTCAGGTCCGAGGCTCCGGACGCCGAGGCGGGTGACGCGCAGCCGGCGAGCGGGCCGGTGGCGAGCAGCGCACCGGCGCCCGCCAGTCCGGAACGCAGGATGCCGCGTCGGGTGACGCCGTGCGCCGGGCCCGGTGCGGGCGCGTGGCGCACCGGGCGGGCGGGGAACGAAGAACTCATCGCGGACCTTTCGACGGCCGGACGTCCATGCCGAACCGGCGGTGGGCCCCCTGCACAGAGGGCCCACCGCACGCGGCAGTTGGTTGCCGCACCTGGCTGAAACAGTGCGGTGGCATGTTTTTACATCGATGTACATTCGCTGTAAAGGGTTCGGCGCAGACATCTGCGCCGCGGCCCGCCGCCCCAGCGGCTCCCCCGGCACCCTCCGGCAGGGCAACCGGAGGGACGCACATAGACTCGGCGGCGCGCGAGAGCAGGGGAGATGGCGATGGCACGGCCGAGGATCAAGGACGTCGCCCGGCACGCAGGCGTGTCGGAGAAGACGGTGTCCAACGTGATCAACGACTACACCCATGTCTCCGACCGCACCCGGCGAGTGGTCCAGGAGTCCATCGCCCAGCTCGGGTACCGGGTGAACCTGGCGGGCCGTCACCTGCGCAAGGGCCGTACGGGCATCATCGCCCTGGTCGTACCGGAACTGGACGTCCCGTACTTCGCGGAGCTCGCCCGGCACGTCGTGCGCGAGGCCGGGGAGCGATCCCTGACCGTGCTGATCCACCAGTCGGGCGCGGACCGCGAGCACGAGCTGGCCGCGCTCGCGGGGTTCGGCTCCGACTTCGTCGACGGCGTCATCCTCAGCCCCCTCGCCCTCACCGCCGACGATCTGCGCGAACGTGCGGGCGCGCCGCCCACGGTCCTGCTCGGGGAGTTGCTGGAGGAGGGGGCGGACCACGTCGCCATCGACAACGAACTGGCGGCACGCGAGGCCACCGCCCACCTGATAGCCCTGGGCCGCCGCTCCGTGCTGGCCGTCGGCGGGCGGGACGACGCCGGCCTCGGCACCGCCGAAGCGCGCACCCGGGGCTACCGGGCGGCCCTGGACGCGGCGGGCATCGCCTACGACCCGTCCGCGCTGCTCCCCGTCGCGTCCTTCCGGATGTCCGACGGAGCCGCGGCGGTCGAGGCCGCGCTGAACCGGGGGATCCGGCCCGACGCGCTGCTGTGCTTCAACGACCAACTGGCCCTGGGTGCTCTGCGCGCCCTGCACGAACGCGGCGTCCGCGTGCCGGAGGAGGTCGCCGTGATCGGCTTCGACGACGTGGAGGGCGGCCGGTTCAGCGTGCCGACCCTCAGCACCGTGGCGCCCGACAAGGCGGCGGTGGCCAGGACGGCGGTCCAGCTCCTCCAGCGCCGCATCGACGAGGCGTCGGGGTCGCCGTCGGACGGTACGGCGGTCCCGGCCGTCCTGTCGCCGCAGGACCGGGTGGTGGCCCACCGCCTGGTCCTGCGCGAGAGCACCGAGGGCGGCTCCCGCGCGAGGTGACGGTCGCGTGCCGCGGGGCGGGGCGCCGCGGTGTCCGGGGCAGGGTCTCCCCCGCCGTCGCCCGCCCGGCGGGACGTCCGCGTGCCGCCCCGTCAGTCCCGGTCCTCGCGGATCATGTCGGCGCACTTCTCACCGATCATCATCGTGGTGATGCAGGGGTTGACCGCCGGGAGGAACGGCATCACGGACGCGTCGGCCACCCTCAGGCCCCGCACTCCCTTCACCCGGAGTCTGGGATCGAGGACGGCCTCGGGGTCGTCGACGGCGCCCATCCGCACCGTGCCCGCGGGGTGGTACACCGTGTTGTGGGTCTTGCGGATGTAGTCGAGGAGTTCCTCGTCGGTGGTGGCACCGGTCCCGGGCGCCAGCTCACGGCCGGCCCAGGCGGCCATCGGCGCCCGCGAGACGATGTCGCGGGCGAGCCGCAGGCCGTAGGTCATGACCCGCACGTCGTGCTCGTCGGTGAAGTAGCGCGGGTCGACCCGGGGCTTGTCGCGGAAGTCGCGGGTGCGCAGCCGGACGGTACCCTCCGAACGCGCTCGGGTGACGTTGGGCGTGAGGCAGAAGGCGTTCTCGGAGGTGGGATATCCGCGCCGGTAGGTGTTCATGTCGAACGGCACGGAACCGTAGTGGAACATCAGGTCCGGGCGGTCCAGGCCCCCTTCGGTGTCGGCGAAGATGCCGATCTCCCACCACTGGGTGGAGGTGGTGACCATGGGCTGCCGCGCCTCCCACATGATCACGCCTTCGGGGTGGTCCTGGAGGTGGGCTCCGACGGCCCGCGAGTCGACCTCGACCTCCACCCCCATCTCGCGCAGGTGTTCCGCCGGACCGATCCCCGAGAGCATGAGCAGCTTCGGCCCGTCGATGGAACCGCAGGCCACGACGACCTCGCGGCGAGCACCGACGGTACGGGAGTGGATGAGGTCCGGTGTCAGGTACTCGACCCCGGTGCAGCGCCGCCCGCCGTCGAGGACGAGGCGCTTCGCGTGCAGCCCCGTGCGCACCTCCAGGTTGGGCCGCTGCCCGATCACCGGGTGGAGATAGGACACGGACGCGGACGAACGGGTGCCGTCGGCACGGGCGTTGATCTGGAACCAGTGCGCTCCGCGGGTCACCGTCGTGCCGGTGTTGAAGGGTGTGGTGGGGATTCCGGCGTCCGCACAGGCCTCCAGCAGGGCCGCACCGCACGGGTCGTTCGGCGGGATGGTGCGGATGGTCACCGGACCTCCGCGTCCGTGGTGGTCCCCCGGGGCGTCGTTGGTCTCCAGCCGCTTGTAGAGGGGGAAGCAGTCCGCGGCGCTCCAGCCCTCGCACCCGAGGGCGCCCCACTCGTCGAGGTCCTCGGCGGGCGCCCAGAAGGCGATGCAGGAGTTGTGGGACGAGCAGCCGCCGAGGACCTTCGCCCGGGCGTGCCGCATGAAGCTGTTGCCGTTGTCCTGGGGCTCCACCGGGTAGTCCCAGTCGTAGCCGGATTCCAGCAGCCCCATCCACCGGTCGAGCCGGAGGACGTTCTCGTCACCGACGTCGGAGGGACCGGCCTCCAGGACGCACACGGTGACGGAGGGATCCTCGGACAGCCGGGCTGCGACGACCGCGCCGGCCGTGCCCCCGCCCACCACCACGTAGTCGAATTCGTCCCTCGGCGCGCTCTCAGCGGACATCGGTGTCTCCAGGGATCAGAGGGTCAGGGGGCGGGCGGCGGATCAGGCGGACGGCGTTGTGGGCTCGGCCGGGTCGTTCGCCTCGGAACGGTGGCTCTCCAGGACCCCGGTCCTGTGCCGCTGGACGAACCAGTAGTAGACGAAGCCGCCGCCCCCGACGATGCCGACGAAGACGAAGGCACCCCAGCGCAGGTACCAGTGCTGCGGCCCCGTCGCGTTGTAGACCTCGGCGCGCGGCCACGCGAGGTTGAGCGCCATCCCCGCGCCCCACAGCACGGCGAGGATGTTGACCGGCAGCCCGAAGCGGCCGAGTGTGAAGTTGCCCTCGGCGCAGCGCCAGTCACCCTTCAGCCGGCGGACGAGCATGGGCGCGGTGACCAGCAGGTAGGCCACGTAGATCATGATGACGGCGATGCTGGTGATCACCGAGAAGATCTGCGGCTGGTTGATGTTGATCACCAGGATGACGACGCCCACCACACCGATCAGGACGGCGGGTACGACGGGGGTCTTGAAGCGGGGGCTGACGCGGGCCAGCACCGACCCGGCGGGCAGGTTGTTGTCCCGCGCCATGGCGAACATCAGCCGGATGCCCGCGGCCTGCACGGCGAGCACGCAGACGGTGATCGCGACGACGACGCACCACAGGAAGATCTCGCCGATGGTCGAGCCGAGCGTCTGCAGCACGACGTACTGCAGACCCCCCGTCGACAGTTCCTTCGCGGCCAGGTCGGGGACCGCCAGCAGCGCGAAGAGCAGGATCAGTCCGCCGATGAGGAAGGAGGCGATGAGGGCCCGCAGGATCGCACGCGGCGCGTTGCGGCTCGGGTGGTGCGACTCCTCGCCGAGCGACGACGCCGTGTCGAAGCCGTACATCACGTAGGCGGACGCGAGTGACGCGGTGAGGAACGCGCCGAAGTAGCCGAGGGTCCGCCCCTCACCGAGCCCGTACGTGTCCGTCAGGACACTGCTGGGGCCGCGGGTGATGTGCGCGGCCAGGAAGACGATCAGTGCGACGGCGGCGATCAGCTCGATGAACACGCCCGCGGAGTTGATGCGTGCCATCAGCTTGACGCCGAACGCGTTGATCAGGGTGGAGAACAGGATCAGGACCGTGCCCAGGAGCACGGCGTTCTCCGCGGCGTCGTTCTTGCCGCTGCCGTCGCCGACGAACTGGAACCAGTCGTCGATCTGCGGGAGCGTGATCTGGTACGCGAGGGCCACGGCGGACAGCGAGACCATGGTGGCGGTCATCATCATCCAGCCGCCGAGCCAGCCGACGTGCGGACCGCCCATGGTCTTGGCCCAGTTGTAGATCGACCCGGCCACGGGATACCGCGCCGCCAGCTCGCAGAAGCACAGGGCGACCATCAGCTGGCCCACGAACACCATGGGCCAGGACCACCAGTAGGCCGGGCCCCCGAAACTCACGCCGAAGTAGAACAGCTGGAAGGTGCCGGTCAGGATCGAGATGTAGCTGATGCCCGCGGCGAACGTGTGGAAGTTGCCCAGGGTCCGCTTGAGTTCGGGCTTGTAGCCGAGTTCGGCGAGCGAGTCGTCGTCGTGCGTGCCGTCGGCCCGGGTACCGGGAGGAGGCGTGCCCGTCGGATCGGGGCTCGTGGGGCCGGACGTGCTCATTCGAACCACCTCTGCGGACGGGCGGCGGTGTTGCGCCAGATGTGCTTGGCCTCCTGGTACTCCGCGAGCCCGGCCGGGCCCAGCTCACGGCCCACACCGGACTGCTTCATGCCGCCCCATTCCGCCTGCGGGACGTACGGGTGGAAGTCGTTGATCCACACCGTGCCCGCGCGCAGTCCGGCCGCCACCCGGTGGGCGCGCTCGCCGTCCTGGGTCCAGACGGCGCCCGCCAGCCCGTAGACGGTGTCGTTGGCCAGGGCGACGGCCTCGGCCTCCTCGCCGAACCGCTCGACGGTGAGGACGGGCCCGAAGGACTCGTCCCGCACGACGGACATGTCCGGGGTGCACTCGTCGAGCACGGTCGGCAGGAAGTAGAAGCCCCGCTGCAGCGCCGGGTCGTCCGGGCGGGCGCCCCCGCAGCGCAGCACCGCGCCCTCCGCGAGACCGGCGGCCACGTAGGTCTCCACCTTGTCGCGGTGGGCGGCCGAGATCAGCGGCCCGCTGCGCGACCGCTCGTCGAAGGGCCCGCCGAGCCGGATCCCCTCGGCGCGGCGTACGAGTTCGCCGACGAAGTCGTCGTGCACCTCGTCCTGCACGAGGAGCCGCGCGCCCGCCGAGCAGACCTGGCCGGCGTGGAGGAAGACGGCCATCAGCGCGTAGTCGACCGCGGTGTCGAACTCGGCGTCGGCGAAGACGATGTTGGGGTTCTTGCCGCCCAGCTCCAGCGCGATCTTCTTCACGGTCGGCGCGGCGGCTGCCATGATGAGCCGTCCGGTGGCCAGACCTCCGGTGAAGGACACCATGTCCACCCGGGGGTCCGAGGTCAGGGGCTCGCCCACGGCGGCTCCGGCCCCGAGTACGAGATTCGCGGCCCCCGGCGGCAGTCCGGCCTCGGTGAGCGCCTTCATCAGGAGGATCGCGGTGTGCGGGGTCAGTTCACTGGGCTTGAGGACGAAGGTGTTTCCCGCGGCGAGCGCCGGGGCGACCTTCCAGGCGGTCTGCAGAAGCGGGTAGTTCCACGGCGTGATCAGTGAGCACACGCCCACCGGTTCGTGCACCACCCGGCTGTCGATCGCGGGATCACCCGTGTCCACGACCCGGTCGGTGCCGCCGGCGGCGACGAGGTTGCCGAAGTAGCGGAAGCAGTCGGCGATGTCGTCCATGTCGTACTCGCTCTCCACGAGCCGCTTCCCGGTGTCCAGGGTCTCGGCTCGGGCGAACGCGGCCTTGTCGCGTTCCAGCAGGTCGGCGACGCGCAGCAGGAGCCGGCCGCGCTGCGCGGCCGGTGTGCGCGGCCAGGGTCCGCCGTCGAACGCCTCGCGCGCCGCGGCCACCGCTGCGGCCGCGTCCCGCGGTCCCGCCTCGTCGACGGCGGCGACCAGTTCGCCGTCGGCCGGGCAGCGGATCTCCCGCGTCCCGCCCGCGACGGCGGCGCTCCAGCGGCCACCGATGAACAGCTCAGGCATGGGTCCCTCCGGGCTCGGTCCGGGCTCGCACGGGTGGGTGGAGGCCGAAGCCGAACGTGCCGAGCTCGCCACCCAAAGTAAGCGCCCGCCGGCCGGCCCGCGCGTCGAGCGGGAGGTGCGCTTCGACCGCCCGCCGCCGGAGCCGGTCGCTCCCCCTCCCGGCCGGGCGGCGGGCCCGGCCCCCTGGGCGCGCCGCCGGCGGCCCGCGGCCGGCCGCGCGGGCCCGGCATCCGCCCCCTCGGCGGTGCAGGGCTTCCACCCGCCACGCCCCGGGCGCGCGCGACGGGACGCGGGTGCGATGCGATCCCGGAGCACCGGTTTCCGGCCGAAGACTCGATTCTCGTACGGAAACCATTCGCGCATCACCGCAGGTCAGAAGGTAGTTTCGGGTTGTACCATTGCAATTCGTCCACATGCCGGACACGCGTCACGCGATCGGCGCACCACGCACGAGCTGCCCGAACGGCCATTCGGTCGGCCCGTCGGACGCGGGCTGGGCCGGAAAACACTGATCGATGTGCGCTCACCGCCCGCAGCCGCAAGACTCCCGACCGCAATCACGCCCCCAAGTGAAGGAGTTTCACCAATGCGTCACATTCTCGGCAGGATCGGCGTCATCATCACGGCTTCCGCACTCACGACGGGCGCCGCCGCTGCCGCGAGCACGGCCGACGCCGGCCCTGCCCGGTCCGCCGGCCTCTACGCCCCGTCGGCCCTCGTCCTCTCGGTCGGCAAGGGGGATGCCTCCTCCGCGACCGTCCAGCGGGCGGTCACGCTGAGCTGTGCACCGCGCCCCGGCGGCACGCACCCCGCGCCCAGCGCCGCCTGTTCGGAACTGCGGTCTGTACAGGGCGAGTTCGCACAGCTGACGAGGCCGCAGTCCCAGGGCGACTGCACGCGCCAGTGGGACCCCCTCGTGCTGAGCGCGACCGGAGTGTGGCAGGGCCGGAGCGTCTCCTGGTCGGCGACCTTCGGCAACGAGTGCGAGATGCGGGCGAGCCTGTCCGAGGGCTCGGTCTTCTCGTTCTGACCCCGTGTCCCGGCCCCGGCAAGGGGTGAACGCTCCCCGGTACGACGGACAGCCCGTCGTACCGGGGAGCGTTCCGTCGTGCCGGGCGTCCCGCTCCCGGCCCCGGCAAGCGCCGGCCTACCCGAGGGGCCCTCCGAGCCACCGCGTCGAGCGACCGGCCGGGAGCAGCCGGCGCCCCAGCCTTCGAAGCCTCGTCGCGGCTCCGTCGAAGACCCCGGTACCGGCTCCATGGTGGGCGCACGCACTCCCGCACCTGGGACTATGGTGTCCCACCACATACGCCTCTGACCTGCACCTTCCTACGGTATGGCGACACGGAAACGTCCCCGCCAACTGTCCGGAAGTGGTATCCATGGCCGCCCCAGCAACCGCTCCCCCGCCGCCGTCCAACCTCCGCCGCATCGTCGCCGCGAGCCTCGTCGGGACGACCGTCGAGTGGTACGACTTCTTCCTCTACGGATCGGCCGCCGCGCTGGTCTTCAACAAGCTGTTCTTCCCCGACTCCGACCCGCTCGTCGGCACCCTCCTCTCCTTCCTCACCTATGCCGTGGGCTTCGCCGCCCGTCCGATCGGGGCCCTGGTCTTCGGGCACTACGGGGACCGGCTGGGGCGCAAGAAGCTCCTGGTCCTGAGCCTGCTGATGATGGGCGGCGCCACCTTCGCCATCGGCCTCCTGCCGACCCACGCCACGATCGGTTCCGCCGCGCCCGTCCTGCTGACCGTCCTGCGCCTCGTGCAGGGCTTCGCTCTCGGCGGCGAGTGGGGTGGCGCGGTGCTGCTCGTCTCGGAGCACGGCGATGCGAAACGGCGGGGCTTCTGGGCCTCGTGGCCCCAGACGGGAGCGCCCGCGGGGCAGTTGCTCGCCACCGGTGTGCTCTCCGCCCTCACGGCCCTCATGTCGGAGTCGGCGTTCGAGTCCTGGGGCTGGCGCATCCCGTTCCTGCTCTCCGGGGTGCTCGTGATCCTCGGCCTGTGGATCCGCCTCTCCGTCGACGAGTCGCCCGTCTTCAAGGCGGCCCTGCTCCAGGCCGAGCGGCGCAAGGCCGCCGCCGAGCCCGCGGAGAAGATGCCGCTCGTCGCCGTGCTGCGGCACCACTGGCGCGACGTGATCATCGCGATGGGCGCGCGGATGGCCGAGAACATCAGCTACTACGTGATCACCGCGTTCATCCTCGTGTACGCGACGACCGCCGTGGACCTGAGCAAGCAGACGGCACTCAACGCCGTACTCGTCGCCTCCGCCGTGCACTTCGCCGTGATCCCGCTGTGGGGCGCGTTGTCGGACCGGATCGGGCGCCGGCCGGTCTACCTGATCGGGGCCGTCGGTGTGGCGGTGTGGATGTTCCCGTTCTTCGCGCTGATCGACAGCCGGAGCTTCGGGAGCCTGCTGCTCGCCGTCACGGTCGGTCTGATCTTCCACGGCGCGATGTACGCACCCCAGGCGGCCTTCTTCGCGGAGATGTTCGCGACGCGGATGCGCTACTCGGGGGCGTCGATCGGCGCCCAGTTCTCCTCGGTGGCCGCGGGAGCTCCCGCCCCGCTCATCGCCACGGCGCTGCTCGCCGACTTCGGCACGTCGACCCCGATCTCCCTGTACGTCATCGCCGCCGCTCTGATCACGGTGCTGGCGATCGTCTGCGCCAAGGAGACCAGGAGCAGGGATCTCGCGGAGATCGAGCCGGGGGCGGCGCAGCAGGCCCCGGAGGCCCGCGACGTGCCCGCCGACGCCCGTACCGTCTGAACCACGGTCCCGAAGAAGCCGCGGGGCCCGTCTCCGTCAGCCGTCCCGGTCCACGGGACGGCTGACGGAGACGGGCCCCGCATCCCGTCCGTGCGTTCGGCCGTCGTGTCGGCTCCGCCCGGGCGCCCCGCCGTCACACGTCGTCACGCGTCGGCGGCGGGTGCCCCGTAGGTACCCTCCCCCGTGCTCAGGACCCGGTCGACGCCGGTGAGTTCGAGGATGTGACCGAGCTCCCTGCCCACCCCGACGAGGAGCAGGGACGTTCCTGCGGTCAGGCTCACGCGGTGGGCGACGACGAGTTCCGTGATGCCCACGGAGTCGCAGAACACGAGCCGTGACATGTCGAGGACCAGTGGCACCCCCGCACGCTTGGGTATCTCCTCGAAGGCCCTTCGGAAGCGGTCGGCCGTGAGGTGGTCGAGTGCTCCCGTGAGCCGCAGGACGACGGCTCCGTGATGTCCGTGATCCACCGTGAGCACCAGCGCGCGATCAGGCATCGCCGACGCTCCGCGGGACCGGGTGGTCGCCATGGGTGCGGTGGGCGCCGGCCGGGATGCGCCGGAGGTCAGAGGAGCCGGGCCGCCAGCAGCGCGATGTCATCGGTCTTTCCCTTTCCGAAGGTGTCGAGCAGGACGTCGCACAGCTCCTCCAGTGCCGGTGGCGCACCGCGGAGGGTCTCGCCCAGTGCCGCCATGCTGTCGTCGAGGTCCTCGCCGGGTACCTCGATGAGTCCGTCCGTCAGCAGCAGGAGTGTGGAGCCCTCCGGCACGTCGTGGCACGTGGCGGGCGGATGCGGCAACTGGAGGCCGAGCAGCGGTCCGTGCTCCGTCAGGTAGCGGGTGGAGCCGTCGGGGTGCCTCAGCAACGGCGGTATGTGTCCCGCGTTCGCGACGTGGATCCGCCGGCCGCCCGGCTCGACCAGGACGAGGCACACGGTGACGGTGATCGACGGGCGCAGCCGCACCAGCAGGGCGTCCAGGCGGTCGAGCAGGGTCCTGGGGCCGTGTCCCTCGATGGCGTAGGCGCGCAGTGCGTGGCGCACCTCGCCCATGATCATGGCGGCCTGCAGGGAGTGGCCCGCGACGTCGCCGATGGCGAGCAGCAGGCCGTCGGACGTCTGGATGGCCTCGTAGAAGTCGCCGCCGATCTCGGTGTGGTCGGCGGCGGGCTCGTAGCGTACGGCCATGTCCACGCCGGGCACTTCGGGCAGGCGGTCGGGCAGGAACGTGCGCTGGAGGGTGAGCACGAGGGCGTGCTCCTCGCTCTGGCTGCGCAGTGCCTCCAGGGCCAGCGCGCACGCCTGGGCCAGCTGCGACAGGAGTTCGCCGTCGTCGGCTCCCCCGAGGGTCGCGGCGTCCACGGCGAGGGCGACCGGGGGACGTCCCTGCTTCGTCCGGGCGAGGATCAGCCCGACCCGGCCGGGAAAGACGTCGGCGCGGCCGGAGGGATCACGTGAGACCAGTGCCTTCCACCGCTCGCCCGACAGCAGCACGGTGTCCGTACCCGTGCCGTCTCCGAGCGCCGTTTCGCACAGGAGGTCCAGGACGCGCAGGTCCGCCTGCCAGACGGGTACGGCGGACTCCTCCGGGCTCGCCGGGTCCGGGCCCCGGCCGCCGGGACCGGTCCGCGGGGCCGCGGCGAGATGGAGGGTGCGGCCGTCTGGACTCAGGGACACGGCGACGGCGGGTGAGCCCATCAGGGCGGCAGCCCCGGTGGCGGCGGCGGTGGTGAAGGCCTCGCCGTCGCGCGCCCCGTACACGGCGAGGGTGCTGCTGTTCAGCGCGGCCACCCGCGTGGCCAGCCGCTCGGCACGCCGGCGGGCGCGGGCGTAGCGCAGCGCGGCCGTGACCGTGGCCAGCAGTTCGTCCGGAGCGATCGGCTCGGTCAGGTAGGCGTCCGCGCCGCGGTGCAGCCCCAGGGCGCGGTCACTGACCTCGACCGCCGTCGCGGACACGTGGATGACGGGCAGCGAGGCGGTGCGTGGGTCGGCCTTGATCTGCTCGCACACCTCGAACCCGCTCATGTCGGGCAGCCGCACGTCCACGACGGCGAGTTCCGGAAGGTCGGCGTCGGAGGCCGCGGCGAGCAGGGCCAGCCCCTCGGCGCCGTCGGCGGCCTCCACCACCGTGTGACCGGCGCGGCGCAGCCAACTGCCCACGATGTAGCGCTTCGTGTCGTTGTCGTCGAGCACCATGACGGTCGCGACGGCGCTGTCCGGGTGTGCGTGGTGACTCACTGCCTGCCGTCCTCTCCGGCTGTGTACGGGGTCTTCGGCGGCTCGCCCCCGAAGGCGGAGGCGAGTTGCGCCAGGGAGAGCGTGGACTTGTCGAGAACGGCTCGCGCGTGTGCCAGCCTCGCGCCGTCCAGGGACTCCGCGGGTGCCGAGGTGACGACCACGACGGGTATGCCGCACAGCGCGGGGTCGGCGGCGAGTTCGGCCAGGACCGCGTAGCCGTCCATGTCCGGCATGTGCAGGTCCAGGAGCACCGCGTCCGGCCGTTCGGCCCGGACGGTGGCGCTCGCGAGGCCGCCCTCCCCGACCTCGATCAGCCGTCCGGCCAGTTGCGTCAGGACCGGACGCACCGTGCTCCTGAACGCCTCGTCGTCGTCGACGGTGACCAGTACGGCGAGCGGGGGGCCACCCGCGGGGGCGGTGTCGCCGGCCGCGCGGCCGGCGGGCAGCCGCACCGTGACCCGGGTCCCGGAACCCGGCCGGCTCGTGAGCACGAGGGTCCCGCCGAGGAGTTCGGTGAGCCGTCGCGCGTAGGGGAGCCCGAGGCCGGTTCCGGAGCGCCCGCGCTGGTGGGGGCCTCGTACCTGGTAGAACTCCTCGAAGATCTGCTGCTGCTCGTCCTCGGGGATGCCCACACCCGTGTCCGTGACCGTGAAGACCACGTGGTCGCCGTCGGCCGCCACTTCGAGGCTCACGGCCCCCCGCTCCGTGAACTTGAGCGCGTTGGACAAGAGGTTGCGCAGGATCCGCGTGAGCATCACCTCGTCGGTCAGCAGGGGGAGTTCCGAGGTGGCGACGGACAGTTCGACCTCTCCCCGCGTGCCGTATCCCTTCAGCGTTCCGCGCAGTTGCCCGAGTACGGCCCGGAGGTCGACGGGCGCGAGGTGGGGTTCGAGACGTCCCGACTCGGCCTTGGCGACGTCGAGGAGTTCGTCGACGAGGGCGAGCAGCGTGGCGCCGGACGCGGAGATCAGAGAGACCTGCCTGCGCTGTTCGTCGTCCAGCCCGCCCGAGACGGGGTCGAGCAGGAGTCTGGCCAGGCCCACCACCGAGTTGACGGGGGTGCGCAGTTCGTGGCTCACGTTCGCCCAGAAGCGCGTCTTGGCCTCACTTGCCTGCCGCAACTGGTGCGATTTCTCCTCCAGTTCGGCGTAGAGCGCGACCACGCCCCGGTTGGTCTCCTCCAGCTCCTCGGACAGCTCGGAGTAGAGGGCGACCACCCCCCGGTTGGTCTCCTCCAGTTCCTCGTTGAGCCGGCGGAGCTCCTCGCGCTGGGCCCGCGACTCCTCCAGGGCCGCGATCAGATCGCTGGTCTGGGCCCGGGCGTCCTCCAGGACGCTGCTGCCCGTGTGCTGCACGAGCAGGTCCCGGACCCGCTGCACGCCGTCGGCGGTGTGCGTGCCGGCGGTGAGCTGCTGCTCGACCGACAGCGTCCGGGAGCGGGCCTCGTGGTGCACCGTGACCAGCCGGGAGGCCGCGCGCAGCGATTCGTCACCGGGGCCGGGGCCGTCCCCCCAGAGGAGCGCCGCGCGCAGCACGGGCGGCGCTCCGGGCACCGCGCTCAGGGTGACCCTCAGCCCGGACGAGCCGAGCAGGTCGCGGCCGAGTTCGCTCAGGGCGGTCGCCAGTCGTGTCTGGTCCTGCCGTTCGGCCCCCAGCGCCTGCGCCGCCGCCTTGCCGGTGCGGCGCAGGGCGAAGACGTCCTGCTCGGTGGTCAGGGCGATCGTCACCAGATGCGCGGTGCCGTCCGCCGGGGTCGAAGTCACCAGTGCCCCTTCACTACGGCGACGCCCGCGTCGTCGCGGCGTACGCCGGCCTCCCGCAGCAGCTGGGCGGCTGCCACCAGGGGCGAGTGCTCCAGGAAGCCGGGCAGGGAGGACGGCGTCCAGCGTTCGGTGAGCCCGTCCGAGTGCATGACCACGCCACCGTGGCGCGGGAGTTCCTGGCGTACGGCGCGGAGGTTCGGAAGCTGGTGCCCGACGATCCCCGGTGCGGAGAGCAGGGAGCGCCTGCCGTTGGTCTCCGAGTCGACGACGAACGTGCTCACGTTGCCCACGCCGCAGAAGAGCAGGCTCCTGGTGAGCGGTTCGACGCGCACGACGGCGACCGCGCCGCCGCGGCTGCCGCGCAGGGCCTTGTGGATCTCGGTGATCACGCCCGCGGGGTCCTCGGACCGGCTCTCGCGGAAGGCGGTCACGGCCGCCTCGGAGGCCCGGTGGGCCAGTGGGCCGTGTCCGAGGCCGTCGCAGAACATCAGCAGCAGTGCGGGCCCTTCGGCCTCCCCCTTCGACGCCGGTGCCACCTTCGTCTGCCGGGGCCGGTCCGGGGCCGGCCGGAATCCGGTGAGCGCGGCCCACCCGAGCGGGTCGGCGGCGGGCTCGCGTGCCGCGACCCGGTGCGTGGCCGCGGCCGTCGGCTCCGCCGTGCTCCCCCCGGCCACGCGCGCGGCCCAGGCGTCCCCGCACACCACCTCACCGGTGATGGGCCGGGTGATGCCCGCGACGACCGGCTCCCCCGGTGGAGCGGAACGCCGGGCGGCGTCCCTGGTCCAGAACCGGGCGGTCAGCACGGTCCCCCGCCCCGGCAGTGAATGGACGTCGAAGCTGTCGGCCAGGCGGGTGATCGCCCCCAGGCCGATCCCCAGCGTTCCCGCGGACGACGTGCCGTCCACGAGACACCGGGCGATGTCCGGCATGCCGGGGCCGTCGTCCGTCGTGACGATCTCGAGGCCGGCGTCCTGTTCGGTGCGCACGATCCGGAGCAGCAGCGCGCCGTCGACGGCGTGCTTGCGCAGGTTGGTGGCCGCCTCGCTCACCGCGAGGGACACCTCGGCGCAGCGCTGCTCGTCGAAACCGAGGCGCCTGGCGAGCGCCGCCGCGGCTCCCCTCGTCGACGCGGGAAGCGACTCGTCGTCACGGAACCACGCGACGTCCTCGGATTCCAGCAGGGTCAGCGGGCCCATTTGGTCACCGCAACCTGCGTGCCCCGGCCGACCTCCGTGTCGAGCGTGAAGTCGTCGACCAGCCGCCGGGCTCCGCTGAGTCCCAGGCCGAGACCGCCGCCCGACGTCCAGCCGTCGGTCAGGGCCAGGTCCAGGTCGGGGATGCCGGGGCCGGAGTCCTCGAAGACGGCGGTGACACCCACCCGGCTGTCCTGGCGGACGAGGCCGGTGCGCATGACGCCGCCGCCCCCGTAGACCAGGGTGTTGCGGGCGAGTTCGCTCGCCGCGGTGACCAGCTTCGTCTGGTCGACCAGCGAGAGCCTGCACCGCTGGGCGAGGGTGCGCACCAGCTGGCGGGCCCGCACCACGTCGTCGTTCGACGTGATGGTGACGGTCTCGTGATCGGCGTCCGGGACGGGCCGGGACCCGCTCACGGCTTCGCCGGAGGACGGCTGTCGGGCCGGGCCAGCATGTCGAGCCCCTTCTCCAGTGTGAGAGCCGTGCGTACGCCGCCGAGTGAGAGTCCCAGCTCGACCAGCGTGATGGCGACGGCCGGCCGCATGCCGACGACGACGGTCTCGGCGTCCAGCATGTGGGAGATGGCGGCCGTGGTGGCGAGCATGCGGCCGACGAACGAGTCGACGATCTCCACCGCGGTGATGTCGATGACCACGCCCGTCGCACCGGTCGCCACGATCCGCGCCGCGAGGTCGTCCTGCAGATCGAGGACGGTCTGGTCCTCGAGGTCGACCTGGATGGAGACCAGCAGGACGTCGCCGATCTTCAGCACGGGGACTCGCTCGGTCACGCCCGTCCTCCGGCCCCGCCGAGCTCCACGCTGTTGCGGCGCAGTGCGTGCTTGAGGGCGTCCGCGAGCGTCGCCTTGGTGACGATGTCGCCGAACTGGATGCCCAGTGCCACGATCGTCTGGGCGATCTGGGGGCGGATGCCCGAGATCGTGCACTCGGCGCCCATCAGCCGCGCCGCGACCACGGTCTTGAGCAGGTGCTGGGCGACCTCGGTGTCGACGGCGGGGACGCCCGTGATGTCGATGATCGCCTGGTCGGAGCCGGTGTCGACGAGGGTCTGGAGGAGCTTCTCCATGACGACCTGGGTGCGCGCCGAGTCCAGGGTGCCGACCAGGGGGACGGCGACGACGCCCTCCCACAGCTTCACCACCGGGGTGGACAGTTCCATCAGCTGCTCGGACTGGGCGCTGATGATCTCCTCACGCGCCTTCGCGTACACCTCGATGGTGTACAGCCCGAGCGCGTCCATGAGACGGCTCAGCCGGAGGTAGGCGTGGATGTCCTCGGCCGACGTCTCGGTCGTCGGTTCGAGGATCTCCTTGCAGGCGAGCACGCTGATCGCGGTCTCGGTCGGGGAGAAGCCCTGCCGTGCGCGGTTCCGGGACAGTTCACCGAGGAGGGCGCGGACCTCGGCGTACTTCTCGCCCTGCCAGTCGAATCCGCCCTCCCTGAGGCCGTCCACTAGCGCCGAGTACAGCTCGCGCAGCTCACGGTCCAGTTCGGCGAAGGAGACGCGGCCGCGCAGCGTCTGCGAAACGGTCTGCACCCATGCGGCGCCGAGCGACTCCCGCTGCTCCGTGAGCAGCCCCACCAGGCGGGTCGATATCTCTTGCTCTGCCACCGAAGTGACCCCTTCTCTCATGCCCGTCATCACAGTTCCTGCGCAGCGTATTCCATCGCCACGGAAGGCCGGCCGGCATACCGCCCGCCGCGATGGTCGCTGTTCTCACACCCGGCCGGGCCGGGATCTCCGGCCGCCGGGGGAACGGCCGCCCGCGTGCGGGGAGTACCGGCCGACCAGCGGGTCCCCGGCCGGATCGCGCATCCGCCCACCGGACGGCCCGCGTCGCGACGGCGGCCCGTCACAGCTTCTCCAGAGCGAACCCCGCGCAGAGGAGGACCAGGCCGAGGAGGAGTACGAGCGCGAGGGGAAGCATGAGCACCGGGTGCCCCTTCACAAGGACTTCACACCCGCGCACGCGGGTCTCTCCCGGAGACGGTGATCACATCGCGGGCGACGGCCGCCTCGGGCGGATCCGTGCCGGTGGGGCGGAAGTGATATTCCCTGGGCCCGTCAGGTTTGGGGCGCCGCTTCCCGGTCAGACGGACCCTCGGTCGCACGAGGGCGCGTGAGCTCCTGACGGCAGCACGGAAGGCGGTCGCCCCCGGACCTGGGGAGGTCGACGGGGACGCCGCCGCCCGTGTCTCCGTCACGCTCTCGGCCGTGCGGCCGGCGAACGGGTCAGGCCCCGGTGGTCGGCTCGAACCAGGTGGGGCCGTCCGTGAGGGACTGCTTGATACGGAACAGGGAGAAGTCGTTCAGGGGCGGCAGCGCGTCCACGTCGAACCAGGCCACTTCCAGCGACTCGTCGTCGTTCACGCGCGCCTCCCCTCCGACGGCACGGCAGCGGAAGGTGACGTCGAGGTACTGGCAGCGGTCGCCGTTCGCGTACTGCACGGGCTTGAGGGCCTGGGTGAGCACGACCCGTTCCGCCACACAGCGCACGGCCGTCTCCTCGTACACCTCGCGCTCCGCCGTCGCCGCAGGCTCCTCGCCGGGCTCGCAGATGCCGCCGACGACCGACCAGTTGCCCGTGTCGGACCGCCGGCCGAGCAGCACCCTGCCCTCGTCGTCGAAGACGATCGCGGTGACTCCGGGCAGCAGGAGCAGCTGGTGGCCTGCGGTCGCACGGATGTCACGGATGAAGTCTGGAGTAGCCATGGAGCGAGCCTACGTGGCCGCTCCCGCGTTCTCCCGGCCGGCCGCGGCGCCCTTGCGCTCCGTCCGCGTGCGCACGGAGCGGACCGCGGCCCAGCCGAGACCGGCCACCGCCAGGAGCGCGAGGACGGCCTCCGGGAGTGCCCCCATCCGCGTGGCCGGTGTGAGCGAGGAACGCAGCGGCACCTCGTCGACCAGGGCGTCCGGGGTGAACATCTTCGTCTTCTTCACGATGGTGCCGTCCGGCCGGATCACCGCGCTCACCCCGCTGGTGACCGGCACGACGACGGACCGGCCGTGCTCGACGGCCCGCACCTGGCTCATCGCGAGCTGCTGGTAGGTCATCTCGCTGCGTCCGAAGGTCGCGTTGTTGCTCGGTACGGCGATGAGCCGGCCGCCGTGCACGACGGTGTCCCGCACGGCGTCGTCGAACGCGGCCTCGTAACAGGTCACGAGCCCCACCTGGGTGCCTGCCAGGTCGAACACCCCGACCTTCGTGCCGGGCCCGAAGTCCCGCTGCACCCGGTCGACGTCCTTGCTGAAGAGACGGACGAAGGAGCGCATCGGCATGTACTCACCGAACGGCTGGATGTGGCGCTTGTCGTAGGTGGCCACGGGCCCGCTCTTCGGGTCCCACTGGATCAGCGTGTTGCGGAGCGGACCGGTGTCGGGCGTGACGACCGCACCGACGACCGTCGGCGCGCCGATGGCCCGTACGGCCTCGTCGATGACCTGGCGGGCGTCGGGGTTGCGGTACGGGTCGAGGTCGGAGGAGTTCTCCGGCCACAGGACGAGGTCGGGCTGCGGCACCTTGCCCGCCTTCACGTCGCGGGCGAGCTGCTCCGTCCGGGCGGCGTGGTTGTCGAGGACCGCACGGCGCTGGGCGTTGAAGTCGAGGCCCAGACGCGGCACGTTGCCCTGGATCGCGGCGACCGTGGCCGTGCCGTCCTCGGGCGAGTCGTCGACGAGCGGGAGGGCGGCGAGCGCGGCGGCGACGGGAGCGGCGACGACGACCGCCGCGGCCACCACCGCGGCGCGGGGCACGGTGCCGGTGACGCGGTACCGGCGTACCTGGCGGGCGGCGTCGAGCAGTCCGAAGCCGCACAGCACGACCGCGAAGGACAGCAGCGGGGTGCCGCCGAGCGCCGCGAGCGGCAGGAACGCACCGTCGGCCTGGCCGAAGGCGATCTTGCCCCAGGGGAAGCCCCCGAACGGGACCCGCGCCCGGAGCGCCTCGTCCAGCGTCCAGACGGCGGCCGCCCACACCGGGGCGTACGGCAGCCGGGAGACCGCGTTGATCCCCACGCAGCCGACGGCGATGAACAGGGCCTCGGCGAACGCGAGCGCCAGCCACGGGACGGGGCCGACCTCCTCACCCGTCCAGTGCAGCAGGGGCAGCATGAAGCCCAGTCCCGCGAGGAGGCCGAGTCCGAACGCGGCGCGCGCTCCGCGCGCGGTCAGGACCCATCCCAGCAGGGCGAAGCCGGGCAGCACCAGCCACCAGAGGGGCCGGGGCGGGAAGCTCGCGTAGAGCA
Source organism: Streptomyces sp. NBC_00178 (assembly GCF_036206005.1). Classification (NCBI taxonomy): domain Bacteria; kingdom Bacillati; phylum Actinomycetota; class Actinomycetes; order Kitasatosporales; family Streptomycetaceae; genus Streptomyces; species Streptomyces sp. NBC_00178. The sequence goes on from NZ_CP108143.1 coordinate 814,990, forward strand.
GCGCACCGGACAGCACGGCTGCGACCGGCCTGACGAGCCCGGGCCACAGCTTCCTGCTGTGTGACACGGGGGCGGGCGGCGGTTCGGCGGTGGTGATGGTGGCGCTCACCCGGCGGAGTCTACGGTGACCGGCCGGGCGGCCGGCAGCCGCTCCGGCCGTCAGGCTCCGGGACGGTGGCCGGTGTCCCCCGGCCGGGCGCCCGGGGCCGGGGGCCGCAGCGGGCTCAGGAATCCGGAGCGGCCGGTGACCCTGCGGGTGGCCCCGAGGTGCAGCCGGTCGCGGATGAAACGCACGGCGGCCTCCGCGTCGTCCACGGTGACGGTGAAGGTCCTGCCGTCGCCCAGCCGGAGCACCAGCCCCTCCCCGCGGCGCACGACCACGGCGGTGCCCTTCTCCGGACGCCAGCGGTAGCCCCAGCCGCCCCACTGACGCGGGGTGACCCTGGGTGCGAAGTCGGCGCCCACCACATGGGTGAGCAGGATGCGGCGCCTGGGAAGCCCGGCGTGCCCGCAGCGCACCTCCAGCGCGTCGCCGTCGACCTTGACGGCCACGTGGACGAAGGCGAGGGTCCCGAAGAGGATCAGCAGCCCCGCGAGGACACATCCGATGACGGACATGAGCAGCGGCGCGATTCCCGCACTCCAGGCCGAGCCGACGGCGAGTTGCACGCCGAGCGCCAGGAATCCGGCGCCCAGGGCCGCGAGCAGCCACTGGAAGCGGTTGGTGGCCCGGCCCGTCCAGACCATGGTCGGGGCCTGGCTGGAACCGTGCCTCGCGTGGGCGGGGTGGTCCTTCATGCCGAGCAGCGTACCCAGGATCCGCGGCCCGGGGAGGGACCGCGTGAGCCGTCCGGAGCGACGAATCCGTCACACGGCCGGGCTGACGGCCTTCAGCAGCAGGCCCTCGGCGTAGGCCAGAGCGGGCTCGGGCAGCCCCGCGGTGTGTCCCGCGAGGAGGACGGTGAGGCCTCCGGCCGGTTCGGCCGACGGAGCGGGCGCCGCCCCGATCCGGCGCAGCGCCTGTGCGGCCACCGCCTCGGCGGAGCCGTGCAGCACGAGCGGGGGGCGTCCGGGCCGCTTGCGCTCCACGGCCGCGCGGATGCGGTCGGCCACCAGCTCGTAGTGGGTGCAGCCGAGCACGACGTCCGTCACACCGGCCGGCGTGAGTGCGGCGGCGGCCGCGACCGCCCGGTCGATGGACTCCTCGTCGGCGTGCTCCACCGCGTCGGCGAGACCCGGGCAGGGCACCTCGGTCACGTCCGCCGTCCGGGCGAAGTCGTCGATCAGCCCGCGCTGGTAGGGGCTGCCGGTGGTCGCGGGGGTGGCCCAGATGGCGAACGGCCCGCCGCCCGCGGCGGCGGGCTTGATCGCCGGCACGGTGCCGATGACCGGGAGTGCGGGTTCCAGTTCGGCACGGAGCGCGGGAAGGGCGTGGACGGAGGCGGTGTTGCAGGCGACGATCAGGGCGTCCGGACGGTGGCCGGCGGCCGCTCGCGCCACGGCGAGCGCGCGCTGCGTGACGTCCTCGGGCGTACGGGGCCCCCAGGGCATGGAGCCGGGGTCGGAGGACAGCACCAGATCGGCGTCCGGCCGCAGTCGGCGTACCGCGGCCGCTGCCGCGAGCAGGCCGATTCCCGAGTCCATGAGTGCGATCTTCACCCGGTCACCATAGTCGACAGCCCTTGCGGCGCCGCCGGAGTGGGGCACACTTCGACGGATGAGCGCCGTTGCCTGGATCGCCGTGGGTTCCCTGACCGTGTGGGTCTGGCTGCTGCTGGGCCAGGGCTTCTTCTGGCGGACCGACCAGCGGCTCCCGGCCCGCAGGGACCCGGCGCGCTGGCCTTCGGTGGCCGTGGTCGTGCCCGCGAGGGACGAGGCGGAGGTCCTGCCGGTGAGTCTCACCTCGCTGCTGGCCCAGGACTACCCGGGGGACGCGGAGGTCTTCCTGGTCGACGACAACAGCGAGGACGGCACGGGTGAACTGGCCCGCGCGCTGTCCGTGCGGTGCGGGGGGCTGCCGCTCACGGTGGTGACGCCGGGGGAACCCGAGCCGGGCTGGACCGGAAAGCTCTGGGCGTTGCGGCACGGGATGGCGCTGGCCAGGCAGCGCAAACCCGAGTTCCTGCTCCTGACGGACGCCGACATCGCCCACGAGCCGGACAGTCTCCGGGAACTCGTCGCCGCGGCCGGGGCCGAGGGGGCGGACGGGTTCGACCTGGTCTCGCAGATGGCCAGGCTGCGGGTGACGAGTGTGTGGGAGCGCCTGGTGGTGCCCGCCTTCGTCTACTTCTTCGCGCAGCTCTATCCGTTCCGCCGGGTGAACCGGAGGGGTGGGCGCACCGCCGCCGCCGCGGGCGGCTGCGTCCTGTTGCGGGCCGGCGCCGTCGAGCGGGCCGGTGTCCCGGACTCGATCCGCCAGGCGGTGATCGACGACGTGTCGCTGGCGCGCGCGGTGCGCCGGACCGGCGGCAGGATCTGGCTGGGGCTCGCGGAGCGGGTGGACAGTGTGCGGCCGTATCCGCGCCTGGCGGACCTGTGGCGGATGGTCTCGCGCAGCGCGTACACACAGCTGCGCCACAGTCCGGTCCTGCTGGCGGGCACCGTCCTGGGACTCGGCCTGGTCTACGTCGCGCCGCCGGTCACGCTGTGCGCGGGGCTGGCGGCGGGTGACGTCGTGGCAGCGGTGGCGGGCGGAGCGGCGTGGGCGGTGATGACCGGAACGTATCTGCCGATGCTCGGGTACTACCGGCAGTCCTTCTGGCTGGCGCCGCTGCTCCCCTTCACCGCCGTCCTCTATCTGCTGATGACCGTCGATTCCGCGGTGCGGCACCACCGGGGGGCCGGTGCGGCCTGGAAGGGGCGCACGTACGCCCGCCCCGAGGCCGCACCGGGACCCTGAGCCCGGCGGGGCCTCACTTGCGGCCGGGAGTCCAGTTCATGCCCCAGCCGTACGCGGCGTCTATGGTCCGCTGCGGGCTCACCCCGCGCTGGGGGACGAGATAGCGGGCCTCGCGCTGGACCGTGAGGTCTCCCCCGCCGCCGGTGATCAGCGCGAGCGCGCAGACGGTGGACGGCACGGTGCACTCGTCGAGGGAGAAGTCGATTGCGGCGCCGTTCTGCGGCTGGAGGGTGACCGTGGCGTGCAGGTCGGCGAAGCTCCTGGCGCCCTCGTAGATGGTGACGAAGATCAGGACGCGGCGGAGCCGGTCCTTGTGGTCGAGGCTGACCGTGAGGTTCTCACCCGTGGAGACCGCACCGGTGCGGTCGTCGCCGTCGAGGTGGATGTACGGCGGCTGCCTGAGGGACCCGAAGGCGTTTCCCAGCGCCTGCACGACTCCCTTGCTCCCGTCGGTGAGTTCGTAGAGCGCGCAGAGGTCGAGGTCGAGATCGGCGTGGTTGGCCACGGCCCGGCCCAGTTTCGCCCCCCAGCCCTTGAACTGCTTGCGCACCTCCCAGTTGAGGTTGACGCGGAGCACGCCGGACGTGCCGCCCTGCTTGGAGAGTGAGACCGTCGGTGCCTCCTTCGTCAGGGTCACCTTGGTCAGGCGTACGGGCTGCGTGGCGGGCGGTGCGGCGGGGGGCGCGGGTGGCTGGGCGGGGGCGGGGCGGCGTGCGGCCGGCGGCGCCGGGGGCTGCGGAGCCGTCACGGGCCGCTGCGGTTCGTCCACCGAGATACCGAAGTCCGTGGCGAGGCCCGCGAGCCCGGTGTCGTAGCCCTGACCCACGGCCCGGAACTTCCAGGCGCCCTGCCGCAGGTAGAGCTCGCCGAGGATGAAGGCGGTCTCCACCGTCGCGTCCGCGGTGTCGAAGCGGGCGATCTCGGAGCCGTCGGCCTGGTCCAGGATCCTGACGTGGAGCCCGGCCACCCGCCCGAAGGTGCCGCCGTCCGCCGACGCCGCCACGACGACGCGGTCGATGCCCGGTTCCATCCGGCCGAAGTCGACCGCGAGGCTGTCGGTGACGAGGTCCCCCGCCGTCCGCTTGCCCTCGTGGCGTACCGCGCCGGAGCCGTGCGCCGGCTGGTTGTAGAAGACGAAGTCGGCGTCGCCGCGTACCTTCCCGGACACCGTGAGGAGTGCCGAACCGTCCACGTCGGGCGTCCCCGGGGACGTACGCCAGCCCAGTTCGACCCGCACGGCCCGCGCCGGCACCACGACGTTGGTTCCCTTGTGCATGCTCAATGCCCGCCCCCATCACGAGTCCGGCTGCCCGGAAGCTTTCCGCCAACCTAATCCCCGTCCCCCCAGGGAGCCCACACCCACGGCGCGACGGCGGCCGGCAATCTTCCGCGGCCCGCTGGGAACCGGGTACCGAGACCCCCGGGGCCTCAGCCCTGTTCCACCGCGTAGGCGAACGCCGTGCGGTGCTCCTGGTGGCTGTCCCGGCCGTCCCGGGCTCTCAGCGCCAGGTCCGAACCGAGTCTCCGCGCCAGTTCCCGGGCCCCGGGCCGGGGCGCCGCGCCCTCGGCGTACTCCAGGAACCCCACCAGGGAGTCGAGTTCCCCGGTGTGGAGCACCACCTCGACGAGCTCCTGCTCCGGCTCGGTGAGGGCCGCGAGGACCCGCTCCTGACAGGCCTGGGCCCTCACGCGCGCGAACCGCTGGTCGACGTACGCCCCCTCGGCGGCCCCTTCGTCCCCGACCGTGCGGAGCCTCGCGAGAAGTGCCCGCGGGTCGGCGCGCGGGGAACGGTAGAACGGCCGCTCGGCGCTCCCCGCGGCCGAGGGGTCCATCTGCACCTCGGAGAGGAACGCCGCGACCCGCGCCGGGTCCGGCAGGAGGCCCGCGCCCATCCAGCGGGCCGCGTGCATGAGTCCCCGTCCGGAGCCGTCGGGGGTACGGAAGAGGCACCACCCCGAGACGCCGCACCACAGAAGGCCCGCGCCGCCGCTCCCGGCGGTCAGTCGTCGCTGGAACGCCTGCGTGAATTCCACGCTGCCCTCGACGTCCCCGTCGAAGTCGGCCTGGCTCGGGTCGTCGTAGGAGCCGAAGGCCGAGATGCCCGCGACCGGCACCCCCTCCTGGAGGAGTTCGGCGGAGACCGCCACCATGTAGTGGCCTATCGCGTCCTCGAGTTCCTCCCGAAGCCGCTGAACGCCGTCCTGGTCATACGTCACGATGGTTCTCCGAATCCGAGCGGGCGACGGGCTCGCCTTTCGTGAGGTTTCCCGGAAGTTGCCTGCTCACACAAGGTTCACCGAGCTGTGACGCGCGAGGGGACGGGAGGCGATTGCGGTGATCCACGTTCGCGGTATGCCAATGATCGCATCAGCCCGCAGTGCGCCTTTGATTGACTTCCCGTCAGCAGGACGGCGGGCGGAGCGGCGGACACGGGGATGGGAACAGCCGGTCCGCGGTCTCCCTCCGTCCGGTTCCCGCCGGAGGACTCCGGCACCCGCGCCGTCTGCGCGCGGGGAGCCGCGCACCACCCCGGCGGCGTCCCCGTGACCTCGGGAAGCACCGCCGCACGCCCGCCCTCACCGCCGGGACCGGGCTCCCCGGACCACCCGCCGGTCACCCCTGCCTCCCGCTCAGGAGCCGAGGCCGGAGGACTCGAACAGGCAAGGGCTCTCCCGCACGGCCGCGGAGGCGGCCGACGGGGCCGGCGGGATCTCGAACGGCATCCGCCTGTCGCCCTTTGTAGCCTGCCCGACACAATTTGTTAGCCCGTCCTTCGACGGAAAATCCCGGCTGTTTACAGGGGCTTTAGCGGCACCCTGACGGGTCGGACCGACAAAAGCAGCGTAAAACGGATAACCCCAAGATTGGGGCTCCCCAACCGGCACATCGTGGGCTTAACTTATGTGTCATGACCTCCCCCCGCTCCACCTACGGCAGCGGCTACTACGCCGCGCCGTCGTTCCCCGACACCCCGATCTACGACTCCCTGGTCGCAGAGCGGGGAACCCCCCAGATCGCACCGATCCGGGTCCCCGCCGCCTACGACACCGGGAACAGCTACCTGCCGGCCCTGCCGTCGGCGCTCCCGGCGCTGCCCGCGGCCCCGTCCCAGCACAACGGGTCGTACGGCTACCCGCAGCAGACGCCCCAGCCGCAGTACCAGAACGCCGGGATGCAGCAGGCGCCGATGATGCAGCCCGCGCAGCTGCAGCACGCGCCCGCGCCCTACATACCCCAGCAGCCGTCGGCGCCCCGCGGTTACCAGCAGCAGCAACAGCCGCAGCGTCCCGGCACGGGGTACGAGGCCATGCGCCCCGCGTCCCCGCGGCCGGCACCCGCGCAGTCTCCGTACGAGGACCCGTACAACCGTCCGTACCAGGGCGGCCGGGGGTACTGACCGGGCATTGCGGGTCGAGACTGGCAAAATGGAGGCATGCCTTCTCCCTCACTCGGTGCTGTGTACATTCATCCGGTCAAGTCGCTGGCCGCGTGCGCGCGTGACGAGTCCGTCGTCGAGCCATGGGGACTCGACGGCGACCGCCGGTGGATGCTGATCGACGTCGACGGCAGGGTCGTCACCCAGCGTCAGCAGCCCCGGCTGGCGCAGCTGTCCGCGAAAGCACTGCCCGGGGGCGGTGTGGCTCTGTCGGAACCCGGCGGCACGCCGCTGGACGTCGAGGTGCCCGGAGCGGGCCCCACGGTCGTCGCGGAGCTGTTCCGGAGCAAGGTCGAAGTGGTGGAGGGCGGCGCGGCCGCACATGACTGGTTCAGCGCGCGCCTCGGTACGGAGGTCCGGCTCGTCCACCTCGACGAGCCGTCGTACCGCAGGCCCGTGGACCCGGAGTTCGGCCGGCCGGGCGAGACCGTGTCGTTCGCCGACGGATTCCCCCTGCTGCTCACGTCCCGTGCCTCGCTGGACGCGCTGAACTCCCTGATCGGCGAGGGCGACCACGCGCACGAGGGCCCACTGCCGATGAACCGGTTCCGGCCGAACGTCGTGGTGGACGGCGCGGAGCCCTGGGACGAGGACGGCTGGCGGAGGATCTCCGTCGGGGAGGTCGTCTTCCGCGTGGCGAAGCCGTGCGGCCGGTGTGTCGTGACCACCACCGACCAGCGGACGGCGGAGCGCGGCAAGGAACCGCTGCGGACGCTCGCCCGTCATCGCCGGTCCGGGAAGGATCTGCTCTTCGGCCAGAACCTGGTTCCCGAGGGGACGGGCGTCATCAGGGTGGGCGACCCCGTGCGGGTGCTCGGCTGACGCACGTCCCGTGGGGTGCCCGGGGAACTCTCGGGCAGACGAGGTGTGTTGGCGCAGTGAGCTTGCTCTCTCTTCGGCGCCGGCGGACTTTTCCGGGGCCCCGCGGGGTTATCACGGACGGGAAGGGGGTGAAGGCTGTGCAGGCGATCTCGGGGATCAGGCGGTGGCGGGGCAATCCCGTGTGCCGGCCCACCGACCGTCATGAGGCATGGGTCGCGCTCGCCGCGCTGCTGATGATTTTCCTGGGGGCGCCGGTGCTCGGCTGGCTGGGCGGTTCGCTCACCGACGACGCGCTCCAGCAGTCGGTGCGGGCCCAGCAGGCTCAGCGTCATCTCACTCCCGCCGTCGTGGTCCGTAAGGCCTCCGGCACGTCCCGGTTCGCCCAGGACCCCGAATCGGCCGTCGTCACCGAGGACTCCAGCCGCACGTCCGTGGTGGCCGGCTGGCGTGCCCCGGACGGGACCGAGCGCACGGGCAAGGTGTCGACGACGTCCGCCGTCACGGAGCCGGGGACCAGGATCCGGATCTGGACGGACGAGCGGGGGCTCCCCGCGACGCGTCCCATGGACCCCGCCACGGCACGCACCCACGCCGTGCTGGCCGGGGTGGGAACCGCGCTGGTCGCCGCGGGTCTCACGGAAACGGCGCGGCGCCTCGTCGTATGGCGCATGATGCAACGGCGGTACACCAGACTGGACCGCGCCTGGGCCGAAGTCGGCCCCGACTGGGGCAGGACCGGCACGGGCAGCTGATCCCGGGGTGCACGCGGCCTCCGCACACGCTCGAACAGGACCCTTCGGCGGCCGACCAGTCAACTCGCACCCCTCGCGCGCGCTACGGTGGACCGGCCCGCCCGACTCCTCGGCAGGCGGGCCGGAGAGCCGGTCCGCCACGGGCGGCTCGGGCGGACGGCACGAGGCAGCGCACACGGCACGAGGTGGGGGCACAGCAGCACCATGGCACAGGGCACGGTCCAGGTGACGCACACCGGCACATCGCGATGGCGCCGCCGCACGGGCGAATACGCCTCCCTCAACGCCGCCCTGGAGGCCGCAGCGGACGGTGACGTCCTCACCGTCGCCCCCGGAACCTACCGGGAGAACCTCGTCGTCTCCCGCGCGGTGACCCTGCGCGGCCCCGAGGGGTCCGTGGGTTCCGTACGCATCGCTCCGGCGGACGGCGTCCCCCTGACCGTCCGCGCGTCCGCCGTCGTCCAGGATCTGCACGTGGAGGGCCAGGACTCGGCCGCCCCCGCGCTGCTCGTGGAGGAGGGCACGCCCGAACTGTCCGACCTGCGCATCGTGACCAGGTCGGCGGCCGGCCTGGAGGTGCGGGGGGCCGCCAGGCCCACGGTGCGGCGCTGCACCGTCGACAACCCCGCCGGCGTGGGCATCGCCGTACTCGACGGCGCCGGAGGGGTGTTCGAGGCGTGCGAGATCGTCTCGGCGGGGCAGTCGGGCATCTCGGTGCGCGACGGCGCGCATCCACGCCTGGAGCGCTGCCGTGTCCACCACTCCGGCGGCGCGGGACTGAGCGTGACCGGGGAGGGCAGCGCCCTGGAGGCGGTGGGCTGCGAGGTGTACGAGATCAAGGGCAGCGGGGTGCAGGTCACCTCGCGCGGCACCGCGCACCTCACGGACTGCACCGTGCACCGCACCTCGGCCGACGGCGTCACGCTGGACACCGACGCGGTACTCACGCTCGCCGACTGCGACATCCACGACATCCCGGAGAACGCGGTGGATCTGCGCTCCCGTTCGGTGCTGACCCTGACCCGGTCCACCGTGCGCAGGTTCGGCCGCAACGGCCTCTCGGTGTGGGACCCCGGCACCCGTGTCGACGCCAACCAGTGCGAGATCCACGACAGCACGGGCGACTATCCGGCGGTCTGGGTCAGTGACGGGGCGACGGTCATACTCGACTCGTGCCGCGTCCACGACGTGCCCGACGCCCTGTTCGTCCTCGACCGGGGCTCGCGCGCCGATGTCGTGGACAGCGACCTGTCGCAGATCCGCAACACCGCCGTCTCGGTCAGCGACGGGGCGACCGCGCAGCTCGACGACTGCCGCATCCGCGAGGCGTCCACCGGGGCGTGGTTCCGGGACCACGGCAGCGGGGGCACCCTGAACAACTGCACCATCGACGCGGCGCAGACCGGTGTCATCGTCACCAAGGGCGCCGACCCCACGATCGAGCGGTGCACGGTCACCTCGCCGGCCGAGGCGGGGTTCTACGTGTCCGCGGAGGGCCGGGGCACCTTCGACAGCTGCCGGGTCACGGGCAGCGAGGGCTACGGCTTCCACGTGATGGACGGCTGCCGCTCGACCCTGACGCGGTGCCGCACCGAACGGTGCGCGCGCGGCGGTTACGAGTTCCCCGACGCCTCGGCCCACGGGGACGGAGCCGGCGGCCCGGTCGCCCAGGACTGCACCAGCGACGAGAGCGGTGTGCGCCCCGCCGCCGCTCCCCCGGTGCCCGCCGTGCTGACGGCGTCGCGTACGACGCCCGGACTGCTCGGAGCGATGCCCGGGCAGCGGACCACCGAGCCGGAGGCCGCTCCCACCGCCCCCGCCCCGCCCGCCGAACCGGTGCGCGACTCCGCCGCCGTCCTCGGCGAACTCGACGCGCTGGTGGGCCTGGACAGCGTGAAGCGGGAGGTGCGGGCCCTCACGGACATGATCGAGGTGGGCCGGCGCCGCCGGCTGGCCGGCCTGAAGGCGGCCTCGGTGCGCCGGCACCTGGTCTTCACCGGCTCGCCCGGCACCGGCAAGACCACGGTGGCCCGGCTCTACGGCGAGATCCTGGCCTCGCTCGGCGTCCTGGAGCACGGTCACCTGGTGGAGGTGTCGCGCGTCGACCTGGTCGGGGAGCACATCGGTTCCACGGCCATCCGCACGCAGGAGGCGTTCGACCGGGCCCGCGGCGGGGTCCTCTTCGTGGACGAGGCGTACGCGCTGTCGCCCGAGGACTCGGGCCGCGACTTCGGGCGGGAGGCCATCGACACCCTGGTGAAGCTGATGGAGGACCACCGCGACGCGGTGGTGGTGATCGTGGCCGGGTACACCCACGAGATGGAGCGCTTCCTCACCGTCAACCCCGGTGTGGCGTCCCGCTTCTCACGGACCATCACCTTCAGCGACTACCTGCCGGAGGAGCTGCTGCGGATCGTCGGGCAGCAGTCCGACGAGCACGAGTACACCCTGGCGGACGGCACCGGGGAAGCGCTGCTCAAGTACTTCACGGCGCTTCCCAAGGGGCCGGCCTTCGGCAACGGGCGGACGGCCCGTCAGACCTTCGAGGCGATGGTCGAGCGGCACGCGGGCCGGGTCGCCCAGCTCGCCGAGCCCAGCACCGACGACCTGACCATGCTCTATCCCGAGGACCTGCCCGAGCTGCCCTGAGCCTCGGCGCCGGCGTCCCGGGTGCCCGTCTGCTGGGGCACCACGGGTCCCAGCCGTTCCAGGAGTGCGGCCCGCTCCACGGCGAACACCGGGTCGGCCTGGTAGTCCGAGTGCCCCAGGATCGGTTCGGGGAGGGGGTGTTCGGGCGTACGGCCGTAGACCAGGGGGTCCCGCAGCGGGCCCAGGTCCACCTCGTGGCCCGGCCCCTCGTCGACGCGTACCGGGCCGCCGATCGGGTCCGTGGCGCGCCAGAGGTTGCGCCAGCAGTGCACGGAGGCGTGCAGCCCCTCCAGGGGCACCCGTCCGAAGTAGGCGGGGAACCAGCGGCCGTACAGGCGCTCGATCGGTGAGCCGTAGGTCAGCAGGGCGACCCGGCGCCTGGCCGTGCCGGGAAGCTGCCACACGGCAGCGGCGGCCAGCACACTGCCCTGCGAGTGGCCCGAGATGACGAGACGCCCCCGGGTCCGCGCGGTCCACGCGCACATCCGGGACGCCAGATCCGGGACGGCGCGCTCGGCGTAGCAGGGCGGTGCGAAGGGGTGCGCGGCGCGTGGCCAGAAGGTACCGACGTCCCAGAGGATGCCGATGGTGCGCCGGGCCGACACGTCGCGGTACGCGCGACGTCCCCAGGTGACGAACAGTATGGCGCCGAAGCCGATCAGCCAGGATCCGGTGGCCTGGGCGGCTTCGGCCAGCGACTCCAGGAATGGACCGGCGTCGTCCATGGCCATGCCGGGGACCCGGCCGGTGAGCCAGGAACCGGCCACCGCTCCGACGCCCAGCAGCAGCGTGGCCCCGGAGAGCAGGCCCAGGATTCCGGGCGCCGAGTCCGTGAGGGCCGCCGTGGCCCTGATCCGCGCGATCCGCCGGGTCCTGCCCGGGTCGGGGCGCGGCTCGCCGTACTCGGCTTCGATCGCGGGTCCCATCCGGCGGGTGTGCCGCAGGGTGCGGACGGCCAGCCAGGTGAGGGGGACGAGCAGGAGCAGCAGGAGGACCGGGATGACCGACGCCTGCCAGCTGAGGAGCACGGGCGGGCCCGCTATCACCGAGCCCGCGCCCATCCCCGGGGTACCGGGGCCGTCGAGCCAGTCGGCGACGCGCTGGGAGACCCCGCCGCTCATCACCCCGCCGAGCGCGCAGGCCAGCATGGCGACGGCCGGGCCGCCCAGGCCGCGCAGCGTGGTGCGCGGCTCGGGCCTGCGCCGGTGGAGCCGCAGGGCGACCGCCGCGAGGACGACGACGAGCAGGCCCTGGCCGAGGGTGAGGGCGCGGAAGGCCCACTCGCCGGGAAGCGTGCCGGAGGACACCCAGTCGGGGCGCGACCAGCCCGCGTAGGCCACCCCGGCCGCCAGCAGGGCCAGCGCGGTGCCGGGCAGGAACGTGGTGAGGGCCCGGTCCAGGCGGGTGTCGAGGCGCCGCTCGCTGCGCCCCCGGTGGCAGACCACCGCGATCACGGTGAGCCCGCACAGGACGAGACCGGCCCGGAACAGCCCCCCGATCACCTCGGGCACGGGGCCGCCGGCGTCACGGTCGTGCCGGGCGGCGGCCTCGCCGACGGTCGCCGCGACCGTGAGGAACCCGGCCGCGGTGTGGGCGGCGCGGAGTCTGGCCACGAGGCGGCGGCCGTACCAGAAGCCGGGCCTGCCGAGAGCCGGGCGCGCCGGGGGTACGCCGGGGCGGGAATCCTGCCCGGTGTCCTCGGTGCCGTGCTCGTCCAGGTCCTCGTCGGCGGGTGCGTCGGTCCGGCCCGACTCGTCCGGCAGGAGCGGGCGCTGTGACTCGTAGGCACTCCAGGTGCGGTTGGACAGGTACCAGAGGAGGCCTACCAGGGCCGCGGGCACCGCCGCGGCGACGGCGAGCCTGCGGCCGGGCTGGGAGAACCATCCGTCCCGCCGGGTGGACAGGAACCCGAGCCAGGAGCGCTGCCCCGAGCAGCCGGGCGTCCCGGCGCACTGCCAGGCCACCAGGTCGAGGGCGACCTCGCAGGCCGCGGCGGTGAGCAGCACGGTGAGGCTGAGCGCGATCAGACGCACCACGAGCCCGTACAGCCGGACCGTCCGGGGGCTCCCCTGCGAGGAGGGACGCATCCAGTGGGCGAGGTTGACCACCATGAACGGCAGGAGCAGCAGCCACAGGGCCCTGGAGCCGTTGCCCGACGTGAGGTTGGACCAGCAGTAGGCCTCGGCGACGGGGCCCTCCCGGTGGCGCTCCGGGTGCTGCTCGGCGGCGACGTCCTCGGTGCGCCGGTGGATCGCCGCCGTGGCGTCACCGGTGATCCGGGTCGTGCGCGGGTCGCCGAGCATCTCCTGCGGGGTGGTCCCGCCGACGCCGTGGACGAGCAGTTCCAGTGCGGCGGCCCCGCTCGGGGCGGCGTGGGGGTCAGGGGCCAATTGCGGTGACTCGCTCTCTGGTTCCGGGCGCCTCACGGCGACGGGAAGGGGCGTGAGGGGCCGCGCCCTGATGCGCGGTCACCACCATCCCGGATGCATGGTTCCCGCCGCACCGCTCACCGAATCTCCCCGGTGCCCCGCCCCGCGGGTGTGCGTGGCAGGATGAGGGCGTCCCGCAGGCCGCTGCCGGACCGTTCGGACAGAGGGAAGGGCCGGTCCCGGCGTTGAGCGAGAACCAGAACCTGCTCGCGGAGCAGCGGCGTGCGCTCATCCTCGACGACGTGCGCAGGCGTGGCGGGGTCCGGGTCAACGAGCTGACCCGCAAGCTGAGCGTCTCCGACATGACCATCCGCCGGGACCTGGACGCGCTGGCGCGTCAGGGGGTCATCGAGAAGGTGCACGGCGGTGCCGTGCCGGTCGTCGAGGCGAGCACGCACGAGCCCGGTTTCGAGGCGAAGTCGACGCTGGAGCTCAGCGCCAAGGAGGACATCGCGCGTGCCGCGGCCGCCATGGCCGCGCCCGGCAGCGCGATCGCGCTCTCCGGTGGTACGACCACGTTCGCCCTGGCCGCGCATCTCGTGGACGTACCGGGTCTGACCGTCGTGACGAACTCGGTCCGGGTCGCCGACGTGTTCCACAGCGCGCAGCGGCCGACGGCGGCGGGCGGTGCGCGGGCCGGTGCGGCCACGGTGGTGCTGACCGGCGGGGTGCGTACGCCCTCGGACTCGCTGGTCGGGCCGGTCGCGGACCGCGCGATCGGCTCCCTGCACTTCGACGTCCTGTTCCTCGGTGTGCACGGGATCTCCGTCGAGGCGGGTCTTTCGACGCCGAACCTCGCGGAGGCCGAGACCAACCGGCGCTTCGTGCGGGCGGCCCGGCGGGTCGTGGTGGTGGCCGACCACACCAAGTGGGGCACGGTGGGGCTGAGTTCCTTCGCGGCTCTCGACGAGGTGGACGCGTTCGTCACGGACGCGGGCCTGCCGGACGACCTCCGCCAGGAGATCGAGGAGCACCTTCCGGGGCTCGTGGTGGCGGACGGGGAGTAGGTCCGCCACGACGGGCCCCGGATCCTCCGCTCCCCGCCTCCCGGGCGCCGGACGTCCTAGGATCGGGGCGTGGCCGTATTCCGCATCGAGCGCTCCTCGCCCCTGCCCGCCTCCGAGGCGTGGCGGCGGGTGACGGACTGGGAGCGGCACGGCGACACGGTTCCGTTCACCTCGGTCACCGTCCCGACGGGGCCGCACACACGGGCCGGCACGGTCTTCGTCGCCCGCACCGGCCTGGGGCCGCTGGGCTTCGACGATCCGATGGAGGTGGTCCGGTGGACCCCTCCGGCGGCCGGCCGCGCGGGCCTGTGCCGGCTGGAGAAGCGGGGTTCCCTGGTGCGTGGCCAGGCTTCGATCGACGTGTACCCGACGGGCTCGGGCTCCCATGTGATCTGGGTCGAGGAACTGCGGGTACGACTGCTGCCCCGCTGGGCGGATCCGGTGCTGGCCGGTGCGGGACGCCGGGTCTTCGGGCGGGCCCTGCGCATGCTGCTCGACGACTGACCGCTCCCCCGGCGCCCCGGCCTGCGGGTGTACCGGGCCCCGGGCCGTCCTCCACGAGGGGCGGTACGGGGGCCGGTGAGGTATCCCGGACTCATGGGCTTGTGGCAGTGGATCGACGGCCTGCGGGACGGCGACCGGCCGAGCAGGGCGCTCGTCGCGGTGCCGTTCGTCCTGATCGCCGTGGTGACCGTCGTCGACGTCAACGTTCCGCCGGAGGTGCACCTCGGGCCGTTCCTCGTGGCGGCCCCGGCGCTCACGGCGTCGTTCGCCGGACCGCGGCTGACGGCCGTCGTCGGCGCGGTCGCGGTGCTGGCCCAGGCGATCGTGGCCGTCAGCCGGTCCAGCATCACCGACCTGAACCACATGTACCAGATCGTCGCCCTGTTCCTGATCTCGGCGATCGTGACGTTCTTCGCCCACCTGCGGGTGCGCAACGCGGCGGAGATGGTGAGGCTGCGGACCGTGGCCGAGGCGGCTCAGCGCAGTGTGCTGAGGCCGCTGCCCGTGCGCAGCGGACCGTTGCGCCTCGCCTCCGTCTATCTGGCGGCCGAGGAAGGGGCCCAGCTCGGGGGCGACCTCTACGCGGCCGCGCGGACGGAGCGGGGGACGCGCCTGATCATCGGTGACGTGCGCGGCAAGGGGCTCGACGCGATCAGCGGGGCCGCGGGGGTGCTGGGCGCCTTCCGGGCGCTGGCCCGCCAGGAGGAGCACCTGCCCGACCTGGTCGCGCGCCTGGAGACCGCTGTCGCGGCCCACCGGATCGACTCGCTGAACGAGAGCGACGACCGGTCGGAGGAGCACGACATCGCCGAGTCCTTCGTGACGGCCGCCGTCCTCGACGTCTCCGACGCGGGCGACGGTCTGCGGCTCGTCAGCTGCGGGCACCCGCCGCCGCTGCTGCTGCGGCAGGGCGGGGTGCGGGCGCTGCACGCGTCCGAACCGGGTCCGCCGCTCGGAGTCGGGCCCTTGGCGGGGGCCCGCCCCACGGAGGACGTGTTCGCCTTCCGCCCCGGCGACATGCTGCTGCTGTACACCGACGGGGTCACCGAGGCGCGGGACGCCTCCGGGCGCTTCTACCCGCTCGCCGAGCGGGCGGCCTCGTGGACCGGCCTCGGCCCCGAGCACCTGCTGGAGCGGGTGTGCCGGGACCTGCTGCGGTACGCCGGCGGGCACCTCGGCGACGACGCGGCCCTCGTCGCCGTCCAGCGGCTCCCCGGCCGCCCCGGCTGACCGCACCCCCGCGGCAGGCCGGCACGGGGGCCCGCACGCCGGATCAGGCGGGCCGG
This sequence comes from Streptomyces sp. NBC_00178, assembly GCF_036206005.1. Taxonomy (NCBI): domain Bacteria; kingdom Bacillati; phylum Actinomycetota; class Actinomycetes; order Kitasatosporales; family Streptomycetaceae; genus Streptomyces; species Streptomyces sp. NBC_00178. Next base: position 830,775 of record NZ_CP108143.1, read on the forward strand.
CGGATCAGGCGGGCCAGCCGCCGGTGGCCAGGAAGTGGTCGATCGTCTCCGTGTACGGCCGGATGTCCATGTCCTGATCGCCGAGCCACGAATCGGAGTAGTACTTGTCGAGGTAGCGCTCGCCGGGGTCGCAGAAGAGTGTGACGACGCTGCCGGTGCTGCCCCGTGCGACCATCTCGGCCACCAGCCTGAACGCGCTCCAGAGCCCGGTTCCCGTGGAACCTCCGGCCTTGCGCCCGATGGTGCGCTCCAGCACCCGGACCGCGGCGACGCTCGCCGCGTCGGGCACCTTCATCATCCGGTCGATGGCGCCGGGCACGAAGCTCGGTTCCATCCGGGGCCGGCCGATGCCCTCGATGCGTGAACCCCGGTCGCTCGTGGCCAGTTGGTCGTGCCGGGTCCAGCCGTCGAAGAAGCAGGAGTTCTCCGGGTCGGGCACGCAGATGCGCGTGTCGTACTGCATGTAGCGGACGTAGCGCCCGATGGTCGCGGACGTGCCGCCGGTCCCGGCGGTGGCGACGATCCAGGCGGGCTCCGGATAGCGTTCCATCCGCAGTTGCTGGTAGATGGACTCGGCGATGTTGTTGTTGCCCCGCCAGTCGGTGGCGCGCTCGGCGTAGGTGAACTGGTCCATGTAGTGCCCGCCGGTCTCGGCGGCCAGCGCCGCCGACTCCTCGTACAGCCGGCGGGCGTCGTCGACGAAGTGGCACTGCCCGCCGTGGAATTCGATCAGGCGGCACTTCTCGGGACTGGTGGTCCGCGGCATCACCGCGACGAACGGCACGCCGATCAGTTTGGCGAAGTACGCCTCCGAGACGGCGGTCGAGCCGCTGGACGCCTCGATGACCGGCTTGCCCTTGCGGATCCAGCCGTTGCAGAGCCCGTAGAGGAACAGCGACCTCGCCAGCCGGTGCTTGAGGCTGCCGGTGGGGTGCGTCGACTCGTCCTTGAGGTAGAGGTCGATGTTCCAGTGCTCCGGCAGCGGGAAGCGCAGGAGGTGGGTGTCCGCCGAACGGTTGGCGTCGGCCTGGACCTTGCGCACGGCTTCCTTGAGCCACGTCCGGTAGTCGGGGTCACTGCGGTCGGTGTCCACGGTCGCCATGACGCCACCGTCCGTTCTCGGCTCACTGGTGTCCATCAGCGGGGTCTCCTTCGAGTACCTGAGGTGCTCCGGAGCCCTCACGATATGCCCCCCACCTGCGCAAACGTTTACTTTGACAGCCCATAGCCCTCCCTTGGCCCACGTGAACCGGAGTAGCGCCGTCCGACCCCGGGAACAGCTCCCGTCGCGGTCTGGTGCGCAGGCCCCCGGCCGGGCAGACTTACAGAAGCCGGTACAAGGGGGGCGAAGTCGTCATGGCCGAAACGGAATTCAGCGCGGCGGAGTTCGACACAGCCGAGTTCGTCGCGAACGACGTCAGAATCCAGCGGTGGGCGCGCTCGCTCACCCGGGCGGGGCAAGTGATCGTCAAGGACGGGCGGCTGGCGCTGCTCACGAGCAACGGCCGGGAGATCGACAGCGCTCCGCTCTCGGCGGTGAGCGCCGGCAAGGCCTGGTTCCAGTCGGCCGACTCCGCGATCGCGCGGCTCAACGGAGTCCGCTACCGGCTGACGATGGGGCAGCGCAACCGCAGGCCCGGCGGGGCGCTTCCGGTCCGCAGATTCCTGGAGGCGCTGCGAAGTGCGGCGGGGCGGCGGTCCTGACCCCGGCCGCCGCCCGCGCGTGAATGCGCCGCCCCCGCCGTCCGCGACCGTGCGGCGGGCGGGGGCGGCGCCGCACCGGCGGCGCGAGTTGCCGGACCGTCGCGGACGCTGCGGCATGCGACGGGCACCGCGAGTTGCGGACCCCAATCCCCTGAGTCACGCTGGTCACACGTCACTGATGGTGTACCGGCGGTGACTGCGCAGGCCGCATCGCCGGAAGCCCGCTCAGGGCGGACCACGCATGACCAGACACAGCAGTCAGCCATCTGCTGGATCCGCTTCTTCGTCTTCTTCCGGACCTATTTCGGGGAGTCGCAGCCGTGATCAGCGAGCCAAGCAGGCACTGCGCGGTGGAGCTCCAGGCCCTGCCGTCGCGGATCGGTCAGGTCCGCAGAATCATCTCGGCGCAACTGCGCTACTGGCATCTCGATCCTCTGATCGACCATGCCGCGCTGGGCGTCACCGAACTGCTGACCAACGTCCACCGGCATGCACAGCCGGACAAATCGTGCACCGTCGAGGTCGAGCTGCTGCTCGACCGGCTGACGGTCTCCGTCCACGACCACGACCCCCGGCTGCCGACCGTGTGCGACGCCGACTCGTCCGCCACCTCCGGGCGCGGGCTGGCGATGATCGCCGCGGTCAGCGAGAGCTGGGGCATACGGCCGAGCGAGGACGCGGGGAAGGTCATCTGGTTCACCCTGCCCGCCCCCTCCTTCACCAGCGCTCTGCCCAGTCTCCCGGTGTACGGGTCGACGACCGACGGCCCGTTCACCACGGACCTCGCCGGCCTCCTCGAGCCGGCAGCGGTACGAAAACGGGCCCGGTCGACCGTCGTCGGCTGACGGACCCGGCGACGCGCTGTGCGGGCACCCCGACGGAGCGCGCCGCCACGGCACGCGGGAGCGCGCCGGTCCCCGGACCGGCGCGCTCCTGCGCGTCGCACTCCCACTCCTCGGCGGTCACGCCGCGCCGCCCTTGTCGTACCGGCCGTAGGGCTCGTCGAGCACGGAGAGCCTGCGCCAGTACTCCTCCTCGTCGATCTCGCCCGCGGCGAAGCGCCGCCCCAGGAGGGCGACCGGCGCACGTTCGCCGAGCGGTCCGTGCTGCGCCGCGTGCGCTCGCCGCGGGCCGCGACGGCCCCGCCACACGGTGCGGCGCAGCACCGTGACGACACCGACGACCGCGGCGGCCCAGATGACGGGGAGGAGGAGGATCCAGGGCCCGGGTCCTCCGGAACGGGCAAGGGTGTTCATCTCGGTCAGCTCCTCGGTGACGACGCCGGTCGGGGGGGTTCCCCCGTCACGTACGAGCCTGCCTCCGGGCGGCCGTCGGGGGCGTCGTACGGTCGGCGGCACCGCGCGTACGCCCGCGGGAGCAGGCGGCCGGCACCCGCCTGCTCCCCTCTGATCCGTGAAAGTCCGCACGTCTGTACCTACTGGTATGTACAGTGCCCGCATGAGCACTCCGGACCGGTTGATCGAGGCCACCCAGGAACTCCTGTGGGAGCGCGGCTACGTGGGTACGAGCCCCAGGGCGATCCAGCAGCGGGCGGGAGCCGGCCAGGGCAGCATGTACCACCACTTCGCGGGCAAGCCCGACCTGGCGCTGGCGGCCGTGCTGCGCACGTCGGCCCGGATGCGGGAGACCGCCGGCCTCCTCCTCGACGGCCCCGGTTCGGCCTTCGAGCGGATCTCGGCCTATCTCCTGCGCGAACGGGAGGTGTTGCGCGGCTGCCCTGTCGGACGGCTGACGATGGATCCCGAGGTCATGGCGAGCGACGAGCTCCGCGCCCCGGTGGACGGCACCATCGCCTGGCTGCGGGGGCGGCTGGCACAGATCGTCCAGGAAGGTCTGGACGACGGGGAGTTCGCCGCGGGCCTCGCACCCGAGGACATCGCCGCCTCCATCGTGGCCACGGTCCAGGGCGGCTACGTCCTGGCCCGGGCCTCGGGCTCGGCCGGCGCGTTCGACGCCGCGGTCCGCGGGCTGCTCTCCCTGCTCACCCCGCCCAGCCCCGACCCGGTCTGAGGAGCGCTCCGTGCACGCCATGAGTTACGAGATCACCCTGCCCGCCGACTACGACATGGGGATCATCCGCGAACGGGTCGCGACGAGGGGGCACCTCCTGGACGACTTCCCCGGGCTGGGCCTCAAGGCGTACCTGATCCGGGAGCGCGGCCGTGACTCGCCGGTCAACCAGTACGCTCCGCTGTATCTGTGGTCGGCCCCGGAGGGCATGAACGCGTTCCTGTGGGGCCCCGGATTCCAGGGCGTCGTCGATGACTTCGGCCGTCCCTCGGTGCAGCACTGGACAGGGCTCTCCTACCAGGAGGGCTCCGCGCCGACGGCGCTCCCCCGCACCGCCGTCCGCCACCGTGAGACGGTCCCCGGCACGGTCGCGCCGGCGCGGGCCGTCCAGGCCGCGATCGAGGAGGGCGCGCGAACGGCCGCACGGCCGGGGGCCGTAGCCACCGCGGTCGCCGTCGACCCGCGCCACTGGGAACTGCTGCACTTCTCCCTCTGGGACCACGAGCCGCCCGGACAGCTCCCCGGCGACCGCTGCGAGGTGCTGCACCTGTCGGCGCCCGACCGCGACCGGCTCGCCCGCGGCAGGCAGTGGTGAGCCGGGTCCGTACGGTCCTCGGTGACGTCCCCGCAGGGGATCTGGGGCTCTGCGACGCGCATGACCACCTGTTCCTCCGCACCCCGGCGCTCCCCGGCCGGGAGCTGGACGACCTGGACCAGGCGCGCGAGCGGCTGCGGAGTTTCCACGGCCTCGGCGGGCGCACCGTCGTCCAGTGGACCCCGTACGGGATGGGGAGGCGGGCCGGGGACCTGGTGACCCTGTCCCGGGAGACCGGCACCCGGATCGTCGCGGCGACCGGGCTGCATCAGGCCGCCCACTACTCGCCGGACCTGCTCGCCCGGATCATGCCGCACCTGGAGGAGCTGTTCGTCTCCGAAACTCACCGACGGGATCGGCGGTACGGACGTCCGGGCCGGGCTGATCAAGGTGGCCGGAGCCTTCCACGGCGTCGACGAGCACGCCGCGCGGACCATGGAAGCGGCCGCCCGGGCCCATCACCGCACCGGGGCGCCGATCGCCGTCCATCTGGAGCTCGGGACGGGGGCGGCCGAGGTACTGGACCTGCTGTGCGGCGCGTCGGGGGTGGACCCGCGGCGGGTGATCCTCGGGCACCTGGGGCGGTTCCCCGACATCGTGGCGCAGCTCGATGCCGCCCGGTCGGGTGCGTTCCTGGCGTTCGACGGCCCTTCCCGAGCCCACCACGCCACGGACTGGCGGCTTCCCCACCAGCTGGCCGCCCTCGTCGAGGCAGGTTTCGGGGGGCAGTTGCTGCTCGGCGGCGACACGACGGTGCCGGAGACACCGGGCATGGGCCACCTTCTGCGGCGGCTGCGCCCACGTCTTGCCGCGACGCTCGGGGAGGAGGTCCTGGAGGCGGTGATCGTCGCGAATCCGGCGCGGGCGTTCGCCCTGTCGGAGGCCTGACCCCCGCCCGGCCGCCGGTCCTCCCGCGGGGGGTCAGGCCAGCGCGGCGAGCGGGTCGTCGAGCACGGGCTGCCAGGCCAGTTCGGCGGCGCCCACCAGGCTGTTGTGGTCGAGGGTGCACGCGAGGATCGGCACACTGCCGCTGCGGCCCCAGAGACTGCGGTCGGCGACGACGGCCCGCAGCCTCTCCGGGTCGGCCTCCAGGAGGTCACGGTGCAGCCCGCCCAGGATGATCCGGTCCGGGTTGAGGATGTTGACCAGGCCGGCGAGGCCGAGGCCGAGGCGGTCGATCAACTCCTCGGAGGCCGCCCGTACGTCCGGGTCGTCGTACTCGGCGCGCAGGAGGTCGCCGGACTGCTTGAGCAGGGACTCCTCGGGTCCCGGTTCCCGGCGGGCGGCGGTGAGGAAGGCCAGCGGGTCGGTCTCGACGTCGAGGCAGCCGCGTCCGCCGCAGTGGCAGGGGCGGCCCTCGGGGTTCACCGTGAGGTGCCCGACCTCCAGGGCGAGTCCCGAACTGCCGGTGTGCAGGCGGCCGTCCAGGACGAGTGCGCCGCCGACACCACGGTGGCCGGTGGCGACGCAGAGCAGGTGCTGCGCGCCGAGTCCCGCGCCGTGCCGGTGTTCGGCGAGGGCGGCGAGGTTGACGTCGTTCCCGGTGAAGGCGGGCTCGGTGATGCCCGCCTCGCGTACGCACGCGGCGAAGATCTCCCGGACGGGCGCACCCGCGGGCCAGGCGAGGTGCAGCGGGTTCAGCGCCGTGCCCTCGGGTTCGGCCACCGCGGAGGGCACGGCGAGGCCCGCGCCGACGCAGCGCAGTCCGCTGTCACGCAGCAGCCGGGCGCCCGCCTCGACGACCTCGCCGAGCACCTGGGCGGGGTCGGCCATGACGGCGACGCAGCCGGGGGCGGTGGCCACGATCCTGCCTCCGAGCCCCACGAGCGCGGCCCGGAAACCGTCCGAGTGCACCTGGGCGGCGAGCGCCACCGGGCCGCTGTCCAGGACGGAGAGCCGGTGGGAGGGGCGGCCCTGCGAGCCCGCCGCGGAACCAGGGCTGGAGTCGACCTTGATGAGCCCGAGCGCTTCCAGCTCGGCGGCCACCGCACCGGCGGTGGCACGGGTCACGCCGAGTTCGGAGGTCAGCACGGCACGCGTGGGGGCGCGCCCGGTGTGGACGAGCTCCAGGGCGGGCCCGAGCGCGCTGCGGCCCCGCTCCAACTTCGTCCGCGTGGTGGTCGACTTGCCGTTCATGGGGGCGAGTCTCCCATGATCCTGAGGCGCCGCCGACGCTGCGGCATCCCGCGGCGTTCACCGGCCGGACACCGCGACGACCGTCTTGCACACGCTGCGGGCAGGGCCCTATGCTCACTTTGTGCCGCAACGAAACAAAATGCGGACGGCCCTGCCGGGGGGATCCGGCGGAAGCACCGCCCCGCCTTCCTTCACTCGCCTCCGTACCGCGCTGACCGTGTTCTTCGCCCTCGACGGCTTCCTGTTCGCGGGATGGGTGGTCCGGATCCCCGCCATCAAGCACCGGACCGGAGCGACGGCGTCCACTCTGGGGCTGGCCCTGCTCGGCGTCTCGGCGGGCGCGGTGATCACCATGATGCTCACGGGTGCCCTCTGCCGTCGCTACGGCAGCCACGCCGTCACCGTGGTCTGCGGGGTGCTGCTGTCGCTGAGCATCGCCCTCCCCGCGCGCACGGGTTCAGCCCTCACGCTGGGCCTCGTCCTGCTGGTCTTCGGCGCGGCGTACGGCGGCATGAACGTGGCGATGAACAGCGCGGCGGTCGATCTGGTCGGCGCCATGCGCCGGCCGGTCATGCCGAGCTTCCACGCGGCCTTCAGCTTCGGGGGCATGGCGGGCGCCGGGCTGGGCGGCCTGGTCGCCTCCCGCCTGTCGCCGGGGAGTCACCTCCTGGCCCTGACCGGCGTCGGACTCCTCGTCACCGCGGTCACCGGGCCCGCGCTCCTGCGCAGCGGGACGCCGGCCGCGGCACCCGCACAGGAGCCGGGCGTCGCTGCCGGGGAGCGGCAGCCGCACAGGATGAGCCCGCACACCCGCCGGGTCGTGGCCCTGTTCGGTGTCATCGCCCTCTGCACGGCGTACGGCGAGGGCGCGCTGGCGGAGTGGGGCGCGCTGCACCTCAGCCAGGACCTGCGGGCCGACCCCGGCCTCGCCGCGGCCGGCTACTCGCTGTTCGCGCTCACGATGGCCATCGGACGGCTCAGCGGCACCGCACTCCTCGAACGGTTCGGGCAGACCCGCACGCTCGTGGCAGGAGGGGCCACGGCCGCTGTCGGGATGCTGTTCGGCGCGCTGGCCCCGACCGTCTGGCTCACCCTGCTCGGCTTCGCCGTGGCGGGCCTGGGACTGGCCAACATCTTCCCCGTGGCGGTCGGACGGGCCGGGGCGCTCGCAGGCCCGGACGGAGTCGCCGCCGCATCGACGCTCGGCTACGGCGGAATGCTGCTGGGACCGCCGGTGATCGGGTTCCTGGCCGACTGGCGCTCACTCCCGGCCGCCCTCACGACCGTGACGCTCCTCGCCGCCACCGCGGCGGTTCTGGGCTTCGCCGCCCGCAACGCGGGAACACCTGAGCGGTTTGAGTAGCCGTACTCAGGCACCTGTTCCCGACCCGGCGGACGATGGAGGAACCACCTAACGACGGGGAGCGGAACATGAGTCACCGGCTGATCGACAAGCAGCGGCTCGGCGCACTGGCGCGACTGACCTTCGGCAACACGGCCTCACGGATCTACCTCGGCCTCGTCCTCGCGGTCACGGTGTTCGTCGCCGTGGACACGCTGTTCGTGACGCATGACGACGCCTCGTTCGCCGGCGTCTGGCTGTTCCTCCTCGCCGCGCCGGCCGTCTTCGCCTTCTTCCTCGGCAGTTCGCTGGCAGGAGCGGACACGGCGGGCCCCGCCTGGTTCGTCTACCTCGCCCTGGTCGTCTCCGTACTCGTCCAGGCATGTGCGCTGGGCTGGTTCTCACGCCTGGTGCGCCGGGCCGGCCGAGAGCACCCGGCGCACCCGCAGGGCGTCTGACGCTCTGGCACAATCACCGCCGTGGACATACCGGATCACCTGGCATCCCTTTCCGCGGACGGCCGTTCACTCGCCTCCGCCGCCCGGCAGGCGGGGCCGGACGCGCCTGTCCCGTCCTGCCCGGGGTGGCGGGTGCGCGACCTCCTCAGGCACACCGGAGCGGTGCACCGCTGGGCCACCGCGTTCGTCGCCGAGGGGCACCGGGCGTTCAGGCCCGTCGACGAGGAGTCCGATCTGGACGGCGACGCCCTGCTCGACTGGTTCACCGAGGGCCACGGCCGGCTCGTCCACGCACTGCACTCCGCGCCCGCCGGACTGGAGTGCTGGACCTTCCTCCCCGCGCCGTCCCCCCTCGCGTTCTGGGCACGGCGGCAGGCGCACGAGACCGCCGTCCACCGGGTGGACGCCGAATCGGCGGGCGGCGGCACCCCGGCGCTCGTACCTCCGGGGCTCGCCGCCGACGGCATCGACGAACTGCTGGCCGGTTTCCACGCGCGCGCCAGGAGCCGTGTCCGGTCCGCCGCCCCGCGCACACTGCGGGTGAAGGCCGTGGACACGGAGGCGGCCTGGACCGTTCGCCTCTCCGACGAGCCGCCCCGCACGGTACGCGGCGGCGACACCTCGGGGCCGGCCGACTGCACCCTGAGCGGAACCGCCGAGGCGCTCTACCTGGCCCTGTGGAACCGGGCGCCTCTGTCGTCGGTCGAGATCTCGGGGGACGCCGGCGTCGCCGCGCTGTGGGCGGAGAACTCCGCGGTCTGACGGCGGCCCGCCGCCGTCCCCGCGGTGAACGCCTGCCGGGACGACGGTCACACCGCCGGGCCGGAAACTTGTCGCCGGCCGTAGCTCCTGTGACACTCCGGGTATGCAGCATCGCACGCAGGCGGACCGGGACGCCGCGACCGTCGAGACCGGCTACGCGTTGGTGAGCGGAGCCTTCGTGGCCGTCGCCACCTTCGTCGGGGTGTCACTCCCCGCCCTGCTCCTCGAACTGCCGGACACCGGCGAGCGCCTGCTGATGTGGACCGGGGCGGTGCTGGGCGCCCTGGCGTTCGTCGTACGCGTGGTGTATGTACTCCTGCGGTTCCGGCGGAGGTCCGGGATCCATGGCGGACAGCTGGTCCGGCCCGGCGCCCGGGGCGGACGGCCCAACGTGACCGGCACCCGGGTCGGACAGCCGGCTCAGTCGAGCCAGCCGGGACGCACGAGCCCGGACTCGTAGGCGAGCACGACCAGTTGAGCCCGGTCCCGCACGCCCAGCTTGACCATGGCCCGGCTGACGTGGGTCTTCGCGGTGAGTGGGCTGACGACGAGCCGTCGGGCGATCTCCGCATTGGAGAGCCCGATGCCGACCAGAGCCATGACCTCTCGTTCACGATCGGTCAGTTCGTCCAGCACCGTGGCCGACGCGGGCTGCTTGGAACGGGCGGCGAACTCGGCGATCAACCGACGGGTGACACCGGGAGACAGGAGCGCCTCCCCTCCCACCACGGCACGCACCGCTCTCAGCAGCTCCTCCGGCTCGGTGTCCTTGACCAGGAAACCCGAGGCCCCCGAACGGATGGCCTCGAAGACGTACTCGTCGAGCTCGAAGGTGGTCAGCATGACCACCCTCACGCCGTGCAGGGCCCTGTCCTCGGTGATCGTCCGGGTGGCGGTCAGGCCGTCCGTCCTCGGCATCCGGATGTCCATGAGCACGACGTCCGGGCGCAGTTCGCGCACCAGCCGCACGGCCTCCGCACCGTCGGCGGCCTCACCGGCCACCTCGATGTCGGGCTGTGCGTCCAGCAACGCCCGGAACCCGGCCCGGACCAGTAGCTGGTCGTCGGCGAGCAGCACTCGGATCACGTCGTTCCCTCCCTGTCCGCATCGTTCCGAGGGGCGGGAGCCGCCCGGCCGGGGGGCAGTGGGATCTCCGCCGCGACCCGGAAGCCTCCGTCGGCGCGCGGCCCGGCGTCGACACTCCCGCCGAGAGCAGCCGCCCGCTCGTGCATCCCGGCCAGCCCGTTGCCGCTGCCCCCGGCGTCGCCCGCGGTCGCGGGCCCCCGGTCGTCCACCAGGAGCCTGAGGCGTGCGCCCCCGTACACGACCTGGACGTCCGCGGTGCGCGACCCGGAGTGCCGCACCACGTTGGTCAGGGCCTCCTGCACGATGCGGAATGCGGCGAGGTCGACTCCCGGCGGAAGGGGTTCCCGCGCGCCCGACGTCCCGACGTCCACGGCGAGACCGGCCGCGGCCGCCTGTTCGATCAGCTCGGGCAGACGGTTTAGCCCGGGCGCGGGTGCCCGCGGGGCGTCACCGGGGGTACGCAGACTCTCCAGCACCTGGCGCACTTCGCCGAGCGCCTCCTTGCTGGCCGATCTGATCGTGGTGAGCGCGGTGCGGGCCTGTTCGAGGTCGGAGTCGAGCAGGGCCAGTCCGACTCCGGCCTGGACGTTGATGACGGAGATGCTGTGGGCGAGTACGTCGTGGAGTTCGCGCGCCATGCGCAGCCGTTCCTCGTCGGCGCGCCTCTTCTCCTCGGCTTCGCGCGCCGACCGGGCGGCCGCCCACTGCTCACGGCGCACCCTCAGCAGTTCCGCCGCGGCGAGGATCGCGACGACCCACGCGGACACGAACGCCTCCTGACCCCAGGGGGCCGGGCCGTCTCCGTCCGGCGGCAGCCACCGGTAGAGCCAGTGGGCGGCGAGCAGATGGCCGGCCCACAACACACCGAGCGACCACCAGGCCGCCCGTCGGTGCCCCGACGCGATGGCGCTGAAGCAACCGACCGCGACGGCGACGAAGACCGGGCCGTACGGGTAGCCCAGGCAGAGGTAGGCGAGTGTCACGGCGCACGTACCGCTGACGGCCACCGCGGGGTGGCGATGGCGTACGAGCAGGACGGCCACCGCTGCGGCCAGCAGCAGGCGGCCGACGACACCGAGCGGCTCCCGGCCCTGACCGTGGGCGGCGACGGCCGTCCCCAGCAGGACGGCCGCGGCGAGCACGACGGTCGAGAGCCAGGGCAGGCGGCCTCGGGCCCCCCGGCCTCCGTCGCCCCCATCCCTGAGCCATGGGGGACCTTGGCCCTCCGTGCGGTGGGACGGCTCCGGCGCCCGGTGATGTACGGCACCCGGACGGGCTCGCTGATGGCGCATACCCGCAACGCTAGACGCGCGGGCACCCGACGCGCGTCGGCCTGACGTGGTGGACGCGCGTACTCCCGGCGGAGTAGCGGCCCGGGAATCGAGCGCGTTCGGGGCGGCACGGTAGGGACGGGCTCGGGGGGCCGGGGCGTGCGGACCAGGGGTGAGCCGATGAGGGGCGGGCCAGGGCGTGCGGACCGGGGTGAGCAGAGCGGGCGGACCGGAGGTGCGGCCTTGCGCGGTGTCGGCCGGGGTTACGCCGCGGGCGGCCGCCCCACCCGCAGCGCCGGGCCGCAGCAGGCCGCGCGAGCCGTGGACGCGCGGCCCTCCGCTCGCCTGCCGCCGCTAGCGTACTCCCGCCTCGTCAGGCTCCCCGGTTTCCCGAGCCCTGTCCGCCCAGGAGTCCGACCGCGTGTCCGAGCTCCTCGGCGGTCCGCCGGAAGAACGGCTCGCGGTCCTCCACGACCCGCTGGAACTGGCCGAACAGCTCGAAGGAGACCAGCCCGAAGATCTGGGCCCATGCCGCGACGAGTGCCGCCACCACTGCGGGAGGCAGGTCGGCGGCCAGGTCGGCGGCCATCCGCTCCGCCTCCGGGCGGAGGTCGGCGGCGAGCGGGGGCGTCGCCAGTCCGACGGTGCCGTGGGCCTCGCGCACGACCCCGACCAGGACGAGGCCGACGCGTGACGCGGGACCGACCGTGTTCTGGGGGGCGATGTAGCCGGGGACGGGAGAGCCGTAGATCAGCGCGTACTCGTGCGGATGCGCGAGCGCCCAGTCCCGCACGGCGCAGGCGACCGCAGTCCACCGGGCGGGGTGAGCGGCCGACGCACCACGAGCCGCCTCCCAAGTGGCCTCCGCCGCCTCACCCACCGCGTCGTAGGCATCGATGATCAGTGCGGTCAGCAGGTCGTCACGGCTGGGGAAGTAGCGGTAGAGGGCCGAGGAGACCATGCCGAGCTCGCGGGCGACGGCGCGCAGGGAGAGCTTCGCGGCGCCCTCCGCGGCGAGTTGTCTCCGCGCCTCGTCCTTGATCGCCGCGGTGACTTCGATACGGGCACGTTCTCTTGCTCCTCGGATGGCGCTCATGGTGCCAGCCTGCCATGAAAACAGAGCACCGAACAGCAAAGAGAGCAGCGCTCTTGCTTTAGTGCGCCACACTCCTGCACACTGATCTCAACCGAGAGCAGTGCTCTCGCAGGCAGAGCACTGCTCACCCAGAGAGCACTGTTCACTCAACCGCCCCCGGTAGGAGCCCACTGATGTCGCAGCAGCCGTACTACCTCCAGGCCGGCACCTTCGCCCAGCGGATGAACAACGTCGTCGGCTGGCTCGCCCGCCATGGCTTCAGCCTCCTCGGATCCGCCGAGATGTCCGTACGGGGCCGCAAGAGCGGGCGGATGCAGCGTGTCCCCGTCAACCCCCACACCTACGAGGGCCACCAGTACCTGGTCTCCGCCCGCGGCCACTCGCAGTGGGTACGCAACATGCGCGTGTCCGGCGGCGGCGAACTGAAGGTGGGGCGCACGGTCCGCGCCTTCACCTCCGCGGAGATCGCGGACGACGAGCAGAAGGCACGCATCGTCCGCGCCTACCTCAAGCGCTGGGGCTGGGAGGTCGACCAGTACTTCCAGGGCATCACCGCGGAGTCGACGGACGCCGAAATCCTGGCCGCCTGCCCGGACCACCCGGTCTTCCGGATCACGGTCGGGAGCTGACCCCGTCCGCTCCCCGTCGGTCCACCGCGTGCAGAGCGCGCTGCGCCAGCGGATGCGAACGGACCAGCTCCGCGAGCGAGGTCGTCCCGCGGGTGATCCCGGCGAAGGCGTTCCACGCGGGACGGAAGCCCGTGAGCACCGCGTGCAGGAGACCCGGGCGCCGCTCGAACAGCCGGAGCATCCGACGTCCGACGCTCATCTCCACACCGAGGCCGGCCTTGATGGCGAACGCGTAGTTGAGCGCCTGCCGTCGGGCGTCGACCGCGTCGTGCGCCTCCGCGATGCGCACGGCCCACTCACCGGCGAGCCGCCCGGACCGCAGGGCGAAGGAGATGCCCTCCCTGGTCCAGGGTTCCAGCAGGCCTGCCGCGTCCCCGCAGACCACGACCCGGCCGCGCGAGAGCGGCGAGTCGTCGCTCCGGCACCGGGTCAGATGGCCGGAGGATACCGTCGGCTCGAAACCGGCCAGCCCGAGCCGGCCGACGAAGTCCTCCAGATAGCGCTTCGTCCCGGCGCCGTCCCCGCGCGCCGAGATCACGCCGACGGTCAGCGTGTCGCCCTTGGGGAAGACCCAGCCGTAACTCCCGGGCATCGGGCCCCAGTCGATGAGCACCCGGCCGGCCCAGTCCTCGGCGACCGTCTCGGGCACCGGGATCTCCGCCTCGAGACCGAGGTCGACCTGGTCGAGCTTCACTCCGACATGGGCTCCTATGCGGCCGGCACTGCCGTCCGCGCCGACGACGGCGCGTGCGAGCACGGTCTCACCGCCGGCCAGCACCACCGCGACGGTGCGCCGGTCCGGCACGGCGGGCCCGTGCTGTTCCACCCGCGTCACCGTCGCGCCGGTGCGCAGTTCGGCGCCCGCCTTCTGGGCCTCCTCCACCAGACCGGCGTCGAACTCCGGCCGGTTGATGAGCCCGAAGAGCATGCGACGCGACCTGCGGGTGCGGGACAGCTTCCCGTTGAGCGAGAAGGTCACCGCGTGGATCCGGTCCTTCAGGGGCAGTTCGAACCCCGGAGGCAGGGAATCCCGGGAGAACCCGATGATTCCGCCGCCGCAGGTCTTGTACCTGGGGATCTCCGCCTTCTCCAGCAACAGCACCCGCCGCCCTGCGACGGCTGCCGCGTACGCCGCGGAAGCTCCGGCCGGGCCCGCGCCGACCACGACGACGTCCCATACCGAAGACTCCTGCGGTACCGACGACGACTCTTCCGGCTCACGTCCGGCGTCTGCGTTCTCGCTGCTCACGATGTGCTTCTGCTCCCGATCCGACCAGTGACCCAACTGCTCACGGCATCCTACGGCGCGGCGCGGCCGAGCTCCGCTGTGGGAGGATCAGCCATGAATTCGTCGTACACGCAACGTCGCACCCACGGCGTCGCGCACCGTCGCGCCGACACCGCGCCATAGTCCTAACGTCGCACCCACCAGGAGCGTGCCCATGACCGCCCGTCCGATTTCCGAGACCGTTGCCTCGCTGATGCCCCGTGCCAAGGCGGAGCTGACCGAGCTGGTGGCTTTCCGGTCGGTGGCGGACCCGGCGCAGTTCCCCAGGAGCGAGTGCGAGGCAGCGGCCGGATGGGTCGCCGACACGCTCCGGGGTGACGGCTTCCAGGACGTCGCGCTGCTCGACACCCCCGACGGAACCCAGTCGGTGTACGGCTACCTGCCCGGCCCCGCCGGCGCGCCCACCGTGCTGCTCTACGCCCACTACGACGTGCAGCCGCCGCTCGACGAGGCGGCGTGGCTCTCCCCGCCGTTCGAGCTGACCGAGCGCGACGGGCGCTGGTTCGGCCGGGGCGCCGCCGACTGCAAGGGCGGGCTCATCATGCACCTGCTCGCACTGCGGGCCCTGAAGGCGAACGGCGGCGTCCCGGTCTCCGTCAAGGTGATCGCCGAAGGCTCGGAGGAGCAGGGCACGGGCGGACTCGAACGGTACGCCGAGGCGCACCCGGAGCTGCTGGCCGCCGACACGATCGTCATCGGCGACACCGGCAACTTCCGGGTGGGTCTGCCCACGGTCACCGCCACCCTGCGCGGTATGACCATGCTCAGGGTGCAGCTGGACACCCTCGCGGGCAATCTGCACTCCGGTCAGTTCGGCGGCGCGGCCCCGGATGCGCTGGCCGCGATGATCCAGCTGCTGGCGTCCCTGCGGGCCGAGGACGGCACGACGACGGTGGACGGTCTCTCGGCCGACGCCCGGTGGGAAGGACTGCAGTACCCGGAGGACGAGTTCCGCCAGGACGCCAAGGTCATCGACGGCGTGGAACTGATCGGCACGGGCACGGTCGCGGACCGGATCTGGGCGAGGCCCGCGGTCACCGTCGTCGGCATCGACTGCCCGCCGGTCGTCGGAGCCACCCCTTCCCTCCAGGCATCCGCGCGGGCCCAGGTCAGCCTGCGGGTGCCGCCGGGCCAGGACGCGGTGGAGGCCACGAAGCTGCTGACCGCCCACCTCGAGTCGCACGCTCCCTGGGGGGCCCGGGTCACCGTCGAACAGGTGGGCCACGGGCAGCCGTTCCGTGCCGACACCGAGAGCCCCGCGTACACGTCGATGGCGGAAGCCATGCGGCTCGCCTACCCGGGTGAGGAGATGCAGGTCTCCGGCATGGGCGGGTCCATCCCGCTGTGCAACACCCTGGCGGCGCTGTATCCGCAGGCGGAGATCCTCCTGATCGGGTTGAGCGAGCCCGAGGCACAGATCCACGCGGTGAACGAGAGCGTGTCCCCCGAGGAGCTCGAACGGCTCTCCGTCGCCGAGGCGCTGTTCCTGCGGAAGTACGCGGACTCCAAGGCGGTCTGACGACGTACCGGCGTGCCGCCGGACCCCTGGTCCGGCGGCGCGTCCGCGTACCCGCGGGACCGGCGTGCGTCATGTATCCCGCGCGCTGCGCCGCACAGGTGCGTGGACAGGGCGCCGGCGGCATCGGCCCACCGCACGGAAGGCGGCTCTCGTCGGCCTGACTGCCCTGACTTCGTTCATGAGAGCGGGTACTGGTCCAACTTCTGTGACGCGGCCACACTACGTGATGCATCTTCTTCGAAATCTCGAGGCAGCGGAGCGACGGAAGCTCGTAGGATCGGCGCAGGAATGGGGCTCACCTCAGACGCCGCTGGGAGCCGCCCGGTCGGCTCCCAAAGTGACCACACCACAGAACCTGAGAACGGGTTCAGGCACAGGTTCCGTGCAGCAGTGACGGAACGTTGCGAGCCGGGACGTAGCTGCCTCGCTGGTCAGGATTGGATTTGATCCGGCTCTACGAGGTTGGGGTGCTGATGCACGAACCGAGGAGAGCTGACGTGCACGACGGAGCGTGGATGGAGAAAGCCCTCGATGACCTGCGCGTCGAACTGGAAGTCGAGCGATCGACGAAGACCGAGTTGACCACGCGGGCTGCATGGCTGGCCTTCAAGCGATTCGCACGGCAGCCCATTGCCACCGCGCCCACCCCCGACCCAGACGGCTTGCTCTTTCAGTACGGCACGTACGCATTCAGCGGGCGTCCGATGTTCACGGTGGACCTCACGCGACAGTTCGACATCAGTGACTACGGCGGTGAGCACTACCACTACGTACAAATTCACTGCGAACTCCGCTACGAATGCGAACCCGCCCTAGACGCCTTGGGAAGCTTCGACTCCTGGTTCTTCCACGACGCCAAGGCGGACCTCGATGAATGGCTCGCCGTCATGGAGGGGCACCTCGAACTGTTGCTTGCTCGTGTGCCCTCCGAGATCGATGTGTACGAGGAGCCGGTCTAGGGCGTCACGCCAACAGGACTCGCTTACTCAGAAGGCCGAAGCCGGCACGGCCGGACATCCGACGTTCCGCATGTTGATCCCGTTGACGTGGCCTTCGACGACACCAGAGTTCCAGGGCAGGGTGAGGCCGGTGATGACGGCGTCACGGTCGCGGTCAATGCAGCCTGGACTGTCGGCCCAGCCGCACGGACCACGGCGTATTTTCGGGCGACTTCGCATGCCGCTTGTTCACGCTCAACCGTCACTCATCGTGGCCACTGCGCGAAAGCTGTGCAATAACCTGAGAACGGACAGCAGGTGTTCACCACTTCGGGAAGCACCATCGCCCGGCACCGTTCGACTGCGACAACATTCACGCTTCAACCTGTACGGGCCATGGCCACCCTTACTCCTCATCGAACAAGCTTGAGAGAGTTGGGGTGCGATCCTGCACGTATGAACCATCTCGGCGACGCGAACCTGCGCACCTGGACGTTGCGTTTCATGGCCCTCCTCGCAGCCGACACCCATCATCAGCTTGCCTGGCTGGGCGGGCGCGAGCTGGAGACGAAGGACGTCGTCGAGGAGGCGGAGCTCCTCTGCCGCGTCTCCGAAGGACTCGCGGAGAGCGGAGCCTTCGAGCCCAAGGATCTACGCGCCCTTCGGGCCGTCGGCCGTCGCCTTGTCGGAATAGATGCCACTTCCCGCATCGGCCCCTGGGCCAACGCCCTCGCCACAGATCCGGCGTGGAACGACATACGTTCGCTCGCCCGCCATTTCCTGCTCACGACGCTGGGCGACCGGCGTCAGCCACTGCCACGCCCCGCGCGCCCCCACACGGGCGACCACTGAGCCGTCCAGGCCGCCGCACGCCTACACCTCGTCAGGTCTCTCGGGTCGAATCTCAAGCAGCGTTCGGCTTCTCGGTCGGCTCCGGTGCCTCCGAAGTCGTGGGATGGCCACTGTCCGCTCTCCCGGACAAAGCCACCGCCCGAAGCGGCACGCTCGGCCCCGGTGGTCCGCCGGGCTCCTGCCGGGCTGCCCGGGCATCGAACCGGCAGCGCTACGGGCGGCCGCCCGGTGAGCGGCCGGCCGGCGTCACCTGTCCGCCGACGGGGACGCCCGCCTCCAGGTTCAGCACGGCCGAGCGTTCCCGGGCGCGCAGGGCCCAGCGCAGCCGCTCGAAGCGGGTGGGAGGCAGCAGATCCGCCGCCTCCTCCTCCGTGACGAACCGCCAGTCGCGCAGCTCGGACCCCGGCAGGAGCAGCCGTGCGGCCTCCTCCGCACTCAGCCGGCCGCCGTCGAAGAGGAAGCGCAGTCCTCCGTACGCCGGCGGTCTGGGGGCCTCCCAGTCGACGACCAGGAGCGTCGGCGGTCTCCTGAGGCTCAGGCCGAGTTCCTCGGCGACCTCGCGCACCCCGGCCTGCGCGGGGGCCTCGCCGGACTCCACCACTCCGCCGGGGAACTCCCAGCCCGGCTTGTAGGTGGGGTCGACGAGCAGGACGCGGTCCTGTGCGTCGAAGAGCAGGACTCCGGCCGCCACGGTCTCCGCCCGCGGCGCGGGGGTCTGCACGATGCCGCACTCCCTGGCCGCACCGCTGTTCACGGCCTCGGCGATGCGTTCCGCCGTGGCCCGCGGGGTCAGGGAGCTGGTGTCGATGGTGTGCGCGTCGGCTTCGATCCAGTCGAGCGCGGCCCGGTAGGGCTCGATGTGGTCGTACGCCCGTTCCCTGATCCGCCCGGTGTGGCCGGGGTCGTCGGAGAACTCCTCGCGCGCGGCGATCCGTTGACGCAGGATCGTTTCCTCTGCTGTCAGCAGCACATGCCGGACGGGTATGCGCCGCGAGGCGAGCCCGCCGAACATCTCGTCCCGGTAGTCCTGCCTCAGCAGCGTCATCGGCACCACCAGCACCCCGGACAGCTCGGCGAGCAGCGCGGCGGCCGTGTCGACCACCAGGCGCCGCCAGATCGGCAGGTCCTGGAAGTCGGTCACCTCCGCGAGTTTCTTCTGGGGCAGCATCCGGCGCAGACCACCGCCGATCAGCTCGGGGTCGTACAGGGTGCTGTTCGGGATCAGATCGATCAGTTCGCAAGCGACGCTGGTCTTGCCCGCGCTGAACGCACCGTTGATCCAGACGATCACGGGTCCCCCTCTTCCGTAGCCCCCTGTGGCTTGCCCGCAACACCCCGCTGCGGAAACCCCGCACAGGCGGTGCGGTTGCGCCGGGGCTGCAGCCGGGAGCGCTCCACCGCCCCGCCCGTACGCGCGGGGCGGCCCGTAACGGAGGACGGCGGACGTCGTTGGAGCGGATAGCCAGAGGGACGACGACGGGGGTGCGCGGTGCGCCGCACGGTACTTGAGCAGTTTCCCGCGGGAGGGCCGAGGGGCAGCCGGCCCGCCGAGGAGTTCGCCGCGGCCCGCCGGGGCGAGGGCGTGGCCGCGGAGGTCGTGATGGACCTGGAGCGGGACGCGTTCCTCGTGGTCGTGCCCCAGCAGACCGCCGACCGAGGACGCAGGCCTCGCTGATCCGGCGCGGGGGGCTCCTGGACGGCCCCGGGCGGCCTCCGCCTACTTCGCGGCCGCTGTCCGTACGCCGTTGACCCCGGCGGGCCGCAGGGCCGAGGCCGCGGCCGCCGCGCCCACCAGACCGGCGTCCGTGCCCATCACCGCGGAGGTGACCGTGAGGCCCTGGACGAAGGAGAGCGTGGCGTAGTCGCGCAGGGCCTCACGCAGCGGCGCGAACAGCACCTCGCCGGCGCCCGCCACTCCCCCGCCTATCACCGCGATGTCGATGTCGGTCAGGGTGGCGGTGGCGGCGATACCGGCGGCCAGCGCCTGGGCGGCCCTTCCGAAGGAGGCGACCGCGACCGGGTCCCCGGCCCGCGCGGCGGCGGCCACCGCGGCAGCCGTCTCGTCGCCGTCGGGCCCGGGGCGCCAGCCGTTCTCCAGGGCACGCCGGGCGATGTTGGGCCCACTGGCGATGCGTTCGACGCAGCCGCGCGCGCCGCACGGGCAGAGGTCACCGTCCAGGTCGACGCTGATGTGACCGATGTGGCCGGCGTTCCCCGAGGGGCCGGGGTGCAGCTTTCCGCCGAGGACGAGCCCGCCGCCGACCCCGGTGGACACGACCAGGCACAGCGCGTTGTCGAAGCCGCGGGCGGCACCGAGCCAGTGCTCGGCCGCGGTCATCGCGACCCCGTCGCCGACCAGCGAGACGGGCATCCCGCCGGTCGCGGCGGAGACCCGGTCCACGAGCGGGAAGCCGCGCCAGCCCGGGACGTTGACGGGGCTGACCGTGCCGGCGGAGGCGTCGACGGGGCCCGCGCTGCCGATCCCGACCGCGCTCACCCGGGACCAGAGGGGGGAGGCGGTCAGCTCCGCCAGGACGTCACTCACGGCGCCCATGACCGACTCGGCACCCTCGCGCGCGGGCGTCGGCCGCTGCGCCCGTACGAGGAGGGATCCGCTGCCGTCCACCAACGCGCCGGCGATCTTGGTGCCGCCGATGTCGAGCGCGGCGACGAGGTCGGTATGCATCGGTGTGGACTCTCCGGAGGGGTGAGGGGCAGGACCTGCGACTTCGGTCGACAGTCCTCCCCAGTCTCCATTCTGTTGACAACGTTGTCCAGGGCCTATGCTCGACGCCACAGCTTCGGGACGCTCCCCGGCACCCCCGGGAAGGCGCCCGAAGCACCCGTTCCCGACGACAGGACAGCACACCGTGGCCGAGACCACCCGTCATTCCGAGTCACGCTACGGCAACAGGCCGACCATGAAGGACGTGGCGGCCAGGGCCGGAGTGGGCCTCAAGACGGTCTCCCGCGTGGTGAACAGCGAGCCGGGGGTCACGCCCGACACGGAACGCCGCGTACAGGAGGCGATCGACGCCCTCGGCTTCCGCAGGAACGACAGCGCGCGCGTGCTGCGCAAGGGGCGCACCGCCTCCATCGGACTCGTCCTCGAAGATCTCGCCGACCCGTTCTACGGGCCGCTGAGCCGCGCCGTCGAGGAGGTGGCCCGCGCCCACGGGGCCCTGCTGATCAACGGCTCCAGCGCCGAGGACCCCGACCGTGAGCAGGAGCTCGTCCTCGCGCTGTGCGCCCGCCGGGTCGACGGACTGATCGTGATTCCGGCGGGTGACGACCACCGTTATCTGGAGCCCGAGATGAAGGCCGGCATCGCCACCGTCTTCGTCGACCGCCCGGCGGGCCGGGTCGACGCGGACATGGTGCTCTCGGACAGCTTCGGGGGCGCCCGGGAGGGCGTCGCACACCTGGTCGCGCACGGGCACCGGAGGATCGGCTTCATCGGCGACCAGCCGCGCATCCACACCGCGACGGAGCGACTCCGCGGCTACCACGCCGCTCTGACGGAAGCGGGGATAGAGGTCCAGGACTCCTGGGTGTCCCTCGGCCCGACCGACCCGGACCGGGTGAGGACGGCCGTCGAGACCATGCTGTCCGGCCCCGAGCCGGTCACCGCGCTCTTCTCCGGCAACAACCGGGTGACCGTGACCGCGGTGCGGGTCCTCGCCGAGTGCGACCGCCGGATCGCACTGGTCGGCTTCGACGACATCGAACTCGCCGACCTGCTCGGCATCACGGTCATCTCGCAGGACGCCGCCGCGGTCGGCCGGACCGCGGCGGAGCACCTGTTCCGCCGTCTGGACGGTGCGGGCCACCCGCCGGCGAGGGTCGAGCTCCCGACCCGGCTCATCCCCCGCGGTTCGGGGGAACTGCCGCCGGCCTGAGGCCGCTCACGGCGCCGTCACGGTGAGCGCGCCACGTCGGGGGGACGCGAAGGCGTCGAGGTCCGCCCGGGTCAGCCCGGTCGAGGCCTCGACCTCCGCGGAGTCCAGGGCGCCGCAGTCGATGCCGCGCAGCAGGTAGCCGCTGAGCGCCTTGGCGGTGGCTGGCTCGTCCATGACGTCCCCGCCGGCCTTGGCCACGTAGGCGGCGAGCCGGGAGGCGGCCTGGCCCAGACCTTCGCGGTAGAAGGCGTAGACGGCCGCGTAACGCGTGGGCAGGTGACCGGGGTGCATGTCCCAGCCCTGGTAGTAGGCGCGGGCCAGAGCGCGGCGGGTGAGGCCGTGGTGCAGGCGCCAGGCGTCGTGGACCTGCTGGGTGGGCCCGACCGGGAGCACGTTGGTGGAGCCGTCGCAGACACGCACGCCGGTGCCCGCCGCGGCGACCTGCATGACGGCCTTGGCGTGGTCGGCGGCGGGGTGGTCGCTCGCCTGGTAGGCCGGGCTGACGCCCACGCAGGCGCTGTAGTCGAAGGTGCCGTAGTGCAGGCCGGTCGCCCGGCCGCGGGCGGCGTCGATCATACGGGCGACGGCGGCGGTGCCGTCGGCGGCGAGGATCGACTGGCTGGTCTCGATCTGGATCTCGAACCCGAGGCGCCCGGGCGGCAGTCCGTGGGCCTGCTCGAAGGCCTCCAGGAGCC
This sequence comes from Streptomyces sp. NBC_00178, assembly GCF_036206005.1. Lineage (NCBI taxonomy): Bacteria > Bacillati > Actinomycetota > Actinomycetes > Kitasatosporales > Streptomycetaceae > Streptomyces > Streptomyces sp. NBC_00178. The sequence continues at coordinate 853,076 of NZ_CP108143.1, forward strand.
GCACGAAGGCGGTGACCTGCTCGGGGTAGGTCACCTTCGGCAGCGTCAGGACGAGCCCGTCGGGAAGGCCTCCGGCCCGCATGAGGCCGGTCAGGAAGATGTCCGTGGTGCGGATTCCGCGATCGCGCACGGCGGCTTCCATGCACTTCATGCGGATGCCCATGTACGGCGCGGCCGTTCCGTCGGCGTACGCCTCGGCGACCAGCCGGGCCGCACGGGCCGCGGCCTCGTCCTCCTCGGCGTCCGGGCGCGGCCCGTAACCGTCCTCGAAATCGATGCGGAGGTCCTCGACGGGCTCGCGCTCCAGTTTGGCGCGTACGCGGTCGTGGACGGGCGCCGCGAGCTCCTGCGGGATCCCGAGGACCGAGGCGAAGGCGTCGGGGCCGGCGGCGTGCTCGTCGAGCGCCGCGAGCGCCTGGTCGCCCCAGCTGCGGATGGTGGTGGCGGTGAAGGTGTCGGCGGGTACGTAGACCGTGTGGACCGGCTGGCGCGTTCCGGGGTCTCCCGGATAGCGGCGGGCGAGCTCGGCGTCCACCCCTGCCAGGGAGGCGCCGATCTCCTCACCGACCGCACCGGCGAGGCTCGTCGCCACCTTCTCCTGCTGACCCATGGCCGTACCCTCCAGCGTCACTGTTTCCGCTTCCCGGAATTCATCATCCGCATAGTGAAGTTATAAGCCTCCTGGTTCTGCGTCAATGGTGATCGGAAACGGCCTGGGGCCGCGCGGTGGAGAACACCACGCGGCCCCAGGCCGTCGTACGGGCGGGACGTCGCCGGGTCAGCCCTTGCGGGACTTGACCTCGTCGGTGAGCTGCGGGACGACGGCGAACAGGTCGCCGACGACGCCGTAGTCCACGAGGTCGAAGATGGGCGCTTCGGCGTCCTTGTTGACCGCGACGATGGTCTTCGAGGTCTGCATACCGGCGCGGTGCTGGATCGCGCCGGAGATGCCCGAGGCGATGTACAGCTGCGGGGAGACCGACTTTCCGGTCTGGCCCACCTGGTTGGTGTGCGGGTACCAGCCGGCGTCGACCGCGGCGCGCGAGGCGCCGACAGCCGCACCGAGGGAGTCGGCGAGCGCCTCGATGATCGCGAAGTTCTCGGCGCCGTTGACGCCGCGGCCGCCGGAGACGACGATCGCGGCCTCTGTCAGCTCCGGACGCCCGGTCGACTCGCGCGGCGTGCGCGAGAGGACCTTGGTGCCGGTGGCCGTCGCGGAGAAGGAGACCGTGAGGGCCTCGACGGCACCCGCGGCCGGGGCGGCCTCGACGGCGGCCGAGTTCGGCTTGACCGTGATGACCGGAACGCCCTTGGAGACACGGGACTTGGTGGTGTAGGAGGCGGCGAACGCGGACTGCGTCGCGACCGGGCCCCCGTCACCCGCCTCCAGGTCGACGGCGTCGGTGATGATGCCGGAGCCGATGCGCAGCGCGAGGCGCGCGGCGATCTCCTTGGCCTCCGCGGAGGAGGGGAGGAGCACGGCGGCCGGGGACACCGCGTCGTACGCGGCCTGGAGGGCGTCCACCTTCGGTACGACGAGGTAGTCGGTGAACTCCGGGGCGTCGGCGGTGAGCACCTTGACCGCGCCGTGCTCGGCGAGCGCGGCGGCGGTGTCGGCCGCGCCGTTGCCGAGCGCGACGGCGACCGGCTCGCCGATGCGGCGGGCGAGCGTCAGCAGCTCCAGGGTGGGCTTGCGGACGGCACCGTCCACGTGGTCGACATAGACGAGTACTTCAGCCATGGGACTTCAATCTCCTGCGTGCGAGGGAGTGCGGGGCGGTGGAGCGGACAGCCGGGGCTAGATGAACTTCTGGCCCGCGAGGAACTCGGCCAGCTGCTTGCCGCCCTCACCCTCGTCCTTGACGATCGTGCCCGCCGTGCGGGCAGGGCGCTCGGCCGCGGAGTCGACTGCGGTCCACGAGCCGCCCAGGCCGACCTCCTCCGCCTCGATCTCGAGGTCCTCGAGGTCCAGGGACTCGACCGGCTTCTTCTTGGCCGCCATGATGCCCTTGAACGACGGGTAGCGGGCCTCGCCCGACTGGTCGGTCACGGAGACCACGGCGGGGAGGGACGCCTCGAGCTGCTCGCTCGCGGAGTCGCCGTCGCGACGGCCCTTGACCGTGGTGCCGTCGACGGAGACCTCGGAGAGCAGCGTGACCTGCGGGACGCCGAGGCGCTCCGCGAGCAGGGCCGGGAGGACGCCCATGGTGCCGTCCGTCGACGCCATGCCGCAGATGACCAGGTCGTACCCGGTCTTCTCGACGGCCTTGGCCAGCACCAGCGAGGTGCCGATGACGTCGGTGCCGTGCAGGTCGTCGTCCTCGACGTGGACGGCCTTGTCGGCGCCCATCGACAGCGCCTTGCGGAGCGCGTCCTTGGCGTCCTCGGGGCCCACCGTGAGCACGGTGATCTCCGCGTCGTCGGCCTCGTCGGCGATCTGCAGCGCCTGCTCGACGGCGTATTCGTCGAGCTCCGACAGCAGACCGTCGACGTCGTCACGGTCCAGGGTCAGGTCATCGGCGAAGTGCCGGTCGCCGGTGGCGTCGGGCACGTACTTCACACAGACAACGATCCTCAAGCTCACGCCGGCTCTCCTACTGCATCGTCATTTCTGGGCTGCCTTGTTGCACGCAGCATAGGCGCCTCATCGGGCGGTTTCCGGTCGGGAGACCGGGCCCCCAGCCGAATATTACTCGCCAGTACACCCAGTACGTTACCCATAAGCAAGCGCTTGGAACTGTGACGTAGCCAACCAGGTCCGCCCTGTTCGCCGCCCTGCTCGGACTCAGTCTCGCAGAGCCGTGAAACGGCCTTGGTGGTAGACCAGCGGTCGGCCGCCCCCGGACGGGTCCCCCGACTCCACCTCGGCGATCACGATGCGGTGGTCGCCCGCCGGAATCCTGGCCACCACGCGGCACACCAGCCAGGCCACGACCCCGTCGAGCAGGGGCACGCCCTCCGGTCCGACACGCCAGCGGGTCGAGGGGCCGAACCGGTCCGCGCCGCTGCGGGCGAAGGTCGCCGCGAGTTCCCGCTGCTCCTCGCCGAGCAGGTGGACCCCTATGTGCTCCGCCTCCGCGACCACCGGCCAGCTGGAGGACGCCGTGCCCACCCCGAAGGAGACGAGCGGCGGTTCGGCGGCGACCGAGCTGAGCGACGTGGCGGTGAAGCCGACGGGGCCGTCACCGGCCGCCGTGATCACGGCCACTCCGGCGGCGTGCTGCCGGAACACGGATCGCAGGAGTTCGGGTGCAGCCGTCAGGGGAGTGCCGAGACCGGGCGAGGCCGTCATGGGGGAAGTCCTTCTGGGAGAGGGCGTACGGGGCCGTGGGGAGGTTCAGGCACCCGGACAGCGCGCACTCGCGTGGCGCACGAGGTCGACGTGGACCCGGCAGAAGAGAAGGAGTTCCGGCGGCATGTCGTCAGACTGACGATGCGTTGTGTACACCGTCAAGTGCGTCCCGTCATGTGGGAGATGCGTCACGGTCCGTCACATCGCCTGCCCCAGCGCGGCGACGACGTCCGCCGTGCGCGGCTGGCCGGCCGCCCGCCGGACGACGCGCCCGGCCGCGTCGAGCACCAGGACGGTGGGCGTCCGGCTGATGCCGAGGCTGCGGACCAGCTCGAGCCGGGCCTCCGCGTCGATCTCCACGTGGGCGACCCCCTCGACCATCCCGGCGACTTCGGCGAGGACGCGCCGTGTCGCACGGCAGGGCTGGCAGAACGCGCTCGAGAACTGCACGAGGGTCGCCCTGTCCCCGAGTTGCGCGCCCAGTCGGGCGGCATCCAGTGTGCCGCCGGCCTTCCGCCCGTCCATTCCGTCTCCCTTCCCGGAGCCCTGCGCAAGAAGTCAGCACTCGGCGTGGGCATTACATTCCCGTAGGTTTCACGTGACGAGAATCTCTCGCCAGGGGGCCTTTGGGGCTGGCCACGGCGTCGCGCATGGGGCACCATCGCCACAATGCCGAAAACCTACGGCTGCGTAACTTCCGCGGGGAGAACCCTCCCCAGGCATTGACGAAGGGTCTTCATCCAGATGGCAGAGCTCGTCTATCGACCGGTCATCGGCGCCGCTCGCACCCTGTTCAAGGCGCTTGACCTGAAGATCGACACCCAGGGTTCGGAGCACATCCCGAAGACCGGTGGCGCGGTTCTGGTCAGTAACCACATCAGCTATCTGGACTTCATCTTCACCGGACTCGGCGCCCTGCCGCAGAAGCGGCTCGTCCGCTTCATGGCGAAGGAGTCGGTGTTCCGCCACAAGGTCTCCGGTCCCCTGATGCGCGGCATGAAGCACATCCCCGTGGACCGCGCGCAGGGCGAGGACGCCTACGCGCACGCGCTCGCGTCCCTGCGCTCCGGCGAGATCGTCGGCGTGTTCCCCGAGGCGACCATCTCGGAGTCGTTCACGCTCAAGAGCTTCAAGTCGGGCGCGGCGCGGCTGGCCCAGGAGGCCGGTGTGCCGCTGATCCCGATGGCGCTGTGGGGTACCCAGCGCATCTGGACGAAGGGGCGCCCGCGCAACTTCAAGCGCAGCCACACCCCGATCACGATCCGCCTCGGCGAGGCCATGGAGGCTCCCTCCGACCAGTACGCGGGCGCGATCACCCGGCGTCTGCGCGAGCGCGTCCAGGAGCTCCTGGAGGCCGCGCAGCGGGCCTATCCCGTACGCCCCAAGGACGCGACCGACACCTGGTGGGTGCCGGCGCACCTGGGCGGCACGGCTCCGACCGCCGCCGAGGTACGCGAGCGCGGCTGACGCGCTGCGCCCGCCCAGCCCGGGCGAAACGTCACGTCACGGTACGGGTGTGCCCGGCACGCCCGTACCGTGCGACGCGGTTCCGGGAACGCCCCGGCGGTTCCCGTCCGCTCGTCGCACGACATGACGGCGCGGCCGGACGGAGAGTTCCTCCGTCCGGCCGCGCCGTCATGTCGTGCGAGGGCCGTGCGCCCGCTAGCGGGCCATCTCCTCCTTGAGCGCCTGCACGAAGGCGTCCACATCCTCCTCGCGGGTGTCGAAGGCGCACATCCAGCGGACGTCACCGGCCTTCTCGTCCCAGAAGTAGAACCGGAAGCGCTTCTGCAGCCGCTCGCTCACCTCGTGCGGCAGACGCGCGAAGACCGCGTTCGCCTGCACCGGATGAAGGATCTCCACCCCGTCGACCGAGCCGACGCCGTCGGCGAGCCGCTGGGCCATGGTGTTGGCGTGGCGCGCGTTGCGCAGCCACAGGTCACCTGCCAGCAGCGCCTCGAGCTGCACGGAGACGAAGCGCATCTTGGAGGCGAGCTGCATCGACAGCTTGCGCAGATGCTTCATGGCGCGCACGGAGTCCGGGTTCAGGACGACGACGGCCTCGCCGAAGAGCGCGCCGTTCTTGGTGCCGCCGAAGGACAGCACGTCGACGCCGACCGTGTTGGTGAACGTGCGCATCGGCACATCCAGCGACGCGGCGGCGTTCGCTATGCGGGCGCCGTCGAGGTGCACCTTCATGCCGCGCTCGTGGGCGTGCTCGCAGATGGCACGGATCTCGGCGGGCGTGTAGACCGTGCCGAGCTCCGTGTTCTGGGTGATGGACACGACCTGCGGCATCGCCCGGTGCTCGTCGTCCCAGCCGTATGCCTCGCGGTCGATGAGGTCGGGGGTCAGCTTTCCGTCCGGGGTGGGCACGGTGAGCAGCTTGAGCCCGCCCACGCGCTCCGGGGCGCCGCCCTCGTCGACATTGATGTGCGCGGAGTCGGCACAGATCACCGCACCCCACCGGTCGGTCAGCGCCTGGAGGGCGGTGACGTTGGCTCCGGTGCCGTTGAACACCGGGAACGCCTCGGCGGTGGGGCCGAAGTGGCTGTGCATGACACGCTGCAGGTGATCCGTGTAGTCGTCCTCGCCGTACGCGACCTGGTGGCCGCCGTTGGCGAGGGCGAGGGCCGCGAGTATCTCGGGGTGCGCGCCGGCGTAGTTGTCACTGGCGAAACCGCGGACCTGCGGATCGTGATGCCGTCGCGCGTCGGTCCTTACGGTTGCGGGGTCAGCCACAGACGCTGTCCGTTCAGTTCTCCGGCAGGCCTGTCCCAGACGCCGGCGATGGCCTCGGCCAGCTCCTGGACGTCGGTGAAGCCCGCGAACTTCGCATTGGGGCGCTCCGCGCGCATCGCGTCGTGCACCAGTGCCTTGACCACCAGGATCGCAGCAGCCGCCGTCGGGCCCTGGTCGCCCCCCGCCTTGCGAAAGGAGTCGGCGAGCGCGAGCGTCCACGCCTCGGCCGCCGCCTTGGATGCGGAGTACGCCGCGTTGCCCGCGGTGGGGCTGCTGGCTCCCGCCGCGCTGATCAGCACGTAGCGTCCCCGGTCGCTGCGTCCCAGCACGTCCTGGAAGGCCAGCGAGGTGGACTGCACCGTGCGGATCAGGAGCTTCTCCAGGAAGTCCCAGTCCGCCAGACTGGTCTCGGCGAAGCCCGCGCTGCCGCGCCAGCCCCCGACGAGGTGCACCAGGCCGTCGACGCGGCCGAATTCCTTCTCCGTCTTGACGGCCCAGTCGCGGGCGGCTGCCGGGTCGAGCAGATCGACGGTGTCACCGGTGACCGTCGCCCCGCCGTGCGCGTACCGCGCGGCGTCGACCGCTTCGGCCAGCCGCTCGGGGTTCGCGTCGGACGCGACCACCGTCGCACCGGCCTCGGCGAGCCTGAGCAGGGTCGCCCGCCCCGCCGGTCCCGCCGCTCCGGCGACCGCGACGACCGCCCCCTCGAGCGCGCCGCTGTCGGCCCTGTCCGTTGCGTTCATCGCCACCGCCTCCTCAGACCGCGCGCTCATGCGGCTGCCCGCCCGGCACCCGCCGCAGTGATCCCCTTGGTGGAGGCGATCACATGCTTCAGCTTCTTCGAGAGCGCCTCATAGAACATGCTCAGGGGAAACTCGTCCGGAAGCACGTCGTCGACGAGCTTACGGGGCGGTTGTTCGAGGTCCAAGGCGTCCGGGCCCTTGGCCCAGCGGGAACCCGGGTGCGGAGAAAGATAGGTCGCGACCAGGTCGTAGGCCGCGAACCAGTGGACCAGCTTCGGGCGGTCGATCCCCTCGCGGTAGAGCGTCTCGATCTCTCCGCAGAGCTGGTTGGTGATCTGCGGGGCGCGGGCCCAGTCGATCTTGAGCGTGTTGTCGGTCCAGCGCACCACGTCGTGCTTGTGGAGGTACGCGAAGAGCAGCTGGCCGCCGAGGCCGTCGTAGTTCCGCACGCGCTCGCCGGTGACGGGGAAGCGGAACATCCGGTCGAAGAGGACCGCGAACTGCACGTCACGGCCCTGCCCGAAGCCGTCCGCCTCCAGCTTCACGGCCTCCCGGAAGGCGGTGAGGTCGCAGCGCAGCTCCTCCAGCCCGTACATCCAGAACGGCTGCCGCTGCTTGATCATGAAGGGGTCGAAGGGCAGGTCGCCGTGGCTGTGGGTGCGGTCGTGGACCATGTCCCACAGCACGAATGCCTGCTCGCAGCGCTTCTGGTCGCCGAGCATGGCCTCGATGTCCTCGGGGAGCTCCAGGCCCAGCAGGTCGACCGACGCCTCGGTCACCCGGCGGAAGCGGGCGGCCTCGCGGTCGCAGAAGATGCCGCCCCAGCTGAAGCGCTCCGGGGCCTCGCGCACGGCGATGGTCTCGGGGAAGAGGACGGCGGAGTTGGTGTCGTAACCCGCGGTGAAGTCCTCGAAGGTGATGCCGCAGAACAGCGGGTTGTCGTAGCGCGTGGCCTCGAGGTCGGCCAGCCACTCGGGCCAGACCATCCGCAGCACGACGGCTTCGAGGTTGCGGTCGGGGTTGCCGTTCTGCGTGTACATCGCGAACACGACGAGGTGCTGGAGGCCGTCGGCGCGGTTCCTGGCGGGCTGGAAGGCCAGCAGGGAGTCGAGGAAGTCCGGGACACCGAAGCCGTCCGCGACCCAGCGGCGCAGGTCCGCGACGAGCGCGCGGTGGTAGTCCGCGTCGTGCGGGAGCAGCGGGGAGAGCTGCTCCACGGCGGTGGTCACCCGCTCGACGACGGAGGCCGCGGCCTCCGCGGAGGGCGCGTTCTCGGCCTCCAGGTCTATGGAGCCGTCCTTGGACTGCCAGGGGCGCAGCTCCTCCACGGCACTCTTGAGCGCGGGCCAGGCCGGGTGCTCCACGACCCGCTGGGCAGCAGTTGTCGCGCCGGCGGTGGCGGTCTGCTCAAGAATTTCCGTCATGACACTTCCTTCACGGGAGAACCTCGCGTCAAGTAACCGTATCCATGTGCGGTTCCTTCGGACAAGTGGAGGGCAGAAAATTATCCTGCCGCCCCCCATGCTCACCGTTATTTTTCCTGCCACACATCCGTAGGACAACTTCTTCCTCACGACTGGCCGGGCAGCCGCGGCCGGGCACGCGCGAACTGGTTCCCTGGGGGCAGGAGTCGCACGCAGGGCAAGGACGACGGACGGAAGCGGGAGTGTCTTGACTTTTCTCACCATCGGTCATCGCGGAGTCATGGGTGTCGAACCGGAGAACACGCTGCGCTCGTTCGCGCACGCGGAGCAGGCCGGCATGGACGCCGTCGAACTGGACCTCCATCTCAGCAAGGACGGCGCACTCGCCGTGATGCACGACGCGTCGGTGGACCGGACCACGGACGGGCAGGGACTGATCGCGGAGAAGACGCTCGGGGAGCTCCGTGAGCTCGACGCCGGACAGGGCGAGCGGGTGCCCGTGTTCGAGGAGGTGCTCGATGCCGTCCGGTCTCCGCTCCAGGCGGAGATCAAGGACGTGGCGGCGGCGCGGGCCCTGGCGGACGTGATGCTGCGACGCGGCCTGGCCGGCCGCGTGGAGGTGTCCTCGTTCCATGACGAGGCGGTCGCCGAGATCGCGCAGCTGGTGCCCGGGGTGAGGACCGTCCTCATCGCCAGCCGCTGGGAGGGCGACGTGGTGGACCGGGCGAAGGCGGTCGGTGCGGCGACCCTGGCCCTCAACATCCGCCGCCTCACCCTCGAGGTGGTCGAGCAGGCGCACGCGGAAGGCCTGAAGGTGATCGGCTGGGTCGTGAACACCCAGGACCACCTGCGGCTGGTGCGCGCGCTGGGCCTGGACGGAGCGACGACCGACTACCCGGAGATCCGCAGGTCGGGCCGCTTCACGGCGTGAACCCGGGATCCGGCACGCGGGCCGCCGCTAGAGCTCCTTCACCAGCAGCTCGAACGCCAGGTCGTCGCGCTGCGGAATCCCGAAGCGCTCGTCGCCGTACGGGAAGGGCGTCAGCTCTCCCGTGCGGCGGTAGCCCCGGCGCTCGTACCAGGCGATCAGTTCCTCACGGACCGAGATCACCGTCATGTGCATCTCCGCCACCCCCCAGTCGGAGCGGGCCGTGCGCTCGGCCTCGGCGATGATCACCTTCCCGAGTCCCGCGCCCTGCATCCCCGGCCTGACGGCGAACATGCCGAAGTAGGCGGCCCGGCCGCGGTGTTCGAGCTGGCAGCAGGCGACGGGGGCGCCCTCCTGCTCGGCGACCAGGATCCGCCCCGAGGGATCGGCGATGATCTCGCGTACCCCGTCGGCGTCGGTGCGCCGGCCCTGGAGGATGTCCGCCTCGGTGGTCCATCCCGCCCGGCTCGCGTCCCCCCGGTAGGCGGACTCGACGAGTCGCACGAGGACCGGGACGTCGTCCTCGGTCGCGTCGCGGAAGGTGAGTTCTGCCCGTGCCGTGGCGGGTGCGATGTCCATGGGGCTCTTCTCCGGTGAGGCGCTGCCGACTGTGCCTTCCCGAGACTAACCCGCCCCCCGACCGCCCCCGCGGGCCCGGGCGCGCTCCCCCAATACTTCAATGCGCCCCGGTAGGAGCGGGCCGGACGGGGCATCGATGGGACGACACCGGAGTCGTTCGCCGTAGGGGGAGGTGCGCCGTGCACGGACCGGCACTGTCCGGCTGGCTGCTCATGGTGCTGTGCGGGCTCACCGGGACGTACTGCCTGCTGCGCACCCGGGACGGTACGGCGCGGGAGCGCAGTGCGGCGCGCGCCGAGGCGCTGATGGGTTTCGGCATGGCCGCGATGGCGCTGCCCGCCGCCCTGCTCACCCTCCCGGGGTGGATGTGGGCCGTGTACGCCGTGACGTTCGGCGCGTCGGCCCTGCGCGCGCTCGTGTACGCGCGGACCGGAGGACATCATCTGCACCATCTGGTCGGCTCGCTGGCCATGGTCTACATGTCCGTCGCGATGATTCCGGCGTCGGCGCACGCCGTCGGAGGTCACGCGGGCCATGGTTCCGGTGCCGCGGGAGGCGTCCCCGCCCTGACGGGAGCGCTGCTCGTCTACTACGCGGCGTACGTCCTGCGCTCGGCGGGGCGGCTCATACCGGCGCCGGCGGCCGTGGCCGTGCCGGACGGCGGGGCGGCCGGCGTCTCCTGGGGCGCCCGGCCCGAGCTGGCACTCGCCTGCCGACTGACCATGGCGATGGCCATGTTCGCCATGCTGCTCACCCTGTGAGACAGCGGCCGTCCCCCGCCGTGGCGTACGTCACTTGACGCGCGCGGCCATATCCCGGGATACGGCGGACTCATAGGCTGACGCCCATGTTGGTCTCCCTGGCCCTGCTGCTGCTCGGTGCGCTGGCCGCCGTCGCGGCCCCGGGCCTGATGGCGAGGGCCCCATGGCCGGACCGGGAGCCCGTCGTCGCACTGTGGGTGTGGCAGTGCGTCGTGGCGGGTGTCCTGGTCTCGTTCGCGCTCTCCATGACCTTCAGCGCGGCAGCCGCCTGGCAGGCGGTCCGCGGTCATGTCTTCGCGCCCGCCCCGCACGGTGTGGTCGAGGCGTACGCCCTCGGCGCGTACGGGCCGTGGTCCGCGGTCATCGCCGTGCTGCTGGCCCTGGGAGGCGTGTGGAGCGGTGCGATGCTCGTACGGGAGATCCACCGGGCGGGCCGGCGGCGTCGGCTGCGCCGCACCGAACTGCTGGCGCGTTCCCCGCTGATGCCGGGCGAAGAGCCCGGCGACGGGCGCCTCGTGGTCCTGGAGGGCGAGCGCCCCGGTGCGTGGTGGCTGCCCGGTTCGGCACCTCGACTGGTCGTCACCACCGCGGCTCTGGACCGGCTGAAAGGCCGTCAGCTGGATGCCGTGCTGGCTCACGAGCAGGGACACGCCCAGGCCCGGCACGACTGGCTGCTGCACTGCTCGGGCGCCCTCGCGAACGGATTTCCGCAGATCCCCGTCTTCGCGGCGTTCCGCGACGAGATGCACCGCCTCGTCGAGCTGGCGGCGGACGACGTGGCGTCACGACGTTTCGGGCGGCTGACCATCGCCCTCGCCCTGGTCGAACTCAACGAGGACCGTGGGGTGTTCGGGCCCGGTCCGGCATCCGGCGCCCATGTGCCGCTCCGGGTCGACCGCTTGCTGGCACCGACGCAGCGGCTCTCCGCGGGGCACCGGCTGCGGCTGACGGCGGCGGCCGCGCTGGTGCCGGTCGTACCGCTGGTGGTGGCCTTCGTGCCGGGACTCCGCGCACTGGGATAGCCGGGCTCGCGTCCTTTCCGCCAGGATCGTCCCCATGCACTCGTCCTCACGCCCAGCGCATGCCGCCGTCCCCCTGCTCGTCACCGGTCTCGTCTGCGCGGCCCTCTCCGTGGTCCTGTTGTCACTGGTCGTCGTGCGCTGGCCGCCGCTGATCTCCGCGGACGCCACGATCGCCGAGGCGCTGCACCGCGACGCGGTGGAAGAACCGGGGCTGGTCCACGTCAACCGCGTGCTGACGGACTGGGTGTGGGACCCCTGGACGATGCGTGCGCTGACGGCGGCGGCCGTGATCGCCCTGTGGTGGCGGGGAGCGCGGACGCTCGCGGCGTGGGTGGCCGTGACGAGCGCCGTCACCACGCTCGTGCAGCAGGGGCTCAAGGCCCTCGTGGGGCGGGAACGGCCTCGGTGGCCCGATCCGGTGGACTCGGCGAACTACGCCGCCTTCCCCTCGGGACACGTGATGACCGCGGCGGTGACGTGCGGGCTCCTCCTGTGGCTGCTGCGCCTGCACGGCGCGCAGGCGCCGCTGTGGTGGGGCTCACTCGCCCTCGCCGCGGTGTCGGTGACCGGCGTGGCGCTGACACGCCTCTACCTGGGCGTGCACTGGCCGAGCGACGTGCTGGGCGGAGCGCTCCTGGGCGGGGCCGTGTGTGCGCTGTCCCTCGCCGCGTACGCACACCGCACCGGCGGGGCGCCTTCGGCGCGCAGACGCCCTTGCAGGCCGGTCGCTGGGCGCCGATGATCACGGCATGCAGATCAAAGGCGCGCTTTTCGACTTCTCCGGGACCCTCTTCAGGATCGAGCCCGTCACCTCATGGCTGCGCGCAGCCCTGGACAGCACGGGCACGGGCCTGGACGAGGCCGGCTTCGAGGGAGCCGTACAGCGGCTGACGGCGGCCGGAGCACTGCCCGGAGGCCCCGCGCCCGAGCGGATCCCGCCTGAACTGGCCTCCGCCTATGCCGTTCGCGACAGCAGCGCGCGCCACCACAGGGAGGCGTACACGGGCCTGGCCCGACAGGCGGGCCTGGACGCCGGCCTGTGCGACGTGCTGTACGAGCGCCACATGGATCCCGCCGCCTGGCAGCCGTATCCCGACGCCGGGGAGGTGCTGGGCGGACTGCGCGAGGAGGGGGTCCCGGTCGGCGTCGTGAGCAACATCGGCTGGGATCTGCGGCCCGTCTTCCGGGAGCACGGCCTGGACGGTCTGGTCGACGCCTACGTGCTGTCCTACGAGCACGGGATCCAGAAGCCCGATCCTCGCCTGTTCCGCACGGCGTGCACGCTGCTGGGGCGCGATCCGGCGGACGTCGTCATGGTCGGTGACGACCGCCACGCGGACGGGGGCGCCGCGGCACTCGGCTGCGAGGTGCGCTTCGTCGACCACCTCCCCGTGGCCGAGCGGCCGGGCGGACTCCGGGCGCTCGGTCTGACGGCACGACTCTCGGCGGAGGGCCGCGACACCCGCGGTTCGTGAAGGATTCCGGGAGGCGGTGTGAGGGATATCCCTGTCCCCGAGGGGGGTCGGCCGCTCTGACGGGGCCTAACCTGGTGGGCATGTCCCCGTATCCGAACACGTCCGCCCGCGTGCGCCCCGCCTCTGTGGTCAACGAAGCGATCCGCGACCTGTGGCAGCGCTCGGGGGGACTGCTGTCTCCGGAGGACGAGACCGAGTACCAGCGCCTGCTCGTGGAGTGGGCCGCCGCCGCGGGTACGAGCGTGCGGCCGGCCGCCTGACGCTTCGCGGGCCGCACACGCCCCCGCGGCTGATTCCGGCGATCCCCCGCATCGCCGGAGTCAGGGGTACAGCATGTCCCCGCGCCGCCCACCGGTCAATGAGACGGGCGTGCCCCGCCGGACGGAGACCGTCCGGCGGGGCACTCGTTCTCACCTGCGGCTGGAGCTGCCGGATCAGTGGCGGAAGTACTCCGGCTGCGTCTGCACGTTGAGCTCGGGCAGGCGCACCCGCTTGGCCGGGTCCGTCCGCCGGTCGTCGAGCTTCAGGACGTCGAAGCCCTTGGCGATGTCGTTGGAGTAGATGTAGCCGTTGTAGTAGTACGCGGACCAGGGGCCCGCGGTGGTGACGGCGTCCGTGGAGACGGGGCCGCGCTCGAAGTACGCGATCTCCTTCGGCTTGGAGGAGTCGGTGAAGTCCCACACGGAGACCCCGCCCTGGTACCAGGCCTGGACCATCAGGTCGCGGCCCTTCACCGGGATGAGCGACCCGTTGTGGGCGACGCAGACCTCCGTGTCGGCCTGGGGGCGGTCGATCTTGAAGTAGCTGCGGAAGACCAGCTTGCGCTTGTCGCCCTTGCCGGTGATGTCGTAGATCCCGTCCGCGCCCCGGTTCGGGCCGATCTCGTCGTTGCAGGTGGCGGCGCCGCCCCCGCCGAGCTCGTCCGTGAACACGACCTTGTCGGCGTCCTGGTTGAAGCTGGCGGAGTGCCAGAACGCGAAGTTCACGTTGTCCTGGACCCGGTCGATGATCTTCGGGTTCTCCGGGTCCTTGATGGAGAACAGCAGGCCGTCACCCATGCAGGCGCCCGCGGCCAGGTCCTTCGACGGCAGGACGGTGATGTCGTGGCAGCCGGTGGTCTTGGACACGCCCGGGTTGTCCGGCGCGCCCGGGTTGCCGCCGTCCGGGAAGAGGACGGGGAAGTTGACGATCCGGGCGTCCTGGGGAGCCTTGCGTGGCACCTTGATGACGGAGATTCCGTCGTGCGGCGGCTGGCAGTCCGGGAACGTCGCGTTCGGCGAGTAGGAGGAGACGTAGACGTACACGTCCTTCCGCTCGGGAATGATCGTGTGGGTGTGCGAACCGCATGCCGTCTCGACCGCCGCGACGTACTTCGGGTTGCGCTTGTCGCTGATGTCGAAGACCTTCATGCCCTCCCAGGAGGACTTCTCCGTGGCGGGCTGGGTGGTGCTGGCACACGAGTTGTCGCTGCGCGAGGAGTCGGTGGACAGGAACAGCAGGTTGCCCGAGACCGAGATGTCGTTCTGCGAACCGGGGCAGAGGACCTGCGCGACGGTCTTCGGCTTCTTCGGGTTGCCGATGTCGAAGATGCGGAAGCCGTCGTAGTTCCCGGCGAAGGCGTACCTGCCCTGGAAGGCCAGGTCCGTGTTGAGCCCCTGGAGCGCGTCCTTGGGGATGTTGGTGACGTGCTCGATGTTGTCGCTGTGGACTATCTCGTCCACGCCGGGTATCTCGCCGCTCTTGATGGCGGCCCTGGCTTCGGCCTGTTCGCCGGCGGAGACGCCACCGCGGGTGGTGGCGGCGTCGCCCGGGTCCGGCGTGGCGGCGGCGGGCCCGGCTGTCAGCAGAGTGGCGAAGAGCCCGGCCGCGGCTGCCGCCACACCCAGACGTCTGCGCCGCACGCTTGTGGTGTGCAACGAGGTCACTGCGTCCTCCCTTGTATCCGTTCATCGTGGAACGGTTCATGGACCCCGGCAGTATCGTCCCTCCCATGTACACACCAACAGATGGCAACACAGACGTAATGAAAGTTTTTGATCACCGCCCGGTGGAAGGTGTTAGGACGGTCTGCAACACAACCAAGTGCTCCTGGAGGTAGTTGTGCTGATACCCCGTCGGATGGCGCGCCTGCGCTCCGTCGCCCTGGTGGCCGTCCTCTCGGCCGCGCTGTTCGCGAGCGGGTGCGACGAGGACGGCGGCGACGGTGCGACGAAGTCCGCCGCGGACAGGGGCCCCTCGGTCATCGCTCCCGGGAAGCCGGGGGAGCCCGCCCGGACGCTGTCGCCCGACGAGGCCGCCGAGGCCGCCGGGGACGACACCCCGAACTCCGCCGACATCAGATACGCGCGGATGATGATCGAGCATCACCGGCAGGCGCTGGTGCTCACCGCGCTCGTGCCCGAGCGGGCGCGGTCGGGCTCGGTCGAGCGGCTCGCCCAGCGGATTTCCGCCGCCCAGAAGCCGGAGATCGCCGCCATGGAGGGGTGGCTGAAGAACAACGGTGCCGACGACCGCGAGGAGACCCATGAGCATTCCTCGATGCCGGGCATGGCGACCGAGGCCCAGCTGGCCGACCTGCGCGCGGCGCGGGGCCAGGCGTTCGACACGCTCTTCCTGCAGCTGATGATCACTCACCACCAGGGGGCGGTCACGATGGCCACCGAGGCCCTCGCGGACGGCAACAACGTGCTGGTGGAGGAGATGGCCAACGACGTCGTGGCACAGCAGACCGTCGAGGTCGAGCGCATGCGGGCGCTGATGACCTGAACCGTGCCGGGGTCGCGGGCGGGGGCTCAGCTCTCGCCGTGGCGCCGGGCCTGGAGGGTGGCCGCCCCGAGGACGCTGTCCAGCAGCCCGGGGAACAACGCGTCCAGGTCGTCCACCCGCACACAGTTCAGCTTCGCCGTGCCGCGGTAGAACTGGCTGACGACGCCGCTCTCGCGGAGCACCCTGAAGTGGTGCGTCAAGGTGGACTTGGACACCGGGAGGTCGAAGCGTGAGCAGGCCAGTTCGTCGGCCGCCCCCGCCAGCTGGCGCACGATCCTGAGCCTGATCGGGTCGGAGAGCGCGTGGAGCACTCCCTCGACGCGGATCTCCTCGCGCGAGGGGTGGGCGAGGACGCGAGCGGCGTTCGGCGTCGGCGTCACGACGGCTCCACTTCGGACGGGGGACTCCATTGTACGAGGGTCATCGAACTCCTATTCCGGGACCGCTGCCACCACGAGGCGGGCGCGCGGGCTCCCGTCCGGTCTCCGGCCGAGGCTCTCCAGCGGCAGGAGCCGGGTTCCGAAGCCCGCGCGGGAGAGATCGGCCAGGACCCCCGGCAGCGGGAACGTGCGGTAGTACATGATGAATCGCGGGCGCAGGAGGGCGTTGCGCACCCTCATGGCCGCATCGAAGCCGAACAGCGACCAGTAGGCCCGGGAACCGACCGCGGGCGGCGCGCCCACCGGGAAGACGAACAGTCCGCCCGGCCTCAGGGAGGCACGCACCTGGGCGAACAGACCGGGGCGTTCCGACGGCAGGAAGTGCCCGAAAGCTCCGAGGCTCACGGCCAGGTCGAAGACCGGCCGGAACGGCAGGGCCCGCGCGTCCGCCCGCACCCAGCCGACGTCGGGGCCGCCGCCGCCGGCCGGGTGCGATGCCCCGGCGACGGCGAGCATGCCCGCGCTGAAGTCGACGCCGGTGACGCGCTCCGTGCACAGACCCCGCAGCACGCCCACCCCGGCGCCGGTGCCGCAGCAGACGTCGAGGCCGCTGCCGAAGGGCCCCAGGGGCCGCACCGCGTCGGTGACGGCGTCGAGGACCCGGTCCGGGGTGCGGTACGGCGTGAGGTCGAACTTCGGGGCGAGCAGGTCGTATCCGCGCATCGTCGAGGAGAGCGCCTGTACGGCCAGTTCGCGGAGCGTGGGGCCCTGCGGAGTGGACATCGCGGTCAGCGTACCGACAGCGGTGGCGTCACACCGCCCGGCCGTACTGATCGGGCGTGCGGACCTCGCCGCCGAGCTCCCTCGACGCCCTGCGGGCGAAGTAGGGGTCGCGCAGAAGTGCACGGCCGAGCAGGACCGCGTCCGCACCTCCGTCGGTGACGATCTTCTCGGCCTGGACCGCGTCGGTGATCAGTCCGACGGCCGCGACCGGGAGGCCGGTCTCGGTGCGTACGCGTTCGGCGAACGGCACCTGGTAGCCGGGCTCCACGGGGATCCGCGTGTTCGGCGCCAGTCCGCCGGTCGAGACGTCCAGGAGGTCGACTCCGTGCGCGAGCAGCAGACGGGCCAGGCGGACCGTCTCGTCGGCGGTCCAGCCCTCGCGTGCGTCGTCCGCGTTCTCGGTCAGCCAGTCGGTCGCGGAGATGCGGAAGAACACCGGGAGTTCCTCGGGCCACACCGCGCGCACCGCGTCGACGACCTCCAGGGCGAGACGCGTGCGGTTCTCGAAGGAGCCGCCGTAGGAGTCGGTGCGGTGGTTGCTGTGCGGGGACAGGAACTGGCCGATGAGGTAGCCGTGCGCACCGTGGACCTCGGCGACCTGGAAGCCCGCGGCGAGCGCGCGCCGGGCGGCCGCCGCGAAGTCGTCGACGATCTTCTTGATGTCGTCGACGGTCAGCTCGGCGGGTGCGGGGTCGCCCTCGTCGTACCCGAGAGGACTCGGGGCGACCGTCTGCCAGCCTCCGGGCTCGCCGGCCCCGATGGGAGTGCCGCCGCGCCAGGGCAGATCCGTCGAGGCCTTCCGCCCGGCGTGCGCGAGCTGGATGCCGGGGACCGTTCCCTGGCTCAGGAGGAAGTCGGTGACGCGCCGGAACGCCTCCACCTGCCGGTCGTTCCAGATACCGAGGTCCGAGGGGCTGATCCGCCCCTCGGGACTGATGGCGGTGGCCTCCGTCAGGACGAGTCCCGTGCCGCCCACCGCGCGCGCCGCGTAGTGGGCGAAGTGCCAGTCGTTGACCGTGCCCGCGTCGGGCCCGGAGGCCTCCGCGCTGTACTGGCACATCGGAGCCATCCAGACACGGTTGGGGACGGTCAGCGACCTCAGGGTGTAGGGCTCGAAGAGTGCACTCACGGGGGGCTCCGATTCATCGGGACGCGACGGGGGCGGCCGGCCGGGACGCACCCGGTCGCCACTTCGTACGAGAATCACCGTACTACGAGAGTTACCGTACTACGACGAGCGTCGGATTATGAAGCCGCGCGACGGCCGCCCCGGTCAGCTCCCCGGGCGCAGCCGGCGCCTCAGCCCGATGTCGGTCTCGGCCGAGTAGACCTGGCTCCAGCTGCGTCCGGCTCCCGATGTCCACGTCACCAGGACGTTCGCCCCGTCCGGCTTGACCGACTCGACCGTCATGGTCCGGTTCCCGTCGCGCACGTCGCCGCGCAGCAGTTCACCGGCCTTGACCGTGACGGGCTCCGACCTGGTGTTCTCCGCCTCGGCCGCCACGGCGACGAGCGCCGCGGCCAGTTCCCTGGCCACAGCCGGGGAACACGTCCAGGAGGCGCGTACCGCGGGTCCCTCCACCTGGATGCCGACCCGTGCGGGCCCGTCCTCCGGGCCGGGGGCGATGCCGAGCACCACCTCTCGGCCGTCGGTGTCCTGGACCTCGACGCTCATCCGTGTCTCCTCCTCGTCCCGCTCCGGCCGGCGGACCTCGGACCACCGGTCCTCATGGAGTACCACGACGGGCAGGCCGGGCGGAATCCGAGGGCCCGTGACCCGGGCCGCCCGAAAGTTTCGACAGAGCCCCGCACCCCTTCGGATGACGGGTGCGGGGCTCCGCTCCTCACTCCTGGGCGCGCGGCGGTCCGAGCGACGTGGCGCACACCATGCGGCGCCGGTGATCGACGGTGCGCTCGGGTCCGGTGAGACGCAGCCGCACGGTGTGCTTGACGTCCGCCGCGTCACTGGACGTGGCGAAGCGGAGTTCGAGGTCTCCCGGTTCCACGATCCGGCGCCCCGCGGTCCCGGTGAAGGAGACCAGGTCCGCGTGGAAGCGGAAGCCGACCGTGCGGGACTCCCCCGCGGCGAGCGGCACCCGGGCGTAGGCGATCAGCCGGGCCTCGGGGCGCGTGGTCTGGGCTACCGGGTCGTGGGCGTAGAGCTGGACGACCTCGGCCCCGTCGCGGTCGCCGGTGTTGCGGACCGTGATCGCGATGTCCGTCTCTCCGTCGGTGGGAAGCTCGGCCGGCACATCCGGGCCGGGCTCCCAGGCGAACGAGGTGTAGGACAGTCCGTGCCCGAACGGGTAGAGCGGGCTCGGGTCGAGGTTGCTCACCCCGTTGGCACGGCCCAGCGGGGGCTGGAGGTACGTCCACGGCTGTCCCCCGGGCCCCTCGGGGACGCCCAGCGGCAGACGTCCGGAGGGGTTCACCCGGCCCGAGAGCACACCGGCGAGCGCAGGACCGCCCTCCTCGCCGGGAAAGAACGCCTGCACACAGCCCGCCAGCCGCGCGGCACGTCCGCCGAGCGCGTACGTACGTCCCGTCAGCAGGACCAGGACGACCGGGGTGCCGGTGGCCAGGAGTGCGTCCAGGAGTTCGCCCTGCCGCCCCGGCAGGGCGAGATCCGCCGCGTCACAGCCCTCTCCGGACGTGCCCCGTCCGAACAGCCCGGCCCGGTCACCGAGCACGGCGACGCAGACGTCGGCCCCGGCGGCCAGCGCGGCGGCCGCCTCGATGCCGGAGGTGTCCGTACCGTCCACCTCGCAGCCCTGGGCGTGGTCGACGCCCGCGCCCGGGAACTCCGCGCGCAGGGACTCCAGCAGCGTCGGAACCTCGATGCCCATCGGCGAGGCGGGGTGCTGGACCCCGACGTGGCTGGGGAAGGAGTAGCAGCCCAGCATGGCCAGGGGGTCGTCGGCGCGTGGTCCCACGACCGCGATCCGGCCGGTGCCGGTCAGCGGCAGAAGGCTGTCGGGGTTGGCCAGCAGCACACAGGACCTCTCGGCGAGCAGCCGGGCCAGGTCCCGGTTCCCGGGCGGGTCCAGGTCCACCGTGCCGCGCGCCCGTCCGGGCTCCACACCGTCGAGTGCGCCGGGCAGGACGGACGGGTCCGGGTCGAGCAGTCCGAGCGCGCACTTCTGGAGCAGGACGCGGTGCAGGGCGCGGTCCAGGAGTTCCTCCGCGACACGTCCGTCCCGCACGGCGGCGACCAGTTCGTCGCCGTAACTGCGCACGGTGGGCAGTTCGACGTCGACCCCCGCGGTCAGCGCGAGGCGGGCGGCGTCCCCGCGGTTCCCCGCCACCTTGTGCAGGGTCTCCAGGAAACCGATGCCGAAGTAGTCGGCGACGACCGTGCCGGTGAATCCCCAGGTGTCCCGGAGGAGTCCGGTGAGCAGGGAGGGATCGGCGGCGGCGGGCACGCCGTCGATCTCCGCGTAGGAGTGCATCACGGAGCGTGCGCCGCCTTCCAGGACGGCCATCTCGAAGGGCGGGAGGATCACGTCCGCCATCTCCCGGGCGCCCGCCCTGACGGGCGACAGGTTCCGTGCGCCGGCCGACGCGGAGTACCCCGCGAAGTGCTTGAGAGTGGCGACGATCCCGGCGGACTCGAGACCCCGGACGTAGGCCGTGCCGATGGTCGCGACCAGGTAGGGGTCCTCACCGATCGTCTCCTCGACCCGGCCCCAGCGCAGGTCGCGCACCACGTCCAGGACCGGCGCGAGTCCCTGGTGGACGCCCACCGACCGCATGTCGTGGCCGATCCGCCGGGCCATCTCCGTGACGAGGCCGGGGTCCCAGGCCGCGCCCCAGGCGAGCGGGACCGGGTAGGCCGTCGCACCCCAGGCGGTGAAGCCGGCCAGGCACTCCTCGTGGGCGAGTGCCGGGACACCGAATCTGCCGGCTGCGACGATCCTGGCCTGGGCGGTGGCCAGGGCGACGGCTCCGACGCCCGGGTCCACGGGAGCGGTGCCGAACGGCCGGGTGAGCTGGCCCAGTCCGCGGGTGGTGAGGTCCTCGAAGTCGACGGGGTCGACCATGTCGTTCTGGTGCGGCGCGACTCCGTCGCCCTCGGCGTCGGCACCCACCCAGATCCCGTACAGCTGGGCGGCCTTCTCCTCCAGCGTCATCCGGGACGCCAGATCGGCCACCCGCTCCTCGGGGCTGAGCGACGGGTCGCGCCACGGTCCGTCCACGGCCGGGGACGGGTCGGCCGGACGGGCCTGCGGTGCGGGGTGGATTGCCATGGCGGCAGGGGTTCCTCTCATGAGTGCGGTGGTCCGGGGCGGCGTCTGCGCTCTATTTGCCGCCCACCCCCATCAGTCCGTCGATGAGGGCGCGCCGGGCGACGAGGTACACGGCGAATATGGGGACGACGGAGAGGACGATCGCCGCGAGCACCGCCGGGATGTTCACTCCGAACTGGGTCATGAAGGTGAACAGCCCGAGCGTCAGGACGCGGTTCTCCTGCGACTGGGTCAGGATCAGCGGGAACAGGAAGCCGTTCCACGCCTGCAGGGCGGAGAAGATCGCCACCGTGCTGATCCCGGCCCTGGACAGCGGGACGGCGAGCTGCCAGAGCATGCGGACGGGTGACGCGCCGTCCAGGGCCATCGCCTCGTACATCTCCTCGGAGACGTCGCGCATGGTGCCGCTGAGGACCAGGACCGCGACCGGCATCGCGAAGGCGGCGGTGGGCAGGATGACCGCCCAGAGGGTGTCGTACAGACCGAGCTTGCCGATCATCAGGTACAGCGGCACGATCACCGCCTGGGCCGGGATCGCGACGCCCAGCAGGAACATCCGGAAGGCCAGCGACGAGAGGCGGCTGCGGGTGCGCACCGCCACGTAGGCCACCGGCACGGAGAGCACCAGGACGAGGGCGACCGTGGCGGCGGCGACGATCGCGGTGTTGCCGAGCAGTGCGGCGAAGCCGCTGTCCAGCACGGTCCGGTAGTTCTCGAAGGTCGGGTCGGCCGGAAGCGCGAGCGGGTCTCCGCCCAGCGCCTGGTCCTGCCGCATCAGCGACGCGGAGACCAGCGTGTACAGCGGTACCAGGACGACGACGAGCCAGATCAGCGAGCCGAGGCCGGCCACCGGGTTGCCGTGGGACCTTCGGCGGCGGACCGGGCGCGCCCCGCGGCCGGCGGCGGGCACCGGCCGGTGGGTGGGCGTGGCGGGACGGGTGTCGGTGGACATGGGCGTCACATACCTTCCCGGGTGGAACGCATGGCCCCGAACCCGCTGAAGCGGACCATGACCAGCGAGATGCCCGTGGCCACGACGACGAGCGCGGTGGCGATGGCCGCGGCGTAGCCGAGGTCGTACGTCTGGAAGCCGGTCCGGTACATCAGGTAGGGCAGGATCGTGGTGTCGGTGCCGGGTCCGCCCTTGGTCATGATGAGGACGGTGTCGAAGTACGTCAGCGATCCGACGACCATCAGCACCGAGGACGTCGTGATCGTGTGACGCAGCTGCGGCAGCGTGATGTGGAAGAACTGCCGCACCATGCCCGCGCCGTCGATGGCGGCGGCCTGGTGGAGGACTTCGGGGATCTGGCGGGCACCGCCCTGGTAGATCAGTGTGTGGAAGGGCATGAACTGCCATCCGCCGACGAACGCCACCACGAGCAGGGCTCCGGTGGACGATCCCATGACGTCGGGATCGATGCCGAGCCAGGGCCCGATCGTCCTGATCACGCCGAAGTTCGGGTCCAGCAGGGCGTGGAAGAGCATCGCTATGGCGGTGGTGGAGAGCAGCAGCGGGACGAAGAAGACCGCCGACAGGAAGGCGCGGCTGCGTTGGCGACCCGCCGCCCAGACGCCCAGCAGCAGTGCCACCGGGGTCTGGAAGGCCCAGCTGACCGTGGTGAGCAGCAGGCTCAGCCATGCGGCCTGACCGAACTCCTTGTCCTGGAACAGCCGGGTCCAGTTGTCCAGGCCGGTCAGGGTCGGGGAGTCGAGCCCGTCCCACCGGCAGAAGGAGAGGCAGACGGCGATCGCCAGGGGCACGACCGCGAAGACGGCGAAGAAGAGGATGCCGGGGAGCGCCCAGGCGACCGGGGGGCGGCCGGTGTTTCCGGCGGCCGCGCTCCCGCCGCCGCGCCTCTTCGCGACCGGGGTGTGGGAGGACATCGTTACCTGGCGGCCTTCATCGCTGCGACGAACTGCTCGGGCGTGCTCTTGCCCGCGAACAGCTTGCTGATCTCGGTGAGGAGCGGGGTGGCGTAACGGGCTTCGAGCGCCTGGTCCCACGAGAGGGTGAAGCTCGGGGCCTTCTGGACCATGGCGTACTGGTCTGCGGCGAACTGCGGATTGGGCGAACCGCTGAGCATCGAGGCCGCGTTGGACGTGGTGGGCACGTCGCCGTTGTCGACGAGGGACTGGGCGTAGGCCGTGGACGCCATCGTCTTCAGGAACGCGACGGCGGTGTCCTTGTGCTTGGTGCGGGCGTTGACCGACCAGTAGTTGGTGGGGTTGCCCACGACGTTCGCCGCGTCGCCCACTCCCCCGGCGACGGTCGGGAAGGCGGTCCAGCCGAGGTCCTTCTTCGCGAACTCGGGAGCCTTGCCCAGCTGGGTCGAGTACTCCCACGACCCCATGAGGTGCATGGCCGCCTTGCCCTTGTTGAGCAGGGTCGGGGCGCCGCCGTTGCCGTAGTCGACCGAGTTGAAGTTCGTGCCGAAGGCCCCGTCGTCGACGAGTTCCACGACGGTCCTGGCGGTCTCCAGGACCGCGGGGTCGCCCCAGCCGTCGGTGTCACCGTCCTGGATCTTCCGGAAGACCTCGGGCCCGCCGATCCGGTCCAGCAGATACTCCATCCACATCAACTCGGGCCACTTGTCGGAGCCCCCGAGGGCGAACGGCGTGATGCCGGCGGCCTTGAAGGTGGTGACCGCCTTCTGCAGGTCCTCCCAGGTCCGGGGCGCCTGGAGACCGTGCTCCTCGAACAGGGCCTTGTTGTAGAAGAGCATCACGGGCTGCATGCCGCGCATCGGGACCCCGTAGATCTTGCCGTCGAGGCTGCCGGCCGTCATGACGGACGGCAGGAAGCCCTCCTTGAGCACGGGGTCCTTCCCGACCGTGGAGGTCAGGTCGACGAGCTTGCCGGAGTCGACGTACGGCTTGATGGACCCGCCGCCCCAGTTGAAGAAGACGTCCGGGGCGCCGGGTGAACCCATGGCGCTGCGCAGCTTGTTCACGTAGTCGGTGCCCGGGACGGACACCAGCTTCACCTTGACCTCGGAGGTCTTGTTGAAGGCGTCGACCGCGGCCTGCTGGACCTTGACCGCGTCGTCGCCGTAGACGTAGGCGGTGATCGTGCCGCCGTCGCTCCCGCCGGCCCCGGAGCCGCAGCCCGCCAGCAGCCCTGTCATCACCATCGCCGCACCTGCGGCGGCCCACCTCGTCGTACGCGTGCCCTGAGCGAATATCCCCGACCGCATGACCGCACCTCTGTCGAATGTTTCGGCGTGCTGCTCGAATGTTGCCGGAACCGTACGATCGGGTGTGAGGCTCGTCAAGGGGTCGGGAGCAAGGATTCGCGCACCCCGGCCGGACCACCGCCGCCCGGACCGGGGAAGCTACGATTCGTGCATGAGCCCTGCAAAGGTCCAGCACCACAAGGAGAAGGCATCCTCCGGCGAGCCGACGGAGAGCACCGCCACGCTGGCAGAGATCGCCCGAGCGGCCGGAGTGTCGGCTCCGACAGTTTCGAAGGTGCTGAACGGCCGGGCCGACGTGGCCCCCGGCACGCGCGCACGGGTGGAGGAGCTCCTGCTGCTGCACGGCTACCGCCGCCGGCGCGGCGCCTCGCAGCAGTCCCAGCTGATCGACCTCGTCTTCCACGAGCTGGACAGCGCCTGGGCGATGGAGGTCATCCGAGGCGTCGAGAACGTCGCGCGGGAGCAGGGGCTGAGCCTGGTCCTCTCGGAGAGCGCGGGCCGGCTCACCCCGGGCCAGACGTGGGTGGACGGCGTCCTGGCCCGTCGCCCGGCCGGCGTCATCCTGGTGCTCTCCGATCTCGACGCGGCGCAGCGGGCCCAGCTGACCAGCCGGTCCATCCCCTTCGTCGTGGTCGATCCGGCCGGCGACCCCGGGGACGACATCCCGTCGGTCGGGGCGGCCAACTGGCAGGGCGGCATCGCCGCCACCCGCCATCTGACGGCCCTGGGGCACCGGCGGATCGGCGTGATCGGCGGACCGGCCCGCATGATGTGCAGCCGGGCGCGGCTGGATGGCTACCGCGCCGCCCTGGAGACGTCCGGGGTGGAGATCGACCCCGAGCTCGTCCGGGAGGGCGAGTTCAACCACGAGGACGGGTACACGGCGGCACTCGACCTCCTGCGCCTGCCCGAGCCCCCCACCGCCGTCTTCGCCGGCAACGACCTCCAGGCCCTCGGCGTGTACGAGGCCGCACGCGAGCTGGGGCTGCGCATCCCGGAGGACCTCAGCGTCGTCGGCTTCGACGATCTGCCGCTCACCCGCTGGATCGGGCCGCCCCTCACGACCGTGCGGCAACCGCTCGTGGAGATGGCCGAGACCGCTGCCCGGCTGGTCCTGGACCTCGGGCAGGGACGGCGGCCGGCGACCACGCGGGTCGATCTGGCGACGAGCCTGGTGGTGCGCAGCAGCACGGCTCCGCCGTCGCGCTGAGACGGCCGCGGCCGTGCGGCCCGGGAACCCGTGGGCACCAGGGCCGCGCCGGGCTCTGCCGGGCGCCCGGGGCCGCGCCGGGGCCGGACGGGTCATCAGTCCGCCGTTCCGGGGGCGGCCTGATCCCCCGTCCGGCCAGGAGCGGCCGCGTGATCCGGCCGGGGGCCGTGCGGGCGTCGTCGCTACGGGCCGTTGTCAGTGGCGGGGTGCAGACTGACCCGTATCCGGCACAACGGCGTCTCGGGAGGTCCTGTCATGACCGATGTACTCCTCACCGTGGGTACCCGCAAAGGTCTCTTCATCGGCCGCAGGCGGGGCGGGACATGGGAGTTCGGCGATCCGCAGTTCAACGCGCAGGCGATCTACTCGATCGCGATCGACACCCGGGGAAGCACTCCGCGGCTGCTGGTGGGCGGGGACAGCGCGCACTGGGGCCCTTCCGTCTTCCACTCCGACGACCTGGGCGCGACGTGGGCGGAGCCGAAGCAACCCGCCGTGAAGTTCCCCCGGTTCACCGACGCGTCGCTGGAGCGGGTCTGGCAGCTGCACCCCGCCGGCCCCGAGGCGCCCGACGTCGTCTACGCGGGCACCGAGCCCGCCGCCCTGTTCCGTTCGGACGACCGGGGCGAGTCCTTCGAGCTGGTGCGTCCGCTCTGGGAGCATCCGACGCGGTCCCGATGGGTGCCCGGCGGCGGCGGTGAAGGGCTGCACACCATCCTGACCGATCCCAGGGACGCCGCGGCCGTGACCGTCGCCGTGTCCACCGCGGGCGTGTTCCGGACCGAGGACGGCGGCGAACGCTGGACGCCCTCGAACAGGGGCGTCTCGGCTGTGTTCCTCCCGGATCCCGATCCCGAGTTCGGCCAGTGCGTACACAAGGTCACCCGTGACGCGGCCGATCCCGACCGTCTCTATCTGCAGAACCACTGGGGCGTGTTCCGCAGCGACGACGGCGGGAAGCGCTGGCAGGACATCGGCGCGGGCCTGCCCTCGGACTTCGGCTTCGCCGCAGCCGCTCACCCGCACCGCGCGGACACGTTCTACGTCTTCCCGATCAACGCCGACGCCGACCGGGTGCCCGCCGGTCACCGCTGCCGGGTCTTCCGCACCCGGGACGCGGGTGAGACCTGGGAGCCGCTGACGCGGGGTCTGCCCGACGGCGACCACTACGGCACGGTGCTGCGCGACGGCCTCTGCACGGACGACGCCGACCCGGCCGGCGTCTACTTCGGCAATCGCAACGGCGAGGTGTACGCGAGCGCCGACGACGGTGACAGCTGGCAGCAGCTGGCCTCCCATCTGCCGGACGTGCTGTGTGTGCGGGCGGCGGCACTCGGCTGACCCGCGCGGCCGGGCGACACGGCCCCGCCGGCCGGCCCGGGCCGGGTCAGACGTCGGTCGGCACGCACAGCACGGGGACGGTCGACAGGTGCAGGAGCTTGTGCGGGGTGGAACCGAGCAGCGCCCCCCGCATCGGGCTCTCGCCCCAGCTGCCCACGACGATGACCCGCGCCTCGTGGCGGGAGGCCGCCTCGATCAACGCCTGCGCCGGGCTCAGGTCGATGACTTCGACGGTGGTCGGCACCTCGGCCGCCTCCGCCGAGGCGACGGCGCGTTCCAGCCCCGTGCGTCCGGCCTGCCGAATGGCCTCGTAATGGGCGCGGTACTCCTCGCCGGTGGGGCCGGGCGGAGCGGCGCCGTACACGAGGACGAGCTTCTCGCCGAACGCGGCGGCCACCTCGATCGCCGCCCGCAGGGCACGCGCCGCCCCGGGCGACTCGTCGTACCCGAGGACCACCGACATCTCAGGACTCCCTGCCGTGTACGAGGTCGGGGTCGACCACACCTCGCCGCTCGGCCCAGAAGGCCGGCGACAGGAACCGCAGGACCACCATGATGACCACGCCGATCAGGATGATGGCGATGCCGATGACGAGCGGCGGGCCCAGTCCGAACCAGGAGGTTCCGCTGTAGGAGTTCGCCGGGTCGGACATGTCGATGACCGACCGGACGAGCAGCCAGGTGAGCAGACCCGCCCCGACCAGCGGACCGAGACCGATGAGGAGGAAGTTGCGCACGCTCTCGGTCAGATGGCGGCGGTAGTAGACCGCGCAGGCCAGACCGGTGAGCGCGTAGTAGAAGGCGATGAGGAGGGAGAGCGCGGTCAGCGAGTCGAAGAGGGCGTTCTCACTGATCTGGCCGACGATCAGGTACCAGGCGATGGCGATGCCTGCCACCCACCAGGTACTCACGTCGGGGGTCCGGAACCTCGGGCTGATGCGGGCGAAGTGCTTGGGCAGCGCGTGGCGCCGGGCCATCGACAGGGCGGTGCGCGAGGCCGGGATGATGGTCGTCTGGGTGGAGGCGAGCGCGGAGGTCGCGACCGCGAGGAGCACGATCCAGTCCCAGTCGCCCATGACCTCACCGGCCAGCAGGGCGAAGATGAACTCCTCCTCCCCGGCGTTCTCCACCAGATACTCCGTTCCGGCGAACGCGACGACCGCGAAGCCGACGGAGAGGTAGGTCACGAGCAGGATGACGGTCGACCACACGCCGGCCTTGCCCGGCGCGGTCGCGGAGTCCTCGACCTCCTCGGTGAGGTTGACGGCCGATTCCCAGCCCCAGTAGATGAACACGCCCAGCAGCAGACCACTGGTCAGCGCCGCACCGCCCGCCCCGAAGGGGTTGAGCCAGTCGACCGCGGGTGTGATCGAGTCGAAGTCCGTCGTGCCCGCGTAGACGCGGTAGAGCGCGACGATCACGAACACGAGGAGGAAGGCCACCTGAGCCAGGATCAGGGCGTTCTGCACCTTGGCCGACAGCTCGGTCCCGATGACGCACAGCCCGGTCATCACCACGATCAGGACGACGGTCAGCAGTTGGCGGACGAAGTCGTTCTCCGCCCAGCTGTCGAGCCCCACGGCGAGCAGTCCGAAGCTGACGGCGATGTCGGCCAGTGATCCCACGACCAGCACACCGGTCATCGCGATGGCCCAGCCCCCGAGCCACCCGGCCCAGGGGCCCATGGCGCGGGTCACCCAGGAGAAGGTCGTCCCGCAGTCCTGGTCGGCCTTGTTGAGGTAGTAGAAGGCCGACGCGATGAACAGCATCGGTACGAACGAGGCGAAGAGCACCCCGGGTGCGTAGATGCCGACGAGCGCCACGACCGGGCCGATGACCGCGGCCACCGAGTAGGCCGGGGACGTGGCGTTCAGCCCGATGACCAGCGCGTCGACGAAGCCGATCGCGTTCGGCTTCAAGCTTGCCGGTGGTGCTGATCCGGCACGGTCCTCTGCCATGCTCCCTCGCTCGGGTTCACAGGCCTGAAGAGAAGGCGGAATATTTCCTTCCACATGCTAGGGAGGTACCTCCCGGGGCGCACGTCCGGTGAGGCGCACAAGCGCCCCCGCACAAAGGCGTCTCACCGCCGTCACTGCTCGCGCATGCCCCAGGGAACGCCGTACTCGTTCAGCAGGTCGAGGAACGGCCGGGGCGGCAGGGCCTCGGGTCCGAGTACTCCGCTCCCGCCCCAGACGCCTTCGGCCAGGAGTTCGAGAGCGGCCACCGGGTTGATGGCCGTCTGCCAGACGACGGCCTGGGAGCCGTACTCGCGCATCGACCACTGGTTGTCGACCACGTGGTAGAGGTACACCTCCCGGGGCCGCCCGTCCTTGACACCCTTCACCCAGGTGCCGGCACAGGTCTTGCCGTGCATCCGCTCCCCGAGTCCGGCCGGGTCGGGCAGGCACGCGGCCACCACGTCACGGGGGGAGACCTCGGCGGCCCCCGTACCGCTCTTCACCGACACGGGATCCGTACGGTCCAGGCCCAGCTTGTGAAGCGTACGCAGGACACCGATGAACTCGTCGCCCAGCCCGTACTTGAAGGTGACACGGCGGGCCTTCAGCCAACGCGGTACAAGCAGGACCTCCTCGTGCTCGACGTTGACGCACTCGACGGGGCCGATGCCCTCCGGGAAGTCGAACACCTCCGGTTCGCTGAAGGGCTCGGTGGTGAACCAGCCCCGGTCCTCCTCGTAGACCACCGGCGGGTTCAGGCACTCCTCGATGGTCGTCCAGATGCTGAAGGACGGGGCGAAGTCGTAGCCCTCCACCGTCAGGTCGGCGCCGTCACGGATCCCGATCTCCTCGATCTCGTCGAAGAGCTCGTCGGAGGCGTAGCGCGCGAACACGTCCGAGAGCCCGGGCTCCACACCGATCCCCACCAGTGCGAGCTTGCCCGCGGCCTCCCAGTCGGCCGCCCGCTCGAACTGCGCGTCCCCCAGCTTGACCCCGCACTTCTCGTACGGGCGGGAGGGATGAGGCCGGGACAGGGACATGGCCATGTCGAGGTAGTGGGCACCGTGGGCGAGGGCTGCCTCGAACAGCGGCATGACGAACCGCGGGTCCGTGGCGTTGAGCAGGACATCGCACCGGTGTTCCGCGAGCGCCGCGCGCACGGCGGCGGGGTCCGAGGCGTCCAGCCGGGCAGCGCCGAACCGGGCCCCGCTCTCCCCCAGGAGGGCGACGGCGGTCTCGGCCCGCCCGAGGTCGTAGTCGGCCACCGTCATGTGCTCGAAGAAGGACCGACGGGCCGCGATGCGCGTGATCGCCGTACCCACGCCTCCCGCCCCGACCAGGAGGACACGCATGGGACACCTCTCCTCTGCCGTTCCGGCGCTGCGAACGGCTGCAGCCGGGCCGGCCGGTCCGGTGGTCCGGGGACGCTAGCAGCCGGGCGCCCCCACGACGCGCAACCGTCCGGAAGGTGTCCCGCGTCCGGGCTATCCGCGCCCCCGGCCCCCACTCCGACGGGCGCCCGAGCCGGTGGCTCCGCCGGGACGCCGGGCCTGCCGTTCTCGACCCGGATCCGCAAGCAGACACCGGGCCGTTACGCCAGCGCCTCGATCACACCGTGCGCGGTCACGGGGGCCACGCACAAGTCCGGCCCCACCGACGGGGGGATGACGGTGGGGCCGGAGGCTCACACAGGTGCCGGGGGGGGAGGCACCGACCGGAGCTCGGGTCACAAGGTCTCGTGCCCCGGAATCGGGAGCGCATGCAGCGTCGGTACCGGGAATCCGCCCAGGCGTCGCGAACAGCGCCCACGACGGCACGGGCCGTCGGACGACACGCCTCGGGCATCACCCGGGAGCGCCGTGGGACATCTGGTCCCGCGGCTTCCGGATCAGGGCAGACGCCAGTCGACGGGCTGCTGCCCCAGACTGCTCAGGAAGTCGTTCGTGCGGCTGAAGGGCCGAGAACCGAAGAACCCGCGGTCGGCCGACATGGGCGAAGGATGTGCGGACTCGACCGCGGGCAGATCCCCCAGGAGCGGGCGCACGTTGCGCGCGTCGCGGCCCCACAGCACCGACACCATCGGCTTCCCACGCGCGGCCAGTGCGCGGATCGCCTGCTCGGTCACTTCCTCCCAGCCCTTGCCCCGATGGGCGGCGGGCTTGCCCGGCGCCGTCGTCAGCGCCCGGTTGAGCAGGAGCACTCCCTGCCGCGTCCACGGTGTCAGGTCTCCGTTGGAGGGCCGGGGCAGACCGAGGTCGGTGTGCATCTCCCTGAAGATGTTCTCCAGGCTGCCGGGCAGACGGCGTACGTCCGGGGCCACGGCGAAACTCAGCCCGATGGCCATCCCCGGGGTCGGGTACGGGTCCTGACCGACTATCAGGACGCGTACGTCGTCGAACGGCTGCTGGAAGGCGCGCAGGACGTTCTGCCCGGACGGCAGATACGTGCGCCCGGCGCCGATCTCGGCGCGGAGGAAGTCACCCATCTCCGCGATCCGGCCGGCCACGGGCTCCAACGCCTGAGCCCAGCCGGGCTCCACAAGTTCACTCAACGGTCGCGCTGCCACGTGCGTCACCCTACCGGCCTACACCGACAACGTGATCATGCGGTCCTCCGCGGCCGCCGTCCTGGGGATAGGCTGCGCGTCATCCTCGGTCCTCCAGCCCCCGGAGTCGGTCCCCATGGTCACGCAGGCGTTCGTCGAGGAACGGCGGTGCCCCGCGCCCGGGTTGGCCGCAGGGGCCGGACGGCCCCCGTCCGAGAGGTGGGCGCGGTGAGCGACGGGACCGTCGAGCTGGTCCTCGGGGTGGACTCGGGTGGTTCCGGTCTGAGGCTGGCGCTGGGCGCCGTGGACCCCCGGTACCCCGTCCGTACCGCCGTCTGCGCCGAACCGGTGCGGACCGGTTCGGCCGGGATCGACGCCGCACACCTGCTGGAGCAGGTGCTGCCCGTGGTGCGCGGACTGCTGGAGGCGGCGGGACCGGGGGCGGCCGTGACCGCGGCGGCGATCGGCGCCGCAGGCATGGCGACGCTCGGTGACCGGCTTCGCGCGGAGCTGCCCGCCGCGCTCGCGTCCGCGCTGGGCATCGGACGCCTCGCCCTCGCCGCCGACGCGGTGACGGCGTACGCCGGCGCGCTCGGCCAACGGCCCGGCGCGGTGGTCGCCGGGGGCACGGGCATGATCGCGCTCGGCACCGACCTCTCGACGTGGCGCAGGGCCGACGGCTGGGGTCATCTGCTGGGCGACAGCGGCGGCGGTGCCTGGATCGGGCGGGAAGGGCTCGACGCGGCCATGCGGGCCCACGACGGCCGGCGCGGTGGTTCCCCGGCCCTGCTGGAGCGGCTCGAGACGGTCTTCGGTCCCGCGGCCGGTCTGCCCGGCCTGCTCTATCCGCGTACGGACCGCCCGGCGCTGCTCGCCTCCTTCGCGCCGGAGGTGGCGGCGTGCGCGGGCACGGACGGGACGGCGGCGACGATCCTGCGGCGGGCGGCCGCCCACATCGCGGCGGCCGCGGCCGCCGTGTGCCCGGGCCCGGCGGAACACCACACCGAGGCGTACGAAATCGCCCTGACCGGTGGGTTGTTCCGCATGGGCGAGGCTCTTCTCGGACCGGTGCGCGAGGAGTTGGCGGAGCAGGTGCCGCGGGCACGGCTGGTACCGGCGGCGGGCGATCCGCTGCACGGCTCGCTGGAGATCGCCCGGGCGCTGGCGGGAGCGGGACTGCGACTGCCGCCCCACCCGGCCCTGTTGTCCGTACCGGGAGTAACGTGAACAGGTCGGGCGATCCCCGCTCCGGTACAGAGCAGGTCAGTTGCCCGCTATG
The DNA here is from genome assembly GCF_036206005.1 of Streptomyces sp. NBC_00178. Classification (NCBI taxonomy): domain Bacteria; kingdom Bacillati; phylum Actinomycetota; class Actinomycetes; order Kitasatosporales; family Streptomycetaceae; genus Streptomyces; species Streptomyces sp. NBC_00178. Next base: position 885,748 of record NZ_CP108143.1, read on the forward strand.
CCGCTCTACAGACATATACGGACAGATAACGCCCAGCAGCCCCCTCCCCGAACAGAGAGGTACCCAAAACCAGTAGCATGCGGCGCCATGAGCACCCCCACTGGGCCCGCCTCCGGCCTGCCAGTACGAATGCCGCGACCTCGCCAGTCCGGACGGCACCGCCGCCCTGAGCCCGTGGTCGCACCTGAGGGCGCAGCCGCGCTCGTTCTCGCCGTCCCCGGCACGCCTTCCCCGGCATCGCGCAGCCTTGCCGAGGAGGTCATCAGCATCGCCCGTTCCGAGCTGCCCGGCCTGAACGCGCAGATCGGTTACCTCGACGGCGACGACGCGGAGTTTCCCGCGCTCGCCTCCGTCCTGACCCAGGCCGCCGCCGAGCGCGTCGCGCGCTTCGAGCAGGCCACCGCGGCCGGTCGCGAGGTCGCCGCGCCGACCGGCCCGTCCGCCGTCGTGGTGCCGCTCCTCGCCGGCCCCGACAGCGCGCTGATCCGGCGCATACGGCAGGCCGTGATGGAGAGCGGCACGCAGGTGGAGCTGACCGACGTGCTCGGTCCGCACCCCTTGCTCGCCGAGGCGCTGCACGTCCGCCTCTCGGAGGCGGGGCTGGCGCGTGCCGACCGTGCCAGGCTGTTCACCGTGGCGACCGCGGCCGACGGAATCGTGCTGGCCACGGTCGGGGGCGAGGAGGCCGTGCAGGCCGCCGGCATCACGGGCATGCTGCTCGCCGCACGTCTGGCGGTTCCGGTGATGGCCGCGGCACTGGACGTGGAGGGCTCAGTCGCCGCCATCGCCGCCCAGCTCCAGGGGTCCGGCTCCGTACAGCTCGCGCTCGCGCCCTACCTCGTGGGGCCGGAGATCGACGCCGAACTGCTGGAAGCCGCCGCGAAGGAGGCCGGCTGCGCGACCGCCGAGCCCCTCGGCGCGTACCCGGCCATCGGCAAGCTGGTGCTCTCCCTCTACGCGACCACGCTGGGCATCACCCCGGCGACGCCGCAGGGGGCGCAGACGCACTGAGGCACCGACGCCGTGAAGGCTGTGGCGCGGACCGGCGGTTGCGGTTCGCGCCACAGCCTTCACGGCCGGTGTCCACGCGCTTCGCGCGGACACCGGCCCTCCCGGGCCGAGGGCGGACGAGCAGCCCGGGTGTCAGGCGAAGACCACGCAGGAAGCCGCCGGGACGTCGATGGAGCCCGCGGGCGACGGGATTCCCGTCTCCGCGTCGAGGGAGAACCAGCTGACGTTCCCGGAGCGCTCGTTGGCCGCGTACAGCCACTGCCCGGTGGGGTCCAGGGTGAGGTCACGGGGCCAGCTCCCTCCGCAGCCCACGGCCGCCACGAGGACGGGCTTCTCGGCCGTCTCGTCCAGGGCGAGCACGGAGATGCTGTCGCGCCCCCTGCCGGCGGCCCACAGGAACCGTCCGTCGTGCGACACCACCACCTCGGAGGGGTACGTACGCACCGCCTCGCCGTCGTCGTCGGCACTCCGGGGCAGCACCGAGGTCTCGCCCAGCGGTTCGAGCAGGCCGGTGGCGGCGTCCCAGCGGCACACGGTGAGGGTGGGCTCCAGCTCGTTGAGGACGTAGAGGTGTCCCCCGGACGGATGAAAGGCGAGGTGACGCGGGCCGGTCCCCGGACGCAGCACCGCCTCGGAGTGCGTGCGCAAGGAGCCCGTGCCGGGGTCGAGTGCGCAGACGCGCACGGAGTCCGTGCCGAGGTCGACGCTCAGCACCCAGTTCCCCGACGGGTCTGCGAGGACCTGGTGGGCATGGGGGACGGCCTGGCGCGCGACGTCGGGTCCGGCGCCCTCGTGCCGCAGGACGCAGGCGGCCGGGCCCGGCGAGCCGTCGGGCCGCAGGGGCAGGACGCTGACGCTGCCGGAACCGTAGTTGGCGGTGAACAGATGGCCGGCCCGGACGTCCACGTGCGTGGGTCCGTCGCCCTGCACCGGCTGCGGCTCGCCGATGAGCACCGGCGCGCCGCGGCCGCCGATGTCGAAGGCCGCTGCGGCACCCTCGGAGACCTCACTCACCGCGTACAGCACGGCGGCGCCGGTGTCGGGCAAGCGGCCGACCGCGAGGAAGGAGGGGTCGGCCAGGATGTCCGTCGACGCCAGGACCGACAGCTCCCCGGTGGTCCCGTCGACGTCGGCGACGGTGATCCCGAGTCCACCCGCCGAGGTGAACGACCCTATGAATGCCCGTCCGCCAGTGTTGGCGCCCATCGCGCTACCCCTCTTCACATGCGTCGCGATCTTCAGCGTCGACGGTAGCAGGCAGCCCCTTCTGGTCCAGACCAATTCGCGCCGCTTCGGCGGGCCTCCGACACGGGCGCCGCCGCCCCGGACACGCCGGCACCTGCCCGCCCGAGGGCGCGGGCAGCCAGGTGTCAGGCCCCCACGAGCGGAGCGCGCGGGGAGCTGTGCAGGGGGGCAGCCAGCTCGGCGAGCGCCCGCTCCAGACCGTGCAGATGGGCGAGCGCGGGTTCGACGGCACCCGCGGGCTGCGGTACGCCGACGGCAGCCGCGGCCTCACGACGGCGGCGGGCCGGGGCGGTCAGCGCCTCCACGGACGACTCCACCCGCCAGCACGCCGCGGCGAGCCGCGCGTCGTGCGAAGCCTCCGGATCCGCCGCGACGGAGGCCAGGCCCCGCACCTCACGTGCGCAGTCGTCGAGCAGGGCGAGCACCTGCCCCGCTCGCGCCTTCCGGGCGCGCAGCGGGCTCAGGGGGTGCACGAGCGGACCGAGGGACAGCCGCACGCGGCCCAGGAGCGCTTCCAGCTCCGCGACGCGGGAAGCGGGGTCGGCGGACGCCGATCCGGCGAGCCTCGCGGTGGCCTCGGCGGTGCAGGCGTGCACACAGCGCAGGGCGCGTTGGATCCACGCGTCCGTCGTGGCATGGGTGGTGACCGGCAGCACCACGAGCACCGCCAGCATCGCCCCGAGGGCCCCGACACCGGTCTCGACGAGGCGCAGCGCGAGCAGCGCGGGATCGAGCACCCCGAGCGCCCCGTACAGCGCTCCGGCCAGGACCGTCACCGAGAACATCATCCAGGTGTAGGAGACCGCGGCGGAGTAGAAGATCCCGAACACGCCGAGCGCCACCAGGATCGCCGTGGGCACCGCGGCACCGTGGAGGGGGGCGATGACGACGAGACCGACGGGTATCCCGATCAGCGTCCCCAGGATCCGGCGGAAGCCGCGGACCAGTGTCTCGCCGCGCGACGCCGTGTTGACGAACACCCACCAGGTCGCCCCCACGGCCCAGTACCAGCGCTGGTCGGAGAGGAGCTGGCCGGCCAGGAGCGCGAGTGCTCCGCCGGTGACCGCCTGGACGGCCTGGCGGGTCGTCGCCCGGGAGAGCCCTCGGCCGGCGACGGGTGCGAGCAGGGCGGCCACCGGGAGCCGGCGCTCGTAGCACCACAGTCCGAAACGGACGGACGACGCCGCCAGCAGCGAGAGCAGGACGGCGGAGAAGAGTTCCGGCAACTGGCCGGGCAGTGTGTGCAGGAACTGCGTGATGAAGAAGGACATGAAGGCGAAGACGCCGAGGGCGTGCCCGCGGGGCCCCCACCGCCGGGCGTAGACACCCGCCCCCATCACCGCGAGGAAGGCCAGGTCACGGGCCACCGGCTGGTCGTGCAGGGCGGCGGCCAGCGCGAGGACGGGCAGACCGGCCGCGGGAAGCAGCGCGGTGGTCACCGCCTGCCCCCGCACGGTCGTGTCGGTGACCGTGAAGAGGGCCAGCAGGGCGGCGAGCCCGCCGGTGATCGCGGCGACGAGCGAGTGCCCGGCGACGCCGCAGACGACGACCGCCAGCCCGATGCCGAGGACGGCCCTGGTCGCGTGCCGCAGCCGCAGCCGCCCCGGGTCCGGAGCCACGAACACCTTCTTCAGCAAGACTTCCCGCCCCTTCTCATGAAAAAGGGCGCCACGGAATCCGCGGCGCCATCGACAGGACCATCAGACCACGCTCACGGCCGATGGCTCAACCGACCCGAGTCCGACTGGACCATTGGCACACAAGAAGGACGCTTTTCCTGGACCAGAACCTTGCCATTGGCAGAGTCGGGACGCCATCGAGCAGTCGACCCGCCCACCCGGGGTCCCGCCGTCGTGCGCGCACTCCCGGAGACAGCCGCCCCCGGCGGGCCGCCCCACTCCCGCGTCCCGGTGCGGACGGGCCGCGGTACGTGGGTCCTCGGCCGGCGTCCTCGGCCGGTCGTCCGCAGCCAGTGGTCCTCGGCCGGCGGTCCGCAGCGAGTGGTCCTCGGCCGGCGGTGCACGACCGGCGGTCCTCGGCCGCCCCGAGGCGCAGCGGAAGGCCGCCGGGGCGCCCTGCGGACACGACGGAGGGTGCCGGGATCCATCCGGTCCGGCGCCCTCTCCCTCCGACTGCGCGTCGCAGGTCCCGCTGGTCCCACCCGGGGGCCGTGGCGCGCGCCACCGGACAGGCGTCCGGGGCCCATGCCGTACGGGCCCGCCGCTCAGCTCCTGCGGCGGCGGAACGTCACCCACGCGACGAGCGCGGCGCCCGCGGCGACCAGCAGCACCGTGCGGTTGTCCCGCGCCACCAGGGCACCCTCGGCCGCCTTCCGCCGCACCGGCTCGGGCGCCTTGTCCTCCCACAGGCTGCCGGCCTGTGCGGCCTTGGCCCGGACTTCGCCGGCCGCCTGGGCCGCCTTGTCCTTGACCGGTGACGGCACGGTGTCCTGCACCCGGTGGGCCGCTTCGGCCGCCTTGGCCTTGAGCTCGCCCGCCTTGACCGCGGCCTGCTCCTTGGCCTCGGCGGACTTCTGCCTGACCTCCGCCGTCTTCTGCTTCGCCTGCGCCTTCACATCGGCCTTGGCCGCCAGCGCCTCGACCGTCCGGCCGAGTTCGTCGCGGGCCTCCTCGACCTCCTGGCGGAGTGCCTCCGGGCCGGAGGCGTTCGGCTTGTCGTCGAATGGCTTGGTCATCGGTGGGCACTCCTCTTGATCTCGGCCACGTCGGCCTTCACGTTCTCGATCGCCTGCTCGGGGGCGGGGGGCGCCGCACGGACGACCTCCTTCTTTCCGGCGAAGGCCATCACGGCGGCGACGGCCCCGAGCACAGCGGTGACGATCAGGGCAGCGGCCCACACCGGCAGAGGCACCGCCAAAGCGGCGACGGCGGCGACCACCAGGGTCTGCAGCATCAGGAAGCCGACCAGTCCGGCCCCGCCGAACAGCCCTCCGCCCTTGCCGTAGTGCCGGCCCTTCTCCTTCACTTCCGCCTGCGCCAGCCGCAACTCGCTGCGCACCAGCTCCGTCAGCTGCTGCGAGGCCCGCTGCACCAGCTCGCCCACCGGCTCCGCCCCGGATGCGTGCACATCACGGTCGGAGCGCGGGGGGTACGGCTGCGTGTCCGACACGGCAGTCACCTCCTGTCCCTCTCCTCGATGAAGCCGGACGCCGTGGGGGCGCCCTGACCTTGCGTGAGCCGACGCGTACCCCGAACGGAGCGGTTCATCGGGTGGCGCTCACATCTCGTCCAGGCGGCGCAGGTCCTTCTCGTCCCACGTCCGGGTGGAGCGGGGCCGGGTGTAGGGCTCGGCCTCCGGCGGGTGTCCTCCCGCGATGGCCCGCTGCCTGGCCGTCTCGGCGTCGAACTGCAGGCCGAACAGGATGGCCAGGTTGCCGATCCACAGCCAGACCAGGAAGACGACGAGGCCGGCCATGGTCCCGTACGTCTTGTTGTACGAGGCGAAGTTGGCGACGTACAGGGCGAAGCCCCCCGAGGCGGCCATCCAGATCACCAGCGCCAGGACACTGCCCGGGGTGATCCATCGGAAGCCCTTGACCTTGGCGTTCGGCGCCGCCCAGTAGAGGATCGCGATCATGGCGGTGACGAGCACGATCAGCACCGGCCACTTGGCGTACGCCCACACCGTCAGCACGCTGTCCCCGATGCCGAGCACGCTGCCGGCCTGATCGGCGAGGGTGCCGGTGAACACCACGATGAGCGCGCTGACGACGGCGAGAACCATGAGGACGGCCGTCACCCCGACCCGCACGGGGAGGATCTTCCAGACGGGGCGTCCCTCGGGCATGTCGTACACGGCGTTCGCGGCCCGGATGAAGGCGGCGACGTAACCGGAGGCCGACCAGACGGCCAGGGCGAGGCCGACGATCGCGAGGACCGATCCGGTGCCCGCACTGTCCTGCAACTGCTCCACGGCCTGCGTGATGATGTCCCGGGCCGAGCCGGGCGCCAGCTTGCCCAGCCCGGACACGATCTTGTCCGTGGCGGACTTCCCCGTGATGCCGAGCAGCGACACCAGTACGAGCAGCGCCGGGAACAGCGACAGCACGCCGTAGTAGGTCAATGCGGCGGCGCGGTCGGTCAGCTCGTCGTCCCTGAACTCCCGCAGCGTCCCGCCGATCACGGCACCCCAGGCCCGTTTCGGCATCTTCGTGGGCCCGTCGGGCTCCGCCGCCTCCACCTCAGGGCCCGGACCGGCCTGCTCCGGATCGGGTGTCCCCCGGTCGTGCCGCCGCTCGTCCCGCCGGTCCTGCCGCCCTGGAAATCGCAGATTCGCCATAGGACTCGGATAGCCGCAGGAACGCTCCCTACACCCCCGGCGCGCGGCGGACCCCGGACGGCCTCAGGCGGCGGGCGCCTCTCCGCCCGCCCGGGCAGGGCGGCCCGGCACCGGGGCGGCCGGCGACCGCGGCGAGGCCTCCCCACCGCCGCCCACCAGACGCAGGTGGCGGCCGGCCGCGTGGCGCGCCGGTGGCCTGCGGAACACTCGGTCCTCGAAGCGGTCCATTCCGTACAGGAGCAGTCCGAGCGCGGGCAACAGCAGAAGCGCGACAGCGATCACGACACAGTCCTTCCCGACCGGCGACAGTCCATCGGGTGCCCCCGGGGGGCGCGGGTCAGCGACCACGGAGGTGAAGGTCCGGTGACCGCCGGCCGCGGGTGCCCGGTGCTGCGGGTGCGGAGGCCCGGTACCGGGCTGTCCGTTTCCCGGTTTCCGGGCACGCATCCCGGCTGCACCGGCCGCCTCGTGTCCGGTGCGGCCGGGTCGCCGTCACCTGCCGTACGTGGCCCGGCACAGGTCGACGATGCCCGCGGAGGCGACGCCCTGGCCCGTCGCGCACACGGACCGCATGTCGAACGTGCGCTTCGGCTTCACCCAGCGGGGTACGGCCCGGCGGGGGCGTTCGGGCCGGGCGAGGGCCGGTCGGCGCGACTGCTCACGCGCCCTCCTCGGCGCGGCCGGGGCTGCCGCTTCGGCCCGGTGGGGACGCGCGCCCTCGCGTTGCTTCCGCTTCTTCCCGTCCCCGTCAGGCCGCCGCCCTTCCGTCCTTCCGAGTGCGTCGTGGACGGCAGCGGGCGCGGAGGGCACCGCGGAAGCCTGTGCAGCGGGCGTGTTTCCGTACGGCCCGGGGGCGACCGGGTCGTGCCTGTCCGCGCCCGCCGGGACGGAGACACAGCCGGACGCACTCAGCAGGGCAACGAGCAGGAGGGACATCGACCGCAGCTTCATGCACTGGTGAACGACGGCCGGCCCGGCCGGACACGTCCGTCCGTTTCCGGATCGCCGCCGCACGGGACGACCCGCTCGTCCTGTCGGCGGACGGCGTGGGCAGCCTGCGGATCGCCCCGTCAGCGGAACGCTGACCGGCCGGGCCCGGGCAGTCTCCCGCCGGCCGGTCCCATGGGACGCGGGCGGGGTTCGGCGGGACGCACGGCCCCGCGACAGGCCCCCTTCGAACCCGTCACATCAGGACGGCTCCCGCGGCGCTCGCCACCGCCCCGAGCAGGAGGATGAGCATGACGAAACCGAGGTCCAGGACGTTGTCAGCGGTGTGAGGCTGCGGGGTCGAGCGTGAAGCCCTCGGGCTCGCCGGGCACGTAGTGGACGGTCACCTCCCGGCCGTAGGCGTCGGCCGGGTCCTCCGGAGCGGTGGGGAGGAGGGCGGTGACCGCCTTTCCGTCCCCGGTGGTGAAGCCGAGGACCGCGGCGTACCTGGTCCAGACACCCTCGCCGTCGTCCCGGACCGTCTTGGTGACAGCGATGATGCGGCCCGGCACGGCGAGGGCGGTGGCCAGTCGTGCGGACTCGCGGCGCAGCAGGCGGAGGTCGTGAAACAGGACGGACGCCATGGCGATGGTCAGCGGTCCGCCGGCTCCGAGCAGCGCCCAGGGATAGCCGTGGCTGATCGCGATGTCGGTGACCAGCCCCGCGTACAGGAGGAAGACCGCGAAGTTCGGGCCGGCCCGTCCGCTCAGTCCGTCCCGCAGCGTGTGCGCGACTTCGAACCGCTCCGGGTCCCCGGGCGGGTGGAGGACCGCGACCTCGCGCCCCACCCAGACCGTGTCCAGTCGGACGCCGCGCGGCTTCGTACGGCAGTGCGTGCCCCTGTCCGGTGACGGGGTCGGGAAAGGCGATGACCACGGGTATACCGGGCGTGCCAGGGGCGCCGTGTCGGGGGGCCCCGACCTCCACTATCCGCCCGGTCACCCGCACGGCCCGCTGCCGACGAGTGGCCCCCGCGAACGACAGCCCATAACCGACGACCGCCCACACGGCGCATGCCGCGCACCCCAGCAGCCGGATCGTGTGTCCATGGCGTCGCCCCCGTCGTCGTCGCGCGAGATGGTCTACCACGGTCCGGCTGCCGTCGGCAGGGGCAGGGACCCCGGTCGCCATCCAGCGTGGCCCTGCGGGTCATGGAGTCAACGGAGATCCGCTCTCACTCCTTCCGGCGCACCGCGCCCCGGCAGGATCCGGGTCACCCTGCCGCACGTCGGGACCCCCGCATCGGTAGAGTCGGTGACCCACGACGGAGCCCGAAGGAGCCGGCCGGACATGGCGGTGGACGCCCTCGACACCCGCATCCTGCGTCTGCTCATCGAGCAGCCGCGCACCAGCGTCCGCGAGTACGCGCGCGTACTGGGCGTGGCACGCGGCACCCTCCAGGCGCGCCTCGACCGTCTGGAGCGGGACGGCGTGATCACGGGCACGGGCCCCGCGCTCTCACCGGCCGCCCTGGGCCACCCGGTGCTCGCCTTCGTGCACCTGGAGGTCACCCAGGGGCACCTGGACGAGGTGGGGGACGCGCTCGCGGCCGTCCCGGAGATCATCGAGGCGTTCTCGACGACCGGCGGCGGGGACCTGCTGACCCGCGTCGTGGCACGTGACAACGGTCATCTCGAGGACGTGATCCAGCATCTGATCCAGCTCCCCGGCGTCGTCAGGACCCGGACGGAGGTCGCCCTGCGCGAGCGGGTGGCGTACCGGGTGCTCCCGCTCGTCGAGGCCGTGGGACGGGTGACCGCCGGCTCCGGCTGAAAGGCGTCGGGCATGCTGGAGGCCATGATGACCCCGCGCGTCCCGGCCCTCTCCGTGCTGTTCGACCTGGACGGAACCCTCGTCGACAGCGAGCCGAACTACTACGAGGCGGGTCGCCGGCTCCTCGCCCGTCACGGCGTAGGGGACTTCAGCTGGGAGGACCACACCCGCTTCATCGGCATCGGCACCCGCGAGACGCTGACGGTCCTGCGCGCGGAGTACGGCATCGAGGCACCCGTCGACGAACTGCTGGCCGGCAAGAACGCCCTGTACCTGGAGCTCGCCGGGACGTCCACCACCGCCTTCCCCGAGATGCGCACCCTCGTCGAACGGCTCCACGCCGCGGGGGTTCCCATGGCGGTCGCCTCGGGGTCGTCCCGGGCCGCCATCGCGGCCGCGCTCGCGGTGACCGGGCTCGACGCGTACCTGCCCGTGTACGTGTCCGCCGAGGAGGTCGAGCGCGGGAAGCCCGAACCCGACGTGTTCGTGGAGGCCGCCCGGCGGCTGGGAGTGGAACCCTCCTCCTGCGTGGTCCTGGAGGACGCGGCCCCGGGTGTACGGGCGGCGCACGCGGCCGGAATGCGCTGCATCGCGATTCCGGATGCCGAAGCGGCCCCGGACGACGCCGTGTTCGCCGGGGCCGATCTGCTCTTCCCGGGCGGCCAGGCCGAGTTCACCGCCGCCGCCGTGCTCGGCTGGCTCGCCTGAGATCAGGCGGGGCGGCTCTCCGACTGGCCGGATCCGGCGCCCGCGCCCCGGGCCGGGCGACCGGAAGCCCGGCGTGCGGATATCCTGATCACGCCGCGCAACCCGACGCACGTAACGAGGCGATGAGCCCGATGATGTCGCCGCCGCGGCAGTCGGAGCGGGCCACAATTCGAGATAGGTGTGCACAGGTGCTGGTTGCTGGACGGTACCGGTTGATATCCCCCATCGGCCGTGGCGGTATGGGTGAGGTGTGGCGCGCCACGGACGAGGTGCTGGGCCGTGCCGTGGCGGTGAAGCTGCTGCTGGGCGACCACGCCGACGCCTCGTCGACGGCGCGGTTCCGCCTGGAGGCGCAGACCGCCGCCCGTCTGAGCCACCCTCACCTGGTGGCCGTCTTCGACTTCGGTTCCTGGGAGGACCGCTTCTATCTGGTGATGGAGCTGGTCGAGGGCAGGAGCCTCGGGGACCTGCTGGAGGCCCAGGAGTCCGTCCACCCGGAGCAGGTGGCCCACATCGCCGGCCAGGCGGCCGCGGGCCTGGCCGCCGCGCACCGGCAGGGCATCGTGCACCGGGACATCAAGCCGGGCAACCTGATGCTGGACGCCGACGGGTCCGTGAAGATAGGCGACTTCGGTATCGCGCAGTTCGTCGACGACCCGTCGACCGCGCTCACGACGGCCGGCCAGATCGTCGGGACGAGCCTCTACCTCGCCCCGGAACGGGCCCTGGGCCGGTCGGCCGACGCCGCTTCGGACATGTACTCGCTGGGCTGTGTCATCTACCAACTGCTGGTCGGCCAGCCGCCGTTCCGGTCCGACACGGCGACCGCGACGCTCTACCAGCACGTCGACACCCCGCCGGTTCCGGTGAGACAGCGCGGGGTGGAGATCTCCCCCGCCTTCGACTCGTATCTGCTGGGCCTGCTGGCGAAGAAGCCGGAGGACCGGCCGAGCGCCCAGCAGGTGTCCGACTGGTTCCGCACCGACGCCTGGCGCGGGCGGCCGGAGCCGCTGCCCCGCCATTCGGCCCCGAGCCGCCGGAGCACCGCCCCGGCAGCACCCACGGCCGCTTCGGGGGGCCCGGGCACCGGGACGGGTTCGACGTACCGGCTGCCGCAGGCCTCCGGCCGCCGACGGGCCGCCCCTGCCCCGCGGGCGTCGAAGTCGGCGACCACCCGCACGAGCGAGGCCATCCGCCGCCGTCCCCGCGTGGCGAGCGCCGTGGCCGGGACGATCGCCTTCGTGGCGGCGGTCTACCTGGGCACGGTCCTGTTCGCACCGGACACCGGTGCCGCGGACACGCCTGACCCCGGCACCACGCCGACGGCCGGCGTCGGCTCCCCCGCCCCGGCCGACCCCTCGGCCGGGGCCGTGCAGGACGGCTCAGGCCAGGACGGTCAGCAGGACGGCGACGACGGGGACGGGGACGACTGAGTCCCGCGCCTCACCAGCGGGCGTGGACCTCGGCGCGGATCCGGCGGTCGTACAGGTCGCGTACGGCGTCCAGGGTGCTCTGCGGGAGCGGCGGGAGCGCGGCGGCCGCGGCGTTGGCGCGGGCCTGCTCCACGGAACGCGCACCGGGGATGACGCTGGTGACACCGGGCTGCTGAAGGATCCAGCGCAGCGCGGTCTGCGCCGGAGTGGCGCCCTCGGGCGCGAGTTCCGAGAACTCGGCGGCGGCGGCAACGCCGGTGGCGTAGTCGACGCCCGAGAAGGTCTCGCCCTGGTCGAACGCCTCGCCGTGGCGGTTGTAGGTGCGGTGGTCCTCGGCTGCGAAGACGGTGTCCGCGGTGTACCGGCCGGACAGCAGTCCGGAGGCGAGCGGGACACGCGCGATGATCCCGACCCCCGCCTCGGCCGCTGCGGGCAGGACCTCGTCGAGCGGCTTCAGACGGAACGGGTTGAGGATGATCTGGACGCTCGCGACACCCGGCCTGGCGATGGCGGTGAGCGCTTCGGCACAGGTCTCGACGCTGACCGCGTAGGCGGCGATCCGCTGCTCGGCGACGAGCGTGTCCAGCGCGTCGTACACGGCGTCGGAGGAGTACACGGCCGTGGGCGGGCAGTGAAGCTGTACGAGGTCGAGGGTGTCGACCCCGAGGTTGGTCCGCGAACGGTCGTTCCAGGCGCGGAAGTTGTCGAGGACGTAGTTCTCCGGCAGTTGGTCCGCGCGTCGCCCCATCTTGGTGGCGACGAGGACGTCCGCGTCCGGCCGGTCCTTCAGGTAGCGGCCGATGAGCTGCTCGCTCCGGCCGTCGCCGTACACGTCCGCGGTGTCGAAGAAGGTGATCCCGGCCTCGACCGCGGCGTCGAGGACGCCGAAGGCGTCCGCCTCCCGCACCTCGCCCCAGTCCCCGCCGAGCTGCCAGGTGCCCTGTCCGACGACCGATACGTCACGGCCGGTCCTGCCGAGTGTGCGCTGCTCCATGCGGATCATGGTACGCCGGTGTGCGGGGCCGGCGGCTGTGTGCGCCGCGGGCCCCGCACCGGTGCTCAGTCGCCGGTGGTCACGCGGACGTAGTCGACCACGAGCTGCTGCGGGAAGCTGGTGCTTCCGTCGGGGTCGCCGGGCCAGTAGCCCCCGACGGCCAGGTTGAGGATGAGGAAGAACGGCTTGTCGAACACCCAGGCGTTGCCGTTGAGGTCCGCGGGGGTGCGCCGCTGGTAGACGGTGCCGTCGACGGACCAGGTGATGGAGCCGGGCGCCCAGTCCACGGCGAAGGTGTGGAAGTCGTCGGCGAAGGCGGCTCCGCCTGGGAGGGTGTAGCCGGCGCCGATGCCGCCGCTGCCGGAGTAGCCGGGGCCGTGCAGGGTGCCGTGGACCGTGCCGGGTTCGAAGCCGACGTTCTCCATGATGTCGATCTCACCGCTGTCGGGCCAGCCCACACCGCCTATGTCGGCGCCGAGCATCCAGAACGCGGGCCAGATGCCCTGCCCGCGCGGGATCTTCATCCGGCTCTCGACGTGCCCGTAGGTCGAGGTGAACCTGCCGGAGGTGTTGAGCCGGGACGAGGTGTACTCGCAGGTCCCGTACCAGCACTGGTAGTTGCCGGGGTTCTCCTTGCGGGCCGTGATGACGAGGTTGCCCTGGCCGTCGAGGGCCGCGTTGGAATTGCCGGCGGTGTAGTACTGCCGCTCGTGGTTGTTGACGTTGTCGCCGGTCTCGGTCTGCCACTTGCCGCCGTCGACTGCCGAGCCGGCCGGCCCGTCGAACTCGTCGGCGAAGGCCACGGCGGCCGCCGCCCGGGGAGCCGTGGAGGACGCAGCCGTGTGGGGGTCGGGTGCGGCCGAGGCTCCGGCGGGAAGTGCGGTCAGGACCAGGGAGCAGCAGAGCAGGGAGAGGGCGGACAGGGTCGTGCGGCGCCGGTCGGCGGGGCGCTTGTGGGCCCGGTGGGGGGAAGGCACGGACATCACGTCATTTCGGTGGGGGATGGCGACGGATACATCGCCAATCATGCACATGACAGATATGCGTCGAGAGATGAACGCGGTAAGGGCTTACCCCCGGCGCATACTTCACTACTTGATTTAAGGCAGGGCCCACGCGGGCCGTCAAGGACTTGGTCCGGACCGGACGGGCGCGGGTAGAAGTCGGCCCGGCGGGGAAGCGACAAGTCATGCCCATTCGTACCGTACTCGTCCTTCCCGCAGTTCTGGCCCTTGCCCTGCCCGCCTCGGCAGGGGCCGCGACCGCCGCCCCGGCCGTCGCCCCCCAGGCGTGCCGTGAACCCGACCTGACCGTCGCCGCACGCGCCTCGGACGTGCCCGACACCGTGCGGATCAGCATCAGGAACCACGGACGGCACGCCTGTGTCGTCGACCGCATCCCCACGGTCGTCTTCGGCGACCTGGACGGAGCGGCCCTGCCGGTGCCCGGCGGCACGAGCGCGCCGTACCGCGTGGCAGCGGGCGGCACGGCGTACGCGGCGGTGCGCACCCTCGATCCGGCCACCACGGAACTGCGGGTCGTGCACCGGCTGACGGTCGCCGGTGATCCCGCCCACCGGGGGCGGACGTTCGGCGCGGCCGCCCTGGGAGCGCCCGGCGGCCTCCGGGTATGGGAGCCGGTCACCACCCGGTGGCACCGGTCGGCGGCTTCGGCGGATGCCGTGCTCGCGCGGCACACCGGCTGACCGGCCACACCGCCCCGGTACCGCCCGCCGCGATGCGGCGGGCGGCGCGCGGACGCAGAGTGGAGATACGCACCGTGCGGGGCCGTCCGGACCCGGCCACAAAGGGCGCCACCGTCCGACCCGCATCCCGGCGGAGGGAGCCGGCGTGGACAGCGAAAGCACACAGCGCTTCGTGGTGCAGATCCACGAGGCCCGGCGCATGCACTTCGACTTCCGGCTGGAGGTCGACGGCGTCCTGAAGTCCTGGGCAGTGCCGCGCGGCCCGTCCGACAACCCCAGTGACAAGCGGCTGGCCGTTCCGACGGAGGACCACCCCTTGGAGTACCGCGAGTTCGAGGGCGTCATCCCGCGCGACGAGCAGGGCAGCGGCACGGTGATCGTCTGGGACCAGGGCACCTACCGGCCGCTCGGCCACGACCCCGCGGGAGACCCCGTCCCGTTCGCCGAGTCCCTGGAACGGGGGCACGCGGACTTCTGGCTCGACGGGGCGAAACTGCGCGGCGCGTTCACGCTCACCCGCTTCCGCATCGACGACGGGGACGGCACCCCGGGCCCCGAGGCATGGCTGCTCATCAAGGCCGACGACCGCCAGGCCGTGCACGACCGGCCCGGCACCCCTGACCCGCACCACGCACGCTCCGCCCGCACTGGCCGGACGCTGCACCAGGTGGCCGTGGCGGGACGGGCGGGCAGGACCTGACCGAGCCGGCTCTGCGTTCAGCGGCGGCGGTGAACCGGTCCAGGACCAGCCCTCGCCCCCGTCGGCGCATCCGAGCGGGTGTTGCCCGGACGCCGGGGCCGTCGGCCGGGTCCACTATCCGGAGGGGTCGTCGTCACCCGTGGGATCGTGGGTCCGCCCCGCCCGGTCCGGCCCGGCCCAGCCGGCGGACATCGGGCCGGGAGCCCGGTGGTCTCCGGACTCCCGCGCCCCGTGCGCCGGCGGCGGGGCAACGGGCCTCAGGTGCTCTTGACCGAGGCCAGATGGGCGAAGACCACGACGTTGTCCTCGTAGTCCTTGGCCTTCTTGTCGTAGTTGCCGCCGCAGGTGATCAGCCGCAGCTGGGCGGTGCCCTTGTCGGCGTACACCCTGTTGTTCGGGAAGTCCGTCTTGCTGAACGTCTCGACCGAGTCGACCTCGAAGGTGGCGACGACCCCGTCCTCCCGGGTGATGTCCACCGTGTTGCCCGCCTTGAGGGTGCTGAGCAGGAGGAACACCGCGGGGCCGGTCTTCGTGTCGACGTGGCCCGCCACCACCGAGGTGCCCCGCTCGCCGGGGGTCGCGCCGTCCTTGAACCAGCCGGCCAGGTTCGCGTCGTTCGCGGGCGGCGGATCGAGCCGCCCGCTGGAACCGATCGACAGAGGGGTGAAGGGCGCGTCGACCGCGATCGACTTGATCGAGATGCGCTCCGGTTCGGAGCGGGGCAGACCCGACGGCAGGAGCGAAGGCGTGCTGGACGGCGCGGACGAGGCAGCCGACGCCGACGGTGCGGGCAGGGAGACGACGGCGGGAGCGGGCGTCACACCCGCCGAAGCGTCGAAGGAGTTGTAGACGAGGAGGAAGCCCAGCCCCACCGCCGCGACGGGCCACAGCAGGGAACGGCCGAGGGCAGGGGAAGCGGGTACGGATTCTGATTTCTGCGGGGCGGCCATGCGCGTGCTGCCTTTCGCGTACGGGGGATGGCGGGTCCGGCGTGGGCGCCGGGAAAATCGGCGCGGCCACCGCCCGGGTGGGGGCGGCGGCCGCGACAGGATTCATTCGGTGCTGCGGGTCGCCTGCCTGAGTCAGACCGCGGCGGTACCCGAGGCGTTGCGACGGCGCAGCTTGTACGCCACGGCGCCGATACCGCCGAGCATCAGCACCGAGCCCGCGGCCAGACCGCCGCCGGAGAGCGCCATCGCGCCACCGCCGGTGTGCATGCCGCCCTCGGGCTTCTCGTGCTTCCAGCTCTTCTCGCTGTCACCGCTGCCGGAGCCGGACTCCTTGTCCTTCTCCCAGTCGTCCGCCGACACGCCGGCCAGCGCACCGCCACCGGCGTGCATGCCGCCTTCCGGCTTCTCGTGCTTCCACGAGTCCGGCTTCTCACGGTCGTCGTTGTTACCGGAGCCGGACTCCTTGTCCTTCTCCCAGTCGTCCGCCGACACGCCGGCCAGCGCGCCACCACCGGTGTGCACGCCACCCTCGGGCTTGTCGTGCTTCCAGGAGTCCGGCTTCTCACGGTCGTCGTTGCTGCCGGAGCCGGACTCCTCGTCCTTCTCCCAGTCGTCCGCCGACACGCCGGCCAGCGCGCCACCACCGGTGTGCACGCCACCTTCCGGCTTCTCGTGCTTCCACGAGTCCGGCTTCTCACGGTCGTCGTTGCTGCCGGAGCCGGAATCCTTGTCCTTCTCCCAGTCGTCCGCCGACACGCCGGCCAGCGCGCCACCACCGGTGTGCACGCCACCCTCGGGCTTCTCGTGCTTCCACGAGTCCGGCTTCTCACGGTCGTCGTTGCTGCTGGCGGAGGAACCGCTGTCCTTGTCCCAGCCGTCCGCCGAGGTCACGGCGTATGCGGCGGGGGTGGTGACCGCGAGGACCGCCGTGACGGCGGCCGAGGCGAACAGGGTGCGGGCAGTGCGCATGGATACACAGTCCTTTCGCCACTCCCGCGTCGGCCGGCTGGTTGTCGGCTCATCGGATCACGGGTGCGACGTGATCCACCGTCAGTCCGATCGGGAGCGTGCACCACTCGGGGAGGCCTCATTGGGGCCATGCGGTGGGCCCATCGTGTGACAGGGAGCCAGATGTCACCCGTCTGACGGCACGCCACGCCGGGAGGAGGTTTGAGCGGCGACGATCATCGGTGTAGGGGGGCCCGGCCGCACCGTTGCGGGTCGCACCGCGACCCGGACGCCCCTCCCAGCTGCTGCGGGTCCGGCCGAGCGCCCGCCTGACGACCCGTCCGGGCGGCCCTGCCCGGCCGGTCACCGCCGGAATCCGGAGGCCGACGCGCCGGTGGAGGCAGGGCGCGCCGCCCTCCGGCCAGGCGCGCCGGACGCCGCGGACCGCCGGCGGCCCCATCGCCCAGGAAGCCGCCCGCCACTTCCTGAACCCATGCCGCGCCGAAGGGCGGACGTCGTCTCCACGGGGGGCGGCAAAAGGGGGAATCGAACGGCGTCGCCATCAGGCCTTGTCGCCAACAGCCCTCAGCACAACGGTTGTTGCACATCTATTGACGTGTTCGTAACAAGGGTGGAGTATCTCGCACAGTCGGAGAGAGCGCTCTCTGACTGTGCGCGTCGCGTCGTGTACCCGCCCCACGACTCAGGAGACCCCCATGTACGCACATCCCCGGCTCCGCAGCCCCCTCCCCCCTTCACGGGCCAGACGCAGCGGCGTACTGGCCGTCATAGCCGGAATGGTCCTCTCACTGCTCGCCCTCGTCCCCCAGACCCCCGCGAGCGCCGCGCCGTCGTTGCTCTCCCAGGGCAGGACGGTCACCACCTCCAGCCAGGAGAACGACGGCACCCCCGCCTCCGCGGCGGTCGACGGCAACACCGGGACGCGCTGGTCGAGCGCCTTCTCCGACCCCCAGTGGATCAAGATCGACCTCGGCGCCGCCGCCTCGGTGAGCCAGATCGTGCTGCGCTGGGAGGCGGCCTACTCCAAGGCCTACCGGATCGAGTTCTCCGCGGACGACAACAGCTGGAGCACCGCGTACTCCACCACCACCGGCCCCGGCGGCACGGAGACGCTGAACGTCTCCGGCACCGCCCGCTACGTCCGGCTGACCGGCACCGCGCGTGCCACCGGCTACGGCCACTCCCTCTGGGAGTTCCAGGTGTTCGGCACGACCGGCGGCAGCGACCCGCAGATCCCCGGCGGTGGTGACCTCGGCCCCAACGTGCTGGTCTTCGACCCCTCGACGCCGGGCATCCAGGCCAAGGTCGACGCGATCTTCAAGCAGCAGGAGTCCGCGCAGTTCGGCACGGGCCGCTACGCGCTCATGTTCAAGCCGGGCACGTACAACAACATCAACGCCCAGATCGGCTTCTACACCTCCATCGCCGGCCTCGGCCTCAAGCCGGACGACACGACCTTCAACGGCGACGTCACCGTCGACGCCGGCTGGTTCAACGGCAACGCCACCCAGAACTTCTGGCGTTCGGCGGAGAACCTCGCCCTGAACCCCGTCAACGGCACCGACCGCTGGGCCGTCTCCCAGGCGGCCCCCTTCCGCCGCATGCACGTCAAGGGCGGACTCAACCTCGCCCCGAACGGCTACGGCTGGGCCAGCGGCGGCTACATCGCCGACAGCAAGATCGACGGCCAGGTCGGCCCGTACTCCCAGCAGCAGTGGTACACCCGCGACAGCTCCATCGGCAGCTGGGGCAACGGCGTCTGGAACATGACCTTCTCCGGCGTCGAGGGCGCGCCCGCCCAGAGCTTCCCCGAACCGCCGTACACCACCCTGAACAACACTCCCGTGTCCCGCGAGAAGCCGTTCCTCTACCTCGACGGCAACGACTACAAGGTCTTCGTCCCCGCCAAGCGCACCAACGCACGCGGCGTCTCGTGGAACGGCACCCCGCAGGGCGAGTCCATCCCGCTGAGCCAGTTCTACGTGGTCAAGCCCGGCGCGACCGCGCAGACCATCAACGCGGCCGTACGGCAGGGTCTGCACCTGCTGTTCACCCCGGGGATCTACCACGTGAACGAGCCCATCGAGATCAACCGCGCGAACACGGTCGCACTGGGCCTCGGCCTCGCCACGATCATCCCGGACAACGGCGTGACCGCGATCAAGGTCGGTGACGTCGACGGCGTCAAGCTCGCCGGACTCCTCGTGGACGCCGGCACGCAGAACTCCTCGGTGCTCGTCCAGGTGGGTCCCGAGGGCGCGGCGGCCGACCACTCGGCGAACCCGACCAGCCTCCAGGACGTGTTCGTCCGGGTCGGCGGCGCGGGAGCCGGGAAGGCGACCACCGGCATGGTGGTCAACAGCGACGACGTCATCATCGACCACACCTGGCTGTGGCGCGCGGACCACGGCGACGGCGTCGGCTGGGAGACCAACCGGTCCGACTACGGTCTGCGGGTCAACGGTGACGACGTCCTGGCGACGGGCCTGTTCGTCGAGCACTTCAACAAGTACGACGTCCAGTGGTACGGCGAGAACGGGAAGACGATCTTCTTCCAGAACGAGAAGGCCTACGACGCCCCGAACCAGGCCGCCATCCAGAACGGCGACATCAAGGGCTACGCCGCCTACAAGGTGGGCGACTCGGTCACCACGCACGAGGGCTGGGGCATGGGCAGCTACTGCTACTTCAACGTCGACCCGAGCATCCGCCAGCAGCACGGGTTCCAGGCGCCCGTGAAGCCCGGAGTGAAGTTCCACGACCTGCTCGTCGTCTCCCTCGGCGGCCAGGGGCAGTACGAACACGTCATCAACAACACCGGATCACCGACCTCCGGTACATCGACCGTCCCGTCGCAGGTGGTGTCCTTTCCCTGAGCCGGGGTGAGATGAGCCCGGTCGGCTCATCGCGCGGTGCGGGGCCCGGCGGTACCACCGCCGGGCCCCGCGTCACGTCCCGAGGAGGGCGGACAGGTGGGCTGCCACCTCCGGTCCGCCCGTGGCTCCGGTACGCATGCCGAGGTACCCGTCGGGACGCACCAGGAACGCCTCGCCGCCCCGGGCGCCGTACGAGCGGCGGAACTCACCGAGGGTGTCGTGCACCGCGGGCACACCCGGTGCGGGCGCCCGCACCCCGGGACCGAGGACCGCGCAGGCGTTCAGCATGCCGTGCGCGGCGCCGAGTGCCTCGGCCGCCACCGCGCCGAACACCGCGGCGTGCTCCTCACGCTCCGCGTACAGCAGCAGCGTGTGGTCCCGCTCCCTCAGCAGGGTGAACAGCCGCACCGGGAACGCGGCGACGGCGTGGACGAGGCCGCCGCAGTCGGGCGCCCGGTCGCCGGGGGCCGGGCCCTCCGGGGCCGGGCCGGGCCCGGTGATCGGGCCGCCGCGGTAGCCGAGCAGGAGCTGGGCCTCACGGAGCAGCAGCGTCGTGCGGTCCTCGGGTTCGCTTCCGATACCGGCCCGTGCGTGGCGCAGCGTCCGCGCGACGACCTCCTCCCCCACGGGCCGGCGTTCGGCGTCGTAGCTCTCCAGCAGGCCGGGACCGGCGTGTCCCCGGACGGCCGCCGCGAGCTTCCAGGCAAGGTTGAAGGCGTCCTGGATGCCCGTGTTCATCCCCTGGGCGCCCGTGGGCGGATGGATGTGCGCCGCGTCCCCGGCCACGAACACCCGTCCTTCGCGGTAGCGGCCGACGATGCGGTGGCTGATGCGGAAGACGGAGGACCACCGCAGCGCCGAGGCGGTCGTGGGATGCGGGGAGAGCCGGTCGAGCACCGCCTGGATGTGCTCGATCCCCGGCAGCGGGCCCTGGTCACCGCTCAGGCCGTGTGACACACCGCCGGCGCCGTTCGCGCCCGCCCGGGAGAGTTCCGGGGGCGTCGGCATCGACATCCGGTAGCGGCGGTCACCGGGCAGCGGGATGCAGACGAGGAGGTCGTCCGTGCGCCCGTCGACGACATGGGTGGACCGGACGCCGTATCCGTCGGGCAGGTCCCAGTCGACCTCGACGTCGCCCAGCATGTACTCCTCGGGGAGAGAGACCCGCCTTCGAAGGGGAGTCCCAGGGTCCTGCGTACGACGCTGTGGGCGCCGTCGCAGCCCAGGAGGTATCCGGCCGTCAGTTCCTCGGTGCGTCCGGAGGGTGCCGAGAGGACGGCCCTGACCTCGCCGGAGTCCTGCTCGAACGAGAGGAGTTCGGTGCTCCGCTCGATCTCCCCGCCCCAGCGGACCAGGAGTTGGGCGAGGAGGCGCTCGGTGTCGTACTGCGGGAGGGCGGCGAAGCCGTAGGGCACCTCCGGGGGCAGTTCCAGGTCGATCCGCGCCTGTTGGGCGCCGTTGACGTAGAGGAGCTGGCCCCGCATCGGGACAGCCGCCTCCAGTGCTTCGCGCGCCATGCCCATCCGGTCCCAGATCTCCAGGGTCCTGGGCTGGACCCCCACGGCCCTGGCATAGGGCAGCCGCTCGGGGAGGCGGTCCACGATCCGGCACCTGACGCCCCTTCGGCACAGCTCGGCGGCCGCCGTCAGACCCACCGGCCCCGCCCCCGCGATCAGCACGTCGACGTCCACCACGGGCACCTCCCAGGGCCGGATGACTTCATTCCAATGCAGCACACCATGAGCGGTATGTCCATTTCGCGCCGCACGCTTCATTCACCGGCGACCGCAACACGCCACACCTTCTCCATATCTCGGAGGAGAAAGTGGGGTCACGAACACAACAACGCGAGAAATGCTTCATACCGGCACTCCGCCCATATTCGGAGGCCACCGAAAAAGAGAGCCTTGTTCATCTTCTTCGGCACCGTGAATGCGACCGGCCACCGAAACGGTCCTCATACCGGCTGTGCCCATTCCTGGGGCCCGGAACTCGGGCGGATCTGCACACCGTGTGCGCACAGCGATCACACCACGTGGGTCATAGCCGCTGGTCCGGACCACTGCGCGAGGCGTTTGGGGCGGGAGTGCCCCACTTGGGACGCCCGCGGCCGGACCGGCCGGGAAAGCACACGCCCGAATCTCGTGAAGGACCTGCCGCCATGAAATGAACACTTCTGCACGAAAGTCGATTTCGAGGCCGGATCGGCGACGGATCAGCCGCCGTCGGATTCGCTGTGCGCGGCACGGTCGTGCTTTGATCCTGGCCCATACGGAAGCCGCACCCCCGGTTTCCGTATGGAAGCAATTTCCATACGAAGGGCAGCGCTCATCATGAACTACACCCCCCAGGTCGAGACCGCCGAGATCTCCGACAGCGACCTCGACAACGTCTCGGGCGGCCTCATCGGCGGCCTCGCCGGCAACGTCACGGGCACCGTCGACAGCATCGTCCCGGTCTCCGGCATCGTCGGCTCGGTCACGGGTCTCGTCGAGTCGGCCACCGGTGTGAACACGGGCGCGGTCACCGGCCTGGCCTCCGGCCTCACCGCCGGTCTCTGAGAGACGGCAGTATCCACCGAGCCCCGGAACCCGTCGGTTCCGGGGCTCGGTGCCGACCGCCGACAGGTGAGGGAAGAGTTCCGTGCAGTTCCGTCAACAGGCGCTCTCCAAACTGCAGTCGCCCGAACAGCTCGACCTCCCGGTGCGCTTCGCCCGCCCCCAGGGGCTGCTCGTCCTCTGCGTCACCGTCGCCGTGATGGCCGCCGCCTGCCTCTGGGCCGTGACGGGGTCCGTCGCCAGCACACTCGACGCGCCCGGCATCCTCACGCACGCGCGCGGCAGTTACGTCCTGCAGAGCCCGGTGGCCGGCCAGATCACCGAGGTGCTGGCGGACGAGGGAGCCACCTTGCCCGCCGACGCCCCCCTGCTCAGGGTCCGTACGCAGGAGGGTGAGAAGGTCGTACGCACCATCGGCGCCGGCCGTCTCACCTCCGTCACCGCGACGATCGGAGCGGTCGTGGCGACGGGCGCCGACGTGGCGAGCGTCGAGCGTATCGAGGGCCCCGACGACCCCCTCGTCGTCCTGCTGTACGTGTACGGCGGCAGCGCGGCGTCGGTCCCGGTGGGCGCGAAGGTCGACCTCACCGTGCAGTCGGTGCCCGCCCAGCGGTACGGCGTGCTCCGCGGCAAGGTGGCCGCGGTCGGCCGGGCGCCGCAGACGCGTCAGCAGATCACCCGTTTCCTCGGCGACGCCCAGCTCGGGGCGCAGTTCTCCCGGCACGGACGGCCGCTCGCCGTCCTGGTGCGGATCGAGCGCTCGGGATCCACGGAGTCCGGCTACCGGTGGTCCTCGGCCGAGGGCCCCCCGTACGCGATCGGTTCCATGACCCTCGCCACCGGCTCCGTGCGCCTGGCCGACCAGCGCCCCATCGATTGGCTGCTCCCGTGACCGCACCCCACCCGTCCCCCGCCGCGCAGCAGCTGCCGCCGTCCGGCCGGGGCAGACACCGGCCGGAGAGCGGGCGCCGGTCGCGTCCCGCCCCGAAGCCGGGACGGACGAGGACCGTGCGCTCCCCCACGGTGCTCCAGATGGAGGCCGTGGAATGCGGTGCCGCCTCGCTGGCCATGGTGCTGGGGCACCACGGGCGCCACGTGCCGCTGGAGGAACTGCGCATCGCCTGCGGCGTCTCGCGTGACGGTTCGCGCGCCAGCAACGTGCTGAAGGCCGCGCGCGGTTACGGACTGCGGGCCAAGGGCATGCAGATGGAACCCGCCGCGCTGGCCGAGGTCCCCGCACCGGCCATCCTGTTCTGGGAGTTCAACCACTACGTGGTGTACGACGGCATGGGTCGCCGTCTGGGGCGGCGTGGCGTGCACATCAACGACCCGGACAAGGGCCGCAGGTTCGTGCCCACCGAGGACTTCGACACCAGCTTCACCGGGGTCGTCCTCGTCCTGGAACCCGGCGAGGACTTCCGCCGCGGAGGCCGCAGACCCGGGGTCCTCGCGGCCCTGCCCGCCAGGCTGCGGGGCACCACCGGCACGATGCTGGTCGCCCTGCTGGCCAGCCTGCTGCTGGTCGCCGTCGGGGCGACGCTGCCGGCCCTGAGCCGCACGTACATCGACATGTTCCTGATCGGCGAGCAGACCTCCCTGCTGGGGCTGCTGTTCGCCGCGATGGGCACCATGGTGGCCCTCACCGTCGCGCTGACCTGGCTGCAGCAGGCGAACCTGCTGCGCGGACGCATCATCTCGTCCACGCTCGGCAGCGCGCGCTTCTTCCGGCACCTGCTCAGGCTGCCGGTCACCTTCTTCGCGCAGCGCAGCCCAGCGGATCTCGTCCAGCGGCTGCAGTCGAACGACGCGGTGGCCGAGACGCTCGCCCGGGACCTCACCGCCGCGGGCGTGGACGGCATCGTCGTCCTGCTCTACGCGTTCCTGCTGTGGACGTACGATACGCAGCTGACCGTCATCGGGGTGGGGATCGCCCTGCTCAACGTGGTGGCGATGCGCATCGTCGTACGGCTGAGGGCCACCGGCACGCAGAAGCTCCGGGCCGACAGCGCCCGGCTGACGAACACCTCGTACACCGGCCTCCAGCTGATCGAGACGATGAAGGCCACCGGCGGTGAGAACGGCTACTTCCGCCGGTGGGCGGGCCAGCACGCGACGACTCTGGAGGAGCAGCAGCGCCTCGGGGTGCCGAGTGCCTGGCTGGGTGTCGTCGCCCCGCTCCTCGCGACGCTGAACAGCGCGCTCATCCTGTGGATCGGCGGGCTCAGGGCGGTCGAGGGGCACATCTCGATCGGTCTGCTCGTGGCTTTCCAGGCGCTGGTGACCAGGTTCACCGCACCGGTCACCCGGCTCAACGGGATCGCCGGACGCGTCCAGGACTTCGCGGCGGACGTGGCGCGGCTCAAGGACGTCGAGAACTTCCCGGTCGATCCGCTGTACTCGCGCCGCGAGCCCGCCGAGAGCACCCGCCGGCTGAAGGGCCACGTGACGCTGGAGGACATCACCTTCGGCTACAGCCCGCTCGACAAGCCGCTGCTCACGGGATTCTCGCTGGCGGTCGGCCCGGGACAGCAGGTGGCTCTGGTCGGCGGTTCGGGCAGTGGCAAGTCGACGGTGTCCCGGCTGATCTCGGGGCTCTACAGCCCCTGGGAGGGGGTGATCCGCATCGACGGACGGCGACTGGAGGACATACCCAGGGGCGCACTGGCGGCGTCGGTCTCCTTCGTCGACCAGGACGTCTTCCTCTTCGAGGGCACGGTCCGGGACAACGTGGCGCTGTGGGACCCGTCGGTCCCCGACGAAGCGGTGGCCGAGGCGCTGCGGGACGCCGCGCTGTACGACGTGGTGGCGCGGCGCCCGCGGGGCATCCACAGCCGTGTCGAGCAGGACGGGCGCAACTTCTCCGGGGGGCAGCGCCAGCGCCTGGAGATCGCCCGGGCGCTCGTACGCCGTCCCAGCGTCCTGGTGCTCGACGAGGTCACGAGCGCGCTGGACGCCGAGACCGAGCGGGTCATCATCGACAACCTCCGGCGGCGCGGCTGTGCCTGTGTGGTGATCGCGCACCGGCTGAGCACGGTGCGCGACAGCGACGAGATCGTGGTCCTGGACCACGGGACGGTGGTGGAACGGGGCCGGCACGAGCACCTGGTGGCTGCCGGGGGCCCGTACGCCGAACTGGTCAGGGAGCACTGACATGGCATCCGCACACCCCTTCCCGGCCACGACCGCCCCCGGGCTCGACCCCGTCATCGACGCGCTGGGGACACTCGGCGCACCGGTCGACTGCACGGGCCTGCGGAGTCTCCCGCTGGAGGGACCGCAGGTGCTGTGGCTGGTCACGGGCGGCGCCCTCGACCTGTTCGCGGTGGACGCGGCGGCGCAGGGGCACTGGCACTTCCTGGGCCGTCTCGAACCCGGGGCCCTCGTCCTGGGTCCGGTCGAGGGCCCCCGGCACACGCTGGTCGGCCGCCCGCTCCAGCACTGCGAGCTGCGCCGGATCGCGCTGCGCGAGCTGTACCGGCCCGCGCACCCGGACCAGGGCGGTTTCGACGGGCAGTTCCGCAGCCATTACGACACCGGCGACGCGACGCTCAGCCTGCTGGAACACGCGTTCTCGCTCGGTGTGGGGCGCAGTCGGCAGGTCCTGTTCGAGGCCCCGCTCGACGGGCGGACCACGGTCGACGAGGCGGTCGGCGACGACGACGTCCTGTGGCTGCCGGTGTCGCCGGGGGACGTGCAGTACGGCGCCGCCTTCAGCGCCGAGGCGGCCGGTGATCTGCTCGTCGACGCCGCGATGTGGCAGGGCATGGTCAATCAGCAGTTCCGTCTGCTGTCGGCGCTGGACCGCTGGATCGAGCAGCTGGAGCGGGCGCACGAGGACCGGACCGCGGCCGGGCTGAAGGCGGGCGAGGCCGTCCGCAAGGAGGCCGACGAGGCACTGCTGACGTCGATGGGCCGGTCGGGGAAGGGTGCCCCGCGTTCGGCGGGTGCCTCGGACGACGCGGTGTACGCCGCCTGCCTGCTGGTGGCGCGGGATTCGGGGATCGTGCTCTCCGCGCCCGCGACGGGCGGCGCGGTCAGCGACCGGATCGATCCGGTCGAGCAGGTCGCCGTCGCCTCGCGCGTCCGGACGCGCGCCGTGCGGCTGGACGGCCGCTGGTGGCGGACGGACGCCGGCCCGCTCGTGGGGCACCGTGCGGCGTCGGGCGCACCCGTGGCGCTGCTGTGGCGCCGCGGCCGTTACGAGGCCGTGAACCCGCTGACCGGGCGGCGCGCCCGTGTGGACGCGGACAGCGCGCAGGAGTTCGAGGAACGGGCCGTGATGTTCTACCGGCCGCTGCCCGAGCGGCCGCTGGGCAGAGGGCAGTTGCTGCGCTTCGCTCTCTTCGGCACCCGGACCGATCTGCGGAGGCTGGTGCTGACCGGACTGGTGACGGTCGCCCTGGGCTCACTGGTGCCGGTCGCGACGGGCCGGGTGCTCGGCGTGTACGTGCCCGAGGCCCGGACCGGACTCATCGTGCAGGTCTCCCTGGCGGTGATCATCGCCGGCGTCGTGTCGGCCGCTTTCACGCTGCTGCAGAACCTGACGATCCTGCGGATGGAGGGACGTGTCGAGAGCACCCTCCAACCCGCGGTGTGGGACCGGCTGCTGCGGCTGCCGACGAGGTTCTTCACCGAGCGGTCCACCGGGGAACTGGCGAGCGCGGCCATGGGGGTCAGCGCGATCCGGCGGGTGCTGTCCGGCACCGGTCCCGTCGTGGTGCAGGCGGGCACGCTGGGTGCCATGAATCTGGGGCTGCTGCTGTGGTTCAGTGTCCCGCTGGCGCTCACCGCCGTGGCGATGCTGGTGGTGATCGCCGGCGTGTTCCTCACCATGGGCATGTGGGAACTGCGCTGGCAGCGCAGGCTGGTCGAGCTGGGCAACAAGCTCAACAACCAGGCCTTCCAGACCCTGCGCGGCCTGCCGAAGCTGCGCGTCGCCGCGGCGGAGAGCTTCGCGTACGGGGCGTGGGCGGCGGAGTTCGCGCGGAGCCGTGAGCTGCAGAAGCGGGCCGGCCGGATCAAGAACGCGACGACGGTGCTCAACGCGGTCTATCTGCCGCTGTGTTCCCTGGCCGTCTTCATGCTGCTGGCCGGTCCGGCGCGCGGTTCGCTGTCGGCGAGCGAGTTCCTGACCTTCAACACGTCCGTGACGATGCTGCTGACCGCGGTCACCCAGCTCACCGGCGCTTTCGTGTCGGCGGCGGCCGTCCTGCCGATGTTCGAGCAGATCAAGCCGGTGCTGGACGAGGCACCCGAGGTGCGGGGCGCCAGCACGCAGCCGGGGCCGCTGTCCGGGGAGATCGAGGCGAGGGGTGTCACCTTCCGCTACACGGACGACGGTCCCGTGGTCCTGGACGACGTGTCGCTGACCGTGCGGCCGGGCGAGTTCGTCGCGATCGTGGGACCCAGCGGGTGCGGCAAGTCGACGCTCCTGAGGATGCTCATCGGCTTCGACCGGCCCGTGTCGGGCAGCGTCCTGTACGACGGCCAGGACCTCGCCTCGCTGGACCAGGCCGCGGTGCGCCGCCAGTGCGGGGTCGTCCTGCAGAACGCCCAGCCGCTGTCGGGGTCGATCCTGGACTGCATCTGCGGCGCCGAGGTCTTCACACAGGAGGAGGCGTGGGAGGCCGCCGCCATGGCGGGTCTCGCCGAGGACATCAAGCGCATGCCGATGGGCCTGCACACGATGATCTCCGGCGGCGGGGCGATCTCCGGCGGACAGCGCCAGCGGCTGATGATCGCGCAGGCCCTCGTGAGGCGCCCGCGCATCCTGTTCTTCGACGAGGCGACCAGCGCGCTGGACAACGAGACCCAGCGGACGGTGATCGAGAGCACCAGGTCGCTGCGGGCCACCCGGGTCGTGATCGCGCACCGGCTGTCCACGGTCCTGGACGCCGACCGCGTGATCGTCATGGCGGACGGCCGTGTCGTCCAGCAGGGGCCGCCCGCCCTGCTCCTCGCGGACACGGGCGGGCAGCTCCATGAGCTGGTGCGGCGCCAGATGGCCTGAACCGTCCGCCGCCGGGCCGGGAGGACGTCCGGCTCCCGCCCGGTCCCGGCGGGGGCCTCAGTCCCTGCGGCCGCCGGGCACCGCGACGTCCGCGGCGTCCCGGATGCTGTCGTGCGCCGCCGCCTCCACGGCCTCGGCGGTGATACCGAACTCCTCGTACAGGCGCTGGTAGTCGGCCGAGGCACCGTAGTGCTCCAGGCTCACGATCCGGCCGGCGTCGCCGACCACCTCGCGCCAGCCCTGGCCGACCGCCGCCTCGACACTGACCCGGGCGCGCACCCCGGGAGGCAGCACCTCGTCCCGGTAGGACTGCGGCTGCTCCTCGAACCACTCACGGCAGGGCATCGACACCACGCGTACGGCCAGCCCCTCGCCCGTCAGCCGGGCGCGCGCGTCGAGCGCGATCTCGACCTCCGAGCCCGTCGCCACCAGGATGACGTCGGGTGTGGCCTCGGCGGAGTCGGCGAGGACGTACGCACCGCGCGCCGCACCTTCGGCCGAGGCGTGGGCACCGTCCCCGCGGTCGAGCACGGGCAGGTTCTGCCGGGTCAGCACGAGACCGGCGGGGCGGTCGGTGTGCTCCAGGATCGTCCGCCAGCAGACGGTGGTCTCGTTGGCGTCGCCGGGGCGTACGACGTCGAGGCCGGGAATCGCCCGCAGGGCCGCCAGGTGTTCGACGGGCTGGTGGGTGGGGCCGTCCTCACCGAGCCCGATCGAGTCGTGCGTCCAGACGTAGGTGACGGGGAGCCGCATCAGGGCACCCAGCCGCACCGCGGGACGCATGTAGTCGCTGAAGGTGAGGAAGGTGCCGCCGTACGGACGGGTGAGGCTCTGCAGGCCGATTCCGTTGAGGACGGCCCCCATCGCGTGCTCCCGGATGCCGAAGTGCAGGGTGCGCCCGTAGGGGCCGCCCGCGAACTCCGAGGTCTGCCGGTCGGACGGGACGAAGGAGGGCTCGCCCTCCATGGTGGTGTTGTTGCTGCCCGCGAGGTCGGCGGAACCGCCCCACAGCTCGGGGAGCACCGGCGCGAGGGCGGTGAGCACCTCGCCGGACGCCTTGCGCGTGGCCATGCCCTTGGGGTCCGCGGGGAACACCGGGAGGGCGTCCGTCCATCCGTCCGGCAGTTCCTGCTTCCGCAGCCGGTCCAGGAGCGCGGCCCGCCCGCTGTCGGCGCCGCGCCACGCCTCGTAGCTCTTCTGCCACTCCGCCTTGGCCGCCCTGCCCCGCTCCCCCGCCTTGCGGGTGTGCGTGAGGACGTCGTCCTCGATGGGGAAGTACACGTCGGGGTCGAAGCCGAGGAGCCGCTTGGTGCCGGCGACCTCGTCGTCCCCCAGGGCCGCGCCGTGTGCCTTGCCCGTGTTGCGCTTCGTCGGTGCCGGCCAGCCGATGATCGTGCGCAGCATGATCAGGGAGGGGCGTGAGCGTTCCGCCTTGGCCGCCTCGATCGCGGTGAGCAGCGCGTCGACGTCCTCGACGTAGTCGCCCGTGCGGGTCCAGTCCACCGTCTGCGTGTGCCAGCCGTAGGCGGCGTAGCGGGCCGGGACGTCCTCGCTGAAGGAGATGTCGGTGTCGTCCTCGATGGAGATGTGGTTCGAGTCGTAGAACACCACGAGGTTGCCGAGCTGCTGGTGGCCGGCGAGCGAGGATGCCTCGGAGGCGACGCCCTCCATCATGTCGCCGTCGGACGCGAGGACGTACACGTGGTGGTCGAACGGGCTGGTGCCGGGGGCGGCGTCGGGGTCGAGCAGTCCGCGCTCCCTGCGGGCCGCCATGGCCATTCCCACGCTCGCGCCGAGCCCCTGTCCGAGCGGCCCGGTGGTGATCTCCACGCCCCGGGTGTGCCGGTACTCCGGGTGGCCGGGGGTCGCCGATCCCCAGGTGCGCAGGGCCTTCAGGTCCTCCATCTGCAGGCCGTACCCGGCCAGGTACAGCTGGATGTAGAGCGTCAGACTGGAGTGGCCGCAGGAGAGGACGAAGCGGTCCCTGCCGAGCCACTGGTCGTCCTCGGGGTCGTGGCGCATGACCTGCTGGAACAGCAGGTAGGCGAGCGGCGCCAGGCTCATCGCCGTACCCGGGTGGCCGTTGCCCGTCTTCTGTACGGCGTCGGCGGCCAGGACCCTGACGGTGTCCACCGCCCGTACGTCGACGTCGGTCCAGCCGGCCCGTTCCGCCACAGGGAGCGCGAGCCCGGGGTCACGGGTGCTGCCGGAAGAGGATCGCTCGGGCGCCATGGGTTGTCTCCCTCGGATGTGGCATCTCTTGACGACGGGGCCGTTCGGTGCGGCTCGCCACCCTTCGCATCCTCTGTTCCCTCGTCCCCGCCCGCACCCGGAGCGGGCCCGGGCGGCGAGCGGCCGCTGCGGGTGGCGGCGACACCTGTCCCGTCGCCCGGTCGCCTACCCGCGCGGGCGCCGGGCAGGCCCGTGGAGATCGCGTCCCGAGCGGCGGAACGGGCCGGGCGGATGAATGATGGGCGAAGACGTGGCCCGCCCGCGGGCGGGGCCGCTCCCCGGACGGAACGTTCTCTGCTCCGGCCGGCGCATCGACCGGAAGGGCATGAGCGCATGACTTCCCAAACGGCTGTCACGGCGGGGGAAGCGGCGTTCGCGGCGAGGGACGGCAGGACGCCCGGGTGGGAACCCGCCGGCCTCCCGGCACCGGCCGGGGCACGCCGCCCCCGAGGACACGGGGGCACGCCATGAGGGACGAGGACGGGCTGCTGGAGCTGGGCCTCATGCGGACCGTGTTCGACAGCCTGGGCGCGGGGGTGTTCGTCATCGACACCAGCGGCACGCTCACCGCGTCCAATCCCCGGGCGCAGCAGATGCTCGGCCGTTCGAGGGACCAGCTCCTCGGTCACGACATGCACGACCTGCTGCACCGCCGGAAGGACGGCGGCACCTTCCCGCGCGCCGGGTGCGCCATGCTCGCCGTACTGGAGAGCGGCCGGCCGGACGAGGGCAGTGACGAGCTGTTCCTGCGCGGGGACGGCAGTCTGGTGCCGGTCATCTGGGCGGCCACCCCGCTGCGGCACCAGGGGCGCCTGAAGGGCGTGGTGATCGTCTTCCACGACTTCAGCCTGCACCGCGACGCGGCGGAGCAGACCGCGGCCCACCTGGCGGCCCTGGAGGGACTCACCGCGCGGCTGACCATGGTGGCGGAGGTCTCCACGGTCCTCATCTCCACCACGGACACCCCGGAGATGCTGGACAGGCTGGCCGGGCTGCTGGTCCCGGAGATGGGCGACTGGGCGGTCGTCGATGTGCACACGTCCGGCGAGAAGGGCGGGATGCGGCGCGTCGCCGCCCGCAGCATGGACGACCCCGCGGCGGCCGACGCGCTCAAGGGCCCGCTGCCGCCACTGGCGGAGTCGTCGGGCTCGGCCGGTGTCCAGGCGCTGCGGAGCTTCCGCCCGGTCGTCCTGGACGAGGCGGCCCTGGCGGAGCCGCCGGACACCCCGCTCGCGGCTGCCCACCGGCAGCTGTTCGAACGTCTGGGCGGCAGGTGCGGTGTCGTGGTGCCCCTGCACACCCGGCGGCATGTGTTCGGCGCACTGACCGTGGCACGCGCGGCCGCCGGGGCGTCGTACACGGAAGCCGAACTCTTCCTGCTCGCCGACATCGGACGCCGCGCCGGGCTCGTGATGGAGGCGGCGGAGCTGTTCGAGCAGCAGCGCCATGTGGCGGAGACCATGCAGCGGCAGCTCCTCACCCCGCTGCCCCAGGTCGACCATCTGCGGCTGGCCGCCCGCTACCGTCCCGCCGAGAGCGCGGCGGAGATCGGCGGGGACTGGTACGACTCCTTCCTCCTCGGCGACGGCGTGTTGACGATGGTCATCGGGGACGTCGTGGGGCACGACCTCAAGGCCGCCGCCCACATGGCCGAGGTCCGCAACATGCTCCGCGCCCTGGCGTGGGACCGCACGGAACCTCCGAGCCTGATCATGCGCCGGCTCGACGAGGCGATGACCCACACCAGCGACGCCCCCATGGCCACCTGTGTCTTCGGCCGCATCGAGGGCCCGGAGGGCGGGCCCTGGCACTTCAACTGGGTCAATGCCGGGCACCCGCCGCCCCTGCTGATCACGGCGGACGGTCGCACCCGTTTCCTCGAGGAGGGACACGGCCCGCTCCTGGGCCTCAGTTCGGCCCTGCACATGGATCTGGGCTGGCCCGACGCGCGGACGGAACTCCCGGCCCGGTCGACCCTGTTGCTCTACACCGACGGCCTCGTGGAGAGCCGCGCCCGCGACATCGAGGCGGGGCTCGCCGCCCTGCGCCGGCACGCTTCGGACCTGGCCGGGCTCGGCATCGAGGACTTCCTCGACGAACTGCTCGCCCGCATCGACCCCAGCGGCGACGACGTGGCGCTGCTGGTTCTCCGCGTACCGGCCGCGGGGGTCGGGGCGGGCCCCCACGAGGCTCCCCCGCAGTACGCGCACAGTCCGGCGGCGCCCGACCGGGGCGCACCCGGCTCGCATGTCGAGGGCTCCCCGGTGCGGGACACCTCGGAACCCGCCTGACACACCGGGCAGTCCGGGCCGCGGCGTGGCGGAGCGCTGCGCGGAGTCCGGCAGGCGGGAGGCACCAGCCTCGGATCGCGTCGGCCCCGCGACGCCCGGCCCCCCCGCCCCACACAAGTCGACCCGCGGAAAAGGTACTTGTGGGCCGCTCCTGAGCGGTGGGCCATTTGACCGCGCACCGGACCTCATAGTTTACTTGCCTAGGCAAGTAAATAACGGCGAGGCGCGCCACCACTCACGCGGGCCCCGCCGCACCAGCACCATGAGCGAGGCGCCCTCACCGGGCCGCCACCAGCACGGGAGTCCTCCGCAGATGAGCACCGTTCGCCGCAGAACCGTCCTGTCGACCGCGCTGACCGCCGCCGTCACCTCGGCGGGGCTGCTGCCGGCCGCCGCCGAAGCCCGCCGGACACCTCCCCCCGGCACCGAACCCGCCCACCACGACGTCCTCTTCGTGGGCGCCCACCCCGACGACGAACTGCTCAGCTTCTGCGCACTGGGACAGTGGCGCGAGCGGTACGGATGGGAGACGGGCGTGGTCACCGTGACCCGCGGCGAGGGCGGCGGAAACGCGGTGGGCCCGGAGGAGGGGCCGGAACTCGGCCTGATCCGGGAGGCCGAGGAACGCGAGGCCACCGCCCTGGCCGGCATCCGTAACATCTTCTACCTCGACAAGCCGGACTTCTGGTACACCCTGTCGGCACCGCTGACCGCCCGGATCTGGGACGAGCCGGACACCCTCGAGCGCATCGTGCGGCTGATCCGGGAGACCACACCTCACACGGTGGTCACCATGGACCCCAGGCCGTTCGACCAGCACGGCGGACACCAGTTGTCGGCGAGGCTCGCGGTCGAGGCCTTCCGGCTGGCCGGCGACCGGCACGCGTTCCCCCGGCAACTCGCCCACGAAGGGCTGAACGTCTGGCAGCCCCGGCGGCTGCTGGCCCAGAACAACCGCTTCGACGGTCTCCTCGGCGAAGCGGCGGCCGCGCAGCACCGGACCGATCCGGACTCAGGGCTCCCCGTCGTCGGCTTCTGGTCGGGTCACCGCTCCCGGCGGCACGGTACGACCTGGGCGCAGGCCAGACTCAGCGCCGCCCGGCACTACCGCACCCAGGGATGGGGGACCCTCCCGCCCGAGGCCCCGTCGGATCCGGAGATGCTGAACTCGGAGTGGTTCACCGTGCTGGCGGACCGCGGGCGCCCCGTCCGCAGGCCCGTGCACCGGCAGACCGGACTCCTCCCGCTGTACGCGGAGTTCCGCGGCTGGGCGCACAAGGCCGGCATGCCGTGGCTGGCGAACAACGTGCAGCCCCCGTATCCGGCGCGCCCGACGACCACCGTTCCGGCGGTGGCCACCGCACCCGTACTGAACGGCCTCGAGGGGAACGGCGAGTACCCGGGCCCCGAACTGGCCCTGCGGTACTGGCAGGGCGAGACGCCGACCGCCGCCGACTGCTCGGCGACCGCCAAGCTGTCCCGGCACGACGACGACCTGTACGTCCTCGTCCGCGTCACCGACGAACGGGCCGGGGCGCCTCTTGACCGGGACGACGTCAAGCGGCACTGGCGCGCCGACTCCGTCGAGATCGCCCTCGACCCCCGGGGCGACGCGGACGACACGTCCGTGACGTTCAAGACCGGCATCGTGCCGCTCACGGCGGACGGCGAGGGCCCCGAGGCGGGGCGCGACGCCGACAACCACCAGGGCCCGGCCTCCATGACCGCTCCCGGCATGCGGGTCGTCAGCACGGTCACCGAGCCCTACCGGGGCTACACCGTCGAGGTGAGGATTCCCCTGGGCGAGCTTCCGGCGGCCGCAGATCCCGAGCGCTTCGCGCTGAACGTGCTGGTGTACGACTCGGACACCGATGACCGGACGGGGCAGACGCGGCTGGCCTGGGCGCCCTACGGCAGCGCGCAGGCCGACCCGTACGTCTGGGGGACGGCCCGGCTGGAGGGCTACACGCCCCCGGCGGACCGCCCGTCGACCCCGGCCCGGCCCCGCATTCCCGCGGACGCCGCGCGCAGCGAGGACTCCCCCGCCGCACTCGCCCAGGCCCGCCGTACGGGTGTGCCGATCGCGGGCGGACCGCGGGTGATCAGGGGCTGAGCGCCTTCGGCGGGCGGGGAGGGTGCGCGCGGGCGCCACCTCCCCGCCCGCCGGACCTCAGTCGGCGCTCCGCGCGGCCTGGTCGAGCAGACGCTGGATGCGCAGTCCGTGGGCCGCGTCGATACCGGTTCCGGCCCCGGTCCGTACGGCGGTGGCGAACTCCCGGCGGAGCACCGGCCAGCACTCCTCGTGGTCGATGCCGGCGGTGTCGTAGACCAGTTCCTCTCCGGCGCCGAAGAGTTCGACGCGGGTCCGGGCCTGGGGTAGCCGCACGCTGCCGGACAGGGACGCCTGGCTGACCGCGCCGTTCTCGTGTTCGCAGGTGAGCTCGACCCAGCGGCGCGGGTCTCCCGCGGCGCGGACGGAGACGATGGGCGCGACCGCGGTGTCGAGGATGTCCAGGAGATGCGGGCCGAGGTCGAGCAGGGCGCCGTGCTCCAGCCGCCAGGAGGTGGCGAACTCCCCGCCGAGGAAGGCCCCGTGCAGATAGCAGGAGCGGGCGCCGGTCACCTCGCGGGTGGCCGCCTCGGCGAGGAAGGCGCGGGTGACGGGGTGGTACCGCTTCGTGAGGACGAGCTGGGAGATCACCCCGTGCTCGGCGACGGCGTCCGCCACGGCGCGCGCGGAGTCGAGGTCGGCGCCCAGCGGCTTCTCCAGCAGCAGGGCACGGCCCGCGGCGGCCGCACGCGGGGCGAGGGCGGCCTGCACGGCGGGCGGCACCGCGAACGCCACGGCCTCGCAGGTGTCGAGGAGTTCCTCGAAGGAGGCGGCCACCGGGGCTCCGTAGGGCTCGGCGACCTCGGCGGCGGCCTCCGGGCGACGCGCCCAGACCCCCGCCAGCACCGTCTCGGGGCCGGTCGCGAGCATGCGGGCGTGCATGGTGCGCGCCCAGGGGCCGGCGCCCACGAGACCGACGCGGACGGGCTCGTGGGACCAGGTGGGCGTGAGGGGGGTGGTGCTGGACATGGTGCTCTCCGTCGGTTCTGCGGGGGATGTGGTGCGGCCGGTCACCGGTGGCGCCGGTCACGGCCGTGGTGGCCCTGCGGGCACACGGCGGGGCCGCACCGGTGGTGGTCCGGTGCCGTGCCCCTCAGGCACCGGCCCCGGCGAGGGCCGCGAGCCGGGCGTCGGCCCGGTCGGGGGCGTAGAGGTGGTCGATGACCATGCGGGCGGCCCCGGTGAGCGCCGCCCGGTCGCCCAGTTCCGAGGTGACGACCTGCAGATGGGCGGTGGTGCGCGGCATGGCCCGCTGGTAGATGAGTTCGCGTACGCCGGTGAGGAACGGGGTGCTCGCCAGGTCTCCGCTCAGCATCAGCACCCCGGGGTTGAGCAGGGTGACGACGGTGACCAGCACCTCGCCGACGCGCTGTCCCGCCTCGCGTGCGAGCCGGACCGCGTCGGGCTGGCCCGCGGCGAGGTGGTCGCGCACATCGGACCCCGAAGCGGTGGGCACGCCCGCCGCGGTGAGCTGACCGGCGATGGACCGGCCGCTGGCGACCGCCGCGAGGCAGCCGTAGGAACCGCACATGCAGAGGGCGTCGGGGCGGTCGTGCAGCCGGATGTGGCCGATGTCGCCGGCTCCGCCGTCGATGCCCCGGTAGACCTCGCCGCCCACGACGACTCCGGCACCGATACCGGTCGACGCCTTGACGAGGACGAAGGCACTGCAGTCCGGGTGCCCCGCGCGCTGTTCGGCCAGCGCCATCAGGTTGGCGTCGTTGTCGACGAACACCGGCAGCGGGCCGGCGGCCGGCATCGGGCCGACGTGCTCGGTCCAGGCGTCGCGCAGGCGCTCGCGCACGGGGAACCGGTCCCAGCCGGGCATGATCGGCGGCTGCACGATCTGGGCGGTCTCCCAGTCGACCGGCCCCGGCACGGAGAGCCCGATGCCGCAGACCCGTTCGGGTCCGACGGCGGCCTCGGCAAGCAGCGGGCCGAACCAGCGGGCGAGTTGGTCCAGTGCCCGGTCGGGGCCGTCCGCGATGACGAGGGTGCCGGTGTGCTCGGCGAGGACGGTGCCCGAGAGGTCCAGCACGGCGACCCGGGCGTGCCGGGTCTCCAGGTCGGCGACGAGCACCACGGCGTGCGCGGGGTCGAACTCCAGCCGGGCGGAGGGCCGCCCGCCGGTGGAGGTGCCGGTGGCGCCTCGCAGCCACCCCGCTCCGAAGAGCTGGTCGAGCCGGTGTCCCACCGTCGAGCGTGAGAGGCCCGTCGCCTGCTGGAGTTCTCCGCGCGTGGTCGCCTCGCCACTGCGGATCAGCTGGAGCAGATGCCCCGCGCTGGCCTGGTTTCCTGCCATCCCCGCCGTCCTCGCCCTGTCCGTCTCGCCTGTGCCCGTGCCCGCCCCCGGTGGCCTTCCGGCCGTCGTCCCGGGGACCCGGCTCATGGCGTCAGCTCTTGTCCGCACCGCTGGTCAGGCCCTCGGTGAGGAGCCGTTCGGCGGAGAAGAACAGGAGTACCACAGGGATGGTCAGGACGACCGACCCGGCCATCAGTACGGTCTTCGACACCTCGATGCCGTTGGCCAGTTGTTGCAGGCCGAGGGAGACCGTCCACCGGTCGGGGTCGGCCGCGAGGAAGAGGAGGGCGAACAGGAACTCGTTCCAGGCGATCATGAAGACGTACAGTCCGGTGGCCATGAGCGTGGGGAGCGCGAGCGGAAGGATGATCTTGCGTACGGTCTGCAGCCGTGACGCGCCGTCGATCGCCGCCGCCTCCTCGATGCTGAACGGGATGGTGACGAAGTAGTTCTTCAGCATGTAGATGGAGACGGGCACGGTCTGCGCGATGTAGACGATGGCGAGTCCCACGAGGCTTCCGGACAGGCCCATCTTGGCGAACATCACGAAGAGCGGCACGGCAAGCAGCGTCGCCGGGAACATGTACACGGCGAGGAAGAGCGCGCTGACCTGCCGGCTGCCGAAGAACTTCAGGCGGCTGACGGCGTAGGCGCCGGGCACGGCCGCCGCGAGGGTCAGGAGGACGGTCGCGATCGCCACGAGCGCCGAGTTGAGCAGCATCCCCAGGAAGCCCTGGCCGCCGTCGGAGGTGGACTTGAGGACGCTCTCGTAGGTGTCGAAGGTGAAGTCCTTCGCCGACACCCAGAGGTTGCCCGGGTCCAGGAGCAGGGAGTCGATGGGCTTCACCGACAGCAGGAGCATGTAGTAGAAGGGCACGATCGTGATCGCCGCGAGGAAGACGATCACCACCCAGCGCAGCACACCGAAGAACCGGTTCTCGAACTGCGCGCGGGTCAGGCGGCCCCGGGCACGCGGGGGCGACGTCGCCGGGCGGGCGGTGCGTCCCGGCTGTTCACGGGTCATCGTGGGGGTGGTCATGCCGATTCCTCCTGGACCTTCTTGCCGAAGAACTTGAAATAGACGCCCAGGAGGACCATGAGCACGACCGCGAGGACGAGGGCCTGAGCGGACGCGGCGCCGACGTCGAAGCGCGAGGTGAGGAAGTCGTAGACGCGGACGGCCACGACGTCCGTGCCCGAGCCGCCGCCGGTGAGCAGGTAGATGTCGTCGAACTTGTTGAACGTCAGGATGAAGCGCAGGACGGACAGCAGGGCGATGACGGGCATCAGCTGCGGCAGCAGGATGTGCCGGAAGCGCTGGGAGATCGTGGCGCCGTCGACCTCGGCTGCCTCCTCCAGTCCCGCCGGTACCGCCTGGAGGCGGGCCAGCATGAAGAGGAAGGCGAAGGGGAAGTAGCGCCAGGTCTCGAAGGCGATCACGGTGAGCAGCGCGAGCGGGATGTGGAAGTGGACGCCGAGCACGCCCACTTCGTAGGACCGGGTCGACAGGAACGCGATCGGGTCGTCCCACCCGAAGAGCTTGCGGCCCCACTCGTTGACGATGCCGTACTGCGGGCTGAGCGCGACCTCCCAGACGAACGAGACCGCGACCACGGGGGCGACGTACGGCAGGAGCATCGCGGCGCGCAGGATTCCGCGTCCGCGGAAGGGCCTGCGCAGCGCGAGGGCGGCGATCAGGCCGAGGACCACGGATCCCGCGGTGGCGCCGACGGTGTAGAGGAGCGTGGTGCCGAGGCTGCTCCAGAACCCGGGCGAACCGAAGACCTGCGAGAAGTTGTCGAGGGTCCAGCGGCCGAAGAGGCCGTTCTGCTGGATGTCGACGAGTTTGGCGTTCTGGAAGGCGAGCAGGACGGTCCACAGGATCGGCAGGATCACCACGACCAGGACCACCAGGAAGGTGGGCGTGACGAAGGCGAGACCTGACCGGTTCTCGCGCCGGCTGCTGCTCTGCGGTGGGACGCGGCGCTTCTTCGCACCGCTCGTTATGGAGCTCATGGGTCGGTTACCTCGGTGACGGAGCGGCTGCGGCTACTGGAGGGACTTCTGGAGGGCGGACACTTCGTCGTTGGCCTCCTTGGCGGCCTGCTCGGGCGAGATCTGACCGCTGGTCATCGCGCCGATGGCCTTGGCGACGGGGAGCTCGCCGTTGGTGGCGCCGACGAGGGTGCCCTGCCCCTGGGTGAGGCCCCAGCGCTTCATGTCGCCGACACCGGTGACGAGCCGGTCCAGGAGGGCCGGGGGGTAGGCCTTCTGCATGGACTCGCGGTGGTCGACTCCCATGACGCTGCCGCGCCACGCCTGCTGGAAGGAGCCGGGCTTCTCCGGGGTGCCGGTGCGGACGGGGATCTTGCCCTCGGGGGCCATGCCGAACCAGTCGGCGTACCCCTTGCCCATCATGTATTCGATGAACTTCCGGGACGCGCCGGTCTCCGCGGTCCTGGTGACGGCCCACGACGTGATCTCGCCGAACTGGGCGGGCTCCTTGCCGTCGGGGCCCTTGAGGGAGGTCACGATCCCGGTGTTGCGGGCCAGGAACTTCGGGTCCTTCTTGCAGTCGGAGCAGCTGGGCAGCGCGTCGTCGCGCAGACCGGCCATCTCGTCCAGGAGGAACGACGACCAGACGGCCATGGACGACTTCCCGGCGAAGTAGGTGGCGCGGGTGGTGTCCACGGTCTGGCTGCCGGGCGCGCCGTGCTTGCGCGCGAGGTCGTTGTACGCGGTGAAGGCGTTGCGGCACGCCGGGGAGTCGAGGGCGGGCTCGCCGGCCTCGTCCACCAGCTCGCAGCCGTTGGCGAGGGCGAGGTCCTCGAAGCTCTGCTGGGTGAAGACGTCCGAGGGGTCGGAGGCCAGGGAGATGCCGTCGCGGCCGCCCTTGTCGAGCTTCGCGGCCGCCTTGAGGGCGCTCGCGTAGCTGTCGGGTGCGTCGAGTCCGGCCTTGGCGAAGAGGTCCTTGCGGTACACGAGGATCTGGAGCCACGCGTCGGAGGGGACCCCGAGCCGGGTGCCGCCGTCGGCGGTGAGTGAGAGCGCGTTGCTGTTGAACGTCTCCGGGTGAAGGTCCTTGACCACCTGGTCGGCGACCTCGGTGTTGAGCAGGCCGTTGCCGTACATCTGCCAGACCTGGCCCATCGGGACGGCCCCGATGACGTCGGGGAGCTTGCCGGCAGCGGCCGCGGACATGATCAGCTGCGGCAGCTGGGTCTCGTCCACACCGACGAGGTCGACCTTGACGCCCGTCTCCTTCTCGAACCGGTCGACGACCTTCTGGGTCGCGGCCATCCGCGGCGGCAGGTTCTCCTGGGACCACACCGTGATCCTGTTGTCGGGCCGCTCGGCACCTGTGCTGCCGGAGCAGCCTGCCAGCAGACCTGCAGCCAGGGTCCCGGCGAGCCCGAGCAGGGTCGCCTTCGACCGTCGGGTCTTCATCACCATGCTGTGTCCTCACGCCACTTACGCACTTTCCTGATGCATCTCAGCATCACTTTTGCTTCTTGACAAGACATAACTCTGAGATATCTTCGACTGAAGTCAGCGAGCAACACCCCTTCCAGCACCAACGGAGCTCCCCGTGGAACGCGTCGTCCAGTTCACCGGCCCCCGCCAGGTCGAAGTCGCCGAGCACGAGAGCGCTCCGCTTCCCGTGGGGCACCTGCGAGTCCGCACTCGCTATTCGGGCATTTCCGCAGGAACCGAACTCACCGCCTATAGGGGTACGAACCCGTATCTGACGCGCACTTGGGACGCCGAGGCCAGGATCTTCCGGGACGGCGCGGCCGGCATCGAGTACCCGGTCGCCGGCTGGGGCTACTCGGAGGTCGGCGAGGTCACCGAGGTCTCACCCGAACTGGTCGGCACCCCGGGGATGCCGGTCACCGGCGATCTGGTCTGGGGCATCTGGGGCCACCGCAGCGAGGGCATCGTCCCGGCCGAGCGCATGGTCGGCCACACCCTGCCCAAGGGTCTGGAGCCGCTCGCGGGGGCCTTCGCCCGCGTCGGCGCCATCGCGTACAACGCGATCCTCGCCGCCGACATCCACCTCGGCGAGGACGTGGCCGTCTTCGGCCAGGGCGTCATCGGCCTGCTGACCACGCGCCTCGCCCAGCTCAACGGCGCACGCGTCACCGCGGTCGACGCCTTGGACGGCCGGCTGGCGACGGCCCGGGAGTACGGTGCCCGCAGCACCCTGAACGCCCGCGCCGACAGCGTCGCCGAGAGCATCCGCGCAGCCACCGGCGGGGCCGGGGCCGACGTCGCCATCGAGATCAGCGGTGTCTACCCCGCGCTGCACGAGGCCATCCGCTCCGTCACCGTCGGCGGCCGTGTCGTCGCCTCCGGGTTCTACCAGGGCGACGGCGCCGGCCTGCGGCTCGGCGACGAGTTCCACCACAACCGGGTCCAGCTGATCTGCTCCCAGATCGGCGGAGTGCCCCCGCAGCTCGCCGGGCGCTGGACCGTCGAGCGGCTCCAGCAGACCTTCCTCTCGCTGGTCGCCGAGGGCCTGGTGGACGTGAAGTCCCTGGTCAGCCACGTCGTCCCGGTGGCCGATGCGGCCGACGCCTACGTGCTGCTCGACGAGACCCCCGCCGACGCCCTCCAGGTCGTGCTGGAGTTCTGACCCCCGCGGTCCCCCACCCCGTACGAAACAGCCAGACCCCAGCGCGCCCACCGTCGGCGCCGAAAGGCATCCCATGCTGAAAACCGCCTGCCAGGAACAGCTCCTTCCCGGCGACACGCTCCAGGAGAAGTGGGCCTTCGCCCAGGACGCCGGCTTCGACGCCGTCGAGCTGCGGTCCAAGGGCGACTTCCACTTCCGCGACCGGCTGCCCGAGCTGAAGCAGGCCCTCGCCGACGGCGTCGTCATGCCGACCGTCTGCGTCGACATGCTCCACTTCTTCGCCGCGTTCGACGACGATCTGCGCCGGGACGCCCTGGAGCAGATGAAGTCGCAGCTCAGCGTCGCGGCCGAGATCGGGGCCCTGGGTGTGCAGACCCCCGCCTCGTACGGGATGTTCTCGCGCCGGCTGCCGCCCTTCGAGCCGCCGCGCACCGAGGAGCAGGACCGCGAGGTGCTGCTGGCCGGTCTCACCGAGCTGGGCGAGCACGCGCGCCGCGAAGGCGTGAGCCTCTACCTGGAGCCGCTCAACCGCTACGAGGACCACATGGTCAACCGGCTGGAGCAGGCCGTCGACCTGATCCGCACGGTGGGCCTGGACTCGGTCCGCATCGGCATCGACAGCTACCACATGAACATCGAGGAGACCGACCCGTCGGCCGCCATCCTCGCGGCCGCCCCGTACATCGGCCACGCCCAGGTCAGCGACTCGAACCGGTTCCAGCCGGGCGCCGGCCACCTGGACTGGCCGGCCTGGATCGGCGCGCTGCACAGCATCGGCTACGACGGCTACCTCGCCGCCGAGTGCCGGCTGACCGGCGACCCCGTCGCGGCCGTCCGCTCCATCCCCGCGTTCCTGCGGAGGTCCGGCGCGTGACGTCGCTGCTCGAAACCCCCGTGCCCGCCGTCGCCGATGACCTGACACTTCGGCACGGCGCGGCACGGGTACTCCTCGCCAACTGGACCGGCGGTTCGACCGTCCCGTCGCGGGGCCTG
This sequence comes from Streptomyces sp. NBC_00178, assembly GCF_036206005.1. Classification (NCBI taxonomy): domain Bacteria; kingdom Bacillati; phylum Actinomycetota; class Actinomycetes; order Kitasatosporales; family Streptomycetaceae; genus Streptomyces; species Streptomyces sp. NBC_00178. The sequence goes on from NZ_CP108143.1 coordinate 928,530, forward strand.
TACCCGCACCAGTGGAGCTGGGACTCGGCCTTCATCGCGATCGGGCTGCGCCACCTGTCCGTGCGCCGCGCCCAGCGCGAACTGGAGAGCCTGCTCGGTGCCCAGTGGTCCGACGGGCGCGTGCCGCACATCGTGTTCAACGCCTCCGTCCCCCTCGACGCCTACTTCCCCAGTCCGGACTTCTGGCGTTCGTCGGCCGACGGCGCCGCGGCGGGCGCGCCCGCCGGGACCGAGACGTCGGGCATCGTGCAGCCGCCGGTGCACGCGCTCGCCGCGTGGCTGGTCCACCTGTCGGACCCGGAGACCTCGCGCAGCCGCGGCTTCCTGCCCCGGGTGTACGAGCGGCTCGTGGCCTGGCACGACTACCTCACCGGGTCCCGCGACCTCGGCGGCGGCGGGCTGGCCGCCATGGTGCACCCGTGGGAGCCGGGCATGGACAACAGCCCCTGCTGGGACGGGCCGCTGCAACGCGTCGAGCCCGCGGCCCCGGGCTCGTACCGGCGTGCGGACCTCGACCACGGCCAGGCCTCCGAGCGTCCCACCGACCTGGACTACGGGCGCTACGTACGCCTGGCGGCCGACTACCGCGACAGCGGCTACGCCGATGTGCGGGGCTCGCACTCCTTCGCCGTCGAGGACCCGTGCGTCAACGCGCTCCTGATCGTCTCGGAGCACGCGCTCGCCCGGATCGCCGCGGAGACGGGGGCGGACCCCGCCCCCCACGAGGCGCGCGCCGCGCGCCTCACGGCCGCGCTGGTGGAGCGCCTCTGGTCGCCCGCCGACGGCATGTTCCTCTGCCGGGACCTGGTCGGCGGCGAGCTGATCGCCGAACGCAGCGTCGCCGGGCTCGTCCCGCTGATCGTCCCCGGGCTCCCCCAGGACATCGTGGACGCCCTGCTCGTCACGGCGGAGGGCCGGGGCTTCCGTCTCGGCGAGGTCCCGATGGCACCTTCGTACGACTTCGAGGGGCACGCCTTCGACCCCTCCCGCTACTGGCGCGGACCCGCCTGGTTCAACACCAACTGGCTGCTGGAGCGCGGTCTGCGGCTGTACGGGCGGACCCGGGCGGCCGACGCGCTGCGCGGGGCCATGCTCGGCGCGGCGGGCGGCAGCTCCTTCGCGGAGTACGTGGACCCGGTCACCGCGGAGGCGCGCGGGACGCGTGCGTTCGGCTGGACGGCGGCCCTCACCCTCGACCTGCTCGCCGCGTCCGGACCGGCGGACGACGGAGCCTCCCTCTCCCCGTCGAACGGAGCACGCTCGTGAACGGCACCGCGGACACCACCCTGGTCCGCGCGGGCACCTTCGTCGTCCTCGGGGCCGACGGCGGCCTGACCGGCCGCGGCGGTACCTCCCCGGACGGCCTGTTCCACCGTGACGCCCGGCACCTGAGCCGGTGGACGCTGACCGTCGACGGCACCGCGCCCACGGTGCTGGTTCCGTCGAGCGGCGAGCAGTCCGCCGGTTGCGTACTCACCCCGCCCGGCACCCGGGACGAGCCGGCCGCCTACGCCGTGTTCCGCGAACAGGCCCTGGGCACAGCAGTACTGACGGAGCGTCTGTGGTTGGTCAACAACCGCCCCGCGCCCGTCTCCGCGACCCTCTCGCTGACCGCGGACGCCGACTTCGCCGACCAGTTCGAGCTGCGGTCCGACAAGCGCAGCTACGACAAGGCCGGGGCGCGGCGCACGGCGGACGTCCTCCCCGACGGCATCGTGTTCGGATACGAGCGCGGCGAGTGGAGTTCGCGCACGACGGTCGGCGCGTCCCCCGCCCCGGCCGCCGTCCGGCCGGTCGACGGGGAGCCCACGGCCCACCGGCTGGAGTGGCTTCTCGAACTGCCGGCCCACGGCACCGCCGAGATCCTGCTGACCGTCACCGCGCACGCGCACGGCGCGCCGGCCCCGGCAGCCGCGGGCACGCCCGCGGAGGCGGTCGCCGAACAGGCCGCCGACACGGAGGCCTTCACCGGGGCACCGCTGCCACTGCCGGCGGACGCCCCCGCGGGCCTGGCCGCCGCGTGCGAGCGGGGACTGCGCGACCTGGCCGCCCTGCGGGTGCCGGCCACGGGACCGGACGGCGAGGACGTACGCGTCCCCGCGGCCGGCATCCCCTGGTTCCTCACGCTCTTCGGCCGGGACTCGCTCTTCACCTCGCTCTTCGCGCTGCCCTACCGGCCCGCACTCGCCGAGGCGACGCTGCTCGCCCTCGCGGCGACGCAGGGCACCGGCTACGACGTCGGCCGGGGCGAACAGCCCGGGCGCATCGTCCACGAGATCAGGCACGGCGAGCTGGCGCACTTCCGTCAGGTGCCCTACGGGCGCTACTACGGCGCGGTGGACGCGACCCCGCTCTTCCTGGTGCTGCTGGACAGCTACACCCGGTCGACCGGTGACACGGCCCTCGCGACCCGGCTGGAGAGCCGGGCCCGCGCGGCCGTGGACTGGATGTTCCGGGACGGCGGCCTGGACGACGGCGGCTACCTGGTCTACTCGCCCGACCCCCAGGGCCTGGTCAACCAGAACTGGAAGGACTCCGAGGGAGCCATCTGCTTCCTGGACGGCACCCAGGCCGAGGGCCCGATCGCCGTCGCGGAGGCACAGGGCTACGCCTACGACGCGCTGGTGCGCACCGCGCGGATCGCCCGGTGGCTCTGGGACGACGCGCCGTACGCCGAGCGGCTCGAAAGGGCCGCCGAGGATCTGCGGGAGCGCTTCCTGCGGGACTTCTGGATGTCCGGGCCCGACTTCCCGGCGCTCGCCCTGGACGGCGAGGGCCGGCAGGTCGACTCGCTGGCGTCGGACGCCGGTCACCTGCTGTGGTCCGGCATCCTCGACGACCGGCACGCCCGGCGGGTCGGACAGCGGCTGCTGGAGCCCGACTTCTTCTCGGGCTGGGCCATCCGCACCCTGGCCTCCGGGCAGCCCGGCTACCACCCGCTGTCCTACCACCGGGGCACCTCCTGGCCGCACGACAACGCGGTGATCCTGCTCGGCCTCGCACGCTGCGGCCTCAAGGACGAGGCGCGCACGGTCGCCCTCGGCCTGCTGGACGCCTCGGCGCACCACGGGCACCGGCTGCCCGAGGTGATGGCCGGCTACGCGCGGACGCAGCACCCGCGCCCGGTCCCGTATCCCCACTCCTGCTCCCCGCAGGCCTGGGCGGCGGCGACCCCCCTCGCCGTCCTCACCGCACTGCGGGAGGGCGAGGGCGGCCCGTCGTAGCCCCTCCGGCCGGGCCCGCCTCCCCCGGGCGGTCCGGCACCCGGCCGGCCCGGCCCGCGGCATTCCCCGCCGCGGGCCGGGCCGGCCGCGCGTGTGGTCCCGTGCGTGCTCCCGGTCCGCCGGTTCCTAAGGTGCAGACATGAACGCAACCACGTCACCGGCCGTCGAGCGGCGGGAGCGCACCCGCAGCCCCCTCGCCGCCGCGCGCGCCCTCGCGTACGGACGCGCCCTCACCCCCGTAGGCGACCGGCGGGAGGGGGCCTCATGACGCTCAACCAGCTGAGGGCGTTCGTCGAGGCCGAGAGGCTCGGGTCGTTCACCGCCGCGGCCCAGGCCATGGACATCGCCCAGGCCTCCGCGTCCGAGCTGGTCCGGCGTCTGGAGGCGGAGCTGGACGCCGAGCTGTTCCTGCGCGGAAGCCGGACCCTGACCCTGACGTCCGCCGGACAGGAACTGCTGCCCTACGCCCGGGAAGCGGTGGGGGCGGCGGACGGCGGGGCGAGGGCCGTACGGTCGCTCGGGTCGCTGGGCGGCGGCACCGCGACGTTCGGGGTGCTGCGCAACGCGGACTACTACCTGCTCTCCAACCTCGTACAGATGTTCCACGCCCGGTATCCGGCGGTCCGGGTGCGGCTCGTGGGACAGAACTCCTCCGAGACCGCCCACGCCGTCGCGTCGGGCAGGATCGAGGCCGGCCTGGTCATCCTGCCGATCGACGACGAGGGTCTCGCGGTCACCCCCCTCATGCGCGACGAGGTGCGCTACGTCAGCGCGAGCGCGGAGCGCACCGCCGCCCCGGTGACCATCGAGGCGTTCTCCCGCGCGCCTCTCGTCCTGTACGACGCGCACTACGGGTGGAGCGACCCGACCCGTCGGCAGATCGCCGAGCGTGCCCAGCTCGCCGGTGTCGCCGTCGACCCGCTCATCGAGCTCGAACACGTCGAAGCGGCACTGAAGTTGGCCGCTGCCGGCATCGGCGACACGATCGCGAGCCGGGCGGTGATCGCCGGCCCGGCCTTCCCCGCCGGGCTGCGGACGGTCTCGTTCGCCGAGCCCCTGTACGACACGATCGCGCTGGTCAGGCGCCGCGGGCATCCCCTCTCGCGGGCGACGCGGGAACTCGCCCGGCTCGCCGAGGACACCATCCGGGAGATCGCGGCCGGCCTCTGACGGACGGGTGGAGAGCCCCATGGCGACCCACAGGAAGAACCTGTGGGTCGCACAGGAATGGCCCCTCTAGTCCTGTGGCGGCAGCGCGTCTAGCGTCCGGGGCATGCAGATCACGCACGACGAACAGCAGACCCTCGCCCCCTTCCAGTGGATCAAGAAGCCGGCGGTCGACGGTCCCCCCGCCCAGCGCGACCCCAAGGTGGTCGAGCGCGTCTCCCAGATGCTGAAGGAGATCGAGAACAAGGGCATGGACGCGGTCCGCGCCTACGGCCGGGAGCTCGACGGCTGGTCCGGCGACCTGGAGATCGGCTCCGCGGAACTGAAGAAGTCCGGTGACGCGCTGCCCGCCGACGTGCGCACCGCCCTCGAGATGGGGTACGAGCGCACCCACCGCTTCGCCTCGGCGCAGCGCGACCACCTGACCGACTTCGAGATCGAGGTCGCGCCCGGTGTGGCCGGCGGCCAGCGCTACGTCCCGGTGTCCCGGGTCGGCGCCTACCTCCCGGCAGGCCGCTTTCCGCTCCTGGCCAGCGCGTTCATGACCGTGGGGGTGGCCAAGACGGCCGGTGTGCCCACCGTCGTGGCGTGCACACCGCCGTCGGGCGAGCACGGCGCCCACCCCGCCGTCCTCTACGGTGCCCACCTCTCCCGGGCCGACCGGGTGTTCGCGGTGGGCGGCGTCCAGGCTCTCGGCGCGATGGCGTTCGGCCTGCTGGGCGAGGCCCCGGTCGACATGCTCGTCGGGGCGGGCAACGCGTTCGTCACCGAGGCGAAGAGGCAGCTCTTCGGCCGGGTCGGCATCGACCTCCTGGCCGGTCCGTCGGAGGTCGCCGTCCTCGCCGACGACACCGCCGACCCGGTCTGGGTCGCGGCGGACCTGCTCGGCCAGGCGGAGCACGGCCCGAACTCGCCGGCCGCCCTGATCACGACGTCCGAGAAGCTCGGGCGGGCGGTCGCCGCCGAGATGGATCGCCAGCTGGAGACCCTGCCCACCCGGGACATCGCGGGACCGGCCTGGCGGGACTTCGGATCCGTCGTCGTCGTCCGCGACCGCGAGCAGGCCGTGGCCGTCGCGGACATCCTCGGTCCGGAGCACCTGGAGATCCAGACCGCGCAGGACGACTACTACCTGCGGAACCTGACGAACTACGGTTCGCTCTTCATCGGCCCCTGGTCCACCGTGGCCTACTCGGACAAGGGCATCGCCGGTACGAACCACGTGCTGCCGACCGGGAAGACCGCCCGCTACAACGCGGGCCTGTCCGTGTCTAGGTTCCTCAAGCCGCTCACCTACCAGAGGACGGCGAAGGAGGGCACCGCCGCGCTCGCGCCCGCCGTCGAGCGGATCTCCGCCTTCGAGGGCCTTGCGGCACACGGCGCGACCGCCACGATCCGGATCGACCGGATCGGCCGTGCCTCGGGAGCGTTCGACGCCGTCCCGGAGGCCCTGCGCGAACAGCTCTGACCCGCCCCTCCCCCGCCGCCGGGCCGGGCCCCGGTCCGGCGGCGGGACCGTACCGGCGCCCGGACTCCATGACCGCGGCCCCTCGTGTCCCGGACCGCCGGTGGTGTCGTCCGCCCGGCGGGTGGCTGCCGTCCGGCCAAGGGCACCCGCGTTCCCACTCCCCCGAGGATCTCCCCATGCACCGTCCCCCGAACGCTCCCACCCCGTCCGGCGGGGCGGGCCCCGCGCTCACCCAGGGCCTCAAGGGCCGTCAGATCACCATGATCTCCATCGGAGGCGTGATCGGGGCCGGGCTGTTCGTCGGCTCGTCCACCGCCGTGGCCGCTGCGGGCCCCGCCGTCCTGATCTCGTTCCTGCTGGCGGCCGTCCTCGTGGTCCTCGTCATGCAGATGCTCGGCGAGATGGCCGTCGCCAGCCCCGACACCGGCTCCTTCTCCACCTATGCCGACCGGGCCCTGGGCCGCTGGGCGGGGTTCTCCATCGGCTGGCTCTACTGGTGGTTCTACATCCTCGTCATCCCCATCGAAGCGATCGCCGCCGGGGAGGTCGTCGCGGGGCTGACGTCGGTCCCGGGCTGGATCCCCGCGCTGGTCATGATCGCGTTGCTGGCCGGCAGCAATCTCCTGGCCGTCCGCAACTACGGCGAGTTCGAGTACTGGTTCGCCCTGCTGAAGGTGGTCGCGATCGTCGCCTTCCTGGTGCTCGGCTGCCTCGCGGTCCTCGGCGTCCTCCCCGGTTCCGACGCCCATGGCGTGTCGCACCTGTGGAGCGACGGCGGGTTCGCGCCCAAGGGCGGGGTGGCCGTACTCGCCGGTCTGCTCACCGCGATGTTCAGCTTCCAGGGCAGCGAGATCGTCACGATCGCGGCCGCCGAGTCGGAGGAGCCCAGGAAGAACATCAGGAAGGCGGTCCGCGCGGTGGTCTGGCGCCTGGGGCTGTTCTACGTCGGCTCGATCTTCGTCGTGGTGAGCCTCGTGCCGTGGAACTCCGACGACCTGGCCGCCGGTTCGTACCAGGCGGTCCTCGACCGCATGAACATCCCGGGCGCGGGGCGGATCATGGACGTGGTCCTGGTCGTCGCGGTGAGCAGCTGCCTCAACTCCGCGATCTACACGGCCTCACGCATGGCGTTCTCCCTCGCCCGCCGCGGTGACGCGCCCGCCGCCTTCGCCGCCGCGTCGGCATCCGGGGTGCCCCGCAACGCCGTTGTCGCCTCGACCGTGATCGGGGTCGTCGCGGTGATCGCCAACTACCTGCTGCCCGGCGTCTTCACGTATCTGATCGCCTCCAGCGGTGCGATCGCCCTGATGATGTACATGGTCATCGCGATCACCCAGTACGCGACCCGGCGCAAAGGGCCGGAGCCGGGTGAGGTGCGGATGTGGGCGTTCCCGTACCTGACGATCGCCACGATCGTCTTCATCGCCGGGGTGCTCGTCCTCATGGCGGTGCTGCCCGGCCACCGGCTCGAACTCTGGCTCTCCCTCGCCCTGGCCGCTGTCCTGGTCGCTGTCGGCGCCGTACGGCAACGACGTGACTCCGGCCGTCCCTCGGCCGGGGCGTCCGCTCGCGGGAAGGCCCCGGCCGCGGCCGGCTCCCCCGCGCGAGCGGACACGTCATCGCGGTGACCCGTCAGGGGCGGCGGGCAGAGCCTTTTTCCCCGTCGCCCAGGAGCGCGATCAGCGAGGTCCGCGCCCGGGCGACGCGTGAGCGCACGGTCCCGACGGGACAGCCGACGGCCGTCGCGGCCTCGGCGTAGGGGAATCCGAGCAGCTGGGTGAGCACGAACGCCTCACGCCGCTCCTCGCGGATCAGGGACAGGAGTTCGGCGAGTGCCACCCCCTCGTCGAAGCCGGGCACACCACGGGGCTGTGCGCGCTCCGCGGCGCTCTGCCAGTCCTGGCGGTCCGCGAGGCGCGGCCGGGCGGCGGCCCGGCGGAAGCTGTCCGCCACCGTGCGCCGGGCGATGGAGAGTATCCAGGTGCGGGCCGAGGAGCGGCCCTCGAAGGCGGGCAGGCCGGTGAGTGCCCGGAGGAACACCTCCTGGGTGAGGTCGTCGGCCGCCTGCGGGTCGGCGCTGAGATGGGTGACGTAGCGCCAGACGTCGCGGTGCAGCACGCGGACGAGCCGGTCGGCCTTCTCGGGATCTCCGTCCCGGGCCTCCAGGGCCAGCCGCGTGGCTGCCTCGTCGAAGGCCGCGGTACGCCGGTCCGGAGTTCCGCCGAGGGGTGGGTACGGGGCATGGGGCATCGCCACAAGGTCCTTTACGGGCATGGGTGATCCGGCGGCGCGCGGCCGGCCGGTGACGGATTCGGCCTGCGGGAGGGCAGCGCCGATGCCCGAGTCGCGGCGGAGTGCGCGCTCGGGGAACCCGCCGTCGCCGAGGAGTGCCCCTCGATCCGCGCGGGGACCGGGGACGGCTCTCAGACGGCGGCCGTTCCCGTAGGGGGACCTCGCGAGGTGATGCTGTGGACCAGCGGCAGGAGCCCGGGGGCGCGGACCGTGCGCGGACGGCGCATGCGCGTGCGGGGCCGCCGCGGGGGTGCGCAGAGGCACAGGAGCATGCGGAGCGGTGACCCGATCCGCCCCGCGAAGGCGCGCACGACGCGGAAGAGGGCCCGCTCGCCGTGGGCGAGCCACAGACCGCACAGGACGGCGGCCAGCAGGTGGGCGACGAGCATGCCCGTGGAGGGCATGCCCTCCGTGGCATGGGAGCCGTGGATCCAGGAGGCGGGAGCGTCCGGCATGCCGGACACCATGTGGTGGGCCGGGTGCGGGACTTGGCCGGGAGGGGGCTGCGAGATCAGGTTGCCCAGACCCGCGTCGCGCACGACCTCGGCCGCCTCCTGGTCGGAGAGCCGGGCCGCGCCCTCGCCGCACAGGAGCTGTTCGGCCCACCGGTGCGCGAACGACACGGGTGCCGGCCGTGGGGCCCGGGGGACGGACCGTGCCAGGGCGAAGCCGGTGTGGAGCACGGTCTGCACCACGACGGCGGCCGAGGTGACGGCGAACAGTCCTCTCTCACGGCTCGCGAGGAGCCAGGCCGCCGCCGCCGTGCCCAGGAGCGCGAGGGCCATCGCCCACCAGGGCACCGCCGCTCCCGCCATGAAGGCGTGGCCGGTGGCCGCGAGCAGCACACAGACGGCTGCGAACAGCGCAGCCCGTACAGCGCGGTGGCCCCGGCCCGGATTCATGGCGGGCCCATCGTCGCACCGACCGGGGCTCCGCCGCAGGTGCCCGTCCCGGACCGCCGGTTCCGGACTCTCCCCGCGCGGGCGACCACCGGGCACACGGCCGGAGTTCACGAGTCCCGCGCTCCGTACGCGGCTCTGCTGGCCTGGATCTCGGCGTCGTGCTCGGCGGCCCAGCCCGCGAGGGCCAGAGCCGGCGCGATGAGGCTCTTCCCCAGCGCGGTGAGCGCGTACTCGACCCGCGGAGGAACCTCGGCGTAGGCGGTACGGGAGACGAGACCGTCCCGCTCCAGGTTGCGCAGGGTCAGGGTCAGCATGCGCTGCGAGACCCCGGGAATCCGCGTGTGGAGTTCGGTGAACCGCAGTCGCCCCTCGTCGAGCGTGGCGACGACGAGCAGTGTCCACTTGTCGCAGATGCGGTCCAGCACGGCCCTGATCGTGCGGCCGCCGTCGCCCCGGATCATGCAGGTGTGCTCGTTCCGCGGCATGACGACTCCTTGTGCCTTGCGCACATCCGTGTGCCTTTTGCAGGCGTTGCGCAGGTGACTCATGATGACGCCATTCGCCTTCCGGCAGTGACACGAGGGGTCTTCATGCATGCCGCGTACTGGATCGTCGCCGCGCTCCTTGCCCTGTTCTACGTGTACGCGGGAGGCATGAAGCTTCTCCGGTCCCAGGAGCGACTGCGGCCGATGATGGGCTGGGTGGACCGGGTGCCGATGCCCGCGGTCCGGCTCATAGGCGGCGTCGAGGTGCTCGGCGCCCTCGGCCTGCTCCTGCCTCCGCTCACGGGGATCGCGGTGTGGCTCGCCGTCGTCGCCGCGACCGGCTTCGTGCTGCTGCAGGTCGCGGCGACGGCGCTGCACCTGTCGCGGGGCGAGGTGCGCGAGACGGGGCTCAACGTCACGCTCGTCGTGGCGGCGGCTGCTGCCGCCTGGCTCGGCACCTCCTGGCTCTGACGGTCCGGCGCTCCCGTCCCGCCGGACCGCCCCTGGGCGTGCCGACGGGACGGGGGTCTTCAGCCGGCCTGGGTGTACGTCCGTTTCCCGCGCCGGTGCGCGATCTCGCCGAGCAGGACGTCCACGGCGAGGAAGGCGGCCAGCGGAATGCCGAGGAGCGGGAGGAAGTAGCCGAGGACGGCGACGGCCGCCATCGACGGGACCAGGACGTGGGGCGGGACCTTCTGCCAGGAACCGCGCGGCATCGGCCGGCCGAACGACGAACCCCGCCCGCGCTGCCACCACATCCGGTACCCCAGCAGGATCAGCACGATCAGCCCGCCGGTGAGGGCGGCCAGCACGAGCTGGTTGGCCCACCCGAACAGAATGCCGCTGTGCGCGTCGATGCCCCAGCGCGTGAGCTTGGCGAGCGGCGGATGGTCGGCGAACCGGACGACGTCGGTGACCGCGCCGGTGGCCGGGTCGATCGCGACGGCGTCCTGCTTCTCCGGCCAGCTCCGCTGGATCTGCCGCACGACGTACGCCGACGAGGCGTCGGCGGGCGGCACGATCTCGACGGGGTCCGCGAGACGCTGTGCGCGGGCCTCCTTCAGCACGGCGTCGAGACCGACGCCCGCACCCCGCGCGTCGCCGGAGCCCCCGGAGCCCGTGTGCTCGGCGTGCTCGCCTCCGGACGCCAGACCCGCCGAGACGGACGGCGTGGTCTGACCGACCGCCTCGCGCAGGTCCGACACGCTCTGCCCCGCGTAGGCCGACCAGGTGAGGCCCGTCGCCGACAGGAAGAAGAGGCCGGCCGCCGCCCACACGCCCACGGTGCCGTGCAGGGAGAGGGTGCGCCGACGACCGGTCGCTCCGCGCACCGTGCGCCGGGCCCGCCGTCGTCCGAACCACAGCACGAGGCCGCCGCCCGCGGTCACCCACAGCCAGCTGGCGGCGAGTTCGCTGTAGAGGCGGCCGGTCTCTCCGAGGTGCAGATCCCGGTGGAGCTCGTCGATCCAGGTACGCAGGGGCAGCGCGCCGGTGGAGCCGTAACTCTCCAGGGCCCCGGCCACCTCGCCGGTGTACGGGTCGACGAACACGGCCAGGGGGTGGTCCGGGTCGACACCCGGCACGCCCGACAGCAGGACCCGTGTCGTCGCCCCGTCCTCCGGTGACGGACGTACGGCGCTTATCGTCCCCTCCGGGTGCGCTTCGCGTGCCGCGGCCACCTGGCGTGAGACGGGCAGCTCACCGCTGCCGACCGGGACCCGCAGCTCGTCGGCGTAGAGGATCCTCTCGGCCTGGTACGAACCCGCGTAGAGCAGGCCCGTCGCGGCGGCGACCAGCAGGAACGGGGCGATGAGCACCCCGGCGTAGAAGTGCAGCCGCAGCACGAGCGGGCGGAGCGACGCCCATCCGCCACGGCCGGCGGGTGGTTCGGCTCGTGGGCTCTGCTCGTCGTCGTGCGAGGCGAGGACCGCTGGTTCGACGGACAAATCTGCTCTCCTTGACGCGGGACGGCGCGGGCGGGCCGTGATCGGCCGGATCAGTAGTCGGACCGCACCGCCCGGTGGTTCCCGGGGATCCGCGCCCGTCCGCTCGTCCCGCGTCCCGGGGGAGGAAGGAGCGGGACGTCAGGTCACGATCCCGATGACCAGGTTGATCGCGGTGGCCAGGATGCCCGTGCCGAACACGTAGGAGAGCAGGCAGTGCCGGAGTGCGACCGCTCTGATCGTCGAGCTGGAGACGTCCGTGTCGGAGACCTGGTAGGTCATGCCGAGGTTGTAGCTGAAGTACAGGAAGTCGACGTACTTCGGCCGCTCGTCGGTGTTGAAGTCGATACCGCCCTCGGGCTCCAGGTAGTAGAGGTGGGCGTACCGGGTGGCGTACATCAGATGAAGTGACGCCCACGCCATGAAGACGCCGCAGAGCGCCACGGCCGCCGCCGCGTGACTCAGTCCGGCATCACCCACCAGGAGCAGCAGTACGATGCCGACCAGCCCGCACAGGGCGGTGACGACGACGGCGAGTTCCTGGGCGACCGGGCGGAATTCCTCGCGCCGGACGTTGTGGTGCGTGGTCGCCGCGTCCATCGGCCACAGCGCGAACCATCCCGTCACGACGAAGACCGCCTCCGCCGCGGCGATGCCCGCGAGGAAGCCCAGCGCCAGGTTGGTGGGCAGGCCGGTCGCCACGCCGGTCACGGAGCCCGCGGCCAGCGCCGCCGCGAGCCTGGGCGCGGCCGAGCCCGCCGTCGGTCTGTTCGGGGACGTCACGGGCGACCACCTCCACAGCTCGGTACGGGCCCCGGTCTCCCGGGGCCGCCGCATGGGTCCGGCGGCGCCGCGGAGGGAGGTGCCGAACCGGGGGAACGGCACGGGGGTGCCGCCCTGGTGTCCCGGCCGCGGCGCCCGGATACGCCGGAACCGCGCGTCCGGGGGCCGAGTGGCAGGTCCGGTCCCGCCTGCATAGCCTGCCCTGAAGTGTGGTTTTTGTCGCTGTGTGCCCCGTGTGGTGAAGGACTGGGATCCGTGAGCATCGACCGTGACGAGCAGCCGTCCGTGGAACCCGGGGTGGGCCCCGCCCCCGAGGGCGAGCCGCGGTTCCGCCCCTACCACCATCCCGCTGCGGGCTGGGGTGCGGCGAAGAGCGTGAGCCGCTTCCTGGTACGCGAGAGGGCGCTGGTGGACGGCCCGCGGGCGATCATGCGGATGAACCACGAGAACTCCGGGTTCGACTGTCCCGGATGCGCGTGGCCCGACGACCTGAAGGGCCTGCACCTGGACATCTGCGAGAACGGCATCAAGCACGTCACCTGGGAGATGACCCCCAAGCGGGTGGGACGGGACTTCTTCGCGGCGCACTCGGTGACCGAGCTGTACGGGTGGAGCGACTACGACCTGGAGAACCAGGGCCGGCTGACCGAGCCCATGGTCTACGACCCCGCGTCGGACCACTACGTCCCGATCAGCTGGAAGGACGCGTTCGAGGTGGTCGGCCGCGCCCTGCGCGAGCTGGACAGCCCGGACCAGGCGTCCTTCTACACCTCGGGCCGCCTCGGCAACGAGCCGACGTTCCTCTACCAGTTGCTGGCCCGCGAACTGGGTACGAACAACCTGCCCGACTGCTCCAACATGTGCCACGAGGCGAGCGGCCGCGCCCTCCAGGCGTCCCTGGGCACGGGCAAGGGGACGGCGGACCTCAAGGACTGGGAGACGGCCGACGCGCTGTTCATCATGGGGGTCAACGCCGCTTCGAACGCGCCGCGGATGCTCACCGCGCTCGCCGAGGCCCACGACCGGGGCGCGAGCATCGTCCACGTCAACCCGCTCATCGAGGCCGCCGCCACGCGCACGATCGTCCCGCACGACTTCACGGACATGGCCCTGTTCAAGTCCACCCGCACCAGCACCCTGAACCTGCAGGTCCGGATCGGCGGCGACATGGCCCTGATGCGCGGTATGGCCAAGGTGATCCTGGAGGAGTCGAAGACCGACCCCAAGGTCCTGGACCAGGAGTTCATCGACCGCTACACCACGGGCTTCGCCGAGTACCGGACGCTGTGCGAGGCCACCTCATGGGAGGAGATCGAGGAGCAGTCCGGGCTGAGCCGCGACGACGTCCTCGCGGCAGCGCGCGTGTACTGCGAGGCCGACCGCACCATCATCAGCTGGTGCCTGGGTGTCAGTCAGCACGAGCACGGTGTCGACACCGTGCGCGAGATCGTCAACCTGCTCCTGCTGCGCGGCAATCTCGGGCGCGAGGGTGCCGGCCCCTCGCCGGTGCGCGGGCACAGCAACGTCCAGGGCAACCGGACCTGCGGCATCGACCACCGCCCCACCGAGCCGTTCCTGGACCGCCTGGCCGAGGTCTGCGGGATCGACCCGCCCCGGGAGCACGGCCTGGACACGGTCGGCACCATCGAGGCGATGCTGCGCGGCGACGTGAAGGTGTTCGTGGGCATGGGCGGCAACTTCGCCCTGGCCGCACCCGACACCCCCGTCACGTACGAGGCGCTGCGCAGGTGCGACCTCACGGTCCAGGTGAGCACCAAACTGAACCGCAGCCACCTCGTCCACGGCGCCGGGGCGCTCATCCTGCCCTGCCTCGGCCGCACCGAGAAGGACCACCAGCGCAGAGGTGTCCAGCGCACGTCCGTCGAGGACTCGATGAGCATGGTCCACCTCTCGCTCGGCATGAAGCGGCCCGCGTCGAAGGACCTGCTGTCGGAACCGGCCATCATCGCCGGCATCGCCCGGGCGGCCCTGCCGGAGTCCTCGACGCCCTGGCAGTGGTACGTCGAGGACTACGACCGCATCCGCGACACCATGGCCAAGGTCCTCGACGGCTTCGAGGACTTCAACCGCCGGGTCCGCCTGCCGCTCGGCTTCCGCATCAAGCAGCCGGCCCGCGAGCTGGTCTTCCTGACCCCGTCCGGGCGGGCCGAGTTCTCCTGCGCCGCACTCCCCGACGTCGTCCCCGCACCCGGCACGCTGGCCCTGGGCACGATGCGCTCGCACGACCAGTGGAACACCACGATCTACTCCGACGACGACCGCTACCGCGGCGTCGAGAACCTGCGCACGCTGGTGTTCATGAACAGGGCGGACATGCGCGAACGGGGAATCGAGGACCTCGCCCCCGTCGACATCACGAGTACCGCGCGGGACGGCAGCGAGCGGCACCTGAACGGGTACCTCGCCATCCCCTACGACATCCCCCGTGGCTGTGCGGCCGGCTACATGCCCGAGATGAACGTGCTGTGCGCGCTCGTGGACCGCAGCGCCCAGAGCGATCAGCCCGTCATGAAGCACGTCAAGGTCACGATCGTGGCGTCGTCCGGCGCCGCCGCCCACCGCTGACCGGTGGCGGCACCGGCGCTCCACGTCCTCGCCCGGTCACCGGGCACACCGCGGCCCCCGGGCGGCACGCTCGACGGCGTGCCGGCCGGGGGCCGGGTCGTGCACGGCCCGGGGGGCCGGACCTACCTGCGGGCTGCCGCCCTGGTCGCGCTGCCGTTGATGACGAACTGCGATCCGGGTTCGACCACGACGTCTCCGTCGGCCGAGCCGGTGATCGTCACGTCGGTGAGCGTCGCACTGCCCCGCGCTCCTCCGTGGGCCAGGATCCCGGAGCCGTTGACGGAGTTGTCGATCCGTACGCGCTGGATCTGCGCTCCGGGTACGGAGCCGCCGCCGGACTTGAACTGGATCCCGTCGTAGGTCGAGTCGTGGATGTCGGTGTCGCGGATCGTGACGCCGGGGATGTCCTGACCGGCGGCGAACAGCGTGATGGCTCCGAACTCCTGTGCCTCGCCCCAGAAGGCCCCTCCCGTGCGGTGGAGGGCGTTGTTGGCGATCAGCGTCTGCCCGGAGAAGGGCAGCGGGTCGTGGTCGGTCGCCAGCATGATGCCGGGGTAGTTCATCGTGTCGGAGATGATGTTGTTCTCGATCGTGTTGCCGTAACCCCCGTAGACCGCGATGCCGTTGGCCCGCCAGGGCAGCTGGATCGTGTTGTTGCGGAAGTGGTTGTCGTGGCCGATGTCCACCGACGGGTTCTTGACGTACTTGCTCGACCAGACGGCCAGCGAGTCGTCACCGGTGTTCCTGAACGAGGAGTTGAAGACGGTGGAGTTGCGCGTGCCGTTGGCGAAGTTGATGCCGTCGGCGTAGGTGTTGCGGATCCGCATGCCGGTGAACTCGACGCCGTCGCCGGGGCCCCAGAGGTCGGGGATGTTGTCGTAGTCGCGGCCGACCCACACACCGACGTTCGCGTGCTCCAGCCACACGTTGGTGATCTTGGTGTCCTCGCCGAAGCGTCCGTTCAGCCCCACTCCGCCCTCGGCGTTGCCGTCACCGCCCCGGATGGTGCCGGAGCCGAAGATCGCCAGGTCGGAGATCTTGGTGTTGTCGTCGATGTCGAAGCCGAAGTTGCCCTCGTGCGGGTGGTTGATGCCCCCCGCGTTCTGGGGCTGGGTGAGCGTGTAGAGCTGCGAGTGCCACATGCCCGCACCGCGGATGGTGACGTCCCTGATCCCGACCTGGTTGAACTGGCCCCGGTTCAGCGGGTCGTCGGTCAGGATCTTCTGCTCCTGCCGCCACTGCCCCGGCGGGATCCACACGCAGCCGATCTCACCGTTCTGGTCGGCGGTGACCGCCCGCTGGATGGCGACGGTGTCGTCGATGCCGTCGTTCGGGACGGCGCCGTAGGTGGTGATCGAGGTGCATCCGGAGGGCTGCGACGCCGCCGGCGCGACCTGCTCCAGGTCGACGAGGTCGATGATGTAGAAGGACGCCGTGTCGCCGGCGTCGCGCTGGAGGCGGAACTTCGTCCCTGCCGGATAGGTCTGTCCGAGCAGGGCGTTGGACTCGTCGAAGAGCCTCCGGGCGTCCGCCTGCGGCTGGTTGGTCAGGCCCTCGGGGCTGTCCGTGTCGCCGTAGAGCCAGCTGTGCTTGGAGGAGAGGGTCAGCTTCCGGGCGAAGGTGTTGTTGACGTACAGGCTGATCGTGGCCTCCGCTCCGCCGCCGCCGGGGGCGTCGGGGATGGAGTTGCGGACCACGATGGAGTTGGACGGCACGGTCGAGGTGATCTCGACGTACTGGCCGGTGGAGTTCAGCCGTACCGACTGGCGGCCGGAGGACTCGGTGGCGAAGTTGGTGTGCCCGAAGGTGCGCTCCTGGTCCGACTTCAGCAGGGTGCCCTGGTAGGTGCCCTGTTCGGCCTCGTACTCCGTGTACGGCACCGCGGCGCCGCGCCCGACCACGATGGCGCGCGAGAAGACGTTGTTGTTCTCGTTCGTCTCGGCCACGACGCCGGTCGCGTCGGCGGTGGCCGTGAGGTTGGCCCCGCCGCTCTTCGCCGTCCAGCTGCCGCTGATGGGCACGGTGACGGTGCCTCCGGCGGGGACGGCGCCCGTCGTGCCGTTCAGTGTGGTGCTCTCGACGAGGAGCCGGGTGACCGTCGAGGCGCTGACGGCGGTGGTCCCCCGGTTGTGCACGGACACGGTGAAGGTGACGGCGGCGCCGACCGCCGGGTTCGACGGGTTCGACGTGATGCCCAGCACCTCGAGGTCCGGGCCGGGGCTCTGGCCGACGACCAGCTTGGACGAGGCGGTGCGGCTGTTGTTGCTGTTGTCCTGCTCGGCGATCGTGTCACTGGGGTCGACCACCGCCGACACGCTGTAGGAGCCCATCGGACGCTTGCCGACGGCGACCGGCACCGTGGCCGACGCGCCGGCCGCGAGGGCGCCGACGGCCGCGCTGCCGGCGACCACGCCTTCCAGACTGACGTCGACCGCGGTCGCGGAGGCGGCGGCCGTACCCGTGTTGCGCACGGTCGCGTTCACGGTGACGTCGTCCTTCTCCGAGGGCGTCGCCGGGGACCACGTCAGGTCGGAGACGACCAGGTCCGGGTTGGGGGCCGCGGTGCCCACCACCTGCATCTCGGCGACCTGGGCACCGGGCGCACCGGTGTTGGCGAAGAACTTCAGCTGGATGTCCGCGTACCGCCCGCTGACCGGGATCGTCACCGTGTTCTGGTTGCCGGAGGGGCTGAACGCGTAGTCGGCCCGGGCCTTCAGCGAGGTGAATCCGGTGGCGGACTGGGCCCGGCCGAGCACCTGGACACTCTGGGTGCGCGCGGCCCACGCCTGGTCCGGCGAGAGCTTGAGGACGACCGCCTCGACGTCTGCGTCGGCACCGAGCTTCACGGTCAGCGTCGCGGGCTGGCCGTTCGACTCCCAGTAGGTGCCGGTCCTGTCGTCGTTGGCGTTGGCGGCCAGGTAGGTCTGCGTGTACGAGGAGGCCTCGATCGGCTTGTCGAGCGCCAGGTTGGAGCCGTTCGCGGGCGGCGGGCCGGAGTCCTCCTCGCCGTAGACCTCCACCTGGGAGAGCTGGGCGGCGTTCCAGCCGGTGTTGGCGGTGATCTGCACGCGGACCTGGCGCACCTGCCTGGCGGTGAAGCCGATGGTCACCGTGTTTCCGGACGACGGGCTGAACACCCTGGCGGCCGAGGCCGAGAGCGCGCTGAAGGTGCTCCCGTCGGTGCTCCCCTGGATGCTGAGCGTCTGGGTCCGCGCCTCCCACGAGGTCGGGAGTTTCAGCACGACCTGGTCGACGTCGAACTGGTTGCCCAGGTCGATCTGCACCCACTGCGGCAGGGCACCGGAGCTCTCCCAGTACGTCTGCTGGCTGCCGTCCGTGACGTTGGACGCCGGGTAGGCGCCGTGCGACGTCCCGGCCGTCACCTGCTTACCGAAGGCGAGATCGGTCTCCTGGGCGGCGGCCGACGCGGCCACCGGCAGGAGTCCCACGGTCATCAGCGCGGTGGTCACCGCACCCACGACGAGACGCCATCGGAGTTGCTTCCATCTCATGCTGTCCTCTGTTCCGGGGGCCTGGGGACCGGGAGGGCACGGCGACGAGCCGCACGACCGTCCGGGCGCGTCTGCTGCGCCGGGCGGCCGGCGACGGCCGGGTACGGGCTGCCGGTACACCGATGAGGGAGGGATCGGGAGCGCCGGCAAGAGGGAGAGCAGGCCATCTGCCGGAAAAAGCGCGCTGGTTGCCTAGATTTTTGAGTGATCTGGTCAATATTTTGCGGTGTCGAGGTGACAGGTTTCTAGCAGGTGACACTTTTGTCAACGGTCCTCACAGCCGCACGCGCATCGCCGCACGGTCACCGCAGCTCAGCGCCACGGGCCGGGTCGCCCGGCGCGCATTCGCTGTACGAAGTCGCCATCCCTGCACGGGCGTCGCCGGTCACACCGGGGGCGCACGGCAGGACGGGCGGATCCCCCGGCGGCCCCCTGGCGCACGCGGACGAGGACGTCGGCGCACGGCTCCCACCGGCGAGCCCCGAGCCCCCTCGCGCGCACGAGGGGGCCGACGCCCCTCGCAGGCCATAGGGTGACGCGTCGCATCCGAACATCCCGTGGGGGGATCCATGTCATTTCCGCCGCCACCGAACCAGGAGCCGCACCAGCCTCCACAGTGGAGCCCGCCGCCGGCGGAGCAGCAGTACCGGCCGTGGCCGGACCCGGTGTGGGGTGCGCCGCCTCCCCGCAGATCCCGTACGGGACTGATCGTCACCCTGTCCGTCGCGGGCGGGCTGGTCGGACTCCTGCTGATCGTGGGCGCGATCGCCGCGACCCTGGGAAGCCTGTCCCGCCCGCCCGCGGAGCGCGGGACACCCGCGGCCGCGCCGCCCGGGAGCAGTGCTCCGGCGGAGCCCTCGCCACCCGCGGAGGCATCCACGGACCCCGCCGAGGCGGAGAGCGGCGCCGAGGCGGACGTGAAGCTGTCCGCGTGCGAGATCGACTCGTTGACGCGGTGGCCGTCGGTCGTCGTCACCATCACCAACGGAACTGCCGAGCCGATGAGTTACATCGTGTCCGTGGAGTTCGTGGACCGTTCCGGCACACGCGTCGCCGAGGGTGTCGCCTCGACGAGCGCTCTCGCTCCGGGGCGGGCGTCGAAGCAGAAGGCCCAAGGCGTGGGTGAGGTACCCACCGGCACGAAGTGCCGGGTCTCCGACGTGTCCAGATTCCCGGACGCCGGCTGACAGCCGCCGCGATCCGGCACCGCCGGAGCCGCGAAGGCCACGGCAAGCGCCACTGACGCCCCGCCACCCCACGGGATGGCGGGGCGTCAGCCGTGCCACGCGCGGAGTCCGAGACGGATTCCGGCGTCACCCGAATCCCCTTTCAAGGTTTAGGTTAGGCTTACCTAAGTAAAGGCCATGGAGTGCCCCGCCCGCCCCTCAGGAGAAACTGGATGCGTCCTTTCACGTCACGCGTCACGCAGCCGACCCCCGCCGAACGCGTACTGGCGATCCTGACCTCAGCGCATTCGATGACGGTGGTGAGCGACGGACTCGACCCCGTCGAGGTGCACCGCCTCGACGCCACGAGCGCGATGGGGCACATCCACCTGCACGAACCCGCCGAAGCCGGCCGCACGGGCCCCGGCGCACGCATCCCCGTCCGCCTGGAGTTCACCGACGTCGCCCCCACCCCCGTCCGGGACCGCACGCGCGCCCGTGTCACCGTGACCGGGCTGCTGTCGGCCCCGTACAGGGGCGACGCCTCGGAGAGCACCTGCATGGAGTTCGGCCAGGCCGTACTCGAGGACCACGGGGGCCGGTCCTTCGTCACGCTCGACGCGCTCCAGGCGACGGAACCGGACCCGGTCTCCGGCAGTGAGGCGGCGATGCTGACCCACCTCGTCGACGACCACGGCGAACTCGTCCCCCTGCTGCTGCGCCTCGCGCAACCCCAGCCCGCGAAGGGCGTCACCCGGGCGCTCCCGCTGGCACTGGACCGCTACGGCATCATCCTGCGTCTGGAGTACCCGGGCTCCCACCGCGATGTACGCCTGCCGTTCGCGAAGCCCGTGACCCGGATCGATCAGGCCGGTCCGCAGATCCACGCCCTGCTCACGGCGGCCCGCCGCGCCTCCCACACCAACCGGCTGCTCACCTGACCGGGGGCACACACGCGTATGCCGTCGGCCACGGGGGTCCGCTCCCGCCCGGAGGGGTGCGGACGTGCGCACGCCCGCCGACGGCACACCACCACCGCGCGGGCGCACCTTCACGGTCCGTGTCCGGGCCACCCGACGGGAACGGCCACGCACCCCGTGGGGGTGCGTGGCCGTTCGGCTCGACCGAGGTGGCCGGCGTGCGTGGTGGGACCGCTCAGTAGGCCGAGTCGACGTTGTCGATCGAGCCGTACTTGTCGGCGGCGTAGTTGGCCGCCGCGGTGATGTTGGCGACCGGGTCGGTCAGGTCCCGCTTGGTGCCGTCGACGTGGTAGGCGTCGAAGGTCGGCTTGATCACCTGCAGCAGACCCTTGGAGGGCGTGCCGTTCTGGGCGTTGACGTCCCAGCCGTTGGACGCGTCGGGGTCACCGCCGGACTCACGCATGATGTTGCGGTGCAGGCCCTCGTAGCTGCCCGGGATGCCCTCGGCCTTCATGATCTTGAGGGCCTTGTGGATCCAGCGGTCCAGCTTGTCGGGGTCGGTGGCCTTCTTGGTCACCGCCTGCGCGTGCACGGCGGCCGGTGCGGACACGCTGCGCGCGACCGGCTCGGACGCCTGCGCGGGGGACGGGACGAGCGTGACGGCCGCCGCTGCGGCTCCGGCGGCACACAGCCCGGCAACCGAGAACCTGCGGATGCGGACGGCGGAGGTCGGGGTCTGAGCGGACGTACGGATAGAACACTCTCCTTGCGATGACGACAGGGGGGCCAGGGGACCTGCGGAACGGAAGGCGCGCCATGTGGGGAACACGCGGGGCTCGACCGGTCCTGAGCGACGGCGCCCGGGCCTCGGTCCATGGTTAGCGGCACACCGCCAGGGTGGCAACGACCGGTGGTACTACCTGCCTACGTACCCCGGGACACCCGGGCGCGGGCCCGGGCGCCCGAGCACGGCGCGGATGGGTCTACTACGCGGTGTCGTATGTGATCCGCGCCCTATGTCCTGATTCACAGAGGACACCACCGGAGCCCCGTCCGAAGCCCTCCTCCGCGCGGCCCGGCGCCGGAAACCGCGGGGGACAGGGGGTCCGCGCCGCATCCGGCGACCGTGGACGCCCGGCTTCACCGGGCCTCGCACGCCCGGCCCCGTCGCCACGCGCCGGTACGGGGTTCCGCTCCGGCGGGACGCCCCTCACCGCGCCCCGTGCGCCGACGAGAAGCCCTGGAGGGGGCTCCCCGGGTTGCTGGTCAGCATCGTCGCTCCCAGCAGGGTGAGCGTGTGGATCACCGTGTTGCCGTCGCGGTGGCTGGTGATGAGCCCGGCGTCGCGCAGGGCCGTGGTGTGATGCGTCGCGGTGGCGGGTGAGACTCCTGCCCGCCGCGCGGCCTCGGTGGTGGTCGCACCGGAGGCAGCGGCCTGCAGGACGGCGGCACGGGCCCGGCCCAGCAGCACCTGAAGGGACGACGGACCCGCGCTCCCGGCCGGGCTCCTGACGGGCGCGGTGGGCACCTCGTGGTGCAGGGAGTAGATGAGGACGGGAGGCAGCGCCGGGTCCGCGAGGGAGATCGGCCCCTTCCAGCAGAAGTACGACGGGATGAGCAGCAGACCGCGCCCTTCGAGCCGGATGTCGTTCTCGGTCGGATACGGACGGACCTCCAGGCGCGGGTGCTCCCACCGCACCGCGGGACCGATCCCCTCCAGCAGGCCCTCGGTCCCCCCGTCGAGCAGGTGCCGGGCCAGCCGGATCCGCTCGGTGTGCAGGCTCTCGTCCACCCAGCGCTCATGGGGTGCGATGACGGCCCGGTGGTAGGCGCGCAGGATGTCCACCAGCTCGGCGCGCGCCTCCCGTTCCGTCAGCCGGCCCAGCTGGGCCGGCACCCGTACGACCCGTGCGAGCGCGGCCAGTTCCGCCGCCACCTGGTCCGCAGGCGTGGCGAGGATGGCTTCCAGTCCGGCCTCCAGCCCTTCCGTGCCCTCCAGCGGGGTGAGGAAGTCGGGGAAGTAGGCGGCGCGCGGGAAGAGGGGCAGCAGGACGCGTCGCACTGCGCCCTCGAGCCCGGCCTCCCGGAGCCGCTCGCGCGCGGGGCGGTACCAGTGCGCGTACGCCCAGCGGCCCGAGGGGGTCTGGAAGCGGTGCAGGCTCGAAGCGATCTCCCACAGCGGATGCGGCGCCGCTGCGACCCGGGTCCTGGCCAGGTCCTCGGCCGAGAAGTGGAAGCGAAGCACTGCAACACCCTTTCCACCTGCGTCATTTCAACTCCTTCGAATGAGCATGACAGCCCGGGTCACAGGCCGGAGCATGAACTCGCTTCGTCGCACAGGTCCCCACCGCATCACCCGCCGCCCACGCCTCTTTCCGCTGCTCCCGTCAGGCCTCGAACCGAGCAGAACCCGAAGGCCCGCCACCAGGTCCGGCCCTCGGCCTTCCCACCCGCCCACACCGCGACACAGGGAGTTCAGACAGATGACTCGAACCCGGGGAACCGTCGCCGTGCTCGCCGCCGCGACCGCCCTCCTGGCCGGCGGCGCCACGTCGCCGGCCCTCGCGCAGTCCACCGCGGCCGCGGCCTCCTGCTACGACGGTGCGAAGTCGCTCACCTACCGGTACTCGGCAGCGGCCGTGGAGTTCGGCACCTACACCGCGAGCTCACGGTGCTCCGACATCAACATCAAGCTGAACACGTCGGCTCCGGGGGTGTTCCTGGACGCCTGTGTCGTCTTCGTCGACCACACCTCGCTGTGCAACCACGGCAACACCTACTCCACCTTCGGCCCCCAGTGGGCCACCGTCGCCACCGACGTCAAGGACGGCACCCGCTTCAAGCTGCGCGTGCACGCGTACGACACCGACGCACAGGTCGTGCCGTTCCAGCTCGCCTACTGAGGCGGCCTCCCTCACGCACCACCCACTCCCCCACATCCCAAGGAGCACCGATGACCTCGTCCCCGAACCGCCGCACCATCCTGCGCGGCACCCTCGTCGCCACCGTGGGCGCCTTCGCGGGCCCGCTGCTCCTGTCGGGCACGGCCCACGCCTACAACTGGACCCGCACCATGAACCAGGGGGCGAGCGGCGCCGACGTAACAGAGCTGCAGATCCGCGTCGCGGGGTGGGCCGCGGACTCGGCCTCGCACTCCCGGGTGAGCGTCGACGGTGACTTCGGCGCGGGAACGGCCGCGGCGGTCCGCAGATTCCAGGCGGCCTACGGCCTGTCCGTGGACGGCAGCGCGGGACCGGCCACCCAGGCGCAGCTCAACGCCCTGGAACAGTCGGACGGTTCGACCGCACACTTCAACTGGAGCGAGTTCACCGACCGTTCGAGCGGAACCTTCAGCGGCGGGAAGGTGAGCGCGGCCGCCACCAAGGAGAACGCCCGCCGCGCCATGTACAAGTTGGAGGCCCTGCGCAAGAAGCTCGGCAACACCGCCATCACGGTCAACTCGGGCTTCCGGAGCATCGCCCACAACGCGGAGATCGGCGGGGCGAGCGACAGCATGCACCTCTACGGCACCGCGGCCGACCTCACCGTGCCCGGCGTCAGCAACCGCACCGTGTACCAGAAGGCGGAGACCTGCGGTTTCTCCGGCCTGGAGCGGTACACGGTGGATCACCAGCACGTGGACAGCCGTGCGGACCTCGGCCGGGCCTGGTGGTGGGAGAGCGGCACCATCTGAGGCGCGACGGCCCCGACCGCCTTCGGCCGACGCCCGCCGTTCGTCCGGGGACCCGAGCAGGTTTCCCGGACAGCGCCGAAGCATCCGGGGACCTCGCACAGTCCCCGGACGGCCCTCCGAAGCGACCGGCCGCGCCACCGCACTGCCGGGCTCCGCCACCGCGCGCCCGAAGTCACCTTTCCACCGGAGGCACACCGATGAATCGCAGACCGCCGCGCACACTCCTGCGCCGCGCCGCCCTGTCCGTCCTCGGCACTCTGGCCGTACTGACCACCGCCGTACAGCCCGCCGGAGCCGCGCCGCGCGCCGGAGGCACCCCGGCGCCGGATCCCGTCGGCCGTGCCTTCACGGAGGCCGCCGCGGAGTACGGGGTACCGCGCGACCTCCTGGTCGCCCTGGGGTACGGCGAGACGCACCTCGACGGTCACGCGGGCCGGCCGAGCCAGGACAACGGCTACGGGGTCATGCACCTGGTGAGCAACCCGGACCGGCACACCCTGGAACTCGCGTCCCGTCTGACCGGCGAATCGCCCGTCGCCCTGCGGGAGAAGACCGCGGCGAACATCCGCGGCGGAGCCGCCGTGCTGCGTTCCTACGCCGACGAGTCGGGCCTCGACCGGGCCGGGCGGCGCGACGCCGACGCCTGGTACCCGCTGGTGGCACGGTACGGTGGCGCGGCTGATCCCTCCGGCGCACGCCTCTACGCGGACACGGTCTACACCTTCCTGGCCGAGGGCGTGAAGGCCCGTACCCCCGGAGGCGAGGAACTGACCGTCCGCGCCCGCACCGTGGCCCCCGACCGCGGTGCGTACGAACACGCCGCGGTGGCGTCGGCACAGAGCCCGGACTATCCGTCCGCCCTGTGGGTCCCCGCCAGCTCGGCGAACTACGCGGTCGGCAGGACCGCCTCCATCAGCAAGGTCGTGGTGCACGTCACCCAGGGCTCGTACGCCGGGACGCTGAGCTGGTTCCAGAACCCCTCGGCGCAGGTCAGCGCCCATTACGTCGTGCGCTCCTCGGACGGCCAGATCACCCAGACGGTGCGCGACAAGGACACCGCCTGGCACGCCCGTTCGGGCAACGCGTCCGGGATCGGCATCGAGCACGAGGGGTACGTCGACAATCCGAGCTGGTTCACCGACTCGATGTACCGGTCCTCCGCGGCACTCACCGCCCACCTGTGCGACCGGTACGGCATCCCCAAGGACCGCGCCCACGTCGTCGGCCACTCCGAGGTGCCGGGCAACGACCACACCGACCCGGGACCGAACTGGAACTGGACGTACTACATGCAGCTGGTGGGCGGCAGCACGGGAGGCGGCAGCGTCCAGCTGACCTTCCCGTCCTACGACACCCTGCGCGCCGGTTCGTCGGGGGCTCAGGTCTCGGCCGCGCAGTCGCTCCTCAACCAGCAGGGATTCGACGCGGGCACGGTGGACGGCAGCTTCGGGACGAAGACCACCATGGCCGTCACGTCCTTCCAGCGGGCGCGCGGGCTCGGCGCGGACGGGGTCGTCGGCGCGCGCAGCTGGACCGCGCTCCTCTCGGCCGGCACCACACCGGCGCTCGGCCAGGGCAGCACCGGCTCCGCCGTCCAGCGCCTGCAGAGGGCGCTCACGGCGGCCCTCGGGCGCACCGTGTCGGCGGACGGCGACTTCGGCTCGGGGACCCAGCAGGCGGTCCGCGACTACCAGAGCAGCCGGGCGCTGAGCGTCGACGGCTCGGTCGGCCCCGCCACCTGGACGGCTCTGCAGGCAGGGCGCTGAACCGCGGCGGCCTCGGGCCGGGCGCGGAACGACGACGGGGGACGGCGGGCGGCCACGGGCCGTCCGCCGTCCCCCGTCGTGCTCCGGGAGCAGCCCGAAGTACCCGGACTCCGACCGGCCTTGTGAGGCCACCGCCGGTCGTGCGGCGCCGCCGCCGACCCGATGCCCGGCCGAGCCCGCCGGAGCATCGCCGAGGCCGGGCTCGCCCCCGGCCCGGCCGTGTCGCATTTACGACGTCGTGCGGTGGAGCCGTTCGTGACGCGCAGGGCCCGGGACTCCGGGCGACGGCGTGGCCCATCCGCCTCTGCGGCCGGGGCCGCCCTTGCTGTCGGGCGCTTCCGTACCCCTGGGCCCGCCGCTGCCGCGTCGCCGGAGCCGGACCGGGCCGCTCGCCCGGACCCCTCTCCGGTCACGGCCGAAACACATCGGTACCTCGACAAACATCGCGCGGGCGCGATCATCGCATCGAGTTAATGTCGGCGACTTCCCTTGGTCCGGGGGGCGGGGCGGCCCGTAGTGTTCCCAGCGATCTGGACGGGTTCCCGGTCACCTACCCCATTTCCCTCCTGATGCCCGGTGACGTCCTCATACGCGCTTCACCGCCCCGACCAAGGAGAGCGTGCCCGATGACTGTTGACTCGACCCCGGAAGTGGGACTGGAGCTGCCCCGGCAGTCCAGTCTGGGCACGGCCGCTGCCCGCAATCTCGCCACCACGAGCAAGTCCGCCCCGCAGATGCAGGAGATCACCTCCCGCTGGCTGCTGCGCATGCTCCCCTGGGTGGAGACCCAGGGCGGGGCCTACCGGGTGAACCGGCGTCTGACCTACACCGTCGGCGACGGGAGCATCGACTTCGTCCAGGACGGAGCCGACGTCCGGGTGATCCCCCGGGAGCTCGGCGAACTCGCCCTGCTGCGTGGCTTCGACGACGTGGAGGTGCTGACCGCCCTCGCCGACCGCTGCGTCCAGCGCGACTTCGGCGCCGGCGAGACACTGGTCGAGCGCGGCGCCACCGCCGACAAGCTCCACCTGATCGCCCACGGCCGCATCAACCGGGCCTCGACCGGTCAGTACGGCGAGGAGGTGGCGCTGGACGTGCTCGCCGACGGCGACCGGTTCGGCGACGACGCCCTGCTGGACGAGGACGCCCGGTGGGAGCACTCCGCCACCGCCGAGACCTCGGGCACACTGCTCACCCTGTCACGCGCCGACTTCGCGTCCGTGCTGGCCACGGCACCGAGTCTGCGCGCCCATGTCGAGGAGTACTCCGCGCTCTCCCGCCGGCGGCAGAACCACCGCGGCGAGGCGGAGATCGCGATGTCGGCCGGCCACCTGGGCGAACACGAACTGCCCGGCGCCTTCGTCGACTACGAACTGAAACCGCGCGAGTACGAACTCTCGGTCGCCCAGACGATCCTGCGGATCCACACCAGGGTCTCCGACCTCTACAACGGTCCGATGGACCAGACGAAGGAGCAACTCCGGCTCACCGTCGAGGCACTGCGCGAGCGACAGGAGCACGAGCTCGTCAACAACCGGGAGTTCGGGCTGCTCCACAACGCCGACTTCAAGCAGCGCATCCAGCCGCACGCCGGCCCGCCGACGCCTGACGACATGGACGAACTGCTCTGCCGGCGGCGCGGCACCAAGTTCTTCCTCGCCCACCCGAGGACGATCGCGGCGATCGGTCGCGGCTTCAACGCGTGCGGGATCTATCCGGACCACGTCGACCTCGGCGGGCAGCGTGTTCCGGCTTGGCGCGGGGTACCGATCCTGCCCTGCAACAAGATCCCCGTCACGCCGGAGAAGACCAGCTCGATCCTCGCCATGCGCACCGGCCTGGAGAACCAGGGCGTCATCGGTCTGCACCAGACCGGGCTGCCCGACGAGTACGAACCGGGTCTGTCCGTCCGCTTCATGGGCCTGGACGAGAGGGCTATCACGTCCTACCTCGTCAGTACCTACTACTCCGCGGCCATCCTCGTGCCGGACGCCGTCGGTGTGCTGGAGAACGTACAGATCGCCCACTGGCCGAGGTAACGGGCGCGGACCCTCCGGGCCCGGCGTGACCACCCCGACCGTCCCGGGGCGGTCGCCCGCGCCCGCAGGGCCTCAGCCGCCGTCCACCCCACCAAGGCCAAGGAGTCATGGATGCCCGTGCCTGAGCTGCCACCGCCACGATCGAGCCTGCCGGATTCCGCGTCCCGCTTCGGCGCGCACCTGCTCGCCGCCGCGGCCCGCGCGTCCGACGTCGGGGCCGCCACCGGGGCCCTGCCCGTCGTGCCGTCCGTACCCGCCCCGCCCCCGCTGCCCGCCCCGGCTCCGGCCGCCTCGAGCGCGCCCACGGCGGACGTGCCGGGCGCCGGCCTGAGCCGGGTCCTGCGCGGCCCCAGCGGCCTGGGGACGGCGGGACTGCGCCTGACCCTGCGGGGTGAAGCACCGGTCCTTCCGGACCCGTCAACGGGCGGCGCGGCGGAGGGCACGCCGGTCCCCGGCCTGTACTTCCATCCGGTGCCCGAACCGGACCCGGCGCGGGTCGAGGAGGTCAGCCGGCGGATCAAGGTCTGGGCCATGGACGAGATCAGCCTCTATCCCGACGACTGGGAGGAGGAGTTCGACGGCTTCTCCGTGGGCCGGTACATGGTCGGCTGCCATCCCGACGCCCCCAGCGTCGACCATCTGATGCTCGCCACCCGCCTGATGGTGGCCGAGAACGCCGTGGACGACTGCTACTGCGAGGACCACGGCGGGTCGCCCGTCGGCCTCGGCGAACGCCTCCTCATGGCGCACACCGCGCTGGATCCCCTGCACACGACACAGGAGTACCAGCCGCAGTGGGCGACGTCGCTGCACGCGGACGCGCCCCGCCGGGCCTACCGGTCCGCCATGGAGTACTTCGTACGGGCGGCGAGCCCGTCGCAGGCGGACCGGCTCCGGCACGACATGGCCCGGCTGCACATGGGGTACCTCGCCGAGGCGGCCTGGGCGCAGCTGGACCACGTCCCGGAGGTGTGGGAGTACCTGGCGATGCGCCAGTTCAACAACTTCCGCCCCTGCCCGACCATCACCGACACCGTCGGAGGCTACGAGCTGCCGGCTGACCTGCACGCCCAGGCCGCCATGCAGAGGGTCATCGCTCTCGCGGGAAACGCGACGACCATCGTCAACGACCTGTACTCGTACACCAAGGAACTCGACTCACCGGGTCAGCACCTGAACCTGCCCGTCGTGATCGCCGAGCGTGAGGGCCTGTCCCAGCAGGACGCCTACCTGAAGTCCGTCGAAGTCCACAACGACCTCATGCGCGCCTTCGAGACCGAGACGTCCGCGCTGGCCGAGGCCTGCCCCGCCCCGCACGTGCACCGCTTCCTCCGGGGAGTGGCCGCGTGGGTCGACGGCAACCACGACTGGCACCGGACCAACACCTACCGCTACAGCCTGCCCGACTTCTGGTAAGAGAAATGGACTCATCTGTGACCAGCACCGAACTCACCGCCCCCGCCGCCTCCACGTCCGTGCGCATCCCCCGCCCGGCGACGCCCTACCAGGGGGACATCGCCCGCTACTGGGACGGGGAGGCCAGGCCCGTGAACCTGCGGCTCGGCGACGTGGACGGCCTGTACCACCACCACTACGGCATCGGCGACGTCGACCACGCGGCCCTCGGCGACCCGGAGGACAGCGCGAGCGAGAAGAAGCTGATCGCCGAGCTGCACCGGCTGGAGTCGGCGCAGGCGGACTGCCTCCTCGGGCACCTCGGTGACATCGGGCGGGACGACACGCTGGTGGACGCCGGCTGCGGGCGCGGCGGTTCGATGGTGATGGCGCACCAGCGCTTCGGGTGCACGGTGGAGGGCGTGACGCTGTCGGCCAAGCAGGCCGACTTCGCCAACACCCGTGCACGCGACCTCGGCCTCCAGGACCACGTCCGCGCCCGCGTCTGCAACATGCTCGCCACGCCGTTCGAGACCGGTTCGGCCGCCGCCTCGTGGAACAACGAGTCGAGCATGTACGTCGACCTGGACGACCTCTTCGCCGAGCACTCCCGCGTGCTCAAGGTCGGCGGCCGGTACGTGACCATCACCGGTTGTTGGAACCCGCGCTACGGCCAGCCGTCCAAGTGGGTCTCCCAGATCAACGCGCACTTCGAGTGCAACATCCACTCGCGCCGCGAGTACATGCGCGCCATGGCCGACAACCGCCTCGTGCCGCAGGCCGTCATCGACCTCACCCCGGACACCCTGCCCTACTGGGAGTTGCGGGCCACGTCGTCCCTGGTCACGGGAATCGAGGACGCGTTCATCAACTCGTACAGGGACGGGTCCTTCCAGTACCTGCTCATCGCGGCGGACCGGGTCTGACCCGCCGCTGACGGGCGGGCCGTCCGTGCCGGGGGCGGGCCCCCACTGGGGGAGGGCCCGCCCCTCGCGCGACGGCTCTCCCCCATG
Source organism: Streptomyces sp. NBC_00178 (assembly GCF_036206005.1). Taxonomy (NCBI): domain Bacteria; kingdom Bacillati; phylum Actinomycetota; class Actinomycetes; order Kitasatosporales; family Streptomycetaceae; genus Streptomyces; species Streptomyces sp. NBC_00178. The sequence continues at coordinate 958,885 of NZ_CP108143.1, forward strand.
ACCGCGGCGCCGCCGTGATCCGCTCAGCCGGATCCCGGCGGCTCAGCCGGATTTCGGCGGCTTCCGCGCGTCGAAGGCGAAGACGGTGTTCTCGGTCGCGGCCACGATCACCGCACCTCCCACGACGGTCACGCGGGGGCTCGCGTTCTGATCGCCCGTCAGGCCGTCGGCCTGCGGGTCCGTCGACCACAGCGTCCTGCCCTCGGACGGCGACAGGGCGACCACCCGTCCCGTGGGCGAGCTGAAGTACAGCGCGTCGGCTCCCGCGACCGGACCCGACGCGCCCTCCACGCTCGTCTGCCGCGACCACTTCTCCCGGCCCGTCGCCGGGTCGAACGCCGTGATGAGGCCGGTCCGCCCGCTGATGTGGACGGTGCCGCCAGCCATACCGGGCGTCCCCGCGTAGGTCCTGGCCAGCCGCGCGTACGTCACCTTCCCGGTGGCGATGTCGACCCGCGCCACACCGTCGTAACCGGACATGGCCGTTCCCTCCATGTGCACCTGAAGGAGTACGAGCCTGCCGTCGGCCACGCCCAGCGGCACGGCGGGGCCCTCGACCGCGAGGGGCCTGCCCAGCTCCCCCGTGGCGCGGTCGAGCGTGTACAGGGTGGGGCTGCGCACCTCCGATGCGTCCATCTCCGCGTCCTTCGCGCACATCGCAAGGAGCCGGGGGCCGGCCAGGACGGGAGCGCACCGCGTACCCGCGGGGAACGACGTCGTCCACGCGATCCGTCCGCTGTGCGCGTCCCGGGCTTCGAAGCGCGAGTCGGAGCCGTCGACCGTCACGACGGCGGAACCGGCCACCACGGCGTCCTGGGACCGGCCCGTGACGGCCGTCGACCGGGCGCCGGAGGGCGCGGACCACAGCTCGCGGCCGCTGTCCGCGTCGAGCGCCACGACCTCGGTGGAAGGGTCCTGCGGTGCGTCCTCGGCGGCGAAGCGGTAACCGAGCACCGTGTCGCCGGTGGCGCCCACCAGGTGCGTGCCCTGGACGGGAACACCCGGGCTCTTCGCCGTCCACACCCGCGAGCCGTCCCGGGCTCGCATGCGCGTCGCGACGACGCCTCCGCCTCCGCAGAACACCGCGTCGCCGTGCGCGACACACCGCAGTTCGTCGGGGATGCCCTCCTGCCCGGCCGGCACCGTCGTACGCCACGATGCGAAGCCGTCCGGCAGCACCGCGCTCGCCGCAGCGGTCCCCGGGCTCCCGTCCCCGCCGTTCCCGCCGAAGCCGCCCGTCTTCATCGCGGCCACTCCCCCGCCGATCGCCGCGACCGCGACCGCGGCGGCGAGCACGGGACGCCAGCGGCGACGCAGACGGCGGCCGAGAGGGGCGGCGTCACCGGGACCGGGCGGACGGGTGACCGGGGCGGGCGCAGCCGGGGTGGCAGGGGTCGGGCGGTGATGCTGGGTGATCATGTCGCGGGTTCGGCCGCTCGCGGCCCCGCCGACCGCACCGGACCCGCCGAGGTCGGTCGGCAGATCCCGTAGCAGCACGAGGAGTTCGTCCGCCGAGGGGCGCTTCCCGGGCTCCTTGTGCAGGCACGGCTCGACGACGGCGCGCAGGGCCGCCGGCACCGCGCCCAGCGACGGCTCCTCGTGCACGACCTGATACGCCGTCATGTAGGGACTGTCGGCGTCGAAGGGCCCGTGGCCGGTCGCCGAGTACACCAGCAGCGTCCCCAGCGAGAAGACGTCGGACCGCGGCCCCACACCCCGCGGAGCCTGCAACTGCTCGGGGGACATGTAGGGCGGCGTGCCGATGACCCGCCCGGTCATGGTCAGCGTCTGCTGGTCCGCGGCGCGCGAGATGCCGAAGTCGATGACGCGGGGACCCTCGGGCGAGAGCACGACGTTCGAGGGCTTGAGGTCGCGGTGGACGACTCCCGCCCGGTGGATGTCGCGCAGCGCCTCCGCCAGCCCGATCGCGAGCTTCCTCAGCTCCGCTCCGTCCAGAGGCCCCTTCGCGGCGATCCGCTGGGCGAGCGTGTCTCCCTCGATGTACGTCGTGGCCATCCACGGCTGGTCGGCCTCCGGGGCGGCGTCGACCACGGCGGCGGTGAACGCACCGCTGACCCGTCTGGCCGCCGCCACCTCCTGCCGGAAGCGGATGCGGAACTCGTCGTCCCCCGCGAACTGCTGGTGGATCAGCTTGATCGCGACGGGCCGTCCCGAACTCGTCCGGGCCAGGAAGACCGTGCCCATGCCACCCGAACCGAGCCGCGCCTCGAGCGGATAGCCCCCGATCTCGGCTGGATCACCTCCGCGCAGCGACACTCTTCCCGCCCTCCCGTCCCTCGTGGACCCCTGCGTCCACGGGCCTGCGAATCCGTCTGTCCTGCACCCAAACTAGCCGTAGGGCGGGACGGTGGATCGAAGCGGGTGACGAACTGCGCCCGGCGGGCGGTTCCGTACCCCACCGTCGAAGCCCGGAACGATGGCGCGCGGCAGGGATTCCACCGGGGACACCCGTCGATCCGCCCGGCCGAGACGTCCACGTGACCGGCCCTCGGACGCATCTCCCGCGCCTTGTCCGTGGCGGCCTTCTCGACGCACCTGGAGGTCTTCGTGCCGGAGCGGTGCCGCGCACCGGTGGCCGTGGCGGTTGCTCCGGCACCGTCACCAGCCCCTCCGGTTCCCGCAGTCCCGCGGTGGGACGGCAGTTCGGCGCCGACACGTACGACAACAGCACGACGATCGGCAGCCGACGCCCTGACCGGCCGCAGTGCTGCTTGCGGCGTGCGCGCGGCGGCACCACCGCGACGACGGCGCGGTACGGCGACGGAACCGGGCGTACGTCTGCGGTGGTCACGGCACATGCGGTGGACCTCGGTGCATGCCCATGACCAGGTACCGTGAGCGCCTGCCGCATGGAATGTCCATGCGTGTCCGGCCGGCCCGTGCCGGGGGTTCCGCCGGCGAGCGAGGGGACCGTGATGAGCGAACCGACGAAGCCCGCAGTCGAGGTCCCGGAGGGTGACCCGCCCACCGAGCTGACGATCCGGGACCTCGTGGTCGGGGACGGGCCCGAGGCGCAGCCGGGCAGGGTCGTCCGGGTGCATTACGTAGGGGTCACGTTCGCGTCGGGAAGGGAGTTCGACTCCTCCTGGGAGCGGGACCGGCCGTTCAAGTTCGCCGTGGGCGGCGGTAAGGCCATCAAGGGCTGGGACCGGGGCGTTCGCGGGATGAAGGCCGGCGGCCGGCGCGAGATCATCGTCCCCCCGCGTCTCGCTTACGGCAAGCAGTCACCCTCCGCGTCGATCCCGGCGAACTCGACGCTGATCTTCGTCGTGGACCTGCTCACGGTCGTGGGCGGGCCCACCGGGACGAGGCCCGGCCCGGCCTGAACGCGCCGGGACCGTGGCCGCGGACGGTGGTGGGTGAACGGCGCGTCCGTCTGGTCCGGTGCGGCTACGCTGGCGCCGGCATCACCTTTGAACGAAGGACAGTCATGGCTCGCCCTTACCGGCCCGGACCGAAACAGTTCGTCTTCGCGGGCGGTGACGGCGCCGACCAGCAGGTCTCCGTGGGCGACCCCCAGGAGGCGTACGTGGCGTTCTCCGCCTTCTTCCGCGAGCGGAACGCCGATACCTACACCATCGACGAAGTACCGGCGGGCCAGAGACTGGTGCTCATGCCCGGTCGAGGTGTGATCGCCAGGATCGATGGGGCGGACCGGCGCCGCTCCGAGTACCTCAAGGCCGACAGGGCCAATCGCTACATGCCGGGTGCGATGCTGTTCTTCGAGAACGGATATGGCGGCCTCGACCACTTCGGCCAGTGGTTCACGGATCTCGGTGACCTCGACGCGTCACCGGAGACGCGCGGCGCCACCCGCGCCGCCACGATCACGACCGAGGCCGCGGCGATCGAAGAGGTCGGCCGGATCTGGGGGAATTCGGGCATCGTGGATCCGGGCGACCAGTTCTACGTCTTCTTCGATTCGCATGGTCTCGGCGACGACCGGGCCGAGCGGGCGGAACTGCTCGGGTTGATCGAATTCCTCGGTCTCGAACGGGTCGACGCCCCGGCAGAGGCCGCCGATGGCGAAGTCTGGGTGCGTACCGACACGCGCCTCGATGCCGAATTCGAACGGTGGTCGTGAACGGACGGAACGGTGGTCATGGACGGACGGACAGGGCTCATGGTGCCGTGACTCCCCCGCGATGCCCGCCGTGACCCGGCAGCCCGCGGTGTCCGACCTGAGCCGTTCTGGACATGACTCGCCTGGGCGTCGGCCGGTGACACGGCGCCGACTTCCTCCGGTGGGGCGTCGTCAACGGTTCCCGGCCGGCCGCCACCGGTCCGCATCGGTGCGGGCGGGACTCACTCGCCTTGCCCGGTGGGGAAGACTGGCCCCATGAGAGACGTCGTTTTCACACGCATGAGCGGCTGGATCCCGAACGTGGTCCGCGAGGACGGTGCGCTGATGCTGTCGCTCGGTGCCGGGGCCGACGCCAACCATGAGCCTCGCACGTTCACGTTCGCGATCGGAGAAGCCCACCTCGCGGTGATACGTGAGGACCTGGCCAGGCACCTGCTGCTGTGGAGCGCGGTCCTGCCGCTGTGCGACGCCGCCGGAACGCGGGGCCGGCTCGACGAGGACGCCGCCGTCTCGCTCCTGGACCCGATCCTGCTCTCCGCTCCCGCGGACGTCGACGCCCTCTTCCGCCGCGTCCCGTGGGACAAGGGCCGGCTCATCGCCCACGGAGCCGACATCGGTCTCCTGGAGCGGGGTGAGGTATGCGCGGCGATGGGCACGGCGACGGAGACGCCCCATGAGCGACGAGCTCAGGAGTACCACGCGAACCGCCGTCGCGCGGAGCGCGGAACCGTACTCGGCCCGCTCGACGCCGCGATCCTGAGGTACACGGGCCAGTATCTGCACGGCGCGACGGTCCCGAAGCGGCTACCCGGCGCCGTCGACCCCGCGCTGCTGCCGCAGGTCATGCAGGTGATCGCCACGGCGGAGCAGGCATGCGCCGGTATGCGGATCGGCCGCGATCCGCGCCGGGGCAGACGCGCCACGGACAAGCGCGCCTGGGACCGGATGGCGACGACGGTCGACGCGGCCGTGCGCCGCGCACATCCTGAACTGGTCGACGACGCGGTGCGCACCGTGAGCTTCCTGATGTGCTCGGAGGCCTCGGAACGCTCCAGGAACGCCCCCGTGGAGGACGACGGGGAGGAAGCCGGCGACCATACCGACCTGGGTGGGAGTGCGAGGAAGACGGCCCTGACGTTTACCGATGACAAGGGCGTCGAGAAGAAGTGGCATCTGGGTGGTCCCCGCACCGCCACAGCCGAGTTCTGGGAGTTCGTCGGCGACCGCTCTGCCTCGGACAACGAGGTGTTCACCATCGAGGACGAGGAGTTGGGCGAGGGGATCCAGCTCCACTTCTACGCGGATTCCATCGCCCGGGTCACGACGGTACGCAAGGGCGGGGGCGACGGGTCGGATCCGGAGTACCGGGTCGAGTACAGCCTGGTCGACGGGATCAGCGGGTACCGGAGCCTGCTGGGCGCCTTCGTCCGCGGCGGCTGCGCCGCACTCGACCGGCACGGCTCCTGGATGACGGACAACGCCGAGTTCGAACGCGCACGGCGCCGGCGCGACGCCAGGTAGGCCGCCACCCTCGCCACGGGTACTTCGGAACCTGCCCCGAGGCGCCGGGTATGTGAACTCACGCGCCTCGCGATCTCACCGGGCGGCCCGCCAGTCGGGAATGTTCTCGAAGTACACGTCGTAGCGCTCCTGTTCGGGGATGAGCGACTCGAACTTCGCCTCCCCGCGGCTGATAGCACCCAACTGCTCGAAGTAGCCGAACCGTTCGATACCAGGGCTGAGGACGACGTAGACGTCGGCCCCATCCTCCTTCACGGCGCCGAAGACGTGCGGCAGCCCGGGCGGGATGATGACGAACCCGCCCTTTCCCACCGTGGTCAGAGTGTCGCCGAGGCGGAAGAGCATCGTTCCGTCGAGAACGTAGAAGACCTCGTGGGAGAGCTTGTGGTGATGCGGGGGCGCACCGTCGGCGCCGGTGGCGAGTGTGAGCCTGCTGGCACTCACCGCGCCTCCGTCAGCCAGCAGCTCGAACGCGCCATCCGCGAGCGACGTCCCGGCCGCCTCACCCGGCTGCACGACCAGTGCACCGGCCTGGGTTCCCATAGCGGGTCCTTTCGATGCGCTCACGCCCGTCGGACGATTCGACTCGTTCAGCGTAAGTGGGTGTGCAGCCGGACGCATGTTGCTCCGGGGGTCGAGTGGTGAGCGATGGCACTTGGTGATGGCATGGGGACGTGGAACGCAGGACGGTGGGTGACAGCGGTGAGCTGCGTGCCGGTGCCGGCGCCGCCGTGATGGCGGCGGCCATCATTTCGGCCGGCCTGCACCTGATCGGGCACGATGTGTTGTCGCTCGCGGCGCTCGCAGTCGCCGCCGCTTGGTGGGTCGTACTGGCAGTGGCCTTCGCGGCCATGCTCGTCCGGGACCGCGGCGGCTGGATCGCGGTCGCCGGGACACCGCCCGGGCTGACGGCCGTTGCTGCGACCGCGGTGCTGGGTACCCGTCTGGTTCTCCTCGGCTGGCGAGACACGGCCGCGGCCATGCTCGCCCTGGCGGTGCTGCTTTGGCCGGTCCTGACGATCCGCGTCCTGCGCCGGCTCACCCGTGGCATGCCCGGGGGCGTGTTCCTGATCGCCGTGCCCCCGCAGGCGATCGCGGTTCTCGGTGAGCGGCTGGCCGTCGCGTATGACTGTGCCTGGCTCGGCTCGGCAGCCCTCGGATTCTTCTGCCTGGGGTTGGCCCTCTACGTCGTGGCCTTGTGGTGCTTCGACTTCCGGCAGATCCTCACCGGCGCTGGTGATCAGTGGGTGGCGGGCGGCGCACTGGCCATCGCGGCCCTCGACGGATCGGCTCTCGTCGCTTCACCGCAGTGGAGCGGCGACGCCCACGGCGTGCTGGAGACGGCCACGCTGGTGATCTTCGCGCTGACCTGTGCGTGGTACGCGGTCCTGCTGGGGGCGGAAGTGCTCCGGCCGCGCCCCGGCTACGACCTCCGGCGCTGGTCCACGATCTTTCCCCTGGGCATGATCGCGACCGCCTCGCTCTCCCTCTCCGCACCACTCGGCATCACGTGGCTGGAGCCGCTGGGCCAGGTACTGCTGTGGATCGCGCTGGCGGCATGGCTCATCGCCTTCGCCGCACTGCTCCGGATCCGGGCCCGGCCGCGCACGCCGGCTTGAGGCGATGCGTCGAACGGTTCTCCGGGGCTCACACGCGGATCGGATCGGCACACCGTGCCAGGGGGTGGTGAGCGCGCGGCGGACGCCGGTCGCGCGGTGCGGATCGGCTCGCGTGCCCCGCCGTACGCGGAGGAGTTCCTGTGCGGAGGAGTTCCGGCGGGGCGCCGGCCCCCCGGGGCGGGCGCCCCGGACCCGAGGGTCCCGCGGCGCCCTGTACGCCGCACCACCGTTGGTACCGGACCGCCGGAAGGTCCTCTGCCTCCGGATGACATAGTGAGCCCCACCACCACGCGCAGACAGGGAAGTTCGGGCTTGTGAAGATCACTCGCTGGATGGTGCCGGTCATCGTCGCGGTCGTGGTGACGCCCTTGTCGATCGGCTTGGGAACCGTGCTGCTCGGGACGTTCGAGGACGACAAGGCGCCCGGCACGGAAGTCACCGCACCGAAGGGCACCGAGTTGAAGGCGGGCGATGTGGGTGTACCCGTCGCGTACGCGAGACTCATACGCGACGCAGCGGCCGACTGTGGCGACGAGTTGCTCACCGCGCCCGTGCTGGCGGCGCAGTTGAAGCAGGAGAGCAACTTCAACCCCAGGGCCAGGTCGATCGCCGCCGACGAGCCCACGGTCGGCAGCGGCTCGCTGACGGACCCGCGCAGCGCGGAGCAGCGGGCGAAGGACGAGAAGGCGGACGGGAAACCGGCCGGAGACGACGCCGACGGGTCCGGACCCGGGAAGCGCTCCTCGGGCAGGGAACTGCCCGACGTGTCCCCGGCCGAGCGCCCCGTGACCAGGGGCATCGCACAGTTCTCCGATGCCGACTGGGCGGCCGAGGGCGTCGACGGGAACAACGACGGCGTCAAGGACGTCCTGGACCCCTCGGACGCCATACCCGCACAGGGCAGGAAGATGTGCCGGCTCCTGCGGACCGCGGGGAAGCACCCTGACTACCGTGGAACACGTCTGGAACTGGCCCTGTCCGGCTACCGGTCGAGCTGGAAGGCGGTCGAGGGATACGGCGGTGTGCCACGGGCCAGTGGAGCGGACGGGGATACGTACGACTACGTCAAGGCCGTCATGAAGTCCTACCCGAAGATGGTCGTCCCGGCCGGCCGCGGTGTGTCCGGCGGCTGGACCCTTCCCGTCGAGGGACCGGCCGGCACCCCTTACCACCAGCGGGGCCCCGCCTGGTCCACCGGACTGCACACCGGCGTCGACTTCGTGGTCCCCACCGGTACGCAGGTCGGGGCCATCGGTCCTGGTGAGGTCGTGACGGCCGGGCCCGGTGGCGACTACGGCAACCAGGTCGTCATCCGCCACGAGGACGGCACGTACAGCCAGTACGCCCATCTCTCCCAGGTGGAGGCGGTCGTCGGGCAGAGCGTCCAGGGCGGCACGCTCATCGGGTGGTCCGGCGACACCGGCAACGCCACGGGGCCGCATCTGCACTTCGAGGTGCGTACGGGGCCCGCGTTCGGGTCCGACGTCCCCCCGGTCCCCTATCTGCGCGACAAGGGCCTGATCCTCTGAAGGACGCGGCGGCCGTGCGGCGGATGAGCTCCGCCCCACGGCCGGACGCACCCGCCCCCTCGGCACGACCTGCGTGAGCAGGGCTGCCGAGGGGGCGGGTGCGTCCGGGAGTGCGAGGGCCGGGGCGCCCGTCAGGTGCCGCTGGTCGTGGCGCGGGTGAAGAACTCGATCTCCGCCATCGAAACCTGTTTGTCGGAGCCGCTGTTGAAGGCGGAGCGGATGACGAACCGCACGCTGACGACGTTCTGTGCCCGGAACTTCCGCTGCTGAGGACCGCTCACCTGGTCGAGCGTGATGTGGCGCGTGGTCTTCTTCCCGTCGGCCGTGGTGATCACGGCGTCCATGCGGTGCGGCAGGGCGGCCTCGGAGAGGTCGGAGGGCTTGGTGGAGATGCCGGAGGTGATGAGGATGTCCAGCAGACGGGTGGGCTCCTGGAAGCGCGCCTCGACCCACTCGCCTTCGCCGGCCTCCGAGACCCCTGGGCCCCACCAACTGTTGTTGATCTTGTCGAACAGGACCTTCGGCGGGTGCCCGCCGAACGAACGGGACGCCGCGAATGAGTCCGGGCTGATCTGTGCCCGCTTCGCGAAGTGGTCGCGTGCCGCGTTCCACGCCGTACTCGCGTTGAACGCCGCGTAGATCACCAGGCCGAGCGCGAGGCCGTACGCGACCCAGGTGAAGACGCGGCCGATACCCCGGCGCAGCCTCGGGCGGTCACCCGCCCAGGGCACCGGGCCCTTGCCGAAGTCCCGCATCCGGCGCCACCAGGGTCGGCCGGCCTCCGGCACGCCGGGACGCTCCGCGAGGGACATGCCGCAGCGCCGGCAGAAGTGCCGGTCGGGCCGGTTGCCGACCTCGCACCAGGGGCAGGGCGGGCCTGTCTCGTCGGCGGGTTCGCCTCCGGGGGCCTGGACCCGGGGACGGGAGGCTGCGGGCACGCCCGGGAGGACCGGGGCGACGTCCGGTGCCGGTGCGGCGGCACGCTGGTCGGCGACCGGCACGAGCAGCGCCCTTGCCCGCGCGCTCGCGTGCGGGGGCGCGGCCTCCGGAGTGGCTCGGGGGGCGTCGGGTGCACCGGGGGCCGCCACGGGCGTGGGCAGGGTGGGGGCCTCCTCCGGTGGCGCCGTCGGCGCGTCCGCGCGTACGGGTTCGCGTACCGGTTCCGTGCGCGGTTCGCGTACCGGTTCCGTACCCGCTTCGGGCAGCGGTTCCGCGCTCCCGGCCGCGGCGTCCGGCTCGGCCGACGTGACCGGGCCGGGGTGCGGGCCCGAGGAACCCGGTGCGTCGGTGCCGGTCGCCGTCTCCGCCCCTCGCGCCCGGGTGCCGGGGGTCCAGCTCAGTACCGCGCCGCAGTCGTCGCAGAAGGACTGTCCCGGGGTCGGTGTGCTGCCGCACTCGGCACACCGGCGTGGCTGCTCCGCCGTGTCCCCGGCGGCCTCGGAAGGAGGTGGCGTGGAGGGGAACGCCTGCTGACTGGTCAACTGTCGGAAGTCCTTTCGGCTGCGGTCACATGGACCGTGTACGGCATATGGGCGGGACGAGCTGCCGCGACGAGGCGCTCCAGACGGTGCTCGGCGGCGGGGCCGGGGTCGGGCAGACGTACGGTGACGTGCAGATGCGGGCGGCTCTCGCCGGGGACCGGCCCCAGGGGCGCGGCGTCCCAGCCGGCCGCACCGCTCTCGGTGATCTCCGGCTCCACTCCGAAGGCCAGCCGTACCGCCTCGGACAGTCCCCGCCGGGTACCGCGGATACGGTGCAGCCGTACGGCGGCGGTCACCGCGGCGCGCAGGGCGGCCGTCGCCTCCGTGTCCTGGGGGCCGCCGGCGGACGGGGCGGTGGGCACGGCCCCGGGCACGTCGCGGCCGACGGGAGCGGCCGCACGCCCGGCGGTCTCCGGCCCGTCGGTCTCCGCGCCCACCCAGCTCCCGAGCCAACGGGTGAAGTCGGCCGGTGCGAGCGAGGGGGTGAAGTAGGCGTCCAGGCAGTCGAGCACGTTGTGGAGCGGTGCGAGGACCTCGTCGATCCCCGCGACGAAGCGCTGGGCGAGGTCGTCCTCGGCGAAGACCGCCGGCAGCATCATGCCCAGCGGCGCCGAGGACCCCAGCCCGTCCACGGAGCCGCGGGTGCTCCGGCTCGTGGTCACGAGGCGTCCCCGATCACCCGGACGCGGTGGTCGAACGAGAAGACGAGCGCGGGGGCTTCGAGGTCGATCCGTTCCGTGGGGTCGCCGCGCTTGCCGCTGAGCGGGTCGGCGGGGTGCAGCAGCACCTCGTCCACCAGCTCGACACCGGGCACCCGTTGCAGCACGGCGAACACCTCGCCCGCCTGCACCGGACGGCCGAAGGGCCATCCGGTGCCGTGCGCTCCGCCCGTCAGCGGATCGAGATGGCGGTACAGGGCGTCGTGTGCCTGCCTCCTGACCCGGTCGGTGTCGGTGCCGCGGAAGGCGTGCACCGTCGCGACCACCGTCACCCCCTGGTAGAACGGCGGCCCGACGGCCAGCCGGGTACCGATGAGGCGGCGCTCGTCCAGGTACCGGGTGATGCGCCCCAGCAGGGCGTCGCCGGGCACGAGCTGCTCGAAGCGCAGCCGTCCGCCCGGGTCCGAGACGGCCTGGGGGACGACCAGCACCCGTACCGCGTGCGCACCGTGCTCGTCCGGGTCGGCGGCGAGGCAGGTGATGCGCGCGGTCTCCGGCGCCGCGCGCCGCGCGAGTTCCTCGTAGTCCCGCAGGGTCACGGCACGGTCCTGCGCGCTCAGCGCGATGGGCGCCCTGCGCTTCGCCTCCTCGACGGTCTCGCCGTCGACCCCGCCTCGCGCGGCCTCCCGGTTGACGACGTCGGAGACGTAGGGGACGGAGTCGCGCAGCACCTGGATGGCGCCCCGTGCGACGTTGCCGGCCTTTCCTCCGCCCGTGCGGTAGCGGCGGGCCCTGATGGGCGCGCCCTTGGGCGGTACGGCCCCGTACTGGCGCAGGGTCCCGTCCGGTTCGCGCACGGACGGGCCGAAGGCGATCTCACCGGTGGTCGCGTCCAGGGTGATGTGCCGGTCGGCGGGACCCGAGGCGGCGAAGTGCCCGACGGTCTGCCAGTCGACCCAGCCGTCGCGCTCGGCGACCTGGAGGAGCAGCGGCTCCACGTCCCCCACGACGGGGCTGGCGGCCAGCCGCAGCCGGTGTCCCGGCAGTCCGGTGGACTCCCCCAGCGCTTCGTCCCGCACCGTCTCGGCGTGCACGACGCCGGTGGTACCGCCGATGCTGAAGGCCTCGGCGGAGCGGACCGTCGGCGAGGCGGTGTAGAAGGGCTGGCCCTGCTCCGGCTCGGTGACCCGGCAGCGCAGCCAGCCCGCTTCGCGGCGGCCGGCGCGGGAGAGCGCGTGGCCGCCGGGGACGTGCAGCACGACCTCGCCGGGGCGGTTGAGGCCACCTGTGGTGTCCCGTTCGACCTCGCAGGCGGCCCAGCCGTCGGCGGTCCAGGCCTCCCAGGCGAGCGGTGGCTGCCTGGGGTCGACGCCGACGCCGTCGACCTGGCTGTCGAGCTCCAGGACGACCACGCAGTGCGGTACGGCGGCGCTGAGCCCGAACAGCATGCGGTCACCGGGGCGCGGAGCCTCCGTGAAGCAGTGCACGTCCTTGGACTCCGCGAGGTCCGAGGTGCGCTCGATCGCCTCCTGGCCGGCCGGGTGGACCACCACGTGCGACAACTCGCAGGGGATCACCGTGAGTTCGTGTTCGGTGGCGAAGACCACCGCGTCCTCGGTCTGGGTGCGGACCGTGGCGACCTCGGTGCCCGTCGCCAGCACCACGGGCTGCTGCTGCGGCGCCGACAGCCAGAAGGTGACGTCGGCACGCGCGGCGGACGGGGGGAAGAGCGTGATCCCGATGAGGTCCAGGAACGCGAGGTGGTTCTTCTCGGGCACCCGGTTGAGGCGGTAGACCAACTGGTCGGCCATGTGGGCGACCGTCTCGACGAGGGTCACGCCCGGATCGGAGACGTTGTGGTCGGTCCACTCGGGGGCGCGCTGCTGGATGTAGCGCTTGGCGTCGTCGACGAACTGCTGGAAGCGCCGGTCGTCGAGGTTCGGGGAGGGCAGGGCCATCAGAGGTCGCTTCCAAGGTGCTCGTCGGGCGTGCCGGACCCCTCGGGCCCGTCGTGGGAGGGGATCACGTAGAACGGGAAGACCAGACTGCGCGGGTTGTTCGTGCCCGTGATCGAGTAGCGGACGTCGATGTGGAGCACGCCCTGTTCCTCGCCGGCCGTGACCGTGACGTCGTCCACCTCGATGCGCGGTTCCCACCGGTCCAGGCAGGTGCGCACCTCGTGCTGGATCCGGCCGGCGGTGGCCTCGTTGACGGGTGCGAAGACCATGTCGTGGATGGCGCAGCCGAACTCGGGGCGCATCGGCCGTTCACCGGGGGCTGTGGAGAGGACGAGCCGGATGGCCTCCTCGACCTCGCGTTCCCCGCTGACCAGGGCGATGCCCCCGGTGGGGCTGATGCGCAGGGGGAAGGCCCATCCGGAGCCGACGAACTGTTCGGCCATCAGGCCCCTCCCATGGTCAGCACCGGCTTCATGTTGGAGGTGAGCATGCCGCTGGACTTCACCGTGGCCGCCTGCAGGCCGATGTTGATGCCCGCGGTGATCTGCAGCGAGAGGCCCGCGGTCACCGACACGGCGGCGCCGGAGCTCACACTGAGCGCCCCGCCGGAGTTCAGGTTCATGGTTCCGCCGCTCCGGATCGTGAGGGAGCCCACCGCGTTCAGCGAGAGGTTGCCGCCCGCGTTGACGGCCACCGCGCCGGTCCCTCTGATCGAGACCTTGCCCTTGCTGTCGACGACGATCTCGGTCTTCGTCCGGTCCAGGTTGATGGTGAGCCGGTTGTCGCCGGTGGAGAGGCGGACCCCGCGCTTCAGACCGACGCTCTGGTCGAGCAGGTCGAGCCGGTTGTTGCTGCGGTCGGACAGGGTGCGCCGGGTGACCTTGCCGCGCGTCGGGTCGTACACCGGCACGTCGACCGGGTCCGGCTTGTCGACGCCGTTGTAGAGCCCTCCGATGACGTACGGGTGGTCCAGGGCGCCTCGGTCGAACGCCACCAGCACCTCGTCGTCCACGTCCGGGGCGATCATGCTGCCGCCCCGGACACCGCCGAACTGGACGGTCCGGGTCCAGTCGCTGACGTACATGTCGTCCAGCCAGGGGAACATCAGCTTGACCCGGCCCTGCTTCAACGGGTCCTTGATGTCCGTGACCAGGGCGTTGGCGACGCTCGGCATCCCGGCGGGGCCCGCGCCGCCGCCTCCGGAGGTGAGCCCGTACAGCGAGCGCCACTGCCGTCCGCTGACGTTCAGGAACGTCTCGTAGTGCTCCTGGTCGCCGAAGGTGTGGCGGGCGGCCGTGACCGTGTACTTGCCCTGGAACGGCTTGCCGACGTCCTTGAGGGTGACGGCGACACCGGGGCGCAGTTCGGTGTTGCCGCGTGCCGTGATCTCCACCTCGGCGAAGGAGGACGTCACGTCGTCGGCCACGGCGTCGGCGGCGTGCTTGACCTCGTCGAGCTTGTCGTAGGGCGTGTCGGTCACGACGAGTTCGGCCGTGCCGAACGCCTTGGACACCTCGGACGGCGTCGTGCCGATGGCGAAGCCGGTGTTGTCCAGGGCGGGCGCCTTGGAGACCAGGGTCTGCTTGGTGGTGACGTTCCAGCCGCGCGCCTCGACGGCGGTCACCTGGTCGGCCGCGGTGACTCCCGCGCGGCAGCGCAGGATCTCCTCGCCGCCCTTCAGGAGGAGCGCGCTCCGTGCGCCCGGCATGCTTCCGGAGGGAGCGAGCACCGCCTCCTGCCGCCTGACGAACTGGAACCGGCCCAGGGAGTTGACGGACATCACCATCTCGTTCTCGTCCGCGAGCCGCTGGACGAAGTCCCAGTCGGTGACGTTGGCCTGGCTGATGAACTCGTACTGTCCCTTGGTCCGCTGGGTCTTCCCCATCGGGATGCCGCTCTTGCGCGCCAGTTCGACGGCGATCTCGGTGGCGGTCTTGTTCCTGTACGCCGCGACCCTGCGCTGCCGGAGCATCCGGTGGCCTCGGTCGTATCCGCGGATGACGGTGAAGGTGCCGGTGCGGTCGTAGTCGGTCTCGAGCGCGGTCACCTCTCCGGTGATCAGCGGCGTGCCCTTGCCGTCGGAGAGGGGGGCGATGACCACGGGCGCGCCGATCTCGGCGTTCAGCCTGGCCAGGATGTCCTTCTTCTGGTCACGGAAGGTGAGCCGGAACGCGCCGGGCACCCCCGCACCGAAGTCGACGCGGCCCGCCACCAGTTTCGTGTTCTCCGGGGACTTGAGCTTCGTGCCGGCGATCTGGACGGTGAGGATGTTGGAGAAACCGATGTCGGCCATCAGACGCCGACCTCTTCGGCGGCGGGGAGCATCAGTTCGCGGCCGGGAGTCAGCGCCTTCGGGTCGTCGATGCCGTTGGCCTCGGCGATGGTGCGCCACACGGTGGCGTCGCCGTACTCGCGCCAGGCGAGGAGCGGGAGCGAGTCACCGGCCACGACCCGGTGCACCCGGCGGGTGGTGAGCGCGCCGGAGGTGGGGTTCTGGCCGAGGGTGCTGCTCGGGATCTCGTGCAGGTTCACCTGGCAGACGGCCCGGATCGGCATGCCGTTGGTGTTGAAGAGGGTGTACTGGGCCTCCACGGAGCTGACATAGGCGTTGAAGCGGGCCGTGGAGAAGGCCCCCCACTCGAAGACCACCCACGGCGTCGACGGCTGGTTCGCCGCGATGCTGGCGGTGGTCGTCTCGCAGCAGGAGAAGAGGGCTTCGACCTTCTTGCGGACGTCGTTGCTGTCGGGGTCGTCGGAGCGGTCGAGGAAGATCTCCACCGTCATCTCCCGGGGCTCGGGCCCCATGAACTCCGGTACGGCGCCGTCCCTCACCGCGGCGGTGGGCGTGGTCTTCCACTGAGCCCTGCGGGTCAGCGACAGCTGGGACGGGTTGAAGTCGAAGTTGAACGTCTTCATGAGCGCGCCGGGACTGGTGCTGCTGCCGATCGGCGGCTGGTGGATGGCGAGTGTCGCCCGCACCAGGCTGTCGCCGATTCCGAAGCTGGAGAGGTTCATCGGCTACGCCTCCCCCGCGTCCGTGAAGCCGTGATGGGCGATCTCCAGGATCTCGGTGGCCACGGCGGGGCTCGCCGGGTCGAAGGACGGACCGCGCCAGCTCACCGGGAGCACGTCGATCAGCCCCCACTGGGCGACGGTCGAGCCGTCGGCGCGCAGCGCGGCGATCTGCCCGGTGGGCCGGGTAACCCCCGTGGTCACGGAGGAGATCCACTCCGCCACCATCGCGGTCTCCTCGGTGAGGGGCCGGGTCAGCGTGATGTGGGAGAAGGTGACACGGGTGGGCAGCTGCCAGACGAATCCGTTGTTGCCGCCCTCCTGCCGCTGCTCGATCTCGACCTGGGAGGAGAGCCCTTCGCAACCGTTCCAGTTGCCCAGGCTCTCACCGTCGATGGTGAGGTTGAAGAAGATGGTGGAGCCTGCGTCGAGTTCCTGCGGCATCGGGTGGGGCCTTCCTGCTGTTCCACGTTCGGTCGGTGCGGGAGTTGCGGCGGGGTGGGGGTACGGGCGTTCTTCCCGGACCTGTCAGTGGCGTGGGTCGCGCAGCCTGCCGATCCGCTCGCGGTCGAGCCGCAGCTCGGTCCTCAGCAGCCGGGTCAGCGGCTCGATCAGCCGGTGGACCAGCTCCGCCACCTGGTCCTCCTTCAGCTCGCGCGGTGCGAACCGGCTCGTCACGGAGGGCGCGGCCCTGTCCGCGGAGGCTTCGCCCCCGCGTTCACCGCGTCGCGCCGCGACGGACGTGCCGCGCGGCGGCGCCGTCGCCCGCAGGGGCGACCGGGCCGGGACCGGTGGTGCGGCCGGGGGCTGAGAGGGCATCACGGCAGGTGCCGCAGACCGCTGTACGGGGAGCGCTGCGGCCGGAGCCGGCCGGGCGGGCGCCGGGGGCACGGCGGGTCCCGCGACGGGCGGAGCGGCCGGGGCGTGGGACGTTCCTGGCCCGGTGGCCCCCGTCACCGGCGTACGGACGGTCGCGCCGGGGCCGGCAGGCGCGGGTGCGGGCCCGGACGGGACTCGCGGCACCGCTGCCGAGCGCTGGACGACCGGCGCGGCCGACGCCCGCTGTACGACCGGGACGGCCGTGGAGCGGTGTACGACCGGGACGGCCGAGGAACTCCGTACGACCGGGGCGGCCATGGAGCGGTGTACGACCGGAACGCCCGCGGTCGCCGTGTCGGGACGGCGTCCTTCGCTGCCGGGTCGCGCCGAGGCGGACGTCGTGGTGGGAGCGGTTTCGGTGCGGGCGGAGCGAGTGGCTGTCCCGGGCAGCGGGCGGACGACGGCAGTCGGCGCCGCGGAACGCTGTACCGCGTGCCGAAGGGCACCGGCACCACCTGTGGCACCCGGGGCCGTGGTGGGCAGGCGGCGCAGACGCACGGCAGCGGGTGGGGCAGCGGCCACCGTGGTGTCGTCGCGTCCGGGTGAGCCGGTGCCCGGAGCGCCGCCCGCCATCGCGACAGGGGCCACGGGCCCCTTCGGCTGGGCGGGCGTCATGGACCCGGCGGCCCCGACCGGTCGCGGGGAGCCCACGAGCGGGACGACCGGCACGGGCCGCGACCGCGGCGCCGAGGGCGCTTCGGGCGACGTCAGGGGGGCGGCGGTCGCAGGGGACGCGGCGGTCGGCCGCACCGCGGGCGGCAGGGCGTGCCCCGGGGCCACGGGAGTGCGGGACGCCGGGACCGGGGTGAAGGTGGCGGGGGTGGATGTCCTGGCCGACGCCCGGGGCTGGGGAGGCTGCGGGGCCGTACGGGCGAGGAACCGCTGCACCGGCAGCGGGCCGCCCGGTCGACCGGCTCCGTGCGCGTCGTCCACGGGGGCGTCGACCGGCACCTGCTTCGTCCCGGGACCTGCGCCGGGCGCGGGCAGCGGGTGGCTGACGGGAGGGACGGCCGAAGCCGGCCCCGGCCGTCGCACCGGCACGGGGGGAACCGCTGCCCGCCGCTGCACCGACGGCGCGGCGGCTGTCCGGTCGGCCCCTCCGGCCACCACGGGGCGCGCCGAGCCCGTCCGGGGACCGGAGTTGCGGGCGCCACCCGCCTCGGGCCCGCTCGGCGGCCGGACGGGTGCACCGGACAGGTCCGCACCGGGAGCACCCGGCGGGCCGGAGGGGCGGACGGAGGCGGCATGCGCGGTCGCCGAAGGGGTGTCGGAGCCGGGACCTGGCACGGCGCTCGCTGGGGTTGCCACGGCCGCTGAGGGCACGTCACCGGCCGTGGGCGCGGCACCGGCTGAGCGTGTGACAGGTCGGCGCGCCGGTGGTCCGGCCGGCGGTCCTGGCTCGCCGGGCCGGCCGCTCGGCACCGGCACGGCGCCACTCACAGGCGAGCTGGAAGCGGCCGAAGGAACGGGGGCGGACTCGGAGGGACCGGCCACCGGACGCGGGCCGGCCCCGGTACCCACCGGCCGGGACGGCCCTGGTGCCTTGCCGTCGGCACCGCCGTCGCGCCGCTGGGCGGACGGCGCGGGAGCGGCAGGCACGTCCCGGTGCCCGGGCACCGGGGCTGACGACGGCCCGTCGGCCGCCGGTGCACGCTGTACGCGCGGCGCCCGGCCAGGAGTCGGAGCACCGGTCTGCCGGCGCTCCACCGAGGCGGCGGCCGGATTCGCCTGGCCGTCGGCACGGCCGTACGACGGAGCTCCCAGCCCCGGCCGGACGGCCGGACGGGACGCGGGAGTTCCCGCGTCCGGGCCGGGCGCAGCGGATCCCGGCACGCCTGGACCCGGTGTGCCTGCAACCGGTGTGCCTGCCGGGCGCCCCGGTGTGCCTGCCGGGCGCGCGGCGGAGCGCGGCCCGGCTGCCGGTGGCCTCGGCACGCGGGGCACCGTGCCGTTGCCGGGAGTGGTCGCAGGCGGAACTGCGGCCGGGTCAGATCCCCGCGGGGCCG
This sequence comes from Streptomyces sp. NBC_00178, assembly GCF_036206005.1. Lineage (NCBI taxonomy): Bacteria > Bacillati > Actinomycetota > Actinomycetes > Kitasatosporales > Streptomycetaceae > Streptomyces > Streptomyces sp. NBC_00178. The sequence goes on from NZ_CP108143.1 coordinate 977,654, forward strand.
GCCGCACGGCGGGAGCGGCGGCGGGCCGCCCTCCCGGCGGTGCCGTCCGGGAGGTCGGCGGAGCCGGGGGAACCACCGGGCCTGCCACCGGGGGGCCGAGCAGTGGACGCCGGGGCGACGCGGGGACGGCGGGGCCGCTCGCCCGGCCGTGCGCAGTCGTCTCACGCCGTTGCACAGGGGTTCCCGCCGCACGTCGGGGTGCGGCGGGTGAGGAGTCGTGGGCCGCGGGACTCGGGGCCGGCTGCGGGGCGGCCCCGGGTGCTCCTGCCGGGCCCGGCTGCCTGGGGCCCGGCGGCACCGGCCCTGCGGACCCGCCGGGAGGGCCGTGCCGGTCCCCCTCCGGACGAGCACCGCCGGCAGGGGGTGCCGGCGTGAGGGAGGACGACGGGGGCGACGTGCGGTCAGCAGGGGCCGGAGCACGGACGGTGGACGGCGAAGGCGCCGCCGCGGCCTCCACGGCGTCCTTCGCCGGGACCGGGACAGGAGTCGCCGTGCCGGTCGCCACCGCGGGAAGCACCCTGAGCCGCGGCGCGGTCGGGGTGGCGGCACGGGTCAGCGCCGGGTGGACGGCCTTGGGCCGGGGACGTACGGGAGCGACCCGCGGCCCCAGGGCGCGCTCGACGGAGGGCGCCTGCCGGGAGCCGCCCGCACCGCCGCCCTCCCCGTCACCGTGAACGTCGTCGACGACAGCGGCCGTCGGCAGGAGCCTGGGCTCGCCGGTACCGGCCGGCCCGGATCCCGGGGTGAACGCCGGCGCGTCCTTGATGAGACCCGCCGGAGCATCGTCCAGAACGGCGTGCGAGAGCGTCCCGGAGAACGAGGGGTTCCGCCAGGTGGTCAGCGAACCGCCGAACTCCGCGGAAGCGACCGTCGGACCGGCCGGTGCCGGTGCCGAGAGCCGCATCGGCGGCAGACCCGCCCACTCCCGTCCCCGGCCTGGGGCACCGGCGGCGGCACCCTCGCCGGCGGACGGCCCGGGAGGGGGAGCCGGTGCCGGACCCTCCCCGCCCGCGCTCCGGGCCGGGCCCGGCTTGCCGCCTCGGGCCCGGCCCTTGAGCCGGTCGAACATGCCCATCACCGCTCCGTTGCAGCACGCGCCACCAAGGTGGCGATCTGGTCGGCGAATCGCCGCCGCTCACGGTGTTCGAGGTCCAGAATGTCGTTCAGGTTCCAGTGGAAGTGGTAGGCGATGTACGCGATCTCCTCATGGATCCGGTCGGTCGCGTACGTCACGATTCCCCCAGGCGGCTCCCGCCGAGCTCGACCTCGAAGGGCTGCTCGCAGTGCGGGCAGGACACGCCGGCCCTGGTGTGGCCCTCGGCGTTGATCTGCCGGTAGAAGTCCTGCAGGAAGGCCAAGTCGGAGGCGAACATGTTCTCCACCACACCGTCGTGGATGTACGCCACGGTGCCCAGCCGGGTGATGACCCGGCCGAGCAGGACCACCGAGAGGTACGCGGGGTTCTCCTGCACCCGCATGTCCTTCAGGGGGATCAACTCGTCCCGGGCGGTGGCCAGTCGCATGACCCCCTCGCGGTGCACCGTTCCCATGTCGTCGACGTAGCCGCGCGGCAGTTCGAACGCGAACTCCGTCCGCAGCGACTGCCGTACGGGTGGGGCCTCCACCGGAGCGACGGCCGGGGCCGCCACGTCCGCTCCCGCGGCCGTGGCGGCAGCGGCGTCGGTGGCGGGCCTGGCAGGTCCGCGTCGCATTACTCGGTGACCAGCTCTTCGTAGACGATGGTGACGGTCTCGGTCATCACGGAGGCCTCGCCCGCCGTCGCCGCGGCGCCCATCACCTTGGAACACCAGGCGTTGCGCAGGTGCTGACGCCGGACCGGGTTGTACTGGTAGTCCATGTAGATGATGCTCGCGTTCTTGCGGGCGGCGCCCATGTCGCCGCGCAGCGACGCGTTGATCCACTCGGTGAACGCGGTGGACTGCTCCATGCCGCGCGTGACGGTGGTCTCGCCGGCCCGCTTCACGCCGGGCATCTTCCGGGTGATCGGCTGGCCGTTCGCGGAGACCTGCTGGTACTCGATGACGTCCTGTTCCATCCCCACCTCGCCGACGGCGTGGAGGTACTCGACCATGACTCCGTCGATCTGGAGGCCGAAGTTGTGGGTGGTGAGGGCGTCACCCTGGGAGAGACTCATGAAAAGCCGTTCCTTCTGCTGAGGCGGGGACCTGGGGCTGTGCGCGAAGTCGAGCGGGCCGGAACCGGTGGCACCTACTCCTCCAGCTCACCGGAGCCGCCGGAGAACTGCGCCAGCCGGAAGATCACGAACTCGGCGGGCTTGACCGGTGAGACACCGATCTGGCAGATGACGCGTCCCAGGTCCACGGACTCCGGCGGGTTGGTCTCGGCGTCGCACTTCACGTAGTAGGCGTCCTCCGGCGTGGCGCCGAACAGTGCGCCGCTGCGCCACTCGGTCACCAGGAACGCGGAGATGTTCCGCCTGATCCGGGCCCACAGCGCCTGGTCGTTGGGCTCGAACACCACCCACTGCGTGCCGTTGAGGATCGACTCCTCCAGGTAGTTGAAGTACCTGCGGACGTTGAGGTAGCGCCAGGCCGGGTCGGAGGAGAGGGTGCGCGCGCCCCAGACGCGGATGCCGCGGCCGGGGAAGGTGCGGATGCAGTTGACCCCGATCGGGTTGAGCAGGTCCTGCTCTCCCCGGGTGATCTGCATCTCCAGGTCGACCGCGCCGCGTACGACCTCGTTGGCGGGGGCCTTGTGCACACCGCGCTCGGAGTCGTTGCGGGCCCAGATGCCGGCGATGTGACCGCTCGGCGGGATCAGCCGGGTCTGGCCGCCCGCCGGGTCGAAGACCTTGATCCACGGGTAGTACAGCGCGGCGTACTTGGAGTCGTAGTTGGACGTCTCCTGGCGCCACACCCGGACCTGCCGGGCGTTGAGGCCGGGCGGCGGGTCGATGATCGCCAGCCGGTCGCCCATCAGTTCGCAGTGGGCGATCAGACCGAGCTGGACGGCCTTCACGGCCTCCAGGTCGATCGCGCCGCGCTGGTAGGCGGCCATCAGGTCGGGGACGGCGACCATCGAGATCTCGTCCACCGCCTCGAGGCCGCCGAAGCCGGTGCGGTCCGAGGAGTCGCCCAGGTACTCGGCGATGCCGACGGACTCGCCCTGTTCCGCGTCCGGGACGGCGGGGGCCTGCGCGGCGGCCACGGGTGCGTCGATCGCGACCGTCTGGTTGTCGGGGCGGGCGAGTTGCGACGCCGCGGCCCCCTCCTGCACGGAGATCAGCGCGGAGCGTTCCCTGACCTGGGTCACCACGTAGTTGCGGGCGCTCTTCTTCGCCGAGACGTCGAAGGTCTCGACGGGCTTGGTGCCGTCCTTGACGATCAGACGGAAACGCTCGGCGGGGCCCTCGCCCTCGGCGTCCGTGACCTCGACGCTGAGCGTGCCGCTCTCACCCTGGGCGACGGCCGACACCTTGAACGTCCCGAGGGCCGCCGGCTCCCCGGCCGTCAGCGCCGCGGGCGCCGCACCGCCGGCGACGGCCGACCGGCCGCGCTGCGTTCCGGCTTCGCCCTGCGTTCCCGCCACACCGCCGGGCACCCCGCCCACGCGGACCACGTAGGCGGCCGACCCGCCGTTGTTGAAGAAGCCGTACACCGAGTGCGCCAGGAAGTAGCCGTCGGTGAACTCGCCGAAGGAGGCGACGTACTGGGTCCAGTTGGTGACGAGCGTCGGCTCGTTCAGGGGTCCGTCGGGTGCCAGCCCGACGAAAGCAGCCACCGAGGTGCCGACCCCCTCGATCGGGCGGGAGCCGCTGGCCACCTCTTCCACGTACACGCCCGGCGACAGATAAGACGGCATGCTCTGCTCTCCTCGGGGTACCCATACAAGATCAGATTCACCTTCGCTGGCGCGGCCCTTGCGGGTAAACGTCCTCAGGTGCCTCATCGAGGGCGCCGTCCGTGCCCCAAGGGGCAACCGCGGGACGCCCTCGGGGCCTCCTCTGCCGCCACGGCTCCGCGAGGAGGCGGCGCGGCCGCGCCGGGGCCCAGTGCCGTGGAGCAGGGCCGCGAGCGCCGTCCGGCGCTTTCGACGGGGCGGTCCCGGCAGGGTGTTCGGGGGCAGCGGGCGCAGCCGTTCGGGCAACCGCGATACCCCACGGCCTCTGACGCGCCCTTTCCCGTGGGCATAGCGTCCGACGGGTGACCACCTGGACATCCCTGGAGCCCGCCTCGACCACGGTCGACCCGGGCAGCAGCACCACCGTACGACTGCGTCTGCGCAACACCGGCGACGTCGTCGATGAGTACCGCTTCGAGGCGGTCGGCGACGTCGCACCGTACGTCTCGGTGGAACCGCCGTCCCTCAGGCTCTTCCCGGGTACCACCGGAGTGGTGGAGCTGACGTTCGCCCCGCCCAGGACGCCTGACGCGACCGCGGGTCCGCACCCGTACGGGGTGCGCGTCCTGCCCACGGAGCACCCCGGGGCCACCACGGTGGCCGAGGGCAACGTCACCTTCACCACGTTCATGGAGGTACGGGCCGAACTCGTCCCGCAGAGGGTCAAGGGACGTTTCAGGGGCCGGCCCAAGCTGGCCGTCGACAATCTCGGCAACACCGTGCTCACGGCGTCGATCGGCGGCGGCGACAAGGCCAGCGACGACCTCTCGTACGAGATCGTGCCGTCCAACGTCCAGATCCCGCCCGGCCGTGCGGCCTTCGTCGACGCGACGCTCAAGCCCCGGCAGATCACCTGGGTGGGGCAGAAGCAGGAGCGGCCCTACGAGCTGTCGGTGCGGCGCTCGGGGTTCGAGCCCCTGGCGGTGAGCGGGACGTTCGTACAGCGCAGCCTGCTGCCGTTCTGGCTGATGACCACACTGAGCCTGCTGCTCGCCCTCACGGTCACGGGCCTCGTGCTCTGGTTCACCTACAAGGCGCCGGTGCGCTCCCTCGCCCTGCCGAAGTCGGAGCGGGCGGCGATCACCGCACTGCCGGAGGAACCGCCGGAGAAGCCCGCCCCGAAGCCCACACAGGCACCGGCCCCCGACTCGAAGGGGTCCGGTTCGTCCGGTGGCGGCGGAGGGGAGAAGAAGCCCGAGGAGAAGAAGGTCGAGCGGAGTCCGTTCCCCATCACGTCGGAGGACGAGCCGAACCTGTTCGTGCAGTTCGCGCAGGTGCGGCTGGTCGAGGGGGCGGGCGGATGCAAGCTGACCGCGACGCACACGGAGGGCAAGCTGGACGCCGCGACCCGGGAGGCTCTGAAGTGCTTCCAGGAGTCCAACGCCGCAAGCTACGGCACCTTCAGCGCGGTGGTGGAGAGCGACGGGCTCGGAAATCTGGGCCGCTCCACGATGACGGCTCTCCTGGCATCGCACTTCGTCGCGGCGAAGACGGTGCCGCTCAACGCGGACGAGGAGAGCCCCGAGGTGCCTTGGGTCCGGAACATGCTGCTGTGGGGCACGCAGGGCGAGTTCGACGACGACGACCTCGCCGTCACGGTCGCGTGCACGAAGGCCAACATCGACTATCTGCGCGATGGCGTCCAGCTCAAGGAGAAGCCGAGCCAGGCGCTGTTCGACAGGATCAAGGAGTACCAGGGGCAGTTCCCCGACGAGAGGACCGGTGTGCTCGACGAGCAGACACTCAATAAGACGAAGGTGGGCTGGGTCCACGCGCAGCACGATCCGGGCACCGTGGTGGCCAAGGGCTGGCTGCCGGCGCCGATGTAACAGGGCGCTCCGCCCGACCGCGTCTACCAGGACGCGTCGTCCAGGACCAGCCGGCCCGCCTTGCGGTATTCGCGGCGGGCGCCCGCCAGGAGGTCGGCGGTCGACACGCCGTCCCCGCGGCCCGCCGCCGCGTACGCGGCCGTGACGACCGCGCTGCGGATCGAGCCGCCCGCCAGCTCGAAGTCCGCGGCGCAGGAGGCCGGATCGACGTCGTCGGCACACGGGACATGGGCGAGGCTGTGCCGCCACAGCGCCAGACGCTGCTCCTCGTCGGGGAACGGGAAGTCGACCACGAGGTCCAGGCGGCGGGTGAAGGCGTCGTCGATGTTCGCGCGCAGGTTGGTGGTCAGCAGGGCGATACCGTCGAACGACTCCAGTCGCTGGAGGAGGTAGGCGCTCTCCATGTTCGCGTGGCGGTCGTTGGAGCTGCTCACCTCGGAGCGCTTGCCGAAGACGGCGTCCGCCTCGTCGAAGAGGAGCACCGCATCCGTCCGGTCGGCCTCGGAGAAGATCCGCTCCAGGTTCTTCTCCGTCTCCCCGACGTACTTGTCGACGACCGACGGCAACTGGACGACGTAGAGGTCGAGTCCGAGTTCACCGGCGACCACCTCCGCGGAGAGTGTCTTGCCCGTACCGGAGTCGCCCGCGAACAGTCCCACCACTCCCCTGCCGCGCCCGCCGCCCGCACTCAGCCGCCAGTCCCCGAGCACCCGGTCGCGGTGCCGGGCACGAAGGACTAGTTCGCGCAGCTGCGTCAGCGGGCCCTCGGGGAGGACCAGGTCCGGCCAGCCGACGTCGGGCCGGATACGGCGGGCATGGCGTTCGAGGCCCGACGCGGACTGCTGGCGGGCCGCGAGCCGCAGATGCGCGGCGGACAGTTCCGTACCGTCGAACGCGGCGTGGTCCAGGGCGCTCCGGGACGCACGGTCGATCCCGCCGGGACCGAGGCGGTAGGCGGCGACCACCGGTGCCAGGTCGAAGGCAGGCTCCTGCGGACCGAGCGCCGCCCGCCAGGCGTCGAGATCGCCCGCACGCTGCCGGGGGGCGTCGAGCACGAGCGGGTCGCGCCCCGCATCGCACCACTGCGGGTCGTACGGACGGGGGTCGGCGAACAGCACCGGGACATCGTCGACCGCGAGCGCCCGGATCAGTTCCCCGGGCCGCTCGGGCAGCGAGGTGACCACGATCGCGCGGCCCGTCAGCCGTGCCTCGCGGAGGAGTTCCCGGTACGGGAGGCGCTCCCCCGCCGTGCGTTCCGCCGGTGCGTGCTCCGCGGGGTGGTGGTCGGGCGGGTGCTCCCCCGGCACGAGGTGCAGGGCGGGAACACCGGCGATGCCGAGGGCGTCGGTGGCGAAGGCCAGCCCGTCGCCGTCGCGGTGCTCGCGCAGGTAGACCGTGAGGGGGTGCACCGAGAGCTGCCCGGCCAGCCTGCTCGCCAGTGGGTCGACGCCGTGTGCCGCGCCGGGTCCGGCCGCGCCGTCCGGGCTCTGCGCGTCCTGCGGGGGCGGCCGGTACGGAAGCAGGCGTGCGGTCCCGGCGAGGGCCGGGTCCGGGGTGTCGTCGCCGAGCAGATGGGCCACGACCCGGTCGGGCACGCGCAGGGAGCGGCTGAGGAAGGGGCGTTCGGGATCCTCCACCTCGATCAGCCCGAGTGCGAGCAGCCGGGCGGCCGGATGGAACCGGGACCGTCCCGCGGCGGAGTGCGCGGGCACTCCGCACAGGTCGAGGGCGAGCCCGACGGTGGCCCGGCGACGTGTGACGTCGTCGTTGAGGTACCCGTACAGCGGCTCGAACGCACGGTCCAGGTCGGGGGCCAGCGCGATCAGCAGGACACGGGTGTCGAGCGGGCTGAGACGCAACCAGTGGGCGAGCCAGGGGAGCCGGTCGTCGTCAGCCGGTTCGGCCGCCGTCTCCGGCTCGTCGGAGCCGGGGGCGGGTGTGTCCTCCGCGCGCCCGGAGAGCAGACGACGGACCGCGTCGTCCGTCAGATACATCCCGCGCATCGGATCGGCGGCCGTCGGGTCGGTCGCGCTGCGGCGTTCGACGAGGAGCGCCACCCGCTCGCGCAGTTCGCCGAGCCGTCCGAGCAGCGAGGAGGAGGGGTCGCTCACGTCCGCCGCTCCCGGATCGTGTTCGTCGCGCCGTGCCTCCTCGCGAAGTCCTCCTTTGCGGCGTCGACGCTGGACGCGCTGTGGTGGCGCGCCGGGCTGTCGTCGGGCCGGCCGTCCGTCCCGCGCACCTGGACGCCGAGCCCTTCGGTGACGGGCGGACCGACCTGGTACTCGGGGGACGCGAGGAAGGGCGCGGTGATCACCACGTCGAGGGAGGGCTTGAGTTCACCGCCGAGCGCCGACCAGATGTCCGCGAGCGAGCGGGCTTCGGTGTGCAGCCCCGCGACGGTCAGCGGGACGGAGAGGCCGAGTTGGGCGAGCGTGCCGGTCAGGTCCTCCGGCGGGAGGATCTCCTTGGGAAGAAGGGTGTGCAGGACGGCGGAGAGCATCCGGTGTTCGTCCTGCGGGCGCTTGGTCCAGGCTGTGACGAGATACGACAACCGGAACCAGCGGGGCGGCTGATGCTGTCCGAGGAGGATCCCCTGCTCGTCGCGGAGGGAGACCTTGCCGCGCTGGCGCCGGTTGGTGTCCTCACGGATGTCGTAGAGGTAGGCGTCGATGGTCGGGGCGTTGCGCCGGGCCGCCCAGTCGCGCGTCGGGGCGTCGAAGGTGACCTCGACGTCGGACCCGGCGAAGGCGCCGCGGACGAGGAGTCCTCTCAGGATGTCATCGACCTCGTGGATCACGGTCGTCCTGCCCTTCACCTTCGCTGCTGATGGAACCCGCCCGTCGCCCGACGGGCCCGCGTGCGTCGTATCGACATGTCGCGAAATGGACCTGGTGTGACGTCAGCCGGTCACCGCACGCGGCCGGTCGCGTGTGCGCCGACCGGTCGCGCAGGGGCCCCGGGACGAGCCACCCCGTCGCATCGTCGCCGCGAAGGCGGCGCACCGGAAGGCACTGGGGGGCCGATCACGGGGCAACACCGCTGCCCTGTGCCACCCTTCCCCTGCCCTCGAAGTCCTTGACTCATCAAAGTCAGATGTAGCCTTCACGCAAGGCATAGGCCACGGCATGGGCACGGTTGCGGAGCTGCAGCCGGGTCGTCAGGCCGTGCATCACGTTCTTGACCGTGCGTTCGGAGTACGAGAGTTTGCTGGCAATCTCCCCGGTGTCCATCCCCGCCGCCACCAGCCGGAGCACATCGACCTCGCGTGGTGCCAGACCGGACGCCGTGGTGCCCGTCGCGTTGCTCGTGCCCCGCTGCAAGGTGCCCACCTGGGTGATCAGCCGCCCCAGCAGGTCCGAGGGCAGATCCCCTTCGCCCCGGGAGGCCGCGAGGACCGCGCGGAGCAGGCGGTGGCTGGTGGCCTCGCGCCGCCAGACGATCGCGCCGACGCCGCACTCGATCACCTGGAGCAGTTCCGCTTCACGGATCAGGCTCGTGACGAGGACCGCCTTGGTGCCGTCGGCGCGTGTCAGCCGCCTCAGCCGCGACAGCGTGGGCTCGTCCAGCGCCTCGGCGAGCAGGACCGCGACCGTGCCCGGCCTCCCCGCGCCCTCCTCGATCAGCTCCACCTCGGAGTGCCGCCGAAGCTGGCTGACCGCTCCGTCCATGGACAGCGGGTCCGACGCGTGGACCTCCACGGGGATTCTCACCGGGGGTCGAAGAACCATGCCTGTACGTCCTCGCGTCTTGCCTCAGCAGAACAAACCGTTCCTGCCCCTTCCATCCTTCCTCCGCCGACAGGACGACAACAACGTGGCCCACCACGAGACCGACCACGAGATCGGCGGCACATCCTCATGACGGCGCTGTCGACCCGGCCGGGCCCCTGTCCGCCGGTCCCCGAACCGCGGCCCGGCCTGGGCCACGTCTCCACCGGACTGCTCGAACGCGGTCCCGCGCTGGACCTGCTGGCCGCGGAGGCGCACCGGGCCGCGAACGGATCCGGACGGCTGGTCCTGTTCCGCGCCCCCACCGGTACGGGCCGCAGCGCGCTGCTGGACGCCGCCGCCGAAATCGGCGCGGGGGCCGGGATGCGAGTGCTGCGGGCCTACGCCTCCCCCGAGTGTTCCGGTGCCCCGCTCGCCCTCGTACGGCAACTCCTCGGCCTGCCGCACGATCCCGGCCGGCCCCACGACGACGGCGCGCACCACCCCGGCCACGAGCCCCGCCTCTGGCAGTCGCTGCGCGACCACGCGGCCGCATCACCCCTGCTGCTCGCCGTCGACGACGCACACCTCGCCGACCCGGCCTCCCGGCGCTGGCTGGCCGAGGGAGCCCGGCGGCTGGCCGGGTCGCCGGTCCTGATGGTGGTGACCGAGCGCGGTCAGTACGACATCGCCCCGGCGGCTCCGGGCATGGCGTACTCCCTGCCGCCCGGTGTGGTCCGCATGCACGCGGTGGCGCCGCTGAGCCGTCCCGCGGCCGAGGAACTGGTACGTGCCGCCCTGGGCCCGGACACCGGTGGCACCTGGGTGGACGGCTGCGTGCGGGCGGGCGCGGGAAACCCCCTGCTGCTGCGCGCGTTGCTCGACGACCTGCGGGCGGTCCTCCCGCACGGCGTCCGGGCCGCCGCCGCTCAGGGCGGCGCGGAACCGGCACTGCCCGAGCACTGCGCCGAGTTGTACCCGGGGAGCTTCGTGGCTGCGGTCTCGTGGTGGCTGAGGAGTGCGGGCGAGGGAACCACCGTGGTCGCCCGCGCGCTCGCCGAACTGGAGGACGCCGCACGGTACGACGACGGGGAGTGCGGGTCCCCCGACGGGTCCGGGGTGCTGGGCACCCGCCCCGGCCCCTTTCCGGACGACGCCTCGTGCCGGGGCCGGGCACCCGGCGGTGAGTTCAGCTGCTTCCTCTCCGAGCTCACCCACACCGATCCCGACCGCGTCGACGGCTGGATCACCGCGATGGCCGGTCTCGGGCTGCTGCGCCGCGCCCCCGGCACGGACATCCCGCGCTTCGCACACCCGCTCCTGCGCGGGGCGGTCCTCGACGGCTGGCCCCGCTCGGACCGGCAGGCCCTGCACCTGCGCGCCGCCGAACTGCGCCGGCGACGGGGCCACGGGGCCGAAGCGGTGGCCGGGCATCTGCTGCGTACCGCCCCGGGCAGTGCGGAGCACGGGGCCGACACCCTCCTGGACGCGGCAGCCGCAGCGTCCAGGGCCGGCAGGACCGGCGCCGCCGCGCGGTACCTGCGCCGCGCACTGGACGAGCCCCTACGGCGGACGCGCCGGGCCCGGGTACTCACGGAACTCGGCGAACTGGAGCTCGCCACCTTACGGGCCGGCGGGATACCCCGCCTGACCGAGGCGCTGCGCCTCCAGCAGGAGCCCAGGGAGCGGGTGCTGGCGGCGGTCCGTCTGGGCAGCGCCCTGCTCGGCCGGGGCACACCGCGTGCCGCGCTCGACGTCATGCGCGAGCTGGGCCCGCTGGACGAGGAACCCGCCCTCGCCCGCACGGTCCAGACGGCTTCCGCCTTCTTCTCGGACCACGACCCGGCGATCCGGCGGGCCGTCCACACGCGGCTGCGTGAGCGCGCCGGGCACTCCCCGGAAGGCATCAGCCCCGCCCTGCACGCCCTGCTGATCCGGTACGACTCGACCGCCGGGCTGCTGTCGGCCGAATCGGCCATGCGGCGGATCCGGCACCTGCTGGCGGCCCCGGAGGATCCCCTGCTGGTGCCCTACCTGCTGGGCACGGCGGCCGCCGTGGCCCAGTGGGCGGACGCCTCGGACGACGCCGAACGCATCATCAGGAGCGGACTGACAGAGCACGGGCTGTCTCCCCTGCACCCCGCCCACCGGTCGCTGCTCGACACGCGGTTGGACACCGCTGCCGCACGGGGCCACCACCGGTGGGTCCTGGAGGAGACCGACCGGAGGTCACCGGTGCCGGGAGACGCGCCCGGCACCGGTGCGAGCAACCTCCTGGCCCACCGCGTCATCGCGCTCGTCGAGTGCGGCCGCCCCGCCGAGGCCGAACGCCTCGTCGTCGGCGTCGAGGTCGGCGCAGCCGGGAACGACCGCGAGGAAAATCGATTCCTCTACGCCCGTGGCGTGCTGCGCGCGTCGACGGGCGATCATGCGGGCGCCCTGGCCGACTTCCGCAAGTGCGGCAGGCGCCAGGCCGGCCGCGACGTGGAGAACCCCGCCGTCACACCGTGGCGCTCGGCCGCAGCCGAAAGCCTGCTGTCGCTGGGGCATACACCGGAAGCCGTCGCACTCGCCAAGGAGGAGAACCGCTACGCCGCCGCGTGGGGCACACCCCGGGTACGGGGCCGCGCGCTGCGCGTGCTCGGCGCGGCCACCGGCGGCCGACGCGGTCTCGAACTCACGGCGGAGGCGGTCGGATTGCTGCGGAGCGCGTCGCTCGATGCCGAACTGGTCCCCGCGCTCATCACCCACGGGCTCCAGCTCACGGCCGCCGGACAGTCGCGCAGCGCGCGTCCGCTGCTCAGGGAGGCGGCGACCACGGCCGAACGACTGGGCGCGGTACGCCTGTCGAGCCGCGCGGAACTGGCCCTCAGCGCGAGCGGCGCCCGCCGCAGGAACGCCCCGCTCACAGGCCGCGACTCGCTGACCGCCGGTGAGCGCCGCGTCGCCGCCCTCGCCGCCGAGGGGCGGACGAACGCCGAGATCTCCGAACTGCTGCACCTGGCGCGACGTACCGTGGAGACCCACCTGACCAGCACCTACCGCAAACTCGGCATACGCCGCAGACTGGACCTTCCGGCCGCGCTGAACACGGAGACGCCGGGCCCGACTTGACGGGGCCGGGCCCGACTTGACGGGGTCGGGGCCGACTTGACGGGGTCGGCGTCCGCACGCGGAGAACCGGTGGGCATGCCGCCCGGTCTTCTCCGGCGAACGGTTCTCGTCGGTCGGCACATCCGGCTTCCACGGTTTCCTCGACGACCGTCGCGGGGCGTACGCCATGAGCAACCTCTGCTCCGCCCGGGCAGCGCAGCGCCGGTCTGCGCGATGTCCTGAAAGCGCCGCCGGGGACGGGATGCAGGTACGCAAATCTCCCCCGCCACGCAGGCGGTTCGTGCCGCCTATGCGCCATGTCGCAGATGCGACAGCCGGATCAGTGGCTCTTCAGGCCTTGTCAGCTGATCATTTCCGAGGGTTTACCTCCAGTCGCACATTCGTTTTCTACAACGCGGTAGACGCTCCCGCCACGGCTGTATCCGGCCGGTCCGCGCCGTCAGGTCCAAGCGCGGGTGGCACCGAGCACCCTTACCAAGCTGTTCGTCGGCCGTCGCCCCCCGTGGCCGCCGCAGAAGGAGTCCGAGTGAGACCATCCCCTCGCACGTCGGTCGCAGGCGCGCTGATAGCCGGCGCAACAGTCCTCGCCATCACCGCGTCCTCAGGCAGCGCGACGGCCGGCGCCCCCCAGGCGCACGCCAGTGCGGTCCGGATCCAGCCACGGGCGGGCGCTCTGCCGGTCCGGCTCTCGGCCTCCGAGCAGGCGCGGCTTCTCGGAGTGGCCCAGAAAGGCCGGGCGGCAACCGCCCGGGCGCTGCGTCTGGGGGCAGAGGAGCAACTGGTCCCCATGTCGGTCCTCAAGGACTCCGACGGCTCCGTGCACACCCGCTACGAGCGCACCTTCGCCGGGCTGCCGGTCCTCGGCGGCGACCTGGTCGTCCACACGGCCGCCGACGGAACCCCGAAGGGGGCCGACAAGGCCACCGAGGCGCGCATCAGCGTACCGAGCACCACCCCGGCCCGTTCCGCCGCGTCGGCGAAGACTTTCGCGATCGGCCGCGCCAGAGCCGAAGGCGCCGCACACCCGACGGTGACCAGTACCCGCAGAGTGGTCTGGGCCGCCTCCGGCGACCCGGTCCTGGCGTGGGAGTCCGTGGTCGGTGGCCTGCAGGAGGACGGCACCCCGAGCAGGTTGCACGTCATCTCGGACGGCAGGACCGGCGGCAAGCTGTTCGAGTACCAGGAGATCAAGACCGGCGCCGGCAACAGTGAGTACAGCGGCACGGTCGACCTCAGGACCACGCTGACGGGGTCGGCGTACAGCATGACCGACGACACCCGGGGCGGCCACAGCACGTACGACCTGGAGCACGGCACCTCGGGTACCGGCACCCTGTTCACCAACTCCACCGACATCTGGGGCGACGGTACGCCGTCGAACGCGGAGACCGCCGGTGTGGACGCCGCCTACGGCGCCCAGGTCACCTGGGACTTCTACAAGAACGCGCTAGGCCGAAACGGAATCCGCAACGACGGTGCCGCCGCCTATTCCCGCACTCACTTCGGTGTCGCCTACGCCAACGCCTTCTGGGACGACGGCTGCTTCTGCATGACGTACGGCGACGGTGACGGCGACAAGCACCCCCTCACCTCGCTCGACATAGCCGGCCACGAAATGAGCCACGGCCTCACCGCGGCCACCGCGGGTCTCATGTACAGCGGCGAGTCCGGCGGCCTCAACGAGGCGACCTCGGACATCTTCGGGACGTCGGTCGAGTTCTCCGCGGACAACGCGAGCGACGCCGGCGACTATCTCATCGGCGAGAAGGTCGACCTCTACGGCGACGGCAGCCCGCTGCGCTCCATGGACAAGCCCTCACGCGACGGCCTTTCGCCGGACAACTGGTCCCCCGGCCTGGGAAACCTGGACGTGCACTACTCGTCCGGTCCGGCGAACCACTTCTTCTACCTGCTGTCCGAGGGGAGCGGGGCGAAGGTGATCAACGGCGTCAGCTACAACAGCCCCACCGCCGACGGTGTGGCGGTGCCAGGCATCGGCAGGGAGAACGCCACCAGGCTCTGGTACAAGGCACTGAGCGAGCGCTTCACCTCCACAACCGACTACGCGGACGCCCGCGCCAAGACCCTGCAGGCCGCTGCCGAACTCTGGGGGGCCGGCAGCGCCACCTACAACACGGTCGCCAAGACCTGGGCCGCCATCGGCGTGGTCGCCCGCGTCACGGTCAGCAAGCCGGCGGACCAGAACACGATCGTCAAAACCCCCGTGAACCTGCAGGTCCAGGCCGGCACCAACAACCCGGGAGCGCTGACGTACTCCGCCACCGGCCTGCCGGCGGGTCTGTCGATCAACGCGACCACGGGTCTGATCTCCGGGACGCCGACCACCATCGGCCTCAGCAGCGTGACGGTCAAGGTCCAGGACTCCTCCAAGGTTGCCGGCTCGGCGACCTTCGGCTGGGGAATCACCGCAGTCGGCGGCAACGTCTTCACCAACACCACCGACGTGCCGGTGCCGGACGCCGGCGCAGCCGTCTACTCCGCCATCAAGGTCTCCGGTCGGGCCGGCGCCGCGCCGAGCACCCTGTCGGTCGGCGTCGACATCGTCCACCCCTACCGCGGTGACGTGATTGTCGACCTGGTCGCCCCCGACGGCAGCATCTACCACCTGAAGAAGTCCAACGGCTTCGACTCGGCGGCCGATGTCATCGCCGCCTACACCGTCAACGCGTCGAGCGAGACCGCCGGCGGCACCTGGAAGTTGAAGGTCCAGGACGCTTACCACAAGGACAGCGGCCACATCAACAGCTGGAAGCTCACCTTCTGAGCGGTGCCCCGCCCCCAGCCGGGCTGCGCTTGTTACCGCAGCCCCACCCCACTTGCCCTACGAGAGGTACCTCACTGATGTCTGGAATCCGCCTCCTGGCGGCGGCGTCAACAGGATTGATACTGGTTGCCGGAGTCGTGCCGGCCGCGTCGGCGGCGCAGCCGGACCGCACCGGGACCGCCGCCCCTCCCGCCGCGCCTGCGGCCCACTCCGCGACCGTACGGCTGGTGACCGGTGACAGGGTGACCGTGACGACGCTCGCCGGCGGTCGGCACACCGCGTCGGTGCAGCCCGGCCCCGGACGCGAGCACATCCCCTTCCGGACGTCGGAGGGCGACAGCAAGGCACTGACGGTGATGCCGTTCGACGCCCAAGGGCTGGTGGCCGCCGGAACCCTGGACCGACGCCTCTTCGACGTGACGGCCCTGATCGCCGACGGCTACGACGAAGCCCACAGCACCGCGCTGCCACTGATCATCTCGTCGCAGCCGGTGCCGTCACGCTCCGGAGCAAGAGTCACGGCGCAGGCGTCGAAGGCGGCGACGGCCACGGCCGACCGGCTCGTACGGCTCAAGTCGGCCGCGACGCCCTTGCGCGACCTGGAGAGCATCCACGCGCGATCGCTGCGGGTCGCCGGCGACGACCTGGGCACGTTCTGGAAAACCCTGAATCGCGGCGGATCGACGGACGCCGCCCGCTCGGCTGTCACTCCGCGGATCTCGCTGGACGGCAGGGTGAAGGCGCTGCTCGACCGCAGCACCGCACAGATCAACGCACCCACCGCCTGGAAGGCGGGCTACGCGGGCCAGGGCGTCAAGGTGGCTGTGCTGGACACCGGTGCCGACGCCGCTCACCCCGACCTCGCCGGGCGCATCGTTCGGGCCAAGGACTTCTCCGGCAGCGGGAACACCGGGGATCACTTCGGGCACGGCACGCACGTCGCCTCGATCGTCGGCGGCAGCGGTGCGGCGTCCGGCGGGACCCGCCGCGGTGTCGCCCCCAAGGCCGACCTGCTGATCGGCAAGGTGCTGGACGACAACGGCTACGGCGAGGAGTCGGGCATCATCGCCGGCATGGAGTGGGCGACCGACGAGCACGCCAGGGTCGTCAACATGAGCCTCGGCGGGTCCATCCAGACGGACGGCACCGACCCGCTGAGCGAGGCCGTCAACGCCCTGACCGCCGCCACCGGCACGCTCTTCGTCGTCGCGGCGGGCAACGACGGCCCGGGAACGTCCACCGTGGGCACGCCGGGCGCGGCCGACTCCGCGCTGACCGTGGGGGCCGTCGACCGTGACGACTCCCTCGCCCCCTTCTCCAGCAGGGGCCCGCGCTTCGGCGACGGCGCGGTCAAGCCCGACGTGACCGCCCCCGGCGTCGGCATCGTCGCCGCCCGTGCGGCCGGCACCACCTTGGGCGACCCGGTCGACACCGACTACGTCTCGCTGTCCGGGACCTCCATGGCCACCCCGCACGTCGCCGGCGCCGCCGCCCTGCTGGCCCAGCAGCACCCGGACTGGCATGCGCAGCAACTCAAGGACGCCCTGACCAGTACAGCCGACATCGTGCCCGGCACCGAGGTGACCGAGCAGGGCGGCGGTCGCATCGACCTCGCCTCGGCCATCGGCACGGTCACAGCCACCGGCTCCGTCACCCTTGACCCGCTGCACATCGGCGGCGCGGCCGGAGAGCAGCAGACCGCCACCGTCCGCTACACCAACACAGGCGATCAGCCGGTCACCCTCTCCCTGACGGCCCGTCTGGCGACCGACACCGGCAGGGCACTCCCGCCCGGAGTGGTCAGCCTCGGCTCCAGCGCCGTGCAGCTGGCGGCCGGAGCCACCGCCGACGTGCCGCTGAACGTCGACGCGACGCACGCCGTCCGTGGCAACTTCTACGGATACGTCACCGCCAAGTCCGCGGCCGGCGACGTGGTGGCCCACACCACCGTCTCCCTCGTGGTGCACGCCCCGCAGCACCGGCTGACCGTGGTCGTCAAGGACCGCGCCGGCAAGGTCGTGCCGGGCGCGCTGCCCAACATCTGGAGCCCGGCCGGCTGGGCGCCGTACACCGACAGGGACGCGGCGGTCGCCGTCGTGGAGGAAGGGACGTACTACCTCAACAGCGGTTTCTACGACCAGACGCCGGACGGTGACCAGGTGGGCGACATCGTCCTGCCCGAGGTCAAGGTCACCAAGGACATGACGGTGACGCTGAACGCCGCCGATGTCACCGAGGTGAAGATCCGCACCCCGCGCCCCGCCGAACAGCACGGCGTCATCAGCACCACGCTGTACCGGCAGATCGATGGCCACGGCCTGCTGCAGGGCGCCCTCTACTTCGACACGGTCAATCATCTCTACATCAGCCCCACCGCTCCGGTGACCGACGGCGCCTTCGAGTACACCTCGCGCTGGCAGATGGTGGCTCCCCAGCTCCAGGCGAAGATCTCGGGCAGCTCGCAGACCGTCCGTCCGTACTACGAGCCGCTCTCCCCGGTGTTCGGGGACAAGGGCGCACGGCTGACCGCTGTGGACGCCGGGTCGGTGACCGAGCCCGACCTCGGCAACGTGCGGGGCAAACTGGCCGTGGCCCGGTTCAGCTGGCCCACGGGCGACTACGCCGGGTTCTCGCGGCTCGCTGCCGAGGCAGGGGCGAAGGCCGTGCTGTTCGCCTGGGAGCCGGTCGGAGGCGCGGCCTGGACGCGGTGGCAACCGGACGGTGAGCGCCTGGAACTCCCCTCGATGCGGACCAACTGGAAGATCGGTGGCGCGCTGCTGGAGCGCATCAAGAAGGGCACCACGACGCTGGAGTTCTCCGGCACGGTGCGCAGCCCCTACCTGTACGACGTGATGCCGGTCTCGAAGGGTTCCATCCCCCGGACGATGGTCCACGTCGTCTCGGACCGCAACACCGCGCAGGTCCGCGCCACCTACACCCGCACCGGTGCCTCCACGTGGGCGAGCGAGCAGCGGTTCGGATGGCGGCCGTACCAGGACACCGCGTGGAACCAGTACAGCCGCTACGTGCCGGTGGGCCAGCAGCGTCTCGAGTACGTGAGCAGTGACGCGGACACGCTGTGGAGCCACACGGTGCACCACAACGTCGTCTGGAATCCGGACTTCGCCCTGGGCGCAGGATCACAGGACTCCCCGCACACCTACCAGCCCGGCCGGCACGCCACGGAGCGGTGGTTCGGAGCGGTCGTCCGCCCCTCGATCCCGCGCGGCTTCTCCGGGACGTCGGTGCGCAACGGTGACACCCTGTCGGTGTACGTACCGGAGTTCACCGACTCCGGACCCGGGCACTGGTCGTTCTCCGAGTTGCCGGCCTTCGGCGGCATCGGCGGCGAGGCCGGCTCACGCACGGCCACGGCGGACACCCGCAGGTACGACAGCGTTCCCGACACCGCCAAAGCCGTGCTGTACCGCGACGGCAAGCAGATCGCGGCATCCGACAAGGGCGCCTGGGGCAACTTCGAGGTGCCCTCGGGCAAGGCCACCTACAAACTGGATCTGACGACGGCACGCGAATCGGACGACTGGAACTTCGGTACCGACACGCACACCTCGTGGACGTTCCGCTCCGACACCGCGGCTCGCCCGACCATGCTGCCCCTGCTCCAGCTCGACTACGACGTGCCGGTCGACGTGAACAACGCGGTGGACCGGGCGCGCACTCACAAGATCGGCTTCAACGTCCGCATGCAGGACGGGATGCCCGCCCCCCGATGGGCGAAACTGAAGGTCGAGGCATCCTACGAGGACGGGAAGAACTGGACGACGGTGCGCGCCAAGCAGCACGGCAAGCGCGGGCAGTTCGTCGCGGACCTGCAGCGGCCGTCGTACATACACGGCGACGCCTACGTGACACTGCGGGTGACCGCATCGGACGCGGCCGGGAGCAGCGTCCAGCAGACCGTCGTCCGCGCCTTCCTGCACCGCGGCCCCAAGTAGGCCGCCGGCGGTCAGCGGTGAGGTGAATCCTCCCAGCACGAGCGGTGGGTGTCGGTTCCTGCGGGACCGGCACCCGCCACGGCGTACGGCGAGGCCTGTCGTGCGGGGCCCCTCTCGTCACGGAGCCACGGGCCCAGGCCGGGACGGGTCACGGGATCCGTGGACGATCTGGGTCAGCCGAAAAGCTCAACCGAACCTGACGGTTGTGATTCGAGATGTTGGTGTCCACCAACATCCGTTAAGGCAACCTCCACGCTACCCGATCGCTGGCACCACGTGATATGTCATCGAAAAGATGTCGGCCCGAGCGCGTAACGGAAAAGCCCAGGTCAGAGACCATAACTAAGATCGCCATCCTGCATGTGGCTACCTTGAGCGTCAAACGAGCGTCGTGGCCGACGGCCGGTGCGCCAGGCTCAGCTGTAGTCCCCCGCACCAGCAGCAGCCAGACCCGGACTTCGCCTGTCACCGGTTCAGGTGTTGTGACCGGGGCCGATCCGCTGCGGGGCTGCCTCGCGGAAGAGGGTCAGGAGGGCGTGTGCCTGCGGGGCGCCCGCGTCGAAGAACTGCGTGGCCAGTGCGGGTGGCACGGCAGTTCCATGCATGCGGACTTCATGGCAGCTGAAGCAGAACGCCGCCTCGAACAGCGCCTGGTCGAGAGTGTCCGCGTACGCCCGGACGCTCCAGCCGGGCGAGAAGCCACAGCGGTGCTGCACGCTGCCGGGCAGGCTCTCGATCAGGGTCAGGACGCCGGCCGCCTCGCTCCCGATCAAGTGGGCGCCCGCCCTGCCCGGATACGCGGCACCCCGCTTTGTCGGGAGTTCGGAGATCCTTACGACCTCCAGCAACACGGTGGTGGCTACGGCTTCGGCGGGCAGCTGCATGTGCGAAGTCTGCCCGCGTCCGGTGCCACATCACCCACCGCATCCGCCTTCAAGGGAGCCGAATCCTCGCAACGGGTGGGCCGCCACCGCTGGACCGTGGGATGCACCATGGCCTGGCTCGCCGACTGCCGCCGCCTTCACCGAGGCTACGAACGCGGGCGCCGACACCAGGCAGTGAGCGGAGCGACTGGTGTCTCCTTCGGCACTCTGAAGCGCAGTCTGGCCGGGACGAAGCCGCAACCCACCCCCAGCCCTGACGCCTCCACTCCGACGATCATCACCCCCGGGCACACGACCGGCGGTGCAGGCGGTATCACCGACACCGACGGCGGAGCACTGGCCTCCACAGGGGCGCAGGTCGGTGCACTCGTCGGCTTCGCGGCCCTGCTCGTCGCCACCGGGTGGCGCACGGCCGTCGTGGCCCACCGCCGCGCAACGCGAAACCGGATATGAGGGCCCGTTCTTGGCGCCGAGCCGTGCAGGCGGTTCCGCGCTCCTGCCGCCCTCGGCAGCGGCAGCCGCGCCCAACTCGGCTACCTCATCGCCCGCTCGGGCATCCTCGACCACCGCACGGCCGACCCGGCGGACTGAAACCGGCCCTCCTCCCCCGTACAACCATCCGCCAATCTCCGCTGTCTTGATCCCAGTGAAGATGACGCTCATCGCCTCCGCCGCCGCACTCGGCGCGCTCGCCGCCGTCACCGGCCCCGCCGCGGCCCCCGCCGCGGCCGCAACCGCCTCCGACGCCCTGTGGCTCTGGTCCGACCCGTACGAGATCACCCTCGCGGGCCCGTCCGAGGACGGCTCCCCCGCACCGTCGCAGTCGCTGACCGTGCAGATCAGCCACGACAACACGACGACCACCGTCCCGGCCGGCACGCTCACCGTCGACGCCTCCGGAGTCGCCTCGTTCGCCGAGGTCACCTGGCCCGCAAACTGCCGCCCGGAGGACGAGACCACCGCCGTCTGCACCACCCCCGAACTCCCCGGCGGCGCCAACGCCCCCGCCGCGAGGATCGGCCTGACCACGAAGCCGGGCGCCACCGACGGCAACGACGGCTACGTCCGCTACACCGCCCAGGCCGGCGGCATGAACGCCTACCCGGGCGAGACCTACGTCGCCGTCAACGACGGCCCCGCGCTCGGCCTCACCCAGGCCGAGTACCGCAGCGGCATGGCACCCGACCAGCCCTTCGACTCCTCCGTCGTCCTCGGCAACCAGGGCAACCGCACCGCCGACCGCACCCTGCTCACCGTCTTCACCTCCCGCGGCATCCGCCTCGGCATGTCCGTCCCCTCCAACTGCGAGTCCACGAACGCCGTCACCGGCCGCACGTTCCTCTGCATCCTGGACGAGCGGACGACTCCGGGCTCGTACCACTCCCTCCCGCTGAAGTTCCGCACCAAGGACATGGCCCTCTTCGACCGCGTCGACTATTCGGCGCAGCCCTATTCCGAGCAGGCGCTCGCCGAGGCCCGCGCCGGCCGCGCCTTCACCCCGGGCGCCGGCCCGGAGCTGAACCTCACCCCGGCCGCCGCCCCCTCCGACGAGCTCCAGCCGTACCGCAGCTTCACGGTGAAGACCGTCAACCAGGCTGACTACCGGCTGACCGCCTCCACCGTCTCCGGCGCGGCCGGCGACACCGTCCCCGCCACCGTCACCGTCCACAACGCGGGCCCCGCCTGGGTCGCCTCCCTCGGCGCGGGCGAACCCGCCGCGACCGTCGACATCGACATCCCCGCCGGCACCTCGGTGACCTCCGCCCCCGACGCCTGCTGGTCCCAGTCCGAGACCCGCTACCGCTGCAACACCCCCATCTACCTCACCGAATCCGGCAAGCCCGCCACCCACGCCTTCCCCTTCACTCTCCACATCGACGAGGTCATCCCGAACGCCACCGCCCGCGCCGCCATCTACAACGACGCCTACGAACCCGCCGTCCGCACCTTCGACCCCGACCTGACGAACAACACGGCCACCCTCACCGTCAACCCCTCGACGAGCTGACGCACGTCCCCTCCGGCTGCCCGGCCCGACCCCTGCACCGGCCCTGTACGAGCCGGGCAGCCGACCCCCGCACCTCCCCTTGTAACCCCACCCGCACCACCCGTGGGCGACTGGCCCGCTCAGAGGGCGGAACGGGCAACGGGCGGACCAAAGCGCCGAGCGCCCGACGCCGCCCACCCCCGCCCCACACGCACCCAGACGGGACACAGAATCGGTGGCGCCCGAGGCCTCCCAGTCGTCGGCCCAGCCGATGATGTGCGCGCCCACGGACGCTGCGGCTGTGAGGACGTTCTCCCGCTGGCGCTCAGGGGACGACGTCGCCAGCTTCACGCGCGACAGGCGCCGCACGCCGAGCAGGCATTTACCGCATCCGTCGTAGGGGCGTTCGATCACATGTGGGGTCGTACCGTGCAAGATTCTTTCCGTTCGCGCACGCACAGTACGGAGAATCGGCGGCACGCCCCAGCTGGACGATCTGGGTCAGCCGAAAAAGCTCAGCCGCACCTGACGGTTGTGATTTGAGATGTTGGTGTCGACCAGACACACGGACTGCCACGTCCCGAGCTCCAGCCGGCCTCCGATCACCGGCAAGGTCGCGTGCGGCGGCACCAGGGCGGGAAGCACGTGGTCGCGGCCGTGTCCCGGGCTGCCGTGGCGGTGGCGCCAGCGGTCGTCGGGCGGGAGCAGGTCCTGGAGAGCGGCGAGGAGGTCGTCGTCGCTTCCGGCCCCCGTCTCCAGGATCGCGATCCCGGCTGTGGCATGGGGGACGAAGATGTTGAGCAGGCCGTCCCTGCCAGGAGCCGAGCGGGCCAGGAACTGGGCGCAGTCCTCTGTCAGGTCCGTGACCGTTTCGGTCCGTCCCGTGGTGACGCTGAGCAGGTGTGTGGCAAAGGTGTCGGACATGGACTCATTCTCCCGGGCGGGGCGGAGGTCCGCGAAGTCCGCCCCGCCGGGGACCAGCCTGCCGGCGGGACCTGAAAGGGGTCCGGGCGGGCTGGGGAAGGCGAGGCCAGGGAAGCTCCGGTTCCGCCCGGGAAGACACGGGCCTCCCCCACAGTTGGTAGAAGCGTGAACGATATCGGGATCCGCGAGCTGGACGTGGTCGTCATCGGCGCCGGTCAGGCGGGACTGTCCGCCGCGTACCACCTGCGCCGCAGCGGGCTCGAGCCCGACCGGGACTTCGCGGTGCTCGATCATGCGCCCCGCCCCGGTGGCGCCTGGCAGTTCCGCTGGCCCTCGCTCACGTACGGCAAGGTGCACGGCATGCATTCGCTCCCGGGCATGGAGCTCACCGGCGCCGACGGGAACCGGCCTTCGTCCGAGGTCATCGGCGAGTACTTCGACGCGTACGAGCGACGGTTCGGCCTGCGCGTGCACCGCCCCGTCGAGGTGAGCCGCGTACGCGAGGGGGTCGGCGGGCGTCTGCTCGTGGAGACCTCGGAGGGTGCCTACTCCACGCGCGCGCTGGTCAACGCCACCGGCACGTGGGACCGGCCGTTCTGGCCGCGCTGTCCCGGCCAGGATTCCTTCCTCGGCCGGCAACTGCACACCGCGAACTATCCGGGGCCCGCCGAGTTCGCCGGTCTGCGGGTGGTGGTGGTCGGCGGTGGCGCGTCGGGTACCCAGCATCTGATGGAGATCGCCGAGGTGGCCGAGGAGACGTTCTGGGTGACACGTCGCCCGCCGGTGTTCCGCGAAGGACCCTTCGGTGAGGACGCGGGCCGTGCCGCCGTGGCCATGGTGGACGAGCGCGTACGCAGCGGACTTCCTCCGCGGAGCGTGGTCAGCGTGACCGGCCTGCCGCTCAACGACGCCATTCGGCGCGCACGCGAGCGGGGGATCCTGGACCGCCTCCCGATGTTCGAGCGGATCACCCCGGACGGCGTGGTCTGGCCCGACGGCCGTTCCGTCCGGGCCGACGTCATCCTCTGGGCGACCGGCTTCCGCGCCGCCGTCGATCATCTGGCGCCGCTGAGGCTCCGGGAGCCCGGAGGTGGCATTCGCGTGGAGGAGACCCGAGTCGTACGGGACCCACGCGTCCATCTCGTCGGCTACGGCCCGTCCGCCAGCACCATCGGCGCCAATCGGGCCGGGCGGGCCGCCGCCCGCTCGTTGACCCGGCTGCTGGACGGCGTTCCGGCCCTGCACTGACCCCGGGACGGTGGGTCGGCCAGGCCCCGGACCGTCAGACGGCGGCCGCGGGGACGGTCACGCCGCTGTCGCGGCGGATCAGGGCGGCGTAGCGGCCGTCCTTGGCGAGCAGTTCCTCATGCGTTCCCCGCTCCGCCGCCGAGCCCCCGTCCAGCACCACGATCTGGTCCGCGTCCCGGACGGTGGACAGCCGGTGCGCGATGGTGAGCGTGGTGCGTCCTTCGGACAGGGCGTCGATGGCCTGCTGCACGGCGTGTTCGGTTCGGGTGTCGAGGGCGCTGGTCGCCTCGTCGAGAATCAGCACGGGCGGGTTCCGGAGAATCGTCCGGGCGATCGCCAGGCGCTGCTTCTCGCCGCCCGAGAACCGGTAGCCGCGCTCCCCCACGAGCGTGTCGTAACCGTCGGGCAGACCGGCGATGTGGTCGTGGATCTGGGCGGCGCGGGCGGCGGCCTCGATCTCCTCGTCGGTGGCGTCGGGCTTCGCGAAGCGGAGGTTCTCGGCGACCGACGCGTGGAAGAGGTAGGTCTCCTGGGAGACCACACCCACGGCGCGGGCGAGGGTGTCGAAGTCGAGGTCGCGCACGTCGACGCCGTCGATCGTGACGCGGCCCCCCGTGACGTCGTACAGGCGCGGCACGAGGTAGCTGAGGGTGGACTTGCCCGATCCGGTGGGACCGACGACGGCCAGACTGTTCCCGGCCGGTACCGATACGTCGATGCCGCTCAGCGTGGGACCGCTCTTCTCGTCGTAGCTGAAGGTGACGTCCTCGAAGGCGACCTCGCCACGGATGTGCTCCAGGCGAACCGGCTTGTCGGGTTCGGTGATGTCCACCTTCAGGTCGAGGTACTCGAAGATGCGGGCGAACAGGGCCAGGGACGTCTGCATCTGCACCCCGGTGGAGAGCAGGCTCACGGCCGGGCGGAACAGCCCCTGCTGGAGCGAGACGAAGGCGACGAGCGTCCCGATGGAGACGCCGGTGGCGCCCGACTGGAGGGTGAGTCCCGCCGCCCAGTAGATGACGGCGGGCATGGCCGCCATCACGATCCCGATCGTCGACATCCGCCAGCGTCCGGCCATGTTGGAGCGCACTTCGAGGTCGACCAGGCGTTCGGACTCCTCGGAGAAGGTCTTCGTGAGGGAGTCCGAGCGGCCCATCGTGCGGCCGAGCAGGATGCCGCTGACCGAGAGCGATTCGGTGACGGTGGCGGCCATGGCCGCCATCTGCCGCTGGCGCTGCGTGGTGATCTTCTTGCGCTCACGGCCCACGCGACGGCTGATCCAGACGAAGACCGGCAGGAGCAGCAGCGAGACGACGGTGAGCCGCCAGTCGAGCGCGAGCATGGCGACCACGGTGGCGATGACCGCGGTGAGGTTGGAGACGAGGGAGGTCGCGGTGGAGGTGACCGTCGCCTGCATCCCGCCGATGTCGTTGGCGATACGGGACTGCACCTCGCCCGTACGGGTCCGGGTGAAGAAGGCGAGCGGCATCCGCTGCAGCTGTGTGTAGACGGCGGTCCGCAGGTCGTGCATGACGCGCTGGCCGACGGTGGTGGAGATGAGGGTCTGCAGGACGCCGAAGACGCTGTTCATCACGGCGGTGAGGATCATGCCGAGGGCGAGCAGTGTCAGCAGGCCGGTACGCCCCTGGGGGATCGCGGTGTCCAGGATCTCCCGGAGGAGGAAGGGCGACGCGACCGACACCAGGGAGGATGCGCCGACCAGGAGTGCGACCACCGCGAGCCTGCCGCGGTAGGGCCGGAACAGCCGGAAGATGCGGCGCAGCTCGGCGGGCGGTTGCCCGGCCTCGGCGGCGGAGGGTGTCCAGGTGGGTTCGTCGGGTTTCATGGGCTCCTTCGAGAGCGTGTGGGGAGGGACCGGCCGGGCTCGGGCCTGCGGGGTGGATACGGAGCGTGGGCAGGGCGGGCATGCCCCGGAGGACACCGAGGCCGCACGAGCCACGAGCCACGAGCCACGATTCGAGAGCCTAGCTCATTGTTACCTCTATACACAATGAACCACATCCTGATATTGTTCCCTCATGGAATCCCCAGACTCCGACGGCATGCTGGCCGAACAGCTGCTGAGGCTCACGCGCCGCCTCCAGCGCATCCAGAGCCGTCAGCTGGAGCCGATCGGCATCACGCCGGCCCAGTTCCGCCTGCTGCGCACGACCGCTCACTACGACGGGCCGCCCCGCATGGCCGATCTGGCCGAGAGGCTGGACGTCGTCCCCCGGGCCGTCACCACCCTCGTGGACGGCCTGGAGGCGAGCGGCCGGGTACGGCGTGCACCGGACCCGACCAACCGCAGGGTGATCCGCATCGAGATCACGGAGGAGGGCCGGGCCGTGCTCCGCTCGATGCGCGCCGCGCGCAAGGCCGCGGCGGAAGAGATCCTGGCTCCGTTGACCGCCGACCAGCGCGAGGTGCTCGGCGGACTGCTGACCGCGCTGGTCGACGGGATGCCGGAGCGCCGCCGCTGCTGAGACACGCGGTGCGACACCCGCACGCCACAGCCGTGAACACCGCCCGCTCGTCACGCGGGGAGGTTCCGCCACCTTGCGGTCGAGCCGCGTACGACGCCAGGAGCGGGGCGGCCAGCGCCCGGAGCCCCTCGGGAATCAGACGCTTCGACAGATCAGCCCTCGCGGCACCATCGTGCCGCTCGAACCTCAAGTCACCGGGCACAGCCCTCTAGACGCCGGCCGATGCGGCCGATCTGGCGGCCTGGTCGATCTTCGCGCAGTAGGCGGCGCGGGCTTCCTCATCGATCTGCGCCTCATGTTCGGGGCGCATCCCCGTTCGACCGTCGACACCTTCGCGCAGGATGTCGGCATGCCCGGCATGCCGGTTCGTCTCGCCGAGGACGTGGACGATGACGGCGAACAGGTTCGTGCTGGAATGAGGCTCCGGCCACCAGGGCACGCGGCCGTGGGCATCGAGGGGCAGCGCCTGGATCGTCGCGTCCGAGTGTTCCCACGTGCGCCGGTAGTACTCGGTGATCTGATCGCAGGTCTCGCCCTCGGTCGCCCACAGATCGCTGCCGTCGTGGTCCTGCCACCGGGGCAGCGGTTCCGGGAAAGGGCGGGCGAAGACCTCGCCGAAGTACCTGGCCTCCACGCCGGCCACGTGCTTGATCAGGCCGAGGAGGTTGCTCCCGGTGACTGTCAACGGGCGGCGGGCGTCGTATTCGGACAAGCCGTCGAGCTTCCAGAGCAGCGCCTCGCGGTCCCGCCGCAGTCTCCCGTGCAGGTTGTCCTTCGCGAATTCGTCGATCATGCGGCATGAGCCTGCCACGGGCTACCAGCGGCCTCAAGGTTCCGTTCGTGGGCCGCAACGACCGGACCGCCCGAAGTCCGGCCATGGCCGGTGCCCCGAGCAGCCACAAGAAGCCGGGGAACCGGCCACGCGGGAACGAGCTGCTGGGCGCAGGCCGTCAGGACGTGGGCGGTGGGTGTCGGCCGCGTCCGTCGTCGGTCGTGCCGACCGCTGCGGAGCAGCCGGGACGGGCCCCGGGTTCCACGGTTCCGCCCGGGTCGGCGGCCTGTCTCCGGGACGGACCGCGCGACCGGCCGGCACCACCACTGCGCGCTCATCGAGCCGGAGGAGGCGACTCGCCCCGTCGCCCGACCGCCACCGATACGGCCATGGATGCGGCCTCGGCCTCGGCCACCGCCACCGCCACCGCCACCGCCACCGCCACCGCCACCGCCACCGCCACCGCCACCCGCGAATAATCGGTTGCCCCGCGCCAGGCCGGGACGCGAAGCTTGCACGGTTTGGTCCCCCGCTGGCCACGTGGTCCGCACGTGGCCTCCGCCATCCGATTCCTGGGACGACATGCAGATTCGCGATCTCCCGTACTCCGATCCCGGCGATCCTGATGTCCGGTCCGGCCCCCGTTTCCTGCTCTGGCTCGGCCGGGGTCAGATCGCCGGTCAGCTCAAGTCCCTGTCCTGGGGGCTGCTGCACCACTGCGCGATCGCGGGCCTCCCGCTCGCCGTCGGATTCGCGGTCCAGGCCGTCATCGACCGTTCCGGCCGGGACCTGGCGCTGGCGGGCGGGCTCCTGCTCGTCCTCGGCGTCCTCATCGCCGTGGGCGACACCATGCTCCACCGCACCGCGGTCACCAACTGGATCACGGCCGCCGCACGCGTGCAGCAGCTTCTGGCCCGCAAGACAGCCGAACTGGGTTCGGCCCTGACCCGGCGGGTGGCGGCGGGTGAGGTGGTCGCCGTCTCCACCGGTGACGTCGAGAAGATCGGCTGGTTCGTCGAGGCGCTGTCCCGTTTCGCCGCCGCGGCCACGGCCCTGGTGCTGATCTGCGTCGGACTGGTCCTCTACCTGCCCGCCCTCGGCGTGCTGGTCGCCATCGGCACGCCCGTCCTCGCTCTGGCCATGCTGCCGCTGCTCCCCCGCGCAACCCGCAGGGCGGATCTCCAGCGCGAGAAGGCGGGCCGGGCCACCGAGCTGGCCTCCGACACAGTGGCCGGTCTCCGGGTGCTGCGCGGCATCGGCGGCGAGGACCTGTTCCTCGACCGCTATCGGCGCGCTTCCCAGGAGGTGCGCGAAGCCGCGGTGCGCAGCGCCCGTATGTGGGCCGTCATCTCCGCCGTCCAGGTGTTCCTGCCGGGAGTGCTGCTGATCTCGCTGGTCTGGTACGGGGCGACGCTGGCGAGGGACGGCCGCATCGACATCGGCCAGCTGGTGACCGTGTACAGCGCGGCGACCCTGATGCTGTTCCCGCTGCGCAACGTGGAGGAGATCGCGATGGCGTACTCCTTCTCGCGCCCTTCCGCGCAGCGGGCCGTGCGGGTGCTCTCGCTGCACCGCACCACCCGCAGCTCAACGGCCGACGCCGCACCGCCGGGTGATGTGTACGACCCGGTGACCGGACTCATGGCCCCGCAGGGCCTGTTCACCGCCGTGGTCTGCGGCGATCCCGACGAGGCGGGCAGGCTCGCCGAACGGCTGGGCGGTCACGCGGAGCAGGACGACGCGTCCGCTCCGCCCTCGGTACTGCTGGGCGGTGTGCCGCTGGACGATCTGCCGCTCGCGGTGGCGCGGGCCTCGGTGCTCGTGCAGGACAAGGATCCGGTGCTCCTGTCGGGCACGCTGCGCGAGCTGCTGGACGTGCCGTCGTCGGGTGACGTCCCGCCGGGCGACGCGCTGGCGGCGGCCCAGTGCGGCGACGTGCTGGACGCGCTGGCCCAGGCCTCGGCCGACACGGCCGGCGACCCCATGGACACCCGCATCACCGAGCGGGGACGGTCGCTGTCGGGCGGTCAGAGGCAACGGCTCGCGCTGGCGCGTTCACTGGTCACCGATCCGGAGGTCCTCGTACTGGACGAGCCGACGTCTGCCGTCGACTCGCACACGGAGGCCAGGGTCGCGGCCGGCGTCGAACGGCTGCGCCGGGGCCGCACCACGGTGGCCTTCGCGTCGTCCCCGCTGCTGCTGGACCTGGCGGACCGCGTCGTGCTGCTGCACGAGGGCGCCGTCGTGGCGGCCGGTACACACCGCGAACTGCTGCGGGACGAACCGCGTTACCGGGCGGTCGTCACCCGCGAGACCGAGGACGAGGCCGCGGTACCGGACGCGCGGGGCGGTCTCGCCGTCGTCGACGGACTCCGGCCGGCCCGGACGGCCGATGAGATCGAGGAGAGAGCATGATCGGCGTGGCTCCACCGGCGTACGACCCGGCCGCCCCCGAGTCGGCGACGACCCTGCCCGTGGGGACGCCGGCGACGGTGCGGGCGTACGTGCGCGCGCTGCTGCGGCGCCACCGCAGGGCGTTCGCGGTGCTGATCGCGGTCAACGCCGTCGCGGTGATCGCCTCGATCACCGGTCCCTACCTGCTGGGCGGGCTGGTCGAGGATCTGTCCGAAGGGGTGACGGACCTGCATCTGGAGCGCACCGTCTCGGTGTTCGCGGTGGCGCTGATCGTGCAGACCGTGTTCACCCGGACCATGCGGCTGCGCGGTGCGATGCTCGGTGAGGAGATGCTCGCGGATCTGCGCGAGGACTTCCTCGTGCGCTCGGTCGGGCTGCCGCCCGGTGTCCTGGAGCGGGCCGGTACCGGGGATCTGCTGTCCCGGATCACGACGGACATCGACCGGCTGGCCAACGCGATGCGTGAGGCCGTGCCGCAGCTGGCGATCGGGGTGGTGTGGGCCGGTCTGCTGCTCGGCGCGCTCGCGGTCACGGCTCCGCCCCTCGCGCTCGCCGTGCTGATCGCGCTGCCGGTGCTCGTCGTGGGCTGCC
Organism: Streptomyces sp. NBC_00178; assembly: GCF_036206005.1. Taxonomy (NCBI): domain Bacteria; kingdom Bacillati; phylum Actinomycetota; class Actinomycetes; order Kitasatosporales; family Streptomycetaceae; genus Streptomyces; species Streptomyces sp. NBC_00178. The sequence goes on from NZ_CP108143.1 coordinate 1,008,234, forward strand.
GCTGGTACTTCCGCCGGGCGCCGTCGGCGTACCGCTCGGAGGCCGCGGGTTACGCGGCGGTCGCGGCGGTGCTCGCCGAGACCGTGGACGCCGGCCGGACCGTGGAGTCCCACCGGCTGGGCGCCCGCAGGATCGCGCTGTCGGACCGGCGGGTGGCGGAGTGGACGGCCTGGGAGCGGTACACGCTCTTCCTGCGCTCGGTGCTCTTCCCGGTCATCAACACCACCTACGTCACGATCCTCGGCGCGGTGCTGCTGCTGGGCGGCTGGTTCGTGATGGAGGACTGGATCACCGTCGGTCAGCTGACGACGGGTGCGCTGCTGGCGCAGATGATGGTGGACCCGCTCGGCCTGATCCTCCGCTGGTACGACGAACTCCAGGTCGCGCAGGTGTCGTTGGCCCGGCTGGTGGGTGTCCGGGAGATCGAGCCGGACGCGGGCGACGACCTGGTCGGCCCGGACGGTCGTGAGGTCAGGGCCGAGGGGGTGCGGTTCGGGTACCGCGCCGGTGTGGACGTCCTGCACCAGGTGTCCCTGGAGGTCGCCCCGGGCACCCGGATGGCACTGGTGGGGCCGTCGGGTGCGGGCAAGTCCACCCTGGGCCGTCTGCTGGCGGGGATCTACGCCCCCCGGACCGGCGAGGTCACCCTGGGCGGCGCCGAGCTGTCCCGCATGACGGCGGAGCGGGTGCGGTCCCACGTCGCGCTGGTGAACCAGGAGCACCACGTCTTCGTGGGTTCGCTCCGGGACAACCTCCTGCTGGCCCGTACGGACGCCGGGGACGCGGAACTGTGGGCGTCGCTCGCCGCGGTGGACGCGGACGGCTGGGCCCGTGCACTCGACAAGGGGCTGGACGCGGAGGTGGGCTCGGGCGGCCTGGCCCTCACGCCCGCGCAGGCGCAGCAGATCGCGCTGGCGCGGCTCGTGCTGGCGGACCCGCACACGCTGGTGCTGGACGAGGCGACGTCCCTGCTCGATCCCCGGGCGGCCCGTCATCTGGAGCGTTCGCTGGCCAAGGTGCTCGACGGGCGTACGGTCGTGGCGATCGCGCACCGGTTGCACACCGCGCACGACGCCGATGTGATCGCGGTGGTCGAGGACGGCCGGATCAGTGAGCTGGGCAGCCATGACGCGCTCGTGGCCGCGGACGGCGCCTACGCGGCGCTGTGGCGCTCCTGGCACGGCTGAGCCGACGACCGGGCCGACGTGGCCCGGACCCCGGAGCCGCCGGTGGGGGAAAGAGCCCACCGGCGGCTCCGGCGCGCACGGGAGGCGAACTCGGTCCCGTCCGGTGAGGATGAGGGGTGACTGGCTCCGGATACGGGGCAGGCGAGCGATGACCGCGTAAGCCCGAGAAGGGACGCACACCGTGGCACGACCCAGGATTCTCGTTGTCGGCGCCGGCTTTGCCGGGGTCGAGTGCGTGCGCAGGCTGGAACGCACCCTCGCCCCGGGCGAGGCGGAGATCGCGCTCGTCACCCCGTTCTCGTACCAGCTCTACCTGCCGCTGCTCCCCCAGGTCGCCTCCGGGGTGCTCACCCCGCAGTCGGTGGCCGTGTCGCTGCGCCGCAGCAGGCGCCACCGCACCCGGATCGTGCCCGGCGGGGCCATCGGAGTGGACACGAAGGCCAAGGTCTGCGTGGTCCGCAAGATCACGGACGAGATCGTGAACGAGCCGTACGACTACATCGTGCTCGCGGCCGGCAGCGTCACCCGGACGTTCGACATCCCGGGCCTCGTCGAGAACGCCCGGGGTATGAAGACCCTGGCGGAGGCCGCGTACATCCGTGATCACGTCATCTCGCAGCTGGACCTGGCCGACGCCAGCCAGGACGAGGAGGAGCGGGCGTCCAGGCTCCAGTTCGTGGTGGTGGGCGGCGGGTACGCCGGTACGGAGACGGCCGCGTGTCTGCAGCTGCTCACCACCAACGCCGTCAAGCACTACCCCAGGCTGGACCCGAAGCTGATCAAGTGGCACCTGATCGACATCGCGCCGAAGCTGATGCCGGAACTCGGTGACAAGCTCGGAACCAGCGCCCTGGAGATCCTGCGCAGGCGCGGCATCGAGGTCTCGCTCGGTGTGTCCGTCGCGGAGGCGGGCCCGGACAAGGTGACGTTCACGGACGGCCGGGTGCTGCCCTGCCGCACGCTGATCTGGACCGCCGGGGTCGCGGCGAGTCCGCTGATCGCCACCCTCGGCGCCGAGACGGTGCGCGGCAGGCTCGCGGTGACACCGGAGATGACCCTGCCGGGGGCCGACGGGGTGTTCGCGCTCGGCGACTCGGCGGCGGTCCCCGACCTGGCGAAGGGCGGCGACGCGATCTGCCCGCCCACCGCGCAGCACGCCATCCGCCAGGGCCGGAAACTCGCCGACAACATCATCGCGTCGCTGCGGGGCGGCGCGCTCCAGCCGTACGTCCACAAGGACCTCGGTCTGGTCGTGGACCTCGGCGGCCGGGACGCCGTCTCCAAGCCGCTGGGCATCGAGCTGAAGGGTCTGCCCGCCCAGGTGGCGGCCCGCGGGTACCACTGGGCGGCGCTGCGGACCAACGTCGCCAAGACCCGTGTCATGACGAACTGGCTGCTGAACGCGATCGCGGGTGACGACTTCGTGCGCACCGGCTTCCAGGCCCGCAAGCAGGCCACGCTGCGCGACTTCGAGTACACCGACGCCTACCTCTCGCCGGAGGAACTGCACGCCCGCACGGCCGGGGCGGACCTCCGGGGCTGACGGCAGGACCTGCGGCCCCCTTCCCGGATCGTGCGTCCGGGGCGGGGGCCGCCGGCTTGTCCCGCGTCCGGGCCGGGGGCCGCCGGCGTGTCCGGGGAAGGCCGTCAGGCCCGGCGCGCGAGCACCGTCTCGACCGTGTCCGCCTCGTCGGCGCGCTTGTCCTCGCGGTAGCGCAGGACACGGGCGAACCGCAGCGTGACACCGGCCGGGTAGCGGGTGGAGCTCTGGAGCCCGTCGTAGGCGATCTCCACGACGAGTTCCGGGCGCACGGTCACGACGTGGCCGTCGTCGCCGGTGGAGAGCTCCTGGAGACGTCCGGTCTGCCAGCCGAGCATGGTGTCGGTGAGTCCCTTGAAGGTCTTGCCGAGCATCGCGAAGGTGCCGTCCTCGCGGCGAGCCCCCAGGTGCAGGTTGGAGAGCTTCCCGGTGCGCCTGCCGTGCCCCCATTCGGCTGCCAGGACGACCAGGTCCAGGGTGTGCACGGGTTTCACCTTCAGCCAGGACGCGCCGCGCCGGCCCGCGCTGTAGGCCGCCCCCGTGCCCTTGACCACCACGCCCTCGTGTCCGCGGGCCAGGGTGTCCTCGGAGAACGCCACCGCCGCGGCGCGCAGGCCCTCGTCCCCGGGGTCCGCCACGACGACGCGCCGGACGCGCATGGGTTCCGGCACGAGGGCGGCCAGTTCGCGGTGGCGGTCGGCGAAGGGCAGGTCCAGCAGGTCGCGGCCGTCGGCGGACAGTACGTCGAAGAACACCGGGACCACGGGGACGGTCTCGGCGGCGTCGGCGACGTCCCGGCGGGAACCGACGCGCCCCGCGGTCTCCTGGAAGGGCCGGGGCCTGCCGTCGGGGCCGAGCGCGATCACCTCGCCGTCGAGGATGAACCGCCCGGCGGGGAATCCGGTCACGGCCGTCGCGAGCTCGGGCAGCCGGTCCGTGATGTCGTCGAGCGTGCGGGTGTAGACCCGCACGCTCGCGCCGTCCCTGTGCACCTGTACGCGGATCCCGTCCAGTTTCTCCTCGACCGCGCAGGGGCCGAGCTTGTCGACGGCCTCGAGGACCGAGCGTGCGGTGTGGGCGAGCATCGGCTGCACCGGCCGGCCGACGGTGAGCCGGAAGGACGCGAGGGCGCCGGGTCCCTCCGTGAGCAGCGCCCGGGCCACGTCTCCGAGGGAACCGGCGAGCATCACGGCGCGCCTGACCTCGGCGGCCGGCGCTCCCGCGGCGTCGGCGAGGGCTTCGGCGGCCACGGCGTCCAGTGCGCCCTGGCGCACCTCACCGGTGAGCAGGGCCCGCAGGAAGCGCTGCTCCTCCGCGGTGGCCGCGCCGAACAGCGAGGTCAGACGTTCCTTGCGGGCGGTCTGCGAGCCGGGGCCCTTCAGTGCGCCGATCGCGGTCAGCTCCGCGTCCGTCCCGGTCACGGTCAGCGTGGGGGTGTCCGCGGGCGTCACGTCGCCGCGCAGGGTGCTCCAGCCGATCCCGAGCCGCCCCTGCGGGAGGCGGCCGGCGAGGTACGGGATGACGACGGGGACGTCGTCGGGCCCCGTCTCCCGGAACAGGGCGGCGAGGAGCGCGGTCTTCCGGGTCCGGGCCGACGTCTCGGCGACCTCCAGGGACACGTGGGCGAGCCGGGCGAGCAGCATGCGGCCATGGTGCTACGCCGCCGCGCCCGCCGCCCCCGGAACGGTCCCGCGCCTGGCCTCGGCAGGTCCCCGCGGCGGGATCGTGCCGGGGCGGGGCGCCGCGTCAGATGACGTTGAGGGCTGCGGCAGCGCCCACTCCCCCGAGGATCATGAAGGCCGGCATCAGCACCTTGATCTCCACCCAGCTGCCGGCGCGGAAGCGCATGAACTTGGGCGGTCCGAGGGCGTACCAGCGCTTGCGGCCGAGCGGTATGGGCCACAGGATCGGGCAGCCCGAGACGGTGAGCGCGTCGCCGATGTCGTGGACGAGGGCGCCGAGCACGATCGGGAGCCCCAGCCAGAGGTACTCCTGCCCAGGGGCGTCGAAGAGCCAGGTCGAGCCGTTGCCCTGCTTGTCGAGGACGCCGGCCAGGATCCAGGCGCTGGTCGCCCCGAGCAGCCACACGAGGACGTCGCTGGACACCCTGGCCGCGCGCCAGAGGAGACCTTCGACGGCGAGGACGAGGTGGACGAAGAGGATGGCCAGGACGGCCCACCGGCCGCCGAAGACCGCGGCGGCCGAGGCGGTGGCGCCGGTCAGGACCGCCCACAGCCAGGTGTGGGTGAGTGTGCGGTGGCCACCGGTCCTGCGGGGGTCGCCGGGTCCCTTCGTCGCCTTGTAGACGGCGTACGAGAGCTTGTCGACGATCTCGCAGACCGCCTTGGAGACGGGGCCGAAGGCGCGCGAGATCGTGGCCGACTTGTGGTCGAGGTCCGGGGCGAGAGCCGCACCGGCGGTGATCAGGGCTCCGACGACGAGCACGGGCCAGGGCATCGTGTGACCCGCGGCTGCGGCCGCGGCACCCACCCCCAGCCAGGCCGCCGCCCCTGACAGAGAGTGTGCCGGTCCCATCATGGCTTTTTCCCGCCCCCATCGTCGTTCGGCCGTGTGCCACGGCAGGGCCGCCATTGCCTCTGCGAGGCGGCCGAGTTGAGTGGGCAGCGTATCGTCCGTGATCTTCACGCGGTCCTCCGGTTCCCTCATCCGGGCCGGAGGCAGGCAAGATGGGCACGTGACCCTTATCGATCAGCTCCCCCCGACCGCCGACCCGGACGCCCTCTTCGAGTCCTTCTCGTCATGGACCGAATCCCAGGGCATCACCCTCTACCCGGCTCAGGAGGAGGCGCTGATCGAGGTGGTCTCCGGGGCGAACGTGATCCTCTCCACGCCCACGGGCTCGGGGAAGAGCCTCGTCGCGGCGGGCGCGCACTTCACCGCTCTGGCCCAGGACAAGGTCACGTTCTACACCGCGCCGATCAAGGCGCTGGTCTCGGAGAAGTTCTTCGACCTGTGCAAGCTCTTCGGCACGGAGAACGTCGGCATGCTGACGGGCGACGCCTCGGTCAACGCGGACGCGCCGGTGATCTGCTGTACGGCCGAGGTCCTCGCCTCGATCGCGCTGCGTGACGGCAAGTACGCCGACATCGGCCAGGTCGTGATGGACGAGTTCCACTTCTACGCCGAGCCCGACCGGGGCTGGGCGTGGCAGATCCCGCTGCTGGAGCTTCCGCAGGCGCAGTTCGTGCTGATGTCGGCGACCCTCGGCGACGTCTCGATGTTCGAGAAGGACCTGACCCGTCGCACCGGGCGCCCGACGTCGGTGGTGCGTTCCGCGACACGGCCGGTGCCGCTGAGCTACGAGTACCGGCTGACGCCCATCACCGAGACGCTGACCGAGCTGCTCGACACCAGGCAGTCGCCCGTCTACATCGTGCACTTCACGCAGGCCGCGGCGGTCGAGCGCGCCCAGTCGCTGATGAGCATCAACATGTGCAGCAAGGAGGAGAAGGAGAAGATCGCCGACCTGATCGGCAACTTCCGCTTCACCACCAAGTTCGGCCAGAACCTCTCGCGGTACGTGCGCCACGGGATCGGGGTGCACCACGCGGGCATGCTCCCCAAGTACCGCCGCCTCGTCGAGAAGCTGGCGCAGGCGGGCCTGCTGAAGGTGATCTGCGGGACGGACACGCTGGGCGTCGGCGTCAACGTCCCCATCCGCACGGTGCTGTTCACGGCGCTCACCAAGTACGACGGCACCCGGGTCCGCACCCTGCGCGCACGGGAGTTCCACCAGATCGCGGGCCGCGCCGGCCGGGCCGGCTTCGACACGGCGGGCTTCGTCGTGGCGCAGGCGCCCGAGCACGTCATCGAGAACGAGAAGGCCGTCAAGAAGGCCGGGGACGACCCCAAGAAGAAGCGCAAGGTGGTCCGCAAGAAGGCCCCCGAAGGCTTCGTCGCCTGGTCGGAGACCACCTTCGACAAGCTGATCCAGTCCGACCCCGAGCCGCTGACCTCCCGCTTCCGGGTCACGCACACGATGCTCCTGTCGGTCATCGCCCGGCCGGGCAACGCCTTCACGGCGATGCGCCATCTGCTGGAGGACAACCACGAGCCGCGCCGCGCCCAGCTGCGGCACATTCGCAGGGCCATCGCGATCTACCGCTCGCTGCTCGACGGCGGGGTGGTGGAGCGGCTCGGCACACCCGACGCCGAGGGCCGGATCGTGCGGCTCACCGTCGACCTGCAGCAGGACTTCGCCCTCAACCAGCCCCTGTCGACGTTCGCGCTGGCCTCGTTCGACCTGCTGGACGTCGAGTCACCCTCGTACGCCCTGGACATGGTCTCCGTGGTCGAGTCGACGCTCGACGACCCGCGGCAGATCCTGGCCGCTCAGCAGAACAAGGCGCGGGGTGAGGCCGTCGGGCAGATGAAGGCGGACGGCGTCGAGTACGAGGAGCGCATGGAGCGGCTCCAGGAGGTCACCTACCCGAAGCCGCTGAGCGAGCTGCTGTGGCACGCCTACGACGTGTACCGGACGAGCCACCCGTGGGTCGGCGACCATCCGGTGTCGCCGAAGTCGGTGATCCGGGACATGTACGAACGGGCCATGACCTTCACGGAGTTCACCTCGAACTACGAGCTGGCCCGCACCGAGGGCATCGTGCTGCGCTACCTGGCGAGCGCGTACAAGGCGCTCGAGCACACCATCCCCGACGACCTGAAGTCCGAGGACCTGGAGGACCTGATCGCCTGGCTGGGCGAGATGGTGCGCCAGGTGGACTCCAGTCTCCTGGACGAGTGGGAGCAGCTGGCCAACCCGGAGGTGGAGACCGCGGAGCAGGCGCAGGAGCGGGCCGACGAGGTCAAGCCGGTCACGGCCAACGCCCGGGCCTTCCGGGTCCTGGTGCGCAACGCGATGTTCCGCCGGGTGGAGCTGGCCGCCCTGGACCGGGTCAGGGACCTGGGCGAGCTGGATGCCGACGCGGGCTGGGACGAGGACGCGTGGGGCGAGGCGATGGACGCCTACTGGGACGCGCACGAGGAGCTGGGCACGGGCCCGGACGCGCGTGGCCCGAAGCTGCTGAAGATCGACGAGGATCCCGGTCACGGGCTGTGGCGGGTGTGGCAGGCGTTCGCCGACCCGGCCGGGGACCACGACTGGGGTATCAGTGCGGAGGTCGATCTCGCGGCCTCCGACGAGGAGGGCCGGGCAGTCGTCCGGGTCACGGCCGTGGGCCAGCTGTGACGGCGCACCGGCCGGAAGAGTGGAGAACAACCGCATGACGAACCCCGCCGACAGCCTGGTCGAACTGCTCGACCTGGAGCGGATCGAGGTCAACATCTTCCGCGGCCGGAGCCCCGAGGAGTCCCTGCAACGGGTCTTCGGCGGTCAGGTCGCGGGCCAGGCGCTGGTCGCGGCCGGCCGCACCACGGACGGGGACCGTCCGGTGCACTCCCTGCACGCGTACTTCCTGCGGCCGGGGCGCCCCGGCGTGCCGATCGTGTACGACGTGGAGCGGGTGCGGGACGGCCGCTCCTTCACCACCCGCCGGGTCACGGCGGTGCAGCAGGGCCGGACGATCTTCAACCTGACCGCGTCCTTCCACCGGCCGGAGGAGGCGGGCTTCGAGCACCAGCTGCCGCCCGCCCGCACGGTGCCGGACCCCGAGGATCTGCCGACGGTCGCCGACGAGGTGCGCGAGCACCTGGGCGGGCTGCCGGAGGCGCTGGAGCGGATGGCGCGGCGCCAGCCCTTCGACATCCGCTACGTGGACCGGCTGCGCTGGTCGCAGGAGGAGATCAAGGGCGCGGACCCGCGCAGCGCGGTGTGGATGCGCGCGGTCGGCCCGCTGGGCGACGATCCGCTGGTGCACACGTGCGCGCTGACGTACGCGAGCGACATGACGCTGCTGGACGCGGTGCGCATCCCGGTCGAGCCGTTGTGGGGACCGCGCGGCTTCGACATGGCGTCGCTGGACCACGCGATGTGGTTCCACCGGCCGTTCCGGGCCGACGAGTGGTTCCTGTACGACCAGGAGTCGCCGATCGCCACGGGGGGCCGGGGGCTGGCCAGGGGCCGGATCTACGACCGTCAGGGGCAGTTGCTGGTGTCCGTGGTGCAGGAGGGGCTCTTCCGCCGTCTCGACGCCTCGTAGGCGGGCGGCGGGTCAGATCCCGGGCAGCGGGTCCTGGTCCACCTCGTGCCGGCGGGTCCGGATGTCAGGGCCCGCCGGGTGCAGTTTGGCGTCGCAGGCGGGTCCCAGCCCGGCACGGCGGGACTCCGCTCCGGTGAGGGGGCGTCCGCAGAGGTCGCAGCGCACGGCGCGGCGGCCCGGGGCCGGGGCGGGCCCGGTCTGCGGTTCGGGGAATTCGGGAAAGGGCTCGGCGGACTCCACGGGTCGATCCTCTCAAGCCGGTGGGGCGCGCCGCGACGGTGTGGTCACCCGCCCGCAGGTCGGCCTCCGGAAACTGTGCCGTTGTGGGAGGGTATCGGTCCATGACCGCCCGATCTCTGTCATACCCCTGCGAAAGCACCTGTCCGGCAGGGGGTCCGGGGCCGTTCCTCCGGCGTCACGGGGGTGCCGCGTGGACATGATCCACGTCCGGGCCGTCAGCCCTCCGGATCTCACCGACCGGGTGGAGGAGCTCCTCGCCCGCGATCCGTACGTCCTGAACCTGGTCGTGCTGCGGGGTGCGGCGCGTGGTCCCGACGGCGACTTCGTCGCCTGCGACGTGCTGACGGGGGCCGCGGACGAGGTCCTGCGCGGCCTGCGGGAGCTCGGGGTGGACCGGCGCGGTTCCGTCGTCGTCGAGTCCGTCGACATGGCGTTCCCGGGAAGGGCCGCCGACGACGCGACGAGCAGGCTCGGGGTCCTCGTCGGGGCACCGGTCTGGGAGCAGGTGGAGGCACGCATCCGGTCAGGCGGGAGATACCCTCCGAGCTTCTACTTCTACCTGGTCGTCGCGGGCCTGATCGGCTCGGTCGGCATCGTGACCAACTCGCAGATCCTGATCGTCGGGGCGATGGTCGTCGGACCCGAGTACGGGGCCATCGTCGCGGTCGCCCTGGGCATCGAGCGCAAGGACCGGCCCATGGTCCGCAGGGGGCTGTCCGCGCTCGGTGCGGGTCTCCTCCTGACGATCGCGATCACCCTCGTCTTCAGTCTGCTCATCCGCGCCTTCGGCCTCCAGTCCGAGGCGTTCGACCGGGGGCTGCGGCCCGTCTCCGACCTGATCAACACCCCCAACTTCTTCTCGTTCGCCGTCGCGGCTCTCGCCGGTGTCGTCGGCATCGTCTCGCTCACCGAGGCACGCACGAGCGCCCTGCTCGGGGTGTTCATCTCCGTCACGACCATTCCGGCGGCCGCGGCCATCAGCGTCTCGACGGCCTTCGCGAGCTGGTCCGAGGCGTGGGGGTCCCTGGTGCAGCTGCTGGTCAACATCTCGGTCCTCATCGTGGTGGGCGCCGGTGCGCTCAGGTGCCAGCGGGCGATCTGGCGGCGCGCGGGCCCGGGCGGGTTCCTCGCAGGCCCCCGCTCCTGATCGGTGGGACCGGGACGTCGCCGAGCGGCCGGAAACGGGCCGACCCGGGATGATGGAGGGGTGCGGGCCGCCCCCCACGGCCTCACGAGCCGCCAGGAGGGTCGTCATGCCCCAGGAACCCACCTCACCGCTCCGTGCCGCTCCGGGTGCGACACCCCAGGAACGGGCCGCGCTCGGCCGGTCCGCCCGCAAGCGGGCCCCCCGGTCGGGCCACAGCGTGTACGAGCGACCGGCGGGGCGGCCGGATCCGCTGGCCCTCCTCGAGGCCCAGTCGGCCGCCAGGGTGCACGAGCTCGTTCCCATCCGGTACGGGCGGATGACGGAGTCGCCGTTCCGCTTCTACCGCGGGGCCGCCGCGATCATGGCATCCGACCTTGCCGGGACGCCGGTCTCCGGCATCAGGGCCCAGCTCTGCGGTGACGCCCACCTGCTGAACTTCCGGCTGCTCGCCTCCCCCGAACGCAATCTGCTCTTCGACATCAACGACTTCGACGAGACCCTGCCGGGGCCCTGGGAGTGGGACGTGAAGCGGCTGGTGGCGAGTCTCGTCATCGCGGGGCGCGCCAACGGCTTCTCGGACAAGGAGCGGGCCGGCGTCGTGCGGGCCACCGTGCGCTCGTACAGGGAGGCGATGACCGGGTTCGCGGCGATGCGGAATCTCGAGGTCTGGTACACGAAGACGGACGTGGACCGCCTGCGGGCGGTGGCCTCGGACAAGCTCGCCGCGCGAGGGCGCAAGCGGGTGGCGAGGGCGACGGCGAAGGCCCGCACCCGCGACAGTCTGCAGGCGTTCGGCAAGCTCACCGAGGTGAGCGGCGGGAGGCTCAGGATCGCCGCGGACCCGCCTCTGGTCGTGCCGGTCGCCGACCTGCTGCCCGACGCGGAACGACGCGCGACGGAGGGGCAGTTCCACAGGCTTCTGCGACGCTACGGCCGCAGCCTGCCCTCGGACCGGCGGGCGCTGCTGGCCGACTTCGAGCCCGTGGACCTCGCCCGCAAGGTCGTGGGCGTGGGCAGCGTCGGGACGCGCTGCTGGATCATCCTGCTGCTGGGCAGGGACGGCGGGGACCCCCTCTTCCTCCAGGCGAAGGAGGCGGACACCTCCGTGCTCGCGCCGCACGCGGGGGCGAGCGCCTACCGGAACCAGGGCGAACGGGTGGTGGCGGGCCAGCGCCTGATGCAGGCCGCGGGTGACATCTTCCTCGGCTGGGAGCGCGTGGAGGGGTTCGACGGGAAGCGCCGGGACTTCTACCTGCGTCAGCTGCGCGACTGGAAGGGCATCGTCGAACCCGAACTCATGGTGCCGCGCGGCATGACCGCCTTCGGTGAGCTGTGCGGTTCGACACTGGCCCGCGCGCACGCGCGGTCCGGCGACCGCATCGCGATCGCGGCCTACCTCGGCCGCGGCGACGTGTTCGACCGGGCGCTGGTGCCGTTCGCCGAGCTGTACGCCGACCAGAACGAGAGGGATCACCGGGCCCTGGTCGACGCGGTGTCCGCCGGCAGACTTCCGGTCGCCCACGAGAGCGCTGCCTAGCGGACCCGCATTCGCTGCCACTCGACAGCGGGTACATCACAGACATAAGCGGACATCGTGGTATCACCGTGTGGACCCCCGCCGGGCGGAACGCCCCGGCCGGGACCCGACACCGAGGAGACCATGACCATGTCGGCCGAACCGGTCGGAGCACCCGGCGCGGAGGCCCCCGATCCGCTCACGGTGGTCCGCACCCGGGGATACGCGGTGCTGCTGATCATGGTGGCACTCCTCGGAGTCCCCCTCTCCGCTGCGGCGTTCGGGTTCCTCGCCCTCGTCCATGAACTGGAGACCCTGACCTTCGAGGACCTCCCCCGCGGGCTGGGCTTCGACGGCGCACCGTCGTGGTGGCCGGTGCCTCTGCTCGCCGTGTCGGGTCTGCTCACCGGGCTGGCCGTCCATTACCTGCCCGGGACGGGTGGACACGAGCCGGCCGAGGGGTTCGTCAATTCAGGGTCGCCGACCGCCGCGCAGCTTCCCGGGGTGGCGCTCGCGGCGCTGGCGTCGCTCGGGCTCGGCGTGGTCCTCGGCCCCGAGGCACCTCTCATCGCCCTCGGCGGCGGACTCGCCGCGTACGCGGCTCACCTGCTGAAGCCGGGCATCGAGCCGCGCGCGGGCGCGATGGTGGCGGCGGCCGGCAGCTTCGCCGCCGTCAGCGCACTGCTCGGCTCACCGCTTCTCGGTGCGTTCCTGCTGATGGAGGCGTCGGGACTGGCCGGGATGATGCTCGGCATCGTCCTCGTGCCGGGGCTGCTGGCCTCGGGAATCGGTTCGCTCATCTTCATCGGCCTGGGCTCGTGGACCGGCCTGGGTACGTACTCCCTGACGCTTCCTCACGTGCCGCACACCCCCCAGCCCACCGTGGCCGAGTTCGGCTGGGCACTCGTGCTCGGGGCGGCTGCCGCCCTCGTCGGAACGGGCGTCAGACGGCTCTCGCTGTCGCTCAGGGACCGTGTCGCGCAGCGGCGGATCGTCGCGACCGTGGTGATGGGTCTGACCGTCGGCGTCCTCGCCCTCCTCTACGCGGAGAGTACGGGCAGGGAGGCCTCCGAAGTGCTCTTCTCCGGCCAGGACGACCTCGGCGGCCTGCTCGCCGAGGACGCCACGTACACGGCCGCGACCCTCCTGGTGCTGATCGTCTGCAAGGCGCTCGCCTACTCCGCCTCGCTGAGCGCCTTCAGGGGCGGCCCCATCTTCCCGTCGATGTTCCTCGGCGCGGCGGGCGGGCTGGCGCTCTCGCACCTGCCCGGCCTGAACGCCACCTCGGGTTTCGCGATGGGCATCGGGGCGATGTGCGTGGCCATGCTCCGCCTGCCCTTGACGTCGGTGCTGCTGGCCACGCTGCTGCTGGGACGCGAGGGCATCACCGTCATGCCGCTCGTGATCGTCTCCGTGGTGGTCTCCTACGTCCTGGTGCTCAGGTTCGAGCGCCCTTCGAAGGCGAGCACAGCGCCCAGATGACGAAGATGTTGATCGCGATGAGGACGATCGACCAGAACGGGTAGTACGGGAGCCACAGGAAGTTGGCGACCACCAGGAAGCCCGCGAGCAGGACCCCGACGGCCCGGGCCCAGAACGCCCCGGTGAACAGCGCGCAGCCGGCGATCACCACCACGATGCCCAGGATGAGGTGCACCCAGCCCCAGCCGGTCAGGCTGAACTGGAAGACGTAGTTGCGCGTCGAGACGAACAGGTCGTCCTTGGCGATCGCGGCGACCCCTTCGAGGATGGCCATCGCGCCGCCGAAGATCATCATTACCGCGGCGAAGGTGGTCCACCCGGTCACGGCGACCCGGCGTCCGCCACCGGAGTCGTGACCCGCCCGCGTCCCGCTCATGCTTCCAGCCATGTCGGCCTCCTCGTTTCCGCAGCCGATGCCGGCACGCAAGCGCCGAAATGCGGCTTATGTTGCCTTTACCAAGACTGACACGCCATCACCCGATCGGCACATGGACGGCCGCGACCCCTCGATCCCAGAACAGAGATATGCTCCCGAATATGAGAGGCGATGCGTGCCGGGACTCCGTGGACGCCCGGCTCGCGGCGCGACTGGCGGCGCTGCGTACCGAGCACGGCTGGTCCCTCGACGAACTGTCCGGCCGGGCCGGCGTGAGCCGGTCCACGCTGTCGCGGCTGGAGCGGGGCGAGCTGAGCCCGACCACTTCGGTCCTCGGACAGCTCTGCACGGCCTACGGGCGGACGATGTCACGTCTCCTGATGGAGGTGGAGGAGGAACCCGCACCCCTCGTCCGGGCCGCGAGCCAGCCGGTCCGGCGCGACGAGCGGTCCGGATTCACGCGCCGGTCCGTCTCCCCGCCCCATCCCGCGCTGCGCGGCGAGGTCGTCGAGGGCACGCTCGACGCGGGTGCCTCGATCGTCTACGGGAACGCACCCGTGCCGGGGGTCGAGCAGCACGTCTGGGTGCTCGACGGCACGGTCGAGATCACCGTGGAGGGCGCCGCGCACACCGTGCACAGGGGCGACTGCCTGCGCTTCCGGCTGCACGGCCCCTCCCGCTTCCACTGCCCCGGACCGGACCCGGTCCGCTACGCCCTGCTGATCGTCCTGCCGTGAACGTGAAAGGACCCGCTTCATGACCGAGATCGTCTCCGTGTCCGGCCCCGAACTGGTCACTTACGCCGATGAACTCGCCACCCTGCTCATCGAGGCCGTGGAGGGCGGCGCCTCCGTGGGTTTCCTCTCCCCCCTGGACCGGACGACCGCGGCCGACTGGTGGCGCGAGCGGGCCGGGGCCGTGGAGTCCGGCAGCCAGCAGGTGTGGATCGCACGCGACGGCGACGCACGCGCGGTCGGCACGATCAGCCTCGTCAGGACGGCCCTGCCCAACGCCCGTCACCGTGCGGAGGTCGCCAAGCTCGTCGTCGCGCCGTCGGCGCGCGGCCGGGGCATCGGCCGCGCACTGCTGACCGCCGTCGAGGAGTGGGCGGCCGCGGCGGGCCTGACCCTGCTGGTCCTGGACACCGAGACGGGGAGCGACGCCGAGCGCCTGTACCGGTCCGAGGGCTGGACTCCCTGCGGATCGGTCCCGGACTACGCGGCGGACCCCTACGGCACGCTCCGGGCCACCACCTTCTACTACCGGTCCCTCGGCCGCCCGGGGGCCGCCGCCTGAGGGGCGTCACAATGGGAGCGACGCCACGCTCATCGAGGAGATACTTCATGACCCTGCACGACATCCCGCTCCGCACGCTCACCGGCGAGCCGACGACCCTGGGCGCCTACAAGGGCTCGGCCGTCCTGCTGGTGAACGTCGCCTCCAAGTGCGGGCTCACTCCCCAGTACGCCGGCCTGGAGAACCTCCAGAAGACCTACGGGGACCGCGGGTTCACGGTTCTCGGCGTGCCCTGCAACCAGTTCGCGGGCCAGGAGCCGGGCACGGCGGAGGAGATCCAGACGTTCTGCTCGACGACGTACGGGGTCAGCTTCCCGCTGCTGGAGAAGGTCGACGTCAACGGCGAGAACCGGCACCCGCTCTACACGGAGCTGACGAAGCTCGGCGACTCCGAGGGCGCGGCCGGTGACGTCCAGTGGAACTTCGAGAAGTTCCTGATCTCGCCGGCCGGTGAGCCGGTCGCCCGCATCCGCCCCCGCACCGAGCCGGAGGCCCCCGAGGTCGTGGCGGTCATCGAGGCGAACCTGCCGCGCTAACGGGCGGGCCGGCACGGGGGCCGGACCGCTTCGGCGGTCCGGCCCCCGTCGCGCCCGGGCGGGAGGCCTTACCGGATCGGCATCCCGGACAGGGTGCGGGCGATCACCAGGCGCTGGATCTCGCTCGTGCCCTCGAAGATGGTGTAGATCGCGGCGTCACGGTGCATGCGCTCCACCGGGTACTCGCGGGTGAAGCCGTTCCCGCCTAGGATCTGCACGGCCTGCGCGGTGACCGTCTTGGCCGTCTCGCTGGCGTAGAGCTTCGACATCGACCCCTCGGCCGCCGTGAACGGCTTCCCGGCGCTCGCCATCCAGGAGGCGCGCCAGACGAGGAGGCGCGCCGCGTCGATCTGCGTACGCATGTCGGCCAGCTGGAAGGCCACGCCCTGGTTGTCGATGATCGGGCGGCCGAACTGGGTGCGGGTCCTGGCGTAGTCGAGGGCGACCTCGTAGGCGGCGCGGGCGGTGCCGACCGCCATGGCGCCGACGGCCGGGCGCGACGCCTCGAAGGTGGCCATCGCCGCGTTCTTGAGGCGCTCGCCGCCGGACTTCGCCCGCTCGCGGGCACGGGCCAGACGCTCGTCGAGCTTCTCCTTGCCGCCGAGCAGGCAGTGGCCGGGGATCCGCACGTCCTCCAGCACCACCTCGGCGGTGTGCGAGGCGCGGATGCCGTGCTTCTTGAACTTCTGGCCCTGCGACAGGCCGGGGGTGGCCGGCGGGACGATGAAGGAGGCGTGGCCCTTCGAGCCGAGTTCGGGGTCGACGACGGCGACGACGACGTGGACGTTGGCGATACCGCCGTTGGTCGCCCAGGTCTTGGTGCCGTTGAGCACCCACTCGTCCTTGGCCTCGTCGTAGACCGCACGGGTGCGCATCGAGGCCACGTCCGAACCGGCGTCGGGCTCGGAGGAGCAGAAGGCGGCGACCTTGACGTCGTCGGCGTCACCGTACATCTGGGGAATCCAGGTGCCGATCTGCTCCTCGGTGCCGTTGGCGAGGACGCCCACGGCCGCGAGGCCCGTGCCGACGATCGACAGGGCGATGCCCGCGTCGCCCCAGAACAGCTCCTCCATCGCCACGGGGATGCCGAGTCCCGTGGGGTCGAAGAACTGCTGGGCGTAGAAGTCGAGGGAGTAGATGCCGACCTTGGCCGCCTCCTGGATGACGGGCCACGGCGTTTCCTCACGCTCGTCCCACTCCGAAGCGGCCGGCCGGATCACCTCGGCGGCGAATCCGTGCAGCCAGTCACGGACCTGCTTCTGGTCGTCGTTGAGCTCGAGCGTGAACTCGGCCATGTTCCCTCCATGCACTTCCGGATAACCCGTTACTAGCGGTAACAACAGTCTGTTACCAGCAAGTAGCCTCTGTCAACCGCCCCGCTGCGGATCAACGTGCGGCCGAGCAGGGTGTTACGTTGCCCGGGCGTGACGAGATCGAGGACAGCCGGTGGGGCGGGAGAGACGACATGGAGACCGCACGAGGAGCCGAACGGCAGCGAACAGCGGCGGAACGGCGTCGCAGGGAACTGCTGGAAGCGGCGGACCGAGTGGTGCTCAGGGACGGCCCCAAGGCCTCGATGAACGCGATCGCCGCCGAAGCCGGGATCACGAAGCCCATCCTCTACCGGCACTTCGGCGACAAGGGCGGCCTGTACCGCGCCCTGGCCAAGCGGCACACCGACGCCCTCCTCAGCGCCCTCAGGGCCGCCCTGGACGCCCCCTCCGAGCGCCGCGAACGCGTCGAGGCGACCCTGGACACCTACCTGGCGGCGATCGAGGCACGGCCGCAGGTCTACCGCTTCCTCATGCACCCGTCGGACGACGCGGCGCCCTCGCCCGAGCAGGGCTTCGACGTCGGCCGGCACTCGGCACCCCTGCTGCGCCGGCTCGGCGAGGAGCTGGGCAAGGTGATCATGGAACGGGTCGACCTCGGACCGGACGGCGAGCAGATGGCCCGGATCTGGGGCCACGGCATCGTCGGCATGATGCACGCGGCCGGTGACTGGTGGCTCGGCGACCGCCCCTGCTCGCGCGAGCAGCTCGTGCGCAGCCTCGCCGATCTGCTCTGGGGCAGGCTGGCCGAGGCGAGCGACCGGCCGGGTGGCCAGGGCTTCTGAGACCGCCTGGGACGCGGGTCAGGCGGTGTCCGTACGCCCCCACGGGGAACGCCGGACGGCCCGCAGCGCCCTGGTGCGCCGGAAGCCGGTCAGCCGGTCCGTGTAGACCCGGCCGTCGAGGTGGTCGCACTCGTGCTGCAGGCAGCGGGCGAACCAGCCCGTGCCGGTGATCCGTACCGGCTCCCCGGTCACGCTCCGCCCCTCGACCACGGCCCGGTCGAAACGCGGCGTGCCCGCTTCGAGGCCCGGAAGCGACAGACAGCCCTCCGGTCCGCGTACGGTGATCCCGTCCGCCTCGACGAGTACCGGGTTGACGAGGTGACCGAGGTGCCGGACCTCGTCGTCGTCCGGGCAGTCGTAGACGAACACCTTGAGCGGGACGCCGATCTGGTTCGCGGCGAGCCCGACACCGTTCGCGGCGTACATGGTGGCGAACATGTCCTCCACCAGCCGGGCGAGCGACGGTCCGAAGTCGGTGACGTCGTCGCACGGGGCGTGGAGCACGGGTGCGCCGAACAGGCTCATGGCACGAACGCGTCCGGAACTGCCGGGGATCGGGCGGTTTCGCATGGGGAGAAGCGTACGTTCCACGTGACCTCCACGTTCCGCGTGGTGCCGAGGTGCGGTCGCCGCGCCGGACATCGATAGGCTGGGCGCGGACTTACGCAAGGAGGATCAAGGACGATGGCAGGCAACACGGAGCCGTTGTCGCCGCGGGCCAAGCTCGCCGTGACGGCGGGCAAGGCCGCGGCGGCGGTGTCGCGCGCTGCGGGGCGCGGCAGCGGATCGGTGATCGGCGGCCGGGTGGCGCTCAAGCTCGACCCCGACCTGCTCGGGCGGCTGGCGCAGCACCTGGACGTGATCCTCGTGTCCGCGACCAACGGCAAGACGACCACGACCCGGCTGATCGCGGAGGCGCTGAGGGCCGCGGGGCCCGTCGTGTCGAACGCGCTCGGGGCGAACATGCCCGCGGGGATCACCTCCGCGCTGGCGGGCGGCTCGGACGCCAGGTACGGCGTGATCGAGGTCGACGAGAAGTACCTCGCCGGCGTGGCGCGCGACACGACCCCGAAGGTGATCGCGCTGCTCAACCTCTCCCGCGACCAGCTGGACCGCGCGGCGGAGACCCGGATGCTGGCCGAGAAGTGGCGGGAGGGCCTGTCGGGCTCCAAGGCCGTGATCGTGGCCAACGCCGACGACCCGCTGATCGTCTGGGCCGCCTCCTCCTCCCCCAACGTGGTGTGGGTGGCGGCGGGACAGGCGTGGAAGGACGACGCCTGGTCCTGCCCGTCCTGCGGCGGTGTGATGCAGCGCCCGGGCGACGACTGGTTCTGCGGCGAGTGCGGCTTCCGGCGCCCCGCGCCGAGCTGGGCGCTCAACGGTGACTACGTCCTGGACCCGCACGGTTCCGCGTGGCCGATCCACCTGCAGCTCCCGGGCCGGGCCAACAAGGCCAACGCCACGAGCTCCGCCGCCGTCGCCGCGGTCTTCGGCGTCCCGCCGCAGGTCGCGCTGGAGCGCATGTACCAGGTGCAGGCGGTGGCCGGACGCTACGACGTCGTGTCCTTCCTCGGCCGCGAGCTCCGGCTCCTGCTGGCGAAGAACCCGGCGGGCTGGCTCGAGACGTTCTCCCTGATCGACCCGCCGCCCACGCCGGTCATCCTCTCGGTGAACGCACGCGGCGCCGACGGCACGGACACCTCCTGGCTGTGGGACGTCGACTACACCCAGCTCTACGGCCACCCGATCTTCGTGCTCGGCGACCGGAAGCTGGACCTGGCGGTCCGGCTCGAGGTGGCCGGACTCGACTTCCGCGTCTGCGAGAACCTGGACGAGGCCGTCCAGATGGCTCCGCCCGGCCGCATCGAGGTCATCGCCAACTACACCGCCTTCCAGGATCTGCGCCGTCGTGTCGGCAACTGACCCCCGCGCGGGCTCCCCCCGGAGAGGACGAAGCATGAGCAACAACAGCCTGCGGCTGGTGTGGGTCTACCCGGACCTCCTCAGCACGTACGGCGACCAGGGCAACGCCCTGGTCGTGGAGCGCCGGGCACGGCAGCGCGGCCTCGACGTGTCGCGCGTGGACGTGCGCAGCGACCAGCCCATCCCGACGTCGGGCGACATCTACCTCATCGGGGGCGGTGAGGACCGGCCGCAGCGTCTCGCGGCGGAGCGGCTGCGCCGCGACGGCGGACTGAGCAGGGCCGCGTCGAACGGCGCGATCATCTTCTCCGTCTGCGCGGGCTACCAGATCCTCGGCCACGAGTTCATCAACGACCTCGGCGAGCGCGAGCCCGGCCTCGGGCTGCTCGACGTCGTCTCCACCCGGGGCGAGGGCGCGCGCTGCGTCGGCGACGTCCTCGGTGACATCGACCCGAACCTGGGGCTGCCGCCCCTGACCGGATTCGAGAACCACCAGGGCGTCACCCACCTCGGGCCGTCGGCCCGCCCGTTCGCCCGGGTCCGGCTCGGCCGGGGCAACGGCACGGGTGACGGCACGGAGGGCGCGTACAACGACACCGTGTTCGGCACCTACATGCACGGTCCGGTGCTGGCGCGGAATCCGCTGATCGCGGACCACCTGCTGAAGCTGGCCCTGGACGTGAACGCCCTGCCGCCGAGCGACGACCGGTGGTACGAGGCGCTGCGCGCCGAACGCATCTCGGCGGCGACGCAGCCCGCCTGACACACCGTGCCGGACCGGCCCTCCGCGGGCCGGTCCGGCACGTCCGCGGCCCTCGTACATCCGAGGGCCGTCCAGCAGTCGGACAGTGGGTTCGGTACGGCCACCCGGCGCCGGTAGGGTGGCGGGGATCCAACCGGACGACGTGGTCCGGCGTCGGCCCACGTTGCAAAGGTTTCCCGGGCAATGCGAATTGGTGTGCTCACCTCCGGTGGCGACTGCCCCGGCCTCAACGCCGTCATCCGTTCCGTCGTGCACCGCGCGGTGGTCGACCACGGCGACGAGGTCATCGGCTTCCACGACGGGTGGAAGGGCCTCCTCGAGTGCGACTACCGCAAGCTCGACCTCGACGCGGTGGGCGGCATCCTCGCCCGCGGCGGCACGATCCTCGGCTCGTCCCGCGTGCAGCCCGCGCACCTGCGTGACGGTGTGGAGCGGGCCAGGGGCCACGTGGCCGACCTCGGCCTGGACGCGATCATCCCGATCGGCGGCGAGGGCACGCTGAAGGCCGCCAACCTGCTGTCCGAGGCGGGGCTGCCCATCGTCGGGGTGCCGAAGACCATCGACAACGACATCGCCTCCACCGACGTCACCTTCGGGTTCGACACGGCGGTCGGGGTCGCGACCGACGCCCTGGACCGTCTGAAGACGACGGCGGAGTCGCACCAGCGGGTGCTGATCGTCGAGGTCATGGGCCGCCACACCGGCTGGATCGCCCTGCACTCCGGAATGGCGGCCGGCGCCCACGCCATCGTCGTCCCGGAGCGGCCCTTCGACATCGAGGAGCTGACCGAACTCGTCGGCCGGCGCTTCTCGGACGGCAAGAAGTTCGCGATCGTCGTGGTGGCCGAGGGCGCCAAGCCGCGCGAGGGCTCCATGGACTTCAACCAGGGCACCAAGGACATCTACGGCCACGAACGCTTCGCGGGCGTCGCCACGCAGCTCTCCGGCGAGCTGGAGCACCGCCTCGGCAAGGAGGCGCGCCCGGTCATACTGGGCCACGTCCAGCGCGGCGGCACGCCGACCGCGTACGACCGCGTCCTCGCCACCCGCTTCGGCTGGCACGCGGTGGAGGCCGCCCACCGCGGTGAGTTCGGCATGATGACGGCCCTGCACGGCACCGACATCACGATGGTTCCGCTGGCCGCGGCCGTGGAGACCCTCAAGACGGTCCCGGCCGAGCGCTACGCCGAGGCACAGGTCGTTCTCTGAGCACCGCGACTCCCCGTGAACCGCCCCCGGCCGCATCAGCGGCCGGGGGCGGTTCTAGTCTGGTCCGGACAACCGGCACGAAACGGGGACGTCCCCAGCGGGAGTGAACAGATGGATCACAGCGGGCACGGCATGAACATGGATCTGCCGCCGTTCACGCTGGGACGGGGGCTCGAGTTCTCCGCGGACCCGGTCTTCCTCGTCGGCTGCGTCCTCGCGCTCGCCCTGTACGGGTACGGGGTCGTGCGGCTGCGC
Source organism: Streptomyces sp. NBC_00178 (assembly GCF_036206005.1). NCBI lineage: Bacteria > Bacillati > Actinomycetota > Actinomycetes > Kitasatosporales > Streptomycetaceae > Streptomyces > Streptomyces sp. NBC_00178. Next base: position 1,029,939 of record NZ_CP108143.1, read on the forward strand.
GTGCGGGGCGACGGATGGCCGGTGAACCGCATCGTCTTCTTCGTCGTCGGCGTGCTGTCCATCGCCCTCGTGATGTGCACCGGCCTCAACGACTACGGCATGGTCATGTTCAGCGCGCACATGGTGCAGCACATGGTCATCAGCATGGTCTCGCCGATCCTGCTGCTGCTCGGCGCGCCCGTGACGCTGGCCCTGCGGGCCCTGCCGGTCGCCGGGCGGGGGCGGACGGGTCCGCGTGAGCTGCTCCTGAAGCTGCTGCACAGCCGCTACATGAAGATCATCACGCACCCGGCGTTCACGATCCCGCTCTTCATCGCGAGCCTGTACGGGCTCTACTTCACCCCGCTGTTCGACTTCCTGATGGGATCGAGGACCGGCCACATCGCGATGATGGTGCACTTCCTCGCGGTCGGCCTGGTGTTCTTCTGGCCGATCATGGGCGTCGACCCGGGGCCGCACCGGCCCGGTTACGTGATGCGGATGCTGGAGCTCTTCGCGGGCATGCCGTTCCACGCGTTCTTCGGTATCGCCCTGATGATGGCGAGCCAGCCGATGGTGAAGGTCTACGAGAACCCGCCGGCCTCCCTCGGCATCGACGGCCTGAGCGACCAGTCGGTCGCCGGCGGCATCGCGTGGGCGTTCAGCGAGATCCCGTCGGTGCTCGTGCTGATCGCGCTGGTCTTCCAGTGGTACCGCTCCGAGCAGCGGACGGCCAAGCGCTCGGACCGCGCCGCCGACCGTGACGGCGACCAGGAGCTGAAGGCGTACAACGCCTATCTCGCGTCATTGCAGGCACGCGGACGGTAGCGGCGGGGGCGCCCGAGGGGTGACCATGGCTCCAACGGCCGTGCGGCCGGGTGAGGAGCGTGCGCTCATGCCTGGATCGACGAAGACCATGGGAGTGCTCACTGTCGGCACGCTGGTCGCGGTGACCGCGTACACGGTGGCGCTGGGGAGCAACGGCTGGCTCTGGTTCGGCTGGGTGGTGCTGGGGCTCGCCACGCTGGGCATGGCGGCCACGCGCGACACCTGAGCCGGCTCCGGGGAGCGCGGAGCCGGGGTCTCACCGGCCCAGCGGGGCGGTGGTGCGGGACTCCGAGTCGTAGGTCCGCGCCCCGGTCCAGTGGCCCTCCAGGGCGCCGGTCGCCGTCCCCGCGGCGCTGAGGAACGGTTCGGCGTCGAAGGCCGCGGCGGGAAGGCCCCTGCCGCGGCCGAGGCTGACGTGGGGAACCCAGCGTGCGGGGTCGTGCAGCGGATGGGACCGCTCGTTCCCCGGTGCTTCGCGCAGGATGCGCCACACCGTCGTGTGCAGGCGCAGCAGGGCGTCATCGGGTGCGACCGCCCAGGCGAGCACCGGTGTCCGCCCTCCCGTGAACCGCAGGAGCCCGTCGAGACGCAGCGGCACGGGCAGCACGGCCAGAGCCTCCTCCAGGCGCTCGCACGCGACCGGCGGAAGGACGTCCGCGGTGGCGAGGGTGAGGTGCGGGCGGTTCGTCGGATGCCGGTGGGACGCGAGGCTCGGCAGTCCCGCACGCGCCAGTCCCTCCCACGCGTCCCGGACCGCGCGCTCCGTCGATTCGTCGGGCAGGAGCTCCACGCTGTGCACCGGGCCAGCCTAAGGGCCGTCCCGTGGTGAGGGGCGGTGCACGGTGTGGCGCACCGCGGCATGCGGCCATGCACCTGAAGTGCCACCATGGTGACGTCGTGTAGCTGGAGGCGGCCGGCGCCGGTGGACGCTCCTGCCGGTCCCGGGTCCCGATGTCGAGAAGAGGTGCTCCCTATGGACAGGTCCGGGCTGATCGAGGCGGTCGGGCGCAGGACGGCGGACGACGGCGAGCTGTCACCCGAACGGATCGGCCGGGTGGTCGACGCCGTGTTCGGCACCGTCGCCGAGGCGGGCGCGATCGCCGAGACGCTGAGGGCGGGCGGAGCGGTGACCCTGGTGGGGTTCGGCAGCTTCCACCACGCCGACGGAGGGGCGAGCCTGCGGCCGGGCAAGGCACTCGACGAGTTCGTCAACGACCAGGTCTGACGACCGGGCAGCGGACGAATGGCCGTCATGACACTGCGCGCCACGGGGCGCGCGGACGCTGAGGACGTGTGGCAGCGCTACGTCACACCGGCGCGCTGGCCGAGCTGGTCGCCGCAGATCAGAGCCGTGCGTGCGGACGGGGAGCGGCTGACGCCGGGCATGCGCGGTGAGGTCGTCTCGGTGTTCGGCGTGACGGCGGCGTTCGTCGTCGAGTCCGTCGACGACGAACGGTGGGAGTGGGTGTGGCGGGTACGGATCGGGCCCGTCCGTCTGCGGTTGCGGCACCAGGTCAGCCACCGGCCGGGAGGCTCGTCCACGCGTCTCGTCGTCGAGGGCCCCGCGATCGCTCTGGCGGCGTATGCCGCTCCCGCGCGGTGGGCACTGTCCCGGTTGGTCCGCGGCTGATGCTCTCCGGCAGGCCGGACGATCGCGGGCGCGGGCGCCGGCTCCCCCGGCATCGGCCGTGAGGCGACAGGGCTGCGCGCCGCGGACCGGAAGCGTGGGCTCCCCCGCCGGGGGCAGGGTGGGTTCATGACGACACGCCTCGGCGCCTTCGTGCTCGGCACTCCCGACCCTCCCGCACTGGCCGACTTCTACCGGGCCCTGCTGGGATGGCAGGAGGTGGACCGTGAGCCCGCGTGGGTCCGACTGCGCGCCCCGGAACAGGAGCGCCCCGGCCTGAGCTTCCAGCTGGAACCGGACCACACACCCCCGGCGTGGCCTCAGCGCCCCGGCGCGCAGCAGATGCAGGCGCATCTGGATGTGCAGGTCGACGACCTCGACGCGGAAACGGAACGGGCCTGCGCCCTGGGCGCCACGCTCGAGGAGCACCAGCCCCAGAAAGGCGTCCGGGTCCTCCGCGACCCTCACGGCCACCCCTTCTGCCTTTTCCTCCCCGGGGCCTGAGGACCCGCCGCCCTGCCTGGGCCGAGGCCGGGCCCGCCGCATGGCCCGTGTTCCCGCTTTCCTCGGGGGCCGCTGTGCGCGGCCCCCGTGGCGGACGACCGGAGGGAAGTCCGCCGCCCCGGGGGTTCCGAATGACCGGCCTCGAGCGTCGTCGTGTTCCGGCGCGCGCGGCGCGAAATGCTCAGCGCATTCCGTGGCATTCACGCCCGGTCGCGCCCGCCGGACCGAGCCGTTACCGGAGCGGGCGTTGTCCCGCAAAGGCACGAGACCTCAGTGATGACCGTGTGCCGTGTCGGACGCGCCGCCGAACAGCCGGGCGACAGCACGGAAGGGAAGCGTGACCACGGTGGCGATGGCGCCGCCGATGGAGCGAAGGACATCCGCGATTGCCTTGAGCATGTGAGGGTCTCCTTCTTTTCGTAGCCGCAGCGCCTCCGATGGCGCCGCGATCAGGTTCTCCGGCCTCGTACCCGGTGAAGCGGGGTGGAAACTCCGCCCCTGTTCCGTCGGCGGGTGGAACCGTTCGGTGCGATGCACGCACGTGATTCCCGGGGACCGGTCGGATTTCCTTTCGAGCCGCCTTCTGCACAGCACCACGGAATCTCTCGGAGCGCACACTCGCTTTCCAGCGATCTCTTACGGAATGCCGATCGGGAGATTGCGTGATGATTTCCCCAGGTCGACACTTGAACGGGGAGATCATCACGGATGTCGACCGAGGATGTGCGCGTACCATGCCCAGCTCCGAAAGCGCCGGCCACGAGGACGACGGCTCGCAAGGCAACGACTCGGACAGCAACGAGGTCGAACCGTCGCACGACCGCAGTCCCGACAGGGGCCCGTCGGACGTCTTTCTCGATGTCCCCGCGCTCCATGTGGACGAACTCGATCTGGAGGTCGACGATCTCGAGGCCCATGTCTCCCTGCAGGCGGAGGTGCTGGACCTGCTCAAGCTGAACGTCGGCGCCGATGTACGGCTGGGACACGTGAAGCTGGACATCGACGGCGTGGACGTACAGGCACAGCTCAGGGTGCGGCTCCACAACATCGCCGTGGTCGTCACCCGGCTCCTCACCACGGTGGACCGCAATCCCCAGGTGCTCGAGCAGCTGACACGCGGCATGGGCACGGCGCTGGAGGACATCGCGTCCGGCACGGGGCGGGCCGTGGGCGAACTGGGTGAGGGGGCCGGCGCCGCGGTGAGCGACCTCGGACGCGGGGCGGGCACGGCGGTCGAGACCGTCGGCGAGGAGGCGGGCGCGGTGGCGGGAAGCGTGGGTGCCGCGGCCGGGGATGCGAGCCGCGGCGGGGTGGAAGCCGTCGGCGGCGCTGTCGCGGACGCGGGTGCCGGGGAGTCCGGTCCGGACGCCCGGGACGTGGCGGAGCCGGACGGCGCGGAGGAGGAACGCCCGCCCGCCCGGCGCCCGCACCGGGCACCGAAGCGACGTGCCGGGTCCGGCGGCACCGGACACCCGGACGCGGACGACGAACCGCGTCCGCGCGCGAGGACGAGGGCCGGAAGCGGCGCCGCGGCCGGAAGGGCGGCCCCCGCCAGGAAGCCCGCGGCCGGGAAGCGGGCCTCCGCGAAGCCCGCCCCGAGGAAGGCCGGGGCCTCGACGGCGAGGTCGGGCGGCAAGGCCGCCAGGAGTGCCGCGGGCCGCCCCCGTCGCCGCTCCTAGGCGTACAGGCGCGCCGCGTCGGCGACGCGGCGTCACCGGCCGGTCCGTGCCCGGCCGGTCCGTGCCCGGTCGGTCCGTGCCCGGTCGGCCGGCGACCTGAGGGCCGCCGCCCGGCCAGGTCTGCGTCCCGGCTGCCGTGGGCACACGTCACAGCATGATGACGCTCCATCAGGACGGGCGGTGGGACACAGCGGGCCCGCCGGCTCGACGACGTGTGCGGCAGACCCCCCTTCCCCGCCCGGACCATCCGCATGACCGGGCACGCTCCGCTTCCCGGGGCCTTTGGAGGTCCCTGGAACACAGCTACGATCGATCACCGGAACGCGTCCGGCCGGCGCACACCGACGGGATGCTTCGGGGTGGGCCGGCGGGGAGTCGGCGGCCGGGCTGTGCCGGTGCCGGCCGCACCGGTACGTCCGAGAAGAGCGACAACACCGTGCGTGACCTGGCAGAACGCGGCCACCAGCCCGGTCAAGAAGGCTAGGAGAATAGCTGTGTTCTATTACGTCCTGAAGTACGTCGTGCTGGGTCCCCTGCTGCGGCTGACCTTCCGGCCGCGCATCGAGGGCCTGGAACACATTCCCGACGACGGTGCGGCCATCGTCGCGGGCAACCACCTGTCCTTCTCCGACCACTTCCTGATGCCCGCGATCCTGAAGCGCCGCATCACGTTCCTCGCGAAGGCCGAGTACTTCACCGGCCCCGGGGTCAAGGGGAAGCTGACGGCGGCCTTCTTCCACAGCATCGGGCAGATCCCCGTGGACCGTTCGGGCAAGGAGGCGGGACAGGCCGCCATCCGAGAAGGGCTGGGAGTGCTGAGCAAGGGCGAGTTGCTCGGCATCTATCCGGAGGGCACGCGGTCCCACGACGGACGCCTCTACAAGGGCAAGGTCGGGGTCGCGGTGATGGCGATCAAGGCCGGGGTCCCGGTCATCCCCTGCGCGATGGTCGGAACCTTCGAGATCCAGCCGCCCGGACAGAAGATGCCGAAGGTCAGGCGCGTCGCGATCCGCTTCGGCGAGCCGCTCGACTTCTCCCGCTACGCGGGACTGGAGGACCAGAAGGCGGCGATCCGGGCGGTCACCGACGAGATCATGTACGCCATCCTCGGTCTCTCCGGGCAGGAGTACGTCGACGAGTACGCGGTCAAGGCGAAGGCGGCCCAGGCGGCCGACCAGCCCAAGAAGTTCCCGCGCCGGTCGCGCTGAGGGGGGAATCTGCTGACGGCAGACGCTCATGGTCCGCCCGCCGGGGGCGCCGTAGCGTCGTGCGTATGAGCAGAGGACGAGCGTTCGTGCTGGGCGCCACGGGACAGATCGGGCGGGTCGCCGTGCGGGCCCTTGCCGAGGACGGCTGGGACGTGACGGCGGCCTCGCGCGGCGGCGGCCGCGACGACGACTGGGCCGGCGGTGTCCGCGCCGTGGCGGTGGACCGTGACGAGAAGGGGGCGCTGGAGGGCGCGCTGGGCGACGGCTGCGACGTCCTCGTCGACATGGTCGCCTTCGACCGGCGTCACGCGGCACAGGTGGCGGCGCTCGCGGACAGGACCGGGTCCGCCGTCGTCATATCCAGCGGGGCCGTCTACGAGGACGACCGCGGCCGGAGCTTCGACACGCAGGGGGAGCCCGGCGGTTTCCCGCGCTACCCGGTGCCGATACCCGAGACGCAGCGCACGGTCGGCGCCGGGGACGCGACGTACGGGACGCGGAAGGTCGGCCTGGAGCGTGAACTGCTCGCTCCGGGTGAGGCGTTGCCGGTGACGCTCCTGCGGGCCGGCGCGATCCACGGGAAGCACTGCCGCACACCCCGTGAGCTCTACTTCGTGAAGCGTGCGCTGGACGGCCGCCGGCGGCGGGTGCTCGCCCACGGCGGGCTGAGCCGGTTCCATCCGGTCCACGTGTCCAACGTCGCCGAGCTGATCCGGCTCGCCGCCGCGCAGCCGGCCTCGCGGGTGCTCAACGCCGCGGATCCGCGGGCGCCGACCGTGGCGGAGATCGGCGCGGCCGTGGACGAGGTGCTCGGGGTGACGACCGAGACGGTGCTGCTGCCGGGCCCGCCGTCCGAGGGCGGGATCGGCGAGACCCCGTGGAGCGGCGCGCACCCCGTCGTCTACGACATGGACGCGGCCGGGAGGGAGCTGGGCTATCGCCCCGTGACCGACTACGTCCGGTCGCTCCCGGAGACCGTCGAGTGGCTGGCGGACCGACTGCGGGGCCGGGAGTGGGCCCTGGCCTTCCCGAAGATGGCACGGAGCTACGGCGAGGTGCTCTTCGACTACGCGGCCGAGGACGCCTGGCTGGAGCGGCACGGCCCCGGGGCCTGAGTCCGCCCCGCGGGCCCGGCCGGGCGAGAGGGGCCCGGCATGCCCGGCGTCAGTCGCTCCGCACAGGGGTGAGCGGACGGCCGCCCGACGTCATCGGCCGCCCGCTCACGTCCTGGGAGGGGTGTTACGGCTTCGGCGTGGCGTGCGGGGTGCACGTCACGTCGTGCCGGTCGGTCGCCCCCGTGAGCAGGTAGGTCTCCACCCGCTCGTTGACGCAGGGGTTCACCAGGCCGGTCACACCGTGGGAACCGGCGTCCTTCTCGGTGATGAGACGCGAGCCCTTGAACCGCTTGTGCAACTGGACGGCGCCCTCGTACGGGGTCGCGGCGTCACGCGTGGACTGCACGATCAGCACCGGGGGAAGGCCCTTTCCGGTGCGGACCTCCAGCGGCCTCTGCTGCTTGGCGGACCAGGTCGCACAGGGCAGGTTCATCCAGGCGTTGGCCCAGGTCATGAACGGGTTGTCCCGGTGCAGCCGCGTGTTGTCGCGGTCCCACTTCCTCCAGCTGGTAGGCCACTTGGCGTCGGCGCACTCGACCGCCGTGTACACGGCGTTGCCGTTCTCCGCGCTGATGTTGCCCGCGGTGTCCGACAGGTCGGGCGCCGCGGCGTCGATCAGCGCCTGGGTGTCGCCACCCAGGTAGGCGCTCCAGACCCGAGCGGTGGGCGCCCAGGCGGAGTCGTAGTACGGCGCGCTCTGGAAGAAGCCGATGAGCTCGGCGGGCCCCACGACACCGCCGATCGGGTTCTTCTTGGCGGCGGCACGCAGCGTCAGCCAGGCCTGCTCGACCTTCGCCGGCGTGTCCCCGATGTGGAAGGCGGCGTCGTTCTTGGCGACCCACGCCTTCCAGTCGTCCCAGCGCGTCTGGAAGGCGACGTCCTGGTTGAGGTTGGCCTCGTACCAGATGTTGTCCGTCGAGGGGTCGACGACGCTGTCCACGATCATGCGGCGTACGTGCGACGGGAACAGCGTGCCGTAGACCGCGCCCAGGTAGGTGCCGTAGGAGACGCCCAGGTAGTTGAGCTTCCGCTCACCGAGCGCGGCGCGGATGACGTCCAGGTCGCGCGCGGTGTTCGGGGTGGTCATGTGCGGCAGCATCTCGCCACTGCGCTCGGCGCAGCCGTCGGCGTATTCGGCCGCCAGCTTGCGCTGGGCCCGCTTGTCCGCCTCGCTGTCCGGAACCGGGTCCGCCTTCGGGGCCTTCACGAACTCCTGCGGGTCGATGCAGGAGATCGGCGCCGAGTGGCCGACCCCGCGCGGGTCGAAGCCCACGAAGTCGTACGCCTTCGCGGTGTTCGTCCAGAGCGGGTTCTTGGTCACGATGCGCTTCGGGAACGCCATTCCGGAGCCGCCGGGGCCGCCGGGGTTGTAGACCAGGGCGCCCTGCCGCTCGGCCTTCGTCCCGGTACTGGTGTGCCGGTCGACCGCGAGCTTGATCTGCTTGCCGTCGGGCTTGCTGTAGTCGAGCGGAACGCTGACCCATCCGCACTGGATGGGGGCGGCGATGGCCCAGTCCGCCGGACAGTCCTTCCAGTCGATGCCGGCCCGGGCGGCCCGGGCGGCGGCCGTCTGGACACCGCGCGCCTCGCGGTCGACGTGGTGACCGTGGTGGCGACCGTCGGCACCGGCGGCCGGTGCGGCTATCGCGCCCGCTATGAGCGTGCCCGCGATCAGCGTGCCGGCCGAACCGAGCAGAGCTGTGCGTCTCAAAGTGGAACCTCCCCCTACGTGATGCGCCGTCGATGACGGCGCTGTTGTTCATGCGTTCGGCAGATCCTTTCGTCTGTGAGGTTGCTGAGAACAGGGCGTACACGTGTTTCTTTACCGAACCAATAACCGGTGCACCCTGTCCCGCTGAGCGAACTCGGGCTTACACGAGCGGCCGTGCCGGCCCCCGGAGCTCGTTCAGCGCCTCGTCCAGGAGGCGGCGCAGCAGCCGTGCGTCGGCGGCGAGAGCGGTCACCAGGACGGCGGGGCCGGCCAGGGGAACGAGTGAGGCGGTCGGCCCCAGCAGTCTGGGGGCGGGCAGGTGGTCGGCGAAGGCCGGGTCGACCACCAGCAGTTGTCCCACGGCGCGGTGTCCCCCGAGGACGGCCGCCCCGTCCCATCCACCCGGCGCGTCGGGACCGAACGTCAGCTGCTGGTCGAACAGGGGCCGTCCGGCCCTGCGCACCGTCAGCCGGGTGGAGAGGCGGCCGGTGGTCTCACCGTGCCGGCCCAGGATCTGCTCCTCACGGAGTACCAGGCGGGCGGATGCGGCGAGTTCGACCCGGGTCGTCATGTCGAGTGTGCTGCCCCGCGCCGAGATCAGCTGCTCGGGCAGCCAGAGCAGTTCGGCCCGCTCCCCCACGTCGAGCCGCACGTCGTAGGACGCGGGTACATCGTCCGGGCCGGCGCCCGGCAGGGCCACGGTCGCGGCTGCGGAGTCCACCGTCACCCGGCTCCCGTCCCCGGCCCGGACCTCGATGCCGAGCCGGTCGCCGCCGAGGGGCGCGCTCATGGCGCCGATCACGGTGACGCGCGTGTGGGCGGGGTCCGGCGATCTGGTCCGGCGCAGGGCGAGCGGGCCTTCGCTCTCGAGTACGGGCAGCGACGTGCAGCCGCGCCCGTCGGCGACCGCGGTGATCCGGGCGGTGGCCGTGACGCTCATGCGGCCCAGGCCGCGAGCCGGGCCCGTACCCAGTCGGCGACGGGCGCGACCCCGTCCTCGGCCTTCAGGGAGGTGAACACCACGGGCAGATCGCCGCGTTGCTCCGCGGCATCCCTCGCCATCCGGCCCAGGTCGGAGCCCACGTAAGGGGCGAGGTCCGTCTTGTTGACGACGAGCAGGTCGGCGGTGGTCACCCCCGGACCCCCCTTGCGCGGGATGTCGTCGCCGCCGGCGACGTCGATCACGAACACCTGCGCGTCGACGAGGCCCTTGGAGAAGGTGGCGGTCAGGTTGTCGCCGCCGGATTCCACCAGGATCAGATCGAGCGGGCCGACGGAGTCCTCCAGGTCCTCGACCGCTTCGAGGTTGGCGGAGATGTCGTCGCGGATCGCCGTGTGCGGGCAGGCGCCCGTCTCCACGGCCTGGATGCGTTCGGGCGGGAGGACGGCGTTGCGCAGGAGGAAGGCGGCGTCCTCGCGGGTGTAGATGTCGTTGGTGACGACCGCGATGGAGAGCCGGTCGCGCAGGGCACGGCAGAGGGCTGCGACCGTCGCGGTCTTCCCGGACCCCACCGGACCGCCGAGGCCGATGCGCAGGGCTCGGCGGGTGCCGTCGGGGCGTGCGGCGTCGGCACTGACGGCCGCGGGACCGTGGTGGGCGTGGTCGAGGTGCATGGGTGCGGCTCCTGGTGCGGCTGGCGGTGGGCATCGGTGGTTCGGGGGGCGAGCGGCGGTTCAGGACGCGAACAGGCGGACCGGCCAGGCCGCGTGGGCCTCCGCGGAGATGTCGAGCAGGGGGGCGGAGGCGGCGGGCAGCGCGTCGATGCCCTTGCGCGCCGCCGCGGCCGCCTGCGCCGCGACCCGGTCGAGTTCGGGTGCGAGGCGGGCGAGGACCGCGGCGGCCTCGAAGGGATCGAGGGAGAGCAGCCGGACCACCGCGGTGGCCGGGCCGCTGACCGTCTCGTAGGCGACGCAGTGGGCGGCGTCCTCGGGTCCGAGACCCGCTGCCCGCGCCGTGAGGCCGAGGACGACCGGCTGGTGGGCCCCGCGGGGCAGGGCCGCGGCAAGGGCCGACAGTTCGGGGCTGGGCCAGGTGGCGCGGGCGGCCCGCATCAGCTGGCGGCCGAGTTTGCGTGCGGCGGCGCGTAGGGCGGGCGAGGGGGTACGGGCGTCGGCGGCCTCGTCGAGCGCGAGCGGATCGAGACCGTGGGCCGCGGCGGCGGCCAGTGCGGCGGAGGTGAGGCCGGTGGTGTGGAGCCTGCCCAGGCAGAAGCCGGCCAGGTCCCGGGCGTCGCGGATGCGTCCCGCCTTGACGGCCGGCTCCGCGCCACCCGAGTGGGCGTGGCCACCGGCGGGGAACCGGCCGTCGGCGAGGACGAGCAGTGCTGCGCGCGTCGTCATGAGGTGCTGACCTGCTGTCAGAAGAGGAAGTAACGCTGGGCCATCGGGAGTTCCGCCGCGGGAGCGGGTTCGACACGCTCGCCGTCGATGGTGACGGCGAAGCTGTCGGAATCGACGCGCACCTGCGGCAGCGCGTCGTTCTCCCGCATGTCCGCCTTGGTGACACCTCGGGTGCTGGTGATCGGCACGAACCGCTTGCCCAGCCCCAGCCGCTCGGGGAGTCCGTCCTCGACGGCCGCGGCGGAGACGAAGTTGAAGGAGTTGGCGGCGGGCGCCCTCCCCACGGCCCCGAACATCGGCCGCGGCATGACCGGCTGCGGCGTGGGGATCGACGCGTTGGCGTCACCCATCTGTGCGTACGCGATCTGGCCCCCCTTGATGACGAGTTGCGGCTTCACCCCGAAGAAGGCGGGATCCCACAGCACGAGATCGGCGAGCTTCCCCGTCTCGACGGATCCGATCTCACGGTCCAGCCCCTGGGCGACGGCGGGGTTGATGGTGTATTTGGCGACATAGCGACGGGCCCGGTTGTTGTCGGCGGCGCCGTCGCCGGGCAGCGCTCCCCTCCGCCGCTTCATGACGTGGGCGGTCTGCCAGGTCCGCAGGACCACTTCACCGATCCGGCCCATCGCCTGGGAGTCGGACGAGATGATCGAGATGGCACCCAGGTCGTGGAGGATGTCCTCCGCCGCGATGGTGGACGGCCGGATGCGGGACTCGGCGAAGGCCAGGTCCTCCGGCACGGTGGGGTTGAGGTGGTGACACACCATCAGCATGTCGAGGTGTTCCTCGATCGTGTTGACCGTGTGCGGCCGGGTCGGGTTGGTGGAACTGGGCAGGACGTAGGGCTCCGAGACCACGCTGATGATGTCGGGCGCGTGCCCGCCTCCCGCCCCTTCGGTGTGGTAGGCGTGGATGGTCCGCCCCGCGACGGCTGCGAGCGTGTCGGCGACGAAGCCGGCCTCGTTGAGCGTGTCGGTGTGGATGGCGAGCTGCGCACCCGTCTCCTCGCAGACGCTCAGGCACGCGTCGATCACGGCGGGAGTAGCACCCCAGTCCTCGTGGATCTTGAACCCCAGCGCGCCTGCCCGCAGTTGGGAGTGCATCGCGTCCCGGGACATCGTGTTGCCCTTGCCGAGCAGTCCGATGTTGACCGGGTACCCGTCGAGCGCCTCGAACATGCGGGCGAGGTGCCAGGGTCCGGGGGTGATCGTCGTGGCCTTGGTGCCTTCGGCGGGGCCCGTGCCTCCGCCGACGAGGGTGGTGATGCCGGAGGAGAGCGCCTGGTCGATGAGGGTCGGCGAGATGAAGTGCACGTGCGCGTCGATGGCACCCGCGGTGACGATCTTGCCGTTGCCCGCGATGATCTCGGTCTCGGGTCCGATGACCAGGTCGGGGTGGACTCCGTCCATCGTGTCGGGGTTGCCGGCCTTCCCGATGCCGGTGATCCGGCCGTCGCGGATACCGATGTCGGCCTTGACGACACCCCAGTGGTCGAGGACGACCGCTCCGGTGATGACGGTGTCCGGTGCGCCTTCGGCACGGGTGGTGCGCGCCTGGCCCATGGATTCCCTGATCACCTTGCCGCCGCCGAAGACGGCTTCGTCCCCGGCGCGCCCGGGACCGCCCGACCTGTCCTCGTCGATGCGGACCACGAGATCGGTGTCGGCGAGCCGGATGCGGTCACCGGTGGTGGGGCCGAACAGGTCGGCGTACAGGGGACGGCTGAGTTCAGGCATCGAGGGGACCTCCGGTCTCGCCACGCAGTCCGGGGACGATGCGCAGGCCCGCGAGCGGGACGAGTTCGACGTCGACGGGGATGCCGGGTTCGAAGCGCACAGCGGTTCCGGCAGCGATGTTCAGGCGCAGTCCGCGGGCCGCCAACCGGTCGAATTCCAGACCGCTGTTGGCCTCGGCGAAGTGGTAGTGCGAGCCGACCTGGACCGGCCGGTCGGCGGCGTTGAGGACGGTGAGGCGGGTGACGGGGCGGCCCTCGTTGAGTGGCACCGCGTCTTCCGCGTACAGGATCTCTCCGGGGATCATCGGCCGCTCCCCCGTCAGACGATCGGCTCGTGGACGGTGACGAGCTTGGTGCCATCCGGGAAGGTGGCCTCGACCTGGACGTCGTGGATCATCTCCGGGATGCCCTCCATGACATCGTCACGCGTGAGCACCTTGCGGCCGGAGGCCATGAGTTCGGCGACCGTCCGCCCGTCGCGTGCACCTTCCAGGAGGTGCGAGGTGATCAGCGCGATCGCCTCGGGGTGATTGAGCCGCAGGCCGCGTGCTCTGCGCTTCTCGGCGACGTCGGCCGCCACGTGGATGAGCAGGCGTTCCTGTTCGTGCGGGGTCAGTTGCACGCTTCCACCTCTTCGTCTTCCGCCCGGTACCTGCCCCGGGCGCAGCGGGACCCTATCCCGCCTTCAACACTCTGTTGAACGATGAAGAGGGTTCCGCGGCCAGGTATTGCACGTTAGGGCGAAAGTTTTTCCGGCGCGTTAACTGATCTTTTGCGGCCCCATGGACATCAGGCCCCGCAAGCCGTTCTCCAGCACCTCGGGTTCGACTCCGCCGAACAGCGCTTCCTGCACCATGAACCCCTGGGCGGTGGCGATCATCGTGCGGGCGACGTCGTCGGCGGAGACGTCGGCGTGCATGATGCCGGCCGCGCGGTAGGCCTCCACGAGCTTCGCCCAGCCCACGCGCATGCCGGCGTAGCCGTCGCTGAAGGCTGTGGACAGACGGTCGCTGCGCAGAGCCTCGGCCCAGACCTGGACGATGAGCGCCGCGCAGGTCCGCCGCTCCATGCCGTACAACTGCCCCGCCAGGAAGGTGCGCAGCACCCTGCCGAGGAGCACGTCCGGAGTGGGCGGCGGGGTGATCTCGGCGGCGTCCTCGAAGGCGTGCCGGATGCCGCCGAACGCCTCGTCGGCGATGGCCGCGATCAGGTCGTCCTTCCCCGCGAAGTAGCGGTAGACGGCTCCCGCGGACAGCCCGACCTCCTTCAGCACGTCCTGCATCGATGTTCCGTGGAAACCGTTGCGGGCGAAGCAGCGGGCGGCGCCGGCGAGGATCTGCCGGCGGCGGGCGTCGAGGTGCTCCTGGGAAACGCGTGCCATCCGAAAAGCGTAGAACGAACATTCATTCTCGACAAGCCGAGCGGCGGGCCCGCACAGTTGACAACGAAAAACGAACGATCCTTCTCTTTGGAAACGAGGCATCCTCCATGCCTGCTGCACCGAACCGCCGGGCGGCGGCCGCCGTGCTGCTCGTCCCCCTGATCGTCACGCTCGCGCTCTGGGCCTTCGCGTGGCCCGCCGCCCGGATCGCGCCCCGCGACCTGCCCGTCGGCGTCGCCGGCGCGGCTCCGGCCGCCGATCAGCTGCAGAAGCGGTTCGAGCAGGAGGAGGGAGCCTTCGAGATCCACCGGTACGCGGATGAGCCCGCCGCCCGCACCGCGATCGAGGAGCGGGTCGTATACGGGGCCGTCGTGGTCACCTCCGAGGGCCCCCGGCTGCTCACCGCCTCGGCCGCGAGTCCGGTCGTCTCACAACTGCTCACCGGCGCGGTGGCGGCGGCCGCACCCGGCGGGGGCGGCATACCCGTCACCGACGTCGTCGCCGCCCCGGAGGCCGACCCCCGCGGCAGCGCGCTCGGCGCGAGCATCCTGCCGCTCGCGCTGGCCGGAGTCGCCGCAGGGGCGATCGTCACCCTGCTGAAGCTACGCGGGGCCCGGGCGGCCGCGACCCTGATCGGCGCCTCGGCCCTGGTCGGGCTCGTGGCGACCGCTCTGGCCCACAGCTGGCTCGGCGTGATCACGGGCGACTGGTGGGCAGAGGCAGGCGTCGTCGGACTCACCGTCGTGGCGATCGGCTCGGCGGTGGCGGGGCTGGCCGCACTCCTCGGCACGCCGGGCATCGGCCTGGGGGCGCTGCTGATGGTGCTGTTGGGCAATCCGTTCTCCGGCGTGACCAGTGCGCCCGAACTGCTTCCCGCACCGGTCGGCGTCCTCGGGCAGTGGCTGCCGCCCGGGGCGGGCGGCTCCCTGCTGCGGTCGGTCGCCTTCTTCGACGGTCACGCGGCGGGCGGACCTGCGCTGACCCTCGCGGTGTGGGCCGCCCTCGGCCTGACCGCCGTACTGGTGGGCGGGCGCGGGCACCGCGACGATCCGGCACGCCGCGTCGAGACCGCCGAGCACGCACCGGAGCCCGCACTCGCCTGAACGGCCCGCCCTCCGCGCCGAGTCGCGTCCTCCCCGCCCGCGCGGCGGAGGGCGCGACTTTGCGTTCCGTCGGCGGCGGGAGCCCCGGTCGGTCGGTCGTCCCGGTCGTGGCCGCGGTGCTCCGCGGCGACGCCGAAGCGGCGCCGTCCGCACTCGGCCGGCTCCGAGGATCGGATCGACGACACCATGCGCTTCCTCGTCTGCGAGGTGGAGACCTTCTGCATCGGCCGAGCGGGTTCCGGCGCCGCGGTGCTGCTGGCCGCGGGCGCCCCCGGTCGCGACATGCGCTGCCCGGCGCCCGGGTAGTCATTCAGCAACCCGCCCTGGAGGAGCCGGTGCGGGGGCAGCCCTCGGATCTCGGGATCCCGGCACGCGAGTTGTCGCGCGAGCGTGAGCTGCTCACAGCGATGCCGGCGTTCCACACAGGGCGTTCCGCACAGGAGATCAGCGCCGACATCAAGCGGGACACCATCCTCGACGCCCCGGCCGCCCTGGCGTTCGGGCTGGTGGACCACGTCGTGGAGAACCGCACTCCGTCCCAGCCGCCGCACCCCGCGAGGTGAACCAGCGATGCTCACACCCCAGTTCCCGCCCCTGCCCGCACTCACCCGCGCCGAGGCCGAGTTCATCGACTCCTACCTCGAGGCGCTCGACCAGCTCGGCCGCATCAACCCCGCCCGCGGCGGCGATACGTACGGGGCGCTGCGGGCGGCGCAGGCGCTCGCCTCCAGGGCGGTCGTCCTGCGCGACGCGCTCACGCTCATGCACGAACGGGGTGAGTCGCGGATCCACGCGGAGACGCTGGCCAGGGCGTTACGGGTGCTGGACGGGGAGCGGCGGGCCGGGCGGGTCGCCGTGCCGCCCGCGCCGGCCGGCTGAACACAGGCGCCTGACTCCCCGGCGAGGGAACTCCCTTGCGGCGCTCTTGCCGACACGCCCGACGACTCGATGAGTTTTCCTCGCTCGTTCGGCGTAGAAGGTCCCCCTCCCGAGGGACAGCCCAACTTGCGCATGCGGCGCGGACAGTGAACGGAATCTGTCGTTCCACCGCTGGTGCGGGGCTGGTCCGGCGCGGCCGAGCGGCCACGGGATCAGCCTCGTCCACCCGAATGGATCAGTGGTGACGACTCTCACACAGCGCGGCTTCAGCGAGGAAATCCGGCGGGGCGTGCGTAAAGATCCCTGGGACGACAAGCCCCCGCCGCCGCGGCGGGGCGGTCCGGGCGGACGCCGAGTCCTGCCGCTGTCCGGATGCCTGGTCGACAGAAGTGGATCGGCAGGAGTGGAGGACCCGAGCACAACGGGCCGCCCGGACATCCGGACGGCCCTCGGGGTGAAGCCGCCTTGCGCGGCCGGGCAACTTCGCCAGCCCGAACCCGACAGGTCATCCTTCACAGGCGGCTGACGAAGGGTTGCGCATGACTGCGCAGGTTCATGTCCCGTCTCTGTTCGCCCGGGTCGGCACGGCCTCGGTTCTCACGTTCGCCGTAGGCACCACGATGCTGGCGCCCGGTTTCGTCGAGGACGCCGAGGCCGCGAGCCATTCGACGAGGGCTCTCGACATCGCCGCCTCGAAGAAGGGCGCGCCCTACAGATACGGCGCCACAGGCCCGCACCGGTTCGACTGCTCCGGGCTGACGCTCTACTCGTATCGGAAAGCGGGCAAGAAACTTCCCCGCACGGCGCAGCAGCAGTACAACAAGACCCGCCATATCTCCAGGTCGCAGCGGAAACGCGGCGACCTGGTCTTCTTTCACTCGGGGCGCGGTGTCTACCACGTCGGGATCTACGCCGGAAGCGGCCGGATCTGGCACTCCCCGAAGACCGGGGCGGTGGTCCGGCTGGAGAAGATCTGGTCGAACAGCGTCTGGTACGGGAGGGTCCGCTGACCCCTTCGTCCGCCCGACGCCTTCGGCACCACTTCCCACCGTGATCAGTGCAGCAGGGGCCCGGTCACCAGCACGAGTCCCAGCGCGGTGAGCGCCGTGCCGCTGCCGCCCTCGATGGCGCGGGCGGTACGCGGCCGGCGCAGCCACCTGCCGAGACGGTCCACGAGCAGCGCCACGGCCGGGAACCAGACGAGCGCGAGCAGCACGACCACCGAGGCGAGCAGCAGCGTCCTCGGCAGGGGCGCCTGGCCGTCGGGGACGAACTGCGGCAGCAGGCTGAGGAAGAGCACGGGCGCCTTCGGGTTCAGCGCGTTGGTCAGGAAACCCTGGCGCAGCGAGCGTCCCGGGCCCGGCGCCGTCCCGCCCCGGCCCGCCTCCTCCGTGCCCGGAGCCGAGGCGGGCCGCTTACGCATCGCCCGGAGTCCGCTGAGGCCCAGGTAGAGCACGTACGCCCCGCCGAGCAACTGGACGGTGCGGAAGAGAACGGGCGTCGCCACGAGCACGGCGGCGAGCCCGGCCACCGCCAGCGCGGTGTGCACGAGCAGCCCTCCGGCGACTCCGACCGCGGTGGCGAGGCCGGAGCGGCGGGATGCCAGGGCGTTGCGTACGACCACGGTGAAGTCCGCGCCGGGCAGCGCGACCATGCCTGCCGCCACGGCGACGAAGGCCAGAAGTTGTGCGTCCATGGAGACACTCTGACCCGTGGGAGCCTTTAGCGTGTACTTGCAATCTTCTGGGTCTGCCAAAAGGAATGCTTCATGTACGACCCCGTCAGGCTGGCCGCACTGGTGGCGGTGGCCGAGGCCGGATCGATCACCCGGGCCGCCGCCCGGCTGGGCTACACGGCGCCGGCGCTCTCCCAGCAGCTGGCCAAGCTGGAGAGGGAGGCGGGCGCCGCCCTCCTCGTCCGGCACCACCGCGGGGCACGGCTGACCGCCGCCGGCGAGCTGCTGGCCGGCCGGGCCAGGCGCGTCCTCGACGAGATGGACCAGGCACGGCACGAGCTGGCCCGGCTCACGGGACTGTCGGGCGGCAGACTGCGGGTGGGCACCTTCGTGACGGCCGGAATCCACCTGCTGCCGCCGGTCCTGACCGCCTTCCGGCGCGCCCACCCGGATGTGGAGCTGGCGGTCACGGACTACGAGCCTCCCGCGGGTGTGGCCGCCGTGGCGGCGGGCGACGTGGACCTGGCACTGACCCACGCGTACGAACCCGCTGCCGCGGCGCCCCTGCCGGCCGGGGTGTCGGCCGATGCGCTGCTCGTCGAGGACCTGGTGCTCGTCACCGCGCCGGGGCAGATGCTGTCCGGGAGCAGCGGCCCGCTTCCCCTGGCCGATCTGGCGGGTCGCCCGCTGATCAGCAGCGCGCCGCTGCATCCGCCCCGCCGCGGGGTGGAACGCGCGCTGGCCGAGGCGGGTGCGACCCCTGCGGTCGTGTGCGAGTCACCGGGGTACGCACTCGTCTGCGCGCTGGTCAGCGCCGGCCTCGGTGTCGCCGTGGTACCCGAGATGGTCGCGGCCATGTCCCCGGCGCCGCTGGCCGTCCGACGGCTGGAGCAGGCAGGGTTCCGCCGGACGATCTCGGTGGTCCACCGGGGCCGGGAGAACACGGCGGCCGCCGCCACGCTGCTGGCACTGCTGCGGAGTGGTTTCGGCCGGGCAGGCGCGCCGTGAGTCTGTGTCAGGCCTGCGCGGGGACGGGCCAGGGCAGGACGATCGAGACGGTCTTGCCCCCGTCGGGGGTGGGGATGACGCTGAGTCTCCCCCCGCACTCCTTCGTGAGGGAGCGGATGATCACCATGCCACGGCCGTTGTCCTGGCGGACGGCCGCGGGCAGCTTCTGCGGCCAGCGGGGGTGGCTGTCCGTCACACCCAGGTAGAACTCCTCGTCCCGGTCGAGCCGGAGGTCGACGGTGAAGGTGGGTGACAGTCCGAAGGTGTGCTGGACGGCGTTGGTGGTGAGTTCCGAGACGATCAGCCTTACCGCGTCGGCCAGTTCGCCGCCTTCGGCGAGGCCCCACTCGGTGAGTACCCGCGCGACGTAACCGCGGGCGGCGGACACCGAGGCCGGGTCGCTCGGCAAGGTGACGGTCGCTTCCTGATGGTCTGCCATGGCGTCGCCGTCCCTTCCCGCCCCGACCGTTCCGCAACCGGTCCGGAATGTGGTTCGCGTCAGACTGCCATCTCCCGGGCCGTCCGTACCTGCGATCCACCAAGATATGCATATATCTGTCGCCCATTCCGGTGAACCATGCCCCGGGAACCGTGACCGGGCGCCACACTGGCCACTTTCCGAGCCGCCCCGGACGGGGTCGGCTCTCCGTACAACGGAGGGAGGCCGCCGTGCGCAACGGCCCGGTCGTACGCCGCCGCAAACTCGGCGAAGAGCTGCGCGGTCTGCGTCACACATCCGGACTCACGAGCCGGGAAGCCGCGGGCATGCTCGGCTGGCACCAGTCGAAGGTGAGCCGGATCGAGACGGGCGCGAGCGGGGTGTCCCCCGACGACGTGACGCGGTTACTGGACGTCTACGGCGTGGACGACGGGCAGTTGCGCTCCCTGCTCCAGACGCTCGCCGGATCCGCGGGCGGGGGCGGAAGCGGCTGGTGGCACGCCTATCGGGGCCTCATTCCGCCGCAGTACCGTGACTTCATCAGTCTCGAGTCGCAGGCGGAGGCCGCACGCACACTTGAGACATCGGTGGTGCCGGGGCTCCTCCAGACCGCCGACTACGCGCGAGCCGTGACCCTCTCCACCCTGGACGGCCTGCCCCCCTCGGCTCTCGACTCCCTGGTGGAGGTCAGGCTCGCCCGGCAGAGCGTCCTCCACACGCCCGGACCACTGCGCCTCAGCGTGGTGCTCGACGAGGCGGTCCTCAGGCGCCAGGTCGGGGGCGCCAGGGTGATGCGGGAACAGCTGCGGCACCTGCTGCGGGCCGCCCGGCTTCCGCACGTGACCCTGCAGTTGCTGCCCTTCGAGGCGGGAGGGTACGTCGGCCTCACCGGACCCTTCGTTATCTTCTCCTTTCCGAGCACATCTGATCTGGATGTGGTCGTTCTTGACCACTTGACGAGTAGCCTCTATCTGGAGCGGAGAGAAGACCTCGAGGCGTACAGCTCGGCCTTCCGCACGATGCAGGCCCACGCGCTGTCGCCGGAGCGTTCGCTGGACCTCATCGCCGCGCTGGCCGGCGACGGTGAGACGGAACCTTCAGACTGCCCGAGGGGGGCACGATGTCCGACCGTCCCGCACAGCTCACCACGTCCGCGACCGAGTGGCGGCGCAGCAGCCGCAGCACCGGAATGAACAACTGCGTGGAAACCGCGCTCGTCGCCCCCGGCAGACTCGCCGTCCGGGACTCCAAGGACACGTCACGTGCGCACCTGAGCCTCTCAGGTGCGGCCTGGGCGGCCTTCGTGACCTCGCTGCGCGGCCCCGACGGCCGCCCAGGAGGCCTCAGCTGACCTGCGGGGGCGCCGATCCGGCGATCGTGGCCACCGCGAAGCCGATCTGCTCCGCCGTGAGGTCGGCCCGGGCCGTCAGCCGCAGGCGCGAGATGCCGTCGGGCACCGAAGGAGGCCGGAAGCACCCGACCGCGAGTCCCGCGGCGCGGCAGTCGGCGGCCCAGCGCACCGCCGACTCCGCCGACGGTGCGCGGACCGAGACGACGGCGGCGTCCGGGCGTACGGCGGTGAGTCCGGCGGCGGTCAGCAGGCCGTGCAGTTCGGCGGCCACTTCCCTCGCCCTCGCGGCACGCTCCGGCTCACGGCGGAGCAGCCGCAGGGCGCCGGAGGCCGCGCCGGCCGCCGCCGGGGCGAGGCCCGTGTCGAAGATGAACGTCCGGGCGGAGTTGACCAGATGGGCGATGACCCCAGCCGGCCCGAGCACCGCTCCGCCCTGGCTCCCGAGCGACTTCGAGAGGGTGAGCGTGGCGACGATCCCTTCCCCGCCCGCGAGTCCCGCGGCGGCGAGGGCGCCGCGCCCACCGTCCCCCAGCACGCCGAGACCGTGTGCGTCGTCCACCAGGAGGGCCGCGCCCGCCTCCCTGCAGGCATCGGCGAGCGGCACCAGCGGAGCCGCGTCGCCGTCCACCGAGAAGACGGAGTCGGTGACGGCCACCGCCCGTCCGCCGTGCGTCAGGAGCGCCTTCCGCGCCGCCTCGGGGTCCGCGTGCGGCACGACCGCCGTGGCCGCACGGGAGAGCCGGCAGCCGTCGACGATCGAGGCGTGGTTGCCCGCGTCGGACACGATCAGCGAGTCGCGCCCGGTGAGCGCGGTGAGAGCGGCGAGGTTGGCCGCGTAACCGGAGGAGAAGACCAGGGCGGCCTCGAACCCGCAGAATTCGGCGAGTTCGCGTTCGAGCCGGGTGTGCAGCGTGGTGGTCCCGGTGACCAGTCGCGAACCGGTGGCACCCGCACCCCATTCGCGCGCGGCCTCGGCGGCGGCGGACGTGACCTCGGGATGCCTGGTCAGCCCCAGGTAGTCGTTGCTCGCGAGATCCAGCAGATCCGTCCGTGACGCGCGGGGGCGCAGGGTCCGGACGAGTCCGGCATCGGCACGGCGGCGGGCCTCGTCGTCGATCCAGTCGAACGGGGCGTAGGACATGAGCGGGTCCCTTTGTAGGCAGTTCACAGACCCTAGCCCGGGGCGCAACAGGCCAGGGTGTGGCAATACACACAGCATCGTCCGCCGGTCCTGTCCGGTTCCTCCTTGGCCGGAGGCGGTGTCGTACGCCAGGATCGACGCCATGGACCTGCTGAACACGCTGGTGGACAAGGGGCTGCGGCGCGAACTGCCGACCCGTGACGAAGCGCTCGCCGTACTGGCGACCTCCGACGACGAACTGCTCGATGTGGTGGCCGCGGCCGGAAAGGTGCGCCGCCAGTGGTTCGGCAGGCGCGTCAAGCTCAACTATCTGGTCAACCTGAAGTCGGGACTCTGCCCGGAGGACTGCTCCTACTGCTCGCAGCGTCTCGGCTCCAAGGCCGAGATCCTCAAGTACACCTGGATCAAGCCGGACGAGGCGGAGAAGGCCGCCGCCGCGGGCGTGGCCGGCGGCGCCAAGCGCGTATGCCTGGTGGCGAGCGGCAGGGGCCCCACCGACCGGGACGTCGACCGGGTGTCGAAGACGATCGAGGCGATCAAGGGACAGCACGAGGACGTCGAGGTGTGTGCCTGCCTCGGCCTCCTGTCCGAGGGGCAGGCCGAGCGCCTCAGGTCCGCCGGCGCGGACGCCTACAACCACAACCTCAACACGTCCGAGGCGACGTACGGGGACATCACGACCACCCACACGTACGCCGACCGGGTGGACACCGTGCAGCAGGCCCAGGCCGCCGGCCTCTCGGCGTGCTCCGGGCTGATCGCGGGCATGGGAGAGACCGACGCCGACCTCGTCGACGTCGTCTTCTCGCTCCGCGAGCTGGACCCCGACTCGGTGCCGGTCAACTTCCTGATCCCCATGGAGGGGACCCCGCTCGCCAAGGACTGGCACCTCACTCCTCAGCGGTGCCTGCGCATCCTCGCGATGGTCAGGTTCGTGTGCCCGGACGTCGAGGTCCGGCTCGCGGGCGGCCGCGAGGTGCACCTGCGCTCGATGCAGCCGCTCGCCCTGAACCTGGTCAACTCCATCTTCCTGGGCGACTATCTGACCAGCGAGGGCCAGGCGGGCCAGACCGACCTGGACATGATCGCGGACGCCGGCTTCGAGGTGGAGGGGGCGGAGACCAGGACGCTCCCCGGACACCGGGCGGAGCCTTCCGAGGGCTGCGGTTCGCACGAGGGCGGCTGCGCGCCGTGCGGCGACGGCCCCCGGGCGGTCCCGGAGCAGACCGAGGCGCAGGCGGCGCGCACGGATCTGGTGGCGGTTCGCCGTCGCGGTGCCGGGACGGACCTCGCGCCCAATGCCTGACCGGTTCACCCCCGCCGAGCTCCGCGCCCTGGACCGGGCCCACGTCTGGCACCCCTACGGGCCGATGCCCGGCCGTCAGGAACCCCTGATCGTGGAATCCGCGTCCGGGGTGCGGCTGCGGCTCGCCGAATCCGCTTACGGGCGGGACGAGTTGGTCGACGGCATGTCGTCCTGGTGGTCGGCGGTGCACGGCTACAACCACCCGGTGCTCAACGACGCGGCCCGGGGCCAGCTGGACCGGATGAGTCATGTGATGTTCGGCGGGCTCACGCACGAGCCCGCCGTCCGGCTGGCGGCCCGGCTGGTGGAGATCACCCCGGAGCCGCTGCAGCACGTCTTCCTCGCCGACTCCGGCTCGGTCTCGGTCGAGGTCGCGGTGAAGATGTGTCTGCAGTACTGGCGCTCGGCGGGCCGGCCGGCCAAGCACCGGCTGCTGACCTGGCGCGGCGGGTACCACGGGGACACCTGGCAGCCGATGTCGGTCTGCGATCCCGAGGGCGGGATGCACGACCTCTGGTCGGGCGCGCTCCCCCGGCAGGTCTTCGCGGACGCGCCTCCCGACGGCTTCGCGGCGGGACCCGACGAGGCGTACGTACGGCACCTGAACGACCTGATCGCCGCACACAGCGACGAACTGGCCGCGGTGATCGTGGAGCCGGTGGTGCAGGGAGCGGGCGGGATGCGCTTCCACTCGCCGGCCTATCTGCGGGCGCTCCGCGAGGCGTGCGACGCCCACGACGTGCTTCTGGTCTTCGACGAGATCGCGACCGGTTTCGGGCGGACGGGAGAGCTCTTCGCGGCCGGGCACGCGGGGGTTTCGCCGGACGTGATGTGCGTCGGCAAGGCGCTGACCGGGGGCTATCTGACGCTGGCGGCGACCCTGTGCACCGCGCGCGTGGCGGAGGGCATCTCACGCGGGGAGGTGCCCGTGCTGGCCCACGGGCCCACGTTCATGGGCAATCCGCTGGCCGCGGCCGTGGCGTGCGCGTCCGTCGACCTCCTCCTGGGCCAGGACTGGCAGGTCGAGGTGAAGCGGATCGGTGCGGGGCTCCGGGACGGTCTCGCGGAGGCCGAGGGGCTGCCGGGCGTGCGTGACGTCCGGGTACTGGGAGCCATCGGCGTCGTACAGCTCGACCACGAGGTCGACATGGCGGCCGCGACGCGGGCCGCGGTCCGCGAGGGCGTGTGGCTGCGGCCGTTCCGGGACCTCGTGTACACGATGCCGCCCTACGTGACCGGGGACGACGACGTGGCGAGAATCAGCCGGGCCGTGTGCGCGGCGGCGAAGGAGGGCTGAGATGACGATCCTGGTGGTGACCGGAACGGGCACCGAGATCGGCAAGACGATCGTGACGGCGGCGGTGGCCGCTGCCCGCGCGGACCGGCGTGTGGCGGTCCTCAAGCCGGCCCAGACCGGCCTGGCACCGGGCGAACCGGGCGACGCTGCGGAGGTCGTACGGCTCGCGGGCGCCCATGTGACAGCCGTGGAACTGGCGCGCTTCCCCGAGCCCCTGGCCCCCGAGACGGCGGCACGGCGGGCGGGAATGGCACCCGTGCGCCCCTTCGAGATCGCGGAGGCGGCGCAGAAGCTGGCCACGGAGCACGACCTGGTCCTCGTGGAGGGAGCGGGCGGCCTTCTCGTGCGCTACGACGGTCAGGGGGCCACGCTCGCGGACGCCGCCCGGCTCATGGCCGCACCCGTCCTGGTCGTGGCGCAGGCCGGCCTGGGCACGCTGAACGCCACCGCGCTGACGACGGAGGCCCTGCGGACCAGGGGGCTTGCCTGCACCGGCGTGGTCGTCGGCAGCATGCCGGCCGATCCGGACCTCGCTTCGCGGTGCAACGTGGAGGACCTCCCGGTCTCGGCGGGGGTCCCGCTGCTGGGCGCGGTACCGGCCGGCGCGGGCGCTCTGGATCCGGCCGACTTCCGTGCACGCGCGGGGAGTTGGCTCGCTCCGGAACTCGGGGGGAATCGCAGGGCGGACTGAGGGGGCTGAGCAGGCCCATACGGGGGAGAATCGGAGAAGAGGAGAGAACCAGAGAAGAGCCGCATCTCCGCGTCCTCCGAGGAGGCCTGCCATGCGTCGGCGCAGTTCGAACGTCACCAAGGACGCCGTGCACCACCCGGTGTTCGCCCGCTTCTACGCACGGATGAGCGTGACCGCGGATCTGAAGGCCGGTATAGCCGACCACCGCGAGGAACTTCTCGCCGGGCTGTCGGGCCGGGTCATCGAGATCGGCGCGGGCAACGGGCTCAACTTCGCACACTACCCCGGGGCCGTGTCCGAGGTGGTGGCGATCGAGCCCGAACGGAGTCTGCGGCGACTGGCGGCGGCAGCCGCGCGGCGCGCGGAGGTTCCGGTCGACGTGGTGCCGGGAACCGCGGAGGCCCTGCCGGTCAAGAGTGAGGCCTTCGACGCGGCCGTGGCCTCGCTGGTGCTGTGCACCGTGCGCGACCTCCCACGGGCCTTGGCGGAGATGAAGCGGGTGCTGCGGCCGGACGGCGAACTCCGGTTCTTCGAGCACACCCTGGCCTCGGGACGGACGCTGGCGACGGCGCAGCGGGTGGCGGACCGAACGGTGTGGCCCCTTCTGTTCGGTGGCTGTCACACGGCGCGGGACACCGTCGCGGCGATCGAGGAGGCCGGGTTCCGGATGGGGACGTACCGCAGATTCCGTATCCCGGAGAAGGGTGTGCAACTTCCGACCACGCCGTGCGTGATCGGGGTCGCCCGCAGGTCGGCCGTGGTCGACAGGACGGCGGAGGCGGGCTGACGGGGGCTGGGTGGCCGATGAGGCGGGTGGCCGATGAGGCGGGGTCAGAGGCGGGTGGCTGATGAGGCGGGGTCAGAGGCTCCACCGGCGCAGTTCGTCGGCGATGGCCCGGACGTCCGCCTTGCCCTCCTTCACCAGTCGCGCGAGATCGCGGACCTGTTCGGGCGAGGTGATGACCTTCATCCCGGAGGCGACGAGGTAGCCGTAGGCCACAGCGGAAGCGAACATCGCGTTGGAGTGCTCCAGCGCCGGCACGTGGAGCAGGAGCTGCAGCATGGCGGCCGCCCGTGCGTGCGGCTCGCTGTAGACGGGGCTGCCGAAGATCTCCGCCTCGTGCCGGCTGACAGCCGCGACGAGCGCTCCCCAGTCGACGACCTGCGGATCACCGGGCGTCTTGTGCTCGGCGACCATCAGCAGCCAGGAAAGGTCGATCTGCAGGTTCAACGGGTGCCTTCGCGCTCCGGGCCGAACTCTTCGGCGAACACCGACTCGTACTGCTTCATGAAGTCGGCCGCGGCTTCGACGAACGTGTGTCCGACCTCGCCTGCATCCCGCTTGACGAGTTCCTCTATGTAGCGGTTCACACTCATCCCCCGTTGCAGGGCGCGCTGTCGCGCCGCCTCGGCGGTGGCCTCGTCCACGCGTACGTTCAGCTGAGTCTTGGTCACCCCATCACGCTAGCGCGCGACCGCTAGCACCGGCAAGAGGACGGACGCGGACATCTCTCGCCTCCTCTCGCCTCCCCTGGCCTCCTCTTCATGCCGCCGTACGCGATGGCGGCGACCGGCCACGCCCCGCGGCGGCGGGGACGCGCGCAGGATTTGCGGGGAGGGCTGGCGGAGCGGGGCTGGCGGCATCTGGGTGCGCGGCTTGCCGGGGTGCGGGGTGGGCGGCGCCTTGGTGCGCCGCCTGCCGGGCAGCGGGGCGCGGGGCGGAGCGTCGGTGCACGACCTGCCTCGCAGCGGGGTGCTGGGTGCTGGGTGCTGGAGGAGCGTGAAGCAGCCTGCCGAGCCGCAGCGCGGTACGAGTGGAGCCCCGGCGTGCGGCCGGGTGGGCGGCCTGCCGGTCTGCCGGCCGGCCGAAGGGCACCTCGGGCGCGCGGCAGGCCGAGGGACACCGGGGACGTGGGCCGAGGGACAGCCGGTCAGCCGGTCAGCCGGTCAGCCGCAACTCCCTCCAAGGCCGTCGGGTCGGCGCCCGCATCCCGCCCCGCATCTCGCCGGAGCCTCCGCCGCACCCGGACATCGCGTCACGCCAGAAGCGGCCCGCGTCCGGTTCCTCAACCCTACGAACGGCGAGTTCGACACCGAACCGACCCCGCTCGGACCCAGCACACCCACCTCCCACATCGATAGGTTGAGGGCGGCGTCCCGGCCCGGCCCGGCACGATCACGTCTTTGCCGACCCTTTACTATGAATGTTCGACCGTCCGACCCACTCGAAAGGTGTGAGCGTCCGCCCATGGGCGAGCCCCCCAGTAGTCCATTCCGCCGACATCGCGCGATCCTCCAGCCCCTGCCCGATCATGGGACGGAGGTGAACCGATGACCGAAGTGCTACTGCTCCTCATGGCCTTGCTGCTCTCCCTCGCCTGCGGTGTGTTCGTGGCGGCGGAGTTCTCCCTGACCACGGTGGAGCGCGGCCAGCTCGAACGGGCCGTCGAGCAGGGGGAACGGGGTGCTGCCGGAGCCCTCAAAGCCGTACGCAGCCTCACCTACCAGCTCTCGGGCGCACAGCTCGGCATCACCGTCACCAATCTGGTGGTCGGCATGCTCTCCGAGCCGTCCATCGCGGCGCTGATCCGGGGGCCGGTGGAGGCCACCGGCTTGTCGCCGGGCGTCTCCTCCTCGCTGGCGCTCGTGATCGGCACGGCCCTGTCCACCGTGGTCCTCATGGTCGTGGGCGAGCTCGTCCCGAAGAACTGGGCGATCTCGTCGCCGCTGGCCGTCGCCAGGAGGGTCGCCGCACCGCAGCGCGTGTTCACCGCGGTCTTCCGCCCCTTCATCAGCCACCTCAACAACACCGCCAACCGGATCGTGCGCCGCTTCGGTCTGGAGCCGGCCGAGGAGCTGGCCTCGGCGCGCAGTCCGCAGGAACTGGTGGCCCTGGCCCGCCACTCCGCGAAGGAGGGCGCGCTGGAGGCGGACACCGCCGAACTCTTCGTACGCACCCTCAACCTGTCCGAGCTGACCGCGGAGAACGTGATGACGCCCCGCGTCCAGGTCACCGCCCTCGAGGTCCAGGCGACCGCCGAGGACGTCGCGAACGCCACGCGGGCGACGGGCCTCTCCCGCTTCCCGGTCTACCGCGGCAACCTGGACACGGTCGTCGGCATCGCGCACATCAAGGACGTCCTGGCCATCCCGGCCGACCAGCGGCCTCGCAAGCGGGTGTCGGACATGCTGCGCGAACCTCTGCTCGTGCCCGAGTCCCTCACCGTGGACCGTCTGCTGGACCGGCTCTCGGGAAAGCCGGCCATGGCCGTCGTCATCGACGAGTACGGCGGCACGGCGGGAGTCGTGACGCTGGAGGACATCGTGGAGGAAGTCGTCGGCGAGGTACGGGACGAGCACGACCCCCACGAGACACCCGACCTGGCCTCGGCCGGCGAGGACGCGGACGGCCGCACACTCTGGTCGGCCGACGGGGCGGCCCGCACGGATCAGCTCCGCACGATCGGGCTGCGGGTCCCCGACGGTCCGTACGAGACACTGGCCGGGCTCATCGCGACGGAGGTCGGCCGCATTCCGGTGGCCGGTGACACCGTCGAGCTCACGGGCTGGCGCATCGACGTCGTGGACGCCTCGGGGCACCGGGCGGCTCGCGCGCTGCTCCACGCGCCACTGCTCAGTGACGACGAACCGGCGGAGGACGAGCGATGACCGCCATCCAGCTGTTCGTCGGCCTGCTCACCCTCGTCGTCAACGCGTTCTTCGTCGGCGCGGAATTCGCACTGATCTCCGTGCGCCGCAGCCAGATCGAGCCCGATGCCGAGGCGGGGAACCGTCGCGCGCGCAGCGTCATCTGGGGCCTGGAACACGTGTCGGCGCTCTTGGCGGCGGCCCAGCTCGGCATCACGCTCTGCACCCTGGTGCTGGGCATCGTCGCCGAACCGGCCATCGCCCATCTCCTGGAGCCGCTGTTCGACGCGGTTGGAGTGCCTCATGGGCTGGTGCACCCGATCTCCTTCGTCATCGCTTTGACCGTGGCGACGTATCTCCACATGCTGCTGGGCGAGATGGTGCCGAAGAACATCGCGCTGGCCGAACCGTCCAGGACCGCGCTGCTGCTCGGGCCTCCCCTGGTGACCCTCGCCAGAGCGCTCAAGCCGGTCATCTTCGCGATCAACGCCTTCGCGAACGCCCTGCTCAAGATCCTCCGGGTGGAGACGAGGGACGAGGTCTCCGCGACCTTCTCCGACGACGAACTCGCGCGTCTCGTCAAGGACGCGGAGGACTCCGGACTCGTCGACGACCGTTCGGCGGACCGGCTGCGGCATGCCCTGGAGCTGGGCCGTCGTCCCGTCCGGGACGTGATCCTCCCGGTCGACCGCGTCCTGTACACGAGGGTCGGGACGACTCCGGAGGAACTGGAGCGACTCTCGCACGAGTCCGGCTTCTCACGGTTCCCGGTGATGGACAGTGAACAGCGGATCATCGGCTACCTCCACGTGAAGGATGCCCTCGACGCGGCGCCTCGCGATGTCCCGTTCCCAGTCTCGGCGCTGAGGCCGATCGCCCGGGTACGTGCCGCGACCCCGCTGGACGACGTGCTGACCGCACTGCGGCGCAGCCGTACACACCTGGCGGCCGTACTGGACGAGGACGGCCGCCTGTCCGGCATGGTGACGATGGAGGACGTGCTGCGCGAACTGGTGGGCAGGCCGCAGGACCGCTGACAGCGGTGCGACGAGGCGAGCGGAGGGGGCGGGGCGGGAGGGAGCCCCTCTCTCCGCTCGCCTGTCTCCCCCGGCGCCCAGGCGGTACGATCGACGTCGCCATGGAATTGAATGCCTCCTACACCAGTCTCGTAGCGGTCGGCGACTCGTTCACCGAGGGCATGTCGGATCTGCTGCCCGACGGCTCCTACCGCGGTTGGGCCGATGTCCTCGCCTCGCGCCTCGCGGCGCGGTCTCCCGGCTTCCGGTACGCGAACCTCGCTGTGCGCGGAAAGCTCATCGGCCAGATCGTCGACGAGCAGGTCCCCGTCGCCGCGGAGCTCCAACCGGACGTGATCACCCTCGTCGGCGGGCTCAACGACACCCTGAGGCCGAAGTGCGACATGGGCATGGTGCGCGGTCGGCTGGAGGAGGCGGTGGAACGCCTCGCGCCCGCGTGCAAGACCCTGGTCCTGATGCGCAGCCCCGGCCGGAACGGCCCCGTGATGGAGCGGTTCCGTCCCCGGATGGAGGAGCTGTTCTCGCTGGTGGGAGAACTGGCCGATCGCCACGGCGCACTGGTGACGGACCTGTACGGCGCACCGTCGCTGGGCGACCCGCGGATGTGGGACGTCGACCGGCTGCATCTGACCGCCGAGGGGCACCGCAGAGTCGCGGAAGCCGTCTGGCAGACGCTGGGCATGCCCGAGGAGAGCGACTGGCAGACGCCGATGGCGGCAACGGCGCCCGTGCGCTGGGCGCAGCGGCGGGTCGAGGACGCACGGTTCGCCAAGCAGCATCTGATGCCCTGGATCGGGCGACGCCTCACGGGCCGCTCATCCGGCGACGGGCGAGCAGGTGCCCAGTACGACGCCGGGCTCGGGCAGGCCTTCTGGATCACCCCCGAGGACACGTCGGCACCCGGGCCCGTCACGGGCTGGCGCCGGCTGGACGGCTGACAGCCACGGCGGGCGGTCGTCTGTCAGACTGCCGGCTCCACCTGGCACCGGCAGCCGGGAACCCGGGGGCCACTCGTCGGCCCCCGGCCCGGGTCGTGTCAGCGCGCTCAGCCTGCTTCGCGTGAGCCCGTGGCCCGTGATGCTCCCGCTGGTCGCGACGGACCCTCGCCCGCACGTACACGCTGGGAGCCTGGGCGGCCCTTCGTAGAAAGCCACAGACCGGCCCTCGGCGCGGACCTGCAGAAACCGCCAGTAGAATCCGGACACGTGACTGCTGTGTCTGCGAAGCCTCGCATCCCCAATGTCCTGGCCGGCCGCTATGCCTCCACGGAGCTGGCCGTCCTCTGGTCCCCCGAGCAGAAGGTGAAGCTGGAACGTCAGCTGTGGCTGGCGGTGCTGCGCGCTCAGAAGGACCTCGGGATCGAGGTTCCCGATGCGGCGCTGGCCGACTACGAGCGCGTGCTCGACCAGGTCGACCTGGCCTCGATCGCCGAGCGCGAGAAGGTCACCCGGCACGACGTGAAGGCTCGGATCGAGGAGTTCAACGCCCTCGCCGGCCACGAGCAGGTCCACAAGGGCATGACCTCCCGGGACCTCACCGAGAACGTGGAGCAGCTGCAGATCCGGCTCTCCCTGGAACTGATGCGGGACCGCACGGTCGCCGTCCTGGCCCGTCTCGGCAAGCTGGCGGCGGAGTACCGCGAGCTGGTCATGGCGGGCCGGTCCCACAACGTCGCCGCCCAGGCGACGACCCTCGGCAAGCGCTTCGCGTCTGCGGCGGACGAGCTTCTGGTGGCGTACGGGCGGCTCGAGGACCTGCTGGGCCGATACCCGCTGCGCGGCATCAAGGGCCCGGTCGGCACGGCGCAGGACATGCTGGACCTGCTCGGCGGCGATACGGCAAAGCTGGCCGATCTTGAACAGCGCATCGCCGGGCACCTGGGCTTCGGTCAGGCGTTCACCTCCGTGGGCCAGGTCTACCCCCGCTCCCTCGACTACGACGTCGTGACCGCCCTGGTGCAGTTGGCCGCGGCCCCGTCGTCGGTCGCGAAGACGATCCGGCTCATGGCCGGGCACGAGCTGGTGACCGAAGGCTTCAAGCCGGGCCAGGTCGGCTCCTCGGCGATGCCGCACAAGATGAACACCCGCTCCTGCGAGCGCGTCAACGGCCTGATGGTCATCCTCCGCGGCTACGCGTCGATGACGGGTGAGCTCGCGGGCGACCAGTGGAACGAGGGCGACGTGTCCTGTTCCGTGGTCCGGCGCGTCGCCCTGCCGGACGCCTTCTTCGCGTTCGACGGTCTGCTCGAAACCTTCCTCACCGTGCTCGACGAGTTCGGCGCGTTCCCCGCGGTGGTCGCGCGTGAGCTGGACCGCTACCTGCCCTTCCTCGCCACCACCAAGGTGCTCATGGGTGCGGTGCGGGCCGGGGTGGGCCGTGAGGTGGCTCACGAAGCCATCAAGGAGAACGCGGTCGCCTCGGCACTCGCGATGCGGGAACAGGGCACGGAGCGCAACGAACTGCTGGACAAGCTCGCCGCCGACGAGCGCATCCCGCTCTCCCGTGAGCAGCTCGACGCCCTGATGGCCGACAAGCTCTCCTTCACCGGAGCTGCGGGAGACCAGGTCAGCGCTCTCGTGGCCCGCATCGAGGAGATCGCCAAGCAGCACCCCGAGGCTGCCGGGTACACCCCCGGCTCCATCCTCTGACGGCACTGCACCGATCGCATGGAGCCCGAAGAGTCTCCCGCCGCCCGCGGCCGCGTCGTACCCGACGTGGTCGCGGGCGGCCTGCGTGTGTTGTTCTGCGGCATCAATCCCAGCATCATGACGGCTGCAACCGGTCATCACTTCGCCCACCCGGGCAATCGCTTCTGGCCTGTACTGCATCTTTCGGGATTCACCTCCAAAAAGTTGAGACCGTCCGAACAACGGATGCTCCTGGACTATGGCTTGGGCATCACCAACGTCGTGGCAAGACCCACCGCACGGGCCGACGAACTGAGCACGGAGGAATTCCGCCAGGGCGGCAGAATCCTCGCGGCCAAAGTGGAAGAGTTGCGGCCCGCGTGGCTGGCCGTCGTGGGGGTCACCGCCTACAGGACGGCTTTCGGCGACCGTCGCGCACAGATCGGTCCTCAGGAACGCAGGGTCGGCGGCGCACGCGTGTGGGCCCTGCCGAATCCCAGCGGCTTGAACGCTCACTGGACCGTGGAGACCATGGCCGACGAGTACTCCCGCTTGCGGTCGGCCGTCGATGAGCAGGTACGCGAGGACTCGAAGCCTTAGGCACTGAGGGCCGACGCTCACGCCCTCCCGGTCAGGGCATCGTCGCCGTGTCGGCTGCCGAAGGGCTCGAGGTGGGTCGTCAAGGTGGGTCGACGACCGTCACGATGACGCCCAGCTCGCAGTCGGCTCCGGCTTCCTGCAGATACAACACCATGGCTATCCAACGCTCGTCGACCCGCCACAACTGCAGGTATTCGCAAGCTGAGACAGGTTCGGCCCAGGGGTCCGCTATCACCTCGCCTGCCCTCATGCGTTCCTGGGCGCTCCACATACTGACCACCTGTGGTTCGCCCCAGCGAAGAGTGAGAAGCGTGAGCAGTGCGTCGTGTTCCGCCAGGCACTGTGCACGTCGCTGCGCGCGGTCTGAGGCGTCGTCCTCTCCGTACAGGTCTTCTTCGCCGAGCAGAAGCGCTGCGTGGTAGCCGGGTCCGCTGACGCCTGTGCCCGAGTGAAGGCGCTCCGAAGGAAAGTCCTGGGTGCGCATTCCATCGATGAGGCCGAG
Source organism: Streptomyces sp. NBC_00178 (assembly GCF_036206005.1). Taxonomy (NCBI): domain Bacteria; kingdom Bacillati; phylum Actinomycetota; class Actinomycetes; order Kitasatosporales; family Streptomycetaceae; genus Streptomyces; species Streptomyces sp. NBC_00178. The sequence continues at coordinate 1,063,353 of NZ_CP108143.1, forward strand.
GTGATGTGCGGTCGTCATATCGTCAGTAAACCTCTCCACACTGACACATGGCCTTCCGCCCGGGCACAACCCGGGGCCTTCGGCTTCGTCAACAGGACGCGAGCTGACGCACAGACTTGCCCCGGCGGCCGGCCAGGGCCAGCGCCTCGCTTGGTGCCCCTCGCCTGGAAGCGCTGGTCGTCCAGGCGGGAGCCGCGCCCGCCGACTGGTCGCGTTCCCTCGACCTGCAACCCCCACTACGCCCGACACGGCCGGCAGTCGATAGGTCAAGGGCGTCCGTTGAGGATGCGTCGGCACGGCCGTGACGCAGGTTCGTCCTCATGAGCGCTGATGCGTCAGCGCGGGGTACGGACTGCGCCTTGAGGGCACAGGTCTGTGATCTGCGTGGTGAGCCGAAATCGCCTCACTGACCATCGGCTGGCGGCCCCGGCGGACAGGGCCTTGCGTGGCACAGACCCACCCTGTACGCGCGATCTCCGGCCGGGCCTTGCGGGACCCGCAACCAGCAGGAGTAAGGGCACTCACTCACCCACAACTCTCGCGCGGTGCCCCGTATCCGCCATCCGGTATCCGGCACCGGCGGACTTTCGCGCCCCGTCCGCACGTGGACCGTGGCGTCCGTGGCCCACGCGCTTTCTAGGCGTCTCGCCGGCTCATGGACCACCACCCGGCGAGAAGTGCGAGGCCGGCCCATGCCGCGGTGACAGCGAGTCCCGTCCAGGGTCCCAGACCCGCCTCCTGATGTGCGTGCAGGACCGACTGCCCCGCTTGATCGGGGAGAAATCGAGCGGTGTCTCCGGCTATGTCTCCGATCACGAAGGACACGATGAGAATGAACGGAATCAGCAGACTCAGCACGGCGACCGCGCTGCGCAGGAGTGCTGTCAGTCCGGCCGCGAAGAGGGCCATCAACCCGAGGTAGACGCCCCCACCGAACGCCGCCCGCAACGCACCCTCATGTCCGAGGGATATCGCGTAGTCCCCCATGAACAGCTGCCCGACGAGAAACGTGCTGAAGCTGGTGATCAGGCCCACTCCGAGGGCAAGCCCGCCGACCACCGACATCTTGCAGCCGTACAGCAGGCCACGTCGGGGAACCGCCGCGAACGATATGCGCAATGCACCGTTGAGACACTCCGACGACAGGGCGGTCGCCCCGAACACCATGGCGGCGATCTGTCCGAAGTTCAGTGCGTAGAAGGCTGAAAACACCGGGTCGTCAGTTGCACCACTCGCCTCAGCCCGGCCGATGGAGGCGAACACGAGCACGGTGATGAACAGTGTCGCACCGAAGACCGACATCAACGAACCTGACACCGACCGCACAGAGCTGATCTTGATCCACTCGGAGCGCAGAACCGCTGCCACAGATTTTGTCACGGTGCTCAAACCGCCTTACGGCAGACCGGCTCGCCGGGTAGGGCCGCAGATGCGGCGAACTGGGTCTCGCTCGCGGTGAGGTCGAGGTATGCCTCTTCCAAGGTGGCCTGCATCTGCACCAGCTCGGTGAGTGGAATGCCCTCCGCGGCCGCTATCGCGCCGATCTCCTCCACGTGTGCTCCTTCGATCGTCCAATCCCCGGAGTCGCCCTCGACGGGTGTGTGCCCTTTGCGTGTGAGAGCGTCCCAGAGACGAGAGGCTTCGGAGGTCCGCAGCCGGACACCGGGGCGGGCGTGGGAACCGAGAAACTGCCGCATCGTCCGATCGGCCAGCAGCCGGCCCTTGCCCAGCACGATCAAGTGGTCGGCGAACGATGAGGTCTCACTCATCAAGTGGCTGGAGACCAGGACGGTTCGACCTTCGCGCGCCATGCGACGCATCAGCTCTCGGATCCATACGATGCCTTCTGGATCAAGCCCGTTGGAAGGTTCGTCCAGCATCACCACTTCCGGCTCACCGAGCAGTGCCGCGGCGATGCCGAGCCGTTGCCGCATGCCGAGCGAGAAGGTCTTGATCCGCCGCCCTGCGACTTCTGTGAGGCCGGCGTCCGCGAGCGCCTTCTCGACTCTGCTGTCGGCTATGCCGTTGCTTGCCGCGAGAACGCGCAGGTGACTACGCGGGGTCCGTCCGCCGTGCGCCGCCTGGACATCGAGCAGGGCTCCGACCCGCCGCAGCGGGTTGTCCAGCGCCGAGTAGGGTCGTCCACCGATGGTGACCGAGCCGGCCGATGGGCGGGCCAGCCCGAGCGCGAGTCGCATGGTGGTGGACTTCCCGGCACCGTTGGGTCCGAGAAAGCCTGTGACGCGCCCCGGCCGCACGCTGAACGTGAGGCGGTCGACAGCGCGGACAGGACCGTAGTCCTTGGTGAGTTCGTGAACTTCGATGCTGGTCATGGTTCAAGGCTGTCCTGCGGCCCGTTCTCGCCGCCTCCCCCATCGGAGGGGTCGATATCCCTCGCTCGGGGGAGCCGCCTTCCAGCGCGGCGCTGACACGATTGCGGCATGCACCACTTTCTGGGACCGCTGACCCGCCCCGTCACCTACAGCCGCTGGCTGCATCTGCTCATTCCGTCCGCAGTCGTCAGCGTGTGGCTGTTCATTTCCATGGAGACACCGTGGATGCCTTGCCTGTTCGCGGTGCCGATCGGTCTGCTGCCCGGATTCCGCCTCGCCGAAGGCCTGCAGGCTCAACTGCTCCTCACACCTGCGGAACGTGGCAGGCCGAATGCGTCGATCTCAGCCGCTCCATCCGCCACGTGGGCCGAGCGGTGGCGGACTGTCGCCTGGCTCGAGGTCAGACTGCTGCTGGCAGCAGCAGCAGGCTTCGCCACCGTCTGGTTGCCGACGACGACGGTCGACCTCATAGGCGCAGCTGCCGGCGCCCGGCCGACCACGGGCTGGCTGGCCGAACTGCTCCCCGCGCGCTGGCTGTGCGCACTGCTCGCGCCGGTGCCCCTCCTGATACTCCTCGGGGTGGTCATCCTCTGCGGTGAAGTGGCCACAGCAGCGGCCCGCGGGTTGCTCAATCCGTCCCCGACCGAGCGGTTGACCGCCTTGGAGGAACGCACCCAGCTGTTGCTGGAGCGTAATCGGATAGCCCGAGAACTCCACGACTCCATCGGTCACGCACTGACGATCGCAGTGGTGCAGGCGGGAGCCGCCCGGACCGCGGACAGCCCGGAGTTCACCGCACGCGCCCTCGCCGCCATCGAGGAGACAGCACGCACCGCGCTGGAAGATCTGGAGCGGGTCCTGCGAGTTCTGCGGGAGCCGGATCTTCCCGTCGGCGGACGTCCGACGCTCCTCGAAGCCGGCAGGCTGCTGGATTCGGCCCGCGACTCCGGCGTGATCATAGACGTGGACATGGCGGGATCACTTGAACTGCTGCCCGGCCCGGTGTCACGCGAGGGGTACCGGATCCTGCAGGAATCGCTCACGAACGTGCTGCGTCACGCCGGCGCTGTTCCCGTACGGGTGAGGATCTCCGTGGCGGAGACCTGCCTGGATCTGGAGGTGGCCAATCCGATTGTTGGGCCGCCTCGCCGCCGAGGAGGCGGTAGCGGTCTTCGAGGTATGAGGGAGCGGGCCGCGCTGCTCGGCGGTAAAGCGAGGACGGGACCGAACAAGGGGGAATGGATCGTGCACGCGAGCCTGCCGTTGGACCACATACGCTGACCTGATGCCGATTACCGTACTTCTGGTCGACGACGAACCCCTGGTGCGTGCGGGGTTGCGCGCGGTCCTGGAGGCTCAGCCCGACATCGAGGTGGTGGGCGAGGCTGCGGATGGCGCGGCAGTGATTCCGCTCGTGAGCCGCCTTCGGCCCGAGGTCGTCGCCATGGACGTACGCATGCCGTTGATGGACGGCATCGAGGCGACCCGTCTGGTGCTGCGGACCGTCCCCCACCCGCCGAAGATCCTCGTGGTGACGACGTTCGAAAACGACGAGTACGTGTACGAGGCGCTGCGAGCCGGCGCCGACGGATTCCTCCTCAAGCGTGCCCGCCCCTCCGAGATCGTGCATGCCGTGCGCCTGGTGGCGGAGGGCGAGTCGCTGCTGTTCCCCGCCGCGGTTCGGCAGCTCGCCGCGGAGTACGGCAGCAGCAAGGCGCGGGATCGCATGCACAGAGCGGCACTCACCGACCGTGAGGGCGCAGTGCTCAGGCTCATGGCACGGGGGCAGTCCAACGCGGAGATCGCTGCCGAACTCGTCGTGGGAGTGGAGACGGTGAAGACACATGTCAGTGCGATTCTCGCCAAATTGGGGGCCAGGGACCGGACCCAAGCAGTCATTGCGGCCTACGAGTCCGGCTTCGTGGCTCCGAGCTGACCGGGGCCCGCCCCCGTCGAGCTCGATACACCGGACGCCCTGACCGAAGTCTCCTCTCGGTTGCTGGTCGCCCCGGTCCGAGGCAGCGAGTACCATCCGGCAGACACGCACGACCTGGGAGGACACACGGTGGGCAGGCTGACCGGTGGGGATCCGTCTCTGCTTCGGCGGATCAATTCCGCAGTGGTGCTGCACGCCCTACGTGGCGCGGATTCGCCCACACTCACGGATCTGACGCGGATCACCGGCCTGTCCCGCCCCACGGTCGAGGGGGTCGTCGAGGGCCTCTTCGGTGAGGGGCTGGTGGTCGAGGCGTCGCCCGACGACAGCGGAGCCCGCCGCCAGGGGCGGCCTGCCAGGCGCTTCAGGTTTCGTGCCGAGGCCGGCTATTTGCTGGGCGTCGAGATCGGCCCTCATCGGGTGTCCGCCCTCATCTCGGGACTGGACGGCAGAGTGGTCGGCGCCGGTGCCCGCGACGTCTCGGAGACAGCGTGTGCGGATGACAGGCTTGAGCAGGTCAGGGCCATGATCGTGGATCTGTTGCGCCGCACCGGGGTGGCGAGGAGCAGCCTCCGCGCGGTGGGGGTCGGAAGCCCGGGCATCGTGGAGGCGGACGGCACCGTACGGCTGGGAACGGCGCTGCCCGACTGGACGGGGCTCGCGCTCGGCGAGAGGATGCGGCGTTCGTTCCGTTGCCCTGTTCTCGTGGAGAACGATGCCAATGCCGCAGCGGTGGCCGAGCATTGGAAGGGTGCGGCAACCGAGTCCGACGACATCGTCTTCGTCCTGGCCGGCTTGAGCCCGGGCGCCGGTTCACTGATCGGGGGGCGACTGCACCGGGGATTCGGCGGAGCAGCCGGCGAGATCGGCGCACTTCATCTCCTGGGCAGGGATGTCACACCGGAGCACCTGCTCTCCACGACAGACACTCCGCTCGACCCCCTGGACGAGCAGGCGGTCGCTGCGGTCTTCGCCAAGGCCAAGGACGGGGACTCGGGCGCCAAGGCAGCGGTCGCACGGTTCAATCAGCGGCTGGTCCACGATGTCGCCGCACTGGTACTGGCGCTCGATCCCGAGCTCGTGGTGATCGGCGGGTGGGCCGCAGGCCTCGACGGGGTGCTGGACCCGCTACGCGACGAGCTCGCGCGCTTCTGTCTCCGGCCGCCACGTGTCGCCCTCTCTCTCCTCGGAGAAGCCGCCGTCGCCACCGGCGCGCTGCGGCTGGCACTGGACCACGTGGAGGAGCAGCTCTTCGCCATCGAGGGAACGATGACGGCCCGCCGCTGACGGCGGCGGGCCTCTCCGAAAGAACCGTGACGCCGACTCGTTCCTAGGCATCGCATCGCACGAACGCGTCGGCCCGGATCAGGCACCTCAGGCATCCTGGACACCCAGGCGCACCGACGCACCGACGCACCGACGCACCGACGCACCGACGCACCGACGCACCGACGCACCGACGCACCGGAGAACGGCGTCAGGAAGCCTTGCGTTCCTGTTCGGCGTGACTGATCTCAAGTGCTCCCGAGTCCCCGAAGGTAAGCCGGCAGGTATCGGCCCGGTAGGTGGCAACGGATACGGCCGCCGTGACCTTGGCGGCGAGGTAGCGCGTCGTGACGACGAGAACCGGGGCCCCCGGCAGCCGGTCGAGTTCCTTGGCGTCGTCCGCACGGGCTGAGCCCAGCTCGACCGAGCGGTCCTGGCCATCGAGGTCGAGACGGTGCAACTCCCTCAGGACACCTCTCGCCCTGGCCGGCCCGGACGCCGCCTCGATGCCGGAGAGTTCGGGTACGGAGGACGCCGGCACGTAGAGGAGCTCAGCGGCGACGGCCTGCCCATGGGTGATCCGGATGCGGCGCACCACATGCACCGTCTCTCCTGCTGCGACGCCGAGTTCGGCGGCGACCACCGCGGGTGCGACGGCCATGGTGCACTCGACGGGCTGCCATGCCTCGTCCCCGTCGCCCGACCACCCGTGTTGCGCGGTCGCGACAGCGACTCCGACACGCGGCGGTGCGACGGTCGTGCCCACGCCGCGTCGGCGCTGCAGCCGCCCTTCGAGTTCGAGCTGCTCAAGTGCCTGCCGGAGAGTGGCGCGTGCGACACCGAAGCGCGCTGCGAGATCCCGCTCGTTGGGCAGAACCTCTCCCACCGCGAAGTCCGAGTCGAGTGCCTCACTGAGCACGGTCTTGAGGTGCCAGTACTTCGGCTCCTGCACCGATTCCAGCTGCGTGGTCCCCACCCTGTCCTCCGCAATCGCTCGAGAGCTTTCCGCGACGTTATTTATTAAAGGTTCCTACCTTAACGTTCAGACCTTAGGGCGGCTCATCACCTTGGTCAAGACCAATCCTCGCGCGGTAACGGAGAGAAACCACCCCGCGCCGCAGAGCGTTCACGGGACGTTCGTACAGCCGTGAACCCACACCATGCGCAGCGCATCCTCGGGACGGACGGATCACCTGGGGCTGGTGCGACATGAGCGGCTGCGGCTGCGGCTGCGGCTGCGGCTGCGGCTGCGGCTGCGGCAGATCACCGCGAGACCGGCGAGATGGCGACTGCCCGCTCGCCCGAGCGGGCAGCCCGGACCCGGCGAAGTGGCTGGGAGAAGCCAGAGCACCGTGAAAGGCGTGCCACCCCGGTCAGAAGGGGCGGCCCCTGCGAAGCACGAGCGAGCCGCACACCTGCACCTTGACGCCAGTGCCCAGAGCCCTGGGCACTGGGCACTGGGCCCAGGAATCGCGGAACCCAGAAGCCCAGAGCCGAAATCCTGGAAGCCCGACCCCGGCCCCTGAAGCGCCGAAGCCCGACCCCGAACCGCGAGCCCTCAGTCCCCGAACCCCGGTCGACCGACTGAAACTCACTCCCCCGCGAGCAGCCTCAGCCGCCGCCTCGCCCGCGCCTCGCTCGGCCCGCCCCAACCCGCGGCCAGAAAGCGCCCAGGATCCGCAGCCCGGGGATCCCCAGCGCCGGTAGCCCCCGCGCCCCGGCAAGGGCGCCCCCCTAGCGCGCGCACTCCCACTACCGTGCCGGGCATGCGGCCAGGTAGACGGGACCGGTCCCGTCTAGCTGCCGTGCAGCCCCGTCAGCTTGTCGGGGTTGCGGATCACGTAGACACACCGGATCACCCCGTCGGCAACCTCGGTCTGGAAGACGGTGTCCACCTGACCGTCCACGCCGAAGACCAGGGCGGGGCCGCCGTTGAGCTCCAGGATTCGGGCCTCCATCCGCGAAGGCCAGTCATGCGCCACCGCGAAGAGGAAGCGCCCCACCTTGTCCGCGGTCTCGATGATCCGCCTGGGCGCCTTGGCCTTGCCACCGCTGTCGCTGACAAGCCGCACGTCGGGCGCCAGCAAGGCCAGGAGCTCGTCGAGTCCGCCGCCGGATGCGGCGGCGAGGAAGCGCTCCGTCAGATCGCGCCGCTCGGCCGGGTCCACGTCGTAGCGCGGCCGGCCTTCCTCGACATGCCGCTTCGCGCGACCGGCGAGCTGGCGCACGGCCGCCTCGGACCGGTCGAGGGTGATGCCGATCTCCGCGTAGGGAAAACCGAACGCCTCGCGCAGGACGAAGACCGCGCGCTCCAGCGGGGAGAGCGTCTCCAGGACGATGAGGACGGCCAGCGAGACGGAGTCCGCGAGGACCGCCCGCTCCGCGGAGTCGGGAACCGCCTGGCCGAATCCCGTGACCATGGGCTCGGGCAGCCAGGGCCCCACGTACGCCTCTCGCCTGGACTGCACGTGGCGGAGCCGGTCGATGGCGAGACGGGTGGTGACGCGTACGAGATAGGCCCGTGGTTCCCGCACGTCCGCCCGGTCGGCGGAGGCCCAGCGCAGCCATGCCTCCTGCACCACGTCCTCGGCGTCGGCTACGCGGCCGAGCATGCGGTAGGCGACCCCGGTCAGGACAGGCCGGTGCTCTTCGAAGAGATCAGTCACGGATTCGGCGGTCACCTCTCCATCCCAGCCGACGCCCCGCGAGGTGTCCAGCGGGAATCGGGCGGCCCTTGAACTGCGACCTGCGGACCCTTGAACTGCGAGCTACCTGGCGGTAATTATTGCTGACGCGGTGTCTCATTCACTCCGGCCCAAGCGGCCGGACGATCCCGAGGAGCGGTATGGCCGACACGATCTCGTTCGACGTCGACTCCCCCGCCGGCCGGCGCACGGTCGAGGTGGCGTACGAACGAACGGGCGCGGGCGAGCCGTTGGTCCTGCTGCACGGCATCGGCCATCACCGGCAGGCCTGGGATCCGGTCCTGCACATACTGGCGGCGGAGCGGGACGTGATAGCCGTCGACCTGCCTGGGTTCGGCGCCTCGACGCCGCTGCCGGACGGGCTTTCGTACGACGTGCGGACGGTGGTACCGGTGCTCGCGTCGTTCTTCGACGCACTCGGCCTCGTACGCCCTCACGTCGCGGGCAACTCTCTGGGCGGCCTGCTGGCACTGGAGCTGGGACGGGAGAACAGGGTCCGTTCGGTCTCCGCCTTCTCCCCCGCCGGGTTCTGGACCGGGTGCGAGCGCAGGTACGCCTTCGGGGTGCTGCGCGCGATGCGCCGTGCGGCGCTGGCGATGCCCCTGCCGCTGATCACGCGACTCTCGCGCAGCGCCGCCGGTCGAACAGTGCTGACCAGCACCATCTACGCACAGCCCGGGCGCCGTTCACCGGATGCGGTCGTGGCCGAGACCTTCGCTCTGCGCGAGGCCACCGGGTTCGACGGCACCCTGGAGGCCGGGCGGTTCACCGCCTTCACCGACGACGTGCCCGGCATCCCCGTCACCGTCGCATGGGGCGGAAAAGACCTCCTTCTCCCGCGCCGGCAAGGCATCAGGGCGAAGAGCGTCATCCCCGGCGCCCGGCTCGTCCGCCTGCCACGCTGCGGACACGTGCCCATGAGCGACGACCCTGCGGCTGTGGCGCGGGTTGTCCTCGACACGAGCCGCTGACCCCTCCGCGTCGCTCCGTCCGAAGACCCCAGACCCCAGCGCCACTCCCGCACCGACCAGCAGGCTTCCCAAACCCTGACCGACGCCGTACGCGCCCGTGCCGGCCAGTGGTGCGGTGACGGCGGCGGCAACCGGGATGAGCCCGGAGAAGAGGGCCGCCCGTTCCGCCCCGATCCGGCGCATGGCGCTGTACCAGCACACGAATCCGACCACAGTCACGACGGCCGCCTGCCAGAGGAGCGCCGTCGCCTCCACGGGCGTGGGCATGCTGATGAAGCGGGACCCGTCGAGTGCCAGACCCAGCAGCACGGATTCCAGTGCCGCAATGGCGCACACGGCGGCGGACAGCAGCCGCGGCCCGAGCGGGCGCAGGATCGGTACCGCCAGCAGCGCGAAGCCCACCTCCCCGCCGAGAGCCCCGACCGAGAAGAGCACCCCGGGCAGGTCCGTCCGCCCCCACCCCTGGACCGTGAAGGCACCGAGGGCGACGAGCAGAGCGGCGCCCAGGACCGCTCGCGACGGGCGCCGTCGCGCCAGGACGGGTACGACGACGCCCACGACGATGGGTGCGCAGCCGACGAGCACTCCTGGGACCGCCGGCTCCGCCGTGCGCTCGGCGGTCAGGACGGCCAGATTGAAGCCGACCATCCCGATGGCGGCGAGGGCTCCCAGACGCACCCACTGACGACCCCCGAGGTGCCTGAGTGCGGCCGTTCCTGGACCTCCGCCGCGGCGGAGGAGCGGCAGGAGCATGAGGGCGGCGAGGGCGTAGCGCAGCGCCTGGCCACCTGCGTACGGATAGTCGCCGAGCACGCTGTTCGCGGTGAAGGAGGCACCGACGAGAGTGCAGGCGAAGGCGGCCAACAGGGCTCCGCGCAAGGGGTTCGCGTCCATGTGGGCGACGCTAGGTTCCTCCGTGGCCCGGTTTAAGGTCCACTTCCATGACGTCTTCGGGGACCAATCCGCCGCGGGACCCGCTCCGGGCGGTCGGGCGCACGGCGATGGAACGCACAGCGGTCGACAGCGAGGCGATGGAGCGCGCAGCGGTGACACCCGCCTGGGAACTGCTGCTGCCGGCGGCTTCGGCGCCGGTGCGGCAGCGGGGCCGGGCGTTGCAGTCCGCTCTGCGTGAGGCCGTCCGCACGGGCCGGCTGCCGGCCGGGACCCGTCTCCCCGCCAGCCGCGCGCTGGCAGCCGACCTGGGCGTGTCCCGGGGCCTGGTGACGGAGGCGTACGAGCAGCTGACGGCGGAGAGCTATCTGCGCGCGGGCCGTGGCGCGGGCACCTGGGTGAGCGGAGCGGTCCGGCCCGCCGACGGCGGCGCCCGGGACCTGTCCGCGGGACGGCCGGCGGTGCGCGTCGACTTCCGGCCTGGCACCCCGGACCTGTCCCTGTTCCCGCGAGCGGCCTGGTCTGCCGCGCACCGCGCGGTGCTGGACCGGGTGCCGCATCACACCCTCGGCTACCCGGATCCGCGCGGCCTGCCGGAACTGCGCGTGGCACTGGCTTCGCTGCTGACGAGACGGCGCGGGGTGGTGGCCGATCCGGAGCGCGTCGTGGTCTGTTCGGGTGTGGCCCAGGCGACGACGCTGCTCGGCTTCGTCCTGCGGGCCAGGGGCGCCACGGCGGTGGGCGTCGAGGATCCCGGCAGCGCCGAACACACGTCGTTGTTCGCCTCCGCCGGGCTCACGGCGCTCCCTCTGCCCCTGGACACGGAGGGCTTGGCGATGGGGCCGCTGCTGCGCTCGGGTGTGCGTGCGGTGGTGACGACCCCCGCCCATCAGTTCCCGACCGGGATCGCCTACTCCGCCGAGCGCCGCCGCGCGCTCCTTGACTGGGCCCGCGACACCTCCGGGGTGATCATGGAGGACGACTACGACGGTGACTTCCGGTACGACCGCGCCCCGGTGGGAGCGCTGCAGGGGCTGGACCCGGAGCACGTCGTCCACAGCGGGTCGGTGAGCAAGTCCCTGGCACCCGGTCTGCGGCTCGGCTGGCTGGTGCCGCCCGTGTCGATGACCGACGAGATCGTCGAACGCAAGCGGACGATGGACCTCGGCAACCCCGTGCTCGACCAGGCCGTGCTCGCCCGCTTCATCGATGGTGGCGGCTACGACCGGCACCTCCGCCGGTGCCAACGGGCGTACCGGGAGCGCCGGGACGCTCTGATACGCGCGCTGGACGGGCACTTTCCCGGGACGGAGGTCAGCGGCATCGCCGCCGGCCTGCACCTCATCGCCCGTATGCCCGGACGATACGGCCCCACGGCCCCGTTCCTGCGCCGGGCGTCGGAGGCGGGCATCGCGTTGCGCCCGCTGTCCACCGCTCCGGTGGACGGCCCCGACGACCGCGGGGTGTGCCTGGTCCTCGGCTACGCGCACCTGGCGCCGGCCGCCCTCTCGGACGGCGTCCGCCTCCTCTCCGAGGCAACGCGGGCCGGGCGCTGAGGCACCTCCCGTCGTGCCGGTTCCGGGAAGCCGCCCCGCACCGGCTCCGTGAAACCACCCCGGACGCGGCCCGGTTCGCCTCCCCCGGCCGTCCGGGCACGGGCATCGCGCACGCCCCACCGCCGTCAGCGCCGACCCCGAGCCTCGATCCGCTCGCACAAGCGCCCTTCGCTCATCCGGGGTTGGCCCTCCCGCCGCTACGGGCGACGATGCATGAGCCACAACAGGCCCGTAGGGAACCGCTGTTCCACTGCCGGCTCGCCTCCGGAGGCGCATCGATCGAACCGTCCTCGTATTCCGGCTCCCGCCCGCCGCACCGTGCTGCGCGGGTCGTCATCGCCGCCGCGGGCTCCGCGGTGCCCGCGGCCTTCACCGCCGCGCCCGCCCTCGCACTGTCGGGCCGGCCGGACGCCTCATGGGGTGTGCGGGTCGGCTGGAGCATCCGCCCCCGGAGCTGCTGACGCGCGGTTCGCCTCCGCTCGCGCGGAGAGCACGGATCGAACGTGAACTGTGCTCGGTGCGGAGCCGGTTCACCTCTGCTCGCGCGGAGGTGAACCGCCCCCAGCCGGCTGGCACCAGTGGACGCAGCCGTCCTCTCCGCGCGAGGGGAGGTGAGCCGCAGGCATCGGGCCTGACGACCGCTGCAAGAGGCGGGCCCGGCCGGCTCCGCAAGGCGCAGGTCGAAGAGTCATCATGACCGACCTGGTGGCCCTCCCCCGGGCCCGACTCGACGAGGACGGGCGGGTGGTGCGCGCCTGTCCTGGCGATAGCGCCTGGACCGCCTGGGCTCTTGATGCCTACGGCCCAGATCTGTCCGACGTGGTGCGCGCCCACGCTGCCCGCCACGGCCCGGCCCGCATCCTGCGGAGGTCAAGGCGAAGCGGCGATCCTCTCAGTGTGCACGCCCGGTCCATGCCTGGCTGGTGCACCTGCTGCGACGTGCCCGGCGACTACCAGGGCAGGCCGCACGGCTGTACCACGGTTCGCCTACTCGCCGCCGCCGTGTACGCGGACCACCCCGGGTACTGCCAGGAGTGGGTTCCGTAGCGGTTGTCGCCCGCGAGCTACGACAACCCGTCAGACCGCGGCCATGGGTGCGAGGTACACGGTGCCGGCAGGTCTGAGCATGAGTGCCGGGAGCCGCTGGACGACCTGTGCCGGAAACTCCCCGTCGCTGTGATCATGCTGCCGACGGACGTGCTGGGCGGCCGGGTCGCCCGCGTCGCCCGCAAAGAAGCCCCGGACCATGAGGTCCGGGGCTTCGCTGTGCGGTGACTTCTACCGACGCTTGAGCGGCTCGCAGTTGCTGACGCTGACGACGCCGTCTGCCTCTTCGAGCGTAATGATGATGCGCTCGTCAGCGTTCGCGGTTTTGATCTTCGGCATGGTCAGGTCGCCGGTCGGTTCGGTGGTGATGGAGCAGAACTCGAAGACGCCCTTCTCGGCGCCGGCGGACGTGTACGTCCCCGCGGGGATGTCCTCACCAACGACGTAGTCGCCGGACGGGTACTCCCGCCCCTTCTTCGACTCGGGTTTCGTCTCGGCGGGCTCTGCCTTCTCCGGTGCTTCCTCCGGGGCCCTCTCGGCGGGCTCGACGGCTGCCGGTGTCGGTGTCGGTGTCGGAGACGCGGTGACTTCGAGGATCGAATCCTTGCCGTCTGCGTGGTTGCTGTCGTCGCCGATGGCCAGGCCGAGAATGACGAGGAGGACGAAGAACCCGAAGATGCTGCCGAGGACGATCGCAATGATCTTCCCGGCGCCCATCTTCTTCTTCGGCGGCGGGTAGCCGGGGCCACCGTAGGGTTGTGCAGGGTGCGGCTGGCCGTAGGGCTGCCGCGCGTACTGATTACTCAAGGTCCCCCCAGGGGTCGTGCGTGAGACCGGGATGGTATCGGCTACTAGGTGCAGAGTGCCGGAAGTGCACGGACTGGTACGGCGGGGTGGTCGAGACCTCCGCGACGGAATCGTTTGAGCGCGAGCTGTCGAGGTCGCGGGCGGTCTGGAAGGTGATCGCGGCGGACATGCCCCTGGGGCTGGTGGTCCCGGACGGTGCGACCGACTTCGAGGCGGTGGCGCAGGGCGACCCGGGCGCGCCTCTGGGACGTGAACTGCAGATCGCCGAGTTGCTGCGTCACATCAAGCACCGGCGTATCACCGGCACGCTCTGGCTGACCGTGGATGTGCACTACACGTCCGCCCAGCCTTACGCTCCCGAGCGGGCGGCGGTCACGGACTTCGCCCCGTTCTGGGAGTTCGTCTCGGGTCCGCCGGCCGCAGGGGGCTTCCCCGCGAACGCGCTGGACGGGACGTTCGGACCCGACCACGTCTTCGTCCGGGCGCCCGACCGGGCGAACGTCTCCCCGATGGAATCGCCGCAGTTCTTCGGCGAGGTGGACATCGACGGGGGAAGCGGGGAGCTGACGGTGCGACTGCGGGCCGAGGACGGCACGGTCCTCTCCGGGAGGACGCTCCAGCCGGGGCGCGTCGGCCGGTGAGCCGCCCCGCCCGGCACCGACGGCGCCCGCGGCAGGCTTCGCATCGGGCCACACCAGCAGGGCGGCGGTCCCTTGCCCGCGGGACACCCTTCCCCTCAGGACACCCTTCCGGAAGCGGCACCGAGGATCCCTCCTCATGGCCTCTCCCGAAGAAAGGTGCCGAACGCGACCAGAACGGCCGGATCCACACGTAACCCATCAGTCACAGTGCGTTCGTTGTCAGGCAACACCGTTCGGTCACAGTAAACACATGACTGATGTGACGTCCGCGAAGAGTGCCCGCCGCCCGCACCACTGGCGGCGTGATCTGATCGAGCTGGCCGCGCTCTTCACCGCGGTCGCGGTGGCCGACGCCGTCGCCAACCTGATCGGACACCAGCCCGACGGCCCCTATCTGCTCGTCGCCTCGGCCGTGGCCCTCGTGGCCACGGCCGCGTTCCACACGTGGTGGGCGCGACGCCACAGCCACGCGCCGCCCCCGGGATCCGATACCGACACCGGCGCCGGTACGCAGGCCGAGACGGCCCCGGCCGGTGCGGACGAGGAGCTGGAGGCAGTGCTGTGGCGGATGCGGACGACCGTGCAGGACACTCCGGGTGCCCTGGCGGCCCTCTGCACCGCACTCGCCCGGCGGCGGATCGACATCCTCACGCTGCAGACGCACCCCCTGGCGGAGGGCACGGTCGACGAGTTCCTGCTGCGGGCACCGGGCGCGCTGCCGGCGCAGCAGCTCACCCGGGAGATCGCCTCCGCCGGCGGTACCTCCACCTGGATCGAGCGCGCGGACGCGCACGACTTGGTCGACACGCCCACCAGGGTCCTCGGCCTCGCCACCCGCACGGCCCTGGACGCGGCCGAACTCCCCCTGGCCCTGCGTCAGCTCCTCGGCCGGTGCACCATCCACTCGCTGCCCGCCCAGACGGTCACCGGGCGGTCCACCGGGGAGAGCGCACCGGTGGAGGGTGTCCTGGAGGACACCGTGATGAGGCTGCGCGATCCGTCCGGCGGGGTCATCAGCGTCGAACGCCCGTACCTGCCCTTCACTCCGACGGAGTTCGCCCGGGCGCGGGCCCTGGTCGAGCTCGACGCCCGGCTCGGACCGCGGGTACCTCGCAGCGAGGACGTCCTCACGCTGCCGGAGGGCAACGACATCACGGTCCGCCGGGCCGATCGAAGCGACCTCGGAGCAGCGGTCGCCATGCACGACCGCTGCTCCGAGCGCACCCTCGGCCTGCGCTACCACGGCCCGGTCCGCGACGCCGACCGCTATCTCGACCACCTCCTGAGCCCGCGCTTCGGCCGCACCCTCGCCGTGCAGACGGCCTCCGGCCGCCTGGTGGCGCTCGGGCACCTGCTCTGGGACGGGGACGAGACCGAGGTCGCGCTCGTCGTCGAGGACGACTGGCAGCGCCGCGGCATCGGTTCACAGCTCCTGGAGCGCCTCGTGGGCCTGGCGGTCGAGGCCGGATGCGAGAGCGTCTACGCCGTGACACAGGCCCACAACACGGGGATGGTCGCCGCCATGCGCGCGCTGTCACTGCCCCTCGACTACCAGATCGAGGAAGGCACCCTGGTCATCACCGCGCGGCTGACCCCGGCTCGCGACCGGTCGGCCGCGGAGTCGGCCCACCGGTCGGCGGCGGAGCAGGCGGACCGGCCGACTACCGGGCCCTCGGGGCAGGCGTCGCGGCCGCTCCCGGGACCCGGGCCGGCGGGACGGCCGTTCCGTCACTGAGGGCCTGGCACAGGTCCGCCCACAGGTCCTCGACGTCCTCCAGTCCGACCGACATGCGCAGCAGCCGGTCACCGACGCCCGAGGCGCGCCGGTCTCCCTCACCCACGATGCGGTGGCTGATGGAGGCCGGATGCTGGATCAGCGAGTCCACGCTGCCGA
This sequence comes from Streptomyces sp. NBC_00178, assembly GCF_036206005.1. Taxonomy (NCBI): domain Bacteria; kingdom Bacillati; phylum Actinomycetota; class Actinomycetes; order Kitasatosporales; family Streptomycetaceae; genus Streptomyces; species Streptomyces sp. NBC_00178. The sequence goes on from NZ_CP108143.1 coordinate 1,079,400, forward strand.
GGCTCACGGCGGGCGTGATCAGGCGTACCCCGGCGATGATCCTGTGCGGATCCCCGTACACCTCGAAGGACACCATCGCCCCGCCCACCTCCGGGTAGTGGACGCGGGCGATACGGGGGTCGGCGGAGAGCCTGCGGGCGAGTTCGGCGGCGGACGCCGACGCGGCCCTGACCCGTACCGGGAGTGTGGACAGACCGCGAAGCAGCAGGTATCCGGCCATCGGGTGCAGCACGCCCCCGGTGGCGAACCGGACCTGCCGCAGGGTCGCGGCGAACTCCTCGTCGCAGGCGACCACTCCGCCCATCACGTCGCCGTGCCCGCCGAGGTACTTGGTGGCGCTGTGCAGGACGATGCGCGCCCCGTGCTCGACCGGCCGCTGGAGGACCGGTGTGGCGAAGGTGCTGTCGACCAGCAGCGGCACGGACCCGCAGGAGTGCGCGACGGCTCTGATGTCGATCTCGGCCAGCGTCGGGTTGGCGGGTGTCTCGACCATCACCAGACCGGTGTCCGGACGGATGGCCTCGGCGATGCCCGCGGGGTCCGTCCAGGTCACCTCGGTGCCCAGCAGCCCGGCGTTCAGCAGGTGGTCGCTGCAGCCGTAGAGGGGCCGCACCGCCACCACGTGGCGGAGCCCCAGGCTCGCCCGGGCGAGCAGGACGGCGGTGAGGGCCGCCATTCCGCTGGCGAAGGCCACCGCGCTCTCGGCGCCTTCGAGCCGTGCGAGTGCCGTTTCGAAGCGCGCCGTCGTGGGGTTGTCGAGCCGCGCGTAGACAGGCGGCCCGTCGGGCCTGGCTCCGGTCGTGGCGAAGGCGTCGATGCGTTCGGCCTCGCCCCGGGAGTCGTACGACGGGTAGGTGGTGGAGAGATCGATCGGCGCGGCGTGCAGACCGAGAGAGGCGAGATCGTCGCGTCCGGCGTGCACGGCTTCGGTGGCGAGCGCCCTGGACCGGAAGGGGGCCTGGGATGTCAGGGAAATGGCTTCGGCGTCCATGGCACCAGCCTGAACAAGCAACGGCCGATCGTGCCCGATCGCCGTGCTACGTTCGCCGGATGCCAGAATCCGTCGCTCTCGATCCGGTCGACCTGCACATTCTGCGACTGCTGCAGAACGATGCCCGGACGACGTACCGGGAACTCGCCGCCGAGGTGGGTGTGGCGCCGTCCACGTGTCTCGACCGGGTCGCGCGCCTGCGCCGCTCGGGAGTGATCGTCGGGCACCGGCTGCGCATCGATCCGGCGCGGATCGGCCGCGGGCTGGAGGCGCTGCTGCTGATCCAGGTCAGGCCGCACCGCCGTGAGCTGATCGGCCCGTTCGTCGAACGGATCCGGGCGCTGCCCGAGTCGCGCGCGTTCTTCCACCTGACCGGCCCGGACGACTACCTGGTGCATGTGGCCGTCGCCGACCCGGCCGACCTGCAGCGGCTGGTGCTGGACGAGTTCACCTCACGCCGGGAGGTGGCCCGGGTGGAGACGCGGCTGATCTTCCAGCAGTGGGAGTGCGGCCCGCTGATGCCGCCGCCGTCCGGTCCGGGGGCCAGGGAGCAGCATCAGGAGCTTCCGGCCCCGTAATGGATCTTTCCCGGCCGAAGTCGTATTACCCGTGACGTGAAGGGCTCACCCGTACGAGGATGGCCACATGTCAGACACATCGAGCAGCGCGCTGCCCCGCCAGGTCGCCGACGCCTACGTCGACGCGTACATCGAACTCGACCCGATCACAGGCACCTACCTCGGTGTCGCGGAAAGCTCCAGCAGGCTGCCCGATCTCTCGCCCGACGGTCAGGCGGCCGTGGCCGCTCTCGTCCGGCGGACCCTGGTGGAGCTCGACGCGGCCGAGCAGGTGCCCGGCGCCGACACCGCGGAGGAGAAGCGCTGTGCGCGGCTGCTGCGCGAACGCCTGACGGCCGAACTCGCCATCCACGACGCTGAGGAGGGGCTGCGGGCGGTCTCCAACATCCACTCCCCCGTCCACAGTGTGCGGGACATCTTCTCGGCTACGCCGACCGCGACGGACGAGGACTGGGCCGCCGTCGTGGAGCGTCTGCGGGCGGTTCCGGCCGCGATCGAGGGGTACCGCTCCTCGCTCGCACTCGGGCTGGAGCGCAAGCTGTACGGCGGGCCCCGGCCGACCGCCACGTTCATCGGGCAGCTGGGGACCTGGACGGGCGACGACGGCCCGGCGTTCTTCGAGGACTTCGTGGCCCGGGGACCGGACTCGCTCCGCGCGGACCTGGACGGAGCGGCCGGACAGGCGACCGCGGCACTCGTCGCGCTGCGCGACTGGCTGAGCGAGGTGTACGCCCCCGCGATCGAGGGTGCCCCGGACACCGTGGGCCGCGAGCGCTACGCCCGCTGGGCCCGCCAGTTCAACGGCACGGACCTCGATCTGGACGAGGCGTACGCCTACGGCTGGTCCGAGTACCACCGGCTGCTGGCCGAGATGAAGTCCGAGGCGCACAAGATCCTTCCGGGAGCGGGCCCGTGGGAGGCCCTGGCCCATCTCGACGTGCACGGCAAGCACATCGAGGGCGTGGAGGAGGTGCGGGAGTGGCTGCAGGGCCTGATGGACGAGGCCATCGAGGCGCTGGACGGCACGCACTTCGAACTGGCCGAGCGGGTACGGAAGGTGGAGTCCCGCATCGCTCCGGCCGGCGGCGCCGCCGCCCCGTACTACACGGGACCTTCGGAGGACTTCTCGCGCCCCGGCCGCACCTGGCTGCCGACGATGGGCGAGACCCGCTTCCCCGTGTACGACCTGGTGTCCACCTGGTACCACGAGGGCGTGCCCGGACACCACCTGCAGATCGCGCAGTGGACGCACGTGGCGGAGAGCCTCTCCCGCTACCAGGCGTCGATCGGCCACGTCAGCGCCAACGCCGAGGGCTGGGCGCTGTACGCCGAGCGGCTGATGGACGAGCTCGGCTTCCTTCCGGACGCGGAGCGGCGCCTGGGCTATCTGGACGCGCAGATGATGCGCGCGTGCCGGGTGATCGTCGACATCGGTATGCACCTGGAGCTCGAGATCCCCACGGACTCGCCGTTCCACCCGGGTGAGCGGTGGACGCCGGACCTGGCGCAGGAGTTCTTCGGCGCCCACAGCGGCCGTCCGGCGGACTTCGTGGAGAGCGAGCTGACCCGCTACATGTCGATGCCGGGGCAGGCGATCGGCTACAAGCTGGGTGAGCGCGCCTGGCTGCTGGGCCGGGAGAACGCCCGCAAGGCGCACGGGGACGCGTTCGACCTCAAGGCCTGGCACATGGCCGCACTGTCGCAGGGGTCGCTCGGCCTCGACGACCTGGTGGACGAGCTGTCCAGGCTCTGACCACGTCGGTGGCGGGGCCGGGTGCACCGCGCCCGGCCCCGCCACCTCTTTCACCGTCGGCGTCGACGGGCCCACGTCGTCCGAGAATCGAGTGGTGCGTGACTTCCCCCGGATTCCTCTTCTGCCGCGACCCGCTGCGGCCCGGCCGGCCGGATGCCGCGTTCGTCCGGGAGGCCGCGGCGGCTCGCCGGACCGGCGCCCAGGTCGTCACCATCGACCACGACGCGCTGCTCGCCGGGGACGCGGAGACGGCGGTGAGCCGGGTGCCACGTGACTCGGGCCCGTACCGGTACCGGGGCTGGATGATCCCGTCGGAGCGTTACGAGGACCTGGAGCGGGCGCTCGTGGCTCGCGGCTGCGCGCCGTCCACCGACGCCGCCGCCTACCGGCGGGCGCACGAACTCCCCGGCTGGTACGACGTGTTCGCGGACCTGACCCCGCGCAGCGTCTGGCGGTCGGCGCACATCGGAGGCGAGCCGGCGGGTCCCGCGGGCTGGTCCGCCCTCGCCCGGTCTCTCGGCTCTGGGCCGGCGATCGTGAAGGACTTCGTGAAGTCGCGCAAGCACGAGTGGCACGAGGCCTGCTTCGTGCCCGAACTCGGGGACACGGCACGGCTCACCGCCGTCGTGGACCAATTCCTCTCCCTGCAGGGCGAATTCCTTTCCGGTGGAGTCGTGCTGCGGGCCTTCGAGCCGTTCGTGCCGGGTGGTGAGGCACGTGTCTGGTGGGTGGACGGTGAGCCCGTGCTGGTGACGGCCCATCCCGACACACCCGGCCACGTGCCGGAACCCGCGCTCGGGCAGGTCCGCGCGGCCGTGCGGGAGCTGGGCTGCCGGTGGGTCACCACCGACATGGCCCTCCGCGAGGACGGGGTGTGGCGGGTGGTGGAGGTGGGGGACGGTCAGGTCAGCGGACTGCCCGCGGACGACGACGGCGGGATCCTCTTCGCCGCCCTGTCGGCCGTCGGCGCGGGTCAGCAGCCGCAGGCCGCGTCGTGGGCGGGCGCGGTGAGCGGGTCAGCGGTGCGTCGCTCCGGCCCCTCCGAGGTCTCGTAGGCAAAGCCCTCGCGTACCCAGTACTCGAATCCGCCGAGCATCTCCTTGACCTGGTAGCCGAGTTCGGCCAGAGCCAGCGCGGCCCGGGTCGCACCGTTGCAGCCCGGCCCCCAGCAGTACGTGACGACGGGAACGGCCGGATCGAGAAGCCTGGCCGCCCCTTCGGCGATGAGAGCGGTCGGCAGGTGCACCGCGCCCGGCACGTGCCCCTGGTCCCAGGAGGCGGTGGACCGGGAGTCCAGCACGACGAACCCGGCTTCCGCCCCGGATCCGAGCGCCGCAGCGACGTCGGACACGTCCGCGTGGAACGCGAGCGAGGCACCGAAGTACGCGGCGGCGGCAGCCGGGGTGGCGGGCGGGACGCGGAGGACGGGGTTGCCTGTGGTGATCTTCTGTGTGCTCATGGCCAGAAATCTACGGTCGGAGTCTCACCACCGGAAGTGAGGATCCCCGGCGATACCTTGTGTCCCGGGAGATATCACTGTTGCCTGGCCGACATGGCCGAGCATTTTTGCTCGTTGCTCTCGGGAAGAGTGTCGTGACAGCATTCGACACGTGTTCGATAACGGGGATGACATAGCAGGGCCACCGGCTCGGCGTTCGAAGCTCGCAGACCTGGTGGATTGGCCTGTGGGCGAGGTGCCGCTGCGTGATGTACCGGCGCCCGGCGTTGCGATGCCGGTTGACGCCGAGGCGGACCGTGCGCGGGCGGCTCGGCGCGAGTTTGCTGTGTTGCTGGGTGAGTTCCGGCGTACGGCGGTGCTGGTGCCGCTGGATGAGGCCGGTGATCTGTGGTCGGCGGAGCAGAACGGTGTGCGCTGGATTTGCACCTTCTCGGATGAGGCGGCGTTGGCCCGGTTCGCGCTGGCCCGTGGCGAGGCCGGGCGGGAGTGGACGTATCAGACTGTGCTGGGTGCCCGGTTGCTGGATGTGATGGTGCCGTTGCTCCCGGGGCCGGCAGGGGTCGCTCTGGACGCAGGCAGTGTGGACGGCGGGATGTTGTTCCCGCCGGTGGCGGGCATCGTGCCGGACGCGGTTGCGGTGGATCTCGGGGGGATGCGGTGAGCGGGGACAACGCCGATCTTCAGGTGCCGCCGGAGGCGTTGGCTGAGATCGCGAAGGGGATCGATCTGGCGCATGCGGAGCTGAAGGATCTCGGCATGATCGGCCAGGCGTCGACGGGCCGGGGGTTCTCGGATCTGGCTTTGTCGGGGCTGGAGTTGGGGCATGGCGGGCTGGCGTCGGAGTTCGAGACGTTCTGTAACCGTTGGGAGTGGGGTGTGCGGGCTCTGACGCAGAGGGGGAACGGTTTCGCTCTCGGGGTCGGTTTGTCGGCGGGTTCGTATGCGGAGCAGGAGCAGTACATCAAGGACTCGTTCAAGATCGGTGTGAACTCCCTGAACGGGAATCCTCATGCGTCCGAGGACGAGGTCAAGGCCATGAGCTGGGACACGATCCGTGCGCAGTCCGCGTACGACAACCCGGACTACAGCCGCGAGTCATGGGACGCCGCCCAGGCCCAGGTGAACCAGACCTGGAAGAACACCGCCTACGACGTGGAGGACGCCGCCCTCGACTCGATGGAGCGCAACGGGCTGATGGACCCGCAGGTGCGGGCGGCGGCGGATGAGCGGCTGAAGGAGCAGCTCGATCCGTCGCAGGAGACGATTCGTCAGGCTGAGCAGCCGCGGTGGGGGGAGAGCCGCTGATGGCGGACTGGGGGAAGTGGGGCGGAGCCCTCTACGACGGTGCCGGTGATCTGGTCGACAAGGGTAAGGAGATCGTCGGCGAGGGCATCGACAAGAGCACTGACATTGTCGGCTCCGGTCTGGAGAAGGTCGGGGCCGACGAGTGGGCCGACAAGGTTGAGGACTGGGGCGATGAGACCGCGTCCTCGCTGGGTGCGGAGGTCGGGGAGCAGCAGCTCGGTCAGAGTGAGGAAGCGAATGAGCTGATCCATGGCCGGCCGGAGAAGATCAGTGCGGCGGTGAAGAATCTCCGGGACTTCCGACGCGCGTTCGATCTTGTCGGTGGCGGGATGAGGAAGCTCGACTCCGGTCATTGGAAGGGTGAGGCTGCCGACGCCTTCCGTACCAAGTTCCAGACCTTGCCCACCGACTGGCTGCGCGCGGCGGATGCGTTCGAGGACGCGGCCACAGCGTTGGAGACGTTCGCGGGGACGGTTACCAGCGCGCAGGCCAAGGCCGGTGAGGCGATCGCCCTCTACAAGGAGGGCAAGCGCGACTACGAGACGGCGGCGGCTGCGTTCAAGGAGAAAGCGCAGGCGTACAACGCGGTCCGCAACACCGACCACCCCCTCCCGCACCCGGGTGCGTTCACCGACCCGGGCGCGGCCAAGCGCCGGCACGCCCAGGAGATCCTCCAGCACGCTCGACGGGCGCGTAACGAGGCGGCCGAAGCGGCCAAGGGTGCAATCACGGCCGCGATGGCGCACGCTCCGAAGGAGCCCACCGGTCTGGACCGGGCCAAGCAGGAATTCTTCGACTACGGGGTCGGTCAGGGCATCGAACTGGCGCACTTCGGTGGTGGTGTCGTCAAGGGCACGGCAGGGCTGCTGAACTTCGTCCGCTCGGTCGATCCGACCGATCCGTACAACCTGACGCACCCGGCCGAGTACTACAAGGGTGTCAACATGACGCTCGCCGGCCTCGTCTCCAGCGCCGCCAACCCGGACCGGACACTCAAGAACGCCTGGGACGCGGCCAAGGGCGACCCTTCCGAATTCATCGGCCGACTCGTGCCCGAACTGGTCGGTACCAAGGGTGGTGGCCTGCTCAAGGGCGGCCTGCGGGCCGGAATGAAGGACCTGCTCGAACGTCCCAAGGGCAAGAACCGGCAAGGGCACGAGAAGAACCCCGAGTCCAACGCCAAGAAGTGCAGCGAGGTCAAGTGCGCCGGAGACCCCGTCGACGTAGCGACCGGGCGCATGCTGCTCCCGCAGACGGACATCGTGCTGCCCGGGTCGCTGCCCCTGGTCTTCGAGCGTGTCTTCGACTCCTCGCACCGCGCCGGCCTCTGGTTCGGCAGCGGCTGGTCGAGCACGGTCGACCAGCGCCTGGAGATCGACGCGGAAGGCGTGGTCTTCAGCTGCGGCGAGGGCAGCCTGCTCGCCTACCCGCATCCCGCGCCCGGCGCCCCTGTCATGCCCACACACGGCCGGCGCTGGCCCCTGGACCGGGTGGCCGACGGCTACACCATCACCGACCCCGAAACCGGCCAGGTCCGCCACTTCGCCGACCAGCCCACCGGAGACTCGGCGCTCCTGGTCCAGATCGACGACCGCAACGGCCGCTGGATCGCCTTCGAATACGACGAGACGGGTGCTCCGACCTCGATCGTGCACCACGGCGGCTACCACCTGAAACTCACCACCGCCGAAGGCCGAGTCACCGCCCTGCACCTGGCAGGCGCCGCCCCCGACGGCACCGACCAGGAGATCCTCCGCTACGGCTACACCGACGGCCACCTCACCACGGTCACCAACTCCTCAGGCAAACCCCTGCGCTTCGACTGCGACGAGCTGGGCCGCATCACCGCCTGGACGGACACCAACAACAGCCGGTACGAGTACGTCTACGACGAGCACGACCGATGCGTGTACCAGAGCGGCACCAACGGGCACCTCGAAGCCCGTTTCACGTGGGACGACACCGACCCCGACACCGGCATGCGCATGACGTCCATGACCGATGGCTGCGGCAGCACCACGCGATACGTGATCAACGACCGATCTCAGATCGTCGCCGAGATCGACGCATTGGGCGCGGTCACCCGCTTCGATTACGACCGCCTCCATCGGCTTCTGTCCGTCACGGACCCACTCGGACATATCACCCGCTCCACCTACGATGAGCACGGCCACCTAACGGTGATGATGCGCCCGGACGAACGGCAGAAGCGAACCGAGTTCAACAAGCTCGGGCTTCCCATACGCATCATCGGCACAGACGGCAATGTCACGAGTCAGACGTTCGACGAGCGCGGCAACCGAACGTCAGTGACGGAACCTTCAGGCGCGACCACAATATTCACCTACAACGACACGGGCACGCTAACATCCGTCACAGATCCAGTCGGTCATACCACGACGGTCACCACCGACGAGGCTGACCTTCCCCTCAGCATCAAAGATCCGCTGGGGGCAGTCACCCGTTATGAGCGCGACACATTCGGCCGACCCGTGTCCATCACCGATCCGTCGGGCGCCGTCACACGGCTGGAGTGGACAGTCGAGGGACTGCTCGCCCGGCGTGTCGAGCCCGACGACAGCACCCAGGTGTGGACTTACGACGGCGAAGGCAACTGTTTGACCCACACGGACGCCATGGGCGGAGCAACCCATTTCGAGTACACGGTCTTCGACCTGTTGACCGCCCGCACCGGCCCGGACGGCGTGCGCTACGAATTCACCCACGATACGAATCTACGCCTGACAAAGGTGGTCAACCCACAGGCGCTGACGTGGACATACGCATATGACCGGGTAGGCCGCCTGGTCACGGAGACCGACTTCGACGAGCGGGCGGTGGCCTACGGGTACGACGCGGCCGGTCGCCGGACGTCCCGCACGAACGCGCTGGCCCAAACCATCACGTACGATCACAATGCAATCGGTCAGGTCGTTCGCAAGGATGCGGCGGGCGCGGTCACGACGTTCGAATACGACATCTTCGACGAGCTGGCGGCGGCCACCGGCCCGGACGCGACGCTGGTACGACTACGGGACCGCTTCGGCCGCCTCAAGTCCGACTGGGTAAACGGCCGTACGCTCACCTACACCCATGATGCGCTGGGTAGGCGAACAGGCCGGACGACTCCGGGCGGAGCTGTGAGCAGCTGGTCTTACGATGCTGCGGGCCGACGCGCCTCGCTGACGACTTCCGGCCGGACACTCACCTTCACTCACGATGCGCTCGGCCGCGAGACATCCCGCCTCGTTGGCGACTTTGCGTCTCTGACCTCCTCGTTCGACGTGATGGGTCGCCTCACCGCCCAAGAGGTATCCGCAAGTAGTGGCCATCGTCTCCAGCACCGCACTTACGCCTACCGTCCCGACGGCAACCTTGTCGCCACGGCCGACGCACGTGTCGGCACTCGCCGGTTCGACCTGGACGTGGCAGGCCGCGTGACAACCGTGCACGCGGCAGGGTGGACTGAACGGTACGCCTACGACGAGGTCGGAAACCAGGTCGAGGCTTACTGGCCGCCCACGCACCCGTCACACGAGTCGACCGGTCCCCGCACGTACACGGGCACGAACATCAGGAGCGCGGGCTCCGTCCGTTACGAGCACGACGTCCAAGGTCGTACCATTCTGCGTCAGAAGACCCGCCCCTCGCGAAAGCCTGACACCTGGCGCTACGCGTGGGACGCCGAGGACCGCCTGACGTCGGTGAGGACGCCGGACGGCACAGTCTGGCGGTACGCATACGACCCTCTGGGGCGCCGAATAGCCAAGCAATCCCCCGTGGAGACCGTCCACTTCACCTGGGACGGTGCGACCCTCTGTGAGCAGATGACAGAGGACACGACCCTCACCTGGGACTACGCCGGCTTGCACCCCCTGACTCAGACGGAACGCCGCCACGGGTCCACGGATGACCGCTTCTTCGCCATCGTCACGGACCTGATCGGTACCCCGACGGAACTCGTCGACGAATCGGGCCGCTTGGCTTGGCGCACCCGCGCCACCCTCTGGGGCACCACCACCTGGGCCCGCGATGCCACTGCATACACCCCGCTCCGCTTCCCCGGCCAGTACTTCGACCGCGAATCAGAACTCCACTACAACTTCTTCCGCTACTACGACCCGGAGGCGGCCCGCTACCTAGCCCCAGACCCCCTGGGCCTGGCCCCGGCCGACAACCCGGTCGCGTACGTCCAAAACCCGCACACGTGGAGTGACCCGCTCGGGCTCGGTCCCTGTCCGCCCCGGATCGAGAATGGCGGCTGGGACCTCAGAGGCGATACGGACCCGCTGAGCATCATCCCGAAGGACGCAGTTCAGGAACCGTGGAGGGCGATCCCGGGCGGTGTCGAACACGGCATCAAGTGGTCATGGACGGACGACGTCACGGGTAAGACGGTGCGTATGCGCGTCCACGGTCCCGATCTCGGGCCGCACGCCGGGCCAAATGCCAGTAGCGGCCCCATCTACCGTCTCCAGATCGGTCGCCAATTCCAGGACGAAGCCGGGAATCTCTATCATGCGCAGATCGGAAACTCGAAGAGTCCGAACTATAATGAGACGGCGATCAACGACACCCACATTCCGTGGCCCAGCCATCTTCCGATACCATACCCGCATTGAATTGGATGATGAGAAATATGGAAAGTAAATATTACCTCGACTTCCTCCGAGATCTACTGAGTCCCGACGAAAAGGTGCGCACGGAGGCGAGCAATCGTGTTCAGGACTTTGTGAACCTGCTCTCCGACACCCAAGCAGGAGTGACGGGCGAACTCCTCGCAATGCTGGCCTCACACGAGAAGTCCCGCGTAGCCCTGGAGGCACTCCTGCACGCACTGTCCGATCTTGACGGGTGCGGGAAACTCGACAGAGTCGACCTGTCGCCCTTGGGGGAGATCCCGGAATCCGCGATTCACGTAGAGCACCGCGAGTACATGGAAGAATTTGCCCCGCGCATCGCGGGCTCGATTAACGGCGCGGGAGGTTGAGGGCGGGCTCGGAAATGCGCCTGCACGCGGCCGAGGCCCACACGATCGAGGACGTCGCGCCGATCCTGCACGGCCTCGGGCGCGGCAGCCGCTCTGCGGCACCACAACCGCACCCCAGGGCGCTGGAGCTTTGGCTGCTGCCTTGTACCGACTACCCGCCGCCGGCCGGCAGCTCGCTCTTGCCGGGCCGCAGGCCCTGAGCCTGGCGCGGGGCGGCCTCGTCACCGACGTCTTCGAGCACCCGGCACCCGGACCGGACAACCACCGCTTCCGACCGGTCCACCCTCACCAGCTGGAAGCGTTGTCCCGCTCGTACAAGGCAGTCCTGCCGGCGGAGCAAGCGTCGGCAGTGTCGCTGCTGGACGTGGCAGCGCAGGCTGGGGTTCCAGTACCGCGCGCGCTGCTCGATGCCGCTGCACACAGCACGCTGGCGGCAGCCGCGCAGGGTTGGGGACGGGCCCGGAGAGCAGCCAGGCTGGATCAGTCCGGGGTCAGCGTGCAGCAGAGGCCGCAGGTGCGGCAGCGGCGAACGAGTCTGTAGCAGCTGTGCCGCTGCCGGTCCGTCAGCGCCGGTCGACCATGTGCGGCCGGACAGCGGAGGTCCAGCGAGCGCGTGGCACGACGTGCATCCCTAAGACGATCACCATGCATCTCAATGTCATTGCCGATCATTACAGTTGCTTCGCCGGCCGTCCGTGCGGCCGGATCCCCTCTCGAAGGAGCTGTGAAATGCGCATACGAAGACGTGCGGCGGGTGTTCTGCTGGTCCTGGCGACCGCGCCGCTCCTGCTCGGTACCCCCGCTACGGCAGCGGCACAGGCTCAAGGCGGCATCGTTCTGCCCGTGCGGTCGCACTGGCAGACTCTCGCCGACAGCCGTCATGTGTATGTCAGCTCGCCCGGCGATGACGTGGTGCTGGCCACCGACCACGACGGACAGGTGATGAAGAAGGTAGAGGGTCTCGACGGGGCGCGAGGCATGACCGAGTCAGCCGACGAGTCCACCCTGTACGTGGCACTCCCGGATGGCGACGCGATCTCCGTGATCGACACTGCGACCTTGACCGAGACGCAGCGCATCCCGACCGGTGCCGACACCCAGCCGGAAAGCCTCGCCCTCGCCGGTGGCCGTCTGTTCTTCAGCTACCAGTCAAACGTCTTCGACGCCGGCATCGGGTCGGTCGCCATCGGTGACGCGACGCCGGCCGTCACGCTGGACGACAACCCCGTCTGGTACGGCAAGCCGCGACTCGCCTCGTCGCCGGGCGCGCCCGGTCGGCTCGTCGCCGCGGACAGCCAGGGCGCGAACGGCATGCGCGTCTACGACGTGGGCTCCGGCACGCTTCAGGAGACCGCCTACACCGAGGCCATCGGCGATGTCGAAGACCTGGTGGTGACGCCGGATGGCAGCAGTGTCATCACCGCGAACGGCTCCGACTACTACCACCAGCGGTGGCGCCTGTCAGACCTGACCGAGGACGGTCGGTACGACACCGGCAGCTATCCCAACTCCGTGGCCGTCGACTCCCGTGGCACGGTCGCCGCGGGGACCGTGGCGGGAGGGGAGTGGGACATCCACATCTACCGCCCCGGAGAGGCAACCGCGTACCGCACAGTCGCACTGTCGTGGCCGTACTGGGATCTGCTCGACCGAGGCGTCGCCTGGGCGCCCGACGGCAGCAGGCTCTTCGCCACCCGATTCCCCTACTCCGGCGAGGTCATTCTCGACGTCGTCTCCGACCTGGCCAAGGCATCCAGCACCATCACCCTGTCAGCCCCGCAGACGAACCCCAAGGGCACGCCGGTCACGGTGACGGGCAAGCTGACCTCTCTGATCACCTTCCCGAAGGGCGGTCAGGTCAAGGTGACGCGCAACGGCCTGGAGCTGCCTGACGCGAAGGTCCGGCGTGACGGCACCTTCAGCTTCAGTGACACCCCGCCCGACTGGAACATGTACGCCGAGTACACGATCACGTACACCGGCGATGCCCGGCATGTGTCCGGAACGGCGACCGCCACGGTCGAACTCGTCAGCTGACAAAGCCGGGGACTCGACCGTCTCTCGCATCTCGGTGAGCCGGGCCGCAAGGGTGCTGACATCCGGCGCCCGGTGTTCCGCGGCACCCAGCACGGCGGCGTACGGACTCGTCCGCAGAATCTCCCACGCCGTCTCAACGGCCCGGCTGCCGCGATCCGAGCCTCCGCGGCCTCCCGCCATCCCGCAGCGCGCTGTTCGACGGCCTGTTCCTCGAGCTTCAGATGCTCCTTGCGGGAGGTGCCCGCCAGGCGCAGCGCGAGCCGGCCCCTGTCGTCGGCGGCCGCCAGCCGGCGCACATGCTCATCCGCCCTCGCCGCGTGGGCGGCGGCGGTCTCGCGGGCCTGCTCGGCTTGCGCGAGTACCAGCTGCCCGCCAGCCAGGTCGAGCAGCGGATAGATGGGCGCGACCTCCCGTCGGCCCCGAGCTTCCCCGCGGGCCTTGTCCGCTGCGATCTGCTGTCGCAAGGGCGCGCAGTCTCTGCGGCTTCGGCTGCCGCTTGGTCCTTGCGTCGTGCTTCGACGGGGCTGGTGGCGATGAGCCGGGCGAGCTCCTGGTCGGTCCGGTCGCGTCGCCGTACGGACGACGGTCCCCAGCCGGAGCTCCTGCCGGCTCCCGCTCCTCCTCTGTTGGTGCGAGCTGCTGCCTCTGCTCGTCGGTAAGCCGGTACTCGCTCGGCTGCCGCTCATCGTGAGCGGTCGAGGTCGGCGCTCGCGGGGCGAGCTTCGCACAGGGTCGCGACTGCACCAGGAAGTGCACGAAGGCGTCCACGGCGCACTCCGGATGCTCCTTTTCCGTGCGGGCGTCACCGAGCCGTGCCCGGGTGTCCTCGCTCTCGATGACCGCGAGCGGCAGCCACAGGTGGTTGGCCTTCCTGCCCCGGGTGAGGCCCGGGTACGTGGCGAACGCTTTGGCGCCTTGCCCGTAGAGCAGGCTTCTGTCGCAGGTCATCCCCTCCGAGGCGGCGATCGTCATTGCGTAGCCCAGAGACACGGCGCCGGAGGCGACTTGGTCGGGTAAGCCACGCGGACACGGAGGCGTCGTCCTCACCGCGCGGGCGCGTGCGCCACGTGATCTCGATCCGTCCATCCTCGGAGATCTCGCTGACGACCGCGCGGCACCCGTTCCGCAGGTCCGGGCCGTCGCCGCGTCGCCTCCTGTGGTCCTCGACGCGCAACCGCCCCGCGTACCCGGTAGCCAGGGTGACCCGGACCCCGCCGGGTAGGTGTAGGTGTGTTCGTCGCCGAGTTCGCCGGCGACGCGACGGACGTGCCTCCTTCGCCGGACTGGCCCGGGCGGTGGCGATGTCACCGAGCGCCGTCACCGAGCGGGTGCGCCGGCTGGAGGAGGCCGGGGTGATCAGCGGGTACTCCGCCGTGGTGGACCCGGAGCGCCTGGGGATGCCGATCCTCGCCCTGGTGCGCCTGCGCTACCCGAACGGCAACTACAAATCTTTCCACGACCTGACGGACACGACCCCGGAGATCGTGGAGGCGCACCATGTGACGGGCGACGACTGCTTCATCCTCAAGGTGACCGCCAGGTCCGTGCGCCACCTGTCGGAGGTCACGGGCCGGATCGGCACGCTCGGTTCCGTGACGACGAGCATCGTGTACTCCTCGCCGCTGCCCCGGCGGGCCGTCAGCCGCTGAGCGGCCCGCCCGCCCGGTGGCGCACCGCCGACCCGTGACGCTCCTTCACCACTTCGAGCTGGGCGGGGATGCGGCGGCGCAGGTCGGCGACGTGGCTGACGATGCCGACGCTGCGGTCCCGCTCCCGCAGGGAGTCCAGGACGTCCAGCACCTCGTCGAGGGTCTGGTCGTCCAGGCTGCCGAAACCCTCGTCGATGAACAGCGTGTCCAGCCGCACGCCGCCCGCCTCTTCCGTCACGACGTCCGCGAGGCCGAGGGCGAGGGCGAGCGAGGCGAAGAACGTCTCCCCGCCCGAGAGGGTCGCCGTGTCGCGCTCCCTGCCCGTCCATGCGTCGACGACATGCAGGCCGAGCCCCGCCCTCCGGCCGCCGCTGCGCTCGTCTGAGTGGACAAGGGTGTAGCGGCCGGAGGACATGCGCTGCAGGCGGGCCGTCGCGGCGGCCGCCACCTGTTCGAGGCGGGCCGCGAGCACATACGCCTCCAGTCGCATCCTGCGTTCGTTGTCCGCCGACGTCCCGGCTGTCAGGCCCGCGAGGCGGGCCACCCGCCCGTACTCCTCGCGCAGCGGGCCCAGCCGGCGCACCTCGTCCGCCGCGCGGCGCGAGAGCCTGTCGAGTTCGGTGCTGCGGTCCTGCGCGGCCGCGTGGGAGGCCGCACCCTCACGCAGGGCCCTGACCGACAGGTCGTACGCCGCCTGCGCGTCACCGGGCGCGGCGGGCGGGCGCTCCGCGGCGTCCCTGGCGTCCTTCTCGGCCAACCGGTCGGCGACCGTGGCGGCCTCCGTCTGCCAGGCGTCGATCCGATGCTGGAGTTCCCGCTGCGCCGCGTCGTCGAGGACCTTCGCCGCGGCGGCCCGCGGGGTGTCGAAGCCCGCCCGGAACGCGGCGTCGGCGAGCCTGCCGTCCGCCTCCTTGAGTCGGGCGGCGGCCGTCTCCTCCGCGCGGAGGGCCTCCGCCGCGACCGCGAGCAGCCGGGCCCGGCGCGCCAGCAGGCCGGCGTGCTCGGCGACCGTTCCGCAGGTGCCGCGCGCCTTCACCAACTCGGCTTCCAGCGCCCCCTGCTCACGGTCGAGCGCCTCCCTCTGCGAGGTGCGGGCCGCGGCGCGGCGCTCGGCCTGCTGGCGTTCGTCGAGCCTGCCGAGGTGCTCGCGTTCGGCGGCGGCGAGCGCTTCCCGGGCCGCGTGCGTCCCAGCGGCCAGCCGGTGCGCGTGCGCGTGCTCCGCGGTGAGCAGGTCCACGGCCTCCTGGAGCCCGGCGACCGAGGCGGGCTGCTCGGCCGGCGCCGGCTCGTGCCCCTCCGCGGCCGTATCGGCGGAATCGGTGGCGTCGACGTCTCCTGCCGCTTCCGCCCGGGCCGCCGCGAGCCGTTCGCGCAGCAGGCCGAGCGCGCTCTCCGCCTCCGCGCGTGCCTGTTCGGCGCTCCGGTGGACGGCGAGTGCGGCTTCCTCCGTGGCCCGGTCCACGTGGCCCGCCGCAGGTCGGGCGGGGTCGGGGTGTTCGGCCGAGCCGCACACCGCGCAGGCTGTTCCGTCGACCAGTCGGTCCGCGAGTTCCGCCGCGATGCCCTGGAGGCGCTGTTCGCGCAGCCCGAGCCAGTGCTCGTGGGCCCCGGCCGCCCGTTCGCGGGCGCGTGTGAGGTCGGACGCCGCCCGGTCCTCCTGCGCGGCGAGTGCGTCACGCCGGCGTGCCGCGTCCAGCCTCCTGCGGGCGGGGCCGAGCCGGCCCGCCAGCTGTTCCGCCCGGGTCGCCGCGAGCTGCGCCGCCTCCAGCCGGTCCGCGAGACCCCGGCGGGTGGCGTCCCAGCCCGACAGCCAGTGCGCCGCCTCCTGGATCAGTTCGTCGTCGGCGCGGGACTGCCTTTCGAGACCTGCGCGTTCGGCGTCGATCTCCGTGCTGCGCCGTTCGGCCCGCCGGGCGGCGTCGAGTGCTCCCAGCTCCGCCCGGATGTCCCGCTCCCTCTCGGCGAGCTCGTCGGACCCCGCATCGGCGAGCGGGGCCGGGAGTCCGGTGCGGGAACGCTCGCGCTCGGCGACGGCGGAGCGGTGCGCGCGTCCGGCCTCGTCCCGGAGTTCGAGCGCGGGTACGACGAGGTCCGCCTTGCGCGCGCGGGTCAGCTGTTCGTGGCAGCGGTCGCGCTCGGCGCGGCGGTCCTCCAGGCCGGCGGCACGGCGGCGGGTCTCCTCGTACCGCTGCTGGAGGCGGGCCAGTTCGCGCTCGGCCTCCAGTGCTTCACGCGCGGCCTCGTTCCTGCCCTCCACGGCGTCCAGGACGCACCGGGCGATGTCGAGCCGCTCCCGGGCTCCGCTGCGCGCGACCGCGGCCCACTGCAGGACTCCTTCGGCCAGTCCGGGTTCACCCGCGCGGTCCACGGGGAGGGCCGCCTCGCCCGCGGCCGGTCCGGCGGCCTGCGCGATGCGCTGGGCCAGGGCGAGGATCTGCTCGTCGGCTGCCTTGACCCGCGCCTCGGCGGTACGGCGCAGCTCGGCCAGGCGGTCTTCGACGGCCGCGAAACGGCGGGTGTCGAAGAGCCTACCGAGCAGCTTGCCCCGCGCCTCGGCGTCGGCGCGCAGGAAGCGGGCGAAGTCGCCCTGGGGAAGCAGAACGACCTGGCAGAACTGGTCGCGGCTCATCCCGATGAGCACGCCGATCTCCTCGCCGATCTCCTGGTGCGAGCGGCTGAGGGCCTGCCAGCCCTTCTCGGCGTCGTACTCCCGCAGCAGGCTCTGGGCCTTCTCCGTCGTGAAGCCCCCACCCCGCTTCTTGGGGCGGGGCTGCGCGGGGCGCCTGGTGATCTCCAGGCGGCGTCCGCCGACGGTCAGTTCGAGGCTCACCTCCGTCGGGAGTCCGGCCTCGGCGTGGTCGCTGCGCAGCGAGGTGCCCGGGCTCTGCCGGGCGCCGGGCACGGCGCCGTACAGCCCGTAGCAGACCGCGTCGAGTACGGAGGTCTTGCCGGCGCCGGTCGGTCCGTGCAGCAGGAAGATCCCGGCGGCGGACAGGGCGTCGAAGTCGACTTCCTGGGTACCGCCGAAGGGCCCGAACGCGGTCAGGGTGAGCTTGTGCAGCCTCAACGTGCCACCTCGCCCGCCACGTCGGCGACCCGCACGTCGTCGAAGGCGTCGCGCAGCACCGTCCGCTCCTGTGCGCTGGGGCCGCTCCCGCCGCGCACATGGGCCACGAAGTCCTCCGCGATCTGCTGGTCGTCGCGTCCCCTGAGCCGCTGGGCGTACGACGCGAGGGGGTCCTCGGGGGTCCGTTCCGGCTCGAAGACCAGGCTGAGGGTGTGCGGGAACCGTTCCGTGAGCCTGGTCATGGGCTCGTCGGGGCGGGCCGGGTCCGTGAGGGTGGCCTCCACCCAGGACTCGCGGTGCCGTTCGAGTGCGGGGTCGTCGAGGAGCCGGTCCAGGTGTCCGCGCAGGCGGGCGAGGGGGCGGGGCACGGGGCAGTCGATCCGTTCGGCGCCGAGTTCGCCGCCGGGGCCGAGGTCGACGAGCCACATGGACTTGCGGTGCACGTGCTCGGAGAAGGAGTAGGCGAGCGGCGAGCCCGAGTAGCGCACCCGCTCCGTGACGGTCTGGGAGCCGTGCAGGTGACCGAGCGCGACGTAGTCGACGCCGTCGAATACGCCGGCGGGCACGGCGGCCACGCCTCCGACGGTGATGTCGCGCTCGCTGTCGCTGGGTTCACCGCCCGCGACGAACGCGTGGGCCAGGACCACGGAGCGGGTACCGGAGGGCCGGGAGGCCAGGTCGGCCCGCACGCTGTCCATGGCCGCCGTGAGGACGGCCTCGTGGCCGGCCTTGCGGGCGCCCAGGGTGTCCTTCACGAGGGCGGGTTCGAGGTAGGGCAGCCCGTAGAACGCCACCTCGCCATGGCTGTCGTCCAGCACGACCGGGGTGGCGCAGTCGGCGGGGTCGGTACGCAGATGGATGCCGGCCCGGGCGATCAACCCGGCGCCGACGCCCAGCCTGCGGGCCGAGTCGTGGTTCCCGGAGATCATGACCGTGGGCACCCCGGCCGCTGCCAGCCGGTGCAGCGCGTCGTCGAACAGCTGGACGGCCGTGAGCGGCGGGACGGCCCGGTCGTACACGTCGCCGGCGACGACGACGACGTCGACCTCGTGCTCCCGGACCGTCTCGACGAGATGGCCGACGAAGACCGCCTGGGCGTCGAGCAAGGAGACCCTGTGGAGCGACCGCCCCAGGTGCCAGTCCGAAGTGTGCAGGATCCTCACCACGTCACCCCGGCCGCCTCGCCCCGCATGTTCCGCTTCCTCCGCCCCGGGACCTCACAAGGTCCCGCCCTCCGCCCGCCGCGGGAATCCGCGCCGGGCCGACCACGCTAGTGCCGTACGGCCCCGGACACCTCATCCGCCCCGGACGTCGCCGTACGCCTCGCCACCCAGTTCGAGGGCGGCGGAGCCGGCCGTGGCATCTGCCAGCCAGCTCCTGAAGTCGTCGACCTCGGCATCCGGGAGCCCGATCCCGAAAGTCACCGCTTCCGCGTACGCGACGTCGTGGACGGCGTGGCCGCTCGCGCGCAGGTCGTTCTCCAGCTTGCCCGCCCGCTGGTGGTCCACGGTCACCGTGGCGAGCCGGAACCGGCGCCGGGTGACCGTGCCCAGCGCGTCGAGTGCTTCCCCGACCGCGCCTCCGTACGCGCGGATCAGCCCGCCCGCGCCGAGTTTGACGCCGCCGAAATAGCGGGTGACCACGGCCACGCTGTAGCGGATGTCACGGCGCATGAGCATCTGCAGCATCGGGACGCCCGCCGTCCCGCCGGGCTCGCCGTCGTCACTCGCCTTCTGCACCGAGGCGTCGGCCCCGATGACGTAGGCGAAGCAGTTGTGGTTGGCGGTCGGGTGCTCCTTGCGGACGCGCGCGACGAACTCCTGCGCCTCGTCCTCGGTGGCGGCGGGAGCGAGCGCGCAGAGGAAGCGCGATCGGCCGACCTCGGTCTCGTGCACACCCGCGCGGGCGACGGTGCGGTACTGCTCCTGCATCCGCCCACCCTATGCGCCGGTCCCGCCGCACCGTTCACCCTCCCGTGGGGAATGGTCCGGCGTCACCGTCCGTTGTCCGGGCATGTACGCAGACGATGACACGATCCGCAGGATTCTCCAGGACTCGGGCGACACCTGGGCGGTGGTCGGCCTGTCCGGCAACCGTTCCCGTGCGGCATACGGAGTGGCCGCGGTGCTCCAGCGCTTCGGGAAGAAAGTGGTGCCGGTCCACCCGAAGGCCGAGACGGTCCACGGCGAACAGGGATACGCCTCGCTGGCCGATATCCCCTTCCCGGTCGACGTGGTGGACGTCTTCGTCAACAGCGAATTGGCCGGGGGAGTCGCCGACGAGGCGGTGCAGGCGGGGGCGAAGGCGGTCTGGTTCCAGCTCGGCGTGATCGACGAACAGGCCTGCGCGCGCACCCGGGAAGCCGGGCTCGACATGGTCATGGACCGGTGTCCCGCGATCGAGATACCCCGCTTGCCCGGCCGCGCCTGACCGCTTTCGCGCGCCCCCGCGCACGCTGCGAACCCCTGCACACCCGCGTCCGCCGGGTAGGCGTGGTGTCGCAGCGGGTCACCGGCGTGGAGAATGTGCGCCGTGACACGGCATCCCCTCCTCACCCGGGACGGCACGGCCACGCAGTTGCGCGAGCTCGGCGTGCGGCGGGGCGGCGTCCTGCTGGTGCACGCCTCGATGCGCTCGGCCGGTGCGGACGCCCCGTCGATGGCACGCGCGCTGCGCACGGCTCTGGGGCCCGGGGGCACGCTGGTCGTCCCGTCCTTCACGCCCGAGAACTCGGACACCTCGCGCTCCTATCTGGACCGTGTCCGGGGTCTGGGCGACGAGGCGCGCGCGGCCCTGCGTGCGGCGATGCCCCCGTACGACGCGGAGACCTCTCCCGCACCGGCGATGGGGGCCCTGGCGGAGACGGTGCGGCTCACCGCCGGTGCCGTGCGCAGCGCTCACCCGCAGACCTCGTTCGCGGCGCTCGGCCCGGCGGCCGAGAAGCTGCTCTCGGGTCACCGCGAGACTTGCCATCTGGGCGAGGACTCCCCGCTCGCCCGGCTCTACGAGTCCGACGCCCAAGTCCTGCTGCTGGGCACCGGTTTCGACAGTTGCAGCGCCTTCCACCTCGCGGAGTACCGCCTGCCCGCGCCGTTGCCCAGGCGCGCCTACCGCTGCGTGGTCGCGCCCGACGGACGGCGCCGCTGGTGGGAGTACGAGGACGTCGTACTGGACGACGGCGACTTCGCGGCCCTCGGCGACGACTTCCAGCGGGAGGACCGCGCGGGGACGGTTCGGTCGGGCACGGTGGGCTCGGCGCGCAGCCGACTCTTCGGCATCCGCGCGGCGGTGGACTTCGCCCAGGAATGGCTCGGGCGGCACCGGCAGGCGCGGCGTTAGCCCCTGGTCCGCTCCCCGGCTCGGGCTTCGGCGGCCCGGGTCCAGGCTTCGGCGGGGGCACCGCCCCGGCCCGCCGACACCGCGTGGGCGACGGGCGGGGTGGGCAGGTCCGGCCGGCCGGCGGCGGGCGAGACATCCGTGAAGGTGCCCAGGGGTGCGTGCACGCGGCTCACGCCGACAGCCCGGGAAACTCGGCTCACCTGCTCTCCCGGCGCACCGGCGGGATCGACACCGCCATGGTCATCTCGGCCGGTTCGGCACCGTCGTTGCGGTAGCTGTGCGGCACGTGCGCCTCGAACGTCGCCGACGTCCCCGCCGGCACGGGGTGGGCCTCACCGTCCACGACCAGCGTCATCTCTCCGGCCGTGACGTGGAGGAGTTCGACCGTGCCCTCGGGGTGCGGGTCGGAGGCGCTGACGTCGCCGGGCATGAGGCGCCAGGACCAGAGCTCGATCGGCCCCCGGGCCTCGGTGCCGACCAGGAGCGTGGTCGAACTGCCCGCTTCTGTCGACCACATGCGCACCGCCTGCTCCTCGGGCACCAGCCGCACCTGGGACCCCTGCTCGTAGTCGAGCAGCGTCGTGATGCTGACCCCCAGCGCGTCGGCCAGTTTGACGGTGATGCCGACGCTCGGGTTCGTACGCGCCTGCTCGATCTGGATGATCATGCCCCTGCTGACCCCCGCCCGGGCCGCCAGGGCGTCCAGTGTGAACCCGCGTTCACCTCGCCAGCGCTTGAGGTTGCGGGCCAGCGACTGCGTGAGCTGATCGAGGTCAGACACATTCCGTCCAATATTTTGAATGGCAGAGTCGAAAATAGTGCACTACGGTGCGGTGTACCCACCCGACCACCGCACTGTACTGCGAGGCGCCCGATGACAGCCCTGTTCGCCCTGGCCACGAGCCTGCTGTGGGGTCTGGCCGACTTCGGCGGCGGACTGCTGACCCGGCGCACGCCGGCCCTGACCGTGGTGGTCGTCTCGCAGTGCGTCGCCGCCGTGGTGCTCGGCGCAGTCGTGATCGCCACCGGTGCGTGGCACGAGGCCGGGACGCGGCTCTGGTTCGCGGTGGCGGCGGGCACGGTCGGGCCGGTCGCGATGCTGAGCTTCTACAAGGCCCTGGCCCTGGGCCCGATGGGTGTGGTCTCCCCGCTCGGCTCACTCGGGGTGGCCGTACCGGTGGGGGCCGGCCTGCTCATCGGCGAGAGGCCGGGGCTGCCGCAGTTCGCCGGAATCGTGATCGCCGTCGCCGGGGTCGTCCTGGCGGGTGGGCCGCAACTGCGCGGAGCGCCGGTGCAGCGCCGGGCCGTGGTGCTGACGCTGCTGGCCGCTTTCGGCTTCGGGGCCGTGATGACCCTGATCGCGGAGGCATCCACGACGGTGACCGGCCTCTTCCTCGCCTTGTTCGTGCAGCGCGTCACGAACATCGCGGTCGGCGGTACGGCCCTGTACGTCTCGGTCCTCCGGGGCGGCCGCGCGCTCCCCGAGGACGGTGGCCGGCAGGCGGTCCGGGCCTCGCTGCCCGCCCTGGCCTTCGTCGGGCTGGCCGATGTGGCGGCGAACGGCACGTACTCGGTCGCGGCACAGCACGGTCCGGTCACCGTTGCCGCGGTCCTGGCATCGCTGTATCCGGTCGTGACGGCGCTGGCCGCACGGGGGATGCTCGGCGAACGGCTGCGCGGGGTCCAGGCGGCGGGCGCCGCCCTGGCTCTGCTGGGGACGGTCCTGCTGGCGACGGGCTGAGGCGAGGCCGACGGGCGCGAACCCGGGACGTGCCGGGACAGGAGCCCCGGAGCCGGGCGCCCGACGTCCCCGCACGGCTCCCGGGGCCGGGCACCCGACGTCCCCGCACGGCTCCCGGGGCTCAGGCCTCCGCCGCCGGCTCCTCCAACAGGAGCGCCACGGCCTGCAGCTGTTCGGGAGTGACCCCGTCCGGGATGGGCACCGGGGCCGGCGTACGCAGCGGCGGCTGCCAGCCCTGCTCCGGGTCCCAGCTGCGCACCACCCGGGCCGGCGCCCCGGCCACCACCGCGTGGTCGGGCACCTCGCCGCGCACGACGGCCCCGGCCGCGACGACGACGTTCCGGCCCAGGCTGGCGCCCGGGAGGATGACCGCCCCGGTGCCGATCCAGCACCCCGGCCCGATCGAGACCGGCTCCATACGGGGCCACTGCCGGCCGACGGGCTCGTGGGGGTCGTCGTAACTGTGGTTGGTGGACGTGATGTAGACGTACGGGCCGCAGTACGTGTCGGAGCCGATCGACACCGTGGTGTCGGCGATGACATGGCTGCCACGGCCGAGCACGACACCGTCGCCCAGCGTCAGGATGGGTGCGGAGCCGAGGTCGAGATCGGGCATCAGCCCCGCGGTCAGGGTCACCCGCTCACCGATGATGCAGTGGTCGCCCAGCTCGATCCAGGACTCCCCGAACACCGTGCCCTGCGGGAAGGCCAGCCGGGTGCCCGCACCGATCCGGCCGAACCGGAGCCTCCCCGGGTGCTGCGCGGTGACCGCGCCGGTCTCCTGCGCCCAGGCCCAGACACGGTGGACGGCGCGGGACGCGACACCGCGGCGCAGGCGGGCCAGCGAGGAGAACGTGTTTCGGTTCTTCGGCACCCGCTCACGGTAGCCGCCGGCCCGGGAGGGGTCCCCGCGGCGAGCTGTGACGTTCACCCCACCTCACCGGGCAGGCGGGGCCGTCCATTACGGTTCGTCCGGAGCAGGGGCGCCACGCGCGCCACGGTCCGGCGAGGGAGCAGGCGATGGCAGAGCAGGCGTTGGTCACCGGAATCGGCGGCAGGAACCCGGACATCGACCCGGACGCCTTCCTCGCACCGACGTCCGTCGTCATCGGCGAGGTGTCGTTGTCCGCGGGCTCCAGCGTCTGGTACCAGGCGGTGCTCCGCGCGGACTGCGGCCCCATCTCGATCGGGCCGGACAGCAACGTCCAGGACAACTGCAGCGTCCACACCGACCCCGGCTTCCCGCTGACCGTGGGCGCCCGGGTCTCCGTGGGCCACAACGCGGTGCTGCACGGCTGCGTGATCGAGGACGACGTGCTGGTCGGCATGGGGGCCACCGTGCTCAACGGCGCCCACATCGGAGCGGGTTCACTGATCGCCGCGCAGGCGCTCGTCCCGCAGGGGATGCGGATCCCCCCGGGCTCCCTGGTCGCCGGCGTACCCGCCAAGGTGAAGCGGCAGCTGACCGAGGAGGAGCGGGAGGGCATCGCCTTCAACGCGGCCGGTTACGTGGAGCTGGCGAAGGCGCACCGCGAGGCGCACCGCGGCTGACCGGGCAGCGGGCCATCGGCACGACCGCCCCGGGTGCCGTGGCGCGGGGCCTCAGTCAGCCGCCGGCACCGCGTCCGGTTCGGGCGCCGGGGCCGTCCGGTCGGCCTGCTCGGCGGCCTTCTTGGCCCGGTTCTTCAGCACCAGCATGGAGACCAGGCCGATCAGTACGGCCGCCAGCAGTCCCAGCCACGAGAACCGCTTGAGCCACGCCTCGGCGACGACGCCTACCGAGTAGATGACGGCGGTGGTGCCGCCGGCCCAGACGATGCCGCCGAGCACGTTGGCGATCAGGAACTTCCAGTACGGCATGCGCAGGACGCCCGCCAGTGGCCCCGCGAAGATCCGCAGCAGTGCGACGAAGCGGCCGAAGAAGACCGCCCACATGCCCCACTTCTCGAAGGACCGCTCCGCCAGCGCGATCTGGGGCTCCCCGAAGTGCTTGGGGAACTTGCCGCCGAGCCATGCGAGCAGCGGCCGGCCGCCCTTGCGGCCGATGGCGTACCCGACGGAGTCGCCGATGATCGCCCCGGCCGAGGCGCAGGCTCCGAGCACCACCGGGTCGATGTCTCCGTGCTGCGAGGCGAGCAGGGCCGAACTCACGAGGATGATCTCGCCGGGCAGCGGGATGCCCAGGCTCTCGAGCCCGATGACGACCCCCACCAGAAGGTAAATGCTGACCGCGGGTACGGTCTCCAGCCACTCCTGGACGTGCATCGCCGGTCCTTCCCGTAAAAAATCTGCCGCCGTGCACCACGAAGGGTGCACGGCGGGCAGCCTACCGGTCCGGCGAACGGGAGGGGCCGCCGCGGCCCCCGGTCGGGGGCGTGCGGGGGCGGGGTCCCGTCAGCGGTTCGGACGCAGGGTCCAGACCACGCTCATCTCGCTCGTCACGGCGCCGTCGGCACGTCGGATCTCGACGCTCACGGGGAACTCGGGGCGCTTGCCCTCGTCGAGTTCGGCCACGACGTCCGCCGCCGGGCGGCCCAGCACCGCGGTGGCGGTGAGGTCGCCCATGGCCACCTTCTTGAAGGCCATCTCCGTCGTCACGGGCAGCGGGACCGCCCGGGCCATCTGGTCACCGAACGCGGCGACGACGATCGCGCCGCTCGCCGATTCCGCGAGGGTGAACATCGCTCCGGCGTGCGGCCCGCCGAGGTGGTTGTGGTAGTCGGCCTGGTCCGGAAGCGAGAGGACAGCGCGCTCCGCGGTCGTCTCCAGATAGGTGATGCCGAGGGTGCGGACCATCGGGACGCTCGCGGACAGCATGTCGCCGACCGTCGTCTCTTGAGTGCTCATGCACGGATGTTACTAGCGGGTAGCAGGCTTTGGCCATCCCCTCGCGGCAGGCCCCGCCGTCCCTCCGGTCAGGGGCGCCCGTAGCTACGGCCGCCCCTCCCCTCTATGGTTACTGGCCATGTGGCCAGGACAGCAGCCGCCCGGGGGCGAGCAGAACCCGCAGGACCAGAACCAGAATCCGTACCAGCAGCCGGGGTACCACCAGCCGAATCCCTATCAGCAGCCGGGATACCAGCAGCAGAACCAGCAGGGATACCAGCAGCCCAACCCGTACCAGCAGCCGACCGTTCCGCAGTACGCCGTTCCGGGGCAGCCCGGCGGCCCACGGCCCGACGACAAGAGGAAGACGGCGATCGTCGCCGTCGTGGCCGCCACCGCGGTCGTCGTCGCTGCGGTGGTGACCGGTGTCGTGGTCATGAACAAGAAGGACGACGAGGGCGGTCCGACGGCCGACGGCAAGTCGTCGGCGTCGCCTTCGGCGAAGCCGTCCGACACCGCTTCCTCCCCCGCGGCTAACCCGCGTGGCGGCGAGGAAGCCGCGCCCACCGTGCCGGGCTGGAAGGTCGTGACCAACCCCAAGTGGGGCACCCGGTTCGACGTGCCCGGCGACTGGGAGGTCGCGGGCACCGGAGTGTTCTCCGGCTTCGAGGACGAGAAGAACCCCACGGGCCCGCCGGCCGTCGGCTTCTCCGCTCCCGCCCACTACAAGAGCAAGTGGTGCGTCGACGACGCGGACAAGGACGGCACCAAGGAGGACACCGGCCTGGCCGGTGTCGGCACCAAGGGCGGCCAGGGCGCCAAGAGCACCGACGAGGCGGCGAAGAACGAGGCGGCCAACTGGGTCTGGGCCGCCTACGCGCAGGGGGATCCCAAGAACAAGGTCAAGATCGGCGAGCCCAAGCCGTACACGACCAAGTCGGGCCTCTCGGGGAGCGTCGCCACGGCCACCGCGACCGGACTGGCTAACAAGGACAAGTGCGACACCGACGGCAAGTCGATCGCCTTCACGTTCAAGAACGCCAAGGACGAGTTCGCGTCCTGGATCCTCTACGCCAATGCCGGGGTCGACGACGAGCTCCCGGACGCCACCATCCAGAAGATCCTCAGCACCGTACGCCTGACGGAGGACGCCGGGAGCGGCGCCGGCCCCTCCTGACCTCCGGCACCAGGCACCCGCGGGCCCGCCCATTTGGCGGCAGGGGGTCGCGGCGGGGATAGTCCCTTGGTGACTTCCCCCGCCTCTTCCCCCGTTCCCGCGCGCCGCGCCCCGAGGGGAGACCGTAATTTCGGTCTGCTGACCGCCGCCGCGATCATCACGAACCTCGGAACCAGCGGCGCTCTGATCGCGGCGGCGTTCGCGGTTCTTGAGTCGGGCGGCGACGCCGGTGACGTCGGTCTCGTGGCCGCCGCGCGCACGGCGCCCCTGGTGCTCTTCCTGCTCATCGGCGGCGCGGTCGCGGACCGGATCCCCCGGCACCGGGTGATGGTGGCCGCCAACGCCCTGAACTGCGTCTCCCAGGCCGTGTTCGCCTGGCTGGTCCTCACCGGCTCCGCCGAGCTGTGGCACATGATGGTGCTGACGGCACTCTGCGGCACCGGCCAGGCGTTCTTCGGCCCGGCGTCCGAGGGCATGCTGATGTCCAGCGTCGACGGCGAGCACGCGGCGCGGGCCTTCGCCCTCTTCCGGATGGCGATGCACGGCGCGGCCATCGGCGGGGCGGCGCTCGGAGGCGCCATGATCGCGGCCATGGACCCGGGGTGGGTGCTGGCCGTCGACGCCGCGGCGTTCGCGGTCGCCGGTTTGCTGCGGGCCTTCCTGGACGTGAGCCACATCCCCGGGCGGGCCGCGGGCGGGGGGCTGCTCTCCGATCTGCGTGACGGCTGGCGGGAGGTCGCCGGACGCCCCTGGCTCTGGGCGATCGTGCTCCAGTTCAGCGTGGTGGTCGCCGTCGTCGGGGCGGCGGAGGCCGTCTACGGGCCGCTGGTGGCCCGGGACCAGCTCGGCGGTGCCCGTCCGTGGGGCCTCGCGCTCGCCGCGTTCGGCGTCGGCACGCTGGGCGGGGCGCTGCTGATGATTCGCTGGAGACCGCGACGGCTGCTGCTGGCCGGGACCCTCTGCGTGTTTCCGCTGGCGCTGCCCTCCGCGGGCCTCGCGATCCCCCTCCCGGTGACCGGGCTCTGCGCGGTGATGTTCGTGACCGGCGTCGCCATCGAGGTGTTCGGGGTGTCCTGGATGACCGCTCTGCACCAGGAGATCCCCGAGGAGAAGCTGTCCCGGGTGTCGGCGTACGACTGGTTCGGCTCGGTCGCGATGGTTCCGCTGGCCACGGCGGCGGCCGGTCCGGTCGAATCGCTCGTGGGCCGCAGCGCGGCGTTGTGGGGCTGCGCGGGGCTGATCGTGCTGGTGACCGCGGGCGTGCTGCTGGTGCCGGACGTACGGAATCTGACGCGCCGCGGCACGGTCAAGGGCATCGGGGCGCCGGCCGCCGCCCCGGAGTCAGCCGATGCTGAAAGCCCCGTCGGGCGGCTCGGGTGAGGCGACGGCCTCGCTGTCCCGAACCGGCTTCGCCCCGTTGAGCAGTCGCTTCAGCGGCGCACCGTGCTCCACCCGGGCGGGGAAGGCGTCGGCGGCGCACAGCCTGGTCAGCGGGGCGATGTCGAGCGGCGCCCGGGAGGCGAGAAGCACCGTGTTGCCGAACCGCCGGCCGCGCAGGACGGCCGGTTCGGCGATGACGGCGAGCTCGTCGAACACCTCTGCGAAGGTGGCCAGTTGCGAGCCCAGAAAGGCGAAGGGCGCGCTGTCGGCCAGGTTGGCCGCGTAGATCCCGTCCGCCCGCAGGACGCGGGCGGCGGACCGGGCGTATTCGGCGGACGTCAGATGGGCGGGCACCCGCGCGCCGCCGAAGACGTCGGCGATCAGGAGGTCGGCGGAGTCCGACGGCGCCTGTTCGAGCCAGGCCCTGGCGTCGGCGGCGTGCACGGTGACCCCGGAACCTTCGGGCAGCGGCAGGTGGGCGTGGACCAGCTCGACGAGTTCCCCGTCCGCCTCGGCCACGTCCTGACGGGAGCCGGGGCGGGTCAGCGCCGCGTAGCGCGGCAGCGTGAGCGCGCCGCCGCCGAGGTGCAGGATGTCCAGCGGGACACCCGGGGCGGCGGCGCGGTCGACGACGTGGCCGAGCCGGCGCACGTACTCGAACTCCAGGTGCCCCGGGTCGTCGAGGTCGACGTAGGACTGCGGGGCGCCGTCCACCGTGAGCAGCCACGCCCGGTCCCGGTCGACGTCGGGCAACAGCCTGGCGGTGCCGTGGTCGGTGTCGCGGATGACGGGTATCGGCTCGTTCACTCCCCCATTGTGACGGGCAGGCGAGCCTCCGGCGGACGAACCGGCGCCCGCCGTCCGCATCCCCCGGGCCGGGGGATGCGGACGGCGGCGTACGGTCAGAGCAGTGCGGTGACCGTACCTGCCCCCACCGTCCGGCCTCCCTCGCGGATCGCGAAGCCCAGGCCGGACTCGAGCGGGATGTCGCGGCCGAGCTCGACGGTCATGGTGACCGTCTCGCCGGGCCGCGCGACCGCCGCCTCGCCGAGGTCGACGTCGCCGACGACGTCCGCCGTGCGGATGTAGAACTGCGGCCGGTACCCCGTGGTGACCGGTGTGCTCCGGCCCCCCTCCCGGCCCGACAGGACGTACACCTGCGCGGTGAAACGCCGGCTCGGGGTGACGCTGCCCGGCGCCGCGACGACGTGGCCGCGGCGGACGCGGTCACGCTCGACCCCGCGCAGCAGCAGCGCGACGTTGTCGCCCGCCTCCGCGGACTCCATCGGCTTCCCGAAGGTCTCCAGGCCGGTCACGACCGTCTCGACGTCCGCACCGAGCACCGACACGCGGTCCCCCACGCGCACCGTGCCCCGCTCGACCGCCCCGGTGACGACGGTCCCCCGGCCGGTGATCGTCAGCACGTTCTCCACGGACAGCAGGAACGGCGCCGCGGTGTAGCGCACCGGGACCGGTACGTAGGTGTCGACGGCGTCCAGCAGCCCCTCGATGGACGCCGTCCAGCGCGGGTCGCCCTGCAGCGCGCCGAGCCCCGACACCCGCACGACCGGCACGGAGTCACCGCCGTAGCCGTGCGCGCTGAGCAGTTCGCGGACCTCCAGCTCGACCAGGTCGGTGAGCTCGGGGTCACCCGCGTCGGCCTTGTTCAGGGCGACGACGATGTGGTCGACACCGACCTGACGGGCCAGCAGGACGTGCTCCGCGGTCTGCGGCATGATGCCGTCGAGCGCGGACACCACGAGGATCGCCCCGTCGAGCTGCGCCGCTCCCGTCACCATGTTCTTGATGTAGTCGGCGTGTCCGGGCATGTCCACGTGCGCGTAGTGCCGGGTGTCGGTCTCGTACTCGACGTGCGCGATGTTGATGGTGATGCCGCGCTGCGCCTCCTCGGGAGCCCGGTCGATCCGGTCGAAGGGCACGAAGGTGCCGGTTCCGCGGTCGCTGAGCACCTTGGTGATCGCGGCGGTCAGGGTGGTCTTCCCGTGGTCGACGTGACCCATGGTGCCGATGTTGAGGTGCGGCTTGGTGCGCACGTATGCCGTCTTGGGCATGGCTCGTTCCTTGGTGTTCGAAGCTGAGAGAGAAGACCCCAGGGCCCCGCCGACCCTCCCCTCACGGGGTCCGCCGGACTGTCGGGGGAGGGTCAGCTTCGGGCGCCGCCGAAGGGCGCCGCGGCAGCGGTGAACGCTGCGTCGAGTGCTGCTGCTGCGGTCGCGTCCGCAGGGCTCACGGCAGCCTTCGGCGTGTCCGCGACTGCGGACTGCGCTGTGGGGAAGGCGTACCGGAACATGCCCCGATCATGGCGGAGCGGCCGGGCGCCGTCGACTGGTTTTCCGTCCGCGCGGCCACCCGGGACCGCGAACCGGGGCTCGTCAGCCGATGTTCCTGAGCGCCTCGCGCACGGAGAGCGGCGACAGACGGTCCCGGGCTCCGTCGACGAAGTCGCGTACGGCGTCCGGATCCGTCTTGGCGTACTCGCGCAGGGACCATCCGATCGCCTTGCGGATGAAGAAATCGGGGTGCTCCGCGCGCAGCAGGCAGTAGCGGAAGAGCCGGCCGGTGTCGGTCCGCTCCTTGTAACGGAGCTGGTGCAGCAGCGCGGTCCGGGCGATCCAGACGCTGTCGTCCCCGATCCAGGCGTCCATCGCCGTACGCAGTTCCGGTTCCGCCGCGACGAGGGGCCCGGCGACATGGGCCGCCAGCACGTCGACGGTGTCCCACCACGGGACCGTCGAGACGAGATGACGCAGGACGGGGAGGAAGCCCGCCGAACAACGTGCGGCGTGGCGGCGCAGGAGGTCGGCGGCGAAGTACTGGTACTCGCGTTCGGGCAACTCCCAGCACCGCAGGGCGATCGCGGTGAGATCCGTCTCGTCCGGCCTGCCCGTGCCCGCCAGCACGGTCCTGGACAGATCCCTGCGCCGCGGGGTGGGGATGCCGAGGAAGGGCGCGACGTCCTTCATGTACGCAGCCGCCTGGACTGCGCGTTCGGGATCGGCGGCGCCGGGATACACCCGGACGAGACGGTGCAGCACGGTGTCCGCGAGCGCGCTGGCCGGCACGACGGGGACTGGCTGCGCCGGTGTGCTCATGCCGTGCACATTACGACGATCACACACCTGTTTCGGTTACGCTCCCCAGATGTTCGACCCCGTCCCCGCAACACGGCCCTCCGGCGGCCTGGCAGTGCGCTGTACGAGGGCGCTGCTCTCCCCCTGGTCCCGGTTCACCCTCCTCGTGGCGGTCCTGCTGGCCGCCGCCACCACGATGGTGCTGTTCGAACCACAGAGACTGCTGGCCTCGGGCTGGCCACCTCAACTCACCGGGTCCGCGGCGGCGATGCTGTTCGGGCTGGCGTACGGGGTGTGCACCGTCGCCTTCGTGCCGCGCCCGCTGCTCAACCTCGCCGCCGGGGCCCTCTTCGGCGCCCAGGCGGGCCTGGCCGCGGCGCTGGCGGGCACCGTCCTCGGCGCGGGGATCTCCTTCCTGCTGGGCAGGGTGCTGGGGCAGGACGCGCTGCGCACCCTGCTGCGGGGCAAGTACCTCAAGGCCGCGGACGGACTGCTGAGCCGGCACGGGTTCCGGTCCATGCTGGCGCTGCGGCTCTTCCCCGGGGTGCCGTTCGCCGCGGCCAACTACTGTGCGGCGACCTCCCGCATGGGCTACCCGCCGTTCCTCCTGGCCACCGGGCTCGGCTCCATCCCCAACACGGCGGCGTACGTCGTCGCGGGCAGCACCGCGTCGTCACCGACCTCGCCGGTGTTCCTGGCCGCGATGGGCTTCATCGTGGTCTCCGGCGCCGGGGCGGCCCTCGTCGCCTGGCGCAGGCGCCACCGGCTGGCCGTGGCGGCCGGCCCCTCCTGAGAGGGCGGGCGGCCCCTCCTGAGGGGGCGGGTGGCGCGGCGAAGCCGGGGGCAGCGGGCGGGCCGTTCACCCGCAGGCGATACGCTGCGCGCATCCGACAGAGGATGTCCGGGACCGTGGTGTCCCGCCCCCTTTTCTGACCGCATCCGCACACCGCCGACGGACTTCGTGTCCGTCGGCCGTTGCATGAGCATCTCCGGGATGGCCAAAGCCCCATGAGCTGGTTCGAATCATTCGTCCTGGGCCTCGTTCAGGGACTGACCGAGTTCCTGCCGATCTCCTCCAGCGCGCATCTGCGGCTGACCGCGGCGTTCGCGGGCTGGCACGACCCGGGAGCGGCGTTCACCGCGATCACCCAGATCGGCACCGAGGCCGCGGTCCTCATCTACTTCCGCAAGGACATCGCGCGCATCGTCTCGGCCTGGTTCCGGTCGCTGACCGATTCCGCCATGCGCAGTGACCACGACGCCAAGATGGGCTGGCTGGTCATCGTCGGGTCGATCCCGATCGGTGTGCTCGGCGTGACCTTCAAGGACCAGATCGAGGGCCCGTTCCGTGACCTGCGTCTGATCGCCACGACCCTGATCGTGATGGGTGTGGTCCTCGGCGTCGCCGACCGTCTCGCCGCACGTGACGAGACCGGGGGCAAGCACCGGGCGATCAAGGAGCGCAAGTCCCTGAAGGAGCTGGGCGTCAAGGACGGTCTGATCTTCGGATTCTGCCAGGCCCTTGCGCTGGTTCCGGGCGTCTCGCGGTCCGGTGCGACGATCAGTGGCGGTCTGCTGATGGGGTACACCCGTGAGGCGGCGGCCCGGTACTCCTTCCTGCTGGCCGTTCCCGCGGTGCTCGCCTCGGGCGTGTTCGAACTGAAGGACGCGGGCGAGGGGCACGTCTCCTGGGGACCCACCATCTTCGCGACGATCATCGCCTTCGCGGTCGGATACGCAGTGATCGCCTGGTTCATGAAGTTCATCACCACGAAGAGCTTCATGCCGTTCGTCATCTACCGCATCATCCTGGGCATCGTGCTGTTCGCCCTGATCGGCGCGGGCGCCCTGAGTCCGCACGCCGGTGAGTCGGCGGGCTGAGACGCCCCTCCGCGGCGGTTCTCCCCGCGTTCATGGCGAGGTGGCATTCCGGATGAAACGCGACCTTTCGCCGGCCGCCGGACAAGATCCTCTCCCGGAATTCTCCCATCCGGACGCTCCCCGGTAATCGGACCGGGCGGCGGAACAGCCGGGCAGCCGGGTGCGGCCAGGGCCCTCTTCCTGGTGGCACCCGGCTGCGGCGTGTGGGGGCAAGCCATGACCCGTACGGGGTGACCCTCGGCATGTCGGCACGCGCCCACGGGCCGCCGCAGCAGGATCGGTGTCCGCGGCGGCTGTTCCGGCGCCGCGGCGCGTTCACGAGACCGAGGAGCAGCCGTGTCCCAGCAGGAGAACATCGCCGTCCAGACCGCGTTCGGAGAGGCGGTCAGCACGGGGAACCTCGACGCTCTCACCGATCTGGTCGCCCCCGGGGCCGTGGACCACGACCCGGCGCCGGGCCAGGGCCCGGGCCCGGCGGGCTACCAGCACATGTTCCGCGAGCTCAGGATCGCGTTCCCGGACCTGCGGGTCGAGGTCGAGCACCTGGTGGCCACCGACGACGAACTCGCCTTCGCCTACACCATCAAGGGGACACACCGGGGCGAACTGCTCGGCCACGCGCCGACGGGCAAGGCGGTCGCGTACCGGGGCATGCAGATCAGCCGCTTCGAGGACGGCAAGCTCGTGGAGCGCTGGGGAAGCAGCGACGAACTCGGCATGATGCGACAGCTCGGTCTCGCCTGACACGGACTGATGCGGGCCGGGGCGGGCCGCCACCTGCAAGGACAGGGGGCGGCCCGCCCCTGTGCGGCACCGTCGGCACGGCCGGCCTCCGCCGCCGCGGAGACGGGACGACCGGCCGTGTGACCGGAGGATCCACGGCGATCGGGGAGAACGCCCTACGCGCCCGGTCAGATTGTCGGCCCGCACCCTTAGAATCGACGTATGCCCATCCCTTCCACCGAGCCGACACCGGTCCGCTCGCTCGCCGAGCTGAACGCGCAGATCCGCACGCTCGTGGACGGTGGCCTGGGTACCCTGGAGGCCCGTCAGGAGTACGAGCGGCTGCTCGTCGAATGGGGGTCGGCCGTGCACCAGGGCGCGGCCGAAGCGGCGTGACCACCGCTCCGGCGCACCTCCCGGAGCGGCTCCGGTGACGAGCGCCCGGACAGGGTGTCCGCGAGCGGCAGACGGCATACGAGGAGTTGCGGACATGCCCGGTCGTCCGAGCGCGCGTTGACATCCCGGCCGTCATCGGCCCGTCATCGCGTGCCGCCCCTGAAATCACGGCACAGCGAGCCTTCTTGAGCCCGGATCCCGGACGCACCTGTGGTGTGCCCCGGTGCGGGCCTCGTCGTCCGCAACCCGAGGGGTCCGCGTGCCGCCCGCCTTCTCCGCCGTTCCCGATTCCGGACCGCCAGTCGCGTCGGGCCTCCGGCGGGACCGTGACTTCCTCCGGCTGTGGTGGGGGCAGACGGCCTCCCAACTCGGCGAACACACGACGCTGGTGATCCTGCCGCTCCACGCCGTCCTCACGCTCGGTCTCGACCCGGGCAGGCTCGGTGTCCTGCGCGCCGTCGGCCAGGCGCCGGTGCTGCTGCTCACGCTCTTCGTGGGCGCCTGGGTGGACGGATGGCGCACGCGTACGGTGATGGTCCTGGCGGACGGCGGCCGGGCGTTCGTCCTGTGCGCTGCCGCGTCGCTCGCGCTCCTCGGGGAGTTCGGTCCGGCGGCGCTGTGCGCGACCGCCTTCGCCGTCGGGGTCCTGTCCGTCTTCTTCGACGTGGCCTACCAGGCCTCTCTCGTACGTCTGGTGCCTCGCGACCGGCTGGTGCGGGGCAACAGCGCGCTCGAGGGCAGCCGTTCGGCGGCCCAGATCGGCGGTCCCGCCCTCGGCGGCGCCCTGGTGTCCCTGCTGTCCGCGCCCCTCGCGGTGGCGTCCGGCGCTCTGTTCTTCGCACTCTCGTGCGTGTCGGTCCGCCGGATCCGCCGGGGTGAACGGGTCCCGCAGCGCACGGAACGGCAGCCCCCGGTACGGCGCCGGATCCTTGAGGGTCTCCGTCTCGTCCTGGGCGACATCTCGCTGCGGGCCGTGTGCCTGGCATCGGCCGTCTTCCAGTTCTCCTTCGCGGCACTGATGACGGTCCATCTGCTGTTCCTGCCCCTCGAACTGCACCTGTCGGGCACCGCCGTGGGCCTGGCACTCGCGGCGTCGGGGCCGGGTGCGCTCCTGGGCTCCGTGCTGGCAGCCGCCCTCCCGAAGCGGTTCGGTTACGGCGTGGTGCTCGTCTGCGCAGCGGCGATCGGCGACGGCGCGTTCCTCTGCGTACCCGGACTGCACGGCTCCCCCGCGGTGACGCTTCCCGCACTCCTCGTCGTCGGCTTCGTGTTCGGCGCGGGGGGACAGGTGGTGAACGTGGCGGTCATGGCCATCCGGCAGAGTGTGACGCCGTACGGGATGCAGGCCCGTGCGGCAGCGACGATCACGTTCGTCGGCATGGGGCTGACGCCGCTCGGTTCCGTGCTGGGCGGTGTCCTCGCCGAGGAGTGGGGACTGCGCACCGGTCTCCTGGTGACGGCGGCGGGCATGCTGCTGTCCCCGGCGGTGATCGCGCTGTCCCCGCTCGCCCGCCTGGGGCGGGCTCTTCCGGACGTGCCCGCCGAGCGGGCGCCCGGCCGGTGCGAGGGACCCGCGACGGGCGGTGCGGCCTCACCGGACGCCGGGTGAGGGGACGGGCCGCCGGTGGTCCCCGCGCTCGCGCCCCCGGCCCTCCCCCGCGGCGGCCACCCGGGACCCGGATCGGCAGAGGCACTGCAGGACTCTTGGCGTGCCGCTCGCACTGGCCGAGACTTGGCCGATGACGCAGCGCGTGGCTCTCGCGACGGTGATGGACCGCCTCTCCATCGACTCGGTGATCAGTGAATACGCCGCCGCGGTGGACGAGGGCGCGTGGGAGGCGTACGGCGCGCTGTTCACGCCGGACGGCCGCGTCGACCACCGGGGCGCGGGCGGACGTGCAGGGCCGGTGGCCGAGTCCGTGCACTGGCTGGCGGACATCCTGCGGCTCCTGCCCGTCCGTCAGCACCTGATCGTGAACCGCCGCCTCGAACTCCAGGACCTGGGCGGCTATCCGGGCGACCTCGCACGGGTGCGGGCGGACTACCTCAGCCCGCGGGGCGGCGGGGGCGCGGAGGGGACCGCGCCGACGACGATGTCCGGAGGCCGGTACGTCTTCGACCTGCGGCGCACCGACCCGGGGTGGCGGATACACACCGTCACGATGGAGGAGACCTGGCGGCACGGCCCCGGGGTCGCCGCCACGGTGTGATCACCCCTTCGCCGCCTCCCCGGACCGGCGGATCCGCGGGACTCCCCCTGTGCGCTCCCGATCTTTCGGCGCACACTGGAATCAAGCGGAGGACCGGCGAGGAGGACAGGTCATGCCGATGCGGGGCACGCGGCTTCCGGACGCGACGGCCGACGGGGGTGCGGCGCGGCCGCACGAGCGGCTGCTGCGCTCGCGCGTCGGACGGGGCGTCGTCGCCTTGTGCGCCGGCGCGCTCCCCGCCCTGGCGTTCCCGGCCCCGTCGCTCTGGTGGTTCGCGTACGTCGCGCTGGTGCCGTGGATGCTGCTGATCCGGTCGGCGGGCACGGGCCGGAGGGCCGCCCTGGACGGCTGGCTCGGCGGGGTGGGCTTCGTGATCGCCGTCCACCACTGGCTGATGCCGAGTCTGCACGTGTTCATCGTGGTGCTCGCGGCGTTCCTCGGGCTCCTGTGGGCTCCCTGGGGTCTTCTGGTGGCCCGTCTGCTCGGCGGATCACCGTCCGCGGGCAGGGCCTTCGCCGCGGTCGTCGTGGTGCCCTCCGGCTGGCTGATGATCGAACTCGTGCGCTCGTGGGAGGGCCTCGGCGGGCCGTGGGGTCTGCTGGGGGCCAGCCAGTGGAACGTCCCGTTCGCGCTGCGCACCGCGTCGGTGGGCGGAGTGTGGCTGGTCAGTCTCGGTGTGGTCGCCGCGAACACGGCCCTGGCGCTGCTGGTCGCCGTGCCGTCCGCGCGGCGGACCGCGGCCGTGTGCGTCGTCGCGGGCGCGGTCGGTACGGGGGCGACGGCCCTGTGGGCACCACGGCCCGAGCAGGAGGGCACGGTCCGTATCGCGGTCGTACAGCCGGGGGTCGTCGACGGCCCCGGCAGCATCGGGCACCGCTTCGCGCGCAGCGAGGAGCTGACGCGCGGTCTGGCCGGCCGGGACGTGGACCTCGTGGTGTGGGGCGAGAGCAGCGTGGCGGTGGATCTGTCGCGCCATCCGGAGACGGCGGACCGGGTCACCGCGCTGTCGCGTCAGGTCGGCGCGGACATCCTGGTCAACATGGACGCCCGGCGCACGGATGGCCCCGAGCGCACCGGAATCTTCAAGTCGGCGGTGCTGGTGGGCTCTGACGGCCCGACCGGCGACCGGTACGACAAGATGCGACTGGTGCCGTTCGGCGAGTACGTGCCGGCCCGCTCCCTCCTGGGCTGGGCGACCTCGGTGGGCAAGGCAGCGGGCGAGGACCGGCTGCGCGGCGGCGCCCCCGTGGTGATGGACCTGCCCGACGGGCTCCGGGTGGGGCCGCTGGTCTGCTTCGAGACCGCGTTCCCCGACATGAGCAGGCGCCTGGTGGAGGACGGCGCCGAGGTGATCGTCGCCCAGTCGTCCACCTCGACGTTCCAGCACAGCTGGGCTCCCGCGCAGCACGCCTCGCTGGGAGCGCTGCGGGCGGCGGAGACGGGCCGTCCGATGGTGCACGCCACGCTCACCGGCGTGAGCGCCGTGTACGGTCCGCGGGGCGAGCGGGTGGGCGCCCCGATCGGTACGGACGCGAGCGAGGCGGCCGTGTTCGACGTGCCGCTCGCCCAGGGCACCACGCTCTACGTCCGGCTGGGCGCCTGGCCCGTGTACGGCGCGCTGGCCGTGCTGGCCGTGTTCTTCGGCGTACTGGGGCTGCGGTCCCTCAGGAAGCCTGCTCCAGGGCGTCCAGGACCACCCGTTCGCACAGCCGGTGGGTCTCCAGAGCGTCCTGCGCGCTGAGCACCTCGCCGGCCCGCACCGCGTCCAGGAACGACACGACGCACTGCTCGATGCCGCGCTGACGGGCGACCGGCACCCAGTCGCCGCGGCGCCGCAGGGTCGGCTGGCCCTTGTGGTCGACGACGTCGGCGAGGTTGAGCACCTGTCGCTTGGAGTCCTGGCCGGAGACCTCGAGGATCTCCTCCGTCGACCCGTTGAGCCGGTTCATCATGCCGATGGCGGTGAACCCGTCGCCGGACAGCTGCAGCACCACGTGGTGCATCATCCCGTCCACGATCCGCGCGCGCACGACGACCCCCGACACCGGGCCGGGAGCCAGGAAGCGCAGGGTGTCGACGACGTGGATGAAGTCGTCGAGCACCAGGGTGCGCGGATCCTCGGGCAGCCCCACCCGGTTCTTCTGCAGGAGGATCAGCTCACGCGGGTGCTCGGCGCACTGGGCGTAGGACGGGGCGAGCCTGCGGTTGAAGCCGACGGTCAGCGTGACACCGCGCTCCTCGGCCAGAGCCACCAGCCGCTCGGAGTCGGCGAGTTCGTAGGCGAGCGGCTTGTCGACGTAGGTGGGGACGCCCGCCTCCAGGAGCCGCTCGACGATCTCCGCGTGCGCCGCGGTCGACGCGTGCACGAAGGCGGCGTCCAGTTCCTGGTCCAGGAGCGCGCCGAGGTCCTCGTGGCACCGCTCGGCGGGGATCCGGTGCGCGGCGGCCACGTCCGCCAGTGTGGCGGGGGTGCGGGTCTGCAGATGCAGTTCGACGCCGGGCAGGGCGGTGAGTACCGGCAGATACGCCTTCCTCGCGATGTCTCCGAGCCCGATGCAGCCGACCTTCACGAGGTTCTCCCTGTCGCCTTGGCCAGGGTCCTGGTCACGGCCGCGTCGTCCGCCCGTCCCTGGTTCCGGCAGCATACGTGCGCTGCGGCGGCCGCCAGTCGGCGATCCCGTCGAACGCCCTCAGGACGAGCCCGGGGCCCAGCCGGGAGACCGCGGACATCAGTCCGTCGCGCAGGGCGACGGCGGGCCTGCCGGAGAGGCCCGTCAGCCGGGACACCCGCGCCGCCTTGCGGACCATGGCGGTCGTGCGCGGCACCCGGGCCGCGCTGTAGGCGGCAAGGCCCGCGGCCAGGTCGCCGTCCGGACCGACGTGGTGGGCGAGCACGACGGCGTCCTCGATGGCCTGGTTGCCCCCTTGGCCGAGGAACGGCGCCATCGCGTGCGCCGAGTCGCCGACGAGGACGGTGCGGCCCCGGTGGAAGGCCGGCAGCGGATCGGCCAGGTGGTGGACGTCGTGGCGCAGGACCTGGCCGGCCCCGACGGAGGCGATGATGCCGGGGATCGGGTCGTGCCAGTCGCCGTACCTGCGGAGCAGTTCCGCCTTCTCGTCGTCGGCGGCCCGCCCTCCGGCGGGGACGGCGGCCGCGGCGTAGGCGTAGATCCGGCCGTCCTTCATCGGGTGGCTGCCCCACAGGGCGCCCCTCCCCCACGTCTCGTGCGAGTCGAAGGGCCGGCCGAGCCCGGGGGCGATGACGCGCCAGGTGGTGAATCCGCTGTACGAGGGCCCCGGGTGGCCGGGGAAGAGCGTGTCGCGCACCGCTGAGCCGATCCCGTCGGCGCCGATGACGAGGTCGGCCTCCAGGTCGCCGCGCGTGGTCCTGACGACGGCCCGCCTGCCGTCCGCACGGCCGGGAGAGACGAGTTCGGCCGCCGTGGCCGTGTGCACGGCGGACTCGGGGAGGCGGGCGCGGAGCAGACCGATGAGCGCGGACCGATGGAGCAGGACCAGCGGCCCGCCGAAGCGTTCGGCGGCCGCGGCGCTGTCCGTGCGGGCGAGCCAGCGCCCCGACGGCGTACGCATGCCTCCGTCGCCCTGCCAGGCGGCGAGCGATCTGACCTCGTCGCCGAGTCCGATGACGTCCAGGGCGCGCTGGGAGTTGGGTGCGAGGCTGATGCCCGCGCCGACGGGTTCCAGCGAGGCGGCGCGTTCGAGGACGGTGACGTGCCAGCCGCTTTGGTGCAGCGCCGCGGCGGCGGCGAGACCTCCGATGCCGCTTCCGACGACCACCGCTCTGGATGTCCCCATGACCGAACCCCTTTGACACTACACCTGTAGTAACCCCTTCACGGTACTACAGCTGTAGTGGCGACGGTAGATTGGCCTCATGCCCCCACGCTCCGTTTCCGCAGGCGCCCGACGCCCGCCCGGGTCCTCCCGCGCCGATCTGATCGCCGACGCCGCACTCTCCCTCCTCGCGGAGCGCGGCATGAGGGGACTCACCCACCGGGCCGTGGACGAGCGGGCCGGGCTCCCCCAGGGGTCCACGTCGAACCAG
This sequence comes from Streptomyces sp. NBC_00178, assembly GCF_036206005.1. NCBI lineage: Bacteria > Bacillati > Actinomycetota > Actinomycetes > Kitasatosporales > Streptomycetaceae > Streptomyces > Streptomyces sp. NBC_00178. Next base: position 1,120,060 of record NZ_CP108143.1, read on the forward strand.
GCCCGCACCCGGGAGGCCCTGCTGGAGGCCGCCGTGCGCCGGCTCGCGGAACTCGAGGCGCGGGTGCTCGCTCCCGGCGAGCTGCCCGCGGGCGGTGGTCCCGACCGCATCGCGGCCGGGCTCGCCCATGCGCTGCACCGCTACCTGACCGGCGGCACCGCCCTGCTGGTGTGCCGCTACGAGCTGGCCCTGGAGGCCACGAGGCGGCCCGCGCTGCGGGAGTTCTACGACGAGGCGGGCAGACGCTTCCGCGAACCGCTGATCGCCCTGATGGCCGCTGCCGGGTCGGCCGAACCGGAACGCCACGCCCTGTCCGTCGTGGCCTGGGCCGAGGGCATGATGTTCACCTGCGCGGCCGGCTCGTACCACCGCGCCGTGCCGACGGAGGCCCAACTGGCCACCGGCTGCGCCGAACTGCTGCGCGGGATGCTGGGGGCCGGGCCCGCATAAACCATGGCGCCGCTGATCATCGGTGCGCGACGATGACCGCATGACGACAGAAGAACGGCCCGAACCCGCCTTCGACGCCACCGAGCGCGAGATGCTGGAGGGATGGCTCGACTACCACCGGGCGACCCTGGCGATGAAGTGCGAGGGCCTCACGGACGCCCAGCTCCGCGAGGCATCCGTGCCTCCGTCGGCGTTCACTCTCCTGGGGCTCGTACGGCACCTGGCCGAGAACGAGCGGGGCTGGTTCCGCGACGTGCTCGCCGGCGAGGAACTCCCGCCGCTCTACTTCACGGACGAGGACCCGGACGGCGAGTTCCACGTCACCGAGGCGGACACCTGGGAAGAGGCCCGCACGACCTGGCAGGCGGAGATCGAGGCCGCACGCGCCAACGCCGCGAAAACCGCCCTCGACGGACTCTCGGTGGGCAGGAGCAGCAGCGGCAGCCCCTTCACCCTGCGCTGGATCTACACCCACATGATCGAGGAGTACGCCCGCCACAACGGTCACGCCGACCTGGTGCGCGAGCGGATCGACGGCGCCACCGGACAGTGACGCCCGGGCCCGCGGGGGCGCCGGCCCCTCTTCACTCCCCCGCGGGTCTCCCCCGCATCCGCTGCTCCAAGCGGCCGATCGCGGCGCGGACCGCGTCACCGTAACCGTCGTCCTCCAGCACGCCGACCGCGTCCCAGGCCAGGTCCAGGTGGGTCCGGGCGGCTTCGAAGCGCTGCAGCTTCAGATAGTCGGCGGCCAGGTTGAGGTGCAGGGAGGGGAAGAACGTCCGGACCGCCGACGCGTCCCGCCACCCTTGGGGAACACCGCTCCCCTCGCTCCCGGCGGCCCCCTTCACGGGACCGTGCGCCATCCCCTCGGCGGCGGTCAGTGCCCGCAGATCCCAGGCCAGCTCGTCACCGGGGTCGTCCTGCGTGTCGGCCATGTAGTGGGCGAGAGTGCAGCGGTGCAGGGCGTCTCCGCACTCCCCGAGCTCCGACCAGAGGGCGCCGAAGCGGTTGCGCGCCTCTTCCCTGTCCCCCGCGTGGAGCAGCATGATCGCCTGGCCGATCCTGGTCATGACGGGGTCCGCCCGCACGTCCCGCTGCTCCACGTCAGAGGTCTCCCTGGTCCGCGTCCGGCCTGATCCGGTCGGTCGAACGCTAACCGCAGCCGCGCGCAATACCGCTCAGGCGCGGGCCCGAGCCGCCGGCCGGGTCGCCTGAAGGCCCAGGTCAGGGATGCGCCAGTCGATGGCCTCGTGCCCCTGCGCGGCGACGGCCTCGTCGATCTGCGTGAAGGGACGGGACCCGAACCACTTCTTGGCCGAGAGCGGCGAGGGGTGCGCGCCCTTCACCACCACGTGGCGCTCCTGGTCGATCAGGGGGATCTTCTTCTGCGCGTAGTTGCCCCAGAGGACGAAGACGGCCGGGTCGGGCCGCTCGGCCACCGCGCGGATCACCGCGTCGGTGAACTTCTCCCAGCCTTTGGACTTGTGCGAGTTCGCCTCGCCGCCGCGGACCGTCAGCACCGCGTTGAGCAGGAGCACGCCCTGCTCGGCCCACGGCATGAGGTAGCCGTTGTCCGGGACGGGCAGGCCGAGCTCGTCGTTCATCTCCTTGTAGATGTTGCGGAGCGAGGGGGGTGTCCTGACGCCCGGCCGCACCGAGAAGCACAGCCCGTGCCCCTGGCCCTCGCCGTGGTACGGGTCCTGCCCGAGGACCAGCACCTTGACCCGGTCGTACGGTGTGGCCTCCAGGGCGGCGAAGACCTGGTCCCGCGGCGGATACACCGGCCCGCCGGCCCGCTCCTCCTCGACGAAGTCCATGAGCTCCTTGAAGTAGGGCTTCTGCAGCTCTTCGCCGAGGACGCCGCGCCAGGACTCGGGCAGCAGGTCGGTGTCGGTCACGTGCACAACCTCCGGTAAGCGATCCGTTCTTGACCTCAGAACCTACCGGGGAGCACTGACAGGCGGCCTGCCGCGCCCGCTGCCCGCCCTCCTACCAGCTGGTCTTGCGGAACAGCTCCCACATCTGCATGACGGTCTGCGGGTCGAGCGCGCGCTCGCCGCCGCCGATGTCCTCGCCCGCCGCGACGTAGAGCTTGCCCTGCCACAGCGGGAGCAGCCGGACGTCCTCCACGAGGATCTCCTGGGCCCGCTTGAACTGCTTCGAGACGGAACCGCGGTTGCTCTCCCTGCGTGAGGACGGCAGCAGTTCCCGGGTGATCTCGTCGGTCACGTAGGGGGTGCCGGTGACGCTGTCCCGTCCCACGAACGGGGCGATGAAGTTGTCCGGGTCCGGGAAGTCGGGGAACCAGCCCCGCCCGAAGACCGGGTAGTCGCCCTTGGTGAACCCCTTCTGGAAGGTGGTCCAGGGCGCGCTCCGCAGCGTGACCCGGAACAGGCCGGACGCCTCGAGCTGCCGCTTGAGCTCGGCGAACTCGGGGGCGGTGGAGGAGCCGTAGCGGTCCGTGGTGAACCACAGGGTCAGCTCGACCGGCTCGGTGATGCCCGCGTCGGTGAGGATCTTCTCGGCCTTGGCCGGGTTCGGGTCGCCGAAGGAGTCGAAGAAGCTCGTGGTGTGCCCGGCGATGCCCTTGGGGACCATGGAGTAGAGCGGTTCTGCGGTGCCCCGGTAGACCTTGGCGACGAGGGCGTCGCGGTCCACGAGCTGCGCGATCGCCCGCCGGACGGGGAGCTTCCCGACGGCCCGATCCTTGGGGTTGAACACCAGGAAGCGGATGTCCGCGCCGACCGTCTCGACGATCTGGAGCCCGTCGTTGTCCTTCTTGTTGTCCTCGAGGCCGACGACCTCCTCGGCGGTCAGACCGCGGTAGGTGGCGTCGATCTCCTTGTCCTTCAGTGCCTCCACCATGGGCGTGGAGTCCTTGAAGTAGCGAATCGTGACGGCGGTGTTCTTACGGTCGGCGAAGCCCTTGTAGCCGGGGTTCTTCGTCAGCTCGGCCTTGTTGCCCGGCTCGTACGACTCCAGGACGTACGGCCCCGATCCGGTGACCTTCCCGTCGTCGCGGATCCTGTCGGCGGGGTAGTCGCCGGGCGCGACGATCGACATCGCGGGGGTGGCGAGGATGAAGGGGAAGGTCGCGTCCGCCTTGCCGAGGCGGAAGACGACGGTGTCGTCGCCCTTGGTCTCCACCCGGTCGAGCGAACCGAGCAGACCGGCCGGGCCGCCCTTCACCTTGATCTTTTTGATACGATCGATCGAGTACTTGACGGCGTTCGCGTCGATCTTCTCGCCGTTGGAGAATTTAAGGCCGGGCTTCAGGGTGCAGCTGTAGGCCATGCTGGTGGCATCGGTGAATGCGCACGACTTCGCCGCGTCCGGCTCCGGGCTGGTGCTGCCGGTCGGGAAGCTGACGAGGGTCTGGAAGACGTTCCGCATCAGCTCCCAGGAACCGTCCCAGGCCGCCGCCGGATCGAGGGTCGAGGGCGAGCTCGTCGTCCCGACCGATATCTGCTGGTCCGTCTCGGAACCGCTGTCCGACAGCAGGCCGCAACCGGCGAGAACGGACAGGGAAGCTACGGCCGCAGTGGCCTGCAGACTGGCCCGGTAGAACACGTGCACGCTCCTCGATCGGCCTTGGGGTCGGCAGACCATACCGCAGCGCCCCGCCGGGTCAATCCGCTGACCCGGCGGGGCACTTGAGTCATTTCAGGGCGAAACCGTTCCAGGCCTGCGTCAGGCCACGCCGGCGTTCAGGAAAATGCCGCCGTCGACCACGAGTGTCTGACCCGTGACCCAGTCGGACTGCGCGGACGTGAGGAACGCGGCGGCTCCGCCGATGTCCTCGGGCACACCGAGCCGGCCCAGCGGGTACGCGGCCGCCGCCTCCGCCTCCCGGCCCTCGTAGAGCGCCTGGGCGAACTTGGTCTTCACCACGGCCGGGGCGATCGCGTTGACCCGTACGACCGGTGCGAACTCGTGCGCCAGCTGCAGGGTCAGGTTGACCATGGCCGCCTTGCTCATCCCGTAGGCGCCGATGAACGGCGACGCGGAGACACCGGCGACGGAGGCGATGTTGACGATGGCGCCTCCGTTGTCCTTCTGCCAGGCCTTCCAGGTCTGCTGGGCGAAGCCGAGCGCCGAGATGACGTTCGTCTCGTAGACCTTGCGTGCGACACCGAGGTCGAGCTCGGCCATCGGCCCGAACACGGGGTTCGTACCGGCGTTGTTGACCAGGAAGTCGACCCGGCCGAACGCCTCCATGGCACGCTCGACGGCCGCCGCCTGGTGCGCCTCGTCGTGCGCCTTGCCCGCGACGCCGACCGCCCGGTCGGCGCCGAGCTTCTCGACGGCCTCCTTCAGCGCGTCCTCGCCGCGTCCGGTGATGACGACCCGGTCACCCCGGGCGACGAACGCCTCGGCGACGCCGTAGCCGATGCCCCGGCTCGCGCCCGTGATGAGCGCGACCTTGCCACTGTCCTGCACAGTCATGGTGTCCGTTGCCCTTCCGGGATCAGTTGAGCGGTCCGCCGGCGACGTACATGACCTGCCCGGACACGAAGCCCGCGGCGTCGCCCGTGAAGAACGCGATGGCGTTGGCGATGTCCTCGGGGTGCCCCACACGCTGGACGGGGATCTGCGTGGCGGCGGCGGCCTGGAACTCCTCGAAGCCCATGCCGACCCGGGCCGCGGTCTGCGCGGTCATCTCGGTGACGATGAAGCCCGGCGCGACGGCGTTGGCCGTGACGCCGAACTTGCCGAGCTCCTTGGCGAGCGTCTTGGTGAAGCCCTGGAGACCGGCCTTGACCGCGGAGTAGTTGGCCTGGCCGCGGTTGCCCAGCGCCGACGAGGAGGACAGCGAGACGATCCGGCCGAACTTGGCCTCCACCATGTGCGCCTGGACGGCCTTCGCCATCAGGAACGCGCCTTTGAGGTGCACGTTCATCACGAGGTCCCAGTCGGACTCGCTCATCTTGAAGAGCAGGTTGTCGCGGAGCACACCCGCGTTGTTCACCAGGATCGTCGGGGCGCCGAGCTCGGCGGCCACGCGCGCGACCGCGGCCTCGACCTGCGCGCTGTCCGACACATCGCATCCGACGGCGAGGGCCTTGCCCCCGGCGTCGGTGATCTTCTCGACCGTGTCCTTGCACGCGGCCTCGTCGAGGTCGAGTACGGCGACGGCGCGGCCCTCGGCCGCCAGGCGTACGGCGGTGGCGGCGCCGATGCCCCGCGCCGCTCCCGTCACGATGGCGACGCGCTGCTCGGTGGTGGACATGCTTGGTTCTCCTCGCCCTTGGATCGCGGCTCAGCGGACGTCAGGAAGTTCCCGATGACTGAGCAACCGCTTAGTACCTTCAGCAGACGAGACGCTAGAAGCCCTGGCACCCGGTGTCAACGGCACACGGGGGCACGGGCGCATGTCACACCGGACGGCGCTGCGGCCGTCCGGCTCGCCCGGGGCGGCTCCCGGCGCGGGTCAGCGCACCAGCAGGTCGAGCAGCCGCTCCACCTCGGCCGCCGGGTCCGTGGTCAGACCGCTGTGCACGACACCCGGCTGGACGACCGTGGAACGCGGCGCGATGAGCCAGCGGAAGCGGCGTCCGGCGTCGTCCTCGGCCGCCTGACCCGCCGCCCGGCCGCCCCCGCAGACCCCCTCCACCGCACGCAGGGCGGCCCGCACGCCGACCACGTCGGCCTTCGGGTCGAGCGCCCTGAGCTTGTCCTCGTCCAGGAGCGTCCGCGCCGCCACGAAGGACTTGGCCCGGCAGTACACCAGCACCCCCGCGTTGAAGCACTCGCCGCGCTCGACGCGCGGGACGACCCGCAGGACCGCGTACTCGAAGACATCGCGCTGACTCATCGGCCGCCGTCCTTGCTGTCTCGTCCTGCGGCCGCCTGTGCGTCGCGGTCCTTCTTCGTGGGATGCGGCCACGGGGCCGCGGGTTCGGTGAGCCAGCCCGGGGCCCGGGAGGGCTGCGCCGGGGTCGGCTCCCCCACGGTGATCCGCTCGTGGATGCCGGCGGCCCGGGCCAGCAGCGGCTCCGCGTAGGCGCGTCGCAGCAGATCCGTCATGTCGAAACCGGGCTCGCCGGCCAGCCATTCGTCGGGGACCTGCGCGATCACCTCGGTGAGCAGTCCCTCCGTGACGAGCGGCGCGAGCTCGGCGGCGGCGGCCGCGATGTCCGGGGCGAAGCCGGCCAGGACGTGGTCGGAGGCGTTGTACGGCTTGGCCGCGGAGGCCTGCGCGCCCGGCCAGTTGTGGTGCCAGATCATGGTGGCGCCGTGGTCGATGAGCCACACGTCGCCGTGCCAGACGAGCATGTTGGGGTTGCGCCACGACCGGTCGACGTTGTTGATCAACGCGTCGAACCACACGATGCGGCCCGCCTCGACCGGGTCCACCTCGTAGGCGAGCGGGTCGAAACCCAGCGAGCCGGGGAGGTAGTCCATCCCGAGGTTGAGACCGCCACTGGCCTTGAGGAGTTCCTGGACCTCCTGGTCCGGCTCGGCGAGCCCGATGACGGGGTCGAGCTGGATGGTCACCAGCTCGGGCACGCGCAGCCCCAGCCGCCTGCCGAGCTCCCCGCAGATGACCTCGGCGACCAGGGTCTTGCGGCCCTGGCCCGCTCCGGTGAACTTCATGACGTACGTGCCCAGGTCGTCGGCCTCGACGATGCCGGGGAGCGAGCCGCCCTCCCGCAGGGGTGTCACGTAGCGGGTCGCGGTGACTTCTTTCAGCATTTCCCCAGGTTATACGGCGTGGTTCCCTTCATACGGCGCGGTTCCCCGAGGAGGTCGCCGGGGACCGGTGGCCTGTCCGCGGGGCGTCGTCGAGGGGCGCCCTCAGGCACTCAGCACCTCGAATGCCGCCTCCGCGGCGTCCTTGAGCCTGCCGATCGCCTCGCCGAGCCGCTGCTCGTACCGGCCGCGCGCCGCGGCGGCCACCGGCACCGGCAGGTCGGCCACCTCGATGATGGCGGCCTCGATCCCGGCGATCTGCGGCAGCTTCTTGTTGACCTTGGCCAGGCGCGTGAACGCGGGGCGGAGGCGACGGATCGCGGCCACGTCGGCCGGCGTGACGCTCCGGTCCGTGCAGTCGTCGAGGATCTCCTGCAGCGCCAGGACCTGGGCCCGCGCACGGTCCGCCTTGTTGTTGTACGACGTCCTGATTCCCAGGACCGCGCTGAGGCCCACACCGAGCACGGCGGCTCCGGCAGCCACCCAACTGGCCACGCTGCCCGGGTCGGCGGACGCGGTGGCGACGACGGCAAGCGCTTCGCTGGATATGCCAATAGGAATAGCGGTACCCATTAGTCTGTTCTCCGTGTAGAGCCGGACGTCGCCCCAACTGCCTGCAACGGAAAGGGGCGTCGCGGTTTGAGGGAAGGCCGCTCGTGCGCGCCAACGCATGAGCAGGCGCTTAGAACTGTGGCCCCGAAGAACTCACTCTCCGGGGCCACAGTCGTGCGTGATCGGGGCGCAATCCGCCCGGCGCACAAGTGGAACGTGGGGACGACCGTTCATCAACACCTCCTTGAGGGGATCCGCGTCGGCACCCCGCACCGCGCGCGTTCCGGTGGCGCACTTCCGCGAAGTGCTCCCGGTGCCGTCGGCGAGGTGCGCCACGCGCCGGTCACCCGACTCTACTGGGCCCGGGCACCCGGTCAGCGACCTGGGATCCGCTCATACGGCAACGCATATGAGGGACGGTCAGCTCGCATTCGTAGACATCCGACAGTGGCCCCGCGCGATTTTTGTGGTGGCCGGAACGCGCCTTCTGTTCGAGCCGCGCTCCCTGCCCGCCCAGGCCATCGCGCTCATCCGGGAATGCCCTGCTCAGACGTGCGGCGGGTGAGGCGGACGCGTCAGGACCGTATACGGCGGGTGTGTCGCGGATGGCGGCGGACCGAAGAGGGGGCACCGTGCGAAGTGTGACCCGCATCACGGCGCGCGCCGGATGGGCGGCGCCACCCGTTCGTGCGACGCGTGCGCATACGGGATCTCGTAGACCGTCGGACCGGTGGAACGCCTCTTGCGAGGCCACGTACGGGACCGCCGACGGGACCACACGGCAACGGCTCGGCCGCCCCCGGGTACGGGGCGGCCGAGCCGCGTGGCCTCTCGTCGCGCTGTCCGGTCCGGGGCCCCGGTCTGCCGGTGCCGTTCCCCGGGACAGCCCTCAGGCCCCGGTCCCCGCCCTCCGTGGTGCGGGCAGGAAGCCCGTGCGCTGGAAGTGGGCCAGGTAGCGGGCCAGGATCTCGTCGCTCAGGTGCGGCAGGTGGATACCGAGGGCGGCGGCTGCCTTCGCCGTCCTGCTCGAGTCGAAGTGCCGGCGGTCCGAGGTCTCCTGAGGGGACCGGTCCTCACCGAGGAACAGCTGCGCCGCGTTGTCGTGCTGCGCGGCGACGCGGGCGTGCCACGACTCCGCCGGGACGGTCGCCAGTTCGTGGCCGAGGAGGGCCGCCGTGCCGAACACGCGGTCCAGGCCCGGTGCGTCGGGGTTGGTGAAGTGGTACGTGCCCGTGTCTCCCGGGCCCGACAGGGTGAGCGCCACGACCGCCGCGCTGACGTAGTCGACGGGCACCCAGTCGGTCGTCCCGTGGGGCAGGTCCGGTACGGCTTCCGCCTGGAGACAGCCCTTGATGAGCTGCCACAGCAGGTCGCGGTCCTGGCAGGCGCCGGTGGTGGTGTCGCCGCTGATGCGGCCGGGCCGGTGGACGGTCACGGGCAGGCCGCGTTCACGGGCCAGGCCGACGATCCCCTCGGCGACCCACTTGCTCCGCGCGTATCCCCCGGTCAGCCCGGAGGCGGAGCCCACCGGCGTCGACTCCGTGATGACGACGGGGCCGGGCGCCGGGGCGAAGACGCTCGTGGTCGAGATGTAGTGCATCCCGGGTGAGTCGGAGTCCGCGAGCAGGCGCAGCAGTTCCTCGGTGCCGGCCACGTTGGGTGCGCGCAGATCGCCGTACCCGGCCGCGAAGTTGACGCGTGCGCCGTTGTGCAGGACGGGTCCGAGGCGGCGTGCCAGGGCGGCCCGGTCCCCGGGGGCGAGGCCGAGTCCGGGGGCGGCGAGGTCGCCGGGGAGAGGGCGGATCAGGTCGGCGTACCGGGGGCGCCACAGGCCGTAGTGCTCCAGGTTGGTCCGCAGCCGGTCCGCCGCACGCCGCTCGTCCCCGGCGCGGACGAGGCAGTCGACCGGGCCGTCGGTGCTCTCGACGAGGTCCCGCAGGAGGAAGGCACCGAGGAATCCGGAGGCACCGGTCAGCAGCGGCCGGGGGGACGGGCGGGCCGGCCGGCCGCGGGCCGGGACGGGCACCCGGGGTGAACCGGCCCGTCCGGTCCCCGTGATGTCCCCGGCCAGCCGGATCTCGGAGGCGAGGTCGGGCTCGGGGAGGTCCGGCGGGTGTTCCTCACCCTCCGCACGCCGCAGGGCCCCGTCGACGCCCTCGACGGTGGGGGCCGCGAACAGGTCGCGCAGGTGGAGGCGCGTGCCGCACCGTTCCTCGATCCGCCGGGCGAGGGTCACGGCGAGCAGCGAGTGGCCGCCCAGCGCGAAGAAGTCGTCCGTGACTCCCACGCCGGGCACGCCCAGGGTGTGGGAGAACACCTCGCACAGCGCGCGTTCGCGGGCGGTGCGGGGTGCGCGGCCCCCGGTCTGCGCGGCCGGTCCGGGTGCGGGCAGGGCGCGCCTGTCGGTCTTGCCGTTGGGGGTGACGGGCAGAGCGTCGAGGCGTACGTGCGCGGCGGGGATCATGTGACTCGGCAGGGTGGCGGCGAGGTGTGCGCGCACCTCGGCGTCGTCGGGGCCCGCAGCGCCGTCCGCCGGCACGGTGTACGCGACGAGCCGCCGGTCGCCGGGACGGTCCTCGCGGACGACGGCGCAGGCCGCGGCGACTTGGGGCATCGCGGCGAGCGCGACCTCGATCTCGCCGAGCTCGATGCGGAAGCCGCGCAGCTTGACCTGGTCGTCGACGCGGGAGACGTAGACGAGTTCACCGTCGGCCGTCCAGCGCACGAGGTCGCCGGTTCGGTACATGCGGCCTCCCGCGCGGTCGAACGGGTCGGCGACGAAGCGGGTGGCGGTGAGGCCCGGACGGCCGTGGTAGCCGCGGGCCAGCCCTTCGCCGGAGACGTACAGTTCGCCGGTGACGCCGGGCGGCACGTGCGCCAGCCGGTCGTCCAGGACGTGCACCCGGGTGCCGTCGACGGGGACGCCGACGGGCACGGTGCGGTCCGGGGCGAGCGGCCCGTCCGCGTGCTGGAAGGCGCTCATGGTGGCGCACACGGTGGTCTCCGTGGGGCCGTAGGCGTTGGTGAGGTGACGGTCGCGGGCCCAGGCCCGCGCCAGGGCCGGCGGGCACGCCTCGCCGGCGAGGACCACGGTGGTTCCGCCGGGCAGCGAGCCGGGCGGCATCACCGCGAGGGCCGCGGGCGGCAGGGTGAGGTGGGTGATGCCCCGCTCCCGCACGAGGGATGCGAGGGCGGGCCCGGGCAGCAGGGCCTCGCGCTCGTCGATCTCCAGGCAGGCGCCGGAGAGCAGGCCCATGCACAGCTCCCAGAACGCGGCGTCGAAGCTGACGGACGCCATGTGCAGCACCCGGCTCCCAGGGGCGACGCGCAGCCGCCGGATCTGGGTCCCGGCCATCGCGTGGACGCCCCGGTGGGGGACCACGACGCCCTTGGGGCGCCCGGTGGACCCGGAGGTGTAGATGACGTAGGCCGGGTGGGCCGGAAGCGGAAGGGGTACGGCGCCGGTGTGCGCGTCCGTGGTGACGCCGATGTCTCCGGTGTACAGGTGGGGCACCCGCGACGCCGGGAGGCGGTGGTGGACGGCGGGCGTGGTGAGGAGCAGGCGCGGCCGGGCGTCGTCGAGCATGTGGGAGAGGCGCCGCGCCGGGTATTCGGGGTCCAGCGGCACGTACGCCGCCCCGCTCCGGAGGATGCCGAGCAGTGCCACGACGAGTTCGTGGGTGCGGGGCAGGGCGACCGCCACCCGGTCCTCGGGGCCGATGCCCCGGGCGGTGAGGTGGCGTGCCAAAGCATCGGCGCGCTCGGCGAGTTCACGGTAGGTGAGGGTGGTCGAGGCGTCGCGCACGGCCGGGGCGTCCGGGGTGCGCCGGGCCCATCGCTCGAAGAGGGCCGGGAACGTCTGTGCGGGGCCCTCCGCGACGGGGCCGGTCCCCCAGGCGGCGAGGCGGGTGCGCTCGGTGGTGGTGAGCACGTCGTACGAGCGCAGCGGGCGGTCGGGGTCGGCGGTGACCGCCGTGAGCAGCAGCACGAGCCGCTCGGCGAGTCCTCGGACGGTCGCCGCGTCGAAGAGTTCGGTCGCGTAGTCGACCGCGGCCCGCATGCCGGTGGGCGCCCCCTCGTCGTCGTACGTCTCGGTGAAGCTGAACGACAGGTCGAACTTGCTGACTCCGGGGTCGACGGGCACGGCGCGCACGGTGAGGCCGGGCAGGCCGAGGGGGGCGGCGGGGGTGTGGTTCTGGAGGACGAGCATGGTCTGGAAGAGGGGGTGGTGGTTCCGGGAGCGGGCGGGGTTCAGCATCTCCACCAGGCGTTCGAAGGGAACGTCCTGGTGTGCGTACGCGGAGAGATCGAACTCCTTGACCCGGTCGAGCAGTTCCAGGAACGTCGGATCGCCCGTCAGGTCCGTGCGCAGGACGAGGGTGTTCACGAAGAACCCGACGAGCTCCGAGGCCGCCTCGTCGTCGCGTCCGGCGACGGCGGTGCCCAGGGGGATGTCGTCACCGGCTCCGTGACGGGAGAGCACGACCGAGAGTGCGGCCTGGAGCACCATGAAGACGCTGCACCCGCGGCCGCGTGCGAGCTCGGCGATCCCTCGGGCCGTCGTGCGGTCGAGGGCGAACGGGTGGGTGGCGCCGGTGTGCCGGGGCACGGCGGGACGCGGCCGGTCCCACGGCAGGGTGATCGTCTCCGGAAGTCCGCGCAGGGCTTCCCGCCAGTGGTCGAGCTGGTGGGCCGCCAGGCTCTCGGGGTCGTCCTCGTCGCCGAGCAGATCGCGCTGCCAGAGGGTGTGGTCGACGTAGTCGACGGTGAGTCGTGCCCATGCGGGCGCCTCGGCGCGGGCGCGGGCCCGGTAGGCCGTCCCGAGGTCGCGGGCGAGGGGCGCCAGCGAGGTGCCGTCCGCCGCGATGTGGTGGATGACGAGGACGAGGACGTGGGCGTCGTCGCTCAGCCGCAGCAGGGTGCCCCGGATCGGCAGGTGCTGCTCGATGTCGATCGTCTCGCTCGCGGCCGCCCGGAGCCGGCCGGGGAGCGTGTCCTCGTCCACGGTCCCCAGGGTCAGCGGGAGGCCGGCGTCCTCTGCGGCGACGACGTGCTGGCGCGGGCCTCCTTCGTGCTCGGGGAAGACGGTGCGCAGGGCCGTGTGGCGGGTGAGGACGTCGCGCAGGGCACGCCGCAGGGCCGGCACGTCGAGCGGTCCGTCGATGCGCACGGCGAAGGGGATGTTGTACGTGGCCGAGGGCCCCTCCAGCCGGTGGAGGAACCACAGCCGTCGCTGGGCGTGGGACAGCGGGATCGCCTCGGGGCGCTCCTGCGGTACGAGGGCGGGACGTGCGGGCCGGGCCGTCGTCTCCAGGGCGGTGGCGAGGGCGGCGACGGTGGGGTTCTCGAAGAGGGTGCGGATCTCGGTCTCGGTGCCCAGTGCGGTGCGCACGCGGCCGACGAGGCGGGTGGCGAGCAGTGAGTGGCCGCCCAGGGCGAAGAAGTTGTCGTCGATGCCCACGCGCGGCACCCCGAGGACGTCCGCGAACAGTCCGGCGAGGATCTCCTCGCGGGCGCTCCGCGGCGGGCGGCCCGCCGCGCTCTGCGGGGTGAGAGGCACGGGCAGGGCCGCCCGGTCGAGTTTGCCGTTCGGGGTCAGCGGCAGCGCGTCGAGCGGCTGGACGACGGCGGGCACCATGTACGCGGGCAGTTGGCGGCCGACACCCGCGGCGAGCAGGTCCGGGTCAGGCGCGTGGCCGGCCGCGGGGACGACGTAGGCGGTGAGGACGCGGTCCCCCGGCCGGTCCTCGCGCACCAGGACGTGGGCGGCGCGCACAGAGGGGTCGGCCAGGAGCGCCGCCTCGATCTCGCCGGGTTCGATCCGGTGGCCGCGCAGTTTGATCTGCTGGTCCGCCCGGGCGATGTGGTGGAGGGCGCCGTCGGCACCCCATCGCACGAGGTCCCCGGTGCGGTACATGCGCGCGCCGTCACCGGCGAACGGGTCGGCGGTGAAGCGGGTGGCGGTGAGGCCGGGGCGCCCCAGGTAGCCGCGCGCCACTCCGGGGCCGGCGACGTACAGTTCGCCCTCGGCGCCGGGCGGTACGGGGCGCAGCGCCGCGTCCAGCACATAGGCGCGCATGCCGTCGAGCGGACGCCCGACCGGGGGTACGCCGCCGGGTGCGTCGCCGGGGCCGACCCGGTGGAGCGTGGCGAAGGTGGTGGCCTCCGTCGGCCCGTAGGCGTTGAGGACGACGGTGCCGGGGTGGTCGGCGGCCAGGCGCTGGAGGACACCGGGCGCGGCGGCCTCGCCGCCGGCGGCTGCCAGGCGCAGCAGGCCGAGGGCGCCGGGGTCCGTCTCGGCGATGACGTTGAACAGGGCCGTCGTCAGGAACGCCGCGGTCACCCCGTGCCGGGTGACGAGATCCCGGAGCACCGCGGGCTGGAGTGTCCCCTCGGGGGCCACGACCACACGGCCGCCGTTGAGGAGGGGGGCCCAGATCTCGAAGGTGGAGGCGTCGAAGACGTACGCCGAGTGCATCAGCACCGCGTCGGCCGCGCCGCCGCCCCAGGTGCGGTCGGCCGCGAGGGCCGTGATGTCGGCGTGGGTGACGCCCACGGCCTTGGGCAGGCCGGTGGAGCCGGAGGTGAACACGACGTACGCGAGGCCGGCGCCGCCGGTGAGCTCGGGGAGGGGGCCGGGAGCCGCGGGGTGCCCCTCCTGGAGCCGTCCGGCGGCGTCGACGGTCAGCACGGCGACGTCGGGGCCGAGTCCGCGTACCCAGGGGTGCGTCCTCGTGGTGCCGTCGGTGATCACGGCGCGCAACGGGGCCACCTCGGCGACCCGGGTGAGCCGTTCGTCCGGCCAGCGCGGGTCGAGGGGTACGTAGGCGGCGCCGGCGCGCAGCGCCGCGAGGGATGCGGTGACCGTCGCCGCGGAGCGGCCCAGGAGGACACCGACCCCGTCCTCCGGCCCCGTCCCGTGCCCGGTCAGGGCGCTCGCCAACTGGGTTGCCGTGCAGTAGAGCTGCCGATACGTCAGTTCCTCACCGGCGTCCGACACGGCCACCGCGTCCGGCTGTGCGACGACCTGTCGGGCGAGGGCGTCCGGGACGCTCTCGCCGGCCGCTCCCCCGGCGGGTGCGGCGCCCCGCCCCCGTGCGAGCTGGGCCTCGCGCTCGCCGGGCAGGAGGACGGGGACGGCGTCGGCCCGGAGGTCCAGCCCGTCCGCCATCACCGTCAGCAGTCGCCGCATGCGGGCGACCGTGCGGGCCACCTCGTCGGCGTCGAGGGCGGCTGCGCGGTAGCCGAAGGTGATCTTCAGCGCGTCACCGGGAGCGATGGTGAGGGTCAGGGGGTAGTGGGCCGCGTCCGTCCCGGTGAAACCGGTGACGGCGAGGCCGGGGAGCTGCCGCTGTGCGGTCCGCAACGCCTCGGCGTCCATCGGATAGTTCTCGAACACCGCGAGCGTGTCGAAGAGTTCGTCGAGTCCGGTGACTCCGCGTATCTCGGTCAGGCCGACGAACTGACTGCCGAGGAGCCGGCCCTGCTCCTCCTGGAGCCGGGTCAGCAGCGCGGCCAGCGTTTCGCCGGACGCCGGGCGGATACGGACCGGCACGGTGTTGATGAACAGGCCGATCATCGACTCGACGCCGGGGACCTCCGGCGGGCGGCCGGAGACGGTGGTACCGAACACGACGTCGGGGCGGCCGGTCAGGTGGGCGAGCAGCAGGCCCCAGGCGCCCTGGATCAGCGTGTTGAGGGTGAGCCGGTGGGCACGGGCCGTGTCACGCAGCCGCTGCGTCGTCGCCGCGTCCAGGGCGAGGACGAGCGTCTGCGGGAGTTCGCCCGGGCCCTGGGCGTCCGCGCCGCCGCGCCCGGCGAGGAGGGTGGGCGCCTCGATCCCCTCCAGCGCGCCGCGCCAGGTGTCCAGCGCCGCCGCGCGGTCCTGCTGGGCCAGCCACGCGAGGTAGGTGCGGTAGGGGGCCACGCGCGGCAGGGCACTGTCGTCGCCCCCGCGGGCGTACAGCTCGAAGAGCTCCCGCACGAGCAGGGGCATCGACCAGCCGTCGAGCAGGATGTGATGACTCGTCATGACGAGCCGGTGCAGCTGCGGCCCCGTGCTCACGAGGGTGAACCGCATCAGCGGCGGACTGCCCAGGTCGAAGCGCCGGACGCGGTCGGCGGCCAGGAAGGCGGCGAGGTGCTCGTCCGCCGCGCCGGCATAGCGCGCCCCCGTCAGGTCGAGCTCCTCCAGAGGCACCGGCACCTCGGCGGCGACGGCCTGGACGGGCCGGTCCAGGTCCTCGTGCAGGAATCCGGCGCGCAGATTGGGATGCCGCCGCAGCAGGCCGCCGACCGCGGCCCGCAGCGCGGGCACGCTGACGGGGCCCTCGAGGTCGAAGACGAACTGCGCGGTGTAGACGTCCGCCGCGCGGGAGTCGTACAACGCGTGGAAGAGCATGCCTTCCTGAAGCGGCGTCAGAGGAAGTACGTCCTCCAGTCGGAACCCGGTCACGTGCGTCCACCCCAATTGTTCTGCAGTCGGTCGAGCTGGGCCTGGTCGAGCGAGACCAGGGGAAGGTCGGACGGCGTCCAGCCGCCCGCGTCGGGTCGTTCCGCGTGTCCGGCGAGAGCGCGCAGGGCGTCGTTGAAGGCGCCGGAGAGCGCGTCCAGGTCCTCCTCCTTGAGCAGGTCGCAGGGCCAGGTCCACCGGGTCACCAGGCACGGGCCGCCCGGCAGGTCCTCGGTGTGCGCGTTGATGTCGAGGACGTGGTGCACGGGCATGTCCGGGTTCTGGCTGCGCGGCCCGCCGCCGTTCAGCAGGACCTCCCAGTCGGTGCCGGCGGTCTCTTCGCCGTCCTCCGGGCCCTGGGGGGCGACGTACCGGCCGAGGTAGTTGAAGCCGATCTGGGGGCCCGGTGCCGCGGCCAGCCGGGAGGCCGTGCCGGGGTTGAGGTGGCGCAGCATGCCGTAGCCCACCCCGTGGTCGGGGACGGTACGGAGCTGCTCCTTGACGCGTTTGAGGGCGCGTTCCACCAGAGCCGCGTCGAAGTGCCCGGGACGGCGGGTGTCCACGGGCCCCGGGTCGAGCCGGACCGGGTAGAGGCTGGTGAACCAGCCGACCGTGCGGGACAGGTCGACGTGGTCGGCGATCTGTTCACGGCCGTGGCCCTCCAGGTCGAGGAGGACCCCGCCGTCGCCCGTTCCCTGCCCGCCGGGTCCGGCGCCCCGGTTCGCCCGCCAGTTGCGGACGGCGAGGGCGAGGGCGGTGAGCAGGACGTCGTCCACGCCGGCGTGGAAGGCGGCGGGGACGGTGGTGAGCAGGGGTTTCGTCCAGGTGGCGGGGAGGCGGGTGGTCAGGGTGCGCGTGCGGTCCGCGGTGTCCAGATGCGGGTCGAGCGGCCGGTAGCCCAGCTGCGGGTCGGGGGTGCTCAGCGCCGCCTCCCACAACGGGAGTTCCGCCTCGCGCGCGGCATCGGTCGCCTGGGAGGTGAGGAGGTGCGCCCATTGCCGGTAGGAGGTGGTGACGGCGGGCAGCGCCGCCGCGGTGCCGGCGGGGCCGGTGACGGCCTGCCAGGCGGTGGCGAGGTCGGAGGCCAGGATGCGCCAGGAGACCGCGTCGATCGCGAGGTGGTGCACGACGAGCAGGAGCCGCCCGCGCGCGTGCGGTCCGGCGTCGCACCAGACGGCCTCGACCACCTCGCCGTGTGCGGGCCGCAGCCGTCCGCGCGCCGCCTCCCCCGCCTCGGTGACGGCGGCCCGGACCGCGTCGGCGTCGAGGCCCGTGACGTCGAGACGGGTGAAACGCCCGGGGGCGGACACGGCGCCGGACGGCAGGGCTTCGAGGACGGGCGGGCCACCCGCCCGGCGGGTGACCTTGAGGCGGAGCATGTCGTGGTGGTCGATGAGCACTTGGAGGGTGGCGACGAGAGAGGCCTCGTCGGCGCCCGCGGGTGTGCGCAGCACCCCGGACTGGTTGTATCCGTCGGCGGCCCCGGGCCGTTCCAGGAGCCAGGCCACGATCGGTGTCGGCGGCATCTCGCCGGTTCCCCGGCCGGCCGGCACGCCGGTGTCCTGCCCGAGTCCGGTGGCGGCGGCCGCGACGGCCTCGGGCGTCCGGTGGACGAAGACGTCCCGGGGGGTGATGCCGAGCCCGGCCGCGCGGACCCGGCTGACGAGCTGGATGGAGATGATGCTGTCCCCGCCGAGTGCGAAGAAGTCGTCGTCGGTGCGGACGGACGGGACGCGCAGGACGGACGCGAACACGTCGCACAGGACGCGTTCCCGTTCGGTGCGCGGCTGCCCGCCCGGACGGACGGCCGAGGGCCGTACCGGGGCGGGGAGGGCGCTCCGGTCGGTCTTGCCGTTGGGCGTCAGCGGCAGCGCGTCCAGGGTGACGAAGAGGGCGGGCACCATGTACGGCGGGAGGATCCCCGCCAGCCGCGCGCGCAGTTCGCCGTCCGAGGGAGCGTCGTGGCCGCCTCGCCGGTCGGGGACGGTCCAGGCGACCAGTCGCCGTTCCCCGGGCCGGTCCTCGACGACGGCGGCACAGGCGGCGGTGATGCCGTCGAGCGCGGTGAGGGCGGCCTCGATCTCGCCGGGTTCGATGCGGAAGCCGTTCAGCTTGACCTGGTCGTCGGCGCGGGAGACGTAGGTGAGCAGACCGTCGGCGCCCCGCCGGACGAGGTCGCCCGTACGGTACATGCGGCTTCCGGAGGGGCCGTACGGATCGGCGACGAACCGGGCGGCGGTCAGGTCCGGGCGGCCCAGGTAGCCGCGCGCGAGTCCGTCGCCCGCGACGTACAGCTCTCCGGTGACGCCCGGTGGCACCGGCTGGAGCGCGGCGTCGAGCACGCGGGCGTGGGTGTTGTCGACGGGACGGCCGAGCGGCACTGTTCCCTCCCCCGCCGCGCCGCCCGTCCGGCGGTGGCGGTGAGCCGTGGCGTCGATGGTCGTCTCCGTGGGGCCGTAGAGGTTGTGCACCTCCGCCCCCCACGCCTCCCCGGCCCGCTCGGCCAGGGACCCCGGCAGAGGCTCCCCGCCGCACAGGACGGCCCGCAGGGTCGCGGGGGCCTCGTCGGGGCCGGTCTCGGTGAGGACGACCGCCAGGTGGGAAGGGACGAACTGGGCGAGGGTCACGCCGGTGTCGCGCATCCGGGCCAGCAGCCCGGCGGGGTCGTGGTTCAGGGCGGGCGGCACGGGGCAGGTGCTGCCGCCGTGCAGGAGCGGCAGCCAGGTCTCCCACACCGAGGCGTCGAAGCTCGGCGAGGTGCGGGCGAGGACCCTGTCGTCGTCGGTGAGCCCGAGGTGGCCCGCCATCCACGCCATGTGGTTGGTCAGGGAGGCGTGGGTGACGACGACGCCCTTGGGACGGCCGGTGGAGCCCGAGGTGTAGATGACGTACGCCGCGTCGAGCGGGTGCGGTGGGGTTGCGGGGGGCGCCGTGTGCCCGGTGGACCAGGAGGCGCGGTCGTCGAGCGCGAGGCAGGCCACGGACGGGCCGTAGCGGGCGGCGCGGGTGGTGTCGTGGGTCAGGAGCAGCGCGGGGCGCGCGTCGTCGAGCATGTGCGCGATGCGGGCATGCGGGTACTCCAGGTCGACCGGCAGGTACGCGGCCCCGGCCTTCACCACGGCCAGCATCGCCACCACCTGGTCGGCGGTGCCCTCCAGGGCGAGGGCCACGAGGTCGCCGCGGCCGATGCCCCTGCCGTGCAGGTGGTGTGCCAGGTCGTCGGAGAGGGCGTCGAGTTCGGCGAACGTGAGGCGGTGCGCACCGTCCCGCACCGCGACCGCCCCGGGCCTCCTGGCGCACTGCGCGCGGAACGCCTCGGGCGCGGTGCGGGCCGCCACGGACCGTACGGGGCCGTGGCCGGCCACATCCAGCCGCCGCCGCTCGTCGGCGTCCAGGATCTCGACGGTGCGGACACGCAGGCCGGGGTCGGCGGAGAGCCGCGCCAGCAGACGGTTCAGCCGGGCCGCCAGGGCGTGGGCCGTGTCGTGGGTGAAGAGTTCGGTGGAGAACTCCAGGACGCCGCCCAGACCGGCGGGGCGCCCCGTCCCGTCGTGCGTCTCGGTGAAGGTGAAGGTGAGGTCGAATTTGCTGATCCCGGTGTGGACGGGCTGTTCCGTGACGGTGAGACCGGGCAGGTCGATCGTCGCGCCGGCCTGGTTCTGGAGGACGAGCATGGTCTGGAACAGCGGATGGTGGTTCTGGGCCCGGACCGGGCTGAGCGAGTCCACCAGCCGCTCGAACGGCACGTCCTGGTGGGCGTAGGCGGCCAGGTCGAACTCCCGGACCCGGTCCAGCACTTCACCGAAAGTCGGGTTCCCGCTGAGGTCGGTGCGCAGGACGAGGGTGTTGACGAAGAAGCCCACCATGTCGTCGAGGGCCTCGTCGGTGCGTCCGGCGACGGCGGTCCCGAGGGGTATGTCCTCGCCGGCGCCGTGCCGCGAGAGGAGCACCGACAGCGCGGCCTGGAGCACCATGAACAGGCTGCATCCGCGGGCACGGGCGAGGGCGGCGAGCGCCCGGTGGGTGTCCGCGTCGACGGGGAAGGCGAGGGCGTCGCCGCAGTGCGCCGGGACGGCGGGGCGGGGGTGGTCGCAGGGCAGGGCGAGCAGTTCGGGGGCGCCGGCGAGTGCGGTGCGCCAGAAGTCCAGCTGGCGGGCCGCCGGGCTGGAGGGGTCGTCCGCGTCGCCGAGCAGCGCACGCTGCCACAGGGTGTAGTCGGCGTAATGGACGGCCGGTTCGGTCCAGGGGGGCTCCTCGCCCCCGAGGCGCGCCCGGTACGCCTCGCCCAGGTCACGGGCGAGCGGGGCCAGCGACCAGCCGTCGCCCGCGATGTGGTGGATGACCAGCACCAGGACGTGGGCCTCGGCTCCGAGACGCACCAGCCGTGCGCGCACGGGGAGTTGGGTGCTGATGTCGAAGGCGTGCGCGACCTCCGCCGTCAGGACCTCGTCGAGATGGGCGGGTTCGGTGTCACGGGGCGTCAGGTCGAGGTCGGCGCCATCGGCGTCCAGCACCTGCTGGCGCGCCACTCCGTCGGTGTCGGGGAACACGGTGCGCAGGCTCTCGTGGCGCCCGACGACGTCCGCCAGGGCGCTTTCCAGGGCCTCCGCGTCGAGCGGGCCGTCCAGACGCAGCACGAGGGGCACGTTGTACGTGGCGCTGGGCCCCTCGAAACGGTTGAGGAACCACAGGCGCTGCTGGGCGTAGGACAGGGGCAGCGGATCGGGACGGCCGGGTACGCGCTCCAGGGGGCTCCTGGCCCGTTCGGCCCCGTCCAGCACGGTGGCGAGCGCGGCCGGCGTGGGGTGCTCGAAGAGGGTCTTGACCTGGATCTCCACTCCGAGCGCGGTACGTATGCGGGCGGCGAGCCGGGTGGCGAGCAGTGAATGGCCGCCCGAGGCGAAGAAGTCGTCGTCGACGCCCGCCCCGTCGACGCCGAGCACGTCGGCGAAGAGGCCGCAGAGGATCTCCTCGCGCGGGGTGCGGGCGGCGCGGGCGGGGGCCGGTGTGCGGCCTCCGGGCTCCGGCAGGGCGCGGCGGTCCACCTTGCCGTTCACGGTCAGCGGCAGGGCGTCGAGCAGGACGAACGCGGAGGGCACCATGTAGGCGGGCAGGGAGCGTCCGACAGCCCGGGCCAGGTCGTCGGGTTCGGGACGGGCGCCGGACGCGGGGACCACGTAGGCGACGAGCCGGCGGTCGCCGGGAGTGTCCTCGCGGACGACCGCGAAGGAGCCGGCCACACCGTCGCAGCAGGCCAGCACGCCCTCGATCTCGCCGGGTTCGATGCGGTAGCCCCGGAGCTTCACCTGGCCGTCGGCACGTTCGACGTACGAGATGTGCCCCTCGCGGGTCCATCGGACCAGGTCACCGGTGCGGTACATGCGGCCGCCCGTCGCATCGGACGGGTCGGCCACGAAGCGGGTGGCGGTCAGGCCTGGGAGTCCGGTGTAGCCGCGTGCCACTCCCCGCCCGGCGAGGTACAGCTCACCCACGACGCCCGGTGGCACGGGGGCGAGGGACCCGTCGAGGACGTATCCCCGCATGCCGTCCAGAGGGCGTCCGACGGGCGGCGGGCCCTGCGGCAGGTCGGCCGCCACGTCGTGCCGGGTGGCGAAGGTGGTGGTCTCCGTGGGGCCGTAGACGTGCAGGACGCGCAGTCCGGGCACGGTGCCGGCGACACGCTGCATGGCGTCCGGGGAGGCCAGTTCACCTCCGGCGCACACGAGCCGCAGGCCGGTGAAGGCCCCCGGGTCGGTTTCGGCGATGACGTTGAACAGGGCCGTCGTGAGGAACACGGCGGTGACTCCGTGGTCGTGGACGGCGTCCCCGAGGACACCGGCCTCCAGGACACCGTCGGGTGCCACGACGACCCGGCCTCCGTTCAGGAGGGGAGCCCAGATCTCGAAGGTGGAGGCGTCGAAGACGTACGCCGAGTGCATCAGCACCGCGTCGGCGGCGCCCCCCTGCCAGGCGGCGTCGGCGGCGAGCGCCGCGACGTCGTCGTGTGTGACACCCACGCCCTTGGGCAGGCCGGTCGAGCCGGAGGTGAACATCACGTAGGCGAGGGAGCCCGGGCCCGGCACGCCCGCCGGCCGGCCGGGCCGCCCGGGCGCGCCGCGCACGATCCGGCCGAGGCGGTCCACCACCAGCACCGGCATGCGCCCGCCCGCCCTGGCCACCCAGGGCGAGGCGGCTGCGGCCTCGTCGACGACGAGTGCCCGCAGACCGGCCACCGCTGCGGCCTGGTCGAGCCGCTCGTCGGGCCAGCGCGCGTCCAGCGGGACGTACGCGCCGACGCGAACGGTGCCGAGGGTCACCGACACCACCGCCGGTGACCTGCCGAGCAGTACCCCGACCCCGCACTCCGCGCCGACGCCGAGCGCGGCCAGGGCCTGGGCGACGCCGTAGGAGATCCGGTCGAGCCCGGCGTAGGTGAGGGTCGCTCCGTCGCCGGTGACGGCCACGGCGTCCGGTGTGCGACGCGCCTGGGCGGCGAACAGCGCGGGCAGGGTGCCGTCACGGCCGGTGGACGCCGGGAGGGCGCGTCCGGTGCCCCACCGGGTGACCCCGGCGTGTTCGCCGGGCGTCATCAGGTCGTAGGCCGCCAGCGGCCGACCGGGATCGGCGGCCACCTGTTCCAGGAGGCGGACCAGGCGGTCCGCGAGGTGCTCGACGGTGGCCCGGTCGAAGAGGGCGGTGGCGTACTCGATCCCGGCGGCGAGACCGCCGGCGAAACCGTCCCCGGCACGTTCCTCGGTGAAGGCGAAGGTGAGGTCGAACTTGCTCAGGCCGTTGTGGACCAGCCGGTCCTCGACCGTGAGACCCGGCAGTTCGGGCCGGAGGCTCTCCTGGTTCTGCAGGACCAGCATGGTCTGGAACAGCGGGTGGTGGTTGCGCGCCCGGACCGGGTTGAGGCTCTCGACGAGCCGTTCGAAGGGTACGTCCTGGTTGGCGTACGCGGACAGGTCGAACTCCCGTACACGCGAGAGCAGTTCGCGGTACGTCGGGTTGCCGGACAGATCCGTGCGCAGTACGAGCGTGTTGACGAAGAACCCGACGAGGTCCTCCAGGGCCTCGTCCGTCCGGCCGGCCACGGGCGAGCCGAGCGGGATGTCGTCACCCGCGCCGTGCCGGTGCAGGAGGGCGGCCACCGCCGCCTGGAGCACCATGAACAGGCTGCTGCCGGACTCGCGAGCAAGGCGCAGGAGTTGCGCGTGGAGGGGCGCGGGGACGTCGAAGGTGTGGACCGCCCCCCTCGGGTCGGTGCTGGCCGGTCGCGGCCGGTCGAGCGGAAGACCGGTCAGTCCGGGCAGACCCGCGAGTGCGGCGTGCCAGTGGTCCAGCTGCTGCCGCAGAACGCTGTGCGGCGCGGCGGCGTCCCCCAGGGCCGCGTGCTGCCAGAGGGTGTAGTCGGCGTACTGGAGGGGGGTGCCGGCCGTCGGCCCGGGCTTCCGGCCGGTGACGCGGGCACGGTAGGCGTCGCCGAGATGGCGGGTGAGGGGAGCGAGGGACCAGCCGTCGCCGGCGATGTGGTGCAGGACCAGCACGAGGACGTGGTGGTCGGGGGCCGGGCGCAGGAGCAGGGCGCGCAGCGGCAGGTCCGTGGTGACGTCGAAGGGCTGCCGCACGGCACCGAGCACGGCCGCTTCCAGCTCGGCCGGCGTCGTGCTCACGACCGGCAGGGACGGCGTTGCCGCGTGGGCGGGGACGATCAGCTGACGCGGCGACCCGTCCTGTTCGGGGAAGAGCGTGCGCAGCGCCTCGTGCCGCTCCACGACGTCGGCCAGCGAGCCCCGCAGGGCGTCCGGGTCCAGCGGACCGTCGAGTTCGAGGACGAGGGGGATGTTGTAGGCGGAACCGGGTCCTTCCAGCCGGTTGAGGAACCACAGCCGCTGCTGCGCGGAGGACGGCGGAAGCGGATCGGGCCGGTGCGCGGCGGACACGACCGGTGGGCGCTTTCGGCCCGGCCCGTCGAGGACGCGGGCCAGACCGGCGACGGTGGGGTGGTCGAAGAGGGTGCGTACGGCGATCTCGGTGCCGAGGACGGTGCGGACCCGGCTGACGACGCGCATGGCGAGGAGCGAGTGTCCGCCCAGGTCGAAGAAGCTGTCGTGCGGACCGACGCGCGGTCTGTCCAGGACGTCGGCGAAGATCCCGGCGAGCAGGTCCTCCTGGAACGTGAGCCGGCCGGGCCCGGCGGCGGTGTCCGGCCGGGGGTCCGGCAGGGCACGGCGGTCCGTCTTCCCGTTGGGGAGCAGCGGGAGGGCGTCGAGGAGCACGACGGTGCCGGGGACCATGTGGTGGGGCAGGGTCGCGGCGAGGGCGTCGCGCAGGTCCGTGGCGCGCGGGGCAGGCTCACCGGTGACGGCGTACGCGACGAGCGCGTCCCCGCGGATCGCGGCGCAGGCGGCGGTGACGCCGGGCCGGGCCAGGAGCGCGGCCTCGACCTCGCCCAGTTCGAGGCGGAATCCCCGGAGTTTGACCTGGTCGTCGGCGCGCGACACGTAGGCGAGCGGGCCCTGGGCGGTCCACCGCACGAGATCGCCCGTCCGGTACATGCGGGCGCCGGTGGCGTCGAACGGGTCGGCGACGAACCTGGCGGCGGTCAGTCCCCGGCGTTCCAGGTAACCGTGGGCGAGGTTGGGCCCCGAGAGGTACAGCTCACCGGTGACACCCGTCGGCACGGGCCGCAGGCGGCTGTCCAGGACGTAGGCCCGCATGCCGTCGACGGGGCGCCCGATCGGGACGGTCTCCGGCTGCCTGCCGGTGTCCGCGGGGCCGCCCGCGCCCTGTCCGCCGACGCGGTGGGCGGTGGCGTCGACGGTCGCCTCGGTGGGGCCGTAGAGGTTGTGCGCCTCGGCCCCCCACAGTGCGGCGATCCCGTCGGTGAGGGCGCGCGGCAGCGGTTCACCGCCGCACAGCACGGCCCGGAGGCCGGGCACGGGTGCGGCGTGGGCAGCCTCGGCGAGGACGAGGTTCAGGTGCGAGGGCACGAACTGGGCGATGGTCACACCGAACCGGCTCATCCAGCCGACCAGGGCATGGGGGTCCCGGTTGGCCCCCTGCGGCATGACACAGGCCTGCGCGCCGTACATCAGAGGGAGCCACACCTCCCACACGGAGGCGTCGAAGCTGCTGGATGTGCGGGCGAGGATCCGGTCGTCCGGGGTGACGGACAGGTACCGCGCCATCCAGGCCATGTGGCCGGCGAGGGCGGCGTGCGGCACGACGACACCCTTGGGGCGGCCGGTGGAGCCGGAGGTGTAGATGACGTACGCGGGGTCCGCCGGGTGAGGGCTGTGGTGGCCGGGTTCCGCGGGACCGGCCGGACGGTGGGCCGCATCGTCGAGAACGAGCATCGGCACCTCGCAGGCGGGCAGTTCCGCCCGGAGGTGCGCGGTGGTGAGCAGCAGGACGGGCCGTGCGTCGTCGAGCATGTACCGGATGCGGGCCTGCGGGTACTCGGGGTCGACGGGCACGTAGGCGGCGCCGCTCCGGAGCACGGCCAGCATCGCGACGAGCGTGTCCGCGGACGGCGGGGCGGCGAGGGCCACCACGTCCCCACGCCGCACGCCCCGCTCGCGCAGGGCGCGGGCCAGGTCATCGGCGCGTGCGTCGAGTTCGGCGTAGGTGAGGCGCGTGTGCGCGTCGCACGCGGCGACCGCGTCCGGCGTGCGCAGGGCCCACTCCCGGACCGCTTCGGGAGCGGTGCGGACGCGCGGCGGCCGTGCGGCGCCACGGCCACGGCCGAGGAGCTCGACCCGCTCCCCCGGGGCGAGCGGGTCGAGATCGCCGACGGCGCGGTCGGGGTCGGTCACGGCCTGGGTGAGGACGTGCGCGAAGCGGGCGCACAGGGCGCGGGCCGTGGCGGCGTCGAAGAGGTCGGTGGCGTATTCGAGGTACCCGCCGATGCCGGCTGCGAGGGCCGGCGCGTGCTCGCCGGGTGCCGGGGCGGGGTCCGTGGGTTCCCCGCGCTCGGTGAGGGAGAACGTCAGGTCGAACTTGCTGATCCCGGTGTGCCGGGAGCGGTCGTGGACGGTGAGTCCGGGCAGGTCGAGGTCCGTCCGCTCCTGGCTCTGGAGGACGAGCATGGTCTGGAAGAGCGGGTGACGGTCGCCGGACCGGTCCGGGTTGAGCTCCTCCACGAGCCGTTCGAAGGGGAGGTCGCTGTGGCTGAACGCGGCGATGTCGAACGCCTTGACCCGGTCGAGCAGTTCACGGAACGTCGGTTCACCGGTCAGGTCGGTGCGCAGAACGACCGTGTTGACGAAGAAGCCGATCAGATCGTCGAGTGATTCGTCGGTGCGGCCCGCCAGCGCGGTGCCCAGGGGGATGTCCGTCCCTGCGCCATGGGCTCGCAAGGTCACGGCCAGGGCGGCCTGCAGCACCATGAACGGCGTGCATCCCGCCGCGCGGGCGAGTCGGACGAGCGCGGCGTGCGCGGGTGCGGGCAGTTCGAAGGGGACGGTGTCACCCCGGTGGCTGGGGACGGCGGGGCGGGGACGGTCGAGGGGCAGGCCGAGCACGCCGGGGGCGCCGTCCAGTGCTTCCCGCCAGAAGCCGAGCTGGCGTGCGGCCAGGCTCTCCGGGTCGCTGTCGTCGCCGAGCAGGCGCCTCTGCCAGAGGGCGTAGTCGGCGTACTGCACCCGCGGGGCGGGCCGGCCGGGCGTACGCGTGTCGGAGGTTCTGGCCCGGTAGGCCGCGCCGAGGTCGCGGCTGAGCGGTGCGAGGGACCAGCCGTCGGCGACGACGTGGTGCAGGACGACGGCCAGGACGTGCCGGTCGGTACCGAGACGCAGCAGACGGGCCCGGACGGCGGTGTCGCCCGTGAGGTCGAAGGGCGTGGCGGCGAGGCGGCGCACCGTCTCCTCGGCCCACAGGTCGGCGTCCTCCCCCGCCGGGGCCGGCTCGACGGCAAGCGGAAGGAGCGCCGGGGCGGCGTCCGGGGCGAGGATCTCCTGACGGGGGACGCCGTCGTGCTCGGCGAAGACGGTGCGCAGGCTCTCGTGCCGGGTGACCACGTCGGCCAGGGCGCCGCGCAGGGCTTCCGTGTCCAGCGGGCCGTCGAGCTGGAGGACGAAGGGGATGTTGTAGGTGGCCGCGGCGCCCTCCATGCGGTCGAGGAACCACAGGCGCTGCTGCGCGTAGGACAGCGGAACCGTCTCGGGCCGCTGCTGCGGCGTGAGAGGAGGGCGGGAGGCGCCCGCGGTGTCGAGGACGGCGGCGAGCCCGGTGACCGTGGGGTGCTCGAAGAGGGTACGCAGGTCGAGTTCCGTCCCCAGGGCCGTCCTCACCCGGCCCAGGAGCCGGGTGGCGAGAAGGGAGTGGCCGCCCAGGGCGAAGAAGCTGTCGTCGGTGCCGACGGCGGCCATGCCCAGGACATCCGCGAACAGGCCGGCCAGGACCTCCTCGTAGGCGGTGCGCGGGGCGCGGTCCGTGGTGGCGGCGGCCCGGGGCACCGGCAGGGCACGGCGGTCGACCTTGCCGTTGGGGTTCAGCGGCAGGGCGTCGAGGGGGACGAAGACGGACGGCACCATGTAGGCCGGCAGGACGCGGCCGAGGCGGCGGGCCAGGGCGTCGTCGTCGTGCCGGACGCCCGGCACGGGCACGACGTAGGCGACGAGCCGCCGGTCGCCGGGCACGTCCTCGCGCACCAGGACGCGGGCGTCCCGGACGCCCGGGTCGGCGAGCAGCGCGTTCTCGACCTCGGCGGGTTCGATGCGGAATCCGCGCAGCTTGACCTGCCCGTCCGCCCGGCCGACGTACTCGACGTCACCATGGGGGGTCCAGCGCACGAGGTCACCCGTGCGGTACATGCGTCCGCCGCCCGCACCGTACGGGTCGGCGACGAACCGGGTGGCCGTCAGCCCGGGCCGGCCCTGGTAGCCGCGGGCGACACCGTGCCCGCTCACGTACAGCTCCCCGACCACGCCGGGCGGCACCAGGCCGAGCGCGGCGTCGAGCACGTACAGGCGCGTCCCGTCGAGAGGACGGCCGACGGGTGGCACGCCCTCGGTCTCCGCGCCGACCAGGTGCCGCGCGGCGAAGGTCGTGGTCTCGGTGGGGCCGTACACGTGCAGGACACGCGTGGCGGGCGCGGCGGCCGCGACCCGCTGCATCAGTCCCGGCGCTGCCGCCTCTCCGCCGGCGGCGACCAGGCGCAGGCCGGAGAAGGCCGACGGGTCGGCCTCCGCCACCACGTTGAACAGTGCCGTCGTGAGGAACACCGCGGTCACGCCGTGCCGGTCGACCGCGTCCGCGAGGGAACGCGCTTCCAGGACCCCCTCCGGAGCGACGACCACCCTGCCGCCGTTCAGGAGCGGCGTCCAGATCTCGAAGGTGGACGCGTCGAAGACGTACGCCGAGTGCATCAGCACCGCGTCGCACGGCCCGCCCTGCCAGGCGGTGTCCGCGGCCAGCGCGGCGACGTCGGCGTGGGTGACGCCGACTCCCTTGGGCAGACCCGTCGAGCCGGAGGTGAACATCACGTAGGCGAGCCGCTCACCGCGGACGCGGGCCGGTCGCCGTCCCGGCCGCGGCGGGGCGCCGCGCACGATCTCTCCGAGACGGTCGACGACGATCACCGGCAGGGTGGCCGACACCTCCTTCACCCAGGACAGTGCGGCCGCGGTCTCGTCGACCACCACGGCGCGCAGACGCGCGACTTCGGCGACGCGATGCAGGCGTTCCACCGGCCAGCCTGGGTCCATCGGCACGTACGCCGCGCCGGCGCCGACCGCCCCGAGCGTGGCCGTCACCACGGCGGCCGAGCGGCCGACGAGGACCCCGACGCCGTCCTCCGCCCGGACGCCCCGGCCGGCCAGGGCGGCGGACATCCCGTTCGCCGTCCGCTCCAGCTGCCGGTAGGTCAGGGTGACTTCGCCGTCGATGACCGCGGGCGCGTCCGGGGTGCGGCGCACCTGTGCGCCGAAGGCCTCCGGCAGGCTCATGGTGGCGGCGTCGGCCGGCAGCCCGGTGCCGCACCCCTGCGCGAGCAGCAGGGCCGCCGAGTCGTCGTCGACGAACGGCAGGTCCCGGAGGGGTGTCCCGGGGTCCGCGGCGGCCAGGGCCGACAGGAAGGAGACGATGGCGTGCTGGTGCTGCCGCACGTCATCGGGGTGGTAGATCTCCGGGTTGGTGTCGAACCCGATCAACGGGCCTGTTCCCTCGGACCGTTCCGAGACGAACAGGGACACGTCGTCGACCGGACCGATCGACAGGACGCGGGACGCGGCGGAGCTGCCGGCGAAGTCGAGGCCGTAGTCGTATCCCATGATGTTGACGACGACGCCGGTCAGCCGCGCCGCCCCGTCCGTCATCCGCAGCTCCCGGGCGAGTTGTTCCCGGGAGAACCGGCGGTGCCTCAGGGCCTCGCGCATCTCCGCGGTGACGGCGCGCACGAGAGCGCCGACCGTCATGTCGGCCGTGACGGACAGGCGGAGCGGCAGGATGTTGGCGGTCATGCCGACGATGTGCCGCATGCCTCCGTGACGGCCGTTGGACGCGAGACCGACGGCGACGTCCTGGCCGCCCGTCACCCGGCCCACGTAGGCCGCGACGGCGCTCACGAGCACGGCGGTCCAGGTGGTGCGGTGCCCGGCGGCGAGCCGGCGCAGGTCGTCGAGCACGGCGACGGGCAGGGTCTCGCCGGTGTGCAGCCGGACATCGGTACCCGAGGGCCCGGCTTGGGCAGGGACGTCGGTGCGCCGGCGGATGAGCGACGTGCCGCCCAGCGGTCCCGTGGTGTCGTCGGCTCCGGACCCGTCCGTCCCGGTGTCGGCCGCGGCGTCGGTGAACCTGCCGGTCCAGTAGGCGCGGTCCGCCTCGTAGCGGTCGGAGGAGCGGTAGCTCTCCTCGTCGGCCGACAGGTCGCGCAGGGCCCCTGCGGGCGGCTCGATCGTGTCGAGGTCCTCGCCCCGCGCCGCTCGGGTGTAGAGATCTGCCACCGTGCGCGCGAAGACGGCGCCGCCGAGGCCGTCGACGGCTATGTGGTGGTAGCGGATGTACCAGTAGTGCCGCGTGGGACCCAGCCGCAGGAGGGCGAAGTGGTGCTGGGGCGCGTCGAGCCTGTCGACCGCGGCCATGTCGTCGGCCATGTAACGCTCGGCCTCCGCGGCGGGGTCGTCGGCGCCCGAGAGGTCGACGGTACGGAGCCGGCCGGCGGACTCGTCCGGTGACCGGTGGACGACACGCTGGCGGACCGTTTCACCCCGGGTGACGAACTCGGTGTTGAGGCTGTCGCAGAAGGCGGCGGCCCGGCCGAGGGCGGCGGCGAACAGCGACTCGTCGAGTCCTCCGTCGATCTCGAAGCATTCACCGATGTTGAATTTCGGACTTTCCTGGTCGACCAGTTGCCCGTACCACACACCTTGCTGGGCAGCGGTCAGTTCGATGAGTTCTTCCGGGCCACCATCTGAGGGGAGCGAGCCGTTTCTGCGCATGCCGGACGACACCTTTGGGGAGAGTTTTCGGGGACGGCGGATCAGGGCGCACGGAACCGGCCACGCGATTCCCGCACGTCACTTCCGGAGCGGACCGGGAATGGGATGCGGAGCGTCGCCACGCCCACGACGCGGACACCGGAGGGACCTCTCGTCGGACGCGGCAGACCGACAGGAGAACGCCCCGCCTCGCACCCTCGAAACGGGGCACGAGACAGCGCACCAGTGTTTTATGAATGCCACATGACGTGCACGCGAGCACGTGCAGTCGAACCTCGATGAAGAATTGATCGCAGACGATCGAAAATGATCAGCCGCGGACAGTTCCGCCAGGAAAGGACCCACGAGGGGCGCAGGCTCCGGCAGACCCCGTCGACCGCCGGCCCGCACACCTCGGGCCTGGCCCGGCGCGCCGCCGTCGGCCGGCACCGACCGGCTGCGGCACGGGAGGCCGCGAGGACCGGGCCCGGCCTATCCGGCGTCGGCTTCCATCGCACGCACCAGGCCGGCGGGGCGCATGTCGGTCCAGGCGGCCTCGATCACGTCCAGGCACTCCTGGCGCGACCCCTCCGAGCCCTCGACGCGCCACCCGCCCGGGACGTCGAGACGCGCGGGCCACAGGGAGTACTGCCCCTCGTCGTTCACCAGCGCCACGAAGCGTTCCGACTCGTCGTCGAAAGGATTGGCCATGATTCCCCCACTTGTTCTCGCTGCTTCCGCAGCACATTAATCGACTGTCTCCGAACGCGCAGGCGGATCGCATTCCGCATTGCGCAGCATCGAGAACAGGCCCCCACAGCAAATTTCCAGCCACCCGGAGCGGCTCTGCACAGCGCCACCGAATAGCAGCGGCGAACCAGCCGCGGAGCCACGACTACCCGCACCCCGCCCGTCCATGCCAATCACATTAGATGCCCGGAAGCGGCCGAGAAGTGAACTCCCGGATTCACTTTCGATTACGCGGGCGAGCGGAGGTTCGCGGAACCCGTTCTCGGCATATGCCCCGGGTGCCGAACAGAAACTATCGAGCCATACAACGCCCTTCCTGTCTGGGTATGTCCGAATGTGAACCAGGCCATTCAGGAAATCCTCGGACGCGATACCCGTGAGCCCCCTGTGCTGACCCGAAAACCACGCCGAGCACCCATGCGCCGGGTGTGCGCCCCATACTCAACGGCGTCCTGGCATGAACGGGCCGCCACCCACCCGGGACGTGACACCGCGTCCCGGCCAAAGCCCGCACCGGGTTCCCAGGGCCGGGAGAGGCGCGACACCACAGCGCGAGGAGTGCTCCGCGACGGGTGCCGGGCCGAGGCCCCGAGCACCCTCCACCGGCGCGCCCGATCACCGGCCGGATCGGCACGGGTTGGCCTAGGCTGGCCATGTCCCTTGCGCAGCAACCGAGTTCGCCCGTCGCGGCGACCGCACATGCCTGGGTCCACGCCTCGACGCCGTCGCACGACCGAGGTGGCACAGGTACCCGGTCACGCACGCGCCGTTCCGTCAGGAGCCCTGTTGAACACGTCGCCGGAGAAGCCCGCGCCCGACACGCCGCACCGCCTGGACCCGTCCGGCGGGTGCCCCCACGCCGCCAACGCGCGACTGCTGGCCGGCGGCGCCGTCTCGTCGGTGGTGCTGCCGGGCGAGGTGAGGGGCATGGCGGTGCTGGGTCATGACGCCCTCAGGGAATTCTTGGCACATCCCGACGTCGCGAAGGACGCGCGGCACTTCGCGGCGCTGCGGGAGGGAGAGATCCCCGACGGCTGGCCGCTGAAGACCTTCGCGACCGTGCAGGGGATGACGACCGCGGACGGGGCGGACCACCGGCGGCTGCGGTCCCTCATGAGCAAGGCGTTCACCACGCGCCGGGTGGAGCGGCTGCGCCCGCGCGTCGAGGAACTGACCGGCTCCCTGCTGGACGGCCTCGAACAGGAGTCCGCGGCGAACGACGGCGTCGCCGACCTGCGCGCGCACTTCGCGCTGCCCCTCCCGATGGGCGTCATCTGTGAACTGCTGGGCGTCGACGAGGAGCACCACGACAGGCTGCACACCCTCTCCAACCGGATCGTCGCCACCGACATCGGCCCCGCCGAGGTGACGGCCGCCAACCGGGAGATGGTGGACGTGCTCGCCACGGTCGTCGCGGCCCGGGCCGAGGACCCGAGGGACGACCTGATCAGCGCGCTGATCGCGGCCCGCGAGGCGGACGGTGACCGGCTCGGCCCGCACGAACTGATCGGCACCCTCATGCTGACCGTCATCGCCGGACACGAGACGACGCTCAACCTGATCACCAACGCCGTGCGGGCCCTGTGCACCCACCGTGACCAGCTCGCGCTGGTCCGGGAAGGGACCGCGAGCTGGGCGGACGTCGTCGAGGAGACGCTGCGGTGGGACAGCCCGGTCAGCTACTTCCCGTTCCGCTATCCGACCCGCGACCTGACACTCGACGGCACCGTGATCCCGAAGGGGACCCCGGTGCTCGCCGGCTACTCGGCGGCGGGTCGCGACACGAAGGCGCACGGCGAGGATGCCGGACGGTTCGACGTCACACGCGAGAGCAGGGCCCGCCACCTCTCGCTCGGCCACGGCGCGCACTTCTGTCTGGGGGCGCCACTGGCACGCATGGAAGGCGCGGTGGCGCTTCGGGAGCTGTTCGCCCGCTTCCCCGCACTCACGCTCGCCGTCCCTGATCCCGAACTCCCCCGGCACGCCTCGTTCGTGGGGAACAGTGTGCGCGAACTTCCGGTGCGTGTGCACGGCTGAGCCGGCCCGCGCACCGGAAGTTCGCGCACCGCGTCGGGCTGCCGGGCCGTCGCCGCGCGCGATGGCAGGACTGCGGGGCCGTCGGCACGATCCCGCCCGGTCCGTGGCACCGGCCGATCCCGGCGGAAGGAGTCGGCACGGCCCTGAACACATGGCCCCGCGGGGCCGTATCACCCTGGGAATTCTCGTACACCGATGAAGGGAATGCCGGCATGAGCGCATCGCAGGAGCGTCAGGTCCACCTCGGGCGTCGTACCGTCGTGGCGGCGGTCGGCGCGGCGGGGGTGGCCGCCGCTCTCACCGCGTGCGGCGGCTCGAAGGACGGCGAGGGCGCGGACACGGTGCAGCCGGCCGGGAAGGGCGGCGGTGAGGTTCTCGCCAGGACCAGCGACATACCGGAGGGCGGAGGGGTCGTCTTCGCCGACAAGGGCGTGGTGGTGACCCAGCCGGCCGCGGGCACGTTCAAGGCCTTCTCCTCCAAGTGCACGCACCAGGGTTGCGCGGTCAAGGGCGTCGCCGACGGAGCGATCAGCTGCCCCTGCCATGGCAGTACCTTCGACGCGGCGACCGGAGAGGCCACGGCCGGACCCGCCACACAGCCGCTGCCCGAGACGCCGATCAAGGTGGCGGACGGCGCGATCACACTGGCTTAGAGCGTGCCTCTTCGATCGGTTGGTCAGTTGATCGGATGTGCCCGTCTGATGAGTGACCACTGATGCGATGTGAGACCGGATCGAGCCGCTGATGCCGGCCGATCCGGTCCGCGGTCGGCGACGGGCCGATCACCGTCGAACCCTGGAGGCCATCGCGGAAGTACCGCACCTGCTCGCACTGGCGGGATCTGCCGGACGGCCATGCGAACGGACAAGCTCGCGATTGCCCACCAGGCCGCACTCCACCTCGCGGCCATCCTCATCCGGGCCGGCAGATGACCCACTGGAGAAGCTCTAGGACTGGCCGTCGGAGTCGAGGGCGTGTTCCTTGAGGAAAGCGCCCGCGTGGGCTGCCGCCTCTTCTGCGGTCGCGTACGGCGCCCGCTCGGCGACCGTGCCGGATGCTCCATCAGCGCCTCGCCCAGTCCAGCCCCAACCACCTGAAGGCGACTGCACCAGCTCGGCAGTCCCTCCGAACAGCGCAAGCGCGCCCGCTGTCGCGGGTGCCGGGCGGCTGACGGCACCGGGCCATTTCTTGCGGGCGCCCTGGCGAGTGATACCCCAGACAGCTCCCAACTGCTCATAACTCGCGCCGTAGGAGCCGGCGGTCACTGCCGCCCTCTCCGTGAGCCGCTTGACCTCGCCATCCATCACCTTCCACGCGGCCAGGACGGACAGCGCCGCTTCGACGGGGCTCGCATCCCACATCCGGTCGGCGGACAACCCGGTCTCCCGGGAGCGGATGGCCGAGGCCAGGGGGGTCAAGGCGTCGTACAGGACCTTGTCGAGCTCTGCCTGCTCTTCTGGGGTGATCTCAGAGACCGTCATGCGACAACTTTAGTTCCCGAAACGGTCAATGTAAACAAAAGTCTCCGCGCCATATCGGTTGCCACCGCATCAGGGAGGCAGGCCCTAGGGGCGCGGGTTCGCGGGGGCTCCGGCGGGGCGCCGGTGGGCGCACGCTCCACGCGTGACGAGGCGAGCCGCTCCGGCTCCGGCGGAGACCCCACGCCGCCCCGCCTCCGGCGCCCGAACCCGCTTCCGGCGCCCGCGAAACCTTCGCCGGTGTCCGTCCCTCCGGCTCGTCCGGAACGCGCGGAGGCGACGTACGGCGGAGGCACGCACCGGCGCCCGCCGGGGCATTGCCCCCGGGCGGGCGGAAGCCCCATGCTGTCGGGCATCCGGACGAACCCGGCGAACGCAGGAGGCCCCGCCCATGTCCGCCACTCAGCGCCGCGGGCGCCGGATCATGATGACCGACGCCGAACGGGACGCCTTCCTGGCCGGCCGGCGCACCTGCCGGGTGGCCACGGTCTCCGCGGAGGGGCGGCCGCACGTCGGCCCGCTGTGGTTCGTGTGGGACGGCACCTCGCTGTGGCTCTACTCCCTGACGCGCAGCCTGCGCTGGGCACAGCTGCTGC
This sequence comes from Streptomyces sp. NBC_00178, assembly GCF_036206005.1. NCBI lineage: Bacteria > Bacillati > Actinomycetota > Actinomycetes > Kitasatosporales > Streptomycetaceae > Streptomyces > Streptomyces sp. NBC_00178. The sequence goes on from NZ_CP108143.1 coordinate 1,155,488, forward strand.
GGAACCCGGGCATCGCCGTCGTGGTCGACGACGGAGTGGAGTACGGCGAACTGCGGGGCGTGGAGCTGTCCGGCCGGGCGGAGTTCGTGGGGGAAGTGCCCCGCACGGGCGAGGACCATGACGAACTCGGCCCGCCGGAGCGGATGTTCGCGGCGAAGTACTTCGACCTGGACACCCTGCCGCACGATTCCCGGCATGCCTGGATCCGGCTCACCCCGGACGCCGTCACCTCGTGGGACTTCCGGAAGCTGACCGGCGCTTGAGGACCGTCCCGCGGACCGCCGCCCACCGATCGCGGCGCCGGGTGCGGGAAACACGCGCTCAGCCGGCCGGCTCGTGCAGCGACCGCCCCGCCTCGCGCAGTGCGTCGACGGCGGCCCTGATCGACGGCCTGCGGTCCGCGTCCGTGCGCCACACGGCGTGGACGTGCCTGCGCATGGTCTGCCGCACCGGCACCAGCCGGACCCCCTCGGGGACGGGGCCACGCCCCAGCCGCGGTGCCACGCAGACACCGAACCCCGCCGCGATCAGGGCGAGTTGCGTGTGGTGTTCACCGGCCAGATGCGAGATACGCGGCTCGATGCCCTTGGACCGCAGCGTGAACACGAGCCACTCGTAGCAGAACTCGCCTTCGGGCCAGGAGACCCACTCGTCGTCGGCGAAGTCCTCGAGGCCGACCGCCGTCCGGTCGGCCAGCGGATGGCCGGACGGCATGGCGATGTCCGGTGCGTCGTCGAGGAGTCCGGCTCTGGCGAGACCGCCGGGGACCGGTAGCCGCTTGTTGCTCCAGTCGAGGACCACGGCGAGGTCCGCATCACCCCGGAGTACGGCGCGGATCCCGCTTTCCGGCTCCATCTCCGCCGTACGCACGGCCAGTTCGGGGTGCCGCGCCCGCAGGGCCGTCAGCGCTGCCGGAAACAGCCCGCGAGCAGCCGTCGGGAAGGCCGCGAGCCGCACCTCGCCCACCACTTGGCCGCGCTGCGCCTCGATGTCGGACTGTGCGATCTCGACCTGGGAGAGGATCTTCGCGGCATGGCCCGCGAGCAGGCGGCCGGCGTCCGTGAGCCGGATCCCGCGGCCGTTCCTGGCCAGGAGCTGCTGGCCGACCTCGCGTTCGAGCTTGGCCATCTGCTGGGAGACCGCCGATGTGGTGACGTGAAGACCGTCGGCGGCGCCGCTCACCGAGCCGTGTCGCGCGAGGGCGTCCAGGGTGCGCAGCCGCTCCAGGTTCAACATGTAAGTGATGCTACGCGTAGGACCCAACGAAGTCTCACTTGTTCTACGCAATCACCCCCGTCATGGTTACTCCATGAGCGCTCCCTCCGCACCGGGAACCCGGCCGGCCGCCGTCCCGTCGCCCGTGGCCCCGTCCCGGCTCCCCCGGCCTGCACGGCGGAGCCTGGACTGGCGTGTCCGCTTCGCCGCACTGTCCTTGATCTGGGGATTCAGCTTTCTGCTGATCAAGGTCGGCACCGAGGGGTACGCCCCCTTCCAGGTGACCTGGGGCCGCCTGTTGTTCGGCACCCTGGTACTCGTCGCCGCCATGGCCGTGCGCCGCGAGCGGCTGCCGCGTTCCGGCCGGACCTGGGTCCATCTGTTCGTGGCGGCGTTCTTCCTCAACGCCCTGCCGTTCTCGCTCTTCGCGTACGCCGAGCTGACCATCCCGTCCACGCTCGCCGGGATCTGCAACGCGACATCGCCGCTGTGGGGCATGGCCCTTTCGGTCGTCGCGCTGTCCGAGGACCGGCCGACCCGCCGCCGCGTCGCCGGGCTCGGCCTCGGCTTCATCGGCGTACTCACCGTGCTGGGCGCGTGGCAGGGGTTCGCCGGGCTGGATCTCAGGGGTACGGCGATGGCCCTGCTCGCCTCGCTGAGCTACCCCGTCGGCTGGATCCACGTCCGCCGGACCCTGGCGGGCACGGGTGCGTCGACCCTGTCCCTCACGGGGAGCCAGTTGTTCGTCGCCACCGTGCAACTGGCTTTGATCACACCACTGTTCACCTCGGTGCCGGCTCGCTTTCCGCTGCTGCCGACGCTCGCGGTGATCGCGCTCGGCGCCCTCGGGACGGGCCTCGCCGTTCTGCTCCAGTACGGGCTCGTCCAGGAGGTCGGCCCGACGACGGCGCAGATGGTGACCTACTTCATCCCGGTGATCGCCACGGCCGCCGGTGTGGCCGTGCTCGGCGAGGAACTGAGCTGGAACACCCCGGCCGGCGCACTGGTGGTCCTGGCCGGAGCCGCCCTCACCCAGAGCCGGGCCCGGGGTTCGACAGCCGCGTCCCGCCGGATCACGGGCGCGGGCACGGACGCCGGAGCCGGCGCGGACGTCGGGCGGACTCAGCCGTAGCTGACCGGGCGGACCGGGCGCGCCGCCTCCGCGACCGCGTCAGCCAGCGGTTCGATGTCGGCGGCGGTCAACGTCGACACGGTCAGCCGCACCCCCTGCGGCGACGCCATCCGGAAGCGCGCACCCGGGGCGACCGCCCAGCCCGCGTGCAGCATCCTGGCCACCGCGCCGGTCTCGTCGCTCACGGGCACCCACACGTTCATCCCGGCACGGCCGAACGCCGGCACCGCCCGCTCGGCGAGCGTCCGGATCAACGCGTCCCGCCGCTGCCCGTAGGACCGGGCGACCTCGACCGGGTCCACGGCGCCGGAGGCCCACAGGTGGTGCACGGTCCGCTGGAGCAGACCGCTCACCCAGCCGGGGCCAAGATTCTGACGTCCCGTCACCCGATCGACGGTCAGCGTGTCCCCGGTGAGCACAGCAAGCCGCAGATCGGGGCCGTACGCCTTGGAGGCGGACCGGAGGAACGCCCAGTGCTCCGTGACACCCGCGAGCGGGTGCACTGCCAGGTCGACGATCGCGTGGCCGTGATCGTCCTCGATCAGGAGCACCCCGGGATGCCCCGCGAGGACGGTCCGCAGCGCGGCCGCCCGCGCGGAACTCACCGCGGCGCCGGTCGGGTTCTGCGCCCTGTCGGTGACGACCAGGGCCCTCGCCCCCGAGCGCAGGGCGCGCTCGACTTCGTCGGGCAGGGGCCCTTCGTCGTCCAGCGCGACCGGGACGGGACGCATGCCGAGCGCCGGGATCAGATCGAGGAGGGCGCCCCAGCCCGGATCCTCGACGGCCACCGGGTCACCGGGTCTGAGGTGCGCCGTCAGCACCCGTTCGATCGCGTCGAGCGACCCGGACGCGAGCGCGACCGGCCCGGCCGGGACTCCGTCGGCGTCCAGACCGGCCCGGATCAGACGCTCGAATTCGGGGAGTACGGGCGCGTCTCCGTACAGGCCGGGCCGGTCGGCGTACGCCCGCGAGGCCGCGGCGAGCGCGGGACCGATGTCCGGCAGCAGCGCGGGGTCCGGGTTGCCGTCGCCCAGTTCACGCACGCCGGGAGGGGCTTCCACCCGGAGGGAGCCGCGCGTGGTGCTGGCCGGTCGCGGTCGCACCCTGCTCCCCCGCCTGCCCGCCGTCTCGATGACCCCGCGCTCCCGCAGCGTGCGGTAGGCGGCGGCCACCGTGTTCGGGTTGACACCCAGCTGGAGCGCCAACGCCCGCATCGGCGGCAGCATATGACCGGGCGCGAGCTCGCCCGAGGCCACCCCGCGCTCCACGCTCGCGGAAATGTCCGACGCGCCCCGCCCACTGATCCGATATTCTCCTAGCACAAAGACTATTATGCACTAGTGCAATGGAGAGCACATGCCGGACAGCGCCACACCCGCCGCACCCGGAGCGCCTGCCTACGAGCCCACGGAGCGCACGGTGCCGAGCCGCTCCAGGGAGCGCGCCTCGTACGACAAGGAGACCGTCCACGCGATACTCGACGCGGCGTACCTGTGCCATCTGGGCTTCGTCCGCGAGGGCGCGCCGGTCGTGCTGCCGACGCTGTTCGGCCGGATCGGCGAGCGGCTGTACGTCCACGGCTCGACGGGGTCACGCCCGCTGCGCGCGGCCGGCACCGCCGACCCGGGGCTCGCCGTCTGCCTGACGGTCACACACGTCGACGGTCTGGTGCTGGCACGCTCCGCCTTCCACCACTCGATGAACTACCGCTCCGTGGTGGTCCACGGGATCGCGCGCACGGTGACGGACCCCCAGGAGCGGCGCCTCGCGCTCGACGCGATCGTCGACCAGGCCGTGCCCGGCAGGTCCAAGGACTCGCGGCCCGCGGACACGAAGGAACTCGCGGCGACCGCGGTGATCCGCCTCGACCTCGACGAGGTCTCCGCGAAGATCCGCACGGGTGGCCCGAGCGACGATCCGGAGGACCTCTCCCTCCCCCACTGGGCGGGCGTCGTCCCGGTGACGAGGACCTACGGGACACCGGTGCCGTCCGAGGACCTGGACCCCGCGATCGGGGTACCGGACTACCTCGGCGGGCTCTGAACCGCCGTCGACGGCGAACGGGCTCAGGTACGCAGCATGGCACCGGGCGAGGGGCGGGGCGGGGCGCGACCGGAAAGGGCGTCATCGGACGGGCCCGGCCGGGGGTGCGACCGGACACGGCGTCACCGGGCTAGGACGGGCCGGGCCGCCCTGAGAACTCACCCTCGGGGCCGGCCGACTGCCGGCTCTCCACCGCCTCCGCACCCGGCAGGCCCGCGCCCGACGCGACGGGCCCCGTAGGCGGTTTCGGCGCGGACGACTGGGCGATGAAGGCTCCGATCAGGACCACGGCACCCCCCGCCAACTGCGGCGGGGAGAGGTGCTCGCCCAGCAGCACCCAGGCGAGCACGGTCGCGATGACCGCCTCCAGGCATGCGACGACCCCCGCCACCTGGGGCGAGAGCAGCCGCACCGACACCACGCCGGTGACGTAGGCGAGCACCGTCGCGAGCAGGACGATCCAGCCGAGCAGGATCCATGCGGGGACGCCGCGTCCGCCCATGACCGCGTCGCCGCCGAGTACCGACCAGTCCATGCCCCACGGCCTGGCGACGGCGGTCAGCACGACGGCCCCCACCAGCAGTCCGTAGGCGATCACCCCGAAGGGGTGCGGAGGTTCGGCATCCGGGGTGTCCCCGTGCCCGGCGCCCTGGTCCGACAGGACGAAGTAGCCCACCTGGCAGCAGGCCGCCCCGAGGGCGAGCAGCAGGCCCACCGCGTCGAACCGGAGTCCCGACCACACCTCCACGACGCAGGCGAGTCCGCCGACCGCGAGAACCACGCCGACGGCGGCGGCCCTGGTGACGGCACGGCGCTGGACGAACCGCACCCAGCCGAGGACGAGGGCGGGAGCCAGGTATTCGACGAGCAGCGCCACCCCGACGGGGATGCGCGAGATCGCCGCGAAGTAGCAGGCCTGGACACCGGCGACGGCGAACAGCCCGAAGCCCGCCAGCAGGGCGGGCCGCTCGCGCACCAGATGCCGGTGCCGCCAGGCGACGGGCAGCATGACGAGAGCGGCGCCCGCCACCCTGAGCCAGACCACGTGCAGCGGGTCGACTCCCGCCTCGATCAGCGGCTTCGCCGCGACCCCCGAACCACCGAATGCGAGCGCCGAGGCCAGGGCCAGGCCCAGTCCGGCGCTTCTCCCCTGAGACGCGTGCATCGGCACATCATGGCAGGAGCGGTCAGCAGCGTCACCCCCGATGCACCTGACCTCTGCGTGTCCATGATCACGATGACATCTCGCCGGCCGCCCGTCCGCTCTCGGCGCGTGCGGCCAGCCGCCCGGCTTCGACCCCGGCCCGTTCCAGCACTTCGACCGCCCGGCAGTGGGGATCCGCGAGCAACGCGGTCAGCAGATCGAGGCCGTCGGCGTGGGGTCGTCCCCGGCGGGCGGCATCCCGCCCAGCCCGCTCCAGCGCATCGGCCGCCGGAGCCGACAACCCCTCCCCGCCGGAAGCCCGCACGACCGGAACCGCGCCCGAATCCTCCCGCACCCCCTGCCACCGCAGGCCGTAGCCGATGCTGCGCTGCACGAGGTATCCGAGCACCCTGGCCAACTGCGGTGCTCCGTCGAACGCGTCCCGCACAGCGATGTCCGACTCGACGAGCGAGTGCAGGAGATGGGCCGTGTCGACGTGTCGGTCGCCGTCGCGCAGGGCACGCCTGCGCGCGCCGCTCACCACCGCGGCCATGGCGGGGCTCAGCGCCACCTCGGGGCGCGGAAGATTGGGCGGGATCTGCTCGGGGGTGTCTCGTGTCCGGAACTGCACCACTCCACCTCACCACCCACGTGGAGCGAAAACATCCCCGGTACGGTCCATCCGGCATCCCGCGAAAGGCGGGGGCCGTCCGGGGTTCCTCATCCTTCTGGATGAGATCACGCCATCACGGAGAGCATTTTCCGCCGCCCGGCACAAAAAGGGCCCCGCGGACGGGGCCCCTCCCGGACGCCAGGCGAAGCCTCACGGCTCAGTCCTCGTCGGCGAGGATGAGGTACAGCTTCTTGCGTGCGTCACCGATCACCGTCAGGGCCTTCTGCCGCTGGTCGGCGGAGCCCGTCTTCCAGACCTGGCCGAACGCCTCCATCAGACCGAAGCCCGCCTGCCGGATCTCGTTCACGCCCTCCCAGTCGACACCGCGACCGGCTTCCTCCCACGGCGCCTCGGGGCCGGACTCGGCCTCCGTACGACCCGCTTCCGTCAGGGTGAACAGCTTCTTGCCACCCTCGCTCGCGCTGACGATCAGACCCTCGTCCTCCAGCAGCTGGAGCGTGGGGTACACCGAGCCGGGACTGGGCCGCCAGGCCCCTCCGCTGCGCTCGCCGATCTCCTGGATCATCTCGTAGCCGTGCATCGAGCGGTCCTTGAGCAGCGTCAGGATCGACGCACGTACGTCACCGCGCCTGGCCCTTCCCCGGCCGCCTCCCCGGCCACGCCCGCCGCCACCGAAGGGTCCACCGCCGAAGGGCGGCCCGAACGGGCCGAAGGCGGGGCGGCCTCCCTCGAACTCTCCCCTGCCGGCGCCTCGGCGCCCGGGGCCGCATCCGTGTTCGTGTCCATGTGAACGCATGACTGCGCTCCTCTCCTGTGTCTTGTCACGCGACCCTGTCGTTGATCTGTCGCGATGCGTCAACGATATATCGGAAACTATCGCCTGACAAGGATCCACGCATCGGCCCTCCCCGACCTGCCTCATGAACCCGGCGCTGATCCCACCGAAGCGGCACCGATCCCACTGCGTCGGGTGACGCGGTCCGCAGACGCGTTACCGCCTCTGACCTGCTCCTTCATGGATCGTCTGCGACACGGGCGACGAGGTCACGCACACACCTCCCCCTGTTTTCCCCGCAGGCTCGGACGGGGACTGCCGGTGAGGTGCGCCCTCGGATGACCTGTCGTGCCGGTGGAGGGCCTGGGCGCAGTCACCGGGGTGCGGGATCCGGTCGCCAGGGTCTCGACCACGACCAGCGCCCCCGGATTCACCGGCCCGTGCTGCGGCCGGTTCCACGCGGAACTGCCGATGAACTACTCGGCCACGGCCCGTACCCGGGGACCCGAGCTTCGGCGGCACCGACGACTGAGCTCTCTCCGCACTCGAGCTGGAGCCCACCGGCCGTCCCCTCGCCGAGGACGGGATGATCGCCGTTCCGCCGGGTTGAGGGCGCCGCGTGGCGAGCGCTGCGGTCGCCGGACCTCCGCGCGGCGCCGCCATCCGGCATCACAGGCCGACGGCATGGGTTGCCGCGTCGCGCGTTCCGTCGAGCGCTGATCCACGTCGCGTCCGGCCGGGCACGGTCGAGCGATAGCGTGCTCCCTCATGACGGCTGAGGACGAGGCACTGGTCGGCGGCATGGCGAACGCGGGGACGGTCTTCCGCCGGGGGGACGTGGTGGAGCGACCGGCACCGCACAACGCCCGCGCCCTTCACACCTATCTCCGCGCGTTGCGCGAGCACGGCTTCGACGCGGCGCCGGCCCCTGTCGGCCTCACCGCGAACGGCCGTGAGTGGTTGACCTACCTCCCCGGCGACGTGGCTCTGCCACCGTTCCCGGACTGGGCGATGACACGTTCCGCCCTCACGTCGGTGGGAAGCCTGCTGCGGCGCCTGCACGAGGCCAGTGCCGCCGTCGAGATCGACTCCCGAGCCGAGTGGCCTGCGGACCTGGCCGACCCGGAGGGCGGGACGATGGTGTGCCACAACGACGTGTGCCCGGAGAACGTCGTCTTCCGCGACGGTCGTGCCGCAGCTCTGATCGACTTCGATCTGGCGGCCCCGGGCCGTGCTGCGTGGGACCTCGCCATGACCGCGCGCTACTGGGTGCCCATGCTCGATCCCGAGTCCGCGGCCGCGCTCCATCCCGAAGGACTGGATGCGCCCGCACGGCTGCGGATCCTCGTCGACGGCTACGGGCTCCCGGCGGGGAGCCGCGCCGAGTTGCCCGGCGTCATCGAGCAGGCCACGGACGCCTGCCGGGCCTTCGTCGCCCGCCGTGTGGCCGGCGGAGACCAGGTCTACACCCGGGCGTTGGCCGAGCGCGGCGGCTGGGAACGCTGGGACCGCATGCAGAACTGGCTGGTGAACCACCGCCAGACGTTCACGGCTGCCCTGCTGAGCTGACCGCCCCGGACGTTCGGTACCAGAGGGTCCTGGAGCATCGCCCCGCGTCGGCGGTACACGTTCCGACGACAATGCACGGTCCACGTCCGGCGCGAAGGCCTGTCGCGTCCTTGGACAGGGCCTGAACACAGCAGCGGTCGTCGTGGCGATCCGCGGGGCAACAGTCATCACACAGGGCAGGCCGCACATCCCCGATTGGCCTTGGACCGTCCAGAGGCGTCACGCCTACCGTCGACGGCATGAAGATCCGCATCGTCGACGCCTTCACCGACCGCCCCTTCGCCGGGAATCCCGCTGGGGTCCTCCTCCTCGAAGCGGGCCCGTTCCCGGAATCGGCCCGCCTGCAGCTGATCGCCTCGGAACTCAACCTCTCGGAGACCGCCTTCGCGCACCCGCTGCCGCCCGGCGGTGACGCCGACTGGGCGCTGCGCTGGTTCACCCCGGCCACCGAGGTGGACCTGTGCGGACACGCCACCCTGGCCACGGCCCACGTCCTGCACACCACGGGCACCGCGAGCGGCACCGTGCGGTTCGCCAGCCGCGCCGGGGTCCTTCGTACCGTCGCGCGCGATGACGGCTCCCTCACGCTGGACTTCCCCACGGCGCCCCTGACACCGGTCCCCGCTCCCCCCGGACTCGTGGAAGCGCTCGGCGCGTCTCCCGTCTCCGTTCACGACACGGGGGAACACGTCGGTGATCTCCTGGTGGAGCTGGCCGACGAGGCCGCCGTACGCGCCCTGCGTCCGGACTTCGCCTCACTGGCCGCGTGTTCCCGCCGCGGTGTCATCGCCACCGCCGCGGCCGGCGACCCGGCTGGCGGGTACGACTTCGTGTCGCGCGGCTTCTTCCCCCGGGTCGGTATCGACGAGGACCCGGTGACCGGCAGCGCGCACACCGCCCTGGCCCCCTTCTGGTCGGCCAGGTTCGGCCGGGACGACCTCACCGGACTGCAGGCGTCGGCCCGCTCGGGCCTGGTCCGCACCTCGCTGCGGGGGACGCGCACCCTGCTGACCGGCAGCGCGGTGACGGTCGTCGACGGCGATCTGCTGACCTCGCTCTGAGCACGCCGGAGCTGGGCCGGGCCGGGCCGTGTGTCAGGGGGTGGGCAGCCAGCCCACCTTCCCGGCGAGGAGGGCGTATCCGACGAACGCCCCGATATCGAGCAGCGCGTGCGCGACGACCAGCGGCCCGACCCGGCCCCAGCGCCGGTACAGCAGCACGAAGACCACGCCCATGACCACGTTGCCGATGAACCCGCCGATCCCCTGGTAGAGGTGGTAGGAGCCGCGGAGCACGGAGCTCGCCACCAGCGCGGCCGTCGGCGTCCATCCCAGTTGACCGAGCCGGCGCAGGAGGTAGCCGACGACGATGACTTCCTCGACGAGCGAGTTCTGCACGGCGGAGAGGATCAGGACGGGGAACTTCCACCAGACCTCGGGCAGCGACTCCGGCACGACCGTCAGGTTGAACCCCCCGGCGCGGGCCGCCAGGTAGAACGCCAGCCCGGCACTGCCGATCGCGGCCGCGACGAGGGTGCCCCGGCCGAGATCCTGCCCGGGCCGGGTACGGTCCAGCCCGAGGGTCCGCAGACCGGCCCCCTCGCGCAGGAGCAGGTGGGCCACCAGGGCGACCGGCACCAGCGCGGTCGCGATGCCGAACAGCTGCCAGGCGAGGTCGAGCCAGGGGCGACCGGGGGCGTACGACCCGTTCAGCGTCGCCGCCTGGTCCTTGAGGCCCCCGGGTTTCGTCAGCGAGCCGACGAAGCTGATCAGGGCGGAGACGCCGCTGGCCCCGAGCGAGAGAGCCAGCACGAGCAGGGTCTCCGACCTCAGGATCCGCGGGGACGCCTCCTCCCGGGGAATGGTTGCAGTCACGCGACCCGCCTTACCTGTACGCCTGCCGTCGGTTGTGCGTCCTAGCTTGCCCGACGGGACGGCGGTGGCGGGACACCGGGCGGCCGGATGCTCAGGGGGCGGGGAAGCCGACCGGCCAGGTGTGGACCGGCTCGCCGACCTGCATCAGCTCGCCGTAGCGCCGGGTTGTGGCCGCGAGCGCGCCCTCCCTCTCCAGTCCGGCCTCCAGGGCGCGGTGATAGGTGTCGACCTGCCAGGAGGCACCGTTCACCCGGAGCCGGCACCGCTCCTCGATCACGCCCAGGTAGCGGTCCCGGTCGGAGGGCTCGATGTTCCATGCGTCGAGCCCGGCGGCGGCGAGGGGCAGCAGTTCGTCGCGTACGAGCTTGACGGCGGGGACCTTCGCCACGCCTCCCGAACGGCCCGGGCGCGGCCACAGCAGTTCGGCGTCGATGCCGTGGCGGCAGGCGGCATCGAAGTTCTCCTCGGCCGCCTCGAAGGACAGCCTGGTCCAGACCGGCCGGGACTCGTCGGCGAGCGCGCGCACGAGGCCGTAGTAGAACGCGGCGTTGGCGATGACGTCGGTGACGGTCGGTCCCGCGGGCAGGACCCGGTTCTCCACCCTCAGGTGCGGGACGCCGTCGGCCATTCCGTACACCGGCCGGTTCCATCGGTAGACCGTGCCGTTGTGGAGGACGAGTTCGCCCAGGGCGGGCACTCCGCCCTCGTCGAGCACCCGCAGCGGCTCCTCCTCCTCGCAGATCGGCAGGAGCGGCGGGTAGTAGCGCACGTTCTCCTCGAAGAGTTCGTACGCCGAGTCGATCCAGCGCTCCCCGAACCAGGTGCGGGGCCGCACCCCCTGGTTCCTCAGTTCGGGCGGGCGCACGTCCGTGGCCTGCTGGAACAGCGGCGGCCTCGACTCGCGCCACAGCTCCTTGCCGAAGAGGAAGGGCGAGTTGGCGCCGAGCGCGATCTGCACGGACGCGATGGCCTGGGCGGCGTTCCAGACGTCGGAGAAGCGGTCCGGTGTCACCTGCAGATGCAACTGCACCGATGTGCAGGCCGATTCGGGGGCGATGGACGCGGAGGTGGAGACCAGCCGTTCGACGCCTTCGATATCGAGGACGAAATCCTCTCCGCGGGCCGCCGCCATTTGATCGTTGAGGAGTGTGTAGCGATCGACGTCCGAGAGGTTCGCCGACACCACGTCGTCACGTCCCAGCGTGGGCAGGATGCCGATCATCACGATGCCCGCGTCGACCTCGGCCGCCTTGCGATGGGCATAGGCGAGTCCGGTGCGCAACTCCTCTGCGAGCTGATCGAATACCCGGCCGCTCAACCGGTGCGGAAGAATGTTCACTTCCAGATTGAACATCCCCAGTTCCGTCTGGAAATCCCGGCTGGCGATGCGCTGGAGCACCTCAGCATTCCGCATCCTCGGCATGCCGTCGGAACCCGCGAGATTCAGCTCGATCTCCAGCCCCATGAGATTCCGGGGCCTGTCGAACCTCTGCTCCGACAGGAGCCTCTCCAGCCCGCTCAGGCACTGGACGAGCTTCTCGCGGTACGCCTGCCGATCGGACGGGGCGAAGGCGCCCGCCACGATCTTCTCGCCCATCGAAGGGTCCCTCCTCGAGTGGGCGGCCCACGGCACAGGCCGCTCGTATCAGGATCGATAATGCCCCGCCCAGATGATCCGTAACGCCCCCGCGGCCCGCGGACTCCCAGTAGTGTGTCGACTGAGACCGGAGGCACATTCCGTCGGCATGCGGCATATGCAGGGTGCGGTGTGCGCCGCGGGTGGAAACACCGATGGGTTTCAGCCTACCGCCGTGGAGGGAAAATACCTGGCGGCAGACGTCCGGAGCGGACCGAATCCACAGGAACTCCGCAATTCAAAGGCTCGAATCCGCCTTGCGCGCAATACGCGGGAAGGCTAGCCGAAACATCGTGTGAACATTTGTCGTATAAACTCTGCGAACGAGGCAGAGAGTTGACGCATCGGCCAGTCCGCCCGTCACCGGCCTTCCTCTGGCCCCGTTGCACGCCGACAGCGCCGTCTGCACCCGCCCACGCTCCACCGTGTCTCCGAAGTGAGAGGCGACCCACTATGCCGCTGCATGTTTCACCGGCTCCCGCGCCCGCACTGCGCAGCGTTCTCGCGGCCCTCGGTTCTCCCACCGCCGTCCGCGAGGCCCATACGCCCGCTCTCCGGTCCGTCCAGGGATCGCTGAGCCCCGAACTCCCGCTCCCCGTACACGTGCTGGACCGGATCGCGCCGCACGAAGCGGCGCCCCTCACCCGCCTCGCGGGCTGGCGGTTCCTGATCCGGGGCAAGGAACGCGCCGTCGCCGCCGCGGACACCATGCTGACCGCCGACGGCTGGACCTTCTCCCACTTCTTCGAGGGCCCGTACATCGTCTCCACCGAAATCGCCGTACGTCAGGCGGAGTCGTCGACGACGCACTACCAGCCGCGCCTGCTCTCGATCCCCGAGCTGTACATGCTCACGCTGTGGCTGCACCGCGACACCGAGGACGACGCCGGCTCCGGAGCACTCGCGCCGAACGACCTGCTGGTGCCCCTGGCTCCCGCGCCTCCCGGCATCACGCCCCACCGTCCGCACCGGGTCGCCGACCTCCTGCCGGTCATGACCCTGCGGGTCACCCCGGCTCCGCTGCCCGGTCTCCTCGGCACGCCTGCCTGATCCTCGTCGTCACGCCCCCGCCGGCCGTTAGGCGGGGGCACACGTGTACCCGGCCGGACTAGTCCGGCCGGGTCACCCCGAACCATCCGAACGGACAGTGCAGTTGGATTGAACCGTCCGGCCGGGTGATGCGTCATGGGAGGAGAACAGCAGCTGCCGCGAAATCCCTGCGGATCGACGCCCGTAGGGCAACACTGGGAACGGACCGACTTGATACGGGGACGGCCATGAACACCTCGTCCAGCCGCAGGACACTCGAATCGACGCAGCGAAAGAACCCCGCCATGTGCCAGCACCAGCCACCCTGCCCGACCGCCGACTCCAACGACCGGGAGGCCGCACGCCTGATGGCCCACCACCCGGAACAGGGCTGGAGCCTGCTGTGCAACGGCGTCCTGCTCTTCGAGGACACCGGCGAGCTGCTCCCGGACGGCCAGATCATCGCACCCCACCGGCCGCTGAAGAGCGGTCAGGTGATGAAGGCCGCCTGACCGCGGCCGGGGAAACACGGGGGCCGGCCCGGAGAGGACTCCGAACCGGCCCCGACGCGCGTCCGCGCGCCTACTGGTCGTACGCGTCCAGGGGCGGGCAGGAGCAGACCAGGTTGCGGTCACCGAAGGCTCCGTCGATCCGGCGCACCGGCGGCCAGTACTTGTCCGACGGGGTGACGCCGGCCGGGAAGACCGCCTCCTCACGGCTGTAGGCGTGCGTCCACTCGCCGCCGAGCGCGGCCGCGGTGTGCGGCGCGTTGCTCAGCGGGTTGTCCTCGCCGCTCCAGGTGCCGTCCGCGACCTTCTCGATCTCGCCACGGATGGCGATCATCGTGTCGCAGAACCGGTCGAGCTCCGCGAGGTCCTCGCTCTCGGTGGGCTCGATCATCAGGGTCCCGGCCACCGGGAACGACATGGTCGGCGAGTGGAAGCCGTAGTCGATGAGCCGCTTGGCCACGTCGTCGATGCTGACGCCGGTCGCCTTGGAGATCGGCCGCAGGTCGACGATGCACTCGTGCGCGACCAGACCGGCCGGGCCGTTGTACAGGATCGGGAAGTGCGGCTCCAGCCGCTTGGCGATGTAGTTGGCCGCGAGCACGGCGACCTGCGTCGCCCGCTTCAGACCCTCGCCACCCATGAGCCGTACGTACGCCCACGAGATGGGCAGGATGCCGGCCGAGCCCCACGGCGCAGCCGAGATCGGTCCGACACCCGTCTCCGGGCCCGCGGCGGGCTGCAGCGGGTGGTTGGGGAGGTAGGGCGCCAGGTGGGCGCGCACACCGACCGGGCCGACGCCCGGGCCGCCGCCGCCGTGCGGGATGCAGAACGTCTTGTGCAGGTTGAGGTGCGAGACGTCGCCGCCGAAGTGGCCCGGCTTGGCGAGACCCACCAGGGCGTTGAGGTTGGCGCCGTCCACGTAGACCTGGCCGCCGGCGTCGTGCACCTCGCCGCAGATGTCGGCGACGTGCTCCTCGAAGACCCCGTGCGTGGAGGGGTAGGTGATCATGAGCACGGCGAGCTCGTCGCGGTGCTTCGCGATCTTGTCGCGGAGGTCCGCGATGTCGACCTCGCCGTCGTCGGCGGTCTTCACCACGACGACCTTCATGCCGGCCATCACGGCGCTCGCGGCGTTGGTGCCGTGCGCCGAGGACGGGATCAGGCAGACAGTGCGTCCGTGGTCCCCGTTGGCGCGGTGGTAGGCGCGCACGGCCAGGAGACCGGCGAACTCGCCCTGCGAGCCGGCGTTGGGCTGGATGGACACGGCGTCGTAGCCGGTGACCTCGGCGAGGCGCTCCTCGAGCTCACGGATGAGGGTGAGGAAGCCCTGCGCCTGCTCGGCCGGCGCGAACGGGTGCAGCGCACCGAACTCGGGCCAGGTGATCGACTCCATCTCGGCCGTCGCGTTGAGCTTCATGGTGCAGGAGCCCAGCGGGATCATGCCGCGGTCCAGCGCGTAGTCGCGGTCGGCGAGCTTGCGCAGGTAGCGCAGCATCGCCGTCTCCGAACGGTGCTGGTGGAAGACCGGGTGGGTGAGGACGGCGTCGCTGCGCAGCCGGGCCTCGGGGAGCGCGTCGGGCGCCGAGGCGTCCAGCGCCTCGATGTCGCCCTCGGCGCCGAAGGCGGCCCACACCGCGGAGAGCGCGCCGCGGGTCGTGGTCTCGTCGCAGGCGACGGAGACGTGGTCGCCGTCGACGAGGCGCAGGTTCACCCCGCGCCCGCGCGCCGCGGCCACGACGTCGGCCGCCGTGCCGGGGACGCGGACGGTGAGGGTGTCGAAGTACGTGTCGTGCACGACGTCGATGCCGGAGGCGCGCAGTCCGCCGGCCAGGATGGCGGCGAAGCGGTGCGTGCGCCGCGCGATCGTGCGCAGGCCGTCGGGGCCGTGGTAGACGGCGTACATGCCGGCCATGACCGCGAGCAGCACCTGGGCGGTGCAGATGTTGCTGGTGGCCTTCTCACGGCGGATGTGCTGCTCGCGCGTCTGCAGGGCCAGGCGGTAGGCCTTGTTGCCGTCCGCGTCGACGGAGACACCGACGAGGCGGCCCGGCAGGCTGCGGGCGAACTTCTCGCGTACGGCCATGAAGCCCGCGTGCGGTCCGCCGAAGCCCATCGGGACACCGAAGCGCTGTGTGGTGCCGACCGCGATGTCCGCGCCCAGCTCGCCGGGCGACGTCAGAAGGGTCAGCGCCAGCAGGTCGGCGGCGACGGAGACGATCGCACCGAGCTCGTGTGCCTGGTCGATGACGGGCTTGATGTCGCGCACCGCACCGGACGCGCCCGGGTACTGGAGCAGCACACCGAACACGCCCCGCTCGGCGATCTCGGCGGGGATGCCGGCCGAGAGGTCGGCGACGACCACCTCGACGCCGGTCGGCTCGGCGCGGGTCTCGATCACGGCCACGGTCTGCGGCAGGGTGTCGGCGTCGACCAGGAAGACACCGTTCTTGACCTTGCCCACGCGCCGCGCGAGGGCCATCGCCTCCGCGGCGGCCGTGCCCTCGTCCAGGAGCGACGCACCGGAGGTGGGCAGCCCGGTGAGGTCGGCGACCATCGTCTGGAAGTTCAGCAGGGCCTCCAGCCGGCCCTGGGAGATCTCCGGCTGGTACGGCGTGTACGCGGTGTACCAGGCGGGGTTCTCCATGACGTTCCGCAGGATCACCGGCGGGGTGAAGGTGCCGTAGTAGCCGAGCCCGATCATCGGGGTGAGCACCTGGTTACGGTCCGCGAGGCTCCGCAGCTCGGCCAGGACCTCGGCCTCGGTGCGCGCCGACGGGAGGTCGAGTGCCTCGGCGCTCCGGATCACGTCGGGCACCGCGGCGGCGGTGAGCTCGTCCAGGGAGCCGTAGCCGACCTGGGCCAGCATCTTCGCCTGGGCCTCGGCATCGGGCCCGATGTGACGCTGCTCGAAGGGGATGCCCTGCTCCAGCTGGGAGAGCGGAGTGCGACGGGGGGTCATGATGGAGGCCTCCTGGTCTGTCACGACCTGCGAGGGGCGCCACGGCGTGGCTGCCCGAACGGCCTCCCCCTCTGTCATCTCGACCTGAGAGCTTCACCGGCACGCCTGCGGCACACCGGCTTTCACCGTCGGTGAGGGCGGGGCCCGACCCGGCGTGTGCCGTACGGGTTCCGTCCTGCTTTCCAGAGTGGCCTCGTCCGTGCGGTACGGGGGCCTGAGAGATTCCGGGGAGGAGTTGCTCCTTCGGCGCCTCCGGATCGCTCCGAAGGACTCTCCCGCGCGGGGTCAGCAGCCGTGTTCCAGCCTACCAGCGGGCCGGCCGATGCCCGTCTCGAGTGGCCGATGCCACGGATCTGGCCTTGTGTAGTGCCTGTGGAGCAGTCGCGACCACCCCGACGCAGTTGCGAGCAGTGGGAGGCACCGTGCAGACCGACATCGATCCGCGCAGCCTGATCGGCCGCAAGGCCTTCGACCGCCTGGGTGCCAAGATCGGAACCGTGGACGAGGTCTATCTCGACGACGCGACGGGTGTACCCGAGTGGGCCGCGGTGCGCACCGGGCTGTTCACCCGGGACGCGTTCGTGCCGCTGGAACCGAGCGAACTGGTCGACGGCACCCTGGTGATCCCCTTCGACCGGGCGCTGATCAGGGACGCGCCGGACTTCGGGGTGGGCCGCCACCTCTCACCCGAGCAGGAGCTGCAGCTCTACCGGCACTACGGGCTGGACTCCGCCCCGTCCGCCCCCTCGGGCCCGTCCGCCCCGGACAGGGACTTCGGGAAGCTGGCCGGCCAGGAGGAGTAGTCCACCGGGTCGCGCACCAGGGGGAGCGGATCGGCCGGCCGGAGCTCAGGGTCGTCGACACGGAACGTGCGCACCCTTCCCGGCGCGGTCCACGGCTCCTCGAACCGCACGGTGACGCGGCCGACACCACTGCCCTGCACCCACCCGTGCCCGTGCACCTCGTGCCGTACGTCGTGTCCGGCGGCCCAGCGGTGGCCCGAGGGCGGGGCGGTGCCGTCGGGAGCCGCAGCGTCGGCGGCGACGGGACCGGCCGCGACGGGTTCCGCCGCGGCTGCCACCTCGGCCTGCTCCGCCTCGGCGGCCTGGGCGAAGAGGTCCTCCTGCGTGAAGTCCGCGAGCCCCGTGACACCGACCCCGAGCAGCCGCACGCCGCCGGTGGTGTCCACGGCCTCCAGGAGCCGCGCGGCGGCCTCCCTGACCACCCCGGGGTCGTCGGTGGGCCCGCGCAGGGTCTCGGACCTGGTGAGCGTCGAGAAGTCGTAGCGCCGCACCTTGAGCACGACCGTGCGCCCGGACCGGCCCGCGTCCCGCAGCCGCCCCACGCAGCGGTCCGCCAGGCGTTCCACCTCGGTCCTGACCCGCACCCGGTCGTGCAGGTCGACGTCGAAGGTGTCCTCGACCGAGACCGACTTCGCGTCGCGCTCCGCGACGACGGGGCGGTCGTCGAAGCCCTGTGCCATGCGGTGCAGCGCGACCCCGTGCGCCTTGCCCAGGAGGCGCACGAGCTCCGCCTCACCGGCCTCCGCGAGGTCCTGGACGACCGTCATCCCGGCGCGCCGGAGGTGGTCGCCGGTGGCGGGCCCCACACCGGGAAGGATCCGCACCGACTTCGGTGCGAGGAGGTCGCGTTCGGTGCCCGGCTCGATCAGCATGAGCCCGTCGGGCTTCGCCTCCTCCGAGGCGATCTTGGCCAGCATCTTGGACCCGGCCAGGCCCACGGAGCCGCTGAGCCCTGTGACCGCCCTGATGACCGTCCGCAGCTGGACGCCGAGAGCCCGGGCCGAGGCGGAGTCGTCGGCGACGCCACCGGCCTCCAGATCGACGAAGGCCTCGTCGAGGCTGAGCGGCTCCACGAGCGGTGAGAGCCGGCCGAGCAGTTCCATCACCTGGTCGCTCACGGTGCGGTACAGCGAGAAGCGCGGGACCAGGTAGGCAGCGTTGGGGGCCAGCCGCCTGGCCTGCGCCATGGGCATGGCGGAGTGCACACCCAGGCGCCGGGCCTCGTAGGACGCGGTGGCGACCACGCCGCGCATGCCGAGACCGCCGACGACCACCGGCTTGCCGCGCAGGCTGGGCTTCGCCGCCTGCTCCGCGGAGGCGTAGAAGGCATCCATGTCCAGATGCAGGATGGTGGGCGCGGGTCTCACAGGATCCGATGGTGCCCTACGCCACTGACAACCGCCCCGCACGGCACGTGCGGGGCGGTCGGGGCGGGTGCCTCGTCAGCCCGCGCGGTTGCGCCGCCGGGCCAGTTCGTCGGCCGGGTTGTTGCCGACCAGCGTCTCGCCGGTGTCGATGCGCTCACCGTGGAGCTGCGACAGCGCCACGTCCACGTCCCGCCAGACGACGCCGACGGCGATACCGAAGACCCCCTGGCCCCCCTGGAGGAGGCTGACGACCTCGTCGGGCGAGGAGCACTCGTAGACCGTCGCCCCGTCGCTCATGAGAGTCATCCGCTCGAGGTCCGTGAACCCGCGGGCCCGCAGGTGCTGGACGGTCGTGCGGATGTTCTGGAGCGCCACACCGGTGTCCAGGAAACGCTTGACGATCTTGAGGAGCACGACGTCCCTGAAACTGTAGAGGCGCTGCGTCCCCGAGCCGTACGCCGGACGCACGCTCGGTTCCACGAGCCCCGTGCGCGCCCAGTAGTCGAGCTGTCGGTAGGTGATCCCGGCCGCCGCGCACGCTGTGGGCCCCCGATAGCCGATGTCCCCTGCCCCTGCCGCACCGTCCGCTGCCACCACCGCCGGCTGAACCGGCTGTCTGATGGAGTGGCCGGCCGCACTGCCGTGCTGCCGGTACGGCCCACCTTCAGCCGTACCGTCGCCGCTGCTTCTCACGCCGACCTCCGTCCTTGACCTGCCATCTCGACGGTAGGCAGTCACCAGGGGTGCGTCAACGATCGCCACACTCGGCACGCCGAGTGATAATCACCCTGAGGGTGGTTTCCCGTGACTGATTCGCGGGAACGGCTTGTCGGATGCGCTGATGCCGACCGTCGGCGCACGCTCACTGGCTGTTGGTACCGAAGTCCTCCGGCGAGATCTGGTCGAGGAACTCGCGGAACTTCTCCACCTCGTCCTCCTGCTCGTCGGGAATGGCGATGCCGGCGTCGTCCAGCACACCGTCACTGCCGTAGATCGGCGTACCGGTGCGCAGGGCGAGCGCTATGGCGTCGGAAGGCCGCGCGCTCACCTCGACACCGCTGGCAAAGACCAGCTCCGCGTAGAAGACCCCTTCCCGCAGATCCGTGATCCGGACCTCGGTGAGCTCCTGGCCCACGGCCTCGAGCACGTCCTTGAAGAGATCATGGGTCAGCGGCCTGGCCGGAGCCATGCCCTGCTGGGCGAAGGCGATCGCGGTCGCTTCCCCAGGGCCGATCCAAATAGGGAGGTACCGGTCGCCTCCCACTTCACGCAGGAGCACGATCGGTTGGTTGGAGGGCATTTCCACCCGGACACCCACAACGTCGAGCTCGTTCACACAGCAACCCTAGGACGTGCTCGCCATGTTTGGATAGTCGGGCTCCTCCGGGCTCAGTGGAACCCGGCTTTCAGCGCCGTCTGAACGAGCGCGGCGTGCAGCCGGACGGACAGGTCGGCGAGCTCCCTCGCCGTGGCCTCCGCATGGGCCCTGGTCTGCGGATTCCTGTGGCGGCGCAAGGGCGCGACCACCTGCTCGACCAGACCCGCCTCACGCTCGGCGGCGGCTTTCACGGCCCGCAGATGCCGAGGTTCCAGGCCGAAACGGCCCAGATCCGCCACCAGCCTGGCGACGGTCACCGCCTCGGCGTCGTAGCTTCCCCCCGCCGCGGGCACCACGAGGCCGTACGCCTCCCACTCGACGAGCTGCTCCTCGCTGATCTCGGCGGCCGCCAGCAGCTCCGGGCGCCCGATGCGGGAGGCGGTCGCCCGCGCGGCGTCCTGGTCCCACGGAGCGTCGCCTGGCTCACCCGGGCCGCCGGCGGACGGCAGACCGGCCTGTTCACCGCGCTCCAGGGCGTCCAGGTGCTCCCGGATGACCTTGAGCGGCAGATAGTGGTCCCGCTGCATCCGCAGGACCTGGGCCAGCCGCTCGACGTCGGCCGAACAGAACTTCCGGTAGCCCGATGGTGTGCGCTCCGGCTCCACGAGCCCTTCCGCCTCCAGGAAGCGGATCTTGGAGATGGTGACTTCGGGGAACTCGTCGCGCAGCTGGAGGAGCACCGTGCCGATGCTCATCGCTCGCTCGACCGCGGCGGCGGTGCCGTGACCGGCACCGCCTGTCGGTGTTCGCAGCATGGACCTTCCTGGGGGTCCCCCCGGACCGGGTCCGGGGAAGGGTCACACGCCGCGCTGGCTCGCGTAGAAGACCAGTCGGTACTTCCCGATCTGGACTTCGTCGCCGTTGGACAGCGCGACGGAATCGATGCGCTCACGGTTGACGTAGGTGCCGTTGAGGCTGCCGACGTCGCCCACGGTGAAACTACCGTCCGGATTCCTGTGGAACTCCACATGGCGCCGCGACACGGTCACGTCGTCCAGGAAGATGTCACCCTGCGGGTGCCGGCCGGCCGTCGTCAGGTCACCGTCCAGCAGGAAGCGGCTGCCCGAGTTCGGGCCTCGCCGGACCACCAGGAGTGCCGATCCGGCCGGCAGGGCGTCGACCGCGGCCTGCGCCTCGGGCGAGAGCGAGGGGAGGACCGTCTGGCCCGTCGCCTCGGCCTCGTAGGCCTCGATGCCGGAGATCGAGATCGTCGACGTCGTCTCCGAGGCACGCTCGGGGATCCCGCCCCGCAGCGGCGCACCGCA
The DNA here is from genome assembly GCF_036206005.1 of Streptomyces sp. NBC_00178. Classification (NCBI taxonomy): domain Bacteria; kingdom Bacillati; phylum Actinomycetota; class Actinomycetes; order Kitasatosporales; family Streptomycetaceae; genus Streptomyces; species Streptomyces sp. NBC_00178. The sequence goes on from NZ_CP108143.1 coordinate 1,176,820, forward strand.
GTTGGAGCAGAAGCGGCCGGCCTCGGCGTTGTCGTGGCCGCACCTCGGACAGACCAGCCCTCCGCCTGCCGACGGGCCTCCGAAGCCTATGCGTCCTGCACCGGCCGGGCCGCCGGACGGCGCGCCGGACCCGCCGGGGGTACCCGGCATCTCATCACGGAAGAGCGGGCGCTCCGTGCCCTGCTCCTCGGCCCCCTGGCCCTGGCGCGGGGCGCGGTGACGGGCAGCACTGCCGCTGTCCTCGCGGGTGCTCTTTCCGAACAACTTCGCAAACAACTTCACGGGCGTTTCCCCTTGACCGAAATAGACCCGCCCGTGGGGCAGGACGAACCCTGAACGAACACACCTGCCGACCCGGACATCTTCACAACGTCCGTGTCCACCCGACAGTTTCCACCACGGGCCACCGATCCGTTGCGCCGACCCCCCGCAACCTCGTACCCATGTCCTTCGACCACTGTGCACCAGGTCCTCACCGCGACGACGACCGAGCGTAATCAGGCTGCTTCGCCGGACGCAAGGCATCGACGACGATGTCCTCGGCGCGGGCCACTTCCGCCGTGGCCTGCTCCTTCTCCAGCGTCTGCACCACACCGCCGGGGATGTTGAGGGCGGGCTCGAGATCCTGCGGCTTGCCGATGACCTTGAACTCGTACGGAGCCTCGATCCTGCGGCCGTCGACCCTCAGGTCTCCCCCGTCACCGGAGAAGTACGTGTTGGCGACCACGCGGACACCGTTGATCTCGATGGCCTCCGCACCCGCGGCCCTCAGTTCCTGGATGGTGTCGAGGAGCATGTCGGCCTCGACCGCACCACTCGGGTCGCCGATGCTCAGGGTGATCCCCGGGCCGTGCGCCGCGACCGTACCGGCCAGGATACCGAGCTGGCGCTCCTTCTCCAGCGTCTGCTTACGGGCCTCCTCCGCCTGGTCGGAGCTGTTCTCCAGCTCGGTGCGCTGGTCGTCGAGGCGCTGCTTCTCGTCCTCCAGGCGCTGGGTGCGGTTGTCCAGCTCGTCGAGGATGCGCACCAGGTCCTCCTGACGGGCGCCCCGCAGCGCGCTGTTGTCGCTGTTCGACCTGACCTGGATCGCGAGACCCAGCCCCAGGACGAACAGCAGCAGCGCGACGATGAGTTGGGCCCTGCTCACTCGGGGCGGCCAGAGCCCGGCCCTCAGCCGCTGACGGCCGGTGACCCCCTGTGCCGGAGCAGGCGGCGCCGACGGCGAAGGCCCGGGCGCCTCCGGCGGGAGCGCGCCGGGCGGTTCCTCGCTGCTCGGGTGCTGTTCGCTGCTCATCGGCCTCAAGCCCGGAAGACGTGGCGGCGGATCGCCGCGGCGTTGGAGAAGATGCGGATGCCGAGCACGACCACCACACCGGTGGAGAGCTGCGCGCCGACACCCAGTTTGTCGCCGAGGAAGACGATCAGGGCCGCCACCACGACGTTCGACAGGAACGACACCACGAAGACCTTGTCCACGAAGATCCCGTCGAGCATGGCACGCAGGCCGCCGAAGACGGCGTCCAGCGCCGCCACGACGGCGATCGGGAGATACGGCTCGACCACCGCCGGCACTTCGGGGCGGACCAACAGTCCGACCACGACTCCCACGACGAGGCCCAGTACGGCGATCACGATGTGCCCTTCCCTGAGTCTGCCGCACCACTGCCCGTGTCTGCGGCCTGAGGCTCTGCTGTACGTACGATCAGGCTGGGCGCGGCAGGCAGACGCACCATCTCCTGGGCGGAGATGCTGGTGCGGATGTCAAAGCTCTCGTGCAGTGCCTGCAGATAGAGGCCGTCCGCGCTGTCGCGGAACCTGCTGACGAGCTTCTTCCCGTCCCCCACCGCGAGCACCGTGTACGGCGGCACCAGCGGCCTGTTGTCGACCAGTATGGCGTCGCCCGCGGCACGGATCGCCGACAGGGCGGTCAGCCTCTGCCCGTTGATGGCGACGGCCTCCGCCCCGGACTGCCAGAGACCGTTGACGACGCGCTGCATGTCCCGGTCGCGCACCCGCCCCGTGTCGGCGAAGCCGGTGGACTCGCGCGGGCCACCGCCCCCCTGGTCGGTGTCCTCCGCGTCGTCGACGACAAGTTTGACGCCGGGCCCCTCGACCGGGGTCGCGCCGGAGAGCAGCGCCACGAGCCCGCCCTGGTCCCCGCCGTGCTGTTCGAGGGCCTTGCGCTGCCGTTCGCCGACGTCCTCGCGCAGGGCCTCTACGTCCTTCTCGAGCGCGTCCGCCGTCGAGGTCTCGGCGTTGACGCGGTCGATGAGCTCCTCGCGCTCCTTGGCCAGCACCGGTGCCGCGACCCGGGCCTCAGCGGCGCCGAGGGTCACCACGAGGGCGGCGAGCACCAGGCCCGCGCCGAGGCCGAGTTTCGCCTTGAGCGTGCGCGGCATTCCGGCGCTGCCGTCAGCCCTGCGGCGTGCCGAGGCTTCGGCGTATCCCTCGTCGAGGCTGTGCTCCATCACCGTGGTCAGCAGCGACATGGACGCGTCGGGACGGGGAGGCGGCGTTGCGCTACTCCGATCGGGGGGCGGCTGCGACATGCCGCACATCGTCGCACGTCATGGCTGCCACCGCCGAATGCGCCCGGCGACGGCCCGGAAGCCGCCTCGCGGGGGCTTCCGGGCCGTCACGACCCGCTCAGTCGCCCGCGCTGTCCACGACGGCCGCCCATTCGTCGAGGAGGGCCTGGGTCGCCGCCTCGTCGGGGCCTTCCGCCCACAGGTGGGTGACCGCCTCGGACGGGTCAGGAAGCACCATCACCCAGCGGCCGTCGGTCTCGACCACCCGGACACCGTCGGTGGTGTCCACGCTCCGGTCACCGGCCGCCTCGACGACCCGGCGCATGACGAGGCCCTTGACCGCCCAAGGGGTGGCGAGGTCCCGGCGCAGGACATGGGCACGCGGGATGCGCGCGTCGATCTGGCTGAGCGTGAGCTGCGTCCTCGCCACCAGACCGATGAGCCTGACGAAGGCCGCGGCGCCGTCGAAGACACTGCTGAACTCGGGGACGATGAAACCGCCCCGGCCGTCGCCGCCGAAGATGGTGGAGTCCTCACGGCCCACGCGTGTCAGGTCGTCCGGCGATGTCGTCGTCCACTCCACCTGGGTGCCGTGGTAGGCCGCGACCTGTTCGGCGACACGCGTGGTCGTCACCGGCAGAGCCACCCGCCCGCTGCGCCGTTCCGCGGCCACGAGGTCGAGCATGACCAGGAGGGCCCGGTCGTCCTCGATGATCCGGCCGCGCTCGTCCACCAGCGAGAGCCGCTCGCCGACCGGATCGAACCGCACGCCGAACGCCGCGCGCGCGGACGACACGATCTCGCCGAGACGCACCAGGCCGGCCCTGCGCGACTCCGCGGACTCGGTGGGCCGGGACTCGTCGAGCCCGGGGTTGATCGTGAGGGCGTCCACACCGAGACGCCCCAGCAGGCTGGGCAGGACGAGCCCGGCACTGCCGTTGGACGCGTCCACGACGACCTTGAGCCCCGCGTCGGCGATACCCGCCGTGTCGACGTTGCGAAGCAGGGACCCCGTGTAGGAGTCGAAGACACTGGACGGGAAGTACAGGTCCCCGATCTCACCCGGGAAGGCCCTGCGGTACTCCTGCCGTGCGTACACCCGGTCCAGCTTGCGCTGCCGGGCCTGGGACAGGTCGGCGCCCCGCTCGTCGAAGAACATGATGTCGACCGAGTCGGGCACGCCCGGCGACGTACGGATCATGATCCCGCCGGCGCTGCCCCGCGCGGTCTGCTGCCGCGCGACGGGCAGCGGGACGTTCTCGAGGTCGCGTACGTCGATGGCGCTCGCCTGCAGGGCCGAGATGACGGCTCTCTTCAGTGCGCGGGCACCGCGGGAGTGGTCTCGCGCGGTGGTGACCGTCGCGCCCTTCTTCAGCGTCGTCGCATACGCACCGGCGAGCCGCACGGCGAGCTCCGGCGTGATCTCGACGTTGAGGATTCCGGAGACACCGCGGGCTCCGAACAGGTGGGCCTGTCCGCGGGACTCCCAGATCACCGAGGTGTTGACGAAGGCGCCGGCCTCGATGGTCTTGAACGGATAGACCCGGACGTTGCCCTGGATGATCGATTCTTCGCCGACGAGACACTCGTCGCCGATGACCGCCCCGTCCTCGATACGGGCCGCGCGCATGACGTCGGTGTTCTTTCCGATGACACAGCCGCGGAGATTGCTGTGCTCACCCACGTACACGTTGTCGTGGACGACGGCCCGGTGCAGGAAGGCACCGGATTTCACGACGACGTTGGACCCGATCACGGTGTGTTCTCGGACTTCCGCGCCCGCCTCGACCTTGGCGTAGTCACCGATGTAGAGAGGGCCCCGGAGGACGGCATCCGGATGGACCTCGGCGCCTTCCGCCACCCAGACCCCGGGGGAGATCTCGAAGCCGTCGACTTCCACGTCGACCTTGCGCTCGAGCACGTCGGCCTGGGCCTTCACGTAGCTCTCGTGCGTGCCCACGTCCTCCCAGTAGCCCTCCGCGATGTAGCCGCAGATGAGCTTGCCGTCCTTCATGAGCTGGGGGAACACGTCGCCCGACCAGTCGACGGAGGTGTCGGCCTGGACGTAGTCGAACACCTCGGGCTCCATGACGTAGATGCCCGTGTTCACGGTGTCCGAGAAGACCTGGCCCCAGGTCGGCTTTTCCAGGAAACGTTCCACCTTGCCCTGCTCGTCCACGATGGTGATTCCGAATTCCAGGGGGTTCGGAACCCGGGTCAGGCACACCGTGACGAGTGCACCCTTCTCCTTGTGGAAAGCGATGAGATCGGTGAGGTCGAAGTCGGTGAGCGCGTCGCCGGAAATGACGAGGAAGGTGTCGTCCTTGAGGGCTTCCTCGGCATTCTTCACGCTGCCCGCGGTGCCGAGTGGCTTCTCCTCGTTGGCGTAGCTGAGCTCCATTCCGAGTTCTTCGCCGTCGCCGAAGTAGTTCTTGACGAGGGAAGCGAGGAACTGGACCGTAACGACGGTCTCATTGAGCCCATGCCTTTTGAGCAGCCTCAGCACGTGCTCCATGATGGGCCGGTTGGCCACGGGCAGGAGCGGCTTGGGCATGCTCGAAGTCATGGGGCGAAGACGTGTGCCTTCGCCGCCTGCCATCACGACGGCCTTCATGTCGGTAACGTCCTCCTCGAAGAGACGACGGTCGAGCCGACTTCACCCGTCGGGGCAGCACCGGCGGGCGGTGCGGGCCGGCGACTCTGCACGGCGCCACGACAACGAGCTAATCGGCTACTGCGTCCGCCTTCACCAGCCGGCGGACCTGGACCACGTACAGGATCCCTGCCCACCAATACAGGGTTGTACCCCATCCGGCGAACGCCCATCCGAAAATCGTACCCAGCGTAGCCAGCCAACCACTTCCGTCGCTGAGCAGCAACAAGGGGAAGGCGTACATCAGGTTGAAGGTCGCGGCCTTGCCGAGGAAGTTCACCTGGGGCGGCGGGTAGCCGTGCCTGCGCAGGATTGCCACCATGACGAGCAGCATCACCTCGCGGGCGAGAAGTGCGGCGGTCAGCCATAGCGGCAGGATCTCGCGCCAGGTGAGTCCGACAAGGGTGGACAGAATGTAGAGTCGGTCGGCCGCGGGGTCCAGGAGCCGGCCCAGACTGCTGATCTGATTCCACTTACGCGCGAGCTTGCCGTCGAGGTAGTCACTGACACCGCTCAGCATCAGGACCAGCAGGGCCCAGCCATCACTGTTGGGCCCCCCGAACACGGGACGAAGAATCAGCCACAGGAAAAGCGGTACGCCGACGAGGCGAGCCATGCTGAGGATGTTGGGGATGGTGAGTACTCGGTCCGTCTGAACTCGAGTCTCCTGGACCTCCACCCGGGGGCCTCCTGTGAAGAACGTGCCAATGATGCCCCCTGACCCTACCTCCAGTCCCCGGACGTCGGTGCACAGGGGGCCACAGCCGGCCGGGAACGCAGAAAAGCCCCGTGCCACAAGGGCACGGGGCTTTCCCGGAATAATTGTTCGGCGGCGTCCTACTCTCCCACAGGGTCCCCCCTGCAGTACCATCGGCGCTGAAAGGCTTAGCTTCCGGGTTCGGAATGTAACCGGGCGTTTCCCTAACGCAATGACCACCGAAACACTATGAAATTAACCAACATCGGAACACAACACGGCCGTTCGTTATTTCAGAACTAACACAGTGGACGCGAGCAACTGAGGACAAGCCCTCGGCCTATTAGTACCAGTCAGCTCCACCCGTTACCGGGCTTCCACATCTGGCCTATCAACCCAGTCGTCTACTGGGAGCCTTAACCACTCAAGGTGGTGGGAATACTCATCTTGAAGCAGGCTTCCCGCTTAGATGCTTTCAGCGGTTATCCTTTCCGAACGTAGCCAACCAGCCATGCCCTTGGCAGGACAACTGGCACACCAGAGGTTCGTCCGTCCCGGTCCTCTCGTACTAGGGACAGCCCTTCTCAATATTCCTACGCGCACAGCGGATAGGGACCGAACTGTCTCACGACGTTCTAAACCCAGCTCGCGTACCGCTTTAATGGGCGAACAGCCCAACCCTTGGGACCGACTCCAGCCCCAGGATGCGACGAGCCGACATCGAGGTGCCAAACCATCCCGTCGATATGGACTCTTGGGGAAGATCAGCCTGTTATCCCCGGGGTACCTTTTATCCGTTGAGCGACAGCGCTTCCACAAGCCACTGCCGGATCACTAGTCCCGACTTTCGTCCCTGCTCGACCCGTCGGTCTCACAGTCAAGCTCCCTTGTGCACTTACACTCAACACCTGATTGCCAACCAGGCTGAGGGAACCTTTGGGCGCCTCCGTTACTCTTTAGGAGGCAACCGCCCCAGTTAAACTACCCATCAGACACTGTCCCTGATCCGGATCACGGACCCAGGTTAGACATCCAGCACGACCAGAGTGGTATTTCAACGGCGACTCCACAACCACTGGCGTGGCTGCTTCAAAGTCTCCCACCTATCCTACACAAGCCGAACCGAACACCAATATCAAACTATAGTAAAGGTCCCGGGGTCTTTCCGTCCTGCTGCGCGAAACGAGCATCTTTACTCGTAGTGCAATTTCACCGGGCCTATGGTTGAGACAGTCGAGAAGTCGTTACGCCATTCGTGCAGGTCGGAACTTACCCGACAAGGAATTTCGCTACCTTAGGATGGTTATAGTTACCACCGCCGTTTACTGGCGCTTAAGTTCTCAGCTTCGCACACCCGAAAGTGCACTAACCGGTCCCCTTAACGTTCCAGCACCGGGCAGGCGTCAGTCCGTATACATCGCCTTACGGCTTCGCACGGACCTGTGTTTTTAGTAAACAGTCGCTTCTCGCTGGTCTCTGCGGCCACCCCCAGCTCACCGAGTAAATCGGATCACCAGTGATGGCCCCCCTTCTCCCGAAGTTACGGGGGCATTTTGCCGAGTTCCTTAACCATAGTTCACCCGAACGCCTCGGTATTCTCTACCTGACTACCTGAGTCGGTTTAGGGTACGGGCCGCCATGAAACTCGCTAGAGGCTTTTCTCGACAGCATAGGATCATCCACTTCACCACAATCGGCTCGGCATCAGGTCTCAGCCTTAATGTGTGACGGATTTACCTACCACACGGCCTACACCCTTACCCCGGGAACAACCATCGCCCGGGTTGGACTACCTTCCTGCGTCACCCCATCGCTTACCTAGTACAAGTCTGGTTCGTCGGCTCCACCACTACCCTCAACTCCGAAGAGATCAGGCCGGCTTCACGGACTTAGCATCGCCTGATTCAGTATTGGGCGTTTCAAAGCGGGTACCGGAATATCAACCGGTTGTCCATCGACTACGCCTGTCGGCCTCGCCTTAGGTCCCGACTTACCCTGGGCAGATCAGCTTGACCCAGGAACCCTTAGTCAATCGGCGCACACGTTTCTCACGTGTGTATCGCTACTCATGCCTGCATTCTCACTCGTGAACCGTCCACAACTCGCTTCCGCGGCTGCTTCACCCGGCACACGACGCTCCCCTACCCATCCACACAGGCGTTGGCCCTATATGTGTGAATGACACGACTTCGGCGGTACGCTTGAGCCCCGCTACATTGTCGGCGCGGAATCACTTGACCAGTGAGCTATTACGCACTCTTTCAAGGGTGGCTGCTTCTAAGCCAACCTCCTGGTTGTCTCTGCGACTCCACATCCTTTCCCACTTAGCGTACGCTTAGGGGCCTTAGTCGATGCTCTGGGCTGTTTCCCTCTCGACCATGGAGCTTATCCCCCACAGTCTCACTGCCGTGCTCTCACTTACCGGCATTCGGAGTTTGGCTAAGGTCAGTAACCCGGTAGGGCCCATCGCCTATCCAGTGCTCTACCTCCGGCAAGAAACACACGACGCTGCACCTAAATGCATTTCGGGGAGAACCAGCTATCACGGAGTTTGATTGGCCTTTCACCCCTAACCACAGGTCATCCCCCAGGTTTTCAACCCTGGTGGGTTCGGTCCTCCACGAAGTCTTACCTCCGCTTCAACCTGCCCATGGCTAGATCACTCCGCTTCGGGTCTAGAGCGTGCAACTCAATCGCCCTATTCGGACTCGCTTTCGCTACGGCTTCCCCACACGGGTTAACCTCGCTACACACCGCTAACTCGCAGGCTCATTCTTCAAAAGGCACGCAGTCACGACGCACCGAGCAAGCTCGATGCGCGACGCTCCCACGGCTTGTAGGCACACGGTTTCAGGTACTATTTCACTCCGCTCCCGCGGTACTTTTCACCATTCCCTCACGGTACTATCCGCTATCGGTCACCAGGGAATATTTAGGCTTAGCGGGTGGTCCCGCCAGATTCACACGGGATTTCTCGGGCCCCGTGCTACTTGGGTGGTTCTCAAACGAGCCGTTGATGTTTCAGCTACGGGGGTCTTACCCTCTACGCCGGACCTTTCGCATGTCCTTCGCCTACACCAACGGTTTCTGACTCGTCGACCAACCGGCAGATTGATCAAGAGAACTCCCACAACCCCGCATGCGCAACCCCTGCCGGGTATCACACGCATACGGTTTGGCCTCATCCAGTTTCGCTCGCCACTACTCCCGGAATCACGGTTGTTTTCTCTTCCTGCGGGTACTGAGATGTTTCACTTCCCCGCGTTCCCTCCACACTGCCTATGTGTTCAGCAGCGGGTGACAGCCCATGACGACTGCCGGGTTTCCCCATTCGGAAACCCCCGGATCAAAGCTTGGTTGACAGCTCCCCGGGGACTATCGTGGCCTCCCACGTCCTTCATCGGTTCCTGGTGCCAAGGCATCCACCGTGCGCCCTTAAAAACTTGGCCACAGATGCTCGCGTCCACTGTGCAGTTCTCAAACAACGACCAGCCACCCATCACCCCACCCTTACAGGTGAGTGCACTGGGGCCGGCAACCAAAGGATCAGACTCACACGAGCCCGTACCTTCAGATACCCAACAGCGTGCCCGACCCGACCAACCCGTTCCTGTTTTCCACGCCGAAGCAGTACTCACAAAAACTTGCTGATCGTGCCGAATAGTCAACGTTCCACCCATGAGCAACCAGCATCGAACATTCGCCGATGTACTGGCCTCTGGTCAGCCGAAGCCGACAAGAAGTGCTCCTTAGAAAGGAGGTGATCCAGCCGCACCTTCCGGTACGGCTACCTTGTTACGACTTCGTCCCAATCGCCAGTCCCACCTTCGACAGCTCCCTCCCACAAGGGGTTGGGCCACCGGCTTCGGGTGTTACCGACTTTCGTGACGTGACGGGCGGTGTGTACAAGGCCCGGGAACGTATTCACCGCAGCAATGCTGATCTGCGATTACTAGCAACTCCGACTTCATGGGGTCGAGTTGCAGACCCCAATCCGAACTGAGACCGGCTTTTTGAGATTCGCTCCGCCTCGCGGCATCGCAGCTCATTGTACCGGCCATTGTAGCACGTGTGCAGCCCAAGACATAAGGGGCATGATGACTTGACGTCGTCCCCACCTTCCTCCGAGTTGACCCCGGCAGTCTCCTGTGAGTCCCCATCACCCCGAAGGGCATGCTGGCAACACAGAACAAGGGTTGCGCTCGTTGCGGGACTTAACCCAACATCTCACGACACGAGCTGACGACAGCCATGCACCACCTGTATACCGACCACAAGGGGGGCACCATCTCTGATGCTTTCCGGTATATGTCAAGCCTTGGTAAGGTTCTTCGCGTTGCGTCGAATTAAGCCACATGCTCCGCTGCTTGTGCGGGCCCCCGTCAATTCCTTTGAGTTTTAGCCTTGCGGCCGTACTCCCCAGGCGGGGAACTTAATGCGTTAGCTGCGGCACCGACGACGTGGAATGTCGCCAACACCTAGTTCCCAACGTTTACGGCGTGGACTACCAGGGTATCTAATCCTGTTCGCTCCCCACGCTTTCGCTCCTCAGCGTCAGTAATGGCCCAGAGATCCGCCTTCGCCACCGGTGTTCCTCCTGATATCTGCGCATTTCACCGCTACACCAGGAATTCCGATCTCCCCTACCACACTCTAGCTAGCCCGTATCGAATGCAGACTCGGGGTTAAGCCCCGAGCTTTCACATCCGACGTGACAAGCCGCCTACGAGCTCTTTACGCCCAATAATTCCGGACAACGCTTGCGCCCTACGTATTACCGCGGCTGCTGGCACGTAGTTAGCCGGCGCTTCTTCTGCAGGTACCGTCACTTTCGCTTCTTCCCTGCTGAAAGAGGTTTACAACCCGAAGGCCGTCATCCCTCACGCGGCGTCGCTGCATCAGGCTTTCGCCCATTGTGCAATATTCCCCACTGCTGCCTCCCGTAGGAGTCTGGGCCGTGTCTCAGTCCCAGTGTGGCCGGTCGCCCTCTCAGGCCGGCTACCCGTCGTCGCCTTGGTAGGCCATTACCCCACCAACAAGCTGATAGGCCGCGGGCTCATCCTTCACCGCCGGAGCTTTTAACCCCGTCCCATGAGGGACAGAGTGTTATCCGGTATTAGACCCCGTTTCCAGGGCTTGTCCCAGAGTGAAGGGCAGATTGCCCACGTGTTACTCACCCGTTCGCCACTAATCCACCCCGAAAGGCTTCATCGTTCGACTTGCATGTGTTAAGCACGCCGCCAGCGTTCGTCCTGAGCCAGGATCAAACTCTCCGTGAATGTTTTCCCGTAATCGGGATCACAACACGAGAGCGGAACAACCAGGTCGGAATATGACCGGCTGTTCACAGCGTCCTCGCTGTTGTTGCCCACCCGATCCGAAGACCCGGCAGGACTTTTCAAAGGAACCACCAACCTGCGTGATGCAGGCCGGGGTATCAACATATCTGGCGTTGACTTTTGGCACGCTGTTGAGTTCTCAAGGAACGGACGCTTCCTTCGGTCCCGTTTCACCGGGGCCCTCCGGGCGCTTCCCTTCGTTCTTGCGTTTCCGACTCTATCAGACTCTTTCGTGTCCGATTCCCGGTCGAAGCGGGTTACTGCTTATTTTGCTTTCCAGTTCTTCGCTTTCGCGTTTCCCTTTCCGGCGAGTCCGACTCTATCAGGCCTTTTCCCTCTCCCTTGACCACGGTCTCGCAGGCATGCGGAACCACGATCAGGGTTACAGTCAGGGCTTGGAAGTCGCTGCCGACCCCGGACTTGAAGTCCCGATGGGGCCAGGCAGGGGTACGACAGTACAGGCCGCTGTGAGGCGAGGCAAATCGTTTGCTGAGCTCCCCTAGGCCGGCCAACCGGTAGCTCTCGGGCGGAACCGTGACTTCATATGACTTACGCTGCTGATCAGTACGCCGTCCTCCATCAGCCATGGCGGCAACCTACGGATCCCCACCCCCTGGAGGCTCTCCATGACCACTGTGACGTCCCCTCTCGCCGGCCGGGTCATCGGGCTCACCGCCGTTCCCGACCCCGTCTTCTCCGGCGCGATGGTCGGTCCCGGTACTGCCATCGATCCCGTGCGCGAGCCCTCCGAGGCCGTCTCGCCGGTCGATGGAATCGTCGTGTCCCTTCACCCGCACGCGTTCGTCGTCGTAGATGACGAGGGCCACGGGGTACTGACCCACCTCGGGATCGACACCGTGCAGCTCAACGGCGAGGGCTTCGAGCTCCTCGTGAACAAGGGGGACACGGTCACGCGCGGCCAGGGCATCGTGCGCTGGGACCCGGCAGGCGTCGAGGCCGCCGGCAAGTCGGCGATCTGCCCGGTCGTCGCCCTGGAGGCGACCGCCGACTCCCTCTCCGAGGTCCGCGAGGACGGCGACGTGAAGGTCGGCGACACGCTCTTCGGCTGGCAGTGACAGCCTCCTCGCATTGACAGGCCAGTTGGGCGACAACCGCGGTGGCACCGCCACCGCACGACCGGAGACGGGTGAAATGGAGACAACGCTGCGAGGCGTCGGCGTGAGCCACGGTGTGGCCATCGGCGAAGTCAGGCACATGGGGGCGGCGGTTCTGGAGCCCCCGGCCAAGCAGATTCCGGCGGAAGAGGCCGAGCGCGAGCAGGGACGTGCCCGCCAGGCCGTGGAAGCCGTCGCTGCGGACCTCAACGCGCGCGGCAATCTGGCGGGTGGCGAAGCACAGCACGTGCTCGAGGCCCAGGCCATGATGGCGCAGGACCCCGAGCTCATCGCCGATGTCGAGCGCCGTATCGCCGTCGGCAGCACCGCCGAGCGCGGGGTTTACGACGCGTTCGCGGCGTACCGGGCGCTGCTGGCCAACGCCGGGGAGTACCTGGCGGGGCGCGTCGCCGACCTGGACGACGTGCGGAACCGGATCGTGGCGCGACTGCTCGGTGTCCCGATGCCGGGCGTGCCGGACAGCGACGAGCCGTACGTGCTGATCGCGCGTGACCTCGCTCCGGCGGACACGGCCCTGCTCGACCCCGCCCTGGTGCTCGGTTTCGTCACCGAGGAGGGCGGTCCGACCAGTCACAGCGCGATTCTCGCGCGTGCGCTGGGCGTTCCGGCCGTCGTGGCGCTGCCCGGGGCGGGCGAGATCGCCGAGGGCACGGTCGTCGCCGTCGACGGCAGCACGGGTGAGATCTTCGTGGAGCCGAGCCCGGAGAAGCGCGCCGAGATGGAGAGCGCGTCCGCCGCCCGCAAGGCGGCCCTGTCCGCCGTGACCGGTCCCGGTGCGACGTCGGACGGTCACAAGGTGCCGCTGCTCGCCAACGTCGGCGGTCCCGCCGACGTGCCGGCGGCGGTCGAGGCCGGTGCCGAGGGTGTGGGCCTGTTCCGGACGGAGTTCCTGTTCCTGGACGACAGCAAGCAGGCTCCTTCCGAGGAGAAGCAGATCGCGGCGTACCGGGCGGTGCTGGAGGCGTTCCCCGAAGGCCGGGTCGTCGTGCGGGTGCTGGACGCGGGAGCGGACAAGCCGCTGGAGTTCCTCACACCGGCGGACGAGCCGAACCCCGCGCTGGGTGTGCGCGGTCTGCGCAGCCTGCTGGACCACCCCGACGTGCTGCGGACCCAGTTGACCGCGCTGGCGCGGGCGGCCGAGGGTCTGCCCGTCTACCTCGAGGTCATGGCGCCGATGGTCGCCGACCGCGCGGACGCCAAGGCGTTCGCCGACGCGTGCCGTGAGGCCGGTCTCCAGGCGAAGTTCGGGGCCATGGTGGAGATTCCGTCGGCCGCTCTCCGGGCCCGGTCGATCCTGCAGGAGGTCGAGTTCCTTTCGCTGGGCACCAACGACCTGGCGCAGTACACCTTCGCGGCCGACCGTCAGGTGGGCGCCGTCTCCCGGCTCCAGGACCCCTGGCAGCCGGCGCTGCTCGACCTGGTGGCGCTGTCCGCCGACGCCGCCAGGGCCGAGGGCAAGAGCTGCGGTGTCTGCGGTGAGGCCGCCTCGGACCCGCTGCTGGCGTGCGTGCTGACGGGTCTGGGTGTCACCTCCCTGTCGATGGGTGCCGCGTCCATTCCCTACGTGCGGGCGACGCTGGCGAAGCACACGCTCGCCCAGTGCGAGCGTGCTGCGTCCGCCGCGCGTGCGGCGGACTCCGCCGAGGATGCGCGTCTGGCGGCGCAGGCGGTGCTGTCGGGCGAGTGACCCGTCGCGGCTCGCTGGTGCGGGCCGGATGCTGAAAGGGGTTCCCACCGTGGGCGGTGGGGACCCCTTCGCGCGTCAGCGGTGTGTCTCGGGTTCGTCGGCGCCGAGGTCGAATCCGGCGCAGTATTCGACGCCCTCCTCGGGCGGGACCGGTTCGCCCGTGTCGGCGTCGGTGCAGTAGGCGCTGAAGACCTCGCCCGCGCTGAGCGGGAGGAGGCTGCCGCGCTGCAGACGCCAGCCGTGCACGCGGTCGGGGGTGCCGGGCGCGGTCGTGCGCAGGACGACGCCGCCCGGTGTCCGGAGTGCGACGCCGACGGCGAGCACGGTGGCGAACTCGGCTCCTTCGGACGCCTCGAGGTGCGCCGGGCCTTCGGTGTCGCGGGAGGTGTGGACGACGGCGAGGAGTTGTTCCGACTGCGCGGGGGTGCTGCACACCAGGTGGTGGCTGCCCGGGCCCGCGGTGTCCATGAGCCGCATCAGGAGGTGCGACGCCCGGTCGAAGGCGGCTCTGCCGATGTCCTGCCCGCAGTCGGCGCAGTCTCCGAGACCGGCCAGCAGCATCGTGGCGTACTCCCAGGTCGCCCGGCGGGCGGCTCGTGAGATCAGGACGGGGATCAGGGCGTCGATGCGCTGGCCGGTGTACTCCACGGTGGGGCCGGTCGCGGCGATGCGGGCGGTGAAGCGGCTGCGGCTGGTGTGGGCGTCGGGCTCGATCCCGGATTCGGCGCAGAAGTCGGCGTAGTCCCCGGGGTCGAAGAGGGCGACCGTGGTGTGCTTGCCCTGGGCCGCGAGGGAGCGGAGCAGTCCCTCGATCTGCCGCAGGTAGACGGCGTGGTCGTCGAAGGTGAAGCTGCGGTAGTGGCGCATCGCCGCGAAGTCCTCGGGGTCGGCCAGGAGGCCGACGGTACTGGGTGCTTCGCGGCGGAGCGCTCGTCGCATGGACGTGTCGGAGCGTTGCCGGATGTGCGTGAACTGCTCGGTGTGCGTCATGAGTCCCCCTGTGCACGGTCGATCGATGCTCACTCAGCGTAATCAGGGGGACTGACAACGGCCCGTGCCGCGGCCGGGTCAGCGGCGTTCGCGGGCGAGCTCCTCGTAGAAGTGGAGCAGTTCGACGTTGTCGACGGATCCCGGGTTGACCGCCTTGGACAGGGCCGTGCCCTGGAGGAGCCGCTTGACCGGGACTTCGATGCGCTTGCCGGTCAGGGTGTGCGGAATGCCGGGCACTTCGATGACCTCGTCCGGTACGTGGCGTGGGGAGAGGTTCTCCCGGATGGTGCGCTTGATGCTGTCGCGGAGGTCGTCGTCGAGCCTGGAGCCTTCGGCGAGGTGGACGAAGAGGGGCATCCAGTAGCCGCCGTCGGGTTCCTCGATGCCGATGACGAGCGACTCCCGGATCTGCGGGAGCCGTTCGACCGCTTCGTAGATGTCCGCGGAACCCATGCGCACCCCCTGCCTGTTGAGGGTGGAGTCCGAGCGGCCGTGGATGACGACCGAGCCCCGGTCGGTGAGGGTGATCCAGTCGCCGTGGCGCCAGACGCCGGGGTACATGTCGAAATAGCTGTCGTGGTAGCGGCTGCCGTCGGGGTCGTTCCAGAAGCGGACCGGCATGGACGGCATGGGCGCGGTGACGACGAGCTCACCGACCTCGTCCGTGAGCGGCTCGCCGGCGGGATCCCAGGACTGGAGGTCGGTGCCGAGGCAGGGGGCCTGGAGTTCACCGATGTGGACGGGCAGGGTGGGCACGGCGCCCGCGAAGCAGCTGCAGACGTCGGTCCCGCCGCTCACCGAGGCGATCCACAGGTCCTCCGCGACCTCGTCGTGGAGCCAGCGGAAGCCGTCGGGCGGCAGCGGGGAGCCCGTGGTGGCGACGCACTGGACGCGGCTGAGGTCGTGGTCACGGCCGGGGTGAATGCCGGCCTTGCGGCAGGCCATGACGTAGGCGGCGGAGGTGCCGAAGAGGGTCGCGCCGGTCTGTTCGGCGACGCGCCACTGGGCGCCGGTGTCCGGGTAGCCGGGGCTGCCGTCGTAGAGCACGACGGTCGTTCCGGTGAGCAGGCCGGAGACGAGGAAGTTCCACATCATCCACCCGGTGGAGGTGTACCAGAAGAAGCGGTCGTCGGGGCCGAGGTCGCAGTGCAGGCCGATCTGCTTGAAGTGTTCGAGCAGGATGCCGCCCTGGGACTGGACGATCGCCTTCGGGAGTCCGGTCGTGCCCGAGGAGTAGAGGACCCAGAGCGGGTGCTCGAAGGGGACCTGCTCGTAGGAGGGTTCGGTGGCGGCGGCGGTGAGCGCCGACCATTCGAGGGTGCCCTCGGGTGCGGGCGTACCGAGCAGGGGGATGTGGACGACGGCGCGCAGGGTGGGGAGTTCGTCCCGCAGCTCGGCGACGGTGGCGGTCCGGTCGTGTTCCTTGCCGCCGTAGCGGTAGCCGTCGACGGTGAACAGGACGACGGGTTCGACCTGCTGGAAGCGGTCCAGGACGCTGCGGGCGCCGAAATCGGGGGCGCACGAGGTCCAGACGCCGCCGACGGCCGCGGTGGCGAGGAAGGCGACGACGGCCTGGGGGATGTTGGGCAGGTATCCGCTGACGCGGTCGCCGGGGCTGACCCCGAGGGCGCGCAGTTCCGCCGCGAGCGAGCCCACCTGGCGCCGGAGTTCGTGCCAGCTGACGGACACCTGGGTGTGCGTCTCGTCGACGTACAGCAGCGCGGGGGCGTCGGCGCGGAGCGGGTCGTCGGCCGTGCGCAGGGCGTGCTCGGCGTAGTTGAGGGTGGCGCCGGGGAACCACCGGGCGCCGGGCATGGCGCGGTCGGCGAGGACGGCTTCGTAGGGCGTGGAGAAGCGTACGTCGAACCAGTCGGCGACGGCCGCCCAGAACGTGTCGAGCTCGTCGACCGACCAGCGGTGCAGGGCCGCGTAACCGCCGTCGGCGGGAGCGCCGTGGCGTTCGGCCGCCCAGCGCTGGAAGCGGGTGACGGCGGCGGCCTCGATGCGCTCGGGCCCGGGCTGCCAGAGGGGGGCGTCGCCGGCTGCTGAGGTCATGGAGGCTCCCTGGAATTCGGGGTGTACGCGGGGTCTGCGTGCGTCGCGCGCACGGGCTGGGGTGTGCGCGTGAACGGCACTGATGGACGATGCCATGTGATCGTCTTGCGCACCAGGGTCCCCCGGCCATGGTTGTGTGTCCGGCTGTGTGGCGGGGCCACAGGTGAACGGAAGCTGAACGGAGCACTCCCGGGTCCCGGCGGATGGCAGGGTGACCCGCATGGATGGTCGTGACCTGGTGCGCTCGGTGAAAATGGTCGGTTCTGTGCAGGGGATGCGTACGGTGCGCTCGGCGTGGCGCCGCCGGCGTGCGGACGCGCGGGCGCTGGCACCGCGCGGTGCGGAGCGGGCGCGTGTGCCCGGGCTCCTGGTGAGTGCGGAGCCTGGGCCGGGTGGTGGTGTGGTGCGGTTCGCCCGCTCGGAACTGCGGGTGCGGGTGGCGGTGGGCGGTGCGGTGTTCTGGTCGTGGGACGGTGCGGGGCCGCTGCCGTCGTACGCCCTGCCGGGTGACGAGCCGGAGCCGGATGGGCGGGCCCGGCTGGAGCCGGACAAGAACGGCGGCTGGCAGGTGGTGTCGGAGCGGCTGACCGTCGCCGTGTCGCGGCACGGTGCGCTGGAACTGCGGACGCCGGGCGGTGTGGTGCTCCGCCGGGACCTGCCTCCGCGCTGGTGGGAGCCGGTTGCGGGCGGCCCGGCCCGGTGGGTGCAGAAGTCCGAGGTGCCGGCCGACGCGGGTTTCTTCGGGCTCGGCGGGCGGGCCACCGGGCCGAGGCTGCGGGAGGGCACGTACCGCCTGTGGAACACCGATCCCGGAGGCCGTTTCGGCCCCGGGGACGATCCGCTGTACCTGACGATGCCGGTGCAGGTGGTGGTGTCGGACGCGGGGACGCATCTGGCGTTCCACGACAACTCCTGGCCGGGGCGGGTGACGCTCCGGGAGGGCGAGGAGGGTGCGGGCTCCGGGCACGACCGGCCGGGTACGTGCGAAGTGCGCATGGAGGGCGGTCCGCTGCGCTGCTGGGTGGTCGTGGGGACACCGGCCCGGGTGCTGCGGGGCTGGACGGCGCTGACGGGCGCGCCGGCGCTGCCGCCGTCGTGGGCGCTGGGGCCGCAGCACGCGCGGTGGGGGTTCGGCAGTGAACGGGAAGTACGGCGGATCGTCGCGGGGTACCGGGAGCGGGGTCTGCCGCTGTCGGTGCTGCACCTGGACATCGACCACTACGACGGGCACCAGGTCTTCACCGTCGACCGGGAGAGGTTCCCCGGGCTGCCGACCCTGGCCAAGGAGTTGCGGGAGGACGGTGTCCGTCTGGTGTCGATCGTCGATCCGGCGGTGAGGGCGTCTCCGGGGAACGCCGTGTTCGACAGCGGTTCGGAGGTCGGCGCGCAGGGTGCGTTCGTGCGTGATCCGTCGGGTCGTCCGGTGCTCGGTGAGGTGTGGCCGGGTGAGTGCGTGTATCCGGACTTCACCGATCCGCTGGTGCGGGAGTGGTGGGGCGGGCTGTACGAGGAGCGGCTCGGCCAGGGGTTCTCCGGTGTGTGGCACGACATGAACGAGCCGGTGTCCTTCTCGGCCTTCGGTGATCCCTCGCTTCCGCTTTCGGCGCGGCACACGCTGGAGGGGCGGGGCGGGGACCACCGGGAGGCGCACAACGTGTACGCCCTGACGATGGCCAGGGCCGGGTACGAGGGTCTGTGCCGGCTTCGGCCCGACGAGCGGCCGTTCCTGTTCTCGCGTTCCGGCTGGGCGGGGATGCAGCGGTACGGCGGTACGTGGTCGGGTGACGTCGCCACCGGGTGGCCGGGGCTCCGGGCGTCGCTGGCGCTCGTGCTGGGGCTGGGCCTCTGCGGGGTGCCGTACTCGGGGCCCGATGTCGGCGGCTTCGACGGGTCGCCGTCGCCCGAGCTGTATCTGCGCTGGTTCCAGCTGGGTGCGTACATGCCGCTGTTCCGTACGCACGCGGCGATCGACGCGGGGCGCCGGGAGCCGTGGGAGTTCGGGCCGGAGGTGCTCGGCCACGCCCGGGGGGTGCTGGAGGAGCGGGAGCGGCTGCACCCGTACTTCGTGACGCTCGCGCACACGGCCCGGCTGACGGGCGCTCCGTACGTCCGGCCCCTGTGGTGGAACGCCTCCGGGGACCGCGCGCTGCGTGCGTGCGAGGACGCCTTCCTGCTGGGCGACGCGCTGCTGGTGGCGCCGGTGTTCGAGGAGGGCGCGGTCCGCCGGAGCGTCCGGCTGCCGAGGGGCCGGTGGTACGACACGGCGACCGGGCGGGCGTACGAGGGGCCGTGCCAGGTCGCGGTGGACGCGCCGCTGTCACGCGTCCCGGTGCTGGCGCGGGCCGGCGCGGTGATTCCGGTGCGGGGCGCGGGCGGGGAGCTGGAGCTGGAGGTGTGGGCTCCGTCGCCGGGGCGCTCGGGGCGAGGGGTGGTCGTGCGGGACGTGGGGGACGGGTGGGCGCGGGCGGAGGTCGAGCGGTACACCTCGCGCCTGGCTGGGGGCCGCGTGGTCGTCGAGCGGGACGGCGGGGAGGGGGCGGTGCCGTATCCGGTCCGGGTGCGCGGTCTGCCGGAGGCGGCCCTGCCGTAGCGGCGGCCCGGCGCCGAAGGGGACCGTCCTCAGCGGTACCGGCCGGCGAACCAGGCGCGTACGGCCTGCGTGTGCAGCGGGAAGGCGAGGTCGTCCGGTGCGTGGAGCACGTCGTGACCGGCGGTTTCGTCGGTGGGCGTGGACGGCGGGAGTTCGTCGGCGCGGCGGGCCGGGAGGAGTCCGAAGAGGAGCAGGTGGCCGCCGGGCGAGCTGAGGGCGTCGGCGAGGCGTACGTCCGCCTCGTCGGCCTGGATGCCGGTCTCCTCCCGCAGTTCGCGCACGACGGCGTGGCGCCAGTCCTCGGTCCGGTCGACGAAGCCGCCGGGCAGCGCGATGCCGCCCACGTGCGGGGGGATGGTGCGGGTGATGACGACGAGGCCGGTGCCGTGCGGCGAGGTGACGGGCAGGAGCGCGACGGCGACGGGAAGCGGATTGCGGTAGGCGGTGCGGCCGCAGGCCGTACAGGTGCGGGGCCAGGTGTCGGCGGCGTACAGGGCTCCGCAGGTGCCGCAGTGTGAGTGCTCCACGGGCGGACTGTATCCGATCACCCTTCTCCTGCGGCCCCGGAACTGATAGACGGTGTGCCCATGACAGGAATTGCTCGTGTCCTCCGTGCCCTGACCGCCGCCGGCTCCGCCCTGCTCGCCGTGGCGGCCGCCGCACCCGTCGCGTCGGCCTCGCCCGTCGCGTCCGCCTCGCCCGAGCCGAAGGCTCCCCGGGAGTTCGTCGACCTCCGCTCCGTCGATCCGACGATCATCACGGAGATGCGCTACACCACCGCGCACAATTTCATGGGCGAGCCGGTGGACGGCTACCGGCGCCCCGTCTGCATCCTGACCCGCCCCGCGGCCCTGGCCCTGCGCACCGCCCAGCGGAGCCTGCTGCGCCGGGGCTACTCGCTCAAGGTCTACGACTGCTACCGGCCGCAGCGGGCCGTGGACCACTTCGTACGCTGGGCGAAGGACCTCGACGACCAGGAGATGAAGGGCGAGTTCTATCCGCTGGTCGACAAGACGCGCCTGTTCGCGGACGGTTACATCGCGGAGAAGTCCGGTCACAGCCGGGGCAGCACGGTCGACCTCACGCTCGTGAAGCTGCCGGCACTGCCGACGAGGCCGTACGAGCCGGGCGAGGCACTGGCCCCCTGCTACGGCCCGAGGGCCGAGCGCTTTCCCGACAACTCGGTGGACATGGGCACGGGCTACGACTGCTTCGACACCCGTTCGCACACGGACGACCCCCGGATCCAGGGGGTCCAGCGCGCGAACCGCCAGTTCCTGCGGAGCACGCTCACCGGCCTGGGCTTCGTGAACCTGGCCGAGGAGTGGTGGCACTTCACCTACAAGCCCGAGCTCTTCCCGGACACCTACTTCGACTTCCCCGTGGCCAGGCGTTCCGTCGCCGGCCACTGACGGCCGCCCCGCGAATCGAACGGGCGACCGGGACCACCCCCGTGGGCTCCGGCCGCCCGTTCTTGTTGACGGACGCGGAACTGCCGTATCCGGTTGCGGCCCGAGCCGTTACGGTGCCTTCATGCCTCAGGAGACGTTCGGTTCGTATGAAGAGTTCTGGCCCTACTACGTCGCCATGCACTCCAGGGCGGCGACCCGGTGGGTCCACCTGACGGGGACGCTGACCGGCCTGGCCATCACCGCCTACGGTCTTGCCCGGGGCCGGAAGCGGTACGCGATGGCGCTCCCGCTGATCGGGTACGGCACGGCGTGGCCGGCTCACTTCCTCATCGAGAAGAACAATCCGGCGACCTTCGGGCACCCGGCGTGGTCGCTCCGGGGCGACGCGCAGATGATCGGGATGATGCTGGCGGGCCGCGACGCGGAGCTGGCGGAGACCGCGTCCAAGTGGCTCGCCGAGAACGCCTGACAGGCCACCGTACGTGCGGGGTTGACGTTCCGTCACCTCGGGTGAAGACTCCTCCCACGCCCGCTGCGGGGCCGCACCGCACGCGCGGCCCGTACCCCGGTCGGCGGGGGTGCGGGCCGCGTTCCGCGCGGTCGCCCGGTGTCAGGTCCTGGCGGGTTCCCGGAGCCGGTCGGCGCGGGCCAGGGCGTGCTCGACGACCGCGACCAGCACGTCCCGGACGGACGACCGGTCGCGTGCGTCGCAGAGCAGCACGGGCACCCCGGGGTCGAGGTCCAGCGCCGCCCGCACGGTGTCGGCGGGGAACTGCCCGGCGCCGTCGAAGAGGTTGACGGCCACCGTGAACGGGATGTCGCGGCGCTCGAAGTAGTCGACCGCCGCGAAGCAGTCCTCCAGCCTGCGGGTGTCCGCGAGGACGACCGCCCCCAGGGCTCCCTGGGCCAGCTCGTCCCACAGGAACCAGAAGCGGTCCTGCCCCGGTGTGCCGAAGAGGTAGAGGACGAGGTCCTCACGCAGGGTGATGCGGCCGAAGTCCATCGCCACCGTGGTGGTGTTCTTGCTCTCGACCCCGGAGACGTCGTCGACGGGACGGCCCGCCTCGCTCAGCCGTTCCTCCGTGCGCAGGGGTCTGATCTCGCTGACCGCCCCCACGAGGGTCGTCTTGCCCACTCCGAAGCCGCCCGCGACCAGTATTTTCAGGGTGACGGGCTCGACGGGCCGCTTCGCGCGGCTAGAGCGCCCGAAGGCCATTGATCACCTCGCGGAGAATGTTCACGTCCGGCAGCTCGGCCGGCGGAACGGGACGGGTCACGTGCACCAGTTCGTCCTCGACGAGGTCGCCGACCAGGACCCGGACCACTCCGACGGGGAGGTCGAGGCCGGAGGCGAGTTCGGCGATGGACTGGGGCATGTCGCTGCACAGTTCGACGATCTCCACGTGTTCCGGGGAGAGCGTCTGGTCCCGGCCGGGATCGTCGGCCGCCGGTTCGGGGACGACGATCGCGATCAGGTCGAGACGGTGACGGGTGGCGCTGCTGGTGCGCCCCCGGGTCATCGCGTAGGGCCGGACCACCGGCCCCGCGTCGGCGTCGTACCAGCGCGAGGCGTCCGCTCCGGTGTCTGCGGACGGTCTTCCGGACGCGGCGTCACGGACGGAGTCGGCGCTCATGCCCTGCCCTCACCCTCCGGCGGGCATACCGGTCCGGGGAGCGTTGGCCAGGTGGGCGCCCACGCGCTTGACCATGAGGGTCATCTCGTACGCGACCTGGCCCACGTCGGAGTCCGCGTCGGCCAGGACGGCGAGACAGCTGCCGTCGCCGGCGGCGGTGACGAAGAGGAAGGCCTCGTCGAGCTCGACGACGGTCTGCCGCACCCGGCCCGCCTCGAAGTGACGGCCGACGCCCTTGGCGAGGCTGTGGAATCCGGAGGCCACGGCCGCCAGATGCTCGCTGTCCTCACGGGTGAGGTCTTGCGATGTGCCGGTGGCGAGA
Organism: Streptomyces sp. NBC_00178; assembly: GCF_036206005.1. Lineage (NCBI taxonomy): Bacteria > Bacillati > Actinomycetota > Actinomycetes > Kitasatosporales > Streptomycetaceae > Streptomyces > Streptomyces sp. NBC_00178. Next base: position 1,199,863 of record NZ_CP108143.1, read on the forward strand.
CCGTCGCTGGAGAGAACCAGCGCCTTGCGGATGCTCGCGACGCGTTCGACGAGTTCGTCGAGGAGCCAGTTGAGCTCGCCGGAGCCCTGGCGTGCGGCGTTGGATGCTGCGGCGTTCGGTGCGGTCATCGACCGTCCCCTCCCGGAGTGGTTCGTGGTGCTGTCTCGCCGTGGCCGGTCACGTCCTCGGCGTTCTGCCGACGGCCGCGCTCCCAGCCGCGTTGAAGCGAAGCCATGCGAGTGCGTACGTCGTCCGCGTCACGTTCGAGGTCGTCGTCCGTTGCCGCGGGGGTGATGCCGGGGGTCCGCACCGCGGAGTCCTCCCGGAGCTGTGGGGCGAGGCTCGCCTGCCGGACCCGTCGCGGGAGGCCGCCCACGGTGTCCGGGGCGGTACCGGGGCGTCGCGGAGGGCGTGTGTCCTCCTGGGCACCCGCGTCCGCGGGGGCGCCGGAACTCCCCCGGGAGCCGGTGCCCGGGAGGGCCGTGACGGCGTCGGAGGCGGCCGGTTGCGCGCGGCCGCCGTGGCCGGCTCCGCGTCCCCGGTCCGTGACGAGCGTCGGCGGCTTGCGACGGGGCAGCGGCACCGGTCCGGCGGGCCGCATCGGCCGTACGTCGGCGGAGCGTTCCTCCGACGGGTCGAACGCCTGCTGGTGCTGTTCGCGACCGGTGTCCCGGCGCAGGTCGCGGGCCCTGAAGATGCCGCCCCGCTCGCTGTCGCTGTCCTCCAGGTCGGACACGCCGTCCAGGACGGGGCCCAGTGCGGGATCGAGGGCGCGGTCGAGCGCGGGGTCGTCGGCGAGTTCGAGCGCGCCCACCGGACCGTCCAGCTCGATGGGGCCGTCGAGGACCGAAGGGTCCGTGAGGCCCGTGGGCACCGGGGCCAGTCCGCCCGGCCTCCCGGGGATGTCGCCGTCGGCGATCCCGTCCCGTCGCGCCTTGTCGCTGCCGGGCACGCGGGCACCCGGCCGGCCGCCGTCGAGCGCCTTCTCCGCCCGGCGGTCGAGGCGGAAGCCGGTGCCGTGGGTGTCCGGGGCGTCGGTCAGCAACGGGGAGGGGATGAAGACGACCGCGGTGGTGCCCCCGTACGGCGACGTCTGGAGCGACACCCTGACGTTCTGCCGCTGCGCGAGCCGGCTGACGACGAAGAGGCCGAGCCGGTCGGTGTCGGACAGCTCGAATTCGGGTGTCTCGGCGAGCCTCAGGTTGGCGTCCAGGAGGATCTCGGGCGCCATCCCGAGCCCGCGGTCGTGGATCTCCAGCGTGAAGCCGTTGGCCACGCGTTCGCCGTGCACCTGGACCGCCGTGTGCGGGGGTGAGAACACCGTGGCGTTCTCCAGCAGCTCCGCGATGAGGTGGGTCAGGTCGGCCACGGCGGGGCCACCCACGCCGATGCGGGGCAGGCGCCTGACCTCGATCCGTTCGTAGTCCTCCACCTCCGCGACCGCCGCACGCACCACGTCCATGAGCTGGATGGGCTTGCGCCACTGCCGGGAGGGGGCCGCCCCGGAGAGGATCACGAGGCCTTCCGCGTGCCGGCGCATGCGGGTGGTGAGGTGGTCGAGGCGGAAGAGGTCGGCGAGTTCGTCGCCGTCGTCCGTACGGCGCTCCATCGTGTCCAGGAGCGTCAGCTGACGGTGCAGGAGCACCTGGTTGCGGCGGGCGAGGTTGACGAAGACCTCGGAGACGCCCCGGCGCATGTCCGCCTGTTTGACGGCGGCCTCGACGGCGGCCCGCTGGAGGGTGTTGAGGGCCTGGCCGACCTGGCCTATCTCGTCGCGTTCGTAGCTGAGGTGCGGGGCCTCGGTCTCGACGTCGACGTGTTCGCCGGCGGCGAGCCGCCGCATCACGCTGGGCAGCCGTACCCCGGACACCTCGTGGGCGTCCTTGCGGAGGCGGGAGAGGTCGCGGACGAGTTCGCGTCCCACCCGCACGGAGACGAAGACCGAGACGAGGAGTGCGACGAAGCCCAGGACGCCGGCGACACCGGCCCGGATCAGGACGCGGTAGCCGGCGGGCTCGGCGCGGTCCTGGAAGCGGTTGGACATCTCCGTGCCGTCGTTGGCCAGGTGCTCCAGGGCCGGCGGAGCGGCCTCCTGCCAGCGTTCCGCGTCGACGGCGCCCGGCTTCGTGAAGGGGCCCGCGGCGATGAGCTTCTGCTCGGCGGTGCGCAGGGGCTCGGAGTCGGGGCTGCTCCAGTACTGCTCCATGCGCGCGCGCTCGCTCTCCGGAAGGAGTTCGAGGTTGACGTCGTAGAGGAGCTTGCGGCTGGCGGCGAGGTCGGAGACGACGCGCAGTTCCGGGGCGCCGAGCCGGCCCGCGACCAGGCCCGACGCGACCAGGGCGTCCTCGCGGGAGAGCATCTCGCGGGCACGGGACACGCCGACCAGGGCGCGGACCTGCTTGTCCATCGAGACGTTCTCCATCTGGTGGAGACCGTTCAGGAAGCGGTAGCAGGGGTCGACGAGCCCGTTGTAGAAGTCGAGGGCCCTGGTCCGGTCGATGGTGCGCTTCTCGACCGATCCGCGCAGTGCGTCCAGCCCGTCGACCTCGCCGAGGATCGACTCGAGCCGGGCCTCGGACTCGGGGCTGAGCTTGTCGCGGACGTCCTTGCTCCGTGCGCTGAGCCGGACGTCGGCCACGACCCGGTCGGTCGCCGCGCGCTGCCGGCGCAGCAGGGGGAGGGCGTCCGAGGCCCGGGGGTCCGCGAGGTAGACGAGGGTCTGCCGTCGTTCGTCCTGGACGGCGCGGATGGTGTCCTCGAGCGGGTGCCCGACCTTCTCCACGATCGCGCCGGCGCCCATCAGGGCGTTGGCCTCGCGACCGGTGACGTAGGTCGCGAAGACCCACAGGCCCGTGAGGGAGGCGAGCGGCACCAGGAGCAACGCCACGATCTTCCTGCGGATGGACTTCCCGCGAAAGCGCATGGCCTCCCCCAGCTCGGCCCCGCGTGACGGGGGTGGTCGTGTCGGTGTTCCGGTTGGTGCGGTGTTCCCTGTCCTGCCGGTCGGCCCGTGGTCCCGCGGCGGTCCGCAGGGCACCTGCCGGTGTTCCGTCAACAAACGGCGCGAGCCTACTACTGACTTGTGGGTAACTCGAAGGCGCGTCCGAGTGCTTTCCGGCCGATCGGGCTGGAATTGCTCACCTGTTGTCCCGGTATTCCCGGCGAAGAAATTCGCGAAAGCGACAGAGAGGCCCAGGCCGGAGACGGTGCATCCTCACACGGCAGTTGGCTGGAATTCTTCGTTCCGTGACCTTTCGGGGCCTGATGGGGTGCACAGCGGGAATCTTCCCGTCCTGGCGTTCGTCCAGATGTACGGGGCAGAAGGACCTCACGGGGGTACGAGCGACAGGCGGGAGCGCGAGCCCGAGTAGAACGGGCGCCGGCCGGGCAGCCACCCCTGAGTCGGACTGCGGTGGGGAGTTGAAGGTCGTTGGATACGGAAGAGCGCCGGGGGGCAGGGCCGCCGGAACGGCCCGGGGCGGGCTCCGCGGGGGCGGACGGCACGATCCGGCGCCAGCTGTGGATCGAGGAGCCGGCGATACGGCGGAGGATGCCGGATCCCGTGCGTACGGCTGCCGTGCGCGCCGTCCTCATCCTGTCGTTGACGGTCATTCAGGCCATGGTGGCCTTCCTGTGCACCATGGCGGGTTCCTGGCTCGCCTTCCCGATGGTGCTCACGGGTGTGGCGGGCACAGTGGTCGCGACATGGTCGGTGCTGGACGTCTGGGTGACCCGGCAGGTGTGGAACCAGCGCAACGGTGTGGTCTCCCTGCCCGCGAGCACGGCCCGCCGCATGCGCCGGGAGCGCCGTGCCGCCCGGCGCGCGGCCAAGGCCCGGATACGCAGGGAGGACCGGCTGCGGCGGCGGGGCGAAGGCCGGCTCTCCCGGGCCTGACCGTCGCCCCGGTCCCCGCTACGGCTTCTCGGCCGTCTCCGTACGCCGCGCCGGTGTGCCGGGCATCTCCGAGCGCATCTCGGGGACGGCGGAACCCGAGGGCGCCTGACCGCTCCGCTTGAACATGCGGGTCGCCGTGATCTCACCGTGGACGGTCTCGGCCTCGGGGTCCTGCTGCGGCAGCCCGGGCCTGAGGTGCTCCTCCACGCTGATGTACTTCAGGCCCGCCCGCAGGTCCGCGTCGTTGCGGAGCCGGATGACGAGCGGGAACTCGGCGAGCGCCGTGGTGTCGAACAGGCCGGTCGTGTAGAGCAGTTGGACGCCCAGCGCGTCGGACACCGCGCGCTGCAGCTCCAGCAGGTACGTGGCGTTGGCGCGCCCGATGGGGTTGTCGAGGAACAGCGTGCCCGCGTGCCGGTGCCGGTCGCGCCCCCGGTCGTTGCTGCGCAGGGCCGCCATCGTGCAGTACAGCGCGATCGCGGCCGTGAGCAGCTGTCCTCCGGAGAACACATCACCCATCTGTCCGACCGGCACACGCTCGGCGCGCAGTACGGCGTCCGGCTTGAGGATCTCCACGGCGATGCCCTTGGGCTCCAGCGCCGCCTGGACTCCGCGCAGCAGGAGGGACATCCCGTCCCTGCGCAGGTCGGAGTTCTTCTTGAGCGCGGCGTGCGTGGCCTCGTCGACGACCTCTCCGAGGCGCTCGGTGAGCGTGGCCTGGTCGGGTTCCTCGAAGCGGATCCGGAGGAACTCCTGACCGGACCACTCCCCCAGTCCTTCGGGGAGCCGGGAGAGCCGCTGGGCGGAGCGCAGGGTCGTGAGGGCGGATTCGACCAGGCCCCTGAGCCGGTCGACGATGGAGTCGCGGTTGCGCTCCAGCTGGGCCAGCTCGTCGGTGAGGACGCGCAGCCTGGGGGCGAAGGCAGCCGCCCACTTCTCGGCGTGGTCGGGCAGCGCGGTCGCCGGGAGTTCCCTGATCTGCTGCCGTGCGGGGGTGCGGACCTGTTCGTAGCGCGTGGAGTTGGCGTGGCGTACGAGGACGTCGCTCGCCTCCCGCACCGAACTCTCCGCCGCGGACAGGTCGGTCGCGCAGCCGCGCAGGGACCGGCGGGCTTCGGCCGCCGCCTGCCTGGCTTCCTCCAGGGTCCCCGCGTAGGGATCGGGAGATCCGGTCTCGTCGTCGGCGCTGTGGTCCCTGAGCAGGTCGCGCAGGAGCGCCGCCGTCTCGTCGAAGCCGCCGGCCGAGTCCTCGGCGGTACGGTGCGCGCGCAGCAGCTCGGCGTGGACGCCTCGCGCGGTGTCCAGCGCCTCGGTGGCGGAGGCCAGTTCGGCCGTGGCCGTGCGCAGCAGGGTCTGGGCCTGTTCGGCGTCGGCGGGGACCAGACCGTCGGGGAGCTCGGTGTGCCGGGCCGTCTCGTCGGCGGGGGCGAGGCGCTCGGCCTCGCCGCGCAGCCGGCCGAGCTGTTCGCTGGCCGTGGACGCCCGGGTCTCCAGGAGCTGTACGTGCGACTCGGCGCGGGCCGCGGCGGCCTGCCGGGAGGGCCCGTCGGCCCCGTCGGTGCCTTCGAGGAGCTGGGCGGCGCGGGTGCGGACCTTGTTGGTGAGGCGGTCGAGTTCGGCCAGGGCGGCGCTCTCGTCGCTCTCGGCCCGCGCCTGTTCGGCACGCAGGTCGGCTCCGACGCCCACCTTCTCGTAGAGGCGCGAGGCGGCGCGGTAGGCCTCGCGGAGCGCGGGGAGCGAGGTCCGGACGGCCGGGTCCGCCGGCTCCGGAAGGATCTCCGGGACGCCCGCGATCTCGGCGCGCTCCGCGCGCAGGGCCCGCGCGGTGCGGTGGGCGTCGTCCGCGGCGCGCTGGGCGGCCCTGCGGTCCTCGTCGGCGGCGCGGGCCCGCTCCAGGAGCGTGGTGGCGCGGGCTTCGGACTCGGCGGCCTCGTCGGTCAGTTCGCGCAGCCGCGCCTGCCAGCCGGCCCGGTCGCGCAGGCGGTGGGCGAGGCCGGCGAGCGCGTCGGCCGCGCGGCGGGCACGCTGGGCGGCCTCCTGCCGCTCGTCACGGACGCGGGATGCCTCGGCCGCAGCCTCGTCGGCCTCTGCCCGGACGGTACGGGCCTCGGCCAGCGCGGCCTCGGCGGCCTCCGCGGTGGTCCGCGCGGTGTGCGCGGCCTCGGCGAGTTCGCCGAGCATGCCGGGCGGACAGTCGGCGCGCCAGGAGCCGATGCGGGCGGCCAGGGAGCGGTCGGCGGTGAGCCGCGCCGCGAGCGTCCTGATGTCCTCGTCGCGGGCGGCGGCGCGGGCACGGAGTGCCTGGCGCTCCTCGTCGGCGGCGTGTTCGTCGTGCATCGCCGGGTTCGGCGGGACCAGGAACACGTCCTCGCCCGCGGACCCGCCGAGGCCGCCGGGCGCCGGGACGGGGGCAAGGAGGGCGGCGGTCGTCCCGACGGCCACGGCCGAACGGGGCAGCAGGGCGGCCGCGGCCAGAACCTCCCGGGCACGTGTGTGGGCGTCGGGGTCGGTGATGACGACACCGTCGACGAGTTCGGGCCGTGCGGCGAGTACCGCGGCGTGGTCGGCGGGGTCGACGGCCTGCGCCAGGTAGCGCCAGCCCGGCAGCGCCGGGATGCCGTGCTCGCCGAGATATTCGACGGTGGCGAGCACGTCGGGCCCGGGGGGCAGCAGCCCGCCGTCGCCGAGGGCGCCGAGGATGCGTGAGTCGTCCGCAGCGGCGGTGCGGAGGTCGAAGAGCCTGCGCTCGGCCGCCGAGACACCCTGGTCGAGGAGTTCCCTCAGTTCGTCGGCGCTGTGGTCGAACTCCTCGGCCGTGAAGGGACCCGTATCGCCGCCGGTGGTCTCGTGCGCGCCGTGGCCGCTCTGCGCCGAACCGGACGCGGCGCCACGGGGCCGCGGGACTCCCGTACCGGCGCCCGGGGTGGCCGGAAGTCCCAGGAGGTCACCGAGTCGGGGGTCCGCGGCGATCGACTCGGCCGCCTTGCGTTCGGCCTCGTGGGCCTGCTCGGCGGCCCGTGCGCCGTCGGCGGCACGGGCGGCGGCGAGTTCGGCGCGGCTCTCCGCCCCCGCCGCCTCGCGTGCGTGGTCGCCGGTGGCGCGGGCGGCCTCACGTGCGGTGTCCCACGCGGCGACCGCGGTCTTCTCCGCGTCGTTCGCGGCGAGGGCCGCGCGTGCCGGGTCGGCGTCGGGCGCGGTGTCGTCCAGCCAGCCGGCCCGTACGGCCTCGGCGGTCTCCTGCTCGACCTCGGCGAGCCGCTGGCGCAGGTGGCCGGCCTCGCTGCGGGCCCGCTGGGCCTCGGTGGCGGCGGTGGTGGCGTCCCGGTGTGCCGTCTCTCCGGTGGCCTGGAGGACCGCGGAGCGCTCCTCCTCCTCGTTCGCCACACCCTCCCCCGCCTCGGCGGCGGTGTGGAGGGCGCGTACGAGGTCGGCGGCGGCCGTGGCGCGCGCGGCGAGGGCGGGGGCGGCGTCGCGCTCGGCCTCGCGGATGGCCACGGCGACACGGGCGGACCGGTCGGCGGAGGCGCGGTGGCGCAGGACCGCTTCGGCGGCCTGCCAGGCGGCGTGGAGGGTGCGTGCGTCGCCCAGTTCGCGACGCTGCGCAGCCGCGCTGCGCTCAGCGGCGGTCAGCGCCAGGGAAGCGTGCCGGTAGGCGAGTTCGGCGGCGATCAGGTCGCGGTCGCCGCGGGCCGACTCGGCCTCCGTGACGGTGTGGGCAGCGGCGGCGACCTGCTGGGACAGCTCCGCTGTGCGGCCGCGTTCCTCGGCCGCGCGGCCCGAGAGCCTGCGGACGAGGGTCCGGGTGCGGCGCTCGGCTCCGGCGTGCACGTCGCGGCTGCGGGCTCTGGTCGCGGTGGCCTCGACGATACGGCCCAGCAGGTCGACGGAACCGGCGGTGAAGTCGCATTCGGCGGTGAGTTCGGCCCGGCGGCCGAGCTTGTTGCCGAAGCCGCTGACGAGGTCGGCGAGGCCGTCCGTGTCACGGGTGTCGGTGACCGCCCGGAGCAGCAGGTCGGTGAAGTCGGAGTCCTTCTTGACCGCGAAGAGACCGGCCGCCTCGCCCTCGTCGGCGTTCATCTCCCGCTGGTAGCGGAAGAGTTCCGGGTCGAGCCCGAGATCGCCGAGGTGCTCGTTCCAGCGGTCGTGGATCTCCTCCCAGTGCACGTCGAGGTGCGGGTAGAACTTGCCCGCGTCCGTCAGGGCGTCGCGGAAGCCCTTCATGGTCCGGCGCCGGCCCTGCGCGCCCGACACGCCCTCGGCGGGACGCCCCACCGAGGTGGCCTCGGCCACGGGGAGGCTGTCGAGACCGAGGCCGGGACCGGGCCGGAAGGAGTACCAGGCCTCGGCGAACTTGCGCGGGTCGTTGGACACCTGGCGCCCGCGCCACTCGCTGACCTTGCCGACGACGACGCACTCCCCCGTGAGCGTGTGCTGCCACTCCAGGGCGACGTGGCCGCAGTCGTCGGCGAGCAGGAACTTGCGCAGGACGCCGGAGCTGGCTCCTCCGAGGGTGTTGCGGTGCCCCGGCAGCATCACGGAGAAGATCAGCTTGAGCAGGACCGACTTGCCTCCGCCGTTCTCCAGGAACAGCACACCGGCCGGAGCCGGGCGCCGTGGCGGGCCGACGGGCTCGTCCTCGAAGAACTCCGCCTGCGCCGGAGCGGGGCTGGGCACGGGTTTGCCGACTCCGCGCAGGTCGAGCACGGTGTCGGCGTAGCGGGCACCGGCGGGTCCGATGGAGTAGAGGCGGACCCGGGACAACTCGTACATGGCGGCGGACTTTCGTCGTTCAGGCGGCGGGCGGGCGGCTGGGGCGGCAAGCTGGCGGGGCGGTGCCGTGCGGTCAGGAGTGGAAGGGAAGCCCCGCGTCGGCGGCCAGTTCCAGGCCCTCGGCGTCGGGCGGGGGCAGCAGGGTGGCGGAGCCGTCCGTGACGGGGACGACTCCGAGCTCCAGCAGTTCGGCCATCGCGGCGCCGCCTGCCATGTCGCGCACCTGGAGCTGGTAGCGGGCCGTGGTGCGGTACGCGCCGCCCGCGTCGTCCCCGGTTCGCTGGAGGAAGCCCGAGTCGGTCAGGAAGGCGACGGCCTTGCCGATGATGCCGGTGGTGGATCCGGCGAGCCTGCGGGCGTCCTTGGTCGCTCCGGTGGAGCTGCGGCGGGCGTAGACCCGCCATCCCGACTCCAGGCCGGGGGCGTCGGTGGCGGGGTCGGTGTTGTCGCCCTGCTCCTCGGCGCGTTCCTCCAGGCGCCGGCAGGCCTGGCGGACGAAGGCGTCGACGCCGTTGACGGTGATGCGGCCGATGTAGGAGTCGTCGGCCAGGTCCTCGGGCCGGGGGAAGGCCATGGCCGCGACGGCGAGGTGGGCGAGCCCGTGCAGGAAGCGGTCGGCGGAGTCCGACGAGGCCCGCCGGGCGTAGTCACCCATGCGTACGGCGAAGACCGAGTCCTCGCCCGCGGTCACGGCCATGCCGGCGCGGGTGGAGACCTCCAGCACGACGAGTCCGAGCCCGGTGGCGACGGCGTCGGCCAGCCGGGCGAAGGCGGGCTCCTCCCGGTAGCGGCGGAGCAGGTCGGTGTACTCGGTGTCCCGGGCCGGCATCAGCTTGGGCTGCAGTCCGAACGAGACCAGCCGGGCGGCGTCGGCCGCGTCCGCGGGTGTCGCGGCTGCGGGAGCGGCCGGCCGTGCGGCCTCGGCCGCATACGTTGGGGACTGGTCGCCCCACGCTTCGGTGTACTCGGCGTGCTGCTCGCTCAACTCGGTGACTCCTCGGTGCGGGTGCCGCCCTCGGGCGGGTGCGGTGGGGTGATCGGTCCGTGGACGCTCATGAGGCGTCCTTGCGGTCCGCGGCCATACCCGCCGCGTCCAGCAGGGCCATGCCGACTATCAGGTCGGCCCCGCCGAATTCGTGGTCCTCCAGGGCCGTGCCGTCGTCGACGGCGAACAGGAGCCTGCGCTCGCCCTGGCGGTACGCCGTGCCGACGGGCGGACTGGCCGCGTGCACGGAGAGCAGGGCGACCAGATAAGGCAGTTCGGGGTCCCGCAGCCGGGCCTCGGCGAGGAGTCCGGAGAGCCGGCGGGGGGCGTCGTGCTCCAGGTCGAGCAGTTCCATGGCGCTCGCGAGCTGCTCCTCGCTGAACCGGCTGTCGTCCGGTGTGGCGATGAGGTCGGGTTCCGGCATCTCGGCGCCCAGGTGCTCCCGTTCCACCGGGGGTGTCAGGAGCAGGTCGACGAGGTCGCCGACGCGGACGGAGGCGGGGGTGCGCAGTCCGGTGCCGTGCGCGAAGAACGCGTCGGTGACCCGGCCGGCCTCCTCGACCGGGAGCGGGAGGAGGGGGGTGACGAGCTGGCCGTACAGGTCGAGACCCGCTTGTGCGGTGGGGGTGGCGAAGGCCTGCCGGTCCTGCTCGGCGCGGAACAGCGGGCCGGCGTCCAGCAGCCTGGACTGGAGCTGGGTGTGGCGGCGGATGCAGTCCTTCACGATGTCGACGAGTTCCGCGGCGCGGCGCTTGTTCTCGGGTTCCTCGGCCTCGTCCCTGGCCTTGCGGATGTTGGTGAGGATCGCGTTCTCGTGGCGGTAGCGGTCGGCGACGTGGTCCAGCGCCTCGGCGATCATGTCCGGGACGGCGTTGAGCCAGTCCACGGCGCGGACGTTGCGGCGGGTCGCGTCCAGGGTCCTGCGGAGCGTCTCGGCGTACTGCACGGTGCGGTAGCGGGCCTGTTCGGCCGCGAGTTGGGCGTCGGCGAGGCGGCCCCGGCTGACGAGGACCTCCAGCTTCACCTCGGCGGCGATCTGGGCGCTGGTGACGTCCGTGTCGAGGGCGCCGACCAGGACGTTCACCGCCTCGTCGGTGGCGCGGAGGTAGACGGTGCCGCCGTGGCCGGGGACTTCCTCGATGAGCTTGAAGTCGTAGTCCCTGCGGACGTAGACGCCGTCGGGGCCGAAGGTGCCGTACACGGCCCGGAAGCCGCGGTCCACGCTCCCGACGTTGATCAGGTTCTCCAGCACCCAGCGCGCGACCCGCTCGTGCTCGGTGACCGGCCGGCGCGGGGCCTGGGCCGCGACCCTGGGGAGCAGTCTGGCCACTATCTGGTCGTGGTCGGCCCCGGTGTCGAAGTCCATGTTGAGGGTGACCAGGTCGATCGCGGCGAGGGCGACCTCGGCCATGGCGTAGACGGTGTACTCGCCGGCCAGGTTCGCCTTGCGCACGTCGAGGTCGTGCAGCGGGGCCGTGCAGGCCAGCGCGCGCAGCCGGCGTGAGAGCCCCTCGTCGGCGGCGGGGCCGGGCGCGGGCCTCGGTCCCCCGCTGAGCTGGGGCGCAGCACTGAAGATGTCGGCAGGCGAAGTCACGCTGCACAGATTAGGTCCTCGCACCGACAACGGTCGAAACGGCGCAGAAGCGACCGACGGCCGGGCAGCGGCGCGCGTGCCCCGCCCCGTCGGGGTGACCGGTATCCGCCGCCGCCCGGGTGCGGACGACGAGGACGCCACCGGAGGCCGGCGCGGCGGTGTCGTACGGGACCGGCGGCGTCACCCCGGCTCCGCGCCGCCTTCAGCCGCGCGGTCGACGAACGCCCGCAGGGTGGGCGCGGGCAACAGCCCCGGCCAGGGCGTACCGCGCCCGCGCGTCCAGCCGTTCGGCGGCGCCGCGAGCACGGCGGCCCCCGACCGCCCGGCTTCCCGGGAGCCCACTCCTCAGAGTGCGGGCGCGTCCGGGCCGATCCTGCTGCGTACCGCCGTCTGGACCTCGGCCTCCTCGGCGGGATCGGCGGCGAGCCGGCGCAGGCGTTCGGCGACCCGTATGTCCCCGGTCTCGGCGTGCAGCGCGGCCAGTTCCCTGGTGGTCTCCTCGCAGTCCCAGAGGCATTCGACGGCGAATCCGGTGGGGAAGGAGGGGTCCGTGGCGGCCAGGGCGCGGGCGGCCCGTCCCCTCAGGTGCGACGAGGACGTCTCCCGGTACACATGGCGCAGCACCGGTGCGGCGCAGCCGATGCCGAGGCGTCCCGTGCCGTCGACGAGGGTCCACAGGCGAGGTGCGTCGGGGCCGTCCCCGCGCACGGCTTCGCGCAGGGCGCCGAGGACGAGCTGCGCGTCCCTTGCCGTGCCCCGGCAGGCGAGGACTCCGGCGGCGGAGGCTCCGAGGGCGTCGGGCCGGTGGGCCCAGCGCCGTGCGCGGTCGACCGCCGCGTCCCCGGCCATGCGCTCGAAGGCGGCCACGGCGGCGTCGGCGACCAGGGGCGAAGGACCGACGACCGCTTGTTCGACGAGGTCGAGCAGGTCGGGGTCCTGGACCTGGGCCAGGTAGTGCAGGGCGGCGCACCGGGCGCCCTCGGCGCCGTCGCGCGCGGCCTCGACGATCGCGGGCCGGTCCTCCGCACCGGCGACGGCGGCGAGACAGCGGGCAGCGGGGACGTGGAGCGCGCTGCCGCGCTCCAGCCCTTCCTGGGCCCAGTCGAGCACCGCCTGGACGCTCCAGCCGGGGCGCGGGCCGCGAGGGCTCATCTGACGCTGCCAGCGGTCGAAGGAGCCCTGCTCCGTCGCCGCCCTGATGCGGGCGCCGACCGCCTCGCGGGGGTCGTCGGCCCAGAGACGCCAGGGCCGGGGCTCGAAGGCGTCCCGCACGGTGGCGGCGAGTTCGGCGGAGCCCTCGGCCGTGGCGGGGAAGCGGGCCAGTACCGGTTCGGCCAGGGAGCGCAGCCCGGCGTCGTCGTCGCGCAGGGCCAGTTCGTCGAGCGCCCAGGCCCAGTTGGCGCCGGTCGCCGCGTAGCGCCGCAGGAGCGCGAGGGCGTCGTCGCGCCCGTAGGAGGCGAGGTGTCCCAGTACGGCGAGGGCCAGGCCCGTGCGGGAGTCGTCGGTGTCGAGGTGGTCCTCGGGGTCCGACAGGTGCCGCTCGATCTCCTCGACGCCGCCGTCGAGGTCGAGGTAGAGGCGGGCGTAGTAGAGGCTGCGGTTCTCCACCTGCCAGTCATGACGCGGATCGCTCAGGACGCAGTGGTTGAGAGCCGCGAGGGCCTCGGGGCGCGGTGCGGCGAGCGCGTGGAGCGTGCCGTCGCCGCGGCCCCTCTGCAGCAGGCCGAGCAGTGTGCCGCTCGGCGCTATGAACGGATCGAACATGGGGAAAGCCTCACATCAAGCTGTCGACGCAACCGGGACTGTGCTGTTCCATGTGCCGGGGAGACGTCCCCTAGGCCGCGCAGCAACATGATCGGCCGACCGCCGTCTTCTGCCTGGTGCTCATCTTCCTCTGCCTCTCGTCGGTGGCCCGGAGCGGGCCCGCGACGTCATGATGACCCAGCCATTTCGCCGACGCGACCACATTTACGGCGCAACGCCCCAGGGGCGGTCCGGACGGCGTCTCAGCGCGCACCGAAGAGTTCCAGCAGGTCGTCCTTGCCGAACATGCGCGCGGTGTCCACCGCGGACGGTGTTCCGGCGGCCGGATCGGCCCCCGCCGCGAGCAGGGCGTCGATCACCGGGCGCTCGCCCTTGAAGACGGCTCCGGCCAGTGGGGTCTGCCCCCGGTCGTTGGCGCGGTCGGGGTCGGCGCCGCGGTCCGCGAGCGCGACGACGGCGGGGGCGTGTCCGTGGTACGCCGCGAGCATGAGCAGGGTGTCGCCCCGGTCGTTGGTGAGGTTCGCGGGGACGCCCGCGTCGACGTAGGCGGCGAGCGTGTCGCTCTCGCCCCGGCGTGCCAGGTCGAAGACCTTGGTCGCCAGTTCGATCACCTCGGGATCGGGGGTTTCGCTCATCGGACGGACCGCCTTCCGTTGCCGTTGCCGACCTGGTGGGGGAGTACGGCGGGGGGACCGTACGAGTGAATCGACAGGGTACTGCTCCCCGGCCGTCGTCAGCCTGCCCCGACAGGGGGGAAGGTCACCGTGGCGGGCGTCACCCCCCGGTGGAGACGGGCGCCGGGTGGGCCGGGGAGTCCCCTGGGAGCCGCTTCCTGTCGTCCGGTCAGGTGAAAACGGGCGATATTCACTCACTTGCACCTTTAATCGTATTGATACATCTTGTGATCCTGGAAGTACTCATGGTGACTGTCCCCTCAACCAGGAGAACCGCTCATGATCCTCTCCATCTCCGGCGTGGTACTGCTCGGCATCATCGCCTTCCTGTTCTTCAAGAAGGACGGGCTCAAGGCCTCCCACGGCCTCATCTGCGCGCTGTTCGGCTTCTACCTGGCCGGCACCGCCATCGCCCCCAGCATCACGGCCGGCGGGGCGAGCCTCGCCAGCATGCTGGGCGGGATCAAGTTCTGACGCTCCGAAACCCACCCCACCCCTCCAGGAGACAGACGTGGCCCGGCGACCACTCCCCCGCATTCTGAGCAGCGGCAGCGCTTCGATCACCCGCAGTCGGGAGATCGCGCGCACGGCCGCCGACAACGCCACCGACGTCCTTCATCCGCTGATCACGGTCACCCGTGGACTGCGGCTGCTGGCGGGAGCAGGGCGGCAGAAGTGGGCCGCGACACCCAGGGAACGGCGCGGTCACGTGCTGTTCCTCGTCGCGGCCTGCGTACTGGCGGTGGCGCTCATCCCCTACGGGCCGCTGCTGGCCCTCATCTCGGTGATGGGCGCTGCCGCGTGGCAGGGGCGCGACCGCACCCCTGCGCACACCGGCCCCGACGAGGCGGCGACCGCCCGCCTGCGGGCCCTGTACGAGGCGCTGGTTCCGCACTTCTCCGTGGCCGACGACCCCGGTCCGCTGTTCTCCCACGGCGGCGACTGGGAGAAGGCCTTCGAGACGTCGTACGCCTTCGACGACGACGGGCGGCTCACCCGGCTCCGGGTGAACTACCCCGCGTACTTCACCGACGGCGATCCCGGTGCCCGCGCCCGGGTCGAGCAGGTGCTGCACGCCAAGTCCGGCCGGGGCCGCGAATACCAGTTCACCTGGGACGAGGAGGCCAACCGTCTCTCGATGGCCGTGCTCCCCGCCCTCCCCACCACCATCGCCGCCCAGCGGTTCGTCACCTCGCCCGGTGAGGCCGTCCTCGGCTTCACCGATCCCGGCGCGGTGCCGCGCACCGTCCCGGTCCAGGACGGCGACGCGGCGCGCGACGCCTCACCGGTGATCTGGCGGACGGGCGCCCGCTCCACGGAACCGCACCTGCTGGTCGCCGGACACCCCGGCAGCGGCGCCACGACCCTGATGCGCTCGCTCGCCCTGCAGGCACTCCAGCACGGCGACGTCCTCGTCGTGGAGGGCAGCGGGACGGGTGAGTACGGC
This sequence comes from Streptomyces sp. NBC_00178, assembly GCF_036206005.1. Taxonomy (NCBI): domain Bacteria; kingdom Bacillati; phylum Actinomycetota; class Actinomycetes; order Kitasatosporales; family Streptomycetaceae; genus Streptomyces; species Streptomyces sp. NBC_00178. The sequence continues at coordinate 1,214,992 of NZ_CP108143.1, forward strand.
TTCCTCGCCGGACGGGACGGCGTACTGGCCGTGGAACGCGGCCTCGCGGGCGCCCTCGCGACCCTCGAATGGGCCGCGCACGAGACGGAACGGCGCCTCATCGCGGCGAACCGGGCCCGCCAGGCGGGACACCCGGAGCCCGAGGACATCCGGCGCCCCCTCTGGATCCTGCTGGACCGGCCGAGCGCGCTCGGGCACCTGGCGGCCGCGGACGGCAGGCAGGACCCGCAGGAACTGCTCCAGGTGCCGCTGCGGCACGGCCGCGCCGCCGGTGTGACGGTGGTGGTCGCCGAGCAGCTCGACAGTCTGGACACCCTCACCGAGGCGGTGCGCACCCACACCCGGGCCCGGGCCGTGCTCGGTCCCGCCACCTGTGAGCAGGTCGAGTCGGTGCTGGGCGCCCAGCCGCACACCACCCCGACCGACGACGTGCCTCCCGGCCGCGGCTACACCCGGCTGGGCGCCGGACCGGTGCTGCGCCTCCAGGTACCCGCCACCCCGGACCCGCACGACGAGGCCACGAGCGAGGCGCACCGCCAGGCCGTGCTCCACCTGCTGCCGGGCGGAGGGCCCACCGTGGAGCGGCAGGCCGGCACGAGCATGGAGAAGGCGCCCGGCGAGCCCTCGGCCCCGCAGGCCGGTCCCCTCGTCGCGGCTCCCGCCGTCGCGGAGGGATGAGGCGGGCGCCTCAGGCCACGAACGACCGGGGCGTCTCCGCCCCCGCCGCGCCTCCCGAGCGGACCAGCTCGGCCGCCGCCGCCAGCCTCAGGGCCGCCTCGTCCGCCACCGGACCGCCCACGGTGAACGGCAGACGCACGTATCCCTCGAAGGCCCCGTCGACCCCGAACCTGGGACCCGACGGGACGCGCACGCCGACCCGCTCCCCCGAGACCGCGAGCCGCGAGCCCGACAGGCCACCGCTGCGCACCCAGAGCGTGAGGCCGCCACGGGGTGCCGCGAACTCCCACTCCGGGAGTTCGCGGCGCAGCGCCCGGACCAGGTCGTCCCGGTTCTGCTTCGCCTGCTCGCGCCGTACGGCCACCGCCTGCTCCCAGCCGCCGGTGCGCATCAGCCAGTTGATGGCGAGCTGCTCCAGGACGGGGGTGCCCATGTCCGCGTACGCGCGGGCGGCGACCAGGCTGCGGATGACGTCGGGCGCCGCCCTGACCCAGCCGATCCGCATCCCGGCCCAGAACGCCTTGCTGGCGGATCCGACCGTCAGGACCGTGCTGCCGGCGGGGTCGAAGGCGCACACCCGGCGCGGCATCTCCACGTCCTCGTCCAGGTGGAGCTCGTGCATGGTCTCGTCGACGACCAGGACCGTGCCCGCGGAACGGGCGGCTTCGACGAGGGCGCGCCGCTGCTGCTCGTCGGCCAGGGCGCCGGTGGGGTTGTGGAAGTCGGCGACGACGTACGCCAGGCGTGGCGCCGCGTCCCGCAGCACCTGCCGCCAGCGGTTCATGTCCCAGCCGCCCAGCCCCTCCTCCATGGCCACGGGCACGAGCCTGGCGCCCGCCTCCCGCATGAGCTGGAGGATGTTGGCGTAGCTCGGGGACTCGACGGCGATGCGCTCGCCGCGTCCGGCGAAGAGGTGGCAGATGGCGTCGATGGCGCCCATGGCCCCCGTGGTGACCATGATCTGTTCCGGCATGGTCGGGATGCCCCGCTCGGTGTACCGGTCGGCGATCATCTGCCGCAGCGCGGGGAGGCCGGCCGGGTAGTCCCCGTGGGTGTGCGCGTACGGGGGAAGTTCCTCCAGCGCGCCCTGCACGGCCCGCGTCAGCCACGGCTCGGGGGCGGGCAGCGAGGCGCAGCCCAGGTCGATCATGGAGCCGAGCGATTCGGGGGGCAGAGGTTCGAGACCGCGGGCGGGCAGCGGGTTGCCCGCCGGGACGGCTGTCCAGCTGCCCGCCCCTCGGCGCGACTCCAGGAAGCCCTCGGCGCGCAGCGCCTCGTAGGCGGCGGCCACGGTGGTCCGACTGTGGGACAGCGCGAGCGCGAGCTCGCGCTCGGCGGGCAGCCGGGCGGCGACCGGGACCCGGCCCTCCAGGACGAGCAGGCGCACCCCGTCGGCGAGCGCCCGGTAGGCGGGCGGCTTCCGGCCGCCCGGCGCCAGGGGACGGGCCTGCTGCGCCCGGAGCTGCCGGGCGAGCTGGGCCGCGCTGACCGTCGAAGTCCACTGCGCCATGGAAATCAGTCCACCTTCCTCGGATTGGCCGTAGTTGGCGGCCGATCCCCCGCCACACAGTGAGATGCAGCAGTCCACTACGAGCATACGGGGGCACCACTTGTCCGACATGACCGCCCGGAGCGGCACCCGGCTCACCCGGCGGCTGACCCATCTGTACGCCGGCCTGGCGCTGTACGGAGCGAGCTCGGCGCTCCTGGTGCGAGCGGGGCTGGGACTCGAACCGTGGGGCGTTCTGCATCAGGGCCTGGCGGAGCGGACCGGCATCTCGATCGGTGTCGTCTCGATCGTCGTCGGAGCGGTCGTCCTCCTCCTGTGGGTCCCCCTCCGGCAGCGCCCCGGGCTCGGCACCGTGTCCAACGTCTTCGCCGTCGGGCTCGCGATGGACGGCACGCTCGCCGTCGTACCGGACGTGCAGGGCCTCACGGCCCGGATCGCGGTGATGGCGGCCGGCATCGTGCTCAACGGGGTCGCGACGGGGCTGTACATCTCGGCGCGGTTCGGCCCCGGACCGCGTGACGGCCTCATGACCGGCCTGAACCGGCTGACCGGCCGCTCCATCCGGCTGGTGCGCACGGCGATCGAAGTGGCCGTCGTCGCGACCGGATTCCTGCTCGGTGGCTCGCTCGGCGCCGGCACGGTCCTGTACGCGCTGGCGATCGGCCCCCTCGCACAGCTCTTCCTGCGCGTCTTCGACCTCCCCGCGCCGGACGGGGGCCGTGGGGGCGTTGCCGGACGGCCACCCTCGGAGGCGATACTTCCGCAGTGACCTCTGGACGCCATCCCTATCTGGACCATCCCTCTCCGATCCCCTTCGCCCACCGCGGCGGGGCGGCCGACGGGCTGGAGAACACCGCCGCCGCGTTCCGGCGGGCGGCCGGGGCCGGTTACCGCTACTTCGAGACCGACGTGCACGCGACGGCCGACGGCCGTCTCGTCGCCTTCCACGACCCGACACTCGGCCGGGTGACGGACGCGCACGGCCGGATCGCGGATCTCCCCTGGGGCGAGGTGCGCCGGGCGAGGGTCGCGGGCCGCGAACCCCTTCCGCTCTTCGAGGAGTTGCTGGAGGAGTTCCCCGAGGCGCGATGGAACGTGGACATCAAGGCCGGGCGCGCGCTCGTCCCGCTCGTGGAGTTGATCCGCCGGACCGACGCCTGGGACCGGGTGTGCGTGGGGTCGTTCTCGGAGGCCCGGGTCGCCCGGGCGCACCGCCTGGCGGGTCCGCGCCTGGCCACCTCCTACGGCGTGCGCGGCGTCCTCGGCCTGCGGCTGCGCTCGTTCGGCATCCCCGCGGCGCTCAGGGCGGGCGCGGTCTGCGCGCAGGTCCCGGAGAGCCAGAACGGCATCCGCGTCGTCGACCGGAGATTCGTCCGCGCCGCGCACGCGCGCGGGCTGCAGGTCCACGTCTGGACGGTCAACGAGGCGGCCAGGATGGCGGCGCTCCTGGACCTCGGGGTGGATGGCATCATGACCGATCACATCGAGACGCTGCGCACGGTGCTGAGCGAGCGTGGGGCGTGGGCCTGACGCCGGGGCCAGCCGCGTCCGCACGGGACGAGCGAGGGGGCGCGGCGTGAGCGCAGACACCGCAGGGACGGCGGGGCGGGCCGGGCAGCCGGCCGGGAACGCCGAGCGCAGGCGGGAGCAACGGGGCTGGTACTTCTACGACTTCGCGTGCTCCGTGTACTCCACGAGTGTCCTCACGGTCTTCCTGGGCCCCTATCTGACGTCCGTGGCCAAGGCGGCTGCCGACGCGGACGGCTTCGTGTATCCGCTGGGCATACCCGTGCGGGCGGGGTCGCTCTTCGCGTACGCCGTGTCGGTGTCCATCGTCGTGGCCGTGGTCGTCATGCCGGTGGTGGGCGCGGCCGCGGACCGCACGGGACGGAAGAAGCCGCTGCTCGCCGCCGCGGCGTACACGGGCGCGACGGCGACGGCCTGCATGTACCTCCTGGACGGGCACCGCTATCTGCTGGGGGCGTTCCTGCTGATCGTGGCGAACGCGTCGATCTCGGTGTCGATGGCGCTGTACAACGCCTATCTGCCGCAGATCGCCGCCCCGGACGAACGCGACGCGGTCTCCTCGCGCGGCTGGGCCTTCGGGTACACCTCGGGGGCGTTCGTCCTGGTCCTGAACCTGGTCCTCTACACGGGCCACGACTCGTTCGGGCTCTCGGAGTCGGAGGCCGTCCGGATCTGCATCGCCTCGGCCGGTGTGTGGTGGGGCGCCTTCTCCCTCGTACCGCTGCGGCGGCTGCGCGACCGCCGGGTGGCCCCCGGGGGCGCGGGCGCGGTCGGCTCGGGCTGGCGGCAGCTCCGGGCCACGCTGCGCGACATGCGGCGCCATCCGCTCACCCTGTCGTTCCTGCTCGCCTATCTGGTCTACAACGACGGCATCCAGACGGTGATCTCCCAGGCCTCGCTGTACGGCTCCGAGGAGCTGGGTCTCGGCCAGACGACCCTGATCACGGCGGTGCTGCTCGTCCAGGTGCTCGCGGTGGCGGGTGCGCTGGGGATGGGGCGGCTCGCCCGGGTGTACGGCGCGAAGCGGACCGTTCTCGGCTCGCTGGCGGTGTGGACCCTGATCCTCGCCTCGGCGTACGTGCTGCCCGCCGGCGCGCCGGTGTTCTTCTACGCGCTGGCCGCCGCGATCGGCCTCGTGCTGGGCGGCAGCCAGGCCCTCTCGCGGTCGCTGTTCTCGCACCTGGTCCCGAAGGGGAAGGAGGCGGAGTACTTCTCCGCCTACGAGATGAGCGACCGGGGACTCAGCTGGCTGGGGCCCCTGGTGTTCGGTCTCGGCTATCAGCTGACGGGCAGCTACCGGGATGCGATCCTGTCCTTGGTGATCTTCTTCGCGCTCGGTTCGGCGCTCCTCGCGAGGGTCCCCGTCCGGGCCGCGGTGGCCGCCGCGGGCAATCCGGTTCCCGAACGGATTTAGACGTTGAAGTGAAAGGCCGGTAGTGTACGCCTTTGGCCTGCTCGGAGGACCGTTACTGCGTGTCGAAGAAGTCAAACCGTTGGGTGACAACTTCGACCAGATGTGACAAACCGGGCACCGGTGGGTAAGCAACCCAGACAAAGGCAGCGCACGACGGGCGACGCATGACCGGCAACGGGAATCTTTACCGCCGACCGGACGTTGACCGGATGACGACGACAGCGACTTCTGTCCTGTGGGCGACAAGCCCGGGAGGCACGATTCATGAGTGAGCGAGCTCTCCGCGGCACGCGACTCGTGGTTACCAGCTACGAGACGGACCGCGGCATCGATCTGGCCCCGCGCCAGGCGGTGGAGTACGCATGCCCGAACGGACATCGTTTTGAGATGCCGTTCTCGGTAGAGGCGGAAATTCCGCCGGAGTGGGAGTGCAAGGCGTGCGGCGCCACGGCACTCCTGGTGGACGGGGATGGCCCCGAGGAGAAGAAGGGCAAGCCTGCGCGTACGCACTGGGACATGCTCATGGAGCGGCGCACCCGCGAGGAGTTGGAGGAGGTGCTGGCCGAGAGGCTGGCCGTCCTGCGCTCCGGCGCCATGAACATCGCCGTGCACCCGCGTGACAGCAGGAAGTCCGCCTGACCGCGAGAACACCGCACAGCCGCAAGAGCCGCGGGCCGTGACACAGAACCTGTGTCACGGCCCGCGGCTCTTCGTGCGTTTCGCGGCACGTGTCCGACGTACGTCCCCGTAACGGGCGGGTGGGCTCAGGGCCGGCGGGTCAGCGGGTCAGCGGGTCAGCGGGTCAGCGGCGGACGGTCCGCGTCCGGCCCGTCGTCGGGGCGCGTGCCGCCGGCAGCCCCGTCCTCGCGGATGACCTCCCCCTGCACCACCTTGCCGTCGGGCCGGTGGATGCGGGCCTGCTGGAAGGCGTCGGAGAAGCCCCCCGGGGCCGCCGCGCGCATGCGCCGCTCCAGCGAGCGCTCCGCGGCGCGGCCGAGTACGGCGCGGACCGGGGGCAGCAGGAGCAGGAGCCCCGCCGCGTCGGAGATCACTCCGGGGATCATCAGGAGCAGCCCGCCCAGCATCAGCAGGCCGTTGCCCTTGCTTCCCGTCCGCCCGGTCGGCGCCTCGGTGGCGCCGGGCTGTCCGGGCATCTGCTGGAGCGTCTCCGTGAGGTTGCGGAAGGCCCGCCGGCCGGCCCTCTTGATCACCACGGCGCCCAGCACCGCTCCGGCGACCAGGATGAGCAGCACGGTGAAGCCGTTCGTCGCACCCGCCACCAGGATCAGCAGCCAGATCTCCAGCACGATCCAGACGGCGACGCCCAGCGGCAGGAGGGTGCGGGCGCGTGAGCGCCGCGGACGGTTCGGAGGCGGTGTGCCGGTCGTCATGTCCCCAGTGTGCCTGTACGGGCGTGCAAGCGGCGTAAGGGGGTGATCTTGAGGGTCGCGGCGGGAGGGCGCCGGAGCCGCGGTCAGGGCGTCCTGCGCCCCAGAACCTTGTTGGCCCGGCCGGTGATGCCCCAGCCGGTGACCCGCCACAGGGCTTCCACGAGGATGTCCTTGCTCATCTTCGAGTCGCCGATCTCGCGTTCCATGAAGGTGATCGGCACCTCGACGACGTGGTAGCCCGCCTCGACGGCGCGCCGGGCGAGGTCGACCTGGAAGCAGTAGCCCTGCGAGGCGACCTCGTCCAGTCCCAGGCCGTCCAGCGTCGGGGTACGGAAGGCCCGGTAGCCGCCGGTGACGTCACGCACCGAGAGGCTCAGCAGCATGCGGGAGTAGAGGCTGCCGCCGCGCGAGATCATCTCGCGGTGCCGCGGCCAGTTGACCACCCGGCCGCCGGGTACCCAGCGCGAGCCGAGGACCAGGTCGGCCCCCTTGAGGGCGGTGAGCAGACGGGGCAGTTCCTCCGGCTGGTGGGATCCGTCGGCGTCCATCTCGACCAGGACGCCGTACCCGTGCTCGGAGCCCCAGCGGAAGCCGGCGAGGTAGGCGGCCCCGAGCCCTTCCTTGCCCTTGCGGTGCAGGACGTGCACGTGGCCGTCGTCGGCCGCGAGCTCGTCGGCGGCCTTCCCCGTACCGTCGGGGCTGTTGTCGTCGGCGACGAGGATGTCCGCTTCCGGGACGGCGGCGCGCACCCGGGCGACGATGAGCTTGATGTTCTCGGCCTCGTTGTAGGTCGGGATGATCACCAAGACTCTGCCGAGCGGGCCGAACTGCCTCTGACCGCCGTCGTTCACTACTGCCCCTTAAAGTCCGTACGCAGGTGCACACCATATCCAGCGCGCGGGGGGCGTCACTCCGACGCGGTCACGCGGATGGAGTGCGGCGCGGGGACAGATGTGTGGAACTGCGGACAGAAGATGCGCGCGGGGGAACAGCGCTGCGGATCGGGGCCCGGTGTCCTTCGGGCCGACCTGGGACCCGCTGGCTGCGGGTCGACCGAAAGCCGTTGTCTACTGAACCTCCGGGCCCCACCCGGGTCACACCTGCCGTCCGGACGAAACCTTCCCTCGCCCCCGAGGCGCGGGCGCTGAACCTGGCTGTCAGCGGTGGTGCGCCGGTGCGGCACACCACCTCATGACCCAGCGGCGTTCGACGACTGCGTGGAGGTCTGACCGGTCGGACGTCCAGTGGTGGACCCGGCCGAACCTACCGGCCTGTGGGCGCTTTCTGTCAACAGTCGCCCGACCTGCGATTCCTTCCGAAAACGCCTGGTCAGTGGCGCGAGTTCACGGGCCCCGGCGGACCGCCCGCGCCATCGATCGGCGGTACGAAATCCCGAGACGTCACTCGTTCGGCCTTACGTAGACCGTGTGTCCGAACACCACCGTGCGCAGGCACACTGGGAGTTCGGCCCCGGGCGTGAGATCGGGCAGGCCGGGGGTGCCGGAGCGGGGATCGGTCGACCAGCGCGCCACCCGGTCGTCGGGGGCCTGGACGAGCAGTTCACCGGTACGCCAGACGGCGTAGTCGGCCGGGGCTCCCGGCACGAGCACACCCGCGTCGTCGCGGCCGACGGCCCGCCAGCCTCCCCGCGTGTGGGCGGTGAAACCGGCGCGTACGGAGATCCGGTGCTCCGGCGTGCGGTGGTGCGCCGCGGCCCGCACCGTCCCCCAGGGGTCCAGGGGGGTGACCGGGCTGTCCGAGCCGAAGGCGAGGGGCACTCCGGCGCGCAGCATCGCCGCGTACGGGTTGAGGGTCGCGGCGCGCTCCGCGCCCAGGCGCGCGGCGTACATCCCGTCGGTGCCGCCCCACGCCGCGTCGAAGGCGGGCTGGACCGAGGCGGTGAGGCCCAGTTCGGCGAAGGCCGCGATGGTCTCGGGAGTCAGCATCTCCACGTGCTCGACCCGGTGCCGCGACGCCCTGACGCGGGCGAGCCCGAGAATCCCCGCGGCGGCCCGGACCCCCTCCACGACGGCGGTGACCGCCGCGTCGCCGATGGCGTGGAACCCGGCCTGCAGCCCCGCCTCGGTACACGCCGTCACGTGGGCGGCGACACCCGCGGCGTCGAGCCGCCCGGTGCCGGTGTGCGGGGCGTCGGCGTAGGGCTCGTGCAGCAGGGCCGTGTGCGAACCGAGCGAACCGTCGACGAAGAGGTCACCGGCGGCGCCCACGGCACCGAGCTCACGGACGCGGCGGGCGCCCTTCGCGTCCTCGATCCGCTCGGCCCAGTAGCCGAACACCCGGGGGCCGGTCCGCTCGGCGGCGAGCTCGAGCAGCCCGGTGAAGTCGTCCTCGTCGGAGATGTCGGGACCGGCGCACTCGTGCACGGTGCCGATCCCGAGCGACGCGGCGTGCGCCAGGGCGGCCCGCTGGGCCTCCCTGCGCTGCGCGGGCGTGACGGCACCGTAGGCGGCCGCGCGGACGGCGTGGTGGGCGTCGCCGGTCAGGGGCGCGTCGGGGTGGTACCCGGGCATCGAGGTGGCGCCGGGGACGAGGTCGAGGAGAGCTGTGCTCACGACGGCGGAGTGGACGTCCACACGGGGCAGGTAGAGGGCGCGCCCGCCGGCCGCCTCGTCGAGTTCGGCACGGGACGGGTGGCGCCGCTCGGGCCAGCGCGCCGCGTCCCATCCGTGGCCCAGGATCACCCGGTCGCCCGGGTGGCCGTTCGCGAACGCGCGGACCATCGCGAGGGCTTCGGTGAGGGTGCGGGCGCCGGAGAGGTCCAGCCCCGTGAGGGCGAGTCCGGTCGACGTGGTGTGGACGTGGGAGTCGGTGAAGGCCGGGGTGACCAGCGCCCCTTCCAGGTCGATCACCTCGTCGACGCCGCTCGCGAAGGCGTCCGCGGCCCCCTCGGACCCGACCCAGGCGACATGGCCGCGTTCGACGACCATCGCGGTGGCGAACGGATCGGCGGGGCTGTGGACGTCTCCACCGCGCAGCAGCACGGTGCGGTGTTCGCTCTGGGGGGCGGTGCTCTCGGTCATGGGACCAGTCTCGCGCCTGCCGGAACCGGCGCCGCCCGCGCCCCCTCCCCCGAGCGGCCCGCGCCCGCCTCAGATGCGCGGCGGGCGGGCCTCGTACGGGGTGGACAGGACGACGGTCGTGCGGGTGGAGACCCCGGCGAGCGTACGGATGCGCGTGAGCAGGTGCTCCAGTTCCACGGGGGCGGAGACCCGCACCTTGAGGATGTAGTTCTCGTCCCCCGCGACGCTGTGGCAGGCCTCGAGCTCCGGCACGCCGGCGAGCCGTTCGGCGATGTCGTCGGGGGCGCTCGGGTCGAAGGGTTTCACCGAGATGAACGCGGTGAGGGGCAGGCCGAGCGCTTCGGGGTCGACGACCGCGGCGTAGCCGCGGATCACCCCGCGCTGCTCCAGCCTGCGGACACGCTGATGAACGGCCGAGGTGGACAGGCCCGTGGCCTTGCCCAGGTCGGTGTAGCTCATCCGCCCGTCCTTGACGAGCAACTCCACGATCTGACGGTCCAGCTCCTCCATGCCGTCAACCTATGGCCCCGAGTCCCTCCAAGCACAGCCGCGGGAGGCCCGGAAGGGCTCGTTCGAGGGGCATGTGACGAATGCCACAAGTTTGCGGGTGGGTTGCGGTCGGGCCGGCGATTACGGCAGACGCGCGGGGGGAAGTGCTTGCTGTGGCCGAGGCCGTGGCGCCTGGCCGGTCCATCTGAGGGGGAAGATCCCATGCAGAGCCTGAAGCTCACCGGACGTGTCGAGCCGGATCCCGACGAGTACGCCGCACGTGACGAGGACAGCGCTCCCGACGCGTACGACACATTCGAGATGTACCGGGTCGTCTGCCCGGACTGCGCGCAGCCGATCGCCCTGCTGGCGGACGAGGACGTGCTCCCCGAGCACGCCCTGTGCCCCTCGCCCTGGAACCCCTTCGTCCTCACCGTGTGCCCGGGGACGAACCGTGACGCCTCCCTCGCCCGTCCCGCCGACGAGACCCTGGAGGTCCAGGAGCAGGAGACGGCGCTGCTGCTGACGCTCCCCCAGGGGCTGGACTGGCGGATGCAGCCCTTCTCGCACGCCGGAGGCCCGGGATCGCGTCCGGTGCGGTACGTGCCCCCGACCCGGCGCCAGGCCGCCTGACACCGGCTCCGCCGTCGACGGACGCTCCACGCCGGTCACCCCGGCGGGGAGCGGACCGCCTCCGTCCCGTGGCGGGCCCGGCACCCGAGGAACGGGCGCGCGATTCGGACGGACAGTGACCCGGGGCCCCGTGACGGCGTTGGTTCTGTATGACCACGCTGCATCCAACAGCCGGCCCCGTACGTCGCCGTCTCACCGCACCGACGACCGGAGAATCGGTTCCGCAGCCCGGAGCCCCGCCCCGGGAGTCCGCACGCCAGCCCGTGCCGCAGCCCGCCGACCCGCCCATCTACCGCGCGATGCTGCGCCACTGGGAGAGCGCCGGCCGGACGATGCCCGGGCGCCAGGACCCGGAGTGGAACCGCATCATGACGACTCCGGTCTGGTCCTACCGGCCGGCCCGCCTCAGCGCGTCTCCGGACCCGCGAGGTGACGGGCGATGACCATGCGCTGGATCTGGTTGGTGCCCTCCACGATCTGCAGCACCTTGGCCTCGCGCATCAGCCGCTCGACGGGGAAGTCCAGCGTGTAGCCGTATCCGCCGAGCACCTGCACGGCGTCCGTGGTCACCCGCATGGCCGCGTCGGTGCAGAACAGCTTCGCCATCGCCGCCTGCCGGGAGAAGGGCAGACCCGCGTCGCGCAGGCGCGCCGCCTCCAGGTACAGCGCCCGGCCCGCCTCGATGTGGGTGGCCATGTCGGCGAGCATGAAGCGCAGCCCCTGGAAGTCCGCGACGGGCCGCCCGAACTGGTGGCGCCCGGTGGCGTATCCGACGGCCTCGTCCAGGGCCGCCTGGGCGACTCCGATGGCACACGCGGCGATCCCGAGGCGCCCCGAGTCGAGGGCGGACAGGGCGATCGCGAAGCCCTGGCCCTCCTCCCCGATCCGCCGGTCGTCGGAGATCCGCACGCCGTCGAAGTGCATCTGGGCGGTCGGCGAGCCCTTCATGCCCATCTTCTTCTCGGGCAGGGCCGCGTCGAGGCCCGCGGCGTCGCCGGGCACCAGGAAGGCGGTGATGCCGCGCGGGCCCTCCACGCCGGTCCGGGCCAGCACGGTGTAGAAGTCGGCCACGCCGCCGTGCGTGATCCAGGCCTTGGTTCCGGTGAGCACCCAGCCGTCGGCGTCCCGCACGGCCTTGGTGCGGAGCGAGGCCGCGTCGGAGCCCGAGGAGGGCTCGGAGAGGCAGTAGGCGCCTAGCAGTCCGCCGGAGAGCATCGCCGGGAGGCGGGCGGCCCGCTGCTCGTCGGTGCCGAAGCCGGCGAGCGCGTGGCAGGACAGCGAGTGGACACTGACGCCGAGGCCGACGGTCAGCCTGGCCGCCGCCAGTTCCTCCAGGACCTGGAGGTAGACCTCGTAGGGCTGGTCGCCGCCGCCGTGCGCGGAGTCGTAGGGGAGCCCGAGCAGTCCGGCCTCCGACAGCAGGGTGAAGACCTCGCGGGGGAAGGCTCCCGCCTCCTCCTCGTCGGCCGCCCGGGGAGCGATCTCCTTCGACACGATGTCGCGGACGAGCTCGATGAGCTGCCGGGACTCCTCGGTGGGCAGTCGGCGTTCCACGGGCTGCGGGGCACGGTCGGACATGACGGCGCTCTCCTCCCTGTCGGGGGTTACGGCGGTCGCGCGCGCGGGGTGTGAGCGGCTCCGCCGGACGGTCCCGGGCGATGCCCGGAAATCTACGGCTCCCCAGCCGATCCTGCCTTCCCGGATCACGGGAGGCGCTGGCCAGCGGCTGTGGCGCGTCGAGTATGCCCGATCGGAGCGCTTCCGTCACCGGGGGCCGGCGCCCTTGATCAGGGAAATTGGTCCGAACCATTGACCCAACTGGTCTAGTCCTCCTACGGTCTCCAGCACTGCCTCATCGCGTCCATGCCAAAAGCGACGGACCGTCGGGCATCCCCACGCCCTCCCCCACGAGGAGCCACGATGAACGGACTTCACCGCCCCCGCGCCCGCCTCCGGGCGCTCGCCGCGAGCCTCTGCACCGCCGCACTCGGAGCCGCCCTCCTCGGCGTCGCCGGCACGGCCCCTGCGGGCGCGTCCCCCACCGCCACCGCACCCGCCGCCGAGGCGGCTCCCGCCGCAGCCGGTGACAAGGTGGTCGGATACTTCACCAACTGGGGTGTCTACGACCGCAATTACCACGTCAAGAACATCGAGACCTCGGGCTCGGCCGACAAGCTCACCCACATCAACTACGCCTTCGGCAACGTCCAGGGCGGCAAGTGCACCATCGGCGACAGCTACGCCGACTACGAGAAGGCCTACACGGCGGACCAGGCCGTCGACGGGGTCGCGGACACCTGGGACCAGGAACTGCGGGGCAACTTCAACCAGTTGCGGAAGCTGAAGAAGCTCCACCCCGATCTGAAGGTCATCTGGTCCTTCGGCGGCTGGAGCTGGTCGGGCGGCTTCGGCGAGGCCGCGCAGAACCCCGCCGCCTTCGCGGAGTCCTGCCACAGCCTGGTCGAGGACCCGCGCTGGGCCGACGTCTTCGACGGCATCGACATCGACTGGGAGTACCCGAACGCCTGCGGCCTGACCTGCGACACGAGCGGCCGCGACGCCTACGGCAACCTCCTGTCGGCGCTCCGCTCCGAGTTCGGCGACGACAGCCTGATCACCTCGGCGATCACGGCCGACGGCTCCGACGGCGGCAAGATCGACGCGGTGGACTACGCGGGTGCCGCCACGTACCTCGACTGGTACAACCCGATGACGTACGACTTCTTCGGCGCCTTCGCGGCGCAGGGCCCGACGGCTCCGCACTCACCGCTGACCTCCTACCCGGGCATCCCGACGGAGGGCTTCCACACGGACGCGGCCATCTCCAAGCTCAGGGAACTGGGCGTGCCCGCCGGGAAACTGCTGCTGGGCATCGGCTTCTACGGGCGCGGCTGGACCGGCGTCACCCAGTCCGAGCCGGGCGGCACGGCGACGGGCGCGGCCCCGGGGACGTACGAGGCGGGCATCGAGGACTACAAGGTCCTGAAGAACAGCTGCCCCGCCACCGGCACGGTCGCCGGCACGGCGTACGCCCACTGCGGCACCAACTGGTGGAGCTACGACACCCCGGCCACCATCGGCACGAAGATGGACTACAAGGCCGAACAGGGCCTGGGGGGAACCTTCTTCTGGGAACTCAGCGGCGACACGGCCGACGGTGAACTCATCAGGGCCATCAACTAGCCCGGACGGGGTACACGCACGGCAGGGCGGGTCAGGGGTGGGGTGCCGGGCGGGCGCCCCACCCCACCCGTCGCGCGGGGCCGCGAGGGTCGCAGGACGTGCGCCCGGCCCGCCGCCGGGCTCCGGCTCCCGCGGCCCGTTCACCTCAGGTTCTCCCTACCGTCGGCCAACAGCCTCTGTGTAGTCGCACATTGTGGCGATTCGAGGCCATACGATGCGGCTGCGGAGCGCGCACGGGGAACACGGGGGGAGGCGCGGTGTCCGGAAGGCAGTACGCCGGGACGTCAGGCGGGGCGGTGCCGGAGAAGATCTGGGGCGCCCTGCCCAAAGGTGTGGAGCTGTACCACCTGAAGCCGGACGGCAGCATCGAACTGGCGGACCGTGAGGGCAGCCGGCCGCTGGGGGCCGGGCACGCCCTGCTCCGCTTCATCGACGACGGGCAGTTCGCCCACTACCTGATAGGCGACGCGGGCACGTCGCCCGAGCGTCCCTCGAACGCCACCGTCAAGCTCGGCGTCGTGGGCCCGCGCAGCGCCTTCACCCCGCACGCCCACGGCGGGGAGCACTTCGTCCTCAGCCTGGGCCATGCCGCGTGCGGCCTCCACGACGAGCACCGCGACCGGGTCACCGAAGTCCCCCTGGCACCGGGGATGCTGATACGTATCCCCGAGATGATGCCCCACTCCTTCGCCAACAGGGGCACCGGTCCGCTGACGATCCTCGCGGCCAACTCCGGTTACGGGATCGACCACGAGGACTACGCCGTGACCGCCGAGGAGGCGGAGCGCCGGGCCGGCGCCGGGACGGCGGCAGGCGGTCCCACCGTGGCGACCCCCGCCGAGTACCGCGCCCTCGCCACCGCCCTGCGCGGCATCGAGCACATGCAGCGGGAACGCGGCATCCCCGTCACGACGGTCCGCGAGCGCCTGGCGGCCCGGCTGCGCCGCGTGGCGACGGCGCTGGAGGCCCGCCGGTGATCTGCCCGCACTGCGCGAAGAACCTGCTCCAGAAGGAGCGCACCGGAAACACCTGCTCCCACTGCGGGCGCACGTACGCCCTCGATCCCAAGACCAACTCGCTGCGGCTCCACGACCTGCGCGTGCGCAGGGTCGCCGCCAAGGTGACGGAGGACGTGAGCATCGAGGTGACGTCGGACCAGCTCTGGTACGCGCTGTCGCGCTCGCGCCTCCGGAAGGCCGACTTCACGCCGGGCTGTGCGGGAGCGACCCTGCCACTGGGCGTGTTCATCGGATGCTTCGGCCTGGGCTTCGGGAGCACCCTCGTCCTGGCCGTCGCCGCCGGACTGCTCCTCATGGGGGCGGGGTTCGCGGTGGCGTGGGCGGCCGGGGTGGACCGGGGGTTCCCGGCCATGCCCCGCGCCGTGTTCGAGTCGCAGGCGCTGCGCCACTGGCGGTCCCGGTACGGGGGGCTGCCACCGGGGATCATCGACGCCGCGCGCACCCCGGCCGGGGGGACCGGTGGGTCCGCGGCCTCCCCGCACGTGGCCGTACTCCTGTGTCCCGACGACGCCGTCAGGGTGTTCCTGGCCGCGTCCGGTCTGCCCGGCCGTTTCGGCGTCCTGCTGGCCGACGACCTGGACACGGTCCGCGCCCTGCCCGGGGACGAGCCCGTGATCGTGCTCCGGGACGCGGACGCCTGGGGGGAGCTCTACGTCCGAGACGTGCGCGCGGCGCTGGAGAGGCGCCGGGTCGTCGACGCGGGGCTGCCGGTCCGTTCCGTCGTCACCCGTGCCCGCGCGGTTCCGTACCGGGACCGCGGCACCGTGCCCGAGCCGCGGACGATGGAGCGGCTGGCCGACAGCGGGGACTTCACCGCGCGGGAGCTGAAGTGGATGGGCAGGGGCTGGCGGTTCCCGCTCGTCGCCCTGCCGCCCGCCCGGCTGCTCGCCGTCTTCACCCGGGTCGCCGGACAGGCCGCCGCCGCGGCGGATCCGGAGCACGCGCGCGCCTCGGGCCTGGGATTCATGACATGGCCCGGTCCGGGCTCCCGGGGCGCCGGGAGGCAGGGGTGATCTGCCCGCACTGCGCGGCCTCCCTCACCGGCAAGGAACGCGCCGGCCGCGTGTGCGGTCCCTGCGGCAGGCGTTTCGCGCTGGATCCTGCGGTCGACGGCAAGGGTGCGCACGACATCCGTATCCGGAGGATCGTGGAGCACGCCACCGGCCAGGGCCGGCTGCGGATCACGCTCCACCAGCTCTGGTACCTGTCGCTGAGCCACCACGAGGCCTGGCCGCCGCGCCCTGCGCACGGCGTGCCGCCCCGGGTCCGGCGGCTCGTGGCGTGGCCCGTCGCCGTGGTCCTGCTCGGGTGCGCGGTCCTGGGCACGGCCAGGGGTCCGGCCCTGCTCGCGTGGGCCGCCGCGGGGGCCGCGTTCCTGGTCCTCGCCGTCGCGTCGTCCATGCGTCACCGCCCGGCCCGGCGCGCCGGCTTCGCCGCCGTCCCGGACAGCACGACGTTCTACCGGCGCATGGCCGACGGCTGGACGGACGTGTACGGCGGACTGCCCGACGGGGTGGTGGACGACGAGTACCCCCTTCCCGATCCATCTGTTCCCTCCGGCCGCCCCGAGGCCGTGATCCTCTGCACGGACTCGTCGGTCGGCGCCTTCCTGCGGATCAACGGCATCCCCGCGCGGCTGGGCGCCGTGGTCATCGCGCCGGGTGAGGAGGACGGCGCCAGGGAGGCCGGCTTCGTCGCCGACGCGCTGAGGGAACTCGCGCGTCACCGCGGCACCCTCCCCGTCGTGGTCGTGCACGACGCCGAACCGCTGGGCGTCCTGATGGCCCCCCTCGTCCGCGCCGCCCATCCCGGACGGACCGTGGTGGACGCGGGCCTCCCCGTGGCCGTCGCCAGGTCCAGGCCGGGCGCCGTCGTTCTCGCCCCGCACGGGAGTGCCGTCGGGGCGCACGAACTGCGCACGGTGGCGAGCCTGTCGGAGCCCGACGCGGCCTGGCTCGCCGAGGGCTTCTGGAGTCCGCTGGCGGCCGTCCCGCCGCAGTTGCTCGAATCGGTCGTCGTACGGGCCGTGGAACGCGCCCGGAGCGCCGGTCCGGCCGGCACCGGCGACGCGGACCCGGGCTTCCTCGCCTGGCCCGCCGAACAGTGGCCCGCGGACGCCTGTGCCGCCGCGGGTGCCGCGCGGAGCGACGGCGGAGCCCCGGACACCGGCCGTGGCCGCACCGGCCCCGGCGCATCCCGGAAGAAAGGCGGCGGCGCCCCGTGAACACACGACCTGGCCGCGGCGGCGTAGCCCTCACCGGCCCTCTCGGCCGTCCGGGGGCACGGCTCCTGGACGCGGCGGTCACCCGGGCCGCGGCCCGTGCGGCGGGCCCCGGCGGACTCCGGTTCACGGAACGCCAGCTCTACTACGAGACCTGCCGGGTGCTGAGCCCGGCGACCCGGCTCACCCGCCCCGCGCGGACTCCGGCACCCGGCCTCCGGCTGCCCGTGTTCACTCGCGCGCTGGACGCGCGGGGCCGGGAGTCGGTGCCCGGGCTGCTGCCGCCCCCGCCGGACGTACCGCCCCGGCTCCCCGCCGCGCGGGAGGGCGCGGAGAGCGACCTCCACGCCTACGGGCTGCCGCGCCTCCTGGTCTGCCAGGACCGTTCGATCGCCCGCATGCTGCTCTCCAACCACGTCCATGTGGAGGCGGCCTGTCCCGTGATCGCGGCGGACGACGCGCTGTCCCCCGATCCGCGCGTCGTCGCGGCCCTGGAGCGGGCCGGGGGCGCGACGGTCCACGTGCTGCACGACGCGAGTCCCGAGGGCGTCGGGCTTCCGGCCCGCGTCAGGGCCGCGTTCGGGCCCGTGCCCGGGGTGCGGGTCGCGTCGATCGGTCTCGCCCCGCGCCACGCGGCGGCGCTGCGCCTCCCCTCCGGCCGGGGTCCGGCGCCGGACCCCGGCCGGACGGTCCGGCCGCCCGCGCTCAGGCCCCAGGAGGCCGCCTGGCTGCTGCGGGGACGGTTCGCCGAAGCGGCAGCCGTGCCACCGCAGCGCCTGGTGCGCACGGTGCTGCGGCTCACCCGGGGGCCCCGCCCGCCGCGCACCTCCGTGTGGACGGACCTGCGCGGGCTGCGCGAAGCGGGCTTCCTCAGCTGGCCCGCCTCATGAGCCGCCGCCCTCACGCCCCCGCCGGGAGCGCCCCGGCGCGTTCCCGCGCGCGCAGACCCACGAGACCGCTCCTGCCCGGCACCCCGGAGGACCGCACACGATGATCCGCCCCCACGAGATCGGCTACTTCGACGAACTGCTCGCCGACGGCAGCGTCCACCGGCGCTACGAGGACGGCAGGCAGGAGTGGCGGCGCCGCGAGGGCTCGTCCCGTCGGCTGGTCCACTGGCACGACAGCGCGAACGCCTCCGGCACCGACGAACTGCTCGGCAAGCACATCGTCAAGCGGACTCTCGCCGACGGCACGGTGACGTACGGGAAGGACATCGGGTACGGGCGCACCCTGTGGGGCCGCGGCGAGACGCTGATGGTCAACCGGACGTCGTTCGGCGGCCGGGCGGGTGCGCTGCTCACCGGGCTCGGTGTCGCCACCCTCGCGATCACGGCGGCCCACCTGCCACCGCTGAGCATGACCCCGGAAGAGGAGGAGGCCCTGCGGCAGCAGAGCCAGTCGTCCTCCTCCGGCGGCGACTCCGGCGGAGACCCGGGTACCGGCGACTGGGACGCCGGCTGGCACGACGACGAGGCCTGGAGCGACGACGACTTCGGCTGAGCCACCGGCGAGGCCCCCGGGCGGCGGGCCGGACCGCACACGACAGCGACCGACTAGGAGAGGAGCGGCACGTGGCGCGCTTCTGCGTCTGCCTGGCCCCGACGACCCGCCAGGCCCGAGACCACGTCGAGGCCATGGGGGTTCCCACCGCCGACGTCGATGTCCGAGGGGCCGGGCTCGGGCCGGTCGCCGGCGAGACGGGCCCGGCCGAGGGGCCGTTCACCGCCCACGGCCTGAGCGCGATGGGTGAGGTCACCCTCCACAACCGCCCGGTCCTCCGGGCGGCGCTGCGTGCCGACGGAGCACCCGCCCCCGCACACTGCGGCGACGGTGAACTGCTGCTGCGCTGCTGGGCGCGGCTCGGTGAGGCGGGGGTGGCGCTCGCGGAGGGCATGTTCGCGCTCGCCGTCCTCGACGGGGACGCTCTGGTCCTCGTACGCGACCACGTGGGGGCCCGGACGGTCTTCTACGCCCGCGCGGAGGGCGCCTGGGCGGCCTCGACCTCGTTGCGTACGCTGCGGCGCTGGCCCGCGCTCGGCACCTCGATGAACCTCGCGGCGGTCCGCTCCTTCCTGACGTTCGCCTATCTGCCCGGCGAGGAGACGCTGCTCGAAGGTGTGCGGGAAGCGCTCCCCGGACGCGTCCTGCGCCTGGCCCCCGACGGCGGGGTCACCGAGTCGGTGTTCTGGGAACCCCGCGAACGGCTCGGCCGGCAGGGAGCGTTGGACCCCACGCCGTACGCCCTGGCGCTCCGGTCGCACCTGGAGGCGGCGATGGCGGCCAGACTCCCCGAGGCGGAGCCGGCAGCGGTGCTGCTGTCCGGGGGTGTCGACAGCTCGCTCGTCACCGCACTGGCCGCGAAGCTCCACAGCCACCCGGTGCACACCTACTCGATCAGCTTCGGGGACGAACTGCCCAACGAGCTGGGCTACTCGGGGCTGGTCGCGGCGCACTGCCACACCCGTCACCGGGTCCTCAGCGTGTCCGGCGAGGCCGTCGCCTCCCGGCTCGCGGAAGCGGCCGCGCTGCTGGACAGCCCGGTCGGCGACCCGTTGACGGTGCCGAACCTGATGCTGGCCGAGGCCGTGGCCGCGGACGGCGCGTCCGTGGTGCTCAACGGGGAGGGCGGGGACCCGGTGTTCGGCGGGCCGAAGAACCTCCCGATGCTGGTGCAGGAGATGCACCGGGAGCCGGGTGCGCCGTGGGACGATGACCGGGCGACGGCGTACCTGCGCGCCTACCGCAAGTGCTGGACGGATCTCCCCCAGCTGCTGACCGGGTCTGCCCTGGACGCGCTGCGGGGCGAACCGCTCCCTCAGCGGTTCGTCGAGCCCTACCTGACTCCCGGTCCCGGCAGCCCGCACCGCATGGACGGGCTGCTCAACCAGCTCCTGCACTGCAACCTCCGGACCAAGGGCGCCCACCACATCCTGACGAAGGTGGAACGTCTGACCGCCTCCCAGGGCGTCGAGGGCCGCTCCCCGCTCTTCGACCGCCGGGTGATCGACCACGCCTTCGCGACGCCGCCGGAGCTCAAGCTCCGCGGCACGGCGGAGAAGTGGATCCTCAAGGAGGCGGTCCGCGACCTCCTGCCCGGCACGGTCGTCGACCGGCCCAAGAGCGGGATGCGGGTCCCGGTGCAGCAATGGCTGGCGGGTCCGCTGCGCGATCTGGCCGGGGACCTGCTGCTGAGCCGGCAGTCGGCCGGCCGCGACCTCTTCCGGCCCGCCACCATCCGTACGTGGATGAAGGGCGAGGGCACCCTCCTGCCGCGGCAGGGAGGCAAGTTGTGGCTGGTACTGACCCTGGAACTCTGGCTGCGCTCGTACGGACTGTGAACGGCACGGTGCGTGAGGGAGCGGCGGGAGACGACGAACGGAGAGCGACGATGAACACCCGGCTCGAAGACCCGCGCACGGGCCTGCCCCGCGGGACGGCCCCTCTGTCGCGCGAACCGGAGGTCGGGGCCGCCGTGGCGGCCGGACGCGCGGCGCTCGGGGCGTGGAGCTCCCTGACCCCGCGGGAGCGGGCCGGCCGGCTGGACCGGCTGGCGGCCCTGATCGAGGCGGACACCGCACGTTACGTCGCCCGGGAACGCGCCGGGACCGGCAAACCGGACGTTGAGACGGCGGGTGAGGTGGCGCAGGTGGCTGACCTCTTCCGCTTCTACGCGACGGCGGCGCGCGCCGCGACGGCTCCCGCCGCGGGCGCCCTGGTGGCCGGGCACGAGAGCTGGGTGCGCTGGGAGCCCGTCGGCGTGGTCGGTGTGGTCGTGCCCTGGAACTACCCGCTGATGATGGCCGCATGGCGTTGCGCCCCGGCCCTCGCCGCGGGCAACACGGTGGTCGTGAAGCCGGCCGAGACCACTCCGGACACGGTGGAACTCCTGGCGGAGCACGCTGCCGCGGCCTTGGGCGAAGGCGTCCTCCAGTCGCTTCCCGGGGACCGTTCGACGGGCCGGCTGCTCGTCGGATCGCCTGTGGACATGGTCGCCTTCACGGGCAGCGGCCGGGCGGGCCTGGACGTCACGGCACGGGCCGGGACGCGCAGGACCAGCCTGGAGCTGGGAGGCAACGCGCCGGCCCTCGTCCTCCCGGACGCTCCCGCGGACACGTTCGCGTCGCTCGCCGAGGCGGCGACGTACAACGCGGGACAGAGCTGCGCGGCCCCGGCCCGCGTCATCACGCTCACCGAGAACTACGAGGCGACCGTCGCGGCTCTGTCCACGGCGATGGGCGCGCGGCTCGCGGGCCGCGACTTCGGGCCGCTGAACAACCGGGAGCAGGTCGCCCGTTACGACTCCCTGGTCGCCGCCTCGGCGGCGAAGCGGCGGTCGGCCGCGGGGATCTCGGCCGGGCCCGGTGAGGAGGGCGGCCACTGGCGGCCCGCCCTGGTGCTGGCGGACCTGCCTGAGGACGATCCGGCCGTCGTCGAGGAGGTCTTCGGCCCGCTCCTCACGGTCCAGCACGCCCCGACCGTGGACGCGGCGCTGCGCCTCGCGAACGGTGTCCCCCACGCCCTGGCCGCCAGTGCCTGGACGACGGACCTCGGCACGGGCCTCGACCTCGCGGGGCGTCTGGACGCCGGCGAGGTCTGGCTCAACTGCCACCTGGTGCAGACGGCGGAACTCCCCCACGGGGGCCGGGGCTCGTCCGGCCACGGTACGGACCTGAGTGCCCTGGCGCTCCGGGAGTACCAGCGGCCCAAGACGGTGACCGTCCGCCTGCCGCGGCGCGCGGGTGGGGCGCCCCGCTGAGGGCTGTGCCGTACGCCGCCGTGGCCCGGGTCCGCGGGTGCGGGCCCGGGCCACGGGAGACGGAGGCGTCAGCGGCGTGCCATGGCACGGTCCAGGGCGGCGACACCCAGAGCGGCGACCAGCACCTGTATCGCGATCTCGATCCAGTCGATGCCGTCGGTGCCGGAGACGCCGAACGCGGCGGCGACGGCCGTGCCGACGAACGCCGCGACGATGCCGACGACGATGGTCAGCAGGACGCCGATGCGCTGACGGCCGGGGACGACGAGACGTCCCAGGATGCCGATGATGATCCCGATCACGATCGCACTGACGATGCCCGCGATTCCCATGTCCGTCCGCCTCCGCGCTCCGGCTGCCGCTCTGCTTCGACAGCGCTGTCGAAGTACGAATGCCCCGGGTGCGGCGGCGCATGCGTGAGCGGCGCGGCAGCAGGGACTCCGGCGCGTGGGCCCTGCCCGTTCAGGCCGCCTGGAGGCCCATCAGCCGCGCGATCAGGTCGTCGAGGCTGACCAGGCCGACGAGGCGGCCGCTCCCGTCGCGGATCACGGCCAGGGACGCCCTGTGCCGCCGGAGTTC
Source organism: Streptomyces sp. NBC_00178 (assembly GCF_036206005.1). Classification (NCBI taxonomy): domain Bacteria; kingdom Bacillati; phylum Actinomycetota; class Actinomycetes; order Kitasatosporales; family Streptomycetaceae; genus Streptomyces; species Streptomyces sp. NBC_00178. The sequence goes on from NZ_CP108143.1 coordinate 1,237,436, forward strand.
CTCCACGGCACGGGAGACGGTGTCCTCGGTACGCAGCTCGGGCACCGGCCGCGCCAGCTGACGCGCCGTCACCGATCGCCCCTGGGTGCGCGCGACCAGGGCGTCCCGGGCGTGCAGCGACCCGAGGACGCGCTCACCGTCGCTCACCAGGAGGCGGGTGCGGTCGGCCCGCCGCGCCCGTTCGAGGATCACGTCGAGACCGGCCCCGGCAGGCACGGTGATCATGTCCTTCGCCGGGGTGAGCAGCTCCGCCACCGGCGTCTGGGGCTCGGTCAGGGACCTGGTGATCAGCTCGGAGTCCGTCCGGTTGATCAGGCCGAGGCGTTCGGACTCGGCGACCAGATGGGTGAGCTGCTCCCGGTTGTGGACGTCCGCGAGCTCGTCGCGCGGCTCCACCCGGCAGAGCCGTACCAGGGCGTTGCTGACCTTGTTGAGGACCCTGATCAGCGGTCGTACCGTCCTGACCAGGGCGCGGAAGGGCGGTGCCAGCAGCATCGCCGAGCGCTCCGGGTGGGCGATGGCCCAGGACTTGGGGGCCATCTCGCCGGCCACCATGTGCAGGAACACGACGACGATCATGGCGACGGCGAAGGCGATGCCGTAGCTGAGACCGCTCGGGAGGCCGAGGCCGTGCAGGAGCGGGTCGAGCTCGTGGGAGATGGCGGGCTTGGAGATGGATCCGAGGCCCAGGGTGCAGATGGTGATGCCGAGCTGGGCACCGGCGAGCATCAGCGACAGCTCACGCATCCCGGCGAGGGCGGCCTTCGCACCCCGCTTCCCCTCCTCCACGGCCTTCTCCATGCGATGGCGCTTGGCGGCGACGAGGGCGAACTCCGACGCGACGAAGAAACCGCTGCCGATCAGCAGGAGCACGGTGATGAGGACTGCCAGCGGGAAGCTCACGTCTGTGACTCCTCGGTCGAGGGCTCGGCGGACGGCGCGTGCCGCTCGACGCGGACCCGGTCGGGCACGTGACGGTCCAGTGTGAGGACGGAGATGTCGACGTCCTGCACGGTGAGGCGGTCGCCGATGGCCGGGAAGCGGCCGAGCCGGTCGATGATCAGCCCGGCGACGGTGTCGTAGTCCGCCTCCTCGGGGAGGGCGATGCCCGTGGCCGACGCGACCTCGTCGAGGCGGCGGCCCGCGTCGACGAACCAGCCGCCGCCGTCCGCGACGGCGAGTTCCACGACGGTGTCGGACTCGTCGGCGATGTCGCCGACGAGTTCCTCCGCGATGTCCTCGTACGTGACGACCCCGGCGACACCCCCGTGTTCGTCCAGGACCACCGCGAACTCGTCGTCCCGCTCCCGCATCTGCGCCACGGCGTCCGGGAGCGGGAGCGTCTCCGGCAGCAGCAGGGGCCGCCGCGCGGCGTCACCCGCGGTGTCCCGGTCGAAGCCGTCCGCGGACAGCCGCATCAGGTCGCGCACGCCGAGCACTCCGGCGACGTCGTCGGGATGATCGCCCAGCACGGGATAGTTGGAGTGCCCGTGACGCGCGATCAGCCGCACGGCGTCGGCCGCGGTCGCGTCCCCGCGCACGAAGACGGCGTCGGCCCGGGGCACCATGACCTCGTGGAGAGTGCGCTCCGAGAAGGACACCGCGTGGTCGAGGAGTTCGGCGGTGTCCGGGGGAAGGTGGCCCTGCTCGTGGGACTCCCCGATCAGGTGGCTCAGCTCCTCCAGGGTCGCGCCGTGGTGCAGTTCCTCGACCGGTTCGATGCCGGCCTTGCGCAGCAGCCCGTTGGCGGCACCGTCGAAGACGCGGACGACGGGGCCCACGATCCTGAGGTACATCAGGGTCGACGCGGCCAGCGACTTGGCCAGCCTCTCGGGCACGGCGAGCGCGAGGTTCTTGGGGGCCAGTTCACCGAGCACCATCTGCACCACGGTGGCCAGGACGAACGCCAGCACCACGGAGATGACCGAGACGGTTCCGCCGGACAGCCCGATGGCTTCGAGCAGCGGCCGGAGCAACGCCGACACGGACGGCTCGGCGAGGAATCCGACCACCAGGCCCGTGACGGTGATGCCGAGTTGGGCGCCGGACAGCATGAACGAGAGGCGTTCGAGCACCGTGAGCGCGCGGGCCGCCCGCTGGTCGCCCTCCTCGGCCTCCCGCGCGAGGGCGAGCCGGTCGGCGGCGACGTAGGCGAACTCCTGGGCGACGAAGTAGCCGGTGCCCGCGGTGAGGACCAGGACCGCGAGCAGCCCCAGCACGGCGGTCATCGCGCACCGCCCCTGCGCGGGCCGTGGTCACGGCTGTACGGGCGGGGCGGCGGCCCCGGAGGGTCCGTCGGTGTGGCGGACACGAGCTCTCCTCGGTTCTGGATGGTCCCGGCGCCGGTCATGGGCCGCGCGGGGCGTCGCGGCAGGGTTCCCCTGGCGCGGGTGGGTCAAGCCGGACAGGGGCCGGCCGGGTGAGCGGCGTCCCGAGAGCCGGCGCGCGCGTCGCGCGGCGGCCCGGCCGGACACGGCGGCCGGACACGACGGCGGCAGCAATGGCGGCAGAAGCGGCCGGTGCGGCCGGACGACGGCGGCGCGGCTGGCCCATGCGGGTTCGGTCGCCCCTTCGTCGACGGTGCCGGCCGGTGGGCCGGGGTTCGGGATCTTCTACAACACTGTAAAGGAAAGGCAAAGCCCGTGGGTGGCGATGTCGCGCGGATCACCGGCCGCACGAGCACCGAGGCCGCCCGGACCGCACGGGAGTGGGTGGATCCGGGCACGAGGACGGACCCGGCGCCGGGCCGGACGGGTACGGGCGCAGGAACGGACCCGGGCGACAAGGGCTAGAGCGGCGTGGCCGCCTTCAGGATGAAGAACAGGGTGACGGCCGAGTTCGCCGACGCGAGCGCGGAGAACGCCGCACCGGCAGCCGCGCCCCACACCGCCAGCCCCACGGTCGTGGACAGCGGCGGCCAGGCCCGTGCGGCGGGCGCCGGACCGAGCAGCGCCGCCACCCGGCGCGGGACGGGGCCGGGTGCCGCCAGCGCCGCGAGCGTGGAGAGCGGGGCCCCCGGGGACAGCAGGGCGGCCTTGCCGATCGCCCTCGCCACGCTGCGCCGGTCCCCCACCGCGAGCGCCGCCTCCTCGTCGGCCCAGCGCTCGCCGGTGAACCCGACCGCCGTACGCAGCGGGCGCAGGAACGGGTTCGCCCGCGCGGCCAGTTGGACCGTCAGCAGGAAGCGGTGGTGGGCGCCGGCCAGGTGCGCCCGCTCGTGGGCGAACAGCGCGCGCCGCTCGGCCGCACCGAGGGCGGCGAGCATGCCGGTGGTGACGACGACCCGGCCACGCGGGCCGCCGGGAAGGGCGTACGCGTACGGCGTCGTGTCCGGCAGGAGCGCCACCTGCCTCGGCGGCAGCCCCGCCAGCGCGAGATGCGCCCGTCGCCGTACGAGGAAGTGGCGCGCGGCCGTCCAGCCGCAGGCCACGAACACGGCGAGCAGCAGCGGGATGGCCACCCTGCCGGCGACCTCGTCGTACGGCACGGCCTCCCGCACCTCGGGGTCGGACCATCCGTCGGGCAGGGGATTCCCCGGCAGTTGGGCGGTCCCGACCACGACCATCAGGACGAGTGACAGCGTGCTGCACACGGCGAGAACCGACGCGACACCCGACAGGAGCCAGGTCGCGGTGCGCGGGTGCAGGTGCTGCTCGGCCAGGCGTGCGACCGGCCAGGCACTCAGGGGCAGCACCATCGGCAGGAAGACGAAGATGCCCATGCGGTCAGTCTTCCCCCTCGTCGGCCGCCGCCAGCAAGTCCCTGAGCAGCCGCTCGTCGCCCGGGGGCAGCGCGGTCACGAAACTCGCCAGCACCGCCTCGCGGTCCGCCTCGGCGTCGAGCACCTTGCGCATGCGCAGGGCGGCCAGACCCGACTCGTCGGCGGTCGCGGTCCACGCGAAGGAACGGCCCGAACGCTCGCGCTCCACCACGCCCTTGACGTGCAGCCGGGTGAGGATGGTGATGACGGTGGTGTACGCCAGACCGCTGCCGAGCCGCTCCTGGACCCAGCCGGCGTTCACCGGGTGCGGGGCGCGGCGCAGCTCCGCGAGCACCTGGCTCTCCAGCTCCCCCTGACCCCTGCGGCGGGGCTGCCGGGCGGCACCGCCCTGGTTCTGGCCGGTCATGCCGTCTCCCTCCTGCCGCGGTGCCCGGAGATGCCCGGCGCCTGGGCCGCTCATCGTACTGAGATACGACCGGTGGTCCGCACGCGTCCCGGCCACGCCCGCCCCCGGCACAAGTGGCCGCACCCCGGGTCCGGCAGGAGGAACAATGGGGGCGGATCGGGGATCGGGAGGCGGCCGGCATCTACAGCCGTGTCGATGCGCGGCGCAGGGCCGCGCGAGAATGCTTCGGGGCGCATGGATCACATGCACGCCCACGACCGGAGGGGAAGCGCATGCAAGGGGCACAGGGGCGGGGGCGCCGCGGGCGCGGCGGGGGCCGCGGGCCGGTCCGCCTCACGCGGCGCGGGAAGTTCCTCGTCTGGACCGTCGGCGTCCTCGCCGTGGTGCTGGCCGGTTCGGGCGGCGCCGGAGCGTGGATCTACCGGAGCCTGGACGGGAACATCCACGCCGGCGACATCGACGGCAAGATCGGCGGGGACCGGCCGGACAACCTCAGTCCCGGGGCTCTGAACATCCTCGTCGTGGGGTCGGACAGCCGCGACGGCGCCAACGCGAAGTACGGCAAGGACCTGGACACCATGCAGTCCGACACGCTGATGGTCCTGCACCTGTCGGCCGACCGGAAGTGGGGCACGGTCGTCTCCATGCCGCGTGACTCGTGGGTGCCGATAGCGGCCTGCGACCGGGGCGACGGCACGACGTCGGCCCCGCACCGGGCGAAGATCAACGAGGCGTTCGCCATCGGGGGCATGAAGGGCGACGTCGGGGGCGCCGCAGCCTGCACCATCAGGACCATCGAGCAGAACACCGGGCTGCGGATCGACCACTTCATGTCGGTCGACTTCCAGGGCTTCAAGGGCATGGTCAACGCGGTCGACGGGATCGAGGTCTGTCCCGAGCAGGCGATGCGGGACGAGAAGGCCCATCTCGACCTGGCGGCGGGCTGCCAGACGGTGAAGGACGAGGAGGCCCTCGGCTACGTCCGCACCCGGTACAGCGTCGGCGACGGCTCCGACATCGGCCGGATAGGGCGCCAGCAGGAGTTCATGGAGGCGCTGGCCGCGAAGGCACGGAAGAAGCTGACCAGCCCGCGCGCCATGTACGGCGTGCTGGACTCGGCGACCAAGTCGGTGACGACGGATCCGAAGCTCGCCGGCATCAAGCCGCTGACCTCGCTCGCGTCGGACATCCGGGGCATCGCCTCCGACAGGCTGGTCTTCCTCACGGTGCCGAACTACCCGCGTGAGCTCGACGTCCCGACGGACAAGGCGAACATTTCCTGGCAGTACCCGCAGGCACAGGACCTCTTCACCGCCCTGGCCAGGGACGAGGAGGTCGACAAGGACCGGCTGACGACACCGGCGCCCCTGGCCGCGCGGACCATCAGCGTGCAGGCGCTCAACGGCACGGGTGAGGCCGGCGCGGCCGGCCGGGCCGCGGAACAGCTGCGCCTCGCGGGCTATTCGGTCGCCGGGACCGGTAACGCCGGGGAGTCGGCCGGGAAGACCACGGTGACCTGCCCCCCGGGCCTCGAGGAGCAGGCGCGCGCGGTGGCACAGCGGCTGCGCAAGCCGGTGAAGCCCCGGGCGGACGCGGAGGCGGCACCCGGGGTGGTCACGCTCACGATCGGCACGGACTTCGAGGGGGTACGCGGCTGACACGGACGCGAAGGGCGGGGGAAGCCGCCTTGCCGGCGCCCTTCCCCGCCCCGCGTCCGCGGCTGCGCCACCCGCTCACGCCAGGCCGAGCGACCTCAGTACGCGCCGCTGACGGGCGGACGGCGAAGCCGGCCAGTAGACGTAGCAGACACCGCCCGTGCCGCTCCTGACGGCGCCGTTCGCGTCGTAGCGCTTGGTCCTGAGCCAGATATTTTCCCACTCGCGCCTGGCGTAGACGTGGCGCACCGCGTCGTTGTCCGGGGACGCGGGGTCGTTGGCGATGATGTCGCCGTCGGCCGTGAAGCCGATGACCGTCATCAGGTGGCCCGACGTCCCGTAACCGGCGCCCGTCAGTTCGCCCTTGAGGAAGGACTGTGACGTTATGACCGGAATACCGGCGTCGACCAGCTTCTCCAGTCCGGCCAGCGAGTCGAGGCGCGTGACGGCCGCGCTCATGTCCTTGTACGTCGACGCGTAGGCGGCGTTGAAGGGCCAGTTGCCGCATCCGTCGTACTGGTAGTCGAAGGTGTAGCGCGCCGCGTGGCAGACCTGCGGATCGTCGAGGCCGGGCTTGACCCAGGCGAGGTCCTCGGCGGTGGGGCGCCGCCCCCAGTACTCGATGATCATCTGCGAGGAGGTGGGGCTGCACCAGGCCTCGCCGCCGTTGTCGTACTCCGGGTACTGCCCGACGTGGACGTTCTGCGAGTAGCGCGGCACCGCCAGTTCGCGGACGACGCCGGGTGTCGTGGCGGGGACCGTGAAGCGGTCCGGGACGTCCGAGGCCATGGCCCCGATGCGGTGGACCGTGGGGGTGAGACGGGTGCCGGGGGTCCGGTACAGGGTGAGCCGCAGACGGTACGAGACGAGACGCAGCCCGCTCGCCGCGTCGTCCACCGAGAAGGTGTCGGTCCAGACGGTGCTCTTCCCGTCCGTCTGGTCGTCGACGGAGGTGCGCCGGATGTCGGTGTCGGCCGAGGCCCAGCGCCCCATGACGTACCAGGGGGTGTCGGTCCCGTCGGAGTAGCGCCCGCGCAGCTCGGTCTGGATCCAGGTGCCCTCGGGGGTGTGGGCGTTCCAGGACGCGATCACCTCGGTGGCGGGGACGTCGGAGCGGTGGACCGGAGAGGTCCAGGTCGCGTATTCCCAGCTGCTGGTGGTGCCGGTGTGCGGGTCTGCGTAGTCGGTACGTCCGAGGGGGGCCGCGATCTCCAGGCCGGCCCGGCGGCCGGCGACGGCCCGGGTGCCGGCCCGCGAGCCGGAACGCCAGTCGGTGTACGTCGTCCAGAAACGGTTGTCCACGAGCGAGGCTGCCGCCGGGGAGGAGGAGGTACGGGAGACTGCGGCGCTCGCCGGGCCGGCGGAGGCGACGGCGCCTGCCCCGGCCGCGAGCGCGGCGGTGAGCACGGTCCTGCGTGAAGTCGGTCTGGTCATGGCGAGACCCCCGGTCGTGGGCGGATTGGGGCTGCGGGTGCCGATCGGTGGGGCAACTATCGCGGGTCGGGACCGGATCAGGCCAGTGATTCGGTCCGCGCCGCGAAACCAATATTGGTCTGGTCCACTGGCGTGACCTGCGCATGCTCAAGTCCGGACGGCCGGCCCTCGTAGGGTGGAGGCATGAACGATCTGGCGGCCCGCGCGCGGGGGCTTCGCTCCCTCCCGCCGTCCTGCGGGCCCGTGCGGCTGATCGCGGTCGACGGACACGCGGGCTCCGGCAAGAGCACGTTCGCCGGCCGCCTGGCAGAGGCACTGGGGGACGCTCCCGTGCTCCACCTGGACGACCTGGCCAGCCATGACGAGCTGTTCGCGTGGACGGACCGCCTGCGGACGCAGGTGCTCGAACCGTTCTCGCGGGGCGAGTCGGCGCGGTACGCCCCTTACGACTGGACGGCCCGCCGGTTCGGCGCGCCGCGGGCACTGGCCCCCGCCCCCGTGGTGCTGATCGAGGGGGTGGGGGCGGGCCGCGCGGCGGTGCGTCCGTTCCTCGCGCAGCTGCTGTGGATCGAGGGGGACCGCGAGGCGTCCTGGGAGCAGGGCCGGCTTCGCGACGGACCCGGGCTCGCCGCGTTCTGGGACGGATGGACGGCCGCGGAGCTGCGCCACTTCGCTGACGACCCCTCATATCCCTTCGCCGACACGGTCGTCCGGCGCACATCCACGGGGTACGCGTGGCTGAAAGGTCCTCGCGCGACTGCGGGGACGAGTCGGATCGTCACGGAGGGTGAGCGCTGAGCTCCACCCGTCCGGCCGGTCCGAAAAGCCCCGGGAACTGCGCCGACACCGCTTGACCGGGGGCCCGTACAGGTCTTACGTTCTCGATGTCGGCTCCCCGGAGCCCCCGCAGACGCGAAGCCCCCGGCCGTTCCCCCGTGACCGGGGGCTTCGTCCTGCCCGTGGACACCGCCGAACGGCCCCCGTTGATCACCGTCGGTCACGGCTCCGAAGTGCCGATCATGCCCTTAGCCGCTCACTCCCTGTACCGGTACGATGCGTCTCGGTGTGGTCAATTCCCTTCTCCGACACGGTGATTAGGCGCCCTGCGCTGGGCATGCTGTGCGGGCGGGACATTCTGGGGGCACGGTTTGTGGGGGACCTGATGGACATCGGCGCACAGGGGCTGCAGACCCCGGCCGACCTCGCCTGGCTGCGTGGGGTGGATGCCTACACCATGGGCGCGTATCCCCAGGCCGAGGAGGAGTTCCGCACCGCCGTGCGCCTCGATCCCGGCATGGCGGACGGCTGGCTCGGCCTGCACGCCCTGCGGATCGACACCACGACGGCGCTCCTGCGCATGTACCGCCACCGGGAGCGCTTCGGCGAGCAGCGCACCCGTCACCGCCGCACGCTCAACTCCTGGTACTGGCTGGGCTGGTGGGTGCAGCCCGTGCTGGAGAGCGCCCGGGACCTGCTGCTGGCCCACGCGTCGCACTGGCTCGACGGCCGTCACGTCCCCGAGCTGGACCGCGCGTTGGCCGGGCTGCCGCCCGTCGACACCGATCCCCAGGTCCGGTTCCTGCACGCCTGCCGGTCCTATCTGGTCAAGGACTGGGAGCAGCTCGTGCGGACCACGGAGCAGCTCGTCGACGATCCGCTGCTCGGGATCGAGTCGGGGCTCTTCGGCGGCATGGCCCGGGTGCGCCTGGAGATGTACGGGCAGGCGGAACCCCTTCTGTCGGCCGCCCTCATGCGGTGCCGCAGCGAGCAGCCGCAGCGCAAGGAACTTCGTTACTGGCTGGCGCGGGCCCACGAGGGCACAGGGCGCAGCGCGGCGGCCCTTCCGCTGTACCGGGCTGTCCACCGCGTCGACCCGGCGTTCATGGACACCTCGGCCAGACTCGCGGCGATCTCCGAGGGGGACGGTTACGACGAGGCCGTGGATCTCGCCGCCGTCTCCCTGGCCGGCTTCGGTTCGGACGGTACGGCGGTGGAGGGCCGGCCGGACGGGGACATGGTGCTCGACACGGACCTGTCCGAGGGCCGGGAGTCCTGGCTCGGCGGGGATCCGCAGCCCCTGGCCGGGGCCCCGCTGCCCGTGCCCGCGCCCGGCGGGACGCGGCGCAGGGCCGGGCCGGCACGGACCGCGGTGTTCCCGGCCGGTCCCAGCGATCCGGCCCTGCTCGCCGAGGCGCTCGCGGAACTGGAGCGGATGGTCGGGCTGGAGCCCGTGAAGCGCCAGGTCAAGGCGCTGTCCGCGCAGTTGAACATGGCGCGGCTGCGCGCCGAGCAGGGCCTGCCCGTCCAGCCGCCGAAGCGCCACTTCGTGTTCTCCGGGCCGTCCGGGACGGGCAAGACGACCGTCGCCCGCATCCTGGGCAGGGTGTTCTACGCCCTCGGTCTTCTCGGTGGGGACCACCTGGTGGAGGCCCAGCGCTCCGACCTGGTGGGCGAGTTCCTGGGACAGACGGCCGTGAAGGCCAACGAGCTGATCGACTCCGCGCTCGGCGGGGTGCTGTTCGTCGACGAGGCCTACAGCCTCTCCAACTCCGGTTACAGCAAGGGCGACGCGTACGGCGACGAGGCTCTGCAGGTCCTCCTCAAGCGTGCCGAGGACAACAGGGACCACCTGGTCGTCATCCTCGCCGGCTACCCCGAGGGCATGGACAGGCTGCTCTCCACCAACCCGGGGCTGTCCTCCCGTTTCACCACGCGCGTCGACTTCCCGAGCTACCGCCCCCTCGAACTCACCGCGATCGGCGGGGTGCTGGCAGCCGAGAACGGCGACGCGTGGGACGAGGAGTCACTGGACGAGCTGCGCAGCATCAGCGGTCACGTGACCGACCAGGGCTGGATCGACGAGCTCGGCAACGGCCGCTTCCTGCGCACCCTGTACGAGAAGAGTTGCGCCTACCGTGATCTGCGGCTGTCCGGTTACACGGCCGCGCCGACCCGGGACGACCTGGCCACCCTGCGGCTGCCGGACCTGATGCAGGCCTACGGCGAGGTGCTCTCGGGCCGGGGGCCGGTGGACCGGGGTACCCAGGAGCCCGGGACGCTGTAGGGCGCCGGACTCGCCGGCGGGCTGCCGCAGGGGGCCGCCCGCCGGCGTACCGGCTCAGCCCGCCGTGGGCGCCATGGCCTTCGGCGCCTCGACGGTCCGGCGGGGCACCGAGACGTGGTGGGCGGGGTCGCGGACCTCACCCACCAGCATCTCCAGGACGTCCTCCATGGCGACGAGGCCGAGCACCCTGCCCGAGGCGTCCGCGACCTGCGCCAGGTGCGTGGCCGCGCGGCGCATGACCGTCAGGGCGTCGTCCAGCGGGAGCTCGGCCCGCACGGTCGCCATCGGGCGCCAGATCTGCTGGGGAACGGCACGCTCGCCGTCCTCCAGCTCCAGGACGTCCTTGACGTGCAGGTAGCCCATGAAGGGGCCGCCGCCCTCGGCGCACACCGGGAAGCGGGAGTAGCCGGTCCTGACGGTCAGCTCCTCGATCCGGCGCGGGGTGACCGACGGGTCCACCGTCACCAGGGACGCACGGTCGAGCATGACGTCGGTGACCTGCCGGCTGCCCAGCTCCAGGGCGTCCTCCAGACGTTCCTGGGCCTCGGGCTCCAGGAGCCCTGCGAGGCCCGAGTCCTCGACGAGACGGTTGAGCTGTTCGCTGGTGAAGACCGCCTCGACCTCGTCCTTGGGCTCGACCTTGAAGAGCCTGAGCACGAGACGGGCGCACGCCCCGAGCGCCGAGGTGACCGGCCGGCACAGCCGGGCGAAACCGACCAGGCCGGGGCTGAGCCACATCGCGGTCTTCTCGGGGGCGGCCATCGCCAGGTTCTTCGGGACCATCTCGCCGATGACGAGGTGGAGGAAGACCACGGAGACGAGGGCGAGGGCGAAGCCGAGCGGGTGCACGAAGCCCTCGGGCACGTGGGCCGCGTGGAAGACCGGCTCCAGGAGGTGCGCCACGGTCGGCTCGGCGACGGCGCCGAGCGTGAGGGAGCAGACGGTGATGCCGAACTGGGCCGCGGCCATCATCTGCGGCAGGTTCTCCAGGCCGTACACGACCTGTCTGGCCCGGCTCGACCCGGCCGCGGCGAGCGGCTCGACCTGGCTGCGCCGCACGGAGACGAGCGCGAACTCCGCGCCGACGAAGAAGCCGTTCGCCAGCACGAGCAGGCCCGCGAAGACGAGCTGTACGAGACTCATCGCACGGCCTCCAGCATGTCCTGGGAGAGCCGTCCGGCCGTGTGCGGTATGTCGGTCAGCCGGACGAACCTCACGCGCTCGGCGCGGTAGTGGCCGACCTGACGGACGGAGATCCGCCAGCCGGGCAGTTCCGCCCGGTCCCCCGGGGCGGGGATGCGTCCCAGCAGGTCGGCGATCAGTCCCGCCACGGTCTCGTACGGTCCTTCGGGTACGTCGAGGCCTATCGAGTGCAGGGTCAGGACCCTGCAGCTGCCCTCCACGTCCCAGCCGGGCCGGCCGTCGTCGGCGACGACGGGGGTGAGCTGGGGGCGGTCCGCGCCTTCGGCGTCGTGCTCGTCCCTCACCTCTCCCACCAGCTCCTCGATGATGTCCTCGAGGGTGACGACGCCCGCGGTACCGCCGTACTCGTCGACCACGACGGCGATCGGCTGCTCACTGCGCAGCCGCTGGAGCAGCTGTTCGACCGGCAGTGTCTCCGGTACGAGGAGCGGCGGCACGGCGACGCGGCCGACGGGGGTCCGCAGCCGGTCCGGGGCGGGGACCGCGAGGGCGTTCTTGAGGTGGACCATGCCGACGACCTCGTCGATGCGGTCCCGGTACACGGGGAAGCGGGACAGTCCAGTAGCCCTGGTGAGGTTGAGGACGTCCGCGGCGGTCGCCGTCGACTGCAGCGCGCTGACCTTCACCCGTGGGGTCATGACGTGCTGCGCGGTGAGACCGGCGAGGGACAGGGTCCGCACGAAGAGGTCGGCGGTGTCCTGTTCCAGGGCGCCGGCCTCGGCGGAGTGCCGGGCCAGGGAGACCAGTTCGCCCGGGGTCCGGGCGGAGGCCAGTTCGTCGGTGGGTTCGACGCCCAGCAGCCGCACCAGCCGGTTCGCGACCGTGTTCAGCACGGTGATCACGGGCCGCAGGAGGGCGGAGAAGCGGTGCTGGGGGCCGGCGACGAAGCGGGCGACCTGGAGCGGCCGCGAGACCGCCCAGTTCTTCGGCACGAGTTCACCGATCACCATCTGGACGGCGGAGGCGAAGATCATGCCGGTGACCACGCTCACTCCGGGGACCACTCCCGCGGGCAGGCCCGTGGAGGTGAGGGGCCCGGCGAGCAGCTGGGCGAGCGCCGGTTCCGCCAGCATGCCCACGACCAGTGAGGTGATGGTGATGCCGAGCTGGGTGCCGGACAGCTGGAAGGAGAGTTCGCGCAGGGCGGCGACGACGGTGCGCGCCCGGCGGTCGCCCTCGGCGGCGGCGCGCTCGGCGTCCGGCCGGTCCACGGTGACGAGACCGAATTCGGCCGCCACGAAGAATCCGTTGGCGAGGATGAGGAGGAATGCCGCGAGGAGCAGCAACAGGGGGGTTGTCATGCCGCCGCCTCCGGGGAGGGGGCGGCGCAGGTACTACCGGACGATCCGTCCATTGCTGGAGGGAGTCACTCCTTGGGTCGCAGGAATGTGCCCCGCGGGGCCCGAAGGGCCTTCAGGTGCGGGGCGGCGGCGCACCCGGTGCACCGCCGCCATCCAGAATAATCGGGATCCGGCCGCGTGGGGCAGGGGGCTCAGCCGTTCCGAGTGGCGTCGTTCACTCCGCTGCCGTGGAACTCGACGAGGGCGCGGAGTGCGCGGGCGTCCCGGATGGCCTGTTCCCGGGCGATCCCCGGCTGGATGCCGAGGGCGGGCATGCTGGTGCCGTCGCCGATGTCGAGGAACACCCACGGGTCACCCGCGCGCAGGTTGACGCGGACGATCTCCGCCCACGCCAGCCGGCGCGTACGCGTGATGTTGACGACCGTGACTCCGGTCTCGTCGGCGGTGACGCGCGGGCGGCTCAGCAGGGCCAGGACGCCGAAGAAGAGCAGGGCGACGAAGACGAAGCTGGCCCGCTCCCCCGGCCCGAGGCTCTCCAGGATCATCGCGACGGCGGTGATGACGACGAACATCGCCGCTCCCACGGTCAGCAGGACGACCCGGGTGCGGGTCGGCCTGAAGGTGGCCGGGAGTTCGGGGAGTCCGGGAGAAGCGGGCGGGGAGGCGGACATCGCGGCGCTGCCTTCCTTCGGTTGTGCCGTCGTGCGGGCCGTCAGAGGCGGCAGGCGTGGATGGCGGTCGTGAGGATGGCGCGGGCGCCCAGTTCGTACAGGTCGTCCATGATCCGCTGGGCCTCCTTGGCCGCGACCATGGAACGGACCGCGACCCAGCCCTCGTGGTGCAGCGGCGAGATGGTCGGCGACTCCAGCCCCGGGGTGAGGGCGACCGCCCGCTCCAGGTGCTCGACCCGGCAGTCGTAGTCCATCATCACGTAGCTGCGCGCCACCAGGACGCCCTGCAGGCGGCGCAGGAACTGCTGCACCTTGGGGTCGTCGCCGGGGGCGCCCTTGCGGCGGATCACCACGGCTTCCGACTTCATGATCGGTTCACCGATGATCTCGAGGCCGGCGTTGCGCATGCTCGTGCCGGTCTCGACGACATCGGCGATGATCTGCGCGACCCCGAGCTCGATGGCGGTCTCGACGGCGCCGTCGAGGTGGACGACCGAGGCCTTCACGCCCTCGTCGGCGAGGTGCTTGGCCACGATGCCCTCGTAGGACGTGGCGATCGTCATGCCGTCGAAGTCCTGGGGGCCGGTGGCCGTGCCGGGCTTCGTGGCGTAGCGGAAGGTGGAACGGGCGAAGCCGAGCTGGAGGATCTCCTCGGCGTCGGCCCCGGAGTCCAGCAGCAGGTCACGGCCGGTGATGCCGATGTCCAGCCGCCCGGAGCTGACGTAGATCGCGATGTCCCGCGGCCTCAGGTAGAAGAACTCGACCTCGTTCGTGGGGTCGACGAGGACCAGTTCCTTGGACTCCTTGCGCTGCCGGTAGCCCGCCTCATGGAGCATCGCCATCGCAGGCCCGGAGATTGCACCCTTGTTGGGGACGGCGATGCGCAGCATGAGGTCAGGTTTCCTTTGTGCGGAGGGAGTTCCGGGGACGTGCGGGGTGTGCTCAGAGGTGGGCGTAGACGTCGTCGAGCGAGATCCCGCGGGCGACCATCATCACCTGGACGTGGTACAGCAGTTGCGAGATCTCCTCGGCGGCGGCTTCCTTGCCCTCGTATTCGGCGGCCATCCAGACCTCGGCGGCCTCCTCGACGACCTTCTTGCCGATGGCATGCACTCCCTTGTCCACCAGCTCGGCGGTGCGGGAGGTGGAGGGGTCGCCGTCGGCGGCCTTGAGCTGGAGCTCGGCGAAGAGCTCTTCGAAGGTTTTGTTCGCCATGATGGTCCCTAGAATACGGGGTCCCCGGGCGCTGCTCAGCGCCAGGGTTCGCTCACGGTGCGCAGCGTGGCCGCGGTGGCGACGGCCGCGGTGACCGCTTCGTGCCCCTTGTCCTCGTTGGACCCCTCGAGCCCGGCCCGGTCCAGGGCCTGCTCCTCGTTGTCACACGTGAGGACGCCGAAGCCCACGGGGACCCCGGTGTCGACGGTGACCTGCGTGAGGCCGTTGGTGACGCCCTGCGACACGTACTCGAAGTGCGGGGTGCCGCCGCGGATGATGACGCCGAGGGCGACGATCGCGTCGTAGCCCCGTCCGGCGAGCACCTTGGCGACCACCGGGAGCTCGAAGCTGCCGGGGACCCGGAGCAGTGTCGGCTCGTCGATCCCGAGGTCGTGGAGGGCACGCAGAGCCCCGTCCACGAGTCCGTCCATCACCTTCTCGTGCCACTGGGCCGCGATCACCGCGACCCTGAGGTCGCCGCAGTTGCGTACGGACAGTTCGGGTGCGCCCTTGCCGCTCATGTCTCTCCTGTGTGTTCGTTCGGTTCTTACTGGTTGCCGCAGGCCGACGCCGTGGTGGCGTCGAGCCAGGGCAGGTCGTGCCCCATCCGGTCCCGCTTGGTGCGCAGGTACCGCAGGTTGTGCTCCCCGGCCTTGACGGGCATGGGCTCGCGTCCGGTGATCCGGAGTCCGTGCCGCACGAGCGCGGCGGTCTTGTCCGGGTTGTTGGTCATCAGCCGGAGGCTGCGGACGCCGAGGTCGCTCAGGATCTGGGCGCCCGCCGCGTAGTCCCGGGCGTCGGCGGGCAGGCCGAGTTCCAGGTTGGCGTCGAGCGTGTCGGAACCGCGCTCCTGGAGTTCGTACGCCCGCAGCTTGGACAGCAGTCCGATGCCGCGGCCCTCGTGTCCGCGCAGGTACACGACGACCCCGCGGCCCTCGGCCGTGACACGCTCCATGGAGGCGTGCAGCTGGGGTCCGCAGTCGCAGCGCTGCGACTGGAAGATGTCGCCCGTCAGGCATTCCGAGTGGACCCGGACGAGGACGTCCTCGCCGTCGCCGATGTCGCCGTGCACCAGTGCCACGTGCTCGACGCCGTCGGCGATGGAGCGGTAGCCGTACGCGGTGAACTGCCCGAACGTGGTGGGCAGTCGGACCTCGGCCTCGCGGCGGACGGTCGGCTCGGAGGTGCGCCGGTAGGCGACCAGGTCCTCGATGGAGATGATCGTGAGGCCGTGCTTGCGCGCGAAGGGGATGAGTTCGGGCAGGCGCAGCATCACGCCGTCCTCACCCGCGATCTCCACGATCGCGCCGGCGGGACGCAGTCCGGCGAGCCGGGCGAGGTCGACGGCCGCCTCGGTGTGCCCGTTGCGGACGAGCACGCCTCCGGCCTTCGCGCGGAGCGGGAAGACGTGACCGGGGCGCACGAAGTCGCCGGGGCCGGCCTTGCCGTCCGCGAGCATCCGGAGGGTGGTGGCGCGGTCGGCCGCCGAGATCCCGGTGGTCACCCCGTGGGCCGCCGAGGCGTCCACGGAGACCGTGAAGGCGGTCTGCATCGACTCGGTGTTGTGGGCGACCATCTGCGGGAGTTCGAGGCGTTCGAGCTCGTCGGTCTCCATGGGTGCGCAGATCAGGCCGCGGCACTCGCTCATCATGAAGGCGACGATCTCGGGGGTCGCCTTCTCGGCGGCGATGACGAGGTCGCCCTCGTTCTCACGGTTCTCGTCGTCGACGACCACGACGGGCCGTCCGGCGGCGATGTCGCGGATCGCCTGTTCGACGGGGTCCAGCGAGAGGTCTTCGAGGGTGTGGTCGTGCAACCAGGTGGGCTGGGCAGTCATGCCGTGGCTCCTTCCAGAGCGGGTGTCCGCGTACGCAGCCACCAGTCGCGCATGCCCCACAGGACGAGGGCGCCGTAGACGACGTAGATGAGACCGGAGAAGGCGAGTCCGCTGTGGAAGTTCAGCGGGACGCCGACGAGATCGACGAGCAGCCAGGCGAACCAGAACTCGACCATGCCGCGGGCCTGGGCGAGCATCGCCACGAGGGTGCCGGCGAAGATGTACGCGTCGGCCCACGGACTCCAGGAGAGGGACGGGAAGGCCGTGAACAGTCCGCCGACGGCCAGGGTGCCGGCGGCAGCTCCGCCGGCGAGGTACGCGCGCTCGCGCCAGGTGGCGAAGCGCACGGCGATGGAACCGTCCTGCGCCTTCTGCCTGCCGCGGGTCCACTGCCGCCATCCCCAGACGGCGACGGCGACGACGATCAGCTGCTTGCCGACGCTGCCCGCCTGGTGGACGGACACGTTGGCGGCGACCAGCACGGCACCGGACAGGAGTTGGGCGGGCCAGGTCCACACCGAGCGGAGCCAGCCGAGGGCCAGGGCGATCAGGCCGATGGTGTTGCCGAGCATGTCGGACCAGATGATGCGCTGCCCGAAGGCGGTGAACGCCTCCGAGTCCAACCAGTCCACCGCGCTCATGAGACCGGCTCCCCGGGCTCCGGCGGTGTGCTCGTGCCGAGCAGCCGCTCGACGTACTTCGCGAGGACGTCCACTTCGAGGTTGACCGGGTCACCGGGCTGCTTGAAGCCCAGCGTGGTCAGTCCGAGGGTGGTGGGGATGAGGCTGATGGTGAAGTGGTCGGAGCCCGCGTCGACGACCGTGAGGCTGACGCCGTCGACCGTGATCGAGCCCTTCTCCACCACGTAGCGGGTCAGGTCGCCGGGCAGGGAGATCTTCACGAGCTCCCAGTGCTCGGAGGGCGTCCGCTCGACGATGTGCCCGGTGCCGTCCACGTGGCCCTGGACGATGTGTCCGCCGAGCCGGCCGCCGAGCGCCATGGGGCGTTCGAGGTTGACCCGGGAGCCGGTGGCCAGCGCGCCGAGGCTGGAGCGCTTCAGCGTCTCGGCCATGACGTCGGCGGTGAACTCGCCGTCCCCGGTCTCCACGACGGTGAGGCAGACGCCGTTCACCGCGATGGAGTCGCCGTGCTTGGCGTCCTCGGTGACCACGGGGCCGCGCAGCCGGAAGCGGGAGGCGTCGCCGAGCGTCTCGACGGCGGTGATCTCACCCAGTTCTTCGACAATTCCGGTGAACACTCAGTTTCCCTTCCGAGCAGGGGCGGGGACGGCGGTGACGCGTACGTCGGGACCGAGACGGACTGTCTCCGTCACATCGAGGCGCAACGCCTGGGAGAGGGTGGAGATTCCGGCGTCGGCGAGAGCGGAGGGGCCCGCGCCGAGGAGGACCGGGGCGAGATAGCCGACAACGGTGTCGACGGCTCCCGCGGAGACAAAGGATCCGGCGAGGACCGGGCCGCCCTCCAGGAGCACGGAGCGGACGCCCCGCGCGTGGAGGGCCGCGAGCAGGGCCTCGACGTCGAGGCCGGGACCGGCCTCGGCACGGGGCAGGCGCAGCACGTTCCCGGCGGGGAGGTGGTCCGTCGCGGCGTCGTCGGCGACGGCGATCAGGGTGGGCGCGGTCGCGTCGAGGACGCGGGCTCCGGGCCGTACCGCGGTGGCGCCGGTGTCGACGACCACGCGGAGCGGCTGGGTGGCGCCCTCGATGCCGCGTACGGCCAGCTGCGGGTCGTCGCTCCGCGCGGTGCCGGAGCCGACCACGACGGCGTCGGCCTCGGCGCGCAGCCGGTGGACGTCGGCGCGGGATTCGGGGGAGCTGATCCAGCGGCTGGTGGAGTCGGCGGCGGCGACCCGCCCGTCGAGCGTCGCCGCGTACTTCCACAGGACGTACGGGCGGCCCAGGCGCACCGAGGTGAGCCAGGCGATGTTGACGGCCTCCGCCTCTTCGGCGAGGAGCCCCTGCTCCACCTCGACGCCCGCGGCGCGCAGGGTGTCCGCGCCGCCCGTGGCCTGCGGGTTCGGGTCTGCGACCGCGTAGACGACGCGCCGGACGCCGGCCTCGATCAGCGCCTGGGCACAGGGGCCGGTGCGTCCGGTGTGGTTGCACGGTTCGAGGGTGACGTACGCGGTGCCGCCACGAGCCCTCTCGCCGGCCTCACGCAGGGCGTGGATCTCGGCGTGCGGCCCTCCGGCGCGCTCGTGGAAGCCTTCGCCCACCTTCTCACCGGCGGCGTCCAGGATGACGCTCCCGACGACCGGGTTGGGGCTGGTGGCGCCGAGTCCGCGTGCGGCGAGTGCGACAGCGCGCCGCATGGCGGTGTGTTCGGCCGTGGTGGCCACCGGGTTCTCCTGCCTCTTGGGGCACGAACTCCGGGGCCTGTCGATGACGACAGAGAAACGGAACGCAACAGGGGGACGCCGGAAACCGATGACGGGGACACGGTCTCCCGGATGAACGGGGAAAACGCGTCCGCCTACGGCGGCGTACCTGTGACGGCCCGCCGCGCACTGCCTCCCATCCGGACTTTAACCGTCGGTCCAGGAATCCCACCTGGTCAACCGGCCGCTGGATGCGGACGGGTCGCGGACTATAACCGCCGGTTCGGAATTGCACCGACCCCGGAGTGCGCTGCTACTGGTACACAACACATTGTGCCACGAAGTACCTTCACCCATACGGGCGCCCTCTGTGCAACAGCTCACAGGGGGAGCCCGGCGGCTTTCCGGGCGGTCGGGGCCCCGGGGGCGAAGAGGGCGTCCTGGGCGGCCTCACGGGCGGCGAAGAGGGCACCGCGCAGCACCGCGCCGCCACCCAGCGTCCCGGCCCTCACCTCCGTGGGCAGCGGCGACATCCGGGCCAGGCGGTCCTCGACCCGGGCGGCGAGCGCCCGGCCGCCGGCGAGGCCGACCTCGCCCGCGAGGACGAGGCACCCGGGGTCGAGCACGGAGACGACGGAGGCTGCGCCGAGTGCGAGGCCGTCGGCGAGCGCGTCGAGGAACACCTCGGCGTCCCCGCCGCCGGCCCGGAGTGCGGCCCGGACGGCGAAGGCGGCGGCGGGGTCCTGCTCCTGGCCGCCGCCCGCCGGAGGGCTCCACGCCCTGATGCCGTGCTCCGCGGCGAGCGCGCAGATCGCGCCGGACCCCGCCAACGAGTGAAATCCGCCGTCGCAGTTGACGGCGGAGGGGATTCCCCGTGTTCCGGGCACCGGCATGAAGCCGATCTCGCCCGCTCCTCCCGAGGCACCCCGGCGCAGCCGCCCGTCGAGCATGACGGCGGCACCGACACCGTGGCCCAGCCAGAGCAGCACGAACGTGTCCCGGTCCCGGGCCGCGCCGATGCGGTGTTCGGCGACGGCGGCGAGGTTGGTCTCGTTCTCGACGAGGACGGTCGCGGACAGCCGCCGCTGGAGTTCCTTGACCAGGCCCCGGTGCCAGGCGGGGAGCCCGGCGGTCTCCCTGAGTTCACCGGTGACGGGGTCGACGAGGCCGGGGGCGCCGATGCCGACGCTGTGCAGCGGTGCCGTGCCGGCGGTTCTCGCGACGTGTTCCACCATGGCGGCGGCCAGCTCCACGGCGGACTGCGTGCCCGTGTCGCTGCCGATCGGCAGGGTGGCCTCGGCGAGCGTGACACCGAGCAGGTCGGCCACGGCGACGGCCACGCTGTCCGTACGCACGTCGAGGGCGGCCAGATGGGCCCGGTCCGCGACGATCCCGTACAACCGGGCGTTCGGTCCCCGGCGGTCGGATCCGCTCTCCCCGACGACCGTGACCAGACCGGCGTCCTGCAACCGCTCCACCAGGTCGGCGACCGTGGGACGGGAGAGGCCGGTCATGGTCTTGAGCTGCGTGGCCGTCAGCGGGCCGTCCTGCTGGAGCAGTCGCAGGGCGAGCCGGTCGTTGATGGCCCGGGCGGTGCTCGGGGATGCGGGCATGCCGGGATCCTTCCAGATCGCTGCCGCCCCGCTTCCGTGGGGTTATTTATCAGGCAGGGTTCCTGATAGTTTACGGGCCGCACCGCGCGACGGGCGCCGTCAGGACGGCGCCCGAGCGATTTCCCAGGGGAGGGCCACGGCGCATGACAAAGGATTCAGCGGTCCCGGTCTTCGGCGCGGAGAAGGTCAGACGGGCCAGGTACGCCGTGGCCGCGGTCTTCGCCGTGCACGGGGCGGTGACCGGCAGCTTCGCGACCCGCGTCCCGTGGATCCAGGACCACGCGGCCGTGAGCGCGGGCCAGCTCGGTCTCGCCCTCGCCTTCCCCGCCATCGGCGCCTCGCTGGCCATGCCGCTGGCCGGCAGCGTCAGCCACCGCTTCGGCGCACGCACCGCCCTGCGCGGCCTGCTGGCCCTGTGGACCCTGGCGCTGATCCTGCCCGCGCTCGCCCCGAACCTGCTCACCCTCTGCGCGGCGCTGTTCGTCTACGGCGCCACCGCGGGGATGTCGGACGTGGCGATGAACGCGCTCGGCGTGGAGGTGGAGAACCGGCTCGACAAGTCGATCATGTCCGGGCTGCACGGCATGTGGAGTGCTGGGGCCCTGGTCGGCTCGGCGGCCGGCACCGTCGCGGCACACATCGGGACGGACGCCCGGCTGCACCACACCCTGGCCGCGCTGGTCCTCACCGTGCTCGGCCTCGCCGCCTGTCAGGGCGTGCTCGACCTGCGCAGCGAGCCGGACGAGGAACCGCCGCCGCGCTTCACCCTGCCGCCCAGGTCCGCGCTGATCATCGGCGCCGTCGGCTTCTGCGCGGTGTTCGCCGAAGGGGCCAGCCTGGACTGGTCGGCCGTCTACCTCCGGGACATCATGGGCAGTTCCGCCGGACTCGCCGCGGCCTCGACCACGGCATTCGCCCTGACCATGGCCGTGGCCCGCATCGCCGGGGACCGGATCGTCGACCGGTTCGGCGCGGTGCGCACCGCACGGGCCGGCGGTTTCCTGGCCACCGCCGGGGGGCTGCTCGTGGTCCTGGCGTCCGGACCGGCCCTGGCCCTCTGCGGCTTCGGGCTGATCGGTCTCGGCGTGGCGGTCGTCGTGCCGCTCGCCTTCGCCGCGGCCGGCCGCAGCGGCACGAATCCGAGCCGCGCCATCGCGGGGGTCGCCACCATCACCTACACCTCGGGGCTCATCGCGCCGTCCGCCATCGGTTCGCTCGCCGAGGCGACCTCGCTGATCGTGTCCTTCGGGCTGGTGACGGTGCTGGCGTTCGGACTGGTCCTGGGCGCCGGCGTGCTGCGGGCGGGCGACCGCAAGGTCACCCAGGGCGGCGTGGCGCGGCCCGCTCCGAGCAGCAGCCCGGCCGGCGGCTGACCTCCCGCGGCGCGCTGCCCCGGGAGAGCGGCGGCGCGGGGCCCGTGCGGGCTCCGCGCCGGCACCGCCACGGGGCCCCGCCACGAAGCCGGGGCCGTGCGGCACTAGGGTGACTCTGATCTTTTCCGCGGGTGGACCCATCGGGCGCACCGAAACAACCGATCAGGAGCGACCATGGGCCTCGGCGTGCGCTGGACCTTGCACGGCGACGGGAAGACGCCCGCACCGGGGGCCGTGGTACGCCCCGACGAGCGGCTCTCCTGGCCCCGCACGTTCGGTCTCGGCGCCCAGCACGTCGTCGCCATGTTCGGTGCGTCGTTCGTCGCGCCCGTCCTGATGGGCCTGGACCCGAACCTCGCGATCATGATGTCCGGTGTCGCGACCGCCATCTTCCTGCTCGCCACGCGCGGCAGGGTCCCCAGCTACCTGGGCTGCTCGCTCTCCTTCGTGGGCGTCGCCGCGACGATCCGCGCGAGTGGCGGCACCAGCGCGACCGTCACCGGCGCCATCCTCGTGGTCGGTGCCGTGCTGTTCCTGGTGGGCCTCGTCGTGCAGCGGTTCGGCGCGCGGATCATCCACGCGGCCATGCCTCCCGTGGTGACCGGCGCCGTGGTCATGCTCATCGGTTTCAACCTGGCTCCCGTCACCGCGTCGACGTACTGGCCGCAGGACCAGTGGACCGCCCTGCTGGTGATGCTGTTCACCGGTCTGGCCGTGGTCTGCCTGCGCGGGTTCTTCTCCCGTATCGCGATCTTCCTCGGCCTGGTCTTCGGATACGTGCTGTCGTGGGTGCTCGACCTGGTCTTCGGGAAGATCCACTCCCCGGCGGGCGGCGGCGAGGCCGTCGACCACTGGCGGCTGGACCTGTCCGCCGTGGCGCACGCCGACTGGATCGGGCTGCCCGACTTCCACGGCCCGAGCTTCGAGTGGTCGGCGATCCTCGTCGCCCTGCCGGTCGTGATCGCCCTGATCGCCGAGAACGCCGGGCACGTGAAGGCTGTCGGCGAGATGACCGGTGAGACCCTGGACGACAAGCTGGGCACCGCCATCGCGGCGGACGGGGCCGCCTCGGTGCTGTCCACGGCCGTCGGCGGTCCGCCCAACACCACCTACTCCGAGAACATCGGGGTCATGGCGGCGACCAGGGTCTACTCCACGGCCGCCTACTGGGCCGCCGCGTCCTTCGCACTGCTCTTCGGCCTCTGCCCCAAGTTCGGCGCGGTCGTCGCGGCGATCCCCGGTGGCGTGCTCGGCGGCATCACCGTCATCCTCTACGGCATGATCGGCCTGCTGGGCGCCCAGATCTGGCTGAACGCCGGGGTCGACCTGCGCAATCCGCTCAACCTCGTGCCGGCCGCCGCGGGCATCATCATCGGCGTCGGCGGCGTCAGCCTGAAGATCGGCGACAACTTCGAGCTGGGCGGCATCGCGCTCGGCACCCTGGTCGTGATCACCGGCTACCACGCGCTGCGCGCCTTCGCCCCGGCCCATCTGAAGACGCAGGAGCCCCTGCTGGACTCCGGTACGTCCCAGTACGACGACGAGCGGCCGGCCGGGACGTCCTGACCGGCGTCCCGTCTACCCGCCGGTGGCCAGCTCGTAGGCGTAGCCGGGCGTGAACGAGCCGGCGGAGCCCTTGCAGCCGTCGGACTCGCCCGGGAGCTTCACCCAGAGGTAGGCGTCGATCCCGGCCTGGCCGGTGTCCGTCGTCGGGGTCCTGCCGAGCGCCCGGCCCGCCGGGTCGCACCACTCGCCGGCGGCCGGGGCCCCGTT
The DNA here is from genome assembly GCF_036206005.1 of Streptomyces sp. NBC_00178. NCBI lineage: Bacteria > Bacillati > Actinomycetota > Actinomycetes > Kitasatosporales > Streptomycetaceae > Streptomyces > Streptomyces sp. NBC_00178. The sequence goes on from NZ_CP108143.1 coordinate 1,261,040, forward strand.
GCCGTTGCGGCTCGTGTCGATGACGGCACCCAGGTTCTCGCCGCCGAGCGCGGCGAGGACCTTGCGGGCGTACGCCGTCTCGTCGGCCGTGCTGTGGAAGTTGGACACGTTGGTGAAGACGCCGTCCCCGTCCGAGGCCGCCCCCGCCTCCCGCAGTGCGGCGGCCTGCTTCGCGGCGGAGTGCCAGCCGGAATGGCCCCCGTCGAAGTAGACCTTGGTGCGCGCGCCGGCGGCGTGCAGGGTACGGGCGGCCCGCGCGAGGGACGCGAAACGGTCGGCCCGCCGAGCTGCCGAGAGGCAGTTGGAGAGGGCGATCGCATCGGGTTCCAGGATGACGATCACGGGCCCGGAGCCCAGCCCCGCAGCGAAGTCCGCCATCCACGCGTCGTACGCGGCCGGGCCGGGCGCCCCTCCCTCGGAGGCCCCGCCGCAGTCCCGGTCGGGGATCGCGTAGGGCACCAGGACGGGCGTGCGGCCCGCGGCGGCGGCCGCCGACGTCACGTTCCGGACCTGGCGCGTCACCGCCCCCGGGTTGTACGAGGGGAACCAGACGGCGGCGGGCTGCGCCGCGATCCGGGACTCGATGAGCGGGCGCCGCGGGTCGTCCCGGTGGGCGTCCACCCAGTCCAGTACCTGCGACTCGGGGTGCCGGTAGAGCGCACCGGGCGTCCCGGCGCGGGGTGCGGGCCGCTTCGGGGCGGCCGGTGCGGTGGTCCTCCGGGCGCTCGGCGAAGGGCTCGGGGCCGCGGGCGGTGACACGGTCGCCGGGACGGACACGGAGGGGACGGGTACGGCGGGAAGGGGCTCCAGGACCGCGGACGCGTCCGTCTCGGGACGCGCGGTGCCGCGCCCGCCGTCTCCCCCGGCGGCGGCCACCACCCCGGTCGCCGCACCGGCCGCGACGACGGCCGAGGCGAACACCGCCATGGCGTGGCGCCGGGCGGCCCGCCCGTGCCGCCTCCCTCCGGTCCTGCTCTGCCCGCGTGCAGCCGACACCCTCGTTCCCTCTCCCTCGGCGCCAGGTGTGCGTACGTACCGGGGAGATCTCCGGCCCGACGGCGCCGCGGGCGAGCCTACGGTCGGGGCTCCGCGCGCAGGGGGCGATCACGCGGTTCGCGGACGGGCACGGGAGGCGGGCACGCCCCGGCAGGGCGCGCGCGGCCGGATGCCCTCGTCGCTCCGGGAACCCGCTCCCGACGGCGGCCCCGGCCCTGCGACCTGGGCCCGCGCGGCAGCGACCGTCGCCGGGGCCGCCCCCGCCTACGCCCGCTGCGGTTCGCACCGGCGGGGGCCTGGACGGCACCGGTCGCGGTTCCGCGCCGCCCGCGGTGGACACCTGCCGTAGCCCGGCTGCGTCCGCACGGGCTCCGGGAGGGGGCCTGTGGCCGTGCGGACGCGGCCTGGACTCAGCGGGATGCGGGAGCTGCGGTCGCACGACGGGGCGATGCGGCTCCGCCGACGGCGGGGCGGCCCGCCTCAGCCCTCCGGGAGTTCGACGGGCGCGATCTCGTCGAAGACGTCGCCCGGCCCGGGGTTCGCCGGGTCGGTGGCGCCGCCGAACTGGGCCATCACTCCCCAGACCGCGTTCAGCGCCGTCTGGACGGCGCCCTCGGCCCAGCCGGCGGTCCAGGAGATGTCGTCGCCGGCGAGGAACAGGCCGCGCTTGTCCTCGGGCAGCCGGTCCTGCATGAAGTGGGTGAACAGCCGTCGCTGGTAGCGGTAGTGGCCGGGCAGGTTGGCCTTGAACGCGCCCATGAACCAGGGCTCGTTCTCCCAGGAGACGGTGACCGGGTTGCCGATGACGTGCTTGCGGATGTCGACGCCCGGATAGATCTCCCCGAGCGACTTGAGCATGACGTCCATGCGCTCCTTGGGAGACAGCGGCAGCCACTTCAGGCTGTCGTCGCACCAGGTGTAGGAGAGGCAGATGACGGCCGGCTTGTCCGGGCCGTCGTCGAGGAGGTACGTGCCCCGGGTCATCCGGTCCGTCAGCGTCATGGACATCGTGTCCCGGCCGGTGGGGTTGCCCTGGCCGTCGACGGCCTCGTCCAGCCAGAACGGCCGGTCGACCGGGACGAACAGCTTGGACGACTCCATGTAGTGGGTGCGCTCCATCGCCGTCCAGTGGTCGATCGGGAAGAGCGCGTCGTCACAGGCGATCTTGGAGAGCAGCAGCCACGACTGCCCGGTGAACACGGCGGCCCGGTAGGTACGGATGTCGCCCGAGGCGTCGGTGACGGTGATCCGGTTCCCGGCCGTGCGGTCGAGCCGGGTGACCGCCCCGCGCGGCTCTCCCCCGTGCAGGGACGACAGCGACGTTCCCGGCGCCCAGTGCACGAGCTTCTGCGGCTCGCGCTCCCACAGGCGCAGCGGCAGCTGCTGGCTGCCGCCGACGATGCCCCGGTGGTGGTCGTCGGCCTCGGTGTAGACGACGCGCAGGATCTCCAGGATCGAGTTGGGGAAGTCGGTGTCCCAGCCGCCCGTGCCGAAGCCGACCTGGCCGAAGATCTCGCGATGGCGGAAGGAGGAGAAGGAGTCCGAACCGCAGAGGAAGCCGTAGAAGGTCTGGTCGTCGAGCTTCTCCACGAGCTTCGCCCAGATCTCGCGGATGCGCGGCACGTCGCGCTCGCGCATGGCGCGGTTCATGTCGGAGAAGTCGGCGCCCTCCTCCAGGCAGGAGTTCCAGGCGTCCATCACCTCGCGGTACACGGGCGGCAGGTCGTCGATGGTCTCCGCGTAGTGGGACTCCCCCTTGAGGTCGACGACGGTCGAGGGGGTCGCCGGGGAGAGCGGGTTGGGGAAGGGCCTGGTCTCCAGGCCCACCAGGTCGATGTAGTGCTGGAGCGCCGTGGACGAGGGCGGGAAGCGCATGGCGCCCATCTCGGCGGTGAGCGAGGGGTCGCAGCCCTCGAAGCCGACGGTGCGCAGCCGCCCGCCGATCCGGTCCGCCTCGTAGACGACGGGCTTGAGCCCCATCTTCATCAGTTCGTACGCCGCGATGACGCCGGAGAGCCCGCCGCCGATGACGGCGACCTCGGATCCGTGCTCGGTGGCCGGTATCTGGCCGATGCCCGCGGGGTGCGCGAGGAAGTCGTCGTACGCGTAGGGGAAGTCCGGCCCGAACATGGTGATCGGGGGCTGCGGCTGCGCGTCGGTGTGCTGGACGGCGTTGGGCACCGTGGACGTCATGGGGTACGGACTCCTTGCGGGGCGGGCGTGGCTGGGCTCGGGAAGGGGCGTGCGGGTCAGGCGAGGGAGCCGTACAGGCCGGGACGACGGTCCTGGAGATAGGGGTTGGCGGCCCGTGAGGCGGTCAGGAACCCGGGGTCGACGTCCCCGACGACGAGTTCCTCGCCGCGGCCGGCCCGGGCGCGGGCCGTGCCGTCGGGACCGGCCAGGCAGCTGAGGCCGGTGAACTCGAACTCGCCCTCCGTGCCGGTCCTGTTGACGTACGCGATGTACATCTGGCTCTCGAAGGCGCGGACCGGCACCACGGACTCGGCGACGAACGGGAAGGGGTGCATCAGCGCGGTCGGCACGAGCAGCAGTTCCGTCCCGGCCAGTGCGTGGGCGCGGACGTTCTCCGGGAACTCGACGTCGTAGCAGATCAGCAGCCCGATCCGGACGCCGTCGAGTTCGGCCTGGACGACCGGCGTGTCACCGGGGGTGAACCACGTCTGCTCGAAGGAGCCGAAGAGGTGGGTCTTGCGGTAGTTCGCCGACGGGGCGCCGTCGGGTCCGACGAGCTGGGCGCTGTTGAAGATCCGGTCGCCGTCGCGCTCCGGGTAGCCGTACAGGACGGCGAGACCGTGGCGTACGGCGATCTCGGCGACCGCTCGCGCGCCGGGCCCGTCGGCGGGCTCCGCCAGGTCGGGCACGGCGTCGCCGACGGCGTACCCGGTGAGGAACAGTTCGGGTGAGACCAGCAGCCGGGCACCCGCGCCGGCGGCCCTCGCGGCGGCCTCGTCCAGCGCCTTCAGGTTCTCCGCGACGGCTCCGGGCCGTCCGGAACTCTGGAGCAGGGCGGTGCGCAACGACGGCATGGCTGACCTCGGCGGGGCGGGCGGGGCGGGAGACGTATCGAAGGTACGGCGCCGGGAACACACCGGACAAGGCGCGATTGTTGCGCGTCCACCGTCGATCCATTGCGCGTGCGGGCCCGGGGGCGGCGATTCGTTGCGTGGAGCGTCACCGCAGGTCAGGCGAGTGATTTCCGTCTCGGCGAGAGCCCGGGAAGGAACCCGGCGCGGGAGGCGCGCCGGACGCGGCCGGCTCTCAGGCCGGCGGGGCCGAGGAGTAGCGCCGCAGCAGCGGGGACAGGACGAGCACGGACTTCGTGCGCTCGACGTACGGCTCTCCCGCGATCCGCTCCAGCACCTGTTCGAAGTGGCGCATGTCCGCTGCGAAGACCTGGACGATCGCGTCGGCGTCACCCGTCACGGTCGACGCGGACGCGACCTCCGGATAGGCGGCGAGGCCCTGCTTGATCGCCTCGGGGGCGGTGTTGCGGCTGCAGTAGATCTCGATGAAGCCCTCGGTCTGCCAGCCGAGCGCCGCCGGGTCGACCCGGACGGTGAAACCGGTGATGGCTCCCTCGGCCCGCAGCCGGTCGACGCGGCGTTTGACCGCGGGCGCCGAGAGCCCGATGAGCGTACCGATGTCGGCGTAGGAGCGGCGGGCGTCCTCGGCGAGGGCGTGGACGATGCGTTCGTCGAGGTCGTTCAGGCGCACGTCGGGCGGTTCACTTCTCTGCGGCGGGCGGTTCGGGGGCGGCACGTGCCGCCCCCGAAGTAGACCACGCGCGCCCGGCCCGGGCGCGCGCGCCGCGGGGCGCGGCCGGTCAGAAGGGGAACTGCGAGCGTCCGTGCTGGACGGATATCCACTTCTGGGTGGTGAACGCCTCGATCATCGAATCGCCGTTCAGCCGCCCGAGGCCGGAGTTCTTCTCGCCGCCGAACGGGACGACCGGCTCGTCGTGCACCGTGCCGTCGTTGATGTGGATCATGCCGGTGCGGATTCGCCGTCCCACCCGCACACCGCGCTCGGTGTTCCCGGTGTGGACGGCGCCGCTCAGCCCGTACGGGGTGTCGTTGGCGATGCGCACGGCCTCGTCCTCGCCGTCGAACGGGACGAGCAGGGCGACGGGCCCGAAGATCTCCTGGTGCAGGACCGGCGAGCCGGGCGCGAGCCCGGTCAGCACCGAAGGGCTGACGACGTTGCCGTCGGCGCGGCCGTGCAGCAGCGCCGTGGCACCCGCCGCCACCGTCTCGTCGACGAGCCTGGACACCGCGTCGGCCTGCGAGGAGTTGATCAGCGGGCCGATGTGCGTGGCGGGGTCGGCGGGGTCGCCCACGCGCAGGGAGGCGACCTTGGCGACGAACTTCTCGGTGAACTCCCGCTCGACCGCGCGGTCGACGAGGATGCGGTTGGCCGCCATGCAGACCTGGCCCTGGTGGATGTAGCGGCTGAAGACGGCCGCGTCGACGGCGTAGTCGACGTCGGCGTCGTCCAGGACGATCAGCGCGCTGTTGCCGCCCAGTTCGAGCACCGCCCGCTTGAGGTTCGCGGCGCAGACCGTCGCGACGTGGCGGCCGATCCTGTCGGAACCGGTGAAGGAGATGACCTGCGGTACGGGGTGCTCCAGCAGCGCGTCGCCGATCTCGGCGATGTCGGTGACCACGACGTTCAGCAGGCCGGCGGGCAGTCCTGCCTCCTCGAAGACCTTCGCGATCAGGGTGCCGCCGCAGACCGGGGTGTTCTGGTGCGGCTTGAGGACCACCGCGTTGCCGAGGGCCAGCGCGGGTGCGACCGACTTCAACGACAGCAGGAAGGGGAAGTTGAACGGGCTGATGACGCCGACGACACCGGCGGGAACCCGGTAGACGCGGTTCTCCTTGCCCTCGGTGGGCGAGGGGAGGATCTGACCGGCCGGCCGCAGGGCCAGGTGCACGGCCTCGCGCAGGAACTCCTTGGCCAGGTGCAGTTCGAAGCCGGCCTTCAGCAGCGTGCCGCCGAGTTCCGCGACGATGGCCTCGCCGATCTCCGCCTCGCGCTCCTCGACGATGCGCAGCGCCTTCTCCAGCACGGCCCGGCGGGCGTACGGGTTGGTGTCGGCCCATTCCTGCTGGGCCCGCTCGGCGGCGCGGTAGGCCTGGTCGACCTCACCCGACGTGGCCACGGTGATCGACGCGAGCTTCTCCCCGCTGTACGGGTTGAAGTCGATGATGTCCCAGGACCCCTTGCCCGGCCTCCACTCCCCGTCGATGTACTGCTGGGCCAGGTCGGTGAAGAAGGAGGACATGAGATCCCTTACCGCAGAGAGGCAGGCAGTCGAAGGAGGCTCATATTACTTATTCTGCAACGGAGTTGAAGGCGGACAAGAACGCTCCGATACGAAAAACATCGATCACTCCCGGCGTGCGAACGGCCGCACGCGCCGGTGCCCCTCCCGGGTCGACCGCCCGGGAGGGGCACCTGTGGGACGACGGGCCGCGAGGCTCGACGAGGTCAGCTCCAGCTGGCGTGCAGCGGCTTGCCCTCCGCGTAGCCTGCGGCGCTCTGCACCCCTACGACGGCCTTCTCCGAGAACTCCTCGAGCGAGGCGGCTCCCGCGTAGGTGCAGGACGACCGGACACCGGCGATGATCGAGTCGATCAGGTCCTCGACACCGGGACGGCCCGGGTCGAGGAACATCCGCGAGGTCGAGATCCCCTCCTCGAACAGCGCCTTGCGCGCACGGTCGTAGGCGGACTCGTCCGAGGTCCGGTTCTTGACCGCGCGGGCCGAGGCCATCCCGAACGACTCCTTGTAGAACCGCCCGTCGGCGGCCTGCTGGAGATCGCCGGGCGACTCGTACGTACCGGCGAACCAGGAACCGATCATGACGTTGGACGCACCGGCCGCGAGCGCCATGGCGACGTCGCGCGGGTGCCGGACGCCACCGTCGGCCCAGACGTGCTTGCCGTGCTTCCTCGCCTCGGCGGCGCACTCCAGCACCGCCGAGAACTGCGGCCTGCCGACGCCGGTCATCATGCGCGTGGTGCACATGGCGCCGGGGCCCACGCCGACCTTGACGATGTCGGCACCGGCCTCGATCAGGTCCCGCACGCCCTCGGCGGACACCACGTTGCCCGCGACGATCGGCACGGCCGGGTCGAGCGCCCGCACGGCGGCGACCGCGTTGATCATGGATTCCTGGTGCCCGTGCGCGGTGTCCACGACCAGCGTGTCGGCGCCCGCGTCGAGGAGCTGCTTGGCCTTGCCCGCCACGTCGCCGTTGATCCCGACGGCCGCCGCGATCCGCAGTCTGCCCTCGGCGTCGGTCGCCGGGGTGTAGAGCGTGGCGCGCAGCGCGGCCTTCCGGGTGAGGATGCCGACGAGCCGGCCGTCCTCGTCGACGGCGGGGGCGAGCTTGCGGTTGGCGCCGTCGAGCCTGTTGAAGGCCTCACGCGGGTCGATGTCCGCGTCCAGCACGACCAGGTCCTTCGACATGACCTCGGAGAGCTGGGTGAAGCGGTCCACCCCGGTCAGGTCGTGCTCGGTGACGACCCCGACGGGCCGGTTCCCGGCGTCGACGACGACACCCGCGCCGTGCGCCCGCTTGTGCAGCAGGGACAGCGCGTCGGCGACGGTCTGGCCGGGGGCGAGCACGATCGGCGTGTCGAGCACGAGGTGGCGCTTCTTGACCCAGCCGATGACCTCGGTGACGACCTCGATCGGGATGTCCTGGGGGATCACGACCAGCCCGCCGCGGCGGGCGATCGTCTCGGCCATCCGGCGGCCGGCGATCGCGGTCATGTTGGCGACGACCAGGGGGATGGTGGTGCCGCTGCCGTCCGGCGAGGAGAGGTCCACGGCCTGCCGGGAACCGACCGCGGAGCGGCCGGGAACCATGAAGACGTCGTCGTACGTGAGGTCGTGGGGGACCGAGGGGGCGGCCGTGTACCGACCGGTGCCGGGCTCAAGAAAACGCATAACACCCATTTTTTCATACGAAACGGTGCAGGTCGTTTCCACGAAGACACAGCAATGGACCCCCGCGTTCGTCGATTCCTCCAAGGGAACCGGCCGGGGGCCGGGCAAGTGGAAACCTGCCTTACCCAGGGACCCTACCCGAACAGGATTCGCCGCCGGGCGATCAGGATTCGCTTCCGAGCGATCACTATCGCTAGACCGGGTGACAGAGTGTCAGGTAACTTGAAATCCGCAGGTCTCTACGGTAGCGGCAACGCCGCCGATGGGCCCGGAACACCTGACACGTGTTTGACCGGAGAGGACGGGGATCCGCCTGTGGAGAACGAACTGCCGGACATCTTCTGCCCGTTCCCCCAGCGGAGCAATCCGTATGTGGGACACACCCGCGAGCACCTCAGCACCTGGATCCGGCAGACCGGCCTGGTGCACCGGGAGTCCGCGAGAGAGCGCTTCGAACAGGCCGACTTCGGCGCCTTCGTGGGGATGGTCTATCCCACGGCCGACAGTGAACACCTCGACCTCGTCGCCGACTGGTTCGTCTGGCTGTTCCTCGTCGACGACCAGCTGGACGACGGCCACCTCGGCCGCAGCCCCGAACGCGTACGCGACGTGGTCGAGCAGATGCGTGGCGTGGTCGAGGGCACGGGGCGGCGCCCCGGGCCGGACGAGGGGGCGCCCGCCGCCCTCATCGCCCTGTTCGACCTGTGGGATCGCACAGTCCCGCAGGCCGCCCCGCACTGGCGCACACGTTTCGCCTGGCACCTCATGATGTACCTGACGACCACGACGACCTGGGAGGCGGGCAACCGCGCCAACGGCATCGTGCCGTCGGAGGCGACCTACATCGCCCGCCGGCGGCACACCGGGGCGATCCACGTGTGCATGGACCTGATCGAGATCGTGGCCGGTGTGGAGGCGCCGGAGTGGGTCCACAACGACCCCCGGTTCATCACCGCGCTGGAGGCCTCCTGCAACGTGGTGTGCTGGGCGAACGACGTCTACTCCTACGAGAAGGAGCAGGTGCTCGGCGAGATCCACAACCTCGTCCACCTGGTCCGCCACCACCGCGGTCACGGCGAGCGGCAGGCGCTGGAGCACGTGTGCGCCGAGATAGCCACCGAGACCGAGCGGTTCCTCAGCGCCGAGGAGGAACTGCTCGACATGTACCCGCGGCTGTCGGCCGTCCTCGTGCCGTACCTCGACGGGATGCGGAGCTGGATGAAGGGCAACCTGGACTGGTCCCGGCAGACCCCGCGCTACAACCCCGCGGACGTCAGCCAGTACTCGGAGCCCGGGGCGTATCTGGAGGAGACCGTCTTCGGCGTGGGCGCGGACGGCGCCGGACGCGTCGCGGGCACCGACAGCGTCCTGAACTGAGCACGGCGGAGGCCGGACACCCCTCGGGGTGTCCGGCCTCCGCCGTGCTCGGGGTCCGGGCTCAGTCGTCCGGGTCGGCGCGCTCCAGGGCGGGCCGCTGCCCGGCGGCGGACTCGGTGAGGAGGAAGTCGGCGGCCGCGGTGTCCGTCACGAGGCTGGTGACGAGACCCGAGCGCAGCACGGCGCCGATCGCCGCGGCCTTGCGCTGACCGCCGGCGATGGCCACGACCTCGGGGATCCGGCGCAGCCGGTCGGCCTCCACGGTGATGCACCGCTCTCCGAGGTCCCTGCCGACCCGGCGGCCGTCCGAGTCGAAGAGGTGCGCGGACATCTCCGCGGCCACGCCGAGCGAGGCGTAGTGGGCCCGCTCGTCGTCCGAGAGCATGTCGTGGACGGTGGAGATGCCGGGCTCCCAGGAACCGATGGAGACCGCGGCCACCGTCACCTTGTCGAAGTACTCGAAGGCGCGGGCGATGCCCGTCTGGTGTCTCAGGGCGGCCGCCGTCGCCGGATCGGGCAGCAGCATCGGGGCGTAGATCGGGTGCGCCTCGCCTCCGGAGACCTGCGCGGCACGGCGGACGGCCTCGACCGAGCCGCGCTCGGCGGTCCCGGCGTCGTAGACCCCCGTCAGCTGTACGACCGTGCACGGCGGCAGCCGGTCGAGCGCCGCGGCCATGTGGATGGTGGACCGGCCCCAGGCCAGTCCCAGCACGTCGCCCTCGTCGACCAGCTCGCCGAGCAGTTCGGCCGCGACCTCGCCCAGGTTCTCGGGGTCGGCCGCGTCGTCCTGCTCCTCGGCCGGGGACTCGACCACGACGGCGTGCCGCAGGCCGTAGCGTGCCCTGAGCGCGTCGGAACGCTCCGCGTCCAGCTCAGCCGGTACCCGGATCTCGATCCGTACGAGATCACGCTCGAGGGCCGTCTCGAGGACCCGTGCCACCTTGAAGCGGCTCACGCCGAACTCCTCGGCGATCTGGATCTTCGATTTGCCCTCGAGGTAGAAACGACGCGCCATGGCCGCCGCCTGCACCAGCTCCGCGGGTCCCATCCGCATGGCTGACCGACCCGCCGAGATGCCAGACACCGCGATCTCCTCACTGCTGTTCACACGCCCGATACGCCTTCATCCTGTCAGATCCGGCGATCCTTGATCCGGCCCGTCGGGCCGCGTTCATCCGTGGTCGGTTCAGTGGCCGCACGCCCAGGGCGCGGAGGCCGTCGCCGTCTCCGCCTGTGCGCGCAGCGCCCGCACGGCCCCGGCCGGGTCCTCGGCTCCGTAGACGGCCGATCCCGCGACGAACACGTCCGCCCCGGCCTCGGCGCACCGCTCGATGGTGGTGGCCGAGACCCCGCCGTCGACCTGCAGCCACAGCTCCAGGCCGTGCTTCGAGATCAGGTCCCGGGTCCGGCGGATCTTCGGCAGCATGATGTCGAGGAACGACTGACCGCCGAAGCCCGGCTCCACCGTCATGATCAGCAGCATGTCGAGTTCGGGGAGCAGGTCCTCGTAGGGCTCGATGGGAGTCGCGGGCTTCAGCGCCATGGAGGCGCGGGCCCCCTTGGCCCTGATCTCGCGGGCGAGGCGCACGGGCGCGGCCGCCGCCTCCGCGTGGAAGGTCACGGAACCCGCCCCGGCCTCGACGTACTGCGGCGCCCAGCGATCGGCGTCCTCGATCATGAGGTGGCAGTCCAGCGGCGTGTCCGTGGCCTTGCTCAGCGCCTCCACGATCGGCACGCCGAGCGTGAGGTTGGGCACGAAGTGGTTGTCCATGACATCGACATGGAGCCAGTCCGCGCCTTCGACCGCCTTCGCCTCCTCGGCGAGGCGTGCGAAATCGGCGGACAGGATGCTGGGGTTGATCTGGGCCATGCCCCAAGCCTGCCATGCTCCGCGCCACTTCCCCGCCCCGGTGCGGCGCAAAGGCTCACGGGATCATCACGGTTCGCGCATTCCAGGCGTTTCCACGCCCCGGGCGGCCGTCGCGGGACCCGCGGAGCCCTCCCGCCCGGTCAGCCCGTCCGGCGCAGCAGGGCGAGGTACATCGCGTCCGTGCCGTGCAGGTGCGGCCACAGCTGGACGTCGGGCCCGTCACCCAGCGCGGGCACGCCGGGCATCAGCGGCCGGGCGTCGATCCACTCGGCCTCGACGGACGGACCGCCACGGCCCTTCAGCACGTCCTCGACGACGACCCTGGTCTCCGCGAGGTGCGGGGAGCAGGTCGCGTAGCCGACGACCCCTCCGACCCGCACCGCCTTCAACGCCTCGCGCAGCAGGCCGCGTTGCAGCGGGGCGAAGCTCTCCAGGTCCTCCGGGCGGCGGCGCCAGCGGGACTCGGGTCGCCGGCGCAGCGCGCCGAGCCCGGAGCACGGCACGTCCATCAGGACGCGGTCGAAGGAGCCGGGCCGCCAGGGCGGCCTGGTGCCGTCGGTGGTGATCACCTGGTACGGACCCGGGTTGCCGGCCAGCGCACGCTCGACGAGGCGGGCCCGGTGCGGCTGCTTCTCCGCGGCGAGCAGCGTCGCGCCGCGTCCGGCGGCCAGCGCGGCCAGCAGGGCGGCCTTGCCGCCCGGACCGGCGCAGCCGTCGAGCCACCGGGTGTCCCCGCCCTCGACCGGGGCTGCCGCCAGGGCGGCGGCGACGAGCTGGCTGCCCTCGTCCTGCACACCCGCGCTGCCGTCCCGCACGGCGGCCAGGGCGCCCGGCTCGCCGCCCTCGGCCATCCGCACGGCGTAGGGGGACCAGCGGCCCGGAAGGCCGTTCTCCTCGCCGAGGGCCGACAGCAGCTCGTCGGTGGTCGAGCGGCCGGGGCGTGCCACGAGCGTCACCTCGGGGCGCTCGTTGTCCGCCTCGAGCAGGTCCTCGATGCCGGCGCGGCCGCCGCCGAGGGCGTCCCACAGCGCGGAGACGATCCAGCGGGGGTGGGAGTGGACGACCGAGAGGTTCTCCTCGGCGTCCTCGTCGTACGCGGGAGCGACGCGCTCCACCCAGCCGTCGAGGTCGTGGGCCGAGACCTTGCGCAGCACGGCGTTGACGAACTTGGCGCGCCCCTCACCGAGGACCACCCGCGCCAGTTCCACGCTCGCGGAGACCGCCGCGTGCGTGGGGATGCGGGTGCCGAGCAGCTGGTGGACGCCCATGTTGAGCACGTCCAGCACCGGGGGGTCGACCTCGCGCAGGGGCCGGTCGATGCAGGCGGCGACGATCGCGTCGTACGTGCCCTGGCGGCGCAGGGTGCCGTAGACCAGCTCGGTGGCCAGCGCGGCATCCCGGCCCTCGAAGTCACCCTTGGCCCGTGCCTTCTTCAGCAGCGGCGGGAGGACGAGGTTGGCGTAGGCGTCCCGTTCGTCGACGGCCCTGAGCGCCTCGAAGGCGAGGAAGCGCACCGGGTCCTTCTTGGGACGGCGGTGCGGCTTGGCGGGACGGCGACGCTGCTGGTCGTTCACGTGAAAGGTGCTCCGCTGATGGTGAGAGGGCGAACCCGTCCAGCGTACGTCGCCCGGCCGGCAGCCCCGGTCCCAAGGCCCCCGGGGGCCGGAGCCCCGCCCCGGCACCGGACGCCGTGCCGCTCCACCGGCGGCGCGGCGGCCCGTCGGCCTGCCCGTGACCGGAGCCCCGGCGGCTGCCCCCGGCTCAGAGGCCCAGCAGCTCCCCGTGGGCGATGCGCACACCGCGCGCCCAGTCGGCGGCCTTCATGGGCTTCTTGCCCTGGGGCTGGACCCAGAGGAGCTCGACGGCGTGCGACCCGGTGCCCGCGTAGACGTTGTTCTTGCCCACGGACAGCTCGCCGGGGGCCAGGTCGGTGCGGTCGAACACCGGCTTGGCCTGGACCAGCTTGAGGCGTTCCCCGCGGAACACGGTCCACGCCCCCGGCGCGGGGGTGCAGCCGCGCACCACGCGGTCGACACGGAGCGCGGGCGCCGACCACTGCACCTGGGCGTCCTCCACGGTGATCTTGGGAGCGAGCGTCACGCCCTCGCCCGGCTGGGGAACGGCGTGCAGCGTGCCGTCCTCGATGCCGTCCATGGTCGCCGCGAGCAGACCGGCGCCCGCGAAGGCGAGGCGGGTGAGCAGGTCGCCGCTGGTGTCGGTGGGCCGGACCTCCTCGGTCAGTACGCCGTACACGGGTCCGGAGTCCAGCCCCTCCTCGATCAGGAAGGTGGAGGCTCCCGTGACCTCGTCCCCGGCCATGACGGCGTGCTGCACGGGCGCGGCCCCGCGCCACGCGGGCAGCAGTGAGAAGTGCAGGTTGACCCAGCCGCGGGCCGGCACGTCCAGCGCGGTCTTCGGCAGCAGCGCGCCGTAGGCGACGACGGGGCAGCAGTCCGGCCCGATCTCGCGCAGCCGGGCCAGGAAGTCCTCGTCGCGCGGCCTGGCGGGCTTGAGGACCTCGATGCCCGCCTCCTCCGCGCGCTCGGCCACGGGGCTGGCGACCAGCCTGCGGCCCCGGCCGGCCGGGGCGTCCGGACGGGTGATCACCGCGGCGACCTCGTGGCGGTCGGAGGCGATCAGGGCGTCCAGGGCGGGGACGGCGACCTCGGGGGTGCCTGCGAAGACGAGCTTCATGGGTGGCGCACTGCCTCTCGGGCCGGAACGTGACGTGGCGAGCAGCGCACCAGTCTAGAGCCCGGGGCCGGGGGGCGTACGCACGGCCGTGCGCCCCGCGCATATGCACATACGCCCCTATTGCGTGACCACATGGCCGGGTGACGCGTTGGTCAAGTGAGATTGACCGAAGTGGGCCGCCGCCGCGCGGTCCGATCCCTTTCAACGCCGGTTCGAGAGGCTTCTTCATGGCCGACCACGCAACCCACGACGCCCAAGCGCGTGCCAGTCTGCACCTGTTGGTGCGGGACATCGAGCGGGTCAGGCGGCAGGTGGACGCCCTGCGTACCCTCACTGCGCAGCTGGGCAACGTCTACCGTCCGCGCCGTTCGGGCCCCTCCGCGGGCTTCGTCGTCTACGGCAGGGCCCCGGCACCCACGGTCCGGCTGGCCCAGGAACTGCGGGACAGCGTCGAGACGCTGGTGACCGCCGCGGTGGACTTCGACCGCTCGCTGGGCTTCTCGTGGGACGCGGTGGGCTCCGCCCTCGGGGTCACCAAGCAGGCCGTGCACCGCCGTTACGGCGCGCGCAGGAACACCCCGCAGCAGACGCCCGCCGAGACCCCGGAGTCCGTGAGCCGCACGGTGCCGTCCCCGGGCTCCGTCCTGCCGGCCGTGCCCGCCGCCCGTTCGATGCCGCCGCAGCCGTCGGACCAGCACCCCGTCGCGCGTGAGGAACTGCGTCCGGGCGCCTTCCCCGGCCCGCGCAACGGCTGACACCGCTCCGTTCGGCACGCCCCGCGGCCCTCTGGCTCCTCGCCGGGACGTGCCGCGCGGACGGCCGCCGCGTCAGCCGATGTCCGGCGGGTCGATCCTGATCCGCACCGGGTCACCGGCGGCGCGGGCCGTCCTGGCCGCCTGCGCGGCCTTGAGCGCGGCCGCCAGTGCCGCGCCCCGGCCCGGCGGGACCCTGATCAGCGCCCGCTCCCAGGTCTCCCCCGCCGGGGCGTCGCCCTGCCTGCGGGGCCTGCCCGGCACGGCTCGCGGCACGGGTACGGGCCCGAGCACCTCGGCCTCCGCGGGCAGCTCGGCCCCGGCGAGCCAGGCGGCCAGAGCCTCCGGCGGGCCCGTGACCGAGGCCATCCGGGAGACCGGCGGGAAGCCGAGCTCGGCCCGCTCGGCGAGCTCCCGGCGGGCGTGGCCGACCGGGTCCCAGCGCACCAGGGCCTGTACGGGCCGCAGCGTGGGCTCGGCCACGATCACCACGGTCCCTCCCTCCGGCTGCCCGCGCACGAGCGCCGCGGCGGCGGTCCAGCGCCGCAGCGCCTCCTCCCCCGCCCGCAGATCGGGCCGCCCGACCATCGCCCAGCCGTCCAGCAGCAGGGCGGCGGCGTACCCGCCCTCCGCCACCGGCTCCGCCCCGGGCGTACTGACGACCAGCGCGGGCTGATCCGGCACGGAGTCCAGCACGTGGTCCCGGCCCGACGTGCGCACGGGCACGGTGGGAAAGGCACGCCCCAGCTCCTCGGCGGTCCTGCGGGCGCCGACGATCTGCGCGCGCAGCCGCAGGCCGCCACAGGCCGTGCAGCTCCAGGCGGTCTCGGCCCGCCCGCACCAGGCGCAGTCCAGGCCCCGCTGGTCCGGCGCCTGGAGCGGCCCCGCGCAGTGCCTGCACCGGGCGGGCTCCCGGCAGCGCTCACAGGCGAGCCGGGGCGCGTAGCCCCGGCGGGGCACCTGGACGAGCACGGGGCCGCTGCGCAGCCCGTCCCGCACGGTCTGCCAGGCGAGGCTGGGGAGCCTCGCCGAGCGGGCGGCGCCGTCCCGCGCCAGTTCGCCGTCGCCCACCGTGCGCACCAGCGGTGCGGCGATCCGCAGCTGGTCGCGCTCCGCGCGCAGCGGCAGGGCCCAGCCGCTCTCGACCAGTTGCGCGGCCTCCACGGTGCAGTTCGTGCCGCCCAGCAGGAACGCGCAGCGGCCGTGCGCCGCCCTCAGTTCCAGGACCTCCCGGACATGCGGGAAGGGGGCGTTGTCGTCGCTGTGGCTGGAGTCGCCGTCGTCCCAGACCGCCACCAGGCCGAGGTCGGCGACCGGGGCGAACATCGCCGCCCGGGTACCCACCACCGCGCGCACGGAGCCGCGGCGGACCGCCAGCCACTGCCGGTAGCGCTTCTCGGGGCCCGAGTCGGCGGTCAGAGTCGCGTGGCGGCCCTCCCCCAGGACCTCGGTCAGCGCCGCGTCGACCCGCCCGGCGCTCCGGCCGTCCGGCACGACGACGAGCGCGCCCCGGCCCGACGCCAGGGTCGCCGCCATCGCGCGGGCGATCTCCTCGGGCCAGTGCGGTCCCGGCAACGCCGTCCAGACCGCCCTGGGCGCACCACCCTCGCTCAGCGCGCGCAGGAACGCGGGTCCCTGCGCGTAGCGCTCCCAGGTTCCGGCGGCCGGGACGGGCGGCACGGGCAGGGGCGCGGGTGAGGGCTTGGACTCCGCGCGGCCGTTCCTCGGCGGCACGGCGAGCTGCAGCACGTCCGCGAGGCTGCCCGCGTACCGGTCGGCGACCGCGCGCGAGAGCTCCAGCAGCTCCGGTCCCAGCACCGGTTCGGGTGACACGACGTAGGCGAGGGCCGCGAGCGCGCCCTGGTAGTCGGACGAGGCGCGCCGCTCGATCAGGAAGCCGTCGATGAGACCGCCGCCCTCGCGCCGCCCGCCGCGGACCTGGCGTCCGCCGGCGCCGAACCGCACCCGCACCCGCACACCGGGCTGCGCGTCGGCGTCCAGCTCCTCGGGGACCGCGTAGTCGAAGTACTGGTCGAGGTGGAGGGCGCCCTTGTTCACCAGGACGCGGGCGACCGGGAGCTCCCCGGCGAGCGGGGCACCGCGCCAGGTCCTGGGCTTGGCCCGCGGCACCTTGGCCGCGCGCACCGTCTCCCGGATGAACGCAAGCTGCTCCGGTGCCCCGCCCTCGGGCTTGCCGGACCGCTCGTCGTCGCTGCTCACAGCTGAATTCCTACCAGATGCCACCGACAGCCGGCCGGGACGGCCCTGCGGCCCCCGCGGGTTCCGGGGAGACGCTCCGGGGCCCGGACACCGTGTCTGGCGGTGTCCGGGCCCCGGAGCGAAGGACGGCGAAGCAGCGGCGGTTCTAGAGACCCGCCGCCGTGCGCAGCGCCTCGACGCGGTCGGTGCGCTCCCACGTGAAGTCGGGCAGCTCACGGCCGAAGTGACCGTACGCCGCGGTCTGGGCGTAGATCGGACGCAGCAGGTCGAGGTCGCGGATGATCGCGGCCGGACGCAGGTCGAAGACCGCGCCGATGGCGTGCTCGATCTTCTCGGTGTCGACCGCGGCGGTACCGAAGGTCTCGACGAAGAGGCCGACCGGCTCGGCCTTGCCGATCGCGTAGGCCACCTGGACCTCGCAGCGCGTGGCGAGCCCGGCCGCGACGACGTTCTTGGCGACCCAGCGCATGGCGTAGGCGGCCGAACGGTCGACCTTGGACGGGTCCTTGCCCGAGAAGGCGCCGCCGCCGTGGCGGGCCATGCCGCCGTAGGTGTCGATGATGATCTTGCGGCCGGTGAGGCCGGCGTCACCCATCGGGCCGCCGATCTCGAAGCGGCCGGTCGGGTTCACCAGCAGGCGGTAGCCGTCGGTGTCGAGCTTGATCCCGTCCTCGACGAGCTGCGCGAGGACGTGCTCGACGACGAACTCACGGATGTCGGGGGCGAGCAGCGAGTCCAGGTCGATGTCCGACGCGTGCTGCGAGGAGACGACGACCGTGTCGAGACGGACGGCCTTGTCGCCGTCGTACTCGATGGTGACCTGGGTCTTGCCGTCGGGGCGCAGGTACGGGATGGTCCCGTTCTTGCGGACCTCTGAGAGCCGGCGGGAGAGCCGGTGCGCCAGGTGGATCGGGAGCGGCATCAGCTCGGGCGTCTCGTCGCAGGCGTAGCCGAACATCAGGCCCTGGTCGCCGGCGCCCTGCTTGTCGAGCTCGTCCTCCTCTTCCCTTCGGGAGGCACCCTGGACCCGCTTCTCGTAAGCGGTGTCGACGCCCTGCGCGATGTCCGGGGACTGCGCCCCGATGGAGACCGAGACACCGCAGGAGGCTCCGTCGAAGCCCTTCTTGGAGGAGTCGTATCCGATCTCCAGCACCTTGTTGCGCACGAGGTTGGGGATGTCGGCGTAGGCCTTGGTCGTGACCTCACCCGCGACATGCACCAGACCCGTCGTGATCAGGGTCTCCACGGCGACGCGCGAGGAGGGGTCCTCCCGCAGGAGTGCGTCGAGAATCGTGTCGCTGATCTGGTCGGCGATCTTGTCGGGGTGGCCCTCGGTGACGGACTCCGAGGTGAAGAGACGGCGGGACACATCGCTCCCTGGGGTTGCAGCGGCTGCTGGCTGATCATTGTGGGACTGCCGGGAGCTGCGCCCGGCACATTCCGTCGACCAGTTTATCGGTCGCATCCGGTGATTGAGCCACACGTCTCGCCCCTTGGGAGGTCTGTGACCTGCGGCACTGTTGACGACGGTACGACAATCCCTCCTTTCGGGTGCGGGCTATGGGCCTTTTGCTCGACAACCGTTCCGCCGGACGCGGGGGGCGGCGTCTAGTCCAGGCGCGTCACCACGAGGTCCCACACCGTGTCGGCCAGCGCCTCCTTGGGTCCGTACGGCACGGCGGTCTCGCCGCCGTCGGCTGCCAGCACGACCGCCTCGTTCTCCTCGGACCCGAAGGTCTTGCGCTCGCCCACCTCGTTGACGACGAGGAGGTCACAGCCCTTGCGGCGGAGCTTCTCGCGGCCGTTGGCGAGGACGTCGTCCGTCTCGGCCGCGAATCCGACGACGACCTGCCCCGGCCGGGCCCGGCCGGCGGCGACCTCGGCGAGGATGTCCGGATTGCGGACGAGGGCGACGGCCGCGGGTTCCTGGCCGTCCTTCTTCTTGATCTTGCCCGTGGCGTACTCGGCGGGGCGGAAGTCGGCGACCGCCGCGGCCATGACCACCACGTCGGCGTCGGCCGACGCCTCCAGCACGGCCTCCCGGAGCTGCACGGCGGTCCCGGCGCGCCGGACGTCGGCCCCGGCGGGATCGGGGAGACCCGTGTTCGCCTCGATCAGGGTCACCCTGGCTCCCCGGGCGACGGCGGTACGGGCCAGCGCGTAGCCCTGCTTCCCCGAGGAGCGGTTGCCGAGGTAGCGGACCGGGTCGAGGGGTTCACGGGTACCGCCCGCGCTGATCACCACATGGCGTCCGGCGAGGTCGGGGGTGCCGGGGCCCCGGGCCAGGACGCGTCGGCACACCTCGAAGATCTCCGACGGGTCGGGCAGCCTGCCCTTGCCCGTGTCGACGCCGGTGAGACGGCCGACGGCGGGCTCGATGACCACGGCACCGCGGCGGCGCAGCGTGGCGACGTTCTCCTGGGTGGCGGGGTGCTCCCACATCTCGGTGTGCATGGCGGGCGCGAAGACGACCGGACAGCGCGCGGTGAGGAGTGTGTTCGTGAGGAGGTCGTCGGCGAGGCCGTGGGCTGCCTTGGCCAGCATGTCGGCGGTGGCCGGGGCGACCACCACGAGGTCGGCGCCCTGACCGATGCGCACGTGCGGCACCTCGTGCACGCTCTCCCAGACCTCGGCCGAGACGGGATGGCCCGACAGGGCCGCCCAGGTGGCGGCCCCGACGAAGTTCAGCGACGCCTCCGTCGGCACGACCCGGACGTCGTGGCCTGACTCGGTCAGCCTGCGCAGCAGCTCGCACGCCTTGTACGCGGCGATGCCTCCGCTGACCCCCAGGACGACCCTCGGCTTGTCCACTGCGTCTCCCCGCACTCGTGTCTCCGGCGTACCCGGCCCCGGGCGGGCCCGGGGCATACGGACTCCATGCTGCCTCACGGTGCGCGCCGGCCCGCGGCGGGTCCGGTGCCGGACACACCACGGGCCCGGCGGTGAGGACCGCCGGGCCCGTGGTGAAGGTGCGTCTGCCGCCTGCTTACTGCGCGGGGCCCTCGATGGCCTCGGAGGTCAGCAGGCCCGCGTTGATCTCGCGGAGCGCGATCGAGAGCGGCTTCTCGTGCACGTGGGTGTCGACGAGCGGACCGACGTACTCGAGGAGGCCTTCACCGAGCTGCGAGTAGTACGCGTTGATCTGGCGCGCGCGCTTGGCGGCGTAGATCACAAGGCTGTACTTCGAGTCGGTGGCCTCGAGGAGCTCATCAATCGGCGGGTTGATGATGCCCTCGGGCGTGGTGATGGAAGAGGACACTCTCTGCCTTCCGAAGGGGATAGAGGTCAAAGAGATCTTTGACCGTGCTGGTTCCGCAGTGGTGATGCTCTGCGTCCGCGGAACGCCGGCGAGGGACCCGGGAGGGTCAGTCGTCGGTGCCGCGGAGGCCGGAAGCCTGCAGCATCAACGTTAGCAGCTCGCGTGCCACGTCCTCGACGGAGGTGTTGACGAGCGTCGTATCGAATTCGTCCTCGGCGGCCAGCTCGACCTTCGCGGCCGTGAGCCGGCGCTCGATCACGTCGGGCGCCTCGGTGCCGCGGCCGGTGAGCCTGCGCACCAGTTCGTCCCAGCTCGGAGGGGCCAGGAAGACCAGCTGCGCCTCGGGCATGGACTGCCGGACCAGCCGGGCACCCTGGAGGTCGATCTCCAGCAGCACCGGCTCGCCCGCGTCCAGGCGGTCGAGCACGGCGCGGCGGGGCGTGCCGTAGCGGTTGCCCGCGAACTCGGCCCACTCGAGCAGCTCGCCGTTGGCGATCAGCTTGTCGAACTCCTCGTCGTCCACGAAGAAGTAGTGGACGCCGTTGCTCTCCCCGGGGCGCGGCTTGCGTGTCGTGGCCGACACGGAGAGCCACACCTCGGGGTGAACCTTGCGCATATGAGCGACGACCGTGCTCTTGCCGACCCCGGAGGGGCCGGAGAGCACGGTCAGCCGCGGACGTACGTCCGGGGGTACGGGGGACGTCCCCCGGGATGTTGCAGCCATGGAGCGATTATCCAGCTTCTCAGGAGTGCCTGAGAACGTCAGGCGGGACTGCCGCCGAACTCACGCTCCAAAGATGCGATCTGGTTGGAGCCGAGACCCCGGACCCGGCGGCTCTCGGAGATGCCGAGCCGCTCCATGATCTGCTTGGCGCGGACCTTGCCCACGCCCGGCAGGGACTCCAGTAGGGCGGAGACCTTCATCTTGCCGATGACGTCGTTCTCCTGGCCCGACTTGATGACCTCGTGGAGGGAGGCGCCGGAGTGCTTGAGTCGATTCTTGACCTCGGCCCGCTCCCGGCGAGCCGCGGCGGCCTTTTCGAGCGCGGCTGCGCGCTGTTCAGGGGTAAGGGGCGGAAGAGCCACGCCTACGTCACCTCGGATGTCGATCTGTCGGATACGGACCGGCGAGGAGCCTGATGGCTCCGCACCTGGTGAGCAACGAACAGCTTGTGCTCGTTGGCTCTCGACGGAGACTAGCGGCCAAGGCCGCCCGAGTCAGCGAGAACAGACGAAAAGTCCTGGTCAGCTGTGCCCGACCGGGACATTTCGGCCATAACAACCCGGTTTTCCGGTCAGGATTCCTTCGACAGCCTGTTACGTGGCATGGTCAGCTTTCCGGGACGGCCGAACGGACCTCGTCCGCGAACCGTCCGGCGGCTTCGCGCAGCCCTGACGCGTCCGGTCCGTGGCGGAGCACGCCCCGGCTCACGCTGGGCACCACGTTGCGCACCGCGGCGCCGAAGACGCGGGGCAGATCCGCCGGCGTCGCGCCCTGGGCGCCGATGCCGGGGGCGAGCAGCGGGCCGTTGATCGCGAGATCCGCGCCCGTGTCCCCGAGCGTGGCACCGACCACGGCGCCGACCGAGCCGAGGGGCGTCGCGCCCTCGTTCTCCGCCGCCATGTGGTCGAGCATCACCTGGGCCAGCGTCCGCCCGTCACCGGCGGTGGCCCGCTGGACCTCCGCGCCCTCCGGGTTGGACGTGAGCGCGAGGACGAACACACCCGCGCCGGAGACCGCCGCGGCGTCGAGCGCCGGGCGCAGCGAGCCGAAGCCCAGGTACGGCGAGACGGTGACGGCGTCGGAGAAGAGCGGCGAGTCCTTGTCGAGGTAGGTGGCCGCGTAGGCGCCCATGGTGGAGCCGATGTCGCCGCGCTTGGCGTCCATGAGCACCAGGGCCCCGGCCGCGCGGGCCTCCTCGACCGCCTTCTCCAGGACCGCGACGCCGCGTGAGCCGAAACGCTCGAAGAAGGCGGACTGGGGCTTCAGGACGGCGACGCGGTCGGCCAGGGCCTCCACGACCGTGCGCGTGAACCGTTCGAGGCCCGCGATGTCGTCGTTCAGGCCCCACGAGGTCAGGAGCGAGGCGTGCGGGTCGATGCCGACGCAGAGCGGTCCGCGGGTGTCCATGGCGTGGCGCAGACGCGCGCCGAAGGGTTCGGGTGTCACCGGGTGGCCTTCCGGGTCTCGGCGCCGACGGCTTCGGCGAGGGTGGCGTACGGGGAGGCGGCCAGGCGGGCGGCCAGCCCCTTGTGGATCGCGCGGGCGTAGAACGGGCCCTCGTAGATGAACGCGCTGTAGCCCTGGACGAGCGTGGCGCCGGCGAGGATGCGCTGCCAGGCGTCCTCCGCCGTCTCGACGCCTCCGACGCCCACCAGGGTGAGCCGGGTGCCCACGCGGGCGTAGAGGCGGCTCAGGACCTCCAGGGAGCGCTTCTTGAGGGGCGCGCCGGAGAGTCCTCCGGTCTCGCCCGTCAGCGCCGCCGGCGACGTCAGGCCGAGGCCGTCGCGGGCGATCGTGGTGTTCGTGGCGATGATGCCGTCCAGACCGAGCTCCACGGCGAGGTCGGCGACCGCGTCGACGTCCTCGTCCGCGAGGTCCGGGGCGATCTTGACGAGCAGCGGGACGCGCCGGTCCGTCACGGTGCGGTCGGCCGCCTCGCGCACCGCGGTGAGCAGGGGCCTGAGCGATTCGGTGGCCTGGAGGTTGCGCAGGCCCGGGGTGTTGGGGGACGAGACGTTCACCACGAGGTAGTCGGCGTGGGCGGCGAGCCGCTCGGTGGACTTCACGTAGTCGCCCACGGCCTCGGCCTCGGGGACCACCTTGGTCTTGCCGATGTTGACGCCGACGGTCGTGCGGAAGACCGGGCGGCGTGCGGCGAGGCGCTCCGCCACGGCCGCCGAGCCCTCGTTGTTGAAGCCCATGCGGTTGATCAGCGCCCGGTCGGCGACGAGGCGGAACAGCCGCTTGCGGGGGTTGCCCGGCTGCGGTTCGCCGGTGACCGTGCCGATCTCGATGTGGTCGAAGCCGAGCATCGACATGCCGTCGATGGCGACGGCGTTCTTGTCGAAGCCGGCGGCCAGACCGAAGGGGCCGTGCATCCGCAGGCCGAACGCCTCGGTGCGCAGCGACTCGTGGCGGGGGGCCAGCGCGGCGGCGGCGAAGGTGCGCAGCACGGGGATCCGGGCGGCGAGGCGGATCCAGCGGAACGCCGCGTGATGGGCCTGCTCCGGGTCCATCCGCTTGAAGACCAGCTGGAAGAAGAGTTTGTACATCACGGTGTCCTCATGAAGAGGGGGACACCGTTTCCGGTGTCCCCCTGCTGGGCCTGACTGCTAGTCGCGTGCCGCGGTCAGATGTTCCGCGTGTTCCTGGAGGGAACGTACGCCGACCCCTCCGTGGTTGAGCGCGTCGATGCCCTGGACGGCGGCGGCGAGGGCCTGGACCGTCGTGAGGCACGGCACGGACCGGGCCACGGCGGCGGTGCGGATCTCGTAGCCGTCGAGCCTGCCGCCCGTGCCGTAGGGCGTGTTGACGATGAGGTCGACCCCGCCGTCGTGGATCAGCTGGACGATGGTCTTCTCACCGTTGGGCCCCTCGCCCTCGGACTGCTTGCGCACGACGGTGGCGTTGATGCCGTTGCGCTTGAGCACCTCGGCGGTGCCGGAGGTGGCGAACAGCTCGAAGCCGTGGGCGACGAGTTCGCGCGCCGGGAAGATCATCGAACGCTTGTCGCGGTTGGCGACGGAGATGAAGGCGCGGCCCTTGGTGGGCAGCGGACCGTAGGCGCCCGCCTGCGACTTGGCGTACGCGGTGCCGAACACCGAGTCGATGCCCATGACTTCACCGGTGGAGCGCATCTCCGGGCCGAGGACCGTGTCGACGCCGCGGCCGTGGACGTCGCGGAAGCGCGACCACGGCATGACGGCCTCCTTGACGGAGATCGGCGCGTCCAGCGGCAGGGTGCCGCCGTCGCCCTGCCGGGGCAGCAGCCCCTCGGCACGCAGTTCGGCGATGGTCGCGCCGAGCGAGATGCGGGCGGCGGCCTTCGCGAGCGGGACGGCGGTCGCCTTCGAGGTGAAGGGGACGGTCCGCGAGGCACGCGGGTTGGCCTCCAGCACGTACAGGATGTCGCCGGAGAGCGCGAACTGGATGTTGATCAGTCCGCGGACGCCGACGCCCTTGGCGATGCCCTCGGTCGAGGTGCGCAGCCGCTTGATGTCGAAGCCGCCGAGCGTGATCGGGGGCAGCGCGCAGGCCGAGTCGCCGGAGTGGATGCCGGCCTCCTCGATGTGCTCCATGACGCCGCCGAGGTAGAGCTCGGTGCCGTCGTAGAGCGCGTCGACGTCGATCTCGATCGCGTCGTCGAGGAAGCGGTCGACCAGGACCGGGCGGGTGGGGCTGATCTCGGTGGACTCCTCGATGTAGGAGGAGAGGCGGATCTCGTCGTAGACGATCTCCATGCCGCGCCCGCCGAGCACGTACGACGGGCGTACGAGGACGGGGTAGCCGATCTCGTCGGCGATGGCCTTGGCCTCGGCGAACGTGGTCGCCGTGCCGTGCTTCGGCGCGGGCAGGCCGGCCTCGGCGAGCACCCGGCCGAAGGCGCCCCGGTCCTCGGCGGCGTGGATGGCCTCGGGGGACGTGCCCACCACGGGGACACCGTTGTCCTTGAGCGCCTGGGAGAGGCCGAGCGGGGTCTGGCCGCCGAGCTGCACGATGACACCGGCGATCGGACCGGCCAGCGACTCCGCGTGCACGATCTCCAGGACGTCCTCCAGCGTGAGCGGCTCGAAGTAGAGCCGGTCGGAGGTGTCGTAGTCGGTGGAGACGGTCTCCGGGTTGCA
The DNA here is from genome assembly GCF_036206005.1 of Streptomyces sp. NBC_00178. Taxonomy (NCBI): domain Bacteria; kingdom Bacillati; phylum Actinomycetota; class Actinomycetes; order Kitasatosporales; family Streptomycetaceae; genus Streptomyces; species Streptomyces sp. NBC_00178. The sequence goes on from NZ_CP108143.1 coordinate 1,286,034, forward strand.
GTTGACCATCACGGTCTCGTAGCCCGCGTCGCTCAGGGCGAACGAGGCGTGGACGCACGAGTAGTCGAACTCGATGCCCTGGCCGATGCGGTTGGGGCCCGAGCCGAGGATGATCACCGCGGGCTTGGTGCGGGGCGCGACCTCGCTCTCCTCGTCGTAGGAGGAGTAGAAGTACGGCGTCTTCGCGGCGAACTCCGCCGCGCAGGTGTCCACCGTCTTGTAGACGGGGCGGATGCCGAGCGCGTGCCGGACCTCGCGCACGACGTCCTCGCGCAGGCCGCGGATCTCACCGATCTGGGCGTCGGAGAAGCCGTGCCGCTTGGCCTGGGCGATCAGCTCGGCGTCGAGGCGCTCCGCGGCGGCCAGCTCGTCGGCGATCTCCTTGATCAGGAAGAGCTGGTCGACGAACCAGGGGTCGATCTTCGTGGCGTCGAAGACCTCTTCCTGGGTCGCCCCGGCGCGGATCGCCTGCATCACGGTGTTGATGCGGCCGTCCGTCGGGCGGACCGCCTCCGCGAGCAGTTCCGCCTTGTCGCCGGGCTCGCCGGTGAAGGCGAACTGAGAGCCCTTCTTCTCCAGGGAGCGCAGGGCCTTCTGCAGCGCCTCGGTGAAGTTCCGGCCGATGGCCATGGCCTCGCCCACCGACTTCATGGTGGTGGTGAGGGTGGAGTCGGCGGAGGGGAACTTCTCGAAGGCGAAGCGCGGGGCCTTGACGACGACGTAGTCGAGGGTCGGCTCGAAGGAGGCCGGCGTCTTCTCGGTGATGTCGTTCGGGATCTCGTCCAGCGTGTAGCCGACGGCCAGCTTGGCCGCGATCTTGGCGATCGGGAAGCCGGTGGCCTTCGAGGCGAGCGCGGAGGACCGGGAGACGCGGGGGTTCATCTCGATGACGATGACCCGGCCGTCGGCGGGGTCGATGGCGAACTGGATGTTGCAGCCGCCGGTGTCGACGCCGACCTCGCGGATGATCGCGATGCCGATGTCGCGCAGTCGCTGGTACTCGCGGTCGGTGAGGGTCATCGACGGGGCGACCGTGATGGAGTCACCGGTGTGGACGCCCATGGGGTCGAAGTTCTCGATGGAGCAGACGACCACGACGTTGTCGTTCCGGTCGCGCATGAGCTCCAGCTCGTACTCCTTCCAGCCGAGGATGGACTCCTCCAGGAGCACCTCGGTGGTCGGCGAGAGCGTGAGCCCCTGTCCGGCGATGCGGCGCAGCTCCTCCTCGTCGTGGGCGAAGCCGGAACCGGCGCCGCCCATCGTGAAGGAGGGGCGGACGACGACGGGGTAGCCGCCGAGCGTGTCGACGCCGGCGATGACGTCGTCCATGGTGTGGCAGATGACGGAGCGGGCGGACTCGCCGTAGCCGATCTTGGCCTTGACGGCCTCGACGACGCCCTTGAAGAGGTCGCGGTCCTCGCCCTTGTTGATGGCCTCGACGTTGGCGCCGATCAGCTCGACGCCGTACTTCTCCAGCACACCGTTGTCGTGCATGGAGATCGCGGTGTTGAGCGCGGTCTGGCCGCCCAGGGTCGGCAGCAGGGCGTCGGGGCGCTCCTTGGCGATGATCTTCTCGACGAACTCGGGGGTGATCGGCTCGACGTACGTGGCGTCGGCGATCTCCGGGTCGGTCATGATCGTCGCGGGGTTGGAGTTCACCAGGATGACGCGCAGGCCCTCGGCCTTGAGCACGCGGCAGGCCTGGGTGCCGGAGTAGTCGAACTCGGCGGCCTGACCGATGACGATCGGACCGGAGCCGATGACCAGGACGGACTGGATATCGGAGCGCTTAGGCACGCTGGCCCTCCATCAGGGTGACGAAACGGTCGAAGAGGTACGCGGCGTCGTGCGGGCCCGCGGCTGCTTCGGGGTGGTACTGGACGCTGAAGGCCGGCTGGTCGAGCAGCTGCAGCCCTTCGACGACCTGGTCGTTCAGGCATACGTGGGAGACCTCGGCCCGGCCGAACTCCGTGTCGGAGACCTTGTCGAGCGGGGCGTCGACGGCGAAGCCGTGGTTGTGCGCGGTGACCTCGACCTTGCCGGTCGTGCGGTCCTGCACCGGCTGGTTGATGCCGCGGTGGCCGTACTTCAGCTTGTAGGTGCCGAAGCCGAGCGAGCGGCCCAGGATCTGGTTGCCGAAGCAGATGCCGAAGAGCGGGGTCTTCCGCTCCAGGACGCCGCGCATGAGGGCGACCGGGTGGTCGGCGGTGGACGGGTCGCCGGGGCCGTTGGAGAAGAACACGCCGTCGGGCTCGACCGCGTACACGTCCTCCAGGGTGGCGGTGGCGGGCAGGACGTGCACCTCGATGCCGCGCTCGGCCATGCGGTGCGGGGTCATGCCCTTGATGCCGAGGTCGACGGCCGCGACCGTGAACCTCTTGGTGCCGACGGCGGGGACGACGTACGCCTCCTTCGTGGCGACCTCGGCCGCGAGGTCGGCGCCGGCCATCTCGGGCGCCTGGCGCACGCGGGCGAGGAGCGTCTCCTCGTCGGCGATGCCCTCGCCGGAGAAGATGCCGACGCGCATCGCGCCGCGCTCGCGCAGGTGGCGGGTGAGGGCGCGGGTGTCGACACCGCTGATGCCGACGACGCCCTGGCTCGCGAGCTCCTCGTCGAGGGAGCGGCGCGAGCGCCAGTTCGAGGGCACGCGTGCGGGGTCGCGCACGACGTAACCGGAGACCCAGATCCGCTTCGACTCGGCGTCCTCGTCGTTGACCCCGGTGTTGCCGACGTGCGGGGCGGTCATGACGACGACCTGGCGGTGGTACGAGGGGTCGGTGAGCGTTTCCTGGTAGCCGGTCATGCCGGTGGAGAACACAGCCTCGCCGAAGGTCTCCCCCACGGCCCCGTAGGCGCGGCCGCGGAAGGAGCGGCCGTCCTCCAGGACGAGTACGGCGGGAGCTTTTCCGGCTCCCCGGGTGGAGATCGTCATCGTGCGGTGCCTTCCGTCGTGCTGGTGGGGTGGTCGGCGGCTGCGCCGCCGAGGTGGTTGACCGCGTCGACCCATGCCTGGTGCTCGGCCGCGCGGTCGGAGCGGAAGCCCGAGTCGATCAGCCGGTCGCCGAGCGCCCAGGTGATGACCAGGAGACCGCCCTCGGGCAGGACCTTGCCCGCGAGTGCCTTGTCCAGCCTGGCCTCGCGCAGCGCGGACGCCGGGACGAAGAAGTCGGCTGCGCCGGGCCGTACGACGTCGAGGCCCTGCTCGGTGAGGGTCAGCTCGACGCGGCTCCGGGTGCCGAGGCCGTGCGCGACGATCCGGTCGAGCCACTGCCCGGCGGTCGTCGACGCGTGGTAGCGGCCGGACAGGGTGAGGAGTTTCCCGCCGTCCGCGAACCCTTCGGGGGTGGTCGCGAGTGCGGGGATGCCGGACTGCAGGCGGCCCCGCCACTTCCATCCCTGGCGCATGAGCCAGTAGACGAACGCGACGAAGACGATCAGTCCGACGACCCAGCTGATGCGGGCGGACCAGTCGGTCACCTCGGCCGATTTCTGGTCCGCGGCCAGCAGGTACAGCTGGGGTCCGGAGTTGAGTGATGTCACGCGAGCTTCCCGTCGACGACCGTGGCACGGCCCCGCAGGAAGGTGTGGGTCACTCGGCCGGGCAGCTCGCGACCCTCGTACGGAGTGTTGCGGCTGCGGGAGGCGAAGCCCGCGGGGTCCACTGCTCCACGGTATGCCGGATCGACCAGGACGAGGTTGGCGGGCTCACCCGCCGAGACGGGGCGGCCGTGTCCCTCGAGGCGGCCGATGGCCGCGGGGCGCGTCGACATGCGGTCGGCGACGCCCGCCCAGTCGAGGAGACCGGTCTCCACCATCGTCTCCTGGACCACGGACAGCGCGGTCTCCAGGCCGACCATGCCCATGGCGGCGGCCGCCCACTCGCAGTCCTTGTCCTCGTGCGGGTGCGGTGCGTGGTCGGTGGCCACGCAGTCGATGGTGCCGTCGGCGAGGGCCTCGCGCAGGGCCATGACGTCGGCCTCGGTGCGCAGCGGCGGGTTCACCTTGTAGACCGGGTTGTAGGACCGCACGAGTTCGTCGGTGAGCAGCAGGTGGTGCGGGGTGACCTCGGCCGTGACGTTCCAGCCCTTGGACTTGGCCCAGCGCACGATCTCGACGGACCCGGCGGTCGACAGGTGGCAGATGTGCACCCGGGAGCCGACGTGGGCGGCGAGCAGCACGTCGCGGGCGATGACCGACTCCTCGGCGACGGCGGGCCAGCCGCCGAGGCCGAGCTCCGCGGAGACGACGCCCTCGTTCATCTGGGCGCCCTCGGTGAGGCGGGGCTCCTGGGCGTGCTGGGCGACGACGCCGTCGAAGGCCTTCACGTACTCCAGGGCGCGGCGCATGATCACCGCGTCGTCCACGCACTTGCCGTCGTCGGAGAAGACCTTCACCCCGGCGGCGGAGTCGTGCATGGCGCCGAGCTCGGCGAGCTGCTTGCCCTCCAGGCCGACGGTGACGGCGCCGACGGGCTGCACGTCGCAGTAGCCGGACTCCTTGCCGAGCCGCCAGACCTGCTCGACGACACCGGCGGTGTCGGCGACGGGGAAGGTGTTGGCCATGGCGTGGACGGCGGTGAAGCCGCCGATCGCCGCGGCCCTGGTACCGGTGAGGACCGTCTCGGAGTCCTCACGGCCGGGCTCGCGCAGGTGGGTGTGGAGGTCGACCAGACCGGGCAGCAGGATCCGGCCCTCCGCCTCGATCACGGTCGCGCCCTCGGCGTGGAGCCCGGTGCCGGTCGCCGCGATGGTCTCGCCGTCGATGAGGACGTCCTGCGGCTCGCCGCCGAGGACCTTCGCACCGCGGATCAGGATCTTGCTCATGGTTACTTGTTCTCCTCGGTACGGGCGGCGGCGGACGTCAGGGCGGTCTCGGAGCCGCCCAGCAGCAGGTAGAGGACGGCCATGCGGGTCGAGACACCGTTCGCGACCTGCTCCACGGCGGTGCAGCGGTCGGAGTCGGCGACCTCGGCGGTGATCTCCATGCCGCGGACCATCGGGCCGGGGTGCATGACGATGGAGTGCTCGGGCATCCGGGCCATGCGCTCGCCGTCCAGGCCGTAGCGGCGGGAGTACTCGCGCTCGGTGGGGAAGTAGGCGGCGTTCATGCGCTCGCGCTGCACACGCAGCATCATGACCGCGTCCGACTTCGGCAGCACGTCGTCGAGGCGGTAGCTGACGTCGCAGGGCCACTGCTCGACGCCGACGGGCACGAGGGTCGGCGGGGCCACCAGGGTGACGTGCGCACCCAGGGTGTGCAGCAGGTGGACGTTGGAGCGGGCCACCCGGCTGTGCAGGATGTCGCCGACGATCGTGATCCGGCGGCCTTCGAGGTCGCGGCCGATCCCGGCGTCGGGGCCGACCAGCCTGCGGCGCATGGTGAACGCGTCCAGCAGGGCCTGGGTGGGGTGCTCGTGCGTCCCGTCGCCCGCGTTGACGACCGCGCTGTCGATCCAGCCGGACGTCGCGAGACGGTACGGGGCACCCGAGGCACCGTGCCGGATGACCACGGCGTCCGCGCCCATGGCCTCCAGCGTCAGGGCGGTGTCCTTGAGCGACTCGCCCTTGGAGACGGACGAGCCCTTCGCGGAGAAGTTGATGACGTCGGCGGAGAGGCGCTTGGCGGCGGCTTCGAACGAGATCCGGGTCCGCGTCGAGTCCTCGAAGAAGAGGTTGACGACGGTACGGCCCCGGAGGGTGGGGAGCTTCTTGATCGGCCGGTCGGCGACCCTGGCCATCTCCTCGGCGGTGTCGAGGATCAGGACGGCGTCGTCACGGGTGAGGTCGGCGGCCGAGATGAGGTGACGGGGGGTCCGGGGGTTGTCCCCGGGAGGGCGCAGCATCTGGGATCTCCGAGAGGGGTGGAGGATTCAGGCAAACGGGCGCGCGGAAGCTGCCGGGCGGCCGGTGGGGCGCGCGGAGTCCGGCCGCGGCTACTGCTCGCCCGCCGGGGCGGTCTGCTTGACGCCGAGCAGCACGGCGTCGCGGCCGTCCTCCTCGGAGAGCTGGACCCTGACCGTCTCCCGCAGGGATGTGGGGAGGTTCTTGCCGACGTAGTCGGCGCGGATCGGGAGTTCGCGGTGACCGCGGTCGACGAGGACGGCGAGCTGCACGGCGCGGGGCCGGCCGATGTCGCCGAGCGCGTCGAGCGCCGCGCGGATCGTGCGGCCGGAGAAGAGCACGTCGTCGACGAGGACGACGAGGCGGTCCTCGATGCCCTCGCCGGGGATCTCGGTGCGGGCCAGGGCGCGCGCGGGGCGCATCCTGAGGTCGTCGCGGTACATCGTGATGTCGAGGGAGCCGACCGGCGTCTTCAGGCCGGTGATCTCCTCGAGTTTTCCGGCGAGCCGGCGGGCGAGGAAGACCCCTCGCGTCGGGATGCCGAGGAGGACCACGTCGTCGGCGCCCTTGGCGCGTTCGACGATCTCGTGGGCGATCCGGGTCAGCACACGGGCGATGTCGGGAGCCTCGAGAACGGGGCGTGCCGCATTGCCGGTGTGGTCATGCTGTGCGTCCATAAGAAACGGACCTCCTTCTCCGCCTCACTGGACGGACGTTAAAGGACGTCGAAATTGCGTCATCCACGTTACCAGGGCTTGCGTGAGCACCCTGCCCCGCCCCCAGGAGGTGGCACTGCGGACCTCTCGGCTTGACGCAGCCAAGTAACGCTGCGTAACCTCACAGTGAGTTACCAGCCACGCGGCACAGCCGCGACACGTTCCAGCGTCCGGGGAGCCCTATGTCCAGCGAATACGCAAAGCAGCTCGGGGCCAAGCTCCGCGCCATCCGCACCCAGCAAGGCCTCTCCCTCCACGGCGTGGAGGAGAAGTCGCAGGGCCGCTGGAAGGCCGTCGTGGTCGGTTCCTACGAGCGCGGCGACCGCGCCGTGACCGTGCAGCGCCTTGCCGAGCTGGCCGACTTCTACGGCGTCCCGGTCCAGGAGCTCCTGCCCGGCACGACGCCCGGCGGTGCCGCCGAGCCGCCGCCGAAGCTCGTCCTGGACCTGGAGCGCCTGGCCCACGTGCCGCCGGAGAAGGCCGGTCCGCTCCAGCGGTACGCGGCGACGATCCAGAGCCAGCGCGGCGACTACAACGGCAAGGTGCTCTCGATCCGCCAGGACGACCTCCGCACCCTGGCCGTGATCTACGACCAGTCTCCTTCCGTGCTCACGGAGCAGCTGATCAGCTGGGGCGTGCTGGACGCGGACGCGCGCCGTGCGGTGGCCCACGACGAGGGCTGACCAGCCCCCGCAGAAACGTACCGCCGGGCCGGCGGGGTGCCTCAGGGCGCCCCGCCGGCCCGGCTTTTTCGTGCTCCGCCCGCGGACCGCGCCGGACGCGCGTGGGACACCGGGTACGCCGAAGGGCCCACGGCCGGATCGGCCGTGGGCCCTTCGTTCGGCTCAACGCCGCCGGACGGCTACTGCTCCCGGCGGAGGTTCGGCTTGAGGTCCTTGAACCGGGCCAGCAGGCCGTTCACGAAGGCCGGGGAGTCGTCCGTGGAGAACTCCTTGGCGAGCTGTACCGCCTCGTCGATCACCACGGCGTCGGGGGTGGAGTCCATCCAGACCAGCTCGTACGCGCCGAGCCGCAGGATGCTCCGGTCGACGACCGGCATCCGGTCGATCTCCCAGTCCACCGCGTAGGTGACGATGAGGTCGTCGATGCGGTCCGCGTACTGCGCGTACCCCTCGACCAGCTCCATCGTGAATTCGCCGACCGGCGGCTGACGGTCGTCGGTCCGCGAGAGCCGCACCCAGTCCGCGAGGACCGTCTGCACGGACTCACCGCGCTGGTCGGCCTCGAAGAGGATCTGGAAGGCGCGCTTGCGGGCCTTGTTCCGGGCAGCCACGGTTAGCTGTTCACCCGGCCGAGGTAGTCGCCCGTGCGGGTGTCGACCTTGATCTTCTCGCCGGTGGTGATGAAGAGCGGGACACCGATCTCGTAACCGGTCTCCAGGGTGGCGGGCTTGGTGCCACCGGTGGAGCGGTCGCCCTGGACGCCCGGGTCGGTGTGCTGGATGGTCAGCTCGACCGCGGCGGGCAGCTCGACGTACAGCACCTCGCCCTCGTGCTGCGCGACGGAGGCGGTGAAGCCCTCGATCAGGAAGTTGGCGGTGTCGCCGACGGACTTGCGGTCGACCATGAGCTGGTCGTAGGTGCTCATGTCCATGAAGACGAAGTACTCGCCGTCCATGTACGAGAACTGCATGTCCCGGCGGTCGATGGTGGCCGTTTCGACCTTCACGCCGGCGTTGAACGTCTTGTCGACGACCTTGCCGGAGAGCACGTTCTTGAGCTTGGTGCGCACGAAGGCGGGGCCCTTGCCGGGCTTGACGTGCTGGAACTCGACGACGGACCAGAGCTGGCCTCCGTCGAGCTTGAGCACCAGGCCGTTCTTGAGGTCGTTCGTGGAAGCCACGGTTGCGGAATCTCCTGGACTGAAGCTGGTGGACGACCGAGGATGCGCGCCAGGGCCTCCGCGAGGAGATCCCCTAGAGCGCGAGCAGCTCCTTGGTCGTAATGGTGAGTAGCTCGGGTCCGCCGTCCGCCTCGGGGCGCACGACGAGCGTGTCATCGATCCGGACACCGCCCCGGCCCGGGAGGTGGACCCCCGGTTCGACGGTGACCGGCACACAAGCGTCCAGTTTACCCATGGCTGTCGGTGCCAACTGCGGGTCCTCGTCGATTTCGAGCCCGACCCCGTGACCGGTGCTGGGCTGGAGGCCTTCCGAGTGACCCGCGGAGTCCAAAAGCTGGCGGGCCGCACGGTCGACGTCGCGGTAGGCGGCTCCGGGCACGAGAGCCTCCCTCGCGGCCCTCTGAGCGGCGAAAACGAGGTCGTAGAGCTCGATCTGCCAGTCCGCGGGGCTGGTCCCGATGACGAACGTCCGCCCGATCTCGCAGCGGTATCCGCGATAGTTCGCCCCGAGGCAGACGGAGAGGAAATCGCCCTCCTCTACCCTTCGGTCCGATGGCCTGTGCCGTCCCATGCCCGAATTGGGGCCCGTGCCGACCGATGTGGGGAACGCAGGGCCGTCGGCGCCGTGGTCCACCAGCCGGCGCTCCAGCTCCAGCGCCAGGTGGCGTTCGGTGCGGCCGACGAGGATCGACTCCAGGAGCTCGCCGAGCGCGTGGTCGGTGATCTCGGCGGCGATCCGCAGGCAGGCGAGCTCCTCCTCGTCCTTGACGATCCTCAGCTGCTGCACGGCGTTGCCGAGGTCGGCCAGACGCAGCCCGGGGGCGACGGAGAGCATGGCGCGGTGCCGGGCCACGGTCAGGTCGTTCTCCTCGACGGACAGCGCGCCGGCGTCCGCGGAGAGGGCGAGACCGGCCGCGGCGACGACGGGGTCGCCCGCGGGGTCGGGCAGGACGCTCAGCCGCAGCTGTTCGTCGGGGCGGCCGTGCACGGAGTCGTCGGACGGCACGCGGGGGCAGAGCAGGACGTCCTCGCGGGGGCCGAGCAGCAGCACGGCACCGGGCGGGGCGGCGCCCGCGAGGTAGCGGACGTTGGCGGGGCGCGAGACCAGGGCGGCCGCGGATCCGGCGGCGGCGTAACGGTCGCGCAGCAGCCCGCGTCGGACGGCGTACACCTCTGACATGTTTTCGAGCGTACGAGCGCGGGCGGTGGCCCGCCCGGTCAGCGCATCCGACCGGGGTCCCGCGGGGCCGCTACCAGGACGGCGGGCTGGCTATGGAGCGGGCCAGGACGTCGTCGAGGACGCGGGCGGTCGTCTCGACGTCGTAGGTGGAGTTGTCGATGATCGGGAGGCCGGAGCCGTACCAGCCGGCCATGCGGCCGTGGATCCTCGCCACCTCCTCGTCGGAGAGCCGGCGGTTGCCGCTGCGGGCCGCGTTGCGCTCCAGGACGACCTCCAGACCGGGCAGGAGGACGACGGGGAGCAGGCCGGGGCCGACGTGGCGCTTCCAGCCGCCGAGGCCGACGACGGGCCGGTCCGGGAAGACCGCGTCGTCGAGGATGCAGGAGATGCCGTTGGCGAGGAAGTTGCGGGCGGCGAAGCCGCAGGTGCGCCGGGCCAGGCGGTACTGCGCCTCGGAGTGGTCGTTCCAGCCGGCCTGCGGGTCGGCGAAGCCGGAGCAGACCCATTCGCGGACGTCGTCGAGCGAGACGTGCGCGGTGGGGACGCGGCGGCGGCCCGCCCAGAGCTTGGCGACCGTGGTCTTGCCCGCTCCGGCGGGACCGATGAGCAGCACCGCCAGGGTCGCCGCCCCGGTGCCCGCCTCGGCGGGCGGCGCGGGCAGCGGCACGGGTCCGCCGGGCGGCAGCTGGATGTGCCCGGTGGCCTCCCTGGAGGGCGGCATCGGGGCGTGCCGGGGCGTGGGCGGCGCCGGTGCCGCGGGCGGCGGCGTGCCCGGGGTGCCGGGATGGCCTGGGTGCTGGGCCTGGTGCGCCCACGGTCCGTTCCCGGGACCCTGGGGCGGCGGCAGCGGGGCCCCCACTGCGTGCTGCATCCGGTGCCACTCCGTCTCGTGCAGGCAACTGGCGCTGGTCGACGGCAACGGTACCCTCCCCGGCCGCCACGCTGTGAACGGGCGGGGAGGGCCCGAAGTGCCCGGTGTCAGTCCGCCAGTTCGCCGGCGAGGGCGCGCAGGGCGAGCCGGTAGGAGCCGATCCCGAACCCCGCGACGGTCCCGGTCGCAACCGGGGCGATCACCGAGGTGTGGCGGAACTCCTCGCGCGCGTACGGATTCGAGATGTGCACCTCGATCAGCGGGGCGGTGCGCTGGGACGCCGCGTCCCGCATCCCGTACGAATAGTGCGTGAACGCACCCGGGTTGATGACGACCGGCAGGGATCCGTCGGCCGCCTCGTGGAGCCAGCGAATCAGCTCGCCCTCGTCGTTGGTCTCGCGGACCTCGACGTCGAAGCCGAGTTCCTTGCCGAGCGCCTGACAGGCCTCGACGAGACCGGCGTAGGACGTCGCCCCGTACACGTCGGGCTCGCGGGAGCCGAGGCGTCCGAGGTTGGGTCCGTTGAGCACGAGGACCGTGCGGCTCACGCGGAGACCTCCCCGTAGGCGGCGAGCAGCACGGCCGGGTCGGGGCCTTCGAGCACGGTGGGCTTCCCGATGCCGTCCAGGACGATGAAGCGCAGCAGGTCGCCGCGGGACTTCTTGTCGACCTTCATGTTCTCCAGGAGCTTGGGCCACTGGTCGCCGCGGTAGGTGAGCGGCAGTCCGACGGACTCCAGGACGGCGCGGTGCCGGTCGGCCGTGGCGTCGTCGAGGCGCCCGGCGAGGCGGCCCAGTTCGGCGGCGAAGACCATGCCGACGGAGACGGCCGCCCCGTGGCGCCACTTGTAGCGCTCGTTCTTCTCGATGGCGTGGGCTAGCGTGTGCCCGTAGTTGAGGATCTCCCGGAGCCCGGACTCCTTGAGGTCGCTGGAGACGACCTCGGCCTTGACCCGGATGGAGCGCTCGATCAGCTCGGAGGTGTGCGGGCCCGCGGGCGTTCGGGCGCCCTGCGGGTCGGCCTCGACGAGGTCGAGGATCACCGGGTCGGCGATGAATCCGGCCTTGATGATCTCGGCCATGCCGGAGACGTAGTCGTGGACGGGCAGCGAGTCGAGCGCGGCGAGGTCGCAGAGCACCCCGGCCGGCGGGTGGAAGGCGCCGACGAGGTTCTTGCCCTCGGCCGTGTTGATGCCGGTCTTGCCGCCGACGGCCGCGTCGACCATGCCGAGCACGGTCGTGGGGACGGCGATCCACCGCACTCCGCGCAGCCAGGAGGCGGCGACGAAGCCCGCGACGTCGGTGGTGGCGCCACCGCCGACACCCACGATGACGTCGGTGCGGGTGAAACCGGTCTGGCCGAGCGCCTTCCAGCAGTAGGCGGCGACCTCGACGGTCTTGGCCTCCTCGGCGTTCGGCAGCTGGATCGCGATGGCCTCGTAGCCCTGGGAGGCCAGGTCCTCACGGACCGCCTCGCCCGTCTCGGCCAGTGCCTCGGGGTGCAGGACCGCGACGCGCTTGGCCCGGTCCCCGATGAGCGCGGGGAGCTCGCCGAGGAGCTGCCGCCCGACGAGGACCTCGTACGGGTCGGTGCCCGCGGTGCCGGCGATCTGGATGCGCGTGGTGCCCTGCTCGGTCATGGCTGTGGTCTCCCGGCCGGACGCCACGGGGTCACCCGTGCGCTCCGGCAGTTCCAGTGCGTCGAGGATCGCGCGGGCGACCTCTTCGGGGGTGCGGTCGTCGGTGGTGACGGTGGCCCGGGCCACTTCCTCGTACAGAGGGCGCCTGGCGTCCATGAGCTCGCGCCACTGCCGCCGCGGGTTCACCGCGAGGAGGGGCCGCGCGGTGTTCAGCCCGACCCTCCGGACGGCCTCGTCGACGTCCATCGAGAGGTAGACGACCGGACGCCCGGCCAGCAGGGCCCGGGTCGAGTCGTCCAGCACGGCGCCGCCGCCGAGGGCCAGGACTCCCGTGTGCTGGTCCACGGCGGCCCGCACGGCCTGCCGTTCCAGCGCGCGGAAGTGCTCCTCGCCCTCGTCGAAGAAGATCTCGGAGATCGCCTTGCCGGCCGTGGCCACGACGTCCGCGTCGGTGTCGCGGTAGCCGGTGCCCAGACGCTCGGCGAGCAGCTCGCCCACCGTGGACTTGCCGACGCCCATCGGGCCGACCAGGACGATCAGCGGCCCGCTCACCGGATCTGGAGGTGGGAGAGGTACGACTGCACGTTGCGGTGGGTCTCGGCGACGCTGTCGCCGCCGAACTTCTCCGCTACCGCGTCGGCCAGCACCAGGGCGACCATGGCCTCGGCCACGATGCCGGCGGCCGGGACCGCGCAGACGTCGGAGCGCTGGTGGTGGGCCTTCGCCGCCTCACCGGTCACGACGTCGACGGTGGCCAGCGCCTTGGGCACGGTGGCGATGGGCTTCATCGCCGCGCGGACCCGCAGCAGCTCACCGGTGGTGAGACCGCCCTCGGTGCCGCCGGAGCGGCCGGAGGCGCGCTTGATGCCGTTCTCGGTGGCGAGGATCTCGTCGTGCGCCTTGGATCCCGGCACCCGGGCGAGGTCGAAGCCGTCGCCGACCTCGACGCCCTTGATGGCCTGGATGCCCATGAGGGCCGCGGCGAGACGGGCGTCGAGCCTGCGGTCCCAGTGCACGTGCGAGCCGAGGCCCACGGGTACGCCGTAGGCGAGCACCTCGACGACGCCGCCGAGGGTGTCGCCGTCCTTGTGGGCCTGGTCGATCTCCGCGACCATCGCCTTCGACGCGTCGGCGTCCAGGCAGCGCACGGGGTCGGCGTCGAGGCGCTCGACGTCGGACGGCTTGGGGTAGACGCCGTACGGCGCCTTGGCGGCGGCCAGTTCGACGACGTGGCTGACGATCTCGATGCCCGCGGTCTCCTTGAGGTAGGAGCGGGCCACCGCGCCGAGGGCGACACGCGCCGCGGTCTCCCGGGCGCTGGCGCGTTCCAGGACCGGCCGGGCCTCGTCAAAGCCGTACTTCTGCATCCCCGCGAGGTCGGCGTGACCGGGCCGGGGGCGGGTCAGGGGGGCGTTGCGGGCCTGTGTGGCCAGCACCTCGGGGTCGACCGGGTCGGCCGACATGACCTGCTCCCACTTGGGCCACTCGGTGTTGCCCACCATGACGGCGACGGGGGAACCCATGGTCAGGCCGTGCCGGACGCCGCCGAGGAAGGTGACCTCGTCCTTCTCGAACTTCATCCGCGCGCCGCGCCCGTAACCGAGCCGGCGCCGGGCGAGCGCGTCCGCCACCATCTCCGTGGTGACGGGGATGCCGGCGGGAAGGCCCTCCAGCGTCGCCACCAGTGCGGGGCCGTGCGACTCCCCCGCGGTCAGCCAGCGCAACCTGCTCAACGGTGCTCCTCATGCTCGCGCCTGAAACTGCGACGGCGCGACCGGGTGCGCGGCCCTGGCCCGCCGCCACCGATCCTCCCACGTCCGGGGGTGCGGTCCGGTCGCCGGTCCAGCAGACGGACGTTCCGGAGCCGGTTGCCGCCGGGGCTAAGGGGTGTCCCGGGCCGCCAGCGCCCGCTCCCCCGCGGCCCGCATGGCGGCGAGTGGTCCGGGGCTCCGTCCGGTCATCTGCTCGACCTGGAGGACCGCCTGGTGGACGAGGAGGTCCAGGCCGCCGACGACGTCGCCGCCCGCCGCCGACCAGCGGGAGGCGAGCGCCGTGGGCCAGGGTTCGTACAGGACGTCGAACAGGGTGCCGGGCGCGTCGGGCACCGCGCCGGACAGGGTGTCCGTCGTGCCGGCCGGTGTCGTCGCGACGACCAGGGGGGCGCTCAGCGCCGTGGCGGCCTCCGTCCAGTCCTCGGTACGGACGTCGACCCCGAGGCGCTCGCCCCAGCCGCGCATCTCGTCGGCCCGTTCCCGGCTGCGCACGTAGGCGGTGACCGGACCTGTGCAGATCTCGGACAGTGCGCCGAGCGCCGAGGAGGCCGTGGCGCCGGCGCCGAGGATCGCCGCGGATTCGACCTTGTCCACGCCCCGTTCGCGCAGGGCCGCGACCATACCCGGGATGTCCGTGTTGTCACCCGTCCGTCTGCCGTCCCGGGTGAGCACGACGGTGTTGACGGCCTCGACCGCCGCTGCGGTCGCCGTGATCTCGTCGAGCAGCGGGATGACCGCCCGCTTGAGCGGCATCGTCAGGGAGAGGCCGGCCCATGAGGCGTCCAGTCCTTCGACGAACGCGGGCAGCGCGGCCTCGTCCACCTCGAACCGGTCGTACGACCAGTCGTGCAGACCCAGCTCGGCGTAAGCGGCCCGGTGCAGGGCCGGGGACAGCGAGTGGGCGATCGGCGAGCCCAGGACGGCCGCGCGACGGGTGGTGCTCACTGGTCGCCCTTGTTCTCTTCGTATTCCCGGCGGTTGCGCTCGTGCTCCTCGTTGGTCTTCGCGAACAGCGTCTTGTCCTCGGTCACGGAGACGAAGTAGTACCAGGGGCCGGAGGCCGGGCTGATCGCCGAGTTGAGCGCGTCCAGGCCCGGGTTCGTGATCGGCCCGAGCGGCAGGCCCGTGAACTTGTAGGTGTTGTACGGATCGTCGATCTTCCGCAGCTCGTCCACCGGTCCGAGATCGAGCGTGCTCTCGGCCCGGATGTAATTGATGGTCGAGTCGAATTCGAGGCGTCCGGCGGTCTCCAGGTTCGGCGCGAGCCGGTTGTAGACCACTCTGGCGACCTTGTCGAAATCGTGTTTGTACTTGCCCTCTTTCTGGACGAGGCTCGCCACGGTGAGGAGTTCGAGCGGCGTTTTGAGTTTCATCTTCGCCGCGTTCTTCTCGAGTTCGAGCGGCTTGTACTCCTTGTTGGCCCGGGTGACCATCTTCCTCAGCGCGTCCTCGGGCTTCGAGCCCTTGGGCACCGCGTAGGCCGCAGGGAAGAGGAATCCTTCCAGCGGGTCCTTGATCTTGGGGTCGTCGTCCGCCCAGCCGGGCAGCCCCAGGCTCTTGGCCTGAGCCTTCGCGATCTTGGCGGTGGTGCCCTTCTTGAGTTCCAGCCGCGTGTCGATCATCTTGTACACATCGACGGTGCTCGTGCCCTCGGGAATGATGAGCGCGTTCTGACTGCTCGGGCTGAGCATCAATGCGATGGCGCTGTCGGCGGACATCTCCTTCTTCAGGAGGTAGACACCGGCCTGCAGCGACTTCCCCTTGGGATTTCCGTTCTGGGCCGAGATGAAGGCGTCGGACGACTTCACGACGCCGGCCTTCTTCAGGATGTTCGCGATCTCGTTCCCGAGCGCGCCCTCCGGAATCTCGACCTCGACCGAGCTCGTGCCGCTGCCCGTGTAGTCGGGCGCCGCGCCGAACTGGTTCTGGTAGTACGAGTAGCCGAAGTAACCCGCCCCGCCGAGACCTCCGACGAGGATCAGCGAGACGCCGAGGCAGGCGCAGCCGTTGCGGTTCTTCTTCTTGCCCTTGCCACGGCGCTCGCCGCCGCCCCGCTGGGCGTCACGCGGGTCGTCGTCGTCGTCCTCGTCGTCGTCCGCGGGACCGTCGGAGTCGCGCGAGCGCCGGTCCGTGGCCGGCGCGTCCGCGCCCGTGAAGAAAGGATGCGTCTCCTCCTCCTGGACGTCCTGGTCCCAGTCCGGGTTCTTCTGTGCGGGCGCCTCCTCGCGGCGGCCCGGGGGCTGCGGCGGGGGGTAGGCCTCAGGCGTGCCGTAGTGGTCGGCCTGCTCGCCGTAGCCGCCGGGTCCGTTGGCGTAGGGCTGCTGGTCTCCGTACGGCATGGCGGGCTGCTGACCCGTGTCCCAGCCGGCGTCGTAGTGCGGCTGCTGCGGTTGCTGGGCGTAGGGGTCCTGGGGAGCGCCGTGCTGCTGGTGCTGCTGCTGCTGGTAGTACGGGGCCTGCTGCTGTTGCTGCTGCGCGTAGGGATCCTGCTGTTGCTGCTGCGCGTAGGGGCCCTGCTGTTGCTGTTGCGCGTAGGGATCCTGCTGCGGCTGCTGGGCGTAGGGGTCCTGCTGGGCCCCGTACTGCTGCTGCGCGTACGGGGCCTGCGGGTGCTGCTGCTGCGCGTAAGGGTCCTGCTGGTAGCCCTGCTGTGCGGCGTAGGGGTCCGGCGCGTAGGGCTGCTGCCGGCCGTCGTACTGGCCCTGGCCGTGGGCGGCCTCGCGGCCCTCCCATCCCTGGTCCCCGTACAAGGGGTCCTCGGGATGCCATGGTTCGGAGCCGGAGCCCCGGCCGTACTCAGTCATCGATCCCCTTGACGCCGCGAGACGACGCTCCGCCTCTTCGCTTGGCTGTGCGGTGTCTGTTCGAACACCGGCGCATCGCGCGGAACGTTACCGTATCGCGATCAGACAACCACTTCGACGCCCTCGCCCGGAGCAGTGCCTGACGCCCGTTCGGACTCCAGAGCGTTCTGGAGGATCACCACAGCGGCAGCCTGGTCGATGACAGACCGGCCCTTCTTGGACTTCACGCCCGAAGCCCGCAGCCCCTGCGTGGCCGTGACTGTGGTCATCCTCTCGTCCACGAGACGCACGGGGATCGGTGCGATCGCGCGTGCGAACACCTGGGCGAAGGCGCGGACCTTCGCGGCCGCCGGCCCCTCGCCCCCGCCGAGGGAGCGGGGCAGTCCGAGGATGACCTCGATCGGCTCGTACTCCTCGACGATCTGGCCGAGCCGCCGGTGGGCGGCCGGGACGTCACGTCCCGGCACGGTCTCCACCGGCGTGGCGAGAATCCCGTCGGGGTCGCACGAGGCGACCCCGATACGGGCGTCCCCGACGTCGACGGCTAGTCGGCGTCCGCGGCGCATCTGCGGCATGTCCGGCGTCATGCCGTCTCGGTGACGAGGCGTTCGACAGCGGCGACGGCGTCGCCGATGGCGTCCGGGTTCTGACCGCCGCCCTGGGCGACGTCCGGCTTGCCGCCACCGCCGCCGCCGAGGGTCTTGGCGGCGGTACGGACCAGGTCACCGGCCTTGAGACCGCGCTCGCGGGCTGCCTCGTTGGTGGCGATGACGGTCAGCGGGCGGCCGTTCGCCGTGGTGAACAGGGCCACCACGGCGGGCCTGCCGCCCTGGATGCGCCCGCGCACGTCGAGGACCAGCTTGCGCAGGTCGTCGGCCGAGGTTCCGTCCGGCACCTGCCCGGTGACCAGGGCGACGCCCCGCACGTCCTTCGCCGACTCCACCAGCCCGGCG
This sequence comes from Streptomyces sp. NBC_00178, assembly GCF_036206005.1. NCBI lineage: Bacteria > Bacillati > Actinomycetota > Actinomycetes > Kitasatosporales > Streptomycetaceae > Streptomyces > Streptomyces sp. NBC_00178. Next base: position 1,303,672 of record NZ_CP108143.1, read on the forward strand.
GCGGCCTGGAGGACCTTCTCCGCGCGGAACTTCTCGATCTCCTTCTCGGCGTCCTTGAGCTTGCCGAGCATGCCGGAGATCTTCTCGGGAAGCTCCTCGGGACGGCCCTTCAGCAGTTCCTGGAGCTGCGCGACGACCGTGTGCTCCTTGGCCAGGAAGTTGTACGCGTCGACGCCGACGAGGGCCTCGATACGGCGCACCCCGGAACCGATGGACGACTCGCCGAGCAGCTTCACCAGGCCGAGCTGGGCGGTGTTGTGCACGTGCGTGCCGCCGCACAGCTCCTTGGAGAAGTCGCCGATGGTGACGACCCGGACCCGCTCGCCGTACTTCTCGCCGAACTCCGCGATGGCGCCCTGCTTCTTGGCGTCGTCGATGGACATGACCTCGGCCTGGACGTCGAGCTCCCGGGCGAGGACCTCGTTGATCTTCTGCTCGACGTCGGTCAGCACCGTGCCGGGGACGGCGGCGGGCGAGCCGAAGTCGAAGCGGAAGCGGCCGGGCGAGTTCTCGGAACCGGCCTGGGCGGCCGTGGGACCGAGGGCGTCACGCAGGGCCTGGTGGGTGAGGTGGGTGGCGCTGTGGGCGCGGGCGATCGCGCGGCGGCGCGTGTTGTCGATGGAGGCGTGGGCCGAGGCCCCGAGCGTCACCTCGCCGACCTGGACCGAACCCTTGTGGACCGAGACCCCGGGCACGGGCTGCTGCACGTCGCGGACGTGGATGACCGCGCCGGTGTCGAGCCTGATGCGGCCCTGGTCGGCCAGCTGGCCGCCGCCCTCGGCGTAGAAGGGGGTGCGGTCGAGGACGACCTCGACCTCGTCGCCCTCGCTCGCGGCGGGCGAGGGCACACCGTCGACGAGGAGGCCGACGACCGTCGACTCGCCCTCGGTGGAGGTGTAACCGGTGAACTCCGTGACGCCGGACCTGTCCGCCACCTCGCGGTAGGCGGAGAGGTCGGCGTGACCGGTCTTCTTGGCCTTGGCGTCGGCCTTGGCCTTGTCCCGCTGCTCCTGCATCAGGCGGCGGAAGCCCTCTTCGTCGACGGAGAGACCCTGCTCGCCGGCCATCTCCAGCGTGAGGTCGATCGGGAAGCCCCAGGTGTCGTGGAGCAGGAACGCCTTGTCGCCGGCCAGGACCCGGCCGCCGGCGGCCTTGGTCTCGGTGACGGCGGTCTCGAGGATGTTCGTGCCGCCCTTGAGGGCCTTGAGGAAGGCGGCCTCCTCGGCGAGCGCGACGGTCTCGATGCGCTTGCGGTCGGTGATCAGCTCCGGGTACTGCAGGCCCATGGTCTCCACGACCACGTCGATCAGCTCGCGGACGACCGGACCGGTGGCGCCCATGAGGCGCATGTTGCGGATGGCACGGCGCATGATGCGGCGCAGGACGTAGCCGCGGCCCTCGTTGCCGGGGGTGACGCCGTCGCCGATGAGCATCGCCGAGGTGCGGATGTGGTCCGCGACGACGCGCAGGGAGACGTCCGAGCCGTGGTCGGCTCCGTAGCGGACGCCGGTGAGCTCGGTGGCCTTGTCCATGACGACGCGCAGGGTGTCGGTCTCGTACATGTTCTGTACGCCCTGGAGGATCATGGCGAGGCGCTCGAGGCCGAGGCCCGTGTCGATGTTCTTCGACGGCAGGTCGCCCAGGATCGGGAAGTCCTCCTTGCCGTCGCCCGCGCCCCGCTCGTACTGCATGAAGACGAGGTTCCAGATCTCCACGTAGCGCTCGTCGTTGACGGCGGGGCCGCCCTCGACGCCGAACTCGGGACCGCGGTCGTAGTTGATCTCGGAGCAGGGGCCGCAGGGGCCGGGGACGCCCATGGACCAGAAGTTGTCCTTCTTGCCCAGACGCTGGATGCGCTCGGCGGGGACACCGATCTTGTCGCGCCAGATCTGCTCGGCCTCGTCGTCGTCGAGGTACACGGTGATCCACAGACGCTCGGGGTCGAGCCCGAAGCCGCCGTCCTCCAGGGAGTTCGTGAGCGCGGCCCACGCGAACTCGATGGCGCCTTCCTTGAAGTAGTCGCCGAAGGAGAAGTTCCCGCACATCTGGAAGAACGTGCCGTGGCGCGTGGTCTTGCCGACCTCTTCGATGTCCGGCGTGCGCACGCACTTCTGCACGCTGGTGACGCGCGGGGCGGGCGGCTTGACCTCGCCGAGGAAGTACGGCTTGAAGGGAACCATGCCCGCGGGGACCAGCAGCAGAGTCGGGTCGTCCGCGATGAGCGACGCCGAAGGCACGACGGTGTGACCGCGCTCCTCGAAGAAGCTCAGCCAGCGGCGGCGAATTTCAGCCGACTCCATTAGTGGTCCTCATTCCGGTTGTTCGAGTTGTAGGGAAGTGATCGGTAGCCGGCGGGGCCGGGCTCGTCGGCGGCCTCGATGCCGAGCGCCCCGCCCAGTTCGGCCTCGCGCCTGACCATGCCCTCACGTACGTCGAGGGCGAAGTCCTTCAGCTTGTGGCCTGCCTCGAGCGCCTTGTCGGCGGCCTGCGCCGCGAGGCTCTCGGGAGACAGCTGCCGGATCCTGCGGTTGACCTTGGTGGTGGCCCACACACCGGCGGCTGCGCCGGCGGTGAACCAGAACGTACGGCGGAACATCGCTGCGTCAGTCCTTCTGTCCGCGGGAGCTTCGGCCGTTCCGCTTCTTGTCGCGGGCGGACGGCACGGTACGGCCGACGATCACGGTGCGGCGGGGGGTGCGGCGGGCGGGTTCCGGCTCGGCGGCGGTGCGGCGGCCGATCGCCTGCCGTACCCCGTAGCCGAATGCCGCCACCTTCACGAGGGGGCCGCCGAACGTCGAGGCGACGGTCGTGGAGAGCGCGGAGGCGTTGGAGGTGACCTCCTGGACGTCGCTCGCGATGGCGTCGACCTTGTCCAGCTGGGTCTGCGCGGAGCGCAGCGTCGCGGAGGCGTCGGCGAGCAGCGGGACCGCCTGCTCCGTCACGTCCGCCACCAGGGCGGTGGCAGCCCTGAGCGTCTGGGCCAGCCTCACCAGTACCACGGCGAGGAAGGACACCAGGATCGCCCAGAAGACAGCCACCAGAATGCCGGCCACCTCTCCACCGGACACAGTGCACCGCTCTCTGTTCGTCGCCCGTACGGGCCGGTCTCTTCCGGCCCGCCCGGCCTGTCTCGGTTCGGCAGGCGCGTGCCGCCGTCGCTGCCGATCGTCGTCCCCCGAGCCTATCGCGCCGGGCGTCACGCCCCGTACCGCATTACGGGGCGTGCGGCGCGGTCCCGGGAGCATGGAGATTGTACGGAGAGCTTATGTGCCAGTACTCTGCGTGTTTCATGCGACGCCCTCAGCGCCCCTTCCCCGTATCCGACGACGCCGGGCCCCGTCCCGTACGGGGAAATCTCCCGGCGGAGCTCGACGCCTTCGTGGGACGCGACGAGGAACTGGCGGACGTCGGGGCGCTCCTGGGCGAATACCGCCTGGTGACCGTGGCGGGCGTCGCCGGGGCCGGCAAGACCCGTTTCGTCAGCAGGATCGCGGCGCTGATGGAGAAACGGTACTGCGATGGGGTCTGGATCGCGGAGCTGTCCGCCGTCCACGATCCCGGGCTGCTGGAGCACACGCTGGCCGCCGCGATGGGACTGACGGACCACACCAGCAGACCTCCGCGCACCATGCTGCTGGAGCACTGCGCGGGCCGCCGGCTCCTGCTCGTGATCGACGGTTTCGAACATCTCACCGACGACTGTGCCGCGCTGGTGCGGGAGCTGCTGCGCGGGGCGCCGGGGCTCCAGGTGCTCGCGGCGGGGCGCCGCCCCCTGCGGGTGGACGGTGAGACCACCTATCCGCTGGCGCCGATGACCGACGACGACGCGATGGAGCTGTTCGCCCGGCGGGCGGCCTCGGTGCGCCCCGGTTTCACCCTGACCGACGGCAACCGGGACACCGTGCGCGAACTGTGCCGCCGGCTCGACGGGATTCCGCTGGCGCTGGAACTCGCCGCGGGAAGACTGCGGGCCCTGACCGTGGAACAGGTGCTGCGCCGTCTCGACGACCGGTTCCGGCTGCTGACCGGAGGCAGCCCGAGCGCACTCCCCCGGCACCAGACCCTGCGCACGGCCATCGGCTGGAGCCATGAGCTGTGCGCCCCCGAGCAGCGGCTGCTGTGGGCGCGGCTCTCGGTGTTCGCCGGGCAGTTCGACCTGGAGGCCGTCGAGTACATCTGCAGCGGTCCCGGGCTGCCCGCCGACTCCGTGCTGGACGTGCTGGACGAACTGCTGGCGCAGTCCGTCGTGCTGCGCGAGGACTCGGCGCTCGGCAGCCGCTACCGACTGCTGGACACCGTGCGGGAGTACGGCGCGGAGTGGCTGCGGGCGACCGGGGACGCCGAGCGGCTGCGGCGCAGGCACCGGGACTGGTACCTGGGGCTGGCGACGTGGTGCGAGCTCGACTGGTTCAGCCCGAGGCAGGCCGAGGCCGCGGCGCGGATCGACGGTGAACTGCCCAACCTCCGCCGGGCGATGGAGTGCTCGATGGAGAGCGCCGACGAGGTCCATCTCGCGCAGTACCTGGCGGGCACGCTGTGGTTCTACTGGGCGGGCTGCGGGCGCCTGTCGGAGGGCCGCCACTGGCTGGACCACGTCCTGGAGGAGGAGTCGCCCCACGACCACGCCCGGCTCAAGGCGCTGTGGGTCCTGGGCTACGTCGCCGTGCTCCAGGGTGACGCGGTCGGCGCGGTGTCGGCGTTGCAGGAGTGCCGCGAGGAGGGCGAGCGGGCGGGGGACGCGTCCGCCGTCGCCTACGCCGTGCACCGCACGGGCTGCCTCTCCCTCGTCACGGACGATCCGGTCCGCGCCGAGGAACTGCTGCGGGACGCGCTCGCGCGCTACCGGGAGATCGGGGAACTGAACAGCAACGTGCTGATGGCGCAGGTCGAGCTGGGCATGGCGGTGGCGTTCCGCGGCGACCTGGCCGGGGCGGCGGAGATCTGCGCCGAGGTCCGCGACGTCTGCGAGGACCACGGAGAGCGGTGGGCCATGGCGTACGCGCTGTACGTCCTCGCCTACGCGGCGCTGATCGAGGGGCGCAACCAGCGGGCGCGGCAGATGCTCGGTGAGGCCCTGTCGATCGCGCACGCCTTCCACGATCTGCTCGGCACGGTCCTCTCACTGGAGTTGCTGGCCCTCGTGACGGCGACCGAGGGGGACGCCGCGGAGGCCGCACTGCTGCAGGGTGCCGCGGACCGGATCTGGCCGTCGGTGGGGCTGCCGCTGTTCGGCTCGGTCCACTACGGCGGTCCCCGGGTCCAGTGCGAGGAGCGGGCCAGGGCCGAGCTGGGCGACGCGCGCTACGAGTCGGAGCGGCACGCCGGCAGCCGGCTGGACACGCGGGCTGCCGTGACGCGGGCGCTCGGCGTCCGGGCGCACGGAGGGCCGGGGGGCACCAGGCCGGCGGACGGACGGACCGCGCGGGAGGGGGCCGCGGGCGGCGGAGCCGCCGGGGACGCGCGAAGGCCCGCCGCCTCCCGTACGACAGGGAGGGGCGGGCCCGAGCTCGGCTGAGCGTTACGCCTGGATCAGCGGGCGTAGTACTCGACGACGAGCTGCTCGTCGCAGATGACCGGAATTTCCTTGCGGTTCGGGTCACGGTCCAGGCGGAAGGCCAGGGCCTTCAGGTTCACCTGGAGGTAGCGCGGGGTCTCGCCGTCGGTGTCGTAGCCACCCTCGCGGGCCACCTGGAAGGGGACCTTGGAGCGGCTGCGCTCGCGGACCTGGACGACGTCGTCGGGGCGCACGCGGAAGGACGGCTTGTCGACCTTGCCACCGTTGACCTCGATGTGGCCGTGGACGACCATCTGGCGGGCCTGGTAGATGGTGCGGGCGATGCCCGAACGCAGGACCAGGGCGTCGAGGCGACGCTCGAGCTCGACGACCAGCGCCTCGCCCGTCTTGCCCTCGGCCTTGCGGGCGCGGTCGTAGGCACGCGCCATCTGGCGCTCGCTGATGTCGTACTGCGCACGCAGGCGCTGCTTCTCGAGCAGACGGACCTTGTAGTCCGAGTTCTGCTTGCGGCCACGGCCGTGCTCGCCCGGCGGGTAGGGGCGGGCCTCGAAGTACTTGACAGCCTTCGGCGTCAGGGCGATGCCGAGGGCACGCGACTTCTTGACCTTGGGACGCGACTGGTTAGGCACGTTCTCCAGACCTCCGTTGTAGGTTAGGTTAGCTTTACCTTACTCAAGGAGATCGCATGTCTCGCCCTGGGAACACCACACACGTCACGGACAGCACAGACAGCGACGGCACACACAAAGGTGCCGTAACGACGGAAGGCCGATCTGATCGTGGTCAGCCGCGTCCCAGCGGGCTTGAAAACACTCGGATGCCGTCAGCAGCCGAGCGCACACGAACTCTCGTACAGAGTACCTGCTCCGCGGTGCTGCTCGTACCGGGGCTGTCCGTCATCCATCCGGACCAGCTGATGCCCGACAGCAGGAGCATCGGTCCGGACGGGGATCTGTTCCTCGGTTTCCCCGCGGACTCCCCGGTGGCGCGGGCGGCGGCGCGCGCCCAGGGCGACGAACTGGCGGCCGTGCTGGAGATCACCGACGTCGCACCGGTCTCCGTCCCGCACCGCATCCGGGGCCGCGCCAGGATCGCCGGCTGGCTCACCGCCGCACGGGGACCGGCCGGGGCCGGGCGGACGACGCTCCGCCTGGAGACCGGGGAGGCGTCGGTCGACGATCTCTGGGGCGCCGAGGAGGTGGAGCCGGAGGACTTCCGGGACGCCGTCGCCGATCCGCTGGTGGCCCACGAGACCGAACTGCTCCAGCACCTGCACGCCGCCCACGCGGAGCAGATGGGGTCGCTGTCCGCCCTGCTCGGCGGGCGGGCGCGGGCCGGCGGTGAGCAGGTGCCCGCCGCCGTCCCGGTCGCCCTCGACCGCTTCGGCCTGCGGGTGCGGTTCGTCGAACACGCCGGCTCCTGCTTCGACGCCCGGTTCGACTTCCCCGAGCCCGTGCGTGACGTCACCGGACTGCGCCGCGCGATGTACACGCTGTTCGAGGCCGCCTCCCACTGAACCCGCGGGCGTCACCGGGACGCGGCGCCCTCTCCGGGCCCGCCGCGGCCGAGCCGCTCGCGGACCCGCTCCGCCACGTCGGCGTAGCGCGCCTCCGCCCCGTATCGCGTGGGTTCGTAGTAGCGCCTGTCGCGGACGGCGTCCGGGGCGTACTCCTGGGCGGCGATCCCACCGGGGACGTCGTGCGGATAGACGTAGCCCTGGGCATGGCCGAGCTTGGCCGCGCCCTTGTAGTGACCGTCCCGCAGATGGGCCGGGACCGGTCCGGCGAGGCCCCTGCGCACGTCCTCCTGCGCCGCGGAGATCGCCAGCGTCGCCGCGTTGGACTTGGGGGCGAGCGCCAGGGCGATCGTGGCGTGGCTGAGGGTGAGCGCCGCCTCGGGGAACCCGATCATGGCCACGGCCTGGGCCGCCGCCACGGCGGTGGGCAGCGCGGTGGGATCGGCCAGCCCGATGTCCTCGCTGGCGGAGATCATCAGCCGCCGCGCGATGAAGCGCGGGTCCTCCCCCGCCTCGATCATCCGGGCCAGGTAGTGCAGGGCGGCGTCCACGTCGGACCCGCGGATCGACTTGATCAGGGCACTCGCGACGTCGTAGTGCTGGTCGCCGTCCCGGTCGTACTTCACCGCCGCGCGGTCGACCGTCTCCTCGAGCGTCTCCAGTGTGATCTCCTGCTCGTGCTTGGAGAGCGCCGCACCCGCGGCGGCCTCCAGCGCGGTCAGCGCGCGGCGGGCGTCGCCCCCGGCGATCCGCAGCAGGTGCGCCTCGGCGTCCTCGGGCAGCGTGACGGCCTCCCCCAGCCCACGCCCGTCGGCCACGGCACGGCGGAGCAGGGCCCGCAGGTCGTCGTCGGTGAGGGGCTCCAGGGTGAGGAGCAGCGAGCGCGAGAGCAGCGGCGAGATGATCGAGAAGTACGGGTTCTCCGTGGTGGCCGCGATCAGCGTCACCCAGCGGTTCTCCACGGCCGGGAGCAGGGAATCCTGCTGGGCCTTGGAGAAGCGGTGGATCTCGTCGAGGAAGAGGACGGTCTCCTTGCCGAAACCGCCGGTGGCACGGCGCGCGCCCTCGATGACGGCGCGGACCTCCTTGACGCCCGCGGTGATCGCCGAGAGCTCGACGAAGCGCTTGTTGGTCGCCTTGCTGACGACGTATGCCAGAGTGGTCTTGCCCGTGCCGGGCGGGCCCCAGAGGATGACCGACGAGGGACCGGCGGGCCCTCCGCTGCCCTCGCCGACGAGACGGCGCAGCGGGGACCCCGGCTTGAGCAGGTGCTGCTGTCCGACCACCTCGTCCAGGGTGCGAGGGCGCATCCGGACAGCGAGGGGGCTGCTGGACGGGTCCTTCTCCTGGCGGTCTTCGGCGGCTGCGGTAAAGAGGTCGGGCTCCACGTCGTGAAGCCTATGTCACCCCGCTGACAGGACCGCGGGTCGAGTCAGCTGGTCCAGAAGTCCCACCAGCGGGTGAGGATCAGCATGCCGATGATCCCGATCCAGAGCACCGGGGGCACCCAGTGGAACTCGGTGAGGGCGTTCCGCAGTCCGGCGGGGGCGGGGATGATGCGGTGCTTGATGTTGTGCGTCGTGACGTAGCAGAACATGAAGATCGTGGCGACCCACGCCAGGCAGCACCACAGGCAGAGCGAGTTGATGTTGTACAGCGACTGGTACTGCAGCCAGGTGCAGAAGCCGACGCCGAACAGGGTGCCCGCGTTGAGGCCCAGCCAGTACCAGGCACGGAAGCGGGCGCCCGCGAGGAGCGCCATGCCGATCCCGATGACCACGGAGTAGGTGGCGATCCCGAGCATCGGGTTGGGGAAGCCGAAGGCCGAGGCCTGCTCGCTCTTCATGATGTTGCCGCACGCGACCACCGGGTTCAGGCTGCATCCCGGAGTGAAGCTCGGGTCCTCGAGCAGCTTGAACTTGTCGATGGTGATCACCCAGGCGGCGAGCAGCCCGGCCGCTCCCGTGATCACCAGCAGCAGTGCGAGCGCGCGGCTGCCGCCGAAGGTCTTCGCACCGTCGTCCTCGTCCTGCGCGGATGAGGGGTGGTCTACCGTTGCCATCGTCATAATCGCCGTTCCATCACTGAGTAGCCGGCCGGGCCTCGTCATTGTGCCGCACCGGCGACGCAGCCATCCGTTCGATACGCATAAAGGTGTTCGACGCCGCATCCGGTGCCGCAGGGTGGCGGCCCGCTCCTCCCCGGCACGGCGGGGAGGAGCGGCAGGAGCACGGGGAGCACGTGAACGGCGTGACCACCCGACCGCGCTGGACGGCCCCGACCTGCGGATCCGTCCCCGCGAGGCTCAGGGGCGCGCCGGAGCGGGAGGGGCGGCGGCGCCGGCGGCGCGTCCCGGTCACTCCGGCCCGGGCCGCCGCCGCGGTCGCGGTGCCCGCCGCCGGCCGGTGCCGCTTCCCGCCCGTCCCGATCGGACCCGTACGCCAGGTGAATCGGCTTCCGCCGGGTTGACGCCCGGCAACCGGTGGGGCTTCTGACCGGCCGCGGGTCACCCATCCTCCGGCTGCGGGCCGGGCGCCCCGAACGCCCTGTGCCCGCCCGGACGGGCCGGACGGGCACAGGGGTGGACGACGGGCCCCGGGTCAGGCCAGTTCGGCCCGGAGCACGCTCACCAGCTCGCCGACCGCGACGGCCTTCTGCTCACCCGACTCCATGTCCTTGAGCTGGACGTTGCCGTCGGCGAGGTCCCGCTCACCGGCCACGACCGTGTAGCGGGCGCCGGAGCGGTTCGCGCTCTTCATCGCACCCTTGAGGCCGCGGCCGCCGAAGGCGAAGTCCGTGGCGACGCCCGCCTTGCGCAGTTCGGTGACCAGGCCGAAGAGCACCCGCCGGGCCTCCTCGCCGAGCGGCACCGCGTAGACGCTGGTGGTGGCGGGGATGTCGAGTTCGACGCCCTCCGCCTCCAGGGCGAGCACCGTGCGGTCCACACCGAGCGCCCAGCCGACGGAGGGCAGCGCGGGGCCGCCGATCATCTCGGACAGGCCGTCGTAACGCCCGCCGCCGCCCACCGCCGACTGGGAGCCCAGGCCGTCGTGGACGAACTCGAAGGTGGTGCGCGTGTAGTAGTCGAGACCGCGGACCAGCTTCTCGTCGTCCTCGAACGCGACGCCCGCCGTCGTCAGCAGGTCGCGGACCTCCTCGTGGTACGCCTTGCAGGCGTCGCAGAGGAAGTCACGCAGCATCGGGGCGCCCGTCAGCTGCTTCTGGACGTCGGGACGCTTGTCGTCGAGGACCCGCAGCGGGTTGATCTCGATGCGCCGACGGGTCTCCTCGTCGAGGTCCAGGTCGCGCAGGAACGTCTGCAGCGCCTCCCGGTAGACGGGACGGCACTCCTTGTCCCCCAGCGAGTTGAGCAGGATGCGGAACCGCGTGAGGCCGAGCGAGCGGTAGGCCTGGTCGGCGAGGATGATCAACTCGGCGTCGAGCGCGGGGTCCTCGGTACCGATGGCCTCGGCGCCGACCTGCGAGAAGTGGCGGTAGCGGCCCGCCTGGGGGCGCTCGTAGCGGTAGTACGAGCCCGAGTACCAGAGTTTGACGGGCAGGTTGCCGGCCTTGTGGAGGTTGGCCTCCAGCGCGGCGCGCAGCACGGACGCGGTGCCCTCGGGGCGCAGGGCGAGCTTGTCGCCGCCCTTGGTCTCGAAGGCGTACATCTCCTTGGACACGATGTCGGTGGACTCGCCCACGCCGCGGGCGAACAGCGCGACGTCCTCGAAACCGGGCGTCTCGATGTATCCGTATCCGGAGTTCCTCAGGGGCGAGGAGATGGCCTCACGCACCGCGAGGAACTTCGCGGAGCGGGGCGGGGTCAGGTCGTACGTGCCCTTGGGGGCCTGGAAGGTGCTCACAGGTTTTTTCTCTCGTCACATTCCTCGGCGGGGCGCGTCCAGTCCGTGCATGTACGGATTGGAGGCGCGCTCGCGGCCGATGGTCGTCTGGGGGCCGTGGCCGGACAGCACCACGGTCGAGTCGTCGAGCGGGAGGCACACGCGGGCCAGCGACTCGAGCAGCTCGGCGTGGTCGCCACCGGGCAGGTCGGTGCGTCCGACGGAGCCGGCGAAGAGCAGGTCGCCCGAGAAGAGGATCTGCGGTACGTCCGCGGCCTCGGGCATCCTGAACGTCACCGACCCCTTCGTATGGCCGGGCGCGTGCGCGACGCCGAACTCCATGCCGGCCAGCCGCAGCGCGGCACCGTCGGACAGCTCCCTCACGTCGTCCGGTTCGCCGACCGTCAGCTCGCCCATGAGCGGCATCCCGATCGAACGGCCCAGCGCCTTCTCGGGGTCGCTCATCATGTAGCGGTCGTCGGGGTGGATCCAGGCGGGGACGTCGTGGGCGCCGCACACCGGGACGACCGAGGCGACGTGGTCGATGTGGCCGTGGGTGAGCACGACGGCGACGGGCTTGAGCCGATGCTTCGCGAGCGCTTCCTCGACGCCCTGGGCGGCCTGGTGGCCCGGGTCGATGATCACGCACTCCTCACCGGCGGCGGGGGCGACCAGGTAGCAATTGGTCCCCCAGGCCCCGGCGGGGAACCCGGCAATGAGCACGATCGTCCTTAAAGTTCGTCCGACGATGAGGGCCGTGGAGAGGAATGCGGCAGATCAGAGCCTACCGGCGCTCCTCATCACACAGCTAACCCATATACCGTACGGGGCAATCGAGGCCCGAACACACGACGTACAAGGAGACCATCCGGTGGTCAGCAGCGATCAGCGGCGGCGGCAGCTCGCCCGGGAGAAGTTCGAGCGGCAGCAGCAGCGCCGGGAGGAGGCCCGCCGCAGGACCAGGCGCCTCACGGCGATCATCGGTTCCTCGGTGGCCGTGGTGGCGGTCGTCGCTGCGGGCTCGTACCTCTTCCTCGACGGCGACGACGCGAAGGACTCCGCCGACGCGGCGGCGAGCGCGAGCCCGTCCGCTCCCCCGTCCCCCTCGGCCAGCGAGAGCAAGACGCCCGAGCCGGCGATGGCCATCGACAAGAAGGCCGCGTACGCGATGTCCCTGAAGACGAGCCAGGGCGACATCAGGATCACGATGGAGGCGGCGAAGACCCCGCACACCGTGAACTCGTTCAAGGCCCTCGCGGACAAGGGGTACTTCGACGACACGAAATGTCACCGCCTGACCACGCAGGGCATCTTCGTGCTGCAGTGCGGCGACCCGAAGGGCGACGGAACCGGCGGTCCGGGCTACACGATCCCCGACGAGAACCTCACCGCGCTGGGCAAGCCGGGCGACACCGGCTCGGTGACGTATCCCGCGGGCAGCGTCGCGATGGCGAACACCGGGCAGCCGGGGACCGGCGGCAGCCAGTTCTTCCTGGTGTACAAGGACACCGAACTGCCGCCCACCTACACGCCGTTCGGCACCATGGACGATGCCGGCCTGAAGGCCGTCAAGAAGGTCGCCGAGGCGGGCGTGACCGGCGGAGCGGGCGACGGTGCCCCGAAGAAGGCCGTGACGGTCGAGAAGGTGACGGTCGGCAAGGACTGACCCTCCCACGGGCGGCCGGCGCCCGGCCTCACGGCCGGACCGGAGAATTTCAGCCTCGCTGAGTGCGGACAGCCGGGTGGCCGGTCGCCTAGATTGGCGTTGTGCAGGGCGGGCGCGGCCCGCCCCAGGAAACTGTGGACGATGCGAGGGGGGCGAACCCCCCTTCGACGCATCAGGTGGAGGAGGCGCTGTGACCAGCGACCCGTGGGGCCGTGTCGACGAGACGGGCACCGTGTACGTGCGTACGGCCGAGGGCGAGCAGGTGGTCGGATCGTGGCAGGCCGGCAGCCCCGAGGAGGCTCTGGCCTATTTCGAGCGCAAGTACGAGGGCCTGGTGGTCGAAATCGGCCTCCTCGAACGGCGGGTGAAGACCACCGACCTGTCGGCGAAGGACGCCACCACCGCGATCGAGCACCTGCGTGTGCAGGTCGACGAGCACCACGCCGTCGGTGACCTCGCCGCGCTCGGCAAGCGGCTGGACACGCTCGTCGCGACGGTCGACTCGCGCCGCGAGGAGCGGAAGGTCCAGAAGGCGAAGCAGACCGACGAGGCCCGGCAGGCCAAGGAGGCGCTGGTCGTCGAGGCTGAGGAGCTGGCGCAGAGCGAGCAGTGGCGGTCGGCGGGTGAGCGTCTGAGGGCGCTCGTCGACACGTGGAAGGGGCTGCCCCGTCTGGACCGCAAGTCAGACGACGAACTGTGGCACCGCTTCTCGCACGCCCGTTCCGCCTTCTCCAAGCGGCGCAAGGCGCACTTCGCGGCCCTGGACGCCCAGCGCGAGGACGCCCGCAAGGTCAAGGAGCGGCTGGTCGCCGAGGCCGAGTCGCTCTCCGGCTCGACGGACTGGGGCACGACCGCTGCCCGCTACCGCGACCTGATGACCGAGTGGAAGGCCGCTGGGCGCGCCCAGCGGGAGTCCGAGGACGACCTGTGGAACCGCTTCCGCGGCGCCCAGGACGTGTTCTTCGCGGCCCGCAGCGGCGTCTTCGCCGAGCGGGACGCCGAGCAGGGCGAGAACCTGAAGCTCAAGGAGGAGCTCGCCGCCGAGGCCGAGAAGCTGGTGCCGGTGACGGATCTGAAGGCGGCGCGGGCCGCGTTCCGCTCCATCAACGAGCGCTGGGAGGCCATCGGTCACGTGCCGCGGGACGCGCGTCCCAAGGTCGAGGGCCGGGTGCAGGCCGTGGAGCGCGCGCTCCAGGAGGCCGAGGAGTCCGAGTGGCGCCGGACGAACCCGGAGGCGCGTGCGCGTGCCGCGGGTCTGACCGGCCAGCTCCAGTCGGCGGTCGACAAGCTGCGTACGCAGATCGACGCGGCGCGCGCCTCGGGCAACAACGCCAGGGCCGACAAGCTCTCCCGCGAGCTCGAGGGCCGGCAGGCACTGCTGGACCAGGCGCTGAAGGGCCTGGAGGAGTTCGGCGGCTGACGTCCGCCAGGACCGACGGGAGGGGCTCCCGTACGCATCGCGTACGGGAGCCCCTCCCGTGTGCCGGGGGCGGGTCGGCCGCCACCGGCTGTGGGGCCCTCTGCGGCGCCCGGCTACGGGCGTCGTGCCGAGGTGACCCGGTAGACGTCGTAGACGCCTTCCACGCCCCTCACGGCCTTCAGGACGTGCCCCAGGTGCTTCGGGTCGCCCATCTCGAAGGTGAAGCGGGAGGTGGCCACGCGGTCGCGTGACGTCTGGACGGCCGCCGACAGGATGTTCACGTGCTGGTCGGACAGGACGCGCGTGACGTCGGAGAGGAGCCGTGAGCGGTCCAGCGCCTCGACCTGGATGGCGACGAGGAAGACCGACGACTGGGTGGGAGCCCACTCGACGTCGAGGATCCGCTCCGGCTGCTGCGAGAGCGAGTCGACGTTGACGCAGTCCGCCCGGTGGACGGAGACGCCACTGCCCCGCGTCACGAACCCGATGATCGGGTCGCCGGGCACGGGCGTACAGCAGCGGGCCAGCTTGACCCAGACGTCCTCGACGCCCTTGACGACCACACCCGGATCCGCGTTGGCCCGGCGCTTGCTGCGGCCGTGCGAGGGCGGGGAGCTCTCCGCCAGGTCCTCGTTGGCGGCGTCCTCGCCGCCCAGTGCCTGGACGAGTTTCTGGACGACACCCGCCGCCGCGACGTGGCCTTCACCGATGGCCGCGTACAGCGACGAGATGTCCGGGTAGCGCATCTCGTGCGCCAGCGTGACGAGGGAGTCGCCGGTCAGGATGCGCTGGATCGGCAGGTTCTGCTTGCGCATGGCCCGCGCGATGGCGTCCTTGCCCTGCTCGATCGCCTCGTCGCGGCGTTCCTTGGAGAACCAGGCGCGGATCTTGTTGCGTGCCCGGGGCGACTTGACGAACTGGAGCCAGTCGCGGGAGGGCCCGGCACCGGCCGCCTTGGAGGTGAAGACCTCCACGAGGTCGCCGTTGTCGAGCGTCGACTCCAGCGGCACGAGCCGTCCGTTGACCCGCGCCCCTATGGTCCGGTGCCCGACCTCGGTGTGGACCGCGTACGCGAAGTCGACCGGCGTCGCACCGGCGGGCAGCGCTATCACGTCGCCCTTCGGCGTGAAGACGAACACCTCGTTGCGCGACAGGTCGAACCGCAGGGACTCGAGGAACTCGCTGGGGTCCTCGGTCTCCTTCTGCCAGTCCAGGAGCTGGCGCAGCCACGCCATGTCGTTGACGGTGTCCTGGCCCCGGCCGCCGGTGTTCTTGGGGACGTCCGTGCGCACCTTGGAGGCGCCCGCGACGGCCTCCTGCTTGTACTTCCAGTGCGCGGCGATGCCGTACTCGGCGCGGCGGTGCATGTCGAACGTACGGATCTGGAGCTCGACCGGCTTGCCGCTGGGACCGATCACCGTGGTGTGCAGCGACTGGTACATGTTGAACTTGGGCATCGCGATGTAGTCCTTGAACCGCCCCGGCACCGGGTTCCACCGGGCGTGGACGGTGCCGAGCGCCGCGTAGCAGTCGCGGACGGTGTCGACGAGGACGCGGATGCCCACCAGGTCGTAGATCTCGGCGAAGTCGCGGCCCCGCACGATCATCTTCTGGTAGACGCTGTAGTAGTGCTTCGGCCGGCCGGTGACGGTGGCCTTGATGCGGGCGGCCCGCAGGTCGGCCTGGACCTCGTCGGTCACTATGGCGAGGTACTCGTCGCGCTTGGGCGCGCGCTCGGCGACGAGGCGGACGATCTCGTCGTACATCTTGGGGTAGAGGATCGCGAAGGCGAGGTCCTCCAGCTCCCACTTGATGGTGTTCATGCCGAGGCGGTGGGCCAGCGGCGCGTAGATCTCGAGGGTCTCGCGGGCCTTCTTCTCCTGCTTCTCCCGCTTGAGATAGCGCATGGTGCGCATGTTGTGCAGCCGGTCGGCGAGCTTGATGACCAGGACCCGGGGGTCCTTGGCCATGGCGACGACCATCTTGCGCACGGTCTCGGCCTGCGCGGCCTCACCGAACTTGACCTTGTCGAGCTTGGTGACGCCGTCGACGAGCAGGGCGACCTGGTCGCCGAAGTCCTTGCGCAGGGTGTCGAGGCCGTACTCCGTGTCCTCGACGGTGTCGTGCAGCAGGCCGGCCATCAGGGTCGCCGGATCCATGCCCAGCTCGGCGAGGATCGTCGTGACCGCGAGCGGATGGGTGATGTAGGGGTCGCCGCTCTTGCGCTTCTGGCCGCGGTGCCAGCGCTCCGCCACCTGGTAGGCGCGCTCGATCTGGCGCAGGGTGGCGGACTCGATCTTGGGGTCGTTGCCCCGGACCGTGCGGAGCAGGGGCTCGAGGACCGGGTTGTACGGGCTGGAGCGCTGTACACCCAGTCGGGCGAGCCGCGCCCTGACCCGGTTGGACGAACCGCCCGCGCGGCCCGTGGCCGCCGGCGGGGCGGTGGCGGGCTTGGCCGGAGGCTTCGCCGCGGGAGCCGCGGGTGCCGGAGCGGACACCGGAGGCCTGACGGCGGGTGCGGGCGCCGAGGACGCGGGCGTACCGGTCTGCGCCGCGGGCGCGGCCTTGGCGCCGGTGGGTGCCGCCTTGGTGCCCGGAGGAGGCGTCGGCTTGGCCGCGGCGGCGGGACCCTGCGCGTGGTCGCTCGCGGACCCGGACCCGCCCTCCCGGTCGGGCTTCGCCTTCCCGGGCACGGGTGAGGCCCCCGCGGGCTTTTCGGGCTGCGGGGCGGCGACTGGCTGGGCCTCGTCTGGCAAGAGCGCTCCTCGTGCGGATCCGGGCTACCGGAAAGCCCATGGTAACGACCCCTGGGCGGGTCCTCGCCCGGGGAGTGTGAACCCCTGACAACACAGGACGGGTACCCGGATGTTCCCGGGTACCCGTCCTGTCCGTCTCCACACCCGTGCCGTTGCGGCACGGTGCAGGTCAGAGCGTGATCAGAGCCTCCAGCGGCGCTCCGCGCAGTCCTGCCTCGAGCCGGGCCCGGCCCGCGAGGAAGCCGAGCTCCATCAGCACCGAGACCCCGGCCACCTCGGCGCCGGCCCGCCGGATGAGCTCCAGCGACGCCTCCGCCGTGCCACCGGTCGCGAGGACGTCGTCGATGACCATGACGCGATCGTCCGCGGTCAGGTCCTCGGCGTGGATCTCGATCTCGGCCGTGCCGTATTCCAGCTCGTACGCCTGCCCGAGGGTGGCGCCGGGCAGCTTGCCCGCCTTGCGCACGGGCACGAACCCGATTCCGGACCGTACGGAGACCGGTGCGGCCAGGATGAACCCCCGCGCCTCGAGCCCGACGATCTTGGTGGCTCCGTGCCGTGTGCACAGCTCCGCGAAGAAGTCGGTGAGGGCGGCGAACGCGACCGGGTCCGCGAGCAGCGGAGTGATGTCCTTGAACAGCACTCCCGGCTTCGGATAGTCCGGTACGTCCCGGATGCGGCTGAGCAGCAGCTCCCGGGTCGCGTCCGTCACGCTCGTCATCGGTGGTTCCTGGGACTGCGGCCGTGGCCTCCGGCCTGCCTGCGCTGGCCGACGACCGCGCCCGCGGGCTCGGTGTCGCCGTCGGATCCGTCCTGCACCAGGTCGTCGCGCTCGCTCTCGGCGGACTCGCCCTTGGCCGCGGCCGAGGCGCGCTTGGCGAGGATGCGCTTCTTCAGTGCCTTTATCTGCGGCTCGCGCTCCTTGAGGTCGGCGACCAGCGGAGTGGCGATGAAGATCGAGGAGTACGCACCTGCGGCCAGACCGACGAAGAGCGACAGCGAGATGTCGTTCAGCGTGCCCGCGCCCAGGACACCGCCGCCGATGAACAGCAGACCGGCGACCGGGAGCAGCGCGACGACGGTGGTGTTGATGGAACGCACCAGCGTGCCGTTGATGGACCGGTTGGCGATCTCGCTGTAGGTCCAGCGGGTCTGCTTGGTGATCCCCTTCGTGCCCTCCTTGAGGCTGTCGAAGACGACGACCGTGTCGTAGAGGGAGTAACCGAGGATGGTGAGCAGACCGATCACGGTGCCCGGGGTGACCTCGAAGCCGACGAGGGCGTAGACACCGACGGTGATCGTGATGTCGTGGATCAGCGCGATGAGGGCCGCCACCGCCATGCGCCATTCGAAGGCGATCGCCAGGTAGACCACCACGAGGACCATGAAGATGCCGAGGCCGGTCCACGCCTTGTTCGCGATCTGCTCACCCCAGCTGGGGCCGACCAGGTCCGCGTTGATCTGCTCCTCGGGGATGCCGAGGTCCTCGGAAAGCTGGCTCTTGATCTGGTCGGCCTTGGCGGTGTCGACCTCGGTGATCTGGATCCGGAGCCCGTCGCTCCCGCCATTGCCGAGTTCTTGAACGATCGCCTCGTGGCCGGAGGCGGCGACCGCGTCCTCGCGGACCTGGGAAAGCGAGATCTTGGCCTTGGTGTCCGTCGTGAAGACGGCACCGCCCTTGAACTCGATGCCCAGGTTGAGACCACTGACCGCCAGGCCGACGATGGCCGTGATGGTGATCAGGATCGATACGCCATACCAGAGCTTGCGCTTGCCGATGAAGTCGTAACCGACCTCGCCACGGTAGAGCCGGGCGCCGAGATCGCCGAGTCGCGACATCTCACGCCTCCTTCGGGTGGTCGGTACGGGCGTTGACGCGGCGCGAGCGGCGGAGCGGCGGCTGGGCGCCCAGCCGCTCGGGGTCCAGACCGGACCACGGGTGACCGCCGCCGAAGAACTTCGTGCGGGCCATCAGCGTCATGACGGGCTTGGTGAAGAAGAACACCACGACCACGTCGAGCACGGTCGTGAGGCCGAGCGTGAACGCGAAGCCCTGGACCTTGCCGACGGTGACGAGGAAGAGCACCGCCGCGGCGAGGAACGACACGAAGTCGGACACCAGGATGGTGCGGCGGGCACGGGGCCACGCCCGCTCGACGGCCGGACGGAGCGTGCGGCCCTCCCGGATCTCGTCGCGGATGCGTTCGAAGTAGACGATGAACGAGTCCGCCGTGATACCGATCGCCACGATCGCACCGCAGACGGCCGGGAGGTTCAGCGCGAAGCCGATGGCCGGACCGAGGAGCGCCATGATCGTGTAGGTCAGGATGCCGGAGGCCAGCAGGCTGAGGAGCGCGATGAGCGACAGACCGCGGTAGTAGGCGACCAGGTAGATCACGACCAGGGCCAAGCCGATGGCGCCGGCGATGAGGCCGGCCTTCAACTGCTCGCCGCCGAGCGCGGCGGTGACGGTGGTGGCCGTCTCCTCGCTGAAGGACAGCGGCAGCGCACCGTAGGACAGGACGTTGGCCAGGGACTCCGCGGACTGCTGGGTGAAGCTGCCGGAGATCTCCGCGCTGCCGCTGAGCGCCTCGTTCACCTGGGGCGCGGAGACGACCTCACCGTCGAGGGCGATCGCGAACTGGTTCTGCGGGGACTGCTGCGTGGACAGCTTCTTGGTGATCGTCTGGAACTTCTTGGAGCCCTTGTCCGTGAACTCCATCGAGACGAGCCAGATGCCGCGCTGCTGGTCGAACTGCGCCTTCGCGTCGTCGACGTCGGTACCGGAGACCGCGGCCGGGCCGAGGAGGTACTTGGCGTCACCCTCCGAGCTGCACGCGACCGTGGGGTCCTCGGGCTTGACGCCGACGCCGGCGGCCACACGGGCCTCCTTGTCGGCGCAGTCGAGCTCCGTGAACTTCTTCTGGAGCGCCGCGGTGGCGGGGTCGGGGGCCTCGGTCGCCGCGGGGCTCTTCGAGGACTCCGGAGCACCGGTGGTGCCGGCCTTGGGGGTCGGCGTCGCGTCCTTCTTCAGGGCGTCGGTGACGGCACGGCCCTGGGTGGTGGCGCCGTCCGACGGGGTCGCCTTTGAACCGGACGCGGTCTCGGGCTCCGTCGCCTTGGCACTCGGCTTCGCCGAACCGGTGGCGGACGGGCTCGCGGAACCCTCCGGGGTCGGTGCACCGTCCGCGACCGTCAGCACGGGCCGGAAGTAGAGCTGGGCGGTCGTGCCGACCTGCTCCCGGGCCTGCTTCGAGTTCGTCCCCTTGGGGATGTTGACGATGATGTTCGAGGCGCCCTGGGTCTGGACCTCGGCCTCGGAGACACCCAGACCGTTGACACGGCGTTCGATGATGCCGACCGCGGTGTTCATGTTGGTCTCGTTGATCGCGTCAGGCTTGCCCGGCTGGCTCTTCGCCTTGAGCGTGATCGACGTACCGCCGGCGAGGTCGATACCGAGCCGGGGCGTGGTGTGACCGGACAGGAAAATCCCTCCGGTCAGGGCGACCATGGCAATCAGGATCAAAGCCAGGGAACGCCCCGGCCTGCCCTGTCCACCGGTTGAGCCCCGGCCTTTCTTCGGTGCTGCCACCTTCTTGTTTCTCCCTGTCCAACCGCCCCGCGCCGGGTACGCGCCCGAGCGGCCACGAAGTGTTGTGAGGACCCGCCCCCGCAGAAGACCGCACGGCCCGTGAGAAGCCGGACACCTCAAGGTGTCCGGCGTCTGTGGGTCGTGGAACTACTTGGCGTCGCTCTCGCCGTCGGCCTTGGCGTCCTTGGTCTCCGCGCCCTTGGCTTCCTTCGCCACGGTCTCGTCCTCGGCCTTCTTGCCCAGGTCGATCTTCGCGACGTCGTCGTCCGCCGTGCTCTCACCGTCGGTGAGGGAGGAGGCGTCGTCGGGCACGAGCGTGCCGTCGGAGTCGTCGCCGTGGACGATGCGGTTGTACTCCGCGTCGTCGAGGACGGCACCGATCGAGTTCTTGGCGTAGACGGCGTGGACGCCGGGCGCGACCTCGAGGAGGACCGTGTCGTCCTGGATCTCCTTGACAGTGGCGTACATGCCTCCGATCGTCCGGACGCCGGTGCCGGGCTGCATGTCGCTGCGCATCTGCGCCGCCGCCTGCTGCTTCTTCTTGGCGGACCGGGTCATCAGGAACATGGCCCCGATGAGCACGATGAAGGGGAGGAGGGTCACGAGACTCACGGGACGGACTTCCTTCGCACGACCACGCTGGATTCACGCGGCCTGGTCTACGGGGGTGGGTACACCGACCTGTACGGGCGGCATCGGCGGAGTCTAAGCGAGTCCGCATCGTTGGAACAACGTCCAGCATGGCACCGGGGTTCCCCTGCTGGCCAACCCGTGACGTGTCACGCCCCGAACAGGCCCTGTTGTCCCTTTGCGCCGTGCTGCGGGGGCACGAGGCCGAGGTGCGCCCAGGCGGCAGGGGTGGCGACCCTGCCGCGCGGCGTCCTGGCGAGCAGTCCCTCCCGCACGAGGAAGGGCTCGGCGACCTCCTCGACCGTCTCGCGCTCCTCCCCCACGGCCACCGCGAGGGTCGAGAGGCCGACGGGGCCGCCGCCGAAGAGCTTGAGCAGCGCCCCGAGCACCGCGCGGTCCAGGCGGTCGAGTCCGCGGGCGTCGACCTCGTACACCCGCAGGGCCGCTGCCGCGATGTCCCGGTCGATGCGCCCTTCGGCCTTGACCTGGGCGTAGTCCCGGACCCGGCGCAGCAGACGGTTGGCGATGCGGGGCGTACCCCGGGAGCGTCCGGCGATCTCGGCGGCGCCGGCCGGGTCTATGGCCACGTCCAGGAGGCCGGCGGACCGGTGGATGACCCGCTCCAGCTCGGTGGGGGCGTAGAACTCCATGTGCCCGGTGAAACCGAAACGGTCGCGGAGCGGGGGCGGCAGCAGTCCCGCCCTGGTGGTGGCGCCGACCAGGGTGAACGGGGGCAGCTCCAGCGGGATGGCCGTGGCGCCGGGCCCCTTGCCGACGATGACGTCGACCCGGAAGTCCTCCATCGCCATGTAGAGCATCTCCTCCGCGGGCCGCGACATGCGGTGGATCTCGTCGAGGAAGAGGACCTCGCCCTCCTGGAGGGAGGAGAGGATCGCGGCGAGGTCCCCCGCGTGCTGGATCGCGGGGCCGGAGGTGATGCGGATCGGGGCTCCCATCTCCGCCGCAATGATCATGGAAAGGGTGGTCTTGCCGAGACCGGGGGCGCCGGAGAGGAGCACGTGGTCGGCGGTGGCACCGCGGGCGCGGGCCGCCTTAAGGACGAGGTCGAGCTGCTCGCGCACCTTTTCCTGGCCGACGAATTCATCGAGGTCCTTCGGGCGCAGGGCCGCCTCGACCGCGGTGTCCTCGCCGTCCGCCCCGGCGGCGACCAGGCGGTCGTCCAGCCGCTCGTCGGTGAGTTCGCCGGTGTCGGGCCCGGTCTCGTCCCAGTTCATCTCTCAGTCCCGCCTCGGGTGTTTCGGTGCCGGTCCGTGCGGTGTTCCGGCCGGCGTACGGAGCGCGTCGGCGCCCCGGGGTCAGCGTGCGCGGTTGAGCGTCTGCAGGGCGGCGCGGAGGAGCTGGGGCACCGGGGCCCGTTCCCCGCCCGCGATCGCGGCCTCGGCCTGCGGGGCCACGGCGGCCACCGCCTCGTCCGCCTCACGGGTCGCGTAGCCGAGGCCGATCAGCGCGGCCTGGAGCTGGTCGCGCCAGGAGGAGCTGACGGCGGCGCCGATGCCCTGCTGCCCGATGTGGGCGCCGACCGGTTCGCCCAGCCGGTCCTTCAGTTCCAGGAGGAGCTTCTGGGCGCCCTTCTTGCCGATGCCGGACACCGCGGTGAGCGCCTTCTCGTCACCGGTGGCGACCGCGATGCGCAGGGCGTCGGGGCTGTGGGTGGCGAGCATGGCCTGGGCGAGCCGGGGGCCGACACCGCTGGCGGTCTGCAGGAGTTCGAAGACCTGCCGCTCGTCGTCGTCGGCGAAGCCGTAGAGCGTGAGCGAGTCCTCCCGCACGACGAGGGAGGTGGCCAGCTTGGCCTCCTGGCCGATCCGCAGGCCGGCGAGGGTGCCGGGGGCGCACTGGACGGCCATGCCGATGCCACCGACCTCGATCACGGCCGTGGTCGGAGCGAGGGCGGCCACCGGGCCGGAGACGAAGGCGATCATGCGGTGCGGCCTTTCAGCGTGCGATGGGCGGCGACGGCCTGCTGCAGTCGGTTCTGCGCGGGTGCGCGCCAGATGTGGCAGATGGCGAGGGCGAGCGCGTCGGCGGCGTCCGCGGGCTTCGGGGGGGCGTCGAGCCGCAGCAGCCGGGTCACCATGGCTCCGACCTGGGCCTTGTCGGCGCGTCCCGAGCCCGTGACGGCGGCCTTGACCTCGCTGGGGGTGTGCAGGGCGACGGGGATGCCCCGGCGGGAGGCGCAGAGCATGGCGACCGCGCTGGCCTGGGCGGTGCCCATCACCGTGCGGACGTTGTGCTGGGCGAACACCCGCTCCACGGCGACGAACTCCGGGCGGTGCTCGTCGAGCCACTCCTCGATGCCCCGCTCGACGGCGACCAGCCGGTGGCCGAGTTCCGCGTCGGCCGGGGTCCGCACGACGCCGACGCCGAGCATGGTCAGCGGCCGGCCGGCGACTCCCTCGACGACTCCGACACCGCACCGGGTCAGCCCCGGGTCCACGCCCAACACCCGCATCTGAGGGCCCCCTCCACCGCTCGGTCACCTGTTCCCGCAGGCTATCGGGTCCCACCGACAATGCGGCGGGCCGACGGGGTGTGTCCCGTCGGCCCGCCGGCGTACCGCGAGTGACCGCCCTCAGGCGTCGACCTTCTCCATGACCTCGTCGGAGACGTCGAAGTTGGCGAAGACGTTCTGCACGTCGTCGCTGTCCTCCAGCGCGTCGATCAGCTTGAAGATCTTGCGCGCGCCCTCTTCGTCGAGCTCGACCTGCATGGTCGGGACGAAGTTGGCCTCGGCCGAGTCGTAGTCGATGCCGGCGTCCTGGAGCGCGGTGCGGACCGCGACCATGTCGGTGGCCTCGCTGAGGACCTCGAAGGTGTCACCGAGGTCGTTGACCTCCTCGGCACCCGCGTCGAGCACCGCACCGAGGACGTCGTCCTCGCCCAGTTCGCCCTTGGGGACGATCACGACGCCCTTGCGGTTGAACAGGTACGAGACCGAGCCCGGGTCCGCCATCGAGCCGCCGTTGCGGGTCATCGCGACCCGGACGTCGGACGCGGCGCGGTTGCGGTTGTCGGTGAGGCACTCGATGAGCACCGCGACGCCGTTCGGGCCGTAGCCCTCGTACATGATCGTCTCGTAGTCGGCGCCACCGGCTTCGAGACCGGCACCGCGCTTGACCGCCGAGTCGATGTTCTTGTTCGGGACCGAGCTCTTCTTCGCCTTCTGGATGGCGTCGAACAGGGTCGGGTTACCGGACACGTCGGCGCCGCCCGTGCGGGCCGCGACCTCGATGTTCTTGATCATCTTCGCGAAGAGCTTGCCGCGCTTGGCGTCGATCACGGCCTTCTTGTGCTTCGTCGTAGCCCATTTAGAGTGGCCGGACATCTGCCTTCTCCTTCGCGTCACCAAAATCGATCCGAACCCGAGAGATCCTACCGGGATCGGATCAGCCCACGGCGCGCACCATGTCGGTGAAGAACGCGTGCAGACGATGGTCCCCGGTCAGTTCCGGGTGGAACGAGGTCGCCAGGGCGTTTCCCTGGCGTACGGCCACGATATGGCCGCCGTGCGTCGCGAGGACCTCGGCGCCGGCGCCCACGGACTCCACCCAGGGCGCCCGGATGAAGACGCCGTCGACCGGCCCGCCGGGCACTCCGTCGACCTCGACGGCCGCCTCGAAGGACTCGTTCTGCCGCCCGAAAGCGTTACGGCGCACGATCATCTCGATGCCGCCGACGGTCTCCTGGCCCGCGCGGGGGTCGAGGATCTTGTCGGCGAGGAGGATCATGCCGGCGCAGGTGCCGTAGACCGGCATCCCGGCGGCGACCCGTTCGCGCAGCGGTTCCATCATGCCGAAGAGCACGGCGAGCTTGGACATGGTGGTGGACTCACCGCCGGGCAGGACCAGCCCGTCGACCTCGGCCAGCTCCTCGGGGCGCCGGACCGGCCTGGCCAGGGCGTCCGCCATGGCCAGGGCCGTCAGGTGCTCCCGTACGTCGCCCTGCAGAGCCAGGACTCCGATGACAGGGGATTCGGTCATCGTTGCTTACCAGCCGCGGTTGGCGTAGCGCTCGGCCTCGGGCAGCGTGTCGCAGTTGATGCCGACCATGGCCTCGCCGAGGTTGCGCGAGGCGTCCGCGATGACCTTCGGGTCGTCGTAGAAGGTGGTGGCCTTCACGATGGCGGCGGCGCGCTTGGCCGGGTCGCCGGACTTGAAGATGCCGGAGCCGACGAAGACGCCCTCGGCGCCGAGCTGGCGCATGAGCGCGGCGTCCGCGGGGGTGGCGACACCACCGGCGGAGAACAGGACGACGGGCAGCTTGCCGAGCTCGGCGACCTCCTTGACCAGCTCGTAGGGGGCACGGAGGTCCTTGGCGGCGGCGTACAGCTCGTTGTTGTCGAAGCCGCGGAGCCGGGCGATCTCGTTCTTGATCTGGCGCAGGTGGCGGACGGCCTCGACGACGTTGCCGGTGCCGGCCTCGCCCTTGGAGCGGATCATGGCGGCACCCTCGGCGATGCGGCGCAGGGCCTCGCCCAGGTTGGTGGCGCCGCAGACGAAGGGGGTGGTGAAGGCGAACTTGTCGCTGTGGTTGACCTCGTCGGCCGGGGTGAGGACCTCGGACTCGTCGATGTAGTCGACGCCGAGGGACTGGAGCACCTGGGCCTCGACGAAGTGGCCGATGCGGGACTTGGCCATGACGGGGATGGAGACGGCCCCGATGATCTCCTCGATCATGTTGGGGTCGGACATCCGGGCCACGCCGCCGTCCTTGCGGATGTCGGCCGGCACCCGCTCCAGCGCCATGACGGCCACGGCGCCCGCGTCCTCGGCGATCTTCGCCTGCTCGGCGTCGACGACGTCCATGATCACGCCGCCCTTGAGCTGCTCGGCCATGCCGCGCTTGACGCGGGCGGTACCGGTGGCCGGGGACTCGGCGGACTGCGGGGTGGTGGGAAGCGTGGACACGGATCGACCTCACTGGGGGTGAAAGACTCTGGGCACTCCAGAGCAAACGCCCCGGGACCGGTCCACAGCAAGGGCCAATGGACACCCCGTGGACCGGTCCGCGACCCGGGTCAGCTGCCCGGCCGGTCCGCGAGCGCCACCGGCGGCTCGTCGTCCATCTCGAAGGCGAGCGGGAACGGCGCGTGCCCGGCGAGCCTGAACAGCCGTACCGTCCGGTGCCTGCGCAGCGCGCGGGCGGCACGCACGGCGTCGTTGTGGAAGCGGCGCGCCATCGGCACGCGGCGCACGGCGGCGGCCAGTTCCCTGGCCGCGTCCTCGCCGCCGGGGACCTCCTTCACCGCGTCGACCTGCGCGGACTCACCGAACACGGCCCGCAGGGCGGTGCTCAGCTCGCTCTCGGCGACCTCGCGCCGCTCCTCCTCGGTCTGCCGCGCCGCGTGGGCCGCCTCGTACAGCACCATCGACGCGGCGGGGTCCAGGACACCGGACGTGGCCACTTCCTGGGTGACCGAGGCGCGCCGCAGCAGCTGGGCGTCAAGTGCCGCGCGCGCCGCGTCGATACGGGCGTGGAGCCGGTCCAGCCGCCCGGCCGTCCAGCTGAGGTACAGGCCGATCGCGACGAGGGCGACGACGGTCCAGATGAGGATTTCGATCACGGGCGGCAAGGCTACCGTCGGCGGGCACCGGCGGGTCCCGCCGGTGCCCGGTCCGCGTCACGGCCCCGGTTCAGTCCCGGGCGAGGCCGAAGCGCCCGCGCAGCCCGAGGCGTTCATCGGTGTCCACGGCGGCGGCGCCGTCCGTGACCGTCTCGTACACGGCCAGGATGTCCGCGCCGACCGTGGTCCAGTCGAAGCGGCGCACGTGCGCGCTGCCGCGTTCCCGGAGCCCGGCACGCCGCTCCGGGTCGCCGAGGAGCCGGATCGCCGCCGCTGCCAGCGCGCCCGCGTCCTCGTTGGCGAACAGGTCGCCCGCCGCGCCCTGGTCGAGGACCTGGGCGAAGGCGTCCAGGTCGCTGGCGAGCACGGGAGCACCCGCCGAGAGCGCCTCCACGAGGATGATGCCGAAGCTCTCGCCACCGGTGTTCGGGGCGACGTAGACGTCGACGCTGCGCAGCAGCCGCGCCTTGTCCTCGTCGCTCACCATGCCGAGGAATTCGACCCGTTCGCGCATCTCCGGCGGCAGCGAGGCCACCGCCTCCTCCTCGTCCCCGCGTCCGGCGACCAGCAGCCGGGTCTCCGGGCGGGCGGCGAGGATCGCCGGGAGCGCCTTCATCAGGACGGGCAGCCCCTTGCGCGGCTCGTCGATGCGGCCTATGAAGCCGATCGTGCCGCCCTGCCACTCGGCCTTCGGCTCGGCGCGGGCGAAGAAGTCGACGTCGACGCCGTTCGGGATGACGACCGCGTCGCCGCCCAGGTGCTCGACCAGCGTCCGCCGCGCGTACTCGCTCACCGCGATGCGGGCGCTGATCTTCTCCAGTGCCGCCTGGAGGATCGCGTAGGCCGCGATCATGGCGCGGGAACGCGGGTTGGACGTGTGGAAGGTGGCCACGATCGGCCCCTGCGCCGCCCAGCAGGTGAGCAGTCCGAGCGAGGGCGAGGTGGGCTCGTGGATGTGGATGACGTCGAAGGTGCCGTCCTTCAGCCAGCGCCGCACCCGTGCGGCGGACAGGAAGCCGAAGTTGAGCCGGGCGACCGAGCCGTTGTACGGCACGGGCACCGCACGGCCCGCGGAGACGACGTAGGGCGGCAGCGGGGTGTCGTCGTCGGCGGGGGCCAGCACCGAGACGTCGTGTCCGAGACGGATGAGGTGCTCGGCGAGGTCGCGGATGTGGAACTGCACGCCGCCCGGGACGTCCCAGGAGTACGGGCAGACGATGCCGATCTTCACGGCGTTCCCCCCCGGGGTTCCAGATCGGAGAGCCAGAGCCGCTGCAGCATGTGCCAGTCCTCCGGGTGCTCGGCGATCCCGCCGGCGAAGGCGTCGGCCAGCGCCTGTGTCATCGCGGTTGTCTTCTCCGCGCGGGTACCCGACTCCGGCACGGCGACCGGCGGGTGCACACGGGCTCCCATCACCGGCGTGCCGTCGTACCAGAGGGTGACGGGAAGCAGGAGGGCGCCCGTCTGCTGTGCCAGGAGGGCGGGGCCCGCGGGCATGCGCGCGGTGTCGCCGAAGAAGTCGACCTCGACGCCCGAGGCCGACAGGTCGCGGTCGGCGACCAGGCAGACGAGGCCGCCGGCCCGGAGGCGGCGCGCCAGGGTCCCGAACGCGGCGCCGCCCTCGTGCGGGAGGACCTCCATGCCCAGTCCCTGGCGGTAGGCCACGAACCGGTCGTAGAGGCGCTCGGGCTTGAGCCGCTCCGCGACCGTCGTGAACGGCACCTTGAGGTCGGTGGTGACCCACGCCCCCGCCAGGTCCCAGTTCCCCAGGTGGGGCAGCGCGAGTACGACGCCCCGGCCCGCGTCGAGGGCCTCGGTCAGCAGGTGGGCGTCGTGGACGTCGATGGACTCCCTGATCCGCCGCGGGCTCCAGGTCGGCAGCCGGAAGGACTCCATCCAGTACCGCATGTACGAGCGCATGCCGGCTCTGGACAGTTCGGCGAGCCGGGCGGCGTCCGCGTCGGGGACCACCCGCGCGAGGTTCGACTCCAGGCGCAGGACGGACCTGCCGCGCCGCTTCCACACCTGGTCGGCGAGGCCGCGGAAGAGAGCGGTGGCCGCCGGCTCGGGAAGCTTCTTGACGGCGCCCCAGCCGAGCCCGTAGAGCCCGTCGGTCAGCCGTTCCCGCAGGTCGGATGCGGTGCCGGTCACTGGGCCTTCCCGCTCCCGCGTCCGGCGGGCCCGTCCTGGACGGCCGCGGCGGCGTCCGCCTCGGCCGACTCCCTGCGGACGGTCACCACCCGCTGGACCAGGGTCACCAGGCTGCCCGCGGCGACGGCCCACAGCGCGATCGGCAGCAGGATCTGGATGCCGGGCACCCCGAAGGCGTGCAGACCCGCGAAGCCGGCGGCGACCAGCGAGATCACCAGCCGCTCGGCGCGCTCCACCAGGCCGTTGACCGCGACCGGAAGCCCGATCGACTCGCCCCGGGCCTTGGTGTACGACACCACCTGGCCGCTGGCCAGGCAGAAGATCGCGACGGCGCACATCACGTTGTCGTCGCCGCTGCCCGCGTACCAGAGCGCGAAGCCGGCGAAGATCGCCCCGTCGGCCACCCGGTCGAGCGTCGAGTCGAGGAACGCGCCCCACCGGCTGGAGATCCCGGCCTGGCGGGCCATGTTGCCGTCGACCAGGTCGGAGAAGACGAAGACCGTGATCACGATCGTGCCCCAGAAGAACTCCCCCATCGGGAAGAACACCAGCGCACCTGCCATCACTCCGGCCGTGCCGACGAGTGTGACCGCGTCGGGGCTGACCCCGAGACGGAGCAGCAGAGCGGCGAACGGCGTGAGGACACGCGTGAAGAATGCACGCGCGTACTTGTTCAGCATGGCCTTCCCGAGGTTCGGTGGGCGCCGTGCGGCCACTTCGGCCACCGGCCGCACCATCGTAGTCACGAGCCGCGCCGGGCATCGGCGGGGCACCCCGTCCCGCCGGGTCTCCCGGATGTCCCGCCGCGTGCCGGGCGACGTATGGACGGGCCGGGCGGCGGGTGCGAAGCTCGAATGACCGCGGGCGTCGCCGAAGCCGCCACGGTGGCCACCGGTCGTCCGCTCTCAGTTCTCGCGGCATCGCGCCGCCGATCGGGAGGCACGCGTCATGGGCGACAGGTCACACACGCACCCCGGGGCCGCCGGCAGGGCGACGGCGGCCGGCCCGCCCGGTTCCGTACGGAACGTCGCGCTGGTCGGCCACAGCGGCTCGGGCAAGACCACGCTGGTCGAGGCCCTCGCGCTGACGGCCGGAGCCGTCAACCGGGCCGGCCGGGTCGAGGACGGGGCCACCGTGTCCGACCACGACGAGAGCGAGCGGCGCGCCGGACGCTCCGTACAGCTGTCAGTGGTCCCGGTCGACTGGGCGGGCTGCCGGATCAATCTCCTGGACACCCCCGGCTACGCGGACTTCGTCGGGGAACTGAGGGCCGGTCTGCGCGCGGCGGACGCGGTCCTCTTCGTGGTCTCGGCCGCGCAGGAGGCGGAGGCCGTGGCGGACACGACCCGGGCGCTCTGGGAGGAGTGCGCGGCGGTCGGGATGCCGGGGGCCGTCGTCCTCACGCACCTGGACACCGCGCGCACCCCGTTCGACGAGCTGACGCGGGTCTGCGGGCGTGTCCTCGGGGGCGGTGACCCCGACGCCCTGCTGCCCCTGTACCTGCCGGTGGAGG
The DNA here is from genome assembly GCF_036206005.1 of Streptomyces sp. NBC_00178. Classification (NCBI taxonomy): domain Bacteria; kingdom Bacillati; phylum Actinomycetota; class Actinomycetes; order Kitasatosporales; family Streptomycetaceae; genus Streptomyces; species Streptomyces sp. NBC_00178. Next base: position 1,333,857 of record NZ_CP108143.1, read on the forward strand.
GGCCCCGGGGCCCGGACGGGCGCGCCCCGCTCACCGGGCTCACCGGACTCCTCACCCGGCGGATCTTCGACTACTCCTCGGGGGAGCGGCGCGAGCTGCCGCCCGACGGGGACCAGCGGGAGCGGCTCCTGGGGGCCCGCGCGCGGCTCATCGAGGGGATCATCGCCGAGAGCGAGGACGAGACGCTGATGGACCGCTACCTCGGCGGCGGGGAGATCGACACCGGGACGCTCGTCCGCGATCTGCGGCGCGCCGTCGCACGCGGGTCCTTCCATCCCGTCCTCACCGCGGCCCCGGCGGCCCCCGGCGCACGTCAGGGGATCGGGACCGTGGAGCTGCTGGACCTGATCACCGCCGGGTTCCCCGCGCCGTCGGAGCGCGTGGCGCCCGCGGTCACGGGCCCGGACGGCGGGGTCCGCCCCGCTCCGGTCTGCGATCCGGCGGCGCCCCTGGTCGCCGAGGTCGTGAAGACCGCCTCCGACCCCTATGTGGGTCGGATCTCCCTCGTCCGCGTCTTCTCCGGCACCCTGCGCCCCGACGAGACCGTGCACGTGTGCGGCCACGGCGTCGGCGCTCCCGCGGGCGGTCCGCGCCCCCGCCACGAGGCCGACGTGCGCGTGGGGGCGCTCACGGCTCCCTTCGGGAAGCAGCAGCGTCCCCTGGACAGCTGCGGGGCGGGCGACCTGGCCTGCGTGTCCAAGCTGACCGGGGCCCGGACCGGTGACACGCTCTCCGCCTCCGGTGATCCGCTGCTCATGGAGCCGTGGACCCTGCCCGACCCGTTGATGCCCCTGGCCGTGCGGGCCCACGGCCAGGCGGACGAGGACAAGCTCTCGCAGGGCCTGTCCCGCCTCGTCGCCGAGGATCCGGCCCTGCGCCTGGAGCGGAACCCGGACACCCACCAGGTGGTCCTGTGGTGCATGGGCGAGGCCCACACGGATGTCGCGCTGGAACGCCTGCGCGGCAGGTACGGCGTGCAGGTCGACGCGGAGCCCCACCGGGTCCCGCTCCGCGAGACGTTCGCCGCACGCTCGGCCGGGCGCGGACGCCACGTCAAGCAGTCCGGGGGCCACGGCCACTACGCCGTCTGCGAGATCGAGGTGGAGCCGCTGGAGCCGGGGGCGGGTCTGGTGTTCGCCGACGAGGTGGCGGGCGGCTCGGTCCCCCGGCAGTTCGTCGCGTCCGTGGAGAAGGGGGTGCGCGCCCAGGCGGCTCGCGGGGTCGCCGCCGGGTACCCCCTCGTCGACGTACGCGTCACCCTCCTCGACGGGAAGGCGCATTCGGTCGACTCCTCCGACGCCGCCTTCCAGGCCGCCGGCGCGCTGGCCCTGCGCGAGGCCGCAGCCGACGCCCGGGTGGAGCTCCTCGAGCCCGTGGCGGACGTGGCGGTCCTGGTGCCCGACGACTACGTGGGCGCCGTCATGGGCGACCTCTCGGGCCGGCGCGGCCGCGTCGTCGGCACCGAGCAGGCGACCGGCGGGAGGACCCTCGTGCGGGCCGAGGTGCCGGAGATCGAGATCGGCGGGTACACGGTCGATCTCCGCTCGCTGACGCACGGCACCGGCCGGTTCGACCGGGCGTACGCCCGCCACGAGCCCATGCCCCCGCAGCTCGCGGACCGCCTGCGCACATCGCGCGAAACCGCTGCGAACCAGGCCTAGCCGGCCGGGCACGGCGTCTTCCGGCCGCCCCCGGTGAACGTGAGGGCGGCCGCCCGGCCTGGGCGATATCCTGTGATCCCAGCTCAGAAGGTGTGCGACGTCCGGTAGTTGGGAACAGCCGCAGTGGCAGGGCCGTACGGGCGAGTGGGGGCGACAGTGGCCAACGACGGATTCGATTTCTCTCCTGGAGCGCAGATCCCGCTCCAGGGTGCGGGGGCACAGGCGGTGGCGACGAACGCCCTCGCCTCGGCCGCGTACCGCGACAGTGATGTGAAGGAGATCCTGAAGGCCAACAGCGAGTGGCACAAGTCCGAGGTCAAGCCGGGCGAGTCCAAGCTGTTCAAGTCCGACTATTTCAAGCCCAATCTGGGCGAGGCGTTCTCCAGGGCCGTCCAGGAACGCATGCTCGGCGGCGGCCGCGCGGCACTCATCCAGTCGTTCGGCACGGACCCTCAGACCGTCGTCGAGCACTGCCTGTCCGCGACCCGGCTGCGGAAGGCGCGCGACACCAAGCTGACCATGATCACCGCCGTCTGCGGCATCGTCTTCCTGCCCGGGCTGCTGTTCTGGGTGCTCGCCTTCCGGCTGCGCGACTCGCTCAACAAGTCCAAGGACACCTTCTTCAAGGCCCTCGGCGGCCTCCTGCTGGTCATCTTCGGCGGCCTCGCCGCGGTGTTCCTGATCGCCATGCCGCTCACCGGGCTGCCGGCGCTCTATCTGCGTGCCGCAGCCGTCGCGCCGCTGATCGGCTGGCTGCTGGCCAAGCGGATCGCGGAGTCCTCCGTACGGGATCTGCGCGACCGCTGGGCAGGACTCCTCTCCGGCGCCGGCGTCAGCGCGAAGATCCCCGAGGCCGCGCCCAAGAACCCCAACGAGACGGCGCGCGAGGCCCTGCGGCAGGGGCTGGAGAAGCTGAGCGCCGAGCAGCAGTCGAATTCGGTCTTCTACGCGGGACCCAAGGGCATCCTCGGCATGGGGACCCGCTGGGGCAGCTGGCAGCTCGCCGAGGACCTCGCCCCCGAGGACCCGGCCAAGGAGATCCACCAGTTCCGCAGCTGGGACGTCGTCCGCGCCATCCACGACCAGCTGAAGCTGCTGGAGCGCGGCCCGCTCAACACCGGCGGTTTCCCGACCCCTTCCGTCAAGCACTGGGTCGTCTCCCCCGTCGGCGAGAACGCGGACTCGGTGTCCCGGCCCGCGGGCGAGGACGTCGCGACCTTCCAGGTCAAGCCCCACGAGATACAGCGGATCTGCAACCACCAGCAGTTCGGCAGCGGCGACCGTCACTACCTGGGCGTCCAGTTCACGCTGTGGGACGGCCAGCTCGTCATCACGATGCTGATCACGGTCACGGTGCTGCACGAGACCCTGCGGATCGAGGTCACGGGGCACGCCCTGGGCCCGGTCCACTCCCTCTTCCTCAGCAAGCCGGAGGCGCCGACCAAGACGGTCAAGAAGGCCGTGCGGTTCTGGGAGACCCGGAAGATCGCGCTTCCGCTCGTCAAGGCGGACGAGGTGGTCAGGCTCGCCCTGCGCGCCCCGCTCACCTGGTACCCGCCGCTGCTCGACTACCTGGGCGGCAAGATCGTCCTGCCCGAGCCCTTCGGCCTGCGGCACGCCTGGGCGGCCAAGCCGTGGGGCCACCGGTTCATGGCGGACGACGCCATGCGAGCGGCGACCCCCGTCCTGCGCGTCGTGCACTCCGCCGCGAAGAAGGTCCTGATGGAGCACGGCGTCGCGACCGAGCGCTTCGACAACCGTTCCATGGTCCTCAGCGGCATGGTCCAGGACGCCGCCCCGAGGAAGGCCGACGTCTACGACGCGTGAGCTCCTCGGGGCACCCGGCAGAAGCGGTACTCAGCCGGACGGGAGCTCGGCCGGCCACACGCCGGCCAGCATCGTCCGGGTGTCCCCGAGCAGCTGCGGCAGGACCTTGGTGTGCCCCACGACCGGCATGAAGTTGGTGTCCCCGCCCCAGCGGGGCACCACGTGCTGGTGCAGGTGCGCGGCGATCCCGGCGCCCGCGGCCTCGCCCTGGTTCATCCCGATGTTGAAGCCGTGCGCGCCCGAGGCCGCCCGCAGCGCGACCATGGCCCGCTTGGTGAAGTCGGCCAGTTCGGCCGTCTCGGCGCCGTCCAGCTCCGTGTAGTCGGCGACGTGCCGGTAGGGCACCACCATGAGGTGCCCGCCGTTGTAGGGGTACAGGTTGAGCACGGCGTAGACCTTCTCGCCGCGGGCGACGATGAGCCCGTCCTCGTCCGACTTCGACGGGATCACGCAGAACGGACAGCCGTCCCCGGACCCCGGACCGCTCGGCTTGTTCTCACCCTGGATGTAGGCCATCCGGTGGGGCGTCCACAGGCGCTGGAACGCGTCGGGCGTCCCCACTCCGATCTGCTGCTCCGGCTCACTCGTCATGCCCGTCAGCATATTGCGTCACTCCCGCCGCGCGTGTCGCCGGGGCCGACCCGGCCGGCGCACCGGGATGCTGGCGCCATGAGCCACCGCCCCCCGGCCCCCGTCCCCCCTCGGCTCCTGGAGTGGGAGCAGCGCACGGAGGCGCCGCTCTTCGTCGCGGCGATGGTCTTCCTGCTGGGTTACGCGGTCCGCGTGCTCGCCCCCGACGACGCGGGACCCCTGCGCGACCTCGCCCTCGCGCTGGTCTGCGCGACCTGGCTGCTCTTCGCCGTGGACTACGTGACGAGGCTCCGGCTGAGCGGTCTGGGCAGGCACTTCGTACGCGCCCACTGGCTGGACACCGTGGTCCTGCTGCTGCCGCTGCTGCGGCCGCTGCGCATGATCCAGGTCTACACGGCGGTCCAGAAGCGACGGGAGCAGCCCCGGCTGAGCCTCTACGCGCGGGTGATGGCGTACGCGAGCCTCACGGCCGTCCTCCTCGGTTTCTCGGCTGCGCTGGCGGTCTACCACCAGGAGCACGACGCCCCGGGGGCGTCGATCCGCACGTTCGGGGACTCGGTGTGGTGGGCGTGCGCGACGCTGACGACGGTGGGCTACGGCGACGCGGTCCCCGTCACGTTCGGCGGCAGGGTCGTCGCGGTGGGCCTCATGACCTGCGGACTGGCGCTGCTGGGCGCGGTGACGGGTTCGTTCTCGTCGTGGCTGCTGCAGGTGTTCCGGCGGGAGGACGAGAAGGGGCCCCCGGCGGGCGCGTAGCTCTCCGGGGGCCCTTCTCGGCGCGGGTCAGACCTGGACGCGGTCCTCGACGGCCTTCGCGATCTTGGCGATGGCCTCGTCGACCGGGATGCCGTTCTCCTGCGAACCGTCGCGGTATCGGAAGGAGACGGCGCCGTTGGCCATGTCCTCGTCGCCCGCGATGATCATGAAGGGCACCTTGGCCTTCTGCTGGTTGCGGATCTTCTTCTGCATGCGGTCGGACGAGGAGTCCACGTCCACCCGGAGCCCCTGCTTGCGCGCCTTGGCGGCGAACTCCTGCAGGTACGGGATGTGGGCGTCGCCGATCGGGATGCCGACGGCCTGGACCGGGGCGAGCCAGACAGGGAAGGCCCCGGCGTAGTGCTCGAGCAGCACCGCGAAGAAGCGCTCGATGGAGCCGAACAGCGCACGGTGGATCATCACCGGCCGCTGCTTGGTGCCGTCCGGGCCGGTGTACTCCAGGTCGAAGCGCTCCGGCAGGTTGAAGTCGAGCTGCACGGTCGACATCTGCCACGTCCGGCCGATGGCGTCCTTGCACTGCACCGAGATCTTCGGGCCGTAGAACGCGGCGCCGCCCGGGTCGGGGACCAGCGGGAGGCCCTGCTTCTCGGCGACCTGCCGCAGCGTCTCGGTGGCCTCGGCCCAGGTCTCGTCGGAGCCGACGTACTTCTCCGGGTCCTTGGTGGAGAGCTCCAGGTAGAAGTCGGTCAGGCCGTAGTCGCGCAGCAGGTTCAGGACGAAGGTGAGCGTCCGGTCCAGCTCCTCGGCCATCTGCTCGCGGGTGCAGTAGATGTGCGCGTCGTCCTGGGTGAAGCCGCGCGAGCGGGTCAGGCCGTGGACGACACCCGACTTCTCGTAGCGGTACACCGTGCCGAACTCGAACAGACGCAGCGGGAGCTCGCGGTACGAGCGGCCGCGCGCGTCGAAGATCAGGTTGTGCATCGGGCAGTTCATCGGCTTGAGGTAGTAGTCCACCCCGTCGTCGAGCTGCATGGGCGGGTACATGCCGTCGGCGTACCAGTCCAGGTGGCCGGACTTCTCGAACAGCTTGCCCTTGGTCGCGTGGGGGCTGTAGACGAACTCGTAGCCCTCCTCCTCGTGGCGGCGCCGCGAGTAGTCCTCCATGGCCCGGCGGATGACGCCGCCCTTGGGGTGGAAGACGGCGAGGCCGGGACCGATCTCGTCGGGGAAGGAGAAGAGGTCCAGTTCGTTGCCGAGCTTGCGGTGGTCGCGCTTGGCGGCCTCCTCCAGGAACTCCAGGTGCGCCTTGAGCTCGTCCTTGGTGGGCCAGGCGGTGCCGTAGATGCGCTGGAGCATCGGGTTCTTCTCGCTGCCGCGCCAGTACGCCGCCGCGTTCCGCATCAGCTTGAACGCCGGGATGTACCGGGTGGTCGGCAGGTGCGGACCACGGCACAGGTCCTTCCAGCACAGCTCGCCGGTCTTCGCGTCGATGTTGTCGTAGATGGTCAGCTCGGCGCCGCCCACCTCGACGTCCGCACCGTCGTCCGAGGACGCGGAACCCTTGATGCCGATGAGCTCCAGCTTGTACGGCTCGTCCGCGAGCTCCTCGCGGGCGGCCTCGTCGCTGACGACCCGACGGGAGAAACGCTGCCCCCGCTTCTGGATCTCCTGCATCTTCTTCTCGATGGCCTTGAGGTCCTCGGGCGTGAACGGCTTCTCGACGTCGAAGTCGTAGTAGAAGCCGTCCTTGACCGGCGGGCCGATGCCCAGCTTCGCCTCGGGGTGCAGCTCCTGCACGGCCTGCGCCATCACGTGCGCGGTGGAGTGCCGCAGGATGTCGAGACCGTCCTGGGAGGAGATCTCGACGGGCTCGACGACCTCGCCGTCCTTGAGCGCGTACGCCAGGTCCCGGAGTTCGCCGTCGACCCGCGCGGCGACGACGGTGCGCTGCCCGGGGAAGAGTTCGGCGGCCGTCGTGCCCGTCGTCACCACGTGCTCTTCCCGCTCGGAATCGCGTTGGATGATCACACGGACGTCTGACACCGGTCTCTCCTGACTGAGGGGGTACGCCGCTTTCCTCTGCGCGCGCAGAAGCGATCGTACCGAGCCGGGGGCCCTCGACGCGAAAGGGATACCCGGGGCTACTCCTCGTCCCCCGAGCAGGCCTCCTCTAAGAAGTCGACGTTCTCGTGGAGCGACTTCATCAGCCGGTCCCGCTCCGCCTCGTCCACCTGCACCGGCGCGACCTGCGAGGCCCCCGTGAGGCGGCGGAATCCGCCCCGGTTCTCCAGCCGGCCCTCCACCCGCAGGGGCAGTCCGACCAGGTGGGCGTGGCCCGCGATCCGGTAGGCCTCCTCGTCGAGTTCGATCCGTACGTGCGCGACCTCGGCCCCCGCGAGCACCCGCAGGCGCACGACCCCGGGGCCGCGCGGACCCGCGCGCCGCAGCCGGACGACGGCTCCGGTGACGCGCACCGGAACGGCGGGCTCGTCGCGGAGGTAGCGGACGCCCGCCAGGCGCAGCGAGGGCAGGTCACCGGGCGAGAACTCGACGGGCCCGGGGCTCGGGGGACAGCCCGGCGGGGTGCCGGCGGCGGGCGCCCAGGCCAGGGTGATGCCGGCGCCCTCCGCTCCCCTGACCAGCGCCACGACCGCCTCGGTCAGCTCGCGGCTGACCCCTGCGGCCACCGCCGCGTCGAACGCCTCCATCCCGCCGGTGGCGCGCTGGTAGTCGACCGCCTCCCGGGTGGCGTGCAGCGCCGCGTAGAGCTGTACGGCGACGTCCCGGCCCCCGGCCACGGGCACGAACGCGGTGAGGCCGCGCCCTCCGGGAGCGGGTCCGACGAGGGTGCCGTCGAGCGCGGTCCGCGCCTTCCTGCGGTGACGCGCTCCGTGGTAGCCCGCTTTGCCGCGCACGGCCAGGGCCCCGGCGAGCAGTATCTGCCGTGCGGCCGCGCGCAGTTGGTCCGCGCCGGTCCAGTCGGCAGCGCCGGCGGTTCCTTCGGGTACGTCCCTCCACCAGCGGATCTCGTCACTGGGCACGGTGAGAGCGGTGAGGATGTCGCGGGCCGACGGGTCGGCGCTGCGGGTGAGGGCGGTGAGGGCTTCGGCGAGCAGGTCCACGCTGTCGGGGAATCCGGTGGTGTCGGGGACGAGGAGGCTCGTGCCCGAGGCCGGGGGGCCGGGCGGAGTCCAGCGGCCGTAGCGCCCCGGGGGGCCTCCGCGCCGCTGCCACCCGTGCCGCAGCAGGAGGGCTCCCAGGACGGCGGGGTCGACCTGGGCGGGGTCGGGTCCCGGTCCGGGGTCCGGAGCGGGGTACGGGACCGGGCCGGGCCCGTCCGCGCGGGAGCGGGGGTCCGGGTCGTCGGCGTACGGGTGCGTTCGTGTGCCCGCCGGGGGTGTTCCTCCGGTGGGCTCGTCCATCGACCGGTGCATCAGGGTCTCCCTCCCGCCCCGACCCGGGCCATGATCTCGCAGAGTGCGCGGTCGTCGAAGATCCGCGAGGTCGGGATGCGCACGGTGGTCCGGTACCGGCCCGTCACCGGGTGGCCGGCCAGATTCGTCCAGTAGCAGCAGTGGCGCAGGTCGAGCCGTTCGTGGCCGGCCCGCAGCCAGTCGTCCTGGCTGCGGGGCACGAGCATGACGACCAGGATCTTGTGCACCGACACGGGCGTGCGCGCGAGCTTCACCAGGTGCGCGTTGTCGAGGGTGAAGGAGAAGGCGGCGCCGGGCGGGTGCGGGGGGATCTGGTAGGTGCATTTCAGCTGCACCTTGACGGTCACTTCGTCGTCGACGGTGTGCTCGGGCGCGCCGTGGCTGACGTGCCAGTCGATGCCGTTGTCGGGGAAGGGCTGCGAGAGCGAGCAGCCGGCCGCGGCGGCCACGGCGTGGAGGTAGCCCACCTGGAGGGTCTCCATGCAGGCGGTGGTGGCGAGTGTGCCGCGCAGCGGTGGTGGGTTCCGTTGCGACGGCGGCTTTCCCCCGTGGTCCTCGGTGCGGGCGGGACTCCCTGGGTTCGGCTGCGCGAGCGCCATGGCTCCGTGCCTTCCGGGCTGTGCCGACCGGTTGCCCGGTCTCCGCTGACGGGCTGGTCAACTTCCGTGCCCGTCAGTTGTGTTGTCACCGCAGGAGAGGTCCCGTAAACGGCGTATCCGGCATAGGGCGCGGGTATCACCGAATCGGGCGGAGTAATCCCGCCATCTGCCAAGCCGGTGCGAGGAGTTCGGGGATGATGCATTGGTTCGAGGGGCCGCTGGCGGCTTTTGACACCGAGACGACAGGCGTGGACGTCGAGGAGGACCGGATCGTCTCGGCCTCCCTGGTAGTCCAGGACACGGCGGGCGGGCGGCTGCGCGTCACCCGCTGGCTGGTCAATCCGGGGGTTCCGGTGCCGCCCGGCGCCACCGAGATCCACGGACTGACGGACGACCATCTGCAGCGCAACGGCCGGTGGCCCGCACCGGTGGTCGAGGAGATAGCCCGGTCCCTGGCCGAGCAGTGCGCGACGGGTCGGCCGCTGGTCGTGATGAACGCTCCGTTCGATCTGACGCTGCTCGACCGGGAACTGAGGCGTCACCGCGCTTCCTCACTGGCCGCCTATCTGGGCGACGCACCGCTGTGTGTGCTCGATCCGCGGGTGCTGGACAAGCATCTGGACCGCTACCGCAAGGGCCGTCGCACGCTGACGGACCTCTGCGAGCTGTACGGCGTGACGCTCGACGGGGCGCATGACGCGGCCGCCGACGCGGCGGCGTCCCTGGAGCTGGTGCGCGCGGTGGGGCGTCGGTTCTCCACGCGGCTGGAGCGGCTGTCCGCCGCCGAGGTCCACTCGCTCCAGGCGGTGTGGCACGCGGCGCAGGCCCGCGGTCTGCAGGCGTGGTTCGAGAAGAGCGGTACGCCCGAGACGGTGGATCCGGCCTGGCCCCTGCGTCCGGCGCTGCCGGCCGCCGCCTGATCGGAGTGCCGGTACGCGAAAGCCGGTCCGTCGGTGGTGCTGACGGACCGACTCTTCCCGGGTGGGCGATACTGGTTTCGAACCAGTGACCTCTTCGGTGTGAACGAAGCGCTCTCCCACTGAGCTAATCGCCCGGGAACGGGTTGAACCATACAGGGCCCGGCGCCCTGGGTTCAAACTCCTACTCAGTGGCGGAACTGAGTATCCGGACCCATGTGCGCGGATGTGGCCGCCGCCACACTCGCCTGCATGACACATGTGCCGCCACCCGCCGAGGAATTGGCGCTCCTCGATCACGAACTGGCCCGTCTGGACGCCCGGCGTCTGCAGTTGCTGAACCGCCGTGCCTGGCTGGTGAACGTGCTGCGCGCACCGGCCGGCCCGCCGCCCTTCCCGGCGCCCCCCGCCGGGCCCGTCCCGCCGCCGTCCACCGCGCCCGCACACGGTGTGCAGAACGTGCTGCTGGTCCTCGGCGGCCTGCTGCTCACCGTCGCGGCGATCGCGTTCACCCTGTTCAGCTGGGGCGAGATGGGCATCGCGGGCCGGTCGGCGGTGCTGGCGGCGGTGACCGCGGGCGCCGTGGTGGCGCCCGCCGTGCTGCTGGGCCGCCGGCTGCCCGCGACGGCCGAGTCGGTTGCCGCGCTCGCCCTCGTGCTGACGGCGCTGGACGCGTTCGCCCTGCACGCCGTCGCGGCGCCGGACACGGACGGGCTGGTGTTCGCGGCGGTCGCGTCCGCGGTGCTGGCCACGGCGTGGACGGCGTACGGGCTGCTGCTCGGGGGCCTTCGGGTACCGCTTCCCTCGGCCGTGGTGGCGGGGCAGTTGCCGCTGGTGCTGACGGCGTGGGCGGCGGGGGCCTCCGCGACCGGCTTCGGCTGGGCGCTCGCGGTGACGGCGGCGGCGAACGTCGCGGTGGCCCTGCGGGCCCGGGGCACCGCGGTGCGGATCACGGCGTGCGTCGGCGCGTGGCTCACGGGATCGCTCGCACTCGCGCTGGGGCTGGGGCTGTCCCTGACGTCGGACGGCGCCGTGGCGGCCGCGGGCGCGGGGGCGTTGCTGCTGGCCGGTGCGGCGGTGGCGCTCCTGGGGGCCTGGCGGGCGCCGAAGGGCATGGCATCGGCGGCGGGCGCCGTCGCCGGTCTCGCGGTGGTGGCCGCGGTCGGCGGCGTGGTGCGGACGCCGCTGCCGTGGGACTGGGCGGTCGTCGCGTACCTGGTGTGCGGAGCGGCGCCGGCGGTGGCGCTCCGGCTCCCGGTTCCGCGACCGGTGCTCCGGGGTCTGCTGGCAGCGTCGGCCGCGGTCGTGGCGGCCGCGGTGCTGTGGGCGTCGCCGGTGGTCGCCGCGGTGCTCCTGGGGCCGGTGTCGCTGCTGGGGGACGTATGGGCGGGGGCGCCGGAGGACTTCCGGGACGCGCTCGGGCCCTCTGCTCCCTGGCCCTGGTCGGCAGCCGTTCCCGTGGTGCTGGGGACCGCCGCGGCCCTGGCGGCCGCGCTGCACTCCCGGTGGCCGCGGGCCCTCCCCGGCAACGGCCTGCGGGCGGCGGCGGCGGCTTCGGCCTCGGTCCTCGGCTGGGCGGCGGTCCTGACGCTGCCTGCGGTGGCGGACGCCCCGTACGCGGTGGCCGTCGTCGTGGAGCTGTCGCTGACCGCGTCGTTGCTGGCCCTCGCGGTGCGGCGGACGGGTGCCCTCGCGGTGACCTGGCTCGTGTGCGCGCTGGCGGGTGCCGCGAGCACCGGACTCCTGGGCCTCGCCGCCGAACCCGCGACCCACGCGGTGTGCGGGACCCTGACGGTGCTCCTCGCGGCAGGCGCGGCCCGGTCCCGGGTCCCGGCCGTGCGGGCGCTGCTCGCCTGCGGCTCGGTGACGGCCGCGACGGCCGAGGCCGTCGCGGTGGGGGCTTCGCTGGGCTGGAGCGCCGCGCACACGGCTCCGCTGCTGCTCGTGGTGACGGCGGTGACGGTGTTCCTCGGGGGAAGGTTGCGCCACCCTGCGACGGCGGCGTCCGTGGAGGCTGCGGGGGCCTTCGGGGCGGTGGCGGCCGTGCTGCTCGCGCTGCCCGAGCCGCCGGTCCTGGCGCTGGTCCTCGGCCTGTGCGGGGTGCTGGCCGCCGCGACGGCGCTGCGGCCGGAGCGCCGGCCGGCGGCGGGGTACGTCGCGGCAGCCCTGTTCGTGTCCGCGGCGTGGGTGCGGCTGGCGGCGTCCGGGGTGTCGGACCCGGAGGCCTACACGCTCCCGGTGTCGGTGGCGGCGTTCGCGGTGGGGCATCTGCGCCGCCGCAGGGACCCTGCCGCCTCCTCCTGGGTGGCCTACGGCCCCGCCCTGTCCATGACGATGGTGCCGAGCCTCGTCGTGGCCTGGGCCGACCCGCACTGGCTGCGGCCCCTGCTGCTGGGGATCGCCGCGCTGGTGGTGACCCTGGCCGGGGCCCGCCGGCGACTGCAGGCGCCCCTGGTACTGGGCGGTGCGGTGCTGGCCCTGGACGGGCTGCACGAGCTCGCGCCGCACGTGGTGCAGGTCTTCGACGCGCTCCCCCGCTGGGCGCCCCCGGCGCTCGCCGGGCTGCTGCTGCTCGCCGTGGGCGCGACGTACGAACAGCGGCTGCGTGACGCGCGCCGGGTCAGGGAGAGTTTCGGCCGGATGCGGTGACGGGCGGAAGCGCCGTCGGGAGGGGAGCTGCACGGGGCTCCCCCTCCCGACGGCCGCCCGGGTACGCGGAAACACCGATGGCCCGGAAGCTCTTCAAGAGCTTCCGGGCCATCGGTTCCGGGTGGGCGATACTGGGTTCGAACCAGTGACCTCTTCGGTGTGAACGAAGCGCTCTCCCACTGAGCTAATCGCCCCGGCGCACGGCACACATTACCCCATGTCAGCGGCGCCTCAGGACCACCACGGGGTCACTGCTCGATCTTCCACGGCATCACGATGCCGAACTTCCAGACGTAGATCCCCACCAGCACCGCGATGATCACGAGCCCGACCACGGTCAGGACGATGTTGCGCCGGCGCACCTTGGGATCGAGGGCCCGCTGCGCGGCCTCGGTGACCTTGCGCCGGGTCCATCGCAGCACCAGCTGCGCCCACACGAACTCGGTCGCCCAGATCGCCATGCCGCCGAAGATCACCAGCCATCCGGGACCCGGCAGCGGCAGCATCACGATGCCCGCCCCGACGACGGCGAGGCCGACGACGAAGATCCCCACCTGCCAGCTCACGTGCAGCACCTTCGAGGCCCGGATGAACCCGGGCGCCCGCGACCCCAGCTCCCGCTGCGCCGCATGCCCGTCCCCCGCGCGCCCGTCCCCCGCAGCGGACCCGGCGGCCACCGTCGCGGCGGCCACTCCCCGCTCGTCACTCTCCGCGTTCATGGACCCCAACCTACCGGACCCGCTTCCGTCACTGGAATGGACGCATGACGCAAAGTTACACACCGCTGTACGAGCGACCCGAAGCGACACAAATAGGTCAGAGGGGTTTACAACGCCACCGTAGGTGGCATGTCGATTTCGCCGACGTGCGAATCCCCGAGCGCACACTGAGCGAAAGGCCCTGGCGCTTATGAACACCACGGTCAGCTGCGAGCTGCACCTGCGCCTCGTTGTGTCGAGCGAGTCCTCACTGCCTGTACCCGCGGGCCTGCGGTATGACACGGCCGATCCCTATGCCGTGCACGCCACCTTCCACACCGGAGCGGAGGAGACGGTCGAGTGGGTTTTCGCCCGTGACCTCCTTGCCGAGGGGCTGCACCGGCCCACCGGCACCGGAGACGTCCGCGTCTGGCCATCTCGTAGTCACGGTCAAGGCGTCGTCTGCATCGCACTGAGCTCCCCTGAGGGAGAAGCCCTGCTGGAGGCCCCGGCGAGGGCCCTGGAGTCGTTCCTGAAGAGGACCGACGCCGCGGTTCCGCCCGGCACCGAGCATCGTCACTTCGACCTCGACACGGAGCTCTCACACATCCTGGCCGAGAGCTGAGCCAGGCCGAGAGCTGCGGGACGCCGTCCGACTCGGGGCGACGGCGTCGCGCGGACAACTCCATACGCCTCACACCGGCGCCGTCGCCGCGGAACCCACCGCGGCGGCGGCGCCGGCGCGGTTCGGGCCGGGGCCGCCGACGGGCGCGGAGGGCTCCGGCGGCGTCGTACGCGGCCGACGGGCCGCCCCCGCTCCCGCGCGGGCAGGCACCGGGCCCTGGCGCCTCCCTGTGAGCCAGTAGAGTCAGCCCGCATCGGCGGGCACCCGTCCGCCGGAGGCCAGGGAGCGAAGCGTGCTGATCCCACACGACACCCGGATCGCCCTCGAAACGGTGGTCGATCTGGTGAACACCGCGCCGGAGGACGGCGCCGGCGACGGTCTCGCCGACGTCCCCGCCCTCTACGGTTTCGCGGAGCGGCACCGGATCAGCGGCGTCGGGGCCCTCGGCGACAGGGACCTGCGGGCCGTGCGGGACGTACGGGGCAGGTTCGCCGAGATATTCGCGGCGCCGGACGCCCGGACCGCCGCGGAGCTCGTCAACGGCCTGGTGGCCGCCGCGGGCACGACACCGCAGCTCACGAACCACGACGGCTACGACTGGCACGTCCACTACTTCGCACCGGACGCGTCGGTCGCGGACCACCTCGCGGCCGACTGCGGCATGGCACTGGCCTTCATCGTCGTCGCGGGCGAGCAGGAACGCCTGCGCCGCTGCGATGCCCCGGACTGCCGGGACGCGTTCGTCGACCTCTCGCGCAACCGCTCCCGCCGCTACTGCTCGAGCCGCACCTGCGGAAACCGGCTCCACGTCGCCGCCTACCGCGCCCGCCGCCGGGAAGCGGCGGGCTGACCGTCCTCGCGCGCCGGGGGTGTGAGCGGCCGCCGGCGGCCGCTCACAGCAGTAAGAGGTCGTGCAGGGCGGCCATGAGCAACAGGCCGCCGACCACCGTCAGGAAGATCATCAGGGGCGGCTGGGAAAGCGCGAAGAGACATCCACGCGGCTCTTCGGCACTGGGTGCGGGGGCTTCGCCCCGGGCTGTGTCCACCATCTCGCAGTGATCATGACGCAGCTCGGCACTCCGTACGTCAACAGGGCATCTTTCAGGGGAAGTTCGACCACTCCCGGATGAACGGCCCTCGCTCGCCCGTCCGAAATCCCGTCACGCATTCGCACCCGCGTGCCTCGCACCCCGCTCCGCCGGTGCTCCGCGGGCGGGCGGCCGCCCGGGTGTCAGCGCGGAGCGGCGCTGGAGGCGCGGACCACGAGTTCGGGCTGGAGCACCACGCTGCGGTGCCGGTGACTGCCGTCACCGTCGTCCGCCTCCTCCAGGAGGAGTTCGGCAGCCATCCTTCCCATGACCACGGCGGGCTGCCTGACCGAGGTGAGCGGCACGGCGGCGGCCGCGGCGAACTCGATGTCGTCGTATCCGACGATGGCCACGTCCTGCGGCACCCGCACCCCGGCGGCGTACAGCGCCTGCAGGACGCCGAGTGCGAGCAGATCGTTGGCGCAGAACACGGCGGTCGGCCGCGGGACGAGTCCGAGCAGCCTGGCCCCGGCGTCCCGCCCGGCCGCCACGTCGAGGCGGTCGGACTGGATCTCCACCAGGGCCTCGGGGCCGAGCCCGGCTTCCGCGAGAGCGGCGAGGGCCCCCTCGCGGCGGTCCCTGATCTGGTGCAGGTCGCCGGGTCCGCTGACGTAGGCGACGGACCTGTGACCCGCCGAGACGAGGTGCCCGACGGCCAGCAGTCCTCCGCGCACGTCGTCGACGGAGACGGCGCAGGTGTCGGTCGACGAGGCCACCCGGTCGACCAGGACGTAGGGGATCCGGTGGCGGGCGAAGGCTTCGAGACTGCCGCCGGTGGCGTCGGCCGGGGTGACCAGGACGCCGCACACCCGCTGTTCGGCGAAGAGGCCGAGGTACTCGGCCTCCTCCTCCGCGCTCTGGCCGCTGTTGCACACCATCACACCGAGGCCCGCGTCCCGCGCCGCGCGCTCGGCACCCCGGGCGATGTCGACGAAGAACGGGTTGCCCATGTCCAGCACCAGGAGCGCCATGATGCGGCTGCGGCCGGCCCTGAGCTGCCTGGCCGACTCACTGCGTACGTAGCCCAGCTCCTCGATGGCCGCGAGCACCCGGGCGCGGGTGTCGGGCAGCACCGCCTCGGGGCGGTTGATCACGTTGGAAACCGTGCCGACCGAGACTCCGGCCTGCCGGGCCACGTCCTTGATCCCTGCCACACGCCCCACTTGTCCTGCCCCACTGATGCGTTTCGCCGCCGCCCGGCGGCGCCGGTGACCGATGTGCCGTTTCCCGGCGCCCGACGGACGTCCGGCACAGCCGCCGCTCGGCAGAGCCATGACATCATCGGATTGAATTGTTTCAAATCGTCCCGGGACGCTAGCCGCATCACAGGATGACGTCAAGATCCGCTCGCCACGGCAACGAGCATCGCGACACGACCCGAATATACCGACGCGCGGAACGCGGGCCGACGACCGGCGTGCGCATGAATCGATTCATGTCATCGCCATGCCGACGGAACGTGCTTCGGCCGGGCCTCACACCCCTGTCAGAGGCCGTGCTTCTTCAGGATCGCCTCGATGTCGCTGAAGTCGTCGCCGGTCCCCTGCCCGGACTTCTTCCTCGAGCCGTCCCGCGTCCCGGCCGCCGTAGCTCCGCCGGACGTCAGCGGCCGCGAGGAGGCGGCCTGGGCGACCGCCCCGTCCCCCGGAGCCGCCTTCGCGGCCTTGCGCTCCTCGCGGGTCCGGCCGCCCCGGCGCTCCACGGCGCGCGTGAGCATGAAGAGCAGCCAGGCCAGGGCGAGCAGACCGAAGCCCAGCCAGACGGCCGGCTTGAAGACGACGTCCGTCAGCCAGTCGATGACCCCCGTCAGCACCAGCCCCACCGGCACCAGGGAGTACGCGGCGATCCGCGTGGCCGCGAGGAACCTCTTCCGGTACGCCGTGATCGCGGCGATGCCGAGACCGGCCGCCGACACCGCGGAACAGATGGTTTCGGCAAGCATCGCGGCCTCCAGCCCTCGGGAAACGTCCCTTCCATCCTGCACCGGCCACGGGCGACAGGGCCACGCCGCCGCCCCGTATCGGGGACATCTCAGGGCCGCGCTCCTCCTCAGGTCCCGATTGGGAAGCTCCGCCCCGGCCTGGGAGACTGCCCGCATGAGCGATTCCCCCTCCGCAGCGCCCGTCGTCCTCGACGTCTGGTGCGAGCTCGAGTGCCCAGACTGCCACCGGGCCCTCACCGACATCCACGCCCTGCGCGCACGCTACGGCGACCGGATGGCGATCCGGCTGCGCCACTTCCCGCTGGAGAAGCACAAGCACGCGTACGCGGCGGCTCAGGCAGCCGAGGAGGCCGTCGTCCAGGGCAAGGGGTGGCCGTACGTCGAGGCGGTGCTCGCCAGGACCGCCGGACTCACCACCGGCGGGGAGCCCCTGCTGCTCGATGTCGCGAACGAACTCGGTCTGGACGCGGAGGAGTTCGACACCGCGCTGATCGACGGGCGCCACCTGCTGATCGTCGACGCCGACCAGGCCGAGGGCAAGGCCATCGGCGTCACCGGAACCCCGACCTACGTGATCGGCGACGAGCGGCTCGACGGCGGGAAGAGCCAGGAGGGGCTGCGCGAGCGGATCGAGGAGATCGCCGACCGTCTGCTCGCCGGCCAGGGCTGACGCGGGGGCCCGCGCCCGTCAGAGCGCCTTGGCCAGGTTGTAACGGGTGGCCTCGTATCCCAGGGACTCGTACAGCCGCAGCGCGGGGGTGTTCGAGGCGAAGACGTGCAGGCCGAGACTTCCGAGGCCCGCGTCGAGGGTGATGGCCTCCGCAAGGTGCATCAGCGCCCTGCCGTAACCGCTCCCCCGGTGGGCCTCGCGCACCTCGACGTCGAAGACGTAACCGATGTCGTCGCCCTCCGTCTCCCGGTGGCGGGAGACCCAGACGTGGCCGAGGGTCTCGCGGTTCCGCACGAGGACGTGGATGTACATGTCCGGGGTGGCGAGGCCGGCCGGCAGGAGCCGGGCGTGGTCGGACTCCGACTTGTGCCGGGCCTGCTCCTCCGTCACGCCGCGCTCCACCCAGCTCCGCGCGTAGGTCTCGATGCTGGTCGAGGCCCACTCGGTGAACTCGGACTCCGTCATCGGGCGCCCGGCGAGCCCCTCCGGCAGTGCGGGGGCCGTCCTCCGCAGGGACTTGAGCATGTTGCGGCTGCGTTCGGTGTAGCCGAGCACGGCAGCCAGGCCCCGGGCGGCCTCGTTGCCGGCGGGGGCCACCAGACGGACCCGGGTGCACCCCCAGCCGCGCAGGACCTCCTCTGCGGCGAGCGCGGCGATGGTGCCGCGGCCCCGCCTGCGGGCCGCCTCGTCGATGCGCAGTGCGTGGATGACGCCCGCCGACGTCCCGAACTCCGGGTCGGTGGCGATGCCGACGGCACCGACGGGCCGCCCGTTGTCACACACGTCGTAGGTGCGTGCCCGTGCGCCGTCGGCGCCTTGCTCGATCGGCCCGGCGGGCCGGAGGGTCGTGGTCATCAGGGTGTTCTATCCGCTGGACGCCGGTCCGTCACCCCGTTTACGCAAGCGGTTCCGGGAGTCCGGCCCGCCCGCACGGGTCCCCGGGGTCCGCTCAGGGGTCGAGGTCGTCCGCCGCGCGCTCGTCGAAGATCCGCATCGCCTTGCAGGTCACCGGTCCCGGGGCTCCCGGCAGCTCCCGCCCGTCGATCCGGTGCACCGCCTGGATGTCCCGCAGCGAGGAGGTCAGGAAGATCTCGTCGGCCTCCTCCAGCACGTCGAGGGGGAGGTCCGTCTCGCGGGCGCCCGCCCACTCCACGACGAGGGCCCTGGTGATCCCGGCCAGGCAGCCCGAGGCGAGAGGAGGCGTGTGGATGCGGCCGTCGAGGACGACGAAGACGTTGGAGCCGGTGCCCTCGCAGAGCCGCCCCACCGTGTTGGGGAAGAGGGCCTCCGACGCGCCGTGCTCGTGGGCGCGCGCGAGGGCGACGACGTTCTCGGCGTACGAGGTGGTCTTCAGGCCGGTCACGGCGCCGCGCTCGTTGCGCGTCCAGGGGACGGTCACCACCGCGGTGCTGTCGGGGCGCCTGGCGGTCTCCCCCATCGCGACGACCAGCGTGGGGCCCGCGTCCCCCCGGTCGGAGCCGAGCGGGGAGAGCCCGCCGGTGTACGTGATCCTCAGCCGGCCGAGCTCCATCGGGTTGCCCTCGACGACGGCGGCGACCGCCCGGCGGACCTCTTCGTGGTCGGGCTCGGCCAGCCCCAGGCCCCTGGCCGAGCGGCTCAGGCGGTCGAGGTGCCGGGTGAGGGCGAAGGGCCGGCCCGCGGCCACCCGGACCGTCTCGAAGATGCCGTCCCCCACGGTCAGTCCGTGGTCGAGCACGGACAGCCTGGCGTCCTCGGCGTCCTTCAGTCCGCCGTCGGCCCAGATCCTCATCACGCGGTCCTCCCTGTCTCCTCGTGGACGCCCGACGCTACAGCGAGCAGCCGTGATGCCTTGAGTTCCGTCTCGGCCCACTCGCGCCGCGGGTCCGAGCCCCAGGTGATGCCCGCCCCGGTGCCGAAGCGGAGCAGCGGTTCCGGGCCGGTGCGGTCGATCCAGAAGGTGCGTATGCCGACGGCGAGCCCGGCGGTGCCGCGGTCGGCGTCCACCCAGCCGACGGCTCCGCAGTACGGGCCGCGGGGCGACGTCTCCAGGGCCTCGATGATCCGCAGCGCGCTGGACTTGGGCGCGCCGGTGACGGAACCGGGCGGGAAGGCCGCGCCGAGCAGTTCCGGCCAGCCCGCACCGTCGGCCAGGCGCCCCCGCACCGTGGAGACGAGGTGGACGAGCCCTGGGTGCTTCTCGACCACGCAGAGGTCCGGGACCTCGACGCTGCCCGTCGCGCAGACCCGGCCGAGGTCGTTGCGGACCAGGTCGACGATCATCACGTTCTCCGCGTGGTCCTTCTCCAGGAGGTCCTCCTCGGTGCGCCCGGTGCCCTTGATCGGTCCGGACGCGACGGTCCGGCCGTCACGGGAGAGGAAGAGCTCGGGCGACGCGGTGGCTATCTCCACCCCGTGACCGGGCAGCCGGATCGTCCCGGCGTACGGCGCCGGGTTGCCCCGGGCGAGCAGGGCGGTGAGGGCGTCGACGTCCGCCCGCGGGTCGGGCAGCGGCGCGGAGAGGACCCGGCAGAGGTTCGCCTGGTAGACCTCGCCGGCCGCGATGTGTTCACGGATCCGACGTACTCCGGCCACGTAGGCGTGCTCGTCGAGTGAGGACTCCCAGTCCTCGGGGGCGGGGCCCCGCCAGGCTCCGGACACCGGCGGCGGGACCTGCTCGGACCGCACATCGGCGAAGCGGGCGCAGACGAGACGGCCCTCGAAATCAGCACATACGGCCCAGAAACCGGATGATTCGAGAGCCGCGGGGTCGCTCGTGACATCCCGCAGACCGGAGGCGACAAGGCCGCCGAAGCGGGCCAGGGGGGTGAGCTCGTGCACGCGACCGAGTCTAGGGCGGCACGCGGTGACCTGCGGCGGGGCGGCGGGGGCTCAGCACGCTGCGCAAACGCGTTTTTGTACTGGCCCGGGAATCCGCTAGAGTTCAACACGTCGCCGGGACGCGCAAGCGGGCCGGGAAAGACAAGCGGACGTAGCTCAGTTGGTAGAGCGCAACCTTGCCAAGGTTGAGGTCGCCAGTTCGAACCTGGTCGTCCGCTCGCAGAAGGTGGGGGATCTTCCCGAACCCCCACCCCTGGTGGAGTGGCCGAGAGGCGAGGCAACGGCCTGCAAAGCCGTCTACACGGGTTCAAATCCCGTCTCCACCTCCAAGGACGATTAGCTCAGCGGGAGAGCACTTCCCTGACACGGAAGGGGTCACTGGTTCAATCCCAGTATCGTCCACCGGTCCGCAAGGATCCCCGCGCGATTAGCTCAGCGGGAGAGCGCTTCCCTGACACGGAAGAGGTCACTGGTTCAATCCCAGTATCGCGCACGCAGTACACGCAGGGTCACCCTGCGCGATTAGCTCAGCGGGAGAGCGCTTCCCTGACACGGAAGAGGTCACTGGTTCAATCCCAGTATCGCGCACCGTCCGAAAGCCCCGGTCGTCTCGACGACCGGGGCTTTCGTCATGCTCGGGGGTGGCCGTCAGCCGGTGAAGAGCTGGGTGGCCTTGCGGGCGAGCTCGTAGAGCCCGTAGCCGAAGGGGACGGCGACCCAGAGCCAGACGAACACCATGAGGGGCTTATGACTGCTGGTGGACACGGGGGCTCTCCTCCGGGGTCTCGTGGAAACGTGCGTGGACCGGGCGGATGAGCTCGTTGGCGACGAATCCGACGACCAGCAGTCCGATCATGATCGTGAGGGACGTCGTGTAGAGGCTGGGGCCGCTGTGGCCGGCCCGCTCCCCCGCGTCGGCGACCCGGTTGACGATGAGCGGCCCGAGGACCCCGGCCGTCGACCACGCGGTCAGCAGCCGCCCGTGGATGGCCCCGACCTGGTAGGTGCCGAAGAGGTCCCGGAGGTAGGCCGGCGCGGTCGCGAAGCCTCCTCCGTAGAAGGAGAGGATCACCAGGGCGCAGCAGATGAAGAGCGGCTTGGAGTCGTTGCCGAGCTGGGCGATCACCACGTACATGAGGGCGCCGACGCCGAGGTAGACCCGGTACATGTTCTTACGGCCGATCAGGTCCGAGGTGGAGGACCACAGAAGACGCCCTCCCATGTTGGCCAGGGACAGCAGGGCGACGAAGCCGGCGGCGGCGGAGACGGTCACCGGGGCGGAGGTGCCCGCGAAGAAGTCCTGGATCATCGGCACGGCCTTCTCGAGGATGCCGATGCCCGCGGTGACGTTCATGCACAGGACGACCCACAGGCACCAGAACTGCGGGGTGCGCAGCGCGTTGCGGGCGGAGACCTGGGCGTTGGTGACGAGCCTGCGGGTCTCCTGCTTCGGCTCCCAGCCGTCGGGCAGCCAGCCGTCCGGCGGGACCCGTACGAGGAGGACGCCGAGGGCCATGAAGGCGGCGTAGACGACCCCGTGGACGAGGAAGGCCTGGGCTATCCCGGAGCGGTCGGTGCCGAAGCTCTCCAGCATCCCGGTGGACCAGGGCGAGGCGATGAGGGCGCCGCCGCCGAAGCCCATGATGGCGATGCCGGTCGCCATGCCGGGGCGGTCGGGGAACCACTTGATGAGGGTGGAGACCGGGGATATGTACCCGATGCCGAGGCCGATGCCGCCGATGAAGCCGTAGCCGAGGACGACGAGCCAGTACTGTCCGGTGGCCGCGCCGAGCGAGGCGACGAGGAAGCCGGTGGAGAAGCAGACGAGCGAGACGGACATCGCCCAGCGCGG
Source organism: Streptomyces sp. NBC_00178 (assembly GCF_036206005.1). Taxonomy (NCBI): domain Bacteria; kingdom Bacillati; phylum Actinomycetota; class Actinomycetes; order Kitasatosporales; family Streptomycetaceae; genus Streptomyces; species Streptomyces sp. NBC_00178. Next base: position 1,355,947 of record NZ_CP108143.1, read on the forward strand.
GCCGTTGCGTTCGACGAGGGTGCCGCCGAAGGCGGCCGAGAGGCCGAGCATCACGATGCCCAGCTGGAACGGGAGCGCGCTGGCCGTGCCGGAGAGACCGAGAGCGGATTCGAGCGGGGGCTTGAACACACTCCAGGCGTAGGCCTGTCCGATGGAGAGATGTACGGCGAGCGCGGCGGGTGGTACGAGCCAGCGGCTCCACCCCGGGGGCGCGACAGTTCGGGACCTGTCGAGGAAGTTCATGGATCCGCACTTTAGGCATCAGCCCTGGCCATTACTAGATCATGAACGGAAGTGCGTCGGCCGCATGCGATGCGGGTCGGGACATTCTGTCCCGTACGTGTACGGCGGGTCCGGACGTCCCGCCTCGTGCGCGCGACGTGACCGGTGGGACGCTGCCCGAGGGGCGGCCGCGGGTCGTCGACCGGCGGCCGTGAGCGCGGTGCGGGCCGTCGACCGGCAGCCGTGAGCGCGGTGCGGGCCGTCGACCGGCGGCCGTGAGCGCGGTGCGGGCCGTCGGGACGTGGTCCCAGGTGCGGTGCGGGTCCGGGCGCGGGCCCGGACCCGCCCGTGCGGAGACGGCCGCACGGCGGCACGGTCAGGAGGAGAACAGCATCCGGCCGAAGCTCTTCTGACGGTGGTGACCGTAGTTCCCGTGCCCGCCCTGGTGCGGGGCACCCCAGGCGGGAGCCGGCGCCGCGGGGTACGCCTGCGGGGCGGGCGGCTGCGGCGGGGCCTGCTGCGTCCACTGCGACTCCAGGCGCGTCAGGGACTCCAGCTCGCCGTAGTCGAGGAATATCCCGCGGCAGCCGCTGCACTGCTCGATCTGGACACCGTTGCGGTTGTACGTGTGCATCTGGGCATGACACTTGGGGCACTGGATCATCGAGTCGGCTCCTCAGTCGTGACGACGTCACCGGAATGCATGCCCGGTGACGATCGCTTCACCCTACGACGCGTGGCTGACGGCCAACTCGGGTGGGAGGGAGGCGATGCGGACACATGCGTCGATCATCAACTGCTCCACCTCGTCCGGACGGCGCTCCTCCGCCGCGGACTTGGCGAGGGCGAGTGCGGCCGTCTGCACGGTGAGCGCCCGCGCCACGACGTCCAGCGCGGGCCACGGGTCGCCCTCGGCCGGTACGGCGGGCCCCCCTGCGGCCCGGTACGCGTCCAGGAAGCGCAGCCACACGTCCGGCGCGAGCAGTCCGGCCGCGTACCAGGCGGCGGGCCGTGCGAGGTCCCAGGCGGGGTCGCCGAGACCCGTGTCGTCGATGTCGATCAGCAGCCACGCACCGGGCCGGCCGGGATGGCGGACGAGCTGGCCGAGGTGCAGGTCGCCGTGGCAGAGGAACCCGTCGCGGTGCTCGGGCGGGGGGCCCTCGCCGCGTGCCCAGCGGGGCAGGCCCTGCCAGGTCGCCAGGACGGGGGCGAGGCCGGGGTCCCCGGTGCGGGCCCCACGCATCCGTGCGACCGCCCGGGCGGCCTTGACCGGACCGCGCATCGGCGGAAGGGCGTGCGGCGGCGGGGTGCGGTGCAGCCGTGCCAGCAGGGCGGCGGCCTCCTCCCAGGGGGCCGCGTCGGGATCCGCCGGGTCGACGGGTTCGCCGTACGGCCAGAGGCTGACGGCCCGGCCCGCGACCGAGCGAGGCGTCCCGTCCGGAACCGGGAGGGGCCGGAGCAGGGTGCCGGACAGCCCGGGGCGGGCGGCCAGAGCCAGGCGGGCCGCGAGTGCTGCCGTCTCCGTGTCGGGGGCGTGGGCCTTGGCGACGACGGGTCCGCTGCGGACCACCGTCCCGTCCGGGCGGTCGGCGAGCACCTCGGGCGGAGCGCATGCACAGGGGCCGGCGGCCGCGTGCGCACTGCCGTGTGCGAGGTCGCCCAGGGCGTGCACGACGGGGTCGGTGGTCATCGGCTCGGCTCCACGGCGCTGGTCGGCCCGGCCCGGCCCGGCGGCCGGGCCCGGCGCCGATCGTACGCGGCGGCGAAGAGGCACGGACACGGCGGCGGTCAAGGGGCCCGGACAGCGACGGCGAAAGGGCCCGGACAGCGCGATGTCCGGCCAGCTCCCCAGCTGGCCGGACAAACGCTGTCGTCCGCCGCACCCCCGTCCCCACGGGGCTGTTGGCCGGATGTCCCGGTCCGGACCGCTCTTCCGGACCCGGGGCGCCGCTCAGCGCCCCAGCATCACGCCCACGGACGACGCCTGTGTGACCACCGCGTCCCAGCCGCCGAAGACGACCACGAGCAGGGCCGCCAGAGGAAGGACCATGGCCGTCGCCACCAGTGGGTGACGCGTCCCGGACGGGCGCGCGCCGAACGAGGCGTATGCCCTGCGTTCCCGCGTGCGGTTCATGGACCGCGCAGCCGTGTCCGCCATGGTTCCTCTCCTGGCCTGTCGGTGCGGCGGGCGGTACGGCCTCGGGGGACGAGTTCCGCGCCCGCCGCATGAGTTCAACACTAGGGACGGGGGGCCGGCCCGGCGTCATGCCCGCGTACCGAATGACGGGCCTCCCGGAGGATGAGCCGGCCACCCCGCTCGTACTCCCCTGGGTGGAGATCGGCCCTGAGTCGCGGCGTTATCCACCTAGGGGCCCCGGCCGGGCCCGGGCACCCGGGGCGAGGGCTGCGGGTGTCCGGCCCGGCTCCGGCCGGCGGGGGAGCTCTATGCCTCGGGGCCTTCCCGGAGAGGGCGCTCGGAGGCGTCCTCCCTGGGGACCGGCTGTTCGACCAGGGCAAGCACCCGGGTCGCCATGAAGCGGGCGGTACGGACAACTGATCCACTTCGGGTGACTTCACTCACTTCCACCACACCCCGGCGGACCGCTGTCTCCACCCGGCGGCCTGCCCTGGAGGCCACCACTTCGTACGTCCTGGTCGTGTCACCCGCGTCCACGACTATTTCCACACGATCGCCCTTCATTGATCCAATCCCCCTTCTGCGACGGTCCTTTGAGATCTCGCACGGGCCACAGAGCCTGGATCCCCGGCTCCCTGACCACTGCTCAATTCTCCCACCGGGCACTGACAATCGATGGGACGGCGAGGGCGCGGCCTCTGAGCGCCCCGCGCCGGGGGTACGTAAGCTGTGCCTCGTCAGGCGGACCAGGCAGCGGGGATGGGCAGACGATGGCGATGATGCGGCTCCGGCGCGAGGACCCGCGTGTCGTCGGCTCGTTCAGGCTGCACCGACGGCTCGGCGCGGGCGGTATGGGCGTCGTCTACCTGGGCTCGGACCGCCGGGGCCAGCGGGTGGCGCTCAAGGTGATCAGGCCGGACCTGGCGGAGGATCAGGAGTTCCGTTCGCGTTTCGCGCGCGAGGTGTCCGCCGCCCGGCGGATCCGCGGGGGCTGCACGGCCCGGCTGGTGGCCGCCGACCTGGAGGCCGACCGCCCCTGGTTCGCGACGCAGTACGTCCCCGGCCCCTCACTGCACGACAAGGTCGCCGAGGAGGGTCCGCTCCCGGCGGCCGAGGTGGCCGCGATCGGCGCCGCGCTCTCGGAAGGGCTGGTCGCGGTCCACGAGGCCGGTGTCGTCCACCGGGACCTGAAGCCGTCGAACATCCTGCTCTCCCCCAAGGGCCCCCGCATCATCGACTTCGGCATCGCCTGGTCGACGGGCGCCAGCACGCTGACCCATGTCGGTACGGCGGTCGGCTCGCCGGGATTCCTGGCACCCGAACAGGTACGCGGCGCGGCGGTGACACCCGCGACGGACGTCTTCTCCCTCGGTGCGACGCTCGCGTACGCGGCCATGGCCGACTCCCCCTTCGGGCACGGCAGTTCCGAGGTGATGCTGTACCGCGTGGTGCACGAGGAGCCCCATCTGCTCGACGTGCACGACGCGCTCGCCCCGCTCGTACGCGCCTGCCTGGCGAAGGACCCGGAGGAGCGGCCGAGCACCCTGCAGCTGTCCATGCGGCTCAAGGAGATCGCGGCGCGCGAGGCGCAGGGACTGCAGGAGCGCCGCCCGCCCGCGCAGCGGAGCGAGCAGGAACTCGACCGCCCGACGGGGCGGCTCGAGGGCGGTTCGTACACCGAGCAGGCGACCCGGCGTGCCGGGGGTGGCGGAGCGCCCGCACCCCGTTCCCAGGGCCGGCGTCCCACGTCGTCGCGTTCCGGGGCTCCCCGCACGGACGGCTCGCCCTCTCGGGCCGCCCGGGGGGCCGCGCGTTCCGGGCAGCACCCGCAGGGGCAGAAGCCCACGAACGGCAGGCCGGGCACCCGGCCCGGGGTCCGGACGACCTCGGCCGGCAAGAGCGGGAAGCGGCGTCCGGCCAACCCCCGCCTGCTGCGTCAGCGCCTGGTCGTCTTCGTCGTGGTCACCCTGCTCGTGGCCTTGGGGATCGCTGCGGCGCAGGGCTGCCAGGGGCCCGCCCGGGGGCTGGAGGCCCCGCTGTCGCACACGTACGACGGGGCCGCCGCGCCGTCCGTGCGGACGGGCGGGCCCTCACCCGGTCAGGACGGAGCGATCCGGGTCGCGTAGAAGGCGACCGCGGAGGCCGCGGCGACGTTGAGCGAGTCGACTCCGGCGTCCATCGGAATGCGTACGTGGGCGTCGGCCGCCGCGAGGGCCCGGGGCGTGAGGCCGTCGCCCTCCGTCCCGAAGACGAGCGCCAGCCTCTCGTGCCGTTGTGCGACGAGTTCGTCCAGGGTGATCGACCGGTCACTGAGGCACAGGGCGGCCGTGGTGAAGCCGGCGTCGCGCAGCAGCCCGATGTCGTCGGGCCACGAGGTCAGACGGGTCCACGGGACGTGGAAGACGGATCCCATGGAGACCTTCACCGCACGCCGGTAGAGCGGGTCGGCGCAGCGCGGGGTCAGCAGGACGGCGTCCACGCCGAGCGCCGCGGCGTTGCGGAACGCGGCCCCGAGGTTGGCGTGGTCGACGATGTCCTCGAACACGGCGACCCTCCGCACGTCGCCCTCCGCCGGGGCCAGGAGGGTCGCGGCGTCGGGCAGCGGCCTGCGCCGCATGGACGCGAGGGCCCCACGGTGCACGTGGTAGCCGGTGACGCGCTCGGCGAGCTCGGGTGTGACGGCGTAGACCGGTGCCGTCGCCTCGTCGATCACGTCGCGCATGACATCGGTCCACTTGGCGGAGAGCATCATGGACCGCATCTCGTACCCGGCGTTCGCGGCGCGCCGGATCACCTTCTCGCCCTCGGCGATGAAGAGGCCCTCGGCGGGTTCCCGACGGCGCCGGAGTTCGACGTCGGTCAGGCCGGTGTAGTCGCCGAGACGCGGGTCGTCCGGGTCGTCGACGGTGATGAGTTCTGCCACGGGGTGCAACTGCCTTGTCGGGTGGGTGGAGTGCGGCCGTCGGGCCGGATCGGCCTTCGGGTCGGGAACGGCCGGTGGGCCGCGTCGGGAACGGCCTTCGGGTCGGGTCGGGAACGGCCGGTGGGCCGTCGGGCCGGAAGCCGCGGGGTCGGCCGCCGGTCCGGGAACGGCCGGGTCAGCCGTCGAGCGCCCCGGACGGTTCCGTGGCGACGGCGACGACGTCACCGATGACGATGACGGCGGGGGGACGTACCTCCTCGGCGACGGCCCTCTCGCCGACCGTCGCGAGGGTGGCGTCGACCCTGCGCTGCGCCGCGGTGGTGCCTTCCTGCACCAGGGCCACCGGGGTGTCGGGGGACTTGCCGTGGGCGATGAGGGCGCGGGCGATGGCGCCGATCTTGTCGACGGCCATCAGGAGGACCAGGGTGCCCCGCAGCTGTGCGAGGGCCTGCCAGTCCACGAGGGAGCGGGGGTCCTCCGGCGCCACGTGCCCGCTGACCACGGTGAACTCGTGCGCCACGCCGCGGTGGGTCACGGGGATACCGGCCGCGCCCGGCACGGAGATCGAGCTGGAGATCCCGGGGACGACGGTGCAGGCGATGCCCTCGGCGGCCAGCGCCTGGGCCTCCTCCATGCCCCGTCCGAAGACGAACGGGTCGCCGCCCTTGAGGCGGACGACGGACTTCCCGGCCTTGGCGTGGTCTATCAGTGCCTGGTTGATCGCCTCCTGCGCCATGAAGCGGCCGTAGGGGATCTTCGCGGCGTCGATGACCTCGACGTGCGGCGGGAGTTCGTCGAGGAGGTCACGGGGGCCGAGCCGGTCGGCGATGACCACGTCGGCCTCGGCGAGGAGACGGCGGCCACGGACCGTGATCAGGTCGGGGTCGCCCGGCCCGCCGCCGACGAGCGCGACACCGGGGGCGCGGGTGCGGTGGTGGGGCGCGGCGAGCGTTCCGTCGCGCAGGCCCTCGACGATCGCGTCGCGGACCGCGGCGGAGTGCCGGGGGTCGCGGCCTTCCGAGGTGGTGGTGAGGACGGCGACCGTGATGCCCTCGCTGCGGCCGGTGGCGGGCGTCCAGGCGGTGGCGGCCTCCGCGTCGTCGCTCCGCACGCACCAGGTGCGGGTGCGCTCGGCCTCGGCGGACGCGGCGTCGTTGGCGACGGCGTCGGAGGACGCGACGAGGGCGTACCAGGTGTCGGTGAGGTCGCCGTCCTGATACCTGCGGCGCTCCCAGCGGATCTCGCCCGCGTCGGCCATCGCCTCGACGGAGGCGGTCGCGGACGGGGAGACCAGGGTGACGTCGGCTCCGGCGGCGATGAGCGCGGGAAGCCGGCGTTGCGCGACCTGGCCGCCGCCGACGACGACGACACGGCGCCCGTTCAGGCGCAGACCGACGGGGTAGGCAGGGTGATCGTCATGCTCGGCCATGGTCGTGCGGGCTCCTCGTGCAGATGCGGTGTGCTGCGGGCCGCTGCGGCGGTGGAGCGGCTGTGACGTGGGCTGAGTGGGTGGTGGCGCGTGGGACCACGATACGGGGTGGTGACGGCGGGACCCCGGGCGGCGGCGGTGGCCCGCGGCGCGGGGGCCTCTTCGCGGGAAGGCGGCCGGATCCCGCCGCGCAGTGCGTGCCCGGGACCCGGGAGGGGTTCCCGGCTCTCGCTCCACGCGTCGGCGCGGGGCCGGTGCCGTCGGGCACAGAGGGCCGGGCGGGCGGGAGCGCGGGCGTGCCCGGGCGGGCCGGTCGGCCACGCCCGGGCACGGGGACGCCTACTTCTCGGTGACGCCCGCGGAGTCGAACGTGGCCACCTCGTGCATCGCGCGCGCGGCGCTCTGCACGATGGGCAGCGCGAGCAGGGCGCCGGTGCCCTCGCCGAGGCGCAGGTCCAGGTCGACCAGCGGGCGCAGGCCCAGCTTGTTGAGTGCGGCGACGTGCCCCGGCTCCGCACTGCGGTGGCCCGCGATGCACGCCGCGAGCGCCTCGGGGGCGATCGCCCGGGCGACCAGGGCGGCGGCGCCGGCGCTCACGCCGTCGAGGATCACCGGCGTACGGAGGGAGGCGCCGCCCAGCAGGAAGCCCACCATCGCGGCGTGCTCCAGACCGCCGATCGCGGCGAGCACGCCGATGGGGTCGGCGGGATCGGGCTGGTGCAGTTCCAGGCCCCTGCGTACGACGTCGACCTTGCGGGCGTGCATCTCGTCGTTGATCCCGGTGCCCCGGCCGGTCACCTCGGCCGGGTCCATGCCCGTGTAGACGCAGATCAGCGCCGCCGAGGCGGTGGTGTTGGCGATGCCCATCTCACCGGTGAGGAGGCCCTTGTTGCCGGCCGCCACCAGGTCGCGGGCGGTCTCGATGCCCACCTCGATCGCGGCGAGCACCTCTTCGCGGGTGAGCGCGGGCCCGGTGGTGAAGTCGGCCGTCCCGGCACGCACCTTCCGGGGCAGCAGACCGGGCGTCGCGGGGAGTTCCGTCGCGACGCCGACGTCGACGACGCAGACCTCGGCGCCCACCTGCGCGGCGAAGGCGTTGCAGACCGCCCCGCCGCCCAGGAAGTTGGCGACCATCTGGCCGGTGACCTCCTGGGGCCATGCCGTGACGCCCTGGGCGTGCACCCCGTGGTCTCCGGCGAAGATCGCGACGGCGGCCGGTTCGGGGATGGGCGGCGGGCACATCCGGGAGAGCCCGGAGAGCTGGGCGGAGATGATCTCCAGCATGCCGAGCGCACCGGCGGGCTTCGTCATCCGCTTCTGGCGCTCCCACGCCTCGCCGAGGGCCTTGGCGTCGAGCGGTCGGATCCCGGCGATGGTGTCCTGGAGCAGGTCGTGCGGCTCCTCGCCGGGGAGGGCGCGGCGGCCGTACGTCTCCTCGTGGACGACCCAGGACAGCGGGCGGCGCTTGGACCAGCCCGCCTGCATCAGTTCGGGCTCCTCGGGGAACTCGTCGACGTAACCGACACAGAGGTACGCGACGACTTCGAGGTGCTCGGGCAGGCCGAGGGCGCGGACCATCTCACGCTCGTCGAAGAAGCTGACCCAGCCCACGCCGAGGCCCTCGGCGCGGGCGGCGAGCCACAGGTTCTCCACGGCGAGCGCGGACGAGTACGGCGCCATCTGCGGCTGGGTGTGCCGGCCGAGGGTGTGCCGGCCGCCCCGGGTGGGGTCCGCGGTGACGACGATGTTCACGGGCGTGTCGAGGATCGCCTCGATCTTCAGTTCCTTGAACTGCTTGGCCCGGGCCTTGGGGAGCGACTTGGCGTAGGCCTCCCGCTGGCGCTGCGCCAGTTCGTGCATGGAACGGCGCGTCTCGGCCGAGCGGATGACGACGAAGTCCCAGGGCTGTGAGTGGCCGACGCTCGGTGCGGTGTGCGCCGCCTCCAGGACGCGGAGGAGGACCTCGTGCGGGATGGGGTCCGCGCGGAAGCCGTTGCGGATGTCCCGCCGTTCCCGCATCACGCGCAGGACGGCCTCGCGTTCGGCGTCGTCGTAGCCGGGTGCGGGCGGGCTCGCGGGCGCCGCATCGGCGGGCTCGAGGGCCTCGGTCCCTTCCGGCGCCCCGGCCGCCTCGGCCGTCACCGGCTCCTCGGCGACTGCCGGCGCTTCGGCCGTCACGGGTTCGTCGGCGACCGCGGGCGCCGCGGCCTCCACGGGGTCCTCGGAGGGCGCGGGCTCCTCGGAGGGCGCGGGCGGCGCGGGCAGATCGGCGAGGAGGGGGATCTCGGACATGTAGGCCGGCGCCGGGGCCTCGGCCGGGGCCGGGCTGACGTTGTCCTGCACCTCGGGGGTCTCGATGATCTCGGGCCCGGTGCCGGGCTCCGGCTCGGTGAAGTCCTGGAAGCCGGTCCGGGGCTCGGCCCCCGGCGCCGGCTCGGGCTCCACGGCGGCCGGGGCCTCGGGTGCCTGGACGGCGACCGGCTCCGCGGCCTCGGGAACCGGTACGGGCTCGACCGCGACCGGTGCCTCAGCGGAAACGGGTTCCGGCGCGGCGACGGGCTCCGGCTCGGCGACGGGCTCGGGCTCGGCGGGCACACCGGGCGCCTCGGCCGCGGCAGCGGGCGGAGCGGCGACCTGGACGGGGTGGGAGACCGGCTCGGCAGGAACGATGACCGGGGCGATCGGCTCGGCCGGAGCGGTGGCCGGGGCGATCGGCTCGGCCGGAGCGGTGGCCGGGGCGATCGGCTCGGCCGGAGCGGCCTGTGCGACCGCGGCCGGAATCCCGGCCGGAAGCTCGGCGGGGGCCTCGGCCGGAAGCTCCTCGGCGGGGGTCTCCGGAGCCACGGCCGCCTCGGGGGCGACCGTTTCTGCGGGACCGGCCTCCACCACGGCTTCGGGGGGCGTGACCACGGCCGTGACGTCCTGGCCGGGCGTCTCCTCCGGCAGGGCGGAAAGCGCCGGTTCGGCGGTCTGCGTGGACTCGACGGGCTGCGCCGGCTCGGCGGGCTGCGCGGTGACCGCGGCCACGGTGACGGGAGCCGCATCGGCGGAGGGCGCGGACGGGACGGGGGCGACCGGTTCCGCCAGGACGGCCTCGGATGCCGCCGGAGCATCGGGGGCCGGGGACCCGGCGGGGGCCGTGGCCGGCCCGGGCACGGCCTCGGGGGCCGCGGCCGGCTCCGGCGCACCCCACGCGGGAGCGCCCTGCGGCGGGATCTCCCCCATCTGCGGGCCGGGCAGCTGAGCCGCGTCGTCCGCGGGGACGTCGAAGTACTCGGGACCCGCCGTGGGCGGACCGGCGGGGCGTACCGGCGCAGCGGTCTGCGGGGCACCGGCCGGTCCGCGGTCCGCGAGCGAGCGGACCACTCCGGTGGCGCCCCCGTAGGAGGGTGCTTCGGTGGACGACGGGCCGCGGTGCAGCGGACGCCGGACCGGGGAGGCGGCGACCGGGACCTGGACCGGCTGGTGCGCCGGGATGCGTACGCCGTTGACCTCGGCGGCGCCGGACGGGTGCGTGCCGTTCGCCGGACCGCCCTGCGCCGGGACCTGGTGCGGCAGGACGTTCTCGTACTGTCCGGTGGCCGGCGCGTCGCTCCACGCGCCCTGCGCCGCGGGCATCAGGAGGAGGTCGTCGTCCTCGGGGGCGTGCTCGGAGGGTTCGAGGTAGGTGTAGGCGTCCGGGGCGGGTACGCCCGGCTGCTCCACCATGCCTGCGTTCTCCGGCAGTCCCTCGCCCGGGATCTGGCCGGTGTCAGTCATGCGTACCCCTCGCCCATCGTGAGTGCTCCTTCGCCCTTCGCCCGGGATGGCCGAACCACGGCACGCCGGCGCTCGTCAACAAGAACGAGCGGGCTCGCCGCGCGGCACGAAACGCGCGCGGAGCTACATTCTCGCGGGCGATCACCGCCGCGACGGACGGTTCCGCCTCGGCTCGCTGTGGACTGCGCCACGTTGCGCGTCCCCCGGTTGCGCTGTACCACATCGCGGACCAATACGGTCCACTTTTCCGGACATTGACGAACGAATGATCGAACACCCGGGCGCGGTACAACAATCGGTCAGCCTACCCCGCGTACCGCCGCGAACGTTCAGGGGGCGAGGTCGGAGCGCACCGCCGCGAGCAGGAACACGACGGACCGTTCGCGCTCCGTCCAGGCGGAGGTGTCCAGTTCGACGGACTGGATGAGCGCGCACTCGACCGTGTAACCGTTCTCCGCGAGTGCCGCCCCCAGGGCTTCCGCCTCGTCCCGGTTCGAGGCGTGGGTGACGATACGTTCCGGCCGCCGGTCGGCGACCGCGATGGCCACCGGCACGCCCCCGCCGCCTATCCGTACGACGTCGGGCTCGGGCAGGCTCTCCAGGACGTGCGGGGCCGAGCCGCGGACGACCTGGACGGCGACCTGGAAGGTGCGGGCCGCGGCCGCCGTGCGCGCGCAGGCGTCGGGGTCGCTGTCGACGGCGAGCACGGCGGCGCCGAAGCGGGCCGCCTCGACGGCCAGCGCGCCGCCGCCCGAGCCGATGTCCCAGACCAGGTCGCCGGTGCGCGGTCCGAGGCGCGCGAGCTGGGCGGCGCGCAGGCCCGGGGACTCCCCTTCGCCGCCGTCCCCCGCACCGCCGTAGGCGGCGCCGGGCAGTGCCCAGCCCCTGACGTCCTCGCGCTGGGCGGGGCGCCGCCCCGCGATCCAGGCGCCGTTGGCGGTGGCCTCCGGTCCGCCGCCGACGACGATGACGACGTTCGGGTCGCGCCACGTGTGGTCGGCGGTCTTGTCCGAGGTGAGTACGGTGACGCGCTCCCGCGCGGTGCCGAGCTCCTCGCAGATGACGAAGGTGCGGTGCACGCCGTCGAGGAGGAGGGCCAGCTCGGCCGGGCCCGCGCCCGGGGACGTGAGCACGGCGACCTTGTGGTGGGCGCGGATGACGTTGACCGCGCGGCGCAGCGTGCGCGGGTGCGCGACGACGACCTGCGCGTCGTCCCACGGCATGCCGGCGCGGGCGAAGGCGGTGGCGACGGAGGAGACCGCGGGGACGACCTCGACCTCCAGGCCGTGTTCCGGCTTGCGGAGCGTGCGCACCACGCCGAAGAAGCCCGGGTCGCCGTCGGCGAGCACGACGGCGCTGCCCCGGTGACCGGCGATCCTGCGGGCGGCCAGGTCGACGCTGCCGAGGCGGATGCGTTCTGCCGGGCCGGGGACCTCGGGGAGCGCGAGGTGATGGGCGGCGCCGGCGACGAGCGTGGCGGCCGAGAGGGCGGCCGTGGCCGCTCTGGACAGGGGCGAGCCGTCCCAGCCGATCACCGTGACGCGGTCGGCCATCGTCGTCAGTCTCCTGGGGTGTCGCAGGCGGGAGCCGTCCGCGGGATGTCGCGGAGCAAGGGGGAGCGTATCCGGTCCGTACCAGCGCCCCTCGGGGGGCTCCCCGGGCCCGGTGTCCGGATCAGTTCCAGTCCTGGTACGCGCCGTATCCGCCCGCCTCCGCCAGTTGCTCGGCGACGCCCTCCAGGTCCTCCGGCAGGAGACCCCAGACGATGAGGTCGGTCCTGATGTCGGTCCAGCCGCCGTCCTCGGTCGCGGTCCTGGCTATGCGGGCGTTGCGCAGGACGCCCTCGCTGATGCAGCCCAGTTTCTGGGCGACCTGCTGGGAGGCGGTGTTCCCGGCCGGGGTGCGCAGTTCGATGCGCTCGAACCCCTGGTCCCGGAAGAGCCATTCGGCGACGGCCAGCACGGATTCCGTGGCGTACCCCTCACCGCGGGCCCAGGGGGCGGTGATGTAGCGGACCTCGGCGGCGAGGGTGCGGCGGTCCGTGTTGAGGAGGCGGACCGATCCGACCAGGCGCTGCGTGAGGAACTCGGTGACGGCGAAGACGATGCCGTGCCCCTGGGAACGCTCGGCGGGGGCGATCCTGCGCACCCAGCGCTCGGCGTCGGTCCGGGTGTAGGGGTGCGGTGCCTCGGTCCAGGCGACGACCAGTTCGTCGTTCATCATCTCGATGTAGGCGGGTACGTCCGCCATGTCGAAGGGGCGCAGCACCAACCGGTCCGTGCTGATGGAGATGGACGGGAAGGTGAGAGTCATGCGCAGCTCCATGCCGAAGACCGTGTGAAGACACAGCATGCAGCATCGGGCGGGCGGCGCGCATGGGCGGGTCCGCACGGCGGAGCCCCGCACACCGTGTGGGGGTGTGCGGGGCTCGCCGTGCAAGTGGCGCCCTGGGGTCAGGACTTGGCGGGGGCACCGAAGGCGGGGATGATCGACCCCTTGTAGGTGTCCTCGATGAACTTCTTGACCTCGTCGGAGTTCAGGAGCTTGGCGAGCTTCTCGACCCGGGGGTCCTTCTCGTTGCCCTTCTTGACGGCGAGGAGGTTGGCGTACGGGTTGCCCTCGGCCTTCTCCAGCACCAGGGAGTCCTTGCCCGGCTGGAGGCCGGCCTCGATCGCGTAGTTGCCGTTGATGACGGCGGCGTCGACGTCGCCGAGGGCGCGCGGCACGGTCGCTGCCTCGAGCTCCTTGAACTCCAGGCCCTTCTTGTCCGTGATGTCACTGAGCTTCGCGTTCGTACCGACGCCGTCCTTGACGGTGATCAGTCCGTTCTCGGCGAGGAGCTGGAGCGCGCGGCCCTCGTTGGTGGTGTCGTTGGGGACGGCGACGGTCTGGCCGGGCTTGATGTCCTTGAGTGCCTTGACCTTCTTGGAGTAGAGGCCGAGGGGTTCGAGGTGCACGTCGACGACCGGGACGATGTGGGTCCCGTTCTTCTTGTTGAAGTCGTCGAGGTAGGGCTTGTGCTGGAAGAAGTTGGCGTCGACCTGGCCGTTCTCGGTGGCGGTGTTCGGCAGGACGTAGTCCGTGAACTCCTTGACCTCCAGCTTGAGGCCGGCCTTCTGCGCCAGGTTCTTCTTGACGAAGTTCAGGATGTCGGCGTGCGGCGTCGGGGACGCGGCGACGACGAGGGCCTTGGAGGTGTCCGCGTCGGCACCCGTCGCGCCCTTGGCGGACGGGTCGGAGTCCGTACCGCAGGCGCTGAGCCCGAGGGCCAGGGCGGCGGTGACGGCAGCGGCGGCGGAGAGCTTGATGTTCTTGCGCACGAAGAGTGCCTCTTTCCGGTGGTGATGGTGGTGCGCCCGGACAAGGAGTTCGGGGCTTCTCGGGTGGGGGGAGGATCAGGGGTCAGGAGGTGGTGCGTCCCCGGCGTGCCAGCAGGCGTACGGCTCCGTCGCCGATCAGCTGGACCGCGGTCACGATGACGATCAGCAGCGCGACGGTGATGAGCATGAACTGGTTGTCGAAGCGCTGGAATCCGTAGGTGACGGCCTTGGAGCCGAGTCCTTCGCCGCCGACCGCGCCGGCCATCGCGGAGTAGCCGACGAGGACGATCACGGTCGTGGTGACACCGGAGACGATCGACGGCAGCGCCTGGGGCAGCAGGACCTTGCGGACGATGGTCGGGATGGATCCGCCCATGGACTGGACGGCTTCGACGAGTCCGTGGTCGACCTCGCGCACCGCGGTCTCGACGAGCCGCGCGAAGAAGGGGATGGCGCCGATGGCGAGCGGCACGATCATCGCGGACGGCCCGATGAAGGTGCCGACGACCCAGGTGGTGAACGGGATCAGGGCGATCAGCAGGATGATGAAGGGCAGCGAGCGGCCGATGTTCACGATCACGCCGGTGACCTTGTTCACCACGGTGTTCTGCAGCAGTCCGCCCTTGTCGGTGAGGACGAGCAGGATGCCGAGCGGCAGCCCGCCGAGCGCGGTGACGAGGGTCGACCAGAACACCATGTAGAGCGTGTCGACGGTTCCCTGCGAGAGCAGTGGCTGCATTTCGGACCAGGTCACTTCGCCACCTCCTTGGTGAGATCTGCGGGGGTGCGGTCGGCAGTGCCGGCGGAGTCGCCGTGCACGACCTCGGCCTGGAGGCCCTGCTCGCGCAGGAAGCCGATCGGTACGACGTTCTCCTCGAAACGGCCGGGCAGTTCGATGCGCATGCGGCCGATCTGCTTGCCCCCGACGGTGTCCATCGCCGCGCCCAGGATCGAGATGTCGATGTTGTAGGTGCGGGAGAGCTGCGAGATCACCGGCCGGGCCGCCGACTCCCCGTGGAAGGTGACGTCGACGACCGTCTGCTCGGGACCGGAGGCGGAGCCGCCCACGGGGAACAGCTCGTGGGCCAGCTCGGAGCCGGGGGTGGCCAGCAGGTCGCCGACCGTGCCCGACTCGACGATGCGGCCCTTCTTCATCAGGGCCGCCGAGTCGCAGACCGTCTTGACGACGTCCATCTCGTGTGTGATGAGCAGGACGGTGAGACCGAGTTCCTGGTTGAGGTCGCGCAGGAGCTGCAGGATCGAACGGGTCGTCTCGGGGTCGAGCGCCGACGTGGCCTCGTCGGAGAGGAGCACCTTCGGGTCACCGGCCAGCGCGCGGGCGATGCCGACGCGCTGCTTCTGCCCGCCGGAGAGCTGACCGGGGTAGGCCTTCGCCTTGTCGGCGAGGCCGACGCGGTCGAGGAGTTCCAGCGCCTTGCGGGTGCGCGCCTTCCCGTCGATGCCGAGGATTTCCAGGGGGAGCTCGACGTTGTCGCGGACGGTGCGTGAGTCCAGCAGGTTGAAGTGCTGGAAGACCATGCCGATGCGGCTGCGGGCCCGGCGGAGTTCCTTGCCTGCCCGGCGGCCGCGGCCCGCCAGGGCGGTGAGGTCCTGGCCGTCGACGGTCACGGTGCCCGAGGTGGGGCGTTCGAGGAGGTTGACGCAGCGGATGAGGGAGGACTTGCCGGCGCCGCTCTGTCCGATGACGCCGTGGACCTCGCCCTCGCGGACGTGCAGGTCCACGCCGTCCAGGGCGGTGACGTCACGGCCGCGTGACTGGTAGACCTTCGTGAGGCCCGAAGTGGTGATCACAGGGTTTCCGTCGCTGTCGAGTGCACGGCGCGGTGTCCGCCGGGCACGGGGCATTCGTCTGATGAGACTGTTCTCAGTGGTCGACCGGTGGGAGTCTCGGCACGGTCCGGCCCCGGGCGGGCTCGGAGACATGCGGGAGCAGGCTCGATCCGCAGGGCGCGGACGGCGCGGGCTCGGTCTCGCTTCGGGGCGCGAGGCTCAGGCGGGGGCCCTCAGAAGGCGCGCATTCGACACATACAACGAGCACCGGGCGTCGTGATCGCCTCGGTCGCAGGGATGCGGTAGCTCGTCGTGGTCATGTCCCAAGTAAAACAGACGTAATTTTCGGTCCGGACGCGCCGTCCGCATCCCGGACAGCCGTGGACGCGCCGCTCCCGCCCTCCGGATTTCCGGGCGCACCGCTGTGACCTGCATAAACGCCAGATCATCGGCGTGGGCCCGGCCGGCTGGGGAAGGGGCGGGCTGCGCCGGCGCTGTGGCAAAGGCCACGGTACGTACACGGGGACCGCACTCCGGTCGGCCCGCACGCGGGGGCCCGTGCCGTCCGTAATACCCTCGCTCCATGCTCGATGCCCTGACGGTCGCGGTCTCCGTGACCGCGCTCGCCCTCGCCGCCTGGTGCGGACACGCCGCCTACCGGGACCAGCCCACGAAGGACTGGCACTTCATCGGCATGGCCGTCGTCTCCGTGCTGGCTCTGGCGCAGCTGGCCGTGGGGATCGTGCAACTGGCGCGCGGTGAGCGGCCCGACCAGGGCATGACGATCTTCATCGCCTATCTGATCGGCGCCGCGGCCGCCGTGCCCGCGGCGGGTTTCCTGTCGCTGACGGAGCGGACGCGGTGGGGTTCGGTGACGGTGGCGGCGGGCGCGGTCGTGCTCGCCGTCCTCGAAGTGCGGCTCTACGACATCTGGGGAAACTGAGCATGAGCGACACCGACCGCACGGAGACGCCCGCGGCCCCTGCCCCCCGGCAGAAGCAGCAGTTCGAGCTCGGCACCGGGCCGGGCCGGGTACTGGTCTGGTTCTACGGGGTGTTCACCGTGGCCGCCGCGTCCCGCTCGATCGTCGAGATGATCCTGGACTTCGGGAAGGCGCCGCTCGCCTACACCCTGTCGGCCGTCGCCGCGGTCGTGTACGGCTTCATCACGTACTCGCTGGTGCGCGGCGGCGAGAAGGCGCGCAGGGCGGCGCTGATGTGCTGCGCCGCCGAGCTCGCGGGCGTCCTGATCGTCGGCACGTGGACGCAGGTGGAGCCGTCCGCCTTCCCGGACAGCACCGTGTGGTCCGGGTTCGGCATGGGCTACCTGTTCATCCCGGTGATCCTGCCGGTCACCGGGATGCTCTGGCTGCGCCGGGCACGTCGCGCCTGACGCCCTCCGTCACAGGCGGTGTTCAGGCACTGGCCACGAAGTCGGGCGCGTCCGCGTCCTTCTCCAGCAGGACCAGCCGCACGCCGTCCCCTCCGGTCGTGCCGCCCACCCGGGAGTACCCCGCCTTGCGGTAGAGCCTCAGATTGCGCTCACTGCGCTCGCCCGTGTGCAGCCTGAAGCGGGTTGCCGAACGTCCGTCCGCGAGGCCCGACTCGGCGGCGGCCAGGAGCCGTGTGCCGAGCCCGTGGTTGCGCAGCCTGGGGTGGACGCAGAGCTTGCCGATCCGGCCGACGCCGTCGTCGTCGGTGAAACCGCGTACGGAGCCGACGACTTCCTGCCCGAGCCGGGCCACGTACACGAGATCCGTGGCGACTTCCTCGCGCACCGAGTCGAGCGTCTGGACGAGGGGATCGATCCGGTAGTTGCCGTACAGCTCCGCCTCGCTCTGGAAGCAGAGGTACTGGAGTCTGAAGATCTGCTCGACGTCCTGCGCCGTCGCCGCCGAGATGGTCACACTCATGCCCATGTGTGCATGCCTCCCGCTCACCTGCTCCACCGGTTGTCTACCGCTCCATTCCCCGCGGTTCAGGAGCTACAACCTCCGCCGCGAGCATTCTGCGCAGACATCCAAGGCATCGGGAACGCATAGGACCCAAACTGCCCTGTGACATACCCAACTCCCCTGCGATTTCCCGGTAGGTCGGATCGTGGGGGGCGAGCATCGCCTCGAGTAACCGGCGGCAGCGTCCCGGCAGTCGTCCCACCGCGCGGCGCACGGCCCGGCGTTCGTCCGCGCCCACCGCGATCCGCTCGGGGCATCCGGCCCAGTCCGCGGGGGACTCGCCCGACGCGTAGGCGCGCTCGTTGCGGACCCTGCGGCGGGCGGTGCGCGCCTCCGCCCGTACCGCGGCGCGGACCCGGCGGGCGGGGTCGGCGAGGGCCGATGCCCCGGCGTCCCGGCGCTCCAGCAGGCGCAGCCAGACCGCCTGTTCGAGGTCGGCCGCCTCGATGCCGGCGGCGTACGCCTCGGCCGTCGCCTCGGCCCGGACCAGGGCGTGCAGGGCGCCGACCAGGTCCCGCCCTTCGCCGCGGGCCAGGTCCGTCCGGGCCACGGCCGGGCGCCCGGCCGGTCCGAGTCCGGGTTCGTCGCCGCGGCTCCGGTGCCGGACCGGGCCCTGCGGAACATGATCAAGGAGTTTCATGTCCCGTCAACGCTCCCCGGACGCGGCCGGTTGCCGCGCGCGGGGAGCTCCACCCGACCGGGGCATCCTGGCCGGGCGGCTGACGTGTCCGTGGACGTGGCGGGAGCCTCAGGCCTCGCCGAAGTCGGCCGCCGCGAGCAGCGCGGTGTCCGGGTTGTCCGAGAAGACGCCGTCGATGCCCGTCGCGAAGTACGTACGGAAGGCGCCGAACGCGTCGCCGTAGGCGTTGGGGTCGGTGCCCCGCCGGAAGTCGGCCGGCAGGAAGCTGTTCTCGTTGCGCATGGTGTACGGGTGCAGGATCAGGCCCCGCGCGTGCGCGTCGGCGACCAGCGTGGTCGGGGCGGTGAGGCGGCCCGAGGCGTCCTTGGGGATGACCAGGTCGAGGGTGGGGCCGATGCCCTGGGCGAAGGACGCGATCCACTTCAGTCCGGCGGGCGTCACCAGGTCGGCCACCGTGCGGGGGTCGCCCGCCTCCACGAAGTCCCAGGGCCTCTCCTTCGGTCCCGACAGCAGGACGACACGGGGTGTGGCCACGAGCTTGGCCAGCCGCTGGATCGAGCCCGGCTCGAAGGACTGCAGGATCAGCGGGGAGTCCGCGCGGTGCCGGCCGTGGCGGCGCAGCAGCCGGGCCAGCGGCTCCTCCAGGCCGAGCCCGAGCCCCCTGAAGTAGGTGGGGTGCTTGGTCTCGACGTACAGCCAGACGGGGCGGCCGCGGCGGCGGCCCTCCTTGTCGGCCCAGCGCAGGACCTCCTCGAACGTCGGGATCTCCCACCGGCCGTCGTACAGGGTGTTCTTCTGGCGGTTGCCCGGGATGCGCTCCTCGGCCCGGAGGGTCTTCAGCTCCGCGAGGGTGAAGTCCTCGGTGAACCAGCCGGTGAGGGAGACGCCGTCCACCTTCTTGGTGGTCCTGCGGCCGGCGAACTCGGGGTGGTCGGCGACGTCCGTGGTCGCGGTGATGTCGTTCTCGTGGCGGCAGACGAGGTGCCCGTCCCTGGTCGGCACGAGGTCCTGCTCGACGATGTGCGCACCCATGTCGAGTGCCAGCTGGTAGGAGCCGAGCGTGTGCTCGGGGCGGTAGCCGCTCGCTCCGCGGTGACCGATGACCGTGGGTACGGGAAGGTCCCGGAGGGAGCCGTGTCCCCCGCCCCTGGCGTCGGGCGCGCCACGCCCGGCCGCGGCGGCCGTTCCGGTGATTCCGAGGGCCGCCGAGCCGAGGACGGCCGCCCCGAGGAGGGTCCGCCGCCCGGGACCCGACTGCGCGCGCTCTGTCATGGATGCTCCTCGCCTGTGATGTCCTGCCCCTTCGGGGAAGGCTTGATCGTAGGCAGCTACGCCATCGGCGGGGCGGCCCGTGGACGAACATGGCGGAAACACACGTCAACACTGCGTATCCGCTCCGTGAACCCGATGTGCGCGGAGGGCATACCCGCGAGTATCGTCCTCACCTGCACAGACCCTCATGAACATCCGCACCGGCCGCCCGGCCACGACACCGGAGGAAGCGTTGTCCCGACTCACGGTCATCAAGGCAGTGCTCGGACCCATCCTGCGCCTGCTCTTCCGGCCACAGGTGGAGGGTGTCGAGAACATCCCCGGGACCGGTCCGGTGATCCTCGCGGGGAACCATCTGACGTTCATCGACTCGATGATCATGCCGGTCTGCTGCGACCGGCCGGTGTTCTACATCGGCAAGGACGAGTACGTCACGGGCAAGGGCTTCAAGGGCCGGCTGATGGCCTGGTTCTTCACCGGCTGCGGCATGATCCCCGTGGACCGGGACGGTGGCCGGGGCGGCGTCGCGGCGCTCATGACGGGTCGCCGAGTGCTGGAGGGGGGCAACGCCTTCGCGATCTACCCGGAGGGCACCCGCTCGCCCGACGGCCGCCTCTACCGCGGCCGTACGGGCATCGCGCGGCTGACGCTCATGACGGGCGCCCCGGTCGTGCCCTTCGCGATGATCGGCACCGACAAGCTGCAGCCGGGCGGCGCGGGCCTGCCCCGTCCGGGCAAGGTCACGGTCCGGTTCGGTGAGCCGATGGAGTTCTCCCGGTACGAGGGCATGGACCGCGACCGCTATGTGCTCCGGGCGGTCACGGACTCCGTGATGGCCGAGGTGATGCGCCTGTCGGGCCAGGAGTACGTCGACATGTACGCCACCAAGGCGAAGGCCGCCTGAGCCGGACGAGTGTCTTCGAGGGGCCCGGCGCGCGCACGCGCCGGGCCCCTCACTCGTCGGCGATGATCCCCTCTTCCAGCTTCTCGTTGCGCAGCAGGAACCAGGCCGCCCCGGCGGTCGCGAGCAGCACGACGGCGCCGACCGCCGCCGACACCCGCAGCCCGTTGACGAATGCCTCCTGAGCCGCCGTGACCAGCTCGCCCGCCAGGGGTGCGGGCAGGCTGTCGGCCATCTCCACGGCTCCCCCGAGCGACTCGTGAGCGGCAGCGGCGGCCCGGGGCGATACGCCCTCGGGCGTGGCGAAGCCCTGGTAGACGCCGGTGACGATGGAGCCGAGCAGCGCGATCCCGAGGGCGGCGCCGAGTTCGTACGCCGTCTCGGAGACCGCGGAGGCCGAGCCCGCCTGTTCCTTCGGGACGCTGGAGAGGATGACGTCGGAGGTGACGGTGAACGCGAATCCCGCACCGACGCCCACCACCAGGAGCAGGGCCCCGATCAGCGGATAGCCCGTCTCCTTGTGGATCACGGTGACCACGGCGAGCGACACCCCGATGGCCCCCAGACCGCCGGCCACCACGGAGCGCACGGTGAAGCGGCGGGCGACGTTGCCCGCCATCAGTCCCGCCGTCACGGCGCCGACCGCCGCGGGCAGTTCGGCGAGCCCGGCCTCGAGCGGGCCCCTCCCCTGGACCAGTTGGAGGAACTGGGAGAGGAAGAAGACGATTCCGGACAGGCCCAGGATCGTCAGGAGGTCGGCGAGGACGGCTCCGGAGAACCCCCTGTGGTGGAAGAGCCGCATGTCCAGCAGCGGGGCGGGCAGCTTGAGCTGGCGTCGTACGAACCAGACGAGCGCCCCGATGCCGACGAGGACCACCACGACGGTCTTCCAGCCCACCCCGTGGGCGGCCGCCTCCTTGATGGCGTACACGACGCCGATCAGGCCGATCATGGACAGCCCCACGCTGGGGAGGTCCCAGGGGCCCGGTGCCGGGTTCTTCGACTCGGGGATGATCTTGATGCCGACGGCGACCAGGACCGCCATCACCGGCAGGTTGATGAGGAAGACCGATCCCCACCAGAAGTGCTCCAGAAGGAGGCCGCCCACGACCGGCCCCACCGCGGCTCCGGCCGAGGCCATCGCCCCCCAGATGCCGACGGCGAGGCTGCGTTCGCGCGGGTCGTGGAAGAGGTTGCGGATCAGGGCGAGGGTGGACGGCATCAGGGTGGCGCCGGCGACGCCGAGCAGGGCCCGGGCCAGGATCATCATCTCGGGGCTGGAGGCGTAGGCGTTGAGCACCGACACCGCGCCGAACGCCGTGGCTCCGGTCAGCAGCAGTTTCTTGCGTCCGATGCGGTCACCGAGGCTGCCCATGGAGACGAGGAGCCCGGCGATCACGAAGGAGTAGACGTCGCCGATCCAGAGCAGCTGGGTCCCCGTCGGTTCGAGGTCCTCGCTGAGGAAGGGTGTCGCCAGACCGAGGACGGTGGCGTCGACGGCGACGAGCAGCACGGCCAGGACGAGGACGGCGAGGGCGATCCACCGCCCCGGATCACGCACGTTGCCGGTGGTGTCCGCCGACTTGTCGGTGCCGCTCATTTCTCCACGCTCCGGCGTGCTCCGCCGAGGAGCAACTCGACAATCATGTAGGGGAAGTCCTGTGCCGCGACCCTGCCCGTCTGGACGGACCACGCGCAGCTGCCGATCAGGCCGTAGAGGGCCTCGGTGAGCCAGGCGGGTGTGAGGTCGATCCGGAGCTCGCCGCGTTCCTGCCCGCGCCGGAAGAAGGCGGCGACCCTGGCGTCCAGACGGCTCCACCCCTCGTTGACGTGGTCGCCCTCGAAGAGCTGGTTCTCGGTCACGAGGAAGGACACCAGGCCCGCGCTGGGTTCGACGTGCGCGATCAGCCGGCGCAGTCCGTCCTCGGAGGTGCCCTCGTCGAGTGCGGCGGCGTCCAGCGCGGACTCGAACTCCCGGATTCCGAGGTCCTCCAGCGCGCCGACCAGGGCGTCCCGCCCGGCGAAGTGCCGGTGCAGGGTGGCCCGGCCGATGCCCGCGGCCCGGGCGACCTCGTCCATGGTCGCGGTGGATCTGCGGCTGAGCAGTGCGGCGGCGCTGCGCAGCACCTGCTCGCGGTCGAGTGCCATGAGACGACACTAACCCGATTGAGACATTGATGTCCCACCGGGGTGTCGTGTCGCCGGGGCGCCCGAAAGGGCACCATGGCGCCATGAAGCCGCTGCTGATGATCGACATCGACGGTCCGCTCAATCCGTACGCGGCGCTCGCCCGCCGCCCCGTCCCGGAGGGCTACTCCCTCCACCGCATGCGGCCGACGGGGTGGAAGGAGGGCACGCCGCTGCCGGTCCTGCTCAGCGCGGACCACGGCGCCGAGCTGCTGGCCCTGACCGCACGCTACGAGCTCGTCTGGGCGACCACCTGGAAGGACGAGGCGAACGAGTGGGTCGCCCCGCACCTCGGGCTTCCCCCGCTGCCGTACGTCGACTGGCCCTCGATGCACGCCGTCACGGCGGACGGCACCTACTGGAAGACGCGTCACGTCGTCGACTACGCCGGTGGGAGGCCGTTCGCCTGGGTGGACGACGAGATCTCCGACCTCGACACGGCGTGGGTCGCGGCGCACCACCCGGGGCGCGCCCTGCTGCGGCGGATCGACCCGTGGGTCGGCCTGTCACGGGCGGACTTCGACGCGCTCGCCGACTGGGCGGCCTGAGCGGGAGGGCGCGCGCTCCGCGACCGGCCGCCCGGTGCCGGACGGCGGGCGCTCAGCTCCAGGGCAGCGAGGCCCGGTGGCGCCAGTAGGCCTCCGGCTCCTCGACCAGGGCGGACAGCCGGTCGAGCCGTTCCGGGTCGAGGTCGAGCAGCGGGGAGTGCAGATTGGCGGCCAGCTGTGTGACGGTCACCGCCCCGGACAGGACGACGCCCGCCCACGGCTGGTGGAGCACGAGCGCCAGGGCGACGGCGTCGGCGTCCAGGCCCGCGTCGGCGCCGATCTCCTGGACGACGGCGGGCGCCTCGGTGCCGGCGAGCCGGCCGTTGGCCATGGCCTCCTTGACGATGACGGTGAGCCCGGCGTCGTGCGCGTCGGAGAGCGCCGGCCCGGCGGAGGTCTCCAGCGCGTTGTACGTCGCCTGGACCGTGCGGAAGAGGGGTTCGCCGTCCACGGTCACCGCGAGCGCGGCCCGGATGGCTTCGGCCTGCGCGGGCCCGCTGGCCGAGAAGCCGACCGTGGTGCCGCTCGCGGCCAGTTCGGCGAGGCGGGCGTGCAGGTCCTTGTCGCCGAGCGCCGGACTGTCGGCCGTCAGCGAGTGGATCTGGTAGAGGTCCAGCCGGTCGCCGAGGAGGCCGGTGGTCTCGCCGTACTGCCGTTCGAAGGCGGCGAGGGCGTGGTCCTTCACCTCGGGCGTCTCGGCGTCCACCTGCCAGTCGGCGGTGTAGGTGTAACCCCACTTGCTGCCGATGACCATGTCCGTCGCGTCGGGGCGCGCGGCGAGCCATTCGGCGAGGAACTCCTCGGCGCGGCCGTAGGACCGGGCCGCGTCGATGTAGCGGACACCCTGGGCGTAGGCGGCGTCCAGCAGTTCGTGCGTGCGGGCCCGGAGCGTGTCGACGCCGCGGTCGGCCGGGAGGTCCCGGTCGCGCCGCAGGGTGATGTAGCCGGGCCTGCCGACCGCGGCCAGGCCGAGCCCGATGTGGGAGGTCGGGGTGGTCGCCCGGTTCAGGCGGGTGAAGGGCATCGCGGGCTCCTCTGGGTCGGTTCCGAACGCCTTCCCGTCAACGTAGCCCGCGATGCCTGCCGATCATCCGCGCGCGGTCGCCCAGGCGTGCTGCGTCACCAGGTCGGCCTTCACCTCGGCCAGCTGGACGGCGACAGCCGAGGGGGCGGTCCCTCCGCGGCCGTCCCGGGAGGCGAGTGCGCCGGGCACGTCGAGGACCGTGCGCACCTCGGGCGTGAGGTGCTCGGAGATCTTCGCGAACTGCTCGTCCGTCAGCTCGTCGAGCTCGATGCCGTGGTGCTCGCACTCCTTGACGCACTCGCCGGCGACCTCGTGCGCCACCCGGAAGGGGACTCCCTGCTTGACGAGCCATTCGGCGATGTCCGTGGCGAGCGAGAAGCCGGCCGGGGCGAGCTCCTCCATGCGCTCCCGGTTGACCGTGAGCGTGGCCATCATCCCGGTGAGGGCGGGGAGCAGGACCTCCAGCTGGTCGCAGGAGTCGAAGACCGGCTCCTTGTCCTCCTGGAGGTCGCGGTTGTAGGCGAGCGGGAGGGCCTTGAGCGTGGCGAGGAGGCCGGTCAGGTTGCCGATGAGCCGGCCGGACTTGCCCCGGGCCAGTTCCGCGATGTCCGGGTTCTTCTTCTGCGGCATGATCGAGGAGCCGGTGGAGAAGGCGTCGTGGAGGGTGACGAAGGAGAACTCCTTCGTGTTCCAGATGATGATCTCCTCCGCGATCCGGGAGAGGTTGACTCCGATCATCGCGGTGATGAACGCGAACTCGGCGACGAAGTCCCGTGACGCGGTGCCGTCGATGGAGTTGGCGACGGAGCCGTGCTGGAAACCGAGATCGGCCGCGACGGCCTCCGGGTCGAGCCCGAGCGACGACCCGGCGAGCGCACCGGAACCGTACGGCGAGACGGCGGTCCGCTCGTCCCACTGCCGCAGCCGCTCGGCGTCCCGGATCAGGGGCTGCACGTGGGCCAGCACGTGGTGGGCGAAGAGCACGGGCTGGGCGTGCTGGAGGTGCGTGCGACCGGGCATGGCCACGTCCGGGTGGGCCTCGGCCAGGCCCACGAGCGCGTCCTGCAGGTCGGCGATCAGACCGCCGATGATCCGGGCGTGGTCGCGCAGGTACATCCGGAAGAGCGTGGCCACCTGGTCGTTGCGGGACCGGCCGGCGCGCAGCTTGCCGCCGAGGTCCGGGCCCAGACGCTCCAGGAGCCCGCGCTCCAGCGCGGTGTGGACGTCCTCGTCGGCGATGGTGCCGGTGAACGACCCGTCGGCGACGGCGGCTTCGAGCGCGTCGAGTCCGGCGGTCATGCGGGTCAGCTCGTCCTCGGTGAGGAGGCCCGCCTTGGTGAGCACACGCGCGTGGGCACGGGATCCGGCGATGTCGTACGGCGCGAGCCGCCAGTCGAAGTGGACGGAGGCGGACAGCTTGGCCAGCGCCTCGGCCGGACCGTCGGCGAAACGGCCGCCCCACAGGCGTACGTCGCTGTTGCCGGTGCCGTTGCTCACTGCGTGCTCCTCGGAGTGCAAGGGGGTGCGAGGGGGAACTGCGGCCGGCCACCCGGTGCGAGGCGGAGCCGACGGTGAAGCGGTGGACCGGCCGTGCCGCGCGCTCGCCGCGGGGCCTCGGGGGCGGCCGGGGCCGCCACGATCACCGATCGGTATAACTATGCAATGGTCCGTATGTTTTGTCAAAGAGGCTGGTGCGGCCGGGCGCAGGCCGGTTCTAGGCTGCACCCATGCGGCACCTGATCCCCTTGTCCCCCACCGTGCTCCTCTCCCCGCACGACCGCCTCCTGCTGGGGAAACCCCTGGCGACGGCTCTGGACACGGCCGACCCCGAGGCATGGGCCGGGCTCGACAGGCGTACGGCGGCGGCGACCGCGCGCCGCGAGGGGGTCAGCACGATCGCGGACCCGGTCCGGGAAGGGCACCGGGGCGGAAGCGGCGGCGCCTGGGACGCCGCGCCGCGCTGGGACGAGGAGGCGCACGACGTCACCTGGTCCCGCTTCCCGCCCACCGAGCCGGAGACGGCCCTCGTGCTCTGCCACCACCGGTGGCAGGCCCGCGAGGCGGCGCTGGCGTTCACCCCCGGGCGCACGGCCCTGCTGCCGCTGGTCGTCGTCCGCTGCGCCGACAGCCGCCGCGAGGTGCGGGAACGCGCCCGCCGTGTGCTGGCCGCGGCCCTCGAAGGGGACACGGCCCCCGCCCCCGGCCTGGTCCCCGTCGCCCTGCGCATGACCCTGCGTCCGCACGGGGCGTGGGCGGCGGAACGGCTCCTGGCCGCCGCGGGCCCCCTGTCCGCCGCCGTCGCGGCCCGCGTCGGCGCGAGCCCTCACCGCTCGGTCCGGCTCCTCGGGACGCGGTGCCGCCTCGAAGACGGGTCCCCCGGCTCCGGCGAACTCACGGAGTCGGCGCTCACCGCCCGCGACCCGGCCGTACGGCACCTGTGCACCGGTGCGCTGCTGGCCCGCGTGACCGCCGGAGACCCGGGACGGCTGCTCGATCCGCTGCTCGGCGCGCCGTCGGCGGTGACGCGCTCCTCGGCGGTGACGGCGCTGCACCGGGCGGGCCGCGGCCGCGAGGCGGGCGCCCACCTCGCCGACCCGTCCGCCGTGGTGCGTTCGGCCGCGCGCCTCGTCCTGCGCCTGGAGGGCGAGGACCCCGGCGCGCGCTATCGCGAGCTGTGCGCGGACGGGGCCGGCGCGGGGCCGGCTCCGGGGGCCCTGTTCGGCCTGGCCGAGTCGGGGGCGCCGGACGCGGCGGCGCTCCTGCGGCCTCTGACCGCCCACCCCGAGGGCCGGCTGCGCGCCGCGGCACTCGCCTCGCTGCGGATGCTGGACGAGGTCTCCCCCGACGACCTGATGTCGGCCATGGAGGATCCGCACCCCCCGGTGGTGCGCGCCGCCCGCAAGGCGCTCGTCCCGTACGTGCTGCTCGTCCCGGAGGAGTGGCTGACCTCCCTCGTGGCTCCCGGGCGCCCCCGGCACGTGCGGCGTTCGGGCCTGCGGCTGCTCTGCGCCCACAGTCTCGCGCTGCGCAAGCGCGTGCTGGCGGCGCTGGAGGACGACGACGACCCCGAGGTCGCCCACGAGGCGCAGCGCGCCCGCTACGAGCCGCTGCCGCCGGCCGGTTCCACCAGTTGAGAACCACCGGCCCGGAGCAGGGTCGCGCGGGATACTCCGATCATGGGAAAGACACATGAACGCATCGACGGACGGCTGAGAACCTTCATCGAGGAACAGCACATGTTCTTCACGGCGACGGCGCCGCTGGGCGAGGAGGGCACGGTCAACCTCTCCCCCAAGGGCATGAGCGGGTCCTTCGCGGTGGTCGACGACCGCACCGTGGCCTACCTCGACTTCGCGGGGAGCAACGCCGAGACCATCGCCCACCTGCGCGAGAACGGACGCATCACCCTGATGTGGTGCGCGTTCCAGGGGCCCCCGAACATCGTCCGCGTGCACGGCCGCGGCGAGCCGGTCTTCCGCGACGACCCCCGGTTCCCCGCCCTCCTCGGCCACTTCCCCGCCGTGGACCACACGCGGCACGGGCTGCGCGCGGTCATCGTGGTGACGGCCGACCTGATCCGGGACACGTGCGGCTACGCGGTGCCCTTCATGTCGTACGACGAGGACCGCTCCCTGCACTCCGGCCGCTTCGCGCGGGAGGACGACGAGAGCCTGAGCCGCTACTTCGAGGGCAAGGCGCACATCGCCACCAGCATCGACGGCCTGCCGGGGCTCCCCCTGCCGCTGCCCGCGCTGCCGTCCCCGCCCGCGGGGTGATCCGCTGGGCCGTACGGAGCAGGCGCGGTGGGGGCCTCCCCCCGCGCCCCGTACGGTCCGGAGCATGCGCGGATTCCTGGTGACCGGGACGGTCCTGCTGGCACTCTCCGCTTCTCCCGGGGTGGCTCCGGCGGGGCCCGTCCCGCTGCCCGGGCGGATGGCGGACACCGGTGGCGGCACACAGCTGATCACTGCCGAGGCCCCCGGCACGGGATCCACCACGGGCAGGCTCACCTGGTGGGACCGGGACGAGGAGGGGTGGGCGCAGGCGGGTTCGGCGCCCGCGCGCTTCGGGGCCGGCGGCCTGACCGAGGGGACCACAAGGGTCCAGGGCACGAACACCACACCGACCGGGCTCTACGACCTGCCCTACGCGTTCGGGACCGAGACGGCCCCGCCCGGGACCCGCTATCCGTACCGCCTGGCCGACGACGGCGACTGGTGGTGCCAGGACAACGAGTCCACCGCCTACAACCGGTGGGTCCGGCCGCTGCCCGCCGACTGCAGGGCGCAGGAGTCCGAACACCTGGTGGCCTACTCCACGCAGTACGCCCGCGCGCTCGTCATCGGCTTCAACTACCACCGGCCGGTGCGCGGCAGGGGTGCCGGGATCTTCCTCCACGTCGACGGGAAGGGCGCGACCGCCGGCTGCGTCTCCGTGCCGGCGGCCGCCATGGACCGGATCCTGGCCTGGGCCGATCCGGCCCGCCGCCCGCACATCGCGGTCGGGACGGAGTCCGGCCCGACCGCGGTCACCCGGTACTGACGGCCGCCCGGCAGGTGCGTGAGGGCCGGGCGGCGCGGCCGTTCGGCGCTCCCTCCTTCAGCGGTCGTTCTGCGCGAGCCTCAGGAGGTGGTCCGCCAGTGCCTGCCCGCCGTTCGGATCGCGGCTGATCAGCATCAGGGTGTCGTCCCCCGCGATCGTGCCGAGGATCGCCCGGAGTTCGGCCTGGTCGATGGCCGAGGCCAGGAACTGCGCGGCGCCCGGGGGCGTGCGCAGCACCACCAGGTTGGCCGACGCCTCCGCGGAGATCAGCAGCTCGGCGGAGAGCCTGCGCATCCGCTCCTCCTTGGCGGACCCGCCGAGCGGCGCCTGCGGGGTACGGAACCCGCCCTCGCTGGGCACCGCGTAGATCAGCTCGCCACCGGTGTTGCGGATCTTCACCGCGCCGAGCTCGTCCAGGTCCCGCGAGAGCGTCGCCTGGGTGACGCTCAGCCCGTCGTCCGACAGCAGCCGCGCCAGCTGACTCTGCGAACGCACCGGCTGCCGGTTGAGGATGTCCACGATCCTGCGGTGGCGTGCGGTGCGGGTCTGCGGCACCGACGGCCCGCCGTGGTCCGTGTCCTGCGCCTCGGTCATCGTCGTCGCCTCATTCTCCGGAACGTCACTCTCCGGATCGTCCGTCCCCGTAAGCCGCGTCGAGAGCTCCCGGCAGAATACGCAGGAACGCGTCCACCTCCGCGTCACCGATGATCAGCGGCGGCATGAGTCGCACGACGTCGGGGGCGGGTGCGTTCACCAGGAGCCCCGCTGCCTGCGCCGCCTGCTGCACCTTCGGTGCGAGAGGCCCGGTGAGGACGACACCCAGCAGCAGTCCGGAGCCCCGGACATGGGAGACCAGCGGATGGGCGAGGCCCTCCACCTCGTCCCGGATGCGCTCGCCGAGCCGCTTGACCTGGTCGAGGGTCCCGTCCGCCGCGAGGGTGTCCAGGACGGCGAGACCGGCGGCGCACGCGACGGGGTTGCCGCCGAACGTCGTGCCGTGCTGACCGGGCTTCAGGAGGTCGGCCGCCGCGCCGAACGCGACGGTGGCGCCGATCGGCAGGCCGCCGCCGAGCCCCTTGGCGAGGGTGACCACGTCGGGCTCGACCCCTTGATGCGCCTGGTGCTCGAACCAGTGCCCGCACCGGCCGATCCCCGTCTGCACCTCGTCCAGGACGAGCAGGGTGCCGGTGGCCCGGGTGATCTCCCTGGCCGCCTCCAGATAGCCCTTGGGCGGTACGACGACACCGTTCTCGCCCTGCATCGGTTCGATGATCAGCAGCGCGGTGTCGGTCGTGACCGCGGCCCGGAGGGCCTCGGCGTCGCCGTACGGCACGTGGGTGACGTCACCGGGCAGCGGCAGGAACGGCTCGCGCTTCGCCGGCTGGCCGGTCAGGGCGAGGCTGCCCATGGTCCGGCCGTGGAAGCCGCCACCGGTGGCGACCATGTGCGGGCGCCCGGTCAGCCGGCCGATCTTGAAGGCCGCCTCGTTGGCCTCGGCGCCGGAGTTGCTGAAGAAGACCCTGCCGGTACGGCCGAAGAGCTGCAGCAGCCGCTCGGCGAGCGCGATGGGCGGCTCGGCGGTGTACAGGTTGGAGACGTGCCCGAGGGTGGCGATCTGGGTGGAGACGGCGCTGACCACGGCGGGATGGGCGTGCCCGAGCGCGTTGACCGCGATCCCGCCGACGAAGTCGAGGTACTCCGCGCCCTCCGCGTCCCACACCCTGGCGCCCTCGCCGCGCACCAGCGGCAGTTGCGGGGTCCCGTAGTTGTCCATCAGCGCGCCCTGCCAGCGGCGCGCGAACTCCTGGTTGCTCATGACTCCCCCTTGATGTCCGTCTGCGCGGCGGGGGCCGCGTCGGGCACGACCATCGTGCCGATCCCCTCGTCGGTGAAGATCTCCAGCAGGATCGAGTGGTGGACCCGGCCGTCGAGGACGCGGGCGGTCCCGACGCCGTTGCGTACGGCGTGGAGGCAGCCCTGCATCTTGGGCACCATGCCGCTGGAGAGGGAGGGAAGCAGCTTCTCCAGTTCGGTGGCGGTGAGGCGGCTGATCACGTCGTCGCTGTGGGGCCAGTCCTCGTAGAGGCCCTCGACGTCCGTGAGGACCATCAGCGTCTCGGCACCGAGCGCGGCCGCGAGCGCGGCGGCGGCGGTGTCGGCGTTGACGTTGTAGACGTGGTTGTCCTCGGCGGACCGGGCGATGGACGAGATGACCGGGATCCGGCCGTCGTCCAGCAGCGCCTGGATGGCCCCGGCGTCGACGTCGGTGATCTCGCCGACCCGGCCGATGTCCACGGCCTCGCCGTCGATCACCGGACGGTGCTGGGTGGCGGTGATCGTGTGGGCGTCCTCACCGGTCATGCCGACGGCGAACGGGCCGTGCTGGTTGAGCAGGCCGACGAGCTCGCGCTGCACCTGTCCGGCCAGCACCATCCGCACGACGTCCATGGCCTCGGGCGTCGTGACGCGGAGCCCGGCCTTGAACTCGCTGACCAGGCCGTGCCGGTCGAGCTGGGCGTTGATCTGCGGGCCGCCGCCGTGCACCACGACCGGCTTGAGGCCGGCGTGCCGCAGGAAGACGACGTCCTGGGCGAAGGCGGCCTTCAACTCCTCGTCGATCATGGCGTTCCCGCCGAACTTGATGACGATGGTCGCGCCGTTGTGCCGGGTGAGCCAGGGCAGCGCCTCGATGAGGATCTGGGCCTTGGGCAGCGCGGTGTGCTTCCTCGCGGCGCTCATGAGCTGTACGCGCTGTTCTCGTGGACGTACTCGGCGGTGAGGTCGTTGGCCCAGATCACGGCCGACTCGTCCCCTGCCGCCAGGTCCGCGGTGATCCTGACCTCCCGGTAGCGCATGTCGACGAGGTCGCGGTCCTCGCCTACGCCGCCGTTCTTGCACACCCAGACGTCGTTGATGGCGACGCTCAGCCGGTCCGGCTCGAAGGCTGCCTTCGTGGTGCCGATCGCCGACAGGACGCGGCCCCAGTTGGGGTCCTCGCCGTGGATGGCGCACTTGAGGAGGTTGTTGCGGGCGATGGTCCGCCCGACCTCGACGGCGTCGTCCTCGGTCGCCGCGTTGACCACCTCGATGCGGATGTCCTTGGACGCGCCCTCGGCGTCGCCGATCAACTGCCGGGCCAGGTCGGCGCAGACGCTGCGGACGGCCTCGTCGAAGTCGGCCTTCGCGGGGGTGATGCCGCTCGCCCCCGAGGCGAGCAGCAGCACGGTGTCGTTGGTCGACATGCACCCGTCGGAGTCGACCCGGTCGAAGGTGGTGCGGGTGGCGGCGCGCAGCGCGGTGTCCAGCGCGGGCGCCTCGACGTCGGCGTCGGTGGTGAGGACGACCAGCATGGTGGCGAGGCCGGGGGCCAGCATGCCCGCGCCCTTGGCCATGCCGCCGACCGTCCAGCCCTCGCCTTCCGCGACGGACGTCTTGTGGACCGTGTCCGTGGTCTTGATCGCGATGGCGGCCCGCTCGCCGCCGTGCTCGCTGAGGGCGGCCGCGGCCTGCTCGACTCCGGGCAGGAGCTTGTCCATCGGGAGGAGCAGACCGATCAGGCCGGTCGACGCGACGGCGATCTCACCGGCGTTGTGGCCGGGCAGCACCTCGGCGGCCTTCTCGGCCGTGGCGTGGGTGTCCTGGAAGCCCTGGGGGCCGGTGCAGGCGTTGGCGCCACCGGAGTTGAGCACGACGGCGGTCACCTCGCCGCCCTTGAGCACCTGTTCCGACCAGAGGACCGGGGCGGCCTTGACGCGGTTGGAGGTGAAGACGCCCGCGGCGGCGCGGCGCGGCCCGTTGTTGACCACGAGGGCCAGGTCGGGGCCGCCGCTCTCCTTGATCCCGGCGGCGATGCCCGCCGCCGTGAATCCCTTCGCTGCCGTGACGCTCACTGCATCTCCTCGTTCGCTTCTCCGCCGGCGTGGCCCGGCCCTGCTGCGTGGTCCGCCGTCCGCGGCCGGGCGGCCCGTACGCCGCTCACGGTGCGACCCCGATCGTGGACAGTCCCGTGTCCTCGGGAAGCCCGAGGGCGATGTTCATGCTCTGCAGGGCGCCGCCCGCCGTGCCCTTCGCCAGGTTGTCGATGGCGCTGATCACGATGATCCGGCCGGCCGCATCGTCGTGGGCGACCTGGATCTGAACAGCGTTCGAACCGTACACAGCGGCGGTGGACGGCCACTGCCCCTCCGGCAGGAGGTCGACGAACGGCTCGTCGGCGAACGCCTTCTCGTAGACGGCGCGGAGCGACTCGGCGTCCACTCCCGGCCTGGCCTTCGCGCTGCACGTGGCGAGGATGCCCCGGGGCATGGGGGCCAGGGTGGGGGTGAAGGACACGGTGACCGGCTCCCCGGCGGCCGCGCCGAGGTTCTGGATCATCTCGGGGGTGTGCCGGTGGACGCCGCCGACGCCGTACGGGGTCATGTTGCCCATGACCTCCGAGCCGAGGAGGTGCGGCTTGGCCGCCTTGCCCGCGCCGGAGGTGCCGGACGCGGCGACCACGACGGCCTCGGGCTCGGCGAGGCCCGCGGCGTAGGCCGGGAAGAGTGCGAGGGACACCGCGGTGGGGTAGCAGCCGGGCACGGCGATGCGCTTGGCGCCCTCAAGGGCGGCGCGGGCGCCGGGGAGTTCGGGCAGGCCGTAGGGCCAGGTGCCCGCGTGGCGCGAACCGTAGAACTTCTCCCAGTCGGCCGGGTCCTTCAGCCGGAAGTCGGCGCCCATGTCGACGACGAGGACGTCGTCCCCGAGCTGCTCGGCGACGGCGGCGGACTGCCCGTGCGGCAGCGCCAGGAAGACGACGTCGTGCCCGGCCAGGACGTCGGACGTGGTCGGCGCGAGCACCCGGTCCGCGAGCGGCCTCAGGTGCGGCTGCAGCGCGCCGAGGCGCTCTCCCGCGTTGGAGTGGCCGGTGAGGGCCCCGATCTCGACCTGCGGGTGGGTGAGGAGCAGACGGAGCAGTTCACCGCCGGCGTATCCGCTCGCCCCTGCCACTGCCACGCGTACCACCATCGGACATCCTCCTCATCGATGGCATGACTATACGCAGCTATGCAGTTTTATGCAAAGATCGGCGGTCGCCACCACCGCGTTGATCGAGGCCGTCAGGATCTCCACCCCGCCCACCGGGCGCAACACCCCCAACGGTCGCGCACTGGACGGGCACCGGCGCCACCGCCGCCCTCGCCCTGATCGGGAACGTGCCCGGCGGCGAACAGCACCGGTGCGCCCTCTCTGCGGGGTGGAGCGTCCGCGCGTACGACGACTCCCTCGACCAAGCCCTGTTCGAGCGGCGATCCGCTTCGCCTGCCACGAGGCCCGTGTGCACGGGGTGTGCCGCCCGGGTCGGCCCCGCAGTCCTTCGATCGCCCACGCGGTACTCCGACGCCGGCACCGGTCCGGCCCGGGACCTGCCGGCACCCTCCGCGCGGTGACCCCCGTAGCGATGCCGCGGGGGTAGCGGACCGCCGTCGCGGCATACGGCATCCGTCGGCCTGCTCCTGGGGGCGGCGGATTGCGGTCGGCGCCCGGCACTCGAACGCCGCGCCGGGCCGCCCGGGTCCCTGGCGCCCCCGGACCCGGCCCCCGCCCACGGCACCGAGCCGGGGCTGCCCGGTTCACACCTGGATCAGGCGTCGCGGTCGGCCTGCTCGGCCCTGGCCGCGTTCCGCTCCTTGATGCGGACGGTCTCCTTGCGGACCTCGGCCTGGGTGGCGCGCTCCTTGGCCAGCCACTCGGGACCCTCCTCCTTGAGGGCGTCGATCTGCTCGGTGGTGAGCGGCTCGGTGACGCCGCCGCGCGCGAGGCCGGCGATGGAGACGCCCAGCTTCGAGGCGACCACCGGACGGGGGTGCGGGCCGTTCTGGCGCAGCTCCTGCAGCCACTGGGGCGGGTCGGTCTGCAGCGCGTTCAGCTCGGCGCGCGAGACGACGCCCTCCTGGAACTCGGCGGGGGTGGCTTCGAGGTACACACCCAGCTTCTTCGCCGCCGTGGCGGGCTTCATGGTCTGGGTGGTCTGGTGCGACGTCATGGTTCCAGGGTATCGAGCGTGTGCGCCGCCTCCGACCACGGCCGGTAACCTGGCGGGGTGACTGGCTCGGAAGTACCCCCTGCGTTCCGGCTCGCCTACGTTCCCGGCGTGACCCCGACCAAGTGGGTGCGGATCTGGAACGAGCGCCTGCCCGGCACCCCCCTGTCCCTCGTCGGCGTGCCCGCCGCCGAGGCGGCGGAGCTGCTGCGCGACGGCGGCGCCGACGCCGGTTTCGTCCGTCTGCCCGTGGACCGCACGGATCTCAGCGCGATCCCGCTCTACACCGAGACGACGGTCGTCGTGATCCCCAAGGACCACGCCGCGGTCGCCGTCGAGGAGAGGTCGGTGGAGGACCTCGCCGAGGAGATCGTGCTGCACCCGCTCGACGACGTCCTCGACTGGGAGCGCCCGCCGGGCCGGCCGGCCTTCGAGCGGCCCGCCACGACGGCGGACGCGGTCGAGCTGGTCGCGGCCGGGGTGGGGCTGCTCGTCGTGCCGCAGTCGCTCGCCCGTCTGCATCACCGCAAGGACCTCACCTACCGGCCGCTCGCCGGTGTCCCGGAGTCGCGGATCGCACTGGCGTGGCCCGAGGAGGAGACCACGGACCTGGTGGAGGAGTTCATCGGGATCGTCCGCGGCCGGACGGTGAACAGCACCCGGGGGCGTCCCCCGACACCGCCGCAGCCGAAGGCGAAGCGCGCGGACAAGAAGACGCCCGCCCCGCGGAAGCAGGCGGGGGGCAGGAACGCGCGCGGCGCCTCCGGTGCCAAGAACCCCAAGGGCGCGGCCAAGCGGGGAAAGCCGCGGCGGAGGCCGTAGCGGGGTACGCGCCCCCTACCCGTAGTACTCGAGAGCTACGCGGCAGGTGCGCTCCCGCGCGGGATGCCGGCCGCACGGGTCGGTCCGTAGCTTCGGTACCGGATCCGACGAGCACCATCCGGTACGGAAGGACATTCCATGGCGTCCTGCTCACGGCTCACCCGCGCGCCCGGGCCTCGACGGACCCGCCCGGACCGGGAGTCGCACCATGCCTAGGCTGGGGGCCATGACGGGGGCGGCGGGGGCAGGGAAGGGACTGGTGTCCGGTCTGCGAGGGCTGTGGCGCAGGCTGTACGAGGATCTGTGGGCCACACCCGTGGACGCGATCCCGGCCCCGGGGCAGCCCGGGGCGCCGGTCTGGCGGCCCGCGTTCGCCATGCTGCTCACGCTCCTGACGGCGGTCGTCGCCGTGTGGCACGTGCCCGATCTGATCCCTGACGGTGCCGCTGTGCCGGAGCACGTGGTGGTCCTGGTCGTGCTCCAGGCGACGGCCCTCCTCGCCGGGATGTGGCGGCCCCTGTACGCCTGGTGGGCCTCGCTGGTCCTGATGGTCATCAGCGTCCGCGTCGCCGGGTCCGCGATGCCGTCGGGCGGACTCCTCCCGTGGACGGGTCCGGAGATCGCACTGCAGAGCGGGGCGCTCCTCCTGCTGACGCTGCGGGTCCACCCGCGCCGGGCGCTCCTCGCCCTGGCGGTGAGCCTGCTGGCGGGGCTGGCGGCCGGCGGCTTCACCACCGGGGCCGACGCCGTGACCCCGGGGGTCGCCGCGACGGCCGTCGGCACGGCCGTCGTGACCGGGGCCGCCCTGCGCGCCCTGCGGGTGGCGCGCACCGAGCTGGTGGAGCAGTCGGAGCTGACCGAGGAGGAGCGGGCGCGTCGCACGCTGCTGGAGGAGCGCAACCGGATCGCCCGCGAGCTGCACGACGTGGTCGCCCATCACATGTCGGTGATCTCCATCCAGGCGCAGGTCGCCCCGCACCTGGTCGAGAACCCGTCGGACGAGCTCAGGGAGAACCTCGCCGGGATACGGGAGAACGCGGTCGAGGCGCTGGCCGAGCTGCGCAGGGTGCTGGGCGTCCTGCGCTCGGAGGACGCCGCGGCGGACGGGCTGCGCCACGCACCGCAGCCGACCCTCGGCCGGCTCGAGGAACTGGCCGGCAAGGTGCGCGGCGCCGGCGTCGCGGTCGACACGGAGACGACGGGCAGGCCGCGTCCCCTGCCGCCGGGTGTGGAGCTGTCGGCCTTCCGCATCGTGCAGGAGGCGCTGAGCAACGTGATGCGGCACGCTCCCGGTGCGCGCGCCAGGGTGGAGGTCGGCTACCACTCGGCGGCCGTCACCGTCCGGATCACGAACACGGCCCCCGACTCACCTCCCGCGGACACCGGCGGAGTGGGGCACGGACTGCTCGGCATGCGGGAACGCGCCGCGATGCTGCGCGGCGATCTCACGCACGGCCCCGCCCCCGGCGGAGGCTACGAAGTAGTGGCGACGCTTCCCCTGGAGGAACCCGCATGACGATCCGTGTGCTGATCGCCGACGATCAGATGATGGTCCGTCAAGGATTCACGGTGCTGCTGGACGCCGAGCCGGACATCGAGGTCGTCGGCCAGGCCGTGGACGGACTGGACGCGCTGGAGAAGGCGGCGGAACTCGGCCCGGACGTCGTCCTGATGGACATACGCATGCCGCGTCTGGGAGGCATCGACGCCACCCGGCGCCTCACCGGAGCCCCGGGGGCGACGGTCCGCGTCCTGGTACTGACCACCTTCGACCTCGACGAGTACGTGTACGAGGCGCTGCGCTCGGGCGCCTCCGGGTTCCTGCTGAAGGACGCGTCGGCGGCCGAACTCGCCGAGGCCGTGCGGGTGGTGGCGGCCGGTGACGCCCTGCTGGCACCGAACATCACCAAGCGCCTGATCGCGGAGTTCTCGCGGGTGAGCTCCGGTCCGCGCGCCCCGGTCAGGGAGCGTGCCGGCGATCTGACGGAGCGCGAGACGGAGGTGCTCTCCCTGATCGCGCAGGGCCTGTCGAACGCGGAGATCGCGGTGCGCCTGGTGGTGGCCGAGCAGACGGTGAAGACGCATGTGAGCCGGATCCTGGTGAAGCTCGGCCTGCGCGACCGCACGCAGGCCGCTGTCCACGCGTACGAGTCGGGGCTGGTGCGGCCGGCCGGCTACTGAGTCCGCGGGAGCGCGCCGTACACCGCGTCGACGAGGGCCATCTTGCGCGGGTCGTCGGCGATGTTCGGGCCCATGCGGTTCATGACGTATCCGAGGGCGATCCCGGCCTCGGGGTCGGCGAGGCCGCAGGAGCCGCCCGCGCCGTCGTGGCCGACCGCGCGGGGGTTGGGGCCGTAGGAGCCGTTCGGGCCGCTCAGCCAGAGGCCCAGGCCCAGTTCGGTGTCGTGGGTGAAGCCCGCTCCCAGCACCAGGTCGCGGCAGCTCCCCTGGCCCTCGCGGACCCGCTCGGCCGCCTCCCGGGACAGGATCCGACGGCCGTCGAGCGATCCGTGTCCGGCGAGGATGCCGTAGAGCGCGGCGACCGCGCGCGCGGTGCCGTGACCGTTGGCCGCGGGGATCTCGGCGGCACGCCAGCCGGAGGTGTTGGCCGCGGCGATGCCCGTGCCGGGGTTCAGCAGGGAGGCCAGGGCGACGGGCTCCATCCGGGCGAAGAGGGCGGCCTGTTCCCGTGCGACGGACTTCGGCTGGACGAGTTCGGCGACCCGCCCGGCGTCCTTCTCCGGGTACCCGAAGCTGAAGTCGATGCCGAGCGGCCCGGTGATCTCCTGCCGCAGGAACTCCCCCGGCAGCATGCCGGTGACGCGGCGGACGACCTCGCCGACGAGGAAGCCGTACGAGATCGCGTGGTAGCCGGAGCGGGTGCCGGGCTCCCACCACGGGGCGGTGGCCGCCAGGCGGGCCGTGGTCAGTTCCCAGTCGTAGAGCTCGGCCAGGGTGTGCGGATCGCGCAGACCCGCGACGCCGGAGCGGTGCGAGAGGAGGTGGCGTACGCGTACGGACTCCTTGCCCTCGGCGGCGAACTCGGGCCAGTAGTCCGCGACCGGGGCGTCCAGGTCGAGGAGTCCGCGGTCGACGAGGAGGTGGGCGCAGAGGGCCGTCGGTCCCTTGGACGTGGACCACACGTTGACCACCGTGTCACGCTCCCACGGCCGGGTCCGGCCGCCGTCCGCCCAGCCGCCCCACAGGTCCACGACGGGCGCGCCGTCGAGCAGGACGGTGACGGCCGCGCCCAGTTCGCCGCGCTCGGTGAAGTTCGCCGCGAACGCGTCGCGCACCGCCGTGAAGCGGTCGTCACAGTGGCCGTGGATCTGCGGCACGGGTCTCTCCTCGTCTCGGTGGCTCGCACCATACCGACTGGTCGGACCGGCGGATAGGCGCCGGGGCCCCGTTCGTTCGACCGGGGGACTCCCGGAACGCCCTCGCGACCGTACGGCCGGGGGTTCCGGATCACCCTCGCGACGCGCTCGCCGTCAGTGCGGAAGCGCTTCGAGGCTGAGGGTCCAGCGGCCGGGCAGTCCGACGAGCGTCACCGTGGACAGCGGGCGCGCCTCGACGCTCCAGTACGTCATCGGCGGGGCCTTGAGCGCGTACACGAGGGCGGCGCGGACGACGGCGGGTTCGGCGACGGCCACGATCGCGCCGTCCTGCAGGGGACGGGTGTCGAGCCAGCCCCCTATACGGGAGATGAAGGCGAGCAGCGACTCCCCTCCGTGCGGGGCGGAGCGCGGATCGGTGAGCCAGGTGTGGACACCGGCCGGCTCGCCGGCGGCGACCTCGGAGAAGGTGTAGCCCCGCCATCGGCCCATGTCGCAGTCGCGCAGGGCGGGCTGGACCAGCGGCGCGTAGCCGAGGGCGTCGCCGGTGGCGCGGCTGCGCGGGGTGGGTGAGCAGTAGCGCATCTCGGCGGCGCCGAGCGGGACCAGGGCGTGCGCGGCGAGCCTCACCTCGTGCCAGCCCGTGTCGTCGAGCGGCCGGTCGTCGTCGAAGCGCTCGGCGAGCAGGGCGGAGCTGCGTGCTGCGGCGACCAGTGAGACGCGAACACTCATGGGCGCGATCGTGGGGGCGAACGCCCCGCCGGTCAAGAGGGCCGGACGGCGCCGCGCAAGCGCTTCCTCAGCCCGTCTGGAGAGCCATCCACATGTCCGGGATCTCGAGAGGCGCGAAGCCGATCTTCGCGTACACCCCGTGGGCGTCCTTCGTGGCGAGAAGGAACCTGGTCACGCCCATGGGCGCCAGGTGGTCCCGCACGGCGGTGACGAGCCGGGTGCCCAGCCCGCGGCCCCGCGCCGCGTGGTCGACGTAGACGTCACAGATCCACGCGAAGGACGCGTGGTCGGTCACCACGCGCGCGTAGGCGGCCTGTTCGCCCGTCGCGAGGTCGTAGGCACCGAAGTTGAGGGAACCGGCGATCGCGCGGTCCTGCTTCTCGCGGGTACGCCCGAGGGCCCAGTAGGCGTCCGTGGAGAGCCAGTGGTGGATGCGGGCGTGGTCGAGGCGTGCCGGGTCGTGGGAGATCTCGTGGCGCGGCGCGGATATACCGGTGTCGGTCATGGGCGGGAGGCTATCGCCCCCGCGCGGGCAGTTCGTCCCAGGCCGCACGGAGCCTGCGCACGCCCTCCGCGATCTCGGCCGGCCCGGACACGGCGGCGAAGCTCAGCCTGATGTGACCGGCCGGCGGTTCCGCGCAGTGGTAGGGGCGGCCCGGTGCCACGGCGACGCCGGCCCTCAGCGCGGCGGACACCAGCGCGGCTTCGGTCTCCGGGCCGGGCAGGCGGAGCCAGACGGTGGCGCCGCCCGACGGCAGGTGCGGCAGGGCGAGTTCGGGCAGCCGGGTGCGCAACGCGGCCGCCAGGTGGGTGCGCCGGCGGCCGAGTTCGGCGGCGACCGTACGCAGATGGCGCTCCCAGGCGGGCGAGCCGACGAGTTCGAGCGCGGCCTCCTGGAGCGGGCGCGGCACGAAGAAGCTGTCGACGACCTGGATGGCGCGCAGGCGTTCCAGGACGGGGCCGCGCGCGGCGAGGGCCCCCACGCGCAGGCTGGGGGACGTGATCTTGGTGAGGGAGCGCACGTGGATGACGATCCCGTCCGGGTCGTGGGCCGCCAGCGGCTCGGGCGACGGGCCGGCGTCGTCGTGGACGAGGTGGCGGGCGAAGTCGTCCTCCACCACGAACGCGCCGGCCGCGCGGGCCGCCCTGAGGATCCGCTCACGCCGCCCGGGGGCGAGCACCACACCCGTCGGATTCTGGAACAGCGGCTGGCAGACGAACACCCGGGCCCCGGTGGCACGGAACGCCGCCTCCAACAGGTCCGGCCGGACCCCGTCGACGTCCACGGGCACGGGTACGGGCCGCAGGCCGGTGGCCCGGGCGGCGGCCAGCATGCCCGGATAGGTGGGCGACTCGACGAGGACGGGGGCGCCCGGCGGGGCGACGGCCCGCAGCGCGGTGGCCAGGGCGCTCTGGCCGCCGGCCGTGATCAGGACGTCGGACCCGCGGAGCGTGCCGCCGATCTCGCGGGCGAACCAGTCGCGGAGTCCGGTGAGCCCGTCGGTGGGCGGCCTCCCCCACGCCCCCGGCCGTCGGCCGGCCCGGGCGAGCGCGGCGGCCATCGCCCGCTCGGGCTGGAGACCGGGATGCAGGTAGCCGCCGTTGAACTCCACGACCCCGGGCGGCGGGGCGGCGAGCGTGACGAGGACTCCGGAGGCGTCGACGGTACGCGGCACGACCTCGGGCCCGCTGTCGCCGCTGAGGGACACCTCCTGCCACGAGGTGTCCCCGGTTTCGGGAACGCTCGCCGGTGGCTGCGCGCGGAACGCCCCGGAACCGGGCCGGGTCACGACGAGCCCTTCTGCCGCGAGCAGGGCGACGGCCCGGGAGACGGTCACCGGACTGACCTTGTAGCGCTCCACCAGGGTCCGACTGGACGGCAGCTTTCCACCCGGAGAGTAGCGGTCGAGTTCGTCCCGCAGGGATTTCGCCAGTTCCAACACGCTGCTACGCTCTTGCATGAGAGCCGAGAATAGCGCTACCGACCGTCTGGCGATAGCGGTCACCACGCCCGACAGCAGCGCCGCGTCACCCAGGACGCCCGACAGCGGCGTGCTGCTCGCCGGGCTCGGCGTGGTCGCCTTCTCCCTGACCTTCCCCTCGACCGTCTGGGGGCTGGAGAGCTTCGGCCCGTGGTCGCTCGTCGCTCTGCGCAGCCTGCTGGCCGCCCTGATCGCCGCGGGTGCGCTTCTCGCGGGCCGGGTCCCGCCACCCGCCCGACACCACTGGCCGGGCCTCGCGGTCGTCGCGGGCGGGGTCGTGGTGGGGTTCCCGCTGCTGACCACACTGGCGCTGCGGACCTCCACCAGCTCGCACGCGGCCGTCGTCGTGGGGCTGCTGCCCCTGACGACCGCGCTCCTGTCCGCCCTGCGCACCGGTGCGCGGCCGTCGAGGGCCTTCTGGGCGGCGGCCGCGGCGGGCGCCGCCGTGGTGATCGCCTTCACGCTCCAGCAGAGCGGCGGCGCGCTCTCCGGGGGCGACGCGTACCTGTGCGGGGCGCTGCTGGTCTGCGCGGCCGGCTACACCGAGGGCGGCCGGCTGGCGAAGGTGATGCCGGGCTGGCAGGTGATCGGCTGGGCCCTGATCCTCGCGCTTCCCCTCGCGGTGGCGGGCGCGGCCGTGGCCCTGCCCTTCGAACCGGTGCACCCGACGGCGCGCGGGATCGCCGGGCTGGTCTGGGTGGCCGCGGGATCGACCTTCCTCGGCCTCTACGTCTGGTACCGGGGGATGGCGCGGATCGGGGTTCCGCGCGCCAGCCAGCTGCAGCTGGCACAGCCGCTGCTGACGCTCGTCTGGTCCTTCCTCGCGCTCGGCGAGGAGGTGTCCGTGGCGGCCCCGGTGGCGGCTGTCGCCGTACTGCTCTGCATCGCCGTCACCCAGTGGTCCGGCAGCCGGGAGAGGAGCCCGGCGGCGGGCCGGTGCTCACGCTCCACAGGACGCGTGGACCGCCTCCGGTCATAGACTTGTCGACAAGGAAAGCCATCCGTGAGGAGGTCACTCCCGATGGAGGCACATGAGGGCGACCGGCTGCTGACGCACGGCAGGACCGTGGGACAGCACGACCGGGTCGCAGAGATCGTCGAGGTGCTCGGTGACGGCGGCGGCCCCCCGTACCGGCTGCGCTTCGAGGACGGGCACGAGTCGATCAGGTCCCCGGGACCCGACAGCGTCGTACAGCACGCGACTCCGGAGGACCGGGACAGGTAGGACGCGCGTGCGCCGGGGGCACGAGTGGCCCGCGGCGCACGCGCCGGACGGCCGCGCGGTCCGCGCGCCGGGTCAGCGCCGCGCGGTCCGCGCGCCGTGTCGGCGCGGCGCGCGGGCCCGCGTCGCGTAGTGGTCGGCCACCACCCGGGCCATGGCCCCGATGCGGTCCGCCTTCACGTGCTTGGCGGAGAAGTAGACGTGCCCGCCCACCTCCGGGTGACCGGCCGCGAGGTCCAGGTGCCGCGAGAGTTCGGCCGGGTCCTGCCAGGCGGCGGGCTG
This sequence comes from Streptomyces sp. NBC_00178, assembly GCF_036206005.1. Classification (NCBI taxonomy): domain Bacteria; kingdom Bacillati; phylum Actinomycetota; class Actinomycetes; order Kitasatosporales; family Streptomycetaceae; genus Streptomyces; species Streptomyces sp. NBC_00178. The sequence continues at coordinate 1,398,990 of NZ_CP108143.1, forward strand.
CGCGGGGTCACCGGCCTTGTGCAGGGCCTCCCCCACGTAGAGGTCCACCCCCGTGCCCTCGACCGTCCCGGCCCACCACGACAGCAGCTTCGCGTAGTCGGCGGCGGCGTAGCCGATGTTCCAGTAGATCTGCGGGCAGATGTAGTCGATCCAGCCCTCCTCGACCCACTTGCGGGTGTCGGCGTGCAGATCGTCGTACGTCTGCACACCCGCCGCCGTGTCGGAGCCGGCCGGGTCGGTCGAGGCGTTGCGCCACACGCCGAAGGGACTGATCCCGAACCGTGTACCGCTCCTGACCTCCTTGATCCGCGCGGCGGTCTCGCGCACCAGCCGGTCGGTGTTGTCGCGGCGCCAGGCGTCCTTGTCGGTGAAGTCCCCGCCGTGCTCCGCGAACGCGTCGTCGTCGTCGAAGTCCTGGCCGGCCACCGGATAGGGGTAGAAGTAGTCGTCCCAGTGCACCGCGTCGATCGCGTAGCGGCTGACCGCGTCGAGCATCGCGTCCTGGACGAACGTGCGGACCTCGGGCAGTCCCGGGTTGTAGTAGAGCTTCCCGCCGTACGGAAGAACCCATTCCGGGTGAATCCTCGCCGGGTGGGTGGCGACCAGTTTCGAGGGGTCCGTGTGGTTGGCCACCCGGTAGGGGTTGAACCAGGCGTGCAGTTCCAGACCGCGCGCGTGCGCCTCACGCACCGCCGTCCCCAGCGGGTCCCAGCCCGGATCCTTGCCCTGGACGCCCGTGAGGCACTCGGCCCACGGCTCGAACGACGACGGCCACAGCGCGTCGGCGGTCGGCCGGACCTGGAGGACGACGGTGTTCAGCTTCAGGTCCACCGCCCGGTCCAGATGAGCGATCAGCTCCGCCTCCTGGGCGGCCGCGCTCAGACCGGTCGCCGAGGGCCAGTCGATGTTCGCGACCGTGGCGATCCACACCCCGCGCATCTCCCCCTCGCCTGCCCTGCGGTGCCGGCCGGCACCCGGCCGGGGCACGGCGACGGCATCACCCGCGGTCATCAGCGCGGCCACCGTGCTCACCGCACCCATCACGAACGACCTACGGCCCAAACGACTCATGTATGCACCTTCCGCTTCTCTGTTCCCTTTTGTCACGTCCGGAGTGCGTGACACAGATCATGCCTGCCCCGATTCCGTGAGACCCGCAGCTCACCGGAGCCTCGTCGCGGAGTAACGTCGTGGGGTCGAGGCGGACACCGGAATCAAACGGGAACTGCCACACGAAGATCAGCGAAAGGCACGAGGTGACGGACTCTATGGCCGACATTGCACGCGTCGGAGTGGTGGGCTGTGGCCAGATGGGCGCAGGCATCGCGGAGGTGTGTGCCCGCAGCGGCCTCGAGGTCAAGGTGGCCGAGACCACCGGCGAGGCCCTGGAGATAGGGCGTACCCGCCTGCACAACTCCCTTTCCAAGGCCGCCGAACGCGGCAAGATCACCGCTGAGGAGCGGGACGAGACCCTCGCCCGCCTCAGCTTCACCACCGACCTCGGCGAATTCGCGGACCGTGATCTCGTGATCGAGGCCGTCGTGGAGAACGAGCAGGTCAAGACCGAGATCTTCCAGGTACTCGATCAGGTGGTGACCCGTCCGGACGCCATTCTCGCCTCGAACACCTCGTCCATCCCGCTGGTGAAGCTGGCCGTGGCCACCTCGCGCCCGGACCAGGTCATCGGCATCCACTTCTTCAACCCGGCCCCGGTGCAGCGGCTCGTCGAGCTGATCCCCGCGCTGACGACGTCCGACGAGACCATAAAGCGTGCGGAGGCGGTCGTGCAGAACGTGCTCGACAAGCACGCGATCCGCGCCCAGGACAGGTCCGGCTTCGTCGTCAACGCCCTGCTGATCCCGTATCTGCTCTCCGCGATCCGGATGTTCGAGTCGGGCATCGCCAGCCGCGAGGACATCGACAACGGCATGGAGATGGGCTGCGCCCACCCGATGGGCCCGCTCAAACTCGCCGACCTGATCGGCCTGGACACCGTGGCCTCGGTCGCCGACTCGATGTACGCGGAGTACAAGGAGCCGCTGTACGCCGCTCCCCCGCTGCTCCAGCGCATGGTCGACGCGGGCCGGCTCGGCCGCAAGACGGGGTCGGGGTTCTACCCGTACTAGCAAGTGCGGCCGGGCCACCGAGTGGCGCCGTTCCGGAGTGAGTCCATCCGGAACGGCGCCCCGGCGGCGCGGCCGTCGGACCGCTCTCGCGACACCCGCCGGCCGGCGTCGTCATGGACGCCCGTGCGGACCTCACCGGCCTGCCGGGCTTGCGCACGGCCGGCAGGCCGCGCACGGCGCGGCCGGACCGATGACGCTCGCGCCGCCCACGGCGCCGGTCCGGTTCCGGCGTCGGCCCCTGTGACGATCCCCAGGCGTGCAGACAGGTCCCACCCGCGCTGCGGTGCCCAGGGCGATGCGTCCGGTGCGGTGTCAGCGGCGCTTCCGTCCAGGACCACGGATGCCCCGCGCGAAGCGGCAAGGTCGACATAGCGGATGGCACGCGCTGCGGAGTCAGGCGTCGTTCATCAGAGCGGTCAGCTCGGCGTCGGTGGCCTCGGGCCCGAGCCGGACGTCGAAGGTGTAGCCCTCGTCGCAGAAGATCAGGTCGAGGTCCGCCGGAGCGAGCCTGCGGAAGGTGGTCGCCAGGCGGACGGCGTCCTCGTGACGAACGTCCAGGTACAGGCAGGTCCCGTCCTGATGCAGATACGCCTCGCCCGGACCCTTCCCGGTCTCGAAGCGCCAGCAGCCGCTTCGCGCCTCGCCTCGGTGCGCCGCGTCGGCCTCGGCGTCCGGCCACCGGGACCGGATCGCCGCAGTGAGCGCATCGCGGTCGACCCGCCATCCGCGCGCCCCACCGTCGACCAGCACCAGGTACTGCGCCATGCCGGGTATCCCATCACACGGCTCCGACACTCGGCCCCGCGCCGTCGGGCCGGGGCCGGAAAGGCTCCGTGTTCCGAGGCAAATCGAAAGCATGGCGGCCGACGGTTGTGAACGTCCCGTCATATCGCTTGCCTGCCTGGTGAATTACGTGCCCCTGCGACGCCGGGCACCCCTGGACCGGGTCGAGAGGCAGGCATCCCACTACGGCGCCGAAGTCCGCGGGGAACCGGCCGCACCGCGTCGCGCGCGAGCCGGCAGCGCCGGTGCCGCCGGGCCTGAGCCGTCCCCGGCTCCGGTCGCGGCCGCGGGCCCGCTCGCGCTCCCTCCCCCGCTCGCCCGCCCCCGCGCGGACGGCAACAGCGGCGGCGGCAGCGGCGTGGGCGAGGACCCTGGCAACGGCGGGACCCGGAGGGCACCTCCGGAATCCGGAGCGGTTAATCCCCATAACTCCCTTACGGCAGCGTCTGCCTGGATGCATCTGACGGCCACTCAAACATTGACAGTGCACTCACATCCCTCATAAAATTGATACATCAAGCGTTTTCTGTGTGTACGAACTCCAGGGGCGGCCACGTTCGACCGCGTCGAACCATCAGGACGCAACCACGTGTTCACTTGTACGCCCAATTTCTGAGCATCAGGTCAGTCGATAGCACTGCCGCTATGTCGACACGCTGACCCACCACCGTGCGTGCCAGGTACGCGGCCGCATCGATTACTGGAGAAACTTCCCATGAACCGCAAACTTCTGGTGCTTGCAGCTGCGGTCAGCCTGCTTCCTCCGACTCTTTCCGCCTGCGGAAAAGAGGAGAGCGTGTCCATAGTCGTCGCCACGACCGACCAATTCGTCGCCACCGAGGACGCCCCGGCGCCACTCGACCCCGCGTACACATATGACACCAGCACCTGGAACCTGCTGCGGCAGACGATGCAGACTTTGATGATTCAGCCCAAGGGTCAGGGCGAACCGGTTCCGGAAGCCGCCGAGAAATGCCTCTTCACCGATAAGGGGAATGAACGATTCGACTGCAAGCTGCGCGAGGGCCTGCAATTCTCCGATGGCACCCCGATCACTGCCACCGACGTGAAGAATTCCATCGAACGTTCCCTCGCCATCAACGCCGACACGGGTGTCGCCGCCCTGCTGAACACCATCGACACGATCGAGACCAAGGGTAGTCGCGAGGTCATCTTCCATCTCAAGACGGCCGATGCCACTTTCCCCTACAAGCTCACCACGCCCGTCGCGAGCATCGTCAACCCAAAGAAATACGACAAGAAGAACCTGCGTGACGGGTTCGAGGTCGACGGCTCCGGCCCCTACACCTTCAAGGCCGACGTCCGGGACAACGCGATCACCGACGTCACCTACGCGAAGAACCCCCGCTATCGCGGAAGCCTGAAAGTGAACAACGACCAGGTGGTCCTGCGCGTCCACAAGGACTCCGAGGCCATGGGCGCCGCGATCGACAGCGGCAAGGTCGATGTCATGGTCCGCACGATGTCGCCGTCACAGATCGACGCGCTGGACACCGGCACCGACAAGAACGCCGAACTCGTGGACCTTCCCGGCCTGGAGATCCGCTACCTCGCTTTCAACACCGCAGCGCCGACCGTGAAGTCCAAAGCGGTCCGCCAGGCGATCGCCCAGGTCATCGACCGCGACGAACTGGTCGCCGCCGTCTACAGCGTGCAAGCCGATGCGCTGTACTCACTCGTCCCGGCGTTCGTCACCGGTCACACCAACTCGTTCTTCAACAAGTACGGAGAGCCGAGTGACGCCAAGGCGAAATCCCTGCTGACCGATGCCGGGGTCGGTCTTCCGCTGAAGTTGAAGCTGCATTACACGACGGATCACTACGGATCGGCCACCAAGCAGGAGTTCGAGGTCCTGCGCAAGCAGCTCAACGACAGCGGCCTGTTCCAGGTCACCATTCAGGGCCACCCCTGGGCGACCTTCAGACCGGCCGAGCAGAAGGGCGAGTACGACGTCTTCGGCATGGGCTGGTTCCCGGACTTCCCGGACGCCGACAACTTCGTCGCCCCCTTCCTCGACAAGAACAACTTCCTCGGCCTGCCCTACTCGAACACGACCATCCAGCACACGCTGATCCCGCGGACCCGACGTGAGGCGGACCGGGCGTCGGCCATGGCGCCCCTGGCCGAGATCCAGGACACGGTCGCCGAGGACGTCCCCATCCTTCCCCTCTGGCAGGGCAAGCAGTACGTCGCCGCACGACGTGACGTCACCGGCATCGCCTACGCCATCAACTCCTCCTCGGTGCTCCAGCTCTGGGAGCTCGGCCGCGGCTGAACCGGGCAGCGCCATCCCGCGGGCCGCCGGATCCCTCGCCGGAGCGGGCACCCGCCCGCCCGGCGACGGCGGATGCGGCGGCCCGCGGGATGTGTGCGCCGGCCCGGAGCCGGCGCCCCTCCCCCACCGGGGAGTGGGACCGCGGAGGTAGCGTGTTCGACATGAACCTTCGTACCACCGTTGAGCGCGCTCAACTCTTCAAGAAGCTGCACGCCGAGCGCAGCCCGCTCGTGCTGCCGACCGTCTGGGACGTCTGGTCGGCGCGGACGGCGGTCGACGCCGGATTCCCGGCGCTGACCATCGGAAGCCACCCGCTCGCCGACTCCCGTGGTGCCGCCGACCACGAGGGGCAGACCTTCGCGGAGGTCCTCGACGCGGTGAGGCCCATCATCGCGGCGGTCGACGTTCCCGTCTCCGTGGACCTGGAGGCCGGATACGGTCAGGACCCCGCGGACCTGATCGCGGGCCTCACCGACGCCGGAGGCGTCGGCCTGAACATCGAGGACACCGTGCACTCCGAGGGCGGGCGCGTGCGCAGCACGCAGGAGCACGCGAGCTACGTCGGCGCCCTGCGCGCGGCGGCCGACGACGCGGGGGTCCCGGTCTGGATCAACGGGCGTACCGACCTCTTCCTGCACGCGGAGGACTCCTCCTCCGTCCTCGACGAGGCGATCGAGCGGCTGCGTGCCCTGGAGCAGGCGGGCGCCGACAGCGTCTACCCGGTGACCATCCAGGACGACGACGACCTGCTCGCAGCGGTGACGGGTGCCCTCAGCGTTCCCGTGAACTCGACGGCCCACCCGGTCAAGCACGACCTCGACCGCTTCCGCCGCCTCGGCGTCGGCCGGATCACCTACGGCCCTCTCCTGCAGTTCGCGATGACGGATGCCATGAGGGACATGCTCAAGCCGTGGGCGCTCTGACAACCGCCTGCACGGCATCGCGGCGGGGCCTCCAAGGGGCCTGCCCAGCCACGGTGCTCGCGCCCGGGGCCTGATCCCCGGGCCGTGGTGCGCTGCTACGGGCCGTCAGGCCGGCCGTGGCCCCACGGTGTGGACCGTGCGGGCCGCGGCCGGGGTGCGTACACCGGCCCCCACTTCCCGCCCGAACGTCTGAGCACCTCCCCGTGCGGCGGGCCGGCCTGTCCGGTCGTCCCGCCACACGGGAACACGCCGTCAGCCCTGCAGCATGTGATGGAGCATCAGCAGCCCGGCCGCCGTGTTGGCCGCCGGGATCTCACCGCGCGCGATCATGTCGGGCACGAGCTTGAGCGGGACCCACTCGCGGCGCGAGGACTCGAAGTCGTCCGCCGGATGCCCGGTGTACGTCGCCTCGCGCGACCAGAAGAGATGGTGCCGGGCGTCGATGAGGCCGTTGGCCGGCTCCACCGTCATCAGCGGGAGCAGTTCGCCGGGGCGCCAGCCGGTCTCCTCCTCCATCTCCCGTGCGGCAGCGGCTGCCACGTCCTCGCCGTCCTCGACCACACCTGCGGCGAACTCCCAGCCCCAGCTGTCGGTGATGAACCGGTGCCGCCACAGGAGCAGGACCTCGTTCGCCTCGTTGACGGCCGTCGCCGCGGCGACGGCGCGGAGCCGGATGAGGAAGTGGTCCAGGTGCCGGCCGTCGGGGAGTTCGACATCCGCCAGATTGACCCGGAACCAGCGGTTCTCATATACGGTCTGTTCGTTTAAGTTCGCCCACTGCACAGTTCTGCCACCTTTCGACTGGTCGATGGCAACATCGCAGCAGGATCCGCCTCGCAGGGGAACGTGCGGAGGCGCCGGGTGCACGGCTCACAGGGGCACGCGCAGCGTCCCTTCGATGACACCGGCCGCCGCTTCGGCCTCGGCGCTGCCGCTCGCGGCCAGATGGTCACGGACGGAACGCATCCGGTCCCGCAACCGCTGCGAATCCATGCCCCGGGCGCGTTCCGCCATCTCGCACGCGGTACCGGCCGCCCTGTCCGCCTCGCCCTGCAGCAGTTCCAGGTGGCTGAGCATGGCCAGCCGGTGCACCGTCCCGCGGTCGTGCGCCGGGGAGCGTACGGCCGCGGCGGCGTGCTCCCGGGCTCCGGCGACGTCTCCCAGGTTCAGCAGCGCCTCGGCCACCTGGACGTTGACCAGGCCCGGCTGGACGTATCCCGTCTCCTCGGGCTCGCTGCCCGTGCCGATGCGGTCCGCCTCGGCCTCGGCCCGGCGGATGCACTCCAGGGAGCCGCGGTGGTCGCCCAGTTGCGCGTAGGCCTTGGCCTGCATGGCGTGCAGGTCGGCGGCGAGTGCCGGGGTGATGTGCGGTCCCGCCGCCCTCAGGGCCGCCTCGGCGAAGGCGACGGACCGGCGGAAGTCGGCCAGGTACAGCGCCTGGTTCACGAGCAGCGCGATGACGTAGCCGCCAAGGCCGCGGTCCCCGCTGGCCTTGGCCAGGCGCAGGGCCTGGTGGAAGTAGCGCTGCGCTAGCCCGTGGGCGTCCGAGTCGTACGCGCAGATGCCGGCGACGGCCACCAGTCCGGCGGTCGCGCGGTGCAGTTGACGGCCGGTCGCGTCGCTGTAACCGCCGCGCAGCAGCGGAGCGGTCTCGGCGTTGAGGAATCCGACGACCCGGGACCTGGTCGCCATGCCTCCCGCTTTCCGGTACATCTGTTCGTAGTGGGCGCGGGCGGCCCGGAGCATCGCTATGTCGGCCATGCTCACCCGTGAGGGACCGGGACGGGACACGTCCGTGTCCTCGGGCGGGTTCTCCCACTCCCAGACAGGCATCACCGCCGTGGTGCCCGTGACGGCCGGCACGGCGGCGAGGTCCGGGCGCTGCTGGTCGTCGGAGCGCCACAGGGCGGTCGCGTGCTCGACGAAGCCCGGCAGCCCGCCGCCGTGGGCCGCGCTGTGCGCCCCCAGGACGCCCATGCCGATGTCGTCGAGGGTGACCGACCGGTGCAGCCTGCGGCCGAGGACCTCGCACAGCAGGTCGGGGACCTGTCCGCGCGGGCGCTGGCCCTTGAGCCAGCGGGCGACCGCCGTGTGTTCGTACCGCAGGGTCAGCCCGCGGGCGCGGCCGGCCTGGTTGACGTGTCCGGCGAGTCCCGCACGGGACACACCCGCCTCGTCGATCAGGGTTTCGAGCAGGACGTTGGGCTCCATTGCCCCCCCATGTGCGTGTCGCGACGAGCCTAAGGGATGTCCCGTCGTCCCTGGCGGGCGTGCGACGACGGCCACGGCGCCTCGCCGCGTCGCCGGCGTCCGGACACGTCCCGTACGCGGACGTCCCCGCGCCGTGCGATGCGCCGTGTGGGACGCCGCCCGCCGATCCGTCACGAGCGACGGGGCATCCCTCAGTGGTCATCCCTCAGTGGAGCACGATTCACACGGGGTGTGAACGGAATGCCCGAAGGGTCCGGCTGTGCACTCTGCCGCGCCGGGTCACCGCTCGCTTGAATAAGTGCCTCGCAAGAGGCGGCCGGGTCGTCGGCTCCCCCTCGTACAGTTCGACGACCCGCACCCGCGCCGTTCGTCCCGCCGGCCTGCCCGACACTCCGTGGCGGAACGGACGGCGCCGGACCGTACAGGCCCACTGCCCCGATGACAGCCGGGTTCGTGTGCGGTCACCGGGCCGTCCGCGAGAACGGGGAGAGGGGCGTGTCCGGTGGCCGGACACGCCCCTCTCCCCACGCGTGCCTAGGCGCCGCGCAGCACCGCGCCGGTGCGCTCGGCGGCCAGGGCGACCGCCGTGTCACGGGCCGCGGAGGCCTCCTCGACGGTGAGCGTGCGGTCGGGGGCACGGAACCGCAGCGCGTACGCCAGCGACTTGTGGCCCTCACCGATCTGCTCGCCGGTGAACACGTCGAACAGACGCAGCGATTCGAGCAGGTCGCCGGCGCCCTCGCGCAGGGCCTTCTCGACCACGTCGGCGGACACGTCCTCGGCGACGACGAGGGCGACGTCCTGGGTCGCCACCGGGAAGGTGGAGATCCGGGGAGCCTGGAGCGCGCCGTCGACGGCCTGCTCCAGGACGTCGAGTTCGACCTCCATGGCACAGGTCCGCTCGGGCAGGTGGAGCTCCTTGACGACGCGCGGGTGCAGTTCGCCCGCGTGCCCGAAGAGCGTCTCCCGGCCGTCGACCGTGACGTACAGGGCCGCGCAGCGGCCGGGGTGCCACGGGGCGTGGCGGTCGGCGCGGACCGTCACCTCGACGCCCGCCTCGCGGGCGATCGTGCGCGCCGCCTCGACGGAGTCGGCCCAGCCGGACGGGCGGCCCTCGCCCCACCAGCCGGCCTGCTCGCGGGCGCCCGCGAGGACGACGGCGGCACGGCGGGGCTGGCGCGGCAGCGTGGCGTCCAGTCCGGCGATCTCCTCGTCGGTGGGCCGGCGGTCGACGGGCAGCCGGACGGCCTTCGTCTCCTCGCCGGTGGGCCGGAAGACCAGCCCCGTCTCGAAGAGCGCCAGGTCGTGGCTGCCACGGCCGTCGTTGCGCCGCAGTGCGCCGAGCAGTCCCGGCAGCAGCGTGGTGCGCAGCGCCGGCTCCTCGTCGGAGATCGGGTTGACGAGGTCGACCGTGCGGCGGCGGGCGTCGTCCTCTTCCAGGCCGAGCTGGTCGAGGACGGCCTGCCCGATGAACGGGTAGTTCAGCGCCTCGACGTAACCGGCGCCGGCGAGGGCCCGGCCGATGCGGCGGTGCAGCCGCTGGCGGTCGGTGAGCCCGCGTCCCGAGGGCGGCGTCGGCAGGGTGGACGGGAGGTTCTCGTACCCCTCCAGCCGGATGACCTCTTCGGCGAGGTCGTTCGGCGCGGTGAGGTCGGGACGCCAGGACGGCACGGTGACGATCAGCTCGTCCTGCCCGTAGACGTCGCAGCCGACCTCCTGCAGGCGGCGTACGACGGTCTCGCGGCCGTACGCGACCCCCGCCACCCGGTCGGGGTGGCTCGCGGGCATCGCGATGGTGCGGGGCGCGGACGGTGCGGTGATCTCCGTGACCCCCGCCTCGGCCGTACCGCCCGCCAGCAGGACCAGCAGGTCGACGGTGCGCTGCGCGGCAGCGGCGGCGGCCTGCGGGTCGACGCCGCGCTCGAAGCGCTTGGACGCCTCGGAGCTCAGCTTGTGGCGGCGTGCGGTCCGGGCGATGGTGATCGCGTCGAAGTGCGCGGCCTCGATGACGACCTCGGTGGTACCGGCCTCCTCGGCCGTGTCCGCGATCTCCGTGTCGGCGCCGCCCATGACGCCCGCGAGACCGATCGGCCCGCGGTCGTCGGTGATGACCAGGTCCTGGGCGTCCAGGACGCGCTTGGTTCCGTCGAGCGTGGTGAGCTTCTCGCCCTGCTGGGCACGGCGGACGCCGATCGGCCCCTCGACGCGGCCGCGGTCGTAGGCGTGCAGCGGCTGGCCCAGCTCGAGCATCACGTAGTTCGTGATGTCGACCGCGAGCGAGACGGTGCGCATCCCGGCCTTCTGCAGCCTGCGCTGCATCCAGATCGGGGAGCGCGCCTCGGGACGCAGGCCCGTCACGGTGCGGGCGGTGAAGTTGCTGCAGCCGATCGGGTCGGACACCTTCACCGGGTAGCCGTGCGCGTTGGGCGGGGGGACGTCCAGGAGCGCCGGGTCGCGCAGCGGCAGCCCGTACGCGGTGGCCGTCTCGCGGGCGACACCGCGCATCGACAGGCAGTAGCCGCGGTCCGGCGTGACGGCGATGTCGAGGACCTCGTCGACGAGCTCCAGGAGCTCGATCGCGTCGGTGCCGGGCTCGAACTCCGGCGGCAGCACGATGATGCCGTGCGTGCCGTCGTCGCCCATGCCGAGCTCGTCGGTGGAGCAGATCATGCCGTGGGACGTCTTGCCGTACGTCTTGCGCGCGGCGATCGCGAAGTCGCCGGGCAGCACGGCGCCCGGGAGGACCACGACGACCTTGTCGCCGACGGCGAAGTTGCGGGCGCCGCAGACGATCTCCTGCGGTTCGCCGGTTCCGTTGGCGTCGCCGACGTCCACGGTGCAGAAGCGGATGGGCTTCTTGAAGCCCTCCAGCTCCTCGATGGTCAGCACCTGTCCGACGACCAGGGGGCCCTTGAGCCCCGCGCCGGTCTGCTCGACGGCCTCGACCTCGAGGCCGACGCCGACGAGCTTGGTCTGTACGTCACGGCCGGATTCCGTCACCGGCAGGTCGACGTACTCCCGCAGCCAGGAAAGCGGGACGCGCATCAGATCTCCATCCCGAACGGCCGGGTGAACCGGACGTCACCCTCGACCATGTCTCGCATGTCCTCTACGTTGTGGCGGAACATCAGCATCCGCTCGATGCCGAACCCGAAGGCGAATCCGCTGTACTTCTCGGGGTCCACGCCGCAGGCGACGAGCACCTTCGGGTTGACCATGCCGCAGCCGCCGAGCTCGATCCAGCCTTCGCTGCCGCAGGTGCGGCAGGGGCGGTCGGGGTTGCCGACGGACTCGCCGTGGCAGACGTAGCAGACCATGTCCATCTCGGCGGACGGCTCGGTGAACGGGAAGAAGTTCGGCCGCAGCCGGGTGCTCACCTCCGGGCCGAAGAGCGCCTGGACCATGTGGTCGAGGGTGCCCTTGAGGTCGGCCATGGTGAGGCCCTCGTCGACGGCCAGCAGCTCGATCTGGTGGAAGACCGGGGTGTGCGTGGCGTCGAGCTCGTCGGTGCGGTAGACCCGGCCCGGGCAGACCACGTAGACGGGGGGCTTGCGGCTGAGCAGCGAGCGCGCCTGGACGGGTGAGGTGTGCGTCCGCAGCACGACACCGGACTCGTCGTTCCTGGCGCCGTCCGCGCCCTGGACGAAGAAGGTGTCCTGCATCTGGCGTGCCGGGTGGTCCGGCACGAAGTTCAGGGCGTCGAAGTTGAACCACTCCGCCTCGACCTCGGGGCCCTCGGCGATCTCGTAGCCCATGGCCACGAAGACGTCGGCGACGCGCTCCATGATGGTCGTCAGGGGGTGGCGCGCGCCGGCCGGGGTGCGGTCGTAGGGCAGCGTGACGTCCACGGCCTCCTCGACGAGCACCCGGGTGTCACGCTCGGCCTCCAGCTCGGCCTGCCGGGCGGCCAGCGCCTTGGAGACGGCGCCGCGGGCCTGGCCCACGCGCTTGCCGGCCTCGGCCTTGGCCTGCGGGGGCAGCGCCCCGATCTCGCGGTTGGCGAGCGACAGGGGGGAGGTACCACCGGTGTGCGCGGTCTTCGCCTGGGCGAGCGCGTCGAGGTCGCCGGCGGCGGCGAAGGCGGCGAACGCCTCGTCCCGCATGCGCTCGATCTCTTCCGGTTTCAGTGCCTCGACCTCGACTGGGTCGTACGACTTGTTCGGTGCCGACATCTCTTCCCGTGCTTCCGATTGGCTGATACTGCGCTGAACCGGGGACACCCCGGACCTCGCGGTCCCCGCTCGACGACCGAGGGCGCGAAGGTGCCAAAGGTCGAGTCTACGGTCCGCGGGGCGGCGACGGAGCCCGTGGGCGGCTCAGGCCCCCTGGGTCAGGTAGGCCGGCGCGCTCACGGGCAGGATAAATCGGAACTCGGCTCCGCCGCCGGGGCCGCGGGCGACGGTGATCGTGCCGCCGTGCGCCTCGACGATGCCCTTGACGATGTACAGGCCGAGGCCGGTCCCGCCCCGTTTGCTCCCCCGCCAGAACCGGGTGAAGACGCGGGCCATCGACTCCTCGGGGATGCCGGGTCCTTCGTCGCTCACGGTGACTGACGTTCCGCTCTCGTCGCTCTTCGCCGGTGCGGGCGCAGGGGCGATCTCAATGGTGACGGTTCCCTCGCCGTGGCGCACCGCGTTTTCGAGGAGGTTGCCGAGGACCTGGTCGACCTTGTCGGGGTCGGCCCAGAGCATGGGCAGCGGCCGGCGGGTGTGCACGAGGAAGCGGCCGGGCGCCTGGCCGTTCGCGGTGTGCGCCTGGATGTGGCGTTCGACGGCCGCGGAGATGTCCACGGGCTGTCGGCGCAGCTCCAGCCGCCCGGAGTCGATCCGGGAGATGTCGAGGAGTTCGGCGATGAGCCGGGTGACGCGGTTGGCGTCCGCGTCGACGGTCTCCAGCATGAGGCGCTTCTGGTCGTCGGTGAACCGCTCCCACTTGGCCAGCAGGGTCGCGGTGAAGCCCTTGACCGAGGTGAGCGGGGAGCGCAGTTCGTGGGCGACGGTGGCGATCAGTTCGGCGTGGCTGAGCTCGGTGCGGCGCCGGGCCTCGGTGCCGCGCAGCGAGACGACGAGCCGGCGGACGGGCCCGGTGGGGCTCTCCCGCACGTAGCGGGCGGAGACGAGGGCCTCGCGGCCACCGGGCAGCAGCAGGTTCTGCTCGGGCTGGCCGGTGCGGGTGGCGAGCCCGCCGTACGGATCGGTGAGGGTCCACCAGCGGCGCCCCTTGAGGTCCTCGAGGGGCAGGGCCTGCTCCAGCGGCAGGCCGATGGCGGTGGCGGCGGGCGTGGCGGTGATCCGGGCGGCGGCCGCGTTGAAGCAGACGACGCGTCCGGCGCCGTCGGCGACGACGAGGCCGTCGGGCAGGTCGTCCGGACCGATGTCCACGGCGGGGCTCCCGGTGGCCGGGTCCCGCCCGGCTCCGTCGGTCAGGGCGCGCGCGGGGGGCGTGTGCGCCGCTCGCGACCCGCTCGTGCCGACAGCCATATCCCGTACCCCACCTCTCGAACCGGTGCAGTGGGCCCCCGAGTTCGTCACCCTACTAGGCGTCGGCGGACGAGCGACACCCTGCGGGTGCGCACCGGCGTCCGTGGCCGGTATCGAGCGGCCGGGTCCCGGCCGGCGGGGCTCTCAGGCGGTGCGGCGCGGGCGCTGGGCGCGGGCGGATGCGTAGAGGCACACCGCTGCGGCGGTGGCGAGATTGAGGCTCTCGGCCTTGCCGTGGATCGGCACCCTGACCACCGCGTCCGCCAAGGCGCGCGTCTCCTCCGGCAGACCCCAGGCCTCGTTGCCGAACACCCAGGCGGTGGGCCCGCCCATCGTGCCGGCGTCGAGTTCGTCGTCGAGGTCCCTGTCGCCCGCGCCGTCCGCCGCCAGGATGCGCACTCCGGCGTCCCTCAGGCCCTGGACCGCCTGCTCCACGGGGACGCCGACGGCCACCGGGAGGTGGAAGAGGGAGCCGACGGAGGCCCGTACCGACTTGGGGTTGTAGAGGTCGACGGAGGCGTCGGTGAGGACGACGGCGTCCGCCCCGGCGGCGTCGGCGCAGCGCAGGACCGTGCCCGCGTTGCCGGGGTCGCGGACGTTCGCGAGGACGGCGACCAGGGTGGGCTTCGCGGCGAGTACGTCCGCGAAGGGCGAGTCCAGGAAGTGGCAGACGCCGATCAGGCCCTGCGGGGTGACGGTCTGCGAGACGTCGGCGAGCACGTCGGCGTCCGCGAGGCTCACCCGTGCACCTGCCTCGTGGGCGGCGCCGATGATGTCGGCGTACCGCTCGGCCGCCTCGACGGTGGCGAAGAGCTCCGTCAGCGTGGGCCGGCCGTCGCCGCCGCGGTGCGCGGCCGCCTCCCGCACGGCCTGCGGCCCCTCGGCGATGAACCTGCGCTCCTTGCCGCGGAAGTTGCGCCTGGCCAGCCGTCGGGCGGCGGCGATTCGCGGCGATCGCGCGGAGATCAGTTCGGGGGTGCCCATGGTCGGCGGCGAGCCTCTCTGCGTGGTTCGGCTTCTCTGCGTACGGTGCCGCGTGAAGGGCTGACCGCGTACGCGACACGTGGTGGAACGCACCGGACCCGCAGACGGCACACGCCTGCGGGTCCGGCTCGAAACGCTGGAACGTCGGAAGTGCTGCCTGGGTCAGGCGGCCTTCGGGGCGTTGACGTCGCTCGGGAGGGCCTTCTGGGCGACCTCGACGAGGGCGGCGAACGCGTTGGCGTCGTTGACCGCGAGCTCGGCCAGGATCTTGCGGTCCACCTCGATGTTGGCGGCCTTCAGACCCTGGATGAGGCGGTTGTACGTCATGCCGTTCTGGCGGGCGGCCGCGTTGATGCGCTGGATCCAGAGCTGACGGAAGTCGCCCTTGCGCTTCTTGCGGTCGTTGTAGTTGTAGACCAGGGAGTGGGTGACCTGCTCCTTGGCCTTGCGGTACAGGCGCGAACGCTGACCGCGGTAACCCTTGGCGGCCTCGAGGATCGCCCGGCGCTTCTTGTGGGCGTTTACTGCCCGCTTGACGCGTGCCACTTTTAACTCCTTGCAGCGGGGCTGGGAATCACGTTGTCGACTCACCAAGCCCGGAAACGAATTGGTCCCGGTCGGATCGAGGGCGCGCCTCCGGTAGAACCGGAGGACGCGGCCTCACTTGCCGAGAAGCTTCTTGATCTTCTTGGCGTCGGCCGGAGCCACGACGACCGTGCCGGTCAGCGAGCGGGTCTTCTTGGACGACTTGTGCTCGAGCAGGTGGCGCTTGCCGGCCTTCTCACGGAGCACCTTGCCGGAGCCGGTGATCTTGAAGCGCTTGCTGGCACCGCTGTGCGTCTTGTTCTTCGGCATAGCGCCGTTATCTCCTCGTCAGTGGCGCCCCTCGCGGTGCGGGCACCGGAATGCAGGGGCGTCAGATCTTTGGGTGGTTCCCGAGGGACACGGGGGCGCCTGGATGGCGGCCCCCGGAGGTCACGCCTCGGAAGGTGTCTCGGCCGGAGCCTCGGCCGCTGCGGCCGGGGCCTCAGCGGTGTCGCCCTCGGACTCGGCGTCGGGGGTGACCCCCTGGCGCTCCGCCTTGCGGGCGGCCTGGGCCTCACGGGCTTCGGCCATGGCTTCGGTCTTCTTCTTGTGCGGGCCCAGAACCATGATCATGTTCCGGCCGTCCTGCTTCGGGTTCGACTCGATGAAGCCGAGGTCCTCGACGTCCGAAGCGAGACGCTGAAGCAGTCGGAAGCCCAGCTCGGGACGGGACTGCTCACGACCGCGGAACATGATCGTGATCTTGACCTTGTCCCCCTGCTTGAGGAACCGGACGACGTGACCCTTCTTGGTGTCGTAGTCGTGCGGGTCGATCTTCGGCCGGAGCTTCATCTCCTTGATGACCGTGTGCGCCTGGTTCTTGCGCGCCTCACGGGCCTTCATGGCCGACTCGTACTTGAACTTCCCGTAGTCCATGAGCTTGCACACGGGGGGACGGGCTGTCGCCGCCACCTCGACCAGGTCGAGGTCGTACTCCTGTGCGAGCTCCAGGGCCTTGGCAAGCGGAACAATCCCGACCTGCTCGCCGCTGGGACCGACAAGTCGCACCTCGGGAACGCGAATCCGGTCGTTGATGCGGGGCTCGGCGCTGATGGATCCTCCTCGGTAGCACCACGCGACCGCCTGGCGGACAGCCACGTAACGTCTTCTGTGAGACCAACCGAGCCGGGAAAACAGAGAAGCCCCGGACGGGACACAGGCGGGGCTCCTGGAAATACCGGAACACCGCCGCGTCTGGCACGGGGCGCATCGGGCAGCTCCATCGTCCGTACGGAACGATGGTCGCCACCAGACCGGTGACCCGCCATCCGCGAGGACGGTCGGGTGGGAGATCGGAGCCTCCACTTGTGGGCCGAGCACATAGGTGTCCGGCCGGTCGTTACCCAAGGCTAGCAGCCCGGTCGCGCGTGCGCTAATTCGTCCCCCGGCGGCTCCCGCGGGAGGGGCTCGCGCGGTCTGGCCTTATCGTGTGGGCATGAGCGACACGACCTCCCCCAGCACCGACAACCCCGGCTTCGACGACATGGCCCGCGACATCGCGGAGGTCCCCGCCGTCGAGGTGATCGTGACCGTGGCGGTCAATCTGATGAGCGCGGCGGCCGTGAAGCTCGGCCTGACCGAGGAGGGCGAGGAGCACAAGGACCTCGACGAGGCCCGCAAGCTGGTCCACGCGCTGGGCGGGCTGCTCGACGCGAGTGCCACCGAGATCAGCACCTTCCACGCGTCGCCGCTGCGCGACGGCCTGAAGTCGCTCCAGCTCGCCTTCCGTGAGGCGTCCCTCGTGCCGGACGAGCCCGGCCAGGGCCCCGGCGAGAAGTACACGGGCCCCGTCTACGGCTAGATCCGGCGACCCCGCCCTTCGCACGTCACCCCGAGCCCGCCGCCTGTTCCGACAGGCGGCGGGCTCGCGTGCGTCAGCGGGTGAACAGCGGTTCGCCGGGGGCCTCGGCGCCCGCGGGCAGCAGCGCCAGATCGAGCCCGCGCACCAGCCGGGCACGCAGGACCTCGCTCGCGGACAACGCGTCGGCGACGCGGCGCGCCGCCTGGGCCACCACCGCGTCCGGCGCGAGGACCAGCGCGAGGGTGCCGTCGGCCCGCCCGGGGCCCAGGTGCGCGCGGAGCACCGCGGGCTCGGCGGCGACGGCCTCCCGCACGGCGCCGACCACGGCGGGGTCGTCGAGCGGGTCCGTGCTGGTCCGGTTCTCGGCCAGTGCCAGAAGGGCCGGACCGGTCAGCTCGAAGGCGACCGGCCCCGCCAGGTCGAGCACCACGGTGTCGGCCTTCTCGTGCACGGCGGCCTGCAACGCCTGGTGCAGGGGGACGGCGACGGGGCGTGCCTCGGGGTCCCAGAGAGCCAGCGAGGCGGTGGAGGTGAAGGCGGGCAGGGCGCGCCGCTCACCGGCCTGCAGCGTGGGCACGGCCATGTCGCTGGTCTTCTCGCGGCGCAGCCCGTTCCCGTCCTCCTCCACTTCGCCCAGCACGGCGACGACCGGCACGAGGAGCCGGGCGTCGCGGAGGGCAGCGAGGACGGGGCCGACGGCCGTCCGGTCCTCGGCCCAGGCGGCGAGGGCCGCCGTCAGTGCGGGCGAGGCGGTGCCGTCGTCGTCGGAGAAACCGGAGTCCGGGATGTTCTTGAGCGCCACAGGACGAGCCTAGTGGGTCCGTTCCCCCACCTCGGCGACAGGTCGGGCACAGGCCGCCGCCAGGAGCGCTGCCCGGGGCCGTCCCTCACTGAGCCCGCGGGCCCTCGCCGTCCTCCCTCGGCACCGCAGCCACCGTGGTGCCGGCCGGCTCCGCCGCGGGAGGTGTGCGTCCGGTGGGTCGTTCGCCGGACGACGCGCAGGCGGCCGCGGCCGCCGTATCCTCCGCGGCGAGCCCGTCGGCCGCGGCGGGCCGGAGCGAGGAGCCCCAGGTGGATCTCGACGCCGAGCTGGCCGGCGCGCTGGCGCCCCTTGCGGACGGTGCCGACGTGTCGGTGGCCGTCCTGGACACGGGGAGCGGCGCGGGCGCCGTGTACGGCGACGGGGCGTACGACACCGCCAGCATCGTCAAGGTCGACATCCTGGCGGCGCTCCTGCTGAGGGCGCAGGACGAGGGGCGGAAGCTGAACGGCGCGGAGCTGGCGTACGCGGAGGCCATGATCCGGCGCAGCGACAACACCTCGGCCACCGAGCTGCTCAAGGCGGTCGGTGGTCGGGAGGGTCTCGACGCGGCCAACGGGCGGCTGGGGCTGACCACGACGAGCGCCGCCCACGCGTGGGGCCTGACGCAGACCACCGCCGCCGATCAGGTGCGTCTGCTGCAGGCGGTGTTCGGTGCGGACTCGGAGCTGTCGGCCGCCTCCCGGACGTACCTGGCCGGGCTGATGGAGCAGGTGGAGACGGACCAGGGGTGGGGGGTTTCCGCGGCGGGCACGGGCTGGGCGCTGAAGAACGGCTGGATGCCCCGCACGACGACGGGACTGTGGGACGTCAACAGCATCGGCCGGGTGGTGAGCGGCGGTCGCACCCTGCTGGTGGCCGTGCTGTCGCGGGGACACACGACGAAGGAGGCGGGTGTCGCCGTCGTGGAGTTCGCCGCCGAGGCGGCGGCCGGGGTGATGGGAGCGGTGGCGGCGTCGGGCTGACGCCGCCAGGCCGGTTCGGCGGCGCCCACCGGGCTGGTGCGGGCGAAGGTGCACGCGACGGCATGCCTCGCGCCCGGGGACCCGGGACCCTCGGGCGTCCCGCGTCACCAGGCACGCCTCGGTCGGCGGGAAGCGCCGGGCCGGGCACGCCCTCGGTCAGCGGGAAGCGCCGGCGCCGGGCGCGTACGCCGTGTTCCGGCGGCCGGCGGTGTTCCTGCCCCGCCAGAGCACGACGGCCAGGGCGAGGAGTACGGCTCCGAGGCCGCCGGCCGTGGGCGCGAGCCAGCCGGCCGGGTCCTCGTCGCGGCGCTCCGGGGCGGGACCGGTGCCGAAGTACCGCTTGCCGTAGCCGGCCGCGGCGGACCGCGCCCTCGGATCCTCGGTGCGGATCTTCGCGCCGGCCTCGATCGCGGCGGCGGGGTCGACCAGGCCGTGACCGCGGGCGTCGTCGCGGCCGCCGGTGGGTGGGTTGCGGGCGGTGTCCGCGAGCAGGGTCTTGATCTGGGCGGGCGTCAGGCCCGGGTGGGCGGCGCGCACGAGCGCGACGGCGCCGGAGACGAAGGCCGAGGCGGCCGAGGTGCCCCACTCGATGTAGTAGTGCCGGTCGGGGTTGGCGACGACGATGTCGACGCCCGGGGCGCTGACGGTGGCGTACCAGCGGCGGGTCGAGAAGGCGGCGTGCGTGCCGTACTCGTCGACGGCGGCGGCGGCGATCACACCCGGGTAGGCGGCGGGGTAGGAGACCCTGTCGCCCTTCTCGCCGCTGTTGCCCGCGGACGCGACGACGGCCACGCCCTTGCCCAGGGCGTACTGCACGGCGGCGTCCTCGCCCGGCTCGGGGTGGGCGGACTTGCTGTCGTCGCCGAGGGAGAGGTTGATGACGTCGGCGCCGTGGTCCGTGGCCCAGCGGATGCCCTCCGCGAGGGCGGTGCCGCGTGACTCGCGGGCCTTGGCGCGCGAGGGGTCGTTGGATTCGAGGATCACCCGGACCGGCAGGATCTTCGCGCCGGGCGCGACGCCGAGGACGCCGTCACCCCGCCCGGGACCGTTCCCGCGGCCCGCGATGATGCCCGCCATCGCCGTGCCGTGCAGGGCCCACGAGCGGTCGCCCCGACCGGCCCCGAAGCCTATGAAGTCCTTGCCCGGCAGCACCTGCCCGGCGAGGTCGGGGTGCTGGTCGTCGACCCCGGTGTCCAGGACGGCGACGGTGATCCCCTCCCCCTTGGTGGTCTGCCAGGCCCGGTCGGTGTGCAGGGCCTGAAGGCCCCACTGCTGGTCACGGATCGCGTCCGCCCGGGCGGGCACGGCGGGCAGGACCGCGAAGGCGGCGGCCGTGGCCGCCGCGACGAGCGCCCGGCGGGGGCGGGTCACCGCGGCTTCTCCGTGAGCACGGCCACGGTCCTGCGCAGGGCACGCTCGATCCGGTCGGCGACGCCCTTCGCCTCGTGCCCGAGCCCGGCCTGGGCGGGGACCGTGGCGGCACCGGCCGCCATGGCTCCGGCGGCGGGCTGCGGCTCGGCGACGGTACGGCCGTCGGCGAAGCCGGAGACCGCGAACACCACAACGGGCACCTCGGTCAGGACGTGGACCGTCCAGCTGGCGCGTTGCCGGTCCCCGAAGTCCTCGGCGACGGTGCCGGGTACGGGGTAGGTGCGGGGCATGAGGTCGGCCCGGTCGCCGAGCTTCTGCGTGTCGAACCGTGTGCCCAGCGCGCTCATCGACGCCGCGTCGCCCTCGGTGAAGACCAGGCCGACGGTCGTGACGCTGCTGCGGGTGGCGTCCGTGTAGGTCGCGCGCAGCAGGCGCTCGCAGCCGACCGGACCGAGGGTCCTGAGCAGCAGCGGGTCGAGTCCCGTCGCACATCCGGCGTCGCGGGCGACGCCGACGCGGGTCCAGACCCGGTCGGTGGCCCCGGGCCCGGCGCCGTCGCCCTTGAGGGTGCGCGGGAAGAGGGTGTCGACGGGCACGCTGTGCCAGGCGGAGCGGCTCGCCGCGTACGCGTCGTCGGCGCCGGACTCCGCCGCGGAGTCCCCGATGAGCCAGCTCCCCGTTGCGGCGCCGCCGATGAGGCCGAGGCCGAGGACCGCGCAGACCGCGGCGAGGGCGGTCCTGACCGGGCTTCCCGCCCTGACGGGACGCAGTCGCGTGGTGGTCTCGGCGGGTGTCTCCGCGTAGGCGTAGGGGGCCCCGGGCGGGGGCGGGGCGGCACCGGGGCGCGGGGTGAGGTCCACCGCGCCGACGGGACGGCGCCGGGTGGCGGGCGGGTTCACGGGTACGGGCGGCACGGCCCGCAGACGGGTGGTGGTCTCCGCGGGGCCGGGCTCCGGCCACGGGCCGGGCTGTGTCGTCTCCGCGGGCGTCCGGGGCGGTGCGGGTTCGGTGCGCGGGGGCGGCGGGCCCGGTACGGCGGGCGGGGAGGAGGGGCGGGGCGGCACGGGAGCGCGCTGCGCTTCGGTACTCATCCGTCCCCCTGGTCCGCGTCCCCGTACCGCACGGACCATCGTCGGGCACGGGCCCGTCCGTCCGTCGCGTGCGGTCACTCTACGGGGTGGACGGCCCCCGGTGGGCACGGGAAGGGGGCTCCGGGGGATCTGTACCGAACATCCCCTACCCACTGGTACGGCGGTCTGGCAAGCTGCGGCCATGACTGTCCGCACCGCTGACCGGGGCCGCTACGACCGGGCCACCGCCCCTCTCGACGCGCCGCTGGCCGTCGTCGACCTGGAGGCCTTCGACGCCAACGCCGACGACCTCGTGCGCCGGGCAGGCGGGAAGCCCGTCCGGGTGGCGAGCAAGTCGGTGCGCTGCCGCGCGCTGCTGGAGCGGGTGCTGGCGCGTCCGGGGTTCGCCGGCGTCATGTCGTTCACCCTGGCCGAGTCGCTGTGGCTGGCCCGGGCGGGGTTCGACGACGTGCTGCTGGCCTATCCGTCGGCCGACCGGGCCGCCTACGCCCAGCTCGCGGCGGACCCCAAGCTCGCGGCCGCCGTGACGGTGATGGTCGACGACCAGGCGCAGCTGGAACTGATCGACGCGGCGCGGGCCGGGGGGACCGAGGAGATCCGGGTCTGCCTGGAACTGGACACGTCGCTCCGGCTGCTCGGCGGCCGCGTCAGGATCGGCGCGCTGCGCTCCCCGCTCCGCTCCCCCGCCCAGCTGGCGGATCTGGCGCGCTCGGTGGCGCGCAGGCCCGGTTTCCGGCTGGTGGGTCTGATGGCGTACGAGGGCCATGTGGCCGGTGTCGGCGACTCGGTGGCCGGCAGTCCCCTGCGCTCGCGTGCCGTGAGGCTGATGCAGGCGGCGGCCCGTAAGGAGCTGGCGGCCCGGCGCGCGGAGGTCGTGCGGGCGGTCCGGGCGGTGGCGCCGGACCTGGAGTTCGTGAACGGCGGCGGCACCGGGAGCGTGCAGCACACCGCGGCCGAGGCGGCGGTGACCGAGATCGCCGCCGGGTCCGGCCTCTACGTGCCCCGGCTGTTCGACAACTACACGTCGTTCACGGGCCGTCCGGCCGCCCTCTTCGCCCTGCCGGTGGTGCGGCGGCCGGGGGTCGGCGTGGTGACCGTGCTCGGCGGCGGCTACCCGGCGTCCGGCGCGCCGGGCCCGGACCGGCTGCCGGTGCCGTATCTGCCCGAGGGGCTGCGCTACGACCCGCAGGAAGGCGCCGGAGAGGTGCAGACGCCCCTGCTCGGCGCCCCCGCAGACGATCTGCTGATCGGCGACAAGGTGTGGTTCCGGCACGCCAAGGCCGGTGAACTGTGCGAGCGCTTCGACGAGTTGCGGCTGATCGAGGGAGACCGGATCACCGCGACCGTGCCGACCTACCGCGGCGAGGGCCTGACGTTCCTCTGAACCGCTTCCGCCGGGGCGGGGCCGCCCGGTCCGGGTGTCCGGACGGCCCCGGGACCGCTACAGCGGGGTGACGTAGGCCCCCGAGATCCCGCCGTCGACGAGGAAGTCGCTGGCGTTGACGAACGAGGAGTCGTCGCTCGCCAGGAAGGCGACGGCGGCCGCGATCTCCGTCGCCTCGGCGAACCGGCCGACGGGGATGTGCACGAGCCGGCGCGCCGCCCGCTCCGGGTCGGTGGCGAACAGTTCCTGGAGCAGGGGTGTGTTGACCGGGCCGGGGCACAGGGCGTTGACCCGGATCCCCTCGCGGGCGAACTGCACCCCGAGTTCGCGGGACAGGGCGAGGACGCCGCCCTTGGACGCGGTGTACGAGATCTGGGAGGTGGCGGCGCCCATCCGGGCCACGAAGGACGCCGTGTTGATGATGGAGCCGCGGCCCTGGCGCCGCATGTACGGGAGAGCCGCCTTGCAGCAGAGGTAGACGGAGGTGAGGTTGACGTCCTGGACCCGCTTCCAGGCCTCCAGTCCGGTCGTGAGGATCGAGTCGTCGTCGGGCGGTGAGATGCCGGCGTTGTTGAAGGCGATGTCGACGGAGCCGTAGGTGTCGTGCGCCGCCGCGAAGAGCGCCTCGACCTGGCCGGGGTCGGTCACGTCGACCTTGACGAAGGTGCCTCCGACGTCCTCGGCCACGGCCCTGCCCGCGCTCTCGTCGATGTCGCCGCACACGACGTGGGCTCCTTCCGAGGCGAGCCGGTGCGCGGTGGCGAGGCCGATGCCGCTGCCCGCCCCGGTGATGACGGCGGTGCGGCCGGTGAGACGGCGGCAGATGTTCCCGGTGTCGGTGCTCATGGCTGTTCAGGCCTCCGTGCCGATGAAGACGTTCTTGGTTTCGGTGAAGGCCGCGAGGGCGTCGGGCCCCAGTTCACGGCCGAGTCCGGACTGTTCGTAGCCGCCGAAGGGGGTCCAGTAGCGGACGGCGGAGTGGGAGTTGACGGACAGGTTGCCGGCGCGGACCGCCCGGGAGACCCGCACCGCCCGGCCCACGTCGCGGGTCCAGACGGAGCCGGCGAGGCCGTACTCGGTGGCGTTGGCCAGCCGGACGGCGTCGGCCTCGTCGTCGAAGGGCAGCACGACGGCGACCGGGCCGAAGACCTCCTCCATGGCGACGGGCGCGTCGGGGGCGACGCCGGTGAGCACGGTGGGCGGGAACCAGAATCCGGGGCCGGTGGGTGCGCTGCCCCGGATGCCGTCGGCGTCCTCGGGCACGAGGGCGCGGACGCGGTCCAGCTGGGTCCGGGAGATCAGCGGGCCCATCTGGGTCTTCTCGTCCGTGGGGTCCCCGACGACCACCGCGGCGACCGCGGGCAGGAGGAGTTCGAGGAAGCGGTCGTGGACGGAGCGCTGGACCAGGATGCGGGAGCGTGCGCAGCAGTCCTGGCCGGCGTTGTCCAGGAAGGACATGGGCGCGGAGGCCGCGGCGGCCTCGATGTCGGCGTCGGCGAAGACGATGTTGGGGCTCTTGCCGCCGAGTTCGAGCGTCACCCGTTTCACCCGGTCCGCGCACCGGGCCATGACCTGCCTGCCGACTCGGGCCGATCCGGTGAAGACGATCTTGGCGACACCGGGGTGTTCGACCAGGGCGTTGCCCGCCACGTCCCCGGCGCCGGGGAGCACCTGGAAGAGGTGCTCGGGCAGTCCCGCGTCGAGTGCCAGCCGGGCCAGGTGCAGCGCGGTGAGCGGAGTGGTCTCGGCCGGTTTGAGGAGTACGGCGTTGCCGGCCGCGAGGGCGGGGGCGGCGCCCCACGCGGCGATCGGCATCGGGAAGTTCCACGGGGCGATCACGCCGACGACACCGAGCGGTTCGAGGAAGGTGAGGTCGATCCCGCCCGGCACGGGGATCTGGCGTCCGGTCAGGCGCTCCACTCCCCCGGCTGCGTAGTCCAGCAGGTCCCGGACGTTCGCGGCCTCCCAGCGGGCGTTGCCCAGGGTGTGGCCGGCCTCGGTGACCTCCAGCCGGGCCAGTTGTTCGCCGTGCTCGTCGACGAGCACGGCGAAGCGGCGCAGCAGCCGCGCCCGGTCGGCGGGAGCCAGTGCGGCCCAGGTCCGCTGGGCGGCGGCGGCGCGCGTGACGGCCGTGTCGACCTCGGCGGCGGTGGTGGCGGGGACGGTGGCGACGAGTTGCTCGGTCGCGGGGTCGAGGACGCGGTGCTCGTGGATCAAGGGTTTCCTCACAGGCGTTCGAAGGAGCGGCGGAGTTCCCAGTCGGTGACCGCGGCGTCGAAGGCCTCCAGCTCGACGCGCGCCATGTTGCGGTAGTGCGCGACGGTCTCCTCGCCGAAGGCCTCCCTCGCGATCTCGCTGGTCTCCCAGACGCCGGCGGCTTCGCGGAGCGTGGTGGGCACCTGGTCGTATCCGGCGGTGTAGGCGTTTCCCTCGCAGGCCTCGGGGAGTTCGAGCGCGTGCTCGATGCCGTGGAGTCCGGCCGCGACGAGTCCGGCGACGGCGAGGTAGGGGTTGACGTCGCCGCCGGGCAGCCGGTTCTCGAAGCGCAGGGAGCGGCCGTGGCCGACGACACGCAGGGCGCAGGTGCGGTTGTCGTGGCCCCAGGCGACGGCGGTCGGGGCGAAGGAGCCGGGCTGGAACCGCTTGTAGGAGTTGATGTTCGGCGCGTACAGCAGGGAGAAGTCACGCAGGGCCGCGAGCTGGCCCGCGAGGAAGTGCCGCATCAGGGGGGACATCGTCCCGTCGCCGCCCGCCATGACGCTGTGTCCGCCGGTGTCCTGGAGCGAGAGGTGGATGTGGCAGGAGTTGCCCTCGCGCTCGTTGAACTTGGCCATGAAGGTGAGCGAGACGCCCTCCTGCGCGGCGATCTCCTTGGAGCCGGTCTTGTAGACGGCGTGCTGGTCGCAGGTGACGAGGGCTTCGTCGTAGCGGAAGACGATCTCGTGCTGGCCGGGGTTGCACTCGCCCTTCGCGGACTCGACGGTGAGTCCGGCGGCGGCCATCTCGTTGCGGATGCGGCGCAGCAGCGGCTCGATGCGGCCGGTGCCGAGGACGGAGTAGTCGATGTTGTACTGGTTGGCCGGTGTGAGGCCGCGGTAGTCGCGGTCCCACGCCTCCTCGTAGGTGTCCTTGAAGACGATGAACTCGAGCTCGGTGCCGACGTGGGCGGTGAGTCCGTGCGCGGCGAGCCGTTCCAGCTGCCGCCGGAGGATCTGGCGGGGCGCGGCGACGACGGGCGTCCCGTCCTCCCAGGACAGATCGGCCAGGACCAGCGCCGTGCCGTCGTGCCAGGGGACGCGGCGCAGGGTGGCGAGGTCGGGGCGCATCGCGAAGTCGCCGTAGCCGTCGGCCCAGGAGGACATCGCGAAGCCGTCGACGGTGTTCATGTCCGTGTCGACGGCGAGCAGGTAGTTGCAGCCCTCCGTGCCGTGTTCGAGCACCTCGTCCAGGAAGAACGTCGCCGCGAACCGCTTCCCCTGCAGTCTGCCCTGCATATCGGGGAAGGCGAGGACGACGGTGTCGATCTCACCGCTCGCGACGAGCCGGCGGAGCTCCTCGACCTGGAGCGGGGGTGTTCGGTCTGCCACGGGATACTCCTCGTTCGGTCAGCCGGAAGGCTTAAGGTATGGGAGAAAACCATTGGGGGGAAGGGGATCGTGACGTGGCGGAGGAGACCGGGGAAGCGGAGCCGTCCGAGCGGCTGCTGCCCGCGCTGAGACCGGTGCGGGCGGGCAACGGCTTCGAGGAGGCTCTGGAGCGGATACTCCAGGTGGTCCGGCTCGGCCTGGTCCCCGCGGGCGGCCGGCTGCCCTCCGAGCGTGAATTGGCCGGCCTGCTCGGCGTCAGCCGCGTCACCCTGCGCGAGGTACTGAAGGTGCTCCAGGACCAGGGGCTGCTGGAGGCCAGACGCGGTCGGTACGGCGGCACGTTCGTGCTCCCCCGGGCCGGGGGCGACGGGGGCGAGCTGCGCCGCAGGGTGGCCGGCACCGACATCGAGGACGTGCTGCTCTTCCGCGAGGTGCTGGAGGCGGGCGCGGCCGAGCTGTGCGCGTCGCGCGGGCTCGACGACGCGGGGGCGGACCGGCTGCGCACGGCTCTGGCGGCGACACACGAGGCACCTCTGCCCGACTACCGCAGGATCGACACCCTCTTCCATCTGACGCTGGCCGAGCTCTCGGGTTCCCCGTCACTCGCCGCCCGGTACGCGGCGGTCCGGGCGACCGTCAACGACCTGCTGGACTGCATACCCCTGCTCGTGCGGAACCTGGAGCACTCGCAGGCCCAGCACACGGCCCTCGTCGAGGCGGTGCTCGACGGCGACGAGGAGGCGGCCCGCGCCGTGACGCGCGAGCACTGCGCCGGGACGGCCGCGCTGCTCAGGGGTTTCCTGGCTTGATCCCGCTCTTCCGGATCACCGCTCTTGCGCGGCGGCCCGCCACGAACAAAGGTGTGTCGCGACACCATTGCACCGGGCCGGCCCGCAGACCGGCCACCGGAGGGACCGCACCATGCACGAACCGCTGATCGGCGTGACGACCTATCTGGAGCCGGCGGCTCGCTGGGGCGTCTGGGAACTACCGGCGGCGGTGCTCCCCTCCGCGTATCCGAGGCTGGTGCAGCGCTCCGGCGGCCTGGCCGCGCTGCTGCCGCCGGACGCCCCGGAGCGTGCCGCGGACGTCGTGGCCCGTCTGGACGGACTGGTCATCGCGGGCGGTGCGGACGTCGACCCCGGGCTGTACGGCGCCGAACGCGACTTCCGGACGGGCCCGCCCGCGCACGAGCGGGACTCCTGGGAGGTCGCCCTGCTGCGCGCGGCGAGGGCCGCGGGCACTCCGGTGCTGGGCATCTGCCGGGGCATGCAGCTGCTGAACGTGGCATTGGGCGGCACGCTGACCCAGCATCTGGACGGCCACGCGGGCCCGTTCGGCAAGGCGGGGGTCCTCGGCGAGCACACGGTGACCCCGGTGCCCGGGACGCTGTACGCCTCGCTGGTCCCCGAGGAGGCCTCCGTGCCGACGTACCACCACCAAGCCGTCGAACGTCTCGCGCCGGGCCTGGTGGTCTGCGCCCACGCGGCGGACGGCACGGTGGAGGCGGTCGAGCTGCCGGGCGACCAGTGGGTGCTGGGCGTGCAGTGGCACCCGGAGATGGGCGACGACCTGCGGATCATGCGGGCCCTGGTGGAGGCGGCCCGCGCGGCCTCGGGAGCGGCGCTGTCCTTGGCGGAGCGGGCCTGACACGACCGCGCGGCAGCGACGGTCGGTGTGTCCCCGCCCCGCGCAGGTTCAGCCGCGCGCGGGCCCCGAGGGGTGGGCGGTCAGGGAGAGCAGGTCCCGGGCCGGGCCGGTGGGCCGGTGCCCGGCGGGCCAGACCGCGCGCAGTTGCCGGCGCAGGCGCACCCCCGCGACGGGGATCTCGACCAGGCGCCTGGCCGCCAGTTCCTCGTCGAGCGCGAGTTCGCTCAGTACACAGGGGCCGGCCCCGCTCTCGGCGGCCCCCTTGACGGCCGTGGTGGAGGAGAGCTCCAGCAGGGGCCGCGCGAGACCGCCGTGCACGGCGAGCGCCGCGTCCAGCACCTGCCGGGTCCCCGAACCGGGTTCACGCAGGATCAGCGGGGTCGCGGCGAGCTCCCGGGGAGTCAGCTGGGTGCGCCGGCGGGCCCAGGGATGCGGCGGGGCGACCACCACGACGAGGCGGTCGTGCGCGATGACGGTCCCGTCGAGCCCTTCGGGTACGGACAGGCCTTCGACGAAGCCGAGGTCGGCCTCCCCCGCGAGCAGTCGCTGCGCCACGGCGGCGGAGTTCCCGGCGAGGAGGGACACGGCCGTTTCGGGCCGCCCGGCCCGCAGCGCGATCAGCCACCCGGGCATCAGGTATTCGGCGATGGTCATGCTGGCGGCGACCCGCAGCCGGGAGTCCCGCCGGTCGCGCAGCGCCTGCGCGCCCGCGTCGAAGGCCTCCGCCGCATCGACGACCCGGCGCGCCCAGTCGGTGACGAGGGCTCCGGCGTCGGTCAGCCGCGAGCCGCGCGGCGAGCGGTCCAGAAGGGCGACGCCGAGCTGTCGTTCCATGGACCGGATGCGGCTCGACGCCGCGGGCTGGGTGATCCCCACCGCACGCGCGGCGCCGCCGAGGCTGCCGTGCCGGGCGACCGCGAGCAGCAGGACCATGGCGCCCAGGTCGGGCACCCGGTGCCACAGCCCGGGTGCGGCACCGGCTCCGGGCGTGGGAGGGCAGTGGGCGGGAGGCACCGGGGCGCCGGCGGGAGGGACCGAGGGGGACATAAATACAGCTTATGACCTCATAGGTCCGGACTCCCTGGTGACCCGTGGCCCGCCCGCCGAACATGGTGGCATGGCCATCGATCCGCGGACCCAGGCGCCGCACACCCCGCCCGACAGCGTCGTCGGCGCGAGCCCCGGCACGACCTCCCGGCGGCTCCCCTCCCTGCGGCACCTGGGCCCGAACTGGTACGCGACGGTCATGGGCACGGCGATCGTCGCCACGGCCGGGGCGGCGCTGCCCGTCCACGTGCCGGGGCTGCGCGGCCTCTGCGTCGCGGTGTGGGCCGTATCCGCGGCGCTGCTCGTCGCGGTGCTCGCGGCCCGCGCGGGCCACTGGGTCCACCACCGGGACCGGGCGCGGGAGCACCTCCTGGACCCCGCGGTGGCACCCTTCCACGGCTGCATGCCCATGGCGCTGCTCGCCGTCGGCGCCGGGACCCTCTCCGTGGGGCGGGACGCCGTCGGGCACACGGCCGCCGTCGCCGTGGACGCCGTGCTGTTCACCGCGGGCACGGCCGTGGGCCTGGCGGGCGCCGTCGTCATCCCGTACCTGATGGTTGTACGCCACCGTCCGCGGCCGGGCAGTGCGTCGCCGGTGTGGCTGCTGCCGCTGGTGGCGCCCATGGTCTCGGCCGCGACCGGCCCCCTGCTGGTGCCCGAACTGCCGCCCGGCCAGGGACGGGAGGCGCTGCTGCTGGCCTGCTACGCGATGTTCGGGCTGTCGCTGCTGGCGACCCTGGTGGTCCTGCCGCTGGTCTTCGCGCGGCTGGTCCACGAGGGCCCGCTGCCGCTCGCGCTGACCCCGACGCTCCTCCTCGTGCTCGGGCCCCTGGGACAGTCCACGACCGCCGTCAACCAGCTCGCCGACGTGGCGCCCCGGGCGATCGGGGCGCCGTACGCCCCCGCCTTCGGCGCGTTCGCGGTGCTGTACGGGGTCCCGGTGATGGGCTTCGCCCTGCTGTGGCTCGCCCTGTCCGGCGCGATGGTCGTCCGGGCGATGCGCCGCGGGATGGGGTTCACGATGACGTGGTGGGGGTTCACCTTCCCGGTCGGCACCTGCGTCACCGGCGCCGCGGGGCTGGCCCGGCACACCGGGCTGACCGGCTTCACCTGGCTGGCCGTGGCGCTCTACCTGCTCCTGGTCACGGCCTGGGCCTACGCCGGTGCGCGCACCCTGGGCGGACTGCTCAGCGGAGCGCTGCTCGCAGCGCCCCGGCCGCCTCGGTCAGTGACGGTCCGTACCACGTGAGGTGCCGTCCGTCGACGAGTACGGCCCGGAGGCCGGGGAAGGCCTCGGGCCCGTCCGCGGCGGTGAAGCGGTAGGGCTCGTCGGGGAGCACGACCAGCTCGGCCCCGGAGGCGTTCAGCTCGTCCTGCGGGACGCGGGGGTAGCGCTCGGCGTGACCGGCGTACACGTTCCGCACCCCCAGGCGGGCCAGCAGGTCCCCCGCGAAGGTGTCCCGGCCCAGCACCATCCAGGGCTTCCGCCAGACCGGGACGATCGCGGGGCGGGCGACGAGGGCGGGAGGCAGGGCGGCCCAGGCCGCCCGGGCTTCGCCCAGCCAGCCGGGCTCCGGCAGGGCGCACGCCGCGAGGACCCGTCCCAGCTCGGCGAAGGCCTGCTCCAGGGTGCGGACCTCGGTGACCAGGACGTTCCGGCCCGCCGCCCGGAGGGCGTCCAGGTCGGCAGGCCGGTTCTCCTCCTCGTTCGCGATGACGAGGTCGGGACGCAGGGCGGCGACGGCCGCGATGTCGGGGTTCTTCGTGCCCCCGATCCGCGCGGCGGCCAGTCCGGCGGGGTGCGTGCACCAGTCGGTGACGCCGACGAGCAGCCCGGGGGCGGTGACGGCCACCGCCTCGGTGAGCGACGGGACGAGCGAGACGACACGCATGCCCGCCCCGTCAGCGCCGCGCGTCGTACGTCGCGTCGATGTGCTCGGCGACGGAGACGACCAGCAGCCGGGTTCCGGGGCCGGCCGCCCGCCAGCGGTGGCGGACCCCGCCCGAGAGGAAGAGGCTGTCGCCCCGGCCGAGCCGGTGCGCCCTGCCCTCCGCCTCGACCTCGACGGCGCCCTCCACGACGTACATCACCTCGTCGTTCCGGTGCTGGAACTCGCGGCCCAGGTCGTGTTCGCCGGTGAACTCCAGGGCGCTGAGCTGATGGCGGCCGTGCACCAGGCGCCGCACACCGTCCTCGTCGTCCGCCCGCACGACCTCCACGGCGCGCGCCGAGTCCGCCGCAGCCCTCAGCCGCTCGGTCGTCGTCTCCAGCGCCTCCGCCACCCGGTCCAGCGACCGCGGGCTCGGTCTGGCGCGCTCGTTCTCGATCTGGCTGAGGAACGGCACGGACAGGCCGCTGCGCCCGGCCACCGCGGCCAGGGTGAGTCCGAGGGTCCTGCGGCGTCGGCGAACCGCGGCACCCACTCGAAGGGCTTCCTTGTCGTCCATGTCCGGCTCCCTCCCCGGTCCACCATCCTCCCGGTTGCCAGCACCCTACGCATGTCGTTCGCACGACGGAGGGGAAGCCGGCCAACCCGGACGGACGGGAAACCTTCGGGGACTCCCTCCGACCAGCCTGAAGGGGACGGCCCGGGTTCGCTACCCGGGCCGTCCCCTTCGTCATCACATGCCCTGTACCGGGAGGGTCAGCTGACGGGTGCCAGCTTCGCCACGACGTCCGGGTTGGCGTCCATCCAGCGGCGGGCGGACTCCTTCTCCTTGCCGGCGCCGCCCTTCTGGAGCTCCACCTCGAGCGAGGCCAGCTGCGCCTCGCCGAGCTTGAAGTCCTTCAGCCAGCCGGTCAGCTCCGGGAAGTCCTTCGCGAAGTCCTTCTTGGCGACCGTGTGGATCTGCTCGCCCTTGCCCCAGGCGCCCTTCGGGTCCTTGAGCTTCTTCAGGTCGTGCTTGCCGTAGGCCCAGTGCGGCGACCACAGGGTCACCACGACCGGCTCCTTCTTCTTGATCGACCGGTTCAGCTCGGCGAGCATCGAGGAGGTGCTGGAGGAGACGACCTTGTACTCACCTTCGAGGCCGTACTCCTTGAGCACCTTCTTGTTCAGGGTGCCCATCATCCCGGCACTCGACTCGATCCCGATGATCTTGCCGTCGAACTTCTTGCCCTGGCCCTTGAGGTCGTCGAGCGAGTCGATGCCCTTGACGTACGAGGGAACGGACAGCTCCAGCGACGTCGGCCCGTACCAGGAACCGAGGTCCGTCAGGTCGTCCTTGTACCGGTCCCAGTAGTCCTTGTGCGTCGTCGGCAGCCAGGAGTCGAACTGGACGTCCAGCTGGCCCTGCGCGAGGCCCGTGTACAGCGGGCCCGGGTCGAGCTGCTTGACCGTGGTCCTGTAGCCCCGGTCCTCCAGCATGTTCTGCCACAGGTAGGTGGTGGCGATGGCCTCGTCCCACGGGAAGTACCCCATGTCGACGGTCTTGCCCGCGTCCTTGCCCTGCTGCGTGCCGCCGCCCGGGACCGGTGCGAGCTTGTCGACGAGGCCGGGGTTCTTCTTCAGCCAGGCGCGGACGCCGTCCTGCTCCTGGCCTTGACCGGCGTTCTGGATCTCGTTCTCGAGACTCGTGAGCTGCTTCTCGGTGAGCTTGAAGTCCTTGAGCCACTTGGCGACGGTGGGCGACTTCTTCGCGAAGCCCTTGTGCGCGACGGTGTGGATCTGCTCGCCCTTGCCCCAGGCGCCCTTCGGGTCCTTGAGCTTCTTCAGGTCGTGCTTGCCGTAGGCCCAGTGCGGCGACCACAGGGTCACCACGACCGGCTCCTTCTTCTTGATCGACCGGTTCAGCTCGGCGAGCATCGAGGAGGTGCTGGAGGAGACGACCTTGTACTCACCTTCGAGGCCGTACTCCTTGAGCACCTTCTTGTTCAGGGTGCCCATCATCCCGGCACTCGACTCGATCCCGATGATCTTGCCGTCGAACTTCTTGCCCTGGCCCTTGAGGTCGTCGAGCGAGTCGATGCCCTTGACGTACGAGGGAACGGACAGCTCCAGCGACGTCGGCCCGTACCAGGAACCGAGGTCGTCCAGCTGGTCGCTGTACTTGTCCCAGTAGTCCTTGTGCGTGGTCGGCAGCCAGGAGTCCGTCTGGAAGTCGACGTCGCCGCGGGCGACACCGGAGTAGAGCGGCCCGGCGTCGAGCTGGGTCATCCCGGTCTCGAAGCCGCGCTGTTCCAGGATCTCCTTCCACAGGAAGGTGGAGGCGATGCCCTCGTCCCAGGGGATGTAGCCCATGTTGATCTTCTGGCCCTTGCCGACGTCCGCGCCACCGGCCTGAGCGCCCTTCGAGTCGCCGGAACCGGCGATGTTGAGGCCGCCCGCGACGAGCGCGAGGACCACGACACCGGTCATCGCGACGGCGGTACCCGGCTTGTAGTGCGCGAACCTCAGCCGCCGCGCACCGGCGGCGGCCTTGGCCGCGGCGCGGCGGCCGAGCGGGGAGACCCGCTCGTTGAGCGCGCCGGTCATCCGGTCCAGGTACATGGCGAGGATGACGACCGCGATGCCGCTCTCGGCGGCGAGGCCGACCTGGAGCTGGGTGATCGCCGCGTAGACCTTCTCGCCGAGGCCGCCGGCGCCGGCCATGCCGCCGATGACGACCATCGACAGGGCCAGCATGATGACCTGGTTGATCCCGGCCATGATCGTCGGCAGGGCGAGCGGCAGCTGCACCCGGGTGAGGGTGTGGTTGGGCGTGGTGCCGAAGGCCTCGGCGGCCTCGACCAGTTCGCCGTCGACCTGGCGGATGCCGAGCTCGGTCATCCGGACACCGGGCGGCATCGCGAAGACGATCGTGGCGATGACACCGGGGGTGACGCCCACGCCGAAGAACATGACGCCGGGGATCAGGTAGACGAAGGCGGGCATCGTCTGCATGACGTCGAGCACCGGGCGCAGCGCGGCGCTGACCCTGCTGTTGCGGGCGGCCCAGATGCCGGTGGGCACCGCGATCACGATGGTGATGACGGCGGCTACGACGACCAGCGAGAGGGTGGCCATCGCCTCGTCCCAGAGGGCGAGGGAGTCGATGAGCACGAAGCCCGCGAAGGTGAGGACGGCGGGGACCGCACCGCGCAGCCAGAAGGCGATGACGGCGAAGATGGCGGCCATGAGCAGCGGTTCGCCGCCGCTCAGCACGGCGTTGACGCCGTCGTACATGCCGCCGAGCACGGCCTTGATCGCGTCGAAGATCCAGGTGAGGTTCGACTGGAGCCAGTCGACCGCGTCCTCGACCCATGAACCGAAGGAGATCCTAGGCACCGGCGATCACCTTCTCCTCAGTGGCCTCGGCCCGGGCGGCGGGCACCTGGGTACCGGCCTGCGCCTCGACCCTCGGTTCCTCGCCGAGCGCGGCCAGCAGCCGCTCGCGCGGGACGACGCCTATGACGCCGCCGTCCTCGTCGGTGACGGCGACGTCCGCACCGCTGGTCGAGCAGGGGGCGAACAGCTCCGCGACGGGCGTCTGCGACGTGACGGTCGCGGGCGCCTCGGCCAGCACCTCCGCGTGGGAGACGCCCGCTCCGGGCATCTCCATGATCGAACCGGCGGTGAGCACCCGTGAGCGGTCCACGTCCTGGATGAAGGAGGCCACGTAGTCGTTCGCGGGCCGTACGAGGATGTCCTCGGCGGTGCCCTGCTGGACGATCTCGCCGTCGCGCATCACGGCGATGCGGTCGCCGAGGCGCATGGCCTCGTTGAGGTCGTGGGTGATGAAGACGATGGTCTTCTTCAGCCGCTTCTGCAGCTCCAGGAGCTGGTCCTGCATGTCGCGGCGGATCAGCGGGTCGAGCGCGCTGAAGGACTCGTCCATCAGCAGCAGGTCGGCGTCGGTGGCGAGCGCGCGGGCCAGGCCCACGCGCTGCTGCATGCCGCCGGAGAGCTCGTCCGGCCAGGACTTCTCCCAGCCCGCGAGGCCGGTCAGCTCCAGTGCCTGGGCGGCCCGCTCCTCACGTTCGGCGCGCGGCACACCCTGGACCTCCAGGCCGTACGCGGCGTTCTCGAGGACGCTGCGGTGGGGGAAGAGCGCGAAGTGCTGGAAGACCATGCTGATCTTGTTGGACCGTACGCCGCGCAGCTCGCGGGGGCTCAGGGCGGTGAGGTCCTGTCCGTCGAACAGCACGCGGCCGGCCGTCGGCTCCAGGAGGCCGTTCAGCATCCGCAGGAGCGTGGACTTCCCGGATCCGGAGAGCCCCATGACGACGAAGATGTGTCCCGGCTCCACGGTGAACGAGGCGTCGATCACCGCTGCGGTCGTTCCGTCGGCGCGCAACTCGTCGCGGTGGGCACCGTTCTCGAGCTTCTGCACGGCTTGATCGGGTCGTCTGCCGAACACCTTGTACAAGTGCTCTGCTTGCAGCCTTGACACATACACCTCACGCGTTGAACCGAAACGGTCTGCCACCCCCGTCGGCAGACCGTGGAGCGGTGCGGATTCGGTCCGCAGAGCACGAGCCGTTCGTCGAGAAATGGACGTGGTCCGCTCCGGTGCCGCGCCTGCCCGCACTTACGCGACCCAAACACGTGTGTGATCCAGCTCACTCGAACCGTCGGCCGATCCGGGAACCGCGCGCCCGCGGGCCGGCCCCCGCCCGGGGCTCACCCGCCTGCCGCGCCCGGCCCTGTCGGTGGGGTGCGGCATCATCGGGGTGTGACGCGACGCCTGATGCTCCTCGACACCGCCTCCCTGTACTTCCGCGCCTATTTCGGCGTCCCGGACTCGGTGCGCGCACCGGACGGCACTCCGGTGAACGCCGTGCGCGGCCTGCTGGACTTCATCGCCCGGCTGGTGCAGGACCACCGGCCCGACGACCTGGTCGCCTGCATGGACGCGGACTGGCGCCCGCAGTGGCGGGTCGACCTGATCCCGACCTACAAGGCCCACCGGGTGGCCGCGGAGACCTCCGAGGGAGTGCCGGACGAGGAGGAGGTCCCCGACACCCTCTCCCCGCAGGTCCCGGTGATCGAGGCCGTCCTGGACGCTCTCGGCATCGCCCGCGTCGGCGTCTCCCCGTACGAGGCGGACGACGTGATCGGCACCCTGGCCGGACGGGCCGCCGGCCCCGTGGACATCGTGACCGGGGACCGCGACCTGTACCAGCTGGTCGACGACGCCCGCGGGGTGCGGGTCCTCTACCCGCTGAAGGGCGTGGGGACGCTCCAGGTGACGGACGAGGAGTGGCTGCGCGGCAAGTACGGCGTGGACGGCCCGGGTTACGTCGATCTGGCCCTGCTCCGCGGCGACCCGAGCGACGGCCTGCCGGGGGTGCCCGGTATCGGCGAGAAGACGGCGGCCAAGCTGCTGGACGCCTATGGCGACCTGGCCGGGATCATGGCCGCGGTGGACGACCCCGCCTCCCGGCTGACGCCGTCCCAGCGCAAGCGGCTGGACGAGGCCCGGGACTACGTGGCGGTCGCGCCGAAGGTCGTCCGTGTCGCGGGCGACGTACCCCTGCCGGAGTTCGACGCGGCCCTTCCCCGCGAGCCCCGCGACCCCGCCGCACTGGAGGACCTCGCGAACCGCTGGGGCCTGGGCGGCTCGTTGCAGCGCCTCCTGCTCACGCTCCAGGCATGAGGGTGTAGCTTAGGTAAACCTAAGTCCATCGGACCTCAGGCATGTCCAGACGCAGGGAGAACCTCGTGGCAGAGCGGCCGCAACGCCGGACACCGACAGCGCAGGGGGCTCAGGTCCTGCGCACCGAGCGGATCACCCCGCACATGGTGCGCGTGGTCCTCGGCGGCGACGGGCTGGACGGTTTCGCCCTCGCGGGCTTCACCGACCACTACATCAAGCTGTGTTTCGCGCCCGAGGGCGCCGACTACGCCCACCCCTTCGACGTGGCCGCGATCCGTGAGGAGTACCCCCGCGAGCTGTGGCCCACCACCAGGACGTACACCGTGCGTTCCTGGGACCCCTCGGCCCGCGAACTCGCCGTCGACTTCGTGGTGCACGGCGACGAGGGCCTCGCCGGCCCCTGGGCCGCGCGGGCCCGGCCCGGCGACCTGGTGACCTTCCTCGGCCCCGGGGGCGGTTACGTCCCCGAGGCCTCGGCGGACTGGCACCTGCTGGTGGGCGACGAGAGCGCCCTGCCGGCGATCGCCGCCGCGCTGGAGCAGATGCCGGCGGGCGCGCGCGGCCACGCCTTCGTCGAGGTCGCGGACGCGTCGGAGGAGCAGAAGCTCGATGCTCCCGACGGCGTCTCGCTGACCTGGCTGCACCGCGGCGTACGTCCGGTCGGCGAGGGTCTGGTCGCGGCGGTGGCCGGGCTGGACTTCCCCGAGGGCGAGGTGCAGGCCTTCGTGCACGGCGAGGCGGGCTTCGTGAAGGAGATCCGGCGCCATCTGCGCGTGGAGCGCGGCATCCCCCTGCCGCGGCTGTCGATCTCGGGGTACTGGCGGCTCGGCCAGAACGACGACGCCTGGCGCGCGGTCAAGCGCGAGTGGAACGAGC
This sequence comes from Streptomyces sp. NBC_00178, assembly GCF_036206005.1. Classification (NCBI taxonomy): domain Bacteria; kingdom Bacillati; phylum Actinomycetota; class Actinomycetes; order Kitasatosporales; family Streptomycetaceae; genus Streptomyces; species Streptomyces sp. NBC_00178. The sequence goes on from NZ_CP108143.1 coordinate 1,436,548, forward strand.
AGGTGGAGCGCGAGCAGGAGAACGCCGCGTAGCACGCCCGCACCCGAGGAGCCCGGTCGCCGCCAGGACGGCGACCGGGCTCCTCGCGTTCTCCGGCCCGGGTGAGGAGAGCACCTCCGGCCGAGGACGCGCCCTCCGTGCGAGCGGACGCCGGGCGTCCCGCTGACGCGTGCGTGTTCGAGGAGAGGGCGTGCGAGGATATCGGGTCGCCCACCAATCCGCATGGCCGCCGGCTCCGAATCACCTAGGAAACCGATGCGTGCTCCGGGAGGAACGTCCGCGTGAAAGAAGCAGTACAGATCAGCGGGATCCCCTCACCAGGGCCCGACCTCCAGGAGCTGCTCGTCCAGGTCGCACGGGGTGACCAGGACGCCTTCACCCGGGTGTACGACCAGGTCAGCGGTCCGGTACTCGGCCTGGTGCGGAGCGTGCTCCGCGATCCGGCCCAGTCGGAGGAGGTGGCCCAGGAAGTGCTCGTCGAGGTCTGGCGCACCGCGCCGCGCTTCCAGCCGTCCCGCGGAAGCGCCATGAACTGGGTGCTGACGCTGGCGCACCACCGGGCCGTGGACCGCGTGCGCTCCGCCGAGGCGACGGCCGCGCGGGAGCACAAGGCGGCGCTGCTCGACCGTACGCCCGAGTTCGACGAGGTGTCCGAACAGGTCGAGAGCCGGCTCGAACGGGAGCAGGTGCGGCGCTGTCTGCGGACGCTCTCCGAGCTCCAGCGGCAGTCCGTGACGCTGGCCTACTACCAGGGGCTGACGTATCGCGAGGTGGGCGAACTGCTGGCCGTACCACTGGGAACCATCAAGACACGGCTGCGCGACGGGCTCATCCGGCTGCGCGACTGCCTGGGGGTGAACGCATGAGCATCGCCGAGCTGCACACGCTGACCGGGGCCTATGCCCTGCACGCGCTGCCGGACGACGAGCGCGTCGCGTTCGAACGCCACCTGGGGGCCTGCGAGGCGTGCAGCCAGGAGGTACGCGAGTTCACCGCCACCGCCGCCCGCCTCGGGCTCGCGGTGTCCGCGGTGCCGCCGCCCCCGCTGAAGGAGCGCGTGCTGCGGGAGATCACGACCGTACGCCAGGAGGCGCCCTCGCAGGGCCGTGGTGCGCGTGCGGGGTCTCCCACCGGGCGGGCCGGCCGGTGGACGACGTACGCGCTGGCCGCCTGTGTCGCCGCCGCTGCCGCGTTCGGCGGGGTCGCCGTGTGGCAGAACCAGGTGGCGCAGGACGCGCGGCAGGAGGCCGCGCGGGCGCAGCAGCACAACGAGCAGGTGGCCCAGGTGCTGACCGCGCCGGACGCCTCGACCAGTGTCTCGGACCTGGCGGACGGCGCGCGGGGCACGGTGGTGGTCTCCAAGAGCGTGAACCGTGCGGTGTTCCTGGCGTCGCACCTGACCCGGCCGCCCGGGGGCAAGGTGTACCAGCTCTGGTTCAACGACGGCGGCACCATGCGTTCGGCAGGTCTGATGAATCCGGCGGCGACCGACGAGACCGTCCTGCTGGACGGCCCGGTGGACCGGGCCTCGGGCATGGGCATCACGGTTGAGCCGGCGGGCGGTTCGGACGAGCCGACCTCGCAGCCGGTGGCGCTGATGGAGTTCCGCGGCGCCTGACCCGCCCCGCGGGAAGTACGGAAGCGCGAAGGGTGTGCCCCCGGCCGGTCTCCTGGCCGGGGCACACCCTTCGCGCGGTCGGTCCGGTGCTCAGCCCCGGCGGGGCGTGCCGGGCGGCAGGGGGAGGAAGCCGCTGGTGCGGGCGACGTACTCCGCGTACCCGGGCCGCCCTTCCATGTGCCGCTCCAGCAGCGCCTTGCCGCTGCCCTTGGTGAGCAGCAGGCTCATCACGACGGGCGAGACGAGCGTGGCGGCCGCCACCGCCGGGTCGGCGCAGACGACGAGGAAGAGCCCCCACCAGACGCAGAAGTCGCCGAAGTAGTTCGGGTGGCGGGTCCAGGACCACAGTCCCCGGTCCATGATCCGGCCCTTGTTCGCCGGGTCGCGCTTGAAGCGGGCCAGCTGGGCGTCTCCCACCGCCTCGAACCCGAGCCCCAGCGCCCACAGCGCCGTACCGGCCCAGGCCCAGGCGTCCAGACGCCCCGGCAGGTAGTAACCGGCCTGTACCGGCAGGGAGATGAGCCAGACCAGTGCGCCCTGGAGCAGATACACCTTGCGCAGCGCGTACAGGTCGGGGTGGCCCGGCGCCTTGGCCAGCATGGCCGCGTAGCGCGGGTCCTCCCCGTGGCCGCGGCCCCGTCGGCCGATGTGCACGGCGAGCCGCACGCCCCAGACGACGGTGAGCGCGGTGACGAGGAGCCGGCGCCCCTGGTCCCCCTCGCCGGCCGACACGGCGTACGAGACGAGGGCGACGGCCGCGAAGCCGAGACCCCACGCCACGTCGACGATCCTGTGCAGGCGTTTGCGCAGGGCGATCAGGAACGTCACGAGCATGACGGCGAGGGCTGCGCCCGCCGCCGCCGCCAGGTTCGTGGCGAACGCCGCCCAGGCGAAGCCGTTCACCGGCCCGAGCCGGTGCGCGGACCGGCGACGACCGGTTCGGCGGGGACCTCCGCGCCGTGCTCCGCCGCTCCCAGCCCGGCGTACCAGCCGTGGCGGGTGGCGGGCATCTTCGCCGCGCCCTCCGCGTCGGGCCGCACGGACAGGATCTGGTCGACCCCCATGCGCCGTTCCTCGAAGGCCAGGGCGCCGCCCACCAGGTAGAGCCGCCACACCCGGGCCGTCTCCTCGCCGACGAGTGCCACGAACTCGGGCCAGCGCTCCTCCAGAGTGCGGTGCCAGGCCTCGACGGTCAGGACGTAGTGCTCGCGCATCGACTCCACGTCGCGGACCTCCAGACCCGCCCCTTCGAGGAGTCCGACGGTCTCGCCCACCGGGCGCATGTGCATGTCCGGCGCGATGTACGACTCGATGAAGGCTCCGCCGCCGGGCGCGGTGGTGCCGCGGGACATCTGCTGGACCAGCGCGCGCCCCTGCGGACGGAGGACCGAGTGCAGGAGCGCGGTGAAGGCCGGGTACTCGGCGTCCCCGACGTGCTCCCCCATCTCCACGGTGGACACCGCGTCGTACCCGCCCCGGAAGTCGGGCAGGCCGGCGACGTCGCGGTAGTCGCAGCAATGCACCTCGACGAGGTCCTCCAGACCGCGTTCCGCCACCTGTCCGCGCACGTACGCCGCCTGCTCCTTGGCCAGGGTGACCGCGGTGACGCGGGCTCCGTGCCGGGCGGCGGCGTGGAGGGTCAGGGACCCCCAGCCGCACCCGATGTCGAGGAGACGCGCGCCGGGCCGCAGCCCGAGCTTGCGGCAGATCAGTTCCAGCTTGTCGCGCTGGGCGTCGGCCGGCCCGTAGTCCGGCCCGCTGCCGGTCCAGTAGCCGCACGAGTACGCCATCGTCTCGTCCAGCAGCAGGGAGTAGAAGGCGTTCGACAGGTCGTAGTGGTGGCTGATGGCCGCCCGGTCGCGGGCCTTGCTGTGCAGCGCGCCGCTGAGTCCGGCCCTGGCCGCCGGGACGGGCGGGCGGGGACCGACCGCGCCGAGCCGCAGGGCGGTCCCGGCCGCCCGGAGGCGGTCGGCGACGCCGGGGCGGGGCAGCTCCAGGCCCTGCTGACGCGACGCGCGCCGCATCGCGCGCAGCCCTTCCGCGAGGTCGTCGGCGATGTCGATGTCACCGGTGATGTAGGCCTCGGCCAGGCCGAGTTCGCCCGGCTGCCAGAGGAGCCGGCGCAGTGCGCGCCGGGAGCGTACGTGCACCGTCGGGGCGTCCTTCGGGCCGGTCTCGCTGCCGTCCCACATCCTGATCCTGACCGGCGGCGGGCCGCCGAGGAACTGCTGGACGACCGGGGCGATGCGCTGCGCCGCTCCGGTCCCCGGGGTGTCGGTAAAGGTGTTCACGCGGTGTCCTCACGGGTCAGGAGAAGCTGCTGCACATCGAGGTAACCGGACCGGAAGCCGGCTTCCGAGTAGGCGAGGTAGAACGTCCACATACGCCGGAAGGTCGCGTCGAAGCCGAGCGCGTCCACCTGGGCGGCCCTCTCCTCGAAGCGTTCCCGCCAGAGCCTCAGGGTCTCGGCGTAGTGCATCCCGTAGGTGCTGCGCTGCCGCGTCCGCAGGCCGGTGTGCGCGGTGGTGACGCGCTCGACGGCCTCGGTGGAGGGCAGCAGGCCGCCGGGGAAGATGTACTTGTGGATCCAGGTGTAGGTGCTGCGGCTGGCGAGCATCCGGTCGTCCGGCATGGTGATCGCCTGCAGCGCGATCCGGCCGCCGGGGGCGAGGCAGCGTTCCAGCGTCCTGAAGTACTCCGGCCAGAACTCCTCGCCGACCGCCTCGATCATCTCGACGCTGACGACGGCGTCGTAGGTGCCGGTGACGTCGCGGTAGTCGCAGAGCCGCACGTCGACGCGGTCCTCGTGACCGGCCTCACGGATGCGGGCCCGGGCCAGATCCCGCTGTTCCCGGGAGAGCGTCAGGGTGGTGACGCGGGCTCCGCGGGCGGCGGCCCGGAGGGCCAGTTCGCCCCAGCCGGTGCCGATCTCCAGCAGTCCGGTGCCCTCGCCCACGCCCGCCAGGTCGAGCAGCCGGTCGATCTTGCGGTGCTGGGCGGCGGGCAGGAGGTCCTGCTCGGCCGGGAACCCGCGGAAGACGGCGGAGGAGTACGTCAGGGTGTCGTCGAGGAAGAGGGCGAAGAGGTCGTTCGACAGGTCGTAGTGGTGGCTGATGTTGTCGCGCGAACCCTCAGGGGTGTTGGTCTGCGCGGCGGGCCGGCGCAGGGCCCACAGTTTCCGCAGCCTCTGCAGCGGCGCGGGCACGAGGTCGGCCGCGTGCCCGGCGAGGACGGTCAGGACGCCGACGAGGTCGGGCGAGTCCCATTCACCGGCCATGTACGACTCGCCGAATCCGACGAGGCCGCCCGCGCCGATCCGCCGGAAGAACGCGTCGGGCCGGCGGATCTCCATGAGCGGCCCGCCGAGTCCGACCCTGTCGCGGCCGGCGAGCCGGGCACGCAGCGGGAGTTGGGAGAGCGCCCGCCGGACGAGCCGTTCGGCCACGGCGGTTCTGATCCCGGATGCCGCCGGCTGGGCGGCGACGTCCGGCCAGCGGTCCGCGTCCACGCCCGCGAAGGGGACGGTGGCGGACCGGGCCTGGGCGGGAATGGTGCCGCTGCGGGCGGGCGCGGCGGGCGGGTTGGGAGAGGTGGGCACCTTCACTGCATGCCTTCCTGGGTGCGATGACGGGGACGGGGCTGCACGGGCAGCCGGCGCAGGAACAGCCGGACACCGTGCACGCGGATGGCGGCGGATACGACCAGGGTGGAGAAGGGGTGGCGCAGGAACAGCCGGAGCAGGTGGCCGGGCGTTCCGGGGAGCCTGGTGCCGCGCACGGTCGCGGTGAACGGGCGGGCTTCCTCGCGCTCCAGATGGACGGTCAGGCTGAGCCGCCCGTCCGGCTCGGGCAGCCGCATCCGGTAGTCGCCGTCCACCGGGAAGAACGGCGACACGTAGAAGTCCTTGCCCGTCACCGCCCTGTCCCCGGCGTCCGGGCGCAGCAGGTAGCAGTGCCGTTCGCCGTAGGTGTTGTGGACCTCGGCGACCACGCAGAGCGGGCTGCCGTCGGGGCGGTGGCACCAGTAGACGGTCAGCGGGTTGAAGACGTGGCCCAGCACCCGGGCCTGGGTGAGCATGGTGACCGTGCCGTCGGCGAGGTCGACACCGCGGGCGGTGAGGAAGCGTTCGAGTCCGGCCCGGACGGTGGGTGCCGTGCCGCCGAAGTGGTCGCGCGCGTCGAACCGGGCCAGCGGGCGCAGGACGGCCGGCAGCCTCGGCGGGTGGTCCGGGTCGATGAGCCACAGGTAGGTGCGGTGCCGCAGCGCGTACCTGCGGGGGGCGCTCCGTACGTGGGTGATGGTGCAGGGGTAGAGGGCGCCGCTCACCACGCCACCCCCAGGGCGGCGGCGGCCTCGACCCCGGAGCGGCAGCCGTCCTCGTGGAAACCCCAGCCGTGGTAGGCGCCCGCGTAGGCGGTGACGGGCCCCGAGAGCGTGGGCAGCCGGGCCTGGGCGGCGACGGACTCCGGCGTGAAGACGGGGTGTTCGTACACCATGCGGGCCCGTACGAGGTCCGGGTCGACCCGGTCGGCGCCGTTCAGGGTGACGACGAACCGCTCGGGGGCGTCCAGGCGCTGGAGGCGGTTCATGTCGTAGCTGACGGTGACCCGGTCGGCGTCGGCGGCGCAGGAGGGCATCAGGTAGTTCCAGGAGGCGGCGGCCCCGCGGCTGCGCGGGAGCAGCGTGGTGTCGGTGTGCAGCAGCGTGGGGTTGTGCGAGTAGCGGAACGCGCCGAGGGTCGCCCGCTCCTCGTCGGTGGGGTCGGCGAGCAGCCGGAGCGCCTGGTCGGGGTGTGTGGCGACGACCACCGCGTCGTAGTCCTCGGTGGTGCCGTCCTCGGTGACGATCTCGACGCCGTCGCCGTGCCGGCGGATCGCCCTGACCGGGGTGGCCGTCCGCACGGAGTGCACCTGCTTGGCGATGCGTTCGACGTACGCGCGCGATCCGCCCGTGACCGTCCGCCACACCGGCGAGTCGCCGATCGAGAGCATGCCGTGGTGCTCCATGAACCGGAAGAGGTAGCGGGCCGGGTAACTCAGTGCCGTCACCGGGTCGCAGGACCAGACCGCGGAGACCACGGGAGTGAGGAAGTGCGCGCGGAAGTACGGCGAGAACCGGCCGCGCGAGGCGAACTCCCCGAGCGTCATGACGCCGGTGTCCTCGGGCATGGCGAGCAACGCCCGTGCCGCCCGGTGGAATCGCGGCACCTCGGTGAGCATCCGCAGGTACGGGCCCCGGAACAGGGAGGCCGGCCGCGCCAGGAGCCCGGCCGGGCCCCGGGCCCCCGCGTACTCCAGCCCGCATCCCTCGCAGCGCACGGACATGCTCATCTCCGACTCCTGGGTCTCCACCTGGAGTTCGTCGAAGAGCCGGAGGAGGTTCGGGTACGTCCTGCGGTTGTGGACGATGAACCCGGAGTCGACGCGGTGCGTCCGGCCGTCCGACGAGGCCAGGTCGTGGGTGTGCGCGTGTCCGCCCACGCGGTCGTCCGCCTCGACGAGCGTCACGTCGTGGGCCCTGCCCAGGACGTGCGCGGCGGTGAGTCCCGCCACCCCGCTGCCCACTACGGCTGTGCGCCGCCGCTCCCCTGTCATTCGGGTTCCTTCCGGTGTCACATGGCTGGCCGGAGCCCTGCTGGAGTGCCCCTCAGAGGTCATTCGAGGCAGCGGGCGCCGCGGATTGGCCGATGATCGGACTTCCTTCGATCGGGTGAACGACCAATCCGCCGGGCGATCGGCGCCGAACTCCCGGTGTGACAACAGACCGATACGTTTCGCAGAAGCAAGGGGCCTCCTCCGGGTCCCGGCGATCCCGCTGGGCACGCGCCGCGTTCGCCGCGCTCAGCGGTCTGATCGCCGGGTTCACCGCCCTGTGCGTCGCCGAACTGGTCGCGGCTGCCGTCCGTCCCGAGGCGGGTCCGGTCACGGCGGTGGGCGGTGCGGTCATCGACCGCACCCCGCCGGCCGTGAAGGACTTCGCAGTCCGGAACTTCGGAACCGACGACAAACTGGTGCTGCAGCTCGGCATCCTCGTCCTCCTGGCGCTGTTCGCCATGGCGGTGGGGATCCTCGCGCTGCGGCACCGGCTGACCGGCGCTGCGGCCGTACTGGTCTTCGGTGTGGTCGGGGCAGTGTCCGCGGCCGGGCGGCCCGAGGGCCGCCCGGGCGACGTACTGCCCTCGGCCGTGGGTGCCCTGGTGGCCGCAGGAGTGCTGTATCTCCTGACCGGACGGCTGGCCCCCGTCGACGCCCCGTCTCCCGCGGCTGGGGAGACGGAAGCAGGGGAACAGGGCACCTTCGACCGCCGCGGTTTCGTCATCGCGGCGACCGCAGCGGCGGCGGCCTCGGCCGGCGCGGGTCTCCTGGGGCGACAGCTCCAGGCGAACCGCCTGGCCGGGGTCTCCGCCTCGCGCGGCGACATCGTCCTCCCTGCGCCGGGCTCCCCCGCCCGCGCGATACCGGGCGGGGCGGATCTGGGCATCCGGGGTCTGAGTTCGTTCACCACGCCGAACAAGGACTTCTACCGGGTGGACACCGCGTTGGTGGTTCCGCGCGTCGACGCCGACCGGTGGCGGCTGCGGATCCACGGCAAGGGGGTGGCGCGCCCGCTGACCCTCGGCTTCCAGGACCTCCTGGGACGCGAGCTGATCGAGCGCGACATCACGCTGACCTGCGTGTCCAACCAGGTGGGTGGACCCTACGTGGGCACAGCCCGGTGGATCGGGGTGCGCCTGGCCGACCTGCTGCGCGAGGCCGGGGTGAAGTCACCGTCCAAGGGCGGGCCGGCCGACCAGATCGTGGCGCGCTCCGTGGACGGGATGACGATCGGCTCCCCGGTCGAGGAGGTCATGGACGGCCGCGACGCCCTGCTCGCGGTCGGGATGAACGGTGAACCGCTGCCGTTCGAGCACGGCTTCCCGGTCCGGATGGTCGTCCCCGGCCTCTACGGCTACGTCTCGGCGTGCAAGTGGATCCAGGACATCGAGCTCACGACGTTCGACGCGTACGACGCCTACTGGGTCGAGCGCGACTGGTCCCGCGAGGCGCCGATCAAGACCCAGTCCCGCATCGACACGCCCCGCCCATTCGCCGCACCGCGGGCGGGCACCGTGCCCGTGGCCGGTGTCGCCTGGGCCCAGCACCGGGGCATCGCCCGGGTCGAGGTCCGGGTCGACGGCGGCGAGTGGCACACCGCACGGCTGGCCGAGGAGGCCGGTCGTGACACCTGGCGCCAGTGGGTGTGGGAGTGGCCCGCCACGACCGGCCACCACACCCTCGAGGTCCGCGCGACGGACCGGACCGGCGTCACACAGACCGACAAGCGGGTCGGCACCGTGCCGAACGGTGCGACCGGGTGGCACTCGGTGGTGGTCGATGTGACCTGACCACCGGCTTGCGTCACCGCATCCCTCATTTCTTTTCCCTCTGTCGAACAACGATCGATCCAGGAGCACACCATGAACACCCGTCACCTTCGCCGCATCGCCGTCACCGTCTCCGCCGCGGCCCTGCTGCCGCTCGCTCTGACCGCGTGCTCCAGCGACTCCGACACCTCCGCGTCCGACTCGGGTGCGGACAAGGCCGCGTCGAGCGCCCCGGCCAAGGAGACCAAGCCCATGGACGAGCCGTTCGGTCCGGGCTGTGCGACGGTCCCGAAGGAGGGCGCCGGTTCGTTCGCGGGCATGGCCCAGGACCCGGTCGCCACGGCCGCGTCCAACAACCCGGCACTGTCCACCCTGGTCGCGGCCGTCAAGCAGGCCGGCCTCGTCGACACCCTGAACAGCGCCGAGAACATCACGGTGTTCGCCCCGACCAACGACGCCTTCGCCAAGATCCCGAAGGCCGACCTGGACAAGCTGCTCGCCGACAAGGCCCAGCTCACCAAGGTGCTCACCGCGCACGTCGTCGGCCAGAAGCTGACGCCGGCGCAGCTGGAGAAGGGTTCCTTCGACACCCTGGCCAAGACCAAGCTGACGACGTCGGGTTCGGGCACCTCCTACACCGTGAACGACTCCTCCAAGGTCGTCTGCGGCAACGTCCCGACGGCCAACGCCACCGTCTACATCGTCGACACGGTCCTGATGCCGGCGAGCTGACCCCACAGCCCGTCAGTGCGCTGACGGCATGACGACGACGAGCCCCGAGGGCCGCGCGCTCCGACCGAACGGCCGGAGCGGCGCGGACCGCGGGGCTCGTGCCGTCGGCGCCGTGGTCGGCTCCGCCGTGGGTGACGCGCTGGGCGCGCCCTTCGAGTCCGGGCCGCCCGGCGCCTGCGGCGCCCGCTTTCCGGACGGGGCCGGAGCGATGTGCGGGGGCGCCGGCTGGGACCTCGCGGCCGCGAAGCACTTCCGGATCAACTCACGGGCGGCCGGGAACGGTTCACCGATGCGTGCCACCGAGTCCGCGGTCGGCGCGGCCCGCGCAGGGCGGACGGCGACGGGTGGACGCCGCGCGCCGGATCGCGGCCCTGACCCACGGCGACCCCGCGGCCCGGGAGGGCCCCGTCGTGTTCCACAGACCTGGTGCGTGTGGCGCTGGAGGACGGCGACCTGCTCCCCCCGGTGGACGAGGTACCGGCGTCGGTGCACGCCGGCCACCGGACCCGCTGGGCGGAGGTCCTGCCATGGCCGTGGGCGGGGACACCGACACGGTGGCGGCCGTACGGGCGGTCCGGCGGGCGCGGTGTACGGCATCGAGGCCGTCCCGGAGCGCTGGACGCGCCCCCTCCACGTGCCGCTGCCCGGATACGGGGGCCGGGTACTGCGGCTCGCGGACCTGGTGTCACCGGCCGGACGCCTCGACGGAATCGCAGGAATTGGTCACCAGAAAAACTACACATAAGGGACATGTAAGAGCACACTGGTCAGAAGAGCACAGGACCGCCTTCCTGACAGCGGTCGCTCCTGCAAGTTCGAAGGAGACCATCCTCATGAGTAACCTCTCTCACACCGGAAGGGACCTCTCCGGGCATCCCGATGCCGAGGAGCTCAGGGCCCGCCACGACCGGGTGATGGGCGGCGGACGCAGCACGGCCATGGCCGACGCACCGGTGTTCCTGCTCGGTCTGTACTGCGCCGTCTCTCCGTGGGTCCTCCACTTCACGGCGAGTCAGTCCTCCCTGGTGACCCACAACCTCGTCATCGGCATCGCGATAGCCGTGCTGGCACTCTGCTTCACCGCCATGCCCGAGCGGATGACGGGCATGAGCCTCGCCATCTGCGCACTGGGTGTCTGGCTCATCGTGTCGACCTGGGTCGTGGGTTCGGGCCCGGACCTGGGCGTGATCCTGAACAACGTCATCGTCGGCGGCCTGGCGATCGTGCTGGGGGCGGTCTGTGCGGGGGTCGCGTTCAAGAACAAGAAGACCTGAGGGGGTGCGCACACGAGTGGCCACAGGCGAACCGCCTGCGGCCACTCCTCTGCCCTCGCGTACGAGCCCGGCCCACCGGGCCTTTACGCGGGCTCAGCCCACCGAGCTGTACGCCACCACTCCCCGCAGGACCGCGTCGACGGCCTTGTGGGCGTTCCTGGCCACCGAACTCCCGTCCCGGGGCGCGGCGGCCGCGATCTGTCCCAGCACGTCGATGACCTGCTTGCACCAGCGCACGAAGTCGCCCGCGGGCATCTCCGCCTCGCGGAGCACCTCGTCCAGCGAGCGGCCGGAGGCCCACATGTAGACCGCCCAGGCGAAGCCGAGATCGGGCTCGCGCTGGCCGACCCCCTCCGTCTGACTGATCTTGAAGTCCTCCTCCAGCGCGTCCAGGCGGCCCCAGATGCGGACCATCTCGCCCAGCGCCGCCTTCGCGGGACCCGACGGCAGCTTCGGCGCCACGGCGTCGTCCGCCTGGCGTGCCTCGAAGACCAGCGCCGAGACGCACGCGGCGAGTTCGGCGGGGTTCAGCCCCTCCCAGACCCGGTCGCGCAGGCATTCGCTGGCCAGCAGGTCCAGTTCGCCGTAGAGCCTGGCCAGCCGCCGGCCGTTGTCGGTGACCTCGTTGCCCCGCAGGTAGTCCAGCTCGGTGAGGAGCGCGACGATGCGGTCGAAGGTGCGGGCGATGGTGTTCGTCCGGCCCTCGATGCGGTTCTCCAGCTGCCTGGTGTCGCGCAGCAGCCGGTGGTAGCGCTCGGCCCAGCGCGCGTGGTCCTCGCGCTCGTCGCAGCCGTGGCACGGGTGGGCCCGCAGTTCCGTGCGCAGCCGGGCGATCTCGCGGTCGTCGGCCGCCGCCGCGCGCTGCTTGCGGTGCCGGCCCGGATCGATGTGCCCGGCCTTGCTCCGCAGCGCGGAGGCGAGGTCGCGGCGCGACTGCGGGGAGCGCGGGTTGAACGACTTGGGCACCCGCATGCGCTCAAGCGCCTCGACCGGGACGGGGAAGTCGATGTGGGCCAGCCGCTTGACCTGCCGCTCGGCGGTCAGCACCAGGGGGCGCGGGCCCTCGGTGTACTCCAGCCCCCGGTGCCCGTTGGCCCGCCCCGCGGGGATCCCCGGGTCGAGGACCAGCGCGAGCCCCGCGAACTTGCCCGTGGGCACGTGGATGACGTCGCCCGGCTTCAGCTTCTCCAGTGACGAGGCCGCCGCCGCCCGGCGCTGGGCCGCGCCCTGCTTGGCGAGGTCCGTCTCCCGGTCCTTGAGGTCACGCCGCAGCCGGGCGTACTCCTCGAAGTCGCCGAGGTGGCAGGTCATGCCCTCCCGGTAGCCCTCGAGTCCCTCCTCGTTGCGCTGGACCTGACGGGAGATCCCGACCACGGACCGGTCCGCCTGGAACTGCGCGAAGGACGTCTCCAGCAGCTCGCGCGAGCGGTGCCGCCCGAACTGCTGCACCAGGTTCACGGCCATGTTGTACGACGGCCGGAAGCTGGAACGCAGCGGATACGTGCGCGTGCCCGCGAGGCCGGCGAGTGCGCCCGGGTCCATGCCCCGCTGCCACAGCACGACCGCGTGGCCCTCGACGTCGATGCCGCGGCGCCCGGCGCGCCCGGTCAGCTGGGTGTACTCGCCCGGTGTGATGTCGGCGTGCTGCTCGCCGTTCCACTTGACGAGCTTCTCCAGCACCACCGAGCGTGCGGGCATGTTGATGCCGAGCGCCAGGGTCTCGGTGGCGAAGACCGCCTTGACCAGGCCGCGGACGAACAGCTCCTCCACGACCTCCTTGAAGGTGGGCAGCATGCCCGCGTGGTGGGCGGCGATGCCCCGCTCCAGGCCTTCGAGCCACTCGTAGTACCCGAGGACGTGGAGGTCCTCGGGAGGGATGGACGCCGTCCGCTCCTCGACGATCTCGCGGACCGTGCGGCGCTTGTCCTCGTCGTTCAGCCGCAGTCCGGCCTGAAGGCACTGCTGCACGGCGGCCTCGCAGCCGGCCCGGCTGAAGATGAAGGTGATGGCGGGCAGCAGCCCCTCCGCGTCGAGCCGGTCGATGACCTCGGCCCTGGAAGGGGTCCAGATACGGCTGCGCTGCCGGCGCTCCCTCTCGCGGTCCGCCTCGCGCACCATCTTCCCGCGCCGGCGCTCGCGCGGGTTGTATCCGCGCTGGTTCTCCATGCGGGCGAGCCGGACGAGGTCCGGACTGACCTCGCGCCGTCCGGTGCCCCGGCCGCCGTGGTCGCTCTCCTCCTCGAAGAGGTCGTACATCCGGCGTCCGGCCATGACGTGCTGCCACAGGGGGACGGGCCGGTGCTCCGAGACGATCACCTGGGTGTCGCCCCGCACGGTGTCCAGCCAGTCGCCGAACTCCTCGGCGTTGGACACGGTCGCCGACAGCGAGACCAGGGTGACGGACTCCGGCAGGTGGATGATCACTTCCTCCCACACGGCGCCGCGGAAGCGGTCGGAGAGGTAGTGCACCTCGTCCATCACCACGTACCCGAGACCGGTGAGGGCCTGGGATCCCGCGTACAGCATGTTGCGCAGGACCTCGGTGGTCATGACCACCACGGGCGCGTCCGCGTTCACGCTGTTGTCGCCGGTCAGCAGACCGACCTTGTCCGAGCCGTAGCGGCGCGCGAGGTCGGCGAACTTCTGGTTGGACAGCGCCTTGATCGGCGTGGTGTAGAAGCACTTGCGGCCCTGCAGCAGGGCGAGGTGGACGGCGAACTCGCCGACGATCGTCTTTCCCGAGCCGGTGGGGGCCGCGACCAGCACCCCTCTACCCGCCTCCAGGGCCTGGCATGCCTCGATCTGGAACGGGTCCAGACCGAATTCGTACAGGTCGCGGAAGGGCCCGAGGGCCGTCGCCTGCTCGGCGGCGCGCACCCGGGAGGCCTGGTATCGCTCAGCTGGTGAGAGGTCCTCTGTCATCTTGATACGAGCCTACCCGCCGCGTATGACAGTCAGCCCGATCTTTAATTCACGCGGTGAGGACCCTGACCGCGCGGGGCACGCAGGTGGCGGTCATCGGCAGCGCGCCCAGCGGCTCACCGTCCGCGTAGGCCGTGACGCCGGCGGCGGCCAGCTCGATCGAGGAGACCCGGTGCACGGTGACCACCGGGTGCCCCAGGTGTGTCCCCCGGTACACCTTCGGGAAGACCTTGAGCAGGGTGGTGCGGCTGCAGTCACCGACCACGGTCACGTCGAAGAGCCCGTCGTCCATGACCGCGTCGGCGCAGATCCGCATGCCGCCGCCGTAGGTGGTCCCGTTGCCCACCGCGATCAGGGTCGCCTCGATCTCGGTCACCGGACCGCCGTCCAGCCTGATCCGGTAGGGGATGGGGCGGAAGGCCGCCAGCTCGGCGAGGATAGCCAGGTCGTACTTGAAGCGCCCGCCGGCCCAGCGCATCCGGTTGCCCCGGTCGTTCACCCGGGAGTCGAAGCCGGAGGCCAGGACGGTGCCGAACCAGCGCTCCCCGACCCGGCCGAGGTCGGCCTCGCGCACCGACCCCGCCTTGAGCGCGTCGGCGGCCAGGCGTCCGGCCGCGGCCGGGTCCCTGACCGGAAGCCCCAGGGCGCGGGCGAAGTCGTTGCCGGTGCCGACGGCCACGACGCCCAGCGGTGTCGTGGTGCCGGCGACGGCCTGCAGGGCGAGGGACATCATCCCGTCCCCGCCCACGGCTATCAGGGCACCGGTGCCGCCCGCCACGGCCTCACGTGCGCGGCGCAGGGCGTCGTCCGCGTCCTCGCCGAGCACGGTGCGGACGGAGAATCCGGCGTCCCGCAACGCGGAAGCGGCCGGCTGCGCGGCACGCGCGCCCCGGCCGCTGCCCGCGGTGGGATTGACGAAGAGGGTGATCTCGCTGGTCACGTGCGGGACCCTACAAGGTCAGGTGATGTCGTCGTAACCGTTGAGCCGGTGGGACCGTCCGCCGTCCGAGTCGCCGCTCGCCTGCTCGGGCAGTGCGGCACGCGGGCCGGACACGCCTTCGACGGCACCGACGGGCTCCGGGGTGAGGTCGAGCCTCGACGCCTCGTCGTCGTCGAGCTCGGCGTCGGGGTTGGCCCGCCGCTTCCGCTTGTCGTTGAGCAGCGAGATGCCGACCGCGATGAAGTAGAGCACCGCGAGCGGGCCCGCGAGCAGCAGCATCGAGATGGGCTCGCCGCCCGGCGTGGCGATGGCCGCGAACGCGGTCAGTCCGACGATCATCCCGCGCCACCAGCGCAGCATGCGGACGCCCGACAGGACTCCGGTCATGTTGAGGAGGATCAGCAGCAGCGGCAGCTCGAAGGCGAGCCCGAAGACGATCACCATGCGGGTGATCAGGTCGAGGAAGTCGTCGAGGGGCAGCAGGTTCTTCACGTTGTCCGGCGTGAAGCCGAGCATGATCTGCGCGGTCTGCGGCAGGATCGCGTACGCCAGGTAGGCGCCGGCCAGGAAGAGCGGGACCCCGGCGGCGACGAACGCCATCGAGTAGCGCTTCTCCTGCTTGTGGAGGCCGGGGGCGACGAACGCCCACAGCTGGTAGAGCCAGACGGGCGTGGCCACCAGCACGCCCGCCATCAGGGACACCTTCAGCGCGATGGTGAACGGGGACAGCAGACCATTGGTCGTCATCTCCGCGCACGGCCGGCCGTTGACCATGGTCAGGGCGCCGTTCCTGCAGCCGACCGAGTCAAGGATCGGCTTCATCAGGAACTCGAAGATCTCCTTCTGGAAGAACGCCGCGACGATCACGGCGATCACGATCGCCAGGACCGACTTCAGCAGCCGGTTGCGCAGCTCACGCAGGTGATCGAGGAGGGGCATCCGCCCCTCGTCGTCCTTCTCCTGCTTGCGGGCAGACTTGAGCAACCCACTTCCCTCGTCTCGTGCGGCAGCTGCCGGTCGTGCGGATCAGCTGTCAGCTCTGGGTGGTGGGCTTGGCCTCGCCGACGGGACGGGAGCTGGACACGTCTCCCGGGGCGGCCTGGATCGTCCGGGCGGTGGCGGCGGGCGGGGTGGTGTCGGCGACGGTCTCCGTGGTGGGCGCCGCGGGCTCGTCGTCCTTCTTCATGGCCTTGGCCTCGCTCTTGAGGATGCGGGCCGACTTGCCGAGCGAACGCGCCATGTCAGGAAGCTTCTTGGCACCGAAGAGCAACAGGATGACAGCGATGATCAGAACGATCTCGAGGGGCTTCAGATTGCCGATCATGTGCGACTTCCTTCTCAACTGAGGCGTCTGGAGGGTGGGCTCGCTACCCGTTCGCCTGGACATACGTCCGACTTGCACGCTGGGAGCGATCGTAACCCGCAGGGGTAAACGCGAGGCAATGCCCGTGCGTACTCCCGATTGCGGCCCACACCTCCCTGCCTGGGCCGCTCATGCAGCGTACCCCCCGAACCGGTGAATCTGGAGGCCGCGACCGGTCAACGCAGGGCTTCGCCCGTGTCGGCCAGGCTCGTGGCCGCTCGTTCGAGATCCTCCGCCGCTCGGTTGATCCGCCGGGTGGTCGCACTCACCTGCTTCGCGAGCCGCTGTGCCTCGACGAAGACCTTGACGGCCAGCACGCCGAGAACGGCCAGGCCGAGGAATCCCAGAGCGATGGCGAGCATGGGCCAGAACATGGACGGAGCCTCGATGTGTTCGTGTGCCGCGGAGCGGCCGATGGGGGGTTACCGCAATGCGGTGTGGAGGCGCAGCGTCCGCACTCCGCCGCCGCTGAGAAGCTCGATGATGCGCTCCCCGGCCGGCTTGCGGACCGCGGAGCCGCACTCGGGGCAGGTGAAGGAGTAGAAGGTCGTACGGCGGCTGGCCCCTATCGCCAGCCGCAGGGCACCCGCCGAGAGTTCGAAGCGTTCACGGCAGTCCGGGCAGGCGGCCCGGAAGCGCACGGACGCGGACAGCGCGGCCGTGGCCGGCCCGGTCCGCGTACCGGATATCGCGGTCATACGACCTCTGTCTCCTCGATGCACCGGTGCCCTCCGCTCAGATCGCGTCGTCGTAGCCGGCCAGTGCCTCACGCGCCGCGAGGCGCGCGCTCTCGGCCAGGTCGGCGGGGGCGGTGATGCGCCCTTCCCCGCCGAGCCGGAGGGCCAGTCTGCGCAGCGAGGCCGGGTCGGGGGTGCGCAGCGTGATCCGCAGCCCGCCGTCGGGCAGTTCCTCCGCGCTGTCGTGCGGGTAGTACTCGGCGACCCACCGGCCACCGGGCCCGACCTCGACGACGACCTCGGGGTCCTCGGCGGCCGGCTGGACGAGGCCTTCGGAGAGGTCGCGCAGCTCCAGCTCCGGCGGGGCGGAGGGGGCGTCCAGCAGCCGGATCTCCGCGACCCGGTCGAGGCGGAAGGTGCGGCGCGCCTCGGTCAGCCGGCACCAGCCCTCCATGTAGGTGTGGCCGACGGCGAAGAGGCGGATCGGGTCCACCTCGCGCTCGGTCAGCTCGTCGCGGGCCGGTGAGTAGTAGCGCAGCCAGAGCCGGCGCCGCTCGGAGATCGCCCGGTCCACGTCGGCGAAGACGCCGCCCTCGGACTCGAAGGTCACCGAGAGCCGTGAGCTGGCGGCGCCCACCTCGCCGGCCGCGGTCTCCAGCTTCGCGGTCGCGCGCACGAGCGCGGCGCGGTCGCTCTCGCGCAGGCCGGGGAGGGTGGCCACGGCACGGGCGGCGACGAGCAGCGCGGTGGCCTCGTCGGCGGCGAGCCTCAGCGGTTCGGCCACGTCGTCCGGGTTGTGCCACCAGATCCGGTCGCCGTCGGTGTCGATGTCGAGCAGATCCCCGCCGCGGAAGCTGGTCCCGCACATGGGGAGCACGTCGAGGTCGGAGATCAGCTCGTCCTCGGTGATGCCGAAGGCCCGGGCCACGTCCTGGACGTGGGCGCCGGGTCGCTCCCGCAGATAGGTGACCAGGGAGAGCATCCGCCGGGTCTGGTCGATCGCGTTGGTCGCCATGTGTGGGGCCCTTCAGTCCTTGGCCACGGCGCGCAGCCGGTCCATCACGTCGGCCCGCAGGTCGGCGGGCTCGGCGACGACCACGTCGGGGCCGAACTCGACGAGCCAGGCGTCCAGGCCGTGCCCGTACGGGATCTCCAACTCGTCCCAGCCGTCACCGAGTCCACGCACCGATATGGCGCGGGAGCGCAGCGGGTATCCGGCACCGGTACGCAGCCGGATGCGGGCGGTCCTGGTGGCGGTCTCGCCGGCCCAGCTCTCGACGGTCTCCCGTACGGTCACGGCGTCGGGGACCGGGGCGGTGAACGCACCGGCGCGGGAGCGGACGCGGCCCGCGATGCGGGACAGCCGGAAGACGCGCTCGGCCCCCCTGTCCCGGTCCCAGCCCGCCAGGTACCAGTGGCCGCGCCAGCACTCCAGCGTCCAGGGCTCGACCTGGCGCTGCTCGGGGCGGGCGGCGTTCCCCTTGCGGTAGTCGAAGGTCACCGGGCGGCGGTCGCGGCAGGCGAGCATCAGCGGCTCGAAGGCGGCCTCGTGGACCGGGATGCGGGGTTCCAGGGCACTGTGCGGCTCGTAGTCGTCCTCGGCCTCCGGCATCCCGGCCGCGCGCAGCTTCTGCAGGGCGCCGCTGGCCGCCCCGGCGAGGCGGGCCTGCTGCCAGACCTTGGCGGCGAGTCCGAGGGCGGCGGCCTCCTCGGCGTCCAGGGTGATCGGGGGGAGCCGGTTGCTGTCACGGCGGGCGAGGTAGCCGGTGTCGCCGTCCAGGTTCTCCACGGTCTCGATGACCAGGCCGAGTTCGCGCAGATCGTCCTTGTCGCGCTCGAACATCCGGTTGAAGGAGTCGTCGGAGCCCGCCTCCAGGTAGGCCTCGATCGATCCGCGGAGCTCACGCTTGCTGAGCGGGCGCCGGGTGCCCAGCAGACACAGTGCCAGGTTCATCAGCCGTTCGGCCTTGGCAATCGCCATCGACGCCCTTTCTCGACGTGCTCTCCGACCGTCGACCGTACCGCTCCGGGGTGTCCGGGCCAAAGCGAGGGCCCGCGCCTTGCGGCGCGGGCCCTGGCTCCTGTACCGGGGGATCAGACCGCGACGAGGTCGCAGACGAAGATCAGCGTCTCACCCGGGGCGATGGCGCTGCCGGCGCCGCGGTCACCGTAGGCGAGGTGCGCGGGGATGGTCAGCTGGCGGCGGCCGCCGACCTTCATGCCCTGGACGCCCTGGTCCCAGCCCGCGATGACCTGGCCGGCACCGAGCTGGAACTTGAGCGGCGTGCCGCGGTTCCAGGAGGCGTCGAACTCCTCGCCGGTGGAGAAGGCCACGCCGACGTAGTGCACGGAGACGTTGTGGCCCTTCTCGGCCACCGGTCCGTCGCCTTCCCAGATGTCCTTGATCTCCAGGTCCGCCGGCGGCTCGCCACCCGGGAAGTCGACCTCGGGCTTCTCGATGCTCACTGAACTGCTCCTCTTACTGATGAACTGGTCAACCGGGACAGTCTTACATCTTTGCCAGGAGGTCCACGGCGAAGACGAGCGTGGACTTGGCGGGCACGGCCTGCTGTGCCTTGTCACCGAAACCCTGGTCCGGCGGGATGACCAGCAGGACACGGCTGCCGATCTTCTTGCCGACCAGACCGTCCTTCAGACCCTTGAGGGTGACCTGCGCCAGCGGGAACGTCTGGGTCTTGCCCGCCTCGTAGGTGTTGTCGAAGGGCTTGCTGCCCTTCCAGAGCAGACCGACGTAGTTCACGACGACGCTGTCGGTGTCCTTGATGACGTCGCCGTCGGACTCGAGGATGTAGTTCGAGACCAGCTTCTTGGGCGGGTCGCTCTTGGGGATCGTGACCGTCGGGGCCTTGCCGTCGGTCTTGGTGCCGACCTTGGGCAGGTCGATGTTGTCCTGGGCGACCGGGGTGCCCTTGGCGGAGGCGGGGATCTGCGTCGCCTTCACGATGTCCACGACGAAGACGAGGGTCGCGTTGGGCTTGATGTCGCCCTGCCCCTGGGCCCCGTAACCGAGGTCCGGCGGGATGACCAGCTCGACACGGCTGCCGACCTTCTGGCCGACGAGACCCTTGTCCCAGCCCTGGATGACCATGCCCGCGCCGAGCGTCAGGTCGAAGGGCTGCTTGCGGTCGAAGCTGTTGTCGAACGGCTTGGTGGAGTCCCAGGCCTGTCCGAGGTAGTTGACCTGGATCGCGTCGCCGTTCTTGAGCTTCGCGCCGTCACCCTCACTGATGACGTCGGTCTTCAGTTCCTTGGGGGGATCGCCCTCACCCTTCGCCAGAGTGGGCTTCTCGCCGAACTTGGCTCCCGCCGTGATCGCGGGAACACCCTTCTCGGTCGAGGCGGAGTCGGAGGCCTTGTCGTCGCCGCATGCCGCCGCGGACAGCAGCAGAAGGGGGACGACGAGAAGGCCGGCAAGTCGGCGCACTGGTTCCTCAGATCTCAGACGGCACGTGAGTGGTCCCCGACACTCTAAGGGCTGTCCCGCAATCCCCGGCGGGCGCGCGACGACACCTGCCGGGGATTGCGGAACGGCCCCCGGGCCGCGCGAGGGGCCCCGCACGAGGAACGTACGGGGCCCGATCACCTACGCGGGGCGGGAGTTCTCCGTCCCGGTCACATGCCCGCAATCAGCTTTTCCACCCTCTCGTCGACCGAGCGGAACGGGTCCTTGCACAGCACGGTGCGCTGCGCCTGGTCGTTGAGCTTGAGGTGGACCCAGTCGACGGTGAAATCCCGGCGCTGTTCCTGGGCCCGCCGGATGAAGTCACCGCGCAGGCGCGCCCTGGTGGTCTGCGGGGGCACCGACTTGCCCTCGAAGATCTTCATGTCGTTGCAGATGCGGGCGGCCTGCCCCTTTCGCTCCAGGAGGTAGTAGAGCCCGCGGCGGCGGTGGATGTCGTGGTAGGCGAGGTCTATCTGAGCGACCCTCGGATTCGACATCGTCATGTTGTGCTTCGCCCGGTAGCGCTCGATGAGCTTGTACTTCATGACCCAGTCGATCTCGGTGCCGATCCGGTCGAGGTCCTCGGCCTCGATGGCGTCCAGCGTGCGGCCCCACAGCTCGAGGACCTGGTCGACGTTGCCGGTGCGGATGCCGCGGCGCTCGACGAAGTCGACGGCCTTCTCATAGTACTCGCGCTGGACCTCGATGGCCGACGCCTCCCGGCCACTGGCCAGGCGCACCTTGCGCTGTCCCGTGATGTCGTGGCTGACCTCCCGGATCGCCCGGATCGGGTTCTCCAGGGTCAGGTCACGCATCACCGTGCCCGCCTCGATCATGCGGAGCACGAGGTCGGTGGCGCCGACCTTGAGGAGCATGGTCGTCTCGGACATGTTGGAGTCGCCGACGATGACGTGGAGGCGGCGGTACCGCTCCGCGTCGGCGTGCGGTTCGTCGCGGGTGTTGATGATCGGACGGGAGCGGGTCGTCGCTGAGCTGACGCCCTCCCAGATGTGCTCCGCCCGCTGGCTCACGCAGTACACGGCGCCGCGCGGCGTCTGCAGCACCTTGCCCGCACCGCAGATCAGCTGCCGGGTGACGAGGAACGGAATGAGGATGTCCGCGAGCCGGGAGAATTCCCCGTGCCGGGCGACGAGGTAGTTCTCGTGGCACCCGTAGGAGTTTCCAGCCGAGTCGGTGTTGTTCTTGAAGAGATAGACGTCGCCCGCGATTCCCTCCTCGTGCAGGCGGCGTTCGGCGTCGACGAGCAGGCCTTCGAGAATGCGTTCGCCTGCCTTGTCGTGCGTGACGAGTTCCGTCACGTTGTCGCATTCGGGTGTTGCGTATTCCGGATGCGATCCCACGTCGAGGTACAGGCGGGCGCCGTTCCGCAGGAAGACATTGCTGCTGCGGCCCCATGACACGACACGGCGGAAGAGGTAGCGCGCCACTTCGTCAGGTGACAGTCGGCGCTGTCCCCTGAACGTGCACGTGACGCCGTACTCGTTCTCCAGCCCGAAAATGCGGCGGTCCATGACTGAACATTACGCCTTATGGCCTGAGCTGAAACCGGGTTCGGCTGCACCGTTTCGATCATTTTCCGAACCGGCCACGACAGCGGGCGTACGCCCGGGAGCTGCGAGGACCCTTCCGGTGGCCAGCAGGACCAGCAGCGCCGCCACTCCACCGGCCCCCGCGACGGCGAAACTCCACGCCGTGCCGCCGAGCTCGGCGGCCGGGCCGGCGACCGCCGTTCCGGCTGCGGCGCCCACCCCGAAGGTCGTCACGAGCCAGGAGAACGCCTCGGTCACCGTGCCCCGAGGCGCGTGACGGTCCACCACGATGAACGAGCAGGCGATCGCCGGGGCCAGGAAGACCCCCGCCAGCGCGGACAGGGCGGTCATGGCGGCCACGCCGGGTGTGAGCGTCAACGGCAGGTAGCACAGGGCCAGGAGGGCGACGATGCCGCGCAGCCGCCGTTCGGGTGTCCCCGTCCACTGCCGCGCCCCGTACAGCACTCCGCCGATCAGCGCGCCGAGGCCGAGGGCGGCCATCAGCCAGCCGTACACGGACTCCCTGCCGTGGTCGTCGGCGTAGGAGACACCGGCCACCGTGATCGAGCCGAGGGCGAGTCCGACGAAGAAGAACGCGCTCAGCAGGGCGAGCAGACCGGGAGAGCGCAGGGCGCCCAGCCAGTGCGCCTCGCGGGGTGCGGAACGCCAGGTCCTGGAGGGTTCGGAGAGCACCACGGACAGCGCGCCGAGGACCCCGATGGCGTTGATGACGAGCAGTGCGGCGGCCGGCGACCAGAGCGAGACCAGGACCGTGACCAGGAGCGGCCCCACGGTGAACATGACCTCCTGCGCCACGGCGTCCATGGCGTACGCCCGGTGCACCCGGTCCTCGCCGCCCAGCACCGTCGGCCACAGGGCGCGCAGACCGCCCTCCAGCGGCGGCGTGAAGACACCGGCCACGACCACCGCCGCGTACGCCACCGGGAGGGACCCGAGACCGGCGAGGGCCAGCGCGGCCATGCCGAGGGCGGAGAGGAAGGCGGCGGGCAGCTGGACACGCGGCTGGCCGTGCAGGTCCACGGCCCGGCCCAGCAGCGGCTGCCCGACGGCGGTGGCGAGGCCGTACGCCGCGGCCAGGGCGCCCGCCAGCGTGTAGCTGCCGCCCTCCGCGCGGGTGAACAGCACGATCGCGATGTGGGCGGTGCCGTTCGGCAGCCTTCCCACCAGCGTTCCCGCCAGGAGCCGGGCGGCATGCCGCGCCCGGAGGATGTCCAGATATCCCGCGGCCATGTCCGCCCCTCTCCCCCGCCGGGCTTCACACCCTCGGGGTTTTACGTATAACGTCTGCGCTCATACGTACCATGTGGGCAGTTGCCGAGTCCATCCCAGGGCGTCCGGCCGGCACAGCACGGAGGCATGAGTGAGCAGCGCGCGGCAGCCCGCCCCGACCCGGCCCACCAGCCGTGACGTGGCCCGGGCCGCGGGTGTCTCCCAGGCGACGGTCTCCCTGGTCCTGGGCGGCAAGTGGCACGGGCGGGTGTCGGCGGCGACGGCCGACCGGGTGCGCGACAGCGCCCGGGAGCTGGGTTACCGGCCCAATCTGGCCGCCCGCAGTCTCCGGCTGGGCCGCACCCGCACCGCCCTCCTCGTCGTCCCCGCGCTCACCAACGAGTTCTTCGCCCGCGTCCACACCGGCGCGGCGGCCGTGGCGGCCGCGCACGACTTCGGCGTCGTCCTGTACCCCTCACCCGACGGCACCGGACCCGCCCGGGACCCCTTCGCCTCGGCCAGCGCGGCCCTCGACGGCGTGATCGCCTCGTCGATGGCCGCCGGTGCGCTCGGGGCACTGAGGACCGCCGGGCTGCCGCTCGTCATGCTGGACAGCGATCCCGACGACCTGGGCGCGGCGGCCCGGGTGAACCTCGACATAGCGAGCGGCATGCGTCAGGTGACGGACCATCTGCTGGGGCTGGGACACCGCAGGATCGTCCATCTGGCCTCCGCCGTGGACACCTGGACCTTCGAGGTGCGTGCCCGGGCCCTCGGCGACGCTGTGCGGGAGGTCCCCGGGGCGGTCCTGCGCACCGTCACCGCCCCGCTGGACGTGAGGGCCGGGCGTGAGGCCACCGAGGCCGTCCTGACGTCACCCGGTCCGCTTCCGACCGCCATCGTCTGTGACGACGACATCCTGGCCGCCGGTGCCTGCAAGGCGGTCCGCCGGCGGGGACTGCGGGTCCCCGACGACATCTCCGTGACCGGCTTCGACGACCTGGCGCTGGCCACCGCGGTCGAGCCGGAGCTCACCACCGTGCGCCTGCCCGCCGAACAGGTGGGACGGCGGGGCATGGAGGCGCTGCTGGCCGTCCTGGAGGAAAGGCCCGCGGACGACGGCGACCTTCCGGTCCACCTGGTGGTGCGCGGCTCGACCGCTCCCCCGCCGACGGCATGACGGTGCCCCGGGACGCGCGTCGCGTCCCGGGGCACCGGCCGGAGCTGTCGCGGCTGCGGCCTACTTCTTCGCGGACCCGCCCGTGCCCTCGGAGGGACCGTCGGTGTCCGTGTCCGTCCCCGGAGCGTCGGTCCCGGGAGCCGCGGGGCCGTCCGGTTCCTCCGTGTCCGACGGGGCGTCCGTCGGGGTGGCGCCGGCGGCGTCGGCGCCGAGGAGCCGGGCCAGCTGCCGCCCGACGATCCGCTTGAACTTGCGCTTCTGGGGCCTCGTGCGGTCCAGCACCGCGACCTCGAGCCGCTCGGCGGGGATCTCCCGCTCGTTGCCGTTGGCCTCGCGGGACAGCGCCTGCACGGCCAGCTTGAGCGCCTCGGCGAGCGACATGCCGTCGCGGTGACGCTGGTCCAGGAAGGTGCTGATCTGTTCCGCGTTGCCGCCGACCGCCACCGAGCCGTGCTCGTCCACGATCGATCCGTCGTGCGGGAGGCGGTAGATCTGGTCGCCCTCCGGCCCGGCGCCGACCTCGGCGACCACGAGCTCCACCTCGTACGGCTTCTCGGCCGCGCTGGAGAAGATCGTGCCGAGCGTCTGCGCGTAGACGTTGGCCAGCCCACGGGCCGTCACGTCGTCGCGGTCGTAGGTGTAGCCCCGCAGATCCGCGTAGCGCACACCACCGATCCGGAGGTTCTCGTACTCGTTGTACTTGCCGGCCGCGGCGAAGCCGATCCGGTCGTAGATCTCGCTGAACTTGTGCAGCGCGCGGGACGGGTTCTCGCCGACGAACACAATGCCGTCGGCGAACTGCAGCACTACCAGGCTGCGACCACGGGCGATGCCCTTCCGGGCGTATTCCGCCCGGTCGGCCATGGCCTGCTGAGGTGAGACATAGAACGGCGTCGACACCGGCTATCCGTCCCTTTCTGTCAGTGACGAGTGCATCGGAGGAGCATCAGGACCGGTCAGAGCAGCGCGGCACGCGGGCCGTCGGGCTGCTCCAGGCGGCGCTCCAGGATCGCGTGCGCGATCTCCGAGGATTCCGTGTCGTCCAGCCTGCGGAAGCCCTCATCGGTGATGACGGTGACGATCGGGTAGATCCGGCGCGCGACGTCCGGGCCGCCGGTCGCCGAGTCGTCGTCGGCCGCGTCGTACAGCGCCTGCACGACCAGGGTGAGCGTCTGCTCCTCCGTCAGGTCGTTGCGGTACAGCTTCTTCATCGAGCCACGGGCGAAGACGGAGCCGGATCCGGTGGCCGCGTACCCGTGCTCCTCCGAACGCCCGCCGGTGACGTCGTACGAGAAGATGCGGCCCTTCTCGCGGTCGATGTCGAAGCCCGCGAACAGCGGGACGACCGCGAGTCCCTGCATGGCCATCGCCAGGTTGCTGCGGATCATCGTGGAGAGCCGGTTGGCCTTGCCCTCCAGGGAGAGCGTGGCGCCCTCGACCTTCTCGAAGTGCTCCAGCTCCAGCTGGAACAGCTTGACCATCTCGACGGCGAGGCCGGCCGTGCCGGCGATGCCCACCGCCGAGTACTCGTCGGCCGGGAACACCTTCTCGATGTCGCGCTGCGCGATCATGTTGCCCATGGTCGCGCGCCGGTCACCGGCGAGCACCACGCCGCCGGGGAAGGTGGCCGCGACGATGGTGGTGCCGTGCGGCGCCTCGACGACCCCCTTCATGGGCGGCAGCTGCCGGTTCCCCGGAAGCATCCCGGGCGACTGGTCGGACAGGAAGTCCATGAACGAGGACGATCCCGGCGTCAGGAAGGCAGCTGGTAGACGCCCGGTGCTACGAGTGTTGGCTTCCACGCGTTTCCCTCCAGGTATGCGATGGCCCTGCGCAAGGAGTCAGGATCATCCCCCGACTTGCCGATGGCCGGATTGCAGGTGCGGCACGGTATGCCACGGACCCTACCCGCCCCGTGACGGTGATCAACATGATCCTGGATGCGGAAGCGGTTCCGCGGGGTGCCCGTGTGCGCGAGGGCACCCCGCGGAAAGCTCCGGCCGGCGGCGCGAGGCCGCCGATGGTCGTCCGGACGGGATCTCCGGCTGTTACTCGCCGCCCTTTTGGACGAACGAGCGTACGAAATCTTCGGCGTTGGACTCGAGCACGTCGTCGATCTCGTCGAGGACGTCGTCGACGTCGTCGCTGAGCTTCTCCTGACGCTCCGCGAGGTCCTCGGAGGCCTGCGCGTCCTGCGCCTGCTCCTCGGCCTCCTCGTTGGTGCGCGTCGCCTTCTGCTGTCCGCCGCCGGTGTCCTTGGTCGCCATGTAGCTCACCCCGCTCGGTTCGAAGCACTTGATCAGACCCTACATACGGGGTCCGACATTGGCCCGGTACTTTCCTCAACGTCCGGAGGTCATCTCATTGATTCCCAGCCGGAGCGCCTTTCAGGCCCCCGTCAGCGTCCGGACCAGCTCTTCCGCCGTGCGGCAGCGGTCCAAAAGCGCCTCGACATGACTGCGTGTACCGCGCAGGGGTTCCATGGTGGGCACCCGCTGCAGCGAGTCGCGGTCGGGCAGGTCGAAGATGACCGAGTCCCAGGAGGCCGCGGCGACGTCGTCCGCGTACTGCTCCAGGCAGCGGCCCCGGAAATAGGCCCGGGTGTCCTCCGGCGGCTTCGTACGGGCCCGCTCGACGTCGCTCTCGTCCAGCAGCCGCTTGATCTTCCCCCGGGCCGCCAGACGGTTGTACAGGCCCTTGTCGGCCCGCACGTCGGCGTACTGGAGGTCCACCAGGTGCAGGCGCGGGGCGTCCCAGTCCAGACCGTCCCGGCGGCGGTAGCCCTCCATGAGCTCCCGCTTGGCGATCCAGTCCAGCTCGCCCGACAGGCTCATCGGATCGTTCTCCAGGCGGTTCAGGGTGTCCTCCCAGCGGGCCAGGACGTCCTTGGTCTGCTCGTCGGCGTCCGCGCCGTACCGCTCCTCGACGTATTTGCGGCCCAGCTCGAAGTACTCCATCTGGAGCTGCACGGCGGTCAGTGTCCGGCCGCTGCGGAGGGTGACGAGCTGCTTCAGCGTGGGGTCGTGCGAGACCTGGTGCAGGGTGCGGACCGGCTGGTCGACCGCCAGGTCGACGTTGATGAAACCGTCCTCGATCATGGCCAGGACCAGGGAGGTCGTGCCGAGCTTGAGGTAGGTGGAGATCTCCGAGAGGTTGGCGTCACCGATGATCACGTGGAGCCTGCGGTACTTCTCGGCGTCCGAGTGCGGTTCGTCGCGGGTGTTGATGATGGGGCGCTTGAGCGTGGTCTCGAGGCCGACCTCGACCTCGAAGTAGTCGGCGCGCTGGCTGATCTGGAAGCCGTGCTCGTGCCCGTCCTGCCCGATGCCGACCCGGCCCGCGCCGGTGACGACCTGGCGGGAGACGAAGAACGGCGTCAGGTGGCGCACGATGTCCGAGAAGGGGGTCTCCCGCTTCATCAGGTAGTTCTCGTGCGTGCCGTAGGACGCGCCCTTGTTGTCGGTGTTGTTCTTGTACAGGTGGATCGGCTGGGCCCCGGGGATCGCGGCGGCCCGCTCCGCCGCCTCCGCCATGACCCGCTCGCCGGCCTTGTCCCAGAGCACCGCGTCCAGCGGATTGGTGATCTCGGGCGAGCTGTATTCGGGATGCGCGTGGTCGACGTACAGCCGCGCACCGTTGGTGAGGATGACATTGGCCAGGCCGATGTCCTCGTCGGTGAGCTGGCTGGAGTCTGCGGTCTCGCGGGCGAGGTCGAAGCCTCGCGCGTCGCGCAGCGGATTCTCCTCCTCGAAGTCCCAGCGGGCGCGGCGCGCCCGGTGCATCGCCGCCGCGTAGGCGTTGACGATCTGGGACGAGGTGAGCATGGCATTGGCGTTGGGTTGGCCGGGAACGGAGATCCCGTATTCCGTCTCGATGCCCATTACTCGCCGTACGGTCATGCGGCCCTCCTTGCCCGGCGGCGCCCCCCTGCGGAAGCGGCGCTCAAGTACCGCTGCTGGTCCGCGGTGCCCGTCCCCGCACTGCGCGACTCGGCGGTACGGCAGAGCCTAGAGCGCCTCTGCGCCGGTGGGGAGATCAATTGCGTCATTGTTCGGGTGTGGCCGGACCTGCCGGGAAAACGGCCGGCTGCGGATGCCCTGCCGGGCACCCGCAGCCGGTCTGCGTTTTACAGGTACTGTCCGGTATTTGCCACCGTGTCGATGGAACGACCGGTGTCTGCGCCCTGCTTTCCGGTGACGAGAGTGCGGATGAAGACGATCCGCTCTCCCTTCTTTCCGGAAATCCTGGCCCAGTCGTCCGGGTTGGTCGTGTTGGGCAGGTCCTCGTTCTCCTTGAACTCGTCCACGCACGCCTGGAGGAGATGGGAGACGCGCAGGCCCTTCTGGCCCTGCTCGAGGAATGCCTTGATGGCCATCTTCTTCGCCCGGTCGACGATGTTCTGGATCATCGCTCCGGAGTTGAAGTCCTTGAAGTACAGGACTTCCTTGTCGCCGTTCGCGTACGTGACCTCGAGGAAGCGGTTCTCCTCGGATTCCGTGTACATCCGCTCCACGACGGACTGGATCATCGCGTGGGCGGCCGCCTCCTTCGATCCCGTGTGCTCGGCCAGGTCGTCCGAGTGCAGCGGGAGCGAGGGGGTGAGGTACTTCGCGAAGATGTCCTTCGCCGCCTCGGCGTCCGGACGCTCGATCTTGATCTTCACGTCGAGACGGCCGGGCCGCAGGATCGCGGGGTCGATCATGTCCTCACGGTTGGAGGCGCCGATGACGATGACGTTCTCCAGCCCTTCCACACCGTCGATCTCGGCGAGCAGCTGCGGGACGATGGTGTTCTCCACGTCCGAGCTGACACCGGAACCACGGGTGCGGAAGAGGGATTCCATCTCGTCGAAGAAGACGATGACGGGGGTGCCCTCGCTCGCCTTCTCCCGGGCACGCTGGAAGACGAGGCGGATGTGCCGCTCGGTCTCGCCGACGTACTTGTTGAGGAGCTCGGGGCCCTTGATGTTGAGGAAGTAGCTCTTCCCCGCGGGCTGTCCGGTCACCTCGGCGACCTTCTTGGCCAGCGAGTTGGCGACGGCCTTGGCGATGAGCGTCTTGCCGCAGCCGGGAGGACCGTAGAGCAGGATGCCCTTAGGCGGACGCAGTTCGTGTTCCTTGAAGAGGTCCGGGTGGAGGTACGGGAGCTCGACCGCGTCCCTGATCAGTTCGATCTGGTCGCCCAGGCCGCCGATCTTCTCGTAGTCGATGTCCGGTACCTCTTCGAGGACGAGTTCCTCGACCTCGCTCTTGGGCACCACTTCGTAGACGTAGCCGGACCTGGGCTCGAGCAGCAGGGCGTCTCCGGGGCGGATGGTGATGTCCAGCAGAGGCTCGGCGAGCCTCACCACCCGCTCCTCGTCGGTGTGCCCGACGACCAGGGCGCGCTCGCCGTCCTCGAGGATCTCCTTGAGGGTGACGATGTCCCCGGCCCGCTCGAATTCCATGGCCTCGACCACGTTGAGCGCTTCGTTGAGCATGACCTCCTGGCCTCGCCGGAGGCCTTCGAGCTCGACGCTCGGGCTCACGTTCACCCGGAGCTTGCGGCCCCCGGTGAAGATGTCGCAGGTGTCGTCCTCGTTGGCCTGCAGGAAGACACCGAAGCCTGCCGGTGGCTGGGCCAGCCGGTCGACCTCCTCCTTGAGGGCCACGATCTGGTCGCGGGCCTCGCGGAGCGTGTTGGCGAGCCGCTCGTTCTGCGCGGACACGCCGGCCAGACTGGTCTGCAACTCGACGATCCGCTCTTCGAGAATCCTCGTATGACGCGGAGAGTCGGCGAGCTTACGTCGCAGGACGGCGATTTCCTGCTCGAGAAAGGCAACCTGCCCGGCTGGGTCTTCCGACCCTCGCCCGGGCCGGATGCCGCGGTTGATGTCGTCGTCGTGGGCTGCCACGGTCCTCACCTCCTCCAAGGGGAGCTGGACGCTTCCTGACCCTACCTGGGTGGGTGATGATTGAAACCCCTAGATCACAAAGACCCGGGTGTCTGTCCGATCTTCACCCTTGCGCTCTCCCTCACGCCAGAGGAATACCCACCCTTCGGCACCGGAAAGCAGCCGGTTGTATCGTCGAAGTGTTCAACACCCGTCAGGGCTGGCTTCAATTGGTGCAGATACGCAGGGAACGGCAGGACACATGACCGTGCAGCAGGACGCTCCGGGAGACACCGGGACCCAGGACCTCGAGGTCTGGATCGACCAGGACCTCTGTACGGGCGACGGCATCTGCGTGCAGTACGCACCCGAGGTGTTCGAGCTGGACATCGACGGTCTGGCGTACGTCAAGAGCCCCGAGGACGAGCTGCTCCAGGACAAGGGGGCCACCACACCGGTGCCGCTGCCCCTGCTCCAGGACGTGGTGGATTCGGCGAAGGAGTGCCCCGGCGACTGCATTCATGTACGTCGCGTATCGGACAACGTGGAAGTCTTCGGGCCGGACGCCGAGTGAGGGCTCAGGCCGGACGCGGACCGACGGCTCAGGCCTGGCGCGCGCTGCCGCCGGCGGGAGCGGAGGACCTGACGAAGGCGTTGCCCTCCCACCGCCAGGAGGCACGCTCCTGCTCGTCGGGGCAGCAGCGCGGCACGTCGGCCGACGAGTAGCCGAGCAGGTCCGCCGAGATCCGGCCGTCGCGTACGGCGAGGCCGGTGACCGTCAGCTTCTGGGCGGGGTCCACGAGGGTCGCCACAACCCTGGGTGCGGCCCCGATCCGCCGTGTGACGACGTAGACGCCGCTGGGAGGGGTGCCGGATCCCGCCGCGCAGTGGACGACCGCGACCGTCTCGGGGCCGCCGTCCCCGTCGAGGTCACCGGGGGCGCTGTCCGCCACGGTCTGTCCCGCGCCGGCGCAGTCGAGGGGGAAGGTCACGCCGGCCGGATCGGGTGCCTCGGCGACGGGGGCACTCTCGTGGCGGGTGGTCACGCCGTGCTCGGAAGCCGAGGCCGTGGCAGTGGCCGCGTCGGGCTGGAGCAGCCCCGCGAGGGCGATCACGCCCGCCATCGCCGTGGCCGTGGCGAGCCAGTGCACCGCCCTGGCGTCGGTGTGCGCGAGGTCCGGGAGCGCGGAGGTCTGCACGCGGTATGTCTCCATGTGGTTCCTGGAAGCCTGTAGAGGCGGTGCCGAGCGGACCTCGGCGGGCGGGGGGTGGCCAGCATCGTGCCACACCTCACACCGCGGCGGAACGGCGGGGTCCGACCGAACGGTCTCCACAGACGAAAAGGCGCCGCCGCCGGCCCCCGGATCGGTCCGGGGAACTCAGCGGCGGCGCCTGTGCGTTACGGGAGGTCAGTCGCGGTCCGCGCTGCCGCTCCGGGCGCCGGGACCGTCGTAGTCCTCGCCGTAGGCGCCCTTGGAGGGGCGTCGGCGGCGCAGCGGCGGCTCGACGCCGTCCGCGAGCCGGCGGGCGGTGACGAGGAAGCCGGTGTGGCCGATCATGCGGTGGTCCGGCCGGACGGCCAGACCCTCGACGTGCCAGTTGCGGATCATCGACTCCCACGGCTGCGGTTCGGCGAAGCAGCCGATCTCGCGGAGGGATTCGACGGTCCGCGACAGCTGGGTCGTGGTCGCGACGTACGCGCAGAGGATGCCGCCGGGCACCAGGGCCTTGGAGACGGCCTCGAGGCACTCCCAGGGGGCGAGCATGTCCAGGACGACACGGTCGACGTCGGTGTCCGACAGGTTGTCCTGGAGGTCTCCGACGGTGAGCTCCCAGGCGGGGTGCGGGGAGCCGAAGTAGCGCTCCACGTTCTGCCGGGCGATGTCGGCGAAGTCCTCGCGGCGCTCGTAGGAGTGCAGCATGCCCTGCTCACCGATGGCGCGCAGCAGGAAGGTGCTGAGCGCTCCGGAGCCCACTCCCGCCTCCACGACGCGTGCGCCGGGGAAGATGTCGGCGAAGGCCAGGATCTGACCCGCGTCCTTGGGGTAGACCACGGCGGCACCGCGGGGCATGGACAGGACGT
Organism: Streptomyces sp. NBC_00178; assembly: GCF_036206005.1. NCBI lineage: Bacteria > Bacillati > Actinomycetota > Actinomycetes > Kitasatosporales > Streptomycetaceae > Streptomyces > Streptomyces sp. NBC_00178. The sequence continues at coordinate 1,468,815 of NZ_CP108143.1, forward strand.
AGTCGGGGAGCAGGGGGCGCAGCGCGAGGTAGGCGACGTTTCCCGTGGTTCGGACAACACTGCCCTCGGGAGCACCGATCAGCTCGTCGTGGGAGAAAGAACCCTTGTGGGTGTGGAAGTTCTTTCCGGCCTCGAGCGTGAAGGTGTAGTGGCGTCCCTTGGGGTCGGTGAGCTGGACCTGGTCCCCGACTTTGAATGGGCCGCGACGGCGGGCGGCACCGGTCGGTTCGGACATGCGGCCAGCCTACCCGTATTTCGGGGGCCGTCTTCCGGGGGCCTCAGGCCGAGGGGCGGGCCATGGCCTTGACGAACGCGCGCTCCACGTCGGCGGTCGACAGGACGCCGTAGATCTCGCCGGTCTCCTCCATCACCAGGTACTCGGTGGCGGGTGTGGCCTTGAGCCGGTCCAGGAGGGCTTCGCCGGCGAGCTCGGCGGGGACCTTCATGCCGTCGGTGAGGTCCTGGGCGAGGCCGCTGACGGGCACCCAGGGCCGGCGGTGCTCGGGGACTCCTGCGATGGCCGCTTCCCGCACGACGCCCTTGGGGCTGCCCTGTCCGTCGACGACGACCAGGGCGCGGGCGCCGGCCTCGTTGGCGCGGCGGAGCGCCTCGGACAGCGGGGTGGCCGACTCGACGGGGACCGCGCGCCGGGTGAGGGTGCGGGCCCTCAGGTCGGGGAGGTGCTCCCGCAGACGGGCCATGCGCAGGCTGTTCCCGGCGCCGGTCCAGATGATGCCGGCCAGAATCGCGGCGAGCAGCGCGTCGGTGACCGTCTCCACGCCGCCGATGTCGCTGGAGGCGTTGCCGAGGGCCCCGGTGTGGGTGAGCAGGGGGAGGCCGATCAGGACCGTGACGGCGAGCCCCCTGCCGACCCATGCCGCGGCGACGGTGCCGCTCATGGGCTTGCCGGTGATCTTCCACACGACGGCGCGGAGCATCCGGCCGCCGTCCAGGGGCAGGCCGGGCAGCAGGTTGAAGGCGGCGACGATGAGGTTGGAGATCATCAGCCCGGCGAGGAGGACGCCGGGAACCGTGCCGGCCTCGACGAACTGGAGCGGGATGTAGAAGATCCCGGCGAGGACGAGGGAGAGCAGGGGCCCCACGAAGGCGAGGACGAACTCGCGTCCCGGGGTCTCGGACTCCTTCTCGATCTCGGAGACGCCCCCGAAGAACTGGAGCTGGATGCGTCGGACCGGCAGCTTGTAGCGCAGGGCGGCGACGGTGTGGGCGAGCTCGTGGACGAGGACGGAGGCGTAGAAGGCGATCGCGAAGAAGAGCGCGACCAGGTAGCGGGCTCCGCCCAGTCCGGGCAGGACGCGGTCGAGCTGGCCGCCGAACACCCACGTGATCAGCGCCGCGACGACGAACCAGCTGGGGGCCACGTACACGGGCACCCCGAAGGGACGGCCCATGAGGAGGCCGCCGCCGGGGTCGGCCGGACGGCGCGGTTTGCCCTTGCCGGTGCCGGGGTCCTCGCCCCCTGCGCCGGGCTGCGGGCGCCCGCTGTCGCCGCTCTCGTCCACGGGATCCCTCCGGTCGGTGGCTGCTGCCACGGTCGTGCTGTGCGCGAGCTCTGTGGTCGATGGTATGCCGGTGGCTGTCGGTGGCGGGCCGTAGGGTCTGCGACATGACGTCCGTACCGCGCCCGCCCTCGCCACCTTCGTCCCTGTCGCCGTCGCGCGCGAGCGATTTCATGCAGTGCCCGTTGCTCTACCGCTTCCGGGTGATCGACAAGCTGCCCGAGAAGCCCAGCGAGGCTGCTACCCGGGGCACGCTGGTGCATGCGGTGCTGGAGAGGCTGTTCGACGCTCCGGCCGCGGACCGTACGGCGCGGAGGGCGAAGGCGCTGATCCCCGGCCAGTGGAACCGCCTGCTCGAGTCGAAGCCCGAGCTGACCGGCCTGTTCGAGGGCGATCCGGAGGGCGAGCGGCTCGCGGGGTGGCTGGGCGAGGCGGAGCGGCTCGTGGAGCGGTGGTTCTCCCTGGAGGACCCGACACGGCTGGAGCCGGCCGAGCGGGAGCTGTTCGTGGAGACCGAGCTGGATTCGGGGCTCCGGCTGCGCGGGGTGATCGACCGGGTCGACGTGGCCCCCACCGGCGAGGTGCGGATCGTCGACTACAAGACGGGCAAGGCGCCGCGGCCGGAGTACGCGGAGGGCGCCCTGTTCCAGATGAAGTTCTACGCCCTGGTGGTGTGGCGCCTGAAGAACGTGGTGCCGCGCCGGCTCCAGCTCGTCTATCTCGGCAGCGGTGACGTGCTGACGTACGACCCCGTCCCGGCCGACCTGGAGCGGATGGAGCGCAAGCTGCTCGCGCTGTGGGAGGCCATCCGGGTGGCGACGGAGACGGGCGAGTGGCGGCCGAGGCCGACGAAGCTGTGCGGCTGGTGCGACCACCGGGCGGTCTGCCCCGAGTTCGGCGGGACTCCCCCGGTATATCCGCTGTCCGTCCGCCCGGCGGACCCGGTGGAGGGTGTGCAGGGCAGAATGGAGCCGGTCCCGTCCGAGGCCGGACAACCGGTGGCCCTCGAAGGCCCTTAAGGAGATTCCGTGGCTATCCGCGTCCTGCTCGTCGACGATCAGCCCCTCTTGCGCACCGGGTTCCGGATGATCCTGGAGGCGGAGGGCGATCTCGCGGTGGTCGGCGAGGCCGGCGACGGACTGCAGGCCATCGAACAGGTGCGGGCGCTGCAGCCCGACGTGGTGCTGATGGACATCCGCATGCCGCGCATGGACGGCGTGGAGGCGACCCGCCAGATCACCGGGCCCGGCCGGGACGGCCCGGCGAAGGTCCTGGTGCTGACGACCTTCGACCTCGACGAGTACGTCGTGGAGGCGCTGCGCGCGGGGGCCAGCGGCTTCCTGCTGAAGGACGCGCCCGCCAACGAGCTGGTGCAGGCCATCCGGGTGGTGGCCGCGGGTGAGGCGATGCTGGCGCCCAGCATCACGCGCCGGCTGCTCGACAAGTACGCCGACCACCTGCCGTCGGGCGAGGAGCCCGTCCCGGACGCCCTGCACACGCTCACCGAGCGCGAGGTGGAGGTGCTGAAGCTGGTGGCGCGCGGACTGTCCAACGCCGAGATCGCCGCCGACCTGTTCGTGAGCGAGACGACGGTCAAGACGCACGTCGGCCACGTGCTCACGAAGCTGGGGCTGCGCGACCGCGTGCAGGCCGCCGTCTACGCCTACGAGAGCGGACTGGTGCGTCCCGGCGCGCAGTGACGAAGCACGCGAAACCGGTGCGGGCCGGGGCCGATGGCCCCCGGCCCGCACCGGTTCTCCCTACGGCGCTCCGTCAGGAGGTGCCGCGCCCCAGCTCCCAGAGCTGCAGGTCGGCCGAGGAGTTGACGGCGTACTCAACGCCGTTCAGCCCGTCGAGCGAGGCGACGTACTGCTTGCCCTGCCAGATCGGCAGCACGGGGACGTCGGTGGCAACGATGTCCTGAAGCTTCTCGAACGCGTCGCTGGCGGCGCTGCGGTCGGCCTCACGACGCGACTGCGGGATGAGCGTGTCCTGGGCGAGGGCGGACCGGTAGGGCGAGTTGAGGAAGTTGTTCTTGTCGAGGAACGGCGCCGTGTAGGTGTCCGGGTCCGGGAAGTCGGGGAACCAGCCCATGCCGTAGACGGAGTACTCGCCCTTCTTCTGCTCGGGGCGGTACTTGTCCCACGCCTTGCCCTCGATGTCGACCTGGAACAGCTTCGAGGCGTTGAGCTGCTCCGCCAGCATCTCGAACTCGGCCTTGGTGGCGGGGCCGTAGTGGTCCGTCGTGTAGTGCAGCGTGAACGTGACCGGCGTGCTGATGCCGGCCTTGTCCAGGGTCCGGGCGGCCTTCGCGACGTCCGGCTCGCCGTACTTGTCGAAGAACGGGGTGGTGTGGCCGGTGATGCCGGACGGGATCAGCGAGTACAGCGGCTCGGCGGTGCTGCCGTAGACCTTGCTCGCGATCGACCCGCGGTCGATGACCTGGGCCATGGCCTGGCGCACGGCCTTGTTCTTGACCTCGGGGGCCTCGGTGTTGAACGCGAGGTAGCTGATGGCGAGTCCCGGCATCTCGGTGAGCTTGACGCCCTCCTTCGGCTCCGCCAGCAGCTTCTGGGCCTGCTCGGGCGACATGGTGCGCGTCATCATGTCGATCTTCTTGTCGTCGAGCGCCTTGCCCATCGCCGCGGCGTCGGGGAAGAGGTCCAGCTCGACCTTCTGGTTCTTGATCTCCAGGTCACCCTTGTACTTCGGGTTCTTGGTGAACACGACCTTGACGACCTGGTTGTTCTTGACCTCGGGCTTCATGGTGTACGGGCCGGAACCGTCGACCTGGAAGCCCTCGCGGGGGGACTTCGCCGGGTACTTGTCCTTCGGGACGATGCCGGCCGGCGGGGTCGCGAGCTTGTACGGGAAGGTCGCGTCCGGCGTGCGCAGGTGGAAGACGACCTGGTCCTCGCCCTTGGTCTCGATCGTGTCGATGTTGTCGAGCAGACCGATCGGACCGCTCTCGTCCTTGATGTCGATGACGCGCTGTATGGAGTACTTCACGTCCTCCGGGGTGACGGGGGTGCCGTCGGCGAAGGTGAGGCCGTCGCGCAGGGTGCAGCGGTAGCTCTCGTTCTCGGTGTCGGTGAAGGAGCAGGCCTTGGCCGCCTCGGGCACCGGCTCGCCGCCGCCGCGCGGAATGTGGGTGAGCGTCTGCACGGTCTGCCGGAGCACGTTCCAGACGCCCGCTTCGTAGCCGATCGCCGGGTCGAGCGGTGCCGGGCTGTCCGCCGAGGCGATGAACTGGTCCGTCGTTCCGACGACGATGGCTTCGCCCCCCTCGTCCGACCCGCCACAGGCGGCGAGCACGGGCGCGAGCAGGCCCACTACGGCCGGCAGCACCAGCGTCTTGCGGTTCATCTGGGCGTTCTCCCTCATTCCGGCATGTGAGAAAACCGAGATTAGTAGGCCCCGTGTGGCGCACTTGACCGGCACCGGACAGCCGCGTATCCACTCGGTGATGGGCGATGACCGGCTGTCCATGTCACGCTCGGGAAGGTTTCGTACACGGCTTCATCAACCGGACTTATGGGTGGACGAAACGGACGGACGGGTCGGGTGGCAAGCGCTTCGATCGGTGAATTCCGTGACGCAAATCACGTCGGCGCATCATGGCCCGCATTGACATGGACCTGATTGGGGCGCGCCGGGATGCCGGGCCACCCGGACCCCTGCCCCGGAGTCCGGGCGGCTCGGAGCGGGGTGCCGCCGGTGTTCCGGCTAGCGCTCCACCGTCACGAGCCCCCGGAGGAAGGCGAGATCCACGTGCTCCAGTGAGGGCACGACGACACGGCCCGGCGCGGGGGCGATGGGGGCGACGGACGGGACCGCCACGACACGGCAGCCCGCGGCCTCGGCGGCCGCGACCCCGGTCGCGGTGTCCTCGATGACCGCGCAGCGCCACGGATCGGCGCCGAAGCCCGCCGCCGCGGCGAGATAGGGCTCGGGGTGCGGCTTGGTCCGGGTCACCTCGTCGCCCGCGACCGTGAGCGCGAAGTGGTGGCGCCCCACCGAATCGAGGACCCGCTCGATGATGCGCCGGTGCGAGGCGGAGACGAGGGCGGTGGGCACCTTGTGCGCCGCGAGCTCGCCCAGCAGCCGGGCGGCGCCGGGCATCAGCGGCACACCGCGGCCGATGCGCTTCTCGAAGCGGTCGTTGAGCAGCACGGTGAGCTCCTCGATGGCGATGTCCGCGCCGGTGACATCGATGAGGTAACCGGCGCTGCGCGTCATGGGGCCGCCGACGACCACGTCACGCCATGCCTCCTCCAGACGGTGACCGAGGTCGGCGAAGACCTCGACCTCCACGTCCCACCAGAATCCCTCGGTGTCGACCAGCGTGCCGTCCATGTCGAGCAGAACCGCCTGCAGCGCCGACCCTTCGGTCGTACGGGTCAGGGACGCGGGAACCGTACTGGTCATCCGGCACACCTCCATGGGGGACGAGAAGGCCGGCCGCCTTCCCGGTGGGAACGGCGACCGGCCTGCACTGGACCGACCAGTCTACGACTCGTCCGCGCGCGGCGCTCGTAACGGGGTACTACCGCGCGTCGAACATCCGGCTACCGTGCGTTGAAGTACTTCGCCTCGGGGTGGTGGATGACGATGGCGTCCGTGGACTGCTCGGGGTGCAGCTGGAACTCCTCGGAGAGCTTGACCCCGATCCGCTCGGGCTCCAGGAGCGCGGCGATCTTCGCCCGGTCCTCCAGGTCGGGGCATGCGCCGTAGCCCAGGGAGAAGCGGGCACCGCGGTACTTGAGCGCGAACATGTCCTCGACGTCGGACGGGTCCTCGCCCGCGAAACCGAGTTCGCTGCGGACCCGTGCGTGCCAGTACTCGGCGAGGGCCTCGGCCAGCTGCACGGACAGGCCGTGCAGCTCCAGGTAGTCGCGGTAGGAGTTGGCCTCGAAGAGTTCGGCGGTGGCCCCGCCGATCTTCGAACCGACGGTGACGACCTGGAGCCCGATGACGTCGGTCTCCCCCGACTCCTCCGGGCGGAAGAAGTCCGCGAGGCAGAGGCGGCGGCCGCGGCGCTGGCGCGGGAAGGTGAACCGGGTGCGCTCGGAGCCGTCCTCGTGGAGCAGGATCAGGTCGTCGCCCTTGGACACGCAGGGGAAGTAGCCGTAGACGACGGCGGCTTCGAGCAGGTTCTCGGTGTGGAGCTTGTCGAGCCAGCCGCGCAGGTGCGGGCGCCCCTCCGTCTCCACGAGCTCCTCGTACGTGGGTCCGTCGCCGGCGCGGGCCTGCTTCAGGCCCCACTGCCCCTTGAAGAGCGCGCCCTCGTCCAGCCAGGAGGCGTACTCCTTGAGCTGGATGCCCTTGACGACCCGGGTGCCCCAGAAGGGCGGTTCCGGGACCGGGTTGGTGACGGAGACGTCGGAGCGCACACCCTCCTCGGGCACCTCCGCCTCCACGGCGGGGGTGTCCCGCTTGGGCACCCTGCGCTGCTTGAGCTCGGGAAGGACGGCGCCGGGGACACCGCGCTTGACCGCGACGAGGGCGTCCATCAGGCGCAGGCCCTCGAAGGCGTCCCGGGCGTAGCGGACCTCGCCCTCGTAGATCTCGTGGAGGTCCTGCTCGACGTAGGCGCGGGTGAGGGCCGCGCCGCCGAGGATCACCGGGTAGTCGGCCGCCAGCTTGCGCTGGTTCAGCTCCTCCAGGTTCTCCTTCATGATCACGGTGGACTTCACGAGCAGACCGGACATGCCGATGACGTCGGCGCGGTGCTCCTGGGCGGCGTCGAGGATCGCGGAGACGGGCTGCTTGATGCCCAGGTTCACGACGTTGAAGCCGTTGTTGGACAGGATGATGTCGACCAGGTTCTTGCCGATGTCGTGGACGTCGCCGCGGACGGTGGCCAGCACGATCGTGCCCTTGCCCTCGTCGTCGGACTTCTCCATGTGCGGCTCCAGGTGGGCCACCGCCGACTTCATGACCTCGGCGGACTGGAGCACGAAGGGCAGCTGCATCTGGCCGGAGCCGAAAAGCTCGCCGACGACCTTCATGCCCGCCAGGAGGGTGTCGTTGACGATCTCGAGTGCGGGCCTGGTCAGCAGCGCCTCGTCGAGGTCGGCCTCCAGGCCGTTCTTCTCGCCGTCGATGATGCGGCGCTGGAGCCGCTCGTCGAGCGGCAGGGCCTTCAGCTCCTCGGCCCTGCCCTGCTTCATCGACTTGGTGTTGACGCCCTCGAAGAGCTCCATGAGCCGCTGCAGCGGGTCGTAGCCCTCCGCCCGGCGGTCGTGGATCAGGTCGAGGGCGACCTTGACCTGCTCCTCCTCCAGGCGGGCGATCGGCAGGATCTTGGAGGCGTGCACGATCGCCGAGTCGAGTCCGGCCTTGACGCACTCGTCCAGGAACACGGAGTTCAGCACGATGCGGGCGGCCGGGTTCAGGCCGAAGGAGATATTGGACAGGCCCAGCGTGGTCTGCACGTCGGGGTGGCGCCGCTTCAGCTCGCGGATGGCGCCGATCGTCGCGACGCCGTCCTTGCGGGACTCCTCCTGGCCGGTGCAGATCGTGAAGGTCAGGCAGTCGATCAGGATGTCGGACTCGTGGAATCCCCAGTTGGTGGTGAGGTCCTCGATGAGCCGTTCGGCGATGGCGACCTTGTGCTCGACGGTACGGGCCTGGCCCTCCTCGTCGATGGTGAGCGCGATCAGCGCCGCGCCGTGTTCGGCGGCCAGCGCGCTGACCTGGGCGAAGCGTGACTCGGGGCCGTCCCCGTCCTCGTAGTTGACGGAGTTGAGCACGGCGCGGCCGCCGAGCTTCTCCAGGCCCGCGCGCAGGACGGGCACCTCGGTGGAGTCGAGGACGACGGGCAGGGTGGAGGCGGTGGCGAAGCGGCCGGCCAGCTCCTCCATGTCGGCGACGCCGTCGCGGCCCACGTAGTCGACGCAGAGGTCGAGCATGTGCGCGCCCTCCCGGATCTGGTCGCGGGCCATCTCCACGCAGTCGTCCCAGCGCGCTTCGAGCATGGCCTCGCGGAACTTCTTGGATCCGTTGGCGTTCGTGCGTTCGCCGATCGCGAGGTACGAGGTGTCCTGGCGGAACGGGACGGTCTGGTAGAGCGAGGCCGCGCCGGGCTCGGGACGCGGCTCGCGGGCCGAGGGGGCCGCGCCGCGCACGCGCTCGACGAGTTGGCGCAGGTGCTCCGGCGTCGTACCGCAGCAGCCGCCGACGAGGGAGAGGCCGTACTCCCGGACGAAGGTCTCCTGGGCGTCGGCGAGGCCCTCGGCGTCGAGCGGGAAGTGGGCGCCGTCCTTGGTGAGCACCGGCAGGCCGGCGTTCGGCATGCAGAGGAGCGGGATGCGGGAGTGGCGCGTGAGGTAGCGCAGGTGCTCGCTCATCTCGGCGGGGCCGGTCGAGCAGTTCAGGCCGATCATGTCGACGCCGAGCGGTTCGAGCGCGGTCAGCGCGGCCCCGATCTCGGAGCCCAGCAGCATGGTGCCGGTCGTCTCGAAGGCCAGGGAGCACAGCACCAGGAGGTCGCTGCCCATGGCCTCCAGGGCGCGCCGCGCGCCGAGCACCGCGGCCTTGGTCTGGAGCAGGTCCTGGGTGGTCTCGATGATGAGCGCGTCCGCGCCGCCGGCGATGAGGCCCTCGGCGTTCTGCTGGAAGCCGTCGCGCAGGACCGTGTAGGGGGCGTGGCCGAGGGTCGGCAGCTTGGTGCCGGGGCCGATGGATCCGAGCACCCAGCGCTGCTGTCCGGTGGACTCGGTGAACCGGTCGGCGACCTCGCGGGCGATGCGGGCGCCCGATTCGGACAGCTCGTGGATCCGTCCGGGGATGTCGTACTCGCCCAGGGCGGAGGCGTTGGCGCCGAAGGTGTTGGTCTCGACGCAGTCGACGCCGACGGCGAAGTACTCCTCGTGCACCGAGCGGACGATGTCGGGGCGCGTGACGTTCAGGATCTCGTTGCAGCCTTCGAGGTTCTGGAAGTCCTCGAGTGTCGGGTCCTGGGCCTGGAGCATGGTGCCCATGGCACCGTCGGCCACCACCACACGGGTGGCGAGTGCCTCGCGGAGCGCTGCGGCCCGGTTCCGGCTGTCGGCTGAGGGGGTCGGCGACGAGGCCATGGATGTTCTCCCTGGGATGCGACGGCTGTCGGCTTTGCGCCCATCTGCGGAGAGGGCACGCGGCCAGCGTAGCCGGGCACCGCCCGGGGCGGTCGCCGTGTCCCACGGGGCGGACTGCATGCTGTGCGGTGAGCGGGCCCGCTCACGCGGTGACGGAGAATGTTCGCGCGACCGGACAGAGGTCGACATCGACCGATAGTGTTCAGCATTGTCGAACCGAGGTGGAGGAGTACGGCGCGATGGCGAAGAACATCCAGTCGCTGGAGCGGGCAGCCGCGATGCTGCGGCTGCTGGCGGGCGGCGAGCGTCGGCTCGGGCTGTCCGACATCTCGTCGTCCCTGGGCCTGGCCAAGGGCACCGCGCACGGCATCCTGCGCACCCTCCAGCACGAGGGCTTCGTCGAGCAGGACGCGGCGTCCGGCCGCTACCAGCTCGGCGCGGAGCTGCTGCGACTGGGCAACAGCTACCTGGACGTGCACGAACTGCGCGCCCGCGCGCTCGTGTGGACCGACGACCTGGCCCGGTCGAGCGGCGAGAGCGTGCACCTGGGCGTGCTGCACCAGCACGGCGTCCTGATCGTCCACCACGTCTTCCGGCCGGACGACAGCCGGCAGGTCCTGGAGGTCGGCGCCATGCAGCCACTGCACTCCACCGCCCTGGGCAAGGTGATCGCGGCGTACGACCCCGTGGCGCACAGCGAGGCCACCGAGGTGGAGCGCCGGTCCTTCACGCCCCGCACCGTCACCGGTGACGAGGAGTTCGAGTCGATGCTCGACCTGATCCGGGCGCAGGGCTGGGCCGCGGACGTGGAGGAGACCTGGGAGGGCGTGGCCGCGGTGGCCGCCCCCGTCCACGACCGGCGCAGGATGCCGGTCGGCGCCGTGGCGGTGACCGGGGCGGTCGAGCGGGTCTGCGTGGGCGGCGAGATGCGCCCCGAGCTCGTCGCGGCGGTCCGGGACTGCGCCCGCGCCGTCTCCCGGGACCTGGGCGCCGGACGCTTCTGAGCGGTACCCGCGGCGTCGGTAACGATCGAGTCGCGCGTCACACACCCCTTGACTCACCCCCTGCCAGGGAGAAACATTGCCGCTCACCGGTCGGCATTGCCGAACACCTAACGGCAATACGCGTTAGAGTGTGACAGTGCCGAGGGCCGGTCAAGCCCTACAGGTGAGTAGCCGCCGTCAGACGGATACCCACCTGGGGCGCGATCCACCGGAGGGACCCGGTGTTTCGCCTTCCCCTGGACGAAGGACAAAGGAGTCGCGGGTGTCCAGCTCCGACATCTTCATCGGCGAGACCATCGGTACCGCCATACTCATCCTGCTCGGCGGCGGTGTCTGTGCCGCCGTCACCCTCAAGCGATCCAAAGCGCAGAACGCCGGCTGGCTGGCCATCACCTTCGGGTGGGGCTTCGCCGTGCTGACCGGCGCCTACATAGCCTCGGGCGTGTCCGGCGCCCACCTCAATCCGGCCGTCACGATCGGCCTCGCCATCCAGGGGGGTACCCCCTGGAGCGACGTGCCCCTGTACCTCGGCTCCCAGCTGCTGGGAGCCATGATCGGTGCCGTGCTCGTCTGGGCCGTCTACTACGGACAGTTCCACGCGCACCTCACCGACCCCGAGATCGTGCGGAACCAGCCGGCCGAGGAAGGCATGGTCGACCAGAAGACCGCGCCGAAGGCGGGCCCCGTGCTCGGCGTCTTCAGCACCGGCCCGGAGATCCGCAACGGCCTGCAGAACGTCGTGACCGAGATCATCGCCACCTTCGTGCTGGTCCTGGCGATCCTGACCCAGGGCCTCAACGCCGAGGGCAACGGACTCGGCGTGCTCGGCGCGCTGATCACCTCGCTGGTGGTCGTCGGCATCGGCCTGTCGCTCGGCGGCCCGACCGGCTACGCGATCAACCCGGTGCGCGACCTCGGTCCGCGGATCGTGCACGCTTTGCTGCCGCTTCCGAACAAGGGCGGTTCGGACTGGGGCTACGTCTGGGTACCGGTGGTAGGACCGCTCATCGGGGCCGCGCTCGCGGGCGGTCTCTACAACCTCGCCTTCGCCTGAGCCAGACCGCACACCACACAGACTTCCGGGAGCACACCGTGACCGACTCACACACCACCGGGCCGTTCATCGCGGCCATCGACCAGGGCACCACGTCCAGCCGCTGCATCGTCTTCGACAAGGACGGCCGGATCGTCTCCGTCGACCAGAAGGAGCACGAACAGATCTTCCCCAAGCCGGGCTGGGTCGAGCACGACGCGAAGGAGATCTGGGAGAACGTCCAGGAGGTCGTCGCCGGGGCCGTCGTCAAGGCCGGCATCACCTCCGCCGACGTCAAGGCGATCGGCATCACCAACCAGCGCGAGACCACCCTGCTCTGGGACAAGAACACCGGTGAGCCCGTCCACAACGCGCTCGTCTGGCAGGACACCCGCACCGACGCCCTCTGCCGGGAGCTCGGCCGCAACGTCGGCCAGGACCGCTTCCGCCGCGAGACCGGACTCCCGCTCGCGTCGTACTTCGCCGGGCCGAAGGTCCGCTGGCTGCTCGACAACGTCGAGGGGCTGCGCGAGCGTGCCGAGCGGGGCGACATCCTCTTCGGCACCATGGACTCCTGGGTCATCTGGAACCTGACCGGCGGCACCGACGGCGGCGTCCACGTCACCGACGTCACCAACGCCTCGCGCACCCTGCTGATGAACCTGCACACGATGCAGTGGGACGACAAGATCGTCCAGTCGCTGGACATCCCGGCCGCCGTACTGCCCGAGATCCGCTCGTCGGCCGAGGTGTACGGCAACGCCAAGGGCGGCGTCCTCGACGGCGTCCCGGTCGCCTCCGCGCTGGGCGACCAGCAGGCGGCGCTGTTCGGCCAGACGTGTTTCGCCCAGGGCGAGGCCAAGTCCACGTACGGCACCGGCACCTTCATGCTGATGAACACCGGCCACACCCCGGTGAACTCGTACAACGGCCTGCTGACGACCGTCGGCTACCGGATCGGCGACCAGAAGGCGGTGTACGCCCTGGAGGGCTCCATCGCCGTCACCGGTTCGCTGGTGCAGTGGATGCGCGACCAGATGGGCCTGATCAAGTCCGCGGCCGAGATCGAGACGCTCGCCTCGTCCGTCGAGGACAACGGCGGCGCGTACTTCGTGCCCGCGTTCTCCGGCCTGTTCGCACCGTACTGGCGTCCCGACGCCCGCGGCGTCATCGCCGGCCTCACCCGCTACGTCACCAAGGCGCACATCGCCCGTGCCGTACTCGAGGCCACCGCCTGGCAGACCCGCGAGATCAGCGACGCCATGACCAAGGACTCCGGCGTCGAGCTGACCGCGCTCAAGGTAGACGGCGGAATGACCTCCAACAACCTGCTGATGCAGACCCTCTCCGACTTCCTGGACGCACCCGTGGTGCGCCCCATGGTCGCCGAGACCACCTGCCTCGGCGCCGCCTACGCCGCCGGTCTCGCCGTCGGCTTCTGGCCGGACACCGACGCGCTGCGCGCCAACTGGCGCCGGGCCGCCGAGTGGACACCCCGCATGGACGCGGCCACGCGTGACCGCGAGTACAAGAGCTGGCTCAAGGCCGTCGAACGGACCATGGGCTGGATCGAGGACGAAGAGAGCTGAGGAGCACACGACATGACCACCCTGCAGAGCGTCCCCGCCCTCGGGACGCATCCGGCCTCCGGCTCCCTCCAGAGCCGCGCCGAGACCCGGGAGCGGCTTTCCAAGGCGACGTACGACCTCCTGGTGATCGGCGGCGGCATCCTGGGCATCTCCACCGCCTGGCATGCGGCGCAGTCCGGACTGCGGGTGGCCCTGGTGGACGCCGGCGACTTCGCCGGCGCCACCTCGTCCGCCTCGTCCAAGCTGCTCCACGGCGGTCTGCGCTACCTGCAGACCGGCGCGGTGAAGCTGGTCGCGGAGAACCACTTCGAGCGGCGCGCCGTCTCGCGCCAGGTCGCCCCGCACCTGGCCAACCCGCTCACCTTCTACCTGCCGGTCTACAAGGGCGGCCCGCACGGCGCCGCCAAGCTCGGCGCGGGCGTCTTCGCCTACTCGGCGCTGTCCGCCTTCGGTGACGGCGTCGGCCACGTCATCAGCCCGGCCCGCGCCCAGCGCGACGTGCCGGAGCTGCGGACGGACAACCTGAAGGCCGTCGCCGTCTACGGCGACGACCAGATGAACGACGCCCGCATGGCGCTGATGACCGTGCGCGCGGCGGTCGACGCCGGCGCCGAGGTCCTCAACCACGCCGCCGTCACCGGGCTGCGCTTCACCAGGGGCCGGGTGACCGGCGCCGAACTGAAGGACCGTCAGGACGGTACGGAGTTCGGCATCGACGCGCGGCTGGTGCTGAACGCCACCGGGCCGTGGGTCGACCACCTGCGGAAGCTGGAGGACCCGAACGCGGCGCCCTCCATACGCCTGTCCAAGGGCGCGCACCTGGTGCTGAAGCGCACCCGTCCGTGGCGGGCCGCGCTGGCGACCCCGATCGACAAGTACCGCATCACGTTCGCCCTGCCGTGGGAGGACATGCTCCTGCTCGGCACGACGGACGAGGAGTACGAGGGCGACCCGGCCGACGTCTCGGTCACCGAGAAGGACACGGCGCAGATCCTGGACGAGGCGGCCTTCTCGGTCCGGGACCAGCAGCTGTCCCGGGACCTGATCACGTACTCCTTCGCGGGCCTGCGGGTGCTGCCAGGAGGCCCCGGGGACACCTCGAAGGCGAAGCGCGAGACGGTCGTGACGGAGGGCCGCGGCGGCATGCTGTCGGTCGCCGGCGGCAAGTGGACCACGTTCCGCCACATCGGCCGCACGGTGATGAACAAGCTGGCCGAGCTGCCCGGGCACCCCCTCTCCGAGGACATGGAGCCCATGGCGCGCCTGCCGAGGAAGATGCCTCTGCCCGGTATCGCGAACCCGAACGCGGTCGCCCACCGGCTGCTGGCCGGCGGCGGGACGCCGGGGCCGCGGATGTCCGCCGACACCGCGCGGCACCTCGCGACCCACTACGGCTCGCTCTCCTTCGACATCGCGCGCCTGGCGGACGAGGACCCGGCGCTCGCCGAGCGCATCCACCCCGACGCCCCGGAGATCTGGGCGCAGGTGGCGTACGCGCGCGACCGCGAGTGGGCCGAGACGGCGGACGACGTGCTGCGGCGCCGGACGACGCTGACGATCCGGGGTCTCGCGACCGACGACATCCGATCGCGGGTCGAGGACATGCTGGCCGACGGACGCTGACGGCACTGCGGTCACGACAGGGGCGGTCTCCCGGACAGGGGGCCGCCCCTGTGGCACACCCCCTCCGCGCACCTCCGCGCGGCGCCGGGGAGGTGCCACACCGCCGCCATACGGGCGCAACGTGGCACGGGGAGAGTGGAGGGACGTCCGGACGGCGCCGACGGCTGCGGGCCGCTGCCGGGCAGTCCCGGCGCCACCGGACTCCCCTGCCACGGAAGGAACGAGTCCTGTGAGATTCTCCGTACTCTCCCTCGTCGGACATGCGCCGCATCCGCTGACCGGCGAACTGCGCCCGGCCGCGGACCGGTTCCACGAGGTGATCGAGACCGGTGTGGCGGCCGAGCGGCTCGGCTTCGACGCGTACGCCGTCGGGGAGCGGCACGCCGGACCCTTCCTCTCCTCCAGTCCGGGCGTGGTCCTGGGCGCGCTGGCGGCCCGTACCACCGCCATCCGGCTGCTGACCGGAGTCACGGTCGTCGCGATCCTCGATCCGGTGCGGGTCGCGGAGGACTTCGCGACCCTCGACCAGATCGCGCGGGGCCGGGTCGAACTCGTCGTCGGCAAGGGTGCGGAGGCGGGCCACTTCAGCCTGTTCGGGCTGGACGAGGAGCGGCAGTGGGACCTGCAGAGGGAGAAGTACGAGCTGCTGAGGCGGCTGTGGGCCGAGGAGGGGGTGGACTGGGAGGGCGAGTTCAGGCCTCCGCTGAAGGACGTGACGACCGTGCCGCGGCCGTACGCGGGCCCTTTGCGCGTCTGGCACGGCTCGGCCACCAGCCTCGACTCCCCCGAGCTGGCGGCCCGGCACGGCGATCCGCTGTTCACCGCCAACGCGGTGCAGCCGCGTGAGGCGTACGCGAGGCTGGTGGCCCACTACCGTCGCCGCTTCGAGGAGCACGGGCACGATCCGGCCACCGCACGGGTGGCCGCCGGCTCGGGCGGTCTGCTGATCGGGGACACCCCGCGGCGGACGGTCGCGCGCTACAAGGAGCTGTACGAGGCCAGGGTCGCCCAGTCCTTCAAGCCGCATCTGGAGGGCAGGGCCGGGTACAACACACCGTTCCGGACGATCGAGGACGCGATCGCCGACGGACCCCAGCTGATCGGCTCACCCCAGCAGATCATCGACAAGATCCTGGGCTTCCACGCCGCCTACGGCCACGACCTGCAGTCGGTCACCGTGGACGGCTTCGGCCTGGCGCTCGGCGAGCAGCTGGAGACGCTCCAGCGGTTCGCGGAGGAGATCGCGCCGGTCGTACGCCGCGAGGCCCCCACCACGCTCTGGGACTGACACGGGCGAAGCGGCGGGCCCCGGGCGGCCGGGGTACCCGGCCGCGGCGGCGAGTCGGCGGAGGGCGGGACGGTACCCCGGGGGAACTCCGGATCCCCTCCGCCCGGTTCCTCCACCACGATCTCGTCTCCGGGGGCTTCCGGCCGGTCTCCGGGGGACATGAATGACCAGTGGCACGGATCGCCACCACATGCAAACGGGCTGCGGCCCGGGGACCCGGAAGTCGTAAGGTTGGTCCGTACACAAGGGAACTTGGGAAGGAGGCCTGGGTGATCGAGCTCGAGGGGGTACCCGAGCTGATCGACCCGGTCATGGTGGCCGCGTTCGAAGGCTGGAACGACGCCGGTGACGCCGCCTCCACCGCGGTCGGACATCTGGACCGGGAATGGAAGGGCGAGGTCTTCGCGGCGCTCGACGCCGAGGACTACTACGACTTCCAGGTCAATCGCCCCACGGTGTGGCTGGACGGTGGTTCACGCAAGATCACCTGGCCCACCACGCGGCTCTCCGTGGTCCGGATCGGCGGGGAGAAACCCCGCGATCTCGTGCTGGTCCGGGGCATCGAACCCTCCATGCGCTGGCGCTCGTTCTGCAACGAGATCCTTGGTTTCGCGCATGAGCTGGGCGTCGAGATGGTCGTGATCCTGGGCGCACTGCTCGGCGACACCCCGCACACGCGGCCGGTGCCCGTCAGCGGTGTCACCTCGGACCCGGACCTGGCCAGGACGATGGACCTGGAGGAGACGCGGTACGAGGGCCCGACCGGCATCGTCGGCATCCTCCAGGAAGCCTGTACGCACGCCGGGGTGCCCGCCGTGAGCCTCTGGGCGGCGGTTCCCCACTACGTGTCCCAGCCGCCGAACCCCAAGGCGACGCTGGCGCTCCTGAACCGGCTGGAGGACCTGCTCGGACTCCGGATCCCGCTGGGCGAACTGCCCGAGGACGCCCGCGCCTGGCAGCTCGGGGTCGATCAGCTGGCCTCTGAGGACAGCGAGGTCGCGGAGTACGTGCAGACGCTCGAGGAGGCGCGGGACACCGCCGAGCTGCCCGAGGCGTCCGGCGAGGCCATCGCCCGGGAGTTCGAGCGCTATCTCCGGCGCAGGGACGTGGGCGGCCCCGGCGGGCACGCGACGGAGAGCGGCGACGCGCCGTACCTCCGGGACACCTCCGGCGGGCGCACCCGGCCGCCCAAGCCGCAGCGCCCCGACAAGGGGCGGCCCAAGGACGGCGACGGGGGCACGCACGGCGACCCGCCGTCCGGCCCGGACGAGGACCCCTCGGACGGCTGACCGCCGCTGTGCGGGGGCCGGCGCGACCAGGGCGAGCCGGACCGGAAGACGGGCCCGGGCCCCGCGATCTCTCGCGGGGCCCGGGCCCGTCACACGTGCCGGCGGGTTACAGCGCGACGCCGAGGAGGGCGTCCACGGTGCGGGAGACGACGCCGGGGGCGCCCTCGTCCGTGCCTCCCTCGGCGTTCTGCCGGGCCGCCCAGCGGTCCACGGCGGCGAGGGCGGCGGGAGCGTCCAGGTCGTCGGCCAGTGCCTCCCTGACCTCCTCGACCAGGGCTTCGGCGGAGTGTCCGTCGGGCCGGGACACGGCGGCACGCCACCGTGCCAGCCGCTCGACCGCGTCGGCGAGCACCTGGTCCGTCCACTCCCAGTCGGACCGGTAGTGGTGCGCGAGCAGGGAGAGCCTGATCGCCGCGGGGTCGACGTCGTCCCGGCGCAGCGCCGAGACGAAGACCAGGTTGCCCTTGGACTTGGACATCTTCTCGCCGCCGAGGGCGACCATGCCGGCGTGCACGTAGGCGCGGGCGAACGGGTGCTCGCCCGTCAGCACCTGGGCGTGCGAGGCGCCCATCTCGTGGTGCGGGAAGGCCAGGTCGGAACCGCCGCCCTGGACGTCGAAGCTCATGCCGAGGTGGTCCAGCGCGATCGCGACGCACTCGATGTGCCAGCCGGGCCTGCCGCGGCCGAGCGAGCCCCCGTCCCAGCTCGGCTCGCCCTCGCGGGCGGCCATCCAGAGCATCGGGTCGAGCGGGTTCTTCTTGCCGGGGCGCTCCGGGTCACCGCCGCGCTCGGCGGAGAGCAGGCGCATCGCCTCGGCGTCGAGGTGGGAGACCTCTCCGAAGCGGGGGTCGCTCTCGACCGAGAAGTAGACGTCGCCGTCGAGTTCGTAGGCGGCGCCCGCGTCCCGCAGGCGTTCGACGAGCGGGACGATGCCGGGTATCGCCTCCACCGCACCGATGTAGTGCTTCGGGGGGAGCATGCGCAGAGCGGTCATGTCCTCCCGGAAGAGGGTCGTCTCGCGCTCCGCGAGCTCGGTCCAGTCCTCGCCGTCGCGCACGGCCCGCTCCAGCAGCGGATCATCCACGTCGGTCACGTTCTGGACGTAGTGAACCTGCCGCTTGGTGTCGAGCCACACGCGCTGAACGAGGTCGAACGCGTTGTAGGTCGCCGCATGACCCATGTGGGTCGCGTCGTACGGCGTGATGCCGCAGACGTAGATGCGGGCGACGGGACCGGGGTCAAGGGTGATCCGTCCGCCGGTCGCGGTGTCGTGGATCCGAAGGTCGCGGCCCTTGCCAGGCAGGGCGGGGACCTCAGAAGCGGGCCAGGCATGCATGTCATGAGCGTAACCGGACGATGCTTCCGGATACGAACCGGATGACGGATCGTGGCCGAAGAGGCGGTCTTGCGCGAAACGCCGCCTTAGGCTGCCGCTCCGTGCCGGCGTGGTCCCCGGACGCACCGCCGAAGCCGCCGGACGGCCCCGTGAAGGGGCTGCCGCCCGGCGGCGGGCCGTCCGCGGGGGACCCCGGCCGTCAGACCGGGGGCCAGGGAATCGCCGGCCACTCACCGCTGGGCTGCGGATGGCGGCCGGACGTGCGCAGGGCCTCCACCCGGGCCCGCAGGGCATCCAGCTCCGCGGGCGTGATGAGTTCCGCCAACCGGGTGGCGAGCGCCGCGCCCGGTGCCAGTGCGCCGGACAGACCGCTCAGCACCTCCACGGCCTCCGCCGTCAGGGACTCGCCCGCCCATCCCCACAGGAGCGTCCGCAGCTTGTCGTCCGCGTTGAAGGTGACGCCGTGGTCGATGCCGTACAGCCGGCCGCCGGGCGCGGGAAGAAGGTGCCCGCCCTTGCGGTCCCCGTTGTTGATCACGGCGTCCAGCACGGCGAGCCGGCGGAGCCGGGGATCGTCGGCGTGCACGAGCAGCGCGGTCCGCCCCTCGCCCACCTCGGCGAATCCCACCGCCTTCCAGCCGTCACCCGGCTCCTCCTCCTCGACGAGCGCGAGCAGGGGCGGCAGCCCGTGGGCCCGGCCGGCATCGCCGTCCGCGGTCTCCTCGGCCTCGATCCACAGCTGGCACATCCCCTCGCCGTAGGGGCCCTCGCGCAGCACCGTGGGGGGCACGAGGCCCCAGCCGGTGGCCTCGGAGACCTCGTACGCCGCGACCTCGCGCCGGGCGAGGTTGCCGTCGGGGAAGTCCCACAGCGGCTGCTCCCCGGCGACCGGCTTGTAGACGCAGGTGCGCTCCTCGCCGTCGTACGCCACCGTGCAGTAGAGCACCGCGTTCGACGCGCCCCTGACCTGCCCGAGGACCGTGAGCTCCCCCTCGGTGAGCAGGGTGCGCAGCCCGGCCTCCGTCAGGCCCCGCGACGGTATCCGTTCTGGCGCGGGCATACGTGTCCTTCCGGGTCGAGGGGGAGGCTGCACAGCGGGCAGGGCGGGCGGCCGGCGTTCACGACGTCCAGGGCCCTCTTGGCGAAGGCCCGCGCCTGCGCGCCGCTCAGCCGGACGCGGAGCATCGGCGGGCCGTTCTCCTCGTCCTGCAGGAGCCTTTCCTCGGCTTCGGCGAGGTCGTCGTCGGAGTCGGCCTCGAGCTCGACGAGGGCCTGCGCCTCGACGATCATGCGCTGCTCGTCGCCGTCCCAGGCGAGTGCCATCGTCCCGACCCTGAACTCCTCCTCGACGGGGGCGTCCAGCGGGGCGGTGTCGGCGACGTCCGTGGGTGCGACGGCCGGCACGGGTGAGTTGCCGCCGGTCCGCCGGACGACCTCGTCGAGGAGTTCGTCGATCCGTTCGGCCAACGCGGCGACCTGGGTCTTCTCCAGGGCCACGCTCGTGACCCGTCCCTTGGATGTCGCCTGCAGGAAAAACGTACGGCGGCCAGGCAGCCCGACCGTACCGGCCACGAAACGGTCCGGGGGGTCGTAGAGGAACACCTGACGGGACACGTCCTGTCTCCCTTGAATGTGATGGCGAATGGGGGTCGGCCCGGGGCCCTGCGGGGTTCCCCCCGCGAGGCCGCTACGGCGCGTCCACCCTACTGCGCCGAGCGATCACGGCGCCCCAGCGCCGCCGCCGACGGCGGCGTCGGCCGTCGTGTCACCCGCCGCGTCGGCCCCGAGGGCCTGTTCCCGGGGCGCGAGGGACGCGAGGTCGCCGGTGTCACCGAGACGCAGGAGGAAGGGCCGCAGCCTGGTGTAGCGGATCGCGGTGACCGAGCACGGGTCCGCGTGGACGCGCTGGAAGAGGTCGAGGTGCATGCCGAGCGCGTCGGCGACGATCGCCTTGATGATGTCGCCGTGCGAGCACATGACGTAGGCGGCCTCCTCGCCGTGCTCCGCCTCGATGCGGGTGTTCCACTCGCGCACCGCCTCCACGGCCCGGGTCTGCATGGCACGCATCGACTCGCCGCCGGGGAACGCCGCGGCCGAGGGGTGCTGCTGCACGACCTTCATCAGGGGGTCGTCGGAGAGTTCGGCGAGCTTGCGGCCGGACCACTCCCCGTAGTCGCACTCGCTGATCCGGTCCTCGGTGTGCGAGGCGAGGTCCGGGCGGGCGTCCAGGAGCGGCTGGAGGGTTTCGCGGCAGCGCTGCAGCGGGCTGCTGACGGCCGCCGCGAGGGCGATGCCGGACAGCCGGCCCGGGAGGGCGGCGGCCTGGGCGGCGCCGCGTTCGTCGAGGGAGACCCCCGGAGTCCGTCCGGCGAGCACTCCGGCGGTGTTGGCGGTCGAGCGTCCGTGGCGTACGAGGATGAGCGTGGGCATGCCTGCAAGCGTAGAAGAGGTGCGTGGAAGAGCGCGGGCGGGGAAGAATGCGGCGAGTGATCGTCGACTGCGGAATTTACCGGGACGGGCGCAGGACCGATGGTCCCGCCGACTTCTCCGATGCCCTGGACGAGGCGCGGGCCACCGGCGACGCGTTCGTCTGGATCGGGCTGCACGAGCCGACGGAGGCGGAGTTCGAGCACGTCACCAGCGAGTTCGCGCTGCATCCCCTCGCGGTCGAGGACGCCCTGCGCGCCCACCAGCGGCCCAAGCTGGAGATCTACGACGACTCCCTGTTCGTGGTCATCAAGCCGGTGGTCTACGAGCAGGAGAGCGACACCGTGAGCGCCGGGGAGCTCATGCTGTTCATAGGGGACTCGTTCGTCGTCACCGTGCGGCACGGTGAGGGCGCGCCGCTGGCGGCCGTGCGCAGTCGTCTGGAGGCCGAGCCGGAGGTCCTCAAGCACGGGCCCACGTCGGTGCTGTACGCGGTCAGCGACGCGGTGGTCGACCACTACATCGAGGTCGCCGCCGAGCTCCAGGTCGACCTGGAGGAGCTGGAGGCGCAGGTGTTCGCACCGACCGGCTCCCGCGACACCACGAACACGGCCGCGGCCATCTACACCTTCAAGCGGCAGGTGCTGGAGTTCCGCAGGGCGACCAACCCGCTGAGCGGCCCGATGGCCCGGCTCTCCGGCGCGGGGGTGCCGTTCGTCGACGCAAGCTCGCAGCCGTTCTTCCGGGACGTGAACGACCACCTGACCCGTGCCGTGGAACACGTGGAGGGCCTGGACCGGCTGCTCTCGGACATCCTCTCGGCGCACCTGGCGCAGGTCGGCGTGCGGCAGAACGACGACATGAGGAAGATCTCGGCCTGGGCCGCCATGGCCGCGGTACCGACCCTGGTGGCGGGCATCTACGGCATGAACTTCGAGCACATGCCCGAACTCCACTGGGTCTGGACCTACCCGACGGTGATCGGGCTGATGGGCGTCGCGGTCTTCAGCCTGTACCGCATGTTCAAGCGGCGCGGCTGGATGTAGGCGCGGCCCTCAGGCGAACTCGGTCTCCGGGGCGGCCGGGCTGCCGAGCGCGTCGCGCAGCACGGGCTGGCGCAGGCTCACCATCCGCTGCCAGCCCACCAGCCGCTCGTACGCGTACATCGCGTGGATGCCGGCGCTCAGCAGCGCGCTCTTGGCGCGGGACCAGCGCAGTACCTCGCCCATGTGCCGCATGACGGCGAGGCTGACGTCGCGGTAGACGCGGATCTCCGCGCGGGCGCACTCCCGCAGGACGGACTGGATCGTGCGGCCGTGTCCGGCCCGGGCGAAGCGCAGGAGTTCCTCGTGGCAGTAGGCGAGGTGGTTGTCCTCGTCGCGCGAGATCATCCTGACGGCGCGGCCGAGCACCGGGTGGTCGGAGAAGTGCCGCAGGAGCAGCCTCATCTGTTCGGAGGCCCGCTGCTCGGTGACCCTGCTGTGGGCCAGGTAGACGATGATGTCCCGCTCGGTGAGGGGTTCCTCGCGGCTCAGCCGGTCGTGGGCCAGGCCGATGCCGTGACGTTCCAGCAGGAGGGTGTAGTCGGTCTCGTAGGGCACCGACACGGCCTGGAGTCCGCGTTGCTTCAGCAGGGCGTTGAAGATCCGGCCGTGCTTGTCCTCGTCGGCACCGTGCCGGGCGACCTTGGGGGCGAGCTCCCTCAGTCCGGGGGGCACCAGGGCGGCGATGCGCCCGTTCTCCCAGCCGCCCTGGGCCTCCCCGCCGGCGGCGATCGAGCAGAACAGCCGGAACGACTCGTCGTTGTCGAGGATCTCCTGGAACAGACTCTTTGCCGAGAGCATCACTGCCACCTTTCGCACCGGTGTCCGCAGAGCCACAGTCAAATTCGGTACGGCCCGGTAGGCAACACGAGCGGGGCGGGGCAGGGCCGAACGGGCGCCGCACGGCTCCCGGACCGGCGAAGGCTCCCCGGGAGGGGCACGGGGCGTAACCGGGAGCGGCGCGAGGCGTTGTTCCCTGTGACGGCCGTGGCGGGGAGGACCCCCCGAGCCCCCACCACGGCCGTAGTGCTTCCCCGTCCCGGGTCCACGTCCGGTGCGGGTCCGCGTCCGTTACGCCGCGGTGCCGGAGAGCTCGAGGGCGTCGGTGCCCGCCCGCAGGGCCGCGAGGCGCTCGTCGAGCGTGAAGCCGGCGGGGGCGAGGGTCAGAGTCGTGACCCCGGCCTCGGCGTAGGCCCGCATCCGGTCGGCGATCCGCTCCACCGAGCCGAGGAGCGCGGTCTGGTCGATGAGCCGGTGCGGCACGGCCGCGGCCGCGCCGGCCTTGTCGCCGGACAGGTACTTGTCCTGGATCTCGGCCGCCTCCTTCTCGTAGCCCATGCGCTGGGCGAGCTGGTTGTAGAAGTTCTGCTTGCGGCTGCCCATGCCGCCGACGTAGAGCGCGGTGTAGGGGCGGAACATGTCGGCGAGGCCGTTGATGTCGTCACCGATCGCCAGGGGCAGGGTCGGACAGACGTCGAATCCGTCCATCGTCTTCCCGGCCTTCTCCCGCCCGGCCCGCAGGTGCTTGAGCGCCGTCTCCTCGATGTGCTCGGCGGAGGGGAAGATCAGGAGGGCGCCGTCGGCGATCTCACCGGTCTGCTCCAGGTTCTTGGGGCCGATCGCGGCGATGTAGAGCGGGATGTGCTCGCGCTGCGGGTGGACGGTCAGCTTGAGGGGCTTGCCCGGGCCGTCGGGCAGCGGCAGGGTCCAGTGCTCGCCCTCGTAGGAGAGCCGCTCGCGGGACATGGCGCGGCGCACGATCTCGACGTACTCGCGCGTGCGGGCCAGCGGCTTGTCGAACTTGACGCCGTACCAGCCCTCGGAGACCTGCGGTCCCGAGACGCCGAGCCCCAGGCGGAAGCGGCCCCCGGAGAGGGAGTCGAGCGTGGCGGCCGTCATGGCCGTCATGGCGGGCTGGCGGGCCGGGATCTGCATGATGGCGGAGCCGACGTCGATGGACTCGGTCCGGGCGGCGACCCAGGCGAGCACCGTCGGCACGTCGGAGCCGTAGGCCTCGGCGGCCCAGCAGACGTCGTAACCGAGCCGGTCCGCCTCCTGGGCGACGGCGAGGTTGTCGCCGTCCATGCCCGCACCCCAGTAACCGAGATTGATGCCGAGCCGCATAGCCACGCTCCCTCTACTGATCAGTAACGTTCCTGTGCCCGGGACTCTAGCGCGGGGCGCCGGAATCCGGCAGGCTCGCCCCGGGGCCCGGGGTTGTCCACAGGCCTGCACCGGTCGCGGCCCCGGCCAGTAATCTCAGCGCCCATGGAGCAGAGGCATCTCGGCCGCACCGGCCTTCGCGTGTCCCGTATCGGGCTGGGCACCCTCACCTGGGGCCGGGACACCGACGAGCACGACGCCGCCGACCAGCTCAAGGCCTTCTGGGACGCCGGCGGCACCCTGGTGGACACCGCCGACGTCTACGCCGACGGGGAGGCCGAGTACCTGCTGGGCCGCCTGCTGGACAAACTGGTGCCCCGGCGGGATCTGGTCATCTCGACCAAGGCGGGCAGCGTGGCCGACCCCTACCGGCGCTTCGACGGCTCGCGGGGACATCTCCTGGCCGCGCTGGACGCCTCCCTGCGGCGGCTCGGGACGGACTACGTCGACCTGTGGCAGGTCCACGCGTTCGACCCCGTGACCCCGCTGGAGGAGACCCTTCAGGCAGTGGACCTCGCCGTGTCGTCGGGGCGCGTGCGGTACGCGGGCGTCTGCGACTTCAGCGGCTGGCAACTGGCCAAGGCCGCGACCTGGCAGCTCGCCGCGCCCGGGGTGCGCACCCGGCTGGCGTGCACCCAGATGGAGTACTCCCTGGTGCAGCGGGGCGTGGAGCGTGAGGTGCTGCCGGCGGCGCTGGATCTCGGGGTGGGGCTGCTGCCGTCGTCGCCGCTGGGCCGCGGGGTCCTGACGGGCAAGTACCGCACCGGCACCCCGTCGGACTCCCGGGGCGCCTCGGAACACCTCGCCCCGTTCGTCGAGCCGTATCTCCACGGGGCGGCGCGCCGGATCGTGGACGCCGTGGCCACGGCCGCAGACGGTCTCTCCACGACGCCTCTGCAGGTCGCCCTCGCCTGGGTGCGCGACCGGCCCGGAGTGGTGGCGCCGGTCGTCGGCGCGCGCAACGCGCGGCAGCTGACCGAGGCGTTGTCAGTGGAGGCGCTTAGTCTTCCTGACGAGATCTGCCAGGCGCTCGACGACGTGTCGGCGCCCGTGCACCGCTATCCCGACCAGGACTGGAGCACGCTGTGACTGCGCTTCCCCGGGGAGAATCCCCGGACCCCGCCGCCGAGGACGACGAGGGCCGCGAGGAGACCGGCGGGCCGGCCACGGGCGGCTCGCCCGGCGAGCACGGCCCCGAGGCCGAGGACGGCGCGGACGCACCGCAGGAGACCGGCGCCGGCCAGGGTGCGGAGGAGACGCGGGCCGCGCGGGACCCCGAAGCCGGTGGGAGCGCGGAGGCCGAGGAAGAGGCCGGTGCGGGCGGGGGGGCCGGGGACACCGCCGAGCCGTCCGGGGCGCCCGAGATGTCGGAGGCCGCGGCCGAGCTGGCGGCGCAGCGCGAGCTGCGCCTCCGGATCGAGCAGCGCAAGGCCGGGAAGGACGGCCCCATCGCCGCGGGCGGCAAGCTGAGCGGCCCCGCCGCCGATCTGCTCGCGGCCGTGCGAGCCGTGGAGAGCGGCGCGAAGCCGGGCACAGCCTTCTTCGACTCGCCCGCGTCCGCCCCGGCGCCCCGCAGGGCGGCTCCGCAGGCCGCCCCCGCGGCCGCCCGGGCGGCCGCGGCTCCCGAGCGGCCCGACGCGCGGGTCGGGTCCCCGCAGGCCGCCGCCTCGGCCGCGACGGTGCTCGCCGAGGGAGGGGCCCCCGAGGCCCTGGCACGTCCCGCGGCCGCGGTTCTCGGCGAGCAGGCGGCCGCGGTCCTCCGGGAGGACCCCTGGCAACTGCTGTCGCTGCCCGGTGTCCGCCCGGAGCAGGCGGACGGATTCGCCCGGGCTCTGCTGGGCGCGGAGTGCGGCCCCGACGACGCGCGGCGCACCGCTGCGCTCGTCGGCTGGCTGCTGGAGCGGGCGGCGCTGCGGGGCCACACGGCCCTGGACGCCGCCGAGGTGCGCACGGCACTGTCCGGGTTCGCGGTCACCGACCCCGGCGCGGCCGTCCAGCACGCGGTGGCCGAGGGTGTCGTGCTGGTCTTCCAGGACGGCGACGACGGTGCGGAGGAGGAGCCGGCCGGTCCGCGGGACGACGCGGGCGGGGACTCCGGGGGCGGGCCGGAGGCCGGGGCGCCGGACGACGAGGCGCCGGTGCTGGTCCTGCTGGGCCTCGACCGGTACGCGCTGGCCGAGGAGAGTCTCGCCGACGGTCTGGCACGGCTGGTCAACTCCGTGGAGAAGGGCGCCGACTGGGCGGAGGCCGCGGCCCTCGCCCCCTCTCCTTCGGCGGCCGAGCTGATCCGCACGGCCGCGACCGCGGGCCTGGTCGCGCACAGCGGAGGCGAGAGCGCCAGGGCCGAGCCCGCGGCCCTGATCACCGCCGCCCGCGGTCTCGGGCTGCGGGCCGTGGGCACGACCCACAGCGTCGACGGTCTCCACCGCCTGGCCGCGGCCGTGGGCGACCCGGACGCCGCGGTCACCCTCTCCGCCCTGCTCTCCGGCGAGGCGGGTCCGGGGCGCGACGCGGACGGCGCGTTCGCCGTCGACCTGCTCGTGGTGCTGGACGCCCCGCAGCTCGACGTGGAGACGGCCGCGATGCTGGTGGAGTCCCTCGCCGACGGCACGCGACTGGTGCTGAGCGGTGACCCGGGGGTTCTGGCCTCCGCGGGAGCGGGCCGGGTGTTCGCCGACGTGATCGCGGCGCGCGCCTGCCCGCACGTGGTCTCGCGTACACCCGATCCCGGGCCGATCGGCGAGCTGGTGTCGGGCATCGGCGTCGGGGAGCTCGCGCAGGTCGAGGCGCCGGGCAGGGAGGTGGTGATCGTGCCCGTCCGCGACGCGGGCGAGGCGGTCCACCGCACGGTGCAGCTCGTCGCCGACTCCGTACCTCGCGCGCTCGGCGTACCGCCCTCGGACACGCAGGTCATCACCGTCGGGCACGGTGGCTCGGCGGGGACGACGGCGCTGAACGCGGCGCTGAAGCAGCGGCTCAATCCGGGGCCGGGGCGGTTCGGGGGCTTCGACCCGGGCGACCGTGTGGTCCATGTGCCCGCACCGGGAAGGGTGGTGCCGGGTGCCGTCGTCTCGGCCGACGCCGAGGGGCTGCACCTGGACTGCTCGGGTACACCCGTCGTCGTACCGCAGGAGCGGGTGGAGACGGCGGTACGCCACGGCTGGGCGCTGAGCGCCCACCAGGCGGCGGGGATGCGGTGGCCGGCGGCCGTCGTCGTCCTGCCGGGCGACGCGGCGGGAGGGCTGAGCCGGCCCTGGGTGTACACCGCGTTCAGCAGGGGCGAACGGCACCTGTCCGTGGTCCACGGCGTGGACCAGGCCCTCCCCCGCGCGGTGGCGGAGGTCGCCGCCCAGGAGCGGACGACGAGGCTGCGCCCCCTGCTGGAGGCGCTGCCGACACCGGACGCCTCCTAAGGGCTCGGGCAGGACACCCGCGGTCCCGGGCGGCGTCGTACGGGACCGCGGAACGCCGGGATCATGACGACGGCCCCGGTGCGCTGGGCGTCACCGGGGCCGTCATCCGCTCACCGTGCGGTCAGGCGCGTGCCCGGTGCGGTCAGGCGCGTTCCGGGACGGCGTCCTCGGGCTCGCCGTCCCGCTCGTCCTCCTCGTCGAAGACCGCGCTCACGTCGAAGCGGCAGACGACCAGTTCGGGATCGGCGTCCTCGAACGGTGCGCCGAGCCACTCCCCCGCTTCGGGGAGCTCCTCCAGTGCCGAGACCCAGAGCGTCGAGTCCCCTTCCTCCAGGCCGAACTCCTTGTGCCGGGAGGCGATCTCGTCCGCCTCGTACTCGCCGAAGAGCACGCCCAGCGCGGCGTGCACACCGGCCCCGACGACCGGGACCGCGTCGCCCTCGTGCCCCTCGGGGTCGAGATCGGCGAGACGCTGTGCCTGGGCCAGCAGCCGCGCGGGCTGCGCCACCGCGTAGTCGCGCCTGATCAGCACGCTCAGTGCGTGCGGCTCCTCGGGCCCCGCGTAGGGCGGCAGCGAGTCCTCCGCGCCGGGGATCTCGAAGGGCGTGACCTCGTCGTAGCGGTCGTAGAGGAATTCGTCGTACACCTCGGCCGCGGCGGCCAGTGCGTTGAACGCGTCGAAGACGGCGGGATCGTCGTCCCCGGTACGGCGCTCGACGGCCTCGAGGTGGCGGTCGAGCGCGGCTTTTACCGCTTCGGCGGCGGCGCGTACCTCGGCAGCGGTGGGCTGCGCAGCATCAGACATGGGACAGACGCTATCCGTACCGGGGGTCTGCCCGCACAATAGATGCGATGCCGGAATATGAATTCATCGACGTGTACGTGCCGCGCGGGGTCTCCCGCAAGGAAGCGGCCCGCCTGTTGACCGACCACGCCGAGTACGGACACTGGGAGCTGGACCGGCTGACGCTGCGCCGCGACGGCAGCCGCCGGGTGCGGCTCCGCCGGAGGATCATCCGTCAGCTCCGGCCGACCTGGTAGCGCGGAGCGGGTCCCGCGTAGGCGGAACCCGCTCGTCGCGCCGGTCTTCGTGCCGGTGCTATGCCGCGCTGCGCGAACGCCGGTACAGGACCGTGCCCGCGCCGGCCAGCATCATGCCGGCGCTCGCCGGGATCAGCAGGCCCAGGCCGCCGGCACCCGTGTGCGCGAGCTGCTCGCCCGGCACGAGCTGGGGCTCGGGGGTGTGGGGGACGTGCGGGGTGACCGGTGTCCCGGGGGTCTCCGGTGTCTCCGGGACCGCGGGGGGCGGGACTTCCTCGGTGATGTTCTCGCAGTCGTTGCCGAAGACCGGGTTGAGCAGCCCGCCGACGGTGACGCTGTTCCCGCAGAGGTTCACGGGGATCTCCACCGGCGCCTGCACCTGGTTGCCGGACAGGATTCCCGGCGAACGGGTCGTCTCCGCCTGCGCGGAGGTGCCGGAGGCCCGGTGCCTGCCGGTCCCCTCGTCACTGTGCCGCGCGCCCTGGTGGCCGGACGCCCGGCTGCCCGGGCCGTCGGCCGAACCGCCGCCGTCCTCGTGGTGCGAGGAATCGCGTGAGTGACCCCGCGACTGACCGGAATCCGAAGATCCGTTTCCGCAGTCGTTGCCGAACGTGGGGTTGAGCAGACCACCGACGTCCACGGAGTTGCCGCACACGTTCACGGGAACGTCGACCGGGACCTGGACCGAGTTCCCGGAGAGCACTCCGGGCGAGCCCGACGCGGCGCCGGCCGCACCGGCGTCCGCGTGCGCGTAGCCGCCGCTGAGGGCGAGCACGCCGCCCGCAGCTGCCATGGTGATCAGGCCTTTACGTGTGACCTGTCGCATAGGTTGCTTTCCTGCCTTCTGCCTAACGAAATGCCCCGGCACGAGCGCGCGGGGCCGAATGCCCAGCGGCCCCGGAGTGCATGGGGCGCACTCCGGGGCCGACCGGACTCGAACCCTTACGGGTTGACGCGCATCGTCACGCGTTGACGCAGGTGTTGCCGAAGGCGGGGTTCAGCAGACCGATCACGGAGATCGTGTTGCCGCACACGTTCACCGGAACGTGAACCGGAACCTGGATGACGTTGCCCGAGAGCACGCCGGGGCTGCCGATGGCGGCACCCTGGGCACCGGCGTCGGCGGAAGCCATACCCGCACCAGCGAGCACGAGACCACCGGTAGCAGCCGCGATTGCGACGACCTTCTTGATCATTATTCCTCCTGTGTTGACAAGTGCGGTCCCAGCCGCGGACCGCATCCCGTGTAACGAGGAGGGGGTGGGGGGGCTACGACTGCGCGACCCCTTTCACCCTTTCCGGTGAGAGCCGTACAGGCAGGCGAATGAGGCGGACGGCAGGGTCAGGAGTGGTCGATGAAGCGGTCGAGCACCCGCGCCCCGAAGGTCAGCCCCTCCACCGGAACCCGCTCGTCGACACCGTGGAACATTCCGGCGAAGTCCAGCTCCGGCGGCAGCTTCAGCGGCGCGAACCCGAAGCAGCGGATGCCCAGGTCGTCGAAGGACTTCGCGTCGGTGCCGCCGGAGAGCATGTACGGCACCGCGCGCGCGATCGGGTCCTCGGCCTTGAGCGCGAGCTGGATGGCGTCCACCAGGGAGCCGTCGAAGCTGGTCTCCAGCGCCTTGTCGCCGTGCACGTCCTCGCGCTTCACCCGCGGCCCGAGGATCCGGTCGAGGTCGGCCAGGAACTCCTCCTCGTAACCCGGCAGGAAGCGACCGTCGACGTGCGCGGTGGCCTGCCCGGGGATCACGTTCACCTTGTAGCCGGCGCCGAGCATGGTCGGGGCGGCCGAGTTGCGGAGGGTGGCGCCGACCATCTTGGCGATCCCGCCCAGCTTGGCGAGCGTGGCCTCCATGTCCTCGGGGTCCAGGGGGGTGCCGAGCGCGTCGGACAGCTCGTCGAGGAACGACCGCACGGTCTTCGTCACCCTGACCGGCCACTTGTGCCGGCCGAGCCGGCCGACGGCCTCGCAGAGCTCGGTGATGGCGTTGTCGTCGTTCGTCATCGACCCGTGACCGGCGGTGCCGTCCACGGTGAGCCGCATCCAGTGCATGCCCTTCTGCGCGGTCTCCACGAGGTAGAGGCGCAGGTTCTCGTTGACGGTGAAGGAGAAGCCGCCGACCTCGCCGATCGCCTCGGTGACGCCGTCGAAGAGGTCGCGGTGGTTGTCGACGAGGTGGCGCGCGCCGTAGGTGCCTCCCGCCTCCTCGTCCGCCAGGAAGGCCAGCACGATGTCGCGCGGGGGCTTGCGGCCGCTGCGCATCCTGTCGCGTACGACCGCGAGGGTCATCGCGTCCATGTCCTTCATGTCGACCGCTCCGCGGCCCCACACGCACCCGTCCGCGATCTCCCCGGAGAACGGGTCGTGCGTCCAGTCGGCCGCGTTGGCCGGGACGACGTCGGTGTGCCCGTGGATCAGGAGCGCGGGCCTGGAGGGGTCCTCGCCCTCGATCCGGGCCACTGTGGAGGCCCGACCCTTGTGGGATTCGAAGATCTGGGGCTCGAGCCCGACCTCGGCGAGCTTCTCCGCGATGTACTCGGCGGCGACCCGCTCACCGGGGCCCGAGTGGTCTCCGTAGTTGCTGGTGTCGATCCGGATCAGGTCGCGACAGAGGTCGACGACCTCGCTCTCGGCGCTCTCGCCGATGCCGGCCCGGGCCGTGCTGGTCTCGCTCACGCTGGTGTTCCTTCCACTGTCGCGGTGGTACTCCCTCCCATACTCCCGCGCCCGCGCCCCGCGCCCAAGGCCGCCCGTCACTCGTCATGCGGCTTTCACGAGCCCGGGGGTGTGATCGAGCACCCCCGAATGTTTGCTATGGTTTTCCACGTCGGAACGGGCGAGGCCCGGGACGGCGCACCCGGTCCGGGTGGCGGAATGGCAGACGCGCTAGCTTGAGGTGCTAGTGCCCTTTATCGGGCGTGGGGGTTCAAGTCCCCCCTCGGACACAGTGGAAAACCCCCAGGTCACCTGGGGGTTTTCGCGTTTCCGACAGCACCGCGGCCTTCCGGGCGGAACATCGCGCGGACTCAGGGAGGCGAGGGCGCGGGTGGGATGATGGACGGCCCGCGCCCGTCCCTCCCGGGCCCCTCCGGCGACAAGGACCGATGCCATGAGAGGACGGGCGAAACCCCCTCCCGCCCCCCTTCCGCAGCGCGCGGGCGTGGATCCCGTGCGGGTGCGGCTCCCCGCCGACCCCGAGGGGGCCTGGACGAGCGTCGGGGACCATCTGCTGGCCAGGTTCGCGGGCGCGGTGGGCGCGGAGCGGGTGACGGCGATGCTGGCCGACGGCAGGTTCGTCGGGGCCGACGGCCGGGCCGTGGCGGCGGACGAGCCGTACACGGCCGGCCGGTACCTCTGGTTCCACCGGGACTTCGCCCCGGAGGAGCCCGTGCCGTTCCCCGTCGGCGTGGTCCACCGTGACGAGCACCTGGTGATCGCGGACAAGCCGCACTTCCTCAGCACCACCCCGCGCGGCCGGCACATCACCGAGACCCTGGTCGCGCGGCTGCGTGACGAGCTGGGCCTGCCGGAGCTGCAGCCCGCGCACCGGCTCGACCGGCTGACGGCCGGCCTGGTGCTCTGCGTCGTACGGCCCGGCGAAAGGGGCGCGTACCAGACGCTGTTCCGGGACCGGCTGGTACGCAAGGAGTACGAGGCCGTGGCCCCCTACGATCCCGGGGTCGCGCTCCCCCGGACGGTGCGCAGCAGGATCGTGAAGGAGCGCGGGGTCATCGCTGCCCGCGAGGTGCCGGGCGAGGAGAACAGCGAGAGCCGGGTGGAGCTGCTGGACCGCCGCGGCGGGCTCGGCAGGTACCGGCTGGTTCCGGCGACGGGGCGTACGCATCAGCTGCGGGTCCACATGAACGCGCTGGGGCTGCCGCTGGTGAACGATCCGGTCTATCCGGTCGTGGAGCCGGACGCGGCCCCCGGGGACTTCGCCCGGCCGCTGCAACTGCTGGCGAGGACGCTGGAGTTCACCGACCCGGTCACGGGCGGGCCGCGCCGCTTCGAGAGCGGGCTGCGGCTCGCCGCGTGGCCGGGCGGGGAGTGAGCGGTCCGTCAGTGGCCGCGGGCGATCCAGTCGTCCAGCTGCGGCGCCTCGGCGCCGATGGTGGTGGAGTCGCCGTGCCCGGTGCGGACGACGGTCCCGGCCGGGAGGGCGAGCAGCCGGTCCCTGATCGAGTCGATGATCGTCGGGAAGTGCGAGAACGACCGGCCGGTGGCTCCCGGCCCGCCCTGGAAGAGGGTGTCGCCGGTGAACACGGTGTCCAGGCCGGGGGCGTGGAGGCAGACGGCGCCGGGGGCGTGGCCCGGGGTGTGCAGGACCGTCAGGCGTTCGCCGGCGATCTCCAGCACCTGTCCGTCGGCGAGTTCGCCGTCGGGGGCGCGGTCCGGGTGGGTCAGCTGCCACAGCGGCAGGTCGTCGGGGTGGAGCAGGATCTGCGCCCCGGTCGCGTCGGCCAGGGCGGGGGCCGCGTCGATGTGGTCGTTGTGCGCGTGGGTGCAGATGATGGCGCGCAGCGTGCGTCCGCCGAGCGCGGCGCGGATGGCCGCCGCGTCGTGGGCGGCGTCGATGACGACGGCCTCGGTGTCGTCGCCGACGATCCAGACGTTGTTGTCGACGTCCCACTCGCCACCGTCGAGGGCGAAGGTGCCGGAGGTGACCAGGTGGTCGATGCGGGCGGTCATCAGAACACCACCACCGAGCGCAGGACGTCGCCGTCGTGCATCCGGCCGAAGGCGTGCTCGATGTCGCCCAGCCCGATGGTCTCCGTGACGAAGGCGCCGAGGTCCAGGCGGCCCTGCTGGTGGAGGTCGATGAGCATGGGGAAGTCGCGGGAGGGCAGGCAGTCGCCGTACCAGGAGGACTTGAGCGAACCGCCGCGGCCGAACACGTCGAGGAGCGGGAGTTCGAGCTGCATCTCGGGCGTCGGGACGCCGACGAGGACGACGGTGCCGGCGAGGTCGCGGGCGTAGAAGGCCTGCTTGTACGTCTCCGGGCGGCCGACCGCCTCGATGACGACGTCGGCGCCGTGGCCCCCGGTCAGCGAACGGATGGCCTCGACGGGGTCGGCGGAGCGCGAGTTGACGGTGTGGGTCGCGCCCATCTTCTTCGCCGTCTCCAGCTTGCGGTCGTCGATGTCGACCGCGATGATCTTCGCCGCTCCCGCGAGCCGGGCTCCGGCGATCGCCGCGTCGCCGACTCCGCCGCAGCCGATGACGGCGACGGAGTCGCCCCGTCCGACCTGTCCGGTGTTGATGGCCGCGCCGATTCCCGCCATGACGCCGCAGCCGAGGAGGCCGGCGACGGCCGGGGAGACCTCCGGGTCGACCTTGGTGCACTGGCCGGCGGCGACGAGCGTCTTCTCGGCGAAGGCCCCGATGCCGAGCGCCGGGGACAGCTCGGTGCCGTCCAGGAGGGTCATCTTCTGCTTGGCGTTGTGGGTGTTGAAGCAGTACCAGGGGCGGCCGCGCAGACAGGCGCGGCACTGGCCGCACACGGCACGCCAGTTGAGGACGACGAAGTCACCCGGGGCGACGTCGGTGACGTCGTCGCCGACGGACTCCACCACGCCCGCGGCCTCGTGGCCGAGGAGGAAGGGGAAGTCGTCGTTGATCCCGCCCTGCTTGTAGTGCAGGTCGGTGTGGCAGACGCCGCACGCCTGGATCTTGACCACGGCCTCGCCGGGGCCCGGGTCCGGCACGAGGATCGTCTCGACGCGAACGGGCTCGTCCTTGCCCGGTGCGATGACCCCTTGTACCTGCTGCGCCATGCCGTGGTCTCCCATTCCGACTGCCCCGTCCGCCCGAGGATCGGGCCCGCCCACCGTACCCGGAAGGGGCTCGGCTCAAGGGGCCAGTACGTCCAGTTCGTGGAGCGCGCCCACGGCGATCTCCTTCGTCAGCCGCTCGGCGGCGGCCGCGTCGCCCTCGCGCACGGCTTCGGCGACCCGCACGTGGAGGGTGACGGCGGCGGGGTCGGGGTCCTCGAACATCACCTGGTGGTGCGTACGTCCGGCGAGCACCTCGGCGACGACGTCGCCGAGGCGGGCGAACATCTCGTTGCCGGAGGCGTTGAGCACGATGCGGTGGAAGGCGATGTCGTGCCTGAGGTAGCCCTCCAGCTGCCGGCCGCGCGAGGTGGCGACCATGCCGAGGGCGCACTGCGTGAGTTCCGCGCACTGCGCGGCCGTGGCGTGGCGCGCGGCGAGGCCCGCCGCGACGGGCTCCACCGCGGACCGCAGGACGGTGAGGGAGCGCAGCTGCCGGGGCCGGTCGGAACCGGCGAGACGCCACCGGATGACCTGGGGGTCGTAGACGTTCCACTCGTCGGCGGGCCGGACGGTCACTCCGACCCGGCGCCGGGACTCGACCAGGTGCATGGACTCCAGGACCCGGATGACCTCGCGTACGACGGTCCGTGAGACGTCGAAGCGCTGGGCGACCTCGTCGGTGCGCAGGACCGTGCCGGGCGGGCTGTCACCCGCGGCGATCTCGAGACCCAGGGTGTCCAGCACATGTGTATGCAGCCCCTGGCCCTGTGTGGTCATGACCACCAGCCTACGGTGCCGCCCGGACGCGATTAAGTACGACGTTTATGTCACAGCCTCTTGAATAAGTCGTATGTAATGGGTTTCAGTAGCGCGACGGACCGATGTCGACGGACCGATGTCGATGAAGACAGCGAGGCACCGATGAGTACCCCCCACGTCGTCGTGGTGATGGGCGTAGCAGGGACCGGCAAGACCACGATCGGCCCCCTGCTCGCCGACCGGCTCGGCGTTCCCTACGCCGAGGGCGACGACTTCCACCCGCCCGCCAACATCGCGAAGATGTCCGCGGGCACCCCGCTGGAGGACGACGACCGCTGGCCCTGGCTGGACGCGATCGGCCGGTGGGCACACGGCCGGGCGGAGCTCGGCGGGGTCGTCAGCAGCTCGGCGCTCAAGCGCGTCTACCGCGACCGGCTGCGCGCCGAGGCACCCGGCGTCCTCTTCCTGCACCTGACGGGCGACCGGGCGCTGATCGAGCGCCGCATGGCGGACCGCAAGGGCCACTTCATGCCGACGGCCCTGCTCGACTCCCAGTTCGCCACCCTGGAGCAGCTGCAGGAGGACGAGGCCGGGGTGTCGGTCGACGTGTCCGGCACCCCCGAGGAAATCACCGACCGGGCCGTCGCCGCGCTGCGCCGGCCCGAGAACTGAGGATCATCACCGTGACAGATCTCAGCGTCGAGATGCTGGCAGCGGACGCCGTCGAACCCATCACTTCGGCCGGCAACGCGCAGCTGGGCATCGC
Source organism: Streptomyces sp. NBC_00178 (assembly GCF_036206005.1). Taxonomy (NCBI): domain Bacteria; kingdom Bacillati; phylum Actinomycetota; class Actinomycetes; order Kitasatosporales; family Streptomycetaceae; genus Streptomyces; species Streptomyces sp. NBC_00178. The sequence goes on from NZ_CP108143.1 coordinate 1,504,965, forward strand.
CGTCCTGGCGGGCATAGCCGTCATCGTCCTGCTCATCACCAAGTTCAAGATGCACGCGTTCCTCGCGCTGACCATCGGCTCCCTCGCCCTCGGCTCCTTCGCGGGCGCCAGTCCGGCGAAGACGATCGCCAGCTTCACCACGGGGCTCGGTTCCACGGTCGCGAGTGTCGGCGTCCTCATCGCCCTCGGCGCCATCCTGGGCAAGCTGCTCGCCGATTCCGGCGGCGCCGACCAGATCGTCGACACGATCCTCGCGAAGGCGAGCGGGCGTGCGATGCCGTGGGCGATGGTCCTGATCGCGTCGATCATCGGACTTCCGCTGTTCTTCGAAGTCGGCATCGTGCTGATGATCCCGGTGGTGCTGCTGGTCGCCAAGCGCGGCAACTACTCGCTGATGCGGATCGGCATCCCCGCGCTCGCCGGCCTCTCGGTGATGCACGGTCTGATCCCGCCGCACCCCGGTCCGCTGGTCGCGATCGACGCCCTCGGCGCCAACCTCGGTGTCACCCTGGCCCTCGGCGTGCTGGTGGCCGTGCCGACGGTGGTCATCGCCGGGCCGGTCTTCTCCCGCTACGCCGCCCGCTGGGTGGACATCGAGGCGCCGGAGAAGATGGTCCCGCAGCGCCCGTCCGAGGACCTGGAGCGGCGCCCGGGCTTCGGCGCGACACTGGCGACGATCCTGCTGCCCGTCGTGCTGATGCTGGCCAAGGCGCTCGTCGACATCGTGGTGGACGACCCGGAGAACCACGTCCAGCGGGTCACCGACGTCGTCGGCTCGCCCCTGATCGCGCTGCTCGCGGCCGTCATCGTGGGCATGTTCACCCTGGGCCGCGCCGCCGGGTTCACCAAGGACCGCCTCAGCGGCACCGTCGAGAAGTCGCTCGCCCCGATCGCGGGCATCCTCCTGATCGTGGGTGCGGGCGGCGGCTTCAAGCAGACCCTCATCGACGCCGGTGTCGGCCGGATGATCCTGGAGTTCTCCGAGAGCTGGTCGGTGCCGGCCCTGCTGCTCGGCTGGCTGATCGCCGTCGCGATCCGTCTGGCGACGGGGTCGGCGACCGTGGCCACCATCTCGGCGGCCGGGCTGGTCGCCCCGCTGGCGGCGGACATGTCGACCTCGCACACGGCGCTGCTGGTCCTCGCCGTCGGGGCGGGCTCGCTCTTCTTCAGTCACGTCAACGACGCGGGGTTCTGGCTGGTGAAGGAGTACTTCGGCATGGACGTCCCGCAGACGCTCAAGACCTGGTCGGTGATGGAGACGATCATCTCCGTCGTCTCGCTGGGCTTCATCCTGCTGCTGTCGCTGGTGCTGTAGGCCGCCTACGCGTCCGGGTCCCGCCACAGCGGGTGCTCGGACCTGGCCCAGGGGCGCTCGACCGATCCGGTGCGCATGCCACGGCGTGCCTCCGGATCGGCGAGCGCCTTCGCCGTGTGCCCGGCGAGGACGATGCCGACGGCGAGCGCCAGCCAGTCGTGGACGAACGTCGCACCGGTGCGCCACACCAGCGGCGCGAGCCCGGTGAACCACATCAGCAGCCCGGTGCCGAGCATGACGAGCACGGCTCCCGCGATCCAGGCGGCGTAGAGCTTCTGCCCCGCGTTGAACTTCCCGGCCGGGCGCGACCGGGGTGAGTGGTCGCGGCGCAGCGCGGCCCGCAGCCACTGCCGGTCGTGGGGCCCGAAACGGTTGAGCCGGGCGAGGTCGGCGCGCAGCGCGCGGGACGCGAGCCCCGCGAGCAGCGGTACGGGGGCGAGCAGCCCGGACCATTCGTGCACGGTGACCACGAGGTGCCTGCGACCGACGAGTTGCGCGAGCTGAGGGACGTACAGGCAGGCGGCCGTGGCGACGCAGAGCAGGACCAGCCAGGCCGTGGTGCGGTGCACCCACCGTTCCGCGGCGCTGAACCGGCGCACCCGCGGGGGAGGTTCAGACGGTGGGGGTGTCGTCGCGGCCGTTGGACCGGCCGACCCAGGCGTCGACGTCATAGCCGAGCTCCTCCCAGTATCCGGGGCGCACGGAGTCGGTGACGGTGATCCCGGAGAGCCATTTCGCCGACTTGTAGAAGTACATGGGGGCGACGTAGAGGCGCACCGGGCCGCCGTGTGCGTGGGCCAGTGGTGCGTCCTTCATGCGCAGGGCGACCAGGACGTCGGCGCGGCGGGCCTGCTCCAGGGTGAGGCTCTCGCTGTAGGCACCGTCGAAGCAGGTGAAGCGGACGGCCTTCGCCCCGGGCCGTACGCCCGCCGCGTCCAGGAGTGCCCCGAGGCCGACGCCCTCGAACGGGGTCTTCGGTACCCGCCATCCCGTGACGCACTGGACGTCGCGGACGAGGCGGGTCTGCGGCAGCGCCTTCAGCGCGTCGAGTGTGTACGTGGCAGGGCGGTCGACCATGCCGTCCACGGTGAGCCGGTAGTCGGCGGCCGTCTTCCGCGGCACGGAGGTGGTCACGGAGTAGTAGCGGAAGCCACCGCCGTTGGGGAGCAGACCGGTCAGCCCGGTGGGGTCCTTGTCGGCGACGGCTCCCAGCCCGTTCTCCATGGCGCGCTGGAGGGTGGGGGCGGCCGCCACCCCCGCGACGCCGAGGCCGAGCACGGCCAGCAGCAGCCGGCGGCCGACGGGCGTGCCCGTGCCGTCCGCGTCGGGTGGTGGCCCGGACGCGGGAGGGGCGCCGCCGGGCTCTTCCGGGTCGGGAGTCTCACGTTTCACCGGCCCATTCGAGCACCCGCGGCCGTCCGTCACCAGGGGCCGCGGGCACACGTCACGCTTCGGTAAGGAAAGGAGCGGTCAGCGCGGACCGGCGGTCGCACCCTCCGACGCCTTCTCCAGTTGGAAGGCCTCGTTGCCGAGCCCGATCCTGGCGTGGACCTCGGGCCTGGTGCGGCGCAGCAGGGCCCCGTAGGCCAGGCCCACGACGAGGGCGAGGACGATGACGCCGGGCAGCACCCAGTCCAGCACCGAGCCGGGGCCGGAACCGACCAGGACGTCGAAGTCCCGGACCGTGAAGACGGCGATGGCGAGGAGCGCGGCACCCGCGAGTCCCGAGGCGACGAGGCGGGGCGCCTGGGCCCGGCCGGCTCCCCGGCGTACGAAGAAGGCGATGACGGCGAAGGAGGCCGCGGCCATCAGCACGATGACGCCGAGCGCGCCGACGTTGCCCATCCAGGTGAACAGGTGCAGGACGGGCGCCGTGGGGTCGCCGACCGGGTGGTCGTCGGCGAGCGCGAAGGCCAGCACGATGACGACGGAGACCGCGGACTGGAGCATGGATCCGGTGGCGGGCGCGCCGCTCGCCTTGCTGGTGCGGCCGAAGCCGGCGGGCAGCAGTCCCTCGCGGCCCATGGCGAACGCGTAGCGGGCGACCACGTTGTGGAAGCTGAGCAGCGCGGCGAACATGCCGGTGACGAACAGGACGTGCAGGACGTCGGTGAACGTGGAGCCGAGGCGGTCCTCGGTGAGGCCGAAGAGCATGCCGGGGCCCTGCTTCAGCGACGTGTCCGCGATGGACGCCGGGCCGGCGGCGACGGTGAGGGCCCAGGAGCTGACGGCGAGGAACAGTGCGGCGTAGCCGACGGCCAGGAACATCACCCGGGAGACGACGATCTGCGGGCGGCTGGTCTCCTCCGCGTACACCGGGGCCTGTTCGAAGCCGACGAACGCCGCGATGCAGAAGCAGAGCGCAGTTCCGAGGCCGGCTCCGGTGAGCGTCTCCGGGTTGAACGCGTGCAGGGACAGGCCCTCGGGTCCCGGCTTGCCGACGGCGGCGATGTCGAAGATCACCACGAGGGCGCACTCGACGACGAGCAGCACGCCGAGCACCTTGGCGTTGAGGTCGATCTTCAGCCAGCCGAGTACGCCGACGACGGCCACGGAGACCAGGGCGGGGACCCACCACACCAGGTCGATGTCGAGGTAGGTGGCGAAGAGGCCGGAGACCTCGAAGCCGAGGATGCCGTAGATGCCGACCTGCATGGCGCTGTAGGCGACCAGGGCGACGAGCGAGGCGCCGGCGCCGGCGGTCGGGCCGAGGCCGCGCGCGATGTAGGCGTAGAAGGCGCCGGCGTTGTGGACGTGCCGGCTCATCTCCGCGTATCCGACGCTGAACAGCATCAGGACGACACCGAGGATGACGTACAGCAGGGGCTGTCCGACGATGCCCATGACGCCGAAGACCGTCGGCATGACGCCGGCGACGACCATCAGCGGGGCGCTGGCGGCGAGGACGGAGAGGAGCAGCCCCGGGGTGCCGAGCCGGTCGGCACGCAGGGCGCGCTCCGTGCCCTTGTAGGTGTTGATCCCGCCGGTGCCGCCGGCCGTCCGGCCGGTCGCGGTCCCGCTCGTATCTGATCTGCCCGTCGACATGGCGGGGGTGGTCCCTTCGTTGAGAGCAACCTGCATCACGGGGCGCCGAGCGCGTAGGTGCGCGCGGCGAGGAATTCGGGGTAGGCGTCGCGGCCCGAGTACGACCAGGGGGCCTCGGTCGCGTGGGGGCCGATGCGGTGGAAGAGGGCGGCCGCCTCGGCGGGCCTGCCCTCGCAGATCTTCGCGTGGGCCAGGAAGTTCAGGTCGGCGCGGTGGCGGGGGTGGTCCTCCCGTTCCCATTCGAGCCACCAGTCGAAGGCGGCCTTCATCACCTGCCGGGCGCGTCGGCCGGTCCAGTGGCCGGAGGCGGCCGGGTCGTCCTCCAGGGCTCCGGCGGCGACGAGGACGCGGTAGCGCTCCGCGTGCGCGACGACGGGGAGGACCGCGAGCGGCGAGTCGGCCGGGGCCTGTTCGGCGGCCCAGGCCGCGAAGTCGTACACCTCGTGGAGCGGGTCGCTCTCGGGGCGCGCCTCGGCGATGCCCGCGGTCATGAGGTGGTGGGCCTGGTGGTGTTCGGGGTGGCGGGCGCGGATCTCCTCGAAGTACCGGGCGACCGCCTCCTGGGTGCCGTGGGTGCGCTCCAGCGCCATCAGCCCGAGCCACGGGGTGGGATCGGCCGGGTCCAGCGCCGCGGCGGTGCGGCAGGCCTCGCGGGCCCGTTCGCACTCGCCGGCCGCCGCCTTGGGCCGCTGGGCGCGCACCACGGCGGCGCAGGCGAGCAGCGTGGCCGCGTCGGCGCTGTCCGGTTCGGCGAGCAGCCAGTCACGGGCCCAGCCGGCGGCGGACGGCACGGCGGCGAGGGTGAGGACGCGGTGGCCCCGGTGGTCCCAGTCGGCGCCCGTGGCGACGAGCAGGGAGCGGGCCCGTGTCCAGCGGCCCTGGGCGAACTGACCGCGCACTTCGATGAGTTCGCCGTCGTCGAGCGCAGGGTCGAAGGTGTGGTCCGAGCGCCCGCCCCGGCGGCGGGCGCGGCCCAGGGGTGGCGGAGGCGGAGACATCCGCGGGGTTCCTTTTCCACTTCGACATGGCACGGCACATATCGATGCTGTGTGCGAGCAAACGATCGCGGACAGCAAAGCGGTAGGCAACGCTTCAAGTCAAGCGACGACGTGTCCCAACTACGTTTAATCAACAAGCAGTTGGCGTCCGAGCGGGGTGGACCGGTCCTTTCGTGCAGTTCGCGCCCCGCTCAGGGAAGTGACGGGTGGGGGTGAGGTGACGCGTGCCACACTGCCGCCATGGAGAACCGTGAACCGCTGAAGCCCTTCCTGCTCGCCTTTCCCGGCCCCCTGCGCGACCGGCTGGTGGCCGCGGTGCTCTCCGGCGCGAAGGTATCGACCTCCGGCCTGCTCGCCGAGTACGAGGTGGAGAAGGAGGAGCTGCCACCCGTCGGCGAACGGTCCGCGCTCATCGACTCCGCCGGGCGGGAGGTCGCCGTCGTCGAACTGACGGAGGTCCGGGTCCTGCCCCTGGGGTCGGTCGACGAGCGGCACGTACGGGACGAAGGCGAAGGACACACCTCGGTGGCGGAGTGGCGGGCGGCGCACGAGGAGTTCTGGCACGGCGACGAGATGCGGGAGGCCCTCGGGGACCCGCTGTTCACCGTGGACGACGGGACGATGATCGTGGCCGAGCGGTTCCGGGTGGTGGAGCGGCTGATGTGACGGGCCCCCGGGCGGCGGAAGGGCCGGTGTGACGGGCAGCCCGTGGTCCGGACACCCGCCACGCCGCTCCGGGCGGTGCGGAACCGCCGCGCGACGGGGGGACGTGGAGCGCCCGTCACACGGTTCGTCAGCCGACGGCCTCGCCGGCCGCGCGGCCGGCGGTACGGCCGGAGAAGATGCAGCCGCCCAGGAACGTCCCCTCCAGCGACCGGTAGCCGTGCACCCCGCCGCCGCCGAAGCCGGCCGCCTCCCCCGCCGCGTACACCCCGGGCAGCGGGGCGCCGTCCTCGGCCAGGACCCGGGAGGACAGGTCGGTCTCCAGCCCGCCCAGCGACTTGCGGGTCAGGATGTTGAGCCGCACCGCGATCAGCGGCCCGGCGGCGGGGTCCAGGATGCGGTGCGGCTTCGCGGTACGGATCAGCTTGTCGCCCAGGTAGGAACGGGCGCCGTTGATCGCCGTGATCTGCAGGTCCTTGGTGAAGGGGTTCGCGATCTCGCGGTCCCGGGCGGTGATCTCGCGCCGCAGGCCGTCCTCGTCGATCAGGCCCTCGCCGGTGAGGGCGTTCATGCCCCGTACGAGCGCGCCGAGGTCCTTCTCCACGACGAAGTCGGCGCCCTTGTCCATGAAGGCCCGCACCGGCGCGGGGACGTCGGCACGCGCCCTGCCGATCACACCGCGGACGGACTTGCCCGTGAGGTCGGGGTTCTGCTCGGAGCCCGAGAGGGCGAACTCCTTGCCGATGATCTTCTGGTCGAGGACGAACCAGGTGTAGCCGTGCCCGGACCGCATGATGTGTTCGAGGGTGCCCAGCGTGTCGAAGCCCGGGAAGAGCGGCACCGGCAGGCGCTTGCCGCGGGCGTCCAGCCAGAGCGAGGACGGGCCGGGCAGGATCCGGATGCCGTGCTTGCCCCAGATCGGGTCCCAGTTCTCGATGCCCTCGGTGTAGTGCCACATGCGGTCGCGGTTGATGTGGCGGGCACCCGCCTTCTCGGCGATGCCCAGCATCAGCCCGTCGACGTGGGCGGGGACCCCGGAGAGCATCTTCTCCGGCGGGGTGCCCAGCCGCTCCGGCCACTGGGAGCGCACGAGGTCGTGGTTCCCGCCGATGCCCCCGGAGGTGACGATCACGGCCTGGGCCCGCAGCTCGAAGGACCCCGTGACCTCGCGGCTGCTCGCGGTGCCCCGCTCGGCGCCGCTCTGCGCGAGGACCTCGCCGGTGACGGTGTCGACCGCTCCGGCGGAGCGGCCGAGCCCGGTCACCCGGTGGCGGAAGTGCGGCCGGACGAGGCCCTTGGCGATGCCCTCGCGGACCCTCCGCTCGAAGGGTGCGACGACCCCCGGGCCGGTTCCCCAGGTGATGTGGAAGCGGGGTACGGAGTTGCCGTGCCCCGTGGCGTCGTAGCCGCCGCGCTCAGCCCAGCCGACGACGGGGAAGAAGCGCAGCCCCTGCGCGTGCAGCCAGGACCTCTTCTCCCCCGCGGCGAAGTCGACGTACGCCTCGGCCCACCGCCGCGGCCAGTGGTCCTCCTCGCGGTCGAAGCCCGCCGTGCCGTACCAGTCCTGGAGGGCCAGCTCGCGGCTGTCCTTGATCCGCATGCGGCGCTGCTCGGGCGAGTCGACGAGGAAGAGCCCGCCGAAGGACCAGTGCGCCTGTCCGCCGACGGACTGCTCGGGCTCCTGGTCGAGGAGGATGACGGTGCGGCCCGCGTCGACGAGCTCGGCGGTGGCGACCAGCCCCGCGAGTCCTGCCCCGATCACGATCACATCAGCGTCGTACGCCATGGGTTCCATCCTTCGGGGCGGTGCGGGGGCGGGAGAGCGCGGGCGAAGTTACTTGTCGGTCAGATCTTCTGTACGGGCCGCGCCCACGTCAACCGTCCGGTCGACGCCGGCTTCACGCCTCCGATACGGACGCGGGGCTATCGTCGGATCGTGTCCTTGCTGGTGATCGCCCTTTCCGTGGCCGCGGCGTGCTGTGCGGGCTTCGGTTTCGTCCTGCAGCAGGACGCGGCCCGCCACGCGCCTCCGAGTGATTTCCTCTCCCCCCGGCTGCTGCTGGACCTGATGAAGGTGCCGAGCTGGCTGGCCGGGATCGGCCTGATGATCTGCGGCATGGTCCTCGGTGCGCTGGCGCTCGGGCGCGGCGAGGTCTCGGTCGTCGAACCGCTGCTGGCCACCAATCTGCTCTTCGCGCTCGCGCTCTCGCGCTTCCTCACCGGACAGCGTCTCGGCCGCCAGGGCTGGGGCGGCCTCTGGCTGCTGGCCGGCGGCGTCACCGCGTTCCTGCTGGCCGGCCAGCCGCGCGGCGGCGAGGCGGTGACGGAACCCCTGAGGCACTGGCTGGTGATCGGCCTGGTGGTCGGGCTCGCGCTGGCCCTGACCGCCTTCGCCAGACACCCGCGCATGCCGTGGACCCCCACGCTGCTGGGTCTGGCGGGAGGTCTGCTGTACGGGCTCCAGGACGCCCTGACCCGGGTCTGCGTCCTGCGGCTGGAGGAGGGCGGGTGGGCGGCGCTGTTCACGGGCTGGCAGCCGTACGCCCTCGTCGTGCTGGGTGTGACCAGCCTGATCCTCGTCCAGAGTGCGTTCGAGGCGGGTCCGCTGCGGATGTCGCTGCCCGCGCTGACCGCCGCCCAGCCGCTCGCCGGGATCGTCTGCGGGATCGGCTTCCTCGGCGACCAGGTGCGCACCGACACCGGCGCGCTGGCCTGGCAGGCCGCGGGGCTGGCGGCGATCGTGGCCGGGATCGTGCTGCTGGGGCTGCACCCGGCGATGCCGGCGGGGAAGGAGAAGCACGGTGCCACGGCCGCCGACCGGTTGATGTTGGATGGACGGCATGACTCCGGCTGACGAGATCCTGGACATCGTCGACGAGAACGACGAGGTCGTCGGGCAGGCGACGCGCGGTGAGGCGACCGCGCGCGGGCTGCGCCACCGCTGCGTCTTCATCGAGGCGAGGGACGGCGCCGGCCGGCTGTTCGTCCACCGCAGAACGGCGACGAAGCTCGTCTTCCCCTCGCACTACGACATGTTCGTCGGCGGTGTCGTGGGCGCCGGCGAGTCCTACGACGAGGCCGCGCTGCGTGAGGCCGAGGAGGAGCTGGGGGTGTCCGGCCTCCCCCGCCCGACGCCGCTCTTCACGTTCCTCTACGAGGGCGGCGGGCACAGCTGGTGGTCGTACGTGTACGAGGTGCGCTGCACGCTGCCCGTACGGCCTCAGCGCGAGGAGGTCGCCTGGCACACCTTCCTGACGGACTCCGAGCTGTCGGAGCGGCTGCCGGGCTGGACCTGGGTGCCGGACGGGCTGGAGACGTACCACCGGCTGCGGGAGTTCCGGGCGGGTTCGCCGGGGGCGGGCGGGTGAGCGGCTTCGTGCGGGGGCTGCGGCTGTGGTTCGCGCCGGAGCGGATCCGCGAGGAGGGGGACACACCGGACTACCGCTTCTCCCTGGCCAACGAGCGCACCTTCCTCGCCTGGATCCGGACCGCTCTCGCCCTGATCGGGGGCGGCTTCGCGGTCGATCAGTTCCTGCCGGGCCTGGCCTGGGGCGTCCGGGCCGGGCTGGCCCTCGGGCTGCTGGCGGCGGGGGTGCTCTGCGCGCTCCGGGCCGTGGACCACTGGGTGCGGTGCGAGCGGGCGATGCGGCGTGGCGAGGATCTGCCCGCCTCGCGCTTCCCGGCGCTGCTGAGCCTGGTCGTCGCCGTGGTGGCGGTCGCGATGGTGGTGGTCGTCCTGTTCGGCTGGGGGGGCCGGTGACCGGTCCGGCGCGCGATCCGGGTCTCCAGCCGGAACGGACGCGGCTGGCCTGGCGGCGCACGACGCTGGCGTGCACCGTGGTGGCTCTGCTGGCGGGGCGGCAGGCCCTGCACGGCGGTGCGAGGCCGGCCGGTGTCCTCGCGGTGGCGCTGAGCCTGATGGCCTGGCTGGGCTTCCTCGCGGTGGCACACCGCCGGGTCACGGGCATGGGCAGCGCACGGCCCGCCCCCCTGTCGCCGCGCCACGCGCTGACGGCGGCCGGGTGCACCATCGCGCTCGCGGTGTTCGGCGCCGCCACGCTCTTCTGACGGGGCGCGCGTTCCGGGCGGCCGGTCCTCGGTGACGCCCCCGCGGGGCGGGGAAGACCTGCCGGCGCCGGACGCGGGGAGCCGGGGACGCGCTGGGGAGCAGCCGCCCGTGTCCGGGGCGGGGAGCCGGAGATCACTTCGCCGATTCCGGGCGGACACTGGACGACATACCGACTGGTCGGCATCATGGTTCCGACCGTTCAACCGCCCCGGAGGTACGCACCATGAGCCCAGTCCATCCGCCAGGTCTCGATCTGGACCTGCTGCGCGGCCATCTCGACCGCGAGCGGCCGGGGCTGGTCGACGGGCCCCTCGACGCACGGGTCGTCGAGGGCGGACGCTCGAACCTCACGTACGTCGTCACCGACGGCTCCGGGCAGTGGGTCGTGCGCAGGCCGCCGCTGGGTCACGTCCTCGCCACCGCGCACGACATGAAGCGCGAGCACCGCGTGATCAGCGCCCTGCACCCGACGGCGGTCCCGGTGCCGCGGCCGGTCCTGCTCTGCGAGGACGACTCGGTCGTCGGCTCGCCGTTCTACGTCATGGAGTACGTCGAGGGGACGCCGTACCGCACCGCCGAGCAGCTCGCCCCGCTCGGCGCGGAGCGCACCCGCGCAGTCGTGCTGGGGCTCGTCGACACGCTGGTGGACCTGCACGCGGTGGATCCCGCGAGCGTCGGCCTGGGCGACTTCGGCCGCCCGGACGGCTTCCTGGACCGGCAGCTGCGGCGCTGGGGCAAGCAACTGGACGCGTCCCGCAACCGCGAACTCGCGGGCATCGACGAGCTGCACGCCTCGCTCGGCCGGGAGCTTCCCCTCTCCCCCGCGCCCACCGTCGTCCACGGCGACTACCGCCTGGACAACGTGCTGATCGGCGACGACGACCGGATCAACGCCGTGCTGGACTGGGAGATGTCGACGCTCGGCGACCCGCTGACCGACCTCGGGCTGCTGGTCATGTACAGCTCCGACCTGGACCTGCCCGAGTCGCCGGTCTCCACGACGAGCGGGGCGCCGGGCCATCCCAGCCCCGCCGAGCTGGTCCGGCGCTACGCGGAGCGCTCCGGTCGCGACACCTCCGCGATCTCCTGGTACACGGCCTTCGCGTGGTTCAAGCTCGCCGTGATCCTCGAGGGCATCCACTACCGCTACACGCTGGGCCAGACGGTCGGTGCCGGCTTCGACCGCATCGGCGACCTGGTCCCCGTCTTCATCGCGCACGGCCTCACCACCCTCCAGGAAGGCTGATCACACCGTGGACTTCGCATTCGACGCCCGTACCGAGGAGCTGCGCACCAGGCTGCTCGCGTTCATGGACGAGCACGTGTACCCCGCCGAGGCGGTCGCCGAGGAGCAGCGCGCACAGCTCGCCTCGCCGTGGGACACCCCCCGGATCGTGGCGGACCTCAAGGCGGAGGCACACCGGCAGGGCCTGTGGAACCTCTTCCTCCCGGACGCGGAGTACGGCGCCGGGCTGACGAACCTCCAGTACGCCCCGCTGGCCGAGATCACCGGCCGCAGCCCGCACCTGGCGCCCACCGCGCTGAACTGCGCGGCTCCGGACACCGGGAACATGGAGGTGCTCTCCCAGTTCGGCTCCGAGGAGCAGAAGAAGCAGTGGCTGGAGCCGCTGCTGGCCGGCGAGATCCGCTCGGCGTTCGCGATGACGGAGCCCGAGGTGGCCTCGTCGGACGCGACGAACATCGAGACGCGGATCGCGCGCGACGGCGACGACTACGTGATCAACGGGCGCAAGTGGTACATCTCCGGGGCGATGAACCCCGACTGCGCGGTCTTCATCGTGATGGGCAAGACGGACCCGGACGGCGAGGACATCCGACGCCAGCAGTCGATGATCCTGGTCCCGCGCGACACCCCGGGCCTGGAGGTGCGCCGGGCGATGCAGGTGTACGGCTACGAGGACCATTCGCACGGCGGCCACGCCGAGGTCGTGTTCACGGACGTACGCGTGCCCGCGTCGAACCTGGTCGGCGAGGAGGGCGGCGGCTTCGCCATCGCCCAGGCGCGGCTGGGTCCGGGCCGCATCCACCACTGCATGCGGCTGATCGGGATGGCCGAGCGGGCGATCGAGCTGATGTGCCGGCGGGCCGTCGCCCGTAACGCCTTCGGCAAGCCGCTCGCCCAGCAGGGCGTCGTCCAGAACTGGATCGCGGACGCCCGGGTGACGGTCGAGCAGTTGCGGCTGCTGGTGCTGAAGACGGCCTGGCTGATGGACTCGGTGGGCAACCGCGGGGCGCACACCGAGATCCAGTCGATCAAGATCGCCACCCCGCGCGCGGTCTGCGAGATCCTCGACCGGGCGGTGCAGCTGTACGGCGCCGGGGGCGTCAGCCAGGACTTCCCGCTGGCCGAACTCTGGGCCTCGGCGCGGACACTGCGGCTGGCGGACGGCCCCGACGAGGTGCACCAGCGGTCGCTGGCACGGCGGGAGATCAAGAAGTACCTGTGAACCCCGGTGCGGGGAGGCGCCCGCGCGGCGCCTCCCCGGCGGGTCAGAAGGTGAGCTGCCAGCTGTCGATGTAGCCGGTGTCCTGCGCGGCGACATCCCTGACCTGGAGCTTCCAGGTGCCGTTGGCGACCTCGCTCGACGCGTTGACCGTGTACGTCGCGATCACGTTGTCCGCGGAGTCGCTGCTGCTGGAGTTCTTCAGCCGGTAGGCCGTGCCGTCGGGGGCGAGGAGGTCGACGACCAGGTCACCGCGGTAGGTGTGCTTGATGTCCACACCGACCTTCAGCGCGGACGGGGCGTTGCCCGTGCGCCCGGTCACCGCGACCGGCGAGGTCACCGCGGCGCCGTTGTCGGGCACGTTGTAGTTGGCGGCGTTGCTGAAGACCGTCCCGGTCGGCGGGGTGCCCGTACCGGCGGACAGGGTCCATATCGCGTGGGCCACCGCGTCGCTGTTGCGGTCCAGGGCCGTGTCGTTGATGTTCGCCGTCGTGTCGCACGACGAGTGGTAGCAGCGGTCGAAGGCCTGGCCGGCCGTGCCGCCCCACTTCTGGGCCTGCGCGCTCGTCTTCGTGTAGTCCGCTCCGGAGAACAGGCCGCCCACCGGGACGCCCGCGCTCTTGAACGGGGCGTGGTCGGAACGCCCGTCGCCCTCGGTCTCGATCTCCGTGGGTATCGACAGACCCGCGTAGTAGTCCTTGAAGGTCTGCTCGATGACCGGGTCGTCGTCGTAGACGAAGTAGCCCGGGTTGGGCGAGCCGATCATGTCGAAGTTGAGGTATCCGGCGAGCTTGGAACGCTCGGTGGAGGCCAGGTTGTTGACGTAGTACTTCGATCCGACGAGGCCCAGCTCCTCGGCTCCCCACCAGGCGAAGCGCAGGTGCTTGTCGGGCGCGAGCTGCGCGCGGGAGACCGCGAGGGCGGTCTCCAGCACCGCCGCCGATCCGGAACCGTTGTCGTTGATCCCGGCTCCCGAGGTCACCGAGTCGAGGTGCGAGCCCGCCATGAGGATCTTGTTCGGGTCACCGCCCGGCCAGTCGGCGATGAGGTTGTACCCGGTGGCGCCGCCGGAGGTGAACTGCTGGAGCGCCGTCGTGTATCCGGCCGCGTCCAGCTTCGCCTTCACGTAGTCGATCGACGCCTTGTAACCGGTGCGCCCGTGGGCCCGGTTGCCGCCGTTGGCGGTGGCGATCGACTGCAGCTGCGTGAGGTGCGCCTTGACGTTGGCGAGGGGGATGTCGGGGGCGGCCGCCGCCACCGCGGGGGCGGCGGGTTCCGCGTGGACCGCGGGGGCCGCGGCTGCCAGCAGCGCGGTCGCGGCGAGCGCGACGGCGGGCAGGGATCTGAGGCGTACAGGTCTCATGTGGGGCTCCGGATTCCGTTGGGGAGGGACGGAACGTGCGGGGGTCCCCGTCCGCGCGCGGCCGGGGCCTGGAGCTGGCGGTGCGAAGTGCGCCCCCGATGCTCAATCAATGTCCGCGTACAGTCAAGGGCGTGATTCGGACAGCGCCGTCCGGTAGTCGGACACGCGAGAGCGCCTGTCTGCCGCACGGGAGACGGCGGCGCTGTCACAAACGCGCCCTGCCGTTCCGCGGCAGGGGGAGTTCCGGGGCACACGACATGCGGAGTTCAGGGGAGCACGGAGGACCCGAACCCGGGGGGGGCGCCGGCGTGGCGCCGCGCGGCATCGAGGGCGGACGCCTTCGCGGCGCCGGCCTCCGCAGCGGCGACGGCCCGTCAGGGACGCGCGACCTCAGGGGCGCAACGCCCGCGAGACCTTCAGGGGCGCAGCGCCCTCAGCAGCAGGTCCGCCAGGTGGTCGGCGACCTCCCGCTGGCTGAGCGGGCCGTCCGGGCGGTACCACGTGGAGAGGTGGTGCACCGAGCCGAAGTGGTAGTCGACGACGAGGTCGGCCGGGGTCGCGGAGGAGAACACCCCTGCCCGCTGCCCCTCCTCGATCAGGGCCCGGAAGCGCTCGTGGTAGCGGCGGCGCTCGATGCGCACCTGCTTGTTCTTCTCCGGGCTCAGGTGGTGCATGGAGCGGAAGAAGATGGAGGCGTCGTCGAGGTTGTCGATGGTCGTGACGACGACGTCGGCCGCGGCGTCCCGCAGCCGCTCCTCCACGGGCGCCTCGGCGTCGGCGAACGCGTCGAGGCGCTCCTGCTGGAGCCGCAGCACACGGGCGTACACCTCCTGGAGGAGGTCCTCCTTGGATCCGAAGTAGTGGTAGAGGGCGCCCTTGGTGACCCCCGCCGCCTCGACGATCTCCTGGACGGAGGTGCGGTCGTATCCGCGCTCCGCGAAGAGGCGGGTGGCGGCGGCCAGCAGCCTCTGGGGGACGGGCACACCGTCCCCGTCCGTCGCCTTGGCCATTGCCGCCACCTGCCCTCTCGTACCGCGCGTGAACCGTTCTACCGGGGGGAACGCAGTTCCCGCCTCAGGATCTTCCCACTCGCCGTCTTGGGGAGTTCCGTCAGGATCTCCACTTCGCGGGGGTACTTGTACGCGGCCAGCCGCTCCTTGCAGTACGCGCCGAGCCCGGCGGCGTCCGCCACCGCGCCCGGACGCAGACTGACGTAGGCCCGGACCGTCTCGCCGCGGTAGGCGTCGGGGACGCCCACGACGGCCGCCTCGCGCACCGCCGGGTGGGTGTAGAGGACGTCCTCGACCTCGCGCGGCCAGACCTTGAAGCCGGAGGCGTTGATCATGTCCTTCTTGCGGTCGACGACGTACAGCCAGCCCGCGGAGTCCATGAAGCCGATGTCGCCGGTGCGCAGTTCCCCGCCGGGGAAGGACGCCTCGGTGGCCTCGGGCAGGTTCCAGTAGCCGGACACGACCTGGGGACCGCGCACGGCGATCTCGCCCTGCTCGCCGAACGGGACGTCGTCGCCCTTCTCGTCGATGATCCGCACCAGCGTGTCGGGCCCGGGGACGCCGACCGACAGGGTTCCGGACACCGGGTCGACGGGCGCCTCGTGCTCCGGGGGCACGGACGCGCAGGGCGCGGTGCACTCGGTGAGCCCGTAGCCGTTGCGGATGTACGGGCCGAAGCCCTCGCGGAACCTCTCGACCAGCGCCGGCGGCAGGGGTGCGCCGCCGGAGGAGATCACCTGGAACGACGCGAAGTGCTCCCGCGTGACGTCCGGATGCGCGGCGAGCGCCATGAAGGCGGTCGACGGGCCGACGGTGTAGGCGGGGCGGTGCTCGGCGAAGGCCTCCAGGACGACGCCGGCCTCGAAGCGGTAGGCGAGGACCAGCGTGCCGGCGTTCGCGACGCAGGCGGCGAGCTGGCACACCATGCCCGTGATGTGGAAGAGCGGTGCGAGGGCGAAGTAGGCCGAACCCTCGGCGACGGGGTGGCCCGCGCGCTGCCGCTCCGCGTTGACCATGATGTTGCCGTGGGAGTTCATGGCGCCCTTGGGGGTGCCGCTCGTCCCGGAGGTGTAGCTGATCAGGGCGGTGTCCGCGGCGGCGAGTTCCCGGTCCGCGGGGGCGGCGAGGCCCCGGCGGGCCACGTCCAGCAGGTCGCACGCCCAGTCGTCCGGGCCGGGCGCGGGCATCCGCTCGAAGTCCAGGACACGCGGGTCGTCGGCCGACTGGAGGTCGAGCTCGCAGGCGGTGACCGCGATCCGCACGGCCGGGGCGGCCTCGGCGGTGGCCCGGAGGTAGGACGCCCAGGCCCGGTCGGAGCAGATCAGCGCGGCGGCCCGCGCGTCCTCCAGTACGTGCCCGACCTCGCCGGACTTGTACATCGGGTTGAGGGGGACGACCGTCGCACCGGCCTTCCAGGCGCCGAGCACGGCGATC
This sequence comes from Streptomyces sp. NBC_00178, assembly GCF_036206005.1. Lineage (NCBI taxonomy): Bacteria > Bacillati > Actinomycetota > Actinomycetes > Kitasatosporales > Streptomycetaceae > Streptomyces > Streptomyces sp. NBC_00178. The sequence continues at coordinate 1,521,327 of NZ_CP108143.1, forward strand.
ACGAAGTGCGGGGTGTTCTGCAGCATGACCGCCACCCGGTCGCCGCGTTCCAGCCCCTCGGCCGCCAGGTGTCCGGCGACGGAGTCCGAGAGCGCGTCGGCCTCGCGATAACTGAGGCGTCCGTCGAAGTAGGCGAGCGCGGTGTGGTCCGGGGCCCGCCCGACGGCGTCACGGAAGGCGTGCACCACGGTCTCGGCGGGGTGCACGGGGGCCAGCTGGGCCTCGCTGAGCAGCGCCGTCCAGGGCTTCGCCGCGTAGATCGACTCGGTCATGCTCCGGCCTCCTCCCACTTCTGCTGCAGGTGGTTCATGTTGCCGAGCCAGTGGTCGGGGTCCTTGGCGCGGGCGCGGTAGTAGCCGGCCACCTCGGGGTGCGGCAGCACCATGAAGCGGTCCTGCTCCATGGCGTCGAACAGCGCGTCGGCGACCGCCTCCGGTTCGATCGCGGTGGGGGCGAGGACGAGGTCGCCCGCCGATCCGGCCGCCGTGAGCATGTCCGTACGCACCCCCTGGGGACAGATCGTGTGGACCTTGATGCCACGGTGCCGGTAGGTCAGGGAGAGCCACTCGGCGAAGGCGACGGCGCCGTGCTTGGACACGCTGTACGGAGCCGCTCCGATCATCGTGAGCAGACCCGCCGCGGAGGCGGTGGAGACGAAACGGCCGCTGCCGCGCTCCAGCCACTGGGGCAGCAGGGCCTTGGCGGCGCGGACGTGCGCCATCACGTTGACGTCCCAGGCGGCCGCCCACACGTCCTCGTCGGCGAAGGCGTCGCCTCCCGAGGCGAGTCCGGCATTGGCGCAGTAGACGTCCACGGTGCCGCCGAGGGCCTCGCGTGCGGCGTCCACGACGGTGGACGCGTCGCCGGCGACGACGGTGCCGCCGATCTCCTCGGCGAGGGCCTCGACCCGGTCCGCCTTCAGGTCGTTGACGACGACCCGCGCGCCCTCCGCGGCGAATCTGCGGGCCAGGGCGGCTCCGATGCCGCCTCCGGCTCCGGTCACCACTACGCCAGCGCCCTGCACCGTACTCATCGGTCCCGCCTTTCCCGTGCGTCCTACCCGGCAGACTAACCAGTCGGTATGTGATCCGGGAAGGGGCCCGGGGCAGGACGGGGAATCTGCACAGTCCCAGGCGTTCCGTGTAGACCACACCCGCGCTAGCGTGCGTGACCATGGCAGTCGTCGCGATCATGGAGGTAGCGGAATGACCCTGTCCAGGCGTGGTGTGCTGGCCGTCGGCGGAGCGATCGGGGCCCTCGCGGCCACCGCCGCCGGGCCAGGGACGGCCGCGGCGGCGGGCCGGGGGCACGGAGCCGGACACGGTGGTGTCCGCACCGGCTTCGACCGGCTGGCCTCCGACGGCTACCGGGTGCTGGCCGGGGAGAAGGTCGGCATCGTCACGAACCCCACCGGGATCACCTCGGACGTCCGGCACATCGTCGACGTGATGCATCCCGACGACCGGGTGAACCTGACCGCGGTCTTCGGACCCGAGCACGGCTTCCGCGGGACGGCACAGGCGGGCGGCTCCGAGGGGCGCTACGACGACCCCGCGACCGGGCTCCCGGTCTACGACACGTATCTGAAGAGCGGGCAGGCCCTCGCCGACATCTTCACGGCCTCCGGGGTCGACACCGTGGTGTTCGACATCCAGGACGCGGGGGCCCGCTTCTACACGTACATCTGGACGCTGTACGACTGCATGGAGGCGGCGGCGCTCGCCGGCAAGCGGTTCGTCGTGCTGGACCGGCCGAACCCGGTCACCGGCCGCGCCGCCCTGGGGCCCGTGCTCGACCGGGCCTTCGCCTCGTTCGTGGGCCGCCGGGAGATCTCCCAGGCGCACGGCATGACGGTCGCGGAGCTGGCACTGCTCTTCAACTCCGAGTTCCTGGCGGACCGCCCCGTGGAGCTGGACGTCGTGAAGATGTCGGGCTGGCGGCGCGGCGACTTCTTCGACGCGACGGGTCTGCCGTGGGTCCCGCCGAGCCCCAACATGCCGACCCCGGAGACGGCGCTGGTCTACTCGGGTACGTGTCTGTTCGAGGGCACGCTCCTCTCCGAGGGCCGGGGCACGACTCGGCCCTTCGAGCTGCTGGGCGCGGAAGGCGTCGACCACCGCTGGGCGGCCGCCGCGAACGCGCTGGATCTGCCCGGGGTGGCGTTCCGCGAGGCCTACTTCACGCCGACGTTCTCCAAGTTCCAGGGGAAGACGGTGGGCGGGGTCCAGGTGCACGTCCAGGACCGGGAGGTCTTCGACCCGGTACGCACCGGGATCGCGCTGCTGGTCACGGCGAAGCGGACCTGGAGCGGCTTCGGCTGGCGGCCCGACAACGCGATCGACCGGCTCTCGGGCAACACCCGGGTGCGCACGATGATCGACGCGGGGGCCGGCACCGACGAGGTGGTGGGTGCGTGGCAGGCCGACCTGGCCGGGTTCCGCGCGACACGCAAGGGCTACCTGCTCTACCGCTGAGTCCGCCCCGGGGACTCGCGCGTGCGCGAGTCCCCGGCTCACCGGGCGGGCCCTCGGGCCCGTCCGGTGAGCCGGGACCCCTGCTCCGCGGTGTCAGCGGTGCGAGGGGAACTCCACGACCTGCTGGTACGTCGGCCGGTTCTGCCAGTGGATCGACTTCTGCGAGATCCCGCCCAGCGGACGGTGGACGATCGAGTCGGTGCACCACTGCTCACCGGCCTTGCAGCTGTCGTCACCCGGGTAGACGGTGGTCGCGGGCACGGCCGCCGCGTCCTTCAGGGTGCCGAGCAGCGCGGTACGGCAGGCGGCGAGGTCGCCGCCACCGCAGTACGTCTTCGCCAGCGGCCCCTTGACGGTCTGCCCGAGGACCTGGCGCAGGTCCTTGTCCGCGAAGCCCCACCAGCCGTACTGGAACGCGGAGCCGTTGTGCGCACCGCTCGGGCCGTGGCTCGCGGCCGGGGACTCGTCCGTGGCCAGGCTCGCGGTGAGCGCGCTGTAGAGGCCGTCACCCAGCCCGGGACGGAACTCCGCCTCGATCAGCTTCGGCCACCACGCGTCCATGATCCGCACCGCGTCGGCGTGCGTGTACGTGTGCGAGCCGGGGCTGGTCTCCTTGCGCTGGGCGCCGGCGGCCCTCCACGAGTCCAGCTGCTGCACCGCCGTGTTGACCGCCGGGTCGGTGACCGGCTGGGAGCGCAGCACCTTCAGCAGTTCGGGCAGCAGCTGCTCGCCGCGCAGGTCGGTGAGCGCGGCCTCCGCCATTGCGCGGGTGAGGGAGGCACGGGTCACTCCGCCGGCCTCGACCAGTGCGGACACCCGGTCGTCGAGGAGGTCGCCCCGGTGCACGGCGCCGAATCCGAACGCCGCCGTGGAGTAGTCCTTGGCCTGCCGGTTGTTCCACGAGATGTAGTAGTCCTGGCCGCTGGACTGCGGGTGCTCGGCGAACGGGGTGTAGTCGGTGGTGTTGGCCGCCGGGTCGTAGCCCCGCCACTCGTACGCCTGCTCGGCCTTGACCGGCAGGGCGGCGTCGACGCCGGCCGCGCGCACCGGGTTCATACCGCTGTTGTAGTACGCCGCGGTGCGGGAGTCCGCGTAGAACCAGTTGAAGGCGTAGTCGATATGGCTCGCCGCCCGCTGGAAGGAGGCCGCGTCCGTCACGTACGCCGGGTCGTTGAGCAGCTGGAACCCGATGATCGAGTCGGCCTCGTGACGGTAGGTGGTGCGCAGCGAGGTGTAGGCGACGGGCTTGCCGCCGACCGTGGCGCGGTGGGTGACGATGCCGTAGTCGGTGCGCCACACCTGCATCCGGTAGGAGCCCTTGGCGGTGGAGTCGGCGACGGTGGGCTTCCAGGAGTTGCTGCGTTCGAGCTTCTCCATCGCCGCGCAGGCACCCCGGAAGCGGTAGTGCGTGGAGTTCTTGGTGGGCGTGGAGCCGTCGGGCTCGCAGAGTTCGACGGCGTAGGTGTCGGTGATGTCCTGGGCGGCGGAGGTGGCGCTCCAGGCGTAGTCCTGGCCGCGGCCCATCTGGATGTACATGCCGACACCGGCGAAGGAGACGCCACGGGCGCTGATGCCCGGGCCCTGGAGCTCCTGGAGCATCATCAGCTGCGGGGCGAAGTAGCCGGTCTGCGGACCCATGACGGCGATCGGGTTGCCGCTCGCGGTGTGCTTTCCGGACACCAGGAGGGCGTTGGACATACCCCGTTTCTGCGCGCCGTCGCCGGATCCCGGGAGCGCCCCCTCGGGGATCACGCCGTCGTCGAACAGTCCCTGCGCCGGTTTCAGCGCGGCCGGCGCGTCGACGGGCGCCTTCCGATTGCTGCCCGCCGAGCCGGTGCGGTCGTATATGAGCGGTTCGGGGGTGACGGAGCCCGGGTCGGGCAGCGCGGTGCCGCGGGCGTTGTCGGGCTTGCCCGCGTACGGGAACGAGGTGCCGTCGTGGACGGTGAGGACGGCTTCGGGGTCGTTGCGCTGGCGGAAGGACTCCCAGACCCGGGTGCCCTCCTCGACGCCGTACTTCTGCTGGGCCGCGAGCAGCGAGAGCGCGGCCTGCACCTCACCGCCCCCTCCCCCGCCGAACTGCCCGCCGACCACGGAGGCGATCGAGATCAGGTCGGTCAGTTTGAACGGCTGGATCTCGCCCACGTTCGTGATCGAGTCGATCTTGCCGGTGAGGACGTACTCACCGGGGAAGTAGCGGCCGTTCTTCGACTTGACCCGGTAGGCGTTGATCCCGTCGACGTAGGCCTGCGCGTCGGCCATCGCCTGCTCACCGAGCGGGCCCTCCGTGGTCCTGATGCGCTCGACCTGGGCTTCGAGATCCGCCTCGGTGTACGGGGCCTGCGGCCAGAACTGCTGCTCGAGGCCCTGGTTGCCCAGGGCTCCGCCGGCGAACGAGGTCAGCTCGCCGCGCCCGATGTGCCGGAAGAGGTCCATCAGCCACAGCCGGTCCTGTCCGGCGGCGAACCCCGCGCCGAACTCGGTGCCGTAGCGGGTGGTGCCCTTGATGTGCGGCACACCGCTCTTCTTGTCGCGGGTGATGGTGACGTCCGCACGCGGCGAGGTGACGGATTCCACCTGGTTCGCGGCGACGCCGAAGGAGGCGTCGTTGAAGAATTCGGTCAGCTTCTGGTCGGTGAGGCCGGTGTGGCCCGCGACCAGGCCGTTGTAGCGGTCGAGCTGGTCGTCGCTGTGCGCGGGATGGGTGCCGAACGCCTTGTTGCCGAGGATCTCGACGAGGGTCGCGTTGCCGTTCTCGCCGGGCGGCAGGATGTCCGCGCACTGGCTCGCGCAGTGGTCGGTGACGGCGAGGGGTTCCGGTTGTGCCGCTCCGGCGACGGGCGCCGAGGCGAGCAGGGACGTGCCGAGAGCGAGAACGGCCGCGATTGCCGCGGCTGTGAGCGTGCGGGTGCGTGGGGGCATGCGTGCTCCTCCGGGTGGCCGATGCGCCGGAGGTTACTGGCGGTACGCCCCGCCGGTAAGATGAACATCAGTCACTTTTTCCGAATCGCCACACGCCTGTGCACGGTCTCACACGGCCCGTCTCGATCCGTGGACGCATTTCACCTTTCGATGGAGCCGAATCGGGCAGTCGTACGTCCATCCCTTGACGCCGAAGTACGAGCGACGGAGGTGGCAGTGCCATGGCCGGTTTCCGGAGTCTTGCGAGACAGGTCCGCGACCCGCGGGGCGATCTGGCTTTGCGGCGGTACTCGCTGCGCAAATGCCTGGAGAGATTCGCCCCGTACGGTCATCGGGCGACCTGGGATCACCTGTGCGCCCGGCACGGGATCGGGCCCGAGGACCGGGCCCCCGACCCGGCGCGACTGATCCACGCGCTGGAGGAACTGGAGGAGGCGCGGGCCGTCTGGCTCGTGTACGAGACGGGCTTCGCCGAGCGGCGGCGCCGTGAGAAGCACGACGGGCTGCGCAGGCCCGGCACGTTCGACGACTGGCACCGCAGGACCTGGGGCGGATACGGGATCGCGCACTGCGACGATCCGGAGGTCCATCCGAGCGCGCCGCTGGCCGTGGTCCTGGGACGGCTGATCTCGGCCCTCGGCACCGAGCCCGGCACGGCGTGTCCGGTCTGCACCGGGACCGGAATCGTCTGGCGGCAGGACCTGGACCGCGAACCCGGGGCCGGTCCGGTCTGCACGCGGTGCGGGATCGTGGTCCCCCGGCCCGTCCTGACGCCGGGCGCGCTGGCCAGGGCCCGGGGGGTCCGGACCAGGAACCTGGCAGCGTCGGCGGCCTGAGTGCCCTCCCGGAGACCTGCGCGACCCGAGGTGCGGGCACGCGGCCAGCCCCACGCGGGGCCGTCGCGTACGCCCGCCGAGCACGCCGGACGGAGCCCGGCGCGCTCAGGGGCGCTTCGCCGCGCCCCTTTCCGGCATGAGGCGCGATCCGGTCATCCGGTCGCCGAACACGTCGTCGGGGTTGGACAGCACACAGGTCTCCAATGACAGGCATCCGCAGCCGATGCAGTCGGTGAGGTGGTCGCGCAGCCGCCCCAGTTGCTCGATGCGCTCGTCGAGCTCCGAGCGCCACGCCCGGGAGAGCCGCGCCCAGTCCTCGCGGTTCGGCGTGCGCCCCTCAGGCAGTTCGGTCAGCGCGTCCCTGATGGTGGCCAGCGGGATTCCGACCCGCTGGGCAGCGCGGACGAACGCCACCCGGCGCAGCGCGTCCCTGGTGTAACGCCGCTGGTTGCCGCTGGTCCGGGTGCTGCTGATCAGGCCCTTGGACTCGTAGAAGTGCAGGGCGGACACCGCGGCACCGCTACGGGCGGAGAGCTGGCCGACGGTGAGTTCGTGGTAGGTCTGCGGGATCTGTGGCACTCCCCCCACGCTAGTGGCCGCGCGCCCCCGCCCGCCCCTCACTCGCGGAACCCGGCCGGTTCGTCGTTGACAGGGAAGCGTGGCCCAACCATGCTGAGCAAGCGCTTAGACATTGCCCGGACATGGCGACAGACAGCCGGAAGGCAGGGACCACGAACATGGCAGAGCCGAAGATCTTCACGTCCGCTCAGGAGCTGCGGGACGGAGTGGGCCAGGAACTCGGTCACAGCGACTGGCTGGAGATCGAGCAGAAGCGGATCGACCAGTTCGCGGAGGCCACGGGCGACCACCAGTGGATCCACGTCGACCCGGAACGCGCCGCGGCCGGCCCCTTCGGCACGACGATCGCGCACGGTTACCTCACGCTGTCGCTGCTGCCGGTGCTCGTCCCGCAGATCCTCCAGGTCGAGGGCGCGAAGATGGGCATCAACTACGGGACCAACAAGGTCCGCTTCCCCTCGACCGTCCCCGTCGGTTCGCGGCTGCGCGCCACGGCGGTGCTCAAGAGCGTCGAGGAGGCGGGCGGCGGCGTCCAGGTGACCGCGCTCGTCACCATCGAACGCGAGGGCGGCGACAAGCCCGCCTGTGTCGCGGAGTCCGTGTCGCGCTACTACTTCTGAGCACTGCTTGCGAGCAGTACTCACGAGCGGGGGAGGCGCCGGGCCCACGGCCCGGCGTCACTTCTGCGCGCCCACCATCCGCAGGACCAGGTCCGCGTAGAGCGTGCCGACCTCCTCGGGAGTCCGGCTGCCCTGCGCGTTGAACCAGCGAGCGACGTCGATGCAGAGCGAGAGCACGGCCAGCGTGGTGCCCGGCACGTCCGGGACGTCGAACTCGCCGGCCGCCACACCCTCACCGATGATGCGGCGCACCACGGCGTCGGTCCTGCGGCGCAGGGCGACGATCTCCGTACGGTGCTCCTCGGCCAGGGCCTCCAGTTCGTACTGCACGACGCGTGCCGTGGTGTGCCGTTCGGCGTGCCAGCTGACGAAGGAGCGCACCGCGTCGGCGAGCCGCTCGGACGCGGTGCCGCCACTGCCGGCGGCCGTCTCCAGGAGGAGCAGCGCCCGGTCGTGGCCGATCCGGCTGATCCGGTGGAGCAGCTCTTCCTTCGTCTTGTAGTGGATGTAGAGAGCGGCCGGGCTCATTCCCGCGCGGCCTGCGATGTCCCGGGTGGTGGTCGCGTGGTAGCCACGCTCGGCGAACGCCTCGACGGCCGCGACGAGCAGCCGCCTGGCCGCCTCGGGCGTGACCTCGCTCCACGGCGTGTTCTCGCCGTCGGTCTCCTCCGCCGTGCTCATCGCCACGTGTCCCTTTCCGCTGGCAGGACGCACACCATACCGCGAACCTGAGCAAGCGCTTAGATCGCCGGGGGCGGAGATCGTCAGAGCTTCTGGAAGGGATCGTGCTCGGCGAGGATCTTCTCCAGCCGGGCCTGGTCGACCCTGCTGACGATCCGGCCCGCCTCCTGCCGGTCCCTGATGACCTTGGCGAGGGTGAAGCACGAGGTGACGAGGTAGAGGACGCCGATGGCGAGGAAGGCCCGCACCCAGGCGCCGGCGTCGAGGAAGAAGATGCCGAGGGCCACGGCTCCCGCCGCCACGCCGAAGGAGAGGACGGCCTGGCCGTAGAAGGCGGCGGTGTTCTGCTGCTTGACCGATGTTGTCTCACTCATGTGGCACAGCATCCGCCGCGCCGCCCGACCCCGGCATCCGTCGGCGTACTCAGTGGGTACTCAACGGATGGCGGGGCCGGGTCCGGGCGCGGCCGTGCTCAGAAGGCGGAGACGCCCGTCAGGGCGCGGCCGATGATGAGCTTCTGGATCTGACTGGTGCCCTCGTACAGGGTCATCACGCGGGCGTCCCTGACCAGCTTGCCGACGGGGTACTCGTCGATGTAGCCGTAGCCCCCGAAGACCTGGAGGGCGTTGTTGGCGGCGCGCACCGCGGCCTCGGAGGCGAAGAGCTTGGCCGTCGACGCCGCGGTGGCGAAGTCCTGCCCCCGGTCGACGAGGTCGGCCACGCGCCAGGTCAGCATGCGGGCGGCGTCGACGTCCACGGAGATGTCGCTGATGAGCTCCTGGACCAGCTGGTAGCTCGCGATGGGCTTGCCGAACTGCTCGCGCTCGCCCGCGTAGCGCACCGCCGCGTCCAGTGCCGCCTGGGCGATCCCGACGCAGCCGGCCGCGACCGACATCCGCCCCTTGGCCAGGGCGGACATGGCGACGGAGAAGCCCTTCCCCTCGGGGCCCAGCATGGCCGAGGCGGGGACGCGGACGCCTTCGAGCACCAGTTCGGCGGTGGCCTGGCCGCGCAGCCCGAGTTTGCCGTGCACCGTGTGCCGGGTCAGGCCCGGGGAGTCGGCTGGCACCAGGAACGCGGAGATCCCCCGGTGCCCCGGGACGTCACCGGTGCGGGCGAAGAGCAGGACCACGTCGGCCCAGGTGCCGTTGGTGATGAACATCTTGCCGCCGTCGACGACGTACTCGTCGCCGTCGCGCACGGCGCGGGCGGTGAGGTTGCCCGCGTCGGACCCCGTGCCCGGTTCGGTGAGACCGAAGCAGCCCACGGCATCGCCCGAGGTGAGCCGTGGCAGCCACTGCCGCTTCTGCTCCTCGCTCCCCCAGGACGCGATCGTCTTGGCGACGAGCCCGAGCGACACGGACACGATGCCGCGCACGGACGAGTCCCCGCGCCCGAGCTCTTCGGTGACCAGGCAGTACGCGAGGTGGTCTCCGCCGGAGCCGCCGTACTCCTCGGGAACGGTCAGTCCCAGGAAGCCCAGGGCGCCGAGCTTCTTCACGATCGACTTGTCGACACTCTCGGCACGGTCCCACTCGACGACGTGCGGGGTGATCTCCCGTGCGACGAAGTCCTCGGCGAGCCGCCGGACGGCTTCCTGCTCCTCGCTCAGCTCCAGGTTCATCCTGCGGCACCCCACTTTTAATTAGCACTGCTAGTTTTTGATTGGCTGGCCCTACTATGTGCCGCATGGCCCGACCGCGCAAGCCCCTCCTGAACAGAGACCTCATCGTCGAGGCGGCGGGCGCGCTCGTGGACGCCGAAGGGCTCGGCGCGGTCTCGACCCGGCGCCTCGCCGCGGAACTCGGGGTCAGCGGGCCCTCGCTCTACAACCACTTCCGGAACAAGGACGAGATCCTCGACGCGGTCGCCGACGCCGTCTCGGCCCAGGTCGACCTGTCGATGTTCGTGGAGTCCGACCCGCGCGACTGGCCCGCCGCCCTGCACGACTGGGCCGTCTCCTACCGGGCCGCGCTCGCCGCGCACCCGCACATCGTCCCGGTGCTCGCCCAGGGCCCGGGCCGCCGCCCGGCCGGCCTGCGGGTCGCCGACGCGGTCTTCGGCGCCATGGTCCGGGCCGGCTGGCCGCCCGCGCAGGCCACCTACATCGGCGCGCTGATGCGCTACTTCATCACCGGCTCGGCGCTCGGCTCCTTCGCGCGCGGATTCGTCGACGACGAGACCGCGTACGACCCCGCCGACTACCCCCACCTCGGCCAGGCCCACCTGCTGGCCGACCGCCGTCAGCAGGTCGACGAGGGCGCGTTCGAGACCGGGTTGCGCGCCCTGCTCGACGGCCTGGAACTGCAGTACGAGCAGGCGGCGGCCGGCCGTGCGGTCCGGCCGTCGCCCAACGGTTCCTGACGCACCCTCGACGCCGTACGGAACGACCGGGCCGCGTGGGCGGCTCGCCCGGGGCGGGAAGCACGGGGCCCGGCACCCCGGCCCCGGAACGGCGTCGTTTGACGCTCCCCGGCAATTCGGTGGGCGCCGGAGCCCGACGGCCCTACGGTCGTCGTCATGACGTCGACACCACCACCTGTGACCTCCTCACCCGGACGCGACTGGCGCGCCCCGGCCGCCGCCTGCACCACGGTGCTCCTCTGGGCCTCCGCCTTCGTCTCCATCCGCAGCGCCGGCGAGGCGTACTCCCCCGGGGCGCTCGCCCTGGGCCGGCTGCTCGCCGGCTCGCTGACCCTCGGCGCGATCCTCCTGCTGCGCCGCGAGGGTCTGCCGTCGCGGGCGGCATGGCCCGGCATCATCGGATCCGGACTGCTGTGGTTCGGGCTTTACATGGTGGTGCTCAACTGGGGTGAGCAGCAGGTCGACGCCGGTACGGCGGCCATGATCGTGAACATCGGGCCGATCCTGATGGCCCTGCTGGGCGCCAGGCTCCTCGGGGAGAGCCTGCCGCGCCGGCTCCTGGCGGGCATGGGCGTCTCGTTCGCGGGGGCCGTCGTCGTCGGCCTGTCGATGTCGGGCCACGGCGGTTCCTCGGTGCTGGGAGTGCTCCTGTGCCTGCTGGCCGCGCTGTCGTACGCGGGCGGGGTGGTCATCCAGAAGCCCGCGCTGCGGCACGGATCGCCTTTGCAGATCACCACGTTCGGCTGCCTGATCGGTACGGCCGCCTGCCTGCCGTTCAGCGGCGTGCTCGCCTCCGAGGCGGCGCACGCCCCGTTGTCGGCCACCCTGAACATGGTCTACCTCGGCGTGTTCCCCACCGCGCTGGCCTTCACGACGTGGGCGTACGCACTGGCGAGGACCACCGCGGGCCGGATGGGCGCGACCACCTACGCGGTACCCGCCCTGGTGGTGCTGATGTCGTGGGTCCTGCTCGACGAGGTGCCCGCGCTGCTCACCGTCGGGGGCGGGCTGCTGTGCCTGGCAGGGGTGGCGGTCTCACGGACCCGTGGGCGGCGGGGCGGCACGTCCGGCGGCCGGGAGGTGGCGGTGAAAGCCCCGGCCGCGGAGGCGGAGCAGGTGGCGGCGGACCGGCCGTGAGGACCACGGCCGAGCAGGTGGCGGCGGACCGGACCCGCGGACCGGACGGATGGGACGTAAGTCCTTCCGACAGGTGACCGAGGTCCCTCACGCCTGCCGCGCCGACACCGCACTCTGGGATGTACGTCACATTCCATGCGGGCGGCCGCCCTCCCGCACGACCGAACCCCAGGGAGTCCCCGAGAGATGCAGCACACCGTCCACGCCATGCTCAACACGTCGGAACAGCTTGTCGTGGCAGCCGCCGCCGCTGCCGCACCGTCGGTGTTCAACACCCAGCCGTGGTCCTTCGTCTTCGCCGACGGGGCGTTCGAGGTGCGCGCGGACCCGGACCGGGCCTCCATGCCTACGGCGTCGGCGGCGCGGGACGTGCGTCTGTCGTGCGGGGCGGCGGTGTTCAACGCACGGGTCGCCCTCGCGCGCCTGGGCCACGGTTCCGAGGTCTCGGTGCTGCCCGATGCGGCGGACCCGCTGCTCGTCGCCCGGGTCGCCCTCACCGGCGGGAAACCCGACCCGGCGCTGGACGGGCTGTACCGCTGGGTGGGCAGCCGCCGCACGAACCGTTACCCCTTCCGGCCCGAGGCGATCCCCGCCGGCGTGCTCGCCCGACTGCACGACGCCGCACGGCGGGAGGGGGCGACCCTGCGGCTCCTGGACGCGGAACCCGAGTACCAGCGGATGCTGACGTCGATACGCCGCGCGACCTGGACCGAGGACGAGGCGGTCCGGGACGACCGCGACGCCCGGCTCTCGTCCAGGACGGACACGCCGGCGATCCCCGCCGGGAACCTCGGCCCCGTGCCCCGGCGCGAACTCCCCGACGACCCGCCCGTACGGGACATGGCCGAGGGCCTCGCCCTCCCCGGGCGCGCGAGCGCGTCCTTCGAGCCGCACCCCGACCTGGCCGTCCTGGAGACGGCGGACGACGACCCCGCGGCCTGGATCACCGCGGGCCAGGGGCTGCAGAGGCTCCTGCTGGAGGCCACCGGACACGGCATCGCGGCCTCGTTCGCGAACCAGCCCCTGGAGGACGCGGAACTGCGCCCCGAGGTGTCCGACGGTGCCGCGCACTACGGCTGTCCGCAGATGGTGCTGCGCATGGGCTACGCGACGACGCAGCCCCCGGCCTCGCCGCGCCGGCCGCTGAACGAGGTCGTCGGCTCGGCGCGCGGCTGACGGCGGGCTGCGGCCGGCGGGACCGCTCCCGCGACCGGCGGGGAGGGGCGGGGAGCGACCGCTCCCCGCCCCTCCCCATGTCCGGCTAGAAGACCACCAGCGCGCGCCCGCCCTTGCCCGCGACCATGTTGTCGAAGGCCGCCGGAATGTCCTCGAGCGCGATCCGCTCGGTGACCATCATCGAGAGGTCGAACCGGCCCGCGCGGATGTGCTCGGCCAGCACCGGCAGGTCGCGCTCGGGGACGCTGTCGCCGTAGACGCAGCCCGTCAGCGAGCGGCCCCAGTGGAAGATCTCCAGGGCGTTGAACGAGACCGTCTGGTCCTTGCCGCCGATGCCGACGACCGTGGTCCGGCCACCCCTGCGGGTCGACTCCCAGGCCCCCCGGATCGTGGCGGGCCGTCCGACGCATTCCACGGCCACGTCCGCGCCCTGGCCGCCGGTGAGCTTGCGTACGGCGCGGGGGGTGGTGTCGGAGGCGACGACGTAGTCGGTGGCGCCGGCCCGGCGGGCCAGTTCCTCCTTCTCCGGTGACACGTCGACGGCGATGATCCTGGACGCCCCGGCGATCCGGGCCGCCTGGAGGACCGCGAGGCCCACGCCGCCGATCCCGAAGACGACGACGCTCTCGCCCTCGCGCACCCGGGCGGAGTGGTGCACCGCTCCGTATCCGGTCAGGACGGCGCAGCCGAGCAGGGCGGCGTCGTCGAGCGGGATACCGGCGGGGGCGGGCAGCACGCAGTTCCCGGCGACGACCGTCTCCTGGGCGAACGCGGCGACGTTGAGCCCCGGGTGCAGCTCGGTTCCGTCGGCCGTACGGGCGTGGACGCGGGCCGCGCCCTTCAGCGCGTCGGCGCAGAGCCAGACCTCACCGATCCCGCAGTGGAAGCACACCCCGCAGGACGGCGCCCAGTTGAGGACCACGGGGTCCCCCGCGGCGACGTGGGTGACACCCTCGCCGACGGCGAGCACCGTACCGGCGCCCTCGTGGCCCAGGACCGCGGGGACCGGCAGCCGCATGGTGCCGTTGGACAGGGAGAGGTCGGAGTGGCAGACCCCGGCGGCGGTGAGCCGGACGCTCACCTGGCCGGGGCCGGGCTCCGGGAGTTCGATGTCGGTGATCTCCAGGGGAGAACCGACGGCGGGCAGTACGGCGGCGCGGACCACGAATGGACTCCTCGGCGGATCGGCGTGGGACTCAGAACTGGAGGGACTTGGTCTGGAGGTACTCGGAGAGGCCGTGCGGGCCCAGTTCGCGTCCCACACCCGACTGCTTGTACCCGCCGAAGGGGGCGAGGGGGTTGAAGCGTCCGCCGTTGATGTCGACCTGCCCGGTGTCCATGCGCCGGGCGAAGGCCACGGCCTCGTCGTCGTCGGCCGCCCAGACGGCCCCGGCCAGCCCGTACACGGTGTCGTTGGCGATCCGCAGGGCGTCGTCCACGTCCTCGTACCGCAGGATGGAGAGCACCGGGCCGAAGATCTCCTCCTGCGCGATGACCATGTCCGGGGTGACGTCGGCGAAGACGGTGGGACTGACGTAGTAGCCCCGCTCCCTGGGCGCCTCGGGGCCTCCCGCGACCAGGCGGGCCCCCTCCTCGATGCCCTTCTCGATGTAACCCCGCACCCTGGCCTGCTGCGTGGCGTTGACGACGGGGCCGACGCGCTCACCGGGGACGTACTTGGCGACGGCCGCCGCTGCGAGTGCCACGGCCTCCTCGTAACGCTCGGCGTCGACCAGCATCCGGGTCCAGGCGCTGCACGTCTGCCCGGAGTTGGACATCACGTTGGCGACGCCCACGTTGACGGCCTTGGCGAGGTCGGCGCCCGGCAGGATCACGTTGGCGGACTTGCCTCCGAGCTCCAGGGCGACGCGCTTCACGGCGGCTCCCGCGGTGGCTCCGATCTGCCTGCCGACCGCGGTGGACCCGGTGAACGACACGAGGTCGACGCCCTCGTGTCCGGCGAGAGCCTGGCCCGCGACGGCTCCGGTCCCGGTGACCAGGTTGAAGACACCGGCGGGCAGGCCGGCCTCCTGGGTCACCTCGGCGAAGAGCTGCGCCGTGAGCGGGGTGTCCTCGGCGGGCTTCAGGACGACGGTGCAGCCGGCGGCGAGCGCGGGGGCCACCTTGGCGACGATCTGGTGCAGCGGGTAGTTCCAGGGTGTGATCGCGCCGACGACGCCTACGGGCTCCAGCAGGACGGTGGAGTTTCCCAGCTTCTCCTCGAAGGCGTGGGAGGCGGCCAGTTCGGCGTACGAACCCGCCACGAGCACCGGTACGCCCGCGTGCACCGCCCGGGAGAGCGGAAGCGGTGAGCCGAGTTCGGAGGTGACGGTCTCGGCGATCTCGTCGGTGCGGGCCGCGAGCGCGTCCCGCAGGGCCGTGAGCCGGGCGGCGCGCTCGGCGGGCGGGGTGGCGGCCCAGCCGGGGAAAGCAGCGCGGGCGGCGCGTACCGCGGCGTCGACGTCCTCGGCGGTGCCCGCCGGGACGTGTCCGACGACCTGCTCGTCCGCCGGGTTCACGACCGCGATCGTGTCCCCTCCTGCGGCGGGCCGCCACTCCCCGCCGATGTACATCCCGTCATGCGCCTTCATGGCTGCCCCTCCCGGGCTCGCTGTGCCTGCCGCCGAAGCCGTGCGTCATACGGACGGATGCCGTCCCGGCCCCAAACTAGCGCTGTTAGTTTTTCGGCGCCAGGGAACGGCCGGAGACACAGGTCACGTGCGACGGGCCCACCGTCGCACGGCCCGCAGCGGACGTCCCGGGACCTGCGCGCCGCGCCGCCACGGATGTGGACGGCGGTCAGGGCGTCAGCCGGGGTTCCGCCCGGCCCGGGCGCGCTCGCCCGGGGCGGGCGCCACGGGGCCGGGCGGGTTCCCGGCCCCGCCACTGCGCAGACCGAGTCCCGCGGCCGCGACGAGCAGGGCACCCAGCATCACGAACGGCGCGCCGGTGCCCGCGAGTCCGGCCATCAGTCCGGCCGACGCGGGGGCGGCGACCTGGCCCAGCCGGTTGCCGGTCAGCCGGAGCGCGAGCGCGGTGGAACGGGCCGCCGCGGGAGCCGCCTGGACGACCGTGGTCATGGACAGCGGCTGGCCGACGCCGAGGCAGAAGCCCAGGGCGCCGAGCATGACGGCGAGCGCCCACACGGGGACGGGCAGCGCGACGGCGGCGCAGAGGAGTCCGCCGGCCAGGCAGGTCGCGGAGAGCAGGACGGCGCGGCCGACCAGGCGCAGCATCGGCGTCATGACCAGTCTGCAGGCGATGGTCGCGGCGGCCCGCAGACTGAGGAGCAGGCCCACGGCGGCGGGCGCGATCCCGCGGTCCTCGCCGACGACCGGCAGGTAGGCGGTGAGGATGTCAGTGGTGCTCAGCACGGCGAGGCTGATGAAGATGCCGGCCGGGACCCCCCTGCTCCGCAGGATGCCGCCGACCGGCACCTTCACGGTCGCGCGCGGGGGCGAAAGGGCGGACCGCGCATGCTCGATGCGCCAGAGCGAGGTGAAGGAGACCGCGGCCACGGCCGCCGAGACGAGCAGCGCGAGGGTGCTCGTGCGGGCCATGGCCCCGTCCCGCTCGGAGATCATGTAGCCGGCCGCGATCGGCCCGATGAGCTGCCCCAGGGAGGCGCCGATGGTGAAGTGACCGAAATTGCGGTCCTGTTCGGCCGGAGCCGACTGCCGGGCGACGAGCGACTGGGCGCCGATGACGAAGCAGAGGTGACCGAGGCCCATTACGCCGCTCCAGGCGGCCAGGGCCGGGAGCGAGCCCGAGGTGCCGCTGAGGGCGCAGCCGCCGCCGATCAGGACGACGCCGAGGGGCAGCAGGGGTGCGCAGCGGCCGTGGTCGGTCCGCCGCCCGATGGGTACGGCGGCGAAGAGCGGCAGCAGCGCGTACACACCGGCGATGACGCCGACGGCGCGTTCGTCGGCGCCGAGCGAGAGGGCCCGGTAGGAGACGGCGGGCCGCGCCATCGACACCGCCCCCTGCGCGAAGGCGAAGGCGATGACGAGGCGGAGCAGCCATCCCCTGCCGGGCCGTGGTTCGCCGGGCATCAGATGATTCCGAAGAGGATTCCCGCGCCGAGGACGACGAGCGAGGTCAGCACGGCCCATTTGACGGTGAAGCGGGTGTGGTCGCCGAACTCGACCCTGGCCATGCCGACCAGGACGAAGACGGCGGGGACGAGGGGGGACGACATGTGCAGCGGCTGCCCCACGATGGACGCGCGGGCGATCTCCAGGGAGGAGACGCCGTGGGAGGCGCCGGCCTCGGCGAGCACGGGCAGGACCCCGAAGTAGAAGCCGTCGTTCGACATGAAGTAGGTGAGCGGAAGGCTCAGCAGGCCGGTGACGAGGGCCATGTGCGGGCCCATCGCCTCGGGGATCGCGCCCACGAGCCAGTCCGCCATGTGGTCGACCATGCCGGTGCCGGTGAGCACGCCGGTGAAGACGGCCGCGGCGAAGACCATGCCGGAGACGTTGAGGACGTTGTCGGCGTGCGCGGCGATCCGTGCCCGCTGGTCGGGCATGTGCGGGAAGTTGACCGTGAGGGCGAGAGCCGCACCGAGGAGGAAGAGCACCGGGATCGGCATGAGCTCCATGATCATCGCGGTCAGCAGGGCCACCGTGAGACCCGCGTTGAACCAGTAGAGCCTGGGCCGCAGGGTGGGCCTGCGGGGGTCGAGGCCCTGGAACTCCTCGTGCCCGGGGCCGCCTTCGGCGCCGTCCGCACCCCGTGTGCCGCCGTCGGTGCCCGGGGCGTCACCGGTGCCTCCCGTGCCCCCGGCGCGCTCGGGGACGGTACCGCTCTTCGTGAGCCGGTCACCGGCACCGGCACCGGCGAGGACGGTCTCGGGCTCACCGACGCGCACCTCGTCGAGGCTGAGGGTGCCGAGCCGCCTGCGTTCGCGGCGGCCGAGCACGCAGGCCAGCAGGACGACGGCGAGGAGGCCGACGGCGAGGGCCGGGATCATGGGGACGAAGATGTCGGCGGCGTCCACCTTGAGCGCGGTGGCCGCCCGGGCGGTGGGGCCGCCCCAGGGCAGGGTGTTCATGACCCCGTTCGCGGTTGCGGCGACGCCGGTCATCACGACCAGGCTCATCTTCAGCCGCTTGTAGAGCGGGTACATCGCCGAGACCGTGATCATGAAGGTGGTGGACCCGTCGCCGTCCAGCGAGACGACGGCGGCCAGCAGCGCCGTACCGACGACGATCCGCATCGGGTCCGCCTTGCAGAAGCGCAGGATGGCGCGCACGACGGGGTCGAACAGGCCGACGTCGATCATCACGCCGAAGTAGACGATGGCGAACATCAGCATCGCCGCGGTCGGCGCGAGGGTGCCGACCCCGTCGATGACGTAGTCACCGAGCTTCGCGCCCTGCCCGACGGCCACGCAGAACAGGGCGGGGATCAGGACGAGCGCCGCGATCGGCGACATCTTCTTCGTCATGATCAGGACCAGGAAGGTCGCGATCATGGCGAAGCCGAGGATTGTCAACATAGGGGCTGCCTCACGTTCACCATCGAACTCCCGCCGGTGCCGGCGGTCCGGATGACGTTAGGGGCCCCGAAACGGCGTCGACAAGATGTCGGCGCGTGAGCAATATGAGCA
Source organism: Streptomyces sp. NBC_00178 (assembly GCF_036206005.1). Taxonomy (NCBI): domain Bacteria; kingdom Bacillati; phylum Actinomycetota; class Actinomycetes; order Kitasatosporales; family Streptomycetaceae; genus Streptomyces; species Streptomyces sp. NBC_00178. The sequence goes on from NZ_CP108143.1 coordinate 1,539,727, forward strand.
GAACCCCAGGTCAGCGACGTGGTGTGACGGAGACCGGGACGGCGTTGAGCACCGAGGTGCCGGACAAGGGGTCCAGCAGCGTGCCGTCCAGGAGCTGGTTCACGTTGACACCGGGCCGCGCTCCCGCGACCGCCATGCGCGTGCCCGGGCGGCTGTGGCCCCAGCCGTGCGGAAGGCTCACGACCCCGGTCCGGACCGAGTCGGTGATCTCGGCGGGGGCCTCGACCTCCCCGCCGGCCGCGGCGATCCGGACGGTGTCGCCGTCGGCGAGCCCGATCCGGGCCGCGTCCTCGGGGTGGATCTGCAGGGTGCAGATGTTCGAACCCCCTTGCAGGGCTGCGACGTTGTGCATCCAGCTGTTGTTGGACCGCAGGTGGCGCCGGCCGACCAGGACGAGCCCGTCGGGCCGCGCACCGAGCGACGCGCGCAGTCGGGGCAGGTCGGCGGCGATCGGTGCCGGGAAGAGTTCGATGCGGCCGCTGCGGGTCCTGAGCACCTCGGGGACGCGCGGCTTCAGCGGGCCGAGGTCGATGCCGTGCGGCTGGGCGAGGACCTGTTCCAGCGTCAGGGCGTAGGGGCCGAGGCGCAGCATCAGGTCGAGGCGCCGCTCGGCGCCCGTGGTGCCGGTCAGGTCCGCCGCCAGGGACTCGGGGGCTCCGGCCCTCGCGAGCGCGGTGGACACGGCGAGGTCGTCGACGGCCTCGGGGGGCGCCCCGTGCATGCCGCCGACGGCGAGGACCAGCCGGGCGAGGATCTCGCTCTCGGCCATCCGGTCCTCCTCCAGGGGGACGGCCGGGCGGCTGTAGCGGACCTGGTTGCGCACGGCGAGGGAGTTGAACGCGAAGTCGAAGTGGGCGCTCTGCGAGGGCGGCGGCGGGGGCAGCACGACGTCGGCGTGGCGCGCGGTTTCGTTGAGGTACGGGTCGACGCTGACCATGAAGTCGACGCCGTCGGTGATCGCCCGGTCCAGCCGGTCGCCGTCGGGTGCGGACAGCACCGGGTTGCCGGCGATGACGATCAGGGCCCGGATCCGCCCCTCCCCCGGGGTCTCGATCTCCTCGGCCAGCGCGGCGACGGGGAGTTCGCCCTTGGCCTCGGGGTGTCCCGAGACCCGGCTCCTCCAGCGCCCGAGGGCGAAGCCCTTGCCGGGGGCGGCGGCGCGGGGCGCGCGTCCGGTGGCGGAGAGCGGGAAGAGCGCGCCGCCCGGCCGGTCGAGGTTGCCGGTGAGGATGTTGAGTACGTCGACGAGCCAGCTGGCCAGCGTCCCGTGTTCCACGGTGCAGCTGCCGATGCGCCCGTAGACGGCGGCGGCGGGGGCCGCGGCGAGTTCGCGGGCGATGGCACGGATGGTGTCCGGTTCCAGGTCGCACGCCCCGGAAACCGCCTCGGGGGTGAAGTCGGCGATGGCCTCGGCGAGTTCGTCGTAGCCGTCGAGGTGTCCCGCGAGTGCTCCCGGGTCGGCCAGCTTCTCCTCCAGGAGGACCTGGGTGAGCGCGGCGAGCAGGAGGGCGTCGGTGCCGGGCCGGATGGCGGCGTGCCGGTCGGCCAGCCGGGCGGTGCGGGTGCGGCGGGGGTCGATGACGGTGAGGGTGCCGCCGCGCCTGCGCAGCGCCTTGAGCTTGCCGGGGAAGTCGGCGGCCGTGCACAGGCTGCCGTTGGACTCCAGGGGGTTGGCGCCGATCAGCAGCAGGTGCGCGGTGCGGTCGAGGTCGGGTACGGGGATGGCCTGGGCGTCGCCGAAGAGCAGTCCGCTGGAGACGTGTTTGGGCATCTGGTCCAGGGTGCTCGCGGTGAACACGTTGCGGGTGCCGAGCGCGGCGAGCAGCAGCGGCGGATAGAGCGCGCCCGCCATCGTGTGGACGTTGGGGTTGCCGAGGAAGACCCCGACCGCCTGCTTGCCGTGCTCCTCGACCAGGGCGGGGATCTTCTCGGCGATGAGGTCGAAGGCCTCGTGCCAGGTCGCCTCGCGCAGGACGCCGTCCGTGCGGACGAGCGGGGCGCGCAGCCGGTCGGGGTCCGCGTCGAGGCCGCCGAAGGACGCGCCCTTGGGGCAGATGAAGCCCTGGCTGAAGACGTCGTCCCGGTCACCTCGGGCCCCGGTGACGGTCGTCCCCTCGATGGTGAGGGTGAGTCCGCAGGTGGCTTCGCAGAGCGGGCAGACACGCAGGGCGGTGCGGGATTCGTGGGACATGGGCCCTCCCCGGGGCGGCGGCGGTGGCACGCGGGCGTCGTCCGGCGTCCCACGGCGCGCACGGCGGGCGCGGGTTCCCGGCGGGACCGAGCATACCGACCGGTACGGATGGTGGCGAGGTGTTCGCACCACCGGTTACGGGGGCCGGCCGGGCCGCCCCTGCGCCAAGGCTCCCGCACCACCGGTCGAGGGCCGCCGCCGCTGCCGCGCGGGCTGCCCCTGGACGGCGGCAGCCCGCGGACGGGCCCGCCGGACCGCCCTCAGCCGAGCACTCCGGCGAGGTAGGCCTGGAGCAGGACCCGGGTCTCCCCTATCAGGTCCGGGTCGCCCTCCGGGTCGGCCCGGAAGGCGAGCTGGAGCAGCGCGTCGGCGGCCTGCACGCAGACCAGGACCGTGCGGAGCAGTCCGGGGTCGTCGGCGGCACCCTCGCACCCCCGCCCGAGGTGCCCGGAGAGCAGTTCCGCGAGGCGGGCCGCCACGAGCCGGTTCACGTCGTCGAGCGGACCGGTGACGGGCGCGGGGAGCCCGAAGTCCACCAGGGCGAATCCGGGCACGGAGCGCTTCATCGCCAGGTACTCGTCGAGCACCGCGTCGATGGCCGCGCGCCACTCCCGCTGCGGGATCTCCGCGAGTCTGCCGGTGACGCGTTCGGCGTAGACCTGGAGATTGCGTTCGGCCAGGGCGTCGACGAGTGCTCTCTTGTTGGGGAAGAAGCGGTAGACGGAGCCGATGGGCACCCCGGCGCGGTCGGCGACGGCCCGGGTGGACAGCTGCTCGTAGCCGCCGACGTCGAGGAGTTCGGCGCCGGCGTCGAGGATCCGGGCGAGACGGTCGGCGCTGCGCTGCTGCACGGGGACGCGTCGGAGGTTCGAATGAGCACGGGACACGGTCCCCATGATGCCGGTATGCCGTTGACGGGCGGCCTTTCGATTCCTACGGTGATCCATAGGATTCTTCGTCAGGGGATCCTCCGGGGGGATCCACGCGGTCCCTTACCCACGGGAGCGCATGGTGAGCGGCATCGAGCAGGCGAGAAAGACGGCGGACGGCCTCGGCTACACCTCCGGGTTCGGCAACGAGCACAGCTCGGAGGCCGTGCCGGGAGCCCTGCCACACGGCCAGAACTCCCCGCAGCGCGCGCCCCTCGGACTGTACGCGGAGCAGCTCAGCGGATCGGCCTTCACCGAACCCCGGGCCCGCAACCGCCGTTCCTGGCTCTACCGGATCCGCCCCTCGGCCGCGCATCCCGCGTTCACCCGCGTCGACAACGGCGCCCTGCGCACCGCCCCCTTCACCGAGACGGTCCCCGACCCCAACCGGCTGCGGTGGGACCCGCTGCCCGACCCGGCGCCCGGCACGGACTTCCTCGCCGGACTGTGGACGCTGGGCGGCAACGGCGACGCCGCGCAGCGCTCCGGCATGGCCGTCCACCTGTACAGCGCGAACGCCTCCATGACCGACCGGGTGTTCAGCGACTCCGACGGGGAGCTCCTGATCGTCCCCGAGCGGGGCGGGCTGCTGCTGCGCACCGAACTGGGCCTGCTGCGCGCCGAGCCGGGCCACGTGGCGCTGATCCCGCGCGGCGTCCGCTTCCGCGTCGAACTGCTGGACCCCGCCGCGCGGGGGTACGTCTGCGAGAACTACGGGCAGCCGTTCGTCCTGCCCGACCTCGGCCCCATCGGCGCCAACGGCCTGGCGAACACACGCGACTTCCTGGCGCCGCTCGCCGCGTTCGAGGACCGCGAGGGCCCGGTCGAGGTGGTCAACAAGTTCTGCGGCAACCTCTGGTCGGCGACGTACGGCCACTCGCCCCTCGACGTCGTCGCCTGGCACGGCAACCACACGCCGTACGTCTACGACCTGCGGCGCTTCAACGTCATCGGCACCATCAGCTACGACCACCCCGACCCGTCCATCTTCACCGTGCTGACCTCGCCGTCCGACACCCCCGGGCTGGCCGGCGTCGACTTCGTGGTGTTCGCCCCGCGCTGGCTCGTCGGTGAGGACACCTTCCGGCCGCCGTACTTCCACCGCAACGTGATGAGCGAGTACATGGGCCTCATCGAGGGTGCGTACGACGCCAAGGCGGGCGGGTTCGTGCCGGGCGGCGGATCGCTGCACAACATGATGTCTGCGCACGGCCCGGACCGTGAGACCTTCGACCGGGCGAGCGCGGCGGAGCTGAAGCCGCAGCGGATCGACGACGGCCTGGCGTTCATGTTCGAGACGCGCTGGCCGGTCACGGCGACCGCGCAGGCCGCCGGAGCTGGACACCTTCAGCGTGGGTACGACGACGTGTGGCAGGGTCTGAGCAGCAACTTCCGGCCGTGATCCGACGGCCGGCGACCGCGCAGAGAGCCCAGGTGAACCGGATGAATCAGGTCAACGAACTGCCTCGTACCCCCGGCTTCGCCCCCGACTCCCTGGTGCTGAACCGGAAGCTGCCCCTCTGGTACCAGGTCTCGCAGTCCCTGAGGGCGTCCATACTGGGGCGCCCTCAGGACGCCTCGACCCGGCTGCCCACCGAGGAACAGCTGGCGGTGCACTACGGGGTCAGCGTTCTCACGATGCGCCAGGCCCTCAAGGAGCTGGAGAGCGAGGGGCTCATCAGCAGGCACCGGCGGCGCGGCACGTTCATCGAGCCGCGCGCCCGGCGGGTCTCGCCGGTCCAGCTGATGGGTTCCATCGACGCGATCGTCGCGCAGCAGTCGGGCGAGCGCACGACCGTGCTCGGCCACGGCCGGACGCCCGTGCCCGGTGACCTGGCCGAGTTCTTCCCCGGCTGCGCTGAGGTGGCGAGCTACCGGCGGCTGCGCTGCGACGACGTCACCGGTGAGCCCACCAACTGGGCGGAGAACGCGGTACGGCCCGAGATCGCGGCGGGGCTCGACGTGGCGGATCTCGAACGGTGGCCGATGACCAAGGTCCTGCGCGACGCCGTCGGCGTGCGGATCTCCCGGATCACCGACACCGTCGAGGCCCGCCTCGCCGACCCCGAGACGGCGGAGCTGCTGCAGGTGCCGCTGCTCAGCCCGATCCTGCACTACACGGGCGTGACGTACGACGAGGAGGGCACCGTGGTGGACGTGGCGCGCATCCGCTACCGGGGCGACCGCTTCTCCTTCTCCGTGACGGTCGACGCGCACTGACGGCCCGTGGCCGCCGGTCGTTACGATGCCGGGGGCGGCGGGAAGGGGCCACCGCGAAGGGGCGGCACGGGGTCACGGGGAAGGACGACACGGTGGCAGCACGGGTGGCCGTCGATACCGGCGGGGGCGACGGGCCCCCGTTGCTGGACGACCTCATGCCCTGGTCGGTGCGGCCCCTGCGCACGGGGCGCCCCTGGGTGACGGCCCCGGACGCGGCCTCGCTCCGGGCCCGGTGGGATCTCCTTGCGGGGGCCGAAGGTGCCGAGCAGGAGGAGTTGTTCGGGTCCACCCGGTCCCGTACCCCGCACACGCCGGCGGCTGCGCTGCCGGGCCGGCACACCGGCACGCGGGCGTTCGCCAGGGAGCCCGGGCCCTGTCCGGAACCCGTGCGCGTCCTGCACGGCCCCTTCGACGAGCAGTGGATGATCCCCGACCACCGCCTGATCGACGCCGCCCGCCCCGAACTGTGGCGCGTCGCCGACGCGCATCAGCTCTTCGCCGTGGAGCACGGTTACGTCCCCCAGGACACCGGGCCCGCGCTGTCCGCGACCGCCCTGCTGCCCGACGGGCACTCCCCCGCGGGGCGCCCCGGGCGGATACGCCCCCTCTACCGGAGGCCCGGCGGCTCGGAGCCCAATCTGACGCCGGGTCTGGCCGCCCTGCTGGAGGCCCGCTACGGGACCCGGGTCACCGCGGAGTGCGTGCTGGCCTGGACGCTCGCCACGGCGACGCCGTCACCCGCCGGGCCGCTCGTCCCGCTGCCCGCCGAGGCCGCTCTGTGGGCCGAGGGCGTGGAGCTCGGCCGGGAACTGCTGCGGGTGCACCTGCGCGGGGCGCGCGGCGGGGAACGGCCCCGGCTGCCGGGCGGACGGCGGCCGTACGTACGCGCCGCGGTACCGGCCCTGCCGGACGCCCTGGCGTACGACGCCGGGGACGGGACGCTCGCCGTCGGCGACGGGCGTATCTCACCCGTGCCCGCCGGGGCTTGGGACTACCGCGTCAACGGAGTACGCGTGCTGGACCTCTGGTTCGAGCGCCGCGCCGCGCGGCCGGGGTCCGAGGGGCTGGCCGCGCTCGGCCCGCGCGAATGGCCGCGGGAGCGCACGTCGGAACTGCTGGAACTGATCACCGTGCTGGCACTGCTCGCCGAGGCGCGGCCCCGGCAGGAGTCGCTGCGGCAGCGCATCGCGGGGCTGGCCGGCCTCACCCGGGACGGACTGCGCGCGGCCGGGATCGTTCCCGTCCCCGCCGCGTCCCGCCGGCCCGCGTCCGTCCTGGGTCACCGGGAAGAGGGTCCCGAGGGCCAGTTCGCCCTGCTGTGAGGGGAAGCCGGCCCGGCGTCCGCGTGGCCGGGGTGACAGGACCGCCGCGCGCAGGGTAAGCACGCTGCCCATGAGCAGCACACAGCCACTCCCCCTGGACGGCATCACCGTGGTGGCCGTCGAGCAGGCCGTCGCCGCCCCCTTCGCGACCCGTCAGCTCGCGGACCTCGGCGCGCGCGTCATCAAGATCGAGCGTCCGGACGGCGGCGACTTCGCGCGCGGTTACGACACGGCGGCGCGCGGGCTCGCCTCCCACTTCGTCTGGTGCAACCGGGGCAAGGAGTCCGTCGCCGTCGACCTCAAGGACCCGCGCGGCCTGGACGTCGTGCTCCGGCTGATCGCCCGCGCCGACGTGTTCGTGCAGAACCTGGCGCAGGGGGCGGCCGCTCGGCTCGGCCTGGACGCGGCCTCGCTGTGCGCCGCTCACCCCCGGCTGGTGGCGGTCGACGTCTCCGGCTACGGCGCCGGGGGGCCGTACGCGCACCGACGGGCCTACGACATGCTCGTCCAGTGCGAGGCGGGGCTGGTGTCCGTGACCGGGACGCCGGAGCGTCCCGTCAAGGCGGGGGTGCCCGCCGCGGACATCGCGGCGGGCATGTACGCGTTCTCCGGTGTGCTCGCCGCCCTGCTGAGGCGCGCCACGACCGGACGCGGGGGCCCGGTGGAGGTCTCCATGCTGGACTCGCTGGCCGAGTGGATGGGCCATCCCCTGCACCACGGGATGCACGGTGGACCGGCCCCGGCCCGCACGGGGCTCGCGCATGCGGTGATCGCACCGTACGACGCGTACACCACCGCCGACGGCGAGCGACTGCTGCTCTCCGTGCAGAACGACCGGGAGTGGCGCAGGCTCGCCGAGCAGGTGCTGGAGCGGCCCGGTCTGGCCGACGATCCGGACTTCGCGACGAACACCGCGCGGACGGCGAACCGGGAGCGGACGGACGCGGTCGTGGGCGGCGTCCTCGCGGGGCTGGCGTGCGAGGAGGCGCTGGCGAGGCTGGACGCGGCGGGTATCGCCTGCGCCCGGCTGAACGGTGTCGCGGACGTGGCCGCCCATCCTCAGCTGGCGGCGCGGGACCGGTGGCGGGAGGTGGACACGCCTGTCGGCGCGCTGCGGGCCCTGATTCCCCCGATCACGCTGCCGGGCGGAGCGCCGGCGCCGATGGGTGCCGTACCGGCGCTGGGGGAACACACCGACGCAACGCTGCGGGCCCTGGGGATGACGGACGGGCAGACAGCAGCACTGCGCCGGGACGGAGTGATCGTGGACGCGGCCCCGAGCGGGGGGCCGGACCGTTCGTGACAGCCGTCGGTCAGCGGCGGCTGCCGAAGAGCGAACGCCGCAGTCGCCGCAGCGGGGCGAAGAGCGAGACGCGCGCGCTCCTACTCCTGCGGGTGTGCGCCGCGTCGCGCGAGGTGAGCTCGAGCATCAGCAGCGTCGCCTCCGCGGACTCCCGCTGCGGGACGGCGGGGCCGCCCAGCACTGCGAGATGGCGGTCGAGGCGCGAACTGGTCGCACCGCTCCCGCATGTGATGGCAGGCACACGCGGCCTGCTGCGCATCGTTATCTGTTCCATGTCACTCCCCACCCGTACGAGGGCACCCGGCCCGGGCAGGTTAACCCTATCGTCCCGCGACGACACTCGTGTATCCCGGCCGGAGGATTGCACACCCGTGTACGGGTGTTGACGGGCCGTTACCGCAACCACGGCGGACGCGGCGCGGGTTGGGCCGGCCCGGCGGCTGTGCGCCGCTTTCCGTCGGACGGCGGCCCGGCGGGCTTCCCCACCTGCCGCGCCCGGGTTCCCGGCCGGCCGGCCGGATCCCCGTGCCCCAGCGTACGCCGGGCGTGCTCCGAGAGCTTCGACCGGCCCCTTCGCGCTCGCCCGCTTCCGTGCGCCGCCCGGGCGCGCCCGGCGCCGAGGCCGGGCCGCCCGCACCCCCGCGGGACGCGGACGGCCTCCATGCGAAAGACACCCGGGGAGGGGCCCCGAGAGCGGAGCCCCTCCCCGGGCTGGACGCGTAGGGCGAGGTGCGGCAGGGCGCTGATCAGTCCTTCGCGTTGAGGACGGGGAGATAGCCGCCCGACTGCCCTGCCGCGGTGGGGTGGTAGGACTCGCCGATGTTGAGCCAGTTCACACTGTGCAGCCATGCGCTGCCCGAGCAGATCTCGTGCCCGGTGAAGGTGGAGGAGACGTCACCGAAGGTGAAGCCGTGGTCGGCGGCACGTTTGGCGGTGGCGGCGTTGAGATAGTCGGAGGCGCTGTTGATGGCGGAGCGCTCCGCCTCGCTCAGGCCGGCGATGCAACTGCCGCCGAGCTTGTAGAAGCGGGGATAGCCGAGGACGACGACGTGGGCGGAGGGCGCCTTGGCGCTGATGGCCGAGTAGACGGCGTCCAGCTTGCCGGGGAGGGTCGAGTCGACGTACGCGCGAGCGGTGGCGATCCGGTTGAGGCAGGTGGCCTCGGACTGCAGGACGCAGGTGGTCATGACATCGGCGAATCCGGCGTCGTTGCCGCCGATGGAGATCGAGACGAGGTCCGTGCCCGAGTTGAGCGGACCGAGCTGACCGGCCGTGACGTCTCCGGTCCTGGCTCCCGAACAGGCGGTGAAGGCGAACGACGCGGGGTTGTTGGCCGCCTTCCAGAGAGCCGGATAGGCGCGGGTGCTGCGCTTGCAGTCACCGCTCGCGCTGTCGTAGCTGCCCGCCCCCACTCCCGAGGAGTACGAGTCACCCAGGGCCACGTAGTCGACGGCCGCGGATTCCTTGGCCTGGGCGGCGCCCGCACCGGTCAGAGCGAGAACGGTGCCGAGCAGGAGAGAGGACGAGAACGCCACGAGTCTGGACATTTTCATGGAACCTCCTTGGGCAGGATCTCTGCCTACTCCGTGGTAGCAGTACCCACCGCAGCTTCGGAAGTGTCCATGCCAAAATGCTTCAACAGTACGTGGAACAAACCTTTTTGATGATGCGTCATATAGCAAGGGACATCCGGCGCACCGAGGGGCAAACCCGCTCGCGGACCAAGCGGCGGCACCGCCCGGCAGCCGGGTGCCCGCGACTGCCCGGAGCCCCCGGGCAGCTCGCGAAACCCGGGTGCGCGGGCCGCCCCCGTGCCGGATCATGTGCCTCATGTCTGCCAACCCCGAGTCCGCCCTGCCGATCCGGCTCAACGTGGACGACAGCGATTCACCGTCCGACGTCGTGGACGCGCTGTTCCTGGGCCGCTTCGCGACGGGCGAGCAGCCCCACTCGCACAGCTCCTCCCTGGACCGGGTGAAGCCGGGGGCGACCCTGCTGCCCTCCACGGCCAAGGTGCTGCGCTCGGCCCGGGACGACGACCGCAGTGCGACGCTCGCCGAAGGCGACGGGTGGACCGTCCTCGTCTCGCGGTGGAACCGTGGCGCCGACGTCACGGTGACCGCCGCGACACCCGAACTCGCCGAGAAGGTCCTGTCCGAGGCGACCGACGGCGCGCAGGACGAACCGGAACCGCAGCCGGACAACGTGACGATGGGCTTCTGGTACGTCTCTCCGCGCCGCGGCCCGCACCGCACCACCCGGCAGATCGCGGCGGGCACCTGGGACGAGGTGCGGCCCAACTACACGGCACCGGTCGCCGATGCCATGGACCGGCTGATGAAGGTCACCCCCGACGACATCTCCGGCCGCCTCCTGCTGCTGCACGGCCCGCCGGGCACGGGCAAGACCTCCGCGCTGCGCACGCTCGCCCGGTCCTGGCGGGACTGGTGCCAGGTCGACTGCGTGCTGGACCCCGAGCGGCTGTTCAACGACGTCGGATACCTCATGGACATCGCGATCGGTGAGGACGACGGCTCGGCGAAGGGCCGGTGGCGTCTGCTGCTCCTGGAGGACTGCGACGAACTGATCCGCGGCGAGGCGAAGCACACCGCCGGCCAGGCGCTGTCCCGGCTGCTGAACCTGACGGACGGTCTGCTGGGACAGGGCCGCAACGTGCTGGTGGGCGTGACGACGAACGAGGACCTGGAACGGCTGCACCCCGCCGTCGTGCGGCCGGGCCGGTGCCTGGCCCGCATCGAGGTGGGACCGCTGACCCGCCCGGAGTCGGTGTCCTGGCTGGGCACGGAGGAGGGGCTCGGCAGGGAGGGCGCCACACTCGCCGAGCTCTACGCCCTGCGCCGCGGCAGCGGCCCCGCGTCCGTGCCGAAGCAGGACGCCGGAGCGGACGCCGGGCTGTACCTCTGAGCGCACGGCGGACCGGCACAGGCCGCCCCTTCCGGGAGGCCGGCGCCTCACACCGTGGCCGGCCTGCGCGTTCCGGACGCGCTCGGCGCGAGCCCGCCCGGGCCCGCTGCGCTCAGCGTGCGTAGGCCGCGCGCACCGCGTCCGCGGCCCGGGTGAGCGCGTCGGCCTCCGAGAGGCCGAGGCGCCGCGCCTGCTCCGCGTACTCCTGCGCCGCCGTCGCCGCGTGACGGGCCGCCGCGTCGCCCGCCGGGGCGACGAACGTCCCGTTGCGGCCCCGGGTCTCGACGACCCCGTCGGACTCCAGTGCCCGGTAGGCCTTGGCGACGGTGTTGGCGGCGAGGCCCAGCTCCTCCGCGAGGCCCCGCACGGTCGGGAGCCGGTAGCCCACGGGCAGGGCGCCGGAGCGGGCCTGTTCGGACAACTGGGCACGCAGTTGCTCGTAGGGCGCGGTGGCGGAATCCGGATCAACGGCGATCTTCAGGGTCACGCGGCGATTCTCTCCCACCCCGGGCCCGGGCACCCCGCTGCGCGCCCGTAAATTCGGAGGCGGCCGGCCGGGCGGTCCGCGTACGGTCCCGGCATGACGGTAACCGTGCGCGACTTCCTGCCTGCCGACGCCGAGGCCTGGGTGCAGGTGCGGCGCGCCGCACTGCCGTACCTGGTGACGACTCCCGAGGGGGTCCTCAGCGACCTGGCGGCGTCCCATCCGGACCGGCGTTTCCGGCTGCTGGTCGCCGAGGAGGACGGCGAGCTGATCGGGACCGCCCAGGTCGGCATCGCGCACGAGAGCCCGGTTCCGGGCCAGGGATTCTGCAATCCCTACGTCCGCCCGGACCGGCTGGGACGGGGTGCGGGGTCACTGCTCCTGCGGACCGCCGAGGACCACCTCGCCGCCTCGGGCGCGACCGACGTCTACTCCTGGGTGCTCGACGAGCCGGCCAACCGCGCCTTCGCCGCGAAGCGCGGGTACGAGCCGCGCCGGTCGGCGCACTTCCTCCATCTCGACCTGGCGGGCGGCCCGCTGCCGCCGCTCCCGGAGCTGCCCGCCGGGGTCGCGTTGCTGAGCGGCGCCGACTTCGAGGACGATCCGCGCCCGCTGTTCGAGGCGGACGCCGAGGTCACCGCCGACGAACCGAGCGACGTCACGGCGGAGTTCAGCGACTACGAGGACTGGCTCGCCACGACCTGGCGGCGGCCCGGCTTCGACCACGCGCTCACCACGGTCGTCACGGTCGGCGGAGAGGTCGCGGCGTTCAGCGCGGCGCTGACCGACGGGCTGACCCGCTACTCGTCGGCCATGACGGGCACCCGGCGCGCCTTCCGCGGCCGGGGGCTCGCGAAGCTCGCCAAGAACGACTCGCTGCACCGGTCGCGTGCCGCCGGCTACACGGACGCGTACACCGGCAACGACACCGGCAACGACCCGATGCTGGCGGTCAACCGGTGGTTCGGTTACGAGGTCTGCGCGACGGAGGTGCGTCATGTCCGCAGCATCGGCTGACCCCGCGACGGCACTGACGGTGACGCTGGTCAAGGCGGGCCGCACCAAGATCCGGTATCCGGCGCGGCGGGTCCGTGACGACGGGGACCGGATCACGGTCCGTGCGCCGTGGGCGGCCTCGGGGGTACGGGACTTCGGCTTCGTGCGCTTCGAGCCGGGGGACGTCTTCACCGAACACTACTGGCGCGACCGGTGGTACGCGGTCAAGGAGGTGCGCACCGGCGGCGGGGAGCTCAAGGGCTGGTACTGCGACATCACCAGGCCCGCCGTGCTGCGGGGCGACGAGCTCGTGGTCGAGGACCTGGACCTCGACCTGTGGGTGTCCGCGGACGGCGCCACCGTGCTCCGGCTGGACGAGGACGAGTTCGACCGGAGCGGTCTCGCCGGCCGGGACCCGCAGGCGGCCGGCGCGGCCGTCCGGGCTCTGGACGAGCTGGACCACCTGGCCCGGACCGGGGGCCTGGCGGGTCTCCTCGGCTGAGGGCCGTCCGCGTCCTCGCGGCGGACGCCCGCCGCGAGGACGGCGCCTCCCGGTCCCACGCGCGGGTCAGGGAACCACCAGGTCAGGGGGCCACCAGCTCCACCTCGTAACCCGCCGCGTTCTCCAGGTACGCAGCGTGGTGCCCGCGGCCTCCGGTCCCCGGGGGGAGCGGCCGCCAGCCGTGGCCGGGCGCGCGGCGGACCAGGGCGTCGAGCGTCTCGCGGTCCCGGACGTGGAACGCGAGGTGGTTGAGGCCCGGGCGCAGCCTGTCGTGCGTGTCACCGGTCAGGTCCGGGGACTGCTCGACCACCACGTAACCGTCACCGCGCCGCCAGCTTCGGCCGTGCGCCCAGCGCTGGTACGGGACGTGGCCCAGCTCCCCCAGCAGCCAGCCCCATTCCGACTCCGCCTCCGCCAGGTCGGGCACCCACAGCTCGATGTGATGGACCCCGCCGGCGGGGTCGGCCGTCGCGGGCAGCGACACGGCACGGCCGGGGGCCTCCGGTGCGTACGCCACCGGGTCGCCGTCCTCGTGCCAGTGGATGAGGAAGCGCTCCCCCGCGCGGTAACCGTCGAGCCCCGCCCGGCAGTAGGCGACCATGTCGTCCGGCAGGGCGTCCAGCGGGTACCAGGTGAGTTCGGAGCACTTGTCCGGTTCGGCGTTGCGGGGCGGACGCCCGGGGTCGTAGCGCGCCTCGAAGAACCAGCCCATCCGCGGATTCCCGCCCGGGCCCTTGTGCTGCATGACCAGCGCCGTCCGGAGTTCGTCCGGGTCCAGGACGACGCCGATCTCCTCGGCGGCCTCCCGGATCACCGCCTCCCGGACGTCCTCGCCGTCCTCGGCGTGACCTGAGGGGGCGTGCAGCAGCCCGTCGGCGTAACCCGTGCCGGCCCGCCGGGCGAGCAGGACGTCCGGGCCCCGGCGCAGGATCAGGTGCACGTCGACGACCTCGCGGTGCCGGCGGGGCGGTTCGAGGCGGGCCACCAGGGCGTACCGCTCGTCGTCGACCTCCTTGCCCCAGAGCCGGGCGTCGCCCGCGAGCGGTTCGTGGTGGACGCTCTCGGTGTGGCGGCCGAGCAGCGCGGTGAGCCGGTCGGCGGAGAGACCCACCCCGTTCCACACCCCTTCGATCAGCACCAGCCGCCCGCCCGGCCGCAGCAGCGAGAACCAGTGCCGCAGGACCGCCTCGGGATCGGGCATCAGCCAGACCACGTGGCGGGCGAGGATCACGTCGAAGCGCCGGTTGCCCACCGGGGGGAGGCCCGCGTCCCCGGTCAGGACCTCGCTGCCGGTGCCGGCCAGCTTGGCCCGCGCCTGCTCCACCATGCGCGTCGACCGGTCGACGGCGGTCACCCGGTGGCCCTGCCCCGCGACGAGGAGGGCGAGACTGCCCGTGCCGCATCCGAGATCGAGCACCTCGGAGCGCGTGGTGGGCAGCCAGGTCTCCATCCGCTGCGCCCAGGCGTTGCGGACCGCCGGGTCCAGGAGCCCGTGGTCGGGTTCCTCGTCGAAGGAGTCGGCGGCGGCGTCCCAGTCGATCGTGGTCATGGAGACCATCTTGTCAGCCGCCACCGACAGTGCGTCGAAGCCGATTTCCCTCGCGCACCGTCCTCACCAGGGGTCGCAGCAGGATCGGCGCGGGCGTCGGGGGCCGCGCCGTGGCGAGGACCCGGGGCCGCCGGGGCGGCCCCCCGGCGGCGATAGCTGCGGTGTTCACGTATCGCTCGGCCACCGGCCATCCGCCGCGTGCGGGCACGACATCAACTCCCCGCAGTCTGTTTCGGGTTGACGCAGACCGACCGAGGAGGACCCGTGGTCGCACCATCCGTGTCCCGCAGGCAGATGTTCGGATTCGGCGGCGCGACAGCTGTCGCGCTGATGCTCGGGACGGGGGCGTGGGAGACGCAGTCCGCGTTCGCCGCGCCCCCGCTGAAGGGGGACCCGTTCACCCTGGGGGTCGCCTCGGGCGACCCGACGTCGGACGGCTTCGTGCTGTGGACCCGTCTGGCCCCCGACCCCTTCGCCCAGGACGGGCTCGGCGGCATGCCCGCGACACGGGTCCGCGTCCAGTACGAGGTGGCGCTCGACGAGCTCTTCCGCCGGGTCGTACGCCGGGGCAGCGTCCTCGCGAGCCCCGAACTGGCCCACTCCGTCCATCCCGAGGTGCACGGTCTGGCCCCCGACCGCACCTACTGGTTCCGCTTCAAGGCCGGTTCCTCCATCTCGCCGGTGGGGCGTACGCGCACCACTCCCGCCCCCTCCGCCTCACCGCGCGAGCTGAAGTTCGCCTTCGCGTCCTGCCAGGCCTGGCAGGACGGCTACTTCACGGCGTACCACCACATGGCGCAGGAGGACCTCGACCTGGTGGTGCACCTCGGCGACTACCTCTACGAGTACGGGGTCGGCACGAACAAGCGTGGCGTCGTCACCGACCCGAGGTTCCACACGGAGACCCTCGACCTCGCGCGCTACCGCCTCCAGTACGGCCTCTACAAGTCCGAGGCCCCGCTGCGCGAGGCGCACGCCGCCTTCCCGTGGATCATGACGTTCGACGACCACGAGGTGGAGAACAACTGGGCGGACGAGACGTCGGAGAACGACGAGGACCCCGCCGGTTTCCTGCTGCGCCGCGCCGCCGCGTTCCAGGCGCTGTACGAACACGCGCCGCTGCGCCGCGCGCAGTTGCCGAAGGGTCCCGACGTACAGATGTACCGGCGGCTCCCCTACGGCCGGCTCGCCGACTTCACGATGCTGGACACCCGGCAGTACCGGGACGACCAGGCGTGCGGCGACGGTTCATCGGCCGACTGCGCGGAGCGCTTCGACAAGCACCGCACCCTGCTCGGCCCCCGTCAGCGGGCCTGGGTCCTCGCGGGCTTCAGCCGCTCGCCCGCCCGCTGGCAGATCCTCGGCAACCAGGCGCCGATGGGCCAGACCGACCAGGACCCGGGCCCCGGCACGACCGTCTGGACGGACCCGTGGGACGGCTACGTCGCCGAGCGCAACCGGCTCCTGGCGCACGCGGACAACCGGGGCGTGCGCAATCTCGTCGTCATCACGGGCGACCGGCACCAGAACTACGCGTGGGACCTGAAGCGCGACTACTCCGACCCGGAGTCGCGGACGGTGGGTTCGGAGTTCGTGGGGACGTCGATCACCAGCGGTGGCGACGGCGCCGACATGACAGCCCAGGGCCGGACGTTCCTCGCGGCGAACCCGCACATGAAGTTCTTCAACAGCCAGCGCGGCTACGTCCGTGTGACGGTCGAGCCGGACCGCTGGACGAGCGACTACCGGGTCCTGCCCTTCGTGACGAAGCCGGACGCGCCGATCAGCACACGCGCGAGCGTCGTGGTGGAGGACGGCCTGCCCGGGGTGCAGGTCTGACGCGGCGTCACCGCACCGGCCGGGCGGCGCGGCAGGGGGATGCCGCCCGGCCGGTGCCGGCGCCGGGACGCGGCATGGGGCGGCGGCCAGGGCCCCGGGCCGGTCTTCCTGAGCCCTCCCCTAACCGCCCCTTAAGCCCGCCGCAACAGTCATCGCAGCCCCTTCGGTCCCTACTGCGCAGGTCAGCAGCAGGGACCGAAGGGGCTGCTCCCCCGCAGGGAGCCAAAGCGGGAGCCACGGCGCCTTAATCGCTAAGTCTCCGGCGGACTGTCGACCGTCACCGGCCCTGAACTGAAGATGGTGTCCATGGCTTCAGCGCCCTCGGAGATCACCGGGCGGAGTTGCTTGCGGTAGACCTTCTCAGTGACGTCAGTACCACTGTGACCGACCACCCGCGCGATGACTTCGATAGGGATGCCGTGATCTGACAGCAAGGAAACGAAGCTGGTTCGCAACTCCCGCGGCACCCAACTCTGCGGGTCCTGGAAGCCCGCTTCCTTGAGGAGGGACCTGAAGTTGCGCCGCACATTCAGCGAACTCCGTTGCTGTCCCTCTGCGGTGGGGAAGACAAGCCGCTCGTCCGTCCATGGTGCGCCGGCGGCTGCACACGCGGCAACCTGTCCAGCCTTGTACGCCGTCAGCACCGTGGCTACTTGGTTAGGCATGGCCAGCGACCGGCGACTCTTTCTCGTCTTCGTATCACCATGCCTACGCACAGATCGCCACACGTCGACGTGTGGTCTCTCGCCTTCCTGGGAGTCGATGTGCACGTGGGTCCAGGCCAGGGGTCGGGCCTCTTCCGGTCGAACGCCTACGAGTAGCGACAGAACCACGTAGGCATGAATCCACGTGCCTTCCTTGGCCCGCAGGACCGCTTCCCCCTGCTGCAGCGAGAGCGATTTACTCGGGCGCCCAGCGCGGCCTTCCGGGACTTGTACCAGTTCCGCCACGTTCCGGACCACCTTGTTCCTGCGCTGACCTTGGCCGATCGCGCGGCGGAGGATCGAATGGATCATCCGCAGGGACTGCGTTGCCAGAACGGCAGCCCTGCCCTCCAACCATTCATCAAGCTGGTCTGCGTCAAGTTCACGAAGCCTTGCGGCACCGAGGTAGGGCCTGATGTGGGTGTCCGCGAGGATCCGGTAAGTGCCGATGCTGGTTTCCTCCCGCCCCTTCAACCCTTTGTCGAGCCAATCGCTCACCGCTTCGGCGACGGTGTAACTCGCGGACGGCTTCACGCCCGCGTCCAGCTCCTTCTTCAGCTCCCTGAGCTTGTGGCGAACCTCCGTCTTGGTCTTGCCCGACACCTTGGGCCGGTGCCGCTTGCCGGCAGGCGTGTAGCCGAGGGACACGGCACCTACGAACCGGTTCTTGGACTTGTCCCAATAGATCGAGTCTTCTCCGTTGGCAGCCTTGCGGCCCCTGCCAGTCGGCTCGCTCATGGTGACCTTTCGTAAGAGCCCGGGCCGCGTCCGTGCGGACGCGGCCCGGGCCGGAGTGCTGATGGCTCAATGCGCGGCGTTGGCCTCACGCTTGAGTAGCTCGACGTAGTCCTCGATGTACTCCGTCGGGATGCGTCGGCAGCGGCCAATGCGGACCGTCCGAAGCCGTCCGAGTCGAATTTCCTCGTAGGCGGTGGAGCGCTTGACTCCGAGGATCTCGGCGGCTGCCTCGACTCGGTGGAGCCGGCGCTGCGGGGTCGATGCTGTGGGTGCCGTGTCCATGAAGGCGGTATCTCCTTCGCCATGCGTCCGGGCGGGGCCGCGGCCCCTTCCTGTCAGGTCCGCTACCTCCGCTACCTCCGCTACCGCCCTGGTCAGGGGCTTGCTCGTGGTAGCGGATGAGGTAGCGGTAGCGGATGAGGTAGCGGTAGCGGATGAATCCGCTACCGGCCTCGGCCCGAGCGGGGGCGAGGCCGGTAGCGGGTAGCGGCTAGGTAGCGGACGGGAGGAGGGTTGCCGCTACCTTTTCCGGGTCGCTGACCTGCGAGGTAGCGGAGGTAGCGGAGGTAGCGGACCCTGAGGGGGGTGGGGGGCAGTACCGCTGCCACGCATCGTGGAGATCCGCGGCGTAGTAGCCCTTCAGGACCGCCCCGGCGGACTTGATGTTGCGCGCCTTGACCGGGGTGTTGTCCTCGGTCATGTACTCCCCGAGCATCTTCGACAGGCCCCGGGAGTCGAGCGGCCGGCCGCTCATGTCCGCCCACGGCGCCTCGTCCAGGGCACACAGTCGGTCCAGGATGGCGACGGTCGGCATGCGGTCGATGCCCGCCATGACGTGATCCCGCAGATCGGACAGCAGCCGGATACCGAGGCTGCCCTTGTCGTCGGCGCGTGCGGCATTCACCAGCTCCATGCATGCGGTGCGGGCACGCTCGGGCCAGTCCCCGCCGGCCGCATCGGCGACGGAGAGCAGGGGCTCCCATACGTCGGCGGGCCGGTCGGTGACGCCCTCGGGCATCTCGGGCCACCGGCCTGAGACGTCGTCGCGGACCTGGTCGGCCCACTGTGAGAGCCGGTCGCGCAGTGCGTGGCCCTCGGCCTCGTGGAGTCTGGCCCGGAACGGTTCGGCCTTCTCGTTCCTGGCCCTGCGCCGCATGCGGATGATGACGGACCGGGTGGTGATGGTGTCGGGCAGGTAGCCGAGCCCGGCGACCGCAACGGCGGTGTAGGAGGGGAACTCCACCACGGTCTGGTTGCCGCCGTCTCCGATGCACCGGTAGGTAACGCCGGAGCGTCGGTGGCCGGCGTTCAGGAAGCCGCGCAGTTCCTCGTTGTCCCCTGCTTTGGGGCCGAAGACGGTATCGATCTCGTCGAAGAGGATCGTGGGCCGTCCGGCCGGGTCGGACACGGACCGGAAGAGCGCGGCTGCCCGCGCGTTCACCGCCAGCATCGGGCGCGGTACGAGGGTCTCCACCACTTCCAGCGCCCGGGACTTCCCCGACCCCGGCTCCGGGGAGAGGAAGGCAAGGCGTGGGGTGGAGTCGAACGCGTCCAGGAGGTGGGCGTGTGCGTCCCACAGAGCCACGGCGACGTAGGCGGCCTCGCGGGGGAAGACGTTGAACCGGCGGTGGAATGCCTCCACCTCGTTGAGCAGTGCGGCGCCGTCGATGGGCGGGGTGAATGTCGCGTTCATGCGGCGGTCCTCCGGGTCTCTGTGCCGGTGTGGGTGCAGTGCCCGACGGTCACGCGGGCGGTGAGTTCGATGACGGCCTGGCGGCCCCGGGCGTGTTCGTGGTGCCCGCAGGTGCAGAGCCAGTCGGCGACGGGGAGTTCGTACCGGCCGAGTCCGCGCACGGTGAGACCGGGCTGGATGCCGGTCACTGTGACCGTGTGCGGGTCAGGGAGAAGAGCAACGCGGACGCCTTCGGCGACGACCTTCGACGCCCCACCGCTCGCGTGGCCGGGGCCGCTTTGGCGTGGCCGGGGCGGGTTGGGAAGGCTTTTCAGATGGGGACTGGCCGGGGCGGTCATGCTGCCTCCGGTCGTGGCCGGCAGGTGCGGATGGACCAGTCCAGGGCGCTGGCGATGGTGGCGCGGCACTCAGCCGCGGTGAGCCCGACGGCCTCGCCCTCTGCCTGAAAAGCCGCTTCGACGATGTGGCGGGGAAGGTCTCCCCATGCCACGAACCGGCCCACGGCCCGGACGGACGCCAGCAGGGTGGCGTTGCGCCTGCCCTCCCCTGCCGCCCGGACGGTCTCGCGTTCGCGCTGGAGGGCGATGTCCGCGTACCGGCGGGCCCGGAGCGGCACCGGAGCAGGTCCCGGCACGGTTGCGGGTTTGGGGTGCGGGGGCATGAGGCGTTGCCGGAGCCAGCCGGGCAGAGGGTTGATGAGGGCGGGGCCGTCGATGGCGTAGTGGTGGCCATTGATGGTGCTGCCCGCGGCGACGACGTATCCGCCCCATGCCCGGGTGTCGACCAGGGGCGCTAGGGTTCCGGCGGTGTTGTGGAGGCGGGCGGCTGCGGGGGCACTGAAGTACAGGTGGTATCCGCCGCTCGCGGTCCGGATCGTGCGGGTGCGGGGCACCGGGTGTCCGACGCGCTCGCAGAGCGCCGTGAAGGTCGTCACGCCGCAAGGCGTGTCCGCACTGCTGTTGGGCTTGGGCATGTCGAGATCTATGACGACCAGCTCGGACGGGCCGGTGGCGATGCCGATGTTCCACGCTCCGGTGGACCAGGCGGCGCGGATGCGGTCGGGGTCGGTGGTGGCGCGCTGCTCCCACTTCAGGTGGCCGGTGGTGCAGGGGCCGGTGCGGGGGCAGGCGCTCTCGCCGTGGAGGGCGGGGCGCTTGTCGCCGGGGCGGAGCGGGAAGACATGCCATCCGCGCTCCGCCGCGTTTAGAGCGGTGGACAGCAGGTGGGTAGTCATGCCGCGGCCATCCTGTCTTGGGTGAGGAACTGGCCGCCGATCCATTGGGCGTAGGCGGGTGGGATGGCCTCGCAGACGCCACGGATGGTGGTGATCCAGGGGGTGCCCATGGTCTCGGCGGCGGCTCGTTGCCAGGCGCGGGAGTGCCGGCCGCCGGTGATGGTCATGAACGGCTTCTCAGGGGTGGGGAGGTAGCCGTTGCGGGTGCAGAGCGCCGTGTGCGCGGGGTGGTCCGGTGGGGTGAGGGGGAAGCTGGTCTCGAAGAGGCGGTGGCGGTACATGCGCAGCCCGAACATCGGACCGCACAGCGTGGTGGGGTTTCGCATTTCGGGGCGGGCGGCTTCGACGTTCTCGATGACGTAGGGCCGGCCGACGGTGCACATGGCGTCGCGGGTGGGGGCGATGAGGTCGGGATACGTCTTGTGGTTGTAGGCGTTGAGCGGGCTGTACTTCTGGCAGGGCGGTGAGCCGTGGACGATGTCGTATTCGTGGCCGTGGGCGAGGAGGTACTCGATGGCGTCGCCGTGGATGAACGTGAAGGGGTACTCGGTGGCGCAGTCGGCGTCGAGGTCGACGCCGACGACGTCGAAGCCGGCCTGGTGATAGCCCATGGCCATGCCACCGCGGTGGCAGAACAGGTCGAGTAAGCGGGGACGGGTGCTCGGCTCTCGCCGGATGATGGTGGGTTGGGTCATGCTGGAGGACCTCCACAGGTCTGGTTGGACGTGGGGAAGGGGGAGTGGTCGCGGTCTTTTGCCGAGAGGCGGCCGCTCCCGCCCTCACCAGGTGGGTGAGGGCATCCCGGTGCCGCGCTTGGGCGGGCGGGATTGTCAGTGGTGCCCGATACGTTGATCAGGACAGTTCCGCCGCCCAAGTGGGCGCGGTGGCCGGTGACGTGGGGAGCCTGATGGTTGCTTGGTTGATGTATCTGGGTGATGGCCCCAAGCGCGTGGGGGGCGGGTATGACGACAACCCGTCCACGCACTACAGCTGGGACAGCAAGGTGCCCAACCACGCCTATGTGCGGGTCGGGGACACGATCGTGCTGTGGGACGGGGACACCCTGCTGGGCTTGTCCGTGATCGAGGACATCGCGACCGGTACCGGGACCAAGGACTGCAGCTCGTGTCCGTCCTGCGGGAAGGCGGATATCGCCGCGCGTAAGACGATGACGCCGAAGTACCGCTGTTGGACCAAGACGTGCAAGGCGGAGTTCGACAGCCCGACGGTGGAGACGGTCTCGGTAGTCACCTACCGTGCCCGCTACGAAGCCGGCTGGATCGACCTGCGCGGCCACGTCGACGGGAAGGAACTGCGCGACCTGTGCGAGGAGACCACCTCGCAGAACGCGTTGCGGCGCCTGCGTTGGGACGACTTCCGTACCCGTGTGGAGACCGGCAAGAACGCCACCCCCCTCGACATCATCGACAAGACCCGCAAGGTCATCGCCGGCGGGCACACGACCCGGACGGTCAGGGCCCGCAACGGCCAGGCCGCCTTCCGCTCCACCCTGCTCGAGGACTTCGGCGAGGTGTGCGCTTTCACCGGTCCCATGCCCGCCGTGGTGCTGGAGGCGGCGCACCTCTACAGCTACGCCGCGAACGGCAAGCACCACACCTTCGGCGGCTTGCTGCTGCGACGCGACGTCCACCGGCTTTTCGACCTGGGGCAGATCGCGATCGACCCCAGCACGCTCACCCTCGACGTCACGGCCGGCACTCGGAAGTATCCGGACTACGGCAAGTTGCATGGCCAAGCGCTGACCGTGCCCGTCACCAAGGCTCACAAGAAGTGGATCGCCGAGCACTGGGACATGCACCGCACCACGAATACCATCCCCGGCCAGAGCACCAAGCCCCCTGCCGCGGCGGTCATGGGCTTGGCCCCCTAGCGGGAACTCGCGAGCGGCCGGGCGATTGGCGACGGTTGGGGGCCGGGCGGCTACGAAGCCTTCGGCCCCTTGGGGCGGGTCGGCGTGCGCGTGGTCGCGGTGGACGGTCGACTACCGCCGTCGGGGTTCCAGCGGCCCGGGCCCGACCCGCACGGCATCGCAGGACCGCTGCTGGTGGGCTTGTTGGCCTTTCCCCGGCTGTCGCTCATCTCGGCCTTCCTGATCGGTTGGGGTGCGATGTGGGAGGGCGCTGTTCCTTGGGGTGGTCAGCCGTGGAAGTGGTTGCGCTTGATGACGGCCTTGCGGATGTTCACCGTCGTGGACCCCTGCTTGCGGCCGGCGGTGAGGACCTGGAGGGCGATCCAGCCGCCGAAGATGACGGCGGCCAGGATGATGAGCTGCTGGACCAGTGCGGCGAGTGCGGCGATGAACGTGGTCAGCAGAACGAGCCCGCCGCAGACGGCGCCGAACCCGATCCCTCCGAGCGCGATGTTCACTGCGGTGCGGGAGACAAGCGGCTTGGCGACGACCGGTTCGGGCTGGCCCGGGTCGATGGCGTAGCCGGTGATGACCCGCCCGTCCGGCAGCACGATTGACGTCACCGCAGGAAGCGTTCCGGGCTGTACGGGCACGACCGGGGCGGCCGGGTAGGAGGTGATGGGGGTGGGCTGGTGGATGGTCACGGCCTGCTGGACGGGCCGGTGGGTGGTGTTCTCGGGGAACATGCGGAATCCCTTCCTTTGCTGGGTCAGGGAGGCGGAAGTACCCCCAGCGGGACGCGTTGTGAGGGGGTGTGGGGGTGTTGAGCTGGGGCGACTCCCTGCCTCCCTGAACATCATTTGCGCAGGTCAGGTCCAGGGAGGCGGGTCAGGGAGGCGTTCAGGGAGTTCTCCCTGCCTCCCTGACCCGCGCGGGGTGCGCTCCCTGTGATTAGGAAGCAGAAGCGGAACCGTCGGTGTTCCGGTTCGCGAGGGCGCGGGCGATGCGCTCCCGGCCCACGACCATCCGGCCGTCCGACTTGTACGGCTCAGCCGCGGTGCCGTCGAGAACGCGCTTGAGGTCGGCGTGCGTCCAGGCGCCGTAGCTGTCCTCGGACAGCACCGCGAGGCGCTGCAGCACGTCCTGCGTCAGGGCGCGCTTCGTGTCACCGACGACGGTCGCGATGTCCGCGAGCGGGTCACGCACCTCGCCCTGCTCGATGACGTGGAGGGTGGTGACGCCGTCGCGCATCGCCTTGGCGCGGGCGGTGATGAGGGCGGCGGTGTCGGTGTCGATGTAGTGCGTGCGGACCGTGATGGATGCCTGGCCGGCCGCGATCTCGATGCCGTCCGACGCGACCACGAGCGTGCCCTTGTCCAGTCCGGGGCGCAGGAGGTTCGGGGCGGCCCCGCCGTCGACGGCCTTGTCACCCAGGGCCATGCGGGCCTGCGACTCGGTGCCGAGTGCGAGGGATGCGCGGGTGTGGGCGCCCTCGCGGACCAGCTTGGGAAGGTTCTGGTCCGTGGGGTCCTGCGTGCCCTGCCACAGGGTCACGTTGACTGCCCGGCCCTGGTTGTGAATCTTCCTCGCGGCCATGAAGTAGCGGGAGGTGGCCTTGGACCCGCCGTACGGGCGCTTCTCATCGTCGACGACCGGGCACATGAACGCCACCTGCGCCTCATCGACCAGCAGCACCAGCGGCGGAAACACGGTCCCGGGCGGGGCCAGCAAGCGGCGCTCCATCTCGCTCACCCCGCCTTCCAGCATCTCGGTTGCCTGGATGACGTGATCGTCGGTCGGACCCTGAATGAGCACACTGGCCAGGCCATCGAACATGGCCCAGTCCCCGGCGCCCTTGAGGTCGGCAAGGCGGAACTCGACTGTCTTGTCGAGCGCGAGCCACAGGGCGAGCGCGCGGAGTGCTGCGGTCTTGCCCTGGTTGGACAGGCCGGTGATGAGGAGGTGGCGCTGGTAGAGGCTCAGGGCTGCGGCGTCGCCGCGCAGGTCCTGGCCCCACGGCGCCTTGCCGGTCTTGTAATTCGCGGCCAGGTCCTGGTCCGTGGTCAGCGGGGACGGGCCGATCGGCTCGTCCAGCGCCCCGGAGTCCGCGACCCAGAGCCGGACCGTGCGGGCGGCCTGCGGGATGGTGATGAACACTTCGTGCTCATGCCGCGACAGGTTCTCAGCGAGCTTGCGCCGCCGGTTCTGCACCTCGTTCGTGGAGACACCAGACGGGAGGGTGACGTCGACTTCGACGCCGCATCCGGCGATCCGAATCGGGCCCAGCATCGACGCGCCGGCGTCGCCCATCTCCTTGATGGCGGTCCGCAAGGGCGCGATACCGAGGTTCCGCAGGGCGAGAACCACGATGGACGGGGTGATCGGCTCACCCTCACCGGACCGGACGTTGGCGGGGAGTGCCCATTGGGGTGCTGCCTGCTGGTTCTTGCCGACGGCCCACAGCCCGAGCAGGGCCGCCCACGGGCCGATCGTGACCAGGGGGCCCCAGGTCACGGTGATGATGAAGACGATCCAGCGGACCAGCTCCACCACGGCCATGGTGGGGGCGTAGATGTCGGTCCAGTCTTTGTTGGCGACGGCGAGCATGATGCCGAGCAGTAAGAGACCACCCGCCCCGATCCCGGCGCCGGCCGCGATGCCCTTGGCCGCGTCCATCGGCGCGGTGAGCAGGTCCATCCGCCGGCGGTGGCGTTCCTGGCGGAAGCGCTGGCCACGCTCCTCCCACTCGGCGGCGGCCTCCATGTTCCCCGCGGCTTCCGCAGCGCGCAGGAGACGTTCGTACCGGGAGGCGGTACGGCCCTCCCACGTCCGGCGCGCCACAATCCGTGTCCCGCCCAGGACGTAGAGGCCGTGACGGGCGGTTGCCCGGCAGGCGGTTTTGGTGCTCTTGTGGGTGGCGGCCGTGCGGATTCCGCGTGCGGAGCGGACCCACAGGGGCACAGACGGCTTTTCAGCGGTGGGCGCTGCTACAGCAGCCGTCTCGACCGCCGGGGACGGCACGGGGGCGGGGGTGGTGTCCTCGAAGACGGGAACGACGTTGTCGCTCATGACGGAACGACTCCTGACTGCCCCAACCGTAGGGGCGCGAGGAAGGCGGAAGGTGCGGGGTGGGATCAGGCTGCGGCAGCGGGGACGAGGCGGCCGGCGAGGTGTTCCGCGCCGTATGCCTCTTTCTCGTCGGCCTCGAAAAGGCGGTCGAGTTCGCGGCTCTGGCGGCGCGACAGACGTTCGACACCCAGGTCGTGCCGGAGACCGGCGATGAGGCGTTCGCGGACGCCCTTGCGGCTGGTCTGCATCGCGTGGACCAGCTCGTGCACGAGCGTGAGCGCGAACGTGGCCTCGTTGGGGTGCTGGTCGACGTTGACGACGATCAACACCCCGCCGTCGTTGAGCGGGACGGCGCGGGCGGCGGTCTCGCGGGCCAGCTTCTTCGCGGCCCGCAGGGAGCGGGACTGGGTGCGCTTGTCGGTGCACCCGGCCGTTTCCCACTCGGCGGCCGTGCTGACCTCGGCAAAGTTCCGTTCCGAGGTGAGCACCACTCGCAGGTCGGGCATGCGGCCGGCCACGGACCGGTCCACGACCCGGACGGCCTCTTCGGTCAGGCGCTTGGCGGTGCGCAGGGTGGAGCGGTAGCCGAAGAGCTTGTGTGTGCTGATGTCCAGCTTCACCGTGTCACTCCGTCTCGTTGCCGCGGCTCGGGCGGCTGCTGAAAAGGTTGGAGCAGGGCACGCACATGCCGAGCGAGCGCGGGATGCAGTACCCGGCATCGGTCCGGCACTCGGGGCAGGTCCGGCGAGCCCGCATGGCCGCTTCGAGAGCGGCCATGCGGGCGGGCGTCATCGGCCGTACGGGCTTGGCCCGGTCGATCCGGTAGAGGTAGGCGATCAGCGGGCCCCGACGGCGGCGGGGCCGCTCCAGCTGGGCGGCCACGTCCTGCCCGCCGGGCCGCAGCCCGAGGGCTCGGAGTTGGCGGCGGGTGGCGTAGCCGTCTGGGGCCAGGCGCCACCGGTAGACGGGGAGCGCGCCCATTACGCGGCCACCACGCGCTTCCATGCGGCCCGCAGCCGGACCTCGGATGCGGAGTGCCCGGCGGTGCGGAAGCGTGACGCCATCTCCCGGTACGACAGCGCCGGGGTCTCGCTGTGCCGGATCTTGTCCACGAGCGCGTCCAGCGCCTCATCCGTAAGGGCGCCGGCCGACTCCAGCGCGAACGCCGAAACCGGCTCCGTGGGCCCCCAGACCGGGAGCTCCCACCGGGGTGTGACGCCTCCTGTGACGCGGGTCGTCACGCTGGTCAGCGCCCGTCCCGTGTCCTCCCCCTCCCGCGCCGCCTCCAGCGTCGACCAGGCCCGGGAGAGGGTGTCAGCGGTGCGCGCCTGTACGTGTGCGACGCGGGCACCGGCCTGCGTCACAGCCGTCAGCCGCGTCTCCTCCGTAGAGGCTTCGGCCCGAAGCCGAGCACGCGCCACGGCGGCTTCGTCGCGCGCTTCCTGCTGAATCCCCTGGATCGCATCCAGGGCCTCACCGGTGAGCGCGGTTCGCTCCCACAGCCCGTGGACCAGCCACAGGGCTTTGGCTGCGATGGGGAGCCAGGCGACGGCCAGCCATGCCCCCGTCGACTCCTCGGCGGTGAGGGCGTGGGCGACCAGGACGCCGGTGGCAATGAGGCCGAACGACCAGCCCACGCAGGTGACCGGGGTGGAGTGGTCGCCTTGTGCGGCGAGGCGGCGTTCGTAGGCGAGGGTGGCGAGCCAGCCGCCGTCGATCCCGAGACCGACGACCAGCGCGACCGGCCACGGCATCGCCGTGCCCAGCCACATCATCACCACGGCCAGCGTGAGGACCATGGAGACGGCCGTCATGCCGACGGCGGGCAGTACGGTCTTGGCGTTCATGCGGCACCGCCCGTGTGCTCGGTGCCGGCTCGGTTGGTCAGGTCCCGGCGGGCCGCCAGGACCCGGTTGCGGGCCCGGCGCACCCGGCGGGTGTCCAGCTCGTTGACCGGGCGGTCGATCGTCATGATCTGCGCGTCCAGCAACTCGACCTCCGCCCGGATCAGCGGCATCTCCCGATCGATCGCCTCCAGCTCAGCGGCCGACGGCTCGAAGTCGAGCGGCGCGGCCGTAACGAGGGCCTGAAGTGCAACGATGGTCTTCATGGGTCGTTTTCTCCTAGCGGTGGAACGGCCCTACAGCGGCCCCGGTGTTCGAGCACCGGGGCCGCGCGCCGTCGTGTGGGTGAAGCAGGAAGGGACGTTCTCCGGCTCCCCTCAGCCCCACCCGTGCTGCACTCGCGTAGTACGCGGCGCCGAACGGGTAGGGGAGGCAACCGGCCCGCTGCAACTGCGGGAATCACGGTCTGAACTGGCGGCCTGGGCTACGCGGCCACCGACTCAAAGGGCGTCATCACCTGCGCCGGTCCAGCGCGGGCAAAGCCCCGGTACATCGCCTGATCATTGGAATCCCCTCGGTCGGCGGAATGGCATGGAGCACTGCAAGGGGGATCGCGTCCCCACACTCCGGCCGTTGCTCGCGGTCGCCGGGCCACCTCGCCAGTCGGGCCGAAGCCCATTGCGTCCTACCTGGCCTTTAGCGGGATTGCAGCGTCCCCGCCCTCTGCTACTGAGCAGCCCAAAGAAGGCCCCTCAGGTACCGCTGAGATCCGCGTTCGAGACGAACCCGATGCGGTACCTCTATTACAGGTACCGCTACAAGTTTCGTCAAGCTCCGCGACGAACTCTCCGGCTTACGCGCCGGACTTCTTGATGCACCATCAGCATCGGTGCAGGTGGGGGGCGTTGTTTACCCCATGCGTGGACACCTCGGGGCGATCTCGTTACCTTCAGGAAGTCCCTAGACGTCCCACCGGGGGTTGAGATGTCCAACGAACGCTTACGTGCGGCTCTGCTGGCTCAGCGCATGACGGTGCATGACCTCGCAGAAGCCATCGAGGTGAACGCGAAGACGGTCGAGCGCTGGATCACACAGGGGAAGGTGCCGTACCGCCGGCATCAGTACGCCACCGCCTCAGTCCTCAAGGTGGACGTGACGACCCTGTGGGACGACGGCCGGGCCTTCGATACCGCCACGGATCTCAGTAGGGCTGAGATCGTCACGGTGTACCCGCACCGCCATATGGTTCCGTCGTCCCTCTGGCGCGAGCTGTACGCGCGGGCAGAGAACCACGTCGACGTGCTGGTCTACTCCGGCCTGTGGCTCTCGGAGGATCCGCAATTCCACGACCTGCTGAAAGCCAAAGTTGAGCGCAACGCGCAGGTGCGGATCATGCTCGGGGACCCGGGCTGCGACGCCGTGCGGCAGCGCGGAATAGACGAAGGACACCGCATCATGGACGGCAAGATCCGCAACGCCCTGATGAATTACCAGCCGCTCTTTACGAGTCACCCGGACATCGGCTTCCGGCTGCATGATGCGACGCTGTACAACTCGCTCTTCCGGTCCGATGACGAGATGCTCGTGAACACGCACGTCTACGGAATCGGCGCCTACATGGCGCCCGTGCTACACCTGCGACGACTGGCTGGCGGCGGCCTCTTCAACACCTACGCCAAAAGCATCGAACAGACCTGGGGCAGCGCACGCGCGGTCACCGATATCGACATGGCAGGAGCCTGAACATGGGACGCATCGACTACCTCCACGATCCGGCTGCCCCGCCGGCAAACTCGGTGGTGCCGTCCGTCGTGGCGTTCGTACGAAATGAAGCCGGGGCCGTTCTCCTCATCAAGCGATCGGACAACGGCCGTTGGGCACTGCCCGGCGGCGGCCACGATGTAGGCGAGTCCATCAGCGACACCGTGGTGCGTGAGGTCTGGGAGGAGACTGGCATCAAGGCCGAAGTCATCGACGTGTCCGGGATCTACACAGACCCCGGACACGTGATGCTGTACGACGACGGTGAGGCTCGACAGCAGTTCAGCATCTGTTTCCGCGCTCGCCCCATCGGTGGCGCAGTGCGAACGAGCGATGAAACCACTCAGGTCCGCTGGGTTCCCCCAGCGGACCTGAGTGGTTTCGACATTCACCCCACCATGCGGCTTCGAATCGAGCACGCCATGGACGAGGCTAGGCCGACGCCCTATATCGGCTGACGCTTGGCCTCTGCGAGCCGCAGCACTACGCGCGCGGTGCATGCGAGGATCTCCGGTTCGGCCCGCCGAATGAAGGTGCCGATCAGGCTGTCAGGCCCGTACCGGCCCGCGATCTCATTGACTCGATCCACTGGGTTGGTCGACGTGCCGTCTGGTGTGGTGTTCATGTCGCAGTAGCAGAGCGCATCCTCAAGCTCCGCGCGCTCGCGCGGAAACTCGGCTTCCAGCTCCTCGCTCATCCCGCGCGCCTCAGCTTCCATCCACGCGCAGGAATGGTGAGCCACCAGCTGCACGATCCGCTCGTCCGCGTGCGCCACATCCCGTAGGTACCTGGCGCCGTCCAGCGGGTGAAAGCCGGTCACGGCCAGGTCTGGGGCGTAACCGATGTCGTGTAGCACCGCCGCGGCCTCCAACAGCTCCGCGTCGTCGCCCAGGACGGAAGCGATAGCCCGCGCCCTCTCCGCAACGCCCTGGCAGTGCGCCCACCGACGCGGCAAAGGCTCTGCCAGCAACTCCTCCGCGAGTGGGTAGGCCCACTTCGTCAGTCCCGTTGTCGTCAAGATTGGGAAGACTCCGTTCGCTTCGGCAGCGCCCTTACGGTGCGCCGCTTCCCTTGCCTGGCTTCGGACAGCAGCCCAGCGGACTCTAGCTTGTCGAGAGCCTTACTCACGGTGGGCCTCGAGACTCCAAAGCGCGCACTGAGCTCCGTCGTACTGGGAAAGGCTGCCCCCACCTCCAGGGCGTCATCCGCGATCACGTCCGCCAGTCGCTCAGCCAGCGGCCGACGGTCGCCGCCTTCCCCGGGGCGGATCACTCTCCACCGCCCCCCAGGCACCGGCTCCGCGATCCCCTCCTTCTGAAGGACCCCAAAGACCCGCAGAGCGACGCCGCGAGAGACCCCATGGTCACGCATTAGGTCTGCGGCCGCCGGCAACTCGGTCATGTCATCGTCAGCCTCAACCTGCGCCCTAACCGCATCAGCAATCTTCAGGAACGTGCCCCGCGGACTGACCTGCTGCGACACGCGTCGCCCCTCTCTCGTCTCGTCCTAGTTGCTTCAAGCCTGCCATGGACCCTCGGAGTCGCTGCTCCAGCCTGCCGCTAAGGTCACAAGTTCACGAGGAGGACTGCTCGGAAGCGTGCTTAAGGAGCCTCAAGAAGCGCGGTAATACGCCGCCTAAATTCCTCAAGTGCGACGGGGCGCACACTTTCATCCAGGCGAATCCTAGCCGTAAGCGCATCCTTGAAAGCCGCCGAATTTGCGAAGCAACGGAATTTCCCATGAATTTTCGAAATAGCCGCTTTAGGGTCAACAAGGACAGGCCATTCTTTTGACCAACCCCTGCCGACCTCAGCTTCCACCTTTGAACGCACTTGGTTCAAATCGTTTGCTTTAGCCACCGCACTATCTGCATAGTCCCTAAGGTACTGCTCATACTGCACATACTTTCCGCCCTCTCTTTTTGGGCTCGGCGCAGGGTGAAGCTGATTCAATTCCTTCAGTGTTTTCTGATAGATGACATCTTCCTGGAGATCATCTGCTGAACCCCCCAAAGCCACCTCCACCTCCCGCTCGGTGACTTCGTATCCTGAATTGACAAGGGTCGCAAAAATTAGTTTTGCGTTCAGGAACAAGCTCTCGATCTCTCGAAACGGCCAGATGTGCAGATGACTGAACCGTGACATCTTCGCTTGCACCTCCGCCTCGTCCATCAAGTCGCGATCGATGAGGCAGAGCCACGGAATGCCTAGGGGTGAATTTTCGAGAGTTCTGTGAGCTGCTAGAACATCCTTTCCACTCCCAGCTACAAGAACGTGGGCTCGACCGAGCTCCACAGGAAGTAGATCCAACAGCCATTTAGAGTCTGTTTCACCTTCCACAACCAAGAGAAAATCACTCTGCAGCAACGCGGCAACCGTTATCCCTAGATCTGAAATAAGGGCTCGCCGAGAAGGTTCATCTTGCAATCTCTGGACTTGATTTTCCACAGATTCAGACGGACTCCGCAGCTGGTAAGCGGCCGAGGCTGGCGCAGTTGCGAGCAATTTCGGAGAGTGCGTGACAGCCCAAACCTGCGCTCGATCGGCGAGATTTTGCACAACGGAAAAGAGAGCCGCCTGCAGGGTTGGGTGTAGATGCTGTTCAGGCTCATCGATCAGCAGAACTCCACCGGAGGCAGAGAGTCTCCGCATGTAATACATGATTCCCAGCATTTCTTGTTCGCCGCTAGAAAGAGCCTCAAGGCCATGCGAGTGACCATCCGGGAGGCGGACTTCAATTCGACTATTAAGGCTGCTAGGGTTAATCTCCGGGCGAGTCAACGACTTTCCAGTCGCAGCATGAAAAGCTCGCTGGATCACGCCATAGTCATCTTCGCTAGTGACACCTTGCCTCTGGTTAAGCAGGTACTCATAATCCAAGGCAGCTAGATAACTCACCACATTCGGAAAACTTGCCAGATCATTGGGTCCAGGGCGGTTGTAAAGTTCTCTTCTTTCGCTGGCAACTGAGTCACTGGAGAGCAAGGAGAGGTCCACGCCAGGCGAGGATACGAGAGGAAAATATCTCACCGCTGGCAGGAAATCAAGAGTCGCAAACGAATTACTCTCCCTGAATACGGAATTCCTTAGCAGGTGCATGATGGTGGTCATACTATCCTCGCGAAGCCCTTGCCCCTTACTGAAATACATTCGCTCCTGAAACGGCGCAGTCTGCTTTGGAGGCAAAGCCGGCAACCCCACTCGAGGGGCCCATGATCGACACGTTTCCCATTCTTCCTCCGTGAGCGTCACACTCACTTGAATTGAGCAGTAATCTCCCCACGGGCCTATATCCGAGTAACCGTGAAAGGTGTTGCTCCAGAACGTTTTCAACGCGTTCAGGACAAGACTTTTACCCGTGCCGTTCTGTCCACTCACAACGATCAGGGGCTCATCTCCAATATCAGTGAAACTAGCATGCCGCAGTCCTCGATAGTTTATGATCTCACATTGCGAAATACGCATTCTTCTCTCCTCCCCCTAGGCGAACGGAACAAGAGTAGGCGTTGGGCCACGGTCGAGGGGCGAGGTCTGAAAGATGCCCTCGCGTGCCCAAGAGCAATGCTCGGTCTGCGCTTCAAGTCCCGGCCGCACTTGTTCCACGGTAGGTAGGTACCGGGAGCCAGACTGGGAGCCACCCAGCACGACATCGCGCGATCGCCCATGGACGACTGCGGACAGGGCAGTGCACTGCCGAGGCCAGACAGGAGCTCACCCACAGCTCTTCCTGAGCCCTCCCCTAACCGCCCCTTAAGCCCGCCATAACGATCCCCACCTGCGGCTTTCCCCGCCCCGATCCGCCCTCGGCGACGGCTAGTTTGCTGATCACCCAGCCGTGCCCGCCGAAGGAGAACCGCCACCATGGCCGCCCTCACCACCGCCCGTCGCAAGGCCGCAGGAACCGTCGTCGCGCTCGGCGTCGTCCCACTCGCGCTGACCGCGCTCGCCGCCGCCCCGGCCGCCGCCCACGGTTCGCTGACCGATCCGGTCAGCCGGGTCTCGGCCTGTTTCGCGGAGGGGCCGGAGAACCCCCGGTCGGCGGCGTGCCGGGCCGCGGTGGCGGCGGGCGGCACCCAGGCGCTGTACGACTGGAACGGTGTGAACATCGCGAACGCGGCGGGCAACCACCGCGGGCTGATCCCGGACGGCAAGATCTGCAGCGCGGGCAACGACAAGTTCAAGGGGCTCGACCTGCCGCGCGCCGACTGGCCGTCCACGCCCATGGAGGCGGGCAGGCACACCTTCCGCTTCCGGGCGACCGCGCCGCACAAGGGCTCGTTCGCGCTGTACCTGACCAAGCCGGACTACGACCCGGCGCAGCCCCTGAAGTGGTCGGACCTGCGGGAGAAGCCGTTCGCCGAGGCGACCGACCCGGCGCTGGTGGACGGGTCCTACGTCTTCGACGGCACCGTCCCGCAGGCGTCCGGACGGCAGCTGGTCTACACGGTCTGGCAGCGCTCGGACTCCCCCGAGGCCTTCTACGCCTGCTCCGACGTCGCCTTCGGCGGCGGGAGCGGCGGCTCGGGCGACACGGTCGAGGCCGCCCCGGCGCCGGTCGCGTCCGCCCCGTCCGAGACGGACATCGACGAGGGCGCGGACAAGTCGTCGGTCGAGCACGGCGGCCACGGCGACGACGACGCGGCGACCGGCGCGGAGGTCACGAAGGCCGCTCCGGCGGCCGGGACCACCGCGCCCGGGGCGGCGTCCGAGGCCGCTGCGAACGCCCCGGAGCCCGACAGCGCCGCCGCTCCCGCCGGGGGCGACGTCCTCGCCGAGACGGGCGGCAGCGCCGCCACCTCGTACCTGACGGTCGGCGGAGCGGCGGCGCTGGCCCTCGGGGCGAGCGCCCTGTTCGTCTCCGTACGCCGGCGGGCCGCCGGTGGAGCCCACCGGCGCTGACGGCGCGTCGGACGGCTGCCGGACCCCGGTGCGGGGTCCGGCGGCGCGGTTCAGCCGATGACCGAGGCGCAGGTCGTCGGTGTGGCGTGCGCGGGGTCGAGGGCGTTCTCGACCTCGTGGAAGGCGATCCGGTCGATGGTGCCGATCGCGACGTGCTCCGAGAGGTCGACCGGGCACAGGTCCTGGAGCAGGACGTTGCGTACGTTCGGACCGCTCAGGTACTGCGTGCGGTACGGGGTCACGACCTCGTCGAACCTGGTCGCGATGACGGTGTAGCGGACTCCGGGCACGGTGTCGCCGCCCGCGTTGAGCTTGGTGAGGAAGGCGGAGCCGGCGACCTGGTCGGCGAGCCCGGGGGTGTTCATGGTGAGGAGGTCCTCGATGCCGGGGAAGTACGGCAGCAGCCGCGTGAGGCCGAGGAGCGTGGTGCCGTGGTTGTCGGGGGCGATCCCGACGAGGGCGTTCACCTTGGCGGCGCCGCCGAGGAACTTCAGGTAGTAGTTGGGCATCATGCCGCCCTGGGAGTGGCCGACGAGGTCGGCCTCGGCGGCGCCGGTGGCGCCGAGGACCTTGTCGACGAACACGTCGAGCTGTCCGGCCGACCGGTCGATGGGGCCGAGGCCGTTGAAGAACGGCACGCCGGGGAGCTGTCCGTAGTCGAGGGAGAAGACGCAGTAGCCCCGGTTGACCAGGTACGGCGCGAGGACGAGCCAGTTGTCGACCGAGTTCCCGAAGGTTCCGTGGACGAGGACGACGGGGCGGGGGTGGGCGGCGGAGGGCTTGCAGGAGTAGTCGTTCCACCCGCGGGAGGGGGCGGCGGTCCCCGTGGTGGCCGCACCGGCGGTCGCCGTGGGGGCGGCGACGAACGCGGTGAGGGCGAGGATCAGGGCGGTGATCGTGCGGCGGGCGCGGGGGGAGCGCCGGGGGCGGGTCCAGGGCAGCATCGGGTGGTCTCCTTGCGGCTCAAGGGAGGTGCGATGTCGGTGCGCCTGCGGCCCGGACCACAGTGAACTGCCAGTTCTGCGTGCTCATGCCAAATTACGCATGAGTAAGGTTGCGGGGGAAGTTACGCGTCGGTAAAAAAATCGCGGACGCCGGACGGCGCGGGATTCAGGCCGCGAGCCGCCCGGGCTTCACCGCCTGCGGGCCGAACCTGGCGCGCAGCCGGTCGGACACCGCCTCGATCCGCCGCGCCCGTTCGTCCACCGGGTCGAAGGTGAGCTGGCGGGAGGCGCGTTCGGCGTCGTGCAGCCCCTCCGCCCGCAGCCCGATGCCCCGCACCCGCGCCCTCTGCAGGGCGAAGGAGTCCTGGATGCGGTACGCGAGCGAGGTGAGCGCCGCCGAGTGCGCGGTGGGCTCCGCGAGCGTGCGGCTGCGGGTGAGCGTCGCGTACCCGCTCCGGTCGGCGTAGCGCACCGAGACCGCGAGCGAGCGGCACACCTGCCCGTCGCCCCGCAGCCTGGCACCCAGTTCCTCGGTGAGCGAGAGGAGGGCGCGCCGGTGCTGCTCCGGGTCCAGTTCGTCGCGGGGGAAGGTGCGTTCGGCTGCGACGGACCTGGCCGCGGCGTTGGGCACGACCCGCGTACGGTCGATGCCGTTGGCCCGCTCCCACAGTTCGCGCCCGGCCCGCACCCCGGTGATCCGCTGGAGGGTGGCGAGCGGCGCCGCGGCGGTCCGGCCGATGGAGTCGAGGCCGTATCCGCACAGGGTGCGCGCGGTCGCCGCCCCCACACCGTCCAGGGCGGCCACGGGCAGGGGCGCGAGGAAGCCGGCGGCCTCACCGGGCGGCACCACGAGGGTCGTCCCGGCCGGCGCCCGGCGCGCGGCCATCCGCGCCAGCATGGGGTTGGCGGCCGCGCCGATCGCGCAGTCCACCCCGTGCAGGGCGAGGGCGCGCACCCGGATCACCGAGGCCAGGCCCGCCGCGTCCTGCCCGAAGTAGCGGAGCGCCCCGCCGACGTCGGCGAGCGCCGCGCGGGGCGGGGCCGCCTCGACGACCGGGGTGAACGCCCCCAGGAGGGCGAGCAGCCCTTCGTAGTCAGCGCCGTCCGGCGGCCCTCCGCCGATCCGGCGGAACCGCAGGTACAGGACGGCCGGTTCGTCGCTCATCCCGCGCTCCCGGGGCTCCGGTGCCACAGCTTCCTTCCGGTCGGCGTCCCTTCACCGGCCGGCTGGAGGTCGGCCCAGGGGTTCATCTCGTAGCCGGTGGACATCTGGATGCGGCGGCCGGGTTCCGCGGCCTCCTCCTCGCCCTCGTCGGCGCCGGGCACCTCCGCGAGCCGTGCGGCGACCGCGTCGAGGCCGCCGGTGCGGCGCAGTTCGGCCAGCTCCGCCAGGTTCCAGGCCGCCGACCCGACCACGCTCATGCTGCGGGGGCCGCGCCGCTGGACCACCCCGCGCACCAGCAGCAGCCAGGAGTGGAAGACGGTGTGCGCGCAGGCGGCGTGGCTGTCGTCGAAGAAAGCCAGGTCGACCAGGCCCGTACCGTCGTCCAGGGTGGTGAAGATGACCCGGCGGCCGGAGCGGACCGGCGGGGTCTGGGTGGCCGCCTTGGCGCCCGCGACCAGCACGGTCTCCCCATGCCTGGCCTCCCGCAGCCGCTTGGCGGAGACCGCGCCCAGCTCTTCGAGGAACGCGTGGTGATCACCCATCAGGTGGCGCGAGACGTCCATGCTGAGCACGCCCAGCTCGGCGCTGAGGCGTTCGGCGTCGTTGAGGTCGGGCAGCCCGATGCTGCCGGTCCGGTGTCCGCCGCCGAGCGGGAGCTGGGCTCCCGCCGCGCCGGAGCCGGAGCTCCGCTGGGCGCGGTGGAGCTCGGACAGGTGCAGCAGAAGATCCCGCCGGTTGGCACCGAAGGCGTCCAGTGCGCCGACCTGCGCGAGCCGTTCGGCGGCGGGCTTCCCGGGCCTGGCCCGCTGCCAGAAGTCCAGCAGTGAGGCGTAGGGCTGCCCGGCCTCGATCCGGGCGACCTCGGCCTCACTGATGCCGTGGACGTCCGAGAGGGCCAGCCGCAATCCCCATTTATCTCCATTCTCGCCAGACACCAGTTCGATCCGATGAGCGGCTGCGGACCGGTTCACGTCCAGCGGCAGCACGGGGACCCCGCGCCGCCGCGCGTCCGCGAGCAGCAGGCGCTTGGGGTACATCCCCGGATCGTGCGTGAGCAGCCCGGCGTAGAAGGCCGCCGGGTGGTGCGCCTTGAGCCAGGCGGACTGGTACGTCGGCACGGCGAAGGCGACCGCGTGCGCCTTGCAGAAGCCGTAGCTGCCGAACGCCTCGATGATCTCCCAGGCGCGGGCGATCACTTCGGCGCCGTACTTCCGCTCCGCCGCGCGCCCCGCGAACCAGACCCTGATCCGGTCCTGCGACCCGGGGTCGGAGAGTCCGCGCCGCACCCGGTCGGCCTCGCCCCGGCCGCAGCCGGTCATGATGTCCACCATCTCGATGATCTGTTCGTGGAAGACGACCACGCCGTAGGTGTCGCGGAGCGCGCCCTCCAGGTCGGGATGCGGGTAGCGCACGGGCGCGCGTCCGTGCCTGGCCTCGATGAACGGCCGCACCATGTCGGCGGCGACCGGGCCCGGCCGGAACAGCGAGATGTCGACCACCAGGTCGTGGAAGGTGGCGGGCTGGAGTCTGCCGACCAGGTCACGCTGGCCGGGCGACTCGATCTGGAAGCAGCCCAGCGTCTCGGCGCTCCTGATCAGCCGGTACGTCTCCGGGTCGCCCTGCGGCACGGCGTCCAGGTCGACCTCCCGCCCCGAGGCCCGCTTCACCTCGGTCACCGCGTGCGCCATCGCCGACTGCATGCGTACGCCGAGCACGTCGAGCTTGAGCAGCCCGAGGTGTTCCACGTCGTCCTTGTCGAACTGGGCCATCGGGAAGCCCTCGCCGCTGGTGGGCATGACGGGTGTGCGCCGCAGCAGCGAGTCGTCCGAGAGGAGCACCCCGCACGGGTGCATGGCGATACCGCGCGGCAGCGCGTCCAGCGCCTCCACCAGTTCCCAGAGCCGGCCGTACCTCTCCTTCCGTCCGGCCACCGCGCGCAGTTCGGGCAGTTCCTCCATCGCGGCGCGGGCGTCCCTGGCCCGGATGTGCGGGAACGCCTTGGCGAGCCGGTCGGTCTCGGCCGGGTCCATGGAGAGCGCGGCACCGACGTCGCGGATGGCGTGGCGCACCCGGTAGGTCTCGGGCATGGACACGGTCGCGACCCGCTCGACGCCGAAGCGGTCGATGATCGCGCGGTAGACGTCGAGGCGCCGGGCCGATTCCACGTCGATGTCGATGTCGGGCAGCACGAAGCGCCGCTTGGACAGGAAGCGCTCCATGAGCAGCCCGTGTTCGAGCGGGTCGGCGTCGGCGATCCCGAGCAGGTGGTTGACCAGGGACCCGGCGCCGGAGCCGCGCGCGGCGACCCGTATCCCCATCCCCTTCACGTCGTCGACGACCTGGGCGACCGTCAGGAAGTAGGAGGCGAAGCCGTGGTGGGCGATGATGTCCAGCTCGTGGTGCATGCGCTCCCAGTGGTCGCGCCTGCGGTCGTAGCCGCGCCGCACCATGCCGGCGGCGGCGCGGGAGGCCAGTACCCGCTGGGCGGTACGCAGCCCGGCCCCGACGAGGTGCGGCTCGGGGAAGTGGACACTGCCAAGGCCCAGGTCGTCCGCCGGACCGACGCGGCAGGCGTCGGCGGTCGCCCGGGTCTCCGCGAGCAGCCGCTCCCCCGCGTCGCGCCCGAGCCCGGCGGCGGTGGCGATCCGCCCGGCGGTCTCCCGCATCGCGCGGGCGTCCTTGAGCCAGCGCTCCCCGCTGTCGAGGGGGGAGCGCCGCGGGTCGACGGGGACGAGCCTGCGGGCGGAGTCGAGTACGTCGGCGACCGGGCCCTGCCCGGGGTCGGCGTACCGGACGGCGTTGGTCAGCACGGCCCGCACCCCCTGCTCGGCGGCGAACCCGACGGTACGCGCGGCGAGCCGCAGCGAGCCGGGCCCGGTGCCCTCGCGGCCGTGGTGGACGGCTTCGAGGCGCAGGGCGTCGCCGTAGATCTCCCGCCAGGGGGCGAGCAGTGCGGCGGCCCGGTCGGGGCGGCCGGCGGCCAGCGCCGCCCCGACCTCGGAGGCGGGGCCGAGCAGCACGGTGAGCCCGTCGGCGGGCAGCGCGGACCGGGCGAGCAGTGGTTGCCCGGCGTCCGGGGCGCCCGCGTCCGGGGCGTGGGCGGCGGTGACCAGCCGGCACAGCCCGGCCCAGCCGAGTGCGCCGTCCCGGGCGAGGAAGGTGACCCGGGGTGCGGATTCATCGACAAAGGAACCTCCCCGGGCCGGCGTACGTGCCCGGCGGTAGCGCCCCTCCCCTTCCTGCGGTGCCACCGCGAGCTCGGCTCCGAAGAGCGGACGTATCCCGGCCTTCTCGCAGGCCCTGGCGAAGCGGACCGTGCCCGCGAGACTGTCGCGGTCGGTCAGGGCGAGGGAGTCCATCCCCCGCTCGGCGGCGCGCTCGGCCAGCCGCTCCGGATGCGACGCCCCGTACCGCAGGGAGAACCCGGAAACGGTGTGCAGATGCGTGAACCCTGGCACCGCACCTCCTGGACCGATCCGTACTCGCCACCCCCTCGCTCTCCACCATAGACCAAGTTTCGAACGTTCGTACGATAACCGAGGGCGCGGCCACCCCTCCGCCATTCGGCCCGGTCCCGCCTGCGCGAACGCCGGGCACGCCGGACCGTGGGGGCATGAATTTCGCTGACGAGGTGAAGAGCGCCGTCACCACACGGGCCGCGCTGCTGGTCCTCGGCGTACTGGGGCTGCAGCTGCTGTTCATCGCCTCCTACGTCGGTGCGCTGCACCGGCCCGATCCGACGGACGTCCCCTTCGGGGTCGTCGCCCCCCGGCAGGTGTCCGGGCAGCTCGTCACCCAGCTGGACGGCCTGCCGGGCGGCCCGCTGGACCCGCGGGCGGTGTCCGACGCGGCCGAGGCGCGCAGGCAGATCCAGAACCGGGACATCGACGGCGCCCTGATCGTCGATCCCACCAGGCCGGCCGACACCGTGCTCGTCGCCTCCGGCGGCGGCACCGTGCTGGCGAGCTCGCTGGACGCGATCATCAGGCAGGCGGAGGGTTCCCGGCAGCGCGCGGTGAGGACCGTGGACGTGGCCCCGGCCTCCCCCGACGACTTCGACGGGCTCTCGTCGTTCTACCTGGTCGTGGGCTGGTGCGTCGGCGGCTACCTCTGCGCCTCCATCCTCGCGATCAGCGCGGGCACCAAACCCGCCAACCGGCAGCGCGCGGTGATCCGCACCGCGGTCATGGCGCTGTACGCGATCGCGGGCGGGATCGGCGGCGCGGTCATCATCGGCCCGATCCTCGGGGCACTCCCCGGCAGCGTGTGGGCACTGGCCGGGCTGGGCGCCCTGGTCGTCTTCTCGGTCGGCATGATCACACTCGCCCTGGAGGCCCTCACCGGCATCGTCGGCATCGGCCTGGCCGTCCTGATCATCGTCATCGCGGGCAATCCGAGCGCGGGCGGCGCCTTCCCGCTGCCGATGCTCCCGGACTTCTGGCGGTCGATCGGCCCCGCCCTGCCGCCCGGCGCGGGGACCTGGACGGCCCGCTCGATCGCGTACTTCAAGGGCAACGCGGTCACCGGTCCCCTGCTGGTGCTCTCGGCCTGGGCGGCCGTCGGCACGGCGCTCACCCTGCTGCTGTCGATGCGCCGGCGGGACGGCGACGGGGCACGGCAGGCGGCCGCTCCTCCCAACGGAAGCTCACACCTCGGCTGACTCCCGGCCCAGCCGTCCCGCCGACCGCCGAAACCACAACGCGTGCGCCTGGAAAGCCCAGAGTTGAACGAGTTACTTCTGCGGCGGAAGTGATTTACACATTCTTCCGAACAGCCCCCTCCCCACACAGAAGTTGATGTTATGGTACGTGATCTCGATATCGAGATCACACGCACGGTGGAGGGCAAGTGACGCTTGCGCCGGGGGTCTCCCTGCTCAATGGCCGCTACCAGATATTCGGCAGGACGATATCCGCTTCGGGGGAGGGCGAACTCTGGGCGGCCGAGGACACGACTGAATTCGTGAAGCCCTACCTCCTCAAAGCCTGGTATTTCTACGAGGAGAAGCCCGACGACGTCCAGCGCGCTCTGTGGGACGCGGAATTGCGGACCCTCTATCAGGTGCGCAGCACACCGAGCTCCGAGCTCTCCCTGCTCCAGCTCCAGGACGTAGGAATCGATCACGAGCACCGCTGTTTCGTGATGGTCTTCAAGACAGAGGGGCTGAGCACCCTCTCGACGACCCTGGGTGAGCGCAGCAAACACGAATGGCTGTCCGGCCGCACGTCTGCCCGCCGGGAGCTCTGGCAGATGCTCGGCCATATCGCGCAGGGACTCGCGCTGCTCCACGAGCAGCAGGTCATCCATCGCAGCGTGTCCGCGGAATCGGTGTTCTTCGACCCCGGCGAAGGGCCGGAGTCGTGCCGCCTCGGCGGTTTCGAGTGGAGCGTCAGGCTGGGGCGCCCCGCTTCGGCGTCCCCGGTCCACGGCGGATGGGGCACGGCGCCGGAGGCCCTCATCAACGTCTCCCCCTTCGGACCGGACGCCGACTGGTTCGCCTTCGGCATGCTCGTCGCCCGCACCATGCTTCCCATCGAGCATCTGAGCTCCGTCGCCGACCCCGCGGAACGCCATCGGCTCGTCATGAACTATCTGGCCAAGGCGAAACGCCGGCTGACTCCGCTGGAACACGACTTCATAGGGCAGCTCATAGCCGACGAACCGGCGATCCGCCCCAAACACGGAACCGAGATATTCACGTCCGTCCGTGAAATCGTGCGCCTGCTGGAACAGTTACCGACGGGCAACGACGGCACCGCGCGCCACAACGTGGTGATCGACCCCCACAGCCGTCCACTGGTACGCGCCTGCCTGGAGCGTGGACTCAACGACACCCTGGGGCTGGAGCCCGGAGACTCCTTCGATCCGAACCGTCCGGCTCACGTGACCAAGCTGCACAGCTTCCTGTACTCCGCCTTCTCCGACGGAGCCACCTTGGCGCCGATCGCCAATCGCGACCAGTACATCCTGTCCAGCCAGTCGTTGCACCTGGTGATCGGGCCGGCCCGCAGCGTGGCAGGTTCGACGACCAGCTGGCAGAACGCCTTCTGCACGGGTGCCCGGGAGTACTTCACCGCCGATCCGGCCCAGCAGGTGGACGTGCCGGCCGGCCGTATCGGCTTCGTCAGCACCAAGCACTACCGGGAGCAGAGCCAGGTGCTCAGCTCCGCCCCGAGCTGGGAATACCTGCTGCCGAAGATCGACAAAGGCCGCGAGCGGCGGGAGGACCAGGAGCGGTTCGCCGAGTTCGTCCGCCTCACGAATCAGATCGACATCCTGATTCGTGACGCGGAACTGTTCCGGTGTTCGGTCACCGAGGTGGATCTCGACGCGGACGGGACTGTCACGCTCATCCGGGTACGCGAGATACCACGCCTCCATGAGCCGATGACCATGCTCAAGCCGGACGGCGGAATGGCCGCATTCCTTCTCCGCGAGAAGTACAGCGGAAAACCGGGAAGCAATTTGATTCAATTGTGCCCGTCCGACACGGAGAGCATCGCGAAGTCGACCAACGTCCCCGAGTGGGAGGTCTTCGAAGTCGACGTGCCGGGCCAGGGAGCGACGCTGCGACCGACGTCCGTGGTGCTCGATCCACCCCCGATCGGTGAGATCCGCGTACTGCGCACCAAGGGACTCAAAGGACAGGTCGAGCTGATCAGGCGTCGTAAGGACGCGATCAACCTGATGGCCAAGCACACCTACCTGCTGGAAAGCCTTTCCGCCCCCGGGCAGGTCATCATGGACAGTGGTCCGGTAAAGCTCCCGGTACCGCTCTCCGAGAAGATCGTCGACTCCAGCAAACGCAGCCAGATCGAGAAGATCCTCGGAATGCGTCCGATCTACGCCCTTCAGGGACCGCCCGGCACCGGCAAGACCCATATGGTCGCCTGGCTGCTCCGGGAGATCCTCGAGGAGGATCCCGTCGCGCAGGTGCTCATCACCGCACAGGCGCACCCGGCCGTGGACGTGCTGCGGGCGAAGGTCGAGGAAGAGGCTTTCAAGAACATCCCGGCAGATCGCAGGCCGCTCGCCATCCGGCTGCGACGCACCAACAACCGGCAGTCGGGAGCCCTCCCCGAGGACGAGCCCGGTTCCGAGAGGCAGGTCACCCGGAGCGTCCTCGAGGACACGATCGAGCGGCTGCAGGCCGCAGAGCGCGAAGGGGAACTGCCCCCCGTCCAGGCCGACTGGCTGAAGGCATGCCGGTCCATGCTCGCGGACCTGAACACCAAGGACGCCTCGTCCGCCAAGGAGTTCCGCGAGCTGGTCAAGCGCAGCGCGAGCATCACCTACAGCACGGCGGGCGACGGCGATCTGGCCGCGTTGGCCGGTGAGGTCACGTACGACTGGGCGATCGTGGAGGAGGCGGGCAAGGCACACGGCTTCGAGCTGGCCCTGCCGCTCTACCTCGGCCATCGGTGGCTCCTCATCGGCGACCCGAGTCAGCTCCCGCCCTACCGGATCGAGGACTACCAGAAGGCGGTGTCCGCGCTCGACGAGACCGTGGCCGCGCTCGAGGAGCTGGAGGGGCTGGGCCAGTTGCTCGACAGGGACCTCCTGCAGGCCTGGCGGGCACGCACGGACGAGCAGCGCCGGGAGTTCGGCGAGTACTGCAAGCGGTGGCTGACCTTGTTCGGGCAGTTGCACAAACTCTGCTCGCACCACGAGGTCGACCAGGGCCTGCTGACGGGGCAGCACCGCATGCATCCCGACATCGGTGAGCTGGTCTCGCAGACGTACTACGACGGCCGGCTGCAGCACTACACGCGTGACGAGGAGACCGAGAAGCCGAAGGACACGATTCTCCACGGGCTGACGGCTCCGCAGGAGATCCGAGGAAAGGCCATCGTCTGGCTGGACCTGCCCGCCGCCGGGGACAAGCCCCTGGCCGGGGAGAACCTCGTACCCAAGTACCGGAACATGGCCGAGGCCCATGCGCTGGAGAGGTTCCTGCGCTCGCTGCGCGGCGATCCGGAGAAGCCCCTCGACCTGGCGGTCCTCTCGCCCTACGCGCAGCAGGTCGGTCATCTGCGCAAGCAGTTCAACAACCACGAACTGCGCGCCGCGCTCGCGTCCGCGGGCCTGCAGCTCACGACCGACCCGCGACGGTCGCGGACCGAACCCTCCGACGCCCGCCAGGACGGTGTCTTCACCGTCGACTCGTTCCAGGGGAACCAGTCCAAGATCATCGCGGTGAGCCTGGTCCGCAACAACACCAGACTTCCCGGTAAGGGACTGGGCT
Source organism: Streptomyces sp. NBC_00178 (assembly GCF_036206005.1). Classification (NCBI taxonomy): domain Bacteria; kingdom Bacillati; phylum Actinomycetota; class Actinomycetes; order Kitasatosporales; family Streptomycetaceae; genus Streptomyces; species Streptomyces sp. NBC_00178. The sequence goes on from NZ_CP108143.1 coordinate 1,584,152, forward strand.
TCCTGAAGGACGCTCCCCGTATGAACGTGCTCATCTCCCGGGCCGAGCTCCTGCTCGTCCTGGTCGGGTCGTGGGACTTCTTTCACGCCCAGGTGGCCCACGTCTCGCGGAAGAGCAAGGAGAACGATCCGCTCCGGCATCTCGCCCTGGCGATCGACCAGCTGGAGCAGATGTTCAAGGACGGCGAGGCGGTACGGATCGAAGCGGATCTGCGCGACTTCGTCCCGCCCAGGGCGCGGCACGCCTGACACGCCTGGCCGTCCCCTCCGACCGTCCCAGGGAACAGAGAGGTGTCCACATCATGCGTGTGCTGCTGCCCCTGCACATGTACAGCGTGACGTACGAGCTCGCGCACGGCCGCCCCTACAGCAAGCTGGAGGAGTTGCTGCTGCGGGCGGTGAGTGATCTCCAAGGACAGGCCGGCTGCACCTACCGCGACCTGCGCGACGTGTTCAAGGTCCACGACCGGCTCCTCACCGAAGGGCTGGTCACGCTGATCCAGGAAGCCTGGGTGGTGATGGTGCAGGAAGGCCGCGAGATCCGCTATCTCGTGACCGCGGAGGGACAACTGACCATCACGCACAAGCGCAGGCCGAGCAAGCTGCGCGTCCGTTCGAACCGGGCCAGCATCGTGCGGGAGCGGCTCACCGGCCAGCTCGCCCGCTCCGGCGACCTCCAGCTCGTCACGGGCCGCGCGGTACGCACGGCGACGGATCGCCGCGAACTCCACAACGTGCTGAGGCCGCGAGTGCAGCGCACCCGCGTCAACGGCGGTGAGACCGAGTGGCTGCTGCCCCCTTCGGGACACCAGGAGTGGGTCCGGTGGATCGATTCCGTCGCCCGTCTGAACACGGATCTCTACTACCTGCCGGTTCTCGCCGACCTCGAGAAGTCCGAAGTGGTGGGCCTCCCCCATCACTGGCGTCATCTCGGCCCGCTCATCCTGGGGGAGGTGGCCGAACGGACCGACGACATGACCGATGACGAGACGTTCCAGACCCGTCTGGGCGGCCTGATGAAGAAACCCCTGCGGGGCGCCGGCCGCCATCTGCCTCCGCGCGCCGGATCGTACGCGACGGCTTCAGTCACCTGCGACGACCTGGCCCTCACCGCTGCGGAGAGCCGCGGGCTGACGAACTCCGTCCTGGCTCAGGCCTTGGACAACATCCTCGTCGTCACCACGCGGCTTGACCGCGGCCGGGCCGGGAGGGCACGCGATCTGCTGGCAGGGCTGAAGGAGCGGGGGATCCATGCGGACCTGTTGTGGGCCCTTGACTCACCGCAGGACGACAGCCCGGCCGCTCTGGCCAATGTGCTCGGCGCGGCACGCGGAGGCCGGGGCAACGGCAAGGTGCAGTTCAACCGGACACCTTCCGAAGCGGCCATGGATCTCGTGCTCGCGTCCACCCCGGCCGGCCCCGTGGCCGTTCTGGGCTCCGCCCTGCTGGGCGACGGGGCGCGCGGCGACGCCTTGAGCCCTGCTGTCCGCGTCACGGACCCCTCCGTCCTGGCCATGCTGGCGCGGCTCTGCGCAGGCTGGTGGGAAGGTCTCCCCTCCGAAGAGGGCTCGCTGCCCGCACACCGCTGGAAGCACCTCGCGGAACGCTGGATCGGCGCAGCCGCCGTCGCGCGCACGAGCCCCACCGAAGCGGCACCGGACGCCGCCGCCCCCTGCCCGGGCCCCCTGTGCACCGGTTCCGTCATGCTGTATCTGGGTCCGCAGCAGGCCGCCATCAGGGAGGAACTGACGACACGGCCGGGACCGCGGCTTCTGATCGCCGACTCCGCCTCCTCGCGTGACGAGCTGGCCGCGGAATCCGCCACGACCGGGGAAGTGCGTCCGGGATTCAGGGTGGTGGGTGGCAGTGACGGCTGGCAGTTCATGAACCGCTCCACGGGAATGGCGTGGAGCACGGTGGACACATCGGAACTCGTACCGCCCACGGGCCCCTGCCGGGTGACCGCGGTGACCGACCGCTGGCTCGTCGAGCAGGTCGACCGGCCGGTCTCAGCTCTGTCCTTCACCGTGAACGGCCATGTGGCGACCCGCGCATGGGAGCGGACAGCAGAGTTCAGGAGCACCACCCCGCCGAACGGGGAGTCGGGGCGGGGGCCGACCGCCGGGGAGGCTCACTGATCCGGCAGGGGGCGGAGAGGGCACAGCCGTCCTCCCCGCCCCCTGCCGAGCAGAGGGTCAGCCCAGCATCCTCGACGAGGCCGGCGGCCCGGGTGGTGCCGCCCTCAGCCCTGGCCTCGGTCCTCAGCCGTGCCGAGCGCCGGGCCACCCCGGGATCGGCGACGAGTCCGGTGAGCGCGGTGCGCAGGGCCGCGGCGGTGGCGTCCGCCGTGTCGAGGCGACGGGCCACCCCCAGCTCCACCAGCCGGTCCGCGTTCATGAACTGCTCGGCGCCCTGCGGGACGGCGATCACGGGAACGGCGGTGTACAGCCCCTCACTGCTGCCGCCCATCCCCGCGTGGGTGACGAAGGCGTCGGCCTGTTCCAGGATCGCCAGTTGCGGCACCCAGGAGTGCACCTCGGCGTTGCCCGGGATGTCTCCGAGCCCGGCCGGGTCGGTGTACTTCCCGATCTGGAGCACGACGTGCCAGCCCTCCAGGCCGCCGTACGCCTCCAGGCACCGGCGGTAGAACTCCGGCTGCCTCGTGTACGCCGACCCCAGAGAGATCAGCAGCACCTTTCCGGCTCCGGCCGGCCTGGTCCAGGTGTCCCGCTCCGCGCGGGAGCCGAAGCACGGGCCGACGAAGGCCACCGCACCGCTGTCGACGCGGTCCGCGTGCGGCTGCATGGCCCGCGGGATCATCGCCAGAGCCTTGGCGGGCCGGCCGGAGAAGGCGTCCACGTCGGTGGTGGACGCCCCCGACCCGGCGAGCCACCGCGCGAACCTGGCGCGGTACGCGTCGGCGCCGGGCAGCGCCCACACCTGCGCGGCCACCTCCTGAGCTGAGCTGAGCTGACGGGATGGGTGACCGGTCCGGCCGGCCCGACACGGATGCGGAGAAAAGCTCTGGCCACGATCGTCGCGGAGCGCTACTCTCCTCGGCGATGACCACTTACTCCCTGAACAGAATGGGGGACCCGTCCGCGCAAGGTGAGTGCTGATGCTCACCCTCGCGAACGGGGACACCCTCCCGTCGTTCTGGCCGCGCGTACGCGAGTTCGCCGTACCGGCCTCCATGATCGAGACCGCGACCGCCCGGCGCCGTGCCGGGGACTGGGCGGGGGCCTGCGCAGCGGCGGGCGTCGACGTCGATGTCGCGCCCCGGTCCGTGGCACGGACCCACGGCCGTGAACTGGCGGACCGCCTCCGGGACGACCTGCGCCACCTGGCTCCCGACCTGTTGCGCTGGCACATGCCGAGGATCGCCCCCGACGGACTGCTGCGCCCGGGCCTGACGATCGCCCTGGCCCGCTACGACGCGGCGGGGCGGGACGGCGTACGCACCGTGCACCTCGTGGCCCGCACTCCCCCGGCCTGGGCGGATGCGGGCCAGCGGATCAGCCTCGCGTTGTGGGACGGTTCCCGGCGGGCGGAGGCCTCGGCCCGCCGCCATCCGCACCCCCACCCCGACCGGCGGTTCCGCCTCGACCTGCACCGGCACCTGTGGGACGCCCGTAGGACCGGCGAGCTGCGCACACGCTCCGGGGCCGACCGGTCGGCCGCCCTGGACCTGCCCGCACCGGAACAGGATGTGCTGGACACCGATGGCCGGAACGGGACCTGGGACGTGGGGCGTTGGGCGGCGGAGGCCGGAATCCTGCTGCGCGCAGAGGGGCGGGCCTCCGGAACCGTGGCCGTACGGCTCGGGGCCCGGCGGCGTCTGCTCCTGGAGCAGGCCGGGGACCACGACACGGGGCTCTCCGCCCCGCGGATCACGGCGGTGTCCGCGGGCCGTGACGTCTCCGCGCTGCCGCTCCTGCCCGACGCGGCGACCTGGGTCCTGCCCGACCTCGAACTCCTCCGCACCGGTGCGATCGAGGCGGGCCGGCTGCACCCGCTGGTCGCCTCCGCCCTGGCGCCGGGTCATCAGCGGGCCGTCCCGCAGGACGACTCCGCCGGGCCCGGGCAGCCGCACCTCGTGGAATGCCGGGGAGCCCGGCACCGGATCGGCCTCGTCGACGGGGTGCTGGCCCCGCTGGACCACGACGCGGACGAGATCCACCGGGAGGAGCTGCTGGTCGCGCTGACCGGTACCCCGCTCCCCTGCCTCCAGGCCATCGATGCGGCGCACCGGCGTCCGGACTGTCTCACCGGTGTCCGGGAGCGCCTGGACCACGGCGACGTCGCAGGCGCGCTGGCCGTCGTCGAAGGCCTGCTCGGACCGGCGGCGCTGCTGCGCGACGGCTCCCTGCGCGACGAGTTGGAGGCTGCGGCGCTGCGGCGGATCACCTACGGCCTGTTCCGCGCGGACATGACCGGACCCGGGCCCGGCAGCTACCGCCCCGACCGCGGGTCCGCCCGCACTCGCCCCTCGCGCAGGCGCCGCGCCACCGCCCGCTGACCCGCACTCAGGCGCGCGCTCCCAGCAGGTCCTTCGCCTTCCTGGCCACCTTGGCCCTTCCCGGCTCCATGACCTCTTCCGCCTCCGTGGCCGCCTTGGCCTTACGCCTCCATGGCCTCTCCTCCACCCCTTGGGCCTCGTCCATCCCTCGGGCCTCTTCAATCCCTTGGGCCTCATCGGCCTCCTCACGAACCCACAGGTGATCAGACATGTCCACATGCACCCCGTTCCTCACGACCGCGGCCCTCTCCGGCGGTTCCCACCCGCCGCGGCCGGACCTCGCCACGGACCAGCTCGACGTCGCGGGCGCCCTCACGGCACTGCTCCGCGACACCGCCACCGAACCGCGTCCCGACATACAGCTGGAGGCCCTCACCCTGTCCGTCGCCGCGGACCTCCCGGTGCTGCTGTGGGGTGAGCCGGGGATCGGCAAGACGGCGGCCCTCACGCAGCTGGCCGAGTCCCTCGGCCTGCCCCTGACCACCGTGATCGCCAGCGTGCACGAGCCGTCCGACTTCTCGGGGCTGCCCGTCGTCGGGGACGATCCGGCGGAGCAGGGTGTCCCGATGGCTCCACCGGACTGGGCGGTCCGCCTGGTACGGGCGGGCCGGGGACTGCTCTTCCTGGACGAACTGTCCACCGCACCACCGGCCGTACAGGCCGCTCTGCTCCGCCTGGTGCTGGAGCGGCGTATCGGGGCGCTCCGGCTGCCGCCCGGCGTACGGATCGTGGCCGCCGCGAACCCGCGGTCCTCGGCGGCCGACGGGTGGGAACTGAGCCCGCCGCTGGCCAACCGCTTCGTCCACCTCCAGTGGGTCCACGACCAGGAGGTCGTCATACGCGGCCTCGGGGGCACCTGGCCCCGGGCGACACTGCCGCGGCTCGCCCCGGAGAACCTGCCGGAAGCGGTGGACTTCGCCCGCCGCGCGGTGTGCGCTCTCCTCTCCGCCCGCCCCGAACTCGTGCACCGGCTGCCCTCCAACGAGGCACGCCGGGGCGGCGCCTGGCCGTCCCCGCGGAGCTGGGAGATGGCCCTGCACCTGATCGCCTTCGCGACGGCGGCCGGCTCCTCGCGGGACGTACTCGCGTTGCTGGTCAGGGGCACCGTGGGAGACGGACCGGGGCTGGAGCTGATGGCGAGCCTGGACCGGATGGACCTGCCGGACCCGGAGGTGCTGCTCGCCGATCCGGCCGCGGCGGTCCTGCCCGACCGCGGAGACCTGCGTCAGGCCGTGCTCGACGGGGTGATCGCGGCGGTACGCGCCCGGCCGGACAAGGCACGCTGGGACGCGGCATGGGCCCTGCTGGTGCGGGCGCTGGAGACCGGCGCCCCCGATCTGGTCGTCGTGCCGGCGACCCTGCTCGCCTCCCTGCGCCGGGAGGACTGGGACGTCCCCGCGTCGATCGAGCGATTCGCCGGAGTGATCTCCCTGTCCCGGCGGGCGGACGACGCGGCGGCCCGAGTCGCGGCGACGAAGGCCGGCCGATGAGCGTGGACGTTCCGAGGGCACTGGACCTCGACAAGCTCTTCGCCGCCCGGCTGCAAGCGGTCCGGGCCCGCCCCTATCTGGCGACGGCCCTGTTCGCCCTGCACACGGTCGAGTCCCGGCAGGTCCCCACGATGGCGGTGGACCGGCACTGGCGGTGCTACGTCTCACCGGGCTTCGTGGCGCGGACCCCGGTGGAGGAACTCGCCGGCGTCTGGGTTCACGAGGTGTCGCATCTGCTGCGCGACCATCACGGCCGCGGTGACCGGGTCGCGCGGCAACGCGGACTCACCGGGCCGGGAGAGCGACTGCGGATGAACATCGCCGCGGACTGCGAGATCAACGACGACGTGTTCGGCGAAGGGCTGACCCCGCCCGAGGGTGCCGTCATGCCGCAGTCCCTGAACCTCGCCCCGGGGGAACTCATGGAGGACTACCTGCGCCAGTTCAGGCTCGGTCCCCGTACGCGGGAATTCACCTGGCTGGACTGCGGCAGCGGGGCGGACGGGCTGGAACGCGAGTGGGATCTGGGCCCGGACGGAGCGCACGCCCTCAGCGCGCAGGAGCAGGACGCGGTCCGCTTCCGGGTGGCCCAGGGCATCACGGGCCGCCCGGGGAACGCGTCGAGGAGCTGGCAGAGGTGGGCCGAGGAGGCGTTCCATCCGCCGCAGGCGTGGCGGGATCTGCTGGGCTCGGCGGTCCGTTCGGCCGCCTCCGCGTCCGGTGCGGGCGAGGACTACACGTACGGCCGCCCGTCGCGGCGCTCGGCCGGGGTGCCGGGCGCCGTCCTCCCGAGCCTCCGGCGCAGGCCGCCGCGGGTCACCGTGGTCGTCGACACGTCGGGCTCGGTCAGCGACGCGGAACTGGGCAGCGCGCTCCTGGAGGTCGCCGCGATCTCCCGTGCGGTGGGCGGGCGTCGCGATCTGGTGAGCGTCCTCTCGTGCGACGCCGCCGCCGGGGTCGTGCACCCGCTGTGCCGCGCCGAGGGGATACCGCTGGTGGGCGGCGGGGGCACGGACCTGCGCGCGGGCTTCGCTAGGGCGCTCCGGTCCCGGCCTCGCCCGGACGTCGTCGTGGTGCTGACGGATGGTCAGACACGCTGGCCGTCGGTGAAACCGGAATGCCGGACGGTGGTGGGCCTGTTCCCCCGGGACCGCCGCCCGTCGTGGGACGAGGACGATCCCGAATACGTCCCGAGGTCACCGCCCGAGTGGGCGCGGACCGTGGTCATCGGGTAGTCCCCCGCGCTCACCGGCCGGTCATCCGAAGACAGCAGGATGTTCCCTCGACGCAGGCTATGCACGGCAGGTCCGTGGCGTCATTCTGGAGCGGCCTCGTGGGACCCACGAGGTGCACGGCTGCTCTCGACCCCCTTTGACCCCACGGAGGTTGTTCATGCGTCGCCGCTTCGCCGCTCCCCTCACCGCTGTCGCCCTGTCGCTCCCGCTCGCCCTGATCCCCGCCGCGTCCGCCTCGGCCGCCCCGTCGGACAAGCCGCAGGTCCTCAGCTCCTGGACCCAGACGAGCGCCTCCAGCTACAGCGCGTGGAACTCGGCCCGCAACAACCAGGGCGCCTGGTCCGCCTACGGCTTCGACTGGTCCACGGACTACTGCAGCACCTCCCCCGACAACCCCTTCGGCTTCCCCTTCCAGACGGCCTGCGCCCGGCACGACTTCGGCTACCGGAACTACAAGGCCGCGGGCTCCTTCTCCGCCAACAAGTCGCGTATCGACTCGGCGTTCTACTCGGACCTCAAGAGAGTGTGCGCGGCCTACTCCGGCGCGACGCTGACCTCGTGCAACGCCACGGCCTGGACGTATTACCACGCGGTGGACATCTTCGGAGTGGCACCGGCCAAGGCGGCCCCCGCGGGACTGCCCCGGAGCGCCTGACGCCTCCCGGTCCGACGTAGCGGGCCACGTCACCGTGCGAACCGGGGGCTCCGGGCTCCTGGTCCGCACGGTCCTTCCCGCCATCCGCCGGCCGCCCGCGTCCATGCTCACCGCGCCCGAGGCGGAGGCGTCGATGCGCGCGTTCCTGAACGAGCGGGTCGCCAACCTGAGTGGCGCCATGGGCGGCGAGGACGCCGAGCTGCGGGCGGCGCTGATCGTCAGCAGCATCCTCGGGCTCACGGTCGCCCGCCACTTCCTGCACCTCGACGCGTTCGCCGGAGCCACCGACACCGACATCGCCCGCGTCGCCCGGCCATGGGTCACCACCGGAGCCGACACTCCCCCCGGGCACCACCAGTTCCCGGCAGCCACCGAGGCGGACTGATGTCACCGCGGGGCGAAGCCTCCAGCACCCTCCGACGGGAACCGGCGTCGAACAGAGGCCGGTCCAGCACCCTCCAATAGGAACCGGCGTCGAACAGAGGACGATCGCCCAGCGGGTCGCCTTCCTCCGTCTCATGACCCGGAGAGCGACCGAGGCGCTCGGCCGCGAGAACGCCGCACTGGAAGGGGAGTCCGTCGCCGGGGCGGCACCCGGGCCCGCCACCTGAGGGAAGGCCGGACAGGCGCCCCGTCCCGGCGCCCGTCGACGGCCCCGGTCGGCGCGACGGCCCGCCCGCCTCCTTCGAGGCGGGCGGGCCGTCGGAATGTCCGGACCGGGTGTCAGCCGATCTCGGCGCCGAATGCCGCCAGCGCCTCGGGCACCGGCTGGAAGAACGTCTCGCCGCCGGCGGAGCAGTCGCCGCTGCCACCGGAGGTCAGGCCGATCGCGGTGTCGCCGGCGAACAGCGAACCGCCGCTGTCGCCCGGTTCAGCGCAGACCGTCGTCTGGATGAGGCCGTTGACGATGTCGCCGTTGCCGTAGTTGACGGTGGCGTCCAGGGCGGTGACCTCGCCGTCGTGGACCTGGGTCGTGGAGCCGCTGCGGGTCACCGTCATGCCGACGGTCGCGTCGCCCGCCTTGGTGATCGCCTGGGTGGAGCCGTTGTAGAGGTCCACCTCGCTCGGGTGCGCCGTGTCCGACGTGTACTTGACGAGTCCGTAGTCGTTGTCCGGGAAGCTCGACCCCTCGTTGGCGCCGATCTCACCGCCGCCCTGGGAGTCCGACCAGCTGGTGATCGACTCGGTGCAGTGCCCGGCCGTCAGGAAGTACGGCTCGCCGCCCTTGACCACGTTGAAGCCCAGGGAGCAGCGCCCGCCGTTGCCCCAGATCGCGTCGCCTCCGGCGATGAGCGGCTTGAACTCCCCCGCCGACTTGGTGAGCTCGGCCTTGCCGCCGAGACCCTTGACGACCGCACTGAGCTTATCCCAGGCCGCACCGTCGACCGTGCGGTCGGCGGTGACGACGATCTTGTTACTGACCGGGTCGACGGCCCAGGAGGTGCCCGGGATGGTCGCCTTGGCCGAGAGGGTCCGGCGGGCGTTCGTCAGCTCGGCGAGTGTGTTCTGGACGAGTCTGGCCTTGCCGCCGGCCTGGCGGACGTGCTCGGCCGCTGCCTCGTCGACGACGTTGACGACGAGGTTCTTGGTCCCGGCGTCGTAGTACGCGCCCGCCGCGTCGCCGCCCAGAGCCTTGTCGAGGCTGGCGGCGAGACTTCCGGCCGAGTGGGCGGTGAGGGTCTTCGCCGTGAACTGGGGTACGTCGTCACTGGCGTTCGCAGTCTGGAACGTCACTCCTGCTGCGACCAGGGCGAGGACGGCCGATCCGGCCATCGCCGCGCGCTTCCTGGATATGCGTCGGTGCTTCAACTTCGACCTCCTGTGGGGCCGTGCACGGGCAAGTGGGGTGCCCGGAACACGGAGGATGGGGCGCCCACTATTCCGACGCCGCCGATAGCCCACAAGACCGACTTCCGGACGCGCACACGACGACGACCGTTCGCTCCCGGCTTGTTCACAACCCGGGCTCCGCACCACGTCGGTTCCGTTCGCGAACACCCGGTGCGATCGGAGATCGGCAGCGGGTGAGGACTAGTCCTGTCCTGTAATCGCGCCTGGAGTCCGGATGCCGCGCAGGGCGTCCCTGATGCCGAACACCACCCGACGCGCCCGGACGCCCCGAACGCCCCCGGTTCATCCCGACGGGGAGTGCCGGGATCGCTTTCGATAGGACATCATCGAACTGGCAACACCCATCGGGCAGTTGGCGCCCGAACCGAGTGGAGGGGGCGGCGTGCGAAGTCGGGTGCGCACGGCGGACGGACGGCATCTGATGGTCGAGCGTCAGGGGGATCCGCGAGGCAGACCGGTGTTCCTCCTGCACGGGATGCCGGGCAGCAGGCTGGGCCCGGCTCCTCGCGGAATGGTCCTCTACCAGCGCAAGACGCAGCTGATCACGTACGACCGCCCGGGATACGGCGGCTCGGACCGGCTGCCGGGGCGCCGGGTGAGGGACGTCGTGGAGGACGTGCGGGCCATAGCGGACTCGCTCGGCCTCGAACGCTTCGCCGTGGTGGGCCGCTCCGGCGGCGCCCCTCATGCCCTGGCCTGCGCCGCGCTGCTGCCCGAACGGGTCACCCGGGGCGCGGCGCTGGTCAGCCTGGCCCCGTGGGACGCGGCCGGGCTGGACTGGTTCGACGGGATGGCGGCCTCGAACGTCCTCGCCTACTCCACCGCGGCGGCGGATCCCGAGGGGCTGGCGGAATCCTTCATCAGCCGCTCCGCCGAGATCCGGCAGAACCCGGTCCGACTGCTGGACGACCTGCGCCGGGAGCTGACCGACTCCGACCGGACGGTGGTCAACGACGCCGGAATCCGCACGATGCTCCTCGCCAACTACCGCGAGGGTCTGCGCACTTCGGCGTACGGCTGGATCGACGACGCGATCGCCTTCTGCCGGCCCTGGGGGTTCGATCCGGCGGACATCAGGTGCCCCGTGATGCTGTGGCACGGTGTGAAGGACGTGTTCTCGCCGGTGGGGCACTCGCGCTGGCTCGCCGGGCGGATCCCGGGCGCCACCACCGTACTGGAACCGGCGGCGGCGCACTTCGACGCGCTGTCGGTGCTCCCCACGATCCTCAACTGGCTGCTGGAGGAGAACCCCGAGGCCGCCGTCTGCTGATCCAGGCGTCTGCGTACCGCCGGATCAGCGATCCCCGTGGTCCGGACCCCGTCGACCGGGGCCCGGACCGACGGCTCAGACCGACATCGGTTCCAGTTCCCGCTGGAACCGTGCCTCGTCCCTCGCTATCCGGGTCAGCGGATGGTCGTCACCGAGCTGGCGCGCCAGCTCGTCACCCGTCTCGGCCCGCACACGCAGCGCCTCGTCCGTGCGGCCCATGGCCGTGAGCGTGACCGCGAGGTTCGAGGTCATGGCCAGGGTTTCCGGGTGGTGCGCTCCCAGCACCTCCCGGAGCTGGGAGGCAACCCGCCTCTCCGTCTCCAGGACGATGTCGAGCTCGCCCAGCTCGGCCGTCGCGTTGGCCAGGTTCATCACGGTGAACAGGGTGTTCGGGTGCTCCCGTCCGAACACCTCGCGCATCGTGGCGACCACCCTCTTCAGCAGCTGCTCGGCCTCCCGGGAAGCGCCCGAGCCGGACAGGTAGACGCCGAGGTTGTTCTGCGCGGCGAGGGTGTACGGGTGCCGCTCCCCCGGCACCTTCATGTAGTGGTCCACCACCTCCTGGGCGGTGTCCCTCGCCTCGACCGCCTCCCCCGAGGCGTACTGGTCGGAGGCCATGTTGAGGTCGCAGGCCAGCGACTCCGGGTTGACCGAGGTGTACTTGGCCCGGTACCTGGCCCGGGTCGCCACCGTCAGCCGGCGCGCGTCCTCCAGCTGCCCCGCCCTGCGGAGCGAGACGGCCAGGCTCTTGGCGGCGCTGAGCGTGGTGGGGTAGGTCCGGCCGAGGGTCGCCTTGAGGCTGTCGTAGGTGCGGCTCAGCAATGCGACGGAGTCCTCGTAACGCCCGACCTCGCGCAGGTCGCGAGCCAGGTTCAGCGCGGACGAGAGGCTGTGCGGGTGCTCCTGGCCCAGCACCTCGGACCGCAGGTCGTAGCAGTCCTGGTCGATCTCCCTGGCCCTGGCGTACTGCCCGACGCTCCGCAGGTTCAGTGCCAGGTTGTTGGCCGCGGCGAGCGTCCGTGCGTGCCGCTCGTGGAAGATCTGGTTGAACCCGTCGTGGGCCTCCGTCGCCAGCTCGATCGCCTTCGCGTAGTCCCCGAGGAGCCCCAGGTCGATCGCCAGGCTGCTGGTGGTCATGTAGGTGTGCGGATGCTCCGGTCCCAGCACCTCGCGCTGGAGCCGGAGGGTGTACTCGTCGAGTTCCTTGGCCTCGACGTAGCGCCCGCGGGTGCGGAGGATGTTCGACAGGTGGAAGCAGAGGTACAGGTACTGGATGTCGCGCTCGCCCAGCATCTCCAGCCACACCTCGCGCAGTTCCTCCCCCAGTGTCCCGGCGGTCCGGACGTCACCGCGCTTCCAGAGGTACCGCACACGGTCGATCAGCAGCCTGCGGGTCTCGTGGTCCCTGCAGTAGCGGGCGTCCGAAGTGCCCAGGTGCGGCCAGATCGTGGCGAAGCGCGGCCATGTCGCCGGGTTGTCGATCGGCTCGGTGTCGTCGGGCCGGGCGCCCGCCAGAATGAGGTGGACGACGTGCCTGGCCTCGGCCTGCTCCTCCTCGCTGAGCTGTGCCCTGATCACCGCCTGCACGAGACGGTGCACCTGGATCGAGTTGGACACCTGGTCGACCTTGGCCAGGGCGAAGCGGCCGATCTCCCGGATGACCCGGCCCAGGACGAGCTTCTCCTGCAGGGAGGCGTCGTACGGCTTCAGTGCCTCGATCATCTCCTTGCTGTAGAGAAGATTGGCGGAGATCGGCTCGGGCGCGAAGAACGCGCAGAGCTGCAGCAGCCGTACCGCGGCGGGCGACCGCTCCTTGAGGCGTTCGATGGAGATGTTCCAGGTCGCCGCGACGGGCTGCGGATAGCCGGCCGGCTGGTTCAGGGCCAGGACCTGTGGGGCCTGCTGGGCGAGCTGCTCCAGGTAGGCGTCGATGGGGGTGGCGGTCTCCGCGATCCATGCGGCTGCCTGCTCGACCGCGAGGGGAAGGTCACCGACGGCTGTGGCGACCTGCGCCGCGTCCTCCACGCTGAGGCCGGGTGCCCTGCGCTGCAGGTGCTCGATCGACTCCTCCCTCAGGAACACGTCGACCGGAAGCGCGTCCCCGTGCTGGGACCACGCCTGGTTCCGTGACGTGACCAGGATGTGCCCGGAGCCGCCCTGCGGGAAGTAGCGCCTGAGCCGCTCCGGGTCGTCGGCGTTGTCGAAGACCAGCAGCCACCGGTCCGAGGGCACCCCTCGCCTCAGCAGGTCCACGGCCTCCTGGGAGGCCGCCGCCATGTCGTCGCCGCCCTGGGCGCCGAGCCGTACGGCCAGTTCGGCGAGCCCCGCGATCACGTCGTCCGTCTGCTCGGAGGATATCCACCACACCAGGTCGTAGTCCGCCATGAAGCGGTGCACGTACTCCAGTGCGACCTGGGTCTTGCCCACGCCGCCGAGACCGTAGAGGGTCTGCGGCTGCGGCAGCACCACGGCCATGCCGCCGCCGAGCTGGTCGCGCATCCGCTCCAGGACGAGGGAGCGCCCGGTGAACCCGGGGTTCCGGGGCGGCGCGTTCCAGATCCTGGGTACGGTGCCGGGGAAGCGCGGCCCGGGTGACACCCCGTCCCCGAGCTGCACCGGCCGGTCCAGGGCGCGCATCAGCGCCGTGGTGGCGTGGACCTCGTCCAGCCGGAACAGGTCGACCGGGTTGCGGTCGATGTAGGGCGCGGACAGGCGCACGTCGCTGATCCTGAGCGGCAGCAGCTGGCGCCGTCCGCCGCCCGGGTCCTCGGAGACGGCGCGTTCCCAGAGGTCCACGGCGCGCTGGGACTTGAGGTAGGCGCTGGAGAGGAGGACCACCGTGCGGGCGGCACTCTCCGGTGTGGGCTGCGTGGGATCCGCCGGGCCGGTATCGGCGGAGACGTCGCGCGGGACCACCCGGAATCCGGCTCGGCTCAGTACGGACTCGATCCAGTCGGCCCACATCCGGTTCTCCGCCACATAGCTGAGGAAGAGATCCGCGGGCAACGCGGGCCTGCGCCGGGTGAACGCGTCACGGATGCGCAGCCGCACCTCCTCCCCGACCGGGGGCATGGAGGTGATCTCCTGCTCGGTGACGACCGCGGTGAGACGCTCGAAGGCGGACAGCAGCGAGTTGGTCAGTCCCGTCTCGTCGCCGAAGGTCGCAAGGGTCTCCTCATAGGCGTAGTAGGGGCGGTACGGGATCTCCACCGCGCCCCAGTACGCGGTGAGTTCGTCGCCGGAGAGGTCGCGGGGCAGCCGGTCGAACTTGAGCCGTGCCAGCGCACGGCCGGCGTCGGCCTTCTCCTTCTCGCCCTCGTCGATGCGCATGGGGACCGGGAAGATGGAGATGGGACGGCCCGTGTACCGCTCGGCGATCTGGCGGGCGACCGAGGCCGCGCCGTCGATGGACTGGTCGCTGAGGGTGAAGCAGTCGACCAGCACGTCCGGGAGGTGGACGGTGCAGATGTCGGCGATGTCGCTGAGACCCGTCCGGCTGTCGATCAGCACGTAGTCGTAGTTGGCCTTCATGTCGTCCCGCAGGGCGTCGAAGAAGTGGCCGCCGCCGAGCCGGTCGTAGAAGTTGTCCCAGTCGAAGGTGGAGACGGTCGCGGAGTACTCGCGGTTCTGCCGGCCGGCGGACACGAAGTCGAGGGTGCCGCCCCGTGGGAACTCCCAGCCCAGGGCCTCGGGGTTGAGCGAGACCGCGTGCGGCTGTATGCGGGCGTAGTCGCGGTGCCAGTCGTCCGCGCGCTGTGCGGGATTGGTCGCGGCCCAGGCGTATTCGGTGATCAGGTCGATCACGCCGGTGGTGGCCCCGAGCGTCGAGGGGTCGAGGAAGGGGTGGAAGAACCGGTGCAGCCCGGGTGCCTCCAGGTCCCAGTCGACGGCCAGTACCCGCTTGCCGTTGGCCGCGAGGATCCAGGCGGTGTTGGCGAGGGCCATGGTGCGCCCCGTGCCGCCCTTGTACGAGTAGAAAGTGACGACGCGCCCGTCACGCCCGGCTGTCATACGTCCTCCGCATTCGTCGCAGGGTCGTGCCTGTCGGGTATGAACTGTGTGTCGCCCATGGGACCCATCAGCCGCTTCCGTTCGCTCTGCCGTCCGCCCGTGGCGGGGGGATACACCGTCGCGTGCCGCAGGTACTGCTGCGCGGCCACCTCGACGACCTGGGGAAGCACCTGCCCGAAGGCCTCCATCGTCGGCACGCCCTTGGCGGCGGCCCGGCAGAAGGCCCTCCCCTGCCGCATCTTCGCCGGCATGGTCTGTTCGAGCTTCTCGGTCAGCTCGGCCTCGGCGGCCCTGCTCTGATGGTCGTCCCGGCACCATGGGACGACCATGGTCACCCACGGTCTGTTCTGGGCGTCGAAGGCGGCGAGTCTGCGCCTGAGGTCCTCGTCCCGCAGGGCCCAGCGGTCGACCAGGAGTATCTCGGGCGTGGTGGGGGGCTGCTTGCCCTCCCGTTGCCCCGTGTCCTCGTCGAACGACGTGATGACCGCCTGGTAGTTGAGGGAGCGGACCAGTTCCTCGGCGACGTAGGCCAAGGGTTTCGCGGCGGCCGGATGGTAGGGGTTCCAGTCCTGCGGGTGGTCGCCGTAGTACTCGGCGGCCCGCCCCTCCGGGAGGTCGTGCCGCGTGGGCGCGGCGATGGTGATCTGCATCGGCCGGGGCGCTCCGACGCCGCTGCTGGGGGACCCGAAGGCGCTCGGCGCGAGCCGGTAGTCCACCGGTCTCCCGGTGTCTATGCGCACCGTGTCGGCGACGCTGACGATGCGTTTGGCCAGCTCGTAGACGGCCCGTTCGTATTCCTGGGCGAAGAGCCTGAGTTTGATCAGCCCGTAGAGCCCGTCACTGACGTAACGCTCCCCGAAATCACGGTGGTTGAACTGCAGGCGTTCGGCGGAGCCTGGCATTTGATGGGGTGGGACCGGAACCCAGAGTGCGGGCACGATGGCCTCCGCGGGCTGGTTCGAGCGTGCCCGGTGGTGGATGGCCCGCTGCTCGAAGGCGTACCACTCCTTGCCGCACATCTCGCTGGCGAAATAGCGCGGCGAGAACAGCGGAACGAAGACCCGGCACGTGGCGAGGACATCGCCCAGGCGTTCCGACCAGCCCTCGCCGGAGCGTATCTCCCGGTCCATGAAACCGGCGGACGCGCCCGCCGGCAGATCGGTCATGGCCATCACGTGACCGCAGAGATCTTGGAATAGCCGTTCGACCCACATGTCGGGGTCCGTTCCACCGCCGTACCCCGGTGTGTGCGCGTAACTCAGAAAGAAGTACGGCCGATGGTCCGCCGCTCGCTGCTGCGTCGATGCGTGCACACGACCCCCGTCCTGTGTGAGCACTCGCATCCTGGAGTGGAACGCTCGATGCGAGCGGAATCATCATTACGGAGCGGACCGCACTCCACCCCACTGCCGTTCGGTCATTCACCGCTGCTTTTCAGTCATCCGTCCCCACGCGCGGTCAGCACTCCCCTTGATCAGAAAGTGTCCTGCAGCAGTTCTTCCCCAGATGTCCCCTGTGCGCCGTCAATGATCTCCTTTCGGAGTCCCACCAGAATCCGTGCTCCGTCGATGGTCAGTTCGGGAGCGGATTCGATCGTGTCGAGTGCGTGGCGCACGCCGTTCAGGAGCCCTGGAGAGAAGAGTCCCGCACCGACCCGTTCGAAAGTCTCCGAGAGCGCTCGTGAGATCGGCACGGATTCCGGATTCCACGGCACCCGGTAATTCCATGCCCCGTCCGACGCGAAAAGATCCGTCACTTCGACGAGGGCCTGGAACGTGGTGCGGCGGAATCCGCGCAGCAGTGCGAGTGCCAGCTCCTCCTCGCCGCCGTCGGAACCGATGCCCAACGCGCCGTAACCGTGCCGTCCGGCACGCGTGGGTCCACCGGCGAGAGGCGTCAGTGTCACCAGGGTCCCGGCCGCCTCGGCCGCCTGCCGCGGGACCCTCTCCCGCAGCAGCTTCCAGGCCAGGCCGAGCCGCGTCCCCCAGTCCTCAACATCCCGCTCCGTGAGCCGCGGAGCCGCGGGGCCGTCGAAACACCCGCGGTACGGGTCAAGATCGTCGAGGACGAAGTCGGGTGCGCCTCCTCCGCCCGTCCGCCTCAGTGGCAGCCAGTCACGGCTTTCCTCCGTGAGGGAGGCGATACGCCGCTTCGCTCCGGCCTCGGGGCCGAGGACCAGGAACCCGCCGCCCTCCGCCCGCACCAGGACGCGGCCCCGCTCCCCCGGACCGCCCATCCGTACCGCGCCGAGCGTGGGCAGGAAGAGCATGCCGTCCTCGAATTCGGCGGGGACGGAGAGGGCGAGCCTCGCGCTGACGACGGCCGCGGCCACCGACCCGGCCAGCCGCGCGGCCGCACGGTCGGTGTGTGCGAGACCGTCCGGCGCCTCGTTGGCCTCACGGAGCCAGGTGCGGGTGAAGGGCTGGGCGAGTACCTCGTCCAGGGCGGCGGCTCCCCGCTCGGTGCGCTCGACCTCGGCCGCCAGGCCCCAGGCGTCCTCCCAGCCGTCGTGCCCGCTCGAGCCGAGCCTGCTGTGCAGTCCGGCGAGCAGGGTCCTGCTGACGTCGAGTCCCGCCGCCACGAGTTCCGCGGGGTCGGTGACCGCGGCCGACCCCAGGGACACGGCCGCGCGTTCCTCGATGCCGCGTACCAGCGCCGCCAGGTCGGCGCAGTAGACGGAGGGGTTGTCGAAGCCGTTGGACGAGCGGTAACGATGCGTGTAGAGGCCGCCTCCGCACGAACGTACGACGGGGCATGAGCGGCAGGCCTCGCTGACACCGGCCAGCCCGAGCTGACGCGACCGCACACCGGGGTGCGCGGCCACGTCGTCGAAACTGTTGCCGAAGACGTCGAACCCGGTGGCCGCGGCGCCCTCGTAGGCGCTCTTGAGCGAGTCCACCTGCTCCAACTGGCCGTCCGTCTCGATGACGACGAGGTCCGTCGGGGCGAGCCCCAGGGATTCGGTGAGGCTGGGACCACCGCTCAGGGTGGAGAGGACCGACGCGAAGAGGCGCACCGGCACCTGCTGGCCGCGCTCCGTCCAGCGGTCGTAGACGGCGAGGAGCCAGTCGGCGTAGGCGGTGGGCGAGCCGTCGGGTCGCAGGGGAGGTTCGTCCCAGGTCGCGTGCGGCAGAAGGAAGTCCACCCGCGGTGGTTCGAGATCGGCGAGCGCGTCGAACACGGCGACCGGGTCGTTGCGGATGTCGATGGTGCACAGCAGCCCGAGGTCGAGGTGCCGGTAGCGTTCCTGCCGCAGGAGCCCGATCGCCCGGAGGACCAGAGGATGGCTGGTACGGCCGTTGGCGAAGGTCCGGTGCCGGTCGTTCGCCTCACGGTCGCCGTCGAGCGAGATGCCGACCTTGACGCCGAACTCGTCGAAGAGGTCGAGATAGCGGGGGCTGAGCTGGACGCCGTTCGTATGGATCCTCAGGTCCAGCTCAGCGATACCGTCCAATGCCGATGTGAGCTCCTCGCAGACGCGGCGCAGTCGCGCAGGGCCGGCCAGGAGCGGCTCGCCTCCATGCAGGATCACTGACATCGAATCGAGTGCATGCCGGGAGGCATGCTCGGCCAACCGTCGAGCCGTCCATGAAATGGCGTCGTCAGAGATGGACTTAGGGCGGGTACGCCAGCTCTGATCTGCATGTTCATAGATGTAACAATGGTCGCACGCAAGGTCACACCTGCTGTGAACC
The DNA here is from genome assembly GCF_036206005.1 of Streptomyces sp. NBC_00178. Lineage (NCBI taxonomy): Bacteria > Bacillati > Actinomycetota > Actinomycetes > Kitasatosporales > Streptomycetaceae > Streptomyces > Streptomyces sp. NBC_00178. The sequence continues at coordinate 1,602,877 of NZ_CP108143.1, forward strand.
TTCAGCACGACCTCGCGAAAGGGGACCAGGGGTCCTGTCATTCGCCCAGTCTAGCCAACGGCCCTCGTCTCAGAGTGCAGAGCTGAAGGTCGAGATTTCGGTGGGGCGACTCGTGGAGGTGCCGAATACCCGCCCGATCTTCCGTGACGCGTCGGCACCCCGGACGTCGATCTTGGCGAGCGGTACGCGGCTCTTCTTCGCAATGGCGAAGGAGGGGGAGGTCTCGTAGGTCTTCACGGGCCGTCCTTGATGGATTGTTTCTGGACACTGGATCACAGCCGGTACCTGCATATTCACAGTGCCCGGCGGCACGACTTTACCGTCCCCACGGGTGGCCGCAAACGCCGCCGTGAGAGGAAATCCTGCGTTTACGCCGAATTGCGATGGCCGAAATCCTGACGCCGATTGAGCCACACGAGCGAGCGCCCGCCGGGCACGTCAGGTGCGGGTGCCAGGACGCGCCGGGTGACGGAGCCGTTCCACCTCGTGATTCTGGCCGCGAACGGCGGTGCCGCCTCCTGCGCGCGCCCCATACACCACCCGTCGCGGCACCACCCGAACGGCAGCGCCCCGGAGTCTCGGGACACCCCCCGTCAACAGGCAGCTCCACAGACGGCGTTCACCCGTCCGGCGCTCGGACACCCTGTGTCCCGCGGATCGCGGCGGGCTCGGGCGTCAGTCGAGCGGAGCGAAGGCCGTCGCCCGCGCACCCTTCAGGCAGTCCCCGATGCGCTCATGGCTGTCCCCGACGACGTCGACCACCCTGACTCGCACGTAGAGAGCGTCGACACGTTCCAGGAAGCGCTTCGAGAAGGCTCCGACCAGCACCGTCTCATAGCTGCCGGTACTCACCAGCGGAAATCCCGGGCTGATGTCGACGAGCTGGAAGTCCTCGGCGACCGTCAGGCCCAGGGCCGTCAGTTCGGCCGCCGCTCCCGGGAGACCGGTCCACCGGGCGGCGGCGTCGGGGGCATCCGCGCCGGCCGGGACCACCAGGAAGTCGTACGACTCGACGGCGGCGATGTGCTGACCGCCGTTCAGCAGGCCCATCCTCCAGGCCTGCGCACCCCCCTTGAGGTGTTCCCTCACCCAGCCCCCGCGCCAGCCCAGGTAGGGGCGCACGGTTCTGGCGTACTGGGCCCGCGCCAGGACGGCGCCGGCCGCGACGGCCAGGAGGCTGCCTAGCGCCTCCATGTCGAGCAGCTGCAGTCGCCAGGGCCAGTCGCTCCGCGCCCCGGGGGCGACATTCGCCCGGACGGACTCCCACACCAGGACCACCGTCAGCAGCAGGAGGAGCACCAGGGGCGCGGTGAACAACAGCGGGCTCCGACGGACTCTCCGCTGGGCACCGGCCATGGGGACGGCAACCCCCGGCTCCGCTTCGGCCACTCACCCTCCCTGGCCGGGCGCGGAGGCAAGAACCTCCGCGCGGATCATCAATTGCCTTACGTGAAAGCCCTGTTGAGCGATCGTCGCACAGGAGTACGCATCGCACGAGAGGGCCCCATCGCAGGAATGCACGCACCCGTGCGCCGCCGAGGCGCCATTGCCGCCGGCGAAGGCGCGACCTACTCTCATGGCCCCGGCAGGCGGTCGCGCATCCTCGGAGCCCCGGGCAGCACCGACGGACCCGGCACCGGCAGCCGGCCCGGCCGCACGACCCACACGTGAGCCACAACTGCAGACGGGGGTGAACATGACAGCGATTCCCGGACCGCTGCAGAGCATGGTCTTCAGGAGCGCCGACCTGCCCGCACTCTTCCACCACACGGACGCCGTCGCCGTCGCCCGCCAGCGGGAGGCGGTCAACAGCACACGCGCACAACTGGTCCTTCTCGTCCTGGGTACCGTGCCCGCCGCGCTGCCGTGGCACGCGGAAGTCGATGGCTCGTTCCAACTCCTGGACGTGATAGCGGTGTTGGCCTACACCGGTGTCCTGATCACGACCTACCTCACCTCGCGCCGCAAAGCAAAGTCGCACTGGCAACTCAACCGCTCCGCAGCCGAGTTCATCAAGTCCAACTGCTGGCGCTACGCCGTCCACGGCTCGCCGTTCGACAGTGGCATCCAGCACCCGGAGGCGGTGTTCGCCAGCCGGCTGGAGGAGGGACTCCAGGAGTTGCGGAAGGTCGGTTGGGACGACCCCCGGGAGCGGATGGCCGACTCCGGGGGCGGGCTCATCACCGCGTCCATGCGGGAGTTACGGGACAAGGCGTTCACCGTGCGCAAGGAGACGTACGTACGGGACCGGCTGATCGAGCAGCGGCGCTGGTACCGCAGACGGATGCAGGTGTCGCGGCGCGGCGCGCTCGTCTGGTCGAGCACCATCGCCCTGCTGACGCTCCCCGCGCTGGTCCTCGCGGTGCTCCAGATGTTCGGCGAGGCCGACTCCTTCGCCCTCACCGGGTCGTTCTCCGCCGCAGCCGCGGCCTGTCTCGCCTGGAACGAGATGAGGCGCCATCACCCTCTCGTCTCGGCCCACTCCCTGGTGGAGGAGGACCTGGAGAACATGCAGGCGGCGATGGAGACGACCCTCACCGAGCGGCACTGGGCCGCGGCGGTCTTCGAGACCGAGCGGATCGTCTCCCCCGAACACACGGACTGGCTGGTCCGCCACAGGACGTGACACCGCCGCCGGTCACGGTCCCGTGCCGGCCGGCACACGCCTCAGCCGCGCTCCACACCGTCCTGCCAGATGACGGTGACCGGCCGGCCGAGCGCCCGCGCGTACGTCACGATGTCGCCGGTGCCGCCGAGCCCGCGGGCCGGGCGCCCGTCCCAGACCGCGAGCAGCCGGTCGCAGTGGTCGGCGATGTACGCGCCCGCCGCGTAGTACGCCTCGTCGGTGGCATGGGGGAAGTCCAGCCGCACCTCCCGCGCGGCGCGGGCCTTCAGCGCCCGGTAGCGGGTGAGTTCGGCCTGGTCGGCGAAGCCCTCCTCGTAGTCCCCGCTGGGGATGACGACGGTCAGCTCCGCGCCGTGGGCCAGCGCGATGTCCGCGAAGAGCTGGTCGGCCCCGACCGCCAGGCTGGAGAGGGCTTCGAGGGAACCGTCGTGGCCGCAGAACGCCGCTCTCATGCTCTCCAGCACATGGGCGTGGGCCTCCGGGGGGATGGAGCGGTGACCGGTCACTCCGATGCGTTTCACGGACCTGGAACCCCCTGGTGTCTGCGGGGGTTCCGGAGGGCATCCCTCCGGAGCGCACAGCCTCCGCCCCCCGTGATGCCAATGCGACCGACCGTAGCGCCATCCTCTCAAAGGGGCCGGGCCCAACGGGAGCCCCCGCCGGAATTCGGCAGGGGCTCACGGGAGTGCGACGGTGCCCCGACGGGTCAGAACACGCTCACCCCGTAGGCGCTCAGGGCTTCTGTGACCGGCTGGAAGAAGGTCGTGCCCCCGGAGGAGCAGTTCCCGCTGCCGCCCGAGGTCAGACCGATGGCCCGGGTGCCCGCGTAGAGGGGGCCGCCGGAGTCGCCGGGTTCGGCGCAGACGTTGGTGCGGATCAGGCCGAGGACGATGTCGCCGCCGCCGTAGTTGACGGCGGCGTTGAGGGCGGTGACGGTGCCGCTGTGAGTTCCGGTGGTCGAGCCCCGGCGGGTGACGGACATCCCCACGGTGGCGTCGGCCGCGCTGGTGATGTCCTGGCTGCCCACGGTGCCGGACTTGGTGACGGAGGCGTTGGTGTAGCGAACGATTCCGTAGTCGTTGGTGGGAAAGCTGGAGCCGGTGGTGGTGCCGAGGACCGTGGTGCGGGCCGAGTCGGACCACCAGGTGCCGGCCCCGTCGGTGCAGTGACCCGCGGTCAGGAAGTAGTACGTGCTGCCGCTGCGGACGTTGAAGCCGAGGGAGCAGCGCCAGCTGGAGGCGTGGACGGCGTCGCCGCCCGAGATCAGCTTGGTGAGTTTCCCGGGGGTGCGTTCGATACGCAGGGCTCCCGCGTCGGCTCCCGCGGATTCCTTGATCTTCGCGATGTCCGCCGGCGTGACCGTGCTGTCCGCCGTGACGACGACGCGTCCGGTGGCCGGGTCGGTGTTCCAGGCGGTGCCGGCGACGTCGGCTTCGAGTACGGCCGCTCCGGCCGCGGCGAGCCGGGCGGCACTGTAGGTTCCTGGCTGGTCGGCTTCGGCCGCGGGGACCGCGAGGGCGGCGACCGCCACGAGTCCTGCGGTGACGGCGGTGATCCGGCTGCGTCTCACCGTGGTGCCGTTGCGGGGGGTGGTGTGCTGGTTCATCCTCACTTCTCGTTCCTCCCGAGGGGAATCGGGGGCCCGTCTGTGGGGTGGCCGGGCCCGTGAGGCGCGGTCGGGCGATGCGCGGCCGGGAGCAACGGAAGGCGTTGGGGTTCCGGTCGCCGCGCGGACCCGACGAACGCTGCTCGGGAGTATCGGGCGGTGCCGGTATGGCGCACAAGGGCACATTTCGGCCGCCCGGAGGGGCCACGGGGGCAGCCCCGGCACCCCCGTGACCGACGGGACTGCCGAGGTTGCCGAGGCTGAGAAGCCTGCCGGGGCGGAGGGGACGGAGGAGGTCGTCCCGCGGTGCGGCACGGCCGTACCGGATCAGCCGTCGATGCGGTTCCGCTCCCCCGCCGGCACGGCCACGGCGAGCGTGTTGCCGGGCGGCGGGAAGGGGCAGATGAAGTGGTCGGCGAAGGCGCACGGCGGCAGCAGCGCACGATTGAAGTCGACCCGCACGCTGCCGTCCTCACCGGGTGCCCGGGGCCGCAGGAAGCGGAAGCGGTAACTGCTCGTGCCGCTGGTGGTGTCGGCGAAGACGGCCCAGAGGGAGCCGTCCGGCTCGACCGCCACCTGGAGGGTGTGCTCGGTTCCGTCCACGGTGAAGGCGATCTCGCCCGAGAGCCCCAGCCCCCGCTCGCGCCCGTCGGCGTTACCGACCCTGATGTTCTTCTCGGCGGCGTACGGCCGGTAGGTGCCCTCCAGCGACCAGCGCGGGTCGTACGGGGTGGCGTCGATGGTCCGGAAGGCGTGCCTGGCCGGCGAGAGCGGGTCGAAGTCCCGCACCGCCCAGAGCCCTTCACGGCGCAGCACGACCAGGCGGCGCTCCCCCTGGGCCACCCTCGACGTGTCGATGGCACCGCGGTCCGCGTCCAGGCGGACCTCGCCGGTGAACGGTTTACCGTCGACGGTCAGCGTGTCTTCGGGGCCGGCGGTGAGCACGACCTCGTCGCCGTCCTCGGTCCACTGCCCGGGAACGGCCGGAATGCGACCCTCCGGATGGTCGGCGAGCCAGTGGGTACCGGTGAGGGCGAGCGGGCCGTGCGGCGCGGCCACCGCGACGATGCGCCCCTCGTGCCAGCGCTGCCAGGCGTGGAACTCCTCGCCGCTGTCCTGCTGTGCGTCCGTGCTCATGCGGTCAACCTTTCCATACCGGCTCGGCCAGGCCGAGGTGCGACCTCAGCGTGGAGCCGGTGTATTCGGAGCGGAAGGCTCCACTCTCCTGGAGGAGCGGGACGACCCGGTCCACGAAGCCGTCGAGGCCGCCCGGGGTGAGATGCGGTACGAGGATGAAGCCGTCGGCCGCGTCGTCGGCGACGAACCTCGTCAGCTCGGCGGCGACCGTCACCGGTGAGCCGATGAAGGACTGCCGGGCCGTGGACTCGATGACCGTACGCCGGATCGAGAGCCCCTTGGCCTCCGAGAGCGCGCGCCACTTCGCGGCCACGGCGAGGGGGTCCGCGACCCTCACCCTCCCCTGGACCAGGCTCGAAGCGGGGTCGGGGTCGATGTCGGGCAGAGGGCCGTCGGGGTCGTACGCGGAGAGGTCGCGGCCCCAGACCTGTTCGAGGGCGAGGATGGCGTTCTGCGGCGAGACCTGCTGGGCGCGGATCTCCGCCGCGTTGTGCTGGGCCTCCGCGTCGGTGTCGCCGAGCACGACGGTGACACCAGGCATGATCTTCAGGTCCTCGGGCTGCCTGCCGTACTTCGCCAGGCGTCCCTTCACGTCGGCGTAGAACGTCCGGCCGGCCTCCAGGGTGCCGTGCCGGGTGAAGATGACGTCGGCGGTGGAGGCGGCGAACTCCCGGCCCTCGCCGGAGTCCCCCGCCTGGATGACGACCGGGTGCCCCTGGGGTGAGCGGGGGACGGTGAACTCCCCGGCGATGTCGAACTGCGGTCCGGAGTGGGTGAACGGCCGGGACGTGCCGTCCGGCGTCCAGGAGTCCCACAGTTCCCGCGCGGTCGCCACGAACTCGGCGGCGCGGGTGTACCGGTCGGCGCGGTCGAGATAGCCGCCGCGGCGGAAGTTCTCGCCGGTGAAGGCGTCCGAGGAGGTCACAACGTTCCACGCCGCGCGGCCGGCGCTGAGGTGGTCGAGCGTGGCCAGGCGGCGGGCCAGTTCGTAGGGCTCGTTGAAGGTGGCGTTGACCGTGGCCGCGAGCCCCAGCCGGTCCGTGACGGCGGCCAGTGCGTTCAGGACGGTGAGGGACTCGGGGCGGCCCACCACGTCCAGGTCGTGGATGCGGCCGTTGTGCTCGCGCAGGCGGAGCCCCTCGGCGAGGAAGAAGAAGTCGAACCTGCCGCGCTCCGCCGTCCTCGCCAGGTGCTCGAAGGAGCTGAAGTCGATCTGGCTGCGGGAGCGGGGGTCGGCCCACACCGTGGTGCTGTTGACGCCGGGGAAGTGGGCGGCGAGGTGCATCTGCTTCATGACTGCGGCTCCGAGGTGCTCGCGGCGGCGAGGCGGCCGGCCGGGCGGGCCAGGCCGAGGTGCTCGCGGAGGGTGCCGCCCGGGTAGAAGGTGCGGAACAGGCTGCGGTGCTGGAGCAGGGCCACGGTCCCGTTGACGATCCGCTCCAGATCGCGTTCCGGGGCGATCGGCGTCAGGTGGAAACCGTCCACGGCCCCGCCCCGGTGCCACCGGGTGATGTGCTCGGCGAGGTCGACGGGTCCGCCCCGGAAATAGGTTCCCGGCCCGGCCGGTCGCGGACCGCTCCCCAGCCCGGGTTCGGGTGCCGTCTCCGCGTCCCCGAGGTCGACGGTGAGAGCGGCCAGGACCCGCAGGGTGCCGGGGTCGCGCCCGTGGGCGGCGGCTCTGCGCCGCAGGTCACCGGCGAGCGACTCGGCCTGCTCGGGTGAGGTCGCCCGCACGTGTACGACATCGGCGTACCGGGCGGCGGGCTCCCTCGCCGGGCCGCTCGTGCCGTCGATGACGGTCACGGGGTGTCCCTGCGGTGGGCGGGGCACGATGGCCGGGCCCCGGACGGAGAAGGTGCCGCCCTCGAAGTCGACGTAGTGCAGTTTGTCGCGGTCGACGAAGCGGCCGGTGGCGACGTCGCGTATCTCCGCGTCGTCCTCCCAGCTGTCCCAGAGCCGTGCCCCGACGTCGGCCACCTCGCCGGCCTCCCGCCACAGCGCGGCGGCGGGGGCGGCGGACCGGCGGCCGAACAGGCGCGCCTCGGCCTCGGTGGCGGACACGTCGGCCTGCCAGCCCGCCCGGCCCTTGCTCACCCAGTCGAGGGTGGCGACGGCGGACGAGACGTGGAAGGGCTCGGTGTGTGTCGTGGTGACGGTCGGCACGAGGCCGATCCGGGTGGTGGCCGGGGCCACGCGTGCGAGCACGGCGAGTGCGTCGGGGCCGGGGCGGGCGAAGGAGTCGTCGAGGGTGACGTAGTCGAGGGTGCCCTGCTCGGCGAGGCGGGCGAGGGCGACGTGGCTGCCGGCGTCGTAGCGGGGCGGGCCGCCGATCTCGGCGGCGAGGTGGAGTGGCCTGGTGGCGGACATGCGGACCTCTCGGAATCGGGTCACGGCCGTGGTGGGGCCGGACGGCCGGGCGTCCCGGCATCAGGACCCGGGCGTGGGGGTGGAGCCGGAAACGGCCGGGCCTTCCGGGGTCAGGACCCGGCCGTGGAGGGGCCGGGCCTTCCGGGGTCAGGACCCGGCCGTGGAGGGGCCGGGCCTTCCGGGGTCAGGACCCGGCCGTGGTGGAGCCGGAAACGGCCGGGCCTCCCCGGATCAGGACCCGGCCGTGGGGTGAGTCGGCGTCAGCTCTTGGTCCTGGGGAGGCCCGGCGGGTTGATCTCGGACTTCTCGACGGCCTCGTTGGACAGACCCCAGCGCGCCAGCACCTCGGCGTACGAACCGTCCTGGATGATGTGGTCGATCGCGGCTCCGTAGGCCCCGACCAGCCCGCTGTCCTTCTTCGTGGTGGCGGCGATCTTCCCCTGGACGCCGTCGCCGCCGCCCGAGAGCGTGCCGACGATCTCGGACTGTCCTGCCGACGCGACGTGGTAGTTGGCCGAGGGGCTCGGGCCGAGGTGGGCGTCGATGCGGCCCGACTGGAGGGCCAGGTAGTAGTCGGTGTCCTTCTGGAAGTACTTGATGTCCACCGGCTCGCGTCCGGCCTTGACGTTCTGTTCGTTCCAGTCGACGAGGATCTTCTCCTGGTTGGTGCCGGAGGCGACGGAGACCGTCTTCCCGGCGACGTCCGCCGGGCCCTTCACCTTCCAGCCCGATCCCTTCTTCGCCTCGAAGGCGATGTTGTCGAGGCGGTAGGTGGCGAAGTCGTACTTCTCCTTGCGCTCCTCGGTCACCGTGACGTTGGACAGGACTCCGTCGAACTTCGAGCTGTCGAGGCCGACGAACAGGTTCTCCCAGGAGACCTCCTCGAACTCGGGCTTGAGGCCGAGGGTGTCGGCGATGAGGGTGGCCAGGTCGATCTCGCTGCCGATCCGGGTCCTGTCGTCCGTCGCGTAGAAGCCGAGCGGCGGCGAGGCGTCGGCGCTGGCGCCGAAGCGCAGCGTGCCCCGCTTCCGTACGGCGGCCGGCACCTCGGCCGCGAGGGCGTCCACCTTCTTGCCTCTGATGCGCTTCTGGTCGGGGCCGATGTTGATACCGGTGTCCTTCTGGCCCTTGGGGCGGATGACGTCCTCGGCCGCGTCACTGGCACCGCAGGCCGTGAGCAGCCCCGCGGCGGTGAGGGTGGCGAGGGCGGTGGTGAGGGTGCGGCGGACGGACACGTGGCTGCTCCTTGACTGCGGGGACGTGTGGTTCGAGGGCGTGGCGATGGGGGACGGGACGCTCGGGGGCGTGGCTTTCGGAGATGCGGCTCCGGGGGACCTGCGTGTCCTCGCCACGGCTCAGAGGACCTTGGAGAGGAAGGCGCGGGTGCGTTCCTGGACCGGGTGGTCGAGCACGTCGGCGGGCGGGCCCTGTTCGACGATCCTCCCCTCGTCCATGAAGACGACGGTGTCGGCGACCTCGCGGGCGAAGCCGATCTCGTGCGTGACGACGATCATCGTGGTGCCGCCGTGGGCGAGGTCCTTGATGACGTCGAGGACCTCGCCGACGAGTTCGGGGTCGAGTGCCGAGGTCGGCTCGTCGAAGAGCAGCAGCTTCGGTTCCAGGGCGAGGGCGCGGGCGATCGCGACGCGTTGCTGCTGGCCGCCGGAGAGCTGCTTGGGGTAGGCGCCGGCCTTGTCGGCGAGTCCGACGCGCGCCAGCAGCCGCTCCGCCGCCTCGACGGCTTCCTTGCGGGGCCGCCCGAGCGCGGAGACCGGGGCCTCGATGATGTTCTCGAGGACGGTGAGGTGCGGGAAGAGGTTGAAGTTCTGGAAGACGAAGCCGATCCGGGTGCGCTGGCGCAGGACCTCGCGTTCGCGCAGTTCGTACAGCTTGTCGCCGGACCTGCGGTAGCCGACCAGGGTGCCGTCGACGCTGATCCAGCCCCGGTCGACCTTCTCCAGGTGGTTGATGGTGCGCAGGAGGGTGGACTTCCCCGAGCCGGAGGGGCCGAGGACGACGGTCACCTCCCCCGTGCGTACGGACAGGTCGATGCCCCGGAGCACTTCGAGCGGGCCGAAGTTCTTGTGGACGGAGTGGATCTCGACCATGGCTTCTGTGCCGGTGGTCCCGACGGGTGCGCTCATCGCACGGCCCCCTTGGCGTAGTGACGTTCGACGTAGTGCTGGAGGACGGAGAGCGCGGTGGTCAGGAGGATGTACCAGACGGTGGCGACCATGAGCAGCGGCACGACCCGGCCGTTGCGCCCGTAGACGACCTGGACCTGGTAGAAGAGTTCGCCGATCGCCATGACGGAGACGATCGAGGTGCCCTTGAAGAGGGAGATGATCTCGTTGGCGGCGTTGGGCAGGATGGAGCGCATGGCCTGCGGCAGCACGATGCGCCGCAGCTGACGGAGCCGGGGGATGCCGAGCGCGGCTGCGGCCTCCAACTGGCCGCTGTCCACGGCGAGTACGCCGCCGCGGACGATCTCCGCGGCGTAGGCGGCCTGGTGCAGGGCGAGCCCGAGCACGGCGGCGCTCATCGCGCCGACGAGGTTCATGGTGTCGAAGGAGACGAAGCCGGGCCCGAACGGGATGCCGAAGCGGAGCTCCTTGTAGAGGTAGGCGAGGTTGAACCAGAACAGCAGCTGGACGATGAGCGGGATCGAGCGGAAGGCCCAGATGTAGGCGTACGCGACCGCCCTGAGGAACGGGCTGGCGGACAGCCGCATGAAGGCCAGGACGATGCCCAGCGCGAAGCCGATCACCGTGCCGTAGAAGGTCAGCTGGAGTGTGATCCAGACCGCGTGGAGGATGGTCTCGGTGGTGAAGAAGCGGGCGAAGACGTCCCATTCCCAGCCGGGGTTGGTGATCAGCCCGTTCACGAACTGGGCGAGCAGGACGGCGGTCACGGCCACCGCGACCCAGCGCCAGGGGTGGCGCACGGGGACGACTTTCAGGGCGGCGTACTCCAGGGCCGCGGCGTCTTCGCCGGGGCCGGCCCCCGCGGGGGTGTCGACGGGTGGATCGCTGGTCAGCGACATGGTATGGGTTCCTTCTGCGACGTGTACGGGCAGGGGGACGCGCGTTCAGGCGGTGCGGAGGTCCCGACAGGAGAGGTCGCGCAGGAACGCGAGGGCCGTGCGGGCGGTGGCGTCGTTCTGCCGGAAGGCCGGCCCGCCGGTGCGCGGCCGGGTGAAGGCGCCGCTGGAGCGGGCGGTGGTGTAGGGGCCGAGTGCGAAGCGGCGCGGGTGCGGACGGCCGTCGCGGTCCAGGATCCGGCTGTCGGCGGGGTCGACGGCGAGCAGTCCCGACTCGGTGCCCGCGGCCCCGTCCGCGTACAGGCCGCTCAGCAGGGTGCTGCGGGTGCGACGCAGAGACGGGTCGGGCAGCCTGGCCTCGACGAGGGCGCGGGCCTCCGTGCAGGCGCCGGGGACGGTGGCGCTGCGGGCCCGGAAGACGCCCTGCTCCTCGTCGGTCTCGACGGTCGTTTCCGCGCCGAGGAAGCGCACGATCCCGGCCCGTGAGAGGGCGAGGAGTTCGCGCAGGCGCTGCCCGGGCGGGCCCGAGGCGAGGTAGCTGAAGAAGCCGTGCCAGTGGCTGCCCGTGTCGCCGCCCAGCCGGGTCAGCTGCGCGTAGGCGGAGAGCAGTCCGAGGAACACCGCGAGGTCGGGGCTGTGCCGGGGGTCGTGGCGGCGTGCGAGGTCGGCGGTGATGTAGTCGCGCAGGGTGTCCTGCAAGGTGTCGTACGAGGCGTGGCGCACCCCGTCGAGCGGCCGGTCGAGGGCGTCCAGGTCGAGCCGGTCAGCCGGGTCGGGTACGGCGGACGCGACGAGGGCGGCGAGTTCGGGGCTGCCGGGATCCGCGACCGCGTACTTCTCCTCGAAGTCGGCCAGGCCGACGGCGGTGCGCTCGGGGTGGGCCGTGAACAGCCGGTGGTAGTGGGCGTGGCCGAGCTCCCTGGCGATCAGCGGCCACAGGTCGCGGCGGAAGTCCGCGGGGCCGGGGCGGTTCAGGGCCTCCGTCAGCTGCTCCGGACCGAAGTGGCGCGGCAGGGGCGGGCGTTCGCCCTGCCAGGTGTAGCCGATCTTGGAGTGGTAGGGGACCCCGCGCCGGGATCCGACGTACAGGACGGGCTCCTGGCCGGAGGGTACGTAGACACCGTTCTCGTGGCGCCCGCCCCGGCCTTCGGTGAGCAGCACCATCAGGTCGATGAAGGCGAGGCCGAGGCCGCGCACGATGACGGGTTCCCCGGCGGGCAGGGCGGTCAGGTCGGTGTCGGCGGTGAAGTCCGGTGGCAGGTGGACGAGTCCGTGCCGCGCGGCGAACGCGGAGAGCGCCGTCTGCTCGTCGTCCGGTTCCGCGTCGAGGTGCCCGACGGTGAGGACGACGAGGTCGGCCACGACCGGTTCGGCGGTCCCCTCGATCCAGACGTGCTGGCGGCCGTCCCGGGGTCCGGAGACGCGGTGCGCGAGCCCCTTGTGCTCGTGGACGGTGATGCCGGGCGGGAGCGCGGCGCGCGCCTGGTCGTACACCCAGCGCAGATAGGCGCTCTGCAGCCGCCTGCTGGGGAAGTCCTGGTCGCCGAGCCGGCGGATCTCCTCCAGGACCTCGGGGACGGCGTCGATGACGGTCCGTCCGTCGCGCACGCGGGCGGCCCAGGTGTGGAGCGCGGGTCCGGGGCGTACGGGCCCGTCGAGCTGGACCGTGTCGTCGGTGTACATGGTGACGTCCTCGGCCATGGAGTTCATCCAGAGCAGCGGGGACTGGTCCGCGCGCCAGATCCGGCCGCCGCCGGGCGGGTACGGGTCGACGAGGTGGATGTCGAGGGGCCGGTCGCCGTACAGCTCGGCGGCGTTGGCGGCGATGCGTTCGACGACTCCGGTGCCGCGCGGTCCGCCGCCTATGACGGCGAGGACGGGTGTGCGGCTCATCGTGCACCCGCCGTGCCGCGCGCGTAGTGCCGTTCGACGTAGTGCTGGCCGACGGACAGCAGCGAGGTGACGGCGACGTACCAGAGGGTGGCGACCAGCAGGAGCGGGATGACCTCGTAGGTGCGGTGGTAGACGAGCTGCACCGAGTAGAGCAGGTCCTGTACGGCGATGATGCTGACGATCGAGGTGCCCTTGAGCGTCCCGATCAGCATGTTCCCGGCGGGCGGGACGATGGAGCGCATGGCCTGCGGCAGCACGATCCGGCGGAGCCGGCGCCAGGGCCCGAGGCCCAGCGACTGGGCGGCCTCGATCTGGCCGGGCTCGACGGACAGGATTCCGCCGCGGACCACTTCGGCGGCGTACGCGGCCTCGTGGAGCGTGAGTCCGATGACGGCGACGGCGACGGGACCGAGAAGGTTGACCGTGTCCACGCCGAGGATCTGCGGGTAGAGCGCGCCGATGTTGAACCAGAAGAGCAGCTGCACCAGGATCGGTGTGGACCTGAACAGCCAGATGTAGCCCCAGCTGACGCCCCGCAGGACGGGGTTGCCGGAGAGCCTGAACACGGCGAGCAGGGTGCCCAGGGCGAAGCCGAGCATCATCACCAGGCCGGTCAGCCACAGAGTCAGTCCGAGGCCCCGGAGCACGGAGTCGGTCGTCAGGTGTTCGCCGACGACGTCCCACTGGAAGGCGTCGTTGCGGACGACGGACACCAGGGCCCCGGCGAGGAGGGCCAGGACCACGACGGCCGCTGTCCACTGCCCTGTTCGGCGTACGGGGACGATGCGCGGGACCGGTGCCCGGGCGTCGTCGTTCTTGCGGGGCGGGGCGGGGGGCGAGGAGGGAGGGCTGTCTGTCTGCGCGGGCATGGGAAGGCTCCGTGGATGCAGAGATCGAACACGGGGCGTGCCTTCAGCGCGAACACAACGTGGACCGGGCCCCTCAGCGCCGGTCCGTTCCTGAGAAAAGCGTCATGCGGGACGAGTTGTCAAGCCTGTCCACAGTGTGAGCCGTACGTCTCACGGCAGTTGACGCGCACCCGGATGCCTGTTCCACTGGGGCCATGTATCCGCAGCTGTGGCTGGTCACCCGCTCCCACATCGACTTCGGTCGTGTGTGGTCCTGTTCCTGTTGAGCTGACCCCCCTGCGCTTCCCCTGCCTCCGCTCGCGCCCTTCCCGGCGTTCGAGCTCTTTCCGCAGCGTTCCTTCGCGTGCACAACTCCGCTCCACCCTCCCCTCGTTCACCTGATCTCCCGCCGCGACGCTCCGTGCCGCCCATGCCACGGAGCGCGGTCGACGAACCCGGAGAAACTCCGTCATGCCCAGAAACAGGCACACCGCCGCCTTCGCGCTGATCACCGTGGCCGCCCTCTCGCTCACCGCCTGCGGGTCCGGCGATCCCGCCGCCTCGCCGGCCGGGGCCACGTCCGGGGTCAAGGGGAAGATCCCCGTCACGGACGTGGTGTCGTCGGTGAAGAAGGACGACGCGGCGGCGAAGCTGCTGCCCGGCAGGGTGCGCGCCTCGGGCACCCTCTCCCTCGCGTCCAGCATCGGGGCGCCGCCCGGGGCGTTCTACCTGGAGGACGGGAAGACGCTCGCCGGCGCGGACATCGACTTCGCGGACGCGGTGGCGAAGAAGCTGGGGCTGAAGCTGAAGCGGGAGGTGGCCTCGTTCGAGGCGATCCTGCCCGCGCTCGGCAGCGGGAAGTACGACGTGGGCACAGGCAACTTCGGAGTGACGGACGAGCGCCGGAAGACGATCGACTTCGTGACGTACATCAACGACGGCCAGGGCTTCGCCGTCCGCGACGACAGCGAGCTCAAGGAGGTCACGGACCTCACCCAGCTGTGCGGCCTGACCGTCGGCACGGGCGCCGGGACCACCTTCGAGGCGACCCTGGAGGAGAACAGGCACCGGTGCGCCGACGCCGGCAGGAAGCCGTACGAGGTCAGGACGTACGCCGATCAGGCGGCCGTCTGGATCTCGCTCCAGCAGGGCCGCAGCGACGTCCTGATGAGCACGATCAACGGGCTGCGGTACGCCGTGTCCCAGCAGGAGGGGCTGCGTTTCCTCAACGAGTTCAAGCGGCTGGACGTCGGTTTCGCCTTCAAGAAGGGCACCCCGTTGGCACCCGCCTTCCAGGCCGCGGTCAACGGCCTCAAGGAGGACGGGACCTACGACCGCATCCTGAAGAAGTGGGGCACCGGGGAGTCGGCCATCGAGTCGTCCCGGATCTCGCCGCCCGAGATCCGGTGAAGCACGGCCGGCGCGGCGGCCGGTCCGGTGCCGGCGGGCGTTCGGACCCGCTGCGCGGCAGCGGTCCGGCGCCGGCTCAGCAGTCGCACCCGCAGTCGCAGCCCTCGCAGCAGCTGCAGCAGTTCCCGCAGCAGTCGCAGCCCTCACCGCACCCCTCGCACCAGTCGCAGCAGTCGGCCTTGTGACAGAGCCCTTCGCGCTCCCTGCCGCTCCAGGGGTCGTGGAAGCTGCCGGCGCAGCACAACTGGCAGGTGCAGGCGAGACCCGCCCAGACCAGGCAGCCGGCGACGAGGCCCCGCCGGTTGCGGGGCGGTTCGGGAGGAAGCGGCGGGCCGGGCGGAGCACCCGGGGCGTACGGGTTCCCGGGCGGCGGGCCGAACGATCCGGCCGGCCCCCCGCCCTCCTGGTGGGTGCACGACGCCGAGCCGAAGGCCCGGTCCACGGAGCGCCGGAGCTCGTGGACCAGCAGGACGTGCGCGAGCGTGCCGTCGGTGAATTCCGTGTCCCGCAGCGCGAGCCGCACGCCGTGGAGCGCGTCGTCGCACAGCCGGCGCGCCTCGGTCAGGGGTGTGCCGGTCGCGGCGAGCGGGTTCCAGGCGCCTGACGCGGCGTCTGTTTCCCTGTCCTCCACGGCGTCCAGCAGATGCGCGAGCCGGCCGAAGAGGCGCCCGGCCTCGGCGAGCGGCGCCGCGTTCCCGGGCTTCCCGGCGAGCACGGCGGTGTGCGCGAAGGCCGCGGCGGTGGCCGTCTCGGTGGGTTCGGTGACCGTCAGCAGCGGGGTGCCGGGCCCGGTGAGGGCCTCGATACCGGTCTGCCGGTCGACGGCCTCGACCAGCACGGTGGTGTCGAAGCCGAGCTCGGCGCCGGTGCGCGCGCCCGCCCTGTCCCAGCCGGCGGCGACCCGGCGTGCGGCGGCGGCCACGGGGCGCCGCTTCAACAGGCCGTCCCGGTCGGCCACATGGTCACGGACCTTGGCGGAGGCCAGGACCAGCGACACGGCGGCGGCGAGCCGGGCCCCTTCGCCTCGGGCCACCGGGGCGGTCCGCATCGAGCGCAGGGGGCAGGGTCCCGCCGTACGCCTCTGCCCGCCGTCCCGGACGGACTGAGCCTCCGTCAGGACCGAGACGATCAGGCCGTCGTAGTTCGTGACGACCCGGGCGAACTGCCCGTGGTCGGCGCGCAGGGCGAGGCACAGCCCGCAGAGATGCGCCATCCACTCCGTTTTGAGCCCCTCGGAGAGCCGGTGGGTACAGGGCCTCACGATTCCGAACACGACGATCCCCCGGGAGCCGTTCACCTGACGCACCGCGCTCGTGCGCCTGCGCGGCGTGCATCGTATCGAGTGATCCGTTCACCCGTACGTACTCCATGTCACCCGTACGGACGGGAGCATCATATTTTCCTTCCGCAACCCCACTTATACGGTAGGAACCCTGACGAATCGCCACATGATCTGCACCAGTAGCGTCACGAATCGCCTGCGCGCCGACTATCCCCTTGGCGCTGTATCCGCATCATGGACGACCATAGGGATAGGAAAGAGATGCGGAACACCAGAGAACCGCGGTGAGAGGAGGCGTCCATGGGATCGGTGCGCAAGGCAAGTGCCTGGCTGGGCCTCGTGGAGGACAACGACGAGCGCTACTACGACGACGAGTACTCCGAGGAGGGCGATACCGGCACGAACCAGCCCTGGGTGACCGACCCGCGCGTTCAGGTCGCATCGGAGAAGGCCGTGGACACGGGCCGCCGGATCGCCACCGTCACCCCGGACAGCTTCCGGGACGCGCGGGGCATCGGTGAGCTCTTCCGGGAAGGCGTACCGGTGATCGTCAACCTGACGGCCATGGACCCCACCGACGCGAAGCGCGTCGTGGACTTCGCGGCGGGACTGACCTTCGGCCTCCGCGGCTCGATCGAGCGGGTGGCGACCCGGGTCTTCCTGCTGACCCCTGCCCACACCCAGGTGGTGAACGGCGAAGCCGCCGGCCGGCCGGCCGACGGCTTCTTCAACCAGAGCTGAGCAGGGCGCTCGCCGGGGAGTCCTACCGGAAAGCGTCCAGGCCGGTGAGCGCCTTGCCCAGCACGAGCTGGTGCATCTCCACGGTTCCCTCGTAGGTGAGCACCGACTCCAGATTCGTCGCGTGACGCATGACCGGGTACTCCAGGGAGATCCCGTTGGCGCCGAGGATCGTCCGCGAGGTGCGGCAGATCTCGATCGCCTCACGCACGTTGTTGAGTTTTCCGAAGCTGACCTGCTCCGGGCGGAGCCTGCCCGCGTCCATCCGGCGGCCCAGATGGTGGGCGAGCAGGACGCCCTTGTGGAGTTCCAGGGCCATGTCCGCGAGCTTGGCCTGGGTGAGCTGGAAACCGCCGATCGGCCTGCCGAACTGCTCGCGGGAGCCCGCGTAGTCCAGCGCGGCCTCGAAGCTCGCGCGCGCCGCGCCCATGGCCCCCCAGACGATGCCGTAGCGGGCGTGGTTCAGGCATCCGAGAGGTCCGCGCAGCCCGGTCGCCCCGGGCAGGACCGCGTCGGCGGGCAGCCGCACCCCGTCGAGCACCAGTTCACTGGTGACGGAGGCGCGCAGCGACCACTTGTGCTTGATCTCGGGCGCCGAGAAACCGGGGCTGTCCGTCGGCACGACGAACCCGCGGACGCCCGCCCCGCCGCTCGCCTCGTCGGTCTGCGCCCATACGACGGCGACACCGGCGACCGAGCCGTTGGTGATCCACATCTTGCGTCCGGTGAGGACCCAGTCCGTGCCGTCGCGCTTGGCGTGGGTGCGCATCCCCGCGGGGTCCGAGCCGTGGTCGGGTTCGGTGAGGCCGAAACAGCCGATGATCTCGCCCGCGGCCATGCCGGGCAGCCAGCGCTCCCTCTGCTCCTCGGAGCCGAAGCGGTGGATGGCGTACATCGCGAGCGAGCCCTGCACGGAGACCAGGGAGCGGATGCCGCTGTCCGCGGCCTCCAGCTCCAGACAGGCCAGGCCGTACTGGACGGCGCTCGCTCCCGCGCAGCCGTATCCCTTCAGGGACATGCCCAGCGCGCCGAGCGACCCCAGCTCCCGGGCCAGCTCACGGATGCCCGGCAGCTCACCCTTCTCGTACCACTCGGCGATGTGCGGGAGGACCCACTCGCCGGCCCAGGTGCGCACGGTGTCCCGGATCGCGAGGTCCTCCGGGTCGAGGAGATCGTCGATGCCGAGGGGGTCGCGCGGGTCGAACGGGGGGAGCTTCGACGGCTTCGCGGACTCGGTGGTGGACATGAGGGTGCCTCCGGCGGCTCGCACGGTACGGAAACGGACGCGCCACGGTACTGAAACTAGCAGTGCTCATTTACGACGCCCTGCCGACGGTACGGCTCAGCGTGCGGCCCGTCCAGAGCCCGCCACCTCGGCCGGTTCGCGGCGCGCGGGCAGCACCGGCCTGCGCCCCTGCCCGGACGCCTTGCGCGGCCCCGCTCCCCGGCCCGGGCCGCCCGGTGCGGCGGCCTGCTCCGGCACCGCGGCCGACGGCTCCCGGCAGGACTCCGCCGCGGTGGAGCAGTCCATGACCCGCGGCAGGCGCAGCGCCGCCAGGGCGCCGAGCAGCAGCAGACCGGCGCTGACCAGGAGCGTGATGTGCAGCCCCTGCACGAAGGCATGCCGGGCCGTGTCCCGCAGCAGGTCCCCCATGGGCCCGCCGAGCCGCCCCGCGACCTGGTAGGCCTCGCCGAGCGAGCGTGAGGCCGCCGCTCCGGCCGGGGCGGGAACCCCCTCCTCGTGGAGCCGGGAGAGCCCGGGGGTGTACGCGGCGTTCATGACGCTGCCGAGCAGGGCGATCCCCATGCCCGCCCCCAGCTGGTAGGACGTCTCGCCGATCGCGGCCGCTCCCCCGGCCCGCTCGGCGGGGGCCTCGCTCAGCATGGACTCGTACGCCCCGAACAGCGTGGACTGCAGCCCGAAGCCCAGCAGCACGAAGGCCGCCGTGAGCAGCGCGGGCCGGTCGTGCTGCCCCATCAGGGTCAGCAGCAGCACCGAGGCCGCCGTGAGCACGAAGCCCCAGCCGACCATCCGGCGCGGGCCGACCCTGCGCAGGGTGTACGAGCCGGTGGCTCCCGCCGCCATCGCGGCGAACGTCAGCGGAAGGAGGCGCAGACCGGTCTCCAGCGGGCTGAGGCCGAGGACGAGCTGGAGGTACTGCACGGCGATCAGTTCGAGGCCGACCAGGGCGAGCATGGCCAGGACGATGCAGCCGACGGAGGTGGTGAAGGCGGGCCGGGCGAACATCGTGATGTCGATCAGCGGATGCGTACGGCGCTTCTGCCGGCGCACGAAGAGGACGAGCAGGGCGGCGCCGACGAGGAGGGGGACGAGCGTGGCGGCGTCCACCAGCCCCTCGCCGCCGCCGATCCGCTTGATCCCGAGGACGACCCCGAGGACACCGGCGGCGGCCATCAGTGCGCCGAGCACGTCCCAGGGACCGTCGTCCCCGCCGCGCGACTCGGGCAGCAGCCAGCGGCCCAGCGGGAGGATCAGCGCCATGAGCGGGATGTTGATCAGGAAGACGGAGCCCCACCAGTAGTGCTCGACGAGGAATCCGCCGATGACGGGTCCGGTGGCGGCGCCCACCGCGGCTACCGCGGTCCACACCCCGATGGCGAGGGCCCGCTCCCGGCGGTCGGGAAAGACCTGGCGGAGTATCGACAGCGTGGCCGGCATGATCATCGCGCCGCCGACGCCGAGCAGGGCGCGGGCCGCGATCAGCATGCCCTGCGAGTCGGCGGTCGCCGCGAGCGCGGAGGCGATCCCGAACAGCGCGTAGCCGATCAGGAGGACCCGGCGTCTGCCGATCCGGTCACCCAGCGTGCCGAAGAGGATCAGCAGCGAGGCGCAGACGAGCGGATAGGCGTCCACGATCCACAGCAGTCCGACGGCACTGGGCCGCAGGTCCTCGGTGACGGCGGGGACGGCGACGTGCAGCACGGTCGCGTCGAGCGCGACCAGCAGCAGACTGAAACAGAGGACGACCAGCACGACCCAGCGGTTGGCACCGTCGGCCGCAGCGCGCAGCCTGCTCACGGCTGTGGACGTCCCGGTCATGTACGTACCTCCCACAATGAGTCCCTCGCGCTCGGCAGACCGCTGGGGATCCGGCTTCCGGCAATCCCCCAGGCCCGGCATCGACGGGCGAGTGGCCGCCAGCGTACGCGAGTTCTCCGTGGTCACACGTGGTGCACCTCATACGTTCGCGCGCCACGCGGTGTGGTGTACGCCACTTGACTTCCGGCGCCCGGGGCGCCCGGTGAGCCACCCCGGCCGCAGGTCCGCGACCCTGCGGCCGTCCGCCGCGGGCCTGCCCCGAATAGCTCCGCGCAGGTGCGAAGGAGCGGCCCTGCACCAATTCATCGACCCTCAAACATTTCTGCGAATAACGCCACACGCGAATAGCGGGAGAGGCCGGGGGGATTCCGCGGAGGGCCGGGAATGGATACCGGCCTGAGACGAAGTCCACATCACATCGTCATCACAAAGACGCGGGATCGGCCGGATCGCACACTCACTCGCTGTAACGTCCATTGCGTGCGTACCGACATCTTTGCCCGTCTGGACCGGGAGCCGGAACCGCCGAAGATAGAGATCCCGCGGATGAGCCGTCACCGCATCGCTCTCTTCGGCGGGACTTTGGCGTTCTATGTCGCCATCGTCTTCGCCGTGCTCGTCTCGTCCTGGCTGGTGGCCCTCGACTGGAAGGTCATGCTGTTCCGGCCGTATCAGCAGTGGCCCGGACTCCATGCCTTCCTCGACTACTACGTCGTGCTCGGACAGCGCGGCCCCACGGCCGTGATGGTCGCCGCCTGGCTCGGCTGGCGCTCCTGGCGCCAGCACACGCTGCGTCCTCTGCTCACCCTCGGGACGTCACTGCTGCTGCTCAACGTGACGGTGGGTGCGGTCAAGCTCGGACTGGGGCGGCTCGGACCTCATTACGCCACGGAGATCGGCTCGGCCGAGCTCTTCGCCGGCGGCGATATATTTCCTTCGGGACACACCGCCAACGCCGTCGTGACCTGGGGGATCCTCGCCTATCTGGCCACCACGCCGCGTGCCAGGCGCTACCTGTCGGCCGTGTCGGCGTTCGTCTCCCTGGGCGTGGGGCTGACCACGGTCTACATCGGCACCCACTGGCTGAGTGACGTGCTGCTGGGCTGGGCGGCCGGCCTGCTGATCCTGCTGGCCCTGCCGTGGTTCGAACCGCTGATCACGCGTACCGAGGTGTGGATCCTGTCGGTGCGCGAGCAGTGGCGGGCCCGGCGCAGGCTCCGGGCCTCCGTTCCGGCAGCCCCCGTGGGGCCGGGACCGGTCGTCGTCCTGCCCCAGTCGCTGAGCGTCGGCGAGGGCTCCCAGGAGCCGGCCAAGGGCCAGGCGCAGACGGGCCCCGCCGGGCATCCGGGGGCGGCCCGGGCGAGGGCGCACCCCGTGCGCTCCGAGCGGACGCCGCTCACCCCGGGCGGCTCGCGCCGTCCGCCGCACGCCGACCGCGCGCCGCGCGGCGCCACCGCTCAGGCCCGTCCCGTCACGGGCGGGACGGTGTCCCCCTGAACGGTGTCCCCCTGACCTGCGGGAACGGTGCGGACGCCCGGTGATCGTGCATGACTGAGGGCCCCGGCGATGCCGGGGCCCTCAGTCATGCACGGCTGCGGTGGCCGGGGTCAGCCCACCCAGCAGCGGGTCACCGTCGCGTCCTCGACCTCGAAGTTGATGCGGCCGCCCCGGAACTCCATGGTGATGACCGTGCCCGGCGGGAGGGCCCTGACGGTGCTCCAGCCGCGCGCTCTGGCCTGCTGGTCGGCGGTCTCGGCGGCGAGGCCGACGTAGGACTCGGGGTTGTCGTCGGGCTGGGCGGAAGCGTTGGGTAGAGGTGCCATACCCCTCACCGTAGGCCGCCTCGCAGCGTGACGGAAGCGGGACGCGGCCCGGCAGCGGCCCACCCCGTGCCCCTCGGCTGTCACGCTTGTGTCACAGGATCCCCACGACCGTTTACGGCGATCCACTTCATCCGAACGGGCGGACGAGCCGTGTCCGGAACAATTGCGAACCGGTCGCGATATGCCGCACCGGTCGTCGCCCCGCCCGAATACACACAGGCCGGAATCCCGGGTGGCCCTCACATTCCCGTCCCCCCGGAAAGGCGAATACACGACCGATCCACTCGGAATTCACACCCGCTTATCCAGGGCTTACCCGGCCCCGGCGCCGCCGCCTCCGGGGGCGCCCCCTGGCGAGGCGGTCCCCGGCACCATCCGGAATGAACCGGTCCGGCAAAGCGCGGGCGCGGGGGCCTCCACGGGCGGCCAAGGGATGTCCCGCGGTCCGTGGTGGACCGGCGCGCGGCGTCCGTTGCGGGACTTCGCACGGCGGAGGGGGGTCCGCATCCGGGTCGCGTCCGGGCGTCCCGACACGGCGGCGAGGGGCCGTGGCCGTCGTCGTACGCCCGCCGGGGCTGACGGGGCAGCCCCTGGGTGCCGTAGCCGTACGCCCACCCTGGATGGCGGGCGGCTCTCAGTTCCGGCCGCGGCGGATCACCTCCGCCGCCCTGTGGCGCAGCGCGTACACCCCGTCCAGGGCATCGCCGCCGGATCGCCAGACCGCGTTGCGCATCGCGCCCTGCGAGCGGCCCCGGGCACCGCGCGCGATCAGATCGTTGAAGAGCGCCTCGTGCCGCTCCGCGATGAGCGCGGGGTCGAACCGGGCGGCGGACTCGCGCGCTGCCCGGCCCATCCGCCGGCGCAGGGCGTGGTCGTCCACAAGGCCGAGGAGTGCCCGGGCGAAGGCCGCCGTGTCCCCCGGTGGCACCAGCCGGCCGTCCGTGCCGTCCTCGATGATCTCGGCGGGCCCGTGCGGGCAGTCCGTGGCGACGACCGGCACCCCGCAGCGCATCGCCTCCACGATGGTCATCCCGAAGGACTCGCGCTCGGAGGTGACGGCCGCGATGGAGCCCTTGGGCCACTCCGCCTCCATCGGGTCGACCGATCCCATCAGGGACACGCGCTCGGCGAGCCCGAGCTCACCGACGAGCGCGCGGAGCGGCTCCCGTTCGTTGCCGGAGGCGTCACCGGCGCCGTAGATCCTCAGCCGCCATTCCGGGCGAGCGGCGGCCACCTCGGCGAACGCGCGGATCAGGACGTCGTACCGCTTGACCCGGTGCAGGCGTCCCGCTGCCACGATCCACTTCGCCTCGCCGTCGGCGGGAGGTCCGGCCGGTTCGGGAACGCTGTTGGGGATGGCCTCGATCCTGACCCCGGGCAGTCGCAGTCTGCTGCGGTAGTCGCGCGCGTCGGCCTCGGTGACGGTCGTGAGCGCGTCGATGAGTCCGTAGCGGTGCCTTATCTCCCTGCGCAGCCGGTAGCCGTGGCTCTCCAGGGTGAGGTGCTCCTGCCCGACGCGCACCGGGCCCCGGCGTGCCTGCCTGCTGATGTGGATGTTGAGGCCCGGGCGCGTACCGACCACGACGTCGGCCTCCAGTGCCCCGAGGTGGCGGGCGATGCGCCGGTCGGTGAGCCTGCTGTACTGCCGGTACCTGCTGTCACCGCGCGGGAAGACCGAGGCGGGCACGGCGTGGTCGGCGCCGGCCCCCTCGTAGCCCGGGCTCGACTTGCGGAGGTCGACGAGATGGCTCATCCGGACACCGGCCGGCGCGCCGAGCACCGGATCGTCCCGGTGCCGGAAGACGGAGACGATCTCGACGTCGTGCTGCTCGGCCAGGGTCCTGGCGAGCGTGAAGGTGGTACGGATCGTTCCCCCGATGCCGTACGCGTTGTGGAGCAGGAATGAAATGTGCATTGCGTAGTCGTTTCCCCTGATCGACCGGTTGGCTTCGGACCTTACGCGGCGTCAGAAGAGGGCACAGGATTCGCACAGGAGTCGTACAGACCCGTGACGATTCGAACGAACAGCCGTGATCTGAGAGGTGTTTTACGGAACCCATGACTCCGAATCCGCTGCGTGCTGCTGCGGCCGGTCACCGTGCGGAATCGGCCGCCCGATCTCCCGTATTCGCGCGTGACCCCGGACCCGGTACGGCCGTTGTCTCTTCATGAGCCGGGAACCGCCCGGCCCATGCCCCGAGTTCGAGGAGCCACCCGTGCCGCGCATGCTCGACGTCAGCGAGGACGTACGCGCCGAGATCGGCGATGCCGAAGCCGACAGGCTGCTCGTCGGCGACAGCGCCCCAGGCAGTTACGACTGCACTTCCTGCCGCACCCCCGGCGACTCCGACCAGGAACGCACCAGCACGGTGCTGTTCGTCGGTGACGAGACCGCCGTGCTCGCCTTCGCCCACGCGACCTGCATCCCCTCACAGGTCGTCCAGGTCGCGGAGGACCAGTTGCAGGGAGCCGTGCGGTCCATCACCGGCAGCGAGCCACAGAATCCGGAGGGCCTCATGCCCGAACAGGCCGTCCTCGGTATCACCAGCGGTCTCGTCCTGATCGAGGACGACCTCCGCCCGGCGCTGGTCGTCGAACCGACCGGTCCGATCGCCCGGCCCGGGACGGACGGCAGCGGTGGCGACCAGTTCCTGCAGCTCCTGCTGGAGCAGGGGTTCATGCACACCCCGAACCTGAACCAGCTCCCCGGTGTCCTTCCCGGGTGGTCGGTCCTCCTGGCGATGGGTCAGCTGCACGCCGTGCTGCAGCCGGGAGCCGGTGGCGGCAACCCGGTCGCCTGGTGGCAGGCGCACCAGCCGCTGCAGGTCACCGAGGGCTGGCGTACGGCCGCGAGCAAGTCGCGGAGCGTCCTGGTGTTCGCCGCGCCGGCCGGCTCCATCGGCCAGCAGCCGCGCGAGGACCTCCTCCGTGACGCCCTGGACAAGGCCGCGGTCAACGGGCTCCTGGTCGCCGCGACGATGCCGCTGGCCGGGACCTGATCGTGCCCGCGCCGCTCTCCCCTGCCCGCCGAACTGCGATTTTCCCGTCCGGCCCGCATCCGACGGGCGGTGAGGTCGTTGGCACCTACGTGCACTCATACGACCCTTCTCGCCACCAGCAGCCCCCGATCCCGGCCATGCGCCCGTCGCAGGAACCCTCGGGAGGCAAGTCCCCCACCCCGATCTACGACGCGCTGTACTCCGAGTACCGGCGATCGTTCCGGGCGCTTCCGGGGGATCGCTCCGGCGAGGAGAATCTCGGCTTCCGGACGTTCGGCATCGGGATGTTCGGCAGCCGTGCACCGCTGAGCGGCCGTACGGCGGCGAACGCCCAGGGAAGTCACGGCGCGGGCGGCGCCAACCCGGGGTCCTGGCAGCGTGTGGGACGGCACGCGGGGCGGGCCAGGCCCGCGGCGCTGCCCCCGGGGTCCACGGACGTGTGACGGCTGGACGCGGCACGGACGCGTGACGGCGTGACGAAGCCCCGGACCTCCCGCTCGACGCGGGGGGTCCGGGGCTTCGTCGTGCACCTGCCGGGGCCGGAGGCCGGCCCTCGGCTCACTTCTTGCGGCCGCGCTTCTCGCGCACCCGTACGGACATGTGGATCGGGGTGCCCTCGAAGCCGAACTCCTCGCGCAGACGGCGCTCGACGAAGCGGCGGTAGCCGTGCTCCAGGAAGCCGGACGAGAAGAGCACGAAGCGCGGGGGCTTGGTGCCGGCCTGGGTCCCGAAGAGGATGCGGGGCTGCTTGCCGCCGCGCACGGGGTGCGGGTGGGAGGCGACGATCTCGCCGAGGAAGGCGTTCAGCCGGCCCGTCGGGATGCGGGTCTCCCAGCCCTCGATCGCGGTCTCGATCGCCGGGACCAGCTTCTCCATGTGGCGGCCGGTCACCGCGGAGACGTTGACGCGGGGCGCCCAGGCCACCTGCGCGAGCTCGGTCTCGATCTCGCGCTCCAGGTAGTAGCGGCGCTCCTCGTCGAGGGTGTCCCACTTGTTGAAGGCGAGCACGATCGCACGGCCCGCTTCCACGGCCATGGTGACGATGCGCTGGTCCTGGACGCTGATCGACTCGCTGGAGTCGATCAGGATGACGGCGACCTCGGCCTTCTCCACGGCGGCCGCGGTGCGCAGCGAGGCGTAGTAGTCCGCACCTTCCTGGAGGTGGACCTTCCGGCGGATACCGGCCGTGTCGATGAACTTCCAGGTGATGCCGCCGAGCTCGATGAGTTCGTCGACCGGGTCGCGGGTGGTGCCGGCGAGCTCGTTGACGACGACGCGGTCCTCGTTGGCGACCTTGTTCAGCAGCGAGGACTTGCCGACGTTCGGACGGCCGATGAGCGCGATGCGGCGCGGGCCGCCGAGCGCGTTGCCGAAGGTCTGGGCGGGCGCCTCGGGCAGGGCCTCCAGCACGGCGTCCAGCATGTCGCCGGTGCCGCGCCCGTGCAGGGAGGACACCGGGTGGGGCTGGCCGAGACCGAGCGACCAGAGCGCGGTGGCGTCCGCCTCGCCGCTCTGTCCGTCGACCTTGTTGGCGCACAGGACGACGGGCTTCTTGGCCCGGCGCAGCAGCCTGACGACGGCCTCGTCGGTGTCGGTCGCCCCGACGGTGGCGTCGACCACGAAGACGACCGCGTCGGCGGTCGAGATCGCGTACTCGGCCTGGGCGGCGACGGAGGCGTCGAGGCCCAGCACGTCCTGCTCCCAGCCGCCGGTGTCGACGAGCTTGAAGCGGCGGCCCGCCCACTCCGCCTCGTAGGTCACCCGGTCGCGGGTGACGCCCGGCTTGTCCTGGACGACGGCCTCGCGGCGGCCGAGGATGCGGTTCACCAGGGTCGACTTGCCCACGTTCGGGCGGCCGACGACGGCGAGCACGGGAAGCGGTCCGTGACCGGCCTCACCGATCGCGCCCTCGACGTCCTCGAGGTCGAACCCCTCCTGCGCGGCGAGCTCCATGAACTCCGCGTACTCGGCGTCGCCAAGTGCTCCGTGCTCGTGGTCCGAGCCGCCGGAGTGAATCTGGTCGTTCATGAAGTCCGTTCCTCTTTGCATCATCATCGATGGGCCACGATCGCGCGGCCCACTACTCAAGTGTCACAGGCGTCCGGTGAGACGCCTGGCGTTCCCCAGGTGAGCGGTCAGCTCGGCCTGGATACGCACGGTCGCCTCGTCCAGCGCCTTCCTGGTCCGCCGCCCGCTGCCGTCGCCCGCCCGGAAGGCGTCGCCGAAGACGACGTCGACCCGGCTGCGCAGCGGGGGCAGCGCCGGTATCAGCCGTCCGCGTGCCTCGGTGCTGCCCAGGACCGCGACGGGGACGATCGGCGCCCCGCCGCGGACCGCGAAGTACGCGAGTCCGGCGCGGAGGGAGGCGAAGTCCCCTTCGCCCCGGGTGCCCTCGGGGAAGATCCCCAGTGCCCCGCCGTCCGCCAGCACGCCGAGTGCCTGCGTGATGGCGGTGCGGTCGACGGTCGTACGGTCCACCTTCAGCTGCCCGATTCCGCGCAGGAACGGGTCGAGGGGGCCGACGAACGCCTCCTTCTTGATCAGGAAGTGGACGGGCCTGGGCGCGGTGCCCATCAGCATCGGCCCGTCGAGGTTGTGCGCGTGGTTCACCGCGAGTATGACGGGTCCGGAGGCGGGGACCCGCCACGCGCCGAGCACACGGGGCCTGAACAGCCCGTACATGAGCCCGATGCCGATACCGCGCCCGACGGCCGCTCCACGCGGCGTGGGTGCGACGGTGGCTGCGGTCACTTCGCCGCCCGCTTCTCCCCGACGAGAGTGACCACACACTCGATGACCTGCGCGAGGGTCAGCTCGGTGGTGTCCACCTCGACGGCGTCCCCGGCCTTGGCCAGCGGCGAGGTCTTGCGGCCGGAGTCGGCGGCGTCCCGCTTGATCAGCGCCTCCTTGGTGGCCGTCAGGTCGGAGCCCTTGACCTCACCGCTGCGACGGGCGGCGCGCGCCTCGGGGGAAGCGGTCAGGAAGATCTTGATGTCGGCGTCGGGCAGCACCGTGGTGCCGATGTCGCGGCCTTCCACGACGATGCCGCCCTCGGCCTCGGCCGCGATCGTGCGCTGCAGCCCGGTGATCCGCGCCCGCACCTCGGGCACCGCGCTGACGGCGCTGACCTGCGAGGTGACCTCCTGGGTGCGGATCGGACCGGAGGCGTCCTCACCGTCGACGGTGATCGTCGGGGCGGACGGGTCCGTGCCCGAGACGATGACCGGCTTGGCGGAGGCCGTGGCGACCTCGGCCGCGTCCCGGACGTCGATGCCGTTGTTCAGCATCCACCAGGTGATCGCGCGGTACTGGGCGCCGGTGTCCAGGTAGCGCAGGCCGAGCTGGGCCGCGACGGCCTTGGACGTGCTCGACTTGCCTGTGCCGGAGGGACCGTCGATGGCGACGATCACTGCGGCCGGGGCGGTCCGGGCGGCGGCGCTTACGGTTTCCACGGTGGTGGACACCTTCCTGGTACACGGGGGCGGGCGAGCGGGGCCGTGAAACGGCCTCCCCCAAGGTTACCGAGTGCGCGAAGCGCCTTTGTACCCCTGGGGACGGGGGCCCGTCCGGCCGGTCCGTCAGGGCCGGATCGACCAGCCGCGTTCGCCGAGTGCGGCGCTCAGCGAGGGTGCCGCGCTGGGCTCGACCATGAGCTGGACCAGGCCGGCCTGCTGGCCGGTGGCGTGCTCGATGCGGACGTCCTCGATGTTGACCCCGGCCCGGCCCGCGTCGGCGAAGATCGCGGCCAGCTCCCCCGGCCGGTCGCTGATGAGCACGGCCACGACCTCGTACGAGGCCGGAGCGGCCCCGTGCTTGCCGGGCACCCTGACCCGGCCGGCGTTGCCGCGCCGCAGGACGTCCTCGATGCCCTCGGTGCCCGAGCGGCGCTTGTCCTCGTCGGCGGACTGCAGTCCGCGCAGTGCCCGGACCGTCTCCTCGAGGTCGGTGGCGACCCCGGCCAGCACGTCGGCGACCGGGCCGGGGTTGGCGGAGAGGATCTCCACCCACATCCGGGGGTCCGACGCGGCGATCCTGGTGACGTCCCTGATTCCCTGCCCGCACAGGCGGACGGCGGTCTCGTCGGCCTCCTCCAGCCGGGCGGCGACCATCGAGGAGATCAGCTGCGGGGTGTGGGAGACCAGGGCGACGGCACGGTCGTGGGCGTCGGCGTCCATGACGACCGGGACGGCCCGGCAGAGCGCCACCAGCTCCAGGGCGAGGTTGAGGACCTCGGTGTCGGTGTCCCGGGTCGGGGTGAGGACCCAGGGGCGCCCCTCGAAGAGGTCGGCGGTGGCGGCGAGGGGACCGGAGCGCTCCTTGCCGGCCATGGGATGCGTGCCGATGTACGGAGCGAGGTCGACGCCGAGCGCCTCCAGCTCGCGGCGCGGGCCGCCCTTGACGCTGGCGACGTCGAGATAGGCGCGGGCCACTCCGTCCCGCATGGCCGCGGCGAGCGCGGAGGCGGTGTGGGCGGGCGGCACGGCGATGACGGCGAGGTCGACGGGCCCCTCGGGCGGTCCGGCCGTACCGGCGCCGAGGGCTGCCGCCGTGTGCGCGGAGGCCGGGTCGCGGTCGACGAGGTGCACCTGGACGCCTCGGCCCGCGAGGGCGAGGGCGGCGGAGGTCCCGACGAGGCCGGTTCCGATGACGAGGGCGGTTCTCACTGGGCGATGTCCTTGCGGAGGGCGCCGGTGGCGCCGAGGTAGACGTGGCTGATCTCCGCTTTGGAGAGGTACGTCTCGACGTGGGCCATTATGCGGACGACCCGGGGCATGGCACCGGCGATGTCGAGTTCCTGGGCGCAGATCAGCGGTACGTCGACGATCCCGAGGCCCCGGGCGGCGGCCGCGGGGAAGTCGCTGTGGAGGTCGGGGGTGGCCGTGAACCAGACGCTGATCAGGTCGTCGGCGACGATCTCGTTGCGCTCCAGGACGGCGGTGAGCAGCTCGCCCACGCGCTCGGCCATGTGACCGGCTTCGTCCCGCTCCAGCTGGACGGCTCCACGGACCGCTCGTACCGCCACGTCGTACCCCTCGTCGCTCGTGCTGCGTGCCCTTTCAGCCTAGAGGTGCGGCCGGCTCCCCGGTCACCGCGCTCTGTCCGTGAGACGTGGCGGAGGCGTGCACGGCGAGGAGCGTGCGCCAGACCTGCCCGGCGAGTTGCTCCGGCCCGGCGTCGATCCGGCCGTGGACCCAGTCGGCGAGTACGCCGGTGAACAGTCCGGCCACGGCGCTCGCGGTCAGGTCGTGGCCGCTCCCCGCGGGTCTGCGGCGGCGGAGTTCGTCGAGGCTGCGGCGGCGGAGCTCCCGGTGCAGCAGTTCCCCGAGCGGGCCCCCGCCGGGTCCCAGGAGGCTCCGGTGGAGGGCGGCCCTGCCCCGGATCCCGCGGAGCAGGGCGACGAGCTCGCGCGGCGGGTCCCCGGGGCCGGGCGGGGTGCGGTCCCAGGCGTGCAGGGCGTCGACCGCCTCCCGTACGGCCTCGGCGCAGGCGTCCAGGGCGAGCGCGTGCAGATCGTCGTAGTGCAGGTAGAAGGTGGCCCGTCCGACGCCTGCCCGGCGGACCACCTCGGCGACGGCGACCCGGTCGGGCGGCTGCTCCTCGCAGGCCTCCAGCAGGGCGGCCCTGAGCCTGGCGCGGGTGCGGGCGGTCCTCGGGTCCTTGCTGCCGCCGGTCACGGCGGGCGTCATGCGCTCAGCCCGCCGCGAGCACGACGGCGAGGGCGAGTGCGGCGGGCGCCGCCTGGACGTAGAGGATCTTGCGGCTGACGGTGGCCGCCCCGTAGACGCCCGCGACGATCAGGCAGCTCAGGAAGAAGACCGCCGCCTGGTACCCGACGGGGTCGGCCGCGATCAGGCTCCAGACGAGTCCGGCGGCCATGAAGCCGTTGTAGAGCCCCTGGTTGGCGGCGAGCGTGGCGCTCTGAGCGGAGAACTCCTCGGTGGTGGAGAAGGCCTTGCGGCCGCGCGGGGTGTCCCAGAGGAACATCTCCAGGACCAGGAAGTAGGTGTGGATCAGTGCGACGAGCGCGACCAGCACCTGGGCGGCGGTCTGCATGGGGGGCCTCCTGCGGCGGAATTTTCTGGACGACTGTACAGGAAATAGCCGGACCGTCACCCACTCGGCCGTAGCCGCCGCCCGGTTGCTTCGCCGGTGCACCGCGGGGCGCCACGATGCCCTTCGGCGGCCGTCACGCGGTCCGGCGACCGCCGCACGACGACCAGCAAACGAGGAGAGTCATGGACGCACGGCGAAGGACGGTCCTGGGCGCGGGGGCCGCGGTCCTGGTGACCGGCTGCGGCTCCTCCGGGGACGGGGGCGGCGGTGGCGGCGACGAGAGCTCGGCGCCCGCGTCCGCGGGAGGCGAGCTGGCCCGGACCTCGGACATCCCCGTCGGCGGCGGCACGATCTTCAAGGACCGCAAGATCGTGGTCACCCAGCCGAAGGCGGGCGAGTTCAAGGCCTTCTCCGCGGTGTGCACGCATGCGGGCTGCATCGTCGCGACGGTGGCGGACGGCACCATCGACTGCGCGTGCCACGGGAGCCGGTTCGCCATCGAGGACGGGGCGGTCGAGCGGGGCCCGGCGACACGGCCGCTCCCCCCGGAGCGGATCACCGTCGAGGGCGGTGCCGTCCGGCAGGTCTGAGGGCTGTCCCGCCCGGATCGTGCCGGGCTCGCACGCCCTGAAGCCCTCGTATCGTGCCGGGCTCGCACGCCCTGAAGCCCTCGTATCGTGCCGGGCTCGCACGCCCAGAAGCCGCACCCCGACCCGGACGGAGGACCCGGGGCGCGTACCGTCTCGCCCATGATCACCCCTGAGGGCGAACGGCTCGTAGGCGAGCACACCGTGTACTCCTGCGTGACGGGGTCCCGCGCCTTCGGGCTGGCCACCGAGGGCAGCGACACGGACCGGCGCGGGGTGTTCCTCGCGCCCACCCCGATGTTCTGGGGGTTCACCAAGCCGCCGGCCCATGTCGAGGGGCCGGGCGAGGAGCAGTTCTCCTGGGAGCTGGAACGCTTCTGCGAACTGGCGCTCCGGGCGAACCCCAATGTGCTGGAGTGCCTGCACTCCCCACTGGTGGAGCGGATCGACGACACGGGCCGCGAACTCCTTGATCTGCGCGGGGCGTTCCTGTCCCTGCGCGCCCACGAGACGTACCTGCGCTACGCGCTGGGCCAGCGGCGGAAGCTGGAGGCGGACGTCCGCACGCACGGTGCCCCTCGCTGGAAGCACGCCATGCACCTGCTGCGCCTGCTGGCCGCCGGAAGGGACCTGCTGCGGACCGGCGAGCTGCGGGTCGAGGTCGGGGAGGCGCGTGAGGACCTGCTCGCGGTGAAGCGGGGCGAGGTCGCCTGGGCCGAGGTCGAACGCCGGATGGCGCGTCTGGCCGGGGAGAACGACGAGGCGGCTGCGCGCTCCCCGCTGCCGCCCGAGCCGGACAGGGACCGCGTGGAGGCGTTCCTGATCCGGACCAGGCGGGCCTCGGCGGGCGTCCGGCAGCGGTCAGAGCGCTCCTGACGCGCCGCTCCCGGGCAGGACGAGGGACCCCAGCCGTGCCCGGACGACGAGATCGTGCAGGGCGTCGAACCCCGACGGGGCCTCGGCGAGCCGGGACCGCGCCTGTGCCTCGTCGAGGACGGCGTGGAGCGCCGCGACGTCGCGCGCGGCCGCCGCGGCGTCCACCATGTGCGCCGCGCCGTGTTCGGCGTCCGCCTTCGCCTCGATCAGGGCGGGCAGGCAGGCCGGTGCGGACACCTCGCCCACCAGGGCCGGCAGGTGCGCGACCAGGGTGCCGGTGCGCATGAGGTGGATGCCGGTGAGCAGTGCGCGGAAGGTGTAGAGCAGCGGTTTCAGCTCACCGGTCCTCTCGTACAGCCGCCATTGCGTGCCGGCGAACCCCCGGTAGTGGTGGGCGTGATGACGCGTCAGCACCGTCGGGGCCAGTGCCGCGAGTTCCTCGTGGAGCGGCGTGGTGTGCACCACGAGCGGTGAGAGGAGCTGCTCCAGCACGTAGCCGTTGGGCTTCAGCATGAGCCGGACGAACTTGCGGAGGTCGTGGGTGACGAGGTCCATCTCGACGCGGTCGTGGTCCCACATCCTCGACCGCGTCTCCTCCGGCTGCCGGAGGCCGACCAGGTCCTCCGCGGGCAGGACGTGGACCCCCCGCAGGTCCACGTCCGAGTCCCGCGAGGGGAAGCCGTACAGGTGCGCGCCCGAGACCGTGGCGAAGAGGAGCGGGCTGGGCTCCTCGGCGAGTATCCGCGCCAGGTCGATGTCCGGCAGCCCGGCCCCGCGCAGGAGCGTCGTGTCCGTGTGCATGGATCAAGCGTCCCAGAGGGCGGCGAGCGACAGCAGGTCGGAGCGGTACTCGATGCGCTCCGACCATTCCTTGGGCCAGGCGTCCGCCCCCAGGTGGGCGCCGGCCAGCGCTCCCGTGAGGCATCCCAGCGAGTCGGAGTCGCCCCGGGTGCAGGCCGCCCTGCGCAGGGCGGTGACGGGTTCCTCGGGGAAGAGCAGGAAGCAGTGCAGCGCGGTGGCGAGCGCCTCCTCCGCGATCCAGCCGTCCCCGGTCCGCTCGCAGGGGTCGGTCTCCGGCGACGGGTGGCGCAGGGCCTCCTGGACGCGGGCGAGAGCGGTCTGGCACTCGTCCCAGCCGGGCCGGATGTACGCCTCGGGCGAGGGGGCTCCCGCGTGACGCCAGAGGTCGCCGAGCCAGCGCTCCGGGTAGCGGCCGCCGTTCTCGTAGGCGTAGCTGCGCAACTGGCCGACCAGACCCGTCGGTTCCGCGCCCTGCGCCAGGAGGAACACCGCGCGGGCCATCAGGTCGGATGCGGCGAGCGCGGTGGGGTGGCCGTGGGTGAGCGCCGCCTGGAGCTGCGCGGCACCCGAGCGCTGCTCCTCGCTGAGACCGGGTACGAGCCCGACCGGCGCGACCCGCATGTTGGCGCCGCAGCCCTTCGAACCGGTCTGGCTGGCCTCCTGCCAGGGACGGTCGCCGTCGAGCAGGCGGCAGGCGGTCATGCAGGTGCGGCCGGGCGCACGGTTGTTGTCCGGTGAGTGGTACCAGTCGACGAACTCCTCGCGGACGGGGCGCACGAGGCGCTGCGGGGTGAGCAGCCCGCGGTCCATGGCGGTGCGTATGCCGCGTCCGAGCGCGAGTGTCATCTGGGTGTCGTCGGTGACGAAGGCCGGCTTCGGCAGCCGCATCTGCCGCCACGGCCCGCACTTCGCGAGGATGGCCGGCACGTCGTTGAACTCGGTCGGGAAGCCCAGGGCGTCGCCGAGCGCGAGCCCGGTCAGGGCGCCCGTGGCCGCCTGCTTGGTGGAGATCCTCGTGGGAATCATGGTGTCCGTCCTTCCGGGCGTCCTTCCGGGCGCAGTAGGGGTGGGTGCAGGGCGGTGGCGGCACCCGCCCGGTAGAGGGCGGCCGGTTTCCCCCGTCCGCCGGTGCGGCGCGGCGGTCCTTCCACGGCCTGCACGAAGCCGGGCGTGGTGAGGACCTTGCGCCGGAAATTGGGCCGGTCGAGCTCGACGCCCCAGACCGTCTCGTAGACCCGCTGGAGCTCCCCGAGGGTGAATTCGGCTGGGCAGAACGCGGTGGCGAGGCAGGAGTACTCGAGCTTGGCGCCGATCCGGTCGTGCGCGTCGGCCAGGATCCGGTCGTGGTCGAAGGCGAGCGGCCCGGTGCCTCCGGCGTCCCACCACCGCGCGAGCACGGCGTCACCGCCACCGCGTGGCTCCGGCAGGTCGGGGACGAGCGCGGCGTAGGCGACGGAGACGACCCGCATCCTGGGGTCGCGGTCCGGGTCGCTGTAGGTGCGCAGCTGTTCCAGGTGCAGGGCGCGTGCGGTGTGCCGGGAGAGGCCGGTCTCCTCGGCGAGTTCGCGGCGGGCCGCCGCCTCGGCCGACTCGCGCGGCAGGACGAAGCCGCCGGGCAGTGCCCACCGGCCCTTGTGGGGCTCACCGCCGCGTTCCACCAGCAGGACGTGCAGCCGGCCTTCGCGGACGGTGAAGACGGCGAGGTCGACGGTGACCGCGAAGGGGGTGAAGTCGTGGGGGTCGTACCCCTCGGGCGCCGTGGTCATCGTCGCTCCGGGAGGGGGTCGGTGAAGTGCCATCCGGTGGCCAGGAGTCCGTCGACGGCGGCGACGGCCGCGTCGAGCCGCTCCTGGCGGCTCCCGGTGATCTCGACGAACGTCCGTCCGGTCCTGGTGAGTTCGGCGCGGAAGCGCTCCGTCATCCAGGGCCGCAGTTCCTCACCGTCGCGCAGGCCGTCGTCCTCGAAGGCGACGCCCTCGTGGCCGGTGAGGAGCCAGAGGTGGTGGGTGACCCGGTCGGCGGTCTTCTCGACGAGCGGGTTGCGGCCTCCGACGTAGCGCTCGTGCCAGACGGTGGTGGCGAAGGAGTCGGTGTCGCAGATCAGCACCGGCGACCCGACGCGCGCGGCGGCCTCCTCCCGCGCGTTCTGGGTCTCGGCGATGCGGGGGAAGTCGTCGGTGGTGAAGCTGACGTCCTCCCACCGGGCGCCGGGCCACCGGCCGCGCAGTGCGGCGAGCTTCGCCTCGCTGTACTCGCGCCCGTACTCGGCGACGTATCCCGTGCGGGCCCAGGTGCCGCCGCGGCGGCGGTAGTGCTCGGCGAGGGCGAGGGCCAGGGTGGTGGTGCCGGTCGACTCGGCGCCGAGGACGACGACCCGGCGGGTGAGCGCGGCCTTCACGGGCGGCTCCAGGTAGTCCCAGCAGCCGGCCGGGTCGGCGCGCACCGCGGTGCCGGACACGGGGAACAGGGTGCGGCCGGGGTCGACGAGGACGGACCGGGCCCCGAAGCGGCGTGCCAGCTCCGCGCCGTAGGTCTCCGACGAGAAGACGGCGTCTATGGGCTCGGGCACGGCGGCGGCGAACACGGCCATGTGCGCGTCCCAGACCG
This sequence comes from Streptomyces sp. NBC_00178, assembly GCF_036206005.1. Lineage (NCBI taxonomy): Bacteria > Bacillati > Actinomycetota > Actinomycetes > Kitasatosporales > Streptomycetaceae > Streptomyces > Streptomyces sp. NBC_00178. The sequence continues at coordinate 1,638,632 of NZ_CP108143.1, forward strand.
CGGAGTCGTTCAGGTCCATGGGGATGTCGTCGACGGTGCCCACCACCCGGGCGCCGGGGTGTGCCTCCCGCATCCAGGCGACCCGGTCGGCGAGCGGCACGGACTCGACGGAGGCGGCGCAGACCAGGACGGTGAGCCGCTCGCAGCGGTCCAGGGCGGTGCGGACGAGGTGGTGGTGCCCGGCGTGCGGCGGATAGAACTTGCCGAGGACCAGGCCGTGTCCGTGGCGCTTCATGCCGGCACCACCACGCCGTCGCGCCGGTCCGCCGCCAGATCACGGTTCCAGTTGCGCAGCCCGATGAGGCAGAGCGTGAGGAAGCCGAGGTAGAGCAGGGACGTGAGGTAGAGCTCCTTGTACGCGTACAGCGGGATGTACACCAGGTCGGCGGCGATCCACAGCCACCACGACTCGGCGCGCTTGCGGCACTGTCCGTACGTCGCCATGAGCGACAGCGAGGTCGTCACCGCGTCCCAGAACGGCACGGTCGAATCCGTGGCCCGGGACAGCAGCAGGGTGAGGCCGAGGGTCGTCACCGCCCCCGCCGCGAGCAGCCAGGCCCATTCGGTGCGGGTGGTGCTCCGCACCGGCAGGACGGACGTCCCCGGTCCACCCCCGTGGGTCCAGGTCCACCAGCCGTACGCGGCGAGGGCGATGAAGACGATCTGCAGGCCGGCGTCGGCGTACAGACCGGACTGGGCGAACAGCAGGATGAAGAACAGGTTGTTGGCGATGCCGATCGGCCAGTTGGCGAGGTGCTGACGGGCGACGAGCCACACGCACAGCGCGCCGCTGCCGAAGCCCAGCACCTCGGTCCAGCTGACCGGGGTGTCCAGGACCGTCACCAGGGGCTGCTGCAGGGGTTCGAGTATGTCCGCGAGCGTCACGCGCGCCGCCCTCCTTCTTTAATGGTCACTCTGACTATAAAGAAGAATCCGTGGCGGCAGAAGGCCCGCGGCCGGTCCCGTTCGGAAAAGTGAACGAGGGACCGGCCGCGGGCCGTTCGGGTCGGGTCTGGACTACAGGCCGACCTCGCGCATCAGCATGCCCACCTCGGTGTTGGTCAGACGGCGCAGCCAGCCCGACTTCTGGTCGCCCAGCGGGATGGGCCCGAAGGACGTCCGCACGAGGCGGTCGACCGGGAAGCCGGCCTCGGCCAGCATGCGGCGGACGATGTGCTTGCGGCCCTCGTGGAGGGTGACCTCGACGAGGTAGTTCTTGCCGGTGTTCTCGACGACCCGGAAGTGGTCGGCGCGGGCGTACCCGTCCTCCAGCTGGATGCCGTCCTTGAGCCGCTTGCCGAGATCGCGCGGCAGCGGGCCCTGGATGGCGGCCAGGTAGGTCTTCTTCACGCCGTACTTGGGGTGCGTCAGCCGGTGGGCGAGCTCGCCGTGGTTGGTGAGCAGGATGATGCCCTCGGTCTCGGTGTCGAGCCGTCCGACGTGGAACAGCCGCGTCTCGCGGTTGTTCACGTAGTCGCCGAGGTTCTGGCGGCCGTCCGGGTCACCCATGGTGGAGACGACGCCGGCGGGCTTGTTCAGCGCGAAGAACAGGTGCGACTGCGTCGCGACGGTCAGGCCGTCGACCTTGATCTCGTCCTTGTGCGGGTCGACCCGCATGCCCTGCTCCAGGACGATCTCGCCGTTGACCTCGACCCTGGCCTGCTCGATGAGCTCTTCGCACGCGCGGCGCGAGCCCATGCCGGCCCGGGCGAGGATCTTCTGCAGACGCTCGCCCTCCTGCTCGGCGCCCGGGTGCGTCTTCGGCGTCCTGATCTCGGGCTTCTCGGCGTACCGGTCCCGGTTGCGCTGCTCGATCTTGGCGTCGAGCTCGCGCGGACGGGCCGGTGCGCCCTGGCGCCGGCCGCCCTTGCTCACGTTCTGTGCGGGCTTCGGTCCGCCCTTGGCCCCGCCGCGGGCCGCGGCGCCGCGGCCCTTGCGGGGACCGCCGTCGCCGCCCGGCCTGTCGGAGCCCACGTCGTAGCGGCGCTCCTCGGGGCGGGGCCGGCGGGGGCGCTGCTCCTGCTGCTCCTCACGGCCGGAGCCGGAGACCCTGGGGCTCGGGTTGCTGTTCCTGCCCGTGCCGGCGTTGTTCCTGGCGCCGCTCCAGCCGCCACCGCTGCTGCCGCCGCTCCGGGAGCCGCCGCTCTTGCCACCGCCGCTCCTGGAGCCGCCGCTGTTGCCGCCGCCGCTCCTGCCGCTGCCGCTTCCGCTGTTGCTGCCACTGCTTCGCATCAAAAATCCGTCTTGTCGTCTGCGTGAGTTTCCGGGGTGTCCGGTGCGTCCGGATCGAACGACGGCACACCCTCTAGCGTCTCAGCCTCGATCGCGTCCGCCTCCGGGAGGAAGGGCGCGAGCTCCGGGAGCTCGTCCAGGCCTCGCAGGCCCATGCGCTCCAGAAAGTAGTTCGTCGTCCTGTACAGGATCGCACCTGTTTCGGGTTCCGCGCCCGCCTCCTCGACCAGACCCCTCTGGAGCAGGGTCCGCATGACGCCGTCGCAGTTGACTCCGCGGACCGCCGAGACCCTCGACCGGCTCACCGGCTGCCGGTACGCGACGACCGCCAGCGTCTCCAGCGCCGCCTGGGTCAGCCGGGCGTGCTGGCCGTCCAGGACGAAGCCCTCGACGGCGTCCGCGTACTCCGGGCGCGTGTAGAAGCGCCAGCCCCCGGCCACCAGCCGCAGGTCGAAACCGCGGCGCTGGACGGTGTAGTCGTCGGCCAGCTCGCGCAGGGCGTCGGCCACGGCCCTGCGGGGGCGCTGGAGGACCTTGGCGAGGTGTTCCTCGGTGGCGGGCTCGTCCACGACCATCAGGACGGCCTCCAGCGCGGGCTTGAGGTCGAGTCCTGCGACCCGGGCGTCGCGCCCCTCGTCCGTGCTCATTCCTGTACGTCCTCCCGCGCATCGCGCGCCTCTTGGTCGAACTCGTCGGTGACCACGGGTGCGGCCTCTTCGCCCCCCGCCCAGCGCACGAGGAGTTCCCCGAGCGCCTCCTCCTGGTCGAGGGCGACGGCCTTCTCCCGGTAGAGCTCCAGCAGTGCGAGGAACCGGGCGACCACCGTGAGGGTGTCGCCCGCGTCCTCGGCGAGCTCGCGGAAGCTGACCTCGCCGTCCGCGCGCAGCCGCGCCACGACGATCTCCGCCTGCTCCCGCACGCTCACGAGGGGCGCGTGGATGTGGTCGACGTACACCTGCGGCTCGGGTCTCGGCTGCATCGCCTTCACCGCGAGCCGGGCGAACCCCTCCGGGCCGATGCTGATCACGACCTCGGGCAGCAGCTCGGCGTGCTGGGGTTCGAGGCCGACGGTGCGGGGGTAGCGGCGCGACTCGGACTCGAGCCGGTCGCTGAGGATCTCGGCGATCCGCTTGTAGGCGCGGTACTGCAGCAGCCGCGCGAAGAGCAGGTCCCGCGCCTCAAGGAGCGCGAGGTCGGCCTCGTCCTCCACCTCGGCGGTGGGGAGCAGTCGGGCCGCCTTGAGGTCGAGCAGGGTCGCCGCGACGACGAGGAACTCGGTGGTCTGGTCGAGGTCCCAGTCCGGGCCCATGGCGCGGATGTACGCCATGAACTCGTCGGTGACCCTCGACAGCGCGACCTCGGTCACGTCGAGCCGGTGCTTGGAGATCAGCTGGAGCAGCAGGTCGAAGGGGCCCTCGAAGTTGACCAGCCGCACGGTGAACCGCCGGTCGTCGCCGGTTCCCGCGGGGGCCTCGACCGCGCGGGCCCCGGCCGCGGGCGCCACCGGGGCTCCCCCGGGGGCGGTCTCCCCCGCGCCCGCGCCCTCGGGAAGGTCCGTGACGGGCCCGGAGACCGCCGGCGGCGCCTCCTGGACCGCGAGGGCCCCCGGGACCGCCTCAGGGGCCGCCGGAGCCCGGGGAGGCACGCTGTGGGCGTGAGGCGGGCGCCGAGGCCCTGCGTCAGGGGGTGCGGGCGTCCTGGGAGGCGCCTCCGTGGGCGACGGGGCGGGCGCCTGGGCCCGTGTCTCCGTCGCTTCCGGCCCGCCCGGGGCAGGATGCGCCGACGGCCGTATCCCCGGTCCGCGGCCGAGGGCTCGGCGGAGGGGACGGGGCGGGTCGTCGGCGTCTCGCATGTGCTGGGGTCCAGGGGTGCGGCGGGATGTCGGGCGATGGCCCTGGGCGGGGCCGCCCGGTCGGCGGCCCTCCCCCGGGCAGGCTACCGGCGCCGCGCCGGTCAGCGGCCCCGCAGCCTCCGCACGAGGATGCTCGCGTCGCCGCGGGACTCCAGGTCGGCCAGCACCACGGCGACCGCCTCACGGACGATGCGCCCGCGGTCGACGGCCAGGCCGTGCTCACCGCGCAGGACGAGCCGCGCGTGCTCGAGGTCCATCAGTTCCTCGGCCGAGACGTAGACGGTGATCTTCTCGTCGTGGCGCTCCCGGCCGCTCGGCCGGCGGTTCGCGCCCCGGCCGCCGCCGCCGCGCCCCCGCTGGGGCTGGACGGTGACCGCCGCCTCCTGGGGCGGCGCGGTGCGGGAACGGTCCGGGGCGGCCGCACCGCGGTCGCCCCCTTCGGCCCGGCTGTGCGAGGAGCCCCCGGCGTCGGTCTCCGCCGCCGCGTGCTCCCCCCGGGACGGCTCCGCGGCCGCCGCGGCCGCGCCGCCCTGGCCGGGGTCCGCCGGTGCCGAATCGCTTCCTCCGGCCGGCGCGGGCACCCGCGCCTCGCCGTTCGCCTTGCGCCGCCTCTCGGCGGGGGACGAGGCCTGCAGGCCCATGCCCCCGGTCGTACGGAACAGCTCGTCGGCCCCCGGCAGACTCACTCGGCGTGACACCGGGCGAGCACCTCCCTGGCGAGCTGGCGATAGGCGGCGGCACCGACCGAGTTGGACGCGTACGTGGTGATGGGCTCACCGGCGACCGTGGTCTCCGGGAACCGCACCGTGCGCCCGATGACCGTGTGGTAGACGTGCTCGTCGAAGGCCTCGACGACGCGCGCGAGCACCTCACGGCTGTGCACCGTGCGGGAGTCGTACATGGTGGCGAGGATGCCGTCCAGCTCCAGCTCGGGGTTGAGCCGCTCCTGGACCTTCTCGATGGTCTCGGTGAGCAACGCCACACCGCGCAGGGCGAAGAACTCGCACTCCAGCGGGACTATCACCTTGTGAGCCGCCGTCAGGGCGTTGACCGTGAGGAGGCCGAGCGACGGCTGGCAGTCGATCACGATGTAGTCGTAGTCGGCCATCAGCGGCTTGAGGGCGCGCTGCAGCGTCGACTCCCGGGCGACCTCGCTCACGAGCTGCACCTCGGCGGCCGAGAGGTCGATGTTGCTGGGGAGCAGGTCCATGTTGGGCACGGCGGTCTTCAGGAGGACCTCGTCGGCCGCCATGCCCCGCTCCATGAGCAGGTTGTAGACGGTGAGGTCGAGCTCCATCGGGTTGACCCCGAGACCGACCGACAGGGCTCCCTGCGGGTCGAAGTCGACGAGCAGGACGCGCCGGCCGTACTCGGCGAGTGCGGCGCCCAGGTTGATGGTCGACGTGGTCTTGCCCACGCCGCCCTTCTGGTTGCACATCGCGATGATCTTCGCGGGGCCGTGATCGGTCAGCGGACCGGGGATCGGGAAGTACGGCAGGGGCCGGCCGGTCGGGCCGATGCGCTCGCGGCGCTGGCGGGCGGCGTCGGGCGCGAGCGTGGCCGCGTACTCCGGATCGGGCTCGTATTCGGCATCGGGGTCGTAGAAGTGCCCCTCGGGCACCTCGGCGAAGTCGGCGAAGTGGGCGGTCTCCCGGCCACTCTCGTTGCCGGCCATGGCGTTCACGTGTTGGCCGTCCATCATCTGGGGGGCTGTCGTCATGTGCTGGTGGGTGGCGAAGGTGCGGACTGCGACGGAGCCGACAGCTTCGAGCCCGATCGGGCTCAGACCCCGTGCAGGCATCCCTGGTTGACCACCCCCGGGAGTAATTGTCGACTCATTCACAAGTCGTCTTACCTCCTTGGATGTGACCAGGACTACTTATCGATAGGTCAGCGTGGCACCATGCCGACGATTGGCGACTCTATGGCGTGTCACCGGTTCGCAGCAACACAATCCGCCGGACCCGGCCCGATGTGTCGGCAATCGAACACCCTCCTGTCAAGGGTGTGGAGCGTCCGCGGCGCACCTTTCGCAGGGGTGCAAAACGGGTAGAGGGTTACGTCTCCGGCCAGTTGGCGCGGGCCCGCTCATGCGTCCGGCCGGACCTTGCTGGGCAAGGTCCGGCCGGACGCATGAGGTTGACCCGGAGGGTTGACCGCTCAGCCGAGGAGCGTGCTCAGTTCGACGTGGTCGAGACCGTGGGCCTCGGCGACCTCGCGGTAAACCACCTGGCCGTCATGGGTGTTGAGGCCCTTGGCCAGTGCCGCGTCGCGACGCAGGGCCTCGGCCCAGCCGCGGTTGGCGAGCTCCAGGATGTACGGCAGCGTGGCGTTGGTCAGCGCGTAGGTGGAGGTGTTCGGGACCGCACCCGGCATGTTCGCGACACAGTAGAAGACCGAGTCGTGGACCATGAAGGTCGGCTCGGCGTGCGTCGTCGGATGCGAGTCCTCGAAGCAGCCTCCCTGGTCGATCGCGATGTCGACAAGAACACTTCCGGGCTTCATCTTGGCGACCAGCTCGTTGGTGACCAGCTTCGGCGCCTTCGCGCCGGGGATCAGCACGGCGCCCACGACGAGGTCGGCCTCGACGACGGCCTTCTCGAGTTCGAGGGCGTTGGACACGACCGTCCGCACCTTGGTGCCGAAGACCTTGTCGGCCTCGCGCAGCTTGTTGATGTCCCGGTCGAGCAGCGTGACGTGGAAGCCGAGCCCGACGGCGATCTGCGTGGCGTTCCAGCCGGAGACACCGCCGCCGATCACGACGGCCCTGCCCGCGCCCGTGCCGGGGACACCGCCGGGGAGCACGCCGCGCCCGCCGACCGAGCGCATCAGGTGGTAGGCGCCGACCTGCGGGGCCAGGCGGCCCGCGACCTCGGACATCGGGGCGAGCAGCGGCAGCGCGCGGGTCGCGGTCTCGACGGTCTCGTACGCGATGGCGGTCGTCCCGGACTCGATCAGGGCGTCCGTGCACGCGCGGGAGGCGGCGAGGTGGAGGTAGGTGAAGAGCGTCTGCCCCTTGCGGAGGCGGTGGTACTCCTCGGCGACCGGCTCCTTGACCTTGAGCAGCAGGTCGGCGGCGGCCCAGACCTCGTCGGCGGTGGGCAGGATCCGCGCGCCCGCCGCGACGTACTCCGCGTCCGGGATGGACGACCCCTCGCCGGCGTGCTGCTCGACGAGGACCTGGTGGCCGTGACGGACGAGCTCATGCACTCCGGCGGGGGTGATCGCCACCCGGAACTCGTTGTTCTTGACTTCGCGGGGGATGCCGACCTTCACGTCGATCACGGTCCTTGGCTCGGATGGTGCTCGGGCATAGCGGGACGAACCCACATGAACCAAGCATAAAGGGAGACACCGCGGGGATGTGCGGCAGAGCCATCATTAATGAAGGACTTCTCGCTGTCCAGCCTTACAAAGCATTAACTTTCCAGCGAAGTACTACGGATTTCGCAGGCTGCCCCGTCCTCCCCCAGCAGTCTGTCCGCCGTGGCCCGGTGCAGCCTGGCCGCGGCCGGATCACCGAGCCGGTCCAGGGTGTCCGCCAGCCTCAGCTCGAGCGCCGCCTGAAGCCGCACGTCACCCGCCCGGCGGGCCAGGTCGACCGCCTCGCGGCAGGTGTGCAGCGACTCCTGGGGCCGGCCCGCGTACTCCTGCACCCGCGCGGCCTCGCTGAGCGCCCGCGCCTGGGCCGGCAGGTCTCCCAGCCTCCGGTGGCCCGCGGCCGAGGCGCGCCAGTTCCGCAGGGCCTCGCCGTAGCGTCCGGCGTACGTGTGGACGGCCCCCAGCCGCCCGTAGAGCCTCGCCTCGTCGGCCCGCTCCCCCTGGCCGAGCCGCTGCGCGAGGGCCCTTCCGTACCAGTCGGAGGCCCGGCTGAAGTCCCCCAGTTCCGCGTAGGCGCCGCCCGCGGACTCCATGGCCCTGCCGGTCGCGTAGAGGTCGTTCGCGGCGCGTCCCGCGTCCAGCGCGGCCCGGTAGCGGGCCAGTGCCTCCCGGGTCCGGCCGGTCCTGGCGTCCAGGTCGGCGAGGTTGAGCAGCGCCGCGGCCTTCTCCCTGGGCAGGTCGCGGCGCTCGGCGACATCGAGGACCAGGCCGTGCAGCCCGTAGAGCACGGGCGCGGCGTCCTCGGTGCCGCGGTGCACCGCGAGGGCTCGGACGAGCGCCGCGACCAGGCGGCGGGCGAGGGTGTCGAGGCCGCCGTCCCGCACCGCGAGCCGCGCCGAGGCAACGAGGGCGGGTTCGCGGACGCGCAGCCAGGCGGCGGCCGACTCGGGATCGGCGAAGCGGAGCGAGCGCGGCAGCCCCGCGAGCCTGCGGCGCGCCGGGGAGTCCTCGGGGTCGGTGACCGCGCGGCAGGCCTGGAGCCGGCGCACGGTGCGCTCCAGCATCCTGGCCAGGGCCAGCTGGATCTCCGCGGGCCGCTCCACTTCCTCCAGCATCGCGCGCACCAGCGGTGCGAGGCAGCCGGGCAGTTCGTACTGTTCCGGATCGGCGGTGGTCCGCAGCAGTCCCAGCCGGACGAAGTCGTCGAGGGTGGTGGCGGCCTCCGGCACCGAACATCCGGCGAGGGCCGAGGCCGTGTGGGCGTCGGCCAGGCCCGCGGGCGCGAGGGCGAGCATCCGCAGGAGCGAGGCTGCGGCCGGCGGCAGCGAATCGTGGACCAGCCGGAACGCCCGGGCCAGCGGCCGCGTCCCCGAGGGCTGTTCGGAGCCTTCCGGTTGTTCGCTCAGCTGCTTGGTGACGTCGGCGACGGACGCCCCGGGCCGGGACGCGAGCCAGCCCGCGACGAGGATCAGCGCGGCCGGCTGGCCGCCGCACTCCTCGGTGAGCGTCTCGGCGGCCCGCGGGTCGACGGTGATGCGGACCCGGCCGATGGTGCGGGCGAGCAGCGAGACGGCGGATGCGGCGTCCAGCCCGCCGATGGTGCACGGGCGGACGTCGGGGATCCCGGTGAGCGGTCCGGTGGCCGTCGCCACGACCAGGCAGTCCGGATTGTCCGGCAGCAGGGGGTCGACCTGTCCGGCGTCCACCGCGTCGTCGAGCAGGATCACGGCACGGCGCGCGGCGAACGCCTCCCGGACCAGCTCCGAGAGCTCGTCCTCGCCGGCCCCGGGCGGGGCCGCGACCGAGAGCTGGTCCAGAAGCCGGCGGGCGGTGCGTTCGGCGGGGACGCGCTCACCCCCGGAGTCGGTGAGGGCGACCCGGAACACCCCGTCCGGGTAGTCACCCGGCTCGGCGAGTCCGCGGGCGAGTTCGGCGGCGAGAGCGGAGCGTCCGGATCCGGGTCGCCCGGCGATCAGCAGGACCCTGGCGCGGGGTGCCTTGCGGCCGGCCAGGGTGTCCAGACCGGCCCGCTCGATGTCCTCCTGAAGGGACCTCAACTCTCTTTCGCGCCCGAAGAATTGGACCGTGTCGACATCGGACGGCTGCTCGGCTCCCGCCGTCCGGGCCGGTCCGGCCGGGATGCTGGTGTCCACCGCCTGGTCGGTCACGGGCCACGCTCCACTTCGCTGCACGCGTTTGCCCGCCCGGTAGTCCGGCCGGGGCCTTTCGAGCGTAGTTCAGCGGCGCGGACGATCACTGCCGCGCAGGGCGGAAACGTCCCTCGATCGCATCAGCGTTTCATACGATCGGGCCCGTCGCGGGGGTGTCCCACGGCGGGCCCGACGGTGTCTTCCGGGCGCCCGTACGGCACCTGAGGGAGTCCGGCGAACGGGGCGTCAGGCCTCGAACGGCCGGGCCGGCCAGGGCGCCTCGGCCGGGCGCAGCGAGTCCACCCCGTCGCCCGCGAGCGCGGCGGTCAGCGACAGGACGCCCACCACCAGGCAGTTGTTGTGCAGGTCGCCCGCGAGCACACTGCGCACGAGCTCCTCCAGGGGCACCCTGGCCTGCTCCATGTCGGCCTCCTCCTCGGAGACCTCGAAGCGCTCCCCCTCGGCCTCGGAGAGGTCCCGGGCGAGGAAGACGCGTACGGCCTCGTCGCTGCCCCCGGGCGTGGTGTAGACGTCGGTCAGCACCCGCCAGTCCTCGGCCTTGACGTGCGCCTCCTCGTACAGCTCGCGCTGCGCGGCGTGCAGGGGGTTCTCGCCCGGGACGTCGAGCAGCCCCGCCGGGATCTCCCACAGCTTCTGGCGCACGGGGTGGCGGTACTGGCGCAGGACGAGGACGCGGCCCTCCTCGTCGAGCGCGAGCACGGCGACGGACCCCGGATGGACCTGGTAGTCGCGGTTGTGGACGCTGCCGTCGGGCATGACGACCGCGTCGGTGCGGACGCTGGTCTTGTTACCGGTGAAGGGGGTCACCGTCTCGGTGACCTGCCACTCCTCGGGCGTGTCCTGGAAACCCATGTACGTCCTCCCACGAACAAACAGAAACCGGGGTACGCATCCCGTGAGGGATCCGTACCCCGGTCAACCGTATCGCTCCGGACGCTCCTACGCGTCGGCCCCTTCCGCGGCGACCTTGCGCTCCACGGCCGCCTTCACCAGGCCGGCGAAGAGCGGGTGCGGGCGGGTCGGGCGGGACCGCAGCTCCGGGTGCGCCTGGGTGGCCACCAGGTAGGGGTGGACCTCACGCGGGTACTCGACGTACTCGACGAGCTTGTTGTCCGGGGAGGTGCCGGAGAAGACGAGCCCGGCCTTCTTCTCCAGCTCCGTGCGGTAGCCGTTGTTGACCTCGTAGCGGTGGCGGTGGCGCTCCTCGACGTAGGGCTCGCCGTCGTACGCCTCGCGGACCAGGGAGCCCTCGGCGAGCTTCGCCGGGTACAGGCCGAGCCGCATGGTGCCGCCCAGGTCGCCGGCCCCCTCGACGTACGCGAGCTGCTCCTCCATCGTGGAGATGACGGGGTGGCTCGTGGCGGCGTCGAACTCGGTGGAGTTGGCGTCGGTGATGCCGGCGAGGTTGCGCGCCGCCTCGATCACGATGCACTGCAGGCCGAGGCAGAGGCCGAGCAGCGGCACCTTGTTCTCGCGGGCGTACCGGATGGCGCCGACCTTGCCGACCACACCGCGCTCGCCGAAGCCGCCGGGGATGCAGATCGCGTCGACGTCGCCGAGCTGCTCCTGGGCGCCGGCCGGGGTCTTGCAGTCGTCGGAGGCGACCCACTTGACCTTGACGCGGGCCTTGTTGGCGAAGCCGCCGGCCCGGATGGCCTCGGTCACCGAGAGGTAGGCGTCGGGCAGGTCGATGTACTTGCCCACCAGGGCGACGGTGATCTCGTGGTCGGGGTTGTGGACGCGGTCCAGCAGGTCGTCCCAGGTCGTCCAGTCGACGTCGCGGAACGGCAGGTCCAGCTTGCGCACGACGTAGGCGTCCAGGCCCTCGGTGTGCAGCACCTTGGGGATGTCGTAGATCGACTTGGCGTCCACGCAGGCGACCACGGCGGCCTCGTCCACGTCGCACATCAGCGAGATCTTGCGCTTGATGGCGGTCGGGACGTCGCGGTCGGCACGGAGCACGATGGCGTCCGGCTGGATGCCGATGTTGCGCAGCGCGGCGACGGAGTGCTGGGTGGGCTTCGTCTTCAGCTCGCCGGAGGGGCCGATGTAGGGCAGCAGCGAGATGTGCACGACGAAGACGTTGTCGCGGCCGACCTCGTGGCGGACCTGGCGCACCGTCTCCAGGAAGGGGAGCGACTCGATGTCGCCGACCGTGCCGCCGACCTCGGTGATGACGACGTCGACGTCGTCGGTCGCCATGCGGCGGATGCGGTGCTTGATCTCGTTGGTGATGTGCGGGATGACCTGGACGGTGTCGCCGAGGTACTCGCCGCGCCGCTCCTTGGCGATGACCTGCGAGTAGACCTGGCCGGTGGTGACGTTGGCCGAGCCGTCGAGGTCGACGTCGAGGAAGCGCTCGTAGTGGCCGATGTCCAGGTCCGTCTCGGCGCCGTCGTTCGTGACGAACACCTCACCGTGCTGGAAGGGGTTCATCGTGCCGGGGTCGACGTTGAGGTAGGGGTCGAGCTTCTGCATGGTGACCCGGAGGCCACGCGCCTTGAGCAGGGCACCCAGGCTGGAGGCAGTCAGACCCTTGCCGAGGGAGGAGGCGACACCCCCGGTGACGAAGATGTGCTTGGTCGTCGTGGATGAGGGCTGCATAGCCAAAGGGGGCTCCCGTGGTCGCGATCGTGAGGTGCGTGCCGGCGAGCCGGACGGAGGTCTCCGTCGGTGCCGTCGCTGCGGTTCGGGGGCCTCGTCCACTGTCGGGACGACCACCGGTCCACGGGCTACCAGGGTAACAGCGACGAGGAGAGGCTGCTTCCGGCCATGCCTCCCCGTCGGCGGACACAAGATCATCACGTCCGTTTCAGGTCCCACCCATTCGCCCGTGACAGGCGACTGACAACTTGTGGACAGGCGCGCGGATCTCCCAGGTGCGTCGTATCCTGCTCGGACACTCGCTGCCGAGTTGGCCGGCCCAGCGGCTCCACCCCAGCCCGCTCACCCGCGCAAGAGCTCGTCGGTTCGATTACAACGACCCCTTGACCAGCAGTAAGCGCCCTGCGGGGCGACATGGCCGTTCGACTGGAGACGCACGTGGCCGGGCGCATCGAGGATTACGCACTCATCGGAGACATGCAGACCGCAGCCCTGGTCTGCCGGGACGGCACAGCGGACTGGCTGTGCCTGCCCCGCTTCGACTCCCATGCAATTTTCGCCGGGCTTCTCGGTACCGAGGAGCACGGTTTCTGGCGGCTGGGACCCGCCCGTCCCGAAGGCGCTCCGGCGCCGGCGGCGGACCGGCGCCGCTATCGCGGAGACTCCCTGATCCTGGAGTCGGAGTGGGACACGTCCCGGGGCACGGTCCGCGTGACGGACTTCATGCCGCCCCGTGACGGCGCTCCCCAGCTGATCCGCATCGTGGAGGGGGTGAGCGGCCGCGTCCCCATGCGCTCGGAGCTCCGGATGCGGTTCAGCTACGGGCGGGTCACCCCCTGGGTCCACAAGGTGGACGGCCGTACGGTCGCCGTCGCGGGCCCCGACTCCGTGTGGCTGGACACCGACGCCGAGACGTACGGCCAGAACCTGACGACGTACTCCGACTTCACCGTCGCCCCCGGCGACCGCATCGCCTTCACGATCAGCTGGCAGCCCTCGCACCACGAGCCGCCCGCCATGCCGGAGCCGGAGTCGTCCCTGGAGGCGACCGGGAACTTCTGGCGTGAGTGGGTCGACCAGTGCACCTATCACGGCCCCTACCGCGAGGCGGTCGTCCGCTCGCTGATCACGCTGAAGGCGCTCACCTACGCGCCCACCGGCGGCATCGTCGCGGCGCCGACCACCTCCCTGCCGGAGGACATCGGCGGCTCCCGCAACTGGGACTACCGCTACACCTGGCTGCGCGACGCGGCGATCACGCTGTCCTCGCTGCTGCGCACGGGGTACCGCGAGGAGGCCCGCGCCTGGCGCGAGTGGCTGCTGCGCGCGGTCGCCGGCGACCCGGAGAACCTGCAGATCATGTACGGCATCGCGGGTGAGCGGGAGCTCGGCGAGGCGGAGCTGGACTGGCTGCCCGGCTACGAGAACTCCGGCCCGGTCCGGGTCGGCAACGGCGCGGCGAACCAGCTGCAGCTCGACGTGTACGGCGAGGTCACCGAGGCGCTCCACCTGGCCCACATGACGGGTCTGACGCGCAACGACTACGCGATGGGCCTCCAGCTCAAGCTGATCGAGTACCTGGAGAAGCACTGGGAGGAGCCGGACGAGGGCATCTGGGAGGTGCGCGGGCCGCGCCGCCACTTCGTGCACTCCAAGGTGATGGCCTGGGTCGCGGTGGACCGCACCATCAAGCTGATCGAGTCGGGCGACGCCGAGGGGCCGCTGGAGCGCTGGCACCAGCTGCGCGACGACATCCACCGGGACGTCTGCGAGCGCGGATACGACCCCGAGCGCAACACCTTCACCCAGTCCTACGGGTCGAAGGAGCTGGACGCCTCGCTCCTGCTGATCCCGCAGATGGGCTTCCTGCCGCCGGACGACAAGCGCGTCATCGGCACGATCGAGGCGATCCAGCGCGAGCTGTCCACCGAGGACGGGTTCGTCCTGCGCTATCCGACGGACGGCGACGAGGCCGGCGTGGACGGCCTGGAGGGTGACGAGGGCGCGTTCCTGGCCTGCTCCTTCTGGCTGGCGGACGACCTGGCGATGATCGGCCGGGTCGACGAGGCGCGCAGGCTCTTCGAGAAGCTGCTGTCCCTGCGCAACGACCTCGGCCTGCTGGCCGAGGAGTGGGACTCCCGGCTCCAGCGCCAGGTGGGAAACTTCCCGCAGGCGTTCAGCCACGTCCCGCTGATCGACACGGCGCTGCGGCTGACGGCCAGCGGGGCGTACGTGGGCTGACCGTGCGGGCGTGACAGGGCCCCGGTGGAACGGCCGATGTCCGCGGCCGGACCTACGATGGAAGGGTCCTGTCACGCCCTGCGAAGGGGGCTCAGCATGACGCCCCGCACGACCCTTCCGGACGCCGCCCTGACGGGCCTGCGCTCCGGTTTCGCCGGTGAGGTCCACGCGCCCGGCGACCCGGGCTACGACGAGGCCCGCAGCGTCTTCAACAGCATGATCGACCGCAGACCCGCGGTGGTCGCCCAGTGCGCCTCCGAGGCGGACGTGGCGCGTGCGCTCGCGCTGGCCCGCGACCGGGACCTGGAGGTCGCGGTGCGCGGGGGCGGCCACAGCGTGGCGGGCATGTCCGTCAGCGAGGGCGGGCTCGTCGTCGACCTGCGCCGGATGTCCGGGGTGAGTGTCGATCCCGGGGCCCGGTCGGCCCGCGTCGGCGGGGGCGCCGTGATGAGCGACCTGGACCGGGCCACGCAGCCGCACGCGCTGGCCACGACGGGCGGCCGGGTCTCCACCACCGGCGTCGGCGGCTTCACCCTGGGCGGCGGCTCGGGGTGGCTGGAGCGCAAGTTCGGACTGGCCTGCGACAACCTCCTGGCAGCCGACGTCGTGACGGCGGACGGGGAGACCGTGCGCGCGAGCGAGGACGAGAACCCCGAGCTCTTCTGGGCGCTGCACGGCGGCGGCGGGAACTTCGGCGTGGTCACGTCGCTCACGCTGCGGCTCCACGAACTCCCGGCGATGAGCATGGTGCTGCTGCTGTTCCGCCCCGAGAGCGGCCCGGACGTGGTGCGTACGTACCGGGACGTGATGGAGTCCGCCCCGGACGAGGCGGGCGGGGCCTGCATCTACATCACGGGGCCGCCCGAGGAGTGGGTGCCAAAGGAGCTGGTGGGCCACCTCGTGTGCGCGGCTCTGGTCACCTTCGCCGGTACGGTGGCCGAGGCGCGCGAGGTCGCCGCGCCCCTGCTGGCGCTGGAACACGAGGCGGAGATCGTCGACGCGGTCGGCTACGCGGACCTCCAGTGCATGCTGGACGACCCGCCCGGCCTGCGGAACTACTGGTCGGCGGAGTACCTGGACGGACTGCCCGACGAGGCGGTGACCGCCTACTGCGCGGGCGCGGCCACCCTGCCCGTCCCCACGAACTCGCAGCACGTGCTGTTCCCGATGGGCGGCGCGGTCGCGCGGGGGCCCGCCGACTACCCGCTGCCCTGGCGCTCATCCCCGTGGGCCGTGCATCCCTTCGGCGTCTGGGAGGGCGAGGCGGAGGACGAGCGGGTCAGGCGGTGGGTGCGCGAGGTGCGGGGCGCGATGGCGCCGTGGGCGAGCGGCGCCGTGTACCTCAACTTCATCGGGCGCGAGGGGCAGGAACGCGTCGTCGCCGGATTCGGTGAGCGGGCCTACGAGCGGCTGGCCGCGGTGAAGGCGCACTACGACCCGGACAACGTCTTCCGTCTGAACCACAACGTGAAGCCAGCGGTGGCCGTGGTGTGACGCGCCCGGGCGACGCCCGGTAGCTTCCTGGCCGGGGCGTTCGCGCCCCGCGTCGGCGAACACGCGGGCGCACGAGTGGAAGCACGAGGCCGGAGCCAGTGGAACAAGAGGGCGGGATCACCGTACGGCGGGCGCTGGAGCTGCCCGGGCTGCGCGGCGGGCTCCCGGAGGTGCTCACGTGCGAGGACCGGCTGGACCGCCCGGTGCGCTGGGTGCACGCGGGTGAGGCGCCGAACATCCCCGCACTCCTCAAGGGCGGGGAACTGCTGCTCATGACGGGCCTCGGCCTCGGGACCCGGCCGGCCGAGCAGCGTGCCTACGTCCGCAGGCTGGCGGACCGGGGCATCGCCGCCCTGGTGGTGGAGCTCGGTCCGCGCTTCGACGTGCTGCCCGCGGCGATCGTGGACGCGGCGCGGACGGCGGGGCTCCCGCTGGTCCAGCTGCACCGCGAAGTGCCGTTCGTGGCCGTGACCGAGGAGATCCACACCGAGATCGTCAACGGGCACTACGCGCTGCTGCAGCGGGCCGAGGAGGTGCACCGGCGGTGCACCCGGGCGGTTCTCGAAGGGGGCGGGGCGCCGCAGGTCCTGCAGATCCTGGCCGACTTCACGGCCAACCCGGTGTTCCTGGAGACCCCGGACGGCAGGCTGCTCTTCGCGGCGGGCACCGGGACCGGGACCGGTCCCGTGGGCGCCGATCCGCTGCAGGTCTGGGAGGGGCTGCGCGGCGTACGTGCCGCGCGCGACGCGCCCCCTGCGGGAGCCGTCCTGGTGGAGGTGCCGGGTGGCGGCGCGGGCGCCGGAGCGGTGCGGGCCCGGCTGGTGCTGCTCGCCGTGTCGGGGCCGCTGGTCACGGTCCACCGGATGGCGGCGGAGCGTGCCGCGGGCATCCTGGCGGTCGTGCTGATGCAGGCCCGCCAGGAGGAGGAGGTCGCGGCGCGGGGCCGGGGCGACTTCCTCACCGATCTCGCCGAGGGCCGGGTCGCGCCGCAGGACGCGCCGGCCCAGGCGGGCGTCCTGGGGTTCAGGCCGGGCGGGGATCCGCTGCTGCCGGTGGTGATGCGGCTCGCCCCGGAGTCCGCCCCGTCGGGCAGTTGGGCGCTGCTGGCCAGGGCGGTGACGGAGGAGCTCGCCGCGGTGGGGGCGCCGGTCCTGGTCGGGGTGCGGCCGGTGGAGGACAGGGTGCCGCTGCTGCTGGCGCTGCGCCCGGAGACGACGCGCACGGCGCTCGCGGACCGGGTGGCGGCGGCTCTCCGGGCCGGGGCGGAGCGGGCGGGCCTGGAGCGGGCCGGGGACCGCACCCCGGTCGTCGTGGTGGTCGGGGCCGCGGGAGGCTGGGCGGCGGCGGGCCCGGGACTGCGGCACGCCGCTGAGGCGGCTGCCGCCGCGCAGGGGCTCGGGGAACGCCCCTGGTACGACGCGCGGAGCCTGGACATCGACCTGCTGCTGTGGCGGCTGCGCGACCACCAGGACCTGGCGTCCTTCGTGGACCGGGCGATCGGGCCCCTGCGGGAGCACGACCGGACGTCCCGCCCCGCGCTGCTGCCCACCCTGGAGGCCTACCTCGCGCATGCGGGGCGGAAGGCGGAGGCTGCCCGGGACCTGCACCTGAACCGGCAGACGCTCTACAACCGGCTGGCCCGCATCGGTGACCTGCTCGGCACCGACCTGGACGACCCGCAGGCGGTGCTCGCCCTGAGCCTGGCCCTGCGGGCGCGCCGGCACACCCGCTGAGGGCTCACGCCCGGACGGTGGCCGACGGCTGGGCCAGTTCGTCGTACACGGACAGGACGTGGGCGATGGTGTCGTCCTCGGTCGGCCAGCCCGCGGCCTGCGCGCGCCCGGCGTCGACGAGCCGCTGGCGCCGCTCCGCGTCGCCGAGGAGGCGTACGACGCCGGCCGCCAGGGCCGGCGCGTCCCCGGGCGGCACGAACGCGGCGGCGTCGCCGACGAGTTCGGGCAGACCGTGGCCGCGGGCCGCGACCAGGGGGACACCGCGGCGCAGCGCCTCCCGGGCGAGCAGTGCCCCGGCGTCGCCGCGGTCCGGGAGCACGGCCACGTCGGCGGCGGCGAGGAGCGCGCCGATGTCCTCCCGGCCGTCCGCGAGGACGACGGGCAGGCCCTCGTCCGCGATCCGGCGCCGCAGCGCCCCGGACCAGGTGTCCTCGCCCACGACCACCAGCAGGGGCACGGGGTCCAGCGCCTGCCACGCACGAGCGGCGTCCAGCAGCGTGCCGTCTCCGTCCTGGATGACGGAGACGAGGAAAGGCCGTCCCACGGCGCCCAGTTCGGCCCGCGTCTTGTCGGCGTCCGCCGTGTCCCCGAAGGGACTCGCCGGGACGGCCGCCGGGGCGAGCCGGGCATCCCGGGCGCCACGCCGGCGGGCGCGGTCGACCAGCTCCCACGACGTGCCGAGGACGACGGCCGCGGCCCGCGCGGCCCTTCGCTCCAGCAGGCGCAGCAGCCGGCCGTGGGTGCCCTCGGCGTGGACGCGGGAGTGCCAGGTCATCACGAGCGGTGTGCCGCGTCCGCTGACGGCGATCGCCGCGCGCACGGCGGCGTGCAGGCCGTGGGCGTGGACGATGTCCGCACCGGTGCAGGCGGTGCGGAGGGCGGCGACGGCGGCGGGGTCACTGCGCCGGGGCACCGCGACGAAGCGGGCGCCGGTCGCGGGGAGGCCGTGGGCGCGTCCCGCGCCGGCGGGGGCGCAGACGGTGACCTGGACCCCCCGGGCGATGAGACCGGCGGCGAGCGAACTGACGTGAGCGCTGCTTCCGGCACCACCGCCGAGGACTTGGACCGTACGCAGCTGTGACACGTTGATCGGCTCCCGGAGCTCCCGAGTCGGTGGAAGGTACAGCGCCAAGGATGCCAGTCCGTACGCACGTTCCGGGACCGATGAAACGTTGCTCCCGCCGTCTCCCCCGAGACGGGCCGCCCGTCTCACTCCTACGAGTGAGACGGGCGGCCCGGAACTGACGTCCGCCGGTCTCTCAGCCGTCGGCGCGCGCGGTCTCCAGGAGCTCCTCGGCGTGGGCGCGTGCCGTCTCCGAGTCCTCCTGGCCGGCCAGCATCCGGGACAGCTCCCTGACGCGGTCCTCGCCCTCCAGTACCGTGACGCCGCTGCTGGTCACCGATCCGTCCACGGTCTTCTCGACCAGCAACTGGCGGTCGGCGAAGGCCGCCACCTGCGGCAGGTGGGTGACGACGACGACCTGCGCGGACCTGGCGAGTTTCGCCAGCCGCCGGCCGACCTCGACGGCCGCCTTGCCGCCGACACCCGCGTCGACCTCGTCGAAGAGATAGGTCGGCACCGGGTCGGAGCCCGCGAAGACCACCTCCACGGCGAGCATCACCCTGGACAGCTCACCGCCGGACGCGCCCTTGGCGATCGGCCGGGGCTGCGCACCGGGGTGGGGGGCGAGCAGCAGCTCCACCTCGTCGGCGCCGGACGGCCCGTAGAGCACGCTCCGGCCGCCCACGTCGATGCCGGACGCCTCGTCCGCTGCCTCGGTCTGCCGGATGGCGAACGAGACCCGGGCGTGCGGCATCGCGAGCGACGCCAGCTCCTGGGTCACGGCGGCGGCGAAGCGCGCGGCGGCCTCCGTCCGGGCGTCGCTCAGCTCCTGCCCGAGGGCGGAGAGTTCACCGCGCAGCGCGTCGCGCTCCGCCGTCAGTTCCCCGATCCTGTCGTCGTCGCCCTCCAGCTCGGTGAGCCGGGCGGCGCCTTCCTGCGCCCAGGCGAGTACGGCGGTGATGTCCTCGCCGTACTTGCGGGTGAGCGCGGCCAGCGCGGCCCTGCGCTCCTCCACCGCGGCGAGCCGCAGCGGGTCGGCGTCCAGCTGGTCGGCGTAGCCGGCCAGCTCTCCGGCGACGTCGGCGAGCAGGATCGAGATCTCGCCGATCCGGTCGGCCAGCGCGGCGAGCGCGGGATCGTGCGCCCGCACGGCGTCCAGGGAGCGTCCGGCGGCGGCGACGACCGTGGTGGCGTCCACGCCCTCCTGGTCCTCCGGGTTCCCGGCCAGCGCCGCGTGTGCCAGGGCGGCCGCGGACGCCAGGGCCTCGGCGTGGCCGAGCCGTTCGGCCTCGGCGGCGAGTTCGGTGTCCTCGCCGGGCAGCGGCTCCACCGCGGCGACCTCGTCGAGGCCGAAGCGCAGCAGATCCGCCTCCTGCGCCCGCTCCCTGGCCCGGGTGGTCAGCTCGTCGAGCTCCGTGACGGCCGCGCGCAGCCGCCGGTAGGCGTCGGAGTACTTGGCCTGCGGCACGTCGACACCGCCGCCCGCGTAGCGGTCCAGGGCCTGGCGCTGCCTGGCCGGCTTGAGCAGGCCCTGCTGGTCGGTCTGGCCGTGCACGGCGACGAGCTCGTCGGCGAGTTCGGCCAGGACGCCGACGGGCACCGATCTGCCGCCCAGGTGGGCGCGGGAGCGCCCTTCCGCCGAGACGGTACGGCTCACGAGCAGCGCGCCGTCCTCGATCTCGGCCCCGGCCTCCTCGGCCCGCACCGCCGCCGCGTCGCCCGGGGACACGGTGATGCGCCCCTCGACGACCGCGGCCTTGGCACCGATCCGCACCAGGGCGGGGTCGGCGCGGCCGCCGAGCAGCAGCCCGAGGCTGGTGACGACCATGGTTTTGCCCGCGCCGGTCTCGCCCGTCACGGCGGTGAAACCGGGTGACAGCTCCACCACCGCGTCGTCGATGACTCCGAGCGACCGTATCCGCATCTCCTCCAACACGGACATGACCTTACGAGGTCCGGAGCCCGGTGTGCGACGGACCCCGGTGACCGGTTCACTCACGCGGGTGTGAGCGGCGGGCCCGAAGATCAGTGCGGAGCGCCCCGCCAGCCCTGCACGGGCAGCGCGAACTTGGCCACCAGGCGGTCGGTGAACGACGCCTGGTGGAGCCGCGCGAGCCGCACGGGCACGGCGCCGCGCCGCACCTCGACCCTGGCCCCGGCGGGCAGCTCGACGGTCCGGCGCCCGTCGCACCACAGCACGCCGTGCGGAGTGTGCTGCTGGACCTCCACGGCCAGCACCGAGTCGGGCGAGGTCACCAGCGGCTTGGCGAACAGCGCGTGCGCCCCGATCGGCACCATGAGCAGGGCCTCGACCTCGGGCCAGACGACGGGGCCGCCCGCCGAGAAGGCGTACGCGGTCGATCCCGTCGGGGTGGCGCAGACGATCCCGTCGCAGCCGAAGCCGGTCACCGGCCGGCCGTCGATCTCCAGGACGACCTCAAGCATCCGCTCGGGCGAGACCTTCTGCACCGCGGCCTCGTTGAGCGCCCAGTCGGTGTGCACGATCTCACCGTTGCTGCGCACGGCGACGTCGAGCGTCATCCGCTCCTCGACCTTGTAGGCCCGGGTGACGACCCGGTCGACGACCTGGTCCAGGTCGTCGCGCTCGGCCTCGGCCAGGAATCCCACCCGTCCGAGGTTGACGCCGAGCATGGGGACGCCGGAGGCGCGGGAGATCTCGGCCCCGCGCAGCAGCGTCCCGTCCCCGCCGAGGACGATCAGCAGCTCGCAGCCGTCCACCGCGGCCGGCGCGGCGGCCGTGACGGTCTCCACGGAGGCCGGCAGCGGGAGGTCCTCGGCCTCCGCGGCCAGCACGCGGACGCCGAGGCCGCTGCGCAGCAGGCCCTGGACGACGAGCTCGGCGCTGCGGACGGCCGCGGGGCGGCCGGTATGCGCGAGCAGGAAGACAGTTCGTTCCGGGTTACCGGCTTGTGCCGCATGCGTCGTCAACGGGGCCCCTCCGCCACTGCACGGTCGACGTCCGCGGGATCCAGCTCAGGTGCGCCGGCCCGCAGCCACAGAAAGTATTCGACATTTCCCGACGGCCCGGGCAGCGGGCTCGCCGTCACCCCCTGGACGCCGAGGCCGAGGAGTCCGGCCCTGCGCGCCACCTCGCGTACCGCTTCGGCCCGCAGCTCGGGGCTGCGGACCACACCGCCGGTGCCGAGGCGCTCCTTGCCCACCTCGAACTGCGGCTTGACCATGAGCACCAGATCGGCGTCGGGGGCCGCGCAGCGCGCGAGGGCGGGCAGCACCAGGCCGAGCGGGATGAACGAGAGATCCCCGACCACCAGGTCCACCGCCTTCCCGTCGATCTGCTCCAGCGTCAGCTCCCGTACGTTGGTACGGTCCTTGACGGTGACGCGTTCATCCGACTGGAGCGACCAGGCGAGCTGGCCGTACCCGACGTCGACGGCGACGACGTGAGCGGCTCCCGCCCGCAGCAGGACGTCCGTGAACCCGCCGGTCGAGGCCCCGGCGTCCAGCGCCCGCCGCCCCTCGACGCGCAGCCCGAGGGGTGCGAAGGCGGCGATGGCGCCCGCGAGTTTGTGGCCTCCCCGCGAGACGTACTCGGGATCGCTGTCGTCCTTGACGACGACGACGGCGGCACTGGTCTCGACCTGGGTCGCCGGTTTGGTCGCCGTGGTGCCGCCGACGGTCACCCGCCCCGCCGCGATCAGCTGGCTCGCGTGCTCACGCGAGCGGGCGAGCTTGCGGCGTACCAGCTCGGCGTCGAGGCGGCGACGTGCCACTCCTGCCACGTTCGGTTCAGCTCCTGATGTCGTGCGCGGGCGTCGGTGCGGGGGCGGCGTCCAGAGCCGTCAGCTCTTCGCGCAGCCCACGGTGTACATCCTCGTACACCTCGGTGTGGCCGTCGGCGGCGAGGTGGTCGGCGTCGGCCAGCCGCTCCAGCCGCGCGTCCACGCCGGCGTGACCCGTCGGGGTCCGCGCGACGCCCAGCGGCTCGGGCGGGGCGGGGTCGTACGGGGCCGCGTCGGGCGGGGCGGGCCGTGCGGCCGCGCCGCCCGCCTCGGCCCGCTGTGCCGTGTCCGGCCCCGGCATCCAGTCGCTCATGCGGGAACGCTACCCCGAAGGGCCGGTGTACCGTCGGTGACGATGGCGACCATGGAGGAGTGCCGCAGCGCACTCGACACACTTTCCGGCAATCTGGCGGGCGCGGACGGCGACGTGCGCGGCGCCGCCGACCTCGACCGCTCGCTGAGCTGCCACATCAGGGATCTCGACGTGACGTTCACCGGGCGGCTGGCGCACGGGCGTATCCAGGTCGTGGACACCCTCGACGGCCCGCCCCGGGAGAAGGCCGAGATCCGGCTCGCGATGACCGGTGACGACCTGGTCGCCATGGTCGACGGCCGGCTCAACTTCGCCAAGGCCTGGGCGTCCGGCCGGGTGCGGCTGGAGGCGGGCTTCCGCGATCTGCTGAAGCTCAAGTCGATGCTCTGAAGCTCGAGCCGGCGCTCCGGACCGGGGGCGTCCGGGCGTCAGGCGGCGGCCCCGGTGCGCTTCCTGCGGGCCGCCGGCACCACCAGCGGCGTCCCCGTCTCCGGGTCGTCGATGACCTGGCACCTCATCCCGAACACCTCCTCGACGAGTTCCGCCGTGACGATGTCACCGGGCGCCCCCTCGGCGACGACCTTCCCTCCGCGCATGGCGATGAGGTGGGTGGCGTAGCGGGCGGCGTGGTTGAGGTCGTGCAGGACGGCGACCAGGGTCCGCCCCCGCGTCTCGTGCAGTTCGGCACAGAGGTCGAGCACGTCGATCTGGTGCTGGATGTCGAGATACGTCGTCGGCTCGTCGAGCAGCAGCAGCGGGGTCTGCTGGGCGAGCGCCATGGCGATCCAGACGCGCTGGCGCTGGCCGCCGGAGAGCTCGTCGACGTACCGGTCGGCGAGTTCACCGACACCGGTGGACTCCATGGACTCCTTCACGATCCGCTCGTCCTCGGGCGACCACTGGCGCAGCAGTCCCTGGTGGGGATAGCGCCCGCGCGAGACGAGGTCGGCGACGGTGATGCCGTCGGGGGCGATGGAGGACTGGGGCAGCAGGCCCAGCGTCCTCGCGACCTTCTTCGCGGGCAGCCGGTGGATGGACTCCCCGTCCAGCAGGACGTCCCCGCTGCTCGGCTTCAGCATCCGGGACAGTGCGCGCAGCAGGGTCGACTTGCCGCAGGCGTTGGGGCCGACGACGACCGTGAACGAGTGGTCGGGTATCTCCACCGAGAGGTTCTCGGCGATGACCCGCTGGTCGTAGCCGAGGGTCACCGAGTCTGCGGTGAGGCGCTGCATGGTCGTACTCCCGGATTCGGTGGGCGTGGTCTGCGAGGGGTCCGGCGTGCCCGGTCTCATATGCGTCCCGCCCGGCGCTCGGACACCAGCAGCCACAGCAGGTAGCAGCCGCCGAGCACGCCGGTGACCACGCCCACGGGGAGCCGGCGGTCCCCGAAGGCGTTCATCGCCGTCCAGTCGGCGACGAGGAGCAGGGCCGCTCCGGTGCCGGCCGCCGCGGCCAGGTTGGGCCCGGGGGCGCGGGTCAGCCGCCGGGCGACCTGCGGGGCGCTCAGCGACACGAAGACGATGGGGCCGGCGGCGGCGGTCGCGACGGCGACGAGCAGGACGGCGCAGCCGAGCAGGACGACCCTGGTGCGCTCCACCTTCACGCCCAGCGCGTGCGCCGCGTCGTCGCCCATCTCGATCATGCGGAGCGCCCGGCCGTGTCCGAGGATCACCGGGAGCAGCGCGCAGCAGACGGCGAGCAGCGGCCACACCTGGGCCCAGTCCCTGCCGTCCAGGGAGCCGGTCATCCAGACGACGGCACGGGTGGCGTCGACGAGGTTGGCCTTGGTGATCAGGTAGTGGATCGCGGCGGTGAGCATGGCGGCGGCGCCGATGCCGACGAGCACGAGCCGGTAGCCGTGCACGCCGCGCTTCCAGGCGAGGAGGTACACGGCCACCCCGGTCAGCAGGCCACCGGCGACGGCCCCCGCGGCGACCTCGGTGGGGCCGCCGTGGAAGAGCACGATCACTGCGAGGGCGCCGACCGCGGATCCCTGCCCGAAGCCGAGGACGTCGGGGCTGCCGAGCGGGTTGCGGGAGACGCTCTGGAAGACGGCCCCGCCGGCACCGAGCGCGGCGCCGACGAGGAGCCCGACCAGGACCCTCGGCAGCCGCAGTTCCGTGACGATGAACTCCTGCTGGAAGGTGCCGTTGCCGAAGAGCGTGGTGACGACCTCGCCGGGGGACATCGGGTAGTCGCCGCTTCCGATGAGCACCACGGCCGCGAAGGCCGCCACCGCGAGGACCAGCGCGATCACCGCGAAGGTCCGGGCGTCCACCCGGAAGGAGAACCCGCCGGCCGTCCGCACGGCGTGGACCGTCCTGGTGGTGTCCTGCGCGGCCTTCACAGCTGGGCCATCCTCTTGCGTCGTACGAGATGGATGAAGACGGGTCCGCCGAGCAGCGCGGTGACGATGCCGACCTGCAGTTCGGAGGGCCGGGCGGCGACCCGGCCGACGACGTCGGCGCCGAGCAGCAGCACGGGCGCGAGGACGGCCGCGTACGGCAGGATCCACCGCATGTCGGGCCCGGTGATGGTGCGGACGAGATGCGGGATCATCAGCCCGATGAAGACGATCGGGCCGCAGGCGGCGGTCGCGGCCCCGCAGAGCAGGGTGACGGACACCATGGCGAGGACGCGGGTCCGGGTCAGGTGGGCCCCGAGCGCCCTGGCGGTGTCGTCGCCCATCTCAAGGGCGTTGAGCGGCCGGGCGATGAGCAGCGACAGCACCACGCCGGCCGCGATGAACGGCCACACCTTGCCGACCGTCTCCGTGTCGGCGGAGGCCAGCGAACCGACGGTCCAGAAGCGCAGCCGGTCCAGGGCCGCCGAGTCGAGCAGTTGCACGGCGTTGACGTAGCCGTACAGCGCCGCGGTGACGGCCGTGCCGGCGAGTGCCAGCCGTACGGGGTTCGCGGACCGGCTGCCGCCGAGGAGGTACACGGCCACGGACACCAGCGCGGCGCCGCCGAACGCGAACCAGACGTATCCCGTCAGGGATGTGACGCCGAAGAAGCTGATGGCCGAGACGACGGCAGCGGCCGCGCCCGCGTTGACGCCGAGGAGTCCCGGCTCGGCGAGGGGGTTGCGGGTCAGCGCCTGCATCACCGCCCCGGCGAGTCCGAGTGCGGCCCCGACGATCAGCCCGAGCACGGTGCGCGGGACTCTCACGTCCCGGACGAGGACGTCGCCGTTCGTCCCGGAGTAGTGGAACAGGCCGTGCCACACGTCGGAGAGCGGCAGGGCCTTCGCGCCGACCGCGACACTCGCGAGGCACACCAGCACCAGGACGCCCACGGACACCAGGAGACCGGCGGCGCGGAACGCATGGCGCCGGGCGCGCCCGGACGTGTCCGGCGCGGCTGCGGAACCGGGACTCGATTCGGGGGGACTCTCGACCAACACGTGGTTAGGTTAGCCTATCCTCCCGCTGGGCCAACTCTGTGGTGGCGCACCGGGTCCGGGGCTGCCAGGAGCCCCGGGCGCCGTCCGGTGCAAGGAGCTAGAGGTCCAGTTCCGCCACGGCCTCGGCCCAATCCAGTCCGCACGCGCCGCCCCCGGCATGCGTCCACGCGGCCGCGCACAGGGCCCGCAGCCCGTCCACGGGGTCGCCGCCGCCCTCCAGCGCGAGCACCTCCCCGCGCACCAGGGCCGTCCAGCCGCCGCAGCGGAACCCCTCCCCCTCCGGCGACACCTCGGGCTGGCCGGTCAGCAGGCCGCGCAGGTCCCGGTCCACGTAGGTCGGCCGGTACCTGGGTTCGGCCGCGAGCAGGTGCGCGGCGTCGGTCACCCCGGTGAGGACGAGCAGCGAGTCCACGCCGCCGTTGAACGCCCCCTCGATGTCCGTGTCCAGCCGGTCCCCCACCACCAGGGGCCGCTCGGCCCCGGTCCGCAGCACCGTCTCGCGGTGCATCGGGGGCAGCGGCTTGCCGGCCACCTGCGGCTCGGCCCCGGTCGCGATGCGCACCACCTCGACGGCGGCGCCGTTGCCCGGCGCGATGCCCCTGGCGCTCGGGATCGTCAGGTCCGTGTTGGACGCGAACCACACGGCCCCGCCCGCGATCGCGTAGGCCGCCTCCGCGAACCGGCCCCACGGAAGGTCGGGCCCGCCGTATCCCTGCGCGACGGCGACGGGCTCGTCGTCGGCGGACTCCACCGGTACGAGGCCGCGCTCCCGCAGGGCGACGCGCAGTCCCTCACCCCCGACCACGAGCACCCGCGCCCCGGACGGAAGCTGATCGGCCATCAGCCGGGCCACCGCCTGCGCGGACGTGATGACGTCGGCGGGCTCGGCGGGCACCCCGAGCTCCGTCAGGTGCGCGGCCACGGCGTCCGGTGTCCGCAGGGCGTTGTTCGTCACGTACGCCAGCCGCATGCCGCCCTCCCGGGCCGCGGCCAGCGAGTCGACCGCGTGGGCGATCGCATGCCCGCCCGCGTACACCACACCGTCCAGATCGAGCAGAGCGGTGTCGTACGCCTCGTTGAGCGCCTCGCTGCTCCCGAGCGGCCGGGACCTGTACTGCTGACTCATATGCCTGCGCTCCTCTTTCCATGCTTCTCCCCCGATCATCGCGCATCGCGGGAGCGCACATACGATGCACAAATGAACACATCCGGGCCCGCCGCCGGCAGGGGACTGCGGCTGACCCCCTTCCGCGGACTGCGGTACGTCCCCGACCGGGTCGGCAGCCTGGCGGCGGTGACCTCGCCGCCGTACGACGTCGTCGTGCGGCCCGACGGGCTGCACCACCTCGAGTCCGCGGACCCGCACAACATCGTGCGGCTGATCCTCCCGCAGGCCGGCACGGCCGCCGAACGCCACCGGCAGGCCGCCGCGACCCTGAAGAAGTGGCTCGCGGAAGGCGTGCTCGCACCGGACCCGGAACCCGTGCTCTACGTCTACGAGCAGCGCTCCGGTGACATCCTCCAGCGCGGTGTGATCGGCGCCCTCGCGCTGTCCCCCGCTTCCGAGGGCATCGTCATGCCGCACGAGGACGTGATGGCCGACATCGTCGAGGACCGCGCCGACCTCATGCGGACCGTGGCGGCGCACCTCGAACCCCTGCTGCTCAGTTACGCGGGCGGCGACGACGGGCCGGACGGCGCGGCGGCCGTCATCGAGCGGGTCGCGGAACGTCCGCCCCTGCTCGACACGACCACCGAGGACGGGTTCGGCCACCGCCTCTGGGCCGTCCCGGACCCCGGCGAACGGGCCCGCATCGAGTCCGACCTCTCCCGCCGCCAGGCACTGATCGCCGACGGACACCACCGCTGGGCCACCTACCTGCGGCTGCAACGGGAGCGATCGACCCCGGGCCCCTGGGACTTCGGTCTCGTGCTGCTGGTCGACACGGCCCGCTACCCGCTGCGCGTCCGCGCCATCCACCGGCTGCTGCACCGGTTCCCGGTCGACCGGGCACTCGAAGCACTCGCCGGCCGCTTCCGCGTCCGCACCCTCGACCTGCCCCTCCCCGGGGCGCTCGACGCCCTCGCGGAGGCCGCGTCGGAGGGAAACGCGTTTCTGCTGGCGGGCGACGGCCGCTTCCACCTGGCCGACCGGCCCGACGCACGTCTGCTGGCCCGCACGATCCGCGCGGACCGGCCGGCCGCCTGGCGGACCCTGGACGCGACGGTGCTGCACTCCACACTCCTGGACGAGGTCTGGGGCATCCCCGACGACCCGCAGCACATCGCCTACATCCACGACACCGCGGCGGTGGTCGAGCAGGCGGAACGGCACAACGCGACGGCGGTGCTGATGCATCCGGTACGCGAGGAAGTCGTCCGGCATCTGGCCCGACAGGGTGTCACCATGCCGCGCAAGTCGACGTCGTTCGGGCCGAAGCCGGCCACGGGCCTGGTTCTGCGGAGCCTCGGCACCGACTGACGCGCGGGCCGCGCGCATGCGCGGAGCCCGGCTCCGCACGGCCCTGAACGCACGAAAGGGCGGCACCCACCGGGTGCCGCCCTTCATCCGCGCCTCAGGCGGGATCAGACCTTCGCGGAGCCGTCCGCGTCGTCCTCGTCGTCGTCCTCGTCGTCGTCCTCGAGGTCGGTCTCGTCTTCGCGCTCGTCCGTGTACTGGTCGTCCGCGTCGTCGTCGTCGTCGTCAAGATCGGCTTCCCGCTCGGCCGCCTCGTGCTCGCCGGCGCCGGCCGTCGGGACGGGCCGCTCGTCGTCGTCATCTCCGAGCGCGTCGACGAACTCCACACCGTCCAGCTCGGCCAGGCGGTCGGACGCGTCGGTCGCACCGTCCTTGTCCGCCTCCAGGGCCTTGCCGAACCACTCACGGGCCTCGTCCTCGCGGCCCGCTTCGAGCAGTGCGTCGGCGTAGGCGTACCGCAGGCGCGGAGTCCACGAGTGGACCGCGTTGGAGGCGAGTTCGGGACCCTGCAGCGTGACGATGGCCGCGTCGATCTGTCCCATGTCCCGCCGTGCGCCGGCGGCGACCAGGCGCATCTCGACCTGTCCGGCCTTGTCCAGCTTCTGCACCTCGGGTTCACCGGCCATGGCCATCGCCCGCTCGGGACGTCCGAGGCCGCGCTCGCAGTCGGCCATGACGGGCCACAGCTCGACGGACCCGGTCATGCGCCGCGAAGCGCGGAACTCGGCCAGGGCCTCGGCGTACTTCTGCGTGGCGTAGGCGGCGAAGCCCGCGGCCTCACGAACGGCGGCGACCCTCGATGCCAGCCGCAGCGCGATGCGGGAGTAGGCGTACGCCTGGTCCGGGTCGTCGTCGATCAGCCGAGCGACCATGACGAGGTTCCGCGCCACGTCCTCGGCGAGGGTCTTCGGCAGGCTCATGAGCTCCTGCCGTACGTCCTTGTCGATCTCGTGTCCGGTGACGTCGTCGGGGATCGGGAGCCGCTTGACGGGCTCACGGTCCCGGTCGTCGCGGCCCTGGTAACCACCACGGTCGTCACGGCCCCGGTAGCCACCGCGGTCGCCACCACGGTCGTTGTCACGACGCGGACCACGGTCGCCACGGTCGTCACGGCGGAAACCACCACCACTGCCACCGCGGCTGTCGTCACGGCGGAAACCACCGGGCCGGTCATCGTCGCGGCGGGGGCCACGGGGGCGGTCGTCGCGGCGGTCGAAACCGCCGGCGGGACGGCCACCACGGTCATCACGCTGACCACCGCGGAATCCACCACGGTCGTCCTCACGACGCGGAGCACGATCATCACGGCGGAAGGTGCTCGGCCGGTCGTCCTCACGACGCGGGCCGCGGTCACGGTCGTCGCGGCGGAAGCCGCCACCGGTGCTGCCGCCACGGTTGTCGTCACGGCGGAAACCACCGGGGCGGTCGTCATCGCGGCGGGGACCGCGGGGGCGGTCGTCGCGGCGGTCGAAACCGCCGGCGGGACGGCCACCACGGTCATCACGCTGACCACCGCGATATCCACCACGGTCATCCTCACGACGCGGGCCGCGGTCACGGTCATCGCGGCGGAAGCCGCCACCGGTGCCGCCACCACGGTTGTCGTCACGACGGAAACCACCGGGGCGGTCGTCCTCACGACGCGGGCCACGCGGGCTGTCATCCCGGCGATCGAAACCGCCACCGCGGCTGTCGTCCCGCCGGAAGCCACCGCCGGTACCGCCGCCGCGGCTGTCGTCGCGGCGGAAGCCGCCACCCGTGCTGCCGCCACGGTTGTCGTCACGGCGGAAGCCGCCACCGGTGCTGCCGCCACGGTTGTCGTCACGGCGGAAGCCGCCACCGGTGCTGCCGCCACGGTTGTCGTCACGGCGGAAACCACCGGGCCGGTCATCGTCGCGGCGGGGGCCGCGGGGGCGGTCGTCGCGGCGGTCGAAACCGCCGGCGGGACGGCCACCACGGTCATCGCGCTGACCACCGCGGAATCCACCACGGTCGTCCTCACGACGCGGAGCACGATCATCACGACGGAAACCACCGCCGGTACCGCCACCGCGGCTGTCGTCACGACGGAAGCCGCCGGGGCGGTCGTCATCGCGGCGGGGGCCGCGGGGGCGGTCGTCGCGGCGGTCGAAACCGCCGGCGGGACGGCCACCACGGTCATCGCGCTGACCACCGCGGAATCCACCACGGTCGTCCTCACGACGCGGAGCACGATCATCACGACGGAAACCACCGCCGGTGCTGCCACCACGGTTGTCGTCACGACGGAAACCACCGCCGGTGCTGCCACCACGGTTGTCGTCACGACGCGGGCCGCGGTCGTTGTCTCGTCGAGGCGCGGACGAACGGTCGTCACGGCCGCCTCGGAAGCCGCCCCTCTCACCACCGTCCCGGCGACGCGGCTCGCGCTCCGGACGGTCGTCGGAAGAGTTGGTGGACATTGGGGTGACTCCTGTCATCGGGTACCACAAGCATTCTCGCGCAGTCGACCATCCGACGCGCTTCGGAAAAACAAAAGGACCCTTGGTCCCAGCATGAACGCTGGGACCAAGGGTCCTTGAAAGATTGTTCGGCGGCGTCCTACTCTCCCACAGGGTCCCCCCTGCAGTACCATCGGCGCTGAAAGGCTTAGCTTCCGGGTTCGGAATGTAACCGGGCGTTTCCCTAACGCAATGACCACCGAAACACTATCGGCCACTCCGCAATGCGGAGATCGGCACTTAGCGAACAAGCACACTTTTCAATTAATTAGTGAAACTGTTCAACCAGCACGACTGTTCGTGGCCTGGGAACAACACAGTGGACGCGAGCAACTGAGGACAAGCCCTCGGCCTATTAGTACCAGTCAGCTCCACCCGTTACCGGGCTTCCACATCTGGCCTATCAACCCAGTCGTCTACTGGGAGCCTTAACCACTCAAGGTGGTGGGAATACTCATCTTGAAGCAGGCTTCCCGCTTAGATGCTTTCAGCGGTTATCCTTTCCGAACGTAGCCAACCAGCCATGCCCTTGGCAGGACAACTGGCACACCAGAGGTTCGTCCGTCCCGGTCCTCTCGTACTAGGGACAGCCCTTCTCAATATTCCTACGCGCACAGCGGATAGGGACCGAACTGTCTCACGACGTTCTAAACCCAGCTCGCGTACCGCTTTAATGGGCGAACAGCCCAACCCTTGGGACCGACTCCAGCCCCAGGATGCGACGAGCCGACATCGAGGTGCCAAACCATCCCGTCGATATGGACTCTTGGGGAAGATCAGCCTGTTATCCCCGGGGTACCTTTTATCCGTTGAGCGACAGCGCTTCCACAAGCCACTGCCGGATCACTAGTCCCGACTTTCGTCCCTGCTCGACCCGTCGGTCTCACAGTCAAGCTCCCTTGTGCACTTACACTCAACACCTGATTGCCAACCAGGCTGAGGGAACCTTTGGGCGCCTCCGTTACTCTTTAGGAGGCAACCGCCCCAGTTAAACTACCCATCAGACACTGTCCCTGATCCGGATCACGGACCCAGGTTAGACATCCAGCACGACCAGAGTGGTATTTCAACGGCGACTCCACAACCACTGGCGTGGCTGCTTCAAAGTCTCCCACCTATCCTACACAAGCCGAACCGAACACCAATATCAAACTATAGTAAAGGTCCCGGGGTCTTTCCGTCCTGCTGCGCGAAACGAGCATCTTTACTCGTAGTGCAATTTCACCGGGCCTATGGTTGAGACAGTCGAGAAGTCGTTACGCCATTCGTGCAGGTCGGAACTTACCCGACAAGGAATTTCGCTACCTTAGGATGGTTATAGTTACCACCGCCGTTTACTGGCGCTTAAGTTCTCAGCTTCGCACACCCGAAAGTGCACTAACCGGTCCCCTTAACGTTCCAGCACCGGGCAGGCGTCAGTCCGTATACATCGCCTTACGGCTTCGCACGGACCTGTGTTTTTAGTAAACAGTCGCTTCTCGCTGGTCTCTGCGGCCACCCCCAGCTCAGGAAGCAAGTTCCCTCACCAGTGATGGCCCCCCTTCTCCCGAAGTTACGGGGGCATTTTGCCGAGTTCCTTAACCATAGTTCACCCGAACGCCTCGGTATTCTCTACCTGACTACCTGAGTCGGTTTAGGGTACGGGCCGCCATGAAACTCGCTAGAGGCTTTTCTCGACAGCATAGGATCATCCACTTCACCACAATCGGCTCGGCATCAGGTCTCAGCCTTAATGTGTGACGGATTTACCTACCACACGGCCTACACCCTTACCCCGGGAACAACCATCGCCCGGGTTGGACTACCTTCCTGCGTCACCCCATCGCTTACCTAGTACAAGTCTGGTTCGTCGGCTCCACCACTACCCTCAACTCCGAAGAGATCAGGCCGGCTTCACGGACTTAGCATCGCCTGATTCAGTATTGGGCGTTTCAAAGCGGGTACCGGAATATCAACCGGTTGTCCATCGACTACGCCTGTCGGCCTCGCCTTAGGTCCCGACTTACCCTGGGCAGATCAGCTTGACCCAGGAACCCTTAGTCAATCGGCGCACACGTTTCTCACGTGTGTATCGCTACTCATGCCTGCATTCTCACTCGTGAACCGTCCACAACTCGCTTCCGCGGCTGCTTCACCCGGCACACGACGCTCCCCTACCCATCCACACAGGCGTTGGCCCTATATGTGTGAATGACACGACTTCGGCGGTACGCTTGAGCCCCGCTACATTGTCGGCGCGGAATCACTTGACCAGTGAGCTATTACGCACTCTTTCAAGGGTGGCTGCTTCTAAGCCAACCTCCTGGTTGTCTCTGCGACTCCACATCCTTTCCCACTTAGCGTACGCTTAGGGGCCTTAGTCGATGCTCTGGGCTGTTTCCCTCTCGACCATGGAGCTTATCCCCCACAGTCTCACTGCCGTGCTCTCACTTACCGGCATTCGGAGTTTGGCTAAGGTCAGTAACCCGGTAGGGCCCATCGCCTATCCAGTGCTCTACCTCCGGCAAGAAACACACGACGCTGCACCTAAATGCATTTCGGGGAGAACCAGCTATCACGGAGTTTGATTGGCCTTTCACCCCTAACCACAGGTCATCCCCCAGGTTTTCAACCCTGGTGGGTTCGGTCCTCCACGAAGTCTTACCTCCGCTTCAACCTGCCCATGGCTAGATCACTCCGCTTCGGGTCTAGAGCGTGCAACTCAATCGCCCTATTCGGACTCGCTTTCGCTACGGCTTCCCCACACGGGTTAACCTCGCTACACACCGCTAACTCGCAGGCTCATTCTTCAAAAGGCACGCAGTCACGACGCACCGAGCAAGCTCGATGCGCGACGCTCCCACGGCTTGTAGGCACACGGTTTCAGGTACTATTTCACTCCGCTCCCGCGGTACTTTTCACCATTCCCTCACGGTACTATCCGCTATCGGTCACCAGGGAATATTTAGGCTTAGCGGGTGGTCCCGCCAGATTCACACGGGATTTCTCGGGCCCCGTGCTACTTGGGTGGTTCTCAAACGAGCCGTTGATGTTTCAGCTACGGGGGTCTTACCCTCTACGCCGGACCTTTCGCATGTCCTTCGCCTACACCAACGGTTTCTGACTCGTCGACCAACCGGCAGATTGATCAAGAGAACTCCCACAACCCCGCATGCGCAACCCCTGCCGGGTATCACACGCATACGGTTTGGCCTCATCCAGTTTCGCTCGCCACTACTCCCGGAATCACGGTTGTTTTCTCTTCCTGCGGGTACTGAGATGTTTCACTTCCCCGCGTTCCCTCCACACTGCCTATGTGTTCAGCAGCGGGTGACAGCCCATGACGACTGCCGGGTTTCCCCATTCGGAAACCCCCGGATCAAAGCTTGGTTGACAGCTCCCCGGGGACTATCGTGGCCTCCCACGTCCTTCATCGGTTCCTGGTGCCAAGGCATCCACCGTGCGCCCTTAAAAACTTGGCCACAGATGCTCGCGTCCACTGTGCAGTTCTCAAACAACGACCAGCCACCCATCACCCCACCCTTACAGGTGAGTGCACTGGGGCCGGCAACCGAAGGCGACCATGACGGCCGAACCTTCAGATACCCAACAGCGTGCCCGACCCGACCAACCCGTTCCTGTTTTCCACGCCGAAGCAGTACTCACAACAACTTGCCGATCGTGCCGAATAGTCAACGTTCCACCCATGAGCAACCAGCATCGAACATTCGCCGATGTACTGGCCTCTGGTCAGCCGAAGCTGACAAGAAGTGCTCCTTAGAAAGGAGGTGATCCAGCCGCACCTTCCGGTACGGCTACCTTGTTACGACTTCGTCCCAATCGCCAGTCCCACCTTCGACAGCTCCCTCCCACAAGGGGTTGGGCCACCGGCTTCGGGTGTTACCGACTTTCGTGACGTGACGGGCGGTGTGTACAAGGCCCGGGAACGTATTCACCGCAGCAATGCTGATCTGCGATTACTAGCAACTCCGACTTCATGGGGTCGAGTTGCAGACCCCAATCCGAACTGAGACCGGCTTTTTGAGATTCGCTCCGCCTCGCGGCATCGCAGCTCATTGTACCGGCCATTGTAGCACGTGTGCAGCCCAAGACATAAGGGGCATGATGACTTGACGTCGTCCCCACCTTCCTCCGAGTTGACCCCGGCAGTCTCCTGTGAGTCCCCATCACCCCGAAGGGCATGCTGGCAACACAGAACAAGGGTTGCGCTCGTTGCGGGACTTAACCCAACATCTCACGACACGAGCTGACGACAGCCATGCACCACCTGTATACCGACCACAAGGGGGGCACCATCTCTGATGCTTTCCGGTATATGTCAAGCCTTGGTAAGGTTCTTCGCGTTGCGTCGAATTAAGCCACATGCTCCGCTGCTTGTGCGGGCCCCCGTCAATTCCTTTGAGTTTTAGCCTTGCGGCCGTACTCCCCAGGCGGGGAACTTAATGCGTTAGCTGCGGCACCGACGACGTGGAATGTCGCCAACACCTAGTTCCCAACGTTTACGGCGTGGACTACCAGGGTATCTAATCCTGTTCGCTCCCCACGCTTTCGCTCCTCAGCGTCAGTAATGGCCCAGAGATCCGCCTTCGCCACCGGTGTTCCTCCTGATATCTGCGCATTTCACCGCTACACCAGGAATTCCGATCTCCCCTACCACACTCTAGCTAGCCCGTATCGAATGCAGACTCGGGGTTAAGCCCCGAGCTTTCACATCCGACGTGACAAGCCGCCTACGAGCTCTTTACGCCCAATAATTCCGGACAACGCTTGCGCCCTACGTATTACCGCGGCTGCTGGCACGTAGTTAGCCGGCGCTTCTTCTGCAGGTACCGTCACTTTCGCTTCTTCCCTGCTGAAAGAGGTTTACAACCCGAAGGCCGTCATCCCTCACGCGGCGTCGCTGCATCAGGCTTTCGCCCATTGTGCAATATTCCCCACTGCTGCCTCCCGTAGGAGTCTGGGCCGTGTCTCAGTCCCAGTGTGGCCGGTCGCCCTCTCAGGCCGGCTACCCGTCGTCGCCTTGGTAGGCCATTACCCCACCAACAAGCTGATAGGCCGCGGGCTCATCCTTCACCGCCGGAGCTTTTAACCCCGTCCCATGAGGGACAGAGTGTTATCCGGTATTAGACCCCGTTTCCAGGGCTTGTCCCAGAGTGAAGGGCAGATTGCCCACGTGTTACTCACCCGTTCGCCACTAATCCACCCCGAAAGGCTTCATCGTTCGACTTGCATGTGTTAAGCACGCCGCCAGCGTTCGTCCTGAGCCAGGATCAAACTCTCCGTGAATGTTTTCCCGTAATCGGGATCACAACACGAGAGCGGAACAACCAGGTCGGAATATGACCGGCTGTTCACAGCGTCCTCGCTGTTGTTGCCTACCCGATCCGAAGACCCGGCAGGACTTTTCAAAGGAACCACCAACCTGCGTGATGCAGGCCGGGGTATCAACATATCTGGCGTTGACTTTTGGCACGCTGTTGAGTTCTCAAGGAACGGACGCTTCCTTCGGTCCCGTTTCACCGGGGCCCTCCGGGCGCTTCCCTTCGTTCTTGCGTTTCCGACTCTATCAGACTCTTTTGTGTCCGATTCCCGGTCGAAGCGGGATACTGCTTTTCGCTTTCCAGTTCTTCGCTTTCGCGTTTCCCTTTCGGCGTGCCACTACGTTAACCGATTTCCGCTGCGACTCATAATCGAGCCGTTGGGCACATTCCGGCATGCCGAAATTGCACCCGCCAGGGGTGAATCGTAGGTAGTGGTTGGCCCTCTCACGATGCTGCGACCCGGTCCGATGGACCGTGCCGACACCTGCATCCGCTCAAGCGGCTCGGACTACATTAGGGAAACAGTGGGGGAGAGTCAAGTTGCGCCGCCCTTGCGGGCATCCGGCATCCCGTCGCTTCACCTGCGCGCGCCCCTGGGCTCGGCGCGCGGGGGCTCAGGCTCCCGCGGACGGCTTGGCCCTCGGGCTCAGCCGGTAGGCCGAGACGGTCGGATCGCCGGCCAGGTAGAAGCGGTGCTGCCAGTCGTGCGCCTTGCTCACGCCCACCCGGGGGCCGGCCCTGACGAGCGCCGCGGGTACCGGCTCGCCCTCGGACAGTGCGACCCGGGCGCCGCCCAGGAGGTTCGCCCCCTGATGCTCCGCGGTGATGCCGAGCGCCTGGCAGAAGTTGCCCGGGCCCCGCGCCAGGCGCGCGGTCTCGACCTTCGCGCCCCGGCGCTCCCGGGCCAGGTCCTCCCCTTCGACGACCCTGCCCGCCCGGATGAGGACGGCGGTGGCGGTCCCCTCCGCGCCGGTGACGACGTTGGCGCACCAGTGGAGTCCGTGGGACCGGTACACGTACAGGTGTCCCGCGGGTCCGAACATGACGGCGTTCCGGGGTGTCCTGCCTCGGTAGGCGTGGGAGGCGGGGTCCGCCGAACCGGAGTACGCCTCGGTCTCCGTGATGGCGATGCTCACGGTTCCCTCGGGCGCCTCATGGGTGAGGACGGCACCGAGCAGCCTGGGGGCGACTTCCTCGGCGGGGTGGGCGAGATTCCCGACGTCCATGCCGACCTGCCTGTCGTGCCGCGGGTGGGGCAGACGTACGCATGCCCCGGAACGGGGTCGCACGTCGTGCTGGTGCGGGCGGTTCCCGCCCGTGGCGTCCGAGGGTACTGGGATCGCCGTCCCGGGAACCGGCTACGGTCGTGGCGCGTATGTAGGTGTCAGGACCTAGGGAGGAAAAACATGGGCTTCAAGCGGCTGCTCGCGAGCATGGGTGCCGGCGGTGCTTCGGTGGAGACCGAACTGACCGAGGTCAACGTCGTGCCCGGCGGGGTCGTCCAGGGCGAGGTGCGGATCCAGGGCGGATCCGTGGACCAGCAGATCGAGGGGCTGTCCGTCGGTCTGCAGGCCCGGGTCGAGGTCGAGGGCGGGGACCAGGAGACCAAGCAGGACATCGAGTTCGCCAAGCTGCGCCTGGGTGGTGCCTTCGAGGCGAAGGCCGGCGCGGTGCACGTGGTGCCGTTCGGCCTGGAGATCCCGTGGGAGACCCCGGTCACCATGTTCGGCGGGCAGCAGCTGCGCGGCATGAACATCGGTGTGACGACCGAGCTGGAGATCGCCCGGGCCCTGGACTCCGGTGACCTTGACCCGATCAACGTGCACCCGCTTCCCGCGCAGCAGGCCATCCTGGACGCCTTCGGGCAGCTGGGCTTCGGCTTCCGGAGCGCCGACATGGAGCGCGGGCACATCCGCGGTACGCGCCAGCGCCTGCCGTTCTACCAGGAGATCGAGTTCTTCCCGCCCCAGCAGTACCGGGGCCTGCACCAGGTCGAGCTGACCTTCGTCGCGGACGACCGCGAGATGGACGTCGTGCTGGAGATGGACAAGAAGCCGGGGCTCTTCAGCGAGGGCAGCGACTCCTACCGCGCGTTCAAGGTCGGGCTGAACGACTACCAGAGCACCGACTGGGCGGCATACCTCAACCAATGGCTGGCGCAGGTCGGCGGACAGCGCAACTGGCTCTGACAGCCCTTAGGGTCGGTGGGAGGACATCGCACAGCCGATCAGGAGAGGTGCTGACGTGAGCGAGCCGAAGAGGGCCCCGCTGCCGCACGACTTCCATCCCGAGGTCCCCTCGTTCACCGTGGTGAGCGAGGATCTGGCGCCCGGCGCGGTACTGGCCGACGCCCAGGTGCACGCGGAGGGGAACACCTCACCGCAGTTGCGGTGGGAGGGGTTCCCCGAGGGGACCAAGAGCTTCGCCGTGACGTGCTTCGACCCGGACGCCCCGACGGGCAGCGGGTTCTGGCACTGGGTGCTCTTCGACATCCCGGTCTCGGTCACGGAGCTCCCGGCGGGCGCCGGGAGCGGTGGTTTCGCAGGGCTGCCGGACGGGGCCGTCCACGCTCGTAACGACTACGGCTCGAAGGACTTCGGCGGCGCAGCCCCGCCGGCCGGCGAGAACCACCGCTACGTGTTCACCGTCTACGCGGTGGACACGGAGAAGCTCGGGCCGGACGGTGACACGCCGCCCGCGGCCGTCGGGTTCAACCTGCGTTTCCACACCCTGGGCCGCGCCCAGCTGCTCGGGGAGTACGCCTCTCCCGCGAGCTGATGTTTCACCCGCTGTTTGCCCTGCCCTGGTCTTGGAGAGACCAGGGCAGGGCATTTTTTATTGCGTTGTCCCTCACGGCTCGCCCGGCCAGAGTTGATCCGGGCCCGCGGACAGGCGGGCGGCACACGGGAGGTGGGCAGGATGCGGGACACACTGGTGCTCAACGCGAGCTTCGAGCCGCTGTCGACGGTGACGCTCAACCGTGCGGTGGTCCTGATCCTGCAGGACAAGGCCGTCGTCGAGCAGGCGCACCCCGGACTCCGTATGCGAGGGGCCGCGGTCGACATTCCGGTCCCCCAGGTGATCAGGCTCTGCCGGTACGTACGGGTGCCGTTCCGAAGACACGCTCCGTGGTCCAGACGGGGGGTGCTGATACGGGACCAGCACCGGTGCGCGTACTGCGGGCGGCGGGCCAGCACCGTGGACCACGTCGTGCCGCGTGCGCAGGGCGGCCAGGACACCTGGCTGAACACCGTGGCCTCGTGCGCGGAGGACAATCACCGCAAGGCGGCCCGTACCCCGGAGCAGGCGGGTATGCCGCTGCTGCGGGAGCCGTTCGTGCCGTCGCCCGCCGACGCCATGCTGCTGGCGCTGGGTGCCGGAGACCGGTCCGCGCTGCCGGACTGGCTGGCGCGGTCCGCGGCCTGACGGTCCGCAGGACCGTGACCCGCGTGTGGCGGCGGGGCCCGTCCCCTCGGACCCGGGGAACGGGCCCGCGTCGTTCAGCGGAGCAGCAGCTGGACGATCGCGGCGCTGCCCACGACGACGATGAGCGCCCGGAGGAACCGCGGGCTGAGGCGGCGTCCGACCTTGGCCCCGATCTGGCCGCCGATCGCCGATCCGGTCGCGATGAGCACGACGGCTGTCCAGTCGAAGTGGGCGACGAAGAGGAAGAACACCGCGGCGACGCTGTTCACGACCGCGGCGAGGACGTTCTTGACGGCGTTGAGTCGCTGCATCGTGTCGTCGAGCAGCATGCCCATCAGCGAGAGGTAGATGATGCCCTGCGCGGCGGTGAAGTAGCCCCCGTAGACGCTGGCGAGCATCAGGCCGGTGAACAGCAGTGGTCCGCCGTCGGGCCTGGCCGGGGTGCCGGACGTCTCGCGCCTGCGCTGGACGGCCTTGCTGATGCGGGGCTGCAGGATGACCAGGACGAGGGCCAGGCCCACCAGGACGGGAACGATCGTCTCGAACGCGGTGGACGGCAGGGAGAGCAGGAGGGTGGCTCCGGTGAGGCCGCCGATCAGTGCGCCGACGCTCAGCTTGAGGATGCGTCGGCGCTGGCCGGCGAGTTCCTTGCGGTAGCCGATGGCTCCGCTGATGGAACCGGGGATCAGGCCCAGCGCGTTGGAGACGGTGGCGGTCACGGGGGGCAGGCCCGTGGCGAGGAGTACGGGGAAGGTGATGAGGGTGCCCGAGCCGACGATGGTGTTGATCGTGCCGGCGCCCACCCCGGCCGCGAAGACCGCGAGAATTTCCCAGATGGACAAAGCCATCTCCTTCGGTGGTCAGTGACGCCTCCCCGCCATCAAGGTCGAGGGGCCTCACTGATCATGCACGAAGGGGCCGTGCGGTCATTCGACCGGGGGCTGCTCCCGCCGCTGCTCGCCGATGTTGAAGCCGGGGGTGCTGCCTCCGAGGTTGCCGAACGCGCCGCTGAGTCCCTTGAGCGCGTCGCCGATCTCGCTGGGCACGATCCAGAGCTTGTTGGCGTCGCCCTCGGCGATCTTGGGGAGCATCTGGAGGTACTGGTACGACAGGAGCTTCTGGTCCGGGTCCCCCGCGTGGATGGACTCGAAGACGGTGCGGATGGCCTGGGCCTCGCCCTCGGCACGCAGGGCCGATGCCTTGGCCTCACCTTCGGCGCGGAGGATCGCGGACTGCTTCTCGCCCTCGGCGGTGAGGATCGCGGACTGCCTGATGCCTTCGGCGGTGAGGATCGCGGCGCGCTTGTCGCGGTCGGCGCGCATCTGCTTCTCCATCGAGTCCTGGATGGAGGTGGGCGGTTCGATCGCCTTGAGCTCGACGCGGTTGACGCGGATGCCCCACTTGCCGGTGGCCTCGTCGAGGACTCCGCGCAGCGCGGCGTTGATCTCCTCGCGGGAGGTCAGGGTCCGTTCGAGGTCCATGCCGCCGATGATGTTGCGGAGCGTGGTGACGGTGAGCTGTTCGATCGCCTGGATGTAGCTGGCGACCTCGTAGGTCGCCGCCCTCGCGTCGGTCACCTGGTAGTAGATGACGGTGTCGATGTTGACGACGAGGTTGTCCTGGGTGATCACCGGCTGCGGCGGGAAGGGGACGACCTGTTCGCGGAGGTCGATCCGGTTGCGGATCGAGTCGATGAACGGGACGACGATGTTCAGCCCGGCGTTGAGTGTGCGGGTGTAGCGGCCGAAGCGCTCCACGATGGCGGCACTGGCCTGCGGGATGACCTGGATCGTCTTGATCAGGGCGATGAAGACGAGCACCACCAGAATGATCAGGACGATGATGATCGGTTGCATCGTGTGCCTCGTGCCCTTCGGTTGCCGACGGATCGCGGTGATCGAGGTCGAACACTCATGACGGTCGCATTCTCATGATGATCGACTTCGAGTGTGGCAGACTGCGGCCTGCCGTGTGACCGGTTCGCTCACATGACGACGGCGGTTGCGCCGTCGATGTCCACGACGTCCACCTGGCGGCCCGGTTCGAAGATCTGGTCGCCGTCGAGCGAACGTGCCGACCAGACCTCGCCGGCGAGCTTGATGCGTCCGCCGCCGCCGTCCACCCGTTCCAGGACCAGGGCCTGACGGCCTTTCAGGGCGTCGATGCCGCTGGCGTGGGTGGTACGCCCCACCCGTTGGCGCGCGGCGATCGAGCGTACGACCGCGATGAGCGCGACCGACACCACGACGAACACGAGTACTTGGGCGACGATGCCGCCGCCGAGTGCCGCGACCACGGATGCCGCCACCGCTCCGACGGCGAACATCCCGAACTCGGGCATCGCGGTCAGGACGAGGGGGATGCCCAGTCCCACCGCGCCGATCAGCCACCACACCCACGCGTCGATGTCCACATGGTCATCGTAGGACCGCGAGTGCCCTCCCCGACAGGGCGCCGGGGAGGTTGGCTGTGGTGCGACTACTGGCCGAGGGGCAGTCCGCGGGCGGTGTAGCGGTCGCCGTGGTGTTCGACGACGAGCGGCAGGCCGAAACAGAGGGAGAGGTTCCGGGAGCTGAGCTCGGTCTCCATGGGGCCGGCGGCCAGCACCTTGCCCTGACGGATCATCAGGACGTGGGTGAAGCCGGGCGCGATCTCCTCGACGTGGTGGGTGACCATGACCATGG
This sequence comes from Streptomyces sp. NBC_00178, assembly GCF_036206005.1. Lineage (NCBI taxonomy): Bacteria > Bacillati > Actinomycetota > Actinomycetes > Kitasatosporales > Streptomycetaceae > Streptomyces > Streptomyces sp. NBC_00178. The sequence continues at coordinate 1,681,212 of NZ_CP108143.1, forward strand.
AGGGGGCGTACGGGTCACGCGCCAGCCGGCCGAGGCGGCGGACCAGGTCCTCGCGGCCGCCCAGGTCGAGTCCGGCCGCGGGCTCGTCGAGGAGGAGCAGCTCGGGGTCGGTCATCATGGCGCGGGCGATGAGGGTGCGCTTGCGCTCGCCCTCGGAGAGCGTGCCGAACTTCCGGTCGAGGAACTCGGTCATGCCCAGGCGGTCGAGGAAGGCGCGGGCGCGCTCCTCGTCGACGGCCTCGTAGTCCTCGTGCCAGGTGGCCGTCATGCCGTAGGCGGCGGTGAGCACCGTCTGCAGTACGGTCTGGCGCCTGGGGAGCTTTTCGGCCATGGCCACACCGGCGATGCCGATGCGGGGGCGGAGCTCGAAGACGTCGGTTCCGACCCCGCCGAGCCGCTCACCGAGGATCTTGGCGGTGCCGGTGCTCGGGAAGAGGTAGCTGGAGGCGATGTTGAGGAGGGTGGTCTTGCCGGCGCCGTTGGGCCCGAGGATGACCCAGCGCTCGCCCTCCTTGACCGACCACGAGACGTCGTCCACCAGAGCGCGTCCGTCGCGGACCACGGATACGTCCACCAGCTCCAGTACATCGCTCATGGCGCGTTGTCTCCCCATACAGTGTCGAGATCGTCGCGTGCCTGCGGGCACAGCTCCCAGGGAAAACCTACGCCACCCGGGGAGTGCTCAGGCCCGGGGGCTGTTCCCTAGGCTGTTCCCATGCTTTCGGAACCACGCTCAGGGCGGCTCGCCGCATGGGGAAACGCGCTTCTGGCCGGGCTGGCGTCGCCCGACGACGCCGCGCTCGCGATCGTCGGCGAGGACGCGGTGCACCGCGTCGAGGGGCTGCCGGGTGAGGCGGGGCCCGTCGGGCTCACGCTGGCGCTCGGCCGGCTGAGAGGGCTGGGTGCCACCGGTTTCCGGGTCGCGCTGCCCGTCCCCGGGCACCCGCTGGGGCTCAGCGGGCCGCCGGACTTCAACGCGCGCGCACTGGAGGCGGAGGAGGCGGTCGTCACGTTCGGGGCGCCGTTCGGCCTCGTGCCCGAGGTGACCGAGGCCGGGCCTCCGGGGGATCTGCACATCGAGGTGGTGTGGCGCTGTCTGCCGGTGCGGGAGGCGCCGCCGGCGGACGTGCCGTCGCTGGGCGAGGCGGAGCGGGAGCTCGCCGAGGCGCTGCGGGACGCGACCGCGGTGCTGTCCCGGCTGGACGTCGCGGGGTCCGGGCCGGTCGCCGAGGCCGCGGTGGACGCCTACCGTGCGCGGGCGGAGCGCGGGCGTGAGGTGCTGGCGCCGGGATATCCGCCGCGGGCGGTCAGGGTGCTGGAGCTGGCCCAGCGGGTGGGGCTGCTGATCTCGGTGGCCCAGGAGAACGGGCACGGGGGCGCGGTGAGCGCGTCGGAGATGGCGGCGCGCGGCGAGGCGCTGCGTCCGGTCGAGCGGGTGGCCCGGCGGGCACAGGTGGCGGCGTACAACGCGTACGTGGAGGAGCGCGGCCGGTGACGGCGCCGCCCGCCGTGCGGGGCTCGGACGAGCCGGCACGGCGGGCGGGTGCGAGGCGTCGGTCAGTGGTTCAGGCCGAGGTTGCCGAAGGCCGGGTTGAGCAGGCCGACCACGTTGACCGTGTTGCCGACCACGTTCACCGGGACGCTCACCGGGACCTGGACGAGGTTGCCCGAGACGACACCCGGGGAGCCCACGGCCTGGCCGTGGGCTCCGGCGCCTCCGTGGCCGTGGCCCGTGGCGGAGGCGGCTCCGGCACCGGCGGCGATGAGGCCGCCCGCGATCATGGTGACGGCGGCGGCCTTCTTCAGGTTCTTCACTTCAGGATCCTCCTCGCGTCGCCGCGGCCGATCGCCGCGGCACACAGGGAGAACGGCGCCGCACGGCCGGGGATACGCCGTCCGGGTGACATACACCCGACAGTATGAATCTCGGACCGGAAGAGACTCGTCCGCTTGTATGACCACGGGGCCCGTCGGTGCGTGCCCACACGGGCCCGCCGGTGTGCGACCACACGGGCCCGCCGCTGATCGACGGCCCCCGCCCCTCATCCCCCGGCGGCGCCCCGGGGTGATGCCGTCAGCCCGCCGCCCCGTGCCGCACGGCCCACAGCGCGGCCTGGGTCCTGTCCGAGACGTCGAGCTTCATGAGGATGTTCGACACGTGGGTCTTGACCGTCTTCTCCGACAGGACCAGCGCGCGGGCGATCTCCCGGTTGGACCTGCCGTCGGCGATGAGGCCCAGCACCTCCTGCTCCCGCTCGGTCAGGGTGCTCCCCCGGCCCGTGCCGGCCCCGCCGTCCTCCTGGGCCAGCAGCGCCCCGGCGACCTCCGGCTGGAGCAGGATGTGACCGGCGTGGACCGAGCGGATGGCACCGGCGAGGGCGTCCGGGTCCACGTCCTTGTACACGTAACCCGACGCCCCGGCCCGCAGGGCCGGCACGACGGTGCGCTGCTCGGTGAAGCTCGTGACGATCAGCACCTTGGCGGGGTTGCCCAGTTCCCTGAGCCTGCGCAACGCCTCGATACCGTCCGTGCCCGGCATCTTGATGTCCATGAGGACGACGTCGGGCCTCAGCTCCTCGATCCGGGTGACGCCCTCCGCACCGTCCGACGCCTCGCCGACCACCTCTATGTCGTCCTGGACCTCCAGGAAGGTGCGCAGCCCCCGGCGCACCACCTGGTGGTCGTCCACCAGCAGCACCTTGATGATCTTGTCAGCCACAGGGGACCTCCATCCGGATCGTGGTGCCCTTGCCGGGCTCCGACGCGACGGTGAGCCGGCCGCCCACGCTGCCCGCCCGGTGCCGCATGGAGACGAGACCGAGGTGACGGCCCGCGCTCCTGGTCAGGTGGGGGTCGAAGCCCCGGCCGTCGTCGCTGATCCGGAGGACCGTGGCCGTGCCGTGCCGGCTGAGGCTGACCCCCACGTGCGCGGCCCCGGAGTGGCGCAGGGCGTTGTGCAGCGCCTCCTGCGCGACCCGCAGCATCGCCTCCTCCTGGGCGGAGGGCAGGGCGCGCACCCCGGCACTGTCGAAGGTGACCCTGGCACTGTGCGCCCGGTCCATGACCTGGATCTGGGTACGGAGCGTGGCGACGAGACCGTCCTCGTCCAGCGCGGCGGGGCGCAGCTCGACGACGGCCGCGCGCAGTTCGTCCACGGCCTCCCCCGCCAGCGCGGCGACCTGCTGGAGTTCGCCCTTGGCGCGCGCGGGGTCGCGGTCGACCAGTGCCGCGGCGGCCTGGGCGGTGAGCCGCAGCGAGAAGAGTTTCTGGCTGACGGCGTCGTGCAGTTCGTGGGCGAGGCGGGAGCGCTCCTCGGCGATCGTGAGCTCGCGGCTGCGTTCGTAGAGCCGGGCGTTGGTGAGGGCGATCGCCGCGTGCTGGGCGAGGAGCCCGAGGAGTTCCTCGTCCTCCTCGGTGAAGCCGCAGCCCCCGGTGGGCTTGGGGCAGCGCTTGTTGGCGAGGAAGAGCGCGCCGATGGTCTCGTCGCCGTCCTGGATGGGCAGGCCGAGGAAGTCGGACATGTCGGGGTGGGCGTCCGGCCATCCCCCGAACCGGGGGTCCTCGCGGACGTCGGCCAGGCGCTGGGGCTGCGGCTCGTGGAGCATCGCGGCGAGGATGCCGTGCTGCCGGGGCAGCGGTCCGATGGCCTTCCACTGCTCGTCGCTCACCCCGTCGACGACGAACTGGGCGAAGCCCCCGTGGTCGTCGGGCACGCCCAGCGCGGCGTACTCGGCGTCGAGCAGTTCGCGGGCGGAGGCGACGATCGTCTTGAGGACGTCGCGCATGTCGAGGTGCCGGTTCATGGCGAGCAGCGCTGCGCTGACCGCCGCGAGGCCCGACGGTGGGCGGTGGCTCATGGGCTCACCGTACCGGCGGGGCTCCGGGGGCCGGATCGGTCGGTGGGCCCCTCCGGCACGGGGCCTCGGACCTAGGCCGAAGTGCCGTACGGCGTCGGGGCCGATGGACGAGGCGGCGGGCAGGGGCGGATTCCTACGTTGGTGGCGTCGGAGCACCACGGAGTTCGAGGGGATGACTGTCATGCCGATCGCGATGATCACGGGTGGGTCGAGGGGACTGGGGCGCGCGCTGGCCGGGGATCTGGCCGGGGAGGGCTGGGACCTGGTGCTGGACGCCAGGTCACAGAGGGCGCTCGGGGTGGTGGCGCGCGAGCTGGGCGACCGGTACGGGACCAGGGTGGTGGCCGTGCCCGGGGACGTGACGGACGCGGCGCACCGCGAGGCGCTGGTGGCCGCGGCCGGGGAGCTGGGCGGGCTGGATGTGCTGGTGAGCAACGCGAGCGCGCTGGGCTGCGAACCGCTCGTGCGGCTGGAGGCGCTGCCGCTGGACGGGCTGCGGCAGGCGCTGGAGACGAACGTGGTGGCGGCGCTCGGGCTCGTACAGGAGGCGTTGCCGCTGCTGCGGGCCTCGCGGGCCGGTGCCGTCGTCGCCGTCAGCTCGGACGCGGCGGCCGAGCCGTATCCGACGTGGGGCGGGTACGGGGCCTCGAAGGCGGCGCTGGACCAGCTCGCGGCGGTGCTCGGGGAGGAGGAGCCCGGGCTGCGGGTGTGGGCGGTGGATCCGGGCGACATGGAGACGGACCTCTATACGGCGGCCGTACCCGGGGACACGGAGCCCAGGCCGCGTCCGGAAGCGGTCGCGCCGGCGTTCGTCCGGCTGATCGGGCTGCGGCCGGCGAGCGGCCGGTACGCGGCGGCCGCCCTGCTGGACGCGGACGTCAGGCAGGGGCGATGACCGCGCTGGAGGCACTGCGGGTGCCGCCCGAGCTGTCCGCGCGGGTGCCCGCCGAGCGGCGGGGCGCCGGGCGCGACGACGTACGGCTGCTGGTGTCCCGGGGCACGGCCGTCTCGCACCGCGCGTTCCGGGAGCTGCCCGGGGAGCTGCGGGCCGGTGACGTGCTGGTGGTGAACACGTCGATGACGCTGGCGGCCGCGGTGACCGGCCGGCTGGGCGGTGAGCCGGTCGTCGTGCACTTCTCCACCCGCGGTGAGGACGGCCGGTGGGCGGTGGAGCTGCGGCGGCCGGACGGTTCGGGGACCACCCTGCCGCGGCCGGGGGGCCCGGCGGGGGCGGAGGTGCGGCTGCCGGGCGGCCAGGGGCTGGTCCTGGAGGATCCGCTGGGACCGCCGGAGGGGGCCCGGCTCTGGTGGGCGCGGGTCGGGCGGGACGTGCCGGCGCTGCTGAGCAGGTACGGCCGGCCGATCCGGTACGCGTACACGGAGCGGGACCAGCCGCTGTCGGCGTACCGGACGGTGTTCGCCGTGCCGTCCGAGGACGGGAGCGGCTCGGCGGAGATGCCGAGCGCGTCGAGGCCGTTCACCGCGGGGCTGGTGGCGGAGCTGGTGAGCCGGGGGGTGCAGTTCGCTCCGCTGACGCTCCACACGGGGGTGGCGTCGGCCGAGGCGCACGAGCCGCCCTACCCGGAACGCTTCGAGGTGCCCCTCACGACGGCGCGGCTCGTCGAGGCGGCCCGGGCGGGCGGGGGCCGGGTGATCGCGGTGGGGACGACGGCGGTGCGGGCGCTGGAGTCGGCGGTGGGCCCGGACGGCCGGCTGCGGGCCGCCGCCGGCTGGACGGATCTGGTGGTGACGCCCGAGCGGGGGGTGCGTGCGGTGGACGGGCTGATCACCGGGCTGCACGAGCCGGAGGCCTCCCACCTGCTGATGCTGGAGGCGATCGCGGGGCGCCGGGCGCTGCGGCGGGGCTATGCCGAGGCGCTGGAGCACCGCTATCTGTGGCACGAGTTCGGGGATGTGCACCTGCTCCTGCCGGGTGCCGCGAACCGTGCGAAAACCCCTCACGCTCCGCATCGCACAAGCAACGTTTCGTGAGCCTGGGGGGTGCCCCGTGTGAGCCCAGGCATAGGACCCACGTCACTTACGAAGAAGGATAGTTGGAGTAATTCGGGCAATTTACCCGGGATCAAAACGGACAAAAAAGCACTAACGCGACCCTGAGCAACTATCCAGCTTCGTACGTCACACCTTTGCCAGGGCATTTTGCTGGCGCTAAGAATTGCAGCTGTCCCCGACGGAGATGTGCCCCGGCGCATCCGTCCGCGTCCTCGCCGAGGACCCCTGCTATTCGAAGAGGTACGACTGTATGTCCGTGTCCCGCATCTCCAGCCGTAACCGTCGCCTGAACAAGGCGCAGAAGCTCTCCGTCGCGGGGGTCTCGACCCTGGCCGCCGCCGCTGTCGCCCTCACGCTCGCCCCCAACGACGCTTCGGCGGCGCCCGAGCCGAAGGCGGCTGCCGCCACCGCGCCCGTCGCGTTCACCGGTGGGCAGACGAAGGCCCTCCAGGCCAGCCTCATAGAGCAGCACTCGACCGCCGCTCAGCTGGTGAAGGCCGCCGACGCCGCGAAGGCCGACGCCGCCGCCGAGAAGAAGAAGGCTGCCGCGAAGGCCGAGGCGAAGGCCAAGGCCGTCGCCGAGGCCAAGAGCAAGGCCGCTGCGAAGAAGAAGGCCAAGGCCGACGCGAAGAAGCGTGCCGCCAAGAAGGCCAGCCGGGCCGCCGACCGCAAGCCGGTCTACAAGAACAACCTGGACGGCTGGATCCGCGAGGCCCTCAGCATCATGCACAAGAAGCACATCCCCGGTACGTACGAGGGTCTGCACCGCAACATCATGCGCGAGTCCAGCGGTAACCCCCGTGCGATCAACAACTGGGACATCAACGCGATCAACGGCATCCCCTCGAAGGGTCTGCTGCAGGTCATCAAGCCGACCTTCGACTTCTACCACGTCAAGGGCACCAAGCACGACCAGTACGACCCGGTCGCCAACATCACCGCCGCCGCCAACTACGCGGCCGACAAGTACGGCTCGATCGACAACGTCGACAGCGCGTACTGAGCCGACGGCACACACCGAGCCGACGGAACCGGCACGGCCCGGCATGGCGAAGAAGACCGACCGGAGCAACGACGCTCCGGTCACCACATGCCGAAGGGCGGCACCCCGCGGGGTGCCGCCCTCGGGCGTTTCCGGGACCGGCCGGTCCCGGCGCGTCACTTGCGCATGACCTCCGGCTCGTGGCGCCGGAGCATCCGCGAGACCCCGACGAAGAGGATCGCGCTCATGAACAGCATCACCGTGATGTTGATCCCCCACTGACCGGCCGAGTGCTCCCAGAGCGGGTCCAGGTCGGTCGGGTTCTTCGGGTCCCACGGCGGCATGAGGTGGGCGAGGTCCAGCGTGGTGCCGGCCGCCGCCACCGCCCAGCGCGACGGCATCAGCCAGGCGAACTGCTCCAGGCCCGGCGAACCGTAGACCTGGAAGAGCACCCCGGTGAAGACGACCTGGACGATGGCGAACATGACGAGCAGCGGCATCGTCTTCTCGGCGGTCTTCACCAGCGCCGAGATCATCAGGCCGAACATCATCGAGGTGAGGCCGAGCACGATGATCGACAGGCAGATCTCGACGGCCGGGGACATGAAGAGCCCCTCCGCCGGAAGCTTCCGGGTGGAGAAGCCGATCCCGCAGAGGATCACGCCCTGGAAGGCGGTGATCACGCCTAGGACGATCACCTTCGACAGGAGATAGGCGGAGCGTGAGAGACCGGTGGCCCGCTCGCGCTCGTAGATCACCCGCTCCTTGATCAGCTCTCGCACGGAGTTGGCCGCGGCGGCGAAGCACATGCCGACCGCGAGGATCAGCATGATCGTGCCGGCCTTGCCGTTGAACCGGGACGGCGGCTCGGGCTCCGCCAGGCCGAACTCGGCGGGGATGACCACGCTCACCACGCCGAGGACCGCCGGCAGGAGCACCATCAGCAGCAGGAAGCCCTTGTCGGACGCGATCACCGACACGTAGCGGCGCATCAGCGTCCACAGCTGGGCCGCCCAGCCCGAGGGCTTCGGGGGCCGGATCGCCTGCGGCGGCGGCATGTGAACGGGCTGCGCGGCGACGGCGTCGATGTCCGCGGCGTACATCTGGTAGTGCTGCGAGCCGCGCCAGCGGCCCGCCCAGTCGTAGTCGCGGTAGTTCTCGAAGGCGGAGAAGACGTCGGCCCAGCTGGTGTAGCCGAAGAAGTTCAGGGCCTCCTCGGGCGGGCCGAAGTAGGCCACGGATCCGCCGGGCGCCATGACCAGGAGCTTGTCGCAGATCGCCAGCTCGGCAACCGAGTGCGTGACGACCAGGACCGTGCGCCCGTCGTCGGCGAGTCCGCGCAGCAGCTGCATGACGTCGCGGTCCATGCCCGGGTCGAGGCCCGAGGTCGGCTCGTCCAGGAAGATCAGCGACGGCTTGGTCAGCAGCTCCAGGGCGACCGACACGCGCTTGCGCTGGCCGCCGGAGAGCGAGGTGATCTTCTTGTCCCGGTGGATGTCGAGCTTGAGCTCGGCGAGGACCTCGTGGATCCGGGCGGTGCGCTCGGCCTCGGTGGTGTCCGCCGGGAAGCGCAGCTTGGCCGCGTAGCGCAGGGCCCGGGTGACCGTGAGTTCCTTGTGCAGGATGTCGTCCTGCGGGACCAGTCCGATGCGCTGCCGGAGCTCCGCGAACTGCTTGTAGAGGTTCCGGTTGTCGTAGAGGACGTCGCCCTGGTTGGCGGGCCGGTAGCCGGTGAGCGCCTTGAGCAGGGTGGACTTGCCGGACCCCGAGGGGCCGATGACGGCGATCAGGGACTTCTCCGGGACGCCGAAGGAGACGTCCTTGAGGATGTCCTTGCCGCCGTCGACGGTCACCGTGAGGTGCCGGGCCGAGAAGGACACCTCGCCGGTGTCGACGAACTCCTCCAGCCGGTCCCCGACCAGCCGGAAGGTCGAGTGGCCGACGCCCACGATGTCGTTCGGTCCGATGAGCGCGGAGCCGGACTTGTGGAGCGGCTGGCCGTTGACGTACGTGCCGTTGTGGGACCCGAGGTCGCGGATCTCGAAGCGGCCGTCGGGCGTCGCCCGGAACTCGGCGTGCAGGCGCGAGACCTGCAGGTCGGACACGACCAGCTCGTTCTCCAGGGCACGGCCGATGCGCATGACACGGCCGAGGTCCAGCTGGTGGAACGTGGTGGGACTCCGGTCGCCGTAGACCGGCGGCGCCCCCGCCGCGCCGCCGGTCCCGCGGGCCGCGGCGGGGTTCGCGTGACCCTGCTGGTGCGGGACCTGAGGCGGCCCCGCCTGCGGCCGGCCCGGTTGCTGCGCGGGAGCGGCCGGCCATCCGGCGGCGCCCTGCTGAGCCCCCTGCTGAGCCTGGTGCGGTGGCTGCGCGGGATGTGCGGGTGCCTGCTGCGCCCCCGCCGCCTGCCCGCTGTGCACTCCGGCCGCCGCCGCGGCGGTGAGGTTGAGCCTCGGCCCGTCGTTGGCGTTGCCCAGGTTCACCGGGGTTCCGGGGCCGATCTCCGCCTGTTGGACCCTGTGGCCCGCCACGTAGGTTCCGTTGGTGCTGCCGTGGTCCTCGATCTGCCAGCCACGGCCGTTCCAGCTGATCGTTGCGTGCCGCCACGAGACCCTGGCGTCGTCGATCGTCATGTCGCCCTGCGGATCACGTCCGAGGGTGTACGGCCTGGACGGATCGAGCGTCCAGGTCCTGCCATTCATTTCAAGTACGAGTTCCGGCACTCCGCGCCCCACTGGTTGTCCCCCGAATCACCCCTGTCGCAAGGGGCCTAGGGATGCTGAACATCGTGGGGAACTATTCCAGGACCGGTCCCCCCACGGAAAGCCGGGCGGCGTGAAGACGGCGCGGAGGCTCCGCGTCCCGCCCTCCGACTCGGGAGGAATGGGGAGGGAGCGTCCCTTCCGAGCGCCGCCGGCCGCCCGTGACCCCGGCCGCGGTCCTGTCCGCCACTCGGGACGGGCTTCGGGGCCGCCCGGGCGCCCTATACGGTGGGAGCACCATGAGCGCACCTCAGCAGCCACCTCGGTCACCCCGGTCTCCTGAGTCACCCGAGTCCCCGCCGGGTACGGACACCCCCACTCTTCTCGTCAAGATCTTCGGGAAGGACCGGCCGGGTATCACCGCCGGGCTCTTCGACACCCTCGCGGCGTACGCCGTGGACGTGGTGGACATCGAGCAGGTCGTCACTCGTGGCCGCATCGTGCTGTGCGCCCTGGTGACCTCCCCCGCTCCCGGCGGTACGACGGAGGGCGATCTCCGGGCGACCGTGCACAGCTGGGCGGATTCGCTGAAGCTGCAGGCCGAGATCATCTCGGGTACGGGCGACAACCGGCCCCGGGGTGACGGCCGTTCGCACGTCACGGTGCTGGGGCACCCGCTGACCGCGGAGTCCACGGCAGCCATAGCGGCCAAGATCACCTCCACCGGCGGCAACATCGACCGCATCTTCCGTCTCGCGAAGTACCCCGTCACCGCGGTGGAGTTCGCGGTCTCCGGTGCCGGGACCGAAGCGCTGCGGACCGCACTGGCCAGGGAGGCCGCGGGCATCGGTGTGGACATCGCCGTCGTCTCCGCCGGACTGAGCCGCCGGGCACAGCGGCTGGTCGTCATGGACGTGGACTCGACCCTCATCCAGGACGAGGTCATCGAGCTCTTCGCGGCCCACGCCGGCTGCGAGGCCGAGGTCGCCGCCGTGACCGAGCAGGCGATGCGCGGGGAGCTCGACTTCGAGCAGTCCCTGCACGCCCGGGTGGCGCTGCTGGCGGGGCTCGACGTGTCGGTGGTGGAGAAGGTCCGCGCGGAGGTCCGGCTGACCCCCGGCGCGCGCACCCTGATCCGTACGCTGAAGCGGCTCGGTTACCAGGTGGGCGTGGTCTCGGGCGGTTTCACCCAGGTCACGGACGACCTCAAGGAGCGCCTCGGCCTCGACTTCGCCTCCGCCAACACGCTGGAGGTCGTCGACGGCAGGCTGACCGGCCGGGTCGTGGGCGACATCGTCGACCGGGCGGGCAAGGCCCGGCTGCTGCGCAGCTTCGCGGCGCAGGCCGGGGTCCCTCTGGCGCAGACGGTCGCGATCGGCGACGGGGCGAACGACCTGGACATGCTGAACACGGCCGGGCTGGGCGTCGCGTTCAACGCCAAGCCCGTCGTCCGCGAGGCCGCGCACACGGCGGTGAACGTGCCGTTCCTGGACACGGTGCTGTATCTGCTGGGCATCACCCGCGAGGAGGTCGAGGCCGCCGACGGCCTCGTCGACTGACCGCCGGGTTCCGTACGCAGGGGTCCGGCCTTGTGCGTACGGGTCCGTACGCACAAGGGAAGGGCGTCGGCACACCGTGTGTGCCGACGCCCTTCCCCTGTGTTCGTTTCCCGCGTTCGCGGTCGGTCGCCCGCGCGGGCTCGCTCAGTCGTTCGGCGTCCAGTACTCGACGAGCCTGCCCACCCCGTGCTCGAGGTCCTTCCAGGGGCCGGTGAACTCGACGACGGCGTAGGCGGCGGTCGGGAAGCCGTCCCGGGTCATGCGGGCGAGCGTGTCGCCCTCGGCACTGCCCGAGAGCGCGTCCGCCGCACCGTGCATGCCGGGGTTGTGGCCGATGACCAGCAGGTTGTCCACCTCGTCGGGGGTCTCGCCGAACAGTGCGATCAGCTCCCCGAGGGAGGCCTCGTACAGCCTCTCCTCGTACACGGTCCTGGGGCGGTGGGCGAACTCGTGGACCGCGAGCTTCCAGGTCTCCCGGGTCCTGGTGGCGGTCGAACACAGTGCCAGGTCGATGACGGTGCCCGAATCGGCCAGCCTGAGGCCGGCGACGGGGGCGTCCTTCCTGCCGCGCTCGGCCAGTGGCCGCTCGTGGTCGGACTCCTGCGACCATTCCGCCTTTGCGTGCCTGAGAAGGACGATCCTGCGAGGTGTATCGGCGCTCATACACCTCAGCTTCGCACGAATTGCACGTCCGGGCGCAGGGAGTTGACGTGCTCGCCCTGGACGGATGGACAGCGGCCCGCGGGGGGCTTCGCCGCCTGTCAGAGGCCCAGGAGCGCCAGGATGCGACCGAACAGACGTCCGAGGGCGGGGTCGCCGACGGCCGTCGCGTGTGCCTGGCCCGGTTCCAGGATCAGCAGGAGGAGTGCCGCGAACGCCAGGGCGGGCAGCGCGACGGCCCACCACGGCAGGGTGACCTCCACGGGGCCCTGGCCGGGGCGGTGGGTCCGGGTGTGCGTTCGGGCCGGCATGTCCGCCTCCGTGGGTCCTCGGCTGTCTCACCCAGAACCTACGGGCCGGGCGGTGGGCGTCCCATCCGGTGACCCACCCACTCGACCCTGAACCTGGCCCCCTAGGGGACAGGGGGGCCTGCCCCACCCCCGGAGGGGGTCAGGGCGAGGCGATCGTGGCGATCACACCGATGACCAGGGAGATGAGCACCATCGCCCCGAACACGAGGAGGAGCTTCTTCTGACCGTTCTGGGGATTCGGATCGAGCACTGGCATGGGCACAGTCTCGCACCTCAGCACTCGTCCTCGATCGTCCGGTCCCTTCCGGCGAGCACCCCGGCCACCGTCTGCGGCACGAGGAGCCCGGCCATGAGGGCGATCGGCAGGCCCCAGCCGCCGCTGTGCTGGTACAGCACGCCGACGAGCAGCGGGCCGGGGATCGACAGCAGGTAGCCCGTGGACTGGGCGAACGCCGAGAGCCTGACCACGCCGGCGCCGGTCCTGGACCGCATCCCGATCATGGTGAGCGCGAGCGGGAAAGCGCAGTTCGCGATGCCCAGGAGCAGGGCCCACAGCCAGGCACCGCCCGCCGGGGCGAGGTAGAGGCCGGCGTAGCCGAGGAGGCCGCAGCCGCTCAGGACGAGGACGATCGGGCCCTGGGTGCGGAGCCGGGTGGCGACCCGGGGGATGACGAAGGCGAGGGGCACGCCCATGGCCATGGTCACGGCCAGCAGCACGCCCGCGGTGCCTGCCGGGATCCCGGCGTCGCGGAAGATCTGCGGCATCCAGCCCATGGTGATGTACGCGGCGGTGGCCTGGAGGCCGAAGAAGCAGGCGAGCGCCCAGGACGTCCGGCTCCGGGTGATCCGCAGCGCGGGGGGCGCGGGGGTGCCGGCGGCGGGGCCGGCGGTGTTCCGGCGGTCCTTGAGGGACGGGATCCAGGGCACGACCGCGACGACGGCGAGCACCGCCCAGACGGCCAGCCCGGTCTTCCAGCTGCCGCCCAGGGCGTCGGTCACCGGCACGGTGAGGGCGGCCGCGAGGGCGGTCCCGAGGGCCAGGGCCATCGAGTAGAGCCCGGTCATGGTCCCCACCCGGTCGGGGAACCAGCGCTTGACGATGACGGGCATGAGGACGTTGCTGACGGCGATGCCCATCAGGGCGAGGGCGCTGGCGGCGAGGAACCCCGCGGTGCCTCCCACGAAGGGGCGGATCAGCAGCCCCGCGGCGATGGCCGCCATACCCGCGCAGACGACGGCGCTGGGGCCGAACCGGCGGGCGAGCCGAGGTGCGGTGAAGCCGAAGACCGCGAAGCAGAGCGGCGGCACGGAGGTGAGGACACCGGCCACGCTGCCGCTCATGTGCAGCCCGTCCCTGACCTCTTCGAGGAGGGGACCGAGGCTGGTGATGGCGGGCCGCAGGTTGAGGGCGGTGAGTACGAGGCCGGCGACGAGGATCCGGAGCAGCCACGGGGACGGTCCGTCGGCGGGCGGTGTCCGGAGGGGGGCGGCGGCCGGGCTCAGTGTCGGGGTCTCGTCATGACGCATGAGGCCCATCATAGAATCATGGGATGATTGACTGTCCAGTCGGCCCGGTCCTTACGCCGCCTGGGACAATGCGCGGGGACGATCGGGCCCGCCGCGCCGATCGCGCCTCCAGGACGGACCGCCGAGGGTCCGGCGGACCCGGGGGCCGGACCGATCCGCCCCGGCCGATAGGCCGGATCACCGCCCGTCACACGAGCAAGGAGCACCATGGCGCTGACGTCCCCCCGGCGTTCGGCACTCGCCGACCAGGTGATTGCCCAGCTGAGGAACCAGATCACGTCGGGCGAGTGGCCCGTGGGGTCCCGGATCCCCACCGAGCCGGAGCTGGTCGAGCAGCTGGGTGTGGCCCGGAACACGGTGCGTGAGGCGGTGCGCGCCCTGGCGCACAACGGGCTGCTGGACATCCGCCAGGGCTCCGGCACGTACGTCGTGGCGACCAGCGAGCTGGCCGGGGTGATGCACCGGCGCTTCGCGGACGCCGACCCCCGGCACGTCGCCGAACTGCGCTCCACGCTGGAGTCCTCGGCGGCCCGGCTCGCCGCCCTGCGGCGCACGGAGCGGGACATGCGGCAGCTCGACACGCTGATGGAGCGGCGCGAGGCGACCTGGGCGGCGGGGGACGCGGAGGCCTTCGTGGCCGCCGACGCGACCCTGCACCTCGCGGTGGTCGCCGCCTCGCACAACGACGTGCTGACGGAGCTCTACGCCGACCTGAACGACGTGCTGCGCGATTATCTGCGGGACGACGTGGGCCCGGAGCTGCGCCCGGAGGAGCTCATGGACCACTCGCGGCTGGTCGAGGCGATCCGGGCGGGTGACGCGGACACGGCCGCCGCCGAGGCCGCCGCCCACGCGCTGGACTGCCTGCGCGAGCGGGCGCGCTGAGCGGGGTGCCGGACGCGGACCGTGCGCGTCCGGCGGTGACGGCGCGACCGGGCGCGGGTCGAGGTCCTAAGGGGTCACCGAGTGGCTGACCCAGGCCGAGCCGACCTCTTTCCAGCAGCGGTCCTCCAGCTTGACCGTCCGGCCCGGCTGCACCGCGACCGCCTCGCCGTCCGCGTCGACGTCCCACCAGCGGGCGCACTCGGTGTGGAGCCGGACGAGATCCGTGGTGGCGTGCGGGTTGTGGCAGTAGGCGGTCACCCGGGAGCCCTCGACCGCCGTACGGCATTCGGAGCCCGACGGCTCGGCGTCCGGCGTTCGCTGGGCCGAGGCCGGCTCACCGCCGGCGCGGCCGGACGCGCTGACGGCCACGGGGGCCAGGAGACCGAGGCCTACGGCAGCCGCGGCCATCAGGGCCCAGGACCTGCGACGTGTGGAGCGCACAGCGACCTCCTCCCCGCAGCCTGACCAGAAGTCCGGTTCACCACAGTCTGCGGTGGGGCGGCCATCTTTTCGACTCGAGCGCGGGACGGCCCGTGGGCCGTCTCCCCGGCGGCGTCACCCGAACGCGCGACGGCCGCGTGGCACCGCCGGGGAGGCGGGCACGCGGCCGTCGGTCAGGCATGTGCGCGGGTCAGGCGTGTGCGCGGGTCAGGCGTGTGCGCGGGTCAGGCACCCATCATGTGCACGCCGCCGTCGACGTGGATGATCTCGCCCGTCGTCTTCGGGAAGAAGTCCGAGAGCAGGGCCACGACGCCGCGGCCGGCCGGCTCCGGGTCCGCCATGTTCCACTCCAGCGGGGAGCGGTGGTTCCAGACGTCCGCGAGCTCGCCGAAGCCCGGGATGGACTTGGCGGCCATGGAGCCGATCGGTCCGGCCGAGATCAGGTTGCAGCGGATGCTGTCCTTGCCCAGGTCACGGGCGAGGTAGCGGGACGTCGCCTCCAGCGCGGCCTTGGCCGGGCCCATCCAGTCGTACTGGGGCCAGGCGAACTGCGCGTCGAAGGTGAGGCCCACGACGGAACCGCCGTCGGCCATCAGCGGCTTGCAGGCCATGGCGAGCGACTTCAGCGAGAACGCCGAGACGTGCATGGCCGTGGCCACGGACTCGAAGGGCGTGTTCAGGAAGTTGCCGCCCAGGGCGTCCTGGGGCGCGAAGCCGATGGAGTGCACGACGCCGTCCAGCGAGCCGAGCTCGTCCTTGACAAGTCCGGCGAGCCGGTCCAGGTGCTCGGCGTTGGTCACGTCGAGCTCGATGACCTTGGCGGGCTTCGGGAGCTTCTTGGCGATGCGCTCGGTCAGCGTCGGCCGGGGGAAGGCCGTCAGGATGACCTCGGCGCCCTGCTCCTGTGCCACCTTCGCCGTGTGGAAAGCGATGGACGACTCCATCAGCACACCCGTGATGAGGATGCGCTTGCCGTCGAGAATTCCGCTCATGGTGATCAGTGACCCATGCCCAATCCGCCGTCAACGGGGATGACGGCTCCAGTGATGTACGACGCGTCGTCGGACGCGAGGAAGCGCACCGCGGCCGCGATCTCGGCGGGCTGCGCGTAGCGGCCGAGCGGCACCTGGGCCACGATGCCCTTGCGCTGCTCGTCGGTGAGCACCTGGGTCATGTCGGTGTCGACGAACCCGGGCGCGACGACGTTGAACGTGATGTTCCGCGAGCCGAGCTCGCGGGCCAGCGACCGGGCGAAGCCGACCAGGCCCGCCTTGGACGCCGCGTAGTTGGCCTGGCCGGCGGAGCCGAGGAGGCCGACGACGGACGAGATCAGGACGACGCGGCCCTTCTTGGCGCGAAGCATCGCGCGGTTGGCGCGCTTGACGACGCGGAAGGTGCCGGTGAGGTTGGTGTCGAGCACGGACGTGAAGTCCTCCTCCGACATCCGCATCAGCAACTGGTCCTTGGTGATACCGGCGTTGGCGACCAGCACCTCCACGGGACCGTGCTTCTCCTCGATCTCCTTGTAGGCCTGCTCCACCTGCTCGGTGTCGGTGATGTCGCACCGGACCGCGAGGACACCCGCGTCGGTGAGCTCCTGGGGCGGCTGCCCCGAGCGGTAGGTGACGGCGACCTTGTCGCCGTTGTCGGCGAAGGCGCGGGCGATGGCGAGGCCGATGCCCCGGTTTCCTCCGGTGACGAGAACCGAGCGGCTCAACGGATCACCCTTTCCTTGGCGGTCTGGTACATCGAAAACCTATCGGTAGGACTCCCCGGACAAGGAATCGGCCTCCGACAGTGGCTCCCACGCGGCACTGTGGGATTCCTACAGTGCCGTGCCGCGTGGCGGGGACCGGCGCGGGGCGGGCCGGGGCCGCGCGCGGCGGGGGCCGGACGCCGGTGCGGCGCGGTCACGTCGCGCGGAACTCTTCCCTCCCGGGGCGGCGCCGCGTGATTGACTGCGTGCCCGGACACGACCACAGCAGGGGAGGCCGTCCGTGGCCCACGACATCGACCCGTCCTTTCTCGCGCTGCCGTTGCGCGCCCTCGCCGACGCGGCGCTCGCCCGGGCCCGCGCGCTGGGCGCCGTCCACGCGGACTTCCGGTTCGAGCGGGTGCGGGACGCCTCCTGGCGGCTGCGGGACGCCCGGATCTCCGGGACGTCGGACACCACCGACACCGGGTACGCGGTCCGGGTGGTGCACGGCGGGGCCTGGGGGTTCGCGTCCGGTGTGGACCTGACGATGGACGCGGCGGCCAAGGTGGCCTCCCAGGCCGTCGCCATGGCCAAGCTGTCCGCGAAGGTGATCGCGGCCGCGGGTTCCGACGAGAGGGTCGAGCTGGCCGACGAGCCGGTGCACGGGGACCGGACCTGGGTGTCGGCGTACGAGCGGGACCCCTTCGACGTGCCGGACGCGGAGAAGGCCGGGCTGCTCGCCGAGTGGAGCTCCCGGCTGCTGGCGGCCGACGGGGTCGCGCACGTGGACGCCTCCCTGATGACGGTCCACGAGAACAAGTTCTACGCGGACACCGCCGGCACCGTCACCACCCAGCAGCGGGTGCGGGTGCATCCGCAGCTGACCGCGGTGGCCGTGGACGCCACGACGGGTGAGTTCGACTCGATGCGGACGATCGCGCCGCCGGCGGGGCGGGGCTGGGAGTACCTCACGGGCACCGGCTGGGACTGGGACTCCGAACTGGAGCGCATCCCGGGGCTGCTGGCCGAGAAGATGCGCGCACCGAGCGTCGACGCGGGGACGTACGACCTGGTCGTCGACCCGTCGAACCTGTGGCTGACGATCCACGAGTCGATCGGCCACGCGACGGAACTCGACCGGGCACTGGGCTACGAGGCGGCGTACGCGGGGACGTCGTTCGCGACCTTCGACCAGCTGGGCAGGCTGGCGTACGGCTCCCCGGTGATGAACGTGACCGGTGACCGCACGGCCGAACACGGGCTCGCGACCGTCGGTTACGACGACGAGGGCGTCGAGGCGCAGTCCTGGGACCTGGTGAAGGACGGGACGCTGGTCGGCTACCAGACGGACCGGCGCATCGCGAAGCTGACGGGCCTCGGCCGGTCCAACGGGTGCGCGTACGCGGATTCGCCGGGGCACGTGCCCGTGCAGCGGATGGCGAACGTGTCGCTCGCGCCGGATCCGGGCGGGCTGTCGACGGAGGACCTGATCGGCGGGGTGGAGCGCGGGATCTACGTGGTCGGCGACCGGTCGTGGTCCATCGACATGCAGAGGTACAACTTCCAGTTCACCGGGCAGCGGTTCTTCCGGATCGAGAACGGCAGACTCGCGGGCCAGCTGCGGGACGTGGCCTACCAGGCGACGACCACGGACTTCTGGGGCTCGATGGAGAAGGTCGGCGGCCCGCAGACCTATGTCCTCGGGGGCGCGTTCAACTGCGGCAAGGCCCAGCCGGGCCAGGTCGCGGCCGTCTCGCACGGCTGCCCGTCCGCGCTCTTCCGGGGCGTGAACATCCTCAACACCACGCAGGAGGGCGGGCGATGAGCCGCGTCAGCAAGCCGTACGAGATCGTCGAGCGCGCGCTGGAACTGTCCACCGCCGACGGCTGCGTGGTCATCGCGGACGAGAGCTCCTCCGCGAACCTGCGCTGGGCCGGCAACGCGCTCACCACGAACGGGGTGACACGGGGCCGGAGCCTCACCGTGATCGCGACCGTCGACGGGGCCGAGGGGACCGCGTCCGGTGTGGTGTCGCGCTCCGCCGTCACCGCCGACGACCTGGAGCCGCTCGTGCGGGCCGCCGAGGCCGCCGCCCGCGGCGCGGGACCCGCGGAGGACGCCCGGCAGCCGGTCTCCGGCGTCCCGGCGTCCGCCGACTTCACCGCGCCCCCGGCCGAGACCGGCTCCGACGTCTTCGCCGGTTTCGCCCCTGCCCTCGGCGACGCCTTCGCCCGTGCCCGCGCGGGCGGCCGCGAGCTGTACGGCTTCGCCCACCACCAGCAGACGTCCACCTATCTCGGTACGTCGACGGGCCTCCGGCTGCGTCACGACCAGCCGAACGGGACGCTGGAGCTGAACGCCAAGTCGCCGGACCGTACGCGGTCCGCCTGGGCGGGCAGGGCCACGCGCGACTTCAAGGACGTCGACCCCGCGGCGATGGACGCGGAACTCGCGAAGCGCCTCGGCTGGGCCGAGCGCCGTATCGAGCTGCCGGCCGGGCGCTACGAGACGCTGCTTCCGCCGACCGCGGTGGCCGACCTGCTGATCTACCAGTACTGGTCGGCGGGGGCCCGGGACGCCGTGGAGGGCCGGACGGTCTTCTCCCGGCCGGGCGGCGGCACACGGCTCGGCGAGCGGGTCTCCGGGCTGCCGCTGACGCTGCGCAGCGATCCGTACGCGCCGGGGCTGGAGTGCGCGCCGTTCGTGATCGCGCACGCGTCGGGGGACGACTCGTCGGTCTTCGACAACGGGCTGCCGCTGGCGCCGACGGACTGGATCAGGGAGGGGAAGCTGGAGCGGCTGGCCACGACCCGTCACTCCGCGCAGCTCACCGGCCTGCCCGTCGCTCCGGCCGTCGACAACCTCGTCCTGGACGGCGGTGGCGAGCGGTCGCTGGAGGAGATGGTGGCCGCGACGACCGGCCGGGCCCTGCTGCTGACGTGCCTGTGGTACATCCGCGAGGTGGATCCGGCCACGCTGCTGCTGACCGGCCTGACCCGTGACGGGGTCTATCTGGTGGAGGACGGCGAGGTCGTCGGCGAGGTCAACAACTTCCGGTTCAACGAGTCCCCCGTGGGGCTCCTGTCCCGCGTGTCGGAGGCGGGCCGTACGGAGAGGACGCTGCCGCGCGAGTGGGGCGACTACTTCACCCGGGCCGCGATGCCCGCCCTGCGTATCCCCGATTTCCATATGAGCTCGGTCAGCCGGGGCGTCTGACCGTCCTAGACTGAACCGCGCACACCGCCGAACCCGAGGAGAGAAGAGACCGTGACGGACATCGTCGACGAGCTGAAGTGGCGCGGGCTGTTCGCCCAGTCCACCGACGAGGACGCATTGCGCAAGGCTCTCGCGGACGGCCCGGTCACGTTCTATTGCGGGTTCGACCCGACCGCGGCGAGTCTCCACGTCGGCCACCTGGTGCAGGTGCTCACCATGCGCCGGCTCCAGCAGGCGGGCCTGAAGCCGCTCGCCCTGGTCGGCGGGGCGACGGGCCAGATCGGTGACCCGCGCCCGACGGCCGAGCGCACGCTGAACGACCCGGAGACCATCGCCGCGTGGGTCCAGCGGCTGCGCGGGCAGATCGAGCCCTTCCTGACCTTCGACGGTCCGAACGCCGCGACGATGGTGAACAACCTCGACTGGACCGCGGGGCTCTCCGCGATCGAGTTCCTGCGGGACATCGGCAAGCACTTCCGGGTCAACAAGATGCTCACCAAGGACTCGGTGGCCCGCCGCCTGGAGTCCCAGGAGGGCATCAGCTACACGGAGTTCAGCTACCAGCTGCTCCAGGGCATGGACTACCTGGAGCTGTACCGGCGCTACGGCTGCACGCTCCAGCAGGGCGGCAGCGACCAGTGGGGCAACCTCACGGCGGGCATCGACCTGATCCACCGCCTGGAGCCGGGTGCCGCCGTGCACGCGCTGGCGACGCCGCTGATGGTGAAGGCCGACGGCACCAAGTTCGGCAAGTCCGAGAGCGGGGCCGTCTGGCTCGACCCGGAGATGACGACGCCGTACGCGTTCTACCAGTTCTGGCTGAATGTGGACGACCGGGACATCTCGACCTACATGCGCATCCTCAGCTTCAAGAGCCGCGAGGAGCTCGAGGAGCTGGAGAAGCTCACCGAGGAGCGTCCGCAGGCACGCTCGGCCCAGCGGTCGCTGGCCGAGGAGCTGACGACGCTGGTGCACGGCGGCGCCCAGTGCGCCGCGGTCATCGCCGCGTCGAAGGCGCTGTTCGGGCAGGGCGATCTGGGTGAGCTGGACGAGGCGACGCTGAGTGCCGCCCTGTCCGAGGTGCCGCACGCCAGGGTCGCCGAGCTCGGCCCCGTGGTGGACCTCCTGGTCGAGGTCGGGCTGTCCGCGAGCAAGTCGGCCGCCCGCCGCACCGTCAAGGAGGGCGGGGCCTACGTGAACAACGCGAAGGTCACGGACGGCGAGAGCCCCCCGGCGGTCTCCGAGCTGCTGCACGGCCGGTGGCTGGTGCTGCGCCGCGGCAAGAAGAACCTGGCGGCCGTCGAGGTCACGAGCGGCTGAGGTTTCCGCGCACACGACTGCGGCCGGTCACGCGAGACGCGTGGCCGGCCGCAGTCGTGTGCGGGCGGGTCAGGTGCTCTGTTTCCTGCCGCGGTTGCCCTTGATGGACTGCCAGAGCATGTCCCCCACCCCGACGACGGCCACCGCGCCGATCAGCTGGAGCACGTGCCGCGTCCAGTCGATGCCCTTGGTGTCGTTGACGCCGATCCAGGTGGCGACGGCGTTGCCCAGGATGCTGCCGAGGATCCCGAACACGACCGTCAGCCAGAGCGGGATGTCCTGCTTGCCGGGCAGGATCGCCCGAGCGATCACCCCCAGCACCAGACCTACGATGATCGCCCACAGCCAGCCCATGTCGCCTCCTCGCGCGGCGCGGTGTGCGCACGCCCACCAGTCTCGGCCGGGCGGACGTACGCCGCATGCCGGACACGGCCGTACGTGAACCGGGGGTCCCGACCCGCGCAAGCCGGGCGCGCCCCGGCCTCGAAGCGTGTACGGGGCGGGCGTACCGTGGGACCGGTCGCCCGGGTAGGTCCGGCACGGAGATCTGGTGGTGGAATCACGATGCGGAAGCAGAGCGGCGCGGAGGTCTTCCGTATCACGGGCGCCCGGCAGTCACTGGCCGACGACGTGCGCGGCAGGCAGCGGCGCTACATCATCTCGATGTCCGTCCGCACCCTTTCGGTGGTGCTGGCCGCGACCCTGTGGAACGTGGAGAGGCATGTGGCGGTGGTGGCGCTCGCCCTGGGCGTCCTGCTGCCGTACGTCGCGGTCGTCATCGCCAACGCGGGCCGGGAGAACGCCCCTTCGCTCCCGACGACGTTCGTTCCCGCGCCGATGCGGCCGGCGATCGGGGACTCCCGCGCCGCGGGTGGTACGGAGCCCTTCACAGCGCCGGCCGGGGAGCCGGGACCGGCCGGACGTGCCGGGGACGCCCGCGCGGCGGACTGATCGGGGACGGTGCGGGAAGCGCCGGAAAGCTCAAGAAGAGCTCAGATCAATCATGACGATGCGGTGCAACCGATCATGGTCGTCGTGGCATACTTCGGGTGCGCTCCGCATCCCCCGTCGGAGCGACGGACCGACGCCGGGCAGCTCCCCCCGTGGCTGCTCGGCGTCGCCCTTTCTCCGGCGGGGATGCGCCGCGAAGGGGCCGCGGGCCAGGCCCTAGGGTTGAGGGCGTGAACCTCCCCGCCACTCCCGCCGACAGCGCCACCGGCGCTCCCGTCTGTTCCGCGAAGGGCTGCCGCGCCGACGCCGTGTGGGTGCTGGCCTGGAACAATCCGAAGCTGCACACCCCGGAGCGCCGCAAGACCTGGCTCGCCTGCGACGAGCACCGGGAGCACCTGTCCTCGTTCCTCGGGGTGCGCGGCTTCCTCAAGGACGTCGTGACGTTGCGGGAGTGGGAGTCCTCAGCCGCCGATGGCTGACATCGGGCGGTCCGGCTGCAGGAACGTGGGATCGTCGAGTCCGGAGCCCGCCTTCTTGCCCCACATCGCGAGCCGCCAGATACGGGCGATCTCCTCGTCCGGGGCGTCGGAGCGCAGCGCGCCGCGCAGGTCGGTCTCCTCGCGGGCGAAGAGGCAGGTGCGGACCTGCCCGTCGGCGGTGAGCCGCGTGCGGTCGCAGGCGGCGCAGAACGGCCTGGTCACGGAGGCGATCACCCCGACGCGGTGCGGGCCGCCGTCGACGGTCCAGCGCTCGGCGGGGGCGGATCCCCGCTCGTCCTGGCCCTCGGCGGTGAGGTTGAAGCGCGTGCGCAGCGAGGCGAGGATGTCGCCGGCCGTGATCATCCCGTCGCGCTTCCACCCGTGCTGGGCGTCGAGCGGCATCTGCTCGATGAAGCGGAGTTCGTAGGCGTTCTCCACGGCCCAGGCGAGCAGCTCGGGGGCCTCGTCGTCGTTGAGTCCCGGCATGAGGACGGAGTTGACCTTGACCGGGGTGAGGCCCGCGTCCCGGGCGGCCCGGAGTCCGTCGAGCACGTCCTGGTGGCGGTCGCGGCGGGTCAGCGTCTTGAAGACGTCGGGCCGCAGCGTGTCCAGGGACACGTTGACCCGGTCCAGGCCCGCCGCCTTCAGCGCGGCGGCGGTGCGCTTCAGCCCGATGCCGTTGGTCGTGAGCGACATCCTGGGGCGGGGCTCCAGCGCGGCGCACTGCTCGACGATGGAGACGAGTCCGGGGCGCAGCAGCGGCTCGCCGCCGGTGAAGCGGACCTCCGTGATGCCGAGCGTCGTGACGGCGATGCGGATGAGCCGGACGATCTCGTCGTCGCTGAGCAGCTCCGTCTTGGAGAGCCACTGCAGGCCTTCCTCGGGCATGCAGTAGGTGCAGCGCAGATTGCACTTGTCGGTCAGTGACACGCGCAGGTCGGTGGCGACCCTGCCGTAGGTGTCGACGAGCACTGTGGGCCCCCTCCCGCTGGTGTCCGCGGTTGCGGCTCTGACTCTTCCGAGGGTACGCGAGACACGTGACATTGATGGTGCCCGGTTGACACGAGGTGCGACGGGGCCCCGTCGTAGGACTCTACGACGGGGCCCGGCGGTGACGGCGTGGCGGACCGGTCAGTGGGCGCCGGTGCCGGTGAGGGACTTGACCTCGAGTTCCGCGTACTTGCCCTTGTCCGGCTCCTCCTTGGAGAGGACGGAGCCCAGCCAGCCGAGTAGGAAGCCCAGCGGGATGGAGATGAGGCCCGGGTTCTCCAGCGGGAACCAGGCGAAGTCGGCGTCCGGGAACATCGAGGTGGCCTTGCCGGAGACGACCGGCGAGAAGAGCACGAGCAGGACGGACGAGGCGAGGCCGCCGTAGATCGACCAGAGGGCTCCCTGGGTGGTGAAGCGCTTCCAGAAGAGGCTGTAGAGGATCGTCGGCAGGTTGGCCGAGGCTGCGACGGCGAAGGCCAGGGCGACGAGTCCCGCGACGTTCAGGTCGCGGGCGAGCGCGCCGAGTGCGATGGAGACGACGCCGATCGCGACGGTGGCCCACTTGGCGGCGCGCATCTCCTCCTTCTCGGTGGCGGTCCCCTTGCGGATGACGTTGGCGTAGATGTCGTGGGCGAACGACGACGAGGAGGCGAGGGTGAGTCCCGCGACGACGGCGAGGATCGTGGCGAAGGCGACGGCCGAGATGACGGCCAGCAGGATCGCACCCCAGGTGGTTCCGACGCCGCCGAGGTATTCGGCCAGCTGGGGTGCCGCGGCGTTGCCCGCCGGGTTCTTGGCCTTGATCTCGTCCGGCCCGATCAGCGCCGCCGCGCCGAAGCCGAGCGCGATGGTCATCAGGTAGAAGGAGCCGATGATCCCGATGGCCCAGTTGACGGACTTGCGGGCGGCCTTGGCGGTCGGCACGGTGTAGAAGCGGATGAGGATGTGCGGCAGGCCCGCGGTGCCGAGGACCAGGGCGAGGCCGAGCGAGATGAAGTCCAGCTTCGAGACGTCGGTGCTGCCGTACTTGAGGCCCGGTTCCAGGAACGCGGCTCCGTGGCCGCTCTTCTCCGCGGCGGTGCCGAGCAGGTCGGACACGTTGAAGTCGAACTTCCACAGCACCAGGAAGGTCATGAGCAGCGCACCCGCGATGAGCAGCACGGCCTTGACCATCTGGACCCAGGTCGTGCCCTTCATGCCGCCGATGGTGACGTAGAGGATCATCAGCACGCCGACCAGAGCGACGATGAGGACCTTGCCCGCGTCGCTCGTGATGCCGAGCAGCAGGGACACCAGGACGCCCGCGCCGGCCATCTGGGCGAGCAGGTAGAAGATCGACACGACGATGGTGGAGGTACCGGCGGCGGTGCGCACCGGGCGCTGGCGCATGCGGTAGGCGAGGACGTCGCCCATGGTGTAGCGGCCGGAGTTCCGCAGCGGCTCGGCGACGAGCAGCAGCGCGACGAGCCAGGCCACGAGGAAGCCGATGGAGTAGAGGAAGCCGTCGTATCCGAAGAGGGCGATCGCTCCGGCGATGCCGAGGAAGCTCGCGGCCGACATGTAGTCGCCGGAGACCGCGAGACCGTTCTGGAAGGCGGTGAACTGGCGCCCGCCCGCGTAGAAGTCGGACGCGCTCTTGGTCTGGCGGCCGGCCCAGACGGTGATGGCCAGGGTCGCGGCGACGAAGACCGCGAAGAGGGTGATGATCAGCGGCCGGTGTTCGGCGGTCGACGAGGCGGCGAGCTGGATGACGGCGTGCGAGTCGTACGCGGCGCTCATGCGTCGGCCTCCATACGGGACTTGATGGCCGCCGCCTGCGGGTCGAGCTTGTTCGTGGCGTGGCGGGAGTAGAACCAGGCGATGAGGAACGTGGTGGCGAACTGGGCGAGGCCGAAGACGAAGGCCACGTTGAAGTTGGCGAAGACGATCGTGCCCATGAAGTCGCCGGCGTAACTGGACAGCAGCACGTACAGCAGGTACCAGGCGATGAAGCCGACGGTGAGCGGGAAGGCGAAGGAGCGGTGGGAGCGGCGCAGGGCGGCGAACTCCGCGCTGTTCTGCGCCTCGAGGAAGGCCTCGGTGGTGGGCTGGACGGGGCCGTCGTCCTTACGGCCCTGGGGCGGCGGTGCTTCGGTGGCCACGGATTCTCCTCGCGACGCGGATGCGGTGGTCGGGGCGGTGTTCTTCACGGGGAGTCCTTGCTGTGGGGGATGGTGCTCGACTCCCTGTGCAACGGCACGGGGGCCGCGGCGAAGCGGTTCACCGGAGGTTCGGCTTGTTTCCGGACGCGCGCCCTCCGGCGCCGAAAGCCTGTAAACCTGACTCCAAGAGGTCACACCTCGAACTCACTTGCCCGTATTCGTTGATGCGCCGGGAAGATCAGCGATAGCTTCCTTGGTCATGTACCGGACGGACACGACTGTGTCCGGCCCACTGGCACGGATGATGTGGAGAACCCATGGCTCATCTGGCATCCAGACGGACACGCGTCCTCACGCTGCCCGTCGGACTCGCGCTCACGGCCTCCCTCGGCTTCCTCCCGACGGGGACCGCGGCCGCGGCACCCGCGGACGGGCCGGCGGCGGCGGTTCCGGCGGACGGCCCCCAGCTGTCGTACGTCGTGAACACACGAGCGGGTCACGGCACCGTCAAGCAGGTGCGCAAGGCGATATCCAAGGCCGGCGGGGCGGTCGTGACGTCGTACGACCGCATAGGCGTCATCGTCGTCCACTCGAAGAACCCGGACTTCGGCGCGACGATCCGCAAGGCCAGGGGCGTCCAGTCCGCGGGCGCCACGCGCACCAACCCGATCGTCCCGCAGGCGACGAAGGACATCGGGGTCGAGCAGCCCCTCACCGCCGCGCAGGCGCGTTCCGCCGCCGGGAAGGCCGCCGCGGGCCAGGACCCGCTCGAACCGCTGCAGTGGGACCTGCCCGCCATCAAGGCGGACAAGGCACACCAGAAGTCGCTCGGCAGCAGCAAGGTCACGGTCGCCGTGATCGACACGGGTGTGGACGACACGCACCCGGACCTGGCCCCGAACTTCGACCGCAAGGCCTCGGTGAACTGTGTGTCCGGCGCTCCGGACACCACGGACGGCGCCTGGCGGCCCGCGGCCGGCGAGAGCGACCACGGCACGCACGTCGCCGGCACCATAGCCGCCGCGAAGAACGGCGTCGGCGTCACCGGCGTGGCGCCCGGGGTGAAGGTGTCCGGCATCAAGGTGTCCACCCCGGCGGGCTTCTTCTACACCGAGGCCGTCGTCTGCGGCTTCGTGTGGGCCGCCGAGCACGGCGTGGACGTCACCAACAACAGCTATTACACCGACCCGTGGCTGTTCAACTGCAAGAACGACCCGGACCAGGGCGCCCTGGTCGAGGCGGTCACCCGCGCGACGCGTTACGCGGAGCGCAAGGGCGTCGTCAACGTCGCGGCAGCCGGCAACTCCGACCACGACCTGGCCCTCGACGCCATCGAGGACACCACGAGCCCCAACGACACGACGACGGTCACCCGTACGGTCGACCCGAGCGAGTGCCCGGACATCCCGACCATGCTCCCCGGCGTCGTGACGGTCTCCGCGACCGGCGCGAAGGGCCTCAAGGCCTCGTACTCGAACTACGGCCTCGGCGTCATCGACGTCGCCGCGCCCGGCGGCGACTCGACCGTCTACCAGACCCCGGCGCCGCCGGCCACCAGCGGCCTGATCCTCTCGACGCTGCCCGGCGGCAAGTTCGGCTACAAGGCGGGGACGTCCATGGCCTCCCCGCACGTGGCCGGTGTCGCGGCGCTGATCAAGTCGACCCACCCGTACGCCTCGGCGGGCGTGGTGAAGGCGCTCCTGACGCACCAGGCCGACGACACCGCCTGCGGAGCCCCGTACGACATCAACGGTGACGGCACCGTCGACGCCGTCTGCGAGGGCGGCACGCGCTACAACGGCTTCTACGGCGCCGGTGTCGTGGACGCGCTGGACGCGGTCCGCAGGTAGGACGCCCGCACGGCATGAGGAAGGGGCGGGGGACCTCGGTCCCCCGCCCCTTCCGTGCCGGTGGCCCGGCGCACCGTGCTACGGCTTGATGAGGACCTTGAGCGCCGTGCGCTCGTCCATGGCCTTGTAGCCGCCCGGCACCCCGTCGAGCCCGACGGTCAGGTCGAAGACGGGCGAGGGGTCGATCGTGCCGTCGAGCAGGTCGGGCAGCAGCTCCGGGATGTACGCGCGCACGGGGGCGACGCCGCCGCGCAGGGCGATGTTCCGGTCGAACATGGCGTCGAGGTCGACGCCGGTGCCGCTGCCGTGCGGGACGCCGACGTAGCCGATGGAGCCGCCGTCCCGGATGATGCCGATGGCCGTGCGCATGGACTGCTCGGTGCCGACGGCCTCGATCACCCCGTGGGCGCCCTCGCCCCGGGTCAGCTCCCGTACGGCCGCGAGGGCCGCCTCGCCGCGTTCGGCGACGACGTCCGTGGCACCGAACGCGCGGGCGATGTCGGTGCGGGCGGTGTGACGGCCGAGAGCGATGATCCGCTCGGCGCCGAGCCGCTTGGCGGCCATGACGCCGCACAGGCCGACCGCGCCGTCACCGACGACCGCGACCGTGCTGCCGGGGCGCACACCCGCGCCGAGCGCGGCGTGGTGCCCGGTACCCAGGACGTCCGAGAGCGCGAGGAGCGCGGTGAGCAGCCGCTCGTCGGACGCGGCGGCGGCGGGGAGCCGCACGAGGGTGCCGTCGGCGTGCGGGACCCTGACCGCCTCGCCCTGGCCTCCGTCGGAGCCCACCGATCCCCAGAACCCGCCCTGCGGGCAGGAGGTCGTGAGCCCTTCGGCGCAGTAGGTGCAGGTGCCGTCGGACCAGACGAACGGCGCCACGACGAGGTCGCCGACGGCGAAGCCGGAGACGTCCGGGCCTGCCTCCTCGACGACGCCGAGGAACTCGTGGCCGATGCGCTGGCCGGGCTCACGGGCGGATTCGCCGCGGTAGGCCCAGAGGTCACTGCCGCAGATGCAGGCCCGCAGGACCCGGAGCACCACGTCGGTGGGCTGCTGGATCGCGGGGTCGGGCACGTCCTCGACGCGTATGTCGTGGGCGGCGTGGATCACGGTGGCGCGCATGAGTCGAAGTCCTCGCTCGTCTCAGATTCTGATACCACCCTCACGGTACGCCCCGGGGGCGGCGCCGGTGGAATCCTCGTCCGGACCGAGCGCTCCCCTGGTGAGCAGGTACTGCGCCGCGATGTAGGTCAGCATGATCACGAAGTTGTGCGCGGGGAGCTGCGGCAGGTCCGCGAGGCCGGTGGCGATGAGCGCGTCCGAGAGCAGGAAGAGGGCGCCACCGGCCGCCGCGTGCCGCCCGAGGGCGCCCGCCCGCCAGGCCATGGCCGTGAGCAGCAGGCTGTAGCCGGTCAGCGGGATCCGCAGCCCTGCCGGGAGTCCGGGCCACAGGACGGCGACGAAGGCGACGAGCACGACGGCGTACACGAGGCCGGTGACCGGGCGTACGGGGGCGCGCCCGAAGAGCACGAGGTAGCAGACGTGGCCCACGGCGAAGAAGCCCATCCCGGCGAGGAACGCGGCGTCCGCGTCGAGCATGAGCAGCACGTCGCCCGCCCAGCCGCACAGCAGCGCGGCGATCAGCAGGCGGGATCCGCCGCGGGCGGCGGCGTAGCCGGCGAGCAGGAGCACCAGCAGCGGTTTGGTGGCCACGTGGGCGGCCTGGATCCCGGTGAGGAGTCCGGCGAGGTGGACCGCCGCCACGGCGGGGAAGGCGATGAGGAGCGGACGTGCGAGCCGGGACGCACCGGCGCCGCGGGTCATCCGGTGTGCTCGGTGGCGGGGCGGGGCTGCACGGGCGCGGGGGCGGGGGCGGGCGCGGGCGCGGCGGCGGCCCGCGAGGGCTGCCAGCCCGGTCCCCGGAAGACGCGGCCCGCCCGTTCGCCCCAGGTTGCGGCCGCGCGCACGTCGCGGGCGATCGCGGCGTACTCGTGGGTGGCGACGCGGAACGGGTTGTGCGTGGCGATGTTCTTGGTCAGGCCGAAGACGGGCCGCTCGGTCTCCGCGGCGAAGGAGCCGAAGAGGCGGTCCCAGACGATGAGGATCCCGCCGAAGTTACGGTCGAGGTATCCGCCCTGCGAGGCGTGGTGCACCCGGTGGTGGGAGGGGGTGTTGAGCACGTACTCGAAGGGCCGGGGCAGCTTGTCGATCCGCTCGGTGTGCACCCAGAACTGGTAGACGAGGTTCGCCGAGGAGCAGAAGGCGAGCGCGGCCGGGTGGACGCCGAGGGCGATGAGCGGGAGGTAGAACGGCCAGGAGGTGAGCGAGGTCCACGGCTGGCGCAGGGCCGTGCTGAGGTTGAACTTCCGGCTGGAGTGGTGGACCACGTGGCAGGCCCACAGGAGCCGGATGACGTGGTGGCCGCGGTGGGACCAGTAGTAGAAGAAGTCCTGCGCGAGCAGCATCAGCAGGACCGTCCACCACAGCACGGGGACGCGCAGCGGCGTCAGTTCGTACAGGGCCGCGTAGATCGCGACGACGGGTATCTTCCACAGCAGGTCGAAGACCAGACTGCCCAGTCCCATGGTGATGCTGGTGGCGGCGTCCTTGGCGTCGTACCCGGCGGCGTCGTCGTCCGGGTGCAGCCGGTAGGACACCATTTCGAGGACGGTGAGCAGGACGAAGGCCGGGATGGACCACAGCACGACATCGGGCAGGTTCGGCTCCATGCGAGCACCGTAGGGCCGCGGGCCGACGGGCGGTAGATGTTGTTACCCACAAGTATGCGAGACGTGACGTCATCAGCGTTTGGCGGGTTCCGCCAAGGCGTCCGTCGCAGGATCTGCGGCGCGCACACCCCCGGGGAGGACGAACTCCCCTTGCCCGAGGTGCGGTTGCACCGTTCCACTCGCCGGGAGCGCCCCGCGCCTCCCGTTGCCGGACGCCCGCCCGAGGGACAGCCCCTACACTCCGGCGGCCCCCAGCAGGGCACCCGCCCCGTACGTCACCGCCATGGCCACCGCTCCCCCGGCCATGTTGCGCAGCACCGCGCGTCCGGCTGCCGCCTCCCCCAGCCGGGCACTCCACCAGCCGGTGAGGGCCAGCGCGGCGAGCACGGACAGCACCGTGACGGGGAGCCGCACCGAGGCGGGCGGCAGCACCATCGCCAGCAGCGGGAGCATCGCTCCCACCGTGAAGGCGAGGAAGCTCGCTCCCGCCGCGTGCCAGGGGTTCGTCAGCTCGTCCGGGTCGATGCCGAGCTCGACCTCGGCGTGGGCGCGCAGCGCGTCGCGCCGCGTGAGCTGGACGGCTGCCTCCCGGGCTAGGCGCGCGCTCAGCCCCTTCTCCTCCAGCAGTCCGGCCAGTTCGGCGAGCTCGGCCTCCGGGGTCTCCTCCAGCTCCCGCTTCTCGGTCTCCAGGGCGGCCTTCTCCGAGTCGCGCTGGGTGGACACCGAGACGTACTCGCCCGCGGCCATCGACATGGAGCCCGCGAGGAGCCCGGCGAGTCCGGCCGTCAGGAGCGCGGACCGGCTCGCGGTCGCGCCGGCGACCCCGACGACGAGGCCGGCGGTCGAGACCACGCCGTCGTTGGCGCCCAGCACCGCGGCCCGCAGCCAGTTCAGCCGGGTGCCGAGCCCGCCGGAGTGGGGTTCCTCGTGCGCCTGCGCCTGCGTGTCCGTCATCCCGGAAGCCTCCCACCGCGTCCGCATCCGGAACCGCTTTCGAGGGGGTGCGGCCAACTGCGCCGCGCCGTCCCCGGGTTCACGGCCGGGGCCGCCCGGATAGGTCACTGTCGGCCCCGGCCCGTATTCTCTGTGACCATGCTCGACGACCGTCAGACCGCAGCGCCGTGGCCGGCCGCGTATCCCCAGGGGTACGCGGTCGTCGACGTGGAGACCACCGGACTCGCCCGCGACGACCGGATAGTGTCCGCTGCCGTGTACCGCCTCGACGCCCGGGGCGAGGTCGAGGACCACTGGTACACGCTGGTGAACCCCGAGCGGGACCCCGGCCCCGTCTGGATCCACGGGCTGACCAGCGACGTCCTGGAAGGGGCGCCGCTCTTTCCCGAGGTGGCCGCCGAGCTGTCCGAGCGGCTCGCGGGCCGCGTGCTCGTCGCCCACAACGCCGCGTTCGACTGGTCGATGATCGCCCGCGAGTACGCCCGCGCCGCGGTGACGGCCCCCGTCGAGCAGCGCCTGTGCACCATCGCGCTCTCCAAGGAGCTGCGGCTCCCGCTGCCCAACCACAAGCTGGAGTCGCTGGCCGCGCACTTCGGCGTGGTGCAGCAGCGCGCGCACCACGCGCTGGACGACGCCCGGGTGCTGGCGGAGGCCTTCCGGCCGAGTCTGCTGGCCGCGGCCAGGGACGGGGTGCGGCTGCCCCTGCTGGAGTGCCGCCCGCTGACCGAGTGGTACGACTCGCCGGTCACTCCGCGCACCGGGTACCGGCCGTCGCAGGCGCAGAGCTGGCGCCCCTCGCGCAAGCGTCCCGCGTGCCCGTACCCCAACCCGGGGCGCTACGAGCCGGACAAGCCACTCATGCAGGGCATGCGGGTGGCCTTCTCCGGCGACACGTCCGTCGATCGGGAACTCCTGGAGGACCGCGCCGTGGAGGCGGGCCTGCACGTGGCGACCAGCGTGTCGCGGCTGACGAGCCTGCTCGTCACGAACGACCCGGACGCGGCGACGTCCAAGACGGTGAAGGCCAGGTCCTTCGGCACACCCGTCCTGGAGGAGAGCGCCTTCACCCATCTGCTCAGGGACGTGGCCCCGGCCGCGACGGTCGCCGTGCCGAAGCCCTCACCGTCATCGGAGTGAACCGGGGGCGACTCGCCCCGCATCGCCTCGCCCGCCGCCCGACGGCGTCCCACCCTGTGGCGCATGGCACGTTGTGAGGTCTGCGGAAACGACTACGGGATGTCCTTCGAGGTGCACGCGCAGGGCGCGGTGCACGTCTTCGACTGCTTCTCCTGCGCCATCCACCGCATGGCGCCCATCTGCGAGCACTGCCGGGTCCAGGTCATCGGCCAGGGCGTCGAGGTCGACGGCCACTGGTACTGCGGCGGCCACTGCGCCCGGGCCGAGGGAAGGGCGGGCATCGTGGACAAAGTGTGACGGGCCGCCCCGTCCGCACGGGGACCCCTCCGTGCCGCACCCCATGGCCCCGGCTGTACGGTCATGGGGTGTACCGCTTCCTGTTGACCCGGCAGTGGGTGATCGTCACCCTCATCGTCCTCGCCCTGATCCCCACGATGATCGAGCTGGGTTTCTGGCAGCTGCACCGGCATGAACACCGGGTCGCGCAGAACGCGCTGATCTCCCGCAACCTCGAGTCGGAACCGGTCCCCGTCGAGCGCCTGACGGCACCCGGTCACAGCGTCCCGCGCTCCGACTACTGGCGTGCGGTGACGGCCACCGGAACGTTCGACACCCGGCACGAGGTCGTCGTACGGCGCCGGACGTCGCAGGACGAGCGCATCGGCGTCCTGGTGCTGACCCCGTTCGACCTGAAGGGCGGCGGCACCGTCCTCGTCAACCGCGGCTGGGTCGAGGCGGCGCCCGACCAGCAGGCGTTCCCCGAGGTCCCGGCACCGCCGCGCGGACAGGTCACCGTCACCGGCCGGCTCAAGGCGGACGAGACGACGGGCACGAGCGGGATCAAGGACCTGAAGGGTCTGCCGGACCGCCAGGTCATGCTGATCAACAGCGCCCAGCAGGCGCACCTCCTCGGCCGTCAGGTCCTCGGCGGGTACCTGGAGCTGACCGCTCCGGCGCCCGGCGACGGCCGCCCCGAGATGATCGCGGCCCCGGACGACGACTCCATCGGCCCCCACATGGCGTACGCCGTCCAGTGGTGGCTCTTCGCCGCCGGGGTCCCGGTCGGCTGGGTCGTCCTCGCGCGCCGCGAGAAGCGCGACCTCGACCAGGCCGCAAGGGACCGCGGGGCCGCGGAGCAGCCGGAGCCCGCGACCGCCTGACGGCACCGTTGTCTGCCTGTTCACACCGGTTTCGCTGCTTAGCGGAGCCCAGGTCCGGGAAGACGCCAGAGCGTGACTCCACGTATCGAGGACTATGCCGTCATCGGCGATCTCCAGACGGCCGCCCTGGTGGGCAGGAACGGTTCTGTCGACTGGCTGTGCCTGCCCCGCTTCGACTCGGGTGCCTGCTTCGCCGCACTGCTCGGCGACGAGGACAACGGCCACTGGCGGATCGCCCCGCAGGGCGCCGACAGCGGCGAGACCTGCACCCGGCGCGCCTACGTGGACGACTCCCTGGTCCTGGAGACCTACTGGGAGACCAGGACCGGGACCGTCAAGGTCATCGACTTCATGCCCCAGCGCGACAAGGCGCCCGACGTGATGCGCATCGTCGAAGGCGTCAGCGGCAGCGTCGACATGAGCTCCGTCCTGCGCCTGCGGTTCGACTTCGGCTCGGTGGTGCCGTGGATGCGGCGCTCGCACGGCCACCGGGTCGCCGTGGCCGGTCCCGACTCGGTCTGGCTGCGCAGCGAGCCGCCGGTCAAGACCTGGGGGCAGCAGTTCAGCACCTGCTCGTCCTTCACCGTCTCCGAGGGCGAGTCCGTGGCGTTCGTCCTGACGTGGCACCCCTCGCACTCCCCCCGCCCCAAGCTGATCGACCCTCACAAGGCCCTGAGGCACACCCTCACGGACTGGGCGAAGTGGTCGGACCGGTGCACGTACGAGGGCCCGCACCGCAAGGCGGTGCTCCGCTCGCTGATCACCCTCAAGGCCCTCACCTACGCGCCGACCGGCGGGATCGTGGCGGCCCTCACCACCTCGCTGCCCGAGGAGATCGGCGGCGTACGCAACTGGGACTACCGCTTCTGCTGGCTGCGGGACTCCACCCTCACCCTCGGCGCCATGATCGCGTGCGGATACGTGGAGGAGGCGGCGGCCTGGCGGGACTGGCTGCTGCGCGCCGTCGCGGGCGACCCGGCGGACCTGCAGATCATGTACGGGCTCTCGGGCGAACGCAGGCTCCCGGAGACGGAGCTGCCCTGGCTGGCCGGCTACGAGGGCTCGCTGCCGGTCCGCGCGGGCAACGCGGCCGTGCGGCAGAGGCAGCTCGACGTCTACGGCGAGGTCATCGACTCGCTGCGGGTGGCCCGCGAGGCGGGGCTCGACGACAAGTCGCACGCCTGGAACCTGCAGCTCAGCCTGCTGGGCTTCCTGGAGTCCACCTGGCGCGAGCCGGACGAGGGCCTGTGGGAGGTCCGCGGACAGCGCCGCCACTTCGTGCACTCCAAGGTGATGGCGTGGGTCGCGGCAGACCGCGCGGTGCGCACCCTGGAGGAGAACCCGGAACTGCCCGGCGACGCCGACCGCTGGCGCGCGATGCGGGACGCCGTGCACGCGGAGGTCTGCGAGAAGGGCTACGACCCCGTGCGCAACACCTTCACGCAGTCCTACGGCTCCCAGGAGCTGGACGCCGCGACGCTGCTCATCGTGCGCGCGGGCTTCCTGCCACCCGAGGACCCGCGGGTGACCGGGACGGTCGACGCGGTGCGCGACGAGCTCGCCCACGACGGCCTGATCCGCCGCTACAGCACCCGGGGCGCCTCCGTGGACGGACTTCCGGGCGACGAGGGGGCGTTCCTCGCCTGCTCGTTCTGGCTGGTCGACGCCCTGGTCAGGACGGGCCGCCGGGAGGAGGGCGAGGCCCTCTTCGAGCGGCTGCTCGAACTGCGCAACGACGTGGGGCTGCTGGCCGAGGAGTACGACCCGGTGGCGGGACGGCAGCTCGGCAACTACCCGCAGGCCTTCAGCCACATCGGCCTGGTGAACAGTGCGGTCGACCTCGCGCGTGACGACGCGGCAGGATAGGGCCATGGATCTTGGACTGAAGGACCGCGTCTACATCGTCACCGGCGCGACACGCGGGCTGGGCAACGCCACCGCACAGGCGCTGGCCGCCGACGGCGCGAAGGTCGTCCTCTCCGGCCGGGAGGAGAAGAGCGTCGCCGAGGCCGCCGCCGCACTGGGCCCCGACGCGGTCGGGGTGGTCGCGGACAACGCCGAACCGGACGCGGCACGGCGCCTGGTGGACACCGCGAAGGAACGCTTCGGCAGGCTGGACGGCATACTCATCAGCGTCGGCGGACCCGCGCCCGGCTTCGTCGCCGACAACACGGACGACCAGTGGCAGACCGCCTTCGAGGCCGTCTTCCTCGGTGCCGTACGCCTGGCGCGCACCGCGGCCGAGGCACTCGGCGAGGGCGGCGTCATCGGCTTCGTCCTGTCGGGATCGGTGCACGAGCCGATCGCCGGCCTGACCATCTCGAACGGGCTGCGCCCCGGCCTCGCCGGATTCGCCAAGTCCCTGGCCGACGAGCTCGGTCCGCGCGGCATCCGGGTCGTCGGTGTGCTGCCGTCCCGGATCGACACGGACCGGGTGCGCGAGCTCGACGCCCTGTCGGGCGACGCGGAGGCCGCCCGCACGGCCAACGAGGCGCGCATCCCGCTGCGCCGCTACGGCACCCCGGAGGAGTTCGGGAGGACCGCGGCCTTCCTGCTCTCACCCGCCGCCTCCTACCTGACGGGCATCATGGTCCCGGTCGACGGCGGCGCCCGGCACGGCTTCTGACGCGGGCCGCGCGGGCCCGGCACCCGCCGTACCCGCGCGGCGGCGGGTCAGTTGACCCGCTCCGCACGGTGCTTGACGGCCTTGAGCCGGACCTCGGCCGGAAGCTCGCCGAGGCCGGCCGAGGCCCGGGCGTGGGCGAGGGCCCCCTCGGAGACGTCCCGCAGCGTCGGCCCGGGGGCCGCATGCGGCTCCAGCAGCAGCCGGAGCCGGGCCCGCGGGGCGGTCCGCCGGCCGGTCAGCGTCACCTTGGCGTCGGACACTCCGTCCAGCGAGGCCGCCTCGCCGCCCAGGACGCCTTCCAGCGCTCTGCCGCGCAGCAGCGCGCCCTCGCCGTCGCCGCTGTCCACGAGGATCTCGGCGAGGCGTCCGCGGCGCAGCTGGGCCAGCAGCCACCACAGGGCGAGGAGCACCAGGACGGCGAGGACCGCGATCACGGTCGGCCACCACCACCCCTCGTCCCGCCACCGGTAGCGGTCCCCCCGGCTCAGCAGTACGTCGTTCCTGCCGTCGTACGGCCACCAGGACGGCAGCGAGAGGCCGAGCCCCGCGACGAGGACACCCCCGCCGACGACGACGAGGACGAGTCCGGCCAGGCCGGTCAGGACGCGGTTGGTCTTTCCGATCACGCGCTTCACCCCTTCTTCGCGGGCCGGCGGACACGGACGGACAGACCGGGCTCGCGGGACAGGCCGAGGTCATGGACGGCCCGGCCCAGGACGGTGTCCAGGTCGGCCCTGACGTCGTCGAGTTCGCGGAAGTGCGACAGCGCCCGCACGGTCGCCTTGCGGCGCTTCATCCTCACCCGCACGGACTGGACACCCGACACCTCCACGGCCCGGTCCCGCAGCACCAGGGCGGCGGCCTTCCGGTCGAGCCCGGCCCGCACCCCCTCGTGCTCGCGGCGCATCGGCAGCAGGCCGCGCAGACCGGGGGTGAGGGCCAGGAGGAGCAGCCAGAGCCCCAGGGCGGCCGCGAGTGCGGAGCCCGCCAGCACCCATACGTCGTCGAGATGACGGCTCGCCAGGTCGTCGGCCACCGTGCGCCGCCACTGCATGGCCGGATGGCCGGCCCGTACGGCCGCGATGTCGTAGAGCAGGATTCCGGCGCCTCCGAGGACGACCAGCGCCACGAGGACGGCGGGTACCCTGCGCTGGGCCCAGAAGCGGCCCGCCCGGCCGCCCTGCCGTCCGGATCCGGCGGCGGGTTCGTAGGACGAGCCGGAGGAGGACTGGTCCATGGCGATGACGCCGCCGTCCCTCCCCTGCTCGACCGTGGGCAGGCGCTGCGTGCTGTTCTCCGGGTCCTGGGGCTCGCTCATCGGGTACTCCCCTCCGGTGCGGTGCCCGCTCCCTGCAGGTGCAGCCGCTCGACCTGCACCGCCACCTCGGGCACCTCCATTCCCGCCAGTGCTCGTACCCGCTCGGCCACCCGCCGACGCACCGCGCCGCACTGACGGCCGATGTCGCACGGGTAACCGAGGTCGAGGCTCACGCGTACCCGGGCGGTGTCGCGGTGCACCGTGACGGTCGCGCGCGGCGCGGCGGCACCCGTGGGCCGTACGTCGACGGCCTCCTTCGCCGCCTGCGCGGCGATCTTCGCGACGACCCGGTCGGCGATCCGGGTCTCTCCCCGCCCGGCGGCGGCGACCCGGCCCGTCACCGCCGTCACCGTCGCCGGTCGCCGCGATCGCGACTCCGGAAGAAGTCGCCGGGTTCCAGGTCGCCGTCCGCGAAGCGACCGGCGATGAAGCCGATCGCGCCGAGGGCGGCCACCAGCAGGAATGCCCCGAACCCGCCGAAGTACCCGGCGAATCCGAGAGCCATGCCGGCCAGGAGGCCGGCCACAGCCATGCTCATCGTGTGCTCCTCAACTGCCGCGCGGGAGGTCTACTGGAGTCGTGGCTCGGGCTCGTCCTCGTCCTCCTCGTCCGGCAGCTTGACGTCGCTGACGGCGATGTTGACCTCGACGACCTCCAGACCGGTCATGCGCTCGACCGCCGCGATGACGTTCTCCCGCACCTCGCGGGCCACGTCGCTGATCGACACGCCGTAGTCGACGACGATCTCCAGGTCGAGCGCGGTCTGGGACTCCCCGACCTCGGCCTTCACGCCTCGGGTGACCGACTTGCCGCCGCCGGGGACGCGGTCGCGCATGGCGCCGAACGTGCGGGAGAGGCCGCTGCCCATCGCGTGGACGCCGACCACGTCCCGCGCCGCGAGTCCGGCGATCTTCTCGACCACACCGTCGGCGATCGTGGTGCGGCCCCGGGTGGCCGGGGCCCCTCCGCCGCGCTTGGCGAACTGGCTCTGCCCTCCCTCGTCCCCGCCGGACGTGCTGCCGGGGCTGTCGGGCCGGTTCCGCTGTGGGGTCTCGGTCATCGCCGCTCTTCCCTTCGGGACGGGGGGTGAACTTCCGTGGCCCACAGTAAGTGCGCTTACTCCGTCCCGCGCCGTGGATGGGGCAGGGTGGAGCAATGACAACGGCTGACAGCCCCCGAAGGGCCGAAGGATGGACCGCCGCGGTACGCCAGCGGCTCGGCCTGGGCCGGTTGCTCCCTCTGGGCGGGCCCGCCGACGGCTCGTGGATCGCCGAGCGCGCCGCGGCGGCGGTGCTCCGGGACGCCTCGTCCGGTTCGGGAGCGGTCCTGGGGGTGCTCAGGATCGACTCCGCCGACGCGGACGCCCCGCCCGGCCCGGCCCCGGTGCCCGGTCCGCCCGGCGCGCTGCCGCACGGCCCGCTGCGGATCGAGGCCGGGTTCTCCGCCACCGCCGGACGACCGCTCACCGCCACGGCGGACACGTTGCGCGAGGCGCTGCTGTCGGCCGCCGCCCGGCGCCTCGGGCTCGCCGTCGACGAGGTGGACCTGCGGGTGACCGATCTGCTGGAGGAGGAGCCGGGGCCGGCGGCCGTGCCCCCCGTCGATCTGCACGCGGCAGAGCCGGAGGGGGCCGCGGGGAAGGCCGCGGCCGGGGTCCCCGGGGTCGTCGCGCTGACGCGGGTCCTGGGCTCCCCGGTACAGACCGGCTCCGGGCACGTCCGCGTGGAGCTGGCGACGGCGGGTGAACACCGGGCGCTGGACGTGGCCCGGGAGGTGCGCGGCGCGGTGGCCGCGGCTGTCGAGGGCGGACCGACCGTGTCCGTACTGGTCACCGCGGTCGTCGAGGAGAAGTGAGCGTGTCCCGGCCCGGGCGGTCCGCCCTCGGCCGGGACACGCCACCGGTTCAGTCCGAGAGGCCGGCGAGGTCGCGCAGCCTGCGGCCCTGGGCGGCGCGTTCGGCGACGCGCTGCTCCTCGTAGGTCCGCGTGACGGCGCCGCTCAGCAGCGCCTTGGTCTCGACGACCGCGTCGCGCGGCGCTCCGAGCAGTGCCGCGGCGAGCTCATGGGCGGCGGCCTCGAGCTGGTCGGCCGGCACCACGAGGTTCGCGAGGCCGATGCGCTCGGCCTCCGCGGCGTGGACGAAGCGCCCCGTCGCGCAGATCTCGAGCGCGCGGGCGTATCCCACGAGGTGTACCAGGGGGTGCGAGCCCGCGAGGTCGGGAACGAGTCCCAGGCTGGTCTCGCGCATGGCGAACTGCACGTCCTCGGCGACGATCCGCAGATCGCAGGCGAGGGCGAGCTGGAAGCCGGCACCGATGGAGTGCCCCTGCACGGCCGCGATCGACACGACGTCGTTGCGGCGCCACCAGGTGAACGCCTCCTGGTACTCGGCGATGGTCGCGTCGAGTACCGCCTCCGGGCCCCGCGCCATGTCGAGGAAGGACGGCTCACCGTCGAAGCCCTCGGGCGTGAACGCCTGCCGGTCGAGGCCCGCGGAGAAGGACTTGCCCTCGCCGCGGAGCACCACGACCCGCACATTGCCGGGGAGCGCTCGTCCGGCCTCTGTCAACGCCCGCCACAGAGCGGGAGACTGAGCGTTGCGCTTGGCCGGGTTGGTGAGCGTCACGGTGGCAACCGCGTCATCGACGGTGAGCCGTACGCCGTCCTTGTCGAACACAGGGTCGAGCGAGGTCATGGAGGCCTCCGGATCGGGTGCAGTCAGCACTTACTGGCAAGTAACTGAACAGTAACCACCCGGGCCGGCCTGGTGGCCGGCCGGGTGGTCACCCGATGTTCCGGTGGGCTCCGGGGCGGGCGCGACCCACCCCGAACGCCGCGGCCCGTCAGGCCGAAGCGGCCTTCTTGCCCCGTGTCGCTCCGCCGCGTCCCCGCAGCGTCACGCCGGACTCGCTGAGCATCCGGTGGACGAACCCGTAGGAGCGGCCGGTTTCCTCGGCCAGCGCCCTGATGCTCGCACCGGAGTCGTACTTCTTCTTCAGGTCTGCCGCGAGCTTGTCACGCGCGGCGCCGGTTACCCGGCTGCCCTTCTTCAGAGTCTCGGCCACCCGTGCCTCCTCAAGGAAGTGCGCTCTGGACTTCTCATGATCACCCCTCCCGGGCTTCCTGGCCACCCATTCGGCAAGGTCCGTGCGCGGGATTACGCGCCCGGGAGCGCGTGATCACA
This sequence comes from Streptomyces sp. NBC_00178, assembly GCF_036206005.1. Classification (NCBI taxonomy): domain Bacteria; kingdom Bacillati; phylum Actinomycetota; class Actinomycetes; order Kitasatosporales; family Streptomycetaceae; genus Streptomyces; species Streptomyces sp. NBC_00178. Next base: position 1,721,900 of record NZ_CP108143.1, read on the forward strand.
AGCGGATTTCGACATTCCAGAGGGGTTCGCACTCGGCCGCGACCGGGAATCCCGGAAACGGGCAGGTCAGGGCCGCACAGGGTGAATGGCCGAAAATCAGTGCGCCCGGCAGCTATCTACCGGGCGCCGCGCCGGGGTATGAGACGCGCTCACCCAGATGATGGATCACCGATGGGCCGAATGATCGATACGCGGGGGATCACCGGGCGCCGAGGGGGATCCGGCGTCGTTCGGAGTGGTCAGGCGAGGGCGACCAGGTCCCGGTAGTCGGCGCCCCAGAGGTCCTCGACACCGTCGGGCAGCAGGATGATCCGCTCCGGCTGGAGCGCCTCGACCGCGCCCTCGTCGTGGGTGACGAGGACGACGGCGCCCTTGTAGGTGCGCAGGGCCCCGAGGATCTCCTCGCGGCTGGCCGGGTCGAGGTTGTTCGTGGGCTCGTCGAGCAGCAGCACGTTGGCGGACGAGACGACCAGCGTCGCCAGGGCGAGCCGGGTCTTCTCGCCGCCGGAGAGCACGCCGGCGGGCTTGTCGACGTCGTCACCCGAGAACAGGAACGAACCGAGGGTCTTGCGGACCGCGACGAGGTCGAGGTCGGGCGCGGCTGACCGCATGTTCTCCAGGACGGTGCGCTCCGGGTCGAGGGTCTCGTGCTCCTGCGCGTAGTAGCCGAGCTTGAGGCCGTGCCCCTGGATGATCTCGCCGGTGTCGGGCGCCTCGGCGCCGCCGAGGAGCCGGAGCAGGGTGGTCTTCCCCGCACCGTTGAGGCCGAGGATGACGACCCGGGAGCCCTTGTCGATGGCGAGGTCCACATCGGTGAAGATCTCGAGCGACCCGTAGGACTTGGACAGGCCCTCCGCCATCAGCGGGGTCTTGCCGCAGGGCGAGGGGTCGGGGAAGCGCAGCTTGGCGACCTTGTCCGAGACCCGGACGGCCTCCAGACCGGAGAGCAGGCGGTCGGCGCGCTTGGCCATGTTCTGCGCGGCGACGGTCTTGGTCGCCTTCGCGCGCATCTTGTCGGCCTGTGCGTTGAGGGTCGCGGCCTTCTTCTCGGCGTTCTGGCGCTCGCGCTTGCGGCGCTTCTCGTCGGCCTCGCGCTGCTGCTGGTAGAGCTTCCAGCCCATGTTGTAGATGTCGATCTGGGCGCGGTTGGCGTCCAGGTAGAACACCTTGTTGACCACCGTCTCGACGAGCTCGACGTCGTGGGAGATCACGATGAAGCCGCCGCGGTAGGTCTTGAGGTAGTCGCGCAGCCAGACGATCGAGTCGGCGTCCAGGTGGTTGGTGGGCTCGTCGAGGAGCAGGGTGTCGGCGTCCGAGAAGAGGATGCGGGCGAGCTCGACACGGCGGCGCTGACCGCCGGACAGGGTGTGCAGGGGCTGGCCGAGCACCCGGTCGGGCAGGCTGAGCGCGGCGGCGATGGTGGCGGCCTCGGCCTCGGCGGCGTATCCGCCCTTGGTGAGGAACTCCGTCTCCAGGCGCTCGTACCGCTTCATGGCCTTCTCGCGGGTGGCGCCCTTGCCGTTGGCCATCCGCTCCTCGTTCTCCCGCATCTTGCGGAGGATCTCGTCGAGCCCGCGGGCCGAGAGGATGCGGTCGCGGGCCAGGACGTCGAGGTCGCCGGTGCGGGGGTCCTGCGGGAGGTAGCCGACCTCGCCGCCCCTGGTGATGGTGCCGCCGGCCGGTGTCCCCTCCCCCGCCAGGCACTTGGTCAGGGTGGTCTTGCCCGCACCGTTGCGGCCGACGAGGCCGATGCGGTCGCCCTTGGCGATGCGGAAGGAGGCGGACTCGATGAGGATGCGGGCGCCGGCGCGCAGCTCGATGCCGGAGGCGGTGATCACGGAAATACTCCAGGGCGGTATGGACGGCGGAGGGACAGCGGGCTCACGACTCGACGCCGTCTAATGCACATGGAGAATTGCCATGGAACTCAGTCTACTGGCGGTGCCGGCCTGCTCCTCCGCATGCTCCCGGCCCCGCACGGCTCCGCGACCACGGCCACCACGTGCAGGAGCGGCCGGGCACGACGGGCAGGGCGCAGGACGCAGGACGGCGGCGGGGCGCCGGCAGCGACGCCGTGAAGGTGGAGCTGCGGGCCGGCCGCTGCGCCGGGGTCCGGGCGAACCACGCGACGAGCGCGCCTACCGGGTCGGGGCGGCCCCGGACCACGGAGCCGACCGGGGCGGACGTCCGGGACGGCCCGGACGCGGCCTCGGCGGTCGGGGACGACCGGATCCAGGACAGGTTCCGGGGCGGCGTGGACCCGGAGTCCTGGACGCACGGGTCGTCGGCCCGGCGGCGGCAGTGGATCACCACCGGTTTCCGCACCGGGGACCCGGGCCGGTGCGACACCTTCGGCCGCGCTGCGGCCCGCCGGCGTCCGGTTGTCGGTCCCGGATGGAAGACTGAGACGCAGATCACACCGGAACGGTGCGGGCGAGCAGGAGGAGGGCGAGCGCCATGGCACGCACGGACGGCGTCCCCACGGTTTATCCGACGATTCTCTACGACGACGCGAAGGCCGCGATCGAGGTGCTCACCAGGGCGCTGGGATTCACGGCGGAGGCGGTGTACGAGGGCGAGGACGGCAGCGTGGTCCACGCCGAGCTGTCCTGCGGCAACGGCAGGGTGATGCTCGGTTCCAAGGGACGGGAGGGCGTCTTCGCCTCGGCGCTGGCGGGCGCCGGCCCCGCCGGGGTGTACGTCGTGCTGGACGAGGTCGACGAACACCACGCGCGGGCGGTGGAGCACGGCGTGGAGATCCTGATGCCGCCCACCGACCAGGACTACGGCTCGCGGGACTACATGGCCCGGGACCCGGAGGGCAACGTCTGGAGCTTCGGCACCTACGCCCCGGGGCAGGCCGGCTGACCGCCCCGGGGTCCGGGGTCCGCCGTCACGCCCCGCCGGTGTGCACCTGGAACGCCGCGCGGCGCACGGCCTTGGCGAGGGCGGGGTCCGGATGGGCGGCCGCCAGGGCGACCAGCACCTGGACGGTGCGCGGGTGCCCCACGGCCCGCACCTCGTCGAGCAGCGCCGGGACCGTGCCCTGCACGGCGGAGTCGAGGTGGCGGACGAGCAGCCCCGTCTCGCCGTGGTCGGCCACGGCGGCGGCGGTGTCGACCCAGAGCCAGGTGGCCTCCTCGCGGCTCAGGACGTCCTGGGCGTCGTCGGGGTCGCAGCCCTCGTACTCGGCGAGCCACAGCAGCGCGTAGGGGCGCAGCGGCGCCTCGGTGACGACGGAGCGCACGACGGGCTCGGCCGGGGCTCCCACGACGCGCAGCGCCTCGAAGGCGAGACCGCGCAGCAGGGCGTCCTCGCCCCGGGCGACGGCCAGGAGTTCGGTGACGGCGCTGCCGACCGTCCGCGCGGCGAGCCAGGCCCTGTATTCGGCGCGGGCAGGTCCCGGGGTGAGCCGCGCGCAGCCGAGCAGCATGTCGGCGGCGGACTGTTCGATGTTGCCGGCCGGGCTCTGGGCGGCGACGCAGATCTGCTCCAGCTTGACCCAGACCGCCCAGTTGCCCAGGGGGGTCAGGGTCGCGTGTCCGGCGCCGAGGGTGAGGGCGCCGACGGAGGCGAGCCCTTCCAGGGCCCAGTCGAGCAGCAGCGCGTTCAGTTCGGTCGGGCTCCCGTCGGCGGGAGCGGGCTGCTCCGGCGGGCCGGACGGCACCTCGCACCGTTCGTCGTGGAGTTCGGCGACGCGCTGGCCCAGCAGGTCGAGGAGCGCGGGCACGGTGACGGGGCCGGCCGAGAGCTGGAGGAGCGAGAGCACCTGGGGCACGGCCTCGACGGCCTCCGCGACGGCGGTGGCCTCGATGCCGTCCGGCGAGGCGTGGACGAGCGACCAGGCGTCGAAGAGCGCGACCCAGCCGCGGAGCACGGCGGAGTCGTCGCGGTCCCACGCCCGCAGCCGCCAGCCGGGGCGCGCGGTGTCGCCGTGGAGCTCGATGAGTCCGGCGAGCCTGGCGCGGTCCCAGCCGGCCCGCACGTGGTCCGGGGAGAGCTCCAGAGCGGCCGAGGCCCGTTCGAGGTCGCCCGCGGCGAGCGGGGCGGCTCCGGGGCCGGCGCCGCCGGCCGCCCACAGGGCGATCCGTACGGCGTCGGCGAGCACGGCTCGGGCCTGCCGCGCCAGTTCCGCCGGGGGCGGCGTGCCCTCGGGTGGGCGGGGGGCCGGCCTGGTGCGCCGGGTCGTCACGGCCTTGCGGGCGGTGGCCTGGGGTCGCGGGCGGACAAGTCGCAGCCTGGAGTCGCGCGGGGTACGGGACGTCACGGGGAGCAGTCTTGCCTCTGACGGGCCGAAAGCCCAAACGGAAGCCGCACGACCGGGGTTCGGGGCGCCTTGTGACGGGGTCACCAACCGGGCCGTTCCGGCCCATCAGCTCACATCAGGGGCGTGAGGAAGCGCCGGAGCGCCTCCTCGTAACCGTCCGGGTCCGCGTTCCACATCGCCGCATGCGGAGCCTGCGCCACGGAGTGCAGGGTCACCAGGTCGGGGCGTCGGGCGGCGAGCTCCCGCGACGGGCCCCAGGGGGCGAGGGTGTCGTCGGGGCCGTGGAACACGAGGGTGGGGCAGTGCAGGGCGGAGGGGACCGAGGTCTCCAGCAGCGGGGCTCCGCGGAGCCCGGTCTGGCCCTGGGCCGCCCGGACGGCGAGCGGCAGCAGCGCGGCCGGGACGCCCCGGGCGGTCGCGAGGGCGCGCAGGGTGGTCCGCCAGTCCAGCACCGGGGAGTCGAGGACGAGCCCGCCGATGCGGTCGCGGAGGGCCGAGTCGACGGCCGCGTGCAGGGCCATCGAGGCGCCCGAGGACCAGCCGTGCAGGATGACGCTCTCGGCGCCGTAGCGCACGGCGTAGCGGATGGCCGCGTCGAGGTCGCGCCACTCGGACTCGCCGAGGTGCGCGAGGCCGTCGGGTGAGCGCGGGGCTCCGGGGTCGCCCCGGTAGGCGAGGTCGAGCACGGGGAGTTGCTGGGCCTGGAGGAAGTCCAGCACGTTCAGCGGGTGCTCCCGCGTGGTGCCGAGGCCGTGGACGGTGATGACCCAGGTGTCGCGGGCACCGGGGACGAACCAGGCCGGCAGGGCGCCGAGCTCTCCGGGGACCTCGACCTCCTTGTAGGCGAGGCCCAGGGCGGCGAGCGGGTCGCCGCGGTGGATCTCGGGGGTGAGGCGGACCCGGGCGCCCGGTTTGAGGCTGCCGAGGTTCACCCGTTCGAGCCGCCGTACGACGGTGTCCGCCGAGCCGTCGGCCGGCCGGCCGACGACCGGGCCCACGACGGCGTGGACGTCGCGTGCGGTCAGGCCGTAGACGCCGGGGCGCAGCGCCGCGAAGGACCGGGTCAGTGTCACCTGCCCCGCGGCCGTGGCGTGCACGGTCATACGGCGGTCGGCGGGGAACGGACGCGGCTGCGACGGGGCCCCGAGGGCGGTGTCGCTCGCGTACCGGCCGGCGGCGACCGCTGCCGCGCCGACTCCGAGGATCGTGGTGGCGGCCGCTGCCGCTGCTGTTGCCGGGCGCACGGCTTCAGTGTCCCGGCCCGGCGGGCGGGCTGCCAGTGGGCGGCGTCCGTACGGTGCTCGGTCCGGGTCAGCCCTGCTGGCCGTATCCCTCCAGGGCGGTGCGCACGTCGTCCAGCTGGGCGGGGGTGAGCAGGCTCGGGTTCCGGCCGGGAACGGAGCTCGCGGTGAGCCAGAGCCTGCACATCCATTCGAGCTGGGCGGTGCGGTCGTAAGCCTGGTCCAGGGTGTCCCCGTACGTCACGGTCCCGTGGTTGCGGAGCAGGCAGCCCGTGCGGCCGCGCAGGGCGTCGAGCATGTGGCCGGCCAGTTCCGGCGTGCCGTAGCGCGCGTACGGGGCGGTGCGGACCGGCCCGCCGAGCATGGCCGCGGCGTAGTGGGCCAGGGGCACCTCGTCGACGAGCGTGGAGACGGCGGTCGCGTGCACGGCGTGGGTGTGGACGACGGCGGCCGCGGAGGTCTCGCGGTACACGGCGAGGTGCAGGGGGAGTTCGCTGGTCGGGACGAGGTCCCCCAGCACCTGGCGCCCCGCGAGGTCGACCCCGACCGTGTCCCCCGGTCCCAGCCGGTCGTAGGGCACCCCGCTGGGGGTGACCAGCACGAGGTCGCCGACCCGGGCCGAGACGTTGCCCGAGGTGCCGACGACCAGCCCTTCGGCGGCCGTCCTGCGCGCCGTCGCGACGAGGCTCTCCCACGCCTGTCCGATCGTGTCCCGGTGCCCGTCGTCCATGCGCAGATCCTAGGGCCGCCACGGCGCGCGTGACCGATGTCTCCTCTTCGGGCAAATAGGGTGTTACGGGACCCTCCGGGCCGACCGGAGGCCATGCGCCGCACCGGCCGCGACCGTCCGCCCCACCCCGTCCGCATACAAGCGGAACCGCCACGAACGTTTGGGGTCACCATGCCGCCCTGCCCAGTTCACCTTCCGTTCACCAAGGTTGCTTACGTTCCACGTGCCAATGACGTCGAACGATTGCCTGGGTAAATGGAACACATCACGCTGCTGCTCGCGATTGTGATCGTGACAGCTCTCGTGTTCGATTTCACGAACGGTTTCCACGACACCGCCAACGCGATGGCCACGACCATCTCGACCGGCGCCCTCAAGCCCAAGACAGCGGTGGCCATGTCCGCCGTTCTCAATCTCGTCGGCGCGTTCCTCTCGGTGGAGGTCGCCAAGACCATCTCCGGCGGGATCGTCAGCGAGGACGGCCTCAGAACCGAGGTCATCTTCGCCGCGCTCGTCGGCGCGATCCTGTGGAATCTGCTGACCTGGCTGGTCGGCCTGCCCTCCAGTTCCTCCCACGCACTCTTCGGCGGCCTCATCGGCGCCGCGGTGACGTCGGCCGGCTGGTCCTCGATCAACGGCGGAACCGTCGTCACGAAGGTCCTGCTGCCCGCGGTCGCCGCGCCGCTCGTCGCCGGTATCGCCGCACTGCTGGCGACGAAGCTGACGTACCGCCTCAACCGGAAGATCACCGACGAGGCGCAGCTGAAGTCGACCGCCAAGGGCTACCGCGCCGGGCAGATCGCCTCCGCCGGTCTGGTCTCGCTCGCCCACGGCACCAACGACGCGCAGAAGACCATGGGCATCATCACCCTGGCCCTGGTCACCGGCGGCGTCCTCGCCCCCGGTTCCAACCCCCCGGTCTGGGTCATCACCGCGGCCGGCGTCGCCATCGCCCTCGGCACCTACCTCGGCGGCTGGCGCATCATCCGCACCATGGGCAGCGGACTCACCCAGCTCCGTCCGCCCCAGGGCTTCGCCGCCCAGACCAGCGCCGCCACGGTCATCCTGGCCTCCTCGCACCTCGGGTTCTCCCTCTCCACCACGCAGTCCGTCTCCGGTGCGGTCATGGGCGCCGGGCTCGGACGCAAGGGGGGCGTGGTCCGCTGGTCCACCGCCACCCGGATGTTCGTCGCCTGGGGCCTGACCCTGCCGGCCGCCGGTCTCGTCGGCGCGGGCGCCGAGCTGCTGACCAAGCAGGGCTCCTGGGGAGTCGCCGTGACGGCCGCCCTGCTGGTCGCGGGCTCCGGCGCGATCTGGATGCTCTCGCGGCGCAAGCCGGTCGACCACACCAACGTCAACGCGGCCGACGGGGCCGCCGAGGAGCCCGCCGGTGTCGTCACGACGGCCATCGCGGCCGTCACCCCGCCGCCCGCGGGTGTGCCCGTCCCGGAACTCAAGACCACCATCCCCGCCCCGGACACCCAGGCCGACCCGGCCCGGCCGGCCACGGTGTAAGGACGCATCCGCATGAAAATCGACTGGGCGGCTCTCGCCTCCGTCTTCGGGATCAGCCTCGTGGTCACCGTCGCGCTCGTCGGCCTCTTCACCCTCGGCATCACCGGCCTGGCCAAGCAGGTGCGGACGGGCCAGGGCGGCGCCGGTTCCCACGCCCTGGCGCGCACCGGCGCCTACGCCTGCTTCGCCGTGTGCGCGGCGGCGGTCGCGTACGGGATCTACCTGATCGTCGCCTGACCCCCTCGGGCACCCCTCCGGGCCGGACACACCGTGCGTGTGTCCGGCCCGGTGTGCGTCCGGCCACACCGAAGCCTCGCAGGTCAACGGCAGGTTGACGGGCCTTCACGGGGCGTGGTGGACTGCCGGAGCCATTTACGGCGACAGGAGAGGAAGCCGGTGCGAATCCGGCGCGGTCCCGCCACTGTCACCGGGGAGCAGTCCTCCACACGGAAGTCACGGCCCGCCACCGCGGGCTGGAAGGCCGGAGGACCCGCGGATCCGGAAGCCAGGAGACTCTCGTCGCCGGTCACGTCGAACCAGGGCGCGGACCCTGAGTGAGGACATCTGCCATGCCCGGCCGCCGTGCGTCCCTGCCCGCACCACCCGTGACGACGTCCCTGCGAGGCGCGACGGACCTCTGATCCGTGCGAGCCGACCGCATCTTCGCGTACGGCGCCGCCGCCGGTCTGATCGGCGACCTGCTGCTCGGTGACCCCCGGCGCGGCCACCCCGTCGCCGCCTTCGGGCGGGCCGCCGCGGGCGCCGAGAGCCGCCTGTGGCACGACCACCGGGGCTGGGGCGCCCTGCACACGCTCGTCTGCGCGGGCGGGGCCACGGCCGCCGCCGGGCTGGCGGCCCGCGCCGTGCGGAACCGTCCCACGGCCGCCGTGGCACTGACCGCCGCCGCCACCTGGGCCGTCGTCGGGGGCACGTCGCTGGGCCGCGAGGCCCGGGCCATCGGCGGTGCCCTGGAGGCCGGGGACGTCGAGCTCGCCAGGGAGCGGCTGCCGCACCTGTGCGGGCGCGACCCGCAGGCGCTCGACGGGCCGCGGATCGCCCGGGCCGTCGTCGAGTCCGTCGCCGAGAACACCTCCGACGCCGTCGTGGGCGCCCTGGTGTGGGGCGCGCTCGGCGGGGTGCCGGGACTGGTCGGCTTCCGGGCCGTGAACACCCTCGACGCGATGGTGGGGCACAAGTCGCCCCGCTACGGGCGCTACGGCTGGGCGTCGGCCCGGCTCGACGACCTCGCGGGCTGGCCCGGGGCCCGGCTCACCGCCGCGCTCGCCGTGGCCGCGGGCGGCCGTCCCCGCCAGGCCGTCCGCGCCTGGCGCTCGGACGCCGGGAAGCACCCGAGCCCCAACGCGGGCCCGGTGGAGGCCGCGTTCGCGGGGGCGCTCGGCGTTCGTCTGGGCGGGACCCTGGCCTACGGCGGGCGGGTCGAGCACCGGCCGGTGCTCAACGGGGAGGCGGGCCGGGACGTGCGGGTCGCCGACATCGAACGCGCGGTGCGGCTGTCGCGCCGGGTGAGTGTGCTGGCCCTCGGCGTCTGTGCGGCGGGGCGGCTGGCCTGGGGACGGAGGGGCAGATGAGCGGCGGACTGCTGGTGGCCGGGACCACCTCGGACGCGGGCAAGAGCGTCGTCACGGCCGGGATCTGCCGGTGGCTGGTGCGCCGGGGGGTGAAGGTCGCGCCGTTCAAGGCGCAGAACATGTCGCTGAACTCCTTCGTCACCCGGGAGGGGGCGGAGATCGGCCGTGCCCAGGCGATGCAGGCGCAGGCCGCCCGGGTGGAGCCGTCGGCCCTGATGAACCCGGTGCTGCTGAAACCGGGCGGCGACCGTTCCAGCCAGGTGGTCCTGATGGGCCGGCCGGTCGGCGAGATGAGCGCCCGCGGCTACCACGGCGGTCGGCAGGAAGCCCTGCTGGGCACCGTCGTGGACTGCCTGGAGCAGCTGCGGAGCTCGTACGACGCCGTGATCTGCGAGGGGGCGGGCAGCCCCGCCGAGATCAACCTGCGGCGCACGGACATCGTCAACATGGGCATCGCGCGGGCCGCGCGCTTTCCGGTGGTGGTGGTCGGGGACATCGACCGGGGTGGTGTGTTCGCCTCGTTCTTCGGTACGACGGCGCTCCTGAGCGCCGAGGACCAGTCGCTGGTCGCCGGTTACCTCGTGAACAAGTTCCGCGGTGACGTGTCGCTGCTGGAGCCCGGTCTCGACATGCTGCACGGGCTCACGGGGCGGCGGACCTTCGGCGTGCTGCCGTACGCCCACGGGCTGGGCATCGACGAGGAGGACGGGCTGCGGGTCTCGATGCGCGGCACCGTGCGCGAGTCGGTCGTGGCGCCGCCGCACGGTGAGGACGTGCTGCGGGTGGCGGTGTGCGCCGTACCGCTGATGTCGAACTTCACCGACGTGGACGCGCTCGCGGCCGAGCCCGGTGTGGTCGTGCGGTTCGTGGACCGCGCGGAGGAGCTCGCCGACGCGGACCTCGTGATCGTGCCCGGCACACGGGGCACCGTGAAGGCGCTGGCGTGGCTGCGGGAGCGCGGACTGGCGGACGCGTTGCTGCGACGGGCCGCCGAGGGGCGGCCCGTGCTGGGGATCTGCGGCGGGTTCCAGGTGCTGGGCGAGCGCATCGAGGACGACGTGGAGTCGCGGGCCGGCGTGGTGGACGGGCTCGGGCTGCTGCCGGTGCGGGTCCGCTTCGGCCGGGAGAAGGTGCTGGGCAGGCCGTCCGGGTCGGCGCTGGGCGAGCCCGTGGAGGGGTACGAGATCCATCACGGGGTCGCCGACGTGCGCGGCGGCGAGCCCTTCCTGGACGGCTGCCGGGTGGGGTCGGTGTGGGGGACGCACTGGCACGGCTCGCTGGAGAGCGACGCCTTCCGGCGCGCGTTCCTGGGTGAGGTCGCCCGGGCGGCCGGGCGGCGGTTCACCGCGGCCCCGGACACGAGTTTCGCGGCGCTGCGGGAGGAGCAGCTCGACCGGCTGGGGGATCTGATCGAGGAGCACGCGGACACGGACGCCCTGTGGCGGCTGATCGAGGAGGGGGCACCGGCCGGGCTGCCCTTCGTGCCGCCGGGAGCGCCCGCGCCGGTGCCCGCCCGCACCCCGGCGACCGGGCCGGACGTCCGCGAGGGCGCACCGGCCGTGCCGGAAGCAACGACCGAAGTACACGCGACCGAGGAGGCCCTGTGAGTACGCCGTACCCCTTCACCGCCATCGTCGGGCAGGACGATCTACGGATCGGGCTGCTGCTCAACGCCGTGAGTCCCGCCGTGGGCGGGGTGCTCGTCCGGGGTGAGAAGGGCACCGCGAAGTCGACGGCCGTGCGCGCGCTCGCCGCGCTCATGCCCGAGGTCCCGGTGGTCGCCGGGTGCCGGTTCTCGTGCGACCCGGGGGCGCCCGACCCGGCGTGTCCCGACGGCCCGCACGGCGCGGAGGCCGGTGCGGCGCGTGCGGCGCGGACCGTGGAGCTGCCCGTCGGCGCGTCGGAGGACCGCCTCGTCGGGGCGCTCGACATCGAACGGGCCCTGTCCGAGGGCGTGAAGGCCTTCGAGCCGGGCCTGCTCGCCGACGCGCACCGCGGGATCCTGTACGTGGACGAGGTCAACCTCCTCCACGACCACCTGGTGGACCTGCTGCTCGACGCGGCGGCCATGGGCGCCTCGTACGTCGAGCGCGAGGGCGTGTCCGTGCGGCACGCGGCGCGCTTCCTGCTGGTCGGCACGATGAACCCCGAGGAGGGCGAACTCCGGCCGCAGCTCCTCGACCGCTTCGGGCTCACCGTCGAGGTGGCCGCGTCCCGCGAGACGGACGTGCGCGTCGAGGTCGTGCGCAGGCGGCTGGCGTACGACGACGACCCGGCGGGCTTCGCCGAGCGGTGGGCCGGCGAGGAGAACGCCCTGCGGGAGCGGATCGTCGCCGCGCGCGCCCTGCTTCCCCGGGTGGTGCTCGGGGACGGCGCACTGCGTCAGATCGCGGCGACGTGCGCGGCGTTCGAGGTGGACGGGATGCGCGCCGACATCGTCATGGCCCGTACGGCGACCGCGCTGGCGGCGTGGGCCGGCCGCGAGGAGGTCGTGGCCGACGACGTGCGTCAGGCCGCGCTGCTGGCGCTCCCCCACCGGCGGCGGCGCAATCCGTTCGACGCGCCGGGACTGGACGAGGACAAGCTGGACGACGCCCTCGAGGACGCGAAGGACGACCGGGGCGGGAGCGACGACGAGCCGGACCCGGACGGTCCCGGCGGCGGGGTGCCTCCGCAGGGCGGCGGTCCCGACGGCTCCGGCCCGGACGACGGGGGCGCCGACCGCGGCTCCGACCCCTCCGACGCGCCCGGCCCGGAGCAGGCGGGGAGCGGCGACGCGCCCGCGCCCGCGCCCGCCGGCGGTGCCGGGGAGCAGCGGCCGGTGCGGTCGGGCGAGCCGTTCCGCACGAAGATGCTGAGCGTTCCCGGACTGGGCGAGGGCGCGGCCGGGCGGCGTTCCCGGGCGCGCACCGAGCACGGGCGGACCACGGGGTCGCGACGGCCCGAAGGCGCGCTGACGAAACTGCACCTGGCGGCGACCGTGCAGGCGGCCGCCCCGCACCAGCGGGCGCGGGGCCGCTCGGGGCGCGGTCTCGTCGTACGGCGGGACGATCTGCGGCAGGCGACGCGGGAGGGCCGGGAGGGCAATCTCGTCCTCTTCGTCGTGGACGCCTCCGGATCGATGGCGGCCCGGCAGCGGATGGGCGCCGTGAAGGGCGCGGTGATGTCGCTGCTGCTGGACGCCTACCAGCGCCGGGACAAGGTCGGCCTGGTCACCTTCCGGGGCAGGGACGCCGAGGTGGCGCTGCCGCCGACCTCGTCGGTGGACGCGGCGGCCGCGCGGCTGGAGTCGCTGCCGACCGGCGGGCGCACCCCGCTGGCCGCCGGTCTGCTCAAGGCGCACGACGTGCTGCGGGTGGAGCGGCTGCGCGACCCGTCGCGGCGGCCGCTGCTCGTCGTGGTCACGGACGGCCGGGCGACCGGCGGCGTCGACCCGCTGGGACTGGCGGCGCGGGCCGGAAGACTGCACGCCTCCGAGGGCACCGCGTCGGTCGTCGTGGACTGCGAGTCGGGGTTCGTGCGCCTCGGTCTCGCCGCACAGCTCGCCCGGGATCTGGGAGGCAGCGCGGTCACGCTCGACGAGCTGCGGGCCGACTCGATCGCCGGGCTGGTCAAGGACATCACTGCTGCCGGGAGGGCCGCGTAATGCCACAGGGACAGCCGGTATCGGTACCGGACGACGGACTGACGACTCGTCAGCGGCGCAACCGCCCGCTGCTGTTCGTCCACACGGGCGTCGGCAAGGGCAAGTCGACCGCCGCCTTCGGGCTGGCGCTGCGGGCGTGGAACCAGGGCTGGCCGATCGGGGTGTTCCAGTTCGTGAAGTCGGCGAAGTGGAAGGTCGGCGAGGAGAACGCGCTGAAGGTGCTCGGGGCGAGCGGCGAGGGCGGCAGCGTCGACTGGCACAAGATGGGCGAGGGCTGGTCGTGGGTCCAGCGGGACAATCAGCTGGACAACGAGGAGAAGGCCCGCGAGGGCTGGGAGCAGGTCAAGCGCGACCTGGCCGCCGAGACGTACAAGCTGTACGTGCTCGACGAGTTCGCCTACCCGATGCACTGGGGCTGGATCGACACCGACGAGGTCGTCGAGGTGATGCGCGACCGTCCGGGGACGCAGCACGTGGTCATCACCGGGCGCAACGCCCCGCAGAAGCTGATCGAGGCCGCCGACCTGGTGACCGACATGTCGAAGGTCAAGCACCCGATGGACGCCGGCCAGAAGGGCCAGAGAGGCATCGAGTGGTGAGTGTTCCTCGTCTGGTCATAGCCGCGCCCGCTTCGGGCAGCGGCAAGACCACGGTCGCCACGGGCCTGATGGCCGCCTTCGCGGAGCGCGGTCTCGCCGTGTCCCCGCACAAGGTGGGGCCCGACTACATCGATCCCGGCTACCACGCGCTGGCGACCGGCCGCCCGGGGCGCAACCTCGACGCCTACATGTGCGGACCGGATCTGATCGGCCCGCTGTTCGCCCACGGGGCGAGCGGCTGCGACCTGGCCGTGGTCGAAGGCGTGATGGGGCTGTACGACGGGGCGTCCGGGCAGGGCGAGCTGGCCTCGACCGCCCAGGTGTCCAAACTCCTGCGGGCACCCGTCGTCCTGGTCGTCGACGCGTCCTCGCAGTCCCGCTCCGTCGCCGCCCTGGTCCACGGTTTCGCCTCCTGGGACCCGGAGGTGCGGATCGGCGGGGTGATCCTCAACAAGGTGGCGTCCGACCGTCACGAGGCGCTGCTGCGCGAGGCGCTCGACGAGTCGGGGCTGCCGGTGCTCGGAGTACTGCGGCGGGCTCCGCAGGTGGCGACGCCGTCCCGCCACCTGGGGCTCGTCCCGGTGGCCGAGCGCCGGACCGACGCGCTCGACGCCGTACGGGCGATGGGCGAGCGGGTGCGCGAGGGCTGCGACCTGGACGCCCTGATGGCGCTGGCCCGTACGGCGCCCGCGCTGCCCGGCGGGGCGTGGGAGCCCGAACGGCATCCGGTGCCGCCCGTCCGGCCCGTGGTGGCCGTCGCGGGCGGGGCGGCGTTCACGTTCGCCTACGCGGAGCACGCCGAACTGCTCGATGCCGCCGGTGCCGACGTCGTCGTCTTCGATCCCCTGCACGACGAGAAGCTGCCCGCGGGCACGGCGGGGCTGGTCGTCGGGGGCGGCTTCCCCGAGATGTACGCACCGGAGCTGTCGGCCAACGAGCCGCTGCGCCGGGCGGTCACCGCGCTCGCCGCGTCCGGCGCCCCCGTGGCCGCCGAGTGCGCGGGCCTGCTCTATCTCGCCCGGGAACTGGACGGGCGCCCGATGTGCGGGGTGCTGGACGCCTCGGCCCGGATGTCCGAGCGGCTCACGCTCGGCTACCGGCAGGCGGTCGCGGTGTCCGACAGCGTGCTGGCCGCAGCCGGAACCCGGATGCGGGGCCACGAGTTCCACCGGACGGTGTTGGAGCCCGGGTCCGGGGAGACCCCGGCCTGGGGGCTGCTCCAGCCGGAGCGGCGCGTCGAGGGCTTCGTGCAGGGCGGCGTGCACGCGAGCTACCTCCACACGCACTGGGCGGCGGAGCCCGCCGTGGCCCGGCGTTTCGTGGAGCGGTGCGGGGGGTGAGCCCGGCGCGGTCACGCCAGGGAGCGGTGCGGGGGGTGAGCCCCGCGCGGTCACGCCGGGGAGCGGTCGTGGCTGCGCGGCGGCGGGCGGGGTCACTCCGCGATGCCGACCACCAGCCAGATGAAGCCCACTCCCGCCACGGTGCACAGCAGCGTGGAGCGCGCCGGGTGGTCGTGGTGCGCCTCGGGAAGGATCTCGGCCGCGGCGAGGTAGAGGAGCACTCCGCCGAAGAAGCCGAGATAACAGCCGAGCAGTTCCGCCGGAAGGGTGAACAGCAAGGTGGTCGCGGCCCCCAGGATCGGGGCCGCGGCGTCCGCGAACAGCATCACGAGGGCCTTGCGGCGGGCGTTCCCGTAGAGGCTGGTGATCGTGTACGTGTTGAATCCGTCGGCGAAGTCGTGGGTGATGACCGCGAGTGCGACGGCCGCCCCGATCCCCCCGCCGATCTGGAAGGCGGCGCCGAGCGCGATGCCGTCCATCAGGCTGTGGCCCACCAGCGCGGCGGCCGCCGTGAGGCCCACCTGCGGCACGCGATGCTCGCTCGCCCCGTGTGCCGCCTGGCGTACGGCCAGGGACCGCTCGACCACATGGGCCGTCAGGAAGCCGCCCACGAAGAGCAGGAGCGCGGCGGGGACCCCGAAGACGTGCTCCCCCGCGGCCTCGATCGCCTCGGGCAGCAGATCGAGTCCCACGACGCCCAGCATCAGCCCGCCCGCGAATCCGAGCACGAGGTGCCGGCGGTCGCTGACGCGCTGCGCGACCCAGCCGCCCACCAGGGTCATGAGGAACGCGCCGAGCGCGACGAATACCGCCATGGGCCCTTGCTAGCGGATCGACCCCGCCCTCCGCACCTCAGGCTGCCCTCACCCGTGTCTCCCGGGAAGGACACCCTCCGATGACCCGGTCCGCGCTCGTCGTGGGTGTCGGTGCCCGCAGGGGCGCTCCCGCGGACGAGGTGATCGGGCTGATCCGCCGGACGCTGGAGGCGGCCGGTCTCGCGGCCGAGGACGTGGTCGAGCTGGCGACGCTGGACTCCAGAGCCGCCGACGCGGGCATCGCCGGAGCGGCGGCGCGGCTGGGGGTGCCGCTGCGGTCGTACACGGCCCGTGAGCTGGCCGCGGTCGTGGTGCCCAACCCCTCGGCCGTACCGCGCTCCGCCGTGGCCACCGCGTCGGTCGCCGAGGCCGCGGCCCTCATGACGGCCGGTGAACTGCTCGTCCCGAAGCGGAAGTCGGCGTCGGTGACCTGTGCGGTGGCCCGCCGGAACCCGATGTCCGGAACCCGGGCATCGACGAATGGCGCCCGGCCGTCCACCATGGCTGCCATGCTCCCCCCCACGAAGCACGTCGAGAACACCGGGCCCGACCTGAGGCACCACGGTGACGCGGAGATACGCGGCCTGGATCTGACCGACCTGGCCGTGAACGTACGGACCGGCACGCCCCCCGACTGGCTGCGCGAACGCATCGCCGCGTCGCTGGGCGATCTGGCCGCCTATCCGGACGGGCGGCAGGCCCGTGCGGCGGTCGCCGCGCGCCACGGTCTGCCCGAGGAGCGGGTCCTGCTCACCGCGGGGGCCGCCGAGGCGTTCGTGCTGATCGCCCGGGCCCTGCCGGCCCGCCGGCCGGTCGTGGTGCACCCGCAGTTCACGGAGCCCGAGGCGGCCCTGCGCGCGGCGGGTCACGAGGTGGGGCGGGTGCTGCTGCGCCCGGAGGACGGCTTCCGGCTCGATCCGGCGGACGTGCCCGAGGAAGCGGACCTGGTGGTGATCGGCAATCCGACGAACCCGACCTCCGTGCTCCATCCCGCCGCCGTGCTCGAGGAACTGGCGCGGCCCGGGCGGACGCTGGTGGTCGACGAGGCGTTCATGGACGTCGTGCCGGGTGAGCGGGAGGCCCTGTGCGCGCGTCAGGACGTCCCCGGCCTCGTCGTGCTGCGAAGCCTCACCAAGACGTGGGGCCTGGCGGGTCTGCGGATCGGTTACGTGCTGGCGGATCCCGCGACGACGGCGCTGCTGCAGGAGGCCCAGCCGCTGTGGCCGGTCTCCTCGCCGGCGCTGGCCGCCGCGGAGGCGTGCATGGACCCGCGCGCCCTGGTCGAGGCGGCGGACGCGGCGGACCGGATCACGGTGGACCGGGCGCATCTGCTGGCCGGGCTGGCGGAGTTCGGCGAGGTGACGGTCGTGGAACCGGCCGCCGGGCCCTTCGTGCTGCTGCGGCTGGAGCGCGCGGACGAGGTGCGTGAGCTGCTGCGCTCGCGGGGCTTCGCCGCGCGGCGCGGGGACACGTTCCCCGGACTGGGCAGCGAGTGGCTGCGCCTCGCCGTACGCGACCGCGTGACGACCAACCGGTTCCTTCAGGCCCTCGACCTGGCCCTGCAGGGCCTGCCGCGAAGAGCCGCGGGCTGACGGCCGCCCCGCGGGAGAGAGCGGTGTTCCGTCACGCGGACACCGCTCTCCCCCGGGGACCGGTCAGCCCTGGGTACGCCTGCGCGCGATCACGGTGGCACCGGCCCCGACGGCCAGCAGGACGGCGGCACCGCCCGCGATGTACGGAGTCGAGGAACTGGAGCCGGTCTCCGCGAGGTCGCCGGTGCCGCCCGCCCGGGCCGGGCCGGTGCCGGTCTGCGGCTTCACGTCGACCGGGTCCGCCTTGCCGCCCGTGCCGTTCCCTCCCGTGCCACCGGTGTCACCCGCGCCCTCCGTGTCACCCGAGCCGCCGTCGCCGCCCGTGGAGCCGCCCGTCGAGCCGCTCGTGGAGCCGCTGGTCGAGCCATCCGTCGATCCGCCCGTCGAACCGGCGGTGCCGCCGGATCCTCCGTCCTCACCCCCGTCGCCTCCGCCGTTCCCCGAGCCTCCGTCCTCGGAACCTCCGTTGCCGGAACCCCCGTTGTGCTGTCCCCCGTTGTGCTGTCCCCCGCCGTGCGACCCGCCGCCCCTGGGCGTCTCGCACGTCGCCTCGGCGAGCGTGACCTCCCCCTCGACCTCGGCGACGTTCAGCTTCATCGGGTTCACCGAGACCCGCAGGCTCAGCGCGGTCGCGGCCGCCGTCCGGGAGGTGGTCGTGGTCTTCGACAGGTCGAGCGTCACCTTGCCGACCCCCGGCACCGCGACCTCCGTGGTGCCTCCCGAGGTGAGCCGGATCCGCTTGCCGAGCACGGAGACGTGCCCGAGGACGTTGGACTCCGCGACCGGCTTCCCGCCCGCCTTGCAGGTCGCCTCCGAGGTGACCTTCTCGACCTCGATCAGCGACAGCAGCGGCAGCCCGGGCAGATGGACACGGGCCTTGGCGATGTTCGCGGACCCCTGGGCCCCGCGCCGGTCCACCGTGGCGTCCGCCGTGGCCACGTCCGCCTTCAGCAGGTGGATGGGGCGGCCCCTCTCCGCACCGTCGAGCTCCACGCTGAGCGCCGTCCTCCCGGCGCTCGCCGGTGCGTGCACCTCGTTGAGGGAGGTCCGCAGCGGTACGTGGACCTTGTTCACGAGCGAGACGTCCAGCCCGGCGCGCAGCACGACCGCGCTCGCCTTTCCGTGGCCGCCTCCCGGTGTGGCCGGGGCGGTCGCGGTGGCTGCGTGCGCGGGGACGGCGACGAGCAGGGCGACGGGAGCCGCGGCGACGGCCAGGGCGGCCAGGCGGAAGGTGTTGCTGTTCAAGATGGTGGAACCCCCACATGAGACATGGAGCCGCCGGCGCCGTCCAATGGGGGACATCGCGGGCACCGGTGGCCTCGACTCCGTGAATCTTTACGCACGGAGAGTGAACTGGCGGATACCTAAAGCCCGTTCACTCCAAAGGGGGGTTTCCGCGTGCGCATTCGAATCCAGCGGCACAGAAGTTCCCTGCCGTCACCCTTCCGACGGCCCGGGCGGCCCGCCACCCCACCCGCGGACCACGAGAAACAGGTGACTCAACGAGCAGCGGGACCGGGGGTCACTGCTGGTCAACACGGCGCCCCGCTCGGGGTCAACGCGCGTCAGCCCGTCACCCTGCCATTGAGCACCACCCGGCGGGGGGCCGCCAGCACCCGCACGTCCTGCCTCGGATCCTCGTCGTACAGCACCAGGTCGGCGGGGGCGCCCTCCTCCAGCACCGGGCGCCCGAGCCACCGCCGTGCGCCCCACGCCGTGGCGGACAGGGCGTCCACGGGCGGGATGCCGGCCTTCACCAGCTCGGCGATCTCGTCCGCGATCAGCCCGTGGGCCAGCGAGCCGCCGGCGTCCGTACCCGCGAACACCGGGATGCCCGCGTCGTACGCCGCGCGCACGGTCTCGTAGCGGTTCGCGTGGAGCCGGCGCATGTGCGCGGACCAGCGCGGGAACTTGGCCTCACCGCCTGCCGCGAGATCCGGGAACGTGGCGATGTTGACCAGCGTGGGGACGATCGCCACACCCCGCTCGGCGAAGAGCGGCACGGTGTCCTCGGTCAGCCCGGTCGCGTGCTCGATGCAGTCGATGCCGGCCTCCACCAGATCGCGCAGGGCCGCCTCGGCGAAGCAGTGCGCGGTGACCCTGGCACCGAGCCGGTGCGCTTCGGCGATCGCGGCCTCGACCTCCCCGCGGGGCCAGCACGCCGTCAGGTCCCCGGCGTCCCGGTCGATCCAGTCGCCCACGAGTTTCACCCAGCCGTCGCCGCGCCGCGCCTCCCGGGCGACGTAGGCGACCAGATCGCCCGGCTCGATCTCGTGGGCGAAGTTGCGGATGTAGCGGCGGGTCCTGGCGATGTGCCGGCCCGCCCGGATGATCTTCGGGAGGTCCTCGCGCTCGTCCACCCACCGGGTGTCGGAGGGCGACCCCGCGTCCCGGATGAGCAGCGTGCCGGCCTCCCGGTCGGTGAGGGCCTGCTTCTCGCTGGTCGCCGCGTCGACCGGCCCCTGGTGGTCGAGGCCGACGTGGCAGTGCGCGTCGACCAGTCCGGGAAGCGCCCACCCGGTGAGGGTCACGGCGTCGTCCGCGCCGGGCGGCCGCTCGTAGGTGACGCGCCCGTCGACGGCCCAGAGCCCGTCCCTCACCTCGTCGGGCCCGACGAGCACCCGCCCCTCGATCCGCAGCACCGGCGCCACCTCGTGATCACTCATGCACAGCACTGTACGAGGCGGTCCCGACGGGGCCCGGGGAGGTGCTGGGTACCCTCGACGCAGGCGCCCACCGCGCACCGGCCGACCCGAAGAGAGCACCACCGTGACGCACCCGTTCCTCGACCTCGCCCCGCTCACCGCCTCACGTTTCGCGGAGATCGAGCGGCGGGTGGCCGGCCTCCTCGACACCGAGCAGGACGTCGTCATCATGCAGGGCGAGGCACTGCTGCCCCTCGAGGGCTGCATCCGGGGCGGCGCCCGTCCCGGCTCGACCGCGCTGAACGTCGTCACGGGTCCGTACGGCCAGACCTTCGGCAACTGGCTGCGCGACTGCGGGGCCGAGGTCGTCGACCTCGCGGTCCCCTTCCACTCCGCGGTCACCGCGGAGCAGGTCGAGCGGGCGCTGGCAGAGCACCCGGAGATCGACTTCGTGTCGCTGGTGCACGCCGAGGCGGCGACCGGGAACACCAATCCGGTCGCCGAGATCGGTGAGGCCGTCCGCGCGCACGGCGCGCTGTTCATGCTGGACGCCGTCGCGTCGGTCGGCGCCGAGCCGCTGCTGCCGGACGCCTGGGGCGTGGACCTGTGCGTCATCGGCGCGCAGAAGGCGATGGGCGGGCCGGCCGGCGTCTCCGCCGTGTCCGTGAGCGCTCGGGCCTGGGAGCGGATGGCCGCGAACCCGCGGGCTCCGCGTCAGTCCTACCTCTCGCTGCTCGACTGGAAGGCGCGCTGGATCGACGGCGGCCGCACGGCGCTGCCGCACGCCCCCGCGCAGCTGGAGATGCTCGCGCTGGAGGCCTGTCTGGAGCGGATCGAGGCGGAGGGTCTGGACACCGTGACCGCCCGGCACGCCTCCGCGGCGGCGGCGACCCGCGCGGGCGCCACGGCGCTCGGCGGCGGGCTGGAGCCCTACGTCCATGACGCCCGGGACGCGGCGCCGGTGGCCACGACCCTGCGCACCCCGGCGGGGGTGGACGCCTCGGCGCTGGTCGCCCGGGCCCTGGCGGCCGACCCGTCGCTGCCTCTGATCGCGGGCGGCGGGGCCCTGGCCAAGGAGATGGTCCGGGTCAATCACTACGGCGCGGAGGCGACCCGCGACGCGGTGGTGTCCTCGCTGGCCGCCCTGGGCGACGCGCTGGCGGACGCGGGCCGGAAGACCGACCTGGATGCTGCCCGCGAAGCCGTGAAGGAAACCTGGCCCGGCGAATGAATTGCACCGGGTCACCCGTTCGGCCCAATTGACCCAGATGAAAGGGGAGCTGCTTTTTCCGGAGCAGCTCCCCGCATTCGTCTTCCCGCTCCTCGCATTCCTAAACGCGGGAGTTCGTACAGGGTGGAACCATGCGATCCGGCCGCGTGTCATGGGGGTTACAACGATGTGACCGACCCCACACCAGTTCCGTTATGACCGATAAATTTAGGACAAATGCATTCAAATTTTCACCCAATCCACGGCGGTCCGCGCCTGGGTGATAACACAGCCTCCCTGCTGACCCAACCCCTTCCGGCGATGCAATTTTGATTTTTGCTGGGTAAATTCAATTCGCATGACCGCCGCACCAGCAGATTTTGCCCGTGCCCGAAGCGAATTCCTCAGAATCGACACCCCACGAGTGGAGGACGGAGCCGCGATCTGGCGCATCGCCCGCGACTCCGAGGTTCTCGACCTGAACTCCTCGTACAGCTACCTGCTGTGGTGCCGTGACTTCGCGGCGACCTCCGTGGTCGCCCGCGACGAGAACGGCGACCCGATCGCCTTCGTGACCGGGTACATCCGTCCCGACCGCCCCGAGACGCTCGTCGTCTGGCAGGTGGCCGTCGACAGCGCCCACCGCGGCAAGGGACTGGCGGCGACGCTGCTGGACGCGCTGACCGCCCGGGTGGCCTCCGAGCAGGGTCTCGCCTCGGTCGAGACGACCATCACGCCGGACAACGCCGCCTCCGACCGGCTGTTCACCTCCTTCGCCCAGCGGCACGACGTGCCCGTGGAGCACGAGGTGCTCTTCGACGGCACGCTGTTCCCCGAGGGAACGCACCTGCCGGAAGTGCTGTACCGCATCGGCCCCTTCTAGGGCGTCCGTACGCCCCTCCGCGCCCCGCCCGGGCGCGGCTTCCCGGGGCATGCCCGACCCGCCGCCCGTCACAACCCCCCTCGAGCAGGAGATCCGCTGTGACCATCACCCCGCCCGCACTGAGTGTCTTCGAGAGCCTTGAGTCGGAAGTACGCAGTTACTGCCGCAGCTGGCCCGCGGTCTTCGACCGCGCGCAGGGCGCCCGGCTCACGGACGAGGACGGCCACTCCTACCTGGACTTCTTCGCCGGTGCAGGATCGCTCAACTACGGCCACAACAACCCGGTGCTGAAACGCGCGCTGATCGACTACATCGAGCGCGACGGCATCACCCACGGCCTGGACATGGCGACGACGGCCAAACGGGCCTTCCTGGAGACGTTCGAGAACGTCATCCTGCGCCCCCGCGACCTGCCCTACAAGGTGATGTTCCCCGGCCCGACCGGCACGAACGCCGTCGAGTCGGCGCTGAAGCTCGCCCGCAAGGTCAAGGGCCGCGAGTCCGTCGTGTCCTTCACCAACGCCTTCCACGGCATGTCGCTCGGTTCGCTCGCCGTGACCGGCAACGCCTTCAAGCGCGCCGGGGCCGGCATCCCGCTGGTCCACGGCACCCCGATGCCGTTCGACAACTACTTCGACGGCCAGGTGCCCGACTTCCTCTGGTTCGAGCGTCTTCTGGAGGACCAGGGTTCCGGGCTGAACAAGCCCGCCGCCGTGATCGTGGAGACCGTGCAGGGCGAGGGCGGCATCAACGTCGCCCGCGCCGAGTGGCTCCGCGCGCTCCAGGACCTCTGCCACCGCCAGGACATGCTCCTGATCGTCGACGACATCCAGATGGGCTGCGGCCGGACCGGCGGCTTCTTCTCCTTCGAGGAGGCCGGCATCGTCCCGGACATCGTCACGCTCTCGAAGTCGATCAGCGGCTACGGCCTTCCCATGTCGCTCTGCCTCTTCAAGGGCGAGCTGGACATCTGGGAGCCGGGCGAGCACAACGGCACGTTCCGCGGCAACAACCCGGCCTTCGTCACCGCCGCCGCCACGCTCGACGCCTACTGGGCCGACGGGCAGATGGAGAAGCAGACCCTGGCCCGTGGCCAGCAGGTGGAGCAGACGCTGCTCGCCATCTGCGGCGAGGACGAGACCGCGCAGTTCCGCGGCCGCGGCCTGGTCTGGGGCCTGGAGTTCACCGACCCCGCGCGTGCCTCCGCCGTATGCGGCCGCGCGTTCGAGCTGGGCCTGCTGCTGGAGACGTCCGGCCCGCAGTCCGAGGTCGTGAAGCTGCTGCCGCCGCTCACCATCACCCCCGAGGAGCTGGACGAGGGCCTGCGCACACTGGCCCGGTCCGTCCGTGAGACCGCCTGAGCGGGGTACACGCCCCAGCGGAAGGCACCCACTGAGCAGGACAGAAGAGAAAGGCACCATCCCACCGTGATCGTCCGATCTTTCAGCGACATCGAGAACACCGACCGGCACATCAAGTCCGCCTCCGGCACCTGGGAGAGCAAGCGCATCGTGCTCGCCAAGGAGAAGGTCGGCTTCTCGCTGCACGAGACCGTGCTGTACGCCGGCACGGAGACGTCGATGTGGTACGCGAACCACATCGAGGCCGTTCTGTGCACCGAGGGCGAGGCCGAGCTCACCAACGAGGAGACCGGCGAGACGCACTGGATCTCCCCCGGGACGATGTACCTGCTGGACGGACACGAGCGCCACACGCTGCGGCCCAAGACCGACTTCCGCTGCGTGTGCGTCTTCAACCCGCCCGTCACGGGACGGGAGGACCACGACGAGAACGGTGTATACCCGCTGCTGACAGAGGAGGGCTGAACCATGACCACCGACGTACGCACCGACCTGTACCCCTCGCGGGGCGCCGCCGAGATGACCACTCCCCGCCAGGACCCGGTCATCTGGTCCGCGCCGGGCGCGCCGGGGCCCGTCTCCGCCAAGGACCTCCAGGGCTTCGAGGAGAACGGGTTCCTCACCGTCGACCAGATCGTCACCCCCGGAGAACTGGGCGTCTACCAGGCGGAGCTGGAGCGTCTCATCTCCGACCCGGCGGTCCGCGCCGACGAGCGCTCGATCATCGAGCCGAAGTCGCAGAGCGTGCGGTCGGTGTTCGAGGTGCACAAGCTCAGCGAGGTCTTCGCGAAGCTCGTCAGTGATGAGCGCGTGGTGGGCCGGGCCCGTCAGATCCTCGGTTCCGACGTGTACGTCCACCAGTCGCGGATCAACGTCAAGCCGGGCTTCGGGGCGTCGGGCTTCTACTGGCACTCGGACTTCGAGACCTGGCACGCCGAGGACGGCCTGCCGAACATGCGGACCGTGTCCGTCTCGATCGCGCTGACCGAGAACTTCGACACCAACGGCGGGCTGATGATCATGCCCGGCTCCCACAAGTCGTTCGTCGGCTGTGCGGGCGAGACGCCGAAGGACAACTACAAGAAGTCCCTGCAGATGCAGGACGCCGGTATCCCGTCCGACGAATCGCTGACGAAGCTGGCCGACCGGCACGGCATCAAGCTCTTCACGGGCAAGGCCGGTTCGGCGACCTGGTTCGACTGCAACTGCATGCACGGTTCGGGGGACAACATCACCCCGTACGCCCGCAGCAACGTCTTCATCGTGTTCAACAGCGTGGAGAACACCGCGCAGGAGCCGTTCGCGGCTCCGATCCGCCGGCCCGAGTTCATCGGGGCGCGCGACTTCACCCCGGTGAGGTAGACGGCAGGACGCTCCGGAGGGGCGGGACGCACCGTATGCGTCCCGCCCCTCCGCCGTGCGTCCCGCCCCGACGGCGCCCGCCGGCCCTCCGGGTCGCGGCGCGTTCAACTCGCTGGACCGGGGCGCCCGGTGCCGGAGAGGGTGGGCCCATGACCTCACTCGTACAGCACATCACCGTCGACTGTGCCGACGCCTACAAGCTCGCCGGTTTCTGGGCCACGGTGCTCGGTTCCTCCGTGTCCGACGACGACGAGCCCGGAGACCCCGAGGCGCTCGTCGAGACGCCGGGGGCCGCACTGCTGTTCATCACGGTGCCCGAGCCGAAGAGCACGAAGAACCGCGTCCACCTCGATCTGCGCCCCGAGGGCCGGACCCGCGACGAGGAGGTCGAACGGCTTCTGGCGCTGGGGGCCACGCTCGTGGGCGACCATCGCAGGCCCGACGGCAGGGGCTGGGCGACACTGGCCGACCCGGAGGGCAACGAGTTCTGTGTGGAGCTCGGTGCGCCGGAACGCGCCGCGCTGACGGGAGCCCGGCCGCCGGTCACCGCCGACGACGTGACGCTGGCGGTGCGGCTGGCGGCCGACACCCTCGCTCTGTCCCCCGCGGACGACTGGCGCGTTCCGGCGGGAACGCTGGAGTGGGACTGCTGGGAGACCGTGGAGCATCTGAGCGACGACCTGTTCGCGTACGCCGTCCAACTGGGCGGGCGCACGCCTCCGCAGGACCGCGAAGTGCCCTACCGCTACGGGTCCGTGCGCGACGGCGGTCCCAGGAACTCGGTGTTCGCGAACCCGGAGGCGGGCACCGCCGGGCTGCTCGCGACGCTGGAGGCGAGCGGCGCGCTGCTCAGCGCGATGGTGCGGACGACCCCGTCCGACGTGCGCTCCCACCACGTGTTCGGGCTCTCCGACCCGGAGGGCTTCGCCGCGATGGGCGTCGTCGAGACGCTGGTGCACACCCACGACGTCGCCGCAGGTCTGTCGCTCGCCTGGTCCCCGCCCCTGGACCTCTGCGACCGGGTGCTCGCCCGGCTCTTCCCCGACGCCCCGGACGACGGGGACCGGTGGGCCGTGCTGCTCTGGTCCACCGGCCGCGCCGACCTGCCGGGCCGCGACCGTGTCACCTCGTGGAGGTGGCACGGCGCACCCCTGTAGCAGTCGGCGTCGGCGGGGGCGGGGGAACCCGCCCGGCGGACCGTCTCAGTCGACCCGCCGGGCCAGCACCTGGCCCGGCCAGGTGCCGGACAGGAAGGTGTCGGTGGGCTCGAAGCCGTTGCGTTCGTAGTAAGCGACCAGCCCGCCTCCGCCGCCCGCCCAGCAGTCGACGCGCAGCAGGCCGACACCGGCCCGCCGGGCCTCCTCCACGGCGTGGGCCAGCAGGGCCGCCCCGATGCCCAGACCCGCGTGCCGCCGGTCGGTGACCAGGAGGCGTACGTACCGCTCGGGCTCCCCGGCGGCCGCGATGGGCATCTGCGGGCTCGGTCCGGAGTCCAGCACCAGGGCTCCGGCGGGTACGCCGTCCAGTTCGGCGACGTACGGCTGGTTCAGGGTGGTGTAGCGCTCGACGCGCTCGGTGCCGCCGGGAATCCGCGAGTACGGGGTCGTGCCCCACTGCTCGGTGTTGCCGCGGGCGTTCATCCAGGCCACGGCGGAGTCGAGCATGTCCAGGATGGCCGGCGCGTCCGCCGGGCCGCCCGGCCTGATCCGTATGCCGTCCGTCGTACCTCGCGTCGCGCCCCGCGTCGTGTCGTCGTCCACGGCGGCAGTCTGCCACGGGGTCTTTACGGCTATCCCGGCCGGCCGGTCCCGCGCCGCACGACCGTGGGGACGGCCCCCACCGCACCGCCGTGGGGACGGCCCGGCACGCGGGCCGTCCCGCCGCGCCCCGAGGGCTTCCCCCCGGGGCGGCTCCCGTCAGACCGTGTGCAGCGCGGGGTAGTCGGTGTAGCCCTTGGCGTCGCCCCCGAAGAACGTGGACGGGTCGGGGGTGTTGAAGGGCCCGCCGGACCGCAGCCTGGCCGGCAGGTCCGGGTTGGCGAGGAACAGGGCGCCGTACGAGATGAGATCGGCGACCCCGTCGTCGATCACCGTGTGGTGCCCGGGTCCGGTCGGTCCGCCGGAGAACACGTTGATGACGAGCGTGCCGGTGTAGCGCTTGCGCAGCGTGAGTGTCAGTTCGCGGATGTCGATCTGCTCCAGCAGGTGGAGATAGGCGAGTCCGAGCGGTTCGAGTTCGGCGACGAGCGCGGTGTAGAGGGCGTCGGGCTCGGGCTCCTCGATGCCGTTGTAGGGGTTTCCCGGGGAGATGCGCAGCGCGGTGCGCCCGGCCCCGATCTCGGCGGCGACCGCCTTGACGACCTCGACGGCGAAACGCAGGCGTGCCTCCTCGGACCCGCCCCACTCGTCGGTGCGCAGGTTCGTGTTGGGAGCCAGGAACTGGTGGATCAGGTAGCCGTTGGCGCCGTGCAGCTCCACCCCGTCGAAGCCCGCCTCGATGGCGTTGCGCGAGGCGGTGACGAAGTCGCCGATGGTGGCGCGGATCTCGGCGCCGGTCAGCTCGTGCGGCTCCACGAAGTCCTTCGGGCCGTGCTGCGTGTGAAGCTGACCGGGCGCGGTCACCGGGGAGGGGCCGACGGGCGTCAGCCCGTCCGGCAGCAGTACGGGGTGTCCGATACGGCCCGCGTGCATGATCTGGGCGAAGATCCGGCCGCCCGCGGCGTGCACGGAGTCGGTCACCTTGCGCCACGAGGCGACCTGCTCGGCGCTGTGCAGGCCGGGGGTCGCCGGGTAGCCCTGGCCCACCGCGGAGGGCTGGATGCCCTCGGTGATGAGGAGGCCCGCGGAGGCCCGCTGGGTGTAGTAGTCGGTGGTGAGGTCGGTCGCCGTGCCGCCCGCACCGGCCCTGCTCCGGGTCATCGGGGCGAGCGCGATCCGGTTGGACAGCTGGATGCCGGACAGGTCGACGGGGTCGAAGACGGTGGTCATGGAAGCCTCCGGGGAATTTATATGGTCGGCCAAGTAATCGACCGTGCGCCACTGTAGCCGATTGATTGGCCGACCAAGGTAAAGTTCACGCAGATGCCACAGGACCGGCATGGAGCCGGTGGCGGCACCCTCAGGAGGAGTCCCGATGACGGCCGAACGCACAGCCCCCGCCGACCCCGCGTGTACCGCCGGGCTGCCGGGCGCGGCCCACGGCGGCCCGGTCAGCCACGCGGTCTCGCGCATCGCCCGGCTGCACCGGATGACGGCGGGCAGGCTGCTCAGGGGGCTCGGCCTCTACCCGGGGCAGGAGTTCGTGATGATGCACCTGTGGGACCACGGCGCGGTCCGCCAGTCCGAGCTGATCAAAGCCGTGGATCTCGACCCGTCGACCGTCACGAAGATGCTCCAGCGCCTGGAACAGGCGGGGCACGTGCGCCGCCGCCCCGACCCGGACGACCGGCGGGCCGTGCTGGTAGAGGCGACGGACGAGAGCTGCGGGCTGCACGACGCGGTGCGCGACGCCTGGTCGGACCTGGAGGACCACACCCTCGCCGGGCTCGGCACGGGCGAGCGCGACGAGCTGATCAGGCTGCTCGCCAAGGTGGAGGCGAACCTCTGCAAGGACGGCGGGGACTGCCGGACTCCGTGACTCCGCCCCGGCTCAGCCGGTGAGCACGTCCAGCGCGCGGTCGACGTCGGCCTCCGTGTTGTAGAGGTGGAACGAGGCCCGCAGATTCCCCGCCCGGGCGGAGATCATGACCCCCGCCGCGGCGAGCTCGGGTTCACGGTGCCCCAGGCCCGGCACCGCCACGACCGCGGAGTCGCCGGGCACCGCCTCGTGTCCGATCGACGCCAGCCCTTCGCGGAACCGCGCGGCGAGCCCGGTCGCACGGGCGTACAGCGCGTCCGGCCCGATCTCGTGCAGGAGGCCCAGCGACTGCTCGGCCCCGTGGTACGCGAAGAACGCCACCGCCGCGTCGAAACGCCGTGCGTCGACGGCGAGCCGCCCGACCGGCCCGTACGTGCTGTTCCAGCGGTCCTCGGCCGCGACCCAGCCCGCGTAGAGCGACGGGAGGGCGGGCTGCGCCTCCTCGGTCACGGTCAGGAACGACGTGCCCCGGGGGCACAGCAGGTACTTGAAGCCGCCGGTGACGGTGTAGTCGTACGCCGCCGCGTCCAGCGGCAGCCAGCCCGCCGACTGGCTCGCGTCGAGGAGCGTCCGGGCCCCGTGCGCGGCGGCAGCGGCGCGGACCGCGTCCAGATCGGCGATCCGGCCGTCGGCCGACTGGACGGACGAGAAGGCGACGAGCGCGGTCCCGGGGCGCACCGCTTCGGCCAGCTCCTCCAGCGGGACGTAGCGCATCTTCAGGTCGCCGCGCACCGCGAACGGGCTGACGACGGAGCTGAACTCCCCTTCCGGCGCCAGGACTTCCGCACCCGAGGGCAGCGAGGCCGCGACGATCCCCACGTGGGCTGCGACGGAACCGCCGACGGCGACCCGGTCCGGGCCGACACCGGCAAGCCGGGCGAACCCGGACCTGGCCGCGTCCACGGCCTCGAAACTGCCCGCACCGGCCGGCCGGCCGGCCGCGTTGTCCTCGGCCAGCGCCAGGACGGCCGCGACGGTCCGGCGCGGCAGGATGCCGCAGCTGGAGGTGTTGAGATAGGTGGTCTCGGGGGCGAACTCTGCGGCTGTGACCTGGTCGATCGCGGGAGTCTCCATGCCTCCAGCCTGACCGCCGCCCAATCCGGCGTCAATCACGTCGGGTTGAGCGGCGGTTCCGGGGAGTGCTCACACCTGGGCGCCGCTACCGGGGACCTCGCAGGCACCGTCCGTGTCGCAGACGACGCCGTCCTCACCGAGCGGGACGAGGGCGCTGACCTCGCGGTCCTTCCACGCCTGCTCCAGCGCCTGCGCGAAGACCTCGGACGGCTGGCCGCCGGAGATCCCGTAGCGGCGGTCGAGCACGAAGAAGGGCACGGCGTTGGCGCCGAACTCGGCCGCCTCACGCTCGTCCGCGCGCACGTCGTCGGCATACGCCTCGGGGTCGGCCAGCACGGCACGCACCTCCTCGGCGTCCAGACCCGCCTCGACACCGAGGTCGGCCAGCACCGAGTCGTCGAAGACCGAGCGCTCCTCGGCGAAGTTCGCCCGGTAGGCGAGGCTCAGCAGCTCGTCCTGGCGCCCCCGCGCCTTGGCGAAGTGCAGCAGCCGGTGGATGTCGAAGGTGTTGCCGTGGTCACGGCCCTCGGTGCGGTAGCCGAGCCCTTCGGCCTGCGCGTTGGCGGCGACGTTGGCCTCCATGCCCCGGGCCTCCTCGGGGGTGCGCCCGTACTTCTGGGCCAGCATGTCGATCACCTGCTCGGTGTCGCCCTTGGCTCGGCCGGGGTCGAGCTCGAAGGAACGGTGCACCACCTCGACCTCGTCGCGGTGGGCGAACCCGGCCAGGCCCTTCTCGAAGCGGGCCTTGCCGATGTAGCACCACGGGCAGGCTATGTCGCTCCAGATCTCGACGCGCATGACTCTTCTACTCTCCAGCTCTGCTGTGACCGCTGCGGAGGCCGCCTCCGCCGCCGGTCCAACGTCTGCCCCGGCCCGCTGATTCCCCGGCACGGCCGGGTGACCTGCGCGGCCTCGCGGCAACCGGCGCGACGCCCCCCGGTGCGGCACCGCAATCAGGACGGATTCCGGCCTGATCGCCTCCTACGCTCCCGCCATGACTCCAGAGACCAAGGGCATCCTCCAGGCACTGCGCGAGGCACGGCGGCTCCTGCTCATCACCGTGCTGGACGCCACCGACGCCCAGCTCACCGAGCGGTCCACGGTGAGCGGGCTGACGCTGGGCGGCATCCTGAACCACCTCACCCGGGCCGAACTGGTCTGGACGCACATCCTCACCGGGGCGCCCGGTACCCCGGACGGCATGTGGGACACGGGGCAGTACCAGGCGCCGGCAGGCGCCACGGCCACCGCTCTGCGCAAGGCCTACGAGCAGGCGGCGGGCGCCACCGACGAGGCGGCCGTGCGAACGGCCCCGGACCAGGAGGTCCCGCTGCCGGAGACGCCCTGGGAACCCGGTGTCGTACGCCACTGGCCGGTGCGGAGGGTGCTGTTGCACCTCCTCCAGGAGACGGCCCAGCACACCGGCCACGCGGACATCGTCCGGGAGGCGATCGACGGCGCGAACAGCACGGCACGGCGATAGGCGGGGCGGTCAGACGGGCGCGGGCGGGCGCACGGCCTACGGGACGATCTCGCCCCACACGGTCTTCCCGGACGGTGGGAAGGGCCGCACGCCCCAGTCCGCCGTCAGAGCGTCCACCACCACCAGCCCGAGGCCATCCTCCGAACGGACGGGCAGGCACTCCCCGCGCGGATCGGTGACCTCGACCCTGAGTCCCCCTCCCGGCAGCCGCACGAGCGCGAGCCGGAAGCCACGCCCCTCCAGGCGCCCGTGCCGTACGGCGTTGGACGCCAGCTCCGCGACCACGAGGGCAGCGGCGCGGGTGGCATCGCCGTCACGGAACCACCCCCAGGCAACGAGCTGTTCCACCGTCAGCAGACGCCCGAGCCGGGCACCTCGCCGGGTGGCGCTGAGCAACTGCGTGAACTGCGGGGCCTGAACCACTGTCCGGTGCATACCGGGGTGTACGGATTCACTCTTCACACCACTCAGCGTGGCCCCCGTGACCGTACGCTTACCAGGGGTGATCGCGGTAAGGTGACGAGCGTGTACCGGTACCCACGGCGACGGGTACCGGTGGTACCGGTGGTTCTGGAGAGCACGGTTCGCGACGACGGACCGGACGAGGCGGCGTCGGACCTGTTCCGGGTCGTCGGCCGCCAGCTCCGGCTGCTCAGGGAGCGGGCGGACCTCACCCAGCGGGAACTGGGCGAGCGGCTCGAATACAGCGAGGACCTGATCCGCTCCCTGGAGCGGGGCCGGCGCACGGCGCAGCCGGAGTTCCTGGACGCGGCGGACGAGTTGCTCGGAGCGGGCGGACTGCTGCGCGCGGCCAAGGAGGACGTCACCCGGGCGAAGGCACGGGCGCGGGTGAAGCATCCGGCGTGGTTCCGGGACTACGCGCGCCTGGAGGCGGACGCGGTGGAGGTCAGTTTCTTCAGCACGCTGACCTACCCCGGCCTCCTCCAGACGGAGGAGTACGCGCGCACCACGTTCATGTCACGCCAGCCCTTGCTGGACGAGGCGACGATCGAACAGCGCGTGAGCGCGCGGATGGCTCGCCAGGAAACGCTGACCGGGTGGCCTTCGCCGATGGTCAGCGCGGTCATCGACGAATCCGTACTGCGCAGGTCGGTCGGCGGGCGCAAGGTACGCACCGGTCAGCTCGAACACATGCGGCACCTCGCCACTCTTCGCAGCACGACGATCCAGGTGCTGCCCATGGGCTGCGAGGACCATCCCGCCCTGGAGGGGCCGTTCGTCCTGCTCACACCGAAGGGAGGGCAGCAGCTCGCCTATCTGGAGGTGCAGAGCGCGAACAGACTGGTCACCGACACGGAGGAGGTACGTATTCTGGCCGCACGGTACGGGAGTATTCGCGCCCAGGCCCTGAGCCCCGGCGAATCCCTGGCGCTGATCGAAGAGTTGGCGGGAGAGAGATGAACGGCGAACCCGAGACGACCACCGATCCTGTCTGGTCCAGGAGCAGTTACAGCGCCGGCGACGGAGGCGAGTGCGCCGAGGTCGCCGCCACCCCGCACGCCGTCCTCGTCCGTGACTCCAAGGACGTCACCCGCCCCCACCTGACCGTCTCCCCCGCCCGCTGGGCGCAGTTCGTGCGGTACGCGGCCCGCTGACGAGGCGGCGCTGAGCGGCGGCCTGGGCCGGTGACTGCTGTTCAGCCTCCGTCGAAGGGGCTGATCGCGGTCCGTCGCCAGACTGCTCCGGAAACGTTCAAGTCGCTGCGGCCCGGGCCCGTGGACCGGCATCATGACGCCATGCCGGTGAACGAAGCCACCAAGGCGGAGAGGCATCAGGGCTGGCGCGGCCGACAGGACCTGCTGCGCGTAGACCAGGCGCCGGCACGAGGTGTCCAACGACCGCACTGAAAGCGGCGGCGTGGAGGGGTGTGGCAGCACACCCATCCTGCCCCTGACCTGTGCCACAGGTGTCCCTCCTGTTTGTTGCGCATGCCGGACCGCAGGGAAGGACGGAGCGATCGTGTCGAACAGAGGTGACGGCTCCCCCGCCATAAGCCTGACCAAGGTCATGGAACGCGCGCCTGATCTGGTGAGCTTGTACAAGGCCGCGGGCGGGAGTGTCCGCGCGCATGGGCTCGAAGGTGTGCGGGCCGCGGTCTATCTGGTGCTGGACCGCTCAGGGTCCATGCGGCCCTACTACACGGACGGCACCATGCAGCATCTGGCCGAACAGGTGCTGTCCCTTTCGGCGCATCTCGATGATGACGGCATCGTCCCGGTCGTGTTCTTCTCCACCGATGTCGACGGTTCGACCGACCTGACGCTAGGACGGCACCAGGGCCGGATCGACAAACTCCACGCGAACCTCGGCCATATGGGACGGACGAACTACCACTGGGCGATGGACGAGGTAATCGACCACTACACGGCATCGGGCAGCGAAGCCCCGGCGCTGGTCATTTTCCAGACCGACGGCGGGCCCACCAGCAAGCTCGCTGCCGAACGTTACATCTGCAAAGCAGCCAGGCTCCCCCTGTTCTGGCAATTCATCGGATTTGGCGATCCCCGCGACAACGAATTCGCGTTCCTGCGCAAACTCGACACCCTCGCAGTCCCAACTCACCGCGTTGTCGATAATGCAGGGTTCTTCCATGCCGGTCGCTCTCCATACGCTGTCAACAACGACGAGCTCTACAACCAGCTCCTACAGGAATTCCCTCAGTGGCTCACAGCTGCCAGAACCGCCGGTGTCCTGGCATGATCGCGCCCAGCGCCAGGGGGCCAACCGATCTGGCAGGTCAGGGGCGGTCTCGCGGTTGACGCCCCGGATGTCCCCCTGATCGCGCCCGCCGCCGCAAGCTCCACCCGCGACCACACGGTGGAGTCGCTCTGCGGACCGCGCCGTCCCGACGGCCAAGGCCCGATCCAGTCGGCACGACATCGGCACGGACCGCTATCTGGCAGTTCGCCGTGTCCCCGGCGTCTCTCCCTCACCAGGGCCTAATCCACCTCGATGCCGTACTCCTGGACCAGCTCTTCCAGGCCGCCTCGGTATCCTTTGCCGCCCGTGACGAACTCCCAGTCGCCGTTGGAACGGCGCCGGAAGGACCCGAGGACGAGGGCGGTCTCGTGTACGCGGCCATCCGATACTTCCAGTTGGTCGAGTGAAGTCCCCTCGGAGTCGAGCAGCCGAATGCCGGCATCGGCGAATCCGCTCAGGTCGGCGGCGGGGTTGACTTCTGGATCAACGGCGGCGATCACAACGAGCCGGTCTGCTTGCGTCGGCAGGGCGTCAAAGGTGACCTGGATGGCGGCTCTGTCCGGTGCGACCGGGGTGAGCATGCGAACCGTGCCGTCCGGTGTCCGTGGATTGTTGAAGAAGACGAAGTGGTCGTCGCTGAGAACGCGGTTGCCGTGGCAGATGAGCGCGCACACGTCCAGCGCGACATCGCCCGACCAGTACATGCCCAACATGTTGTGGTCGGTGGTGGTGCTGGTCTCGCTGTCCGGCGCGGTCCGCTGAGCCGGCACGTTGCGCTCGCCGTTGCCCAGTCGCCCCCGTAGCCCATGACGGTGCAGCAGATCGACGAGTTCGGTGCCCGCCACCAGTTCAAGCGGCTTGCCGTTCGCGAAGGTGTGCGCACCGGGACCGAAGCCCGACGTCGTGACCAGGACCCCCTTGTTGGCGCCGGCGTCCTGGACTGTCCCGTACAGGTCCCGGACCGCTGTGGGTGGCACGGTGTTGCGGTAGCGCTTGACCTGTACAACGATCTTGCCTCCGCGGATCGGAGTCGGGTCCAGGGCATCGACGTCCACACCCCCGTCGTTCGAGCGCTGTGTGGTCACAGCCTGCATGCCCATGGCTCGGAACAAGTCAGCGACCAGCCCTTCGAAGGCGATGGGATCCATTTCATACAGATCCGGGTCTTCACCGCCCCCGTGGGTGACCACGCCGTTGCCTACGTCCTCAGGCACACGACCGGGCCGTACCACCGCGTACTGATCGGGGCGCGATGACAGCTGCCCTCGCAACGCGTCCACCAGACAGCTGACGGCGTTCACCTGGTCCAGGTGCAGTTCGGCGAAGCTCGAGCGCGAGGCCATGACAGTGCCGAGGAACATCGGTGCCCGCCTGCCGGTCGTCGGATCGTGATCGTCCACGAACCCGTTCAGAGCAACCGATTCCAACGCTCCGAACTCGTCGGCTTCGAAGAGGTCGCGCAGGACGAGCAGAAGACATTGCGCGAGCACATCCCGATAGAGGGCACGACGCTGCGCGACCGGCCGGGGAGATTCCTTCTCCTGATCGGCGTTGATCATGTATCGCACCGACTTGGCTTCCGGGACGATGTCGTACCGCGGCAACTCCCAGTTCAGTACCAACTGCCGCGCTCCGGCGTCGTAGGCAGCCGATACCTGGCGCGGCAGGTCTTCAGGCCATCCGGTCGACGCGTAGAGAGCAGCGGAGAAGTACTCCACCGCGGCCTCCTCGTCACCGTTACGGAGGCCCGTCGTCATCTCCGCGATTCCGGCATTGTGCCGACGGATCTCCGCCAGTTGTGCGTCCGCCCACTGTCGATACTGACGCTGGTAGGAATCCAACTGCTGCTGGCACTGGGCCTCAGCGGACTGCGCGGCCTGCCAGTCGCGCTCGAACCGCGACCGGGCCTCCGCCTGAGCCTGGGCACGCCGTGTGGCGGTCCATCCGCCCTGCGGCTGATACTGGTTCGGATCCGGCATGGGCACGGGGTTGCCGAGCTGTCCTGGGGAGAAGGCTTCGACCTGCTCCGCCCGGACCAACAGGCCGGCTCTGAACGCGGGTGCTCGACACCCCGCCGCCAACAGGCCCTGCAACGCGACGACCTTCGCATCCAGTTCCTGCGTACGCCGCCGAGCCTCTGCCTCACGCTGCTCCCGGTACGCAGCCTTCTGCTCACGGTAGCTTCGTGCGGCGTCTCGGTGGAGGGCTCGCTGTTGCCTCTCCTGATCCTGTTGGTATCTGGCTTGCGCTGCATGCTGACGCTGCTGCTGACGCTGCACTTCAGCCCAGACACCGACCAAACCATTGGAGCGACGACTCATCCCCAGGCCTCCCCACCAGCTCTCGGCGTGCATGCACCACCAAGCCCTGGCCCCTAACCAGCAGTGACGAGAAGACTTTACTGCGCAACCAACAGCCAGGTCATCGCCATGCCGCGATTGGCTCACGCCTACTGAGACAACGTGACCGGGACAGGGCTGGGAGACCCGGGTGCCGAAGATGACCGAGGAGCGACCCACTTCGCGCTCGTCGTGCCTGGAGTACCGCCATGCCCCAGCGTGCCTCTGATGCGTCGTCGTGGCCGAGCGGCCTACGGGACTTCGCCGAGTACTGCGCCGCGCGGCCTGTGTGCCCGAGCCTGCGGCCCGCCACGTTCCGAACGTGGCTTCCGGCTTCGCTTCGGGGCTTGCGGGGCCTTCAGGGCCTTCAGGGCCTTCGGCGAGGCGTCCGTGTCCCCAGCGGGCGCCGTCGCGGACGAGGGCGACAAGCTGGGCTGCGGAGACCGCGCCAGCGGGCCTGGGCGGATTCGGCGAGATTGGACACCATCGCCGGGGCCGCGGCCGGCCCGGGTCCCGAAGCCCCCGCGGACTCCGGGACCCGGCCGCACGCCGTACCGCGGGTCAGCTGCCGTCGCGCTGACCGGCCGGGCCGGTGGGCCGGTAGGCGATCCGGTCGAACGACACCGCGCAGCCGTCGCCCGTGGGCGACTGGGCGAGGAAGCCGATGCGTGCCGTGGCCCGCTCCTGCTCGGTACCCAGGGTGAAGACGCGGACGAAGGTCCAGTGTTCGCCGTCGTCGGAGGCGTGGAACGCGAACGAGCCGCCGGTGCGGCTGAGCCGCAGCCAGTGCGTGTCCCCGTCCACGAAGGCGGAGTTGACGTCGTCGGACTGGCCGCGGGTGACCACGGTGCAGACCGTGGGGCGCTCCGGCGAGAGTTCGAGGCAGAGCTTCGCCCACTCGCGCTCGCCGACGTGGAGGTAGAGCACGCCCGCGTCGAACGCCGCGGCGAAGCCGACGCGCACCCGCGCGATGAGCTGGAAGTCGCCCTCCGGTACCGCGCCCAGGAGGCGCGGCGCGTCGGATGCGGATTCCAGGGTCCCGCCGCCCGGCGGGACGAAACGGTCCTGCTTCGGGCCCGCGGTGCCGTTCAGCACGCCGTTCTCGTACGTCCAGCCGCCGTCGGGGCCGTAGGGCTCCAGGCCGAAGGGCAGTTCGGGGATCTCGATGACCGTCATGCGCTCCGCCCGTCCACCCGGCGGGGCAGGCCCAGCGGGTTGTCCTCCCGCAGCTCCGGCGGCAGCAGGGCCTCGGGCGTCGACTGGTAGCTGACCGGGCGCAGCCAGCGCTCGATCGCGGTGGCGCCGACCGAGGTGGAGGTGGAGGTGGTGGCCGGGTAGGGGCCGCCGTGGTGCTGGGCGGGGGCGACAGCGACGCCGGTCGGCCAGCCGTTGACCAGGACGCGCCCGGCCAGCGGGGTGAGCTCGGCCAGCAGTCCGGCGGCGCTTTCGTCGGTCTCCTCCGTGGCGATGTGGAGGGTGGCCGTGAGGTTGCCGGGGAGACGGGAGAGCACGGTGGTGATCTCCTCGGCCGAGTCGTAGCGCGCGACGACGGTGACCGGGCCGAAGCACTCCTCCAGCAGGGCGTCGTGCGGGCCCTCCTGGGCGAGCCGCTGCGCCGGGACGGTGAGGAAGCCCGGGGAGACGGTGTGTTCGCCGCCCGCGCCTGGGGTGACCGGGGCTTCGACGTCCGGGAGGGCGGCCCGCTCGGCCACACCCTGGACGAAGGCGTCGCGCATCCGGTGGTCGAGCATGACTCCGGCGCCGGTGCCGCTGACGGCCTCGGTCAGGGACTTGAGCAGCTGGTCGCCCGCAGCGCCGGAGGGCGCGAACACGAAGCCGGGCTTGGTGCAGAACTGTCCGACGCCCATGGTCATGGAGCCGCCGAGCCCGGCGCCGATCTGCTCCGCGCGTTCGGCGGCGGCGGCCTCGGTGACGACGACGGGGTTGAGGGAGCCGAGTTCCCCGTGGAAGGGGATCGGCGCGGGCCGGGCGGCTGCCGCGTCGAAGAGGGCCCGGCCGCCGCGGATGGAGCCGGTGAAGCCGGCGGCCGAGACGAGCGGGTGCCTGACGAGCTCGACGCCCGCGTCGAAGCCGTGCACCACGGTCAGGACGTCCTCGGGCAGACCGTGCCGCGCCGCCGCCCGGCGCAGGATCGAGGCGCAGAGTTCGGAGGTCGCCGGGTGGTCGGGGTGCGCCTTGACGACGACCGGGCAGCCCGCGGCGAGTGCGCTCGCGGTGTCGCCGCCGGGGACGGAGAAGGCGAGCGGGAAGTTGCTGGCCGCGTAGACGGCGACGACGCCGAGCGGGATCTTGTAGCGGCGCAGGTCCGGCCAGGGCGGGGTCCTGCTGCCGTCCTCGTGGTCGATGTGGATGTCGAGGAAGGCGCCTTCGTCGACGACCTCCGCGAAGGCGCGCAGCTGGGCTGCGGTGCGGGCGAGTTCGCCGGTGAGCCGGGCCGGGCCGAGTGCGGTCTCCGCGTCGGCGGCCTCGACGACGTGCTCCTGGGCCTCCGTGAGGAGGTCCGCGGCGGTGCGCAGGAAGGCGGCGCGCACGGTGCGGTCGGCCAGCGCGCCGCGCACGGCGTGCGCCGCCCGGACGGCACGGTCGACCTCCTCCGCTGTAGCCTCCACCGCGACCTGCTCACGCGGGTTCCCCGTACGGGGGTCGACGCTCCAGACTGGTGCTGCTGCCACCGTGTTTCCTTCCGGTCCACTGCCATACGAGGGAAGTTGTTCGGTATTCTGAACAGCGTTCCTCATCGTGAATACACGGGAACTCTATTTCCGGGTCTTCGGTGTTGGCAAGAAGTCGCGGGGTCGCACGAGCGGGGCCGTACAGGACGGCTGGAAGGGGCATGAGGCATGTCGGTTGCCGAGTCTGGTGGAGCACAGGTCAAGTCCGCGGTTCGGACGGTGGAGCTCCTCGAATACTTCGCAGGGCGCCCCGGTATGCATTCGCTGGCCGCCGTGCAGGAGGCCGTGGGCTATCCCAAGTCCAGCCTCTACATGCTCCTGCGCACGCTGGTGGAGCTCGGCTGGGTGGAGACCGACGCGACGGGCACGCGGTACGGCATCGGCGTGCGCGCCCTGCTCGTGGGGACCTCGTACATCGACGGTGACGAGGTCGTCGCCGCGGCCCGCCCCACCCTGGACCGGCTCTCCGACGACACCACGGAGACGATCCACCTGGCCCGGCTGGACGGCACGAACGTGGTCTACCTCGCCACCCGGCAGTCCCAGCACTACCTGCGCCCCTTCACCCGCGTCGGCCGCCGACTGCCCGCCCACTCCACCTCGCTGGGCAAGGCGCTGCTGGCCACCCACAGCGACGAGCAGGTCCGCAAGATGCTCCCGGAGACGCTGCCGGCCCTGACCGAGAACACCCTCACCGACCGCGAGAAGCTGATCGAGGAACTGCACGCGGTCCGCGAGCAGGGCTACGCGGTGGACCGCGAGGAGAACACCCTGGGGCTGCGCTGCTTCGGCGTCGCGATCCCCTACCGCACCCCCGCGCGCGACGCGATCAGCTGTTCGGTGCCGGTCGCCCGGCTCACCCCCGCACACGAGCAGATGGTCAAGGACGCCCTGTTCGACGCCCGTGACCGGCTCACCCTTGCGACCCGGAGGCTTTGAGGACATGGATGTCACCCTGCGCGAGGTACGGGACGGCGACCTGCCCCTGTTCTTCGAGTTCACCAGCGACCCGGAGGCGGTCCGGATGGCCGCCTTCACCAGTGCCGACCCGTCGGACCGGGCGATGTTCAACGCCCACTGGCAGCGCATCCGGTCCGCCGACACGGTGACCATACGCACCGTGCTCGCCGACGGAGCCGTGGTGGGCAGCGTGGGCGTGTACGGGCCGCCGGACGAGCGCGAGGTCACCTTCTGGATCGACCGGGCGCACTGGGGTCGCGGGCTGGCGACCGCCGCGCTGCGGGCGCTGCTCGATGCCGTACCGGAGCGTCCGCTGCACGCGCGGGCCGCGGCCGACAACGCGGGTTCCCTGCGGGTCCTGCAGAAGTGCGGGTTCGTCGTGACCGGTACGGACCAGGGGTACGCCGAGGCCAGGGGCGAGGACACCGACGAGGCGGTCCTGCGGCTCGACGCCTGAGCTGGGGCGCCTGCGGGCCCTGGGACCGGAACGTGAAAAACCGGTGAGAAGGGACACGAACGGGAACGGCTCCGACGGTCCCGTTCGTCCCTCACCGGGATGAACAAGACGATCAGGCGCGCTTCGGTCTTCTGCCTGCTCATGGTTCTCGCACTGCTCGTGCGGGCGACCTGGGTACAGGGGTACGAGGCCAAGGCGCTCGCAGACGACGACCACAACCGGCGGAACACGATCGCGCAGTACGCGCAGCCGCTCGGGGACATCATCGTGGCCGGCTCCCCGGTCACCGGTTCGAAGGAGACCAGCGGCGACGACCTCCGCTACAAGCGCACCTACGACGGCGGCGGGCTGTACGCGTCGGTCACCGGCTACAGCTCGCAGGCGTACGGCGCGACGCAGCTGGAGGGCATCTACAGCCATGTGCTCGACGGCACCGACGACCGGCTCAAGAACCCCACCGACCTGATCACCGGGAAGCAGACGTCCCCGGGCGACGTGCTGACCACCATCGACCCGGACGTGCAGAAGGCCGCCGCGAAGGCGCTGGGCGACGACCGGGGCGCGGCCGTCGCGATGGACCCGGAGTCCGGCCGGATCCTCGGGATGGTCTCCTCGCCGTCGTACGACCCCTCCGACATCAGCGGCACGTCGGACGGCGACGCCTGGCAGAAGCTGCTGGACGACAAGGACAAGCCCCTGGTCAACCGGGCACTGCGGCAACCGCTGGCCCCCGGCTCGACGTTCAAGCTGGTGGTGGCCTCGGCGGCACTGGAGAACGGCCTGTACGACTCCGTGGACCAGCCGACGGACAGCCCGAACCCCTACACCCTGCCGGGCACGTCCACGGTCCTGAGGAACGAGAGCGCCTCGGCCCCCTGCGAGAACGCCACGCTGCGGACGGCTCTGCAGTACTCCTGCAACAACGTCTTCGCGAAGGCGGCGGCCGACCTCGGCCAGGACAAGGTGAAGGCGATGGCGGACGCCTTCGGCTTCGACACCGAGAAGCTGGACGTGCCGGTGCGGGCGGCGCGGAGTGTGTACCCGACCGGCATGGACAAGGCGCAGACGGCGCTGACCGGCATCGGTCAGTTCGAGGTGACCGCGACCCCGATGCAGATGGCGATGGTCTCGGCGGCCCTCGCCAACGGCGGCGAGCTGGCCGCCCCGCACATGGTCTCCAAGGTCACGGACTCGGACGGCTCCACCCTGGAGGACTTCCCGGACGGCGACACCGAGCGGGTCGTGAAGGCCTCGACGGCCGAGCAGCTCCGCAGCGCCATGGTCACCGTCGTGGAGAAGGGCACCGGCACCAACGCCCGCATCCCCGGCGCCGAGGTGGGCGGCAAGACCGGAACCGCGCAGAACGGCGTGGACAACAGCAACACCCCGTACGCCTGGTTCACCTCCTACGCGAAGGACCGTTCCACCGGCAGGCAGGTCGCCGTGGCGGTGGTCGTCGAGGACTCCGGCTCGGCCCGCTCGGAGGTCAGCGGCAACGGCCTGGCCGCGCCGATCGCGCAGAAGATGATGAAGGCCGCCCTGAAGGACTGACCCGGGCCCCTCCCCCCGCCGGCCGCCGGACGGCCGGCGGGAGGGGCGCCTACTTCACGCCGAGCAGCTGCTCGACGGGGTCGATGGCGAAGTAGACGACGAACATCGCCGACGCTCCCCACAGCAGCCAGTGGACCTTCGCGGCCTTGCCGACGACCGCCTGGATCACGACGTACGCGAGGAAGCCGGCCCCGATGCCGTTGGTGATCGAGTAGGTGAAGGGCATCACGGCGATGGTGAGGAAGGCCGGGACGGCGATCTCGTACCTCTCCCAGTCGATGTGCCGCACCTGGGCCATCAGCAGGAAGCCGACGGCGATCAGCGCGGGAGCCGCCGCCTGGGCGGGGACGACCGTGACCAGCGGGGTGAGGAACAGGGCCAGGGCGAAGAGACCGCCCGTGACCAGGGACGCGAAGCCGGTGCGGGCGCCCTCGCCGACGCCGGCGGTCGACTCGACGTAGGACGTGCTGGAGGAGGCGGACGCCGCCCCGCCCGCGACGGCCGCCGCGCCGTCGATGAGCAGGACCCGGCCGAGGTGGGGGACCTTGCCGTCCTCGTCGAGGAGTCCGGCCTCGCTGGAGACGCCGACGACCGTGCCCATGGTGTCGAAGAAGTCGCTGAGCAGCAGGGTGAAGACGAGCAGCACGATCGTGACGGCCCCGACCTGTTCGAACGCCCCGAAGAGGCTGAACGAGCCGAGCAGCCCGAAGTCCGGTGCGGCCACCAGGTCACCGGGGACGGCGGGCACGGTCAGGCCCCAGGCGGTGGGTGCGATGTCGGCGAACTCGTTGATGAGGACGGCCACGACGGTCATCGCGACGATGCTGATGAGGATCGCGCCCTTCACCCCGCGGGCCAGCAGCGCGACGGTCAGCAGCACCCCGAGACAGAAGACGAGGACGGGCCAGCCGGAGAGCTGTCCGGTGAGGCCGAGCTGGACCGGCACGGAGCCCGTCTCGCCGGGGATGCGGGTGGCGAACCCGGCGTCGACGAAACCGATGAAGGCGACGAACAGTCCGATGCCGACGCTGATGGCGTGCTTGAGCGCCGGCGGGATGGCCTCCATGACCGCCTCGCGCAGCCCGGTGACCACGAGGACGCAGATCAGCAGGCCCTCCAGGACGATCAGGCCCATCGCGTCGGGCCAGCTCATCAGCGGCGCGAGCTGGAAGGCCACGACGGCGTTGAGCCCGAGGCCGGCGGCGAGGGCGAGCGGAAGGTTGCCGGCGAGCCCCATGACGATCGTCATCACGGCGGCCACCAGGGCGGTGGCGGTGACGAGTTGGGGCCCGGAGAGGTGGTTGCCGAACTTGTCCTCGGCCGACCCGAGGATGATCGGATTGAGCACGAGGATGTAGGCCATCGTGAAGAAGGTCGCGAAGCCGCCACGTATCTCGCGCCCGAAGCTCGAACCCCGGGCGCTGACGGAGAAGTAGCGGTCGACGGCGTTCCGCTTCTCCCCGCCCGGCTGGGCCGCGGCGGGCGGCGGCTCCGGTGCGGGGTCACTCGCGTGCACCGTGGATTCGGCTCTGTCCGGCATGGTTCTCCTCGTGGTGTGACGGTCCCGACGGGTAGCTGGATTGTTCACCTGTCGCGGGGGGGTTCAGGTTTTCGCCGTGTTACGCCTTACTGGGAGCCGCACCCGCGACGCGGCGCCTTTGGGGTGCGTGCCGGTACGGCTCCCACCCCGCGTGCTGGTACGGCTCCCGCCCCGGGTGCCGGTACGGCTCCCGCCCCGCAGACGGGCCCGGGACCGTACACAGCCCGTTTCGAGCGCCCCAGGCTCCCGTACAGGAAGAGGTGACCCCTGTGAGTACGGTCGCCGACGATGCGGCTTCCGCCGCGTTCCAGGCGTTCTTCGAGGCGCACTATGCCGAACTCACGCGCTTCGCACACCTGTTGACCGGTGAGGCCGACACCGCGGACGACCTGGCCGCCGACGCCCTGACGGCGCTCTGGCAGCGCTGGGACCGTGTCGCGGGCGCCGAGCATCCGGTGGCCTATGCCAGAGGGGTCGTCGCCAACCTGGCCCGCTCCCGCATCCGCGGCGCGGTGCGGGAACGGCGGCGGATCGCCCTGTTCTGGGCCCCGCGCGGGGCGGGTGGCTGCCCTGCCGCGGACGGGCCCGACGTCCCGGCCGTCGTGGACGTGCGGGAGGCGCTGCGCCGGCTGCCGTTCCGGAAGCGGGCGTGCGTGGTCCTGCGCCACGCCTTCGACCTGTCCGAACGGGACACCTCGCTCGTCCTCGGTGTCTCGCTCGGCACGGTCAAGAGCCAGACCTCCAGGGGTGCGGCGGAACTCCAGCGCCTGCTCGGCGGTGAGTTCGCGGCGGCAGCGGGGCGGGACTGAAGGGTCGGCTACCCGGCGCGGAGCCAGGTGTCCAGCCATGCGTGGAC
The DNA here is from genome assembly GCF_036206005.1 of Streptomyces sp. NBC_00178. NCBI lineage: Bacteria > Bacillati > Actinomycetota > Actinomycetes > Kitasatosporales > Streptomycetaceae > Streptomyces > Streptomyces sp. NBC_00178. The sequence goes on from NZ_CP108143.1 coordinate 1,766,005, forward strand.
CGCGTGCTGCATGGCCCGGGTGAAGGTGTGACCGGTGTCCGGCCACACCGTGGTGGTGAGCCGGTCGCCCGCCCCCTGGGACTCCCAGACCGTGCGCAGCTTCGCGTACGCCGCGGCCACCCCGGCGGCCGGGAACAGGGCGTCCAGGGCGCCGGAGTGGAAGAGCGCGGGCTTGGGGGCGGCGAGTGAGGCGACGTCCGGGATGTCGAGGTGCCGGTGCAGACCGGGGTGGAGCATGAAGTACGCCGACTGCCCGCGCAGCGTGTTGTTCCCCGGGACCATCATGTCCTTGAGCCCCGTCATCCAGCAGACCGCCGCCGCCGCTCTCACCCCGTCGGACAGGGCGGACAGCTGCCAGGCCCGGTAGGCGCCCATGGAGAAGCCCAGGGCGCCGACCCGGCGTTCGTCCACCTCCGGGAGCGAGGCGAGGAAGGCGGCGGCACGCATGTCCTCGTGGGCGGTGAGCCCGGCGAGGGAGGTCCCCAGCTGGAACAGGTTGGCCGCCAGCGCCTGCTGGTCCTCGTGGGCGAGCGGGCCCCTGTCGCCCCAGCCGAGGGTGTCCACGGCGAGCACGGCGTAGCCCCGGGCGGCCAGGTCGTCGCCGATGAACCTGCCGTCGTAGTACCGCTCCACCCAGGCGTTGGCCCGGGCCAGGCGCTCCGGGCGGGAGCGCGGCCGCACGGTCTTCTCCCGGCCGATCGCGAACTCCGCCCCGTGGTCGTGCAGGAGCAGCACGGCCGGGAAGGGCCCCGCCCCGTGCGGCACCAACAGCGAGCCGCGGGCCCGTGCGTGGCGGCTGAGGGCGAACTCCACGGTACGCCCGGTGTACGAGCGGGCGGAGTACGCGTCGTACGTCACCGGGTCGAACGGGGTGGTTCCCGGGCCGGGCGGCTCCAGCAGCGCCTCCCCTGCCCTGGCGCGGGCCGCCGCGCGCCAGGCGGCGAAGTCGTCGGTCCCCGCCCTCTCCCAGGACAGGGGGAAGGTCAGTTCGTCCTTGAGCCGCCCGTGGAAGGCGGGGAGCACCCGGTGGGCGATTCCGGGGATCACGCGGTCAGGGGCTGGGGTCTGCCGGGCACGGCTGAGCTCCTCGCGTCGGGGTGCGGGCCGGAGCGGCGCCTTCCGGGGTGGTGGAAGGGTGCGGTGCCGCTCCGGCCGGCCGGGGTGGCGTCAGCGGCCCAGGGGCTTGCCGGCTCCCGCGCCGAGGCCCACCAGCACGGGGACGACGAGCGGGTGGTCGGTCCTCGTGCGGAGCGTCGGCGTCCAGCCGGCACCCTCGGTGAGCTGCTCGGCGGGCACGCCCGCGTTGTGCACGGCGATCAGGTCGGTGCGGCGGCCGTTGACGTAGTTGTCGCCCGCGGTCAGCGAGGACTCGGACCACTTCTTGAGGATCGTCGCCTTGTCCAGACCGGCGGGCACGGTGAAGGCGTTGTGTTCCGCGACGAGCTTCGACTCCGCGCCGATGCCGTAGGAGTAGCCGTAGGCGGCGCCCCTGCTCACGACGAAGTGGTTGTTGTACGAGTCGACCCGGCCGAACCGGACGCGGGGCGCGCGCTCCTTCACGTCCTTGAAGAGGTTGTGGTGCAGGGTGACGCGGAGCCTGCCCCGGTCGGTGGCCCCGGCACCGTCGCTGTTGCCGATGAGCATGGTCTTGTCGTGGTCCTTGAGGACGTTCCAGGACACGGTGACCAGGTCGGCGCCGCGCACGATGTCGAAGAGTCCGTCGTGCTGCTGGAAGACCTGCCCGAAGTAGTGGGGCTGGCCGGCGTCGGGGCGGTCGCCGTCGCCGAAGGTGTTGTGGTCCACCCAGACGTGGCGCGAGCCGTACACGACGAGGTTGTCGTACTCGCTGTTCCAGGCGCCGTGGTCCCCGTCGGTGGGATCCCACTGGGGGAAGCAGTCGTAGGTGTCCTCGAAGGTGATGTTGCGGATGATCACGTTGGAGACGTTCTTCACCTGGAGACTGGCTCCGACGATCGTGGCGCCCCTGCCGACGCCGACGAGCGTGGTGTTGGAGGGGACCTCGACGTCGACCGCGGCGGCCTGCAGCTTCGCGGAGGCGGCTCGGGCGTCCTCCAGCGGGCCCGCCGGGACCTCGTCGGTGCCCCACACCGCGGGGTCGTAGGCGGCGAGGTACTTCTCCAGGGTGTAGCCGTCCTGCTGGTAGGCCTCGCAGCCGATCGGGGTGCCGTCGGCGTCGGAGTTGCCGTGGACGGTGCCGGCGATCCTGACGATCTTGGGCGCGTCCCCGGCGTCCTCGAAGGCGGCGACGAGCTCCGCCCGGTCGGTCACGGTGTAGACGTGTTCGGGGGTGGCCTGCGAGCCGCCCGTCGTGGAGCCCTCGGCGGCGGCCCAGCCGTCGCCGGCGGGGAGGACGGCTCGCTCGATTCCCTTGTGGGAGTCGGCCTGGGCGGGGACGGTGACGGCGAGGGCGAGCGACGCGGCGCCCATCGCGACGGCGATGGCTCGGACGTGTCTCCTGCGTGCGGGCATGGCGGATCCTTCACTGTCGTAGGGGGAGGAGGAACGCGCGGAAAGGGGACCGGCGGAGGCGGGTGGCCCGGGCCGGCGCCGGTCCCCCGGTCGCCGGGGTGCCGGGCGGAGGGGCCGTGGCTCAGCCTTCGCCCCGCTCCTTCCACTCCTTCTGGGCGGCGTTCAGCTCGTCGGCCATCGTGTCCAGGAACGCCTTGGCCGTGATCTTGCCGAGGAGCAGCTTCTGGAACTCCGGCTCGTTGTCGGCCTTGCTGATGTTGTTCCAGTCCGGGAGGTAGTAGGGCAGGTCGACGATGGTGGTGGAACCGTCGGTGAGGGCCTTCGCGGCGAGCGCCGTCGGTTCGGCCTCGGAGATCCACGGGTCCTTCGCCGCGTCGGTGTTGGCGGGGATGGCGCCGGCGGACTCGTTCCACGTGCTGTTCGCCTCGTGCGACGCGGCGAACTCGATGAACTTCCAGGCCGCGTTCTTGTTCTTGCCCGACCGGAACAGGCCGAGCCCGTCGACGGGGTTGGACACCTGGACGCGCTTGCCGCCGTCCCCGACGGGTGCGGGTATCCCGGCGAACTTGCCCTCGCCGAGCGCCTTCAGGTGGTCCTGGTAGGAGCCGAGGTTGTGGCTGAGCATGCCGATGGTGCCGGTGTCCCACTGCGCGACCATCTTGGTGAAGTCGTTGTTGACGTCGGCCGAGGGTGTGGTCCTCTTGAACAGCGCGGCGTACTTCTCCAGGGCGGCGATGTTCTTCGGGTCGTTCAGGGTGGTGGTGTCGCCGTCCCAGAAGTCCGTGATGCCGGTCTGCCCGTAGATCGCGTCCAGGGCCTGGGCGATGGAGCCCGCGCCGCCGCGGATGGTGTAGCCGAACTTGTTGTTCTTCGCGTCGGTGAGCTTGTCGGCGGCCTCGTAGAACCTGGGCCAGGTGGTGGGCGCCTCCAGACCCGCCTGTTCGAAGAGGTCGGTGCGGTACCACAGGGCGCCGTTGTTCGCGGAGGTCGGCACGGAGTACAGGTCGTCGCCCCGCCCGGCCGCGTTCCTGACGCTCTCGGTCATCCCCTCGACGAGCTTGCCCTTCAGCGGTGACTTCTCCAGCCGGTCGCCGATCGGCTCCAGGGCGTCCTGCGAAACGATGTTGGCGAGGTAGGCGGTGCTGACGCCGCCCACGTCGGGCAGCCCGCCGCCGGCGATGGCCGTGTCGTACTTCGACTGGACGTCGGCGATCGGGATGGGGACGTACTTCACCTCGATGTCCGGGTTCTTCTTCTCGAACTCCTTGATGATCTCGGTCCAGACGGCGGTACGGGGACCGCCGTTGTTGTCCCAGAAGGTGATCTCACCCTTTCCGCTGCCCTCCGTGCCCGAGTTGCTTCCGTCGTCGCCGCAGCCGGTGGCCGCGAGGGCGAGCACCGCCGTGAGGGAGACCGCGGTCGCGGTACGCCCCCGGAGCGTCTTCGAGATGGTCATGTCGGCTCTTCTCTCTCGGATCTCTCGGAATGTGTGCCGGTGCGTGGGGGGATACCGGTAGCACGTGCGGTACGGCGCGGCACGGGGCTGTCCGCCCGGCGCCGCGTCCCGGTCGCGGCCCCCGTCACGTCGGTCGCCGGATCCGGTGGGCGGGGGGATGGGCGGCCGCGCCTCCCCGTGCGGCGGGCAGGGGACGGAGGCCGGCGGCGTCGAAGGCCGCGAACGGTGGTCTCGCTCCGGTGCGCTCGGTACGGAGATGCGTCATTGCGGCTCCTCTACGGCGGTGCGGGTCAGAAGGTGCGAGGTCTTCCGGTGGTGTGAGGCCCTCCGGTGGTACGCGGGCCCCCGGTGGTGCGGAACGTGGTGAAGCCGGCCGTTCCCGACGGCCCCGTGCCGGCCGGTGCCGTGGCGAAGAGGCCCAGCAGCGCGCCGACCCATCGCCAGGGCGTGGCGGCGAAGACCTGGCCGGACGGCCGGAATCCGGCCCCGTCGCCGGTGTCGGCGGCGAAGCGGCAGCGCGCGCCCCGGGACACCTCGATGCGGACCTGGACCGAGCCGCCGGGTGCGGGGCGGGGGTGCTCGGCGTCCCGTTCGTGCTCGGCGACGGATTCGGCGTAGCGGTGCACGAGCCGCGCCGTCCCGTCGGGCCCCGCCTCCAGGCCGATCCAGGAGAAGGCGTCGCCGAGCACGGCGAGTCCGGCCTTGGCGCCCGGCTCGCGGGTGTTCAGGGTGATGCCCGTCGTGACGGTGAACTCCTCGGCGGGCAGGCGCTGCACCAGGACGTTGGGCAGGGCCCGCAGGTCGTGCGCGTAGGCGGTGCGTACGCAGCTGAGGCGCAGCCCGTCACCGGAATGGCCGACGGTCCAGCCGGGGCGGGGGTTGGCGGTCCACTGCCACTGGCGGCCGTACCGCCCGCCGGGGAAGTCGTCGCCGGAGGCCGGGGCGTCGACGGCCTGCTCGGGCGCCTCGGGCTTGGGGTGGGTGTGCACGGGTTCGCCGTCGCGGCCGATGACCGGCCACCCGTCCCGGTCCCAGCGCATCGGCTGGAGGTGGACGACGCGGCCGTACGCGCCGCGGGACTGGAAGTGCAGGAACCAGTCCTCGCCCGCGGCGGTCCTCACCCAGCCTCCCTGGTGCGGCCCGTTGATCCCGGTGCCGCCCTGCGCGAGGACGACCCGTTCCTCGTACGGGCCGGTGAACGAGCGGCTGCGGAAGGCGCCCTGCCAGCCGGTCTCCACTCCCCCGGCGGGCGCCAGGATCCAGAAGTGACCGTCGTGGCGGTAGAGCTTGGGGCCCTCCAGGGTGAACCAGCCCGGGATCGTGTCGGCGTCGACGAGGGTGGTGCCCTCGTCGAGGAGTTCGCGTCCGTCGGGGCTCATCCGGTGCCCGGTGAGCCGGTTCTTGACGCCGGAGCGGGACTTGGCCCAGGCGTGGACGAGATAGGCCTCGCCGGTCTCCTCGTCCCACAGGGGGCAGGCGTCGATGAGGCCCTTGCCCGCCTTGATGACGTGCGGGGTGGTCCACGGGCCCCGGACGTGTTCGGCGTTGATCTGCTGGATGCCGTGGTCGGGATCTCCCCAGAAGATCCAGAAGCGGCCGGCGTGGTGGCGCAGCGCGGGTGCCCACACCCCGCGGTCGTGACGGGGCACCGCGAAGTCGGCCTCGGGTTCGAGCCGTTCCAGGGCGTGCCCGACGAGGCTCCAGTTGACCAGGTCGCGGGAGTGGAGCAGGGGCAGCCCGGGGACGCGGCCGAAGCTGGACGCCGTGAGGTAGAAGTCGTCCCCGACGCGCACGACGTCGGGGTCGGACCAGTCGGCGTTCAGGACCGGGTTGCGGTAGGTGCCGTCCCCGAGGTCCGCCGTCCAGGGTCTGCTCATGCCGTCGTCGCCGCCTTGCGTACGAGGGCGGCCGCGGCGTCCCGGTCGAGACGGCCGTCGGCGACGACGGTGACGACCCGGCGTACGACGGTGGCCCCGGCGGCGACGGGGAGGCGGCGGTGGGCGGCGAGGGAGGAGCCGACCCCGGGGTACTGGGCGGTCCGCACGAACCACGGGTCGCGCCGGGTCTCCTCGGTCACGCCCGCGAAGACGAGCGTCCAGCCGTCCCCCGCGAGGGCCAGCCAGTCGGCGGTGCTGCCGTGCACGGCCTCCTCGCCGTCGAGCGTTCCGCTGAACACGGCGGGTGGCTCGGCCTCCTTGGGGGCGCGCCAGAAGAATCCGCCGTATCCGGCGCCGGGGCGGCCGTTGGTCGCGGGGCTGCCGAGGGAGAGGCCGGTGCCGCTCCGGTTGGTGAGCGAGAAGGAGAGGTCGAGCGCCCAGGCGGTGGCGGAGAGTGCGCTCACGGAGACCGTGCGGTGCTCGCGCAGGAGTTCGGCGCCGTCGGCCTCCCAGCCGAGTTCCTGCACGAAGCCGTCCGGGTCGCGCAGCTTCCACCCGAGGTGGCGCTGCACCCCGTGGTTGTCGAGCTCGGTGGGCCCCCGGTCCCGGACGAAGGTGCGCCCGCCCCAGAAGTTGTACCCGGCCACGTCGGGGACGGCGACGGAGGCGCCCAGGTGGTGGAGGTGGTCGGCCGGGCGCACCTCGGTGACGGGGGTTCCGGCGAGGGTGGTGACGGGGTGGAGGTACGGGCGGCTTTCCGGTCCGGGCCCGTAGCCGTAGCCGTAGCGGCCGACGGTGCGTCCGGCGCAGTGCAGCAGTGTGGTGGTCATGGGGTGCTCACCTGACCGGTCCGCGCCCAGGGGGCGCCTAGTTCGGAGAAGAGGGCGAGGGTGTCGGCGGCGGTGGCGACCGCCTGGTCGACGCCGTGCACGACGCGCCGTACGCCGTCGCCGGTCCCGGAGGGTTCGGCGCGCCAGGCGTCGGAGGGCAGGGCGGCCGGCTCGGGCGCGGTGCGCACCGCCTCGAGGACCCGCATGAACGCGCCGGCGCGCTCGGGCGGCACGAGGAGCGGGGTGTCCCGGGCCAGGTGGTCGACGAGGTTCTCCAGGAGGTCGGTCCGGCCGTGCACGGCCTCCTCGGGGCCGTGTCCGGCGCGCTGTACGAGGACCCGGTCCTGCTTGTACCAGAAGGTGATGCGGCCCCGGTCGCCGTGGACGATGACGTACGGTTCCCCGGCCTCCTCGGCGCACAGGGTCACCGCGACGGTCACCGGCAGCCCTTCGGCCGTGGTGACGCGGACGCAGCTGGTGTCGTCGGACTCGATGTCGTGGGCCCGGAACAACTCGGTCTCGATGGAGGCCACGTCCTCGGCGGCACCCGCGCCCGCGAGTTCGAGCGCGGTGGCGACGGCGTGCGCGAGCGGGTTGGTGAGGGCCCCGTCGACGACATCGGTGCCGCCCATCCTGCGCCGTCCGGCCCAGGGAGCTCGCCGGAAGTAGGCGTCGTCGCGCACCCAGGCGCCGGCCGCGCCGATGCCGCGGACGGTGCCGATCGCCCCGGACCGTACGAGCTCCTTGACGGCGGGCACGGCGTGCGAGCCGAGGGACTGGAAGCCGACCTGGCAGGCGATGCCGGCCTCGCGCACGCCGTCGGTCATGCGCGCGTGGTCGGCCCAGGTCGCGGCGGGCGGCTTCTCCAGGAGGAGGTGGACGCCCCGGCCGGCCGCGGTCAGGGCCAGTGCGATGTGGGTGGGGATGGGGGTGCAGATGACGGCGGCGGCGGCCCCGGTGGAGTCGAGGAGCGCTGCGAAGTCGGAGGACTGCTCGGGCATCTCGCCCGCGAACGCGTCGAGTTCGGCGTCGGTGAGCGGGCTCAGTTCGCAGATCCCGGCCAGCCTGACCAGGCCCTGGTGCTGGAGCCTGCGGATGTTGGCGAGGTGCCGGCGGCCGTGGCCACGGGCTCCGGCCAGGACCACGGAGAGCGGTGTCGTCGTGCTCATCGTGCGCCCTCCCTGCTCCGGTACGGCTTCGAGGTCATGTGCGTCATCCCTTCACGGCGCCGGCGCTGAATCCGGTGATGAGCCACTTCTGGATGAAGGCGAAGACGATCACCACGGGCACCGCCGCGATGACACCGCCCGCGGCCAGCGCGCCCAGGTCGACGCTGTCGGCACCGATCAGGGTGTTGAGGCCGACCGGGATCGTCTGCTTGTCCTGCTCGCTGAGGAACATCAGGGCGAACAGGAAGTGGTTCCAGCTGTGGACGAAGGCGAACGAGCCGACGGCGATGAGCCCGGGGCGCAGCAGCGGCAGGACGACCGCGCGGAACGCCTTGAAGCGGGAGCAGCCGTCCACCCAGGCGGCCTCCTCCAGGGAGACCGGCACGTTCTTGATGAACCCGCTGATCAGGATGATCGAGAGGGGGAGCTGGAAGACGGTCTCCGCGATGACGACGCTGCCGAGGGAGTTGATCATCCGGAGGTTCTTGAAGATCTCGAAGAGCGGCACGAGCATCAGGGCGCCCGGGATGAACTGCGAGCAGAGCAGGGCCAGCATGAAGGCGCCCTTGATCCTGAAGTCGAACCGCGCCAGGGCGTAGCCGCCGGCCAGGGCGACGAGGGTCGTGGCGATCAGGGTCGCGACCCCGACGATCATGCTGTTCTGGAAGAAGACGGCGAAGCTGCGCTCGTTCCAGACCTTGGAGAAGTGGTCCCCCGTCATCGGCCAGGGCACCAGCGAGGTGGAGCCGGCGGGCCGTACGGCGAAGAGGAGCATCCAGTAGAACGGGACGAGCGTGAAGAGCAGGTAGACAACGAGCGGCAGGTAGATCTGCCAGCGCGGTACGTCGTCGAAGGCGCGCTCGCGCCGGGTGCGGCGGTTCGACGCGGGCGGCGGGGCGTCGTCCCCGGTGGCCGGTCCGGGGGTGCGGGTGCGGTTCTTCTCCGCGAGTGCGGCGGTCACTTGTGGTCGCCTCCGAACTTGCTCAGGCGCAGGTAGACGATCGAGCAGAAGAGGAGGATCACGAAGGCGACGGTGGTCAGCGCGGAGGCGTATCCGAAGTCGTGGCCCTCGATGCCGGTGTTGGCGACGTAGAGCGGCAGGGTGGTGGTCTCGCCGGCGGGTCCGCCGCCCGTGAGCGTGTAGAGGAGGTCGACGTTGTTGAACTCCCACACGCCGCGCAGCAGGGTGGCGAGGATGATCGCGTCGCGCAGGTGGGGAAGCGTGATGTGGAGGAACTGCCGCAGCCGGCCCGCGCCGTCGACGGACGCCGCCTCGTACAGCTCCTTGGAGACGGACTGCAGGTCGGCGAGGATGAGGATGGCGAAGAAGGGCACCCCGCGCCAGAGTTCGGAGACGGTGGCCGCCCAGAAGACGGTGCCGGTGTCGGAGAGCACGGAGGTGCCGTACTCGCCTATCCCGGCGTCCGCGAGGTAGCGGCTGAAGCCCGTCGAGGAGTTGTAGAGCAGGATCCAGATGGTGCTGGTCAGAACGCCGGACACGGCCCAGGGCGAGAAGACCATGGCGCGGGAGATGCCGCGGCCGACGAAGCTCTGGTTGACGATCAGGGCGAGCGCGAGGCCGAGGGCGAGTTGCAGGGTGACCTGGGTGACGACCCACTGGGCGCTGAAGCCGAGCGCCGGCCAGAACTGGTCGTCCTCGGTGAGGATGCGGGTGAAGTTGTCGAAGCCGGCGAAGCCGTTCCGCCACGGTTTGGTGACGTTGTAGTTCTGCAGGCTGTAGTAGAAGACGCTGATCACCGGGTAGGCGATGAAGCCCAGCATGAGCAGGCCGGCGGGCGCGATCAGCAGGTACGGAAGGCGGCGCGGGCTCACCGGGCGGCGCCTGGGCCCCTTCGCCCTGGGGGGCGGTGTGGCCACGGCTGCGGATGGGGCCATGACGCGTCTCCGATCTGTGGGAAGTGCTGGATGTGCCGTGCGTTCGGTGCATGGTGCAAGCGCTTGCCGCATGGCGTTCGGTATCCCGGACGAGCGCGGTGCGCGGAGTACTCTGCGGACGGTTCAGCCGGCGTACGGGTCGGGCACGTCTCCCGGCCGGGCCAGGAACGCGAAGTCGCAGCCGGTGTCGGCCTGGGTGATCTGGTCCTGGTACAGCGCCCCGTAACCGCGGCCGTAGCGGGCGGGCGGTTCGGTCCACTCGGACCTGCGTCGTGCCAGTTCCCCGTCGGAGACGTCGAGGTGGAGCAGCCGCGCGTCGACGTCCAGGGTGATGAGGTCACCGGTGCGGACCAGGGCGAGCGGCCCGCCGACGAAGGACTCGGGCGCGATGTGCAGGACACAGGCCCCGTAGCTGGTGCCGCTCATGCGGGCGTCGGAGAGCCGCACCATGTCCCGCACCCCCTGCTTCAGCAGGTAGTCCGGGATCGGCAGCATGCCGTACTCGGGCATGCCGGGGCCGCCCTTCGGTCCGGCGTTGCGGAGCACCAGCACGTGGTCCGGGGTGAGGGCCAGGGCCGGGTCGTTGATGGTGCGCTGCATCTCGCGGTAGTCGTCGAAGACGACCGCGGGTCCGGTGTGGCGCAGCAGGTGCGGTTCGGCGGCGATGTGCTTGATGACGGCGCCGTCCGGGCAGAGGTTGCCGCGCAGGACGGCGACTCCCCCCTCCTCGGCCAGCGGGTTGTCGCGCTCGCGGATGACGTCGGCGTCGTGCACCAGCGCCCCGGCCAGCTGCTCGCGCAGGGTGGCGTGCGTGACGGTCGGCCGGTCCAGGTGGAGCACGTCGGTGAGCCTGGCCAGGAATCCGGGCAGGCCCCCGGCGAAGTGGAAGTCCTCCATGAGGTACTTCCCGCCGGGACGGAGGTTCGCGAGGACGGGGACGGTACGGGCGATGCGGTCGAAGTCGTCCAGGGTGAGCTTCACCCCGGAGCGGCCGGCCATCGCGATCAGGTGGATGACGGCGTTGGTGGAGCCGCCGAGTGCCAGGACGGTGGCGACGGCGTCCTCGTAGGCGTCCGCGGTCAGGATCTTCGACAACGTGAGCTGCTGCCACACCAGTTCGACGATCCGGAGGCCGGAGCGTGCGGCCATGCGGTCGTGACCGGAGTCCACGGCCGGGATGGACGAGGCACCCGGCACCGTGACGCCGAGCGCCTCGGCGGCGGCCGTCAGGGTCGAGGCGGTGCCCATCGTCATGCAGTGGCCGGGCGACCGGGCGAGCCCGCTCTCCAGTTCGGCCATCTCGCAGTCGCCGATGAGCCCGGCCCGCTTGTCGTCCCAGTACTTCCACATGTCCGTGCCGGAGCCGAGGACCTCGTTGCGCCAGTGGCCCGGCAGCATCGGGCCCGCGGGCACGAACACGGTCGGCAGGTCGACGGACGCGGCGCCCATGAGCAGCGCCGGGGTGGACTTGTCGCAGCCGCCCAGCAGCACGGCCCCGTCGACGGGGTAGGAACGCAGCAGCTCCTCGGTCTCCATCGCCAGCATGTTGCGGTAGAGCATCGGGGTCGGCTTCTGGAAGGTCTCGGAGAGCGTGGAGACCGGGAACTCCAGGGGGAATCCGCCCGCCTGCCAGACGCCCCGCTTCACCGCCTGGGCGCGCTCGCGCAGGTGCACGTGGCAGGGGTTGATGTCGGACCAGGTGTTCAGGATCGCGATGACCGGCTTGCCCAGGTGCTCCTCGGGGAGGTAACCGAGCTGCCGGGTGCGGGCGCGGTGGCTGAACGAGCGCAGCCCGTCCGTGCCGTACCACTGGTGGCTGCGCAGCTCCTCGGGGGCGATCCGGCCGCCCGGCACGCCGGTGCCGGTCATATCGCCCACCCGGCGACCAGGCCGGCGACCTCGGCGCGCCGGTCTTCGGGCAGGACCCTGCTGGGGGCGCGGACGTCGCGGCGGCAGAGTCCGAGGGACGCCAGGGCCTCCTTGACGACGGTCACGTTGTCGGCGGACTGCCGGTCGGCGCGCAGGTCCTCGAAGCGGCGGATCCGCTCCCAGACCTTCATGGCCGCGAGGTAGTCGCCCGCGCGCAGTGCCTCCAGCATCGCCAGCGAGACGCCGGGCGCGACGTTGACGAGCCCGGAGGTGAACCCGGCCGCGCCGGTGGCGAAGTAGGAGGGCGCGTACAGCTCCGCGAGCCCGGCGATCCAGACGAACCGTTCCAGGCCGGCGTCGCGCGCGAAGGCCCCGAACCGGGCCGCGTCGGGGACGGCGTACTTGACGCCGATGACGTTGGGGCAGCTGTCGGCGAGCTCGGCGAGCCGTTCACCCGCGAGGAGCGGGTTGCGGATGTAGGGCACGACCCCGAGTTCCGGTACGGCCTCGGCGACGGCCCGGTGGTAGTCGACCCAGCCGTCCTGCGAGACGTACGGGTGGACCGGCTGGTGCACCATCACCATCTCCGCCCCGGTGTCCCGGGCGTGCCGGGCGGCGGCGACCGCCGTGGGCACGTCGTGGCCGACGCCCACCAGGACGGTGGCGCGGCCGGCGGTCTCCTCGGCGGTGAGCTCGGTGACGGTGCGCCGCTCGTCGGGGGTGAGCGCGTAGAACTCACCGGTGTTGCCGTTCGGGGTGACGATGCGGACGCCGCCGTCGAGGAGCCGTCGCAGCAGCGCGCGGTGCGCCGCGACGTCGATGGTCCCGTCCTCGGCGAACGGGGTCACCGGGATCGCCACGACGTCTGCGAGGGCCGCCTTCATCGGGGAGAAGTCCATGCGGACCGGCCTTTCGTCGAGGTGCTGGGGTGTCTCGTCCGGCTGGTGGTTCACGCCACGTCGCCCCCGTCCTCGTCGTCGGGGAAGGCGCGGCGGACGAACGAGGCGATGTGGTCGTGCAGCGCGCCGGCCGCGGCCTGCGCGTCGTCGGCGAGGGCGAGCCGGAGGATCTCCCGGTGCTCGGCCGCCTCCCGCTCCCAGGTCGGGATGGCCGACCAGGCCACGGTCGACACCAGGGCGGCCTGGTCGCGGATCTCGTCGAGCATGCGGCCGAGCAGCGGATTGCCGCAGGGCAGGTACAGGGCCCGGTGGAAGTCCCGGTTGGCCAGGGACCTGTCGGCCTTGTCGATCGCCGAGTCGGCGCGCTCCAGCGCCTCCTGGGCGGCGTCCAGCGACGCCTTGCGGCTGATGGTGCGGCGCAGCGCCTCGGGCTCCAGCAGCAGGCGTACGTCGTAGACCTCACGGGCCATGGCCGCGTCCACGAGCCGCACGGTGGCACCCTTGTACTGGCTCATGACGACGAGCCCGGTGCCCGCGAGCGTCTTGAGGGCCTCGCGCACGGGAGTCTTCGACACCCCGAACCGGGCGGCGAGTTCGGTCTCCACGAGCGCCTGTCCTGGGCTCAGCTGCGCGGTGAGGATCGCGTGCTTGATCGCCTCGAGCACGTACTGGGTCCTGGACGGAATCGGGGCGGGCGCAAAGGTCATGGGCAAGGAGCTCTCACATCTCGCGTATCGCGTCTCATATATGACGTACGAAGTACGACGCGATGAAGCTAGAGCGGTGGGAATGTTTCGTCAACGCTTCTGACAGAAGAAGTTGCGCGAGGACCTGTGCGGGCGGGTTCCCGGATCTCCCGGGCCGCCCGGAGAACGGCACGGCGCAGGACCCGGCCGCTCGCCGGGTCCTGCGCCTGGGGTGGGTGTGCCGGAAGGGGATCAGCTGCCGCGGATCACCGACAGGGCTCCGGTCACGGCCGCGAGGTCCGGGCCGGAGGCCAGGCCCGCGTGGTAGAGGCGCAGTTCGGTCGCGCCGAGCGAGGCCGCGTGGGCGGCGTCGGCGGCCAGCGTGCCGGGGCTGCCGCCCATGCCCGTGACCACGTTGAAGTTCGCCGCCAGCACACCGGACAGCCCCTTGAAGGGCCCGAGACCCGCTTCGCGGACCACGTCCGCACCGGTGCAGGGCAGCACGACACCGTCCGCCGTGGACAGGAGGTGCGAGGGTTCCACGCCGACGTTGGCGCCGGTGCGGTGGGGCGCGGGGTCGGCGTGCAGCAGCACCTGGAAGCCGGGGCCGGCGGCAGCGCTCCGCACCGCCCGGACGGCGGTCTCCTGGAGGCTGCGGGCGACCTGGCCGCGCCACCGGAGCGTGGCGTCCGCGAGGGCGGGACCGAGCAGTTCCCCGACCGCCGCCCAGCCGGACCCGCCGGAGCCCGCGCCGGCCCAGACGGGTTCCATGGCCCGTCGCACGGCGGCGCGCAGCTCGTCGGCGTCCGCCCCGGCGGAGCCGTATCCGGTCCGGCAGTCGTCGCAGAAGCAGAGGGACATCAGGTACTGCGCGGCGTCCCCGAGGCCCACTCCGGCGGTCTTGTCGTGGGCGTGCAGGTGCGCGAAGCCGTACCAGCCGCAGGACTCGAGCTCGGTGCCCGACGTGCCGGGGCGGACGGCGGCCTCGGCCGCCAGCTCGACCAGGTAGTCGCGGACGGCGGGCCGGGCGATGCAGGGGGCCCAGGGGTACCGGTCCCCGTAGGCGTTGACGACGGACGTGCCGGGGTGCTCGGCCCCCAGCCGCGAGTTGTGGGCGAGGACCACCCAGGAGTGCACCCGCAGCCCCGCGTCGGCCAGGGCTTCGGCCGCCTCGGCGTACGGGTCCTCCCCCGGCACCCAGGTCTGCGGGTACGGGCGCAGTGCGCGTCCCGCCCAGCGCGCCGCGTCGGGCGGGTAGAGCACCGCCGCGTGTCCGGCCGTGACGATCCTCCGGCCGGGGTGCCGGGGCGTCAGGGCCCGGGTGGAGTGGTAGGCGGAGGCGAGTGTCACCTGCTCGATCCCGAGCGCGGCGAGCCGGCCGGCCGCACCCGGGTCCCCGACGACGTCCCAGGGGTACACGAAGGCGGAGGTCCTCACCTCGCCTCCCGCGCGGAGTACTTCTCCAGCAGGGCACGGCCGTTCGCGATGATCACGCCCAGCTCCTCGACGTGCGCGGCCGGAGGCTCGGTCAGCGGGGTGCGCACGGGGCCGACGTCCAGGCCCTCCAGCCGGACCCCGGCCTTCACGAGGGAGACCGCGTAACCGTGGCCCTTGCCGCGCAGTTCGACCAGCGGCCGGTAGAAGTGGTCGAGCAGCGCGCCGGCCAGGTCGTCGTCCCCGGACTCCAGTGCCCGGTAGAAGGCGAGCGCGATGTCGGGGGCGAAGGCGAAGACGGCGGAGGAGTAGAGGGTGACGCCGATGCCCCGGTAGGCGGGTCCGGTCAGCTCGGCGGTGGGCAGGCCGTTGAAGTACAGGAAGTCCTCGCCCGGCAGTCCCGTGCGTACGGCGCTGACGATGCGCTGCATGAGGTCGAGGTCGCCGTACCCGTCCTTGAGGCCGATGATCCCGGGGGTCGCGGCCAGGGCGACGACGGTCTCCGGGGTGAAGACCGCGTTGTCCCGCTGGTAGACGATCGTCTCCAGGGATGTGGCTGCCGCGAGCGCGGTGTAGTGCGCCAGCAACCCCTCCTGGCCGGCGACGACGAGGTAGGGGGGCATGGCGAGGAGCCCGTCGGCGCCGGCCTCCTCGGCGAGGCGCGCGTACCGGGCCGCGAGCGCCGTTCCGTAGCCGGCTCCCGCGACCACGGGCACCCGCCCGGCGGTCTCCTCCACGGCCGCCGCGACGACGAGCCGGAACTCCTCGGGGTCCAGCGCGTGGAACTCGCCCGTGCCGCAGCAGGCGAAGACGGCCGCCGCACCCGCGTCGACACCCTTGCGGACGTGGGCGCGGAACACGTCGAGGTCGACGGAGCCGTCCGGCGCGTACGCGGTGACGGGGAAGAAGAGCGGCCCGGCGGCGTCGGTGAGCCGGGCGGCGAGGGGGGCTGAGGTCACGGGCGCTCCCTGAGCAGATTCAGGCGTGCACAATTATGATCGATGTCCATATTTCTGAACGCTGCCACGCTAAGGCAGTCGCGCGGGGCGGGTCAAGACGAGAACACCCAACCCCGGGGCGGAGCAGCGGAGTCGGCGCGACACTTGACGTGATCGGCCGGAACTTCCTAGCGTGTCCACGCATGTGAATGCCGTCCATGGACCGGACACTTCGCGCGGTCGCACTCGTGTCCGCACACCACGGCGTGCCCCGCTCCCCGTACGCCCGGCGGCACAGGTCCGCGCCCCGTCCGCCCGCGCGCAACCGCGCCCGCACCGAGGAGAAGCCCGTATGCCCGCTCCCCGCACCGTCCTGCTCACCGGCGCCGCCGGCGGCCTCGGCACCCTGATGCGCGGGCTCCTCCCCGCGTACGGCTACGACCTCCGGCTCTTCGACCTCGTGCCGATCGAGGGCGAACCCGGCGCCGTCACCGCCGGTCTCGGCGACAGGGACGCGCTCCGGGAGGCCGTGCGGGGCGTCGACGCGGTCATCCATCTGGCGGGCATCTCCCTCGAGGCGTCGTTCGACAGGATTCTGCACGCGAACATCGAGGGGACCTACAACCTCTACGAGGCGGCGCGCGAGGAGGGCGTCCGGCGCATCGTGTTCGCCTCGTCCAACCACGCGATCGGGTACACCCCGCGCCCCGCCCCCGGTGATCCGCTGATCCCCGTCGGGACCCCGCGCCGCCCCGACACGTTCTACGGCCTCTCGAAGTCCTTCGGCGAGGACCTCGCCCAGTTCTACTGGGACAAGCACGGCGTGGAGACCGTGTCGGTGCGCATCGGTTCCTGCTTCATGGAACCGACCTCGGTGCGGATGCTGTCGGTGTGGATGAGCCCGGGCGACGGGGCACGCCTCTTCCACGCCGCCCTGACCGCCGAGGACGTGGGGCACACCGTGGTCTACGGCTCGTCGGCCAACACCCGCCTCTGGTGGGACCTGTCGACGGCCCGCGCCCTCGGCTACGACCCGCAGGACGACTCCGAGCAGTACGCCGCCGGCCTCGTCGCCGAGCACGGCGAGCTGGATGAGGAGAACCCCGAGCACGCCCGCGTCGGCGGCCACTTCGTGACGAATCCTCCGCTCTGGCCCCACTGAGCCGCGTTCCCGGTGGGTGCGGCGAGAGCGCCGGGCCACGCCGCACCTCCGGACGCGCGGGCGTACAACCCGATCAAGGTCTCGGCAGTCTGTTCCGGTGCCAGTTGTCAGGCACCGAAAGGAACTCCTCCCTGTGAGACCTCGTTACCCGCTTCACGCCGTCGGCGTGGCGGGCCTCGTCTGTGCTGTCACGAGCGCGCTGCTCAGCACTGCGACCCCGGCCGCGGCGGCGGCCGTCACCTGCACCTCGCCCGTCTGGAAGGCACAGTTCTACTCCAACACCACGTTCAAGGGCACCCCGAAGCTGACGTCATGCGACAGCACGATCAGCGAGAACTACGGCACGGGCGACCCGGCGGGCGTGACCCTGCCCCGCGACAACTTCGCCGTGCGCTGGAGCGTCAGCCGCGACTTCGGTTCGGGCGGCCCGTTCACGTTCTCGGCCGCGGCGCAGGACGGCGTCCGCGTGTACGTCGACAACGTCCGCAGGATCGATCTGTGGAAGAACGTCTCCAGCACCCGGAGCAGGACGGTGAACCTCACCATCCCCTCCGGCAGCCACACCCTGCGCGTCGACTTCGTCGCCTGGACCGGGTCCGCGAACGTCAAGTTCTCCTACACGCCCCGCACCACGGCCGCCGTCGACAAGGTCCGGCCCCTCGCACCCGCCAAGGTGACCGGCAGGCTCGACAACGCCACCGCCAAGGCCGTGGTGTCCTGGGCGCGCAACAAGGAGATGGACCTCGCCGACTACCGCGTGTACCGGCGTACGGCGGGCAGCACGGCGTGGGCCTATATCGGACGGACCGCCGGTACCACGTTCGCCCATCTGCCCGGCGACCCCCGCCTCACCTACTACTACGAGGTACGGGCGTACGACAAGGCCGGTAACGCCTCTTCGGGCAGCGCCGACGTGCCGGTGACCGGCATCGCCGTGGCCCCGCCGGCGGAACTGGCCGCGCAGGGACTGGACTCCGGCAACAAGCTGAGCTGGCGTGCGGTGCCGGGCGCGGTGAAGTACTCGGTCGAGCGGCGGGCCACGGACGGCAGCATCGTCTTCCTCGGCGCGACGAACGCCACCGGTTACACCGACAGCGCGGCCCCGCGGTCCGAGCTTCGGACGTACCTGGTGAGGTCCATCGACGGAGCCGGCCGGTACTCCGGCTACGCCGCGGCGGAAGCCTCCCGTCCCGTGGCGGCGCCGCACGAGGTGACGGCCCGGGCCGACGCCAACCGGGCGGCGCTGACCTGGAAGATCGACCCGGCGACGGACGGCGACCACTACGGGTTCCACGTCTACCGCTCCACCTCCCTGCCGGTGGACACCTCCGGCGAGCCGGTGCGGTGCGACTACCGCTCCACCAGGCTGCCCGACGGCCGGAAGCAGTACAGCTGCACCGACAGCACCACAGCCTCCAGGACCACGTACCACTACGTGGTGAAGGGCTACGACAACGGCGGGAAGGAGTCGGTCGCCTCCGACACGGCGACCGTCACCACGCTCGTGTCCGACCGGGACGAGACCCCGCCGACTGCCGTCGCGGGCTTCGTCGCCGAAGCGAGGGACTACGGGATCGTGCTCGACTGGAAGGCCAACACCGAGCCCGACCTCGCCAAGTACGCCGTCTACATCGGGCGGGTCCTGCGCGACGAGGACAGCGGCGAGGCCGTGTGCAGCGGCTCGCTGTACACCTATGTGGACAAGTCGACCACGCACTACGTGCACCCGGCGGCTCCCGACGGTGCGGAGCGCTGCTTCTGGCTCGACGCCGTGGACACCAGCGGCAACTCCCACTGGCAGTGGACCAGGGAGGCAGAAGCCAGGATCGTGGTCATGCCCGACCTGACCCCGACCGTCCCCACCCCTCCGGGCTCGCCCGTGCACCTGAGTGCGGGGACGGGCGCGCAGGGAGCGGTGACCCTCGCGTGGAACGCGGTCGAGGGCGCGACGGGCTACCGCGTGTACCGCTGGGACCGGGTCGCAGGGCAGTACGCGCCGCTGACCGGTGACGACCCGTACGCCTCCACGTCGTACACCGACACGACGGCGTCGCCCGGCACGACCCACTTCTACTGGGTGAAGGCCGTCCTTCCGGACGGCACCGAGACCGGCCCCGGCGCGGTCTCGGTCGCGCTGCCGCCGACGGCGGGCTGACGGTCCGAGGTGTTCCAGGGCGGGGCGGGGGGGCGACAGGTTCTCCGCCCCGCCCGTCCGACGCGGGCCGGCAGGGGCGCCACCGGGGCTCGTAAAACGACGCGACGGGCCGTGGCCCGGGCGGGCACCATACGGCCATGCCGAAACCTTCCGGATTCCAGTACGAGCAGCACGGTGACGCGAGCGTCACCATCACCCACCACGGACGCCCGGCGGGCACCCTGCGGGACGGGCGGGCGCAGAAGTTCCTGGCCGAAGTGGCCTCGGGGGACGCCCAACTGGTCATGGCGCGCTGGACGGGCGCGTACAAGCACGGCAACGAACGCACCGCCCGCAACCACCCGCGCAACCGTGCCCGCGGCGGCCGCTGAGCCGTACGGAGCAAACGGCCGAAGGTAAGGGAACGGCAAAGCCGGGTCGTTCGTTACCTCGGTCATGACCGCAATGACCCCCGGCTCGAACATCCCTCTCTCCGCCGTCCGCGTGGCGGTGGACGTCGCCGCCCCCGCGCGGCTCGACGTCTCGGGCCTGCTGCTCACCGCCGACGGCAAGGTGCGCTCCGACGACGACTTCATCTTCTACAACCAGCCCTCGGGCCCCGGTGTGACCTACCGCTCCGGCGGGGGTTCGGCACCGGACGCGATCGTGGTGGACACCACGGCGGTCCCCCCGGGCATCGAGAAGATCGTCGTGACGGCGAGCCCCGACGCGGCGGGCCAGACCTTCCGGGGCGTGGAGCCCACGGCCACCGTGCGCAACGCCGACGACGGCAGTGTGATCGCGACCTTCACCCCGCCGCAGCTGGGCGACGAGACGGCGCTGGTGGTCATCGAGGTCTACCTGCGCAACGGCGCCTGGAAGGCCCGCGCGGTCGGCCAGGGGTACGCGAACGGCCTGGCCGGCATCGCCACGGACTTCGGCGTCACGGTGGAGGAGCCCGCGGCCGCGGCGCCGCCCGCCCCGGTGGCGGCGCCCCCGGCACCGCCGACGGCCGCCCCCCTGGACCCCCGGATCGCTCCCCCGGTACCCCCGGCGCCGTCCGCGCCGCCCGCGCCCGCGGCCTCCGGCAGGATCAACCTGGACAAGGGCCGGATCAGCCTCCAGAAGAACCAGACGGTGTCCCTGGTCAAGGGCGGGAAGCCGCTGCTGTCGCAGGTCAAGATGGGCCTCGGCTGGGAGCCCGCGTTCCGCGGCAAGGACATCGACCTCGACGCCTCGGTGATCGCCTTCGGCCCCGACCGCAAGCACCTGGACAGCTGCTACTTCGGCAAGCTCTCCATCCTGAACGGCGCGATCAAGCACTCCGGCGACAACCTCACGGGCGAGGGCGCGGGGGACGACGAGGTGATCGTCGTGGACCTCGGCCGGATCCCCGCCGATGCGACCGGCCTGGTCTTCACGGTCAACTCGTTCACCGGGCAGAAGTTCAGCGAGGTCGCGAAGGCCTACTGCAGGCTGATCGACGCGGCCACCGACGAGGAGCTGGTCCGCTTCGACCTGACCGGCGCGGAGCCGCAGACCGGCGTGATGATGGCCAAGCTGATCAAGCAGTTCTCCGGTGAGTGGGAGATGACCGCCATGGGCGAGTTCGTGAAGTCGCGGACCGTCCGGGGCATGGTCAAGCCGGCGGCCAAGGCCCTCTGACCCGTCGGCGCCGCGGACGGCGCCCGGGTGCCCCGGAAACGGCTTCCGGGGCACCCGACGGGTTTCCCCTCAGGTGCCCCGGATCCGGAGAGTCTCCGGTCGGACGCGTTGCGTGCTCGTCCTCCTCCTCAGAGCTTGGTCAGCTTGGAGTACGGGCTCAGGATCCTCCCCTGTCGCCCCGAGAAGTCGATGAGCACTGCGTCGTTGTCGCCCTCGACAGCGAGGACTCGTCCGAGTCCGAACTGGTCGTGCGACACCCTGTCGCCCACATCGAAGCATTCGACCGGTGGGGCCGCCTGGGCCGGGCGGTTGAAGGGACTGGAAGGCAGGTGACGCCGGGAACCGGCTGACTGTTTCATTACGGTCGAGTATGCGCCCTGTAAGCTCCCGACGCCATGCCCGACCGCTCCGGAGCGTTCAGTAGTGCCGGATTCGTAATCAGCGGTTCCGGGCCGGACCCCGGTCCTGGCGGCCTGCCGTGGGGGGAGCGCGCGGAACGCCGCACCGCAATGCCCCCCGAAGGTGTGGCTGCTCACGCCCGCCGCCGGGCCGCCCCGGCCACCTCGCGGCCTGCGGACGCACCGGCGCACGGGTCCCGCCCCTGAGGCTCCGGATGAACTCGAACGGCCGGTCGCACCGCCACCCGCCCGGCCCCGTCGCGCGGCCCCTCCCCCGCCGGTCCGACCGGTCCGGCTGGTCCGGCTGGTCCGCCCGGTCCGTGCAGCCGGCCGGCCCGTCCGGCCTGCCGACCCGCCGACCGACCGGCCGGGAAGGGAACACCTGCCCGGCGCGCGGGGAGCCCCCTCACGCGCCGCACACGACCGGGAGCGTGTCAGTGCTTGCCGGGCTGCCGCTTCCACGGCCCGGTGATCGCCAGCATGATGCCGGGCGTCTGGATGTTGGCGAACAGCGTCTTTCCGTCCGGCGAGAAGGTGACCCCGGTGAACTCGCTGTACGACGGCTCCTCCGCCGTGCCGGCGTTCAGCTCGTTGCGCGCGATCGGGTAGGTGCGGCCGCTCTCGGTCGCGCCGAAGAGGTGCTGGACGCCCTCCCCGTCCTCGGCGATGACGAGACCGCCGTAGGGCGACACCGTGATGTTGTCCGGACCGTCGAGTGCGCCGTCCTTCGACGGGTCCGCGTTCACGCCGAGGAGGACCTTCAGGGTCAGCGTGCGGCGCTTGGGATCGTAGAACCAGACCTGGCCGTCATGCGCGACCGGGCTCTCGCCGCGGGCGAAGGAGGAGACGAGGTAGGCGCCGCCGTCGCCCCACCACATGCCCTCCAGCTTGCGGGCACGGGTGACCTGGCCCTCCGCGAACTGCTTGCGCACGGAGACGGTCTTCGCGTCACGGTCCGGTACGTCGACCCAGTCCACGCCGTACACCGTGCCGGTCTTCGTGGCGCGGGACAGGTCGTCGACGAACGTGCCGTTCTTGTCGAAGCAGCGGGTCGCCTGCAGGACACCCGCGTCGTCGGCGAGGGTGCGCAGCTTGCCGCGGCCGTGCGTGAAGCCGCGCGGCGGCACCCAGCGGTAGAGCAGTCCGTTGGGGCCCGACGCGTCCTCGGTGAGGTAGGCGTGCCCGAGCTTGGGGTCGATGACGACGGCCTCGTGGGCGTATCGGCCGAAGGCCTTGACGGGACGCGGGTCCCGGTTGGCCCGCTTGTCGTACGGGTCGACCTCGAAGACGTATCCGTGGTCCTTGAGCAGGCCGTTCTTCCCGGCCTTGTCCTCGGTCTCCTCGCAGGTCAGCCAGGTGCCCCACGGCGTGCTGCCTCCGGCGCAGTTGGTCGACGTGCCCGCGATGCCGACCCACTCGGCGGTGCGGCCGTCACGGCGCGTCTCCACGACCGTGCAGCCGCCGGCGGCGACCGGGTCGTAGACGAGGCCCTCGGTGAGCGGCACGGGGTGTTCCCAGCCGGCCCGGGTGCCGCTCAGCTCGTGGTTGTTGACCAGCAGGGTGACACCGCGGGCACCTTCGAAGGCGGCGGTGCCGTCGTGGTTGGAGGGGGTCGTCTCACCCGTCTCCAGCTTCGTGACACCGCTGTGGGTGACGACGCGGTACGAGAATCCGGCGGGCAGCGCGAGGATGCCCTTCGGGTCGGGGAGCAGCGGGCCGTAACCGAGCTTCCCGCCGTGGCCGTGACCGTCGTGATCGTGATCGTGACCGCCGTGCCCGTGGCCGTGGCCGTCATGACCGTGGCGCGCGTCCTCGGCCGCCAGGGCGCCGGGAGCCGTGGCCAGCGCGCCCACTGCCCCGGTCAGGGCGATACCGGCGCCGGTCAGAGCGGACTGTCTGGTGAATTCCCTGCGGGTGAACGACATCGACGACTCCTGTTGCACGACCGGGTGAGCTGGCGCGTACACGCTCCACCCGTCGCACCAACAGGAGTTGAACAACGCACGACGCCGGGCGGACCTGTACACCAAGGCGAACGGCCATTGCGCACAAACCGGTTGGACCCGCCCGGCCCGAACTCGACCCGGACGATCAGCCCTTGCCGCGCGAACGGGCCTTGAAGGCCGCCTTACGGGCGTCCTTCGCGCTCTTGCGGTCGCGGTGCAGCCGCCCCATCGCCTCCAGTACCTCGGCGGTGGCGGGGTGGTCCACCCGCCACGCCTCGTCGAAGAACCCGCTGTGCTGGCCGGAGAGACCCTCGACGAGTTCCTGGAGCTCGTCCATGTCGCCCTCGGCGTCCAGCTGCGCGGCGATCGTGTCCACGGCGAGCCAGAAGATCATCGATTCCGGGGGCGCGGGCACGTCGGCCGCTCCGCGTTCCGCGAGCCAGACCCGCGCGAGCCCGCCGAGTTCGGGGTCGTCGAGCACCGCCCGGACGGCGGGCTCCGCCTCGGCCCCGGCGAGGGCGAGCGCCTGCTGGCAGTGCAGCCTGCGCAGCGGGGCGCGCCGGTCGGCGCCGCGTGCCGCGTCGAGGAGTTCGGCCGCGGCGGCCTGCGCCCCGTCGGCTCCGCGCCCACCGAGCCAGAGGCCGATCTCGGTGCGCGCGGCGTCCTCGGGGTAGTGGGCGATGCCGTCGAGGAGCGCGTCGGCACCCTTGTCCGCGAGGTCGCCGACCGCCGGGGCGTCCACTCCGGCCTCCAGCATCCGCTCGCGGATGCCGTAGAGGCCGAGCGGAGTCAGCTTCACCATGCCGTAGCGGGTGACGTCCTCGTCGTCGACGGGCGGCGACGCCTCCTCCCCCTCCTCGGTCAGCAGCGTCTCGTCCACCGGCACGTACTCGACGATCCCGACGGGTTCCAGGACCCGGAACTGGTCGTCCAGCCGCATCATGGCCTCGGACACCTGCTCCAGGACGTCGTCGGTGGGCTCGTCCATGTCGTCGGGCACCACCACGGAGGCGGCGAGGGCGGGCAGCGGTACGGGGGCGTCGGCGGGCCCCGCCTCCGAGAGGGTCAGCAGGTAGAGGTTGCCGAGCACCCCGTCGAGGAGGTCGGCCTCGGCCTCCGGGTCCCAGTCGAGGGCGTCGAAGTCGACGCTGCCGTCCTCACCGATGAGGTCCGCGAAGTCGTCGAAGGCCGGGGCGGTGGCGTCCGCGTGGACGGCGTCCAGGGCGTCGAGCCAGATCGCGAGGACGTCCTGCGGGGATCCGGAGGTCAGCAGGGCCAGGTTCTCTCCGGCGGTGACCGTGCCCTGCGCCGTCCCGTCCTCCTCCTCGTCCTGCGGGTCCTCCACGTCCACGAGTCCCGTGTCGACGGCGAGGCGCCACGCCTCGCTGGCGTAGGCGGCGCCGTCCTCGTCGGCGGTGAGACCGAGGTGCTCGGCCGCCTCGGGCAGCTGCGCGTCGACGAGTTCGCCGCCCGCGCCCACGCGGGTCGCGGGTCCCGCCCAGCGGGCGAGCCGGACGGCGCGGACGAGCAGCGGAGCGGCCAGCGCGTCCCGTGCCAGCTCGGCCTCGGTGTGCAGCCGCACCGGCGGCAGGGAGGGGCGCTCTGCGGACATCTTGGGGGTTCTCCTCGGGGCGTGCGCGGGCTGTGTGCGGGGCGGAGTCCCGGGCGATCGGGTCCGGGCCGCGGCCCCAGCGTAGACGCATTTCGTCCCGTGCCGCCCGGATGTGCGGAGGGGCCTCCTCGTCACCGGGCGGTGCCGTCCGACCGCGATTCGTGACGCCCTGCGGGCCCGGGCGGGCCGGCGCCCGCCACCACCACGGGTGTGCGACGCCCTCCGCCCCCACCGCGCGGTCCCGAGAGGGCCGGTACGCCCCGTGCGGTCCGGCTGCCGCACGGTCGAGAACCCCGTCGCCTCGCGGCCCGCCTCGGACGGGAGGGCGCCGCGCCGGCTCCGCTTCCTCCGCTTCGGCGGCGGTACGGCCGTCAGCCGGTGCTCTCCCTCCGCCAGGCGGTGGTGTTCAACTCGTCCATCAGGCGCACGTCGTGGCCCTCCAGCCGGTGGACCCGCGCGCCGGTGTCCGGGGCGGCGGAGAGTTCCAGGGCGTCCGCCTCGATGAGGTCGCCGCCCTCCTTGGTGGAGACCCAGGCCAGGGTGGACCGGACGCTGCCGCCGGGCCGCAGCGTGATCTCCTCGGGCCCCTCGTCGTCGCCGAACATCGAGCCGCCCGGGTTCACGGGGACGGGAAGCCGCTCGCCGTGCCCGTCCAGGACGCGGACGGACGGATAGCCGTGGACGCGGTAGGGCCGGTCGCCGCAGTTGGTGAGGGTGAGGACCACGGCGCGGTGGAACATCGCCGTCTCGACCGGCCCCATGTCCACGACCGCGCCGGAGGCGGGACAGCCCGCCACCGGCGCCCCGGGACCCGGCCGATCCTGTGCGGGCACATCCGCCGAGGCCGCGGGGCCCGGCGCCTCCGAGGTCCGGTGCGACGCTGCGGCGGGGCTCCGTACCGCAGCCGGCTCTCCCTCGCCGGCCGGGACGAGGAACCCGGCGCAGCCGGACAGTGCCGTCGCGGCAGCCGTGAGCAGGACAGCCGAGATCGTGTTCCTCACGCCCATGACCGCGTCCCCCCTGGAACGGTTCTCCGGTGTCCTGTGACACCTGACCTGGCCCGTTTCCCATCGAAGCCGGACCCTGACCGTTGGTGCCGCGGGGGTTCAGTCGAGGATCGTGTACGAACGGTCAACGGGGGCAACCAATGCCTGTAGACGGGCGCCTGCGGACGGACCGGCGCCACCGGTCCGGCTCTGAGTCACTTCGAAGGGCTCGAAGCCGAGACCGCTGACCCGCATCACGACCTCGTAGGTGTGCCCTTCATCCGACGCTGTGAGGGTAGAGGTGAGGACCTCGGCGGTCGCTCGGACGCCGATGGCTTCGAGGCGTCGGGTTCCCGCGCGGTTGCGGCTGGCCAGACGCCACAGCGCGACACCCCCGGGAACGCTTGCAGCTGTGGCGAGCGTTCCGACGAGCAGAACGATCCAGTGACGATCCAGAAGCAGCACCGCGACAGCGAGTACGGCCGGCCCGCAGGGGACGACCAGAGCCGCCACCCCCTTCATGAGCACCGCACCGACACCACCGAGGGTCGAGACCTGCACAGGTTGGGCCCGGCTGCTGGTGACCATCCCCGTAAGTTAGCCTCGTTGTCCGGGTCGTGGCCACAGGGCGGGAGCTTGAGGGCCGACAGCTCGATCCGGGCCCTTCGAGGACAGCCCGGTACGGCCCGTCGCCCGGCCCCCGTGTCTTCCGAGTGCTCCAGCATCGCTGACAATCCGTCCAGGTCCGATGTCGGCAGACAGGCGCCACCACATTCGATCCTGCCGGACGCGCCGTCCCGCTCCCGGACCGTTCAGCGCTCCTTGGCCGTCACCCCAAGCAGAACTAAGTGGACCCGTAGGGAGCGTGCGCCGAGACTGCGGAGATGACATCCCACACGGCAGGACCTTTCGGCCGCACCCTCTGCGCCATGATCACGCCGTTCACCGACGCCGGTGGCCTGGACCTGGACGCCGCCCGCCGTCACGCCTCCGGCCTGGTCGCGGACGGCTGCGACGGACTCGTCCTCAGCGGCACCACAGGCGAGTCCCCGACCACGACGGACGAGGAGAAGGGGGCGCTGCTGCGGGCGGTCCGGGAGGCGGTCGGCGCGTCCGTCCCGCTGGTGGCGGGGGTCGGCGGTCCTGACACCCGGCACGTGGTGCGTCTGGCCCGGGAGGCCGAGGCGGCGGGAGCGGACGGGCTGCTCGTGGTGACCCCGTACTACAGCCGGCCCCCTCAGGAGGCGGTCGAGGCGTACTTCCTCAGGGTCGCGGAGTCCACCGGCCTGCCGTTGATGCTGTACGACATCCCCGGCCGCACCGGCACGAGGATCGAACCGGCGACCCTGCTGCGCCTGGCGGAACACCCGCGCGTCGTGGCGGTCAAGGACTGTTCCTACGACCTGCTCGCGGCGACGAAGCTCATGGCGCGGACCTCACTGGCGTACTACTCGGGCTGCGAGGAGCTGAACCTCCCGCTCTACGCCCTGGGCGGCGCCGGCTACGTCAGTACGGTCGCCAACGTGGCGCCGCGCCAGTTGCGGGCCGTCCTGGACGCGTTCGACGCCGGTGACACGGCGGAGGCCGCCCGCCTCAACGGGCTCACCATCGCCCTGGTCGAGGCGATGATGGCCTCCGGCCTGCCGGGCGCGGTCACGGCGAAGGCGCTGCTGGACGCCGGGCCGGTCCGGGAACCGCTGCAGCCCGCCGGTCGCGGGGCGACGGACGGGCTGCGCGGGGTCCACGGCGAACTGGTGGCAGCTTCCGCCTAGTTGTGACTGTGCAGCACGTCGTTGAGCCCGCCCCACACCGCGTTGTTCGGGCGGGCCTCGACGGCGCCGGACACCGAGTTGCGGCGGAAGAGGATGTTCGAGGCGCCGGAGAGCTCGCGGGCCTTGACGACCTGTCCGTCCGGCATCGTGACCCGGGTCCCGGCCGTGACGTAGAGCCCGGCCTCGACGACGCACTCGTCGCCGAGCGCGATCCCGACTCCGGCCTCCGCGCCGATGAGGCAGCGCTGCCCGATGACGATGCGCTCCTTGCCGCCGCCGGAGAGCGTGCCCATGGTGGACGCGCCGCCGCCGATGTCGGAGCCGTCGCCGACGACGACGCCCGCGGAGATGCGGCCCTCGACCATGGAGGTGCCGAGGGTGCCCGCGTTGAAGTTGACGAAGCCCTCGTGCATCACGGTCGTCCCGGCGGCCAGGTGCGCCCCGAGGCGCACCCGGTCGGCGTCGGCGATCCGCACGCCCTTGGGGGCGACGTAGTCCGTCATCCGGGGGAACTTGTCGACCGAGGTGACCTGGAGGTGCAGGCCCTCCGCCCGGGCGTTGAGGCGGACCTTCTCCAGGTCGTCGACGGCGACCGGGCCCAGCGAGGTCCAGGCGACGTTGGCGAGGAAGCCGAAGATGCCGTCGAGGTTCTGCCCGTGGGGCTGCACGAGGCGGTGCGAGAGCAGGTGCAGCCGCAGGTAGGTGTCGTGGGCGTCGAGCGGCTTGTCGTCGAGCGAGGAGATGACCGTGGACACGGCGACGATCTCCACCCCGCGGCGGGCGTCCACCCCGATGGCCTTGGCCGCCCCCTCGCCGAGGCGGTTCACCGCCTCCTCGGGGCTCAGCCGCTGCGTGCCGGCCGGCCCGGGCTCGGCGGTGAGCTCGGGTGCGGGGAACCAGGTGTCGAGGACGGTGCCGTCACCGGCGATGGTGGCGAGGCCGGCGGCGACGGCGCCGGTGGTGCGGGCGGAGCCCTGGGAAGTCGTGTCGGTCATGACCGAAACCTAGCCGCCCGGGGCCCGCGCGGGCGAACCGGTCCCATCGTCCGGGAGGGTTCACGCAGACGGCGCGCGGCCAGTACGGCGACGCCCGCGCCGCACCCGAGAGCCGCGCACAGGGGCCAGAGCAGGGCGGGCGAGGCGGTGTACAGCGCGCCGCCGAGGGGCGGTGCGAGGACCTGCCCGCTGATGGAGGCCCCGGCGTAGAGGCTCTGGAAGCGGCCCTGGGCCCGGTCGGGTGCCTGGTCGGCGACGTAGGCCGTGGCCGTCGTCTTGTAGAGGACCTCGCCCATCGTCAGGGACACCATCATCGTCACGGCGGACGGCGCTCCCGCCCCGGGTATCAGCAGCGCGTACCCGAGCCCCACGAGCAGGAGGCCGGTGCCGACGACGGTGAGGGGTGCCCGCCGGCGCAACAGGTGGGCGGCGGGGAGTTCGAGGCAGAGGATGACGCCTCCGTTGACGGCGATCAGCCATCCGTACAACTGGGTGCTGTGCCCGTGGTCGGCGAGGAAGACGGGGAGCGTGGAGTACTGCTGGCGGTAGACGAGGTCGACGCAGACGATCGCGGCGAGCAGTACGAGCACCGCGGGGCGGGCCCGGAGTTCGCTCCACAGCCCGGGGGCCCGCGGGCCGTGCGCCGGGTGCGCGTGCTCGGTCCCCCGCGCGGGCAGGACGGCTGCGGCGTAGGCCGCGAAGAGCAGGGTGCCCAGACCGTCGGCCAGGAACAGCCAGTCGTAGGAGTACCGGCCGGCGACCAGGGCGCCGATCGGCGGTCCGACGACGAAGCCGCCGTTGGACGCGAACCGGGTGAGGGCGAAGCTCTGGCGGCGGGCGCCGGCCGGGACGGAGACCGCGACGAGTGCCGCGTTCGCCGCGCGGACGACCCCGGAGGCGTACTGCGCGAGGGGCAGCACCGCGTAGAGGGCCGGGAGGGGCAGCGCGGGGAGGACGACGAGTGCGGCGCCGCTCACGCAGGCTCCGGTCAGGAGCATCCGCCGGTGGCCGTACCGGTCGCCGAACCAGCCGCCGGTGAAGTTCCCCGCGACCAGGCCGACTCCGCCGACCCCGCTGATCACCCCCGCCTCGGCGACGGACAGCCCCCGCGGCCCGGTGAGGTAGACGAAGAGATAGACGAAGGTGAAGCTGACGAGGGCGTTGAGGAAGACGCCGAACGCAAGGAGCCGTACGGTCCCCGGTACGTCGCGCAGCATGCCCATCCCGTGCCCCCCGGCAGCGAGTTCCTTTTGGGAACGGACTATGGCAGTGTCACTCCCCGCAGGTCAACCGAGAAGAAGGGCGGACTCCCGTGCCGCAGCGCACCAGCCTGACCGACGCCGACTGCGCGATCGCCCAGGCGCTCGACGTCGTGGGCGACTGGTGGACCCTGCTGATCGTGCGCGACGCCGCGCGCGGCGTGCACCGCTTCGACGCGCTCCAGCGGGAACTGGGCGTGTCACGCAAGGTGCTGACCGAGCGGCTGCGCCTGCTGACGGATGCCGGCGTGTTGTCCCGGCAGCCCTACCAGGACCGCCCGGTCCGCCATGAATACCGGCTGACCCCGCGCGGTCGCGCCCTGCTGCCGGTGCTGATCGCACTCCAGGACTGGGGCGACGCCTGGGTGCTGGGCGAGGGGGAGACGATGGCGACGGCCGAGCAGGACTCCGGCGAGGCGGCGCGCGTGCGGGCTCTGGTGGGCACCCGGCTGCCCGCGCTCGAACTGCTCGACGACCGGGGCGCGTCGCGCGATCCCGTCGCCGCCACCCCGTACACCGTCCTGTACTGCTTTCCGAGCGCGTACGCCCGGCGGGACGCCTATCCCCCGGGGTGGGGCGGGATTCCGGGGGCGAGCGGCTGCACCCTGGAGTCGTGCACCTACCGCGACCAGCTGGCCGACTTCACCGCGGCGGGGGCGACGGTGCACGGCGTGTCCACCCAGCGCCCCGACGAGCAGCGGGCGTTCGCGGAGAAGGAGGGGCTGCGTTTCCCGCTGCTCTCCGACGCCGGGATGGAGCTGACGGCGGCGTTGCGGCTCCCGACGTTCCGCGTGGCGGGCGTGAGCCGTCTGAAGCGGCTGACGCTGGTCGTGGACCGGGACCGCACCGTCGTCGAGGCGCTCTACCCGATCACCGACATCGAACAGAGCGTGCGGACCGCGCTGGAGGCGGTACGGCGGGGCTCCGCCTGAGCGCCGCTCAGCGGCCGGGCGCCCCGGCGGCGACCCGCGACAGCATCTCCCTGGTGTACGCCGCGTCGAAGTCGCCCCCGGTGAGCAGGACCTGGAGGCTGATGCCGTCGAGCAGGGCGACGAGCGCCCGCGCGGTGGCGTCGTCGGTGCGCCGGGCGACGACCTCGGCGAGTCCGTCGGCCCACTCCGCGGCGACCGGCCGCAGTGCGGGCCGGCGCAGGGCGGCGAGGTAGAGCTCGTACTCCAGCTCCATCGGTCCGCGCCCGCCCGCGAACCACTCCTCCAGCAGCCGTGTCAGCTCGTCGGCGAGCGGGACCTCCGGGTCGCGGAGGTACGCGCTCTCGCGCACGGTCCGGGCGAAGTTCTCGTTGCACCGGCGCAGGGCCGCCACCAGCAGCTCGTCGAGCGAGGCGAAGTGATAGGTCGTCGAGCCCAGCGGCACGTCGGCCTCGGCCGCGACCGTGCGGTGGCTGAGCCCCGCGATGCCGCGGGCCGCGACGACGCGGATGGCTGCCTCGATGATGCGCTCGCGCCGCTCGGGGTCGTACCGGCGGGCCATCAGTGCGCCCCTCCGAGATTGAGGACCACGACCCCCGCGATCACCAGCGCGATGCCCGCCAGTTTGAGGAGGCTCGCGGACTCGCCCATCCAGAGGATGCCGATGAGGGCGATCACCGCGGTGCCCGTGCCCGCCCAGATGGCATAGGCGGTGCCGATGGACAGGGTCTTGAGCGTCTGGGCGAGCAGGGCGAAGGCCAGCACGTATCCCACGACCGTCACGAGCGAGGGCCAGAGGCGGGTGAAGCCCTCGCTGTACTTCATGGCCGTCGTCCCGGCCACCTCCGCCGCGATGGCCGCGGCCAGCAGTCCGTATCCCATGCGTACCAGCGTACACAACGTTGCGTACGGCCGTACGCAACTCCCGCACACCCCTGCGGTGACCGGCTGGGACGGGTTTCCCCGACACCCCGGGACGCTACGGTGTCCGCACCGGTACGACCGGATGATGATCGGACCACGACAACACAACGGAGTAGCAGTGGCGCAGGACGCAGGGTGGGGCGGCGGCGCATACGGGGGCGCACCGTACGGCGGAAGTCCGTACGGGGGACCTCCGGGATGGGGCGGCTGGGTGCCGCCACCGAAGCCGGGGGTGATACCGCTCGCCCCTCTGAAGCTGGGGGACGTCCTGAACGGGGCGTTCTCGACGATGGGCAGGTACTGGAAGCAACTGTTCGGCATGGCGGGCGCGTTGTACGGGGGCGCGGCGCTGGTGATGGCGGCGGCGGTGGCGGTGGCCTACTCGGCCGTCTCGAACCACGTCGACGAACTGGTCTCGCTCGGCTACGGGGAGGACCCCGCGTCGGCGGACGTCGTGCCGCTGCTGATCGCGGGCGGTGTCCTGGTGCTGCTGGGCATCGTGGTCATGTCGGTGGTCTCGGGTCTGATGTACGCGGCGGTGCCCGCTGTGCTCCAGGAGGCGGTCCTCGGCCGCCCCGTCGTGTTCGCGACGGTGTGGCGCCGGGCCTGGGCCCACGTCGCACCGGTGATCGGCGCGCTGGTGCTCACGGCCCTGATCGTGATCGTGCCGATGGTGCTGATCGCGGTCGCCTTCATCGGGGTGATCATCAGCCTGGTCGCCATGGACGGCGGCGGCAGCGGCGGGTCCGCCACGGCTATCACGCTGGGCGTCATCGGCGCCCTGGCGACCGGTCCGGTGGCCACCTGGCTCTGGATAAAGTTCTGTCTGGCGCCCGCGGTCGTGGTCTTCGAGGGGCAGCGTCCCGTCGCCGCGCTGCGCCGCTCCTCCCAGCTGGTCCACGGTGACTGGTGGCGGATCTTCGGCATCACACTCCTGGCCGCCCTGATGGCGTCCGCGGCCGGCTACATGATCCAGATGCCGTTCTCCGTCCTGGGCGTCTTCCCCGGCATGATCGGCACCGCGTCGCTGGACGACGACCCGAGCGCGACGGCGGTGATCATCGCTGTGAGCGGCTACCTGGTCGCGACGCTGCTCGGCCAACTGGTCAGCCAGATCATCTCGACGACGTTCCCGCAGTTGGTGACCGGCCTGCTGTACGTCGACCGGCGCATGCGGACGGAGGACCTCGGCCCGGTCCTCGCCCAGGCCGCCGGAGCCCAGGCCGCCGGAGCCCGAGCAACCGGAGCCACGCCGCCGCCGCCCCCACCCCACGCGGGCGACGCCCCGCCGCCCCCGCCCCACCCGGGTGGCGCCCCGCAGGAGTGACCTGCCGCCCGAGGCCCCGCCCCGCGTCCGTCGCGGGGCGCGGCCTCGGGCGGTCAGTCCAGCAGCGTCTTCTTCGGCCGGAGCACGCAGAACTCGTTGCCCTCGGGATCCGCCAGCACCACCCACGTGACGTCGTCGCCCTGACCGACGTCCAGCCGCCGGGCTCCGAGCGCGATGATGCGCTCGACCTCGGTGGCCAGGTCGTCGGGGGAAAGGTCGATGTGCAGCCGGTTCTTGACGGTCTTCCCCTCGGGCACGGGGACGAAGCACATACCGGGCAGAGCCGTCTCGTCGGCCCCGATGACGATCTCGCCCTCGTCCTCGAAGAGGATCCGCCAGTCCAGCACCCCGCACCAGAAGCGGGCGAGGGACGGCAGGTCGTGGGTGTCGACGGTGAGTTGGTACAAGCGAACGGCCATGCCCGCCAGTCTGCTGGGGGTTCCCCCGGCTCGCAAGAGATGGGGGCGGGCACGGCCGCTGTCCTGCAACACCGCGCGAGCGGGATCAGCCGGTCAGTTCCCCACGCCGAACCAGGTGGCGCGGGACTTCTTCCACTCGGCGTGGTCCAGGTCCTTGGCCTCCGTGCCGTCCCCGTACAGGTCCGCGGCGCCCGCGTCCGTGATCACCTGCGCCCGC
Organism: Streptomyces sp. NBC_00178; assembly: GCF_036206005.1. NCBI lineage: Bacteria > Bacillati > Actinomycetota > Actinomycetes > Kitasatosporales > Streptomycetaceae > Streptomyces > Streptomyces sp. NBC_00178. The sequence continues at coordinate 1,799,294 of NZ_CP108143.1, forward strand.
GCACCCGCGACCGTCAGGTCCGGCACCGAGACGACGGCCTCCCAGCCGCCCGGGTCGGTGGTGGGCAGCGCCGCCCGCCGGACCGGTGCGTGGCCCGCGACGCCGTCCCAGCTGTAGAGGGCGTACGGGTCGGAGTTGTCGTCCGCCTCCCAGGAGCCGGCCACGATCAGGTACTGGTCGGCGGCGTTCTTCCGGATGTCGCGGATGGTCAGTCCGCCGAGGTCCAGCTCGATCGGCGTGCCGAAGACGGCCTTCGCGCCGCTCCCGGTCACCTTGTCGAAGTTGGTCACGGGCACGATCAGGGCCTTGCCGCCGGACTTCGGCGGGACGAGCGGTGCGCGGAAGCCGATGTACGCCGTGGTCGTCGACCCGGGCGCGAACTCCAGCCCCTCCACGTTGAATCCGTCGATCTGCTTCGGCGCCTCGCCATCCTCGGTGCCCGCCGCGAAGCCGAACCGGTCGCCGTTGGCCTCGTCCCAGGCCACGAGGTCGTCGCGCAGCTTCTTGTACGACCGGCCGACCGTCAGCTGCGTCGAGGCGCCGGAGCCGGTGACCGTGGTGGTGAAGACGGTGTTGCGGTCGGCCTTGTACTCGCCGTCCTTGTTGTTGCCGAGCGAGCCGGTCCAGTAGACGGTGTTGCCGACCCGGGCCGCGCCCTCGATGTCGATCTCCTTGCTCACCCCGAGCTTCGACGCGACGTCCCAGGTCCGCACGGGCGCGCCGGACGCCGCGAGGTCGTACAGGCGCAGGGTGTTGGACTCGTCGTCGGCCACCACCGCGTACCCGCCGCCGACGTCGACGGCCGCCGAGGCGTCGGACGAGCCCGTGAGGTAGCGGGTGTCGGCGGAGTTCTGCACGGCGGCCGACGCGGCGTAGTGGAGCACCTTGGTGGCCGTCTTGCCGCCGAGACCGGTGACCTTGACGGTGAGGTCCGTGTACCCCCGGGCGCGCGGGGCGACGGAGACCTGGCGGGTGGCGCCGGTGCCCGCGACCGTCACGTCGGCGGTCCCCGCGACGGAGGACCGGGAGCTCGCCGAGGCGGCCACGGTGAGCGCGCCGGCGTCGGCGCCGCTCTGCGCGACGGTCACGGTGACCACGGGGTCGCCCGTCGCGCCCACGGCACCGGACAGGTAGGAGGACGCGAGGGTGATCGTCGGGGTGCCGTAACTCGCGGCGTGCGCGGGCACGTTGCCACCCAGTGCGGCGAGTGCGAGGGCCCCGGCCGCGGCGAGGGCCGCCCGGCGGTTCTGGAAGGGAAGCTGATGCAGCACTGCGTGCCTCTCGTCGGCGTGGTGTCGACGAGCAGGCTCGGGCTCCGGTACGAACGGCGTGCACACGTCATGCGTACGGGGCACGAACAACGCACGACGGCCCCCGGCATCATGCCGGGGGCCGTCCGTGACGTCGTGGATCAGACGTTGAAGCCGAGCGCGCGAAGCTGCTCGCGGCCGTCGTCGGTGATCTTGTCCGGTCCCCACGGCGGCATCCAGACCCAGTTGATCCGCAGCTCGTTGACGATGCCGTCCGTCGCGGACTTCGCCTGGTCCTCGATGACGTCGGTCAGCGGGCAGGCCGCCGACGTCAGCGTCATGTCGAGCGTGGCGATGTTGGCGTCGTCGATGTGGATGCCGTAGATCAGGCCCAGGTTGACGACGTCGATCCCCAGCTCGGGGTCGACCACGTCGTACAGGGCCTCGCGGACCTCCTCCTCGGAGGCCGGCTTGGTGGTGAGAGTCTCGTTGTCGCTCATGCCGTCTTCCCTTCGGACAGCGCCTGCGCCGTCGCGTCCTTCCACGCCATCCAGCTCAGCAGCGCGCACTTGACCCGGGCCGGGTACTTGGAGACACCGGCGAACGCGACGGCGTCCTCCAGCACCTCCTCCATCGCGTCGTCCGGCTCCAGCTGACCCTTGGACTGCATCAGTTCCAGGAAGGTCTCCTGGATCCTCCGCGCGTCGCCGAGCTCCTTGCCCACGAGCAGCTCGTTGAGCACGGAGGCGCTGGCCTGGCTGATGGAGCAGCCCTGACCCTCGTAACTGACGTCGGCGATGGTCTCGCCGTCGTACTTCACGCGAAGCGTGATCTCGTCGCCGCACGTCGGGTTGACGTGGTGCACCTCGGCGTCGCCGTCCCGCAGGCCACGCCCGTGGGGGTGCTTGTAGTGGTCCAGGATCACTTCCTGGTACATGGAATCAAGCTTCACCAGTCAACCCTCAGCCGCTCTGCCATCTAACCGAAAAAGTTCCGCACGTGCTCGAGTCCGTCCACCAGGGCGTCGACCTCGGCGGGCGTGGAGTACAGATAGAACGACGCTCGCGTCGTCGCAGGAATTCCGTACCGCAGGCAGACCGGGCGGGCGCAGTGGTGTCCGACCCGGACGGCGATGCCCTGCTCGTCGAGCACCTGCCCCACGTCGTGGGGATGGATGTCTCCGAGCGTGAAGGAGATCGTCGCGCCCCGGTCCTCGGCCGTCGACGGTCCGATGATCCGGAGGTCCGGGACCTCCAGGAGACGCCGGACCGCGTACTCGGTGATCGCCTGCTCGTGGCGGTGGATGTTCTCCATGCCGATCGAGGTGAGGTAGTCCACGGCCGCGCCGAGGCCGACGGCCTGCGCGATCGGGGGCGTGCCCGCCTCGAACTTGTGCGGAGCCGGCGCGTACGTCGACGAGTGCATCGACACGGTCTCGATCATCTCGCCGCCGCCGAGGAACGGCGGCAGGTCCTCGAGGAGCTCCTGCCGTCCCCACAGGACGCCGATGCCGGTCGGACCGACCATCTTGTGACCGGTGAAGGCCACGAAGTCGGCCTGCAGCGCCTGCACGTCGAGCACCATGTGCGGGGCCGCCTGCGAGGCGTCGATGCAGACCAGCGCGCCGACCTGCTGGGCACGCCGGATGATCCTCTCGACCGGGTTGACCGTACCCATGATGTTGGAGACCAGCGTGAAGGAGACGATCTTCGTCTTCTCCGTGATGATCTCGTCGATGTTCGACAGGTCGAGCCGGCCGTTGTCCGTGATGCCGAACCACTTGAGCTTCGCGCCGGTGCGCTGCGAGAGCAGCTGCCACGGCACGATGTTGGAGTGGTGCTCCATCTCGGTGGTGACGATCTCGGTGTCGCTGTCGACCCGGTAGGGCTCATCCGCCCAGCCGAGCATGTTGGCGACGAGGTTCAGCGACTCCGAGGCGTTCTTGGTGAAGATCACCTCGTTGCGGCTGGGTGCGTTGATGAAGGCCGCGACCTTGTCACGAGCACCCTCGTACAGCGCGGTGGCCTCCTCCGCGATGGTGTACACACCGCGGTGGACGTTGGCGTTGTGCCGCTCGTAGTACTCGCTGAGAGCGTCGAGGACCTGGCGCGGCTTCTGCGAGGTCGCCGCGCTGTCCAGGTACACGATCTTCTTGCCGTCGTGGACCGTGCGGTCCAGGATCGGGAAGTCCTTGCGGATCGCCTCGGTGTCGAGGAGGCCGGAGAGCCCCTGTCGGGCGTCAGTCACGCGGAAGCGCCACCCTTCACATATGCCTCGTAGCCCTCGTTCTCCAGCTTGTCGGCGAGCTCGGCGCCACCGGACTCGGCGATGCGGCCGTTGGCGAAGACGTGCACGAAGTCGGGCTTGATGTAGCGGAGGATCCGCGTGTAGTGCGTGATCAGCAGCGTGCCGACCTCGCCACGCTCGCGCACCCGGTTGACGCCCTCGGAGACGACACGCAGGGCGTCGACGTCGAGGCCGGAGTCGGTCTCGTCGAGGATGGCGATCTTCGGCTTGAGGAGCTCCAGCTGAAGGATCTCGTGGCGCTTCTTCTCACCGCCGGAGAAGCCCTCGTTGACGTTGCGCTCGGCGAAGGACGGGTCCATCTGGAGCTCGGCCATCGTCTCCTTGACCTCCTTGACCCACGTCCGCAGCTTGGGGGCCTCGCCGCGGACGGCGGTGGCGGAGGTGCGCAGGAAGTTGGAGACCGAGACCCCGGGGATCTCGACCGGGTACTGCATGGCGAGGAACAGGCCGGCGCGGGCCCGCTCGTCCACGGACATCTCCAGGACGTCCTCGCCGTCCAGGGTCACCGTGCCACTCGTGATCGTGTACTTGGGGTGACCCGCGAGCGAGTAGGCGAGGGTGGACTTGCCGGACCCGTTCGGGCCCATGATGGCGTGCGTCTCGCCCTGCTTCACGGTCAGGTCGACGCCCTTGAGGATCTCCTTCGTGGCGTTGTCGGCCTCGACGGAGACGTGCAGGTCGCGGATTTCAAGCGTTGCCATGGGTGACTCAGGACTCCTGGGTGACGGAGACGAGCACATCGTCCCCTTCGATCTTGACGGGGTATACGGGGACGGGGCGCGTCGCGGGAAGACCGGACGGCTTGCCGGTGCGGAGGTCGAAGCTCGATCCGTGCAGCCAGCACTCGATCGCGCAGTCCTCCACCTCGCCCTCGGACAGCGAGACGTTCGCGTGCGAGCAGATGTCGTTGATCGCGAACACCTCGCCCTCGGTCCGGACGACGGAGACCGGCGTGCCGTCGAGCTCCACCCGCTTGGGGGTGTCGTCCTCCAGCTCGCTCAGCGCACACACTTTGACGAAGGCCATGTCAGACCGACGCCTTCAGCTCGGCCTCGATCTTGTCGAGGAGCCGCTCCTCGACGTCGGGGAGACCGATCTGCTGGACCAGCTCGGCGAAGAAGCCGCGCACGACGAGCCGGCGGGCCTCCTCGGCCGGGATGCCCCGGGACTGCAGGTAGAACAGCTGCTCGTCGTCGAAGCGGCCGGTCGCCGAGGCGTGGCCGGCACCGACGATCTCGCCGGTCTCGATCTCCAGATTCGGCACGGAGTCGACCCGGGCACCGTCGGTCAGAACCAGGTTGCGGTTCATCTCGTAGGTGTCGGTGCCCTCTGCGGCCGCCTGGATGAGCACGTCACCGATCCACACCGCGTGTGCGCCGTCGCCCTGCAGAGCGCCCTTGTAGGCGACGTTGGACTTGCAGTGCGGGGCGTTGTGGTCGACGAGGAGGCGGTGCTCCTGGTGCTGGCCCTTGTCGGTGAAGTACAGCCCGAACAGTTCGGCCTCGCCGCCGGGGGCCGCGTAGGCGATCCGGGGGTGCAGGCGGACCAGGTCGCCGCCGAAGGTGACGACGATCGACTTGAAGGAGGCGTCGCGGCCGACCAGCGTGTTGTGCTGGGCGACGTGGACGGCCTTCTCGTCCCAATCCTGGACGGAGACGACGGTCAGCTTCGCCCCGTCGCCCAGGATGTAGTCGACGTTGGCCGCGAGCACGGCGTCACCGGTGTGGTCGATGACGACGACGGCCTCGGCGAAGGCACCCAGCTCGATGACCTGGTGGCCGTAGGCCACACCGCCCTCGCCGTGCACGGCGATCCGGATCGGCTCGCTGAGCACGGCCTCCTTGGCGACGGTGACGACCGAGGCGTGCTGGAAGGACGAGTACGCCTGGGCGGCGACCCGGTCCACCGGGATTCCGGCCCTGCCGAGCCGCTCGTCGTCGCGGCCGACGGTCTCGACCGTGACGCCGGAGGGCGCCTCGATGACGACCTTGACGCCGTCACCGGTGGCGACGGCGGTGCCGTCGTGCAGTCCGCGCAGCCGGTCCAGCGGCGTGAAGCGCCATTCCTCCTCGCGGCCGTGCGGGACGGGGAAGTCCGCGACGTCGAAGGACGGAGGGGCGCTCATGCGCGTGGCGACGGTGGACTCGGCCGCCACCGCGATGGACCCGGCGGTGGTGGAGCCCGCCGGAATGTTCTGAGCCTCAGCCATGGCTGTCGTAGTGCTCGCTTTCTCAGTCAAGAACTCTCGGGGACGGACGGCGGACGGCGGAGCCGTCCTAGCCGACCGAGCCCTCCATCTGCAGCTCGATCAGCCGGTTGAGCTCGAGGGCGTACTCCATCGGCAGCTCCTTGGCGATCGGCTCGACGAAGCCGCGCACGATCATGGCCATGGCCTCGAACTCGGTCATGCCTCGGCTCATGAGGTAGAAGAGCTGGTCCTCGGAGACCTTGGAGACCGTCGCCTCGTGCCCCATCGACACGTCGTCCTCGCGGACGTCGACGTAGGGGTAGGTGTCGGAGCGGGAGATGGTGTCCACGAGCAGCGCGTCGCACAGCACGTTGGACTTGGCGCCGGGCGCGCCCTCGCCGATCTCGATCAGACCGCGGTAGGAGGTACGGCCGCCGCCTCGCGCCACCGACTTGGAGACGATGTTGGAGGAGGTGTTCGGCGCCATGTGCACCATCTTCGCGCCGGCGTCCTGGTGCTGGCCCTCGCCCGCGAAGGCGATGGACAGGGTCTCACCCTTGGCGTGCTCGCCCATCAGGTAGACGGCCGGGTACTTCATGGTGACCTTGGAGCCGATGTTGCCGTCGACCCACTCCATGGTCGCGCCCTCGTACGCCACGGCGCGCTTGGTGACCAGGTTGTAGACGTTGTTCGACCAGTTCTGGATGGTCGTGTAGCGGCAGCGGCCGCCCTTCTTCACGATGATCTCGACGACCGCGGAGTGCAGCGAGTCGGAGGAGTAGATCGGCGCGGTGCAGCCCTCGACGTAGTGGACGTAGGCGTCCTCGTCGACGATGATCAGCGTCCGCTCGAACTGGCCCATGTTCTCCGTGTTGATACGGAAGTAGGCCTGGAGCGGGATCTCGACGTGCACGCCCTTCGGCACGTAGATGAAGGAGCCGCCGGACCACACGGCGGAGTTCAGCGAGGCGAACTTGTTGTCACCGACGGGGATGACGGTGCCGAAGTACTCCTTGAAGAGCTCCGGGTGCTCCTTGAGCGCGGTGTCGGTGTCCATGAAGATGACACCCTGCGCCTCGAGCTCCTCGTTGATCTGGTGGTAGACCACCTCGGACTCGTACTGCGCGGCGACACCGGCGACCAGGCGCTGCTTCTCCGCCTCGGGGATGCCGAGCTTGTCGTACGTGTTCTTGATGTCCTCGGGCAGGTCCTCCCAGGACTCCGCCTGCTTCTCCGTGGACCGCACGAAGTACTTGATGTTGTCGAAGTCGATCCCCGACAGGTCCGAGCCCCAGTTCGGCATGGGCTTCTTGCCGAACAGCTTCAGGCCCTTGAGCCGGAGGTTGAGCATCCACTCCGGCTCGTTCTTCTTCTCCGAGATGTCGCGGACGACAGCTTCGGACAGGCCGCGCTTCGCCGCCGCGCCTGCCGCGTCGGAGTCGGCCCAGCCGAATTCGTACGTGCCCAGGCCATCGAGCTCAGGGTGGGCAGTCTCCGTGGGGAGCGTCATGCGGGGTTCCTCCCGGCCGTGCTTGCAGATGCTGAATGGGTGGTCTGTGAAGTCTGTGATGCTGTGGGGCTGCTGCGCGGAACGAACGTCGTGCACACCCCGTCGCCGTGGGCGAGGGTGGCGAGGCGCTGTACGTGGGTCCCGAGCAGGCTGGAGAAGAATTCCGTCTCCGCCTCGCACAGCTGCGGGAACTGCTCGGCGACGTGCGCGACCGGGCAGTGGTGCTGGCACAACTGCTCGCCCTGCTGGGGCCCCGGCGCGCTGCGCGCCGTAGCAGCGTACCCGTCGGCCGACAACGCCTTGGCCAGGGCCTCGGTGCGCGATTCGGGGGCGGCGGCCTCGACGACGGCGCGGTACGTCTCGTACTGGGCGGCCATCCTGGCGCGGGCGAAGGCGACGAGCGCCTCGTCCCCGGCGGTGTCGGCGATCCAGCGGAGCGCGTCGGCGGCGAGCTTGTCGTACGACTGGTCGAAGGCGTCCCGGCCGCAGTCGGTGAGGGCGAAGACCTTGGCCGGACGGCCGCGGGTCCGCGTCCCGTACACCCGCTGCTCGCGGGCCTCGACCACGTCGTCGTTCACGAGGGCGTCGAGGTGCCTGCGCACGGCGGCCTGGGTGAGCCCGACGCGCTTGGCCAGGTCGGCGACCGTGGACGGGCCGTGGTCCAGGATGGAGCGCGCGACCCGGTTGCGCGTCGAGCGCTCACCGGTCGCGAGTTCCTCCTGAGGAGCCTCGCCAACGTATTTCACAACGCCATTGTTGCGTAATTCCTCCGGGCGTGACAACCCACTCCCCGGCCGGGGGCGGTGCCCTTCATCACTTAGGCGTACCTAAGTTGACCTGCGGAAACAGCTGATCACCGCAGCTCCGCGCAGGTGGGGGCGCTCCCGGCCGGCCGGCCGCGCCGCGGTCCGGAACGTCCGGGAGGTCCGGCGGAACCCGGCGCGCCGGACGCCCGGACGGCCCGCCTAGACTTGCCCGCCATGAGCAGCGAGTCCGTCGTACAGGCCAGGGGCCTCGTCAAGCGGTACGGCACGAAGACGGCGGTGGACGGCCTCGACCTGGAGATCGCGGCGGGCACGGTGACCGCGGTCCTCGGCCCCAACGGCGCCGGCAAGACCACCACCATCGAGACCTGCGAGGGTTACCGGCGGCCCGACGCGGGGACCGTGCGGGTCCTCGGCCTCGACCCCGTCGCCGACGCGGCCGCGCTCCGCCCCCGCATCGGGGTGATGCTGCAGTCCGGCGGCATCTACCCGGGAGCGCGCGCCGACGAGATGCTCCGCCACACGGCCAGGCTCCACGCCCACCCGCTGGACGTCGACGCGCTCGTCGAACGCCTCGGGCTCGGCGGCTGCGGCCGTACCGTCTACCGGCGGCTCTCCGGCGGGCAGCAGCAGCGCCTCGCCCTCGCGATGGCCGTGGTCGGCCGCCCCGAGCTGGTCTTCCTGGACGAGCCGACGGCGGGCCTCGACCCGCAGGCCCGGCGCTCCACCTGGGACCTGGTCCGGGAGCTGCGGGCCGACGGGGTGTCCGTCGTCCTGACCACGCACTTCATGGACGAGGCCGAGACGCTCGCCGACGATGTCGCCGTCATCGACGCCGGACGGGTCATCGCCCAGGGCAGCCCCGAGCAGCTGTGCCGCGGCGGCGCCGAGAACACCCTGCGCTTCACCGGCCGGCCGGGCCTGGACCTCGCCTCGCTGCTGAAGGCGCTGCCCGACGGCAGCGAGGCGGCGGAGCTCACGGCCGGCGCCTACCGCATCACCGGGACGATCGATCCCGAGCTGCTGGCGACCGTCACCACGTGGTGCGCCCAGAACGGCGTGATGCCGGACGGCATCGCGGTGGAGCGGCACACCCTCGAGGACGTCTTCCTCGAACTGACCGGCAAGGAGCTGCGCGCATGAGCGCCGGTACGTACACCCCGCGCCCCGGCGGCGCACCGCTGCCGCGCATGATCGCCGCGCAGGCGGCCCTGGAGACGCGGATGCTCCTGCGCAACGGTGAGCAGCTGCTGCTCACCGTGGTCATCCCCGCGCTGCTGCTCGTCCTGTTCAGCACGGTCGACGTCGTCGACACCGGTGCGGGCGAGCCGGTCGACTTCCTCGCCCCCGGCGTCCTCGCGCTCGCCGTGATGTCCACGGCCTTCACGGGCCAGGCGATCGCGACCGGTTTCGAGCGGCGCTACGGGGTGCTCAAGCGGCTGGGCGTGTCGCCGCTCCCCCGCTGGGGCCTGATGACGGCGAAGACGCTCTCGGTATTGGTCACGGAGGTCCTTCAGGTCGTCCTGCTGACGGTCATCGCCTTCGCGCTGGGCTGGTCGCCCCAGGGCAGCCCGTTCGCCGTGGTGCTGCTCCTGCTGCTGGGCACCGTGGCCTTCTCCGGGCTGGGCCTGCTGATGGCGGGGACGCTGAAGGCGGAGGCCACGCTGGCCGCCGCCAACCTGGTCTTCCTGCTGCTCCTGGTCGGCGGCGGGGTCGTCGTGCCGCTGGAGAGGTTCCCGGACGCGGCGCAGTCGGTGCTCGGGCTGCTGCCGATCTCGGCGCTCTCCGGCGGCCTCAGGGACGTCCTGCTGGACGGCGCGTCGATGCCCTGGGGCGACGCTGCGGTCCTGGCCGTGTGGGCGGTGCTGGGGCTGGGAGCCGCGGCGCGGTTCTTCCGCTGGGAGTGAGCCCGGCGCCACGGAGATGTCCGGGCCCGCCCGGGAATGCCCACCCCTCGTGAAAACATGCACAAGCCGTTCCCTACGATGGTGCGCGTGGAAACCCCCCTCTCCTTCATCGCCAAGCGCTGGACGCCGTCGGTGAGGACGGCCAGACGCGCCGCGCTCGCCGCGGTGGTGATGAGCGTCTTCATCATCATCACGGGCGGCGCGGTCCGGCTGACCGGTTCCGGCCTGGGCTGCGACACCTGGCCCAAGTGCACCGACGACAGCCTCTTCGCCACTCCCGAACAGGGCCTGCACGGCGCCATCGAGTTCGGCAACCGGATGCTGACCTACGTCCTGTGTGCCGCCGTCGGATGGGCGATCATCGCCGCACGCTCCGTGAAGCCCCGGCGGCGGGGTCTCACCCGGCTGGCCTGGTCGCAGTTCTGGCTGGTGATGGGCAACGCCGTCATCGGCGGGATCACGGTCTGGGCGGGTCTGAACCCCTGGTCGGTGGCGGGGCACTTCCTGCTCGCCAACTGCCTGCTCACGGTCACCGTCATCACGTGGGTCCGGATGGGTGAGGGCGACACGGCTCCGCGCCCGCGCGCCCCGCTCCCGGTGCGCCGGCTGGCCTGGGCCGTCGTCGCCGTGACGGTCGTCCTGATCGCGCTGGGCACCACCGTGACCGGTTCCGGCAAGCACGCGGGGGACAGCAGCGACGTGCCGCGCATGCCGTGGGACTGGAGCGACGCCGCACACGTGCACGCCGTCGCGGCCTGGGTGGTCTGCCTCCTGGCCGTCGCGATGTGGTTCGCCCTGCGCGTCGTGGACGCCCCCGCGGACACCCGCGCCCGCGCCCGCGACCTGCTGATCGTGCTGCTCGCACAGGGCGGGATCGGCTACGTGCAGTACTTCAACGACGTGCCCGAGGTCCTGGTCGGCCTCCACATGCTCGGCTCGTCCCTCATGTGGATCGCCGTGCTGCGCCTGCTGCTGTCGCTGCGCGAGCGTCCCGCCGCCGGGCCGGGCGTCCCCGCGCCTGCGACGGGAGACCTGCCGGAGCCCGCCGCCGCGCACTGACCGGCCGCTCCCCCACCGCACGGCGAAGGCCCCCGTCCGCTCTCACGCGGACGGGGGCCTTCGCGTACCGGCGGGAAGCCGGCCGGGCACTCAGCCCTTGCTGTTCGACGGTCCGCCGACCTGGATCCCGGCCATCCGGGACCACTCGTACGGGCCGGTGCGGACCTTCGCGGCGAAGTCGCCGTCGAAGTCCTCGTGCACCGTGATGCCGGCCTTCCGCGTGGCGCTCTCGGCCACCGCGTAGGAGGGGGCGACCAGGTCGCCCCAGCCGCCGTCCTCGCCGACGAGCACGATGCGGGTGCCCGCCTGGCCGAGGTGGGCGAGCTGCCCCTCGGCGCCGCCATGCGCCCGGGCGAAGGCGCCGATCTGCTTCGCGAGCCTGGCCGCCCTGCGCTCCGCGCGGGCCGCCCGCCTGCTGTCGTCCGACCGGGTACCGGTCTCTGCCGTCTCTGCCGTCTCTGCCATGGACAGGATGCTACCGACGGGTAGACGAACGGACGACGGGCGGGGGGCGTGGCTTCGGCCACGTCCCCCGCCCGTCGGCGGAGTGCTGTGCGCGGTTACCGCAGGAAGGGGTCCACGGCCACGGCGACGAAGAGGAGCGAGACGTAGGTGATGGACCAGTGGAACAGCCGCATCTCCTTGAGCTTGGCGCCCGTCACCCCGGACTTGGCCCGGTTCTGCAGGCCGTGCGCCTCCCAGAGCCAGAAGCCGCCGGTCAGTACCGCCACCAGGGTGTAGAACCAGCCCGTGTAGCCCAGCGGGGTGAGGAGCAGCGAGACCGCGACCATCACCCAGCTGTAGACGACGATCTGCCGGGCCACCACCCGGTTGGACGCGATGACCGGAAGCATCGGGACGCCGACCCGGGCGTAGTCGTCCTTGACCTTCATCGACAGCGGCCAGTAGTGCGGCGGCGTCCAGAAGAAGATGACCGCGAAAAGGATGACGGCGGCCCACGACAGTGAATTCGTCACGGCGGACCAGCCGATGAGTACCGGCATGCAGCCGGCGATTCCGCCCCAGACGATGTTCTGCGAGGTACGGCGCTTCAGCAGCATCGTGTAGACGACGACATAGAACAGGAGTGCGCCCAGCGCGAGGGCGGCGGAGAGCCAGTTGACGAGCAGTCCGAACCAGACCGTGGAAATCACCCCGAGGGAGATTCCGAAGACGAGGCACTCCCGGGGACTCACCATGCCGGTGACCAGCGGACGCTGCGACGTACGGTCCATCAGCGCGTCGATGTCGCGGTCGATATACATGTTGAGCGCATTGGCACCGCCCGCGGAGAGATATCCGCCGATGGTGGTCGTCACCACGAGCCAAAGATCGGGCACGCCCTGAGCGGCGAGGAACATCACCGGAACGGTGGTGATGAGCAGCAGCTCGATGATGCGCGGCTTGGTAAGAGCCACAAATGCCTTGACGCGGGCCCCGAACGGGCGATGGCCCACTGGGCTCGGAGTCAAGGCGACCCCTGCGGGTCGGGACTCGACGGCCGTCACGCACACCCCTGACAGAGAAATCCCAGCAAGCTCCGGGCACGGGGACCCGGGAATGACTTGCGCGAACCAGTCCACTGTAGACGTTGGGCATACGCCGCTCTTCGCGGGGGTGGGGTCGTGTTGGGGTGGCGCAGAAGTGAACGACGGCGCTCATACGGGAGGCGAACTCCGCAGGTCGGCCGCACCGTGGAAAGGGCAGAAGTAGCCCCTTGCGTCAGGGGTAGGCTCGACAATGCCCGGTGCGGTAACCAGCCACCGGTTCCGGTGCGGTAACGAGTCACCGGTTTACGAACAGTGGAGAGGAGCCCTGACTCAGGGTGAGCACCAAGCCGACCACCACAGACCTCCAGTGGACCGAATTGGACCAGCGGGCCGTGGACACCGCGCGTGTCCTCGCAGCGGACGCCGTACAGAAAGTCGGAAACGGCCACCCGGGTACGGCGATGAGCCTCGCTCCAGCCGCGTACACCCTCTTCCAGAAGGTGATGCGCCACGACCCGGCGGACGCCGACTGGACCGGCCGCGACCGCTTCGTGCTGTCGGCGGGCCACTCCAGCCTGACGCTGTACACCCAGCTGTACCTGGCAGGCTACGGCCTCGAACTGGACGACCTCAAGGCCTTCCGCACCTGGGGTTCCAAGACCCCCGGCCACCCGGAGTACGGCCACACCACGGGCGTCGAGACGACGACCGGCCCGCTGGGCCAGGGTGTCGCCAACGCCGTGGGCATGGCGATGGCCTCGCGCTACGAGCGCGGCCTCTTCGACCCGCAGGCGGCTCCCGGCACCTCGCCGTTCGACCACATGGTCTGGGTGATCGCCGGTGACGGCTGCCTCCAGGAGGGCATCTCGGCCGAGGCGTCCTCGCTGGCCGGCCACCAGAAGCTCGGCAACCTGGTGCTGCTGTGGGACGACAACCACATCTCGATCGAGGGCGACACGGAGACCGCTGTCTCCGAGGACACCCTGAAGCGCTACGAGGCCTACGGCTGGCACGTCCAGCGTGTCGACCAGCTCCCCAGCGGCGACCTGGACCCCGAGGGTCTGTACCGCGCGCTGCAGGCCGCCAAGGCCGAGACGGAGCGGCCCTCCTTCATCGCGGCCCGCTCGATCATCGCCTGGCCCGCCCCGAACGCCCAGAACACCGAGGCCGCACACGGCTCGGCGCTCGGCGACGACGAGATCGCGGCCACCAAGCGCGTGCTCGGCTTCGACCCGGAGAAGACCTTCGAGGTCTCCGACGAGGTCATCGCGCACACCCGTGAGGCACTGGACCGCGGCCGCGAGGCCAAGGCCGAGTGGGAGAAGGGCTTCGCCGCCTGGCGCACCGCCAACCCGGAGCGCGCGGCCGACTTCGACCGCGTCGCCGCGGGCGAGCTGCCCGCCGGCTGGGAGGACGAGCTCCCCGTCTTCGAGGCCGGACACGCGGTCGCGACCCGCGCCGCCTCCGGCAAGGTCCTGCAGGCGCTCGGCGGGGTCATCCCCGAGCTCTGGGGCGGCTCGGCCGACCTGGCCGGCTCGAACAACACCACGATCGACAAGACGTCGTCGTTCCTCCCGGCGGGCAACCCGCTGCCCGAGGCCGACCCGTACGGCCGCACGATCCACTTCGGCATCCGCGAGCACTCCATGGCCGCGGCCATGAACGGCATCGCGCTGCACGGCAACACCCGCGTCTACGGCGGCACCTTCCTGGTGTTCTCCGACTACATGCGCAACGCCGTGCGCCTGTCCGCGCTGATGCACCTGCCGGTGACGTACGTGTGGACGCACGACTCGATCGGGCTCGGCGAGGACGGCCCGACGCACCAGCCGGTCGAGCACCTGGCTTCGCTGCGCGCCATCCCCGGCCTGAACGTCGTGCGCCCGGGTGACGCCAACGAGACCGCGATCGCCTGGCGCGAGATCCTGCGCCGCTGGACGAAGGAGTTCGGCAAGGGCGCCCCGCACGGTCTGGCGCTGACCCGTCAGGGCGTGCCGACCTACCCGGCGAACGAGAACGCGGCCAAGGGCGGCTACGTGCTCTTCGACGCCGAGGGCGGCGAGGCGCAGGCCGTTCTGATCGCCACGGGCTCCGAGGTCCAGCTGGCCGTCGAGGCCCGCGACGAGCTCCAGGCCGCCGGTGTCCCGACCCGTGTGGTCTCGATGCCGTGTGTCGAGTGGTTCGAGGAGCAGGACCAGGCGTACAAGGACAGCGTGCTGCCGCCGTCCGTGAAGGCCCGGGTCGCCGTCGAGGCGGGCATCGGACTCACCTGGTACCGGTACGTGGGCGACGCGGGCCGGATCGTCTCGCTGGAGCACTTCGGCGCGTCGGCCGACGCCAAGGTCCTCTTCCGCGAGTTCGGCTTCACCGCGGCGCATGTTGCCGAGGCCGCCCGGGAATCTCTGGCCGCCGCCGCGCGCTGATGCGGACATACGACAAGTAGGAGATGTATTTCTCATGACAGACGCACTCAAGCGCCTCTCCGACGAGGGCGTGGCGATCTGGCTGGACGACCTGTCCCGCAAGCGGATCACGTCCGGCAACCTGGCCGAGCTGATCGACCAGAGCCACGTCGTGGGTGTCACGACCAACCCGTCGATCTTCCAGAAGGCCATCTCCTCGGGTGACGGTTACGAGCAGCAGCTCACCGACCTCGCCGCCCGCAAGGTGACGGTCGAGGAAGCCATCCGCATGATCACCACGGCGGACGTGCGCGACGCGGCGGACATCCTCCGTCCCGTCTTCGACGCGACCGACGGCCAGGACGGCCGGGTCTCCATCGAGGTGGACCCCCGTCTGGCGCACAACACCCTGGCCACGGTCGCCGAGGCCAAGCAGCTGGCCTGGCTGGTGGACCGGCCGAACACCCTCATCAAGATCCCGGCGACCAAGGCCGGCCTGCCGGCGATCACCGAGACCATCGGGCGGGGCATCAGCGTCAACGTGACGCTGATCTTCTCGCTGGAGCGCTACCGCGAGGTCATGGACGCCTACCTGGCGGGTCTGGAGAAGGCGAAGGCCGCGGGCCTTGACCTCTCCAAGATCCACTCGGTGGCGTCCTTCTTCGTGTCCCGCGTGGACACCGAGATCGACAAGCGGCTGGACGCCGTGGGCAGCGACGAGGCGAAGGCCGCGAAGGGCAAGTCCGCCCTGGCCAACGCCCGTCTGGCCTACGAGGCGTACGAGGAGGTCTTCGGCGGCGACCGCTGGGCCCCCCTCGACAAGGCGCACGCCAACAAGCAGCGTCCGCTGTGGGCCTCCACCGGTGTGAAGGACCCGTCCCTCAAGGACACCCTGTACGTCGACGACCTCGTCGCCCCGAACACGGTCAACACCATGCCGGAGGCCACGCTGAACGCGGTCGCCGACCATGGCGAGATCACCGGCAACACCGTCGCCGGCGCCTACGACCAGGCACGCGCGGACCTCGACGCCATCAAGAACCTCGGAGTGAGCTACGACGACGTCGTGCAGCTGCTCGAGGACGAGGGCGTCGAGAAGTTCGAGGCGGCCTGGAACGACCTGCTCAAGTCGACCGAGGCGGAACTCCAGCGCCTCGCTCCTTCGAAGGGCTGACCACCTTGTCTGGTGTTCCCGGAGCCAACCCGCTCCGTGACGCCCAGGACCGACGGCTCCCGCGCATCGCGGGGCCGTCGGGTCTGGTGATTTTCGGCGTCACGGGCGATTTGTCCCGTAAAAAGCTGATGCCTGCTGTCTACGACCTGGCCAATCGCGGCCTGCTGCCACCGGGCTTCTCGCTCATCGGCTTCGCGCGCCGCGACTGGGAGGACGAGGACTTCGCCCAGGTCGTGCACGACGCGGTCAAGGAGCATTCCCGCACCCCGTTCCGCGAGGAGGTCTGGCAGCAGCTCAGCCAGGGCATGCGGTTCGTGCAGGGCACGTTCGACGACGACGCCGCGTTCGAGACGCTGAAGTCCACGATCGAGGACCTCGACAAGGCGCAGGGAACGGGCGGCAACTTCGCCTTCTACCTGTCCGTACCGCCGAAGTTCTTCCCCAAGGTCGTCCAGCAGCTCAAGAAGCACGGGCTGGCCGACCAGAAGGAGGGCTCCTGGCGGCGGGCCGTCATCGAGAAGCCGTTCGGTCACGACCTGGCGAGCGCCCAGGACCTCAACCAGCTCGTGCACGACGTGTTCCCGCCGAACGAGGTCTTCCGCATCGACCACTACCTCGGCAAGGAGACGGTCCAGAACATCCTGGCGCTGCGCTTCGCCAACACGATGTGGGAGCCGATCTGGAACAGGTCCTACGTCGACCACGTCCAGATCACGATGGCCGAGGACATCGGCATCGGCGGCCGCGCCGGTTACTACGACGGCATCGGCGCCGCCCGTGACGTCATCCAGAACCACCTGCTCCAGCTGCTGGCGCTGACGGCGATGGAGGAGCCCGGCTCCTTCCACCCCAAGGCCCTGGTCGCCGAGAAGCTCAAGGTGCTCACGGCTGTGGAGCTGCCGGAGGACCTCGGCAAGCACACGGTGCGCGGTCAGTACGCGCACGCGTGGCAGGGCGGCGAGGAAGCGCTCGGCTATCTGGAGGAGGACGGCATCGACCCCAAGTCGAAGACCGACACCTTCGCCGCGATCAAGCTGACGATCAACAACCGCCGCTGGGCGGGCGTGCCGTTCTACCTCCGTACCGGAAAGCGGCTCGGCCGCCGGGTCACGGAGATCGCGGTCGTCTTCAAGCGGGCGCCGTACCTGCCCTTCGAGTCCGGCGCGACGGAGGAGCTGGGCGGCAACGCCCTGGTCATCCGGGTGCAGCCGGACGAGGGTGTGACCGTGCGCTTCGGCTCGAAGGTGCCCGGCACCTCCATGGAGGTCCGGGACGTCACCATGGACTTCGCCTACGGCGAGTCGTTCACGGAGTCCAGCCCGGAGGCGTACGAGCGGCTCATCCTCGATGTCCTGCTCGGTGACGCCAACCTCTTCCCGCGCCACCAGGAGGTCGAGCTCTCCTGGAACATCCTCGACCCGATCGAGGAGTACTGGGACAAGCACGGCAAGCCCGCCCAGTACCCGGCCGGCACATGGGGCCCGGCCGAGGCGGACGAGATGCTCGCACGCGACGGACGGAGCTGGCGCCGGCCATGAAGATCGATCTCACGGAAACCACGTCCAGCAAGATCAACCAGGCGCTGGTGTCGGCCCGCCGTTCCATCGGCAGCCCGGCCGTCGGCATGGTGCTCACCCTGGTCATCGTCACCGACGAGGAGAACGCCTACGACGCGCTCAAGTCGGCGGCGGACTCCGCGCGCGAGCACCCCTCGCGGATCATCGTGGTGATCAAGCGGGTCAGCCGTTCGCCGCGTGCCCGGCGCGACGCGCGCCTCGACGCGGAGATCCGGGTCGGTTCCGACTCGGGCTCCGGCGAGACCGTCGTCCTGCGTCTGCACGGCGAGCTGGCGAACCACGCCCAGTCGGTCGTCCTGCCCCTCCTGCTGCCGGACGCCCCGGTCGTCGTGTGGTGGCCCGAGGACGCTCCCGCGCACCCGGCGAAGGACCCGCTCGGCGCTCTCGCCCAGCGGCGCATCACCGACACCTACTCGGCCGAGCACCCGCTCGACGAGCTGTCGGTGCGCGCGGCGACGTACCAGCCCGGCGACACCGACCTGGCCTGGACCCGCATCACACCGTGGCGTTCCATGCTGGCCGCCGCGCTCGACCAGCTGCCCGCCAAGGTCGTCTCGGCCACGGTCGAGGGCGAGTCGGACAACCCGAGCTGCGAACTGCTGGCCATGTGGCTGGCGGACCGGCTCGGCGTCCCGGTGGAGCGCACCCTGTCCGGCGGTCCCGGTCTGACGGCCGTCCGGATGGAGACCGAGAGCGGCGTCATCGTCCTGGACCGGGCCGACGGCTCGCTCGCCACGCTGTGCATGGTGGGTCAGCCGGACCGTGCCGTGGCCCTTAAGCGGCGGGAGACGGCGGAACTCCTCGCGGAGGAGCTGCGGCGTCTGGACCCGGACAACATCTACGAGTCCGCGGTCAAGTTCGGCGTGGAGCGCCTCGGCGGTCCCACCGAGCCCTCGTCCGTCGGGTCCGGCAGCAAGCAGGCCGCCCCGACCGGTGCCGCGGCGCCCGCCGCGAAGAAGGCGGCGGCCAAGAAGGCGGCGTCGAAGTGAGTACACCGCAGCTCGTCGTGCACCGCGACAAGGAGCTGATGGCCCAGGCCGCGGCGGCCAGGCTGATCACGAGGATCGTGGACGCCCAGGCCGCCCGCGGCTACGCCTCGGTGGTGCTGACCGGCGGGCGCAACGGGAACGGCCTGCTGGCCGCGCTCGCCGAATCCCCCGCGCGGGACGCGATCGACTGGTCGCGGCTCGACCTGTGGTGGGGCGACGAGCGCTTCCTGCCCGAGGGCGACCCGGAGCGCAACGTCACGCAGGCCCGTGAGGCCCTGCTGGACAAGGTGGAGCTGGACCCCGCGCGGGTCCACGCGATGCCCGCCTCCGACGGGCCGTACGGCGGCGACGCCGACGCGGCAGCCGCCGGGTACGCCGCGGAGCTGGCAGCGGCGGCGGGACCGGAGGACCACGGGCCCGTGCCGACGTTCGACGTGCTGATGCTGGGCGTCGGTCCGGACACGCACGTCGCGTCGCTGTTCCCGGAGCTGCCGGCGGTGCGGGAGACCGAGCGCACCGTCGTCGGTGTGCACGGCGCTCCCAAGCCCCCGCCCACCCGCGTCACGCTCACGCTGCCCGCCATCCGTGCGGCACGCGAGGTGTGGCTGCTGGCCGCGGGTGAGGACAAGGCGGAGGCGGCGGAGATCGCGCTGTCCGGTGCCGGAGAGATCCAGGCCCCGGCGGCCGGGGCGTACGGCCGTGGCCGCACGCTGTGGCTGCTGGACGCCGCGGCGGCCTCGCGGCTGCCGCGGGCGCTGTACCCGCCGGCTTCGGCGTAGCACGAGTCACGGCAGAGGCCCGGCCCGCTCCTGGGAGCGGGCCGGGCCTCTGCCGTGGACGGGCCCCGCATCGATCCTGGACCTCAACACCGCTTCCGGCGAAGCGCGTTCGCCAGGCGGAGTGGCCGGCGGAACCTGCCCACGGCCTTGTGGTCGAGTGCACTCCAGCTCCTAGACTGACGAGCCCGACCAGCCAGCGACGGAGCACACGCATGCGCTATCGAGTACTCGGCAGGACCGGCATCGAGGTCAGTACCCACTGCCTCGGCACGATGATGTTCGGCCGCATCGGCAACCCCGACCACGAGGACGCCGCGCGCGTCATCAACACCGCGCTGGACGCCGGTGTCAACTTCGTGGACACCGCGGACATGTACTCGGCCGGGGAGAGCGAGCAGATCGTCGGCAAGGCCCTCAAGGGCAGGCGTGACGACGTCGTGCTGGCGACGAAGGTGCACTTCCCGCTGGGTGAGGGACGCAACCGCAGCGGCAACTCGCGCCGCTGGATCCTCAAGGCCGTCGAGGACAGCCTCCGGCGCCTGGACACGGACTGGATCGACCTCTACCAGGTGCACCGCCCCGACCACACCACCGACATCGAGGAGACGCTGTCCGTCCTGGGTGACCTGGTGACGGCGGGCACGATCCGTGCGTTCGGCTGCTCCACGTTCCCCGCCGAGGACCTCGTCGAGGCCCACCACGTGGCCGAGCGGCGGGGCCTGATGCGTCTGCGCACGGAACAGCCGCCGTACTCGGTCCTCGCGCGCGGCGTCGAACGCTCCGTGCTGCCCACCGCCCGGCGCCTGGGCATGGGGGTGCTGACCTGGTCACCACTGGCGTCTGGATACATGTCCGGCGCCTACCGCGAGGGCAGGACCGTGGATCTCACCACCGGCCGCGCGCGGCACACGCCGCACCGCTTCGACCCGGCCCTTCCGGGAAACGCGGAGAAGCTCGCAGCCGTCGAACAACTCGCCCTGCTCGCCGAGGAGTCCGGCCGCACCCTGCCGGAGCTGGCGGTGGCCTTCCCGTTGGTGCACCCCGCCGTCACGTCGGTGATCATCGGGCCGCGCACCATGGACCAGCTCACCTCGCTGCTCAAGGGGGCCGACCTGGTCCTCGACGACGCGGTCCTCGACCGCATCGACGAGATCGTGGCGCCGGGCACCGACCTCTACCGCGCCGACGGCGTCTGGCAGCCCCCGTCGCTCACCGAGCAGGCCGAGCGCAGGCGGCCTGCCGGGGAGCGGGCAGCGGCCGACTGAGCCCGCCGGCCCTGTCCCCGTCACCCGCGGGACGCGTCCACCCGCCGCGGACCGTCGCGCCGGAGCGAAGACCTCGGGCCCGGATGCCGTCCGGGCACGAGGTCTTCGTGTCCCTGCGCTCGCGACGTCCCCCGGGCAGCAGCCGGAGATTCCGGCCACCGCCCGGGGAGCACCCGGCGGCTCAGCGGCCCCGCAGCGAGCGGTAGACCGACACGAGCGCCGCCGTGGAGCTGTCCAGCTGCTCCCCGCCGGTGCCCTCGGTCAGCACGGGCTCGATCTTCTTGGCGAGTACCTTGCCGAGCTCGACACCCCACTGGTCGAAGGAGTCGATGTTCCACACGGCACCCTGGACGAACACCTTGTGCTCGTAGAGCGCGATCAGCTGGCCGAGCACCGAGGGGGTGAGCTTCTCGGCGAGGATGGTGGTCGTCGGGTGGTTGCCGCGGAACGTCTTGTGCGGCACCAGCTCCTCGGGCACACCCTCCTCGCGGACCTCCTCGGGCGTCTTGCCGAAGGCGAGCGCCTGAGTCTGGGCGAAGAAGTTCGCCATCAGCAGGTCGTGCTGGGCGATCAGCCCGGGCAGCAGGTCCTGGACCGGCGACGCGAAGCCGATGAAGTCCGCCGGAATGACCTTCGTGCCCTGGTGGATCAGCTGGTAGTAGGCGTGCTGGCCGTTGGTTCCGGGGGTACCCCAGACCACCGGACCGGTCTGCCACTCGACCGGATCGCCGTCCCGGTCCACGGACTTGCCGTTGGACTCCATGTCCAGCTGCTGCAGGTACGCGGTGAACTTGGACAGGTAGTGGCTGTACGGCAGGACCGCGTGCGCCTGGGCGTCGAAGAACTGGCCGTACCAGACGCCCAGGAGCCCCAGCAGCAGCGGTACGTTCTCCTCGGCCGGCGCCGTGCGGAAGTGCTCGTCGACGAGATGGAAGCCGTCCAGCATCTCGCGGAACCGCTCGGGACCGATGGCGATCATCAGCGAGAGGCCGATCGCGGAGTCGTAGGAGTAGCGTCCGCCGACCCAGTCCCAGAACTCGAACATGTTGGCCGTGTCGATACCGAAGTCCGTGACCTTGTCCGCGTTGGTGGACAGCGCCACGAAGTGCTTGGCGACGGCCTCCTGACCCGCCTTCAGCCCGGTGAGCAGCCAGTCCCGCGCCGAGGTGGCGTTGGTGATGGTCTCGATCGTGGTGAAGGTCTTGGACGCGACGATGAACAGCGTCTCCGCCGGGTCGAGGTCGTGGACGGCCTCGTGGAGGTCGGCGCCGTCGACGTTCGACACGAAGCGGACGGTCAGCGAGCGGTCCGTGAAGGAGCGCAGCACCTCGTAGGCCATGGCCGGACCGAGGTCGGAGCCCCCGATGCCGATGTTGACGATGTTCTTGACGGGCTTGCCGGTGTGACCGGTCCATTCGCCGGCCCTGACCCGGTCGGCGAACTCCGCCATCCTGTCCAGCACGGCGTGCACGGCCGGCACGACGTTCTCGCCGTCGACCTCGATCACGGCGCCGCGCGGGGCGCGGAGCGCGGTGTGCAGGACCGCGCGGTCCTCGGTGGTGTTGATCTTCTCGCCGCGGAACATGGCGTCCCGGAGCCCGGCCACTCCCGTGGCGGTCGCGAGGTCACGCAGCAGACGCAGCGTCTCCTCGTTCACCAGGTGCTTGGAGTAGTCGATGTGCAGGTCGCCGACCCGCAGGGTGTACGCCGTCCCGCGGTCCGGCGCCTGCGCGAAGAGTTGGCGCAGATGTGTGTCGCCGAACTCCTCACGGTGCTTGCCGAGCGCCACCCATTCGGGCAGCTGGTTGAGCTTGGTCCGGCTCTTTGCGTTCATCCCTGAATTCGCCCACTTCTTCTCGTGCCTGCAACCTTCCCCGCTGCACGTCCAACCTAATTGATCAGGCGGTTATGCCCGGGCAGCGGCAGGCTGGAGGGCGGCACAAGCACTCCGGCCGGGCACCCAGGGGGTGACCGGCCGGTGGACAACTTCTAGATCTCGCCGCGGAGTTTCGCGAGGGCTTCGGCGAGGATGGCCTCGCCGTCCGCGTCGCTGCGCCGTTCCCGCACGTACGCCAGGTGCGTCTTGTACGGCTCGGTGCGCGGCGGAGCCGGCGGGCTGTCCCGGTCCTGTCCGGCCGGGAAGCCGCAGCGCGGGCAGTCCCAGGTCTCCGGTACCTGCGCGTCATGGGCGAAGCTCGGCTGCGTCTCGTGCCCGTTCGAGCACCAGAAGGAGATGCGGAGACGCGGCGCGGACTCGCCTCGCTCGGCCTCCCCCATCGGCCCCGCTCCGACCCGGCTTCCCCGGATCGCGTTGCCACTTGCCACGGTCGTAACTCCCTGCGTGATGGTGCTCGAAGATGCCCCAGTCTACGTAAGGCCCAACGCGCGTCCAGTGAAAGGAGTTACACCCTCACCGGGAATCGCGGACGACGGGTCAGCTGTCCAGTTTGATCAGCAGCGCCAGGACGACGATGCACGCGAACCAGGACAGACCGACCACCACGGTGATGCGGTCGAGGTTGCGCTCGGCGACCGACGAGCCACCGACGGAGGACTGCATTCCGCCACCGAACATGTCGGAGAGGCCGCCACCCTTGCCCTTGTGCATCAGCACCAGCAGCATCAGCAGCAGGCTGAAGACGATCAGGGCGATCTCGAACGCCAAAATCACGGCTGGTCCCTACTTTCCGGAATTCCATGGTCTGCATGTACGAACAGCGGGGGCCGGGGGTATACCCCCCTCGGCCCCCGCAAGGGTACGACGGATCCGCTCCACCGCATACTCACAGGTGGCGGAAGCGGACGATCCTACTGGTCGCGGAAGCGCACGATCTTGACGAACTCGTCGGCGTCGAGCGCGGCACCGCCGATGAGGGCGCCGTCCACGTCGGGCTGCGCCATGATGGCCGCGACGTTCCCGGACTTCACCGAGCCGCCGTACTGGATACGGACGGCGTCGGCCAGCTCCTGCGAGTAGAGCTCGGCGAGCCGGCCGCGGATCGCTCCGCAGACCTCCTGGGCGTCCTCGGGGGTGGCGACCTCGCCGGTCCCGATGGCCCAGACCGGCTCGTAGGCGATCACGATGGACTCGGCCTGCTCGGCCGGGATGCCCTCGAGAGCGCCGTCGAGCTGGGCCAGCGTGTAGGAGACCTGGTCACCGGCCTTGCGGACGTCCAGGCCCTCGCCGACGCAGAGGATCGGGGTCAGGCCGTGCTTGTAGGCCGCCTTCACCTTGGCGTTGCAGACCTCGTCGCTCTCGCCGTGGTACTGGCGGCGCTCGCTGTGCCCGACGGCCACGAACGTGCACTTCAGCTTGGCGAGCATGGAGCCGGAGATCTCACCGGTGTAGGCGCCGGAGTCGTGCGCCGAGAGGTCCTGGGCGCCGTACTTGATCTTCAGCTTGTCGCCGTCGATCAGCGTCTGCACCGAACGCAGGTCGGTGAAGGGCGGCAGGACGGCGACCTCGACCGCGTCGTAGTCCTTGTCGGCCAGGGCGAAGGCGAGCTTCTGGACGTGCGCGATGGCCTCGAGGTGGTTGAGGTTCATCTTCCAGTTGCCCGCCATGAGCGGGGTACGGCCTTGTGCGGAAGCAGTCATCGAGGGTCAGTCCTCCAGTGCGGCGAGGCCGGGAAGCGTCTTGCCCTCGAGGTATTCGAGGCTGGCACCGCCACCGGTCGAGATGTGTCCGAATGCGTTGTCGTCGAAGCCCAGGATGCGCACGGCGGCGGCGGAGTCCCCTCCGCCGACGACGCTGAAGGCCGGGGAGTCGACGAGCGCCTGGGCGAGGGCACGGGTGCCCTGGGCGTAGTCGGGGTGTTCGAAGACGCCCATGGGGCCGTTCCAGAAGACGGTGGCCGCGTCGGCGAGCTTCGACGCGTACAGCTCGCGGGTCTCGGGCCCGATGTCCAGGCCCTCCTGGTCGGCCGGGATGGCGTCGGCGGCGACCGTGGTGGGGTTCGCCGGGGCCTTGGTCTTGAGGTCCGGGAACTCGCGGGCGACCAGGACGTCGACGGGGAGCACGAACTCCACGCCGAGCTCCTCGGCCCGCTTGAGGTACCCCTGGACGGCCGGGACCTGGTCCTCCTGGAGCAGCGAGATGCCCACCTCGTAGCCCTTGGCCTTGAGGAAGGTGTACGCCATGCCGCCGCCGATGAGGATGTGGTCGGCCTTCTCCAGCAGGTGGTCGATGACCCCGAGCTTGTCGGAGACCTTGGCACCGCCGAGGACCACGGCGTACGGGCGCGCGACGTCCTCGGTGAGCTTCTTCAGGACGCCGACCTCGGTGGCGATCAGGCCGCCGGCCGCGTGGGGCAGGCGGGCCGGGAGGTCGTAGACCGAGGCGTGCTTGCGGTGGACGGCGCCGAAGCCGTCGCCGACGTAGACGTCGGCGAGTTCGGCCAGCTGGTCCGCGAAGGCGCCGCGCTCGGCGTCGTCCTTGGAGGTCTCACCGGCGTTGAAGCGAAGGTTCTCGATGACGGCGACCTGGCCGTCGGCGAGACCGGCGACCGTGGAGCGGGCGGACTCCCCCACGGTGTCGGTCGCGAAGGCGACGTCGGTCCCGAGCAGCTCACCCAGGCGCGCGGCGGCGGGCGCCAGCGAGAAGGCGGGGTCCGGGGCACCCTTGGGGCGGCCGAGGTGCGAGGCGACGACGACGCGTGCGCCGGCTTCGGCGAGCCGGGCGACCGTCGGCCGGACGGCGCGGATGCGGCCGTCGTCGGTGATCGTGGTGCCGTCCAGCGGCACGTTGAGGTCGGCGCGGACGAATACCCGCTTGCCGGCGACCCCTTCGTCGAGAAGTTCGTCGATCGTCTTCATCTGTTAGCGGTACTCCTTGGAAGGACGGATGAGTACGCAAGGGGCTCGGACGGCGCCACGTCGCGCCGTCCGAGCCCCTTGCTCACATCGAGATGCCTGCCGATCCGAGGATCAGAGCTGGCCGCCGACGAAGACGGTCAGGTCGACGAGGCGGTTGGAGTAACCCCACTCGTTGTCGTACCAGCCGAGGATCTTAACCGAGTTGCCCTCCTGGACCATCGTCAGGGAGGAGTCGAAGGTGCAGGACGACGGGTCACCGACGATGTCCGAGGACACGATCGGGTCCTCGGTGTAGGTCAGGAAGCCCTTGAGGTCGCCGTCGTCGGACGCCTTCTTGAACGCGGCGTTGACCTCGTCCTTGGTGACCTCGCGCTGCAGGGTGACGACGAGGTCGGTGGCGGAACCGGTCGGGACCGGGACGCGCATCGCGATGCCGTCGAGCTTGCCCTTGAGCTGCGGGAGGACCAGGGCGGTCGCCTTGGCGGCGCCCGTCGTGGTCGGGATGATGTTCTCGGCGGCGGCGCGGGCGCGGCGCAGGTCCGAGTGCGGGAAGTCCAGGATGCGCTGGTCGTTCGTGTACGCGTGGACCGTCGTCATCAGACCCTTGACGATGCCGAAGTTCTCGTCGAGGACCTTGGCCATCGGCGCCACACAGTTGGTGGTGCAGGAGGCGTTGGAGATGACGTGGTGGTTGGCCGCGTCGTACTTGTCCTGGTTGACGCCCATCACGATGGTGATGTCCTCGTCCTTGGCCGGAGCCGAGATGAGGACCTTCTTGGCGCCACCGGCGATGTGCTTCTCGGCGTCGGCCTTCTTGGTGAAGATGCCGGTCGACTCGATGACGATGTCGACGCCCAGCTGACCCCAGGGGATGTCGGCCGGGTTGCGCTCGGAGAGCACCTTGATGGTGTGGCCGTCGACGGTGATGGTGTCGGCGGTGTGGCTGACCTCTGCCTTGAGCCGACCCAGGATGGTGTCGTACTTCAGCAGGTGGGCAGTGGTCGCGGTGTCACCCAGGTCGTTGACAGCCACGATCTCGATGTCCGCACCCTGCTCCAGCAGCGCGCGGAAGTAGTTACGACCGATGCGGCCAAAGCCGTTGATGCCTACGCGGATCGTCACGAACCGATCTCCTCGTTAGGAACGCCGGTTTCGATGCCGGCGAGTTTTATTAGGGATGTCCCCGACCGCCTACGACCCTACCTCTCCCGGGGCCCGGGAGTGACATCGAGTGGAGGGGCACGGAGAGGGAGTTACCTACTCTTCGGTAGGAGCCGCCACCTCCGGTTTCGGGCGGGCCCAGGCGGGGAACCCGACACCCCCGGCGATCACCAAGCGTCAACGCCCGCCCCCGGCAGCCCCCTTGCCGCGCCGGGTCGGGCGCGAGGCCCGTCGGCGCACCGTCACCGGCAGTCACGAGACCGGGACGGGCCCGGGCCGCGCCCGTGCGGCCAGGCATTCGGCGATGCCGCTCCCGGGGGCCTTTTTTGCGCCGTAAGAGGATTCGGCCGGGGCCCGCGGTGCGCTCAATTGTGCGGCCGGGCTCTCAACGGATGAATATCCCGTCGGTACATGCTTTCGGCGTGCACCGACAACGATGATGTGCGTCTTATCCGCTCATTCTCGCGGAGCCGCGCTCAATCGATGAGCACTGGACTTCCGGCCAATTCCGCTCGGCGCTTTACGGGCTCGGTGGCGGACCGGCGGGCAGGGATTCCCGCCGGATTACGTGGGGTCCTGCCGCGATCGGCAGCGCCCGGCGCCCGTGGGGCCCCGGGCGCCGGTCCCGGCGACGCGACCCGGCGGAGAGGCACCGGGAGAGCGCGGGCGGCCCGGCGGCCCGGCGCGGTCACCGGCGGCCGCCCCGGCATCCGGGTCGCGCGCGTACGGAGACGGTGAGGGCGGCGGCCGGAACCCCGGCCGCCGCCCTCACACTCCCGTGCCGCCCTCACCGTCCCGTGCCGCCCTCACCGGGGCGGACCGTGCCGTCGCCCGCCGCTCCCGGGGCGGGCGTGGTGCCACCGTCCTCAGCCCACGAGGCCGTCGGCCATCTCCTCGCTGAGCGTCGCCTCGGTGCCGGGGATCCCGATGTCCTGGGCCCGCTTGTCCGCCATCGCGAGCAGACGCCGGATCCGGCCCGCCACCGCGTCCTTGGTCAGCGGCGGGTCGGCGAGCGCGCCCAGCTCCTCCAGGGATGCCTGCTTGTGCTCCATGCGCAGCCTTCCGGCCGCCGCCAGGTGCTCCGGGACCTCCTCGCCCAGGATCTCCAGCGCGCGTCCCACCCGGGCCCCCGCGGCCACCGCCGCACGGGCGGAGCGGCGCAGGTTGGCGTCGTCGAAGTTGGCGAGACGGTTGGCCGTGGCGCGGACCTCGCGCCGCATGCGGCGCTCCTCCCACGCCAGCACCGACTCGTGGGCACCGAGACGTGTCAGCAGCGCGCCGATCGCGTCACCGTCACGGACGACGACACGGTCGACACCGCGCACCTCCCGGGCCTTGGCCGCGATGGAGAGCCTGCGGGCGGCCCCGACGAGGGCCAGTGCGGCCTCCGGGCCGGGGCAGGTCACCTCGAGCGAGGAGGAACGGCCGGGCTCCGTGAGCGAGCCGTGGGCGAGGAACGCGCCGCGCCAGGCCGCCTCGGCGTCGCAGGTGGCCCCCGAGACCACCTGCGGCGGGAGGCCGCGGATCGGACGGCCCCGGCCGTCCACCAGGCCGGTCTGGCGGGCCAGCTGGTCGCCGCCCGCCACCACCCGCACCACGTAGCGCGAGCCGCGGCGCAGTCCGCCGGGCGCCATCACGATGAGCTCCGAGCTGTGCCCGAAGATCTCCAGGATGTCCCGCTTGAGCCGACGGGCGGCCATCGCCGTGTCCAGCTCGGCCTCGATCACGATCCGGCCGCTCACCAGGTGGAGCCCGCCCGCGAACCGGAGAATCGCCGAGACCTCTGCCTTTCTGCAGCAGGTCCGGGTCACGGGAAGCCGAGAGATTTCGTCCTTCACCGCTGGCGTCATCGCCATGGGCCGATCCTTCCATGCATCCGAAAAATACGGTCGTACGCGGCGGCCAACAGCTCCGGATCGTGAATCGGAACGCCGTCGGGTGAGGCCACGGGGGCCAGCTCGACCGCGGCTCCGATCCGCTGGGCGGCGTCGGCGAGGGACTCGCGGTCGGGCACGGCGGCCTCGTCGGCCAGCACCACGTCCATGGCGAGTTTAGGGGCGTGTCGTCCCAAAACCTCCAAATGACGCTGCGGTGAGAAGCCATCTGTTTCACCGGGCTGCGGGGCGAGGTTCAGCGAGAGGACCTTACGCGCCCTCGTGGTCACCAGCGCGTCGAGCAGTTCCGGCACCAGGAGGTGCGGGATCACGGAGGAGAACCAGGACCCCGGCCCCAGCACCACCCAGTCCGCGTCGAGGACGGCGGCCACCGCCTCGGGGACCGCGGGCGGGTCGGCGGGGACCACGTGGACGGACTGCACCTCGCCGGGCGTCAGCGCCACCGTCGCCTGACCGCGCACGGTGGATACGTCGTCGGGGCGCTCGGTGTCGTGTCCCCGTACGAGCGCCTGGAGCTCCAGGGGGACGGCGGACATCGGCAGCACCCTGCCGTGCGCCCCGAGCAGCTTGCCGACGAGGTCGAGCGCCTGGACAGGGTCGCCCAGCTGCTCCCACAGGGCGACGATGAGCAGATTGCCCACCGCGTGCTCGTGCAGGTCGCCCTTGGACTCGAAGCGGTGCTGGATGACCTGGGACCACGTACGGCCCCACTCGTCGTCGCCGCAGAGCGCCGCGAGCGCCTTGCGCAGGTCACCTGGCGGCAGCACGCCGAGCTCCTCCCGGAGCCGGCCGCTGGAGCCGCCGTCGTCGGCGACCGTGACGACGGCCGTGAGATCACCGGTGATCCGGCGCAGTGCCGTGAGGGACGCCGACAGCCCCATGCCCCCGCCGAGGGCGACGACCTTGGGCTGCGCGCCCCGTTTGCGGCCGGAGAGGGCGGCCGTGGCCCTGCTCAGACGCCGCTGGCGCAGCTGGCGACCGGTCATTCGCGCCCCATGTCCCGGTGGACGAGCACGGTCTCGATGCCTTCGGTGGACAGGCGGGCGGCCAGCTTCTCCGACATCGCCACGGAGCGGTGCTTGCCGCCCGTGCAGCCGACGGCGATGGTCACGTAACGCTTGCCCTCGCGGCGGTAGCCGGCCGCGATGAGCTGCAGGAGCTCGGTGTACTGGTTGAGGAACTCCTTGGCGCCGGGCTGGTCGAAGACGTAGTCGGACACCTCCTCGTTGAGCCCGGTGAACGGGCGCAGTTCCGGCACCCAGTGCGGATTCGGCAGGAAGCGGCAGTCGACGACGAGGTCGGCGTCGACGGGCAGGCCGTACTTGAAGCCGAAGGACATCACCGTGGCGCGGAGCTCCGGCTCCTCCTCGCCGGCGAACTGGGCGTCCATCTTGGCGCGCAGCTCGTGGACGTTGAGGCTGGAGGTGTCGATGACGAGGTCGGCGTCGCCGCGCAGCTCGCGCAGCAGGTCCCGCTCGGCCGCGATGCCGTCGACGATGCGCCCGTCACCCTGCAGGGGGTGGGGGCGGCGGACAGATTCGAACCTGCGCACGAGGGCGTCGTCGGAGGACTCCAGAAAGACGATCCGCCGGGTGACGCTCTTGGCGGCCAGGTCCGCGAGGGACTCCCGGAGGTTGTCGAAGAAGCGGCGTCCCCGTACGTCGACGACGACCGCGATGCGCGCGACGTTGCCCTGGGAGCGGGCGCCGAGCTCCACCATGGTGGGAATCAGCGCGGGCGGCAGGTTGTCGACGACGAACCAGCCGAGGTCCTCCAGGCACTTGGCGGCGGTGCTGCGCCCGGCGCCCGACATGCCGGAGATGATGACCAGCTCGGGGATGGCGGGCGTGGTGGCCTCGGCCGTCTCCTTGGTGCTTCCGCTTCCCGTACTCACGTGTACCGCTCCGTCTGCTCGGTCGCCCTCGTCCTGGCGTTCATGCGCGTGCTCGGTCATGTCGTGCTGCCCCCGTCGTCCTCTTCAATGATCTCTCCTGTGGCGGTGTTCACGGCGGGTGCGGCCGGGGCCGCCGCGGCAAGGGCGGCGGCCACCGATTCCGCCGTCCTGCGCCCTATCCCCGGGACCTCGCAGATCTCGTCGATTGTTGCCTGCCGGAGCCGCTTCACGGAGCCGAAGTGCTTGATCAGGGCCTGCTTGCGGGTCTCGCCGAGCCCCTGGACGTCGTCGAGCGGGCTGGTGCGGATGCGCTTGGCCCGCTTGGCCCGCTGGTAGGTGATGGCGAAGCGGTGGGCCTCGTCCCGGATGCGCTGGAGGAGGTAGAGGCCCTCGCTGGAGCGGGGCAGCACCACGGGGTCGTCGTCGTCCGGCAGCCAGACCTCCTCCAGGCGCTTGGCGAGACCGCACACGGCGATGTCGTCGATGCCCAGCTCGTCCAGAGCCCGCTTCGCGGCGGCGACCTGGGGCTGTCCGCCGTCGACGACGACGAGCTGCGGCGGGTACGCGAAGCGCTTGGGCCGGCCGTCGTCCTCCCGGGGCTCGTCCCGCTGCGCGGTGGCCGCTGCGTCCACGACCGCCGGGTCCGTGCCTGCCGGGCTCGTGCCCGCGGGGCCCGTCCCTGCCGGATCCGTCGTGGCGGAGTCCGTCGCGGCGGGGTCCGTGGCGGCGGGGTCCGTGGCGGGGACGGCCGGGGCCTGCCCGGGAGCCGGTACGGGCCCGGTGGGCGCGGGGGTCTCCTCCCACTCCCCCGTCCGCTCCTTCTCCTGGAGGTACCGCTTGAAGCGGCGTCCGATGACCTCGTGCATCGACCGGACGTCGTCCTGTCCCTCGAAGCCCTTGATCTGGAAGCGGCGGTACTCGCTCTTGCGCGCGAGGCCGTCCTCGAAGACGACCATGGACGCGACGACGTCGTCACCCTGCAGGTGGGAGATGTCGAAGCACTCGACGCGCAGCGGCGCGGTGTCGAGGCCGAGGGCCTCGGCGATCTCCTCCAGGGCGCGGGAGCGGGTCGTGAGGTCGGAGGCGCGCTTGGTCTTGTGCAGCCCCAGTGCCTGCTGCGCGTTGCGCTGGACCGTGACCATCAGGTCCTTCTTGTCGCCCCGCTGCGGGATGCGGAGACTGACCAGGGAGCCGCGCCGGTCCGCGAGCCACTGGGACACGGCGTCGGGGTCCTCCGGGAGTGCCGGTACCAGCACCTCCTTGGGAACGGAGTCACCGGACTCCTCGCCGTACAGCTGCTGCAGCGCGTGTTCGACGAGGCCGGAGGTGTCGACCGCCTCGACCTTGTCGGTGACCCAGCCCCGCTGCCCCCGGACCCGGCCGCCCCGGACGTGGAAGATCTGGACCGCCGCTTCGAGTTCGTCCTCGGCGACGGCGATCAGGTCCGCGTCGGTGGCGTCGGCCAGGACCACGGCGCTCTTCTCCATGGCCCGCTTGAGCGCCCCCGCGTCGTCGCGCAGCCGGGCCGCCCGCTCGTACTCCATGTCCTCGGCCGCCTGCATCATGTCCTTCTCCAGGCGCCGGATGTACGTCCCGGTGCGGCCCGTCATGAAGTCGCAGAATTCCTCGGCCAGTTCCCGGTGTTCGTCGGGGGTGACGCGGCCGACGCACGGTGCGGAGCACTTGCCGATGTACCCGAGGAGACAGGGCCGGCCCGTGCGCTCGGCGTTCTTGAACACGCCCGCGGAACACGTCCGCACCGGGAAGACCCGGAGCATCAGGTCGACGGTCTCGCGGATCGCCCAGGCGTGCCCGTACGGTCCGAAGTAGCGCACGCCCTTCTTCTTGGCACCGCGCATGACCTGGACGCGCGGGAACTCCTCGTTGAGCGTGACGGCGAGGTAGGGATAGCTCTTGTCGTCCCGGTACTTGACGTTGAACCGCGGGTCGAACTCCTTGATCCAGCTGTACTCCAGCTGCAGGGCCTCGACCTCGGTGGAGACCACGGTCCACTCGACGGACGCGGCCGTGGTGACCATCGTGCGGGTACGCGGGTGCAGGCCGGCCAGGTCCTGGAAGTAGTTGGCCAGGCGCTGGCGCAGGTTCTTGGCCTTGCCGACGTAGATCACCCGGCGGTGGTCGTCACGGAACTTGTAGACCCCCGGGGAGTCGGGGATCTGTCCCGGCTTGGGGCGGTAGCTGGAGGGGTCTGCCATGTCTCACACCCTACTTGCGGCCGGTGACACAGCGGCATTTCCGTGACACCGGTGACCGGTGACACGCACGCCGGGGCGGCCGGTCCCCCTGCCGGGCATCAGGGGGCGCCGTGAGGGGCGGTGCGCGCGGTGGGGGCCGCAGGACGCGGCGGCTTCCGTCAGGCGTCGGGGCCGGCGACGAGCCGCCCGCCCTCGACCTTCACCGGGACCGCGGGCAGCGGCACGGTGGCGGGGCCCCGCACGGCCTTGCCGGTGGTGACGTCGAAGCGACTGCCGTGGCAGGGGCAGTTGCCCACGTTGTCCTCTACCTTGTCCAGCAGGCAGCCCGCGTGGGTGCACTGCGCGCTGAACGCCTTGTACTGGCCGGCGGCGGGGCAACTCACGACGACCCGCTGTTCCCGGTAGAGCTTCGATCCGCCGACCGGCACCTCGTCCGGGGCGCCGAGTTCGACGGGGGCGGTGGGCGTCGGCGTCTGCGCGTGGCCCAGCTTCGACTCGGTCGAGCAGGCGGCCACTCCCAGCCCTGCGGCGCCGGCGAGCGCGGCGCCCTTCAGCACGGTACGGCGGGCGGCGGGCAGGCCGGACATGCGGTCTCCAGGGGTCGTGGGGGCGGAGGGCCGCCGTATGCGTTCAGGGGTACCGGGTGCCACGGACACGGGGCGCGCCCGAAGGTATGACGACAGACCCGACGATACCGGCGGAGAACGACGGCCCTCCCACCGGCCCCGCCGGCCGCCGGACGCGGCACGGCCCCCGGCACCGGGGGCGGCCCCTCGGCGCCGGGGGCCGCCCCCGTGCGGGTGGTGTCAGGCCTTCCGCGCGCGGGTGGCCTTCTTCGCGGCCGGCTTGTCGCCCGCCGTCTTCGCGGTCGCCCTCGCCGTCGCCGTCCGGCGGGCGGTCGCCGTCTTCGCGGCCACCGCCGTCTTCGCGGCGGCCTTGCCGGCCGGCCTGCGGGCGGCCGGCACCGTGGCATCGGCGACCCGGTCCGCACCGAGGACGTCCTGGAGGAACTTCCCGGTGTGGCTGGCGGGCACCGAGGCGACGTGCTCGGGGGTGCCCTCCGCGATCACGAGGCCACCGCCGCTGCCGCCCTCGGGGCCCATGTCGACGACCCAGTCGGCGGTCTTGATCACGTCGAGGTTGTGCTCGATGACGATCACCGTGTTGCCCTTGTCGACCAGGCCCGACAGCACCGAGATGAGCTTGCTGATGTCCTCGAAGTGCAGACCGGTCGTCGGCTCGTCCAGGACGTAGACCGTGCGGCCGGTGGAGCGCTTCTGCAGCTCGCTCGCCAGCTTCACGCGCTGCGCCTCGCCGCCGGAGAGGGTCGGCGCGGACTGGCCGAGCCTGACGTAGCCGAGGCCGACCTCGTTGAGCGTGCGGAGGTGGCGGGCGATCGTCGGGACGGCCTCGAAGAACTCCAGGCCCTCCTCGATGGGCATGTCCAGCACCTCGGCGATGGACTTGCCCTTGTAGTGGACCTCCAGGGTCTCCCGGTTGTAGCGCGCACCGTGGCAGACCTCGCACGGGACGTACACGTCGGGGAGGAAGTTCATCTCGATCTTGATCGTGCCGTCACCGGAGCAGTTCTCGCACCGGCCGCCCTTGACGTTGAAGGAGAAGCGGCCCGGCAGGTAGCCGCGCACCTTCGCCTCCATGGTCTCGGCGAACAGCCTGCGGACGTGGTCGAACACACCGGTGTACGTCGCCGGGTTGGACCGGGGCGTGCGGCCGATGGGCGACTGGTCGACGTGCACGACCTTGTCGACGAGGTCGTCGCCGTCGACCCGGGTGTGCCGCCCGGGGACCGACTTGGCGCCGTTGAGCTCGCGTGCCAGGTGGGTGTAGAGGATGTCGTTGACCAGGGTCGACTTGCCCGAACCCGATACGCCCGTGACGGCCGTGAGCACGCCGAGCGGGAAGGAGACGTCGATGTCCTGGAGGTTGTTCTCGCGGGCGCCGTGCACCGTGAGCAGGCGCTTGGGGTCGACGGGGCGCCGGACGTCCGGCATCTCGATGGTCCGCCGGCCCGAGAGGTACTGCCCGGTGATCGACTCCTTGTTGGCGAGGAGTTCCTTGAGCGACCCCGAGTGGACGACCTTGCCCCCGTGCTCGCCGGCGCCGGGGCCGATGTCGACGACCCAGTCCGCGACCTTGATCGTGTCCTCGTCGTGCTCGACGACGATGAGCGTGTTGCCCATGTCACGGAGCCGGACCAGGGTCTCGATGAGCCGGTGGTTGTCGCGCTGGTGCAGCCCGATGGACGGCTCGTCCAGGACGTAGAGCACGCCGACGAGACCGGAGCCGATCTGGGTGGCGAGCCGGATGCGCTGGGCCTCGCCGCCGGACAGGGTGCCCGCGGCGCGGTTCAGCGAGAGGTAGTCGAGGCCGACGTCCACGAGGAACCGCAGCCGCTCGTTGACCTCCTTGAGCACCCGCTCGGCGATCTTCTTGTCGCGGGCGTTCAGCTTGAGGCGGCCGAGGAACTCGGCGCACTCGCTGATCGACATCGCGGCGACCTCGGCGATGGACCTCTCCATCACCGTGACGGCGAGCACCAGGGGCTTGAGCCGGGTGCCCTCGCACGTCGGGCAGGCCACCTCGCGCATGTAGCCCTCGAGCCGCTCCCTGCTGGAGTCGCTCTCGGCCTCGGAGTGACGCCGCTTGACGTACTGGACGGCGCCTTCGAAGCGGGGGGTGGTGTAGGCGCGCTCGCGGCCGTACCTGTTGCGGTAGCGCACCTCGGTCTGGATCTTGTGGCCGTGGAGCAGGGCCTTCTTGGCGCGCTGCGGCAGTCCGGCCCACGGGATGTCCGTACGGAAGCCGAGGGCCTCCGCCAGCGCGTCGATCTGGCGCCCGAAGTACTCCTTGGTGTGGCCGTGCGACCAGGGGTGGATCGCACCCTCGTCCAGGGACTTGTCCTCGTCCGGGACGATCAGCTCCGGGTCCACCTCCATCCGCGTGCCGATGCCCGTGCAGTCGGGGCAGGCGCCGAAGGGCGAGTTGAAGGAGAAGGAGCGGGGCTCCAGCTCCTCGAAGGAGAGGTCGTCGTACGGGCAGTAGAGGTGCTCGGAGTACATCCGCTCACGCTCGGGGTCGTCCTGCTCAAGGTCGACGAAGTCGAGGACGACCATGCCGCCCGAGAGGCCCAGCGCGGTCTCGACGGAGTCGGTCAGCCGGCGCTTGGCGCTGTCCTTCACCGTGAGGCGGTCGATGACCACCTCGATGGTGTGCTTCTCCTGCTTCTTGAGCGTGGGCGGCTCGGACAGCTGGATCGTCTCGCCGTCCACCCGGGCCCTGCTGTAGCCCTTGGTCTGGAGGTCGGCGAAGAGGTCGACGAACTCGCCCTTGCGCTCGCGCACCAGCGGGGAGAGGACCTGGAAGCGGCTGCCCTCGGGCAGGTCCAGCACCTTGTCCACGATGGCCTGCGGCGACTGGCGCGAGATCGGCCGGTGGCACTCGGGGCAGTGCGGCTTGCCGATCCTGGCGAAGAGCAGCCGGAGGTAGTCGTACACCTCCGTGATCGTGCCGACCGTCGAGCGCGGGTTGCGCGAGGTCGACTTCTGGTCGATGGAGACGGCGGGCGAGAGGCCTTCGATGAAGTCCACGTCCGGCTTGTCCATCTGGCCGAGGAACTGGCGGGCGTACGAGGAGAGGGACTCCACGTAGCGCCGCTGCCCCTCGGCGAAGATCGTGTCGAACGCGAGGGAGGACTTGCCCGATCCGGAGAGCCCGGTGAAGACGATGAGGGAGTCACGGGGCAGATCGAGCGAGACGTTCTTCAGGTTGTGCTCGCGCGCGCCACGGACGATGAGACGGTCGGCCACGCCGGTCCGCACCTTTCTGGAGAGAAGCGGGGGAACTGAGCCCCCGTCCCAGGGTATGGGGGGCGCCACAGCGATGTATGAAGCTTTCGACTCCGAGCGTATAGCACGCACATTCGATTTACGGACGACCGCAGACACCTTCACCCGAACGAGTGTCGGAGGCTACGCTCGGCGCATGATCGATCATGCGCGTGACCTGGAAGCTGTACGTGAAGCGACCGATCGGCTGCTCAGTGCCACGGGCGGGACGGACGACGCGTTCCTGGCCGGAGCCTCACGTCTGCCGGGCTGGAGCCGCGGCCATGTTCTCGCCCATGTGTCACGTAACGCCGACGCCCTCGTAAATGTTCTCCGGGGGCGTCCGATGTACGCGAACAGCGAAACCCGGGACGCGGACATCGAGCGGGACGGGCCGCGCCCGATCGAGGAGCAGCTCGCCGATCTGCGCGACAGCGGGGCCGCCTTCCTGGCCGCCGCCGCGGCGCCGGCCGACTGGTCGCGCACGGTCGCCCTGCGCAACGGCGTGACGGACTCCGCCTCCCGGATCCCCTTCCGCCGGTGGGTGGAGGTCGAACTGCACCACGTGGACCTCGGGGCGGGCTACGAGCTGGAGGACCTGCCGGAGGAGTTCGTGGTCAGGGAGAACGACTTCCTCGCGGAGCGGTTCGCCGGACACCCCGGTGTCGTCCCCACCACGGCGGTCACCGAGGACGGCCGGATCTGGACCACCGGGGGCGGCGCCGACGGCCCCGCGGTCACGGTCAGGGGCAGCGCCACGGACATCCTCGGCTGGCTCTGCGGACGCCGCGACGGCTCCGCACTCACCGCCGAAGGCGGGAGCCTCCCCGCACTGCCTCCGCTATAGGCTGCGTCACATGACGTACAGCGGAGCGGTGAGGGTCGGCGGACCCGCGGACGTGCACGAACTGACGGATCTCATGATCTCGAAGGTCGCCGTCGGGCCGATGAACAACAACGCGTATCTGCTGCGCTGCCGGAACACGGGTGAGCAGCTCCTGATCGACGCCGCCGCGGAGGCCGGGATCCTGCTGCGCCTGATCGGCGGGGACGGCATCGCGTCCGTCGTGACGACGCACCGGCACGGCGACCACTGGCAGGCACTGGCCGACGTGGTGGCCGCGACCGGAGCGCGCACGTACGCCGGGAGGTACGACGCCGAGGGGATCCCCGTCCCGACCGACGAGCCGGTCGAGGACGGCGGCACGATCCGGGTCGGCACCGTCTCGCTGACCGCCAGGCACCTGACGGGCCACACCCCGGGTTCCATCGCCCTGGTCTACGACGACCCCCACGGCGCCCCGCACCTGTTCACCGGGGACTGCCTCTTCCCCGGCGGGGTCGGCAACACGCACCAGGACCCCGAGGCGTTCGCGAGCCTGCTCCACGACGTGGAGACCAAACTCTTCGACCGGCTGCCCGACGAGACATGGGTCTACCCGGGGCACGGCCACGACACCACGCTCGGCGACGAGCGCCCGCACCTGCCGGAGTGGCGCGAGCGCGGCTGGTGACGCGACGGGAACGCCGGACGGCCGGGCACCCCCAGGGGGCCCGGCCGTCGGCTTGTCCGCCCGGCGCTACTTCCGCGCGCCGACGTTCTCGTTGCCGTCCTCCGTGACGTCCTCCTCGGCCGCCGTCTTCTTCCTGGTGGCGATCAGGCTGGTGATCGTGGTGACCACCAGGACGCCGCAGATGACGGTGAGGGAGAACGGGATGGAGATCTCGGGGACGTGCACCCCGGACTCGTGCAGTGCGTGCAGCACCAGCTTGACCCCGATGAATCCGAGGATCACCGACAGGCCGTAGCTGAGGTGGACCAGCTTCTTCAGCAGGCCGCCGATGAGGAAGTACAGCTGCCGCAGACCCATCAGGGCGAAGGCGTTGGCCGTGAACACGATGTACGGGTCCTGGGTCAGGCCGAAGATCGCGGGGATGGAGTCGAGCGCGAAGAGCACATCGGTGGTGCCGATGGCGAGCATGACCACCATGAGCGGGGTCATGACGCGCTTGCCGTTGTTCCGGATGAAGAGCTTGGTGCCGTGGTACTTGTCGGCGACGCCGAAGCGGTGCTCGATCGACTTGAGGAGGCGGTTCTCCTCGAACTCCTCGTCCTCCTCGTCGGCCCGCGCCTCCTGGATCAGCTTCCAGGCGGTGTAGATCAGGAACGCGCCGAAGATGTAGAAGATCCACGAGAAGTTGGCGATGACCGCGGCACCGGCGGCGATGAAGATCGCGCGCAGGACCAGGGCGATCAGCACACCGACGAGCAGTACCCGCTGCTGCAGGTGGGAGGGCACCGAGAACTTCGCCATGATCAGGACGAAGACGAAGAGGTTGTCGACGCTGAGCGACTTCTCGGTGATGAAGCCGGCGAAGAACTCGCCCGAGGCCTGGCTCTCGCCGAAGACCAGCAGGCCGAGCCCGAAGAGTGCGGCGAGCGCGATCCAGACGACGGTCCAGATTCCGGCTTCCTTGGTCGACACGTCATGGGGCTTGCGCCCGATGAAGAAGTCGACGGCGATGAGGGCACTCAGACCGAGGATGGTCAGTACCCAGAGAGTCCATGAAACGTCCACTGCGCCTCCGGCAGTTCGCTACGGCTATAGATCAGCGTCGTCGCTGCCGGAGGTCTCTTCCACCCGGGAGCGCAGGCTGCGCGCCGGGCCGACGCCCCGGGACCGGTCACAGTCCGTACTGACGGGAACGTCGCGATCGGGAGTACTCCCCTCCGCACCAAGAACAGTACATGAAGCACCAAGAAACGGTAAAGTCCTCACCAAGCCATGATCAAAGCACCTGGTCAGGGGCGAGGTGGGCGCGAGCCCGTGGGGGCTTCGGCCCTCAGTGGCGGCCGTCTCGCCGGGCCGCCGCCACCCGCGCGAGGACCTGTTCCAGGACGCGGCTGCCCCCAGGGATCCGAAGGGGCTCGTACGTCCACGCGTGCCCCACCCAGGGGTCGGCGAGGTGGTCGTCGGCCACGGGGGTGACGCGCAGCAGGGAGCGCCACAGGGGGTCGAGCACCGGGCCGTAGGCGCGGGCGTCCTCCCGGTCGGCCACCATCATCAGGTGCACGCCCACCGAGGGGCCCTCGTCCGCGAGATAGCGCAGCTGGGTGACGGCGCGGTCGTCGAAACCGTGCGGGAAGTCGTGGACCATCAGCAGCTGCTCGCCGGGGTCCAGGTCCGGTGGCAGCGAGGCGGCGGCGCCGGCCCGGACCGCCATCTGCACCAGGTCCACGCGCCGGGTGAGCCGCGCCAGCACCGAGGACACGCCCGCGGCGCCCGCGGCCGGCGGCCCGTCGAGGGCGCCCGAGGCGACCAGGGGTGCGAGGGCACCGGCCCCGGAGCCCGCCGGGTCGATGACGTGGACGGAGAACTCGTGGGCGGGATAGACGGCGAGGAGCCGTACCGCGAGGGCGACCGCGGTCTCCATCGCGAGCCGGCGCAACTGGTCACCGCCGGTGGCGGCGGCGGCCTCGGAGGCGGTGCGCCCGCTGTCGACCCAGATGCCCCGCTCCAGCGGCAGCCTCACGAGCAACGGGATGCGCAGGCCGGCCCGCTCGGGGAGGTGGAGGTCACCGATGCGCAGCGCCATCGGGATCTCCATGGGAACGCGGTAGCCGTGCCAGACCGGGTTGTCCCAGCCCGCGTACGCGGCGGGCAGGGCCGGCTCGACGACGTCGGACTCCGCGGCCAGCTGGGCCAGGTCACGGTCGAGCGCCTCCCGCGCCCGGGCCGTCAGCTCCTCCCGCTTGGCCATGGCCTCCGCCCGCGCCCGGTCCCCCGTCCCCCCTATGCGGCTGCGCGGGTCGGAGAGCGTCCTTTCGAGCTCCTGGTCCATGCGGGACTCGGCGAAGTCGACGGCGCTGCGGTGGGCGGCGACCGCGCGGGCGAGGTCCTCGAACATGCCCCAGATCTGGTTGTAGAGCCGCTCGTCCATGGACCAGCCCGTGGCGTCGCCCGCGACGGGCCGCGCGGGCTGTCCCGGCGCGGCCGGGGACGCCGCCGGCGGGGGCGGGGGCGGGGCGGAGGTCTGGCGGCGCGGGTGCGCGTAGTCGATGGGTCCGCCGGCGGCGTCGGCGCCCTGCGGGGCCGTGCGTTCGCCCGGCGGGGCGGGGGACGGGCCGGGCACCGGGGCGGCGGGCAGGGTGTCACCCGCGGTCGGCACAGGGCCCGCGGGGTGGCGGACCCGCTCACCCTCCGGGGTACGCGGCGGGGGCGCCACGGAGCGCGCGAGCCCGGAGGCCACCGCCTCCTGGATGGCGGCGGCCAGCTCCGCCGCCTCGGGAAGGCCCTGGTCGGCGAGCATCCCGGCGAGCCCCGCGGCGTACCCCTGGCCTACGGCACGCACCTTCCAGACGCCCTGGCGGCGGTAGAGCTCGACGGCGGTCACCGCCGACTCGGTGTCCAGTCCCGTCAGGGTGTACGTGGCGATCTCCGTGCCGTCGAGTCCCGTGACCGCGACGAACGGGGCGGCGACGGCGCCGAACCGGCCGGGCCGTCCGGCCCCGAGGGGCAGCGCGAGGAGGACGGTGACGCGGTGCGCCGCGTCGGGCAGGGCGTCGAGGTCGACGGCGAGGCGGTGATCGGCCGCCGCCTGCCGGGAGACCTCCAGCCCGGGAAGCCGGTGCGAGCTGGGATGGGCGATCCACTCGACGCCGCGCACCGTGCCCCGCTCGTCCCCGAGGGTGGCCCCGGCGATGACGGGCGTGCCCGCCGACACCCTGATCTCCAGACGTGTCCGGGGCAG
Source organism: Streptomyces sp. NBC_00178 (assembly GCF_036206005.1). NCBI lineage: Bacteria > Bacillati > Actinomycetota > Actinomycetes > Kitasatosporales > Streptomycetaceae > Streptomyces > Streptomyces sp. NBC_00178. The sequence continues at coordinate 1,840,533 of NZ_CP108143.1, forward strand.
GACGTGGTTCTGCCCCCGGACCAGCTCGGCCGTCATTGCCCTGTCCCCTCGACGTTCGATGTGGAGCCCTGCCATGGGCGCAGCTCCCGGCGGCCGTCGCCTCCGGGAGCTGCTCGTACGGATACCGCGGACCGGGTGCGGGCCCCGTGGCTCTACAGGTGCGGCAGGATCGCCGGCATCAGGTCCTGGAAGGTCCGGCCGTTGGCGGGGTTTCCGAGGGCGGTCATCTGCCATCCGGCGCCGGAGCGGTGCACCTTCGCCATGATCTGCGCCGTGTACTGGCCCCCGCCGTCGAGCGTGTAGCGGGCGAGCTCCTGGCCGTTGGTCTCGTCGACGATGCGGCAGAAGGCGTTCTGTACCTCCTGGAACGTCTGGCCGGTGAAGGAGTTCACCGTGAAGACGATCTGGTCGATGTGGACCGGGACCCGCTGGAGGTCCACGAGGATGGCCTCGTCGTCGCCGCCCGAACCCGCGCCGCCGACCAGGTTGTCGCCGGTGTGCTTGACCGAGCCGTCGTCGCTGACGAGGTGGCGGAAGAACACGACGTCCACGGGCTGCTTGTCGGCGAAGAGCACCGCCGAGGCGTCCAGGTCGATCTCCCGGGTGCGCGAACCGAACAGCCCGCGGCGCGGGGCCGCCTGCCAGCCGAGCCCCATCCGTACCGCGGTCAGGGTCCCCCCGTCGCTCTTCTGCAGGCTGATGGCCTGGCCCTTGGTCATGTTGACCGTCACGCGCTGTCCCCTCTCCGCTTGCCCCGCAACCATCGGTGTGCGGCGTCCCCGCACCCTAGCCAGTCCGCCGCGGCGAGAAGCAGTGGCGGACCGTTTTTGTGTCGGTCCTGCAACACTGCGTGCCCCACCGGTCAGGCCAGCCCCGCCTCCCTCATCTGGCGCAGCTCCTTCTTCAGCTCCCCCACCTCGTCCCGCAGCCGGGCGGCCACCTCGAACTGCAGGTCGGCGGCGGCCGCCCGCATCCGGTCCGTCATCTCCTCGATGATCCCGGCGAGCTCGGCCGCGGGGCGGTCGGTGACCGCCACGGCCCCCTTCTTCGCCTTGCCCCCCGCGGCGGCCTTGCCGCCGAGCGACGGGACGGGCGCCTTGGTGTCCTTCGCCTGCCGGTAGCCGGTGCCGAGCAGCTGCTCGGTGTCGACCTCCTCGCGGGCGATGGACGCGACGATGTCGTTGATCTTCTTGCGGAGCGGCTGCGGGTCCACACCGCGCTCGGTGTTGTAGGCGATCTGCTTCTCGCGGCGCCGGTTGGTCTCGTCGATCGCCTGCGCCATCGCGGGGGTGATCTTGTCGGCGTACATGTGGACCTGCCCCGAGACGTTACGGGCGGCGCGGCCGATGGTCTGGATCAGCGAGGTGCCCGAGCGCAGGAAGCCCTGCTTGTCGGCGTCGAGGATGGCGACGAGCGACACCTCCGGCAGGTCGAGACCCTCGCGCAGGAGGTTGATGCCGACCAGGACGTCGTACTCCCCGGAGCGCAGCTCACGCAGCAGCTCGATGCGGCGCAGGGTGTCCACGTCGCTGTGGAGGTAGCGGACCTGGATGCCGAGTTCGAGGAAGTAGTCGGTGAGGTCCTCGGACATCTTCTTCGTGAGGGTGGTGACCAGGACCCTCTCGTCCTTCTCGGTCCGCTTGCGGATCTCGTGGACCAGGTCGTCGATCTGGCCCTCGGTGGGCTTGACCACGACCTCCGGGTCCACGAGCCCGGTGGGCCGGATGATCTGCTCGACGAACCCGTCGCCGCGGGAGAGCTCGTACTTCCCGGGGGTCGCGGAGAGGTACACCGTCTGGTTGATCCGGCCGAGGAACTCCTCCCACTTCAGCGGGCGGTTGTCCAGGGCCGAGGGCAGCCGGAAACCGTGGTCGACGAGGGTCCGCTTGCGGGAGGCGTCGCCCTCGTACATCGCCCCGATCTGGGGCACGGTCACGTGCGACTCGTCCAGGACGAGGAGGAAGTCCTCGGGGAAGTAGTCGAGGAGCGTGTTGGGGGCCGTGCCCGGGAGGCGGCCGTCGAAGTGCATCGAGTAGTTCTCGACGCCGGAGCAGGTGCCGATCTGGCGGAGCATCTCGATGTCGTACGTGGTGCGCATGCGCAGCCGCTGGGCCTCCAGCATCTTGCCCTGCTTCTCCAGCTCGGCGAGGCGCTGCTCCAGCTCCTGCTCGATGCCGGTGACGGCCTTCTCCATGCGCTCGGGGCCCGCGACGTAGTGGCTGGCGGGGAACACGTGGAGCGACCGGTCCTCGCTGATGACCTCGCCGGTCAGCGGGTGGAGGGTCGACAGCGCCTCGATCTCGTCGCCGAACATCTCGATGCGGACGGCGAGCTCCTCGTACACCGGGAAGATCTCGATGGTGTCGCCGCGGACCCGGAAGGTGCCGCGGGTGAACGCGAGGTCGTTGCGGGTGTACTGGATCTCGACGAAGCGGCGCAGCAGCGCGTCGCGGTCGACCTCGTCCCCGACCTTGAGCTGGACCATCCGGTCCACGTACTCCTGCGGGGTGCCGAGGCCGTAGATGCAGGACACGGAGGCGACGACGACGACGTCGCGCCGGGTGAGCAGCGAGTTGGTGGCGGAGTGCCGCAGCCGCTCGACCTCCTCGTTGATCGAGGAGTCCTTCTCGATGTAGGTGTCCGACTGCGGGACGTACGCCTCGGGCTGGTAGTAGTCGTAGTACGAGACGAAGTACTCCACCGCGTTGTTCGGGAGGAGCTCGCGGAACTCGTTGGCCAGCTGGGCGGCGAGCGTCTTGTTCGGTGCCATGACCAGGGTGGGACGCTGCAGCTTCTCGATCATCCAGGCGGTCGTGGCCGACTTGCCCGTACCCGTCGCGCCGAGGAGGACCACGTCCTTCTCGCCCGCGCGTACGCGCCGGTCCAGCTCCGCGATCGCCGTGGGCTGGTCACCGCTGGGCTGGTAGGGACTGACGACCTCGAAAGGCGCCACGGAACGTTCGATCTTCGAGACTGGCCGCATGCAACCACGGTACGGCCACCCACTGACAACGGCGGCGGATCAGCGCTCGCGCGACTGCCGGTGCCCCCTGCGCGAGGCGGTCTCGTAGGGGCGCGGGGGCCGGCGCTGGACAGGGATCGAGGTCATGGGGCCGCCGTGCCGGAGCGCCTGCCCGGACGGCCGCGCGGCCTCGTCGGGGCCACCGGTCACCACGAGGGGGTCGATCATCACGACGACGGCCGCCAGCAGCAGGAAGCAGCCGGGCCCGACCATCATCGGCAGGAGCAGCGAGGTCGGCGCCTCCCCGGGCGGCACCGCCGCGGCGCCGGGGTGCAGGTGGACGACGAGCGCCGCCATGCCGGTGTAGTGCATGCCGCTCACGGCCACGCCCATGACCACGCTGGCGCCGAGGCTGGGGAGGAAGCCGTGGATGGAGACCGCCGCCCACAGCGCCGCTGTAGCGGCGACCACGGCGATGACGACGGAGAGCGAGACGGTGAGGGTGTCGTAGGCGAACTCGCCGTCGAAGTTCATTCCGGCCATGCCCAGGTAGTGCATCGAGGCGACGCCCAGGCCGGTGATGGTGCCGCCGGTGACCAGCGCCATGCGCGTGGCGCCCCGGTAGCCGACGAGGAAGATGCCGATGCCGACCATCAGGATCGCGACGGCGAGGCTCGCGTAGGTCAGGGGCCGGTCGTAGGTGACCGGGGCCTCCCGGACGGTGAAGCCCAGCATCGCTATGAAGTGCATCGTCCAGATGCCCGAGCCGATGGAGGTCGCGCCGAGGGCCAGCCAGCCGGCCCTGGAGACACCGCGCGTGCGCAGGGACCGGGTGGTGCAGCGCAGACCGAGGGCCGCGCCCAGGCACGCCATGACGAACGCCGTCAGCGGCGTCACTAGGCCGTAGGTGAATCCGTCAACTGTGCCCTGCATGCGTGTACGCCCTTCGCGGTGGCCCGGGTTCGGGGGTGACCCTAAAGGGCAAGGCCCGGCAAGCAAACATAAGAACGGCATTTTATCCGGCCCCGGAGGCGCTCCGGTTCCGGTCCCGACAATCCGTTCACATCATGACCACCCCCGTTCCGCCGCCCCCGGAGGGTGGCCGGTGCTCCGGGCGTGCCTGCCTCCCGTCGCGGTGACTGCGCTCGCCGCGTACGGCACGACCGCCGAAACCGCCCCTGGAGATCGGGAACCCGCCGCCCGCCCCCTCCGGACACGGGACGCGCGGGGTCTCCCCCCGGTCCCGGGTGACCGGGGGCTCCCGCCGCCCGGGGGACGGGCGGCGGGAGCCCCGGTGCAGAGAGTGTGAAGGCTGCCGCCGGACACCGCCGCCGGGGTCCGGGACGCGCCGGGGGCCACCGGCGCCGGCACGGACGGGCACCGGTGCGGACGGCGGGTATCGGCACGGACGGGCACCGGTACGGACGGCGCCCCATGGACCACCCGGCCGTGGAGGCGACCCGGTGACGCCCCCGGCCGTTCGGGACGCCACCGCCGATCGCACGTCCCGGGGCGTTGTCGGTGGCGGGCCGTACGGTTGCCCCATGGAGAGCAGCGAGGAGACGGGGACCGGCGGACAGGTCGTGGAGTGGTGCGTCGTGCCGAGCGCCATCGGCCCCCTGCTGCTCGCCGCCACCCCTGCGGGGCTGGTGACCGTGGCCTTCCACGCCCGCCCGGCCGTGCGGGACAGGGCACTCGCGCAGCTGCGGACACGGCTGGCCGCGGAGCCCGTCCGGGCGCCGGACTCGGCGCTGCTGGCCGAGCCGGTGCGCCAGCTCGACGCGTACTTCTCCGGGGACCTCCGGGAGTTCTCCCTCCCGCTGGACTGGTCGCTGGCCTCCGGCTTCCACCGTGAGGTGCTCCGCGAGCTGGCCTCCGAGGTGCCGTACGGCGCGGTCGTGGGGTACGGCGAGCTGGCCGCCCGGGTCGGCCGGCCCGACGGGGCACAGGCCGTGGGCGCGGCCATGGGGTCCAACCCGCTGCCCGTGGTGGTGCCCTGCCACCGGGTGGTGGAGAGCGACGGGGGCCTCGGCGGGTTCGGCGGAGGGCTGGAGACGAAGCGGCAGCTGCTGGCCCTGGAGGGTGTGCTCCCGCAACCGCTGTTCTGATCCCGGCCCGGCGCTCCCGGTCGTACGGCGCCGGGCGGACCCTGCGCCGGGGCCGCGCCTCCCGCGTGCGGTACGACCGGTCGACGCGGCCGCGGCCACGGCACCCGGTTCTTCCCGTGCGGCGTGACCGACGCCGTGGCCGCGGCACCCGCCCCCTCCCCTTGGGCCGGTGTCGGACACGGGTGCGAGCTGGCACACTGCGGCGGTGACGACAGCTTCCTCCCCCTCGCGGATCACCGCCGCCGATCTGCCCGCGCTGCAGCGCCGGACCTCCGCCGTGCTGATCGGCAGCCAGATACTCGGCGGCCTCGGCGTCGCCGTCGGGATCGCCCTCGCCCCGGTGCTGGCGGCCGAGGTGAGCGGGTCCGAGGCGCTGTCTGGGCTCGCGCCCACCGCGTCCGTGACGGGCACGGCGCTCCTGTCGCTGCCCCTGGCCGCGCTGATGGCGTCACGGGGCAGGCGTCCGGGGCTCGTCCTCGCCTATCTGGTCGGATCGGCCGGAGCCCTCCTGGTCGTGACCGCCACCGTGCTGGGCAGTTTCCCGCTGCTGTTGCTCGGTATGGCCGGTTTCGGGGCCGGCTCGTCGGCCAATCTCCAGGCCCGGTTCGCGGCCGTCGACCTCGCGGAGCCGGACCGGCGCGGCCGCGCGATCGCCACCGTCATCTGGGCCACCACGATCGGTTCGGTGCTGGGTCCCAACATCGCCGCCCCGGCGAGCCACGTCTTCAGGAACACCTTCGTGCCCGAGACGGCGGGTCCCTTCGCGTGGGCGTCGGGCATCTTCCTGATCACCGGCGTCCTGGTCGCCGTACTGCTGCGTCCGGACCCGCTGCTGACCGCCCGGGCGCTCGCTCCCCAGGACACGGCGACCGCCGCGAACCGTTCGCTGCGGGCGGGCGTCGCGGCGGTGCGCGCCTCCCCGATGGCGAGGCTGGCCCTGGTGACCGTCGCGGTGTCCCACACCGCGATGGTCTCCATCATGGTCATGACCCCGGTGCACCTCGGACACCACGGGGCGGACATCCAGCTCATCGGTCTGGTGATCAGCGGGCACATCGCGGGGATGTACGCCTTCTCCCCCGTCATGGGCCGGCTCGCCGACCGCGTCGGACGCCTCGCCGTGATCGGGCTCGCCGCCGGGCTGCTGTGCTGCGCGGCGCTGCTGGCCGGCACCTCGGGCGGCGGTCACGCCCGGACGGCCGCGGGTCTGTTCGTCCTGGGCCTCGGCTGGTCCGCGGGGCTGGTCGCCGGTTCGGCGCTGCTCACGGACTCCGTACCGCAGGCCGCGAGGGCGGCGGTGCAGGGCCTCTCGGACCTCACGATGAACACGGCGGCCGGCGTGGGCGGCGCCCTGGCCGGAGTGATCGTCTCCCGGCTGGGATACGGCTGGCTCAACGCGGCCGCCGCCTGCCTCCTCCTGCCGATGGCGGCGCTGGCGCTGCGCAGGTCGCTCGCGCGGCCGGAACCGGACTCCGCGAAGGCCTGATCCCCGGGCGGGATGCGGCCGACCCGGCCGTGCGGGTTTGCGGCCGTGCCCCCCGCGACAGGGATGGGGCATGCCTCTGAACCCATCGTCATCGACGACGTCGGACCATCAGAAGACCGGCCCCTACGCCCCGTTGTTCTCCGCCGAGGTGCGCGAAGCCCTCGGCGCGGGGGCACCCGTCGTCGCGCTGGAGTCGACGATCATCGCGCACGGCCTGCCGCGCCCCCGCAATCTCCGGGTCGCGGAGGAACTGGAGGAGGCCGTGCGCGAGGCGGGAGCCGTGCCGGCCACGATCGCCGTGCTGGACGGACGGGCGCACGTGGGCCTGACCGCACCCCAGTTGGAGCGGATCGCCGTCGACCCGGACGTGCGCAAGCTGGGTCACCGCGATCTCGCTCCCGCGCTGGCCCTGGGCGCGAGCGGGGCGACCACCGTGTCGGCGACGGCCTTCCTCGCGGCCGGGGCCGGCCTGCGCGTCTTCGCGACCGGCGGGCTCGGCGGTGTGCACCGGGAGTGGACGCAGACCCAGGACGAGTCCGCCGACCTCCGCCTCCTCGCCCGGACCGGCATCACGGTGGTGTGCGCGGGCGTGAAGTCGATCCTGGACGTGCCCGCCACCCTTCAGCGCCTGGAGACCCTGGGCGTGGCCGTGCTCGGTTACGGCACGGAACACTTCCCCGGGTTCTATCTGAGCAGTTCCGGCGAGCCGGTCGACTGGACGGTGCGCACGCCGCAGGAGGTGGCGGAGGTGATGCGGGCCCGGGAGGAGCTGGGCGGCGCGCGGGCGTCCCTGATCGTCGCCAATCCGGTGCCCGAGAAGGAGCAGCTGGATCCGGAACTGCACGACCGGGTGCTCGCCCGTGCCCTGGACGCCTGCCGGGGCAAGAGCGTCACGGGGCAGGCCGTCACCCCGTTCCTCCTGGAGTACCTGATGCGGGAGACCGGCGGCGCCTCCCTGGAGGCCAACCTCGCGGCCGTACGCGGGAATGTGCGCCTCGCCGCGCGGATCGCCGTCGCGGCGGCACGGTGAACGGCGGCTCCGCGAACGCCGCTTCGGCGAGCGGCGGCGCGGTGGACGCCGGTGCGCTGCTCGTCGTCGGGGAGGTGGTGACCGATGTGGTCGTCCGGCACTCCTCGGCGCCGGTCCACGGCACGGACACGTCCGCACGGATCACCACGCTGCCCGGTGGCGCGGGTGCCAACGTGGCCTGCTGGGCGGCGCGTTCGGGGTGCGGGACCGTCCGCCTGCTGGCCCGTGCCGGGGCCGGGTCGGCGTCCTGGCACGGGGAGGTGCTGCGGAGTGCCGGCGTGTGCCCGCTGCTGGCCGTGGACGAGGAGGTGCCGACCGGCACGGTGGTGGCCCTCGTCGACCCCTCGGCGGAGCGCACCTTCCTCACCGACAGCGGCGCGGTTCTGCGTCTGTGCCCCGACGACTGGTCCCCGGCGTTGCTCGACGGTGTCGCCCGTCTTCACGTGTCGGGTTATCTCCTGTTCGGGGAACCCAGCCGGACGACGGCCCTGCTGGCCCTGCGCGAGGCACGGCTGCGGGGCGTGCCGGCGAGCGTGGACCCGGCGTCGGCCGGTTTCCTGGCGGGGTTCGGCGCGGGGGCGTTCCTCGACCTGGTCGCCGGAGTGGACCTGCTGCTCCCCAACGCGGACGAGGCCCGCGAGCTGACCGGGCTGCCCGATCCGGCGGACGCGGCCGCCAAACTGAGCCGTCACGTCGGCCGGGTCGCCGTCACACTCGGGGACCGGGGTGTCGTCCTGGCGTCGGGCGGCGCGGTCACCGCCCGTGTGCCCGCGGCGGCCGGAGCGGTGCCGGTGGACTCGACGGGGGCGGGCGACGCGTTCACCGGGGGTTTCCTCGCGGCCCTCGTCGCCGGGGCGGACGAGGTCTCGGCAGCGGGAGCGGGCTGCCGGGCGGGGGCGGAGGCGGTCGCCACGGTGGGCGGGCGTCCGGGTCCGCTCCCGCCCTCGTAGTCACCCGCCGAGACCGGTCCACGCCGGGTGCCGGGGGTCGTCGGCGCGTACGACCACATCCGCCCGGGAGGCCGGTGCGACCTCGTCGTCGTACCGCGCGAAGGCCGGCAGCGTCCACCGCTCGTCCTGGGCGGTGCGCCGCCGGAGCGCCCCCGGGGTGAGGCTCAGGTGGATGCCGAGGTCGAAGGGGAACCACTGGCCGAGGAGCAGCGGGCCGTGCAGGACGAGCACCCCGCCCGCGGGCAGTTCGACGTACGGGCTGCGGGTCGCCCGGTCCGTGACGGGGTCCCAGAGGTCGGGCAGCACACGTCCGCTGCCGCCCGCGTCCGTCGGCCGGAACACCTCGCGCCACAGCGCACCGGTGTCGAACCAGCCGTCGGCGTAGCTGTCGGGGTCGTGTTTGCCGTACTCGTAGCGCAGGCTGGCGGGCCGCAGGAAGCCGCCGGTGGAGACGGTGAGGACGGGGCGTCCGAGGGCGCGCAGCGCCTCGGCCAGGCGCCCGGCGGGTTCGTCCGGGCGGGCCGCCGGTGCGCCGTCGACGCCGATCCGCAGCCAGGGCCCGCCGTCGGCCGGTTCGAGTCCGTCGGCGTGGGCCGCGAGCGTGACGGCCAGCTTGTCCCAGGTGATGGCTTCGTATCGCACGTATGCATCATCGCTCCCGGCGCGTCGTGATGCGCGGGGGTCCCGCGTGGCCCGTGGCCGGTGCCGGTTCAGCCGGCGGACTCGCCCCGGGCGGGAGGACAGTCCACCGCGTCCGCGTCGTCGGAGAGCGCGCTGCCCGCGGGGAGCAGGTAGGTCACCCACAGCACGACGGGCTCCGTCCCGAGGTTGCGTCCGATGTGCCGGTGGCGGGTGCCCGACGGCTCGATGAAGGACGTCCCCGCGGGCGTCACCTCGACCGAGCAGTCGTCGAGCGTCCTGGTCAGCGTCCCGGACTTGACGACGGCGATCAACTGCCCGCTGTGGGTGTGCCAGCCGGTGGACCCGCCGGGCGCCACGGTGATCTCCCTGAAGGTCACGTCGGTGCGGCCCTTCGGGGTCTTCACCTTGAGCTTGCCCTCCGACGTGCCGACGGCGACGACCGTGGCACTCACCCCGCTGCCCGGTGTGGCGACCGCGGCCGCGGGCAGCAGTCCCAGCACGCCGACACCCGCGCCGACGAGCAGGGCCCTGCGCCACGCCCGCCGCCTGCTCGCACCGCTCCCGTTCCTCGCACCGACCGTCCCGCCGAATCCCATGAACGACTCCTCAGCATCCGTGCCCGATGAACGCCCACACGGTACCCGCGAGTTGGGCTCAGGGCGTCAGGCGCGCTGCGGTCGGCCGGCGCGGATCCCGTCGGCGAGGGGACCGTCGCCGAGCACCTGAGCGTCGCCGTCCCGCACCGCCTCGGCGAGCGTGCGGTCGCCGCGCCCGATGGCCAGGGCCACTTCGGTGGTGAGGACGAGACGGGCGTCCGGCTGCCCGGCCGGACCGTAGCCGTACGCCTGGCCACCGGCTGCCCGGTCACCGGTGCGGATGTGGAACTCGCCTTCCTCCAGCTTGACTTCGACGACCCCTTCGTGAGCGAGGCCGTCCAGGGCGCGCAGCAGGGGCAGCGCGAACCAGTGCGCCCTGACCGCGTCCGTGGGCCGGCGTTCGGCGAGGGCGGGCGCCCCCCAGTGGGCGAGCGCCGTGAGGACGGGGAGCAGCCCGCGGCCGTGTTCGGTCAGTTCGTAGACCGCCGCCGCCGCGGGAGGCGGAAGCCTGCGGCGCACGGCGAGACCGCCCTGCTCCATGTCCTTCAGCCGGGAGGCCAGCACGTCCGTGCTGACGCCGGGCAGATCGGCGTGCAGGTCGGTGTACCGGCGCGGTCCCGCCAGCAGTTCACGGACGATCAGCAGCGTCCACCGGTCGCCGACGGAGTCGAGGGCGCGCGCGGCGGCGCAGTACTGGTCGTAACTCCGGCGGCGGGCCGGGCGTGCGGGCTGTTGCTGACGAGGCATGAGACGCAGTCTAGACATGTTGTTGGACTTTCCAAGCCCGAGCTTGGTAAAACCAAGTATCGCAATCCAGGGTTGGGGAGGCACCGCATGGAGTTCCGGCAGTCCAGCAAGCTCGACGAGGTCTGTTACGAGATCCGGGGTCCGGTCATCGAGCAGGCGAACGCCCTCGAGGAAGCGGGCCACAGCGTCCTGCGGCTCAACACGGGCAATCCGGCGCTCTTCGGGTTCGAGGCGCCGGAGGAAATCGTCCAGGACATGATCCGGATGCTCCCCCAGGCGCACGGCTACACCGATTCGCGCGGCATCCTGTCCGCGCGCCGCGCCGTGGCCCAGCGTTACCAGGCGATGGGACTCGCCGAGGTCGACGTGGACGACGTCTTCCTCGGCAACGGGGTGTCCGAGCTGATCTCCATGGCGGTGCAGGCGCTGCTGGAGGACGGCGACGAGATCCTGATCCCCAGCCCCGACTACCCGCTCTGGACCGCGGTCACCACACTGGCGGGCGGCCGGGCCGTCCACTACACCTGCGACGAGGGGGCGGACTGGAACCCCGACCTCGCCGACATGGCGTCCAAGATCACCGACCGCACCCGGGCCCTGGTGATCATCAACCCGAACAACCCCACGGGTGCCGTCTACTCCCGCGAGGTCCTCGACGGGATGCTCGACCTCGCCCGCAGGCACGGCCTGATGGTCTTCGCCGACGAGATCTACGACCAGATCCTCTACGACGACGCCGAGCACCACAGCGTGGCGGTCCTGGCACCGGACCTGTTCTGCCTCACCTTCAGCGGGCTGTCCAAGACCTACCGCGTCGCCGGGTTCCGCTCGGGCTGGATGGTCGTGTCCGGGCCTCAGCAGCACGCCCGCAGCTACCTGGAGGGGCTCACCACACTCGCCTCCATGCGCCTGTGCCCCAACGCCCCCGCGCAGTACGCGATCCAGGCAGCGCTCGGCGGCCGGCAGACCATCCGCGAACTCGTCGCCCCGGGCGGCAGGCTCCACGAACAGCGCAACCGGGCGTGGGAGCGTCTGAACGAGATCCCCGGGGTGTCGTGCGTGAAGCCGAAGGGCGCGCTGTACGCGTTCCCGCGTATCGACCCGAAGGTGCACCCGATCGTCGACGACGAGCGCTTCGTCCTCGATCTGCTGCTGCGTGAGAAGATCCAGGTGGTGCAGGGCACCGGTTTCAACTGGCCCCGCCCGGACCACTTCCGCATCCTCACCCTGCCGCACGCCGACGACCTGGACGCGGCGATCAGCCGCATCGGCCGCTTCCTGAACGGATACCGCCAGTGACGACCTGCCGGACCTGTGGCGTACCCGTCCTCACGCAGTTCGCCTCGCCGGATCTGGTGGGCGCGATCGTCGAGGGCGGCCTCGACCCCGCGGAGGACCCCCGCTGGGTGGAGTCGGGCGCCTCGTCGCCCGCCGAGTACGCGCGCTGGTCCGGCCATCTGTGCGGCATGACGTGTCTGCGCATGGCCCTGGGCCCGGCCTCGCCGGACCTGTTCACCCTGCGGGACGGAGCGGTGAAGTACGACGCCTACACCGAGGACGGCGACGGCGTGATCAAGGGCCTGGTCTACGCCCCCTTCGCCCGGTACGCGTCCGAGGTGCACGGCCTCGACGCGGTCGTCCACCGCGACCTGTCCCCCGCCGGGCTGCTCGGACTGCTGGACGAGGGCCGGAGCGTCATGGCCTCGGTGCACTACGGCATCAGGCATCCGCGGACGCCGGCCCCCGGGCGCGGCGGCCACCTCGTGCTGGTCACCGCCCGAGCGGCGGACGGCGACGGCGTGCACTTCCACAACCCGTCGGGCACGACGGCGGGGACGCGTGACGCGACCCTGCCGCTGCCGGTCTTCGAACGGTTCTTCGCGGGCCGCGGAGTGTCCCTGCCCGGGGACGGAGTGGGCATCTGACGCCAGGGGCCCTCCCCTGGGACCGCCGCCGCCGGGGACGCCGCCGCCGGACCGCCGTTCAGGGGCGCAGCGCGGTGAGGGCGGCGACCGGGTCGGGGTCCGGGGTTCCGCGGGGCCACCAGTCGTCCTCTCCGGGGTCGGACTCGTAGCCGTACCAGCGGCTGTCGTGTCCGAAGCGCAGCTGGAGGGTGCCCGCCGCGTTGGTCAGGTGGTTGCGCCGGGGCTGGAAGCGCGGGAAGTCGGCTGCCGCGAGGGCAGGTCTGGCCCGGTCGAACGGGCCGGCCGGCGGGTCCCAGGGGGTTTCCAGCACGGCGAGCCCCTCGGCTCCGCCCTGCCGCCAGGCGGCGACCGCGCGGGCCAGGTCGGTGGTGCTGCGGCCGGTGGCGAAGGCCAGCTCGCGGTAGAGCGCCCTGGTCGTGGCGGTGAGTCCGGCGGTGGGCCTGGACGCGGCGATCCGCACGGCGTCCTGCCACATGCCGAAGCCGGCCAGCGGATCCTGTCCGGTGGTCAGGAGTGCGTGGGCTCGGGCGGCGGCGTCCGAGGCCAGGTGCTCGAGGCCGAGCGGGTCGCGGGCGCCGGGCAGCTCCGGGAAGGCCGGCGGCTCCCCGGGGTACGGCGGGACGGGCAGCGGCGCGGGAAGCGGCGGCAGGAAGCGCTCGGCCAGGGCCTCACCGGCGGGGACCGAGGGCATCGCGGCGGCTTCGGGACGCTCGCGGGCCGAGTGCTCGGCGTTGCGGCGGCCGAGCTCCTCGAGGAGTTCGCGCTCGCCCCGGCCGCGCATCAGCAGCAGGACGAACGGATCGCTGTCGAGCAGCCGCGCCGTCTGATAGCAGAGCGCCGCCACGTGTTTGCAGGGCCGTCCCCGGTCCGGACACGAGCAGTCCGGGTCCAGGTCACCGGCGGTGGGCAGCAGCCTGATGCCGATCCCTTCGGCCGTGTCCACCAGGGAGTGCGGCATCTCCTTGTCGAGCAGAGCGGACAGGTGCCCGGGCCTGGCCGCGACGGCGTCGAGGAACGTGTCCCAGTCGGCCGCCGAGAACGTACGCAGGTGGAGTTCGGCACGGTAGGGGCGGGGGCGGCTGCCGTGGACGTAGGCGATGACCCTGCCCGGGGTGACGGTGACCGCCGCGACGTGACCGCCGTCGGCGTACGTACGGCCGCGGGCGAGCCGGGCCCCGTCCATCGACAGGGACTCCAGGGCGTCGACCCAGGCGCGGCCCCACCAGCTGTCCGCGAAGGGCCCGTCGGCGGTCGTGGCGCGGGCGGGCACCGCCTCGAAGGTGCGCCGCAGATCGTCGGGGCCCGGCCGCGCCGCCGGTCCGGCGCCGGGGCTCACGTCGTCCGCCTCAGCGACACGAGGTCGGCGAGGTCGCGGTCGCTGAGCTCGGTCAGGGCCGCCTCACCCGAGCCGAGCACCGCGTCGGCCAGGGCCCGCTTGGACTCCAGGAGCTCGGCGATCCGGTCCTCGACCGTGCCCTCGGCGATGAGCCGGTGCACCTGCACGGGCTGCGTCTGTCCGATGCGGTAGGCGCGGTCGGTGGCCTGCTCCTCGACCGCCGGGTTCCACCACCGGTCGTAGTGGATGACATGGGCGGCCCTGGTGAGGTTCAGTCCGGTGCCCGCGGCCTTGAGGGAGAGCAGGAAGACGGGGACCTCCGCGGACTGGAAGCGGTCCACCATCAGCTCTCTTTCGGGCACCGGTGTGCCGCCGTGCAGCAGCTGGGAGGGGATCGCGCGGGAGGCGAGGTGGGCGGAGAGGAGCCGCGCCATCGACACGTACTGGGTGAAGATCAGGACGGAGCCGCCCTCGGAGAGGATCGTGTCGAGCAGCTCGTCGAGCAGGGCGAGTTTGCCCGAGCGCCCGGCGAGCCGCGTGGGCTCCTCCTTCAGGTACTGCGCGGGGTGGTTGCAGATCTGCTTGAGCGAGCCCAGCAGCTTCATGATCAGCCCGCGCCTGGCGATGCCCTCCGACTGCTCGATGAACGCCATCGTCTCGCGGACCGCCGCCTCGTAGAGCGTGGCCTGCTCCCGGGTGAGGAAGACGGGGTGGTCGGTCTCGGTCTTCGGCGGCAGCTCGGGGGCGATACCGGGATCGGACTTCTTGCGGCGCAGCAGGAAGGGGCGGACCAGCCGGGAGAGCCGCTCGACCGCTTCCTCGTTGCCCAGGCCGGCGGCCGTGCCGGTGTTCTCCACGATCCGGGCGTGCCGCGAGCGGAAGGCCTTGAGCGGACCGAGCAGACCGGGGGTGGTCCAGTCGAGCAGGGCCCAGAGTTCGGAGAGGTTGTTCTCGACGGGGGTGCCCGTCAGGGCGACGCGGGCGGGGGCGGGGATGGTGCGCAGCGCCCTGGCCGTCGACGAGTGCGGGTTCTTCACGTGCTGCGCCTCATCGGCGACGACCAGCCCCCACGTGTGGCCGGCCAGCTGCTCGGCGCTCGACCGCATCGTGCCGTAGGTCGTCAGCACGAAGCCGCCGTCGGAGCCGCCGAAGGTGCGGTCGGCGCCGTGGAAGCGGCGGACGGGCACACCGGGCGCGAAGCGGTTGATCTCGCGGTGCCAGTTCCCGAGGAGGGAGGCCGGGCAGACCACCAGGGTGGGGGCGGTGTGCGCCCGGTGCAGGTGCAGCGCGATGACCGTGATCGTCTTGCCGAGGCCCATGTCGTCGGCGAGGCAGCCGCCGAGCCCGAGGGACGTCATCCGGTCCAGCCAGGCGAGGCCGCGCAGCTGGTAGTCGCGGAGGGTGGCGTCGAGGCCGGGAGGGGCCGGGAGGGTGGCGTCCTCGTCGAGGATGCGTTCGCGCAGCGCGGCGAGCGCCCCGGCCGGTACCGCTTCGACCTGCTCGCCGTCGACCTCGGCGCTGCCGGTCAGGGCGACGGCGAGGGCGTCGACGGGATCGAGGAGCCCGAGCTCCCGCTTGCGTGCCTTGCGGACGAGCGCGGGGTCCACGACGACCCACTGGTCCCGCAGCCGCACCACGGGCCGGTGCGCCTCGGCCAGGGTGTCCATCTCCGCCTCGGTGAGCGGGTCGTCCCCCAGGGAGAGCTGCCAGTCGAAGGCGAAGAGCTGCTCGGCGTCGAAGAAGGAGGTGCCGTCGGTGGCGGAGCCCGGCGCGGGCCGGACCACGGCGGCCGCGGTGAGCGAGCGGGCGAGCTCCCGGGGCCAGTGGAGCGCGATTCCCGCATCGGCGAGGCGCGCTCCGGCGGGGCCGATCAGTTCGTGGAGCTCGTCCTCGGTGACGGCGAGCACGTCGGGCACGGGCTGGTCGAGCAGCCGCTCCAGGGGTGGCCAGACGCGCGCGGCGCGGCGCAGCGCGAGCACGGCGTCGATCCTCGCCCTCGGTCCGAACGGCTCGCCCGCCGCGCCGCTCCACAGCGCGGCGGCGTCCGTGACGTACGTCGGATCGGCCAGGCTGTGGACCTGGGTGATGGCCGCGGCGGCGTGCCGTGCGGCGTGCGCGCCCTCCCGCGCCGTGTCGGGGGCGTCGTCGGCCGTGTCGAAGAGGTCGTACGACGACAGGTCCAGCCGGAGCGAGATCCGCACCCCCGCGTCGAGTCCGGAGGCCACCTCGACGGCCCATGCGCGGGCGTCCGGCAGGTGCTGCGCCGCGCGGGCGGCGAACGGGGCGCCCATGGCGTGGGCGGCGGCCGGTGTGCGGGGCAGGGTGTCGGCGACGGCGTCCAGGAACGCGCCGAGCAGTGCGCGGGGTTCGGGGACGCGCAGGGGTGCGCCCGGCACCGGGACGGCGTGGCCTTCGGGCGGCATCGAGGCGGCGACGGCCCTCAGGTGCGCGATGTCCTCGGCATCGCGCGGCCCGGCCCGCCACGCGTCGTGATCCTCGGCGGTCAGCCCCGGCAGGAGTCTGCCGCGCGCCACGAGGGTGAGCGCGTGCAGCGCCGCGGCCCCCCAGGCGCGGGTCGCGGGGTGGGCCGCGGCCCGGTGCCGGGCACGGGCGAGCAGCGGGACCGCTTCCGCGACGGGGAGTTCCACGGCCGCCACCGTGCGGGTGCGTGCGCCGCCCGCGCCGTCGGGGACGGCGACCGTGAGTTCGGTGACCGTGTACGGGGTCCCGCCCGGGCCCGGCTCACCGAAGAGGCTCATCGGACCGGCCGACCCCTCGGGGTCCCAGAACAGGATCCGGCCGTCCCTGGGGAGGGTGTCCGGGACGAACACGGCGGCGCACCGCAGCAGCCGGTCGGTGGTCTCGTCGTACGCCTGCCGCGCCACGTGCACCACCCCTCTCCTGCCTCGGTCCGGCCGCGATTGCCCTGTTCGGACGAGTCTAGGCGGGGGGTGTGACAGCGTTCCGCCCCGGCCGTGGCACCGCGGACGGGGCGGGCGGATTCAGTGGCGGACGAAGGGCAGCGCACCGGACTCCCGCTCGGCCGCGGGCTCCGGCTGTTCCGGAGGGCCGGGATCCGGAGGGCCGTCCGCTTCCGGCGGGGTCCCGCCGGAAGCCGGGGCGGCGGCGGAGGGGTCCGGCGCGGCCGGGCCGGGCGCGGGCCCGGCGGGCGCGGCGTCCGCGGCCCCGTCCCCGGATGCCTGGGGCCGGTCCTGCTGGGCGCGCTCCAGGAAGCGGAGCAGTTCCACGGGGAAGGGCAGCACCAGCGTGGAGTTCTTCTCCGCGGCGACCGCGACCACGGTCTGCAGCAGACGGAGCTGAAGAGCCGCGGGCTGGGTCGACATCTGCTGGGCCGCCTGGGCGAGCTTCTTCGACGCCTGCAGCTCCGCGTCGGCGTTGATGACCCGCGCGCGCCGTTCACGGTCGGCCTCGGCCTGCCGGGCCATGGAACGCTTCATCGTCTCCGGCAGGGAGACGTCCTTGATCTCGACCCGGTCGATCTGTACGCCCCAGCCCACGGCCGGGCTGTCGATCATGAGTTCCAGTCCCTGGTTCAGCTTCTCGCGGTCGGACAGCAGGTCGTCCAGGTCGCTCTTGCCGATGATCGACCGCAGGGACGTCTGCGCCATCTGGGAGACCGCGAACCGGTAGTCCTCCACCTGGACGACCGCGCTCGCCGCGTCGACCACCTTGAAGTAGATGACGGCGTCCACCCGCACGGTGACGTTGTCCCGCGTGATGCCGTCCTGCGCGGGCACGGGCATCGTCACGATCTGCATGTTGACCTTGCGCATCCGGTCCACGCCCGGAACGATCATGGTCAGCCCCGGGGGGCGCACCGCGTCGTGGAGCCGCCCGAGGCGGAGCACCACACCCCGTTCGTACTGCTTGACGACCCGGGCCGCGGACATCGCGTACACCGCGCACACCGCGAGGACCGCCACCACCGCGATCACGAGTACCTGGACCATCACGGCCCCCTGCGTCCGGGAGCGCGTCGCGGCACCTCCGCCGGGGAAGCGCTGCCGCGCTCTGCCATCTCGGCTCTATTACCACGATATGCCCGATACGCACATCCTCGAACCTCTGTCCGGGTGCCTCCGGCCCCGGCCGGACGCGCACCGGATGCCGACGCCGGGCGGACCGGGCAGGGTGGCCAGCGCCAGCACGTCTCCGTGACGTACCGATGAGCCGGACGAGCAGATGAGGACCCGCCCATGTCCCTCAGCGCGACCCCCACCGTTCTCCGCCGACGTACCCGCATCGCGGTCGGCGCGGCTGTCCTCACCCTCGCCGTCACGGGCTGCTCCGGTCTCGGGCGTACCGCGGTCGGACCGGTCACCTACGTCACGGAGGGGGACGAGGTCGTCAGCGTGCACAGCCCGTCGGTGAAGGGCTGCCACAAGCTCGCCCCCGGCGGTGCCAGCAAGGTCGACAACCGGACGCTGATCGACATGGTCCTGTACCCCACGCGCGACTGCTCGGGCCGGGGGACCGCCTACGTGGCGACGACCTTCACCGACACCAACACCCCGCGCGCCCTGTGGCGCAGCTACCGCTTCATCCACTGACCGGCACCGGCCTCCCGCCCGCGCAGGAGAGCGAACAGGTCCGCGGTGCGCTCCCGCCGGTCACGGGCGATGAACACGGCCAGGACGACGAGCAGGGCCGGCATGACCGCGTTCGGCGGATCGAGCAGGGTCAGCTGCACGACGGCCGCCCCGGCCAGCAGTCCGGCGAGGGCGATCGCGGCCACGCCGGCCAGCAGCGGGACCAGCAGGGCCACCGCCCCGGCGAGTTCCAGGGCGCCGATCGTGTACATCGCCCCGCTGCCCCAGCCCATCCTGTCGAAGGACGCGACGGCGGACTCGTGGGCGACGAGCTTGGCCACCGCGCTGAAGCCGAGGAACAGCGCGAGGGCGTAGCGCGCCCCGGTCAGGGCGGCGGCGGCCACCCGGCGGCGCGGCGCGGTGGCACGGGTGTCTCCCGGGGTGGGAGCGGCGGTTGCGGACATGGCGGTCTCCTCGGAGGGTCGCGTGGACGGAGTGCGCCGACGAGGGGCGCGGCTCCCACCGCGGGGCCTCACCGGCGCTTACGGGGAGGTAGACCGCTCCGGCCCCCGGAACTCATCGCCCCACGCGCCCCCGGTCCGGCGCTCCCGGCGCGCAGCCGGCCGTCCCTGGTCGCCGGCCGCCGTGCGGCGCGCCCCGGTGTCCGTTCCGGGGCCCCTCAGCGCTCGTCCGGTCTGGCGAGCACCCAGACACCGTCCGGGGTGAGACAGCGGTCGACCACCAGGCCGGCCTCCCCCAGACACTCCTCGAACCGCTCCTCGGACAGCTGCCGCGACCGGAAGGTCTGGGTCCAGTGCGCGTCCTCGAAGACGTACTCCGCGCGTACCTCGTCCACGCTGTCGCCCACGGGTTCCGCGGAGAGGATCCGGATGACACACCCCGCCGCGGCGTCCTCACGCTCCCGGGGCAGGCCGGTGCGGTAGTCCGCGCCCTCCCGCTGCACGAGCACGGACCCGCCGTCCTTCACGTACCTACGGCAGGTCCGCAACAGCCCTTCCCGGACGCGGTGTTCGCTGCTGTGCACCAGGAAGGATCCGAGCACGACCGCGTCGAAGCGCTCCTGACCGAGGTCCAGCGACTCGATGGCGCTCAGCACCGTGCGGGCGCCCCGGACCCGTTCCAGCATCTGCGGCGACTCGTCGACCGCGGTCACCTCGTACCCGAGCGCGACCAGAGGATGCGTCACCCGGCCCGCCCCGCAGCCGAGTTCGAGGACGCTCGCGCCGGGCGGCACGACCGATCCGATGACCTCCGGCTCCGCGCCGGCGGACAGGCGGGCGTACAGCTCGACCGCGCAGCCGTCCGGGGTGATCGCGCCGGGCCCCGTCCCCGTGTGTCCCTGACGTGTCAGTCGTCCACTCATGCATGGGGAACGACCCGGCGGTACACGGCGTTCCCCCCTCAGCACTCCGGGTAGCGGCCCTCCGGCCACGCCACCGGGGAATCGAACTCCATGCACAGGTCGTCGGCGAGCTCCGCGATGACGGACCTGCCCTCGGTCGCCGCGAGCCACGACGCCGGCAGCCGCGCCTCCCCGTGGAGCGCGCCCAGCAGGTTGCCGCAGACGGCGCCCGTGGAGTCGCTGTCGCCCGAGTGGTTGACCGAGAGCAGCAGTGCCTCGGCCACCTCGTCGGCCCCGGGGAGCACCAGCACGCAGTACACGGCGATGGCCAGGGCCTCCTCGGCCACCCAGCCCGCGCCCAGGGTCTCGACCCGCTCGGCCGTCGGCCGGCCGCGCGCCGCCAGGACGACCGCGGCCCGCAGCGCGGCGGTCGTCTCCTCGTGGCCCGGATGGCGGCCCAGCAGCTCCAGTGCGCGCAGCACCGCGCCCTGCGGTGAGTCGCCCTCCAGCAGACAGGTGACGACGGCCGCGAGCGCACCCGCCGAGTAGGCCCCGGTGGGGTGCCCGTGGGTGATCAGCGCACACCTCACGGCCAGGCCGAACCCGGTCGCGGCGTCCCCGCCCAGCAGGCCGAACGGCGCCGACCGCATCACGGTGCCGCAGCCCTTGGAGTGCGGATTGACCGGACCGGGGAGCACCGGCGGTGTCTCGGGACCGGGTGTGTGGCCGGACGCCAGACCGGTCAGGCACGCGTTGCCGGGGGCACGGCGCGCGTACAGCCAGGGCTGCTGCCTCAGCCACCCGGTCCGCACGCGGTTCGCCCCGCCGCGCGCCGGGGGTGACGGGTGGTTCTGGGTGTCCAGCCAGCGCGCGTAGGCGTCGCGGACGAACGGGGCCTCGTCGACCGCGGCACCCGTGGCGGCGGCCCGGACGTGGGCCCTGATCAGGCCCTCGACCGTGAAGAGGGACATCTGGGTGTCGTCCGTGACGCGCCCGGCGACGCCGTCCTCGTCGGGGACGAGGCCGCGTACACCCTGCTCGCCGTGCGCTCGGCGGATCCCGTCGAGCGAGAGGAATTCGACGGGGTTGCCCAGTGCGTCCCCCACCGCACCGCCCAGGAGCGCGCCCCGGACCCTGGACCGCCTGACGGCGCCGTCACCCCACGCCGCCGCGCCACCCGCCCCGCGTTCCCGCCCCGCCGTCGTCTTCACAGCCCGCTCCCCGTCGTCGTCGGCCCGTCGTCACGTTTCCCCGCGCCGCTCCGTGGGGTCATGCTGGAGGGGAGGCGATGGCGATGCGTACCGGAAGTGAACCGTCCACTGCGCGCAGCCCCCTGCGGATGCGGCTCTGGCTGAGTCTATGGGGCATGCTCTGGGCCGCGTTCGGCCTGGCGGCCTTCCTGGTCGTCGACCGGGCCGGCTGGGCGACCGCCTGCGGTGTGCTGCTGGTGGTCACGGTCACGGACTTCTGCCTCGTGGTCCGCCACATGCGGCAGGGCGCGCGCTTCCAGCCCGGCAGGGACGTCCCCGCGTACGTCCCCGACCCGGTCGGCCGGAGCCGTCACCGCCGAGGGGACCCGCCACGGCGGGTGGGAACCGGCGGCGGGGACGAGCGGTCGTGAAGGGTGGCCGCCGCGTCACGCGCCACGGCCGGCGGCGAGGGACGAAACCGCGTCCACTCGTGGCCCGCCGGGCACTTCCGTGATCAGGCCGGACGCCCGGTCACCGTGGTACGCCGCCGGGCGGGTGCGGTCAGGCCCTGTCGTCGAAGCGCGCGGCCTCGAGGTACTCCGGCTTCGGGTCGAGCGCGGCGGCCAGCCGGAAGTGGCGCTTGGCCTGCTCCGGGCGGCCCGCCCGCTGGAAGGTCCGGGCCAGGGCGAAGTGCGCGAAGGCGTTGTCGGGCTCGCGCTCCAGGACCAGCTCGAATTCGAGTTCGGCCGGACGCAGCTGCGCGGCGGCGAAGAAGGCCCGGGCGCGCAACAGCCTGGCCGCCGTGTTCTCCGGGTGGGCGGCGATCACGGAGTCGAGCAGCTTCACCGCGCCCCGGGGGTCCCGGGCGGCGAGCAACTGCTCCGCCGCACGGAAGTCGATGACATGTGTTTCCGGGTTGCTCTCGGGCACGGTCCTATCCTTCCCCTCGGGTTCCGCTTCTCAACATCCGGTCGTGGGCCGGTATTCCGCGCGGCCGCGGGCTCAGATGGCGGCGGCCTTCTCCGTCAGCTGCGCCCACAGCGCGCGCACCTGCGGTTCCAGGCCGTCGAGCGGACCGTCGTTGTCGACGACGAGGTCGGCGACGGCCAGCCGCTGCTCGCGGGTGGCCTGGGCGGTCATCCTGGCCCGGGCGTCGGACTCCGTCATGCTGCGCAGCGTGACGAGGCGGTGGAGCTGCGTCTCGGGGCTCGCGTCCACGACCACGACGAGGTCGTAGAGCGGGGCGAGTCCGTTCTCCGTGAGCAGCGGGACGTCGTGGACGACGACGGCGCCGTCCGCCGCGGCCCGCTCCAGCTCGGCGGACCGGGCCCCGACCAGCGGGTGCACGATGCCGTTGAGGGTGGCCAGGCGCTCGGGGTCGGAGAACACGATCGAGCCGAGCGCGGGACGGTCGAGCGAGCCGTCGGGCCTGAGGATGTCCGGCCCGAAGGCCTCGACGACGGCTGTGAGCCCCGGGGTGCCGGGTTCGACGACCTCGCGCGCGATCCGGTCGGCGTCGATCACCACCGCTCCCAGGTGTGCGAGCAGCCGTGACACTTCGCTCTTGCCGGCGCCGATCCCGCCGGTCAGGCCCACTTTCAGCATGCGCCGAGCATAGGGGCTGTCCTCCGGCGCCCGGGCGGGACACCCCCTGATCTCCGGGGCGGGGAGCAGGAGGGGGGACGCCGGTGGCGCCGTCCCGTCACCGGGAGCCGGGAGCGGCTCGGCGGGCGGAACCCGCCGTCGGCCGGCCGCCGGAGCTCAGGAGTCGCCCTCCCGTTCGGCGAGGAAGCGCTCGAACTCGAGGCCGATCTCGTCCGCCGACGGAAGGTCGACCGGCTCCGCGACCAGGTTGCCGCGGCTCTCGGAGCCCGCCACGGCGTCGTACTGGTGCTCCAGGCCCTCGACCAGCGAGACGAGTTCCTCGTCCCCCTGCCCGATCTGCCGCTCGATCTCGGTCTGCGTGCGGTGCGCCTCGGTGCGCAGCGTGTGCGCGATGCTCGGCAGCACCAGGCCGGTCGCGGCCGTGATCGCCTCCAGGACGGTCAGCGCGGCGTCGGGGTAGGCGGACCGGGCGACGTAGTGCGGGACGTGGGCCGCCACGCCGAGGACGTCGTGCCCGGCCTCCATCAGCCGGTACTCGACGAGTGCCTCGGCCGAGCCGGGGACCTGCGCCTCGTCGAACGGGCTGCGGTGCCCGGGCATCAGGTCGGTGCGGTTGCCGTGCGGGGTGACACCGACCGGACGGGTGTGCGGGACGCCCATCGGGATGCCGTGGAAGTTGACGGCGAGGCGCACTCCGAGCCGCTCGACGATCTGCTCCACCGCGGCGGCGAACCTCTCCCACTCCACGTCTGGCTCGGGCCCGGACAGCAGCAGGAAGGGGGCGCCGGTGGCGTCCTGCACGACCCGGACGTCCAGGGTGGGCGCCTCGAACGCGGTCCACCTGTCGCGCTTGAACGTGAGCAGCGGGCGGCGCGCCCGGTAGTCGACGAGCCGGTCGTGATCGAAGCGGGCCACGACCTGGTGCGGCAGTGTGTCGAGCAGGCCGTCGACGATCTGCTCGCCGGTCTCACCCGCGTCGATGTATCCGTCGAAGTGGTAGAGCATGACCAGACCGGCCGACTCCTGGGCGAGCGCCATGTCGACGACGGCCAGGCCCTTCGGCTCCCATTCGTACAAACTCTGCGGTTCAGGCACGGTTACCGCTCCTCCTCGTGTTCCCCGACAAGAACACCCCGCCTGGCCACGGCATTCCCGCCCGGGCCGCTTTCACACGCGGTGGTGCGAGGCCGGGGGCGTACGGCACCGCAGCGGCGGGCCGTACGGAGGAGGGGCCCGGGCCCACGGGGCGCGGGCGCGGCCGGACGGGGCACCGGCGAAGTCGCCCCGGCAGCAGACGTGTTGAGCGCAGCGGCGGCGGTCCGACGCCGGAACTGGGGGGTCCGCCGGTGGAGTTGTGCCACCGCGTCATGCCCCTCAGGGACGCCGGGGGCCGAGGACGCAGAACTCGTTGCCTTCGGGGTCCGCCAGCACGACCCACGGCTGCTCGCCCTGGCCGATGTCGACACGCTTTGCGCCGTGCGCCACCAGCCGCGCCACCTCGGCGGCCTGGTCGTCGGGCCGGAAGTCCAGGTGCAGCCTGCTCTTGGTCTTCCCGGCCTCGTCGAGCCGCACGAAGTCCAGCCCCGGCATCCGGTCGGGTTCCGGGCGGATCTCGAACTCGTCGTCGGAGGCGTGGACGACCACCCAGCCGAGCGCGTCGGCCCACCACTGCCCCAGGCCCGCCGGGTCGGCGGAGTGCACGATCACCTGTTCCCATTTCAAGGTCATCCGCGCACCCTAGCCCTGCCGTGGCCCCGGAGGACAGGCGTTTTCGGCCGCCCGGTCACGCACCCGCCCCCCCGGGGGGTGGGGCCGCACCCGGTCTTGCTCGTGTCGCGCCCCCTGCCCGCGGGGTTCCTGACGCGAATGCCTGCGGGGTTCCGGACACGAGTGAGGCCCGCCCCCCCGAAGGGGACGGGCCTCACCTACAGCTCTACAGCTACCGCAGCCGATGAGCGGTCGGGGTCAGAGCGTCAGCTCTGGCCGCCGGCCAGCTTCTCGCGCAGGGCGGCCAGGGCCTCGTCCGACGCCAGGGCGCCGGAGTTGTCCGCGGACTCCGAGGAGTACGAGCCGCCGCCACCGCTGCCGCCGGAGGCAGCCGGGGCAGCGCCGGCCGGGGCGGCAGCACCCTCGGCAGCAGCGGCCTCGTCGGCCTCGCGGGACTTGATGACCTGGGCCTGGTGCTGCTCGAAGCGCTGCTGCGCCTCGGCGTACTGCGTCTCCCAGACCTCACGCTGCGACTCGAAGCCCTCGAGCCAGTCGTTGGTCTCGGGGTCGAAGCCCTCGGGGTAGATGTAGTTGCCCTGGTCGTCGTAGGACGCGGCCATGCCGTACAGGGTCGGGTCGAACTCGACCGACGCCGGGTCGCCACCGAAGGCCTCGTTGGCCTGCTTCAGCGAGAGGCTGATGCGACGGCGCTCGAGGTCGATGTCGATGACCTTGACGAAGATCTCGTCGTTGACCTGGACGACCTGCTCCGGGATCTCCACGTGGCGCTCGGCCAGCTCGGAGATGTGGACCAGGCCCTCGATGCCCTCGTCGACGCGCACGAACGCACCGAACGGAACGAGCTTGGTGACCTTACCGGGAACGACCTGCCCGATCTGGTGCGTACGGGCGAACTGCTGCCACGGGTCTTCCTGCGTCGCCTTGAGCGACAGCGAGACGCGCTCGCGGTCCATGTCGACGTCGAGGACCTCGACGGTGACCTCCTGGCCGACCTCGACGACCTCGGAGGGGTGGTCGATGTGCTTCCAGGACAGCTCGGAGACGTGCACGAGACCGTCGACGCCACCCAGGTCCACGAAGGCACCGAAGTTGACGATCGAGGAGACGACGCCGGAGCGGACCTGACCCTTCTGGAGGGTCGTGAGGAACGTCTGGCGGACCTCGGACTGGGTCTGCTCGAGCCAGGCACGGCGGGACAGGACCACGTTGTTGCGGTTCTTGTCCAGCTCGATGATCTTGGCCTCGAGCTCCTTGCCCACGTAGGGCTGGAGGTCGCGGACGCGACGCATCTCGACGAGCGACGCCGGGAGGAAGCCACGGAGGCCGATGTCGAGGATGAGACCACCCTTGACGACCTCGATGACGGTACCGGTGACGATGCCGTCTTCTTCCTTGATCTTCTCGATGGTGCCCCAGGCACGCTCGTACTGAGCGCGCTTCTTCGAGAGGATCAGGCGGCCTTCCTTGTCCTCCTTCTGGAGAACCAGGGCCTCGATCTCGTCGCCGACCTTGACGACCTCGTTCGGGTCGACGTCGTGCTTGATCGAGAGCTCGCGGCTCGGGATGACGCCTTCGGTCTTGTAACCGATGTCGAGGAGGACCTCGTCCCGGTCAACCTTGACGATGACGCCGTCAACGATGTCGCCGTCGTTGAAGTACTTGATCGTCTCGTCGATCGCCGCGAGGAACGCGTCCGCGTCGCCGATGTCGTTGACCGCAACCTGCGGAGTGGTGGCGGTGGTCTCGGTGCTGCTCGTCATGTGGGAAAGGGCTCCGGTACGGACAGTGAGTCGTAGGTACTGCTACGCCGAAAGCCCGTATCGCCTCTGCAGAAGCCGGACAGCCGGGAAAGCACCTGTCCGCTTCCGGAAAGGCGCCTCGACAACCGAGGGGACATGCAACAGACGCGAGCGCGGCCTGCTAGGTCTGAGGCGCGCAGGCTCGCAGCGCAACTTGTAGCATACGGGGGTGGCCGGACAGGGTCAATGCGCGAAGGCGCACACCCGGGGCGGAACGCCCCAATCCCGGCACAACTCACGTTCACCGAGGCCACATCGGCCACGGCGCGGTCTCGTGCGCACACGGACGTACTCACCCGTACGGCCCGTGGAGCCACCGCGCGCAGCGGGTGAAGGCAAACTACAACGACGGGCACGATGAGCCAAGACATGCAGGCGTCCGAACCCGAAGCGACCCGCCGGGACGCCGGTGACGCGGAGAGCAGCCGTGCGAACCGCGGCTGGTGGGACCGCAACGCGGACGAGTACCAGAGCGACCACGGGGCCTTCCTCGGCGACGACCGGTTCGTCTGGGGCCCGGAGGGGCTCGACGAGGCCGGGGCCGGGCTCCTGGGGCCCGCGTCGGCCCTGAAGGGGCTCGACGTCCTGGAGATCGGCGCCGGCGCCGCCCAGTGCTCCCGCTGGCTCGCCGCCCAGGGCGCCCGGCCGGTGGCCCTGGATCTCTCCCACCGGCAGCTCCAGCACGCCCTGCGCATCGGTGGCGGCGTCCCCCTGGTCGAGGCCGACGCGGGGCGGCTCCCCTTCCGGGACGGCGCCTTCGACCTGGCCTGCTCCGCCTACGGCGCGGTGCCGTTCGTCGCCGATCCCGTGCAGGTGTTCCGCGAGGTGCACCGGGTGCTGAGGCCCGGCGGGCGCTGGGTCTTCTCCGTCACCCACCCCATCCGCTGGGCGTTCCCCGACGAACCGGGGCCCGAGGGCCTCTCCGTCGCAGCCTCCTACTTCGACCGGGTGCCGTACGTCGAGCAGGACGAGGCGGGTGACGCCGTGTACGTGGAGCACCACAGGACGCTCGGCGACCGGGTGCGGGACGTCGTCGCCGGCGGGTTCCGCCTGATCGACCTGGTGGAGCCGGAGTGGCCCGCCTGGAACGACCAGGAGTGGGGTGGCTGGTCCCCGCTGCGCGGCAACCTCATCCCCGGGACCGCGATCTTCGTCTGCGAGCGGGACGGCCGCGACGGCGCATAGGCACCGGCCGCGCCCCTCACCGGGGCGGCGTACGAGACTGGGGGCGTGATCCGTACCGACGCCCTGGACCTGCTGCCCGTCCGCACCGCCGTGCCCGCCCTGGAGCGGGCCCTCGACGAGCGCGGGGCCGCGGTGCTCTGCGCCCCGCCCGGGACCGGCAAGACGACCCTCGTGCCCCTGGTGCTCGCCGGCCTGACCGGGGGCGGGCCCGCGCGCCGTGTGCTCGTCGCGGAACCGCGCCGGATCGCCGCCCGGGCGGCGGCGCGGCGGATGGCGTGGCTGCTCGGCGAGCAGCCCGGCGGCCGGGTCGGGTTCACCGTGCGCGGGGAGCGGGTGGTGGGGCCCGGGACCGTGGTGGAGGTCGTGACCACGGGCGTGCTGCTCCAGCGCCTGCAGCGCGACCAGGAGCTCCCCGGCACCGATGTGGTGATCGTCGACGAGTGCCACGAACGCCACCTGGACGCGGACACGGCCGCGGCCTTCCTCCTCGACGTACGCGAGACGATCCGGCCCGAGCTGCGGCTGGTCGCGGCGTCGGCGACCACGGACGCGCAGGGCTGGGCACGGCTGCTGGGCGACGCCCCGGTCGTCGAGGCCAGGGGCGTGTCCCACCCGGTGGAGGTGGTGTGGGCGCCGCCGGCCGCGCCGGTCCGGCCGCCGCACGGGATGCGGGTCGACCCGGCCCTGCTGACGCATGTGGCCGGCGTGGTGCGCCGGGCCCTCGCCGAGCGGGAGGGCGACGTGCTGTGCTTCCTGCCCGGCGTCGGGGAGATCGGCCGCGTCGCGGGGATGCTCGCCGGGGCGGGGGCCGAGATCCTCCAGGTCCACGGCCGCGCGCCGGCGGCGGTGCAGGACGCCGTGCTCGCCGGGCCTTCGGGCGGCCGGCGGGTGGTGCTGGCCACCTCCGTCGCCGAGTCGTCCCTGACGGTGCCCGGTGTGCGGGTCGTCGTGGACTCGGGGCTGGCCAGGGAGCCGCGCACCGACCACGCGCGGGGGCTCGGCTCGCTGACGACCGTACGCGCGTCGCGGGCGGCCGGACGCCAGCGGGCGGGCCGCGCGGGACGTGAGGCGCCGGGCGCGGTGTACCGCTGCTGGGACGCCGCGGAGGACGGGAGGCTGGCCGCCTACCCCTCCCCCGAGATCAAGGTGGCCGACCTGGCGGCTTTCGCCCTCCAGGCCGCGTGCTGG
Source organism: Streptomyces sp. NBC_00178 (assembly GCF_036206005.1). Taxonomy (NCBI): domain Bacteria; kingdom Bacillati; phylum Actinomycetota; class Actinomycetes; order Kitasatosporales; family Streptomycetaceae; genus Streptomyces; species Streptomyces sp. NBC_00178. Next base: position 1,868,923 of record NZ_CP108143.1, read on the forward strand.
GGCGACCCGGACGCCTCCGGGCTCGCGCTCCTGGACGCCCCGCCCGCCGGGGCGATGGGCGCGGCGCGCGAGGTGCTGGGTGCGGTCGGCGCGGTGGACGCCGCGGGACGGGCGACGGACCGGGGCGTGCGGATGTCCCGGCTCGGCCTGCATCCCCGGCTGGCCCGCGCGCTCCTGGACGGTGCGCGGGAGGTGGGCGGGCGGCGCGCGGCGGAGGTCGTGGCCCTGCTGAGCGAGGAGCCGCCGCGCGAGTACGGCGACGACCTGGCGCACGCGTTGCGCACGGCACGGCGGGGCGGGGACGGCTACGCCGCGCGGTGGCGGCAGGAGGTGCGGCGGCTGTCGCGGTCCGCCGGCCACGGGGCGGAGCGCGGGGCTGACGGGGGCGCCGGTACGGACGACGCCGCGGTGGGTCTGGTCGCGGCCCTGGCGTTCCCGGAACGCGTGGCGCGCGCACGGGGCGAGGGCGCATTCCTGATGGCGTCGGGAACGGGCGCCGGACTCGGGGACGGCTCACGGCTGCGCAGCGCCCCGTGGCTCGCCGTCGCGGTCGCCGACCGGCCGGCCCACGCGGCGTCCGCGCGGGTAAGGCTGGCGGCGGTGATCGACGAGGACACGGCCCGTCTCGCGGCCGGGCACCTGCGGTTCTCCGGCGAGGAGGTCCGCTGGACGGACGGCGACGTCGTGGCGCGGTCCGTGGAGCGCCTCGGCGCGGTCGAGCTGTCGGTGCGGCCCCTGCGCCGGCCCGCTCCGGAGCTGGTGCGCGGGGCGCTGCTGGAGGGACTGCGCCGGGAGGGGCCCGGGCTCCTGCGGTGGAGCAGGGACGGCGAACAGCTGCGGCTGCGGCTCGCGTTCCTGCACCGGGTGCTCGGCACACCCTGGCCCGACGTGTCCGACGAGGCGCTGTTCGAGCACGCCGGCGAGTGGCTGGAGCCGGAACTGTCACGGGCCGGGCGTCGCGCCGACCTGGGACGGATCGACGCGGGACAGGCGCTGCGCAGGCTCCTGCCGTGGTCGACCGGGGACGCCGCCCGGCTCGACGAACTCGCCCCGGAGCGGATCGAGGTGCCGAGCGGCTCCCGGATCCGCCTCGACTACGCCGGCGAGCAGCCCGTGCTCGCGGTGAAGCTCCAGGAGCTGTTCGGGCTGCGGGAGACGCCCCGGGTCGCCGGGGTGCCCCTGCTGGTCCACCTCCTGTCACCGGCCGGCCGGCCCGCGGCGGTGACGGCGGACCTGGCGTCGTTCTGGCGGGAGGGGTACCGGAGCGTGCGGGCGGAGCTGCGGGGCCGCTATCCGAAGCACCCGTGGCCGGAGGACCCGACGACGACGGAGGCGACCCGCTTCACGTCGGCGCGGCTGCGCCGGGAGTAGACGTACGGGGCCGCGCGCGCCGTGGGGCTCCGGCGGTCCGGTCTTCCGCACCGCCTCGGGCATCCGGGGGCGGGCGACGGTCCCGGGGCCTGAACTCGGGTGCACGGTCCGGGGGTCGGCCCTTCCGGTACACCTTGGGGACGCACGGGTGCGCACGCGGACGCGCGGGTGCACAGGCGAACCGGCGGGCCGGCGGTGAAGCCGTCGGGCTCGCGGTGAAGCCGTCGGCGGCGCGTCGCCGGACCGGGCCGATGCCCGCCCGGCGACCGTGCCGTCGGACCGGAAGAGCCCGGAGTGCGGCCTGAGCGGATGTTCGGGCGCGGGGACATCGCACCCCCGGGCCCGCACCGGGCGACGGTTGATGGGCGCCCTGCCGCGGGGCCGGGCGCCCGGTGTCCTCGCGGGTCAGGCCTCGGGGGCGGCCTCGACCTTCAGCTCGATGACCAGCACGACGCCGTTCGCCGTGGTGAGCCGCAGCTTGTAGGTGCCCGCGGCGTCGTCGGCGTAGATCTCCGGGAGTTCCAGGAGCCCGTCGGCGCCGGTGGTCAGGTCCAGGGTGCGCACGGCCTTGCCGTCCGCGTCCTTGAAGTGCGGGCCCTTGTCGTTCTCCGCGGGCGTCTCCGCGTCGGTGATCATCGTGGCGGTGACGGCGGTGTCCGCGAGCCCCTGACCCCGGTAGGTCGCCCGCACCTGGACCCGGTCGGCGAACGCGGCGCCGGGGGCTGCCGTGAGCACCTTGTCGTCGGTCCGCGCGAGGGCGTCCGCCTGTCGCGCGGCGACGCTCGCCGCGTACGTGAGGGTGCGCGGCTTGACGGTGCCGGCGACGGCCGTCACCTTGAACTCGCCGGTCTTCTCACCCGCCGTCAGGATCGGGGCGGTGACGGTGCCGTCGCTTCTGGTGCTCGCCGTGACCATGGTCCTGCCGCCGGCGAAGCGGGCGTCGGTGTCACCGACGACGGTGAACGTGACCTTCGCACCGGCCAGCGGGGCGCCGAGGGTGTTCCTCGCCCGGACCTTGACGCGCTGGGCGAACGCGTCGCCGGCGGTGGCCTTGAGCGGTGCGGTGCCCGCGTTCTCCAGGCTGCCGAGGGTCGCCGGCGCGGGCGGGGTCGTCGGCGGGGTGGTCGGCGGCTTCGTGGGAGGGGGCGGCGTGGGGTCGGTGACCGGGGGCTTGCCGCCGCCCTGCGCCGGCGGCTTCGGGCCGCTGCTCGGCGGAGGTGTGCTGCCGCCGCCGCCCTGCCCGGACGGGGACGTGACCGGCGGGGTCGTGGTGCTGCCGCTCGTGCCCACCGGGAGGACGCCGGTGCCGTCGGGGACCTCGTGGGTGCCGCGGTTGTAGAAGTCGAACCAGGACCGCACCGTGCGCAGGTACTCCTGCGAGTGGTTGTAGCTCAGCACCGCCCGGTCGAGGTCCTGGGCGAGCGACAGGTCGCGGGTGCCGGCGCAGAGGTAGCGCCCGGCGGCCAGCGCCGCGTCGTAGATGTTGTTGGGGTCCTTGCGGCCGTCGCCGTTGCCGTCCTGGCCCCAGGTCTCCCAGGTGGACGGGATGAACTGCATCGGGCCGACCGCGCGGTCGTGGGTCGAGTCCCCGTCGTACGCGCCGCCGTCGGTGTCCTTGATCAGTGCGAAGCCCTGGCCGTTGAGGGCCGGGCCGAGGATCGGGGAGAGGGTCGTACCGTTCGCGTCGACCTTGCCGCCCCGTGCCTGTCCCGACTCGACCTTCCCGATGGCCGCGAGGAGCTGCCAGGGGAGCCGGCACGCGGCGTCGGTGCCCGCGAGACCCTGCTCGGCCTTCTTGTAGGCCGCCAGGATCGAGGCGGGTATCCCGGATTCGGCACTGCCGGTCACCGGAAGGTTCGACGAAGCGCCGGGCCTGTCCGGAGTGACGAGCGGCGGAAGGTCCGTGTGGTACGGGGAGTTGCCGGTGGCCGCGCTGTCCCCGGCGGGTGCCGCACCGGCCGCCGCCTGGTCGCCGGCGGTGCCGGGATGCGGTGCCGCGGGTGCCTGTGAAGCCGACAGGGCTGCCACGGCTGCCGCCGCCACCGCGGTGGTGGTGGCCCCCCTGCGCAGTCTGCGGCCGAATTGCGCTGCCATAGGTGTCGGTCCCTCCCCGTCGACGGCTGCCCGCGCTCCCCAGCGCGAGGACTCAGGCGACCCTACGACAACTCCCGGCGCCCGGACACCGGCCCCCGCCCGGTTCTCACTGTTTCTTCAGCTTCGCGTCGCCAAGTCGTCGCCTGGCGCCGGGGGGATGACGCGGGCTCACCCGCATACTTGCCGCCATGCCGTTCACACTCAGCCATGCCGCCGCGGTTCTCCCGGGCGTCCGCCGGTCCGGGAGGGCCCGTGGCCCGCTGGTCGCCTCCGCACTCGTCGCGGGCTCGTTCGCACCGGACGTGACCTACTACGCGGACAGCGTCGTCCCCGGGGCGATGGAGTTCGGTGAGGTGACACACGCGGCGTGGGGGGTGTTCGGCGTCGACGTCCTCATCACCGGCGCCCTGGTCGCCCTGTGGCTGCTGGTGCGTGAACCGCTTCTCGCCCTGCTGCCCGGGGCGGCGCAGGGCCGCGTCCACGGCTTCGTGCGGGGGCGGCGGTGGGAGCCGGGCGCCCCGCTCCTGCCCCTGGCGGTGTGGTTCGCCGTGTCCGCCGTCATCGGCTCGGGCACCCACGTCGTGTGGGACGCCTTCACCCATCACGACCGGTGGGGAACGGAACTGATCCCCGTCCTCGGCCGGAGCGTCGGCGGCTTCCCCGTGTTCCAGATCGTCCAGTACGGCAGTTCGGCGCTCGCCGCGGCGGCTCTCGCTTTCTTCGTGTCCACGGGACTGCGGGCCGCCGGACCCGCGCCCCGCCCGGAGTCGGTGCCCGTCCTCAGCGGGACCGAACGCCTGGGAGCCTGCTCGTTCCTCGCGCTGTGCGTCCTGCTGGGAACCGCCCACCGGTGCGCCCGCTGGTTCGCCTGGTCCGGGCGGATCGACACCCCCCTGGACATCATTCCGACGGCCTGCTTCGGGGCCGGGGCGGGCCTCGCGGCCGGTCTGGTCCTCTACGGGGCGTGGATGCGGCTGCGGAGGGGGCAGGCAGGTCCTGGCCGGCCGGAGGGGCCCGGTGCGGAGACCGCACGGACCTCTCCGGCCGGCCGGGACGCCGGCTGAGACGTCAGTGCGCGGCGGTCTCCCAGTCCGTGCCGACGCCGACCGACACGTCCAGCGGCGCACGGAGTTCGACCGCCGTGGACATCTCACGGCGCAGGATCTCCTCGACCTGCTCGCGCTCACCCTTCGCGATCTCCAGGACGATCTCGTCGTGGACCTGGAGCAGCATCCGCGACGTCAGCCCCGCCTGGGTCAGCGCCTGGTCCACGTTGAGCATCGCGACCTTCACGATGTCGGCCGCCGTGCCCTGGATGGGTGCGTTGAGCGCCATCCGCTCGGCCGTCTCGCGCCGCTGCCGGTTGTCGCTGTTGAGGTCCGGGAGATACCGGCGGCGGCCGAAGACCGTCTCGGTGTAGCCGGTCGACCTGGCCTCCTCGACGACCCGGCGGAGGTAGTCGCGCACCCCGCCGAACCGCTGGAAGTACGTGTCCATGAGCCCGCGCGCCTCGCCGGCCTCGATGTTCAGCTGCTGGGAGAGGCCGAACGCGGAGAGCCCGTAGGCCAGCCCGTACGACATCGCCTTGATCTTGCGGCGCATCTCGGCGTCGACGGCCGTCTTCTCCACGCCGAACACCTGCGAGGCGACCGTCGTGTGCAGGTCCTCGCCCGAGTTGAACGCCTCGATCAGCCCGGCGTCCTCGGAGAGGTGGGCCATGACCCGGAGTTCGATCTGGCTGTAGTCGGCCGTCATCAGCGTCTCGAAGCCCTCGCCGACGACGAAGCCCCGGCGGATCGCCCGGCCCTCGTCCGTCCGCACCGGGATGTTCTGCAGATTGGGGTCGGTCGAGGAGAGCCGGCCGGTCGCCGCGACCGTCTGGTTGAACGTGGTGTGGATACGGCCGTCGGCGCCGATCGTCTTGATCAGGCCCTCGACCGTGACCCGGAGCTTCGCCTGCTCCCGGTGGCGCAGCATGAGGACCGGCAGCTCGTGCTCGGTCTGCGCGGCCAGCCAGGCGAGCGCGTCGGCGTCGGTCGTGTACCCCGTCTTCGTCTTCTTCGTCTTCGGCAGGGCCAGTTCACCGAAGAGGACTTCCTGGAGCTGCTTGGGCGAGCCGAGGTTGAACTCCCGGCCCACCGAGGCGTGCGCCTCCTTCACCGCCTGCTGCACCGCACCGGCGAACTGCTGCTCCATGCCCTCCAGATGGGCGCGGTCCGCGGCGATGCCGTGCCGCTCGAGACGGGCCAGCATGATCGACGTGGGCAGTTCCATGTCGTGCAGCAGCTCGGTGGCCCCGACCTCCCGCAGCCGGGTGGTGAAGGCATCGCCGAGGTCCAGCACGGCCCGTGCCTGCGCCATCAGGGCGTCGGCCTCGGCGCGGTCGTCCGCCCCGAAGGCGAGCTGCCCGTCGGCCGAAGCGGCCGGCGCCAGCTCACGGCCGAGGTACTCGACGGTCAGCGCGTCCAGGGCGAAGGAACGACGGCCCGGCTTGACGAGGTAGGCGGCGAGCGCGGTGTCCATCGTGATGCCGTCCAGCCGCCAGCCCTGCTCGGGGAAGACCCGCAGGGCGTTCTTGGCGTTGTGCATGACCTTCGGCCGCCGCGGGTCGGCGACCCAGGCGGCGAACGCCTGCTCGTCGGCCTCCACGAGGGTGGCCGGGTCCAGCCAGGCCGCCGACCCGTCGGCGGCGGCGAGCGCGATCTCCGTGACCGTGCCGACACCCAGCGACCAGGTGTCCACCGTCATCACACCGAGGGGCTGCCCGCCGTGGGCCTCCAGCCACGGAGCGACCTCACCGGGACCCAGCACCGCACCGTCCAGGTCGATGCCGGCGGCCGGCTCCGGCGGCGCCGCCTCCTCCGCACCGGGGTCGACGGCCAGGAGCCGCTCACGCAGGCTCGGGTTGCGGATCTCCAGGACGTCCAGCACACCGGTGACCGCCGTGCGGTCGTACGGGGCGCGCTCCAGCTCGGCGGGGACCTTCGGCAGCTCCACGTCGCGGACCATCTCGGTCAGCACACGGTTCATCTTCACCGCGTCCAGGTGGTCGCGGAAGTTCTGGCCGGCCTTGCCCTTGACCTCGTCGGCCCGCTCGACCAGCTCCGCGAACGAACCGAACTGGTTGATCCACTTCGCCGCCGTCTTCTCACCCACACCCGGAATGCCCGGAAGGTTGTCCGAGGGGTCACCGCGCAGCGCCGCGAAGTCCGGGTACTGGGCGGGCGTCAGGCCGTACTTCTCCTCGACCTTCTCCGGGGTGAAACGCGTCAGCTCGGAGACGCCCTTCGTCGGGTACAGCACGGTCACGTTGTCCGTGATCAGCTGGAAGGAGTCCCGGTCCCCCGTGACGATCAGGACCTCGAAGCCCGCCGCCTCGGCCTGCGTGGCCAGCGTCGCGATGACGTCGTCCGCCTCGAAGCCGTCCACCGCGAACCGGTCCGCGCGCATCGCGTCCAGCAGCTCGCCGATCAGCTCGACCTGCCCCTTGAACTCGTCCGGGGTCTTGGAACGGTTCGCCTTGTACTCGGGGAACTCCTGCGCACGCCAGGTCTTGCGGGACACGTCGAACGCCACCGCGAAGTGCGTGGGCGCCTCGTCGCGCAGCGTGTTCGCCAGCATCGACATGAAGCCGTACACGGCATTCGTCGGCTGCCCCGTCGCCGTCGTGAAATTCTCCGCGGGCAGGGCGAAGAACGCCCGGTACGCCAGGGAGTGCCCGTCCATGAGGAGCAGGCGCGGTCGGTTGTCTGCCGTCTTCTTCGATGCCGTCTCAGCCACGCCCCCGATCCTGCCACGTACCACCGACAATCCGGACCGGCCGCCGCTCGTCCCCCGCTCGGGCGCCGCTCGGCCCCGCCCTCGCACGCACCCGCCGGACCCGCCGGCCGGCCCCCTTCCCGCCGGACGCCCCGGCCCCCGCCCATGACAGGATCGACGAACAGTGGAAGCGCGGGAGGACGTGCCGGGACACACCTGGGCGAACCAGCTCCCGCAAGCGCTCGAAGGGGAGCACCATGGCCACCAAGCCCCCGACCGGTGACCCGGTCCAGGACGCGCCGCGGGTCGAAGGGGCCCAGCACGCCGCCGCCGGACTGCCCGCCGTCGCCCACACCCTGCGCATCGCGCAGCAGCAGATGGGCGTGCGCCGCACCGCGCAGACCCTCCTCAAGGTCAACCAGAAGGACGGCTTCGACTGCCCCGGCTGCGCCTGGCCCGAAGGCGACAAGCGGCACACCGCCGAGTTCTGCGAGAACGGTGCCAAGGCCGTCGCCGAGGAGGCGACCCTGCGCCGCGTGACCCCCGACTTCTTCGCGGCCCACCCCGTCGCCGACCTCGCGACCCGCAGCGGCTACTGGCTCGGCCAGCAGGGCCGCATCACCCAGCCCGTGTACCTGCCCGGGGGCGCCGACCGCTACGAGGCCGTGACCTGGGAACGCGCCTTCGCGATCATCGCCGAGGAACTCACCGCGCTCGCCTCCCCCGACGAGGCCCTCTTCTACACCTCCGGCCGCACCAGCAACGAGGCCGCGTTCCTCCTGCAGCTCTTCGCCCGCGAGTACGGCACCAACAACCTGCCCGACTGCTCCAACATGTGCCACGAGTCGTCCGGCTCGGCCCTCACCGAGACGATCGGCGTCGGCAAGGGCAGCGTCAGCCTCGAAGACCTCCACCGGGCCGACCTGATCATCGTCGCCGGCCAGAACCCCGGCACCAACCACCCCCGGATGCTGTCCGCCCTGGAACAGGCCAAGGCCTCCGGAGCGAAGATCATCTCGGTGAACCCGCTGCCCGAGGCCGGCCTCGAACGGTTCAAGAACCCGCAGACCGCCCGCGGCATGATCAAGGGCGCCGACCTCACCGACCTCTTCCTGCAGATACGCATCGGCGGCGACCAGGCACTCTTCCGCCTCCTGAACAAGATGATCATCGAGGCGGACGGGGCCGTCGACACCGCGTTCGTCGACGCGCACACCCACGGCTACGAGGACTTCGCCGAAGCCGCCCGCACGGCGGACTGGGACGAGACCCTCGCAGCCACCGGCCTCGACCGCGAGACCATCGAGCAGGCACTCGCCATGGTGCTGGCGTCCGAACGCACCGTCGTCTGCTGGGCCATGGGCCTCACCCAGCACAAGCACTCCGTGCCCACCATCCGCGAAGTGGTCAACTTCCTCCTCCTGCGCGGCAACATCGGCAGGCCCGGCGCGGGCGTCTGCCCCGTGCGCGGCCACTCCAACGTCCAGGGCGACCGCACCATGGGCATCTTCGAACGCCCCGCCCCCGCCTTCCTCGACGCCCTCGACCGCGAGTTCGGCATCACCTCGCCGCGCCACCACGGCTACGACGTCGTACGGTCCATCCAGGCGCTCCGCGACGGCGACGCCAAGGTCTTCTTCGCCATGGGCGGCAACTTCGTCGCAGCCACCCCCGACACCACCGTCACCGAGGCAGCGATGCGCCGCGCCCGCCTCACCGTCCACGTCTCGACCAAACTCAACCGCTCCCACGCGGTCACCGGCACCCGCGCCCTGATCCTGCCCACCCTCGGCCGCACCGACAAGGACGTGCAGGCCGGCGGGAAGCAGTTCGTCACCGTCGAGGACTCCATGGGCATGGTCCACTCCTCACGCGGCAACCTCACCCCCGCGAGCCCCCACCTGCTCTCCGAACCCGCGATCGTCGCCCGCCTCGCCCGCGCCGTCCTCGGCCCCGCCTCCACCACACCCTGGGAGGACTTCGAGAAGGACTACGGGACGATCCGCGACCGCATCTCCCGCGTCGTGCCCGGATTCGAGGACTTCAACGCCCGCGTCGCACGGCCCGGCGGATTCACCCTCCCCCACGCACCCCGCGACGAACGCCGCTTCCCCACCGCCACCGGCAAGGCCAACTTCACCGCGGCCCCCGTCGAGTACCCCGAACTCCCCGAGGGCAGGCTGCTGCTCCAGACCCTGCGCTCCCACGACCAGTACAACACCACGATCTACGGCCTCGACGACCGCTACCGCGGCATCAAGGGCGGCCGCCGCATCGTCATGGTCAACCCCGAGGACGCCCGCGCCCTCGGCCTCGCCGACGGCTCCTACACCGACCTCGTCAGCGAGTGGAAGGACGGCGTCGAGCGCCGCGCCCCCGGCTTCCGCGTCGTCCACTACCCCACCGCACGGGGCTGCGCCGCCGCCTACTACCCGGAGACGAACGTCCTCGTCCCCCTCGACGCGACCGCGGACACCAGCAACACCCCCGCCAGCAAGTCGGTCGTCGTCCGGTTCGAGACCGCCTGAGGGCCCCGGGGACCCCAGGCGGGCCCCCGGACACCCACAGCCCTAAGCGCACGCTCAGCGGTCTGATAAGAACGGTGCACACAGCAACGGACGAGCACACGATCGGAGCCGACCCCATGGGCGAGCACACCGCACCCACGTTCCCCCAGGAGATCATCGACGAGTACGCGGCACTCGGCGTCGACCTCCCCGCCCTCTTCTCCGCCGGACACCTCGGCGAGCGCATGGGCGTCAGGATCGTCGAGGCGTCCGCCGAGCGCGTCGTGGGCACCATGCCCGTCGAAGGCAACACCCAGCCCTACGGACTCCTCCACGGCGGCGCGTCGGCCGTCCTCGCCGAGACCCTCGGCTCGGTCGGCACCATGCTCCACGGCGGCGCCGCCAAGATCGCCGTCGGCGTCGACCTGAACTGCACCCACCACCGCGGCGCCCGCAGCGGCCTCGTCACCGGAGTCGCCACCCCCGTCCACCGCGGCCGCACGACCGCGACGTACGAGATCGTCATCACCGACGAGCACGACAAGCGCGTCTGCACCGCCCGCCTCACCTGCCTGCTCCGCGACGCGCCGCGCCCCGACGCGGGCTGACCGACCCCGCCCAACACCCCCTGCCCGGCCGGAAAACACACCGTATTCCGGACCGGGCAGACCCATATCCGAAGCAAAACACCGAAGTTGGCGGACACGCACGGTCAACACCCCTGACCGCCCATGTCGTTCCATGAGCCACTTCACCGACCACACCGCCCCACAGGGTCTTCAAACACCTCCCACGGATGTAACACTCCGTAACATGTGTGCAATACACGAAAAACCTCACGCACCGCGCGCGCACCCGCCGCACCGACACCACCCGCGCCCCATGCGCCCCATTCGCGTGACAGCACCAAGATCGCCCCAAGCCCCTTAGCAGAGCTGCGCGTTCTCACGATGCGGTCACTTCACCGCACACCGGAAAGCGGTACATGTCCACACAGTGACCACCAAGCCTTCCCCACGGCATAACAAGACAGTCACATCATCAGCGGACCCGTCCCGCACCCCCTCACCTGCCCTTAGAGTCACGGCCAGTCACCGCGCCGCCGGGCGCGTCTGCTGCACGGCCCTGTATCGGCCAATACGGCCCGGCGATCGTTACGGCACCTCATGCCGAGGAGGCCGCGCCAGGGAAAGGACCTTTCGTGCGACACCGTTCTTTGATCATCCTCACAGCAGTGCTCACCACCGGTGCCCTCACACTCACCGCCTGCGGATCGCGCGACGACAGCGGCAAGGGCGACAAGGGTGGCGACAGCAAGACCACCGTCGTCATCGGCGTCGACGCCCCGCTGACCGGATCCCTCTCCGCCCTCGGCCAGGGCATCAAGAACTCCGTGGACCTCGCGGCCAAGACCGCGAACAAGAACAACGAGGTCCCCGGCATCGAGTTCAAGATCGAAGCCCTCGACGACCAGGCCGTCCCCGCCTCCGGACAGGCCAACGCCACCAAGCTCGTCGGCAACAAGAACGTCATCGGCGCCGTCGGCCCCCTGAACTCCGGCGTCGCCCAGTCCATGCAGGGTGTCTTCGAGAAGGCCGACATGGCCCAGGTCTCCCCCGCCAACACCAACCCCGCCCTCAGCCAGGGCGACAACTGGGGCAAGGGCGACTCCAAGCGCGTCTTCAAGACGTACTTCCGCACCTGCGCCACCGACGTCGTCCAGGGCAAGTTCGCCGCCCAGTACCTGTACAACGACGCCAAGAAGAAGAAGGTCTACGTCGTCGACGACAAGCAGACCTACGGCGCCGGCCTCGCCGCCATCTTCTCCGCGGAATTCGAGCGCCTCGGCGGCAAGGTCGTCGGCACCGACCACGTCACGGTCAAGGAGACCGACTTCTCCAGCACCGCCGACAAGGTCAAGACCTCCGGCGCCGACTCCGTCTACTACGGCGGCCAGTACCCCGAGGGCGGCCTGCTCTCCGACCAGATCAAGAAGACCGGCGCCAAGATCCCCACCATGGGCGGCGACGGCATCTACGACCCCGCCTTCATCAGCGCCTCCGGTGAGGCCAACGACGGCGACTTCGCCACCTCCGTCGGCTACCCCGTCGAGGCCCTCCCGACGGCCAAGCAGTTCATCGCCGACTACAACGCCGGCGGCTACAAGGACCCGTTCGCAGCCTACGGCGGCTACTCCTACGACGCCGGATGGGCCATCATCCAGGCCGTCAAGGCCGTCGTCGCCGACAACGACGGCAAGCTCCCCGAGGACGCCCGCGCCAAGGTCACCGAGGCCATGGCCAAGGTCTCCTTCGACGGCGTGACCGGCAAGGTCTCCTTCGACGAGTTCGGTGACACCACCAACAAGCAGCTCACCGTCTACGAGGTCCAGAAGGGCGCCTGGAAGGACGTCAAGAGCGCCACGTTCGAGGACTGACCGACCAGCACCACCCCCAGCACACGCTCCTGACCGCGCGAGGGCGCAAACAGCGCCCTCGCGCGGTGTCATATCCGACAAGCTCATCGGAGGCACTGCGGTGAACGAACTGCCGCAACAGCTGGCGAACGGCCTCGCACTCGGCGCGCTCTATGGCCTCATAGCCATCGGGTACACCATGGTGTACGGCATCGTCCAGCTCATCAATTTCGCCCACGGCGAGATCTTCATGATCGGGGGCTTCGGCGCCCTCACCACCTACCTCGCGCTCCCCAGCGGAACCTCGCTCATGGTGGTCATACCCCTCATGATCATCGGAGGCGCCATCGCCTCCGTCGCCGTGGCGACGGCCGCGGAACGCTTCGCCTACCGCCCCCTGCGCGGCGCACCACGGCTGGCACCCCTCATCACCGCGATCGGCCTCTCGATCGTCCTCCAGCAGCTTGTCTGGGGCTTCTACCCCGACGCGAAGAAGCCGCGCAGCTTCCCCGAGTTCAAGGGCGAGTCGTTCAAGATCTTCGACAACCTCTACCTCCAGCGCGCCGACGCCTTCATCCTCGTCCTCGCCCCCCTGTGCATGCTCGCCCTCGGCATGTTCGTCGCCAAGAGCCGCAGCGGCCGCGCCATGCAAGCCACCGCACAGGACCCCGACACGGCCAAGCTCATGGGCATCAACACCGACCGCATCATCGTGATGGCCTTCGCCATCGGTGCCGCGTTCGCCGCCGTCGCAGCCGTCGCCTACGGACTCGACAAGGGCCAGATCAACTTCGAGATGGGCTTCCTCCTCGGACTCAAGGCCTTCACCGCCGCCGTCCTCGGAGGCATCGGCAACATCTACGGCGCCATGGTCGGCGGAGTCGTCCTCGGCCTCGCCGAAGCCCTCTCCATCGCCTACATCGAAGAGATCCCCGGCATGCAGCAGCTCGGCGGCGGCGCCTGGGCCAACGTCTGGGCATTCGTACTTCTCATCGTCGTCCTCCTCGTCAGGCCACAAGGCCTGCTCGGCGAGCGCGTCGCGGATCGGGCGTGAGAACCATGACAACCGACACCACCACCACCGCCGCCGTCCCCACCCCCGCCGACACCGGCTCCCGGACCACCGGCCTGCGCCGCCTCACCGCCCTCGGCGGCATCGCGACCATCGCCGCCACCTTCATGTCCTGGACCTACACCGACGAGTTCCCCGGCGACCTCACCGTCTACGGCTACCCCGGCGGCCTCCAGGTCCTCACCCTCGTCGCAGGCGCCCTCGTACTCCTGTACGCCCTCGCCTCCCTCGACATCCGAGGCCTCCGCTGGCTCGCCCCCACCGGCACCACCAAGGCCCTCCAGTTCCTCGCCATCGGCGCCTTCGCCACCACCTGGTTCACCGTCATCGCCATCGCGGTCGAACTCGGCGGAGTCGTCAACCTGGAACCCGGCGGCTACGTCGCCGCAGCCGCCTCCGCCATCCCCCTCGTCGCCTTCCTGCTCCCCGACGACACCCACAAGGCATCCCGCCCCAAGGAACTCCCCTCCTGGGCCGAGATCCTCATCATCGTCGCGGCCTTCGCGACCGGCCTCTTCGTCGTCACCTACGGCATCGACACCGAATACGCCGAACTCTTCACCGGCTACATGATCACCGCAGGCTTCGCCGTCGGCGCCCTGGCCAAGTCCGGCATCATGGCCCGGCTCTCCGCCCTCACCACCAAATACCGCTCCATCGCCGTAGCCGCCGCGTTCGTCTCCGCCGCCGCGTTCCCCTTCACCCAGAGCACCGACCAGTACACCCTCATCGCGGTCAACATCCTCATCTTCGCGACCGTCGCACTCGGGCTCAACATCGTCGTCGGCCTCGCCGGACTCCTCGACCTCGGATACGTCGCCTTCCTCGGCGTCGGCGCCTACACCGCCGCCCTCGTCTCAGGCACCACCGCATCCGCCTTCGACGTCCACTTCCCCTTCTGGGCCGCCGTCCTCACCGGAGCCGCCGTCTCCCTGATCTTCGGCGTCGTCATCGGAGCACCCACACTCCGACTGCGCGGCGACTACCTCGCCATCGTCACCCTCGGCTTCGGCGAGATCTTCCGCATCACCGTCGGCAACCTCGACGGCGTCTCCGGACCTCAGATCACCAACGGCCCCAACGGCGTACCCAACATCCCCGACCTCGTCTTCTTCGGATACGACTTCGGCGAATCCCACACGATCCTGGGAATCGAACTCGGCGGATACGCCAACTACTACCTGCTCATGCTGCTCGCGATGATCCTCGTGGTCCTCGTCTTCAGCCGCGCCGGCAGCTCCCGCATCGGCCGCGCCTGGGTCGCCATCCGCGAGGACGAGACCGCCGCCACCGCCATGGGCATCAACGGCTTCCGCGTCAAACTCATCGCCTTCGCCCTCGGCGCCACCCTCGCCGGCCTCGCCGGCACCGTCCAGGCCCACGTACAGAGCACCGTCGTCCCGGAGATGTACGTCTTCGCCGGCCCCGTACCGCCCAACTCCGCCTTCCTCCTCGCCGCGGTCATCCTCGGCGGCATGGGAACCATCAGCGGACCCCTGATCGGCGCGACCCTCCTCTACATGATCCCCGCCAAGCTGCAGTTCCTCCAGGACTACCAGCTCCTCGGCTTCGGCCTCGCACTCATCCTGCTGATGCGCTTCCGCCCCGAAGGCCTCATCGCCAACCGGCGCGCCCAGCTCGAATACCACGAGACCGGCCAACTCGACACACCCGAGGGCACACTGCCCGACTCCGGCGTCGGCACCGTGAAGGCGGGGGCGTGAACACCATGACGACCACCACCGAAACGACCACCACCCAGACCACCACGACACCCGTGCTCGACGCCTCCGGCGTCACCATGCGCTTCGGCGGACTCACCGCCGTACGCGACGTCGACCTCAAGGTCAACGCAGGCGAGATCGTCGGACTCATCGGCCCCAACGGCGCCGGCAAGACCACCTTCTTCAACTGCCTCACCGGCCTCTACGTCCCCACCGAAGGCACGGTCCGCTACAAGGGCACCGTCCTGCCACCCAAGCCCCACCTCGTCACCCAGGCAGGAATCGCCCGCACCTTCCAGAACATCCGGCTCTTCGCCAACATGACCGTCCTGGAAAACGTCCTCGTCGGACGCCACACCAGGACCAAGGAAGGCCTCTGGTCCGCCCTCCTGCGCGGCCCCGGCTTCAAGAGGGCCGAAGCCGCGTCCCACGCACGCGCCATGGAACTCCTCGAGTTCATCGGCCTCCAGGACAAGGCCGACCACCTCGCACGCAACCTCCCCTACGGAGACCAGCGCAAGCTGGAGATCGCGCGCGCACTCGCCAGCGACCCCGGCCTCCTCCTCCTGGACGAGCCCACCGCCGGCATGAACCCCCAGGAAACCCGCGTCACCGAAGAACTCATCTTCGCCATCCGCGACATGGGCATCGCCGTACTCGTCATCGAGCACGACATGCGCTTCATCTTCAACCTCTGCGACCGCGTCGCCTGCCTCGTCCAGGGCGAAAAACTCGTCGAAGGCACACCCGCCGTCGTCCAGGGCGACGAACGCGTCATCGCCGCCTACCTCGGCACCCCCTTCGAAGGGGACACCACCGACACCGCCGAGAACGCAGCCACACCCGCGGAAACACCGGACACCACCGCAACCGAAGCCCCCGCGGCCGACGACGCGGAGCGCACCACCAGCACAGAAGGGGAAACCCAGTGACCGCACTGCTCGAGGTCGAAGACCTCAGGGTCGCCTACGGCAAGATCGAAGCCGTCAAGGGAATCTCCTTCACCGTCGAAGCCGGCCAGGTCGTCACCCTCATCGGCACCAACGGCGCCGGCAAGACCACCACCCTGCGCACCCTCTCCGGCCTCCTCAAGCCCTCCGGCGGCCGGATCCTCTTCGACGGCAAACCCCTCGCCGGCATCCCCGCCCACAAGATCGTGGCACTCGGCCTCGCCCACTCCCCCGAAGGCCGCCACATCTTCCCCCGCCTCACCATCGCCGAGAACCTCCAGCTCGGCGCCTTCCTGCGCACCGACAAAGCAGGCATCGAGAAGGACATCCAGCGCGCCTACGACCTCTTCCCCATCCTCGGGGAACGCCGCAAGCAGGCCGCCGGAACCCTCTCGGGCGGCGAACAGCAGATGCTCGCCATGGGACGCGCCCTCATGTCCCAGCCCAAACTGCTCATGCTCGACGAGCCCTCCATGGGACTCTCCCCGATCATGATGCAGAAGATCATGGAGACCATCGTCGAACTCAAGGCGTCCGGCACCACGATCCTGCTCGTCGAACAGAACGCCCAGGCCGCCCTCTCCCTCGCGGACCAGGGCCACGTCATGGAGGTCGGCAAGGTCGTCCTCTCCGGCACCGGCGCCGACCTCCTCCACGACGAGTCGGTCCGCAAGGCCTACCTCGGCGAGGACTGAGCACCCGCCCACACGAAAGGGCCCGCCCACGGAAGAACATCCGGGGCGGGCCCTTTCGTGCAGGCGGCCGACGACCTACTCGGCCGACTTCTTCTTCTCCTCGGCATCCTCGATCAGCGCCTCCGCCAGCTGCTGCATCGACATCCGGCGGTCCATCGACGTCTTCTGGATCCAGCGGAACGCGGCAGGCTCCGACAGCCCGTAATCCGTCTGCAGAATGCTCTTCGCCCGGTCCACCAGCTTCCGCGTCTCCAGCCGCTGCGAGAGATCCGCGATCTCACCCTCCAGCGCCTTCAGCTCCGCGAACCGCGACACCGCCATCTCGATCGCCGGCACCACATCGCTCTTGCTGAACGGCTTCACCAGATACGCCATCGCCCCGGCGTCCCGGGCCCGCTCCACCAGATCCCGCTGCGAGAACGCCGTCAGCATCAGAACCGGGGCGATCGACTCCTCGGCGATCTTCTCCGCGGCCGAGATCCCGTCCAGCACCGGCATCTTCACGTCCAGGATCACGAGATCCGGGCGGTGCTCCCGGGCCAGCTCGACGGCCTGCTGACCGTCCCCGGCCTCACCGACGACCGAGTAGCCCTCCTCCTCCAGCATCTCCTTGAGGTCCAGGCGGATGAGCGCCTCGTCCTCGGCGATGACGACGCGGGTCGTCAGCGGCGGGACGTGCGACTTGTCGTCGTCGGCGGCGTCTACGGGCTGGGGCGACTCGGGGGTGGTCACGGGGCTCCTTGGTATGGGGCGTACTGCTGCGAAGCAGCCTACCTACCCGCCGCCGCCAGCAGTCACCAGGTACACTTCTGTCCGGCTACCTGGCCGGGTTGGCGCAATTGGCTGACGCGGAGGTCTCAAACACCTCTGCCCGAAAGGGCATGTGGGTTCGAATCCCATACCCGGCACTTCAGGCGATGCGGATGCTCACGTTCTCGTGAACATCCGCATTCTGCTACTCGCTGCCTCGGAACGTCACGCACAGTGTTGACATGATCTTCCATGGCACGGAAGTGCGTCAAAATGCCCTCGCCCTTCTAAATACCGGCGTCGGGAACGCGGAAGTCGCGCGTCGCCTGCAAGTACCTCGCGGCACGGTCTCGTACTGGCTACATATAGACCGCTCCAAGCGAAACGCCTGTCCGGGCGCACATAACCCCACCTGTCATCGATGCGACGGTGTCATGCTCCCTGCGTCTGACTACGTCTACCTCTTGGGCCTCTACCTGGGCGATGGCCACATCAGCCAGTACTCGCAGCACCGAGTGCCGAACCTCATGATCACCCTGGACGACTCCTGGCCCGGCATCCAAGCCGAAGCGGAAAGGTCAATGCGCATAGTTTTCCCCGACAACGCCACATGTCGCGTGCGCAAGACCGGCTGCCACAACATCAAGGTCTACTCGAAGCACCTGCCCTGCCTTTTTCCGCAACACGGGCCGGGCCGGAAACACGAGCGGAAGATCGAACTGGAAGCGTGGCAACAAGAACTCGTCGACGCGAACCCCTGGGCCCTCGTCCGTGGACTCGTTCACTCCGACGGTTGCAGGATCACCAACTGGACGACCCGGATGGTAGGCGGAACCCGCAAGCGGTACGAATACCCGAGGTACTGGTTCACCAATGTCTCGGACGACATCCGCCGCCTGTACACCGACACCCTGGACAAGCTCGGCGTCGAGTGGACGCACTGCACCCGCGCGGGCAAGGAGTACAACATCTCCGTAGCCCGACGGGCGTCCGTGGCTCTCATGGACGCTCACGTCGGGCCGAAGTACTGACGACCGTTACTTCGGGCTGTCGTCCTCGCCGATGTGGTGCACCCGTACCAGGTTCGTCGAGCCCGCGACTCCGGGCGGCGAGCCGGCGGTGATGACCACGATGTCGCCCTTCTTGCAGCGCCCGATCCGCAGCAGCTCCTCGTCGACCTGCGCCACCATCGCGTCCGTCGAGTCCACGTGCGGCCCGAGGAAGGTCTCGACGCCCCACGTCAGATTCAGCTGCGCACGGGTGGCCTGGTCCGGGGTGAAGGCCAGGAGCGGGATCGGGGAGCGGTAGCGGGAGAGGCGTTTGACCGTGTCGCCGCTCTGGGTGAAGGCCACGAGGAACTTGGCGCCGAGGAAGTCGCCCATCTCGGCGGCGGCGCGGGCGACGGCGCCGCCCTGGGTGCGGGGCTTGTTGCGGTCGGTGAGGGGCGGGAGGCCCTTGGCGAGGATGTCCTCCTCGGCGGCCTCGACGATGCGGGCCATGGTGCGGACCGTCTCGACGGGGTACTTGCCGACGCTGGTCTCACCGGAGAGCATCACCGCGTCCGTACCGTCGATGACGGCGTTGGCGACGTCGGAGGCCTCGGCGCGGGTGGGGCGGGAGTTGTCGATCATCGAGTCGAGCATCTGGGTGGCGACGATGACCGGCTTGGCGTTGCGCTTGGCGAGCTTGATGGCGCGCTTCTGGACGATGGGGACCTGTTCCAGGGGCATTTCGACGCCGAGGTCGCCGCGGGCGACCATGATGCCGTCGAAGGCGGCGACGATGTCGTCGATGTTGTCGACGGCCTGGGGCTTTTCGACCTTGGCGATGACGGGGAGGCGGCGTTCCTCCTCGTCCATGATGCGGTGGACGTCGTCGATGTCGCGTCCGGTGCGTACGAAGGAGAGGGCGATGACGTCGGCGCCGGTGCGGAGGGCCCAGCGGAGGTCGTCGATGTCCTTTTCGCTGAGTGCGGGGACGGAGACGGCGACGCCGGGGAGGTTGAGTCCCTTGTGGTCGGAGACCATGCCGCCTTCGATGACGGTGGTGTGGACGCGGGGTCCGTCGACGTCGGTGACTTCGAGGGTGACGCGTCCGTCGTCGATGAGGATGCGTTCGCCGGTGGTGACGTCGGTGGCGAGTCCGTCGTAGGTGGTGCCGCAGGCGTGGCGGTCGCCTTCCATGGGTTCGACGGTGATGGTGAAGGTGTCGCCGCGTTCAAGGAGTACGGGGCCTTCGGCGAAGCGGCCGAGGCGGATCTTCGGGCCTTGAAGGTCGGCGAGGATTCCTACGCTGCGGCCGGTTTCTTCGGAGGCTTTGCGTACGTGGTTGTAGCGCTCTTCGTGTTCGGCGTAGGTGCCGTGGCTGAGGTTGAGGCGGGCGATGTCCATTCCCGCTTCGACGAGTGCCTTGATCTGCTCGTATGAGTCGGTGGCGGGTCCCAGGGTACAAACGATTTTTGCTCGTCGCATGGTTCGAGCCTAGACCTTACCTATGGGTAGGTATTTGTCTCTGCATGACTGTCCAACAGCCTTTGCGTGAAGGGTTATTGACAACTGTTGAATTGTGCGGCGGCGCGCTCCGATGAGCGTGCGCGGGGGTGGCGCGGGGTGGTGGGCCGGGGTGGTGGGTGGCCTGGTCATCAGATCGAAACCTGTGGGGGGTGTTGCGGGTGGTGGCGGCTGGGCCAGAATCTACGCGCGTTGTTCGCACGAACGAGGAGTCAAGGATGCCGTTGAACCGTAGGACGTTTCTGGGCCGGTCGGCTGTGGCCGGCGCCGGTGTGGCGCTTGCCGGTGGGGTCGGTGCGGGGTCCGCGGAGGCCGTGGGGCCGAAGGGGCACGGTCATGGGCGTCCGCCGAAGCGGTACTCGTTCACGGTGATGGGGACGACGGATCTGCATGGGAACGTCTTCAACTGGGATTACTTCACGGACAAGGAGTTCGACGACAAGGCGCACAACGACGTCGGTCTGGCGAAGATCTCGACGTTGGTGAACCGGATCCGTGAGGAGCGGGGTCGTGGCAACACGTTGCTGATCGACGCGGGCGACACGATCCAGGGCACGCAGTTGTCGTACTACTACGCGAAGGTCGATCCGATCACGGCGCGGCGTGGTCCGGTGCATCCGATGGCGCAGGCGATGAACAAGATCGGTTATGACGCTGCCGCGCTCGGTAACCACGAGTTCAACTACGGCATTCCGGTGCTGCGCAAGTTCGAGGAGCAGTGTGACTTTCCGCTGCTCGGTGCGAACGCGCTGGATGCGAAGACGCTGCGGCCGGCGTTCGCCCCGTATGTGATCAAGCGGGTGCGTACGCCGCACGGGCGCGATGTGCGGGTGGCGGTGCTGGGGTTGACGAATCCGGGTATCGCGATCTGGGACAAGGCGAATGTGGGCGGGAAGATGGTGTTCCCGGGTCTTGAGGAGCAGGCGGCGAAGTGGGTGCCGAGGCTTCGTTCGATGGGCGCGGATGTGGTGATCGTTTCTGCGCACTCGGGTTCGTCGGGCACTTCGTCGTACGGGGATCAGCTGCCGTACGTCGAGAACGCCGCGGGTCTGGTGGCGGAGCAGGTGCCGGGGATCGACGCGATTCTGGTGGGTCACGCGCATTCGGAGATTCCCGAGTACTTCGTGACGAACAAGGAGACGGGGAAGCAGGTCGTCCTCTCGGAGCCGCTGAAGTGGGGCCAGCGGCTGACGCTGTTCGACTTCGACCTGGTGTGGGAGAAGGGCCGCTGGGTGGTCGAGAAGGTGGGCGCTTCGGTGCTGAACTCGAACACGGTGCCCGAGGACCCGCGGATCGCGTCGATGCTCGGGGACGAGCACAAGAAGGTCGTGGCGTATGTGAACCAGGTGATCGGTACGTCGGTGGCGGCGATGTCGACGGTGGACGCGCCGTGGAAGGACGAGCCGGTCATCGATCTGATCAACCTGGTGCAGGCGGAGACGGTGAAGGCGGCGCTGGCGGGTGGGGAGTACGCGGCGTTGCCGGTGCTGTCGCAGGCTGCCTGTTTCTCGCGTACGGCGGCGATTCCCGCGGGTGAGGTGACGATCAAGGATGCCGCGGGGCTGTATCCGTTCGAGAACACGTTGGAGGCGCGGCTTCTGACGGGTGCGCAGTTGAAGGACTATCTGGAGTTCTCGGCGAAGTACTACGTGCAGACGGCTGCGGGGGCGCCGGTGGATACGTCGAAGCTGACGAACGCGGAGAGCATTCCGGACTACAACTATGACGTGGTGTCGGGGGTGTCGTACGACATCGACATCGCGAAGCCGGCCGGTTCGCGGATCGTGGGGTTGTCGTTCGAGGGGGCGCCGGTGGATCCGGCGGCGCAGTTCGTGTTCGCGGTGAACAACTATCGGGCGAGCGGCGGGGGCAACTTCCCGCATGTTCCGGGTGCGAAGCAGTTGTGGGCGAATTCGGACGAGATCCGGAACACGATCATCGGTTGGGTGAAGGCGAAGGGTTCGGTGGATCCGGCGGAGTTCGCTTCGGTGGACTGGCGTCTGACGCGTGAGGGTGTGCCGGTGTTCTAGTTCCGGTCGTATCGCTCGTCCTCGGGCCCCCGGCGGTTCGCCGGCGGGGGCCCGGTGCGTTCCGGGCCGCGCTCGGGGCTCCGGGGATTGGGCGGGGATTCCGGCTTTCCGTGCTCGCCGCCCGTCGAGGTCTCTCGGGCGTCACCGATGCGCCGGGGCGCTTCTTGTACGGATCTCGCCACGTGGGGCTGCTGTGGTCCGCCCGCCCCTTCCGTGGTCAGGCTGCGGGAGGGGCGGGCGGGGCGCGTCAGATGGTGACGCAGATGCCGTCTTCGATGACGCGGCCGTCGCGTTCCAGGGCGCCGCAGACGAGGCTGGCGTTGGCCTGCTCGTAGCCCACGGCCCAGCGGTGGCTGGCGGCCGCGACTCGTCCGGAGCGGAATTCTCCCCAGTAGGCGCGCAGGGTGCCGGAGTTTCCGTCCCTGGTCTGGACGGTGATGTCCTGGACGAACCTGTTGTGGTGGGCGGTCATGACGCAGATGTACTGGCCGCACTGGCTGTGGACTGCGGCGTTGGCGGGGGCGGCGGCGATCAGGGACAGGGTGCCGGCTGCGAGCAGGGTCGCGAGCTTCCTCATGTTGATCATGCTTGCTCAACGATCATGCGGCGCATCCGTGACGGGCTCGTGATGGATCTTCGCCGGCCCGGACCGGGGTGTGGGTGGGTGCTCGCTGTTTCCCCTGTCGTTGTTCCGGTGTCAGTGGCCTTGGGCGAGGGGGGTGAGGGTGGGGTTCTGGCCGGGGATCGCGGGGGCGGTGCGGGGGGTGAGGCCGAAGGTGGTGAAGGCGGTGCGTTGTGGCAGGGGGTAGGGGGTGGTGCCGGTGAGGTTGTTGAGGATGGTGGCGCTGCGCCAGGCGGCGAGTCCGAGGTCGGGGGCGCCGACTCCGTGGGTGTGGCGTTCGGCGTTCTGTACGTAGATGTTGCCGGTGAGGGCGGGGTCGAGGTCGAGGCGGAAGTCGGTGTGGATGCGGGGGCGTCCTTGGGTGTCGCGGCGGATGTGGGGGGCGATGCCGGTGAGGAGGGTGTCCAGGGGGCGTTCGCGGTAGCCGGTGGCGAGGACGACGGCGTCGGTGGTGAGGCGGCTTCGGGTGGCCTGCTGGGTGTGTTCGAGGTGGAGCTCGATGCGGTTTCCGCTGCCGGAGATGCGGCCCGCGGTGCGGACGCCGACCCCGGGGGTGAGGGTGGCGTCGGGCCAGCCGCCGTGGAGGGTGCGCCGGTAGAGCTCGTGGTGGATGGCGGCGATGGTGTCGGTGTCGATGCCCTTGTGGAGTTGCCACTGCTGGGGGACGAGGCTGTCGCGTACGTGCTCGGGGAGTGCGTGGAAGTAGTGGGTGTAGTCGGGGGTGAAGTGTTCGAGGCCGAGTTTCGAGTACTCCATGGGCGCGAAGGCCTGGGTCCGGGCGAGCCAGTGGATTCTTTCGACGCCCTGGGGACGGGCGCGGAGGAGGTCGAGGAAGATCTCGGCGCCCGACTGGCCGGAGCCGATGACGGTGATGTGCCCGGCTTCGAGGAGTTGTTCGCGGTGGTGGAGGTAGTCGGCGGAGTGGATGACGGGGACGCCGGGGGCTTCGGCGAGGGGCCGGAGGGGTTCGGGGATGAAGGGGGCGGTGCCGACGCCGAGGGCGATGTGGCGGGTGTGGGTGTGGCCGGGGGTGCGGGTTTCGCCGTCGGGGCCGAGGTGGGTGTAGTCGACTTCGTAGTGGGCCCGGTCGGTGTTCCAGCGGATGGAGTCGACCTGGTGGTTGAAGTGGATGGTGGGGAGTTGTTCGCTGACCCATCGGCAGTAGGCGTCGTATTCGGCGCGGTGGATGTGGAACTGCTCGGCGAAGTAGAAGGGGTAGAGGCGGTCGCGGGTGCGGAGGTAGTTGAGGAAGGTCCAGGGGCTGGTGGGGTCGGCGAGGGTGGTGAGGTCGGCGAGGAAGGGGACTTGGAGGGTGGCGCCGTCGATGAGGAGGCCGGGGTGCCAGTGGAAGGCGGGGCGTTGTTCGTAGAAGGCGGTGGTGAGCGGCCGGTCCGCGGTGGTGGGGATGCCGTGGGCGAGGGCGGCGAGGGAGAGGTTGAAGGGGCCCAGGCCGATGCCGATGAGGTCGTGGGGCCGGTCGCCTGCGGGGGTGGTCCGGTCGGTCATCGGGGTGTGCTGCCTTCCTTGGTGGCGCCGGTGTGGGCGTGGGTGACGTGGTCGAGGAGGCGTTGGAGGTCGGTGGGGGTGGTGTGGGGGTTGAGGAGGGTGGCTTTGAGCCAGAGGCCGTTGTGGGTGCGGGCGCGGCCGAGTACGGCGTGGCCTTGGTCGAGGAGGGTGCGGCGGATGGTGGCGACGGTGGTGTCGTCGGTGTGGGTGGGGCGGAAGAGGACGGTGCTGATGGTGGGGCGGTCGTAGAGGTCGAATGCGGGGTGTCGGTGGATGAGGTCGGCGAGGTGGTGGGCGGAGGCGATGGTGCGGTCGATGAGGTCGGCGAGTCCGTCGCGGCCGAGTGCTTGGAGGGTGACGGCGATCTTCAGGGCGTCGGGGCGGCGTGTGGTGCGCAGGGAGCGGCCGAGGAGGTCGGGGATGCCGGCTTCGGTGTCGTCGTCGGCGTTGAGGTAGGGGGCGTGGTGGTGCAGGGGGTGGAGGTCGTGGTGGTGGGGAACGGCGAGGATGCCGGCCGATGCGGGCTGCCAGCCGAGTTTGTGCAGGTCGAGGGTGACGCTGTGGGCACGGTGGAGGCTCTTGAGGGTGTGGCGGTGGGTGGGGCTGAAGAGGAGGGGACCGCCGTAGGCGGCGTCGATGTGGAGTTCGGCGCCGTGGGTGGTGGTGAGGTCGGCGATGTCGGTGAGGGGGTCGATCTGGCCGGTGTCGGTGGTGCCTGCGGTGGCGGTGACGAGGAGGGGGCCTTGGAGGCGGGTGAGGGCGTTGTGGAGGGTGAGGGGGTCGATGGTGCCGGTGGGGGTGGGGAGGATGACGGGTTCGGGGAGGCCGAGGAGCCAGGCGGCGCGGGTGATGCTGTGGTGGGCGTTGGCGCCGCAGATGGCGCGGACGGGGCCGTGGCGTTCGCGGGCGAGCAGGAGGGCCAGTTGGTTGGCTTCGGTGCCGCCGGTGGTGATGAGGGCGTCGGGGTGGGGGGTGTGGGGGTAGATCTCGGTGGCGAGTGCGGTGGTGAGGGCGGTTTCGAGGGCGGAGGCGGCGGGTGCCTGGTCCCAGGAGTCCATGGAGGGGTTGAGGGCGGAGGCCGCGAGGTCGGCCGCCGCGGCGAGTGCGAGGGGTGGGGTGTGGAGGTGGGCGGCACAGTGGGGGTGTGCGGGGTCGGCGGCGCCTTCCGCGAGTGCGGTGACGAGGGTGCGCAGGGCGTGGTGGGCGCCGGTTCCGTGGTCGGGGATGACGGGGCCGGTGGTGCGGTGGAGGTGTTGGGTGACGTGGTCGGGGCCGCCGGCGGGGAGGGGGCCGTCGCGGCGGGCGGCGCCTTCGTGGAGTGCGTCGAGGACGGTGTCGAGGAGGGGGCGCAGGTGGGTGGGGCCGGCGGTGCCTCCGGCGAGGGGTGGGGTGGGCATGGGTGGTGTGGTCCTTCGGGTGCGCGGGGCGGTGGTGTCAGCCTGTCCGGTGTGCGGAGGGGGCGGCCGAAGAGCCCAACGATCTGAACCCGAAAGGGGTACTGCTGTCCGGTGTGGGCGAGGTGGGGGGTGTGGTGCTGGTAGAGGAGTTCGCTGTTCGCATGACTGTGCCCGGCCCCTCGGGTGAGGGGCCGGGCACAGTTGTACCGGGGGTGCCGTGTGCGGCCGCCGCCGTGGATCAGTGGGTCAGTGGGTCAGTGGGCGTTGCGTACGGCGAGTGCGCGGCGGAGGTCGTCGAGCTGGTCGGTGAGTTTGCGGCGGAGTGCGGGGGTGAGTGCGGGGTCGTTCAGGGCGTCGGTGCCGATGCGGAGGCTGTGGGGGTCGACGGCGTGGACGGGGAAGGCGTGGCGTCCGGCGGCTTCGGCGATGGCGGGGCCGCGGCGGGTGGCGAGTGCGGTGGCGTCGGGGTAGTAGCGGGCGATGTAGTCATGGGTGAGTTCGTGCTGTTCGGGCTGCCAGAAGCCTTGGGCGGTGGCGGTGAAGAGGTAGTTGGACAGGGTGTCGTCGGTGAACATGGCGTGCCAGGCGGCGGCTTTGGCTTCGGGGGTGGGCAGGGCGGCGCGGCAGCGGGCGGCGCCTTCCTGGCCGGTGGCGCTGGGGTCGGTGTCGAGTTCGCGGGCGATGGCGGTCTCGTCGGTGGCGCCGAGGACGGCGAGGCGGGTGAGGATGCGCCAGCGGAGTTCGGGGTCGAGTTCGGGTCCGCCGGGGACGGTGCCTTCGGTGAGCCAGTCCTGGATGGTGTCGGGCTGGGTGGCGGCGTCGATGAAGTGGCGTACGGCGGTGAGGCGGAGGCCGGGGTTCGGGGTGCCGGGGCGGGGGGTGTCGTGGCCGTTTTCCCAGTCCTTGGGGGTGAGGCCTTCGGTGCGGCGCAGGAGGTCGCGGCAGAGGGAGGTGAGGGTGGTGAGGGCGGTGTGGCGGTCTTCGGGTGGGAGGTAGCGGCCGGCGATGTGGGTGGAGGCGAATTCGAGTACGCCGTGGACGAGAGCGAGGTCGGTTTCGTAGGGGAGGTGGGTGCGGGCGGCGGTGAGGTGGACGGTGGGGTGGAGTTCGCCGTCGCGGACCATGTCGCGGGCGGTGTTCCAGATGAGGGCGCGGGTGAGGGCGTCGGGGATGCCGGAGAGGTAGGTGAGGGCGGTGTTCCAGGAGTGGGTGTCGAGGCGGATCTTGGCGTAGGTGAGGTCGTTGTCGTTGAGGACGACGAGGTCGGGGCGGGTGCCGGGCTGGGGGGTGGGGGTGTCGTGCGTGGGGATGTCGAGTTCGAAGCGGTCGCGGAGGATGAGCTGTTCGGAGCCGGTCTGGGTGTCGAGGCTGTGGTCGTAGGTGCCGACGGCGATGCGGTGGGGGCGGTTGCCGGCGTGGTCGACCGTGAGGTTCCAGCTGTGGCCGGTGTTGTCGACGTGAGCGGTGAGGGTGTCGGCGCCGGTGGTGCGGAGCCAGGCGGCGGCCCAGGTGTGGACGTCGCGGTCGGTGGCGGTGGCGAGGTTGTCGATGAAGTCGGCGAGGGTGGCGTTGGCGAACTTGTGCCGGGCGAAGTGGGCGTTGATCCCGGCGAGGAAGTCCTTCTCGCCGAGCCAGGCGACGAGTTGGCGTAGGGCCGAGGCGCCCTTGGCGTAGGAGATGCCGTCGAAGTTGAGGAGGGCGGAGGCGGTGTCGGGGACGGCTTCGGGGTCGGGGGCGACGGGGTGGGTGCTGGGGCGCTGGTCGGCGTCGTAGCCCCAGCCCTTGCGGGAGACGCCGAAGTCGGTCCAGGTGTCGGTGAAGCGGGTGGCTTCGGTGAGCGTCTGGTAGCCCATGTATTCGGCGAAGGACTCGTTGAGCCAGATGTCGTCCCACCAGGTGAGGGTGACGAGGTCGCCGAACCACATGTGGGCCATCTCGTGGGCGATGGTGGTGGCGCGGGACTGGCGTTCGGTGTCGGTGACGGCGGAGCGGTAGATGTACTCGTCGCGGAAGGTGACGAGTCCGGGGTTCTCCATGGCGCCGGCGTTGAATTCGGGGACGAACGCCTGGTCGTAGGAGTCGAAGGGGTAGGGCTCGTCGAACTTCTCGTGGAAGCGGTCGTAGCAGTCGCGGGTGATGCCGAGGATCTCGTCGGCGTCGGCGTCGAGGTGGGGGGCGAGGGAGCGGCGGCAGTGGATGCCGAAGGGGATGCCGGCGTGGGTGGTGGTGACCGAGTGCCAGGGGCCGGCGGCGACGGCGACGAGGTAGGTGGAGATGGGTGGGGTGGGGGCGATGGTCCAGTGGCCTTCGGTGTCCTGGGTGGTGGTGCCGTTGCCGAGGACGGTCCAGGCGGGGGGTGCGGTGACGGTGATGTCGAAGACGGATTTGAGGTCGGGCTGGTCGAACGCGGCGAAGACCCGCTGGACGTCGTCGAGGAAGAGCTGGGTGTAGACGTAGGTCTCGCCGTCGGCGGGGTCGGTGAAGCGGTGCATGCCTTCGCCGGTGCGGGAGTAGCGCATGGTGGCGTCGACGGTGAGTTCGTGGGGGCCGGGGGTGAGGCGGTCCAGGGGGTAGCGGTTGCCGTCGAGGCGTTCGGGGTCCAGTGGTTGTCCGTCGAGGCTGAGTGAGCGCAGTGTCTCCGGCTTGATCTCCAGGAAGGTGTCTCCGGCGGTGCGGGCGGTGAACCGGATGACGGTACGGGAGCCGAAGGTCTCCTCGCCGGTGGTGAGGTCGAGGTCGACGGTGTACCGGTCTACGTCGAGGAGCTGGGCGCGGGTCTGCGCTTCGTTGCGCGTCAGTACGGACATGTGGCCCATGCTGCCGTACGGCTGCCGGGCTGTGCAGTGGGGTTCTCGCAGGGCTGACGGGTGGGGCGGGGCCGTGGGGCCTGCGAGGGTGTGGCGCGGGTGGCTCGCGGTGCGGCGCCGCGTTCCGGCGGGTGGGGGCGGGGGGCCGTCGTGGGTCCGGCGGGGCGCCCGCGAGGGGTGGTGCGGGCGCCGGCCGGGGTCAGTCCTCGGTGCCGGTGGATTCCTCGGCGATGCGCTCGTGGTGGCGGATGACCTCGGCGACGATGAAGTTCAGGAGTTTCTCGGCGAAGGCGGGGTCGAGCCGGGCGCTTTCGGCGAGCTGCCTGAGCCGGGTGATCTGGCGGGCTTCGCGGGCGGGGTCCGCGGGCGGCAGGTGGTGCTGGGCTTTGAGGTGGCCGACCTGCTGGGTGGCTTTGAAGCGCTCGGCGAGCATGTGGACGACTGCGGCGTCGATGTTGTCGATGCTCTCGCGCAGCCGGTTCAGTTCGGCGGTGACGTGCGCGTCGGTGTTGCTCGTGGTCATGGTCGACGAGCTTAGACGTAACGGTGGGTGGGTGGCCGGGGGTGGTGCCGGTGGGCGGTGGTCGGTGGCGGGGATGGACCGGGGGCCGGGGGGCGGCGATGCTGTGGGCCGGTACGGATCACTGACACAGGGGTGTATGCGCGATGACCGACTTCGCTGTGGTGGGCGACGAATTCCTTCTCGACGGGGAGCCCGTGCGGCTGCTGTCGGGGGCTCTGCACTACTTCCGGGTGCATGAGGAGCAGTGGGAGCACCGGTTGTCGATGCTGCGGGCGATGGGCCTGAACTGTGTGGAGACGTACGTGCCGTGGAATCTGCATGAGCCGCGGCCGGGGGCTCTGCGTGATGTGGGGGCGCTGGGGCGGTTTCTGGACGCGGTGGGGCGGGCGGGGCTGCTGGCGATCGTGCGGCCGGGTCCGTACATCTGCGCCGAGTGGGAGAACGGGGGGCTGCCCGCGTGGGTGACGGGCCGGTTCGGCCGGCGGGTGCGGACGCGGGACGCGGAGTACGGGGCGGAGGTGGAGCGCTGGTTCGGGGAGTTGCTGCCTCAGGTGGTGCGGCGGCAGGTGGGCCGGGGCGGCCCGGTGGTCATGGTGCAGGTGGAGAACGAGTACGGGAGTTACGGCTCGGACGGGGTTCATCTGGAGTGGCTGGCGGACCTTCTGCGGCGTTCGGGGGTGACGGTTCCGTTGTTCACGTCGGACGGGCCCGAGGATCACATGCTGACCGGGGGTTCGGTGCCGGGTGTCCTGGCGACGGCGAATTTCGGTTCGGGGGCGCGGGAGGCGTTCGGGGTGGTGCGTCGTCATCGGCCGGCGGGGCCGTTGATGTGCATGGAGTTCTGGTGCGGCTGGTTCGTGCACTGGGGTGCGGAGCCGGTGGTGCGGGACGCGGCGGAGACGGCTGGGGCGCTGCGGGAGATCCTGGAGTGCGGGGCGTCGGTGAATGTGTACATGGCGCAAGGGGGGACGAATTTCGCGGGGTGGGCGGGGGCGAACCGGGCGGGTGAGCTCCATGACGGGGCGTTGTCGGCGACGGTGACGTCGTACGACTACGACGCGCCGGTCGATGAGTACGGGCGGGCGACCGAGAAGTTCTGGCGGATGCGGGAGGTGCTGGCCGGGTACGCGGACGGTCCGCTGCCGGGGCTGCCGCCGGAGCCGGTGGGGTTGCGGGAGCCGGTGCGGGTGGCGTTGACGGGGGGTGCGCCGCTGGCGGGGGTGCTGGAGGTGCTGGGCGATCCGGAGACGGCGGAGTCGGGGGTGGCGCCGACGTTCGAGGAGCTGGGGGTGGACCGCGGTCTGGTGCGGTACCGGGTGGCGGTGCCGGGGCCGCGGCAGCCGTATCCGCTGGGGGTGACGGGGCTGCGGGACCGGGCGGTGGTGTACGTGGACGGGGTGCGGGCGGGGGTGCTCACGGAGGAGGACCACACGCTGGAGGAGCCGGTCGCGGGTCCCGCCGGGGTGGAGCTGTGGGTGGAGTCGCTGGGGCGGGTCAACTACGGGCCGCGGCTGGGTGAGCCGAAGGGCGTCACGGGCGGTGTGCTGCACGAGCGGCAGTTCCTGCACGGGATACGGGCGCGGGCGCTGCGGCTGGACGCGTTCGACGAGCCGGGGGCGGTGGGGCGGGTGCCGTTCGGGGCGCCCGGGGAGGTGGGGCCTACGGGGCTGTTCCGCGGGTCGTTCGATCTGGCGGACGCGGCGGGTACGGATCACGCGGGGATGGAACTGCCGGGCTGGACGCGTGGGTTCGTCTGGGTGAACGGTTTCTGCCTGGGCCGGTACTGGTCGGTGGGGCCCCACCGGCCGTTGTACGTGCCGGGGCCGGTGCTGCGTGAGGGTGCGAACGAGGTGTGGGTGCTGGAACTGGAGGGGGCGGGGGACCTGTTCGTGGAGCTGGGTCCGGGGGCGCCCGTCGGACAGGGCGCCCCCGGGGGCGTTGCTTCGGGGTGAGCGGTGTCAGAGGGTCGCGGCGGCGGAGGCGATGGCCGAGGCGAAGGTGGACACCTGGGTGTACACGCCGGGGTAGTCGGGCCGGGCGCAGCCCTGGCCCCAGCTGACGATGCCGACCTGGATCCATGCTCCGGCGTTGTCCTTGCGGAACATGGGGCCGCCGGAGTCGCCCTGGCAGGTGTCGACGCCGCCGGTGCCGACGTATCCGGCGCAGATCTCCTCGCTGGCCACGAGGTCGTTGCCGTAGGCCTGGCGGCAGGTGGCGTCGGAGACGTAGGGGACGGTCGCCTTGAGGAGGTAGCGCTGCTGGCCGCCGCCCTCGGTGGCGGCGCCCCATCCGGCGATGGTGAAGGTGCCGGTGTCGTAGGCGGTGGTGGTGGCGATCTTCAGGGTGGGCTGGTTGATGGGCTGGGCGAGCTTGATGAGTGCCCAGTCCTTGCCGGTGCCGTTGTAGCCGGGTGCCTGGAGGACCTTGGTGGAGCGGACCTTGACGGCGGCGGAGGACTGGAGGTCGACGACGCCGCCGGTGGCGGTGATGGAGGTGTTGTTGCCTGATCCGCTGACGCAGTGGGCGGCGGTGAGGACGACGTCCTGCCGGTAGAGGGCGCCGCCGCAGCCCATGGAGAGGCGGACCATGAAGGGGAACTCGCCCTGGGCGGCGCGGGTTCCGCCGACGACGGGCGCGGGGGCGGCGGTGGAGGCGGAGGGCTGGAGGCTGAGGGCGGCGAGGGCCACCGCGGCTATGACGGAGCATCTCTTGAGGGTGCGCAGAAGCTGCTTCACGGGCTGGCCTGCTTTCGTGTGGGGTCCGGTGGGGGGATGCTGCTGCAGGCGTGCGGGCGTGCGGGTGCTGGTCAGGGGGGCACCACCGCGTCATTTTCGGCATGCTCCCGACAAGAACGCTCCGATTATCGGGAAGCGGTCTCCGCTGCCACAAGGCAGGGTTTCCGGCCAAGATCGGCCCCGGACCCCGGACTCGGACCCCGGACTCGGATGACGGACTCGGATGACGGACCGGACCGGACCGCGGACAACGGACCGCGCACCGGCCTCCCCCCGCGGACCGGCCTTCCCGCGGCCCGCTCCCCCACGGCCCCTCCCCCACGGACCGGCCTACAGTGAAAGTCCGCTGGGAGTGTCGTGGAAGAGGGGGCCGGACGTGAGTGACGGCAGGGTCGGCGACGGCGGGGTCGTCCATGGCTTCCCGCACCTGGACGCGGTCCGGTCCGCGATCACCGCGCTCTACCGGCGCGTCTCCCCCGAGGGCGTGCACGCCTACGCCACGAGCCTCGCCCCGGCGGACGCGGCCTTCTCCGACGTGGACGATCTGCACCTGGGCGCCCAGCGGGTGGCCGCCGCCCTCGTGGGACATCTGCGTCTGCCGCAGGCCCGCGTGGTCGTCGGCTTCCGGCGGATGGAGCACGCGGCGAGTGTCGAACTCACGGCGGGTCCGGAGTACTTCATCGAGCTCAACGACCGTTTCCGCACGCACCGCAGGGACATCGGGGCGGCCCTCGCGCACGAGATCACCCACGTGCTGCTGCACCGGCTCGGCCTGGAGCTGCCCGGTACCCGCGACAACGAGATCCTCACCGACACGGTGACGGCGTACCTCGGCGCGGGGTGGCTGCTGCTGGACGCGTTCCGCCAGGACGCGGTGTCCAGCCAGAAGCTCGGCTATCTGACACCGGAGGAGTTCGGGTACGTGCTCGCCAAGCGGGCTGAGGTCTTCGGCGAGGACCCCTCGGTCTGGTTCACCAGCCCTCAGGCGTACACGGCGTACGCCGAGGGGCGGGCGCAGGCGCTGCGGGACCTGCGGCGGCCGCCGCTGACGGCCGCCGGGTGGGCGGGCAGGCGCCGCTACGCCAAGGACCGCCGTGACGCCGGAGCCGGCGCGGGCTCCGTCCGGAACCCGGCCGTGCCGTACGCCTTCGAGCGCGGGGCACAGGGGCTGCGGGTGTCGTTCCCCTGCCCCGTCTGCCACCAGCGGGTCCGTGTCCCGGTGCGGGGCAGGACGCGGGCCAGGTGCGGGCTGTGCCGGACGGTCCTGGAGTGCGACACCTGACCGGAGGGCTCCGGTCCGGACGGTCGTAGGGTCGGGGTATGACGAACGGTCCGCACGAGGCTGCGACACGCCTCTTCGACGCGCTGTACGACGGTGACGACGCCGTCGTGCGGGCGCTGCGCGCGGGCGCGTCCGCCGAGTCGCGCGACGAGGAGGGGACGACGGCGCTGTACCTGGCGTGTGTGCAGGACCTGCCCGGCACGGTGCGGATGCTGCTGGCCGCCGGAGCCGATCCCGACCGGGCCAGCGGGCCCGAGGACGGCGACCTGCCGCTGTGCGGGGCGGTGTGCGGCGGTCACACGGAGGTCGCGGGGGCGCTGCTGGCCGCCGGGGCGGATCCGGATCTGCGCGAGGGGTTCGGTTTCACCGCACTGCACTGGGCGTGCGAGCTGGGCCTGGCGGAGGTCGCGGGTGTCCTCCTCGCGCACGGGGCCGATCCCGATCTGCCGGGCCCGCACGGTGAGCCGCCGCTGGTGGTCGCGGCCCGGCGGGGGTCCTCCCGCACGGTCCGCACCCTGCTCGGGCACGGTGCGGGCGCGCTGTCCCCCGCCCTGGACGAGGCGCGGCGCGCCCTGGGTCTGGACGTGGAGCGCGAACTGCGCGGGGCGCTGCGTGCTCTGTACGGCGACGAGGGCCACGAGACGGTGGTGAGCCGCGCACCGGTGGACGGCGGGGTGACGGTCTCCGTCGAACTGCGGCGGGACGGCGAGGCGTTCGCCGGCCAGGAGCGGCAGACGGGCCACGGGGCGGTCGCGACGCTCCTGGAGGAACGGCTGGGGCTGCGGGCGTCGTTCGGTGAGCTCGCCGGGCGCGCGCTGCGGGACCGGGACCCGGATCTGGACAACTGGCTGGTGGCCGTGGGCGCGTTGTGGCTGCGGGGCGACGAGGAGACGTTCCGGGCGGCGGTCGCGTGGACGGCGCAGGACGATCCGCTGCGGCAGGTGTTCGGTGTGGACGTCCTGGCGCGGCTCGGATTCGGCACCGGCGGGAAGCCGTTCGCCGACCGGGCGGTCCCGCTGCTGCGGGAGGTGGCCCGGACGGGTGCCCCGGGGCCTGCGGGCGCGGCGCGGCGCGCGCTCGCCGGGTACGGGGAGACGTCCGGGGAGTGAGGCCCCCGGGCTTCGCAGCAGGGAACGGGATCGCGTCGCATCCCGTCGGTACGGGCACCCGCGGGCGGGCGGGGACATGCAAGAGGCCCCGCCCGCCCGGGAGTCGGAAGACTCCCCGGGCGGGCGGGGCCCCGCTGGACGCGGCCCGGCCCAGGCCGGTCGCCGCGTCCTCGGATCAGGCGGCCCGGCGGCCGCGCCCGGGCGCGCTGCCACGCCCGGTTCCGGCCGACCGGCCTGCGCCGGCGCCCCGGGAGGAGCCGCCTGCGGACCCGGCTCCGCCACGGGCCGCACCCGCGCCGCCGCGGGCTCCGGCTCCGCCGCGGGCGGCGCCGCCGCCCTGCGCGGCCCCCGAGGCCGTGCCCGTGCCCGTGCCCGAGCCGCCGCGGCGGCCACGGCCCCGGCTGCCCGAGCGGAAGGACCCGCCGCCGGCGGCACCGGCGCCCTGGCCCCCGCGGGCGCGCGGCTTGGGCTGCGTCGGCTGCGGCACCTCGATGACGACGGCCACGCCGGAGGGCTCACGCGCGCCCGTGATGCGGCTGAGTTCCTCGTCGCTGGACTTGATCCGGGTGGTCCGGGGCGCGATGCCCGCGTCCGACATCAGCCGGGTCATGTCGCGCTTCTCCTCGGGCAGCACGAGCGTGACGACGCTGCCGGACTCCCCGGCGCGCGCCGTGCGCCCGCCGCGGTGGAGGTAGTCCTTGTGGTCGGTCGGCGGGTCCACGTTGACAACGAGGTCGAGGTCGTCGATGTGGATGCCGCGGGCCGCGACGTTCGTGGCGACGAGGGCGGTGACCTCGCCGGTCTTGAACTGGTCCAGGGTGCGGTTGCGCTGCGGCTGGGAGCGTCCGCCGTGCAGGGCGGCGGCACGGACACCGCTGGCGAGGAGCCGCTTGGCGAAGCGGTCGGCCCCGCGCTTGGTGTCGACGAACATGATCACCCGGCCCTCGCGGGCGGCAATCCGGGTGGCGACGGCCTTCTTGTCGGTCTCGTCCGCCACGTGCAGCACGTGGTGCTCCATGGTGGTGACGGCACCGGCGGACGGGTCGACGGAGTGCACGACCGGGTCGGTGAGGAACATCTTGACCAGCCGGTCGATGTTCTTGTCGAGGGTCGCGGAGAACAGCATCCGCTGGCCGTCCGGCTCGACCTGCTTGAGGAGCGCGACGACCTGGGGCATGAAGCCCATGTCGGCCATCTGGTCCGCCTCGTCGAGGACGGTGATGGAGACCGCGTCGAGCCGGCAGTCGCCGCGCTCGATGAGGTCCTTCAGCCGGCCGGGGGTGGCGACGAGCACCTCCGCGCCGCGGCGCAGCGCGCCGGACTGGCGGCTGATCGACATGCCGCCGACGACCGTCGCGACGCGCAGGTTCACGGCGGTGGCGTACGGGGTGAGCGCGTCGGTGACCTGCTGGGCGAGCTCACGGGTGGGGACGAGCACGAGCGCCAGCGGGGCGTGCGGCTCGGAGCGGCGTCCGGCGGTGCGGGCGAGCAGGGCCAGCCCGAAGGCCAGGGTCTTGCCGGAGCCGGTTCGGCCGCGGCCGAGGATGTCCCGGCCGGCGAGCGAGTTCGGCAGGGTGGCGCCCTGGATGGGGAAGGGGTCGGTCACGCCCTGCGCCGCGAGGGTCTTGAGCAGCGCGGCGGGCATGTCGAGGGCGTCGAACGACTCGACGCCGGGGAGCGCCGGGGTGAGGGTCTGCGGCAGGGCGAACTCGCCGCCCTGGGGCGGAGCGGGCCTGCGGCGCGCGGGAGCCCTGCCGGCGCCGCGGGTGTTCGCCTGCGGCCGGTCGGCGCCGCGTCCCTTTATCGGGCGGTTGCGGGCCGGTCGGTCCTGGCGTTCGGAGCGGGTCATACGGAATTGCCCTCCTGGGGGATTCCTGGGTTCACTGCCGACTCCTGCGAACTGCTCGGTCTGTGCGCCCCAGGATGCATGCACAGAGCAGGTGTCCCGTGGCGGAGCCGACGGGGACGGGGACGAGTCGGAAACAGCACAAACCGGGGCCCGCACCTCACGGTGCGGGCCCCGGCTGCGAGGTACGCGTCGCGGCAATTAGGCCGGGACGATGTTCTCCGCCTGCGGGCCCTTCTGGCCCTGCGTGACGTCGAAGGAGACCTTCTGGCCCTCCTGGAGCTCACGGAAGCCCGAGGTGGCGATGTTGGAGTAGTGGGCGAAGACGTCGGCGCCGCCGCCGTCCTGCTCGATGAAGCCGAAGCCCTTTTCCGAGTTGAACCACTTCACGGTTCCAGTAGCCATGTCATTCTCCTAAAAGAGGTGCAGTGCCGAGAATCCGCACTTTACGAATTCCAAGTCGCCGCATTGAGCCCCACCCGGAGAAAGCCGGAAAACAATAAAGCGCCTGAGGAGGGTTCCCGTCAGGCGCACATAAAGTTCATGGGTACCAAAACTGCAACTCGGCAACCGTAGCACGATCCGTCGGCGGACGGCAGGGCCCTCCGTACCGGCGTGGCGCGGGCCCCGCGGACCAGGGCCGTGGGGCGGTGCCGTGCGGGGAGGATTCCGGACGTGGGCGCGGGCGCTTGACCCTGCCGTCTCCCGGGTGTCCCTGTCCGTCGCGGTGCGTGCGGCCCGGATTCCGCCGGCGCGGCCCGGGCTTCGGAGCGGGGGCGGGGTCCACCCGAGGCGGCGCGGGGTTCACCTGAAAGCCGTACGGGTGGCGCGGCCGGGGCGCTCCGCGGAGGCGGCGCATTTCCGGGGGGTCTTGCTCCGTCCGGGTGAGCGGGGGGACTGTGCGAGGCGCCCCCCGGGGCGCGGCGCCGGATGCGGGGGCCTTTCGGCGGGCGCTCCCCGTCACCGCTCCCCCGTCGCCGGGGCGGGGTGCTCAGTCCTCGCGGACGGGGCTCGCGTCGGCGCCTCTTCGCAGGGTGCGCAGGGGGTGGCCTGGGCGCCAGACCTGGATGACGATGTCGTCGCCGTCGAGCCCGGTGCGCACCACCTCGGTGGGTTCGGCGCGGAAGAGGAGGAAGGGTTGTGGCGGTGTGACCTCCTCGACGAAGCGGGCCAGGACTGCGGGGTCGGTGACCTCCACGGCCGTTCCGGAGACGCGGACGTCCCCGTCGGCCATCTCGGCGTCGGGGCCCGGGTTCGCCTGGATGGCGAAGCGGGGGTCGCGGCGCAGGTCGAGTGCCTTGCGGGAGTTCGGCATCATGCCGAGCCACAGGGTGTCCATCCGGAACTCGACCTCGAGGCCGGTGACCCTGGGTGAGCCGTCCTTGCGCAGGGTGGACAGGACGTGGTGCTTGTACCGCTGGAACCGTTTCTGCACGGTGTCGGCGAAGGCGGGCTGCGCCGCGCGGAAGTCCTGCCAGGTGGTCGGGGTGCTCGGTGTCATGGGACCCATCGAACCCTGTGAACACGACATCCTCTGTCGGGTTTTTCCGCGCGTCACCGGATCGGCCGCCGCGTCCGCCCGCCGGGCGGGTCCGCCGCGCGACGCGGGCTGCCTGCCGGCGTGACGGGCCCGGCTACCGCCGCTCATCCCGTGCTTCTCCAGCGACGCACGGTCGTTCTCGTACGGCGCGGCGATCGCCGGTGCCCGCACCCGCACCGTGCGCAGACTGATGGCCGGGCCCGCGACGGGGCCTGTGCCGGGCATGGCGGTCTCCGATCCGGCTGGGGCAACAGCCCTTGTGGTCCTGGGGGTTACGGGCGTCTATGCCGCCCCGGCACCCGAGTGCGCCGCTGGTCACCGGGGTTCGCTATCTTGAGCGCCGCCGCCCCGGCGGCCCCTTCTGCCCGTACACCAGTGAAGGAGCCGGCCATGGAGGCCGCCGCCACCGCGTGTTACCGCCACCCGTCGTTCGAGACGTATGTGCGCTGCACGCGCTGCGACCGCTACATCTGCCCGGACTGCATGCGCGAGGCGGCCGTCGGCCACCACTGCGTGGAGTGCGTGAAGGAGGGGCAGCGCTCGGTCCGCCGGGCACGGTCGGTGTTCGGCGGCGAGGTCCCGGCGGCCGAGGCACCGGTCGTCACGTACGTCCTGATCGTGCTGAACGTCCTCGCGTACGTCGTCGAAGTGGTCCGGCCCGCGACGGTCGAGCGGTTCGGGATGCTCGGCGCGGTGCTGGTCGGTCCGGACGGCGGGCGTTACTACTACACGGGCGGGACCTCGCCGGGTCTGGAGCTGACGGGTGTGGCGGGCGGGGAGTGGTACCGGCTCCTGACGGGTGCGTTCCTGCACCTGCCACCGGACGCCTCGTTCGGGGTGATGCACCTCGTCTTCAACATGCTGGCCCTGTGGAACATCGGCAGGGTCGTGGAGGGGCAGCTCGGCCGCGTCCGGTACACGGCGCTGTACCTGCTGTCCGCGCTGGGCGGTTCGGTGCTGGTGTACCTGATCTCGCCGGACACCATGGCGGTCGGCGCCTCGGGGGCGGTCTTCGGACTCGCGGCGTCGTTCTACGTCATCAGCCGGCGCCTGGGCCGGGACATGCGTCCGGTCAACCAGTTCATGGCGGGCTTTTTGATCTGGATGGTGGTGTCGGCGCTGTTCACCTCGTGGGAGGGGCACCTCGGCGGGCTGCTGACCGGTGGTCTCGTGACGTACGGGCTCGCCTACGCGCCGGCGAGGCTGCGGACCTCCGGGGTGCAGCTGGCGGGCGGGGTGGCCCTGGTGGCGCTGCTCGCCGTGGTGGTGGCGGTGCGGACGGCCGCGCTGACGGGCGCGGCCTGACCGCCCGGGATCACTCCGGCCCGGGGCGGTGCCGGTCACAGCGGTTCGCCGACGGGCAGCCGCCTCACCTCCGGCAGGTGGGGGTCGAGCTCACCGGGTGTGAAGCGGGTCATGCCCACGACGTGCCAGAACTCCCCCGCGGCGTCCCCGTCGTACTTGTAGCCGCCGGACGGCGTGAGGGTGGCCCAGCCGCCCGGCAGCCCGATGAGGGTCGCCCTCGGGAGGGGCTCCGAGCCGTCGGCGGGGAGGGTCCACAGGCGTACGGTGCCGTCCTCGCCCGCGGCGGCGAGGGTGCCGCCGTCCGGGCTGAAGGCGAGGGCGAGGATCCGCCCGGCGTGGCCGGTGAGTCCGGCCAGGCGGGTCCCGGTCTCCGCGTGCCAGAGTCCGACGACGCGGTCGTCGCCCGCGGTGGCGACGAGTGGTGCGGTGGGGTGGGCGGCGGCGGTCCAGAGCTTGCCCCGGTGTCCGGTGAGCCGGTGTGCGGCGACGCCGTCGCGCCACAGGACCGCGACGCCGTCCCAGCCCGCGGTGACCAGCCAGGATCCGTCGTGGCCGAAGGCGGCTCCGTACACCCGGTCGGTGTGGGCCCGCAGGTCGGCGAGGAGGTCCCCCGACCAGGGGTCCCAGAGGCGGACGGCGCCGTCGTCGCAGCCGGTGGCGAGGAGGGGGTCCGGTCCGGCCGCGAAGGCGATGGACCTGACGCGGCCCCGATGTTCGGTCAGGGTGGCGACGGGGGCGCCGGTCGAGCGGTACCAGAGCCGGACGGTGTCGTCGTCGTTCGCCGTCGCGATCAGCCGGCCGTCGGCGCTGAACGCGCCGGCCCAGATGTGTTCGGTCTCGGCGTCGATGTCCCGCAGGTGGCCGCCGTCGGGGAGGGACCGCAGGTGGATGTCGCCGTCGTTGCCCGCGGCGGCCAGTACGTCCTCGGCCGGGCTGAAGAAGGCGGAGACGAGCCGGTTGCCCCGGCCGGTGATCTCCTCGGTGCGGCGTCCCGTCGCCGTCTCCCACAGGCGGACGATCCCGTCGTTGCCCGCCGCGGCGAGCAGGGTTCCGTCGGCGCTGAAGGAGAGTCCGGTGACCCGGCGTCCGTGGCCGCGCAGGATGCGCCGGCCCTGGCCGGTGTCGGCGTCCCAGATCTGGGCGCCTCCGTCGTTGCCGACGGTGAGGAGCTGGTGGTCGCTGGGGCGGAAGGCGCACGCCCAGGCGGAGCCCCGGTGGGCGGTGGGCTGACGGTCGTGGAGGGTGACGGTGCGGCCGCGGCGCGCGTCGCCGGTGATCCTCCACAGCCTGACCTTGCCGTCGCTGTCGCAGGAGGTGAGGAGTTGCCCGGTGGGGTGGAAGAGGACCTGGTAGACGGCGCCGGTGCCGCGTTCCAGGGCGCCTGCGGGTGTGCCGACGACGGGGTCCCAGAGGCGGACCTGCCCCTCGGTGCCGCCGGTGGCCAGGAGGTTGCCGTCGGGGTGGAAGTCGAGGGCGTAGACGCGTCCGCTGTGCCCGGTGAAGGTGTGCAGGAGTCCGAAGCCGGCGGTGTCCCATATGCGCACGGTGCCGCCGTCGGCGCCTCCCTGGTCGGCGGTGGCCAGGAGGGAGCCGTCGGGGCTGAACCGGGCGCGGTAGACGGAGCCGTGGTGCCCGGTGAGTTCGCCGGCGCAGGTGCCGTCGGAGAGGTCCCAGCGGCGGACCCTGCCGGACGCGTCGCCGGTGATCAGCGTGTGCCCGCCGGGGCCGAACACGGCGGTGTAGACGGGCGCGGTGTGGCCGGGGAGCCGGTGCAGCGCCTCGCCGGTGCCGACGGACCAGACGGTGACGAG
This sequence comes from Streptomyces sp. NBC_00178, assembly GCF_036206005.1. Lineage (NCBI taxonomy): Bacteria > Bacillati > Actinomycetota > Actinomycetes > Kitasatosporales > Streptomycetaceae > Streptomyces > Streptomyces sp. NBC_00178. The sequence goes on from NZ_CP108143.1 coordinate 1,909,284, forward strand.
TCCGTCCTTGTCGCCGGTGGCGAGGAGCGTGCCCGCGGTGTCGAGGACCAGGGGCCAGACGCCCTCCGGGTGGACGTCGAGACGGTGGCGGCAAGCCCCTGACACCGGGTCCCACAGGCGGACGGTGCCGTCCGAGCTGCCGGTCGCGATGGTGTCGGCGGCGATCTTCACGGCGTACACGCGTCCGGAGTGGCCCTGGAGGGTGCGCAGGGCCTGGCCGGTGCCGGCGCCGCAGATGAGGACGCCGCCGTCCTCGCTGCCGACGGCGAGGAGTTCGCCGTCGGGGCTGTAGGCGATGGGTTCGGGGAGGCGGCTGGTGCGCATGTCGAAGCCGTAGGGGACGCCCACGGAGGAGGGGCGGTGTCCGGCTTCGACGGCCATGCCCGGTGCCATGGCGGCGGCCGCGAGTTCGGGGGCGGTGCGTACGGCGTCGTCGAGGACGGGGGCGATGAGTGCGGCGCGGTGCCAGCGGCTGCCGGTGAGCTGTGCGCCCCGGAGGTCGGCGGCCGTGAGTCTGCCGCCGGTCAGGTCGGCCCCGGTCAGGTCGGCCCCGGTGAGGTCGGCGTGGTCGAGGCGCGCTCCGGCGAGGACGGCGTCCCGGAGGATCGCGCCGGTGAGGTCGGTCCCGGTGAGCTGGGCGTCGGTCAGGTCGGCGCCGGTGAGGTCGGCACCGGAGAAGTCGCGGTGGGAGAGGTTCTCGCCGGCGAGCCGGGCCCCGCGCAGGTCGACGCCGGCGGGGACGCGGAGCCGGTCGCCGATGCGCAGGGCGTTGGCCCGGGCGGTCTCGCCCGAGGGCGGCCCCTGGGGGTCGAGGGTGTCGTGCACCCAGCGGGCGCAGCGCTCGTGGTCGGCGAGGTCGCAGAAGAACTCGACGGCGAGCCGGCTGAGGGTGCGGGTGGTCAGGAGGCCGTCGTCGCCCCGGTCGAGGCGGTGGGCCGCTTCGCGGGCGACGAGCCATTCGAGTACGGAGCCGTGGATGAACTGGAAGACGCCGTCGTCGCTGCGCACGAGGAGGCTTCCGGCGCCGACGGCCTGGGCGCGTTCGGCGGTGGAGAGTTCGGGGGCGGTGAGGGAGGGGCCGGTGAGGCCGCTGAGTGTGCCGGCCACGGTCTCGGTGAGTTCGTCCAGGCGCAGCGCGGTGCGTCCCGATTCCCACAGGCGCAGGGCGAGGGCGGTGACGGAGGACCAGAGGGCGTCGGCGCCGAGTCCGGGTGCGGCGCCGGGTCCGCCCTGGCCGCGCTGTTCCTCGTGGCCGATCCAGGAGGTGAAGACATCCTCGTAGAGGCGGGCGGGGCTGAGGGCGCGGCCGGCTCCGGCGACGGCGTGCAGCCGGTCCTGGCCGAGTACGGCGGCGAAGGACAGGAGGCGGGGGTTGCGGCACAGGGTGAGCAGGTCGGGGATGTCTCGCAGGAGCTGGAAGCGTTGTCCGGCGAGGCGTTCGTCGCCGTAGAGACGTTCGAGGTAGGTGCGGATCTGGTCGGGGGTGAAGCCTTCGACGGAGAGGATCCGGCGTTGCGGGAGCAGGCCGACGCGTTCGCCGAGGGCGGTGAGGATCTGGTCGTGGGACTTGAAGTGCTGGGTGCGGCTGCTGACGACGATCTTGGCGCGGTCGACGGCGGCGTCGAGGAGGACCTGGAGGTGGTCGGCCGCGCGGTCGTAGCTGACGCGGTTGACGAGTTCGTCGAATCCGTCGAAGAGGAGGACGACCCGGCCCTCGGCGAGCATGTAGCGCAGGGCGCGCAGGTCGATGACGTCGACGTCGTGGGCGGCGAGGTGGGCGGCGACGAGTCCTTCGAGGGTGTGGGCCCGGTCGAGGGTGTTGAGGGGGATGAGCAGCGGGATGAGGTGGGGCAGCTGCTCGGGGATGCGCCGGGCGAGTTCGCGCAGGGCGAAGGTCTTGCCGTGGCCGAAGTCCCCGAGGAGCAGGAGGAAGCGTCCGTGGTCGCTGTCCAGGAGGTCGATGAGGTCCTCGACGAGGCCGGTGTGCTCGCCGCCGCCGGTGCGGTCGGCGTCGCGGTAGCGCTGGGTGAGGTAGCGGGCGGGCGGGTAGAGCTCGCTGCTCTCCAGGCGCGCGGTCTGGGCGGTGACGTAACCGCGCAGGTCGAGCAGGCCCTGGAACTCGATGAAGCTGCGGAGCCTGATCCGGATGCCGCCGGATGCCGCGTGGGCGCGCAGGGCGGGGCCGGGTGCTTGTCCGGCGTATACGACGACGGCGTCGGCTCCGGTGCCCATGGCGTGGGCCTGGGCGGCGAACCGGTCGAGTTCGGCCTCGGTGGGCAGGTCGGGGTGGATGGCGATGCGCTGCTGGCGCACCACTCCGTCCTCCTGCCAGGTGGCCATGATCTGGGCCATGTCGCCGGAGCCGTGGCGGGGGATGTCGCGGAGGCCGACGCCTTCGCGGCGGGCCCGGCAGATCTCCTTGACGCGGGCGGTGAGGGAGTCGTCGGGTGTGTCGGCTGGGAGTGGCCGGTCGAAGTCGGGTGCGGTGGGGGCTGCGGTCCGGGCGGGGAAGGCGCGGCCGGTGCGGCGCCAGGGTCCGGTGGTGATCGGTGAGGGTGTGGCTCCTGGGGTGCGGTCGTCCCAGCGGGTGACTCCGTCGGCGGCGATCCGCAGCAGTTGGAAGCGTGCGGGTGCGGCGGAGCCGAACACGGGCAGCCGGCTCGCTCCGGCGTCCGCTTCGGTGTGGGTGGGTTCGCCGCCGGTGGTGCGGGGGCCGCCGGTGGGGCCGTGGAGCAGGAGGTTGAGCCGGGGGCCGGTGAGCCGGGTGAGGACGTCGGCGTCGCGCAGGGGGCCGGGGCCTCCGGCGGTGTCGGCCCGGTGGCGGGCGTCGGTGAGCGGGTGGCGCAGGGCGCCGATCCGCAGCCAGCCCTCGTCCTCGTAGGCGCGCAGGGCCTCGGCGAACCAGGCGACCTGGTCGCGGCCGACGGAGCCGTACTGGTCGTCGGGGCGGTGGCTGAAGGCCATGGTCGAGTTGAAGCCGGCGATGACGGTGCTGAGTTCGGGGACGGGGAACAGGGTCCAGGGCTGATCGCTGTCGAAGACGGTGTCGAGGCCCTGGTAGAGGCTGCGGAAGAGGCGGGTGTAGTGGCGCCATTTCGGCCAGTAGGGGGCCTGGGGGGCGACCTCGTCGGCTTCGCAGGTGTGGAAGTAGCCGCGGCAGGCGGCCTGGTTGACGTCCTGTGCGCCGGGTACGACGACGACGCGCTGCGGGGGGAGTTCCAGCTGGGAGCGCAGTGCGGTGAGGAAGCCCAGTGCCTGGTCGCATTCGCGGGGGCTGCCGGAGGAGGTGAGGTCGCCGGTGACGACGAGCAGGTCGGGGGCGGGTGCTCCGGCGTCCCGGAGTTCGACGATGTCGCCGCGGAGCTGGCGTGCGAGGGTCTCGGGTTCGCGGCCGCGTCCGAAGTCGGGGCCGGCGAGGTGGAGCACGGTGACGGTGTCGCGGCCGGGTGCGGCGGTGGCGACGGGCGGGTATCCGGGGGCGCGGACGGGCCTGCGCCGTCCGGTCCAGCCGGGTCCGCGGCCGGGGTCGCGGTCCGGGCCCGGCGGGTAGGCGTCGGGGCGTACGGGCCGGCCGGGGGCGGGCGGGGTGCCGGGGTAGCCGGGGCGCCGTGAGGGTCTGGCGTGTCCGTCCAGGGCCTGTTCGACGCGGGTCAGGAGCAGGGAGCGCGCGGTGTCGGCGGTGTCGACGCCGACGAGGTCCACGTAGGTGAGGGTGGCGAGGAGGCCCTCGATGGGCATGTCGTCGACGCGTACGGTGAGCAGCCGCCGCTCCGGTGCCTCGGGGGCGGCGCGCAGGGCGGCCTGCCATTCCATGCGGCCGTAGATGGAGCGTTCGTAGTGCCGGGAGAGGACGGCGATGACGGCGGCGGACTCGCTGACCCCGCGGTCCATGTAGTCGATGAAGTTGGTGCCGGGGACGAAGTCCCACGCCTGGACGACGGTGCGGTAGCCGGCTTCCTCGAGGGTCCACGCCATCCAGGCCGCCCAGGGTTCGTCGGCGGGCGAATAGCTGATGAAGAAATCGAACTCGCTTGCTCCTGCGTTGAGTTCACCGTCTGACACCATCGTCCCATGGTAAGAGATTTCTCATGGGGGCGACTGTGGTCCGGCCGGTCCGGGCACGGTGGGCCGAAAGGCGTCGTACGGCGGCTGCATCCGCTCGACTGGCTCGCGGGCGGTCTGCTGGCGCTGGGGCTGCTCGCGGTGGTGACCGGGCTGCTGCCCACCGGTCCTGCGGAGGACCAGCTGCGGCGGGTCGGTCCGCTGGTGGTGTTCCTCGGCACCGTGATCGTGATGGCCGAACTGACGGGCCGGGCGCAGGTCTTCGACGTGGTGGCCTCCTGGGTGGCGCGGACGGGGCGTGGCCGCTACGCGCTGCTCTTCGGGCTGTGCGTGCTGTTCGCCTCGCTCACCACGATCACGCTGAACCTGGACACGACGGCGGTGCTGCTCACCCCGGTCATGCTGGCGATGGCGACCCGGGTGGGGATCGCGGCGGTCCCGCTGGCGATGACGACGGTGTGGCTCGCGAACACGGCGAGTCTGCTGCTGCCGGTGTCGAACCTGACGAATCTCCTGGCGGCGGACCGGGTGGCGCTGTCGCCGTCCGGTCTGGCCGCGGTGATGTGGCTGCCGCAGCTCGCGGCGATCGGTGTGACGGCGGCCTGCCTGTGGGCGTTCTACTGGCGGCGCGGGCGGCGGGGGCAGGACCGCTACACCCCGCCGGAGCCGCCGGTGGCCGAGGACCCCGTGCTGCTGAGGATCTGCGCGGTGGCCTGCGCGGGGTTCCTGCTGGCGATCCTGGTCGCCGACGTGCCGCTGTGGTCGGCGTCGCTGACCGCGATGCTGGTCGTGGTGGTGGCGTTCGCCGTGCGCCGCAGGGCGGAACTGAGCCTGTCGCTGGTGCCGTGGCGGCTGCTGGTCCTGGTGCCGGGGATGTTCCTGGTCGTGGAGACGGTCAACGCGCACGGTCTGCACGAACTGCTGGAGTGGGTCCTCGGCACGGACAACGGTTTCGCGGGGATGCTGCGTTCGGCCGCCGTCGGGGCGGGGATGTCCAACGTCCTGAACAACCTGCCGGCCTATGTGGCGGGCGAGGCCGTCGTCCCCGCGGGGAACCACGAGCAGCTGCTGGCCCTGCTCATCGGTGTCAACGTGGGCCCGGTCATCACGCCGTGGGCCTCCCTGGCGACGCTGCTCTGGTTCGAGCGGTGCCGCTTCCACGGCACGCGGATCGGCATGGGCCGCTTCCTGTGGACGGGTCTGGTCCTGTCGGTGACGGGGACGTCCGCCGCGGTCTGCGCGCTGGCGCTGGTCAGCTGACCCGGGGGCGGCCGGGGTCGCGGACGCCCACCGCGGCCACCTGGGCGAGCAGGTAGTCCAGGGTGTCGGCGCGGGCGGCGACGAAGCTGCGGTCCTCACCCGGGCCTTCGAATCCGGGCCTGAACACCCCGCCGCCCAGGGTCCGCAGGAGGACCCCGGACTCGGCCGCGAGGAGCGCCCCGGCGGGCAGGTCGAGTCCTTCGGCCCGGTAACCCACGAAGCCGTCGATGGTGCCCCTGGCCAGCATGCTCCAGCCGAGCAGCGGCGCCCACAGCTGCAGCACGCGGCGGCAGCCGAGTTCGAGGTGCTGGCGCAGGGCGGCGGCCCGGGTGTTCCGGCGGCCCACGGCGTGTCCCTGGGTCCACGCGATGACCGGTCCGGGGGCGGGGAGTCTGCCGTCGGGCCCGGTCAGCGGGCCGGTGTCGGTGTGCGCCCCGTGGCCGGACACGGCGTGCCAGGTACGGCCGGTGAGCGGTTCGTGGACGACTCCGAGCACGGGTGCGCCGGCCACGCACAGGGCGATGCCGACGACGCAGGCGGGCAGCCCGACCGCCACGTTGTTCGTGCCGTCGAGCGGGTCGACGAGCCAGGTGCGGTGGCCGGGCCCGTCCAGCATCCCGGCCTCCTCGGACAGGATGCTGTCGTACGGGAAGTGGCGCCGCAGGCGGGCGAGGACGATCTCCTCGGCGGCCAGGTCGAGCGCGGTGACCACGTCGCCCGAGGCGTCCTTGGTGCGCACCGCGAGGGGGGCGCCGAAGCGTTCCCGGAGCATGTGTCCGGCGGCCTCGGCCGCGGCGACGGCGACGGCGCGCTCCTCGGCGTACGGACCGGCGCCGCCGGGCAGTGCGGTGGCGGAAGCGGGGTCAGGCGCTGATGTGCTCATCGATCCTCCTGAGGGCGGTGCGGGCCGCCGCCACCGTGTGTTCCTCGTCGTACAGTCCGCGTGTCATGGTGCGCGGTGGCCCGTCCAGGGGCCCGAGCGAGAGGTCGGTCCCGCCGGGCACGGTCCGCCCGAGCACGAGGGTGGCGGCGGGGGTGCGGCCGTCGGTGCAGGTGGCGTGGAACTCGCCCGCGGGCAGGGTGTACGTCTCGCCGGGGCCGTTGACGCGCTCGCGGCCCGGCTCGCCGCGGACGAGAGTGGCGGTGGGGACTATCTCGTCCACTCCCCCGGGCCCGCTGCGCACTTCGAACACGCGGTGCGTGGGGTCGCCGGCGGACGGGGTGACCAGGACCGGGACGTTGGTGACGCTTCCGTACAGGACGTGGCTGCGCAGTTCCCAGCTGTGCGCGTGCCAGGGTTCGGCGTCGTGGGCGGTGGCGTGGTCCGGGTCGAAGAGGTGGACGCACACGCCGCGCGGCCCCTCGCGCAGCAGGGGCAGGCAGAGGAAGCCCAGGGGGTGGCGCACGGCACGCAGGGCCCGGGCCCCGGTGGCGACCTCGGTGAGGGCGCCGACCGCGGGCCGGCGGGGGTCGGGGTGTCCGGGTCCGCCTCCGGTCAGGGCCAGTTCGAGCTCGTCGTAGTCCATGGGATCGCGCCCTCCGGCGCCTCACCTCCGGTAGGGGTCCTCCGCGTGCAGGGCCTTGACGATGATCTCCCCGATGTCGCTGTCGGTGAACGTCCGGGGCAGGGCGAGGTCCAGGGCCTCGAACAGCGCCCTGGTCTCGTCGACGGTGGGTTCCTCGCCCAGGGGCACGCCCACGCGGACGGGGACCGGGACCGCCTGTGCGCGGCTCTGGTGGAGTTCGGTGACGTAGTAGTCGTAGAGGGGCTGTTCGCGCTCGACCAGGAGGTTGACCCGTGAGGTGTCGTCCTGGGTGATGATCAGGCAGGACTCGGACAGGTCGAAGCGCAGGGTCGGGACGGTGGAGGAGAGGTGCACCGTGATGTCCATCGTGGTGAGCCTGTCCTGGTACCAGCAGGCGGCGAGGACCGTCGCGTAGGACTCCTTGCGCACCCGGTCGGTCGTCCAGTGGCCGGCGTGCCCGGTGCTGGTGCGGGTGGCGAACATCTGGCGGAAGCGGGCGTAGGCCTGGCAGGCGCGCTCGTCGGCCGGGTTGATGATGTCGATCTTCATGGTGAGCTGGGAGCGCTGCTCCCGCGCCGCGGCGACGCACTGGGGCAGGGTGACGGCCCGCAGGTAGGTGCCTGTGCCGCCCTTGAAGTACCAGAGGTGGGTGCGGCGGCGGGCGACGCGCAGGGCTTCGGCGACCTCGTTGCCGGCGAGGGAGCGGACCATGGTGAGGTCTTCGAGGGCGCGGCGTGTGCCGGCCATGGCCTCCTCGATCGTGGCGGGCTGGCGCACGCGTTCCACGATCGAGCCGAGCGCCAGGGCGCCGAGGACCACGAGCGTGGCGCCCGACGCGACGTCGCTGCTGATGACGTCGCCGAAGATGTCGAGGAATCCGATGGTGAGCGCCACACCGGCGGCGATCACCACGTCGATGTTCTTGAGGATCCAGGCGACGGACCGCTCCAGGCGCCGTCCGCGCACCGCCATGTGACTCCGCCTCCCCCGTGGACTCCTCCGATCGTAGGAGAACGGGGCGGCCCGCCGCCAGGGGGTACGGAGGGGCTCACGGGGGCGGCCGGGGCGCCCGCGCCGTGCGGGGACGGCCGTGCGGGGTCGGGGCGGCGGGGCGCCGGGTGCCCCCGGACGCGCCACGGCGCCCACCGGTCCGGTCGGGGACTGGGCGGGCGCCGCGTTCAGTTCCGTACGCCGTTGTACGGGACGTCTGGTGTGCCGTGGTCAGACCGTCAGGGAACGGTCCGTCGGGCGGATCGGGGCGTGCAGCGCGCTCGTCCCGGTCAGGAAGCGGTCCACTCCGCGTGCCGCGGAGCGGCCCTCCGCGATGGCCCACACGATGAGGGACTGGCCGCGGCCGGCGTCACCGGCGACGTAGACGCCGCCGACGTTGGTCGCGTAGTCGTCGTCGCGGGCGACGTTGCCGCGCTCGTCGAGTTCGAGGCCGAACTGCTGCACGAGGCCGTTGGCCTGGTCCGTGCCGGTGAAGCCCATGGCCAGGGTGACGAGCTGGGCCGGGATGACGCGCTCGGTGCCGGCCTTCTGCTCCAGCTTGCCGTCCTTGAACTCAACCTCGATCAGGTGGAGGGCCTGGACGTTGCCGTCCTCGTCGCCCTCGAAGTGGGTGGTGGAGACGGAGTAGACCCGCTCACCGCCCTCCTCGTGCGCGGAGGTGACCTTGTAGAGCATCGGGAAGGTCGGCCAGGGCTGGTTGGCGTTCCGCTCCTCGCCGGGCCGGGGCATGATCTCCAGCTGGGTGACGGAGGCCGCGCCCTGCCGGTGGGCGGTGCCGACGCAGTCGGCGCCGGTGTCGCCACCGCCGATGACGACGACGTGCTTGCCCTCGGCGGTGATCGGGGAGACCGTCAGGTCACCCTCCTGCACCTTGTTGGCCAGCGGGAGGTACTCCATCGCGAAGTGCACGCCGTTCAGCTCACGGCCCGGGACGGGCAGGTCGCGGGAGACGGTGGCACCGGCGGCGATGACGACCGCGTCGTAGCGGCGGCGGAGCTTGGCGGCGTCGATGTCCTTGCCGATCTCCACCTCCGTGCGGAACTTGGTGCCCTCCGCGCGCATCTGCTCGATGCGGCGGTTGATGTGCGACTTCTCCATCTTGAACTCGGGGATGCCGTAGCGGAGGAGTCCCCCGATGCGGTCCGCGCGCTCGAAGACGGCGACCGTGTGACCGGCCCGGGTCAGCTGCTGGGCGGCGGCGAGACCCGCCGGTCCGGAGCCGATGACGGCGACGGTCTTGCCGGAGAGGCGCTCGGGCGGCTGCGGGGTGACGTCGCCGCTGTCCCACGCCTTGTCGATGATGGAGACCTCGACGTTCTTGATGGTGACGGCCGGCTGGTTGATGCCGAGGACGCACGCCGACTCGCACGGGGCGGGGCACAGGCGCCCCGTGAACTCCGGGAAGTTGTTCGTGGCGTGCAGGCGCTCGGACGCCGCCGACCAGTCCTCGCGGTAGGCGTAGTCGTTCCACTCGGGGATGAGGTTTCCGAGGGGACAGCCGTTGTGGCAGAACGGGATGCCGCAGTCCATGCAGCGGCCGGCCTGCTTGCTGATGATCGGGAGCAGCGAGCCCGGAACGTAGACCTCGTTCCAGTCCTTGACGCGCTCGCCGACGGGGCGGGTCTGGGCGACCTCGCGTCCGGTGGTCAGGAAGCCCTTGGGGTCAGCCATTGGTCGCCGCCTCCATCATCTTCTCGGTGGTCTCCTGCTCGGAGAGACCGGCGAGCTCAGCGGCGTCCTTGGCGGCGAGCACTGCCTTGTAGGTGGACGGGATGATCTTGCTGAAGCGGGTGACCGCGGTGTCCCAGTCGGCCAGCAGCTTCTCGGCGACCGTGGACCCGGTCTCCTCCTGGTGGCGGCGCACGACGTCGTGCAGCCACTGCCTGTCGGTGTCGTCCAGCGTCTCGACGGCGCCGACGTTGCCGGTGTTGACGTTGTCGAGGTCGAGGTCGATGACGTACGCGATGCCGCCGGACATGCCGGCCGCGAAGTTGCGTCCGGTCTCGCCGAGGACGACGGCGTGTCCGCCGGTCATGTACTCGCAGCCGTGGTCGCCCACGCCCTCCGAGACGACCGTGGCACCGGAGTTGCGGACGCAGAAGCGCTCGCCGGTCCGGCCGCGGAGGAAGAGTTCGCCGCCGGTCGCGCCGTAGCCGATGGTGTTGCCGGCGATGGTGGAGTACTCGGCGAGGTGGTCGGCGCCGCGGTCCGGGCGGACGATGACGCGGCCGCCGGAGAGGCCCTTGCCGACGTAGTCGTTGGCGTCGCCCTCCAGCCGCAGCGTCACACCGCGCGGCACGAACGCGCCGAAGGACTGCCCCGCGGACCCGGTGAAGGTGATGTCGATGGTGTCCTCGGGCAGGCCCGCACCGCCGAACTTCCGGGTCACCTCGTGGCCGAGCATGGTGCCGACGGTCCGGTTGATGTTGCGGATCGCGATCTGCGCGCGGACGGGCTGGGCCGCCTCGGCGCTGTCGGCACCGAGGGCGTCGGCGGCGAGCTTGATGAGCTCGTTGTCGAGCGCCTTGGCCAGGCCGTGGTCCTGCTCGGCGATCTGGTGGCGCACCGCGCCCTCGGGGAGCTCGGGCACGTGGAAGAGGGGCGCGAGGTCGAGGCCCTGGGCCTTCCAGTGCGTGACGGCCCGCTCGGTGTCGAGGAGTTCGGCGTGGCCGACGGCCTCCTCGATCGTGCGGAAGCCGAGCTCGGCGAGGATCTCGCGGACCTCTTCGGCGATGAACTCGAAGAAGTTGACGATGTACTCGGCCTTGCCGGAGAACCGCTCGCGCAGGACGGGGTTCTGGGTGGCGATGCCGACCGGGCACGTGTCGAGGTGGCAGACGCGCATCATGACGCAGCCGGAGACGACGAGCGGCGCGGTCGCGAAACCGAACTCCTCGGCGCCCAGCAGCGCGGCGATGACGACGTCGCGGCCGGTCTTGAGCTGGCCGTCGGTCTGCACGACGATGCGGTCGCGCAGGCCGTTGAGCAGCAGGGTCTGCTGGGTCTCGGCGAGGCCGAGCTCCCAGGGGCCGCCCGCGTGCTTGAGGGAGGTGAGGGGCGAGGCGCCCGTACCGCCGTCGTGGCCGGAGATGAGGACGACGTCCGCGTGGGCCTTGGAGACACCGGCCGCGACCGTGCCGACACCGACCTCGGAGACCAGCTTCACGTGGATGCGGGCCGCCGGGTTGGCGTTCTTCAGGTCGTGGATCAGCTGGGCCAGATCCTCGATGGAGTAGATGTCGTGGTGCGGCGGGGGCGAGATCAGGCCGACACCCGGGGTGGAGTGCCGGGTCTTGGCGACCCACGGGTAGACCTTGTGGCCGGGCAGCTGGCCGCCCTCGCCGGGCTTGGCGCCCTGCGCCATCTTGATCTGGATGTCGTCCGCGTTGACCAGGTACTCGCTGGTCACACCGAAGCGGCCGGAGGCGACCTGCTTGATGGACGAGCGGCGGGCCGGGTCGTACAGGCGCTCGGCGTCCTCGCCGCCCTCGCCGGTGTTGGACTTGCCGCCCAGCTGGTTCATGGCGATCGCGAGGGTCTCGTGCGCCTCCTGCGAGATGGAGCCGTACGACATGGCGCCGGTGGAGAAGCGCTTGACGATCTCGGAGGCGGACTCGACCTGGTCGATGGAGATCGGCTCGCGGCCGCTCTTGAACCCGAACAGGCCGCGCAGCGTCATGAGGCGCTCGGACTGCTCGTTGACCCGGCCGGTGTACTTCTTGAAGATGTCGTACCGGCGGTTGCGGGTGGCGTGCTGGAGGCGGAAGACCGTGTCCGGGTCGAAGAGGTGCGGCTCGCCCTCACGGCGCCACTGGTACTCGCCGCCGATCTCCAGCGCGCGGTGCGAGGCGGAGATGCCGGAGGCGGGGTACGCCTTGGCGTGCCGGGCGGCGACCTCCTTGGCGACGACGTCGAGTCCGGCGCCGCCGATCTTGGTGGCGGTGCCGTTGAAGTACTGGGCGACGAACGCCTCGTCCAGGCCGACGGCCTCGAAGACCTGCGCGCCGCGGTAGGAGGCGACGGTCGAGATGCCCATCTTGGACATGACCTTCAGGACGCCCTTGCCGAGCGCGTAGATCAGGTTGCGGATGGCCAGCTCGGGCTCGATGCCCTCGATGAACGTGCCGGCGCGGACGAGGTCCTCGACGGACTCCATCGCGAGGTACGGGTTGACGGCCGCGGCGCCGTAGCCGATGAGCAGCGCGACGTGGTGGACCTCGCGGACGTCACCGGCCTCGACCAGCAGCCCGACCTGGGTGCGCTGCTTGGTGCGGATGAGGTGGTGGTGGACGGCGGAGGTGAGGAGCAGCGACGGGATCGGCGCGTGCTCGGCGTCGGAGTGCCGGTCGGACAGGACGATGATGCGGGCACCGTCCTCCATGGCGGCGTCGACCTCGGCGCAGATCTGCTCGATCCGGGCGGCCAGGGCCTCGCCGCCGCCGCTGACGCGGTAGAGGCCGGCCAGGGTGGCCGCCTTCATTCCCGGCATGTCGCCGTCGGCGTTGATGTGTATCAGCTTGGCGAGCTCGTCGTTGTCGATCACCGGGAACGGCAGCGTGACGCTGCGGCACGTGGCGGCGGTCGGCTCCAGGATGTTGCCCTGGGGGCCCAACGAGGAGCGCAGTGAGGTCACGAGCTCCTCGCGGATGGCGTCCAGCGGGGGGTTGGTGACCTGGGCGAAGAGCTGGGTGAAGTAGTCGAAGAGCAGCCGGGGGCGCTCGGACAGCGCGGCGATCGGCGAGTCGGTGCCCATGGAGCCGAGGGGTTCGCCGGCGGTGCGGGCCATCGGGGCGAGGAGGACGCGAAGCTCTTCCTCGGTGTAGCCGAAGGTCTGCTGGCGGCGGGTGACCGAGGCGTGGGTGTGGACGATGTGTTCGCGCTCGGGGAGGTCCTCGAGCTCGATCTCGCCGGTTTCCAGCCACTCCTCGTACGGGTGCTCGGCGGCCAGGGACGCCTTGATCTCGTCGTCCTCGATGATGCGGTGCTCGGCGGTGTCGACGAGGAACATCCGGCCGGGCTGGAGGCGGCCCTTGCGGACGACCTTGGCCGGGTCGATGTCCAGGACGCCGACCTCGGAGGACAGGACGACGAGCCCGTCGTCGGTGACCCAGTAGCGGCCGGGGCGCAGACCGTTGCGGTCGAGGACCGCGCCGACCTGGGTGCCGTCGGTGAAGGTGACGCAGGCGGGTCCGTCCCAGGGCTCCATCATCGTGGAGTGGTACTGGTAGAACGCGCGGCGGGCCGGGGTCATGGAGGCGTGGTTCTCCCACGCCTCGGGGACCATCATCAGCACCGAGTGGGGCAGCGAGCGGCCGCCGAGGTGGAGCAGCTCCAGGACCTCGTCGAAGGAGGCCGAGTCGGAGGCGTCGGGGGTGCAGACGGGGAAGATCCGGTCGAGCTGTGCCTCGCCGAAGAGGCCGGAGGCCAGCTGGGACTCGCGGGCCTTCATCCAGTTGCGGTTGCCCTTGACCGTGTTGATCTCGCCGTTGTGCGCGACGAAGCGGTAGGGGTGGGCGAGCGGCCAGCTCGGGAAGGTGTTGGTGGAGAAGCGGGAGTGGACCAGCGCGACCGCGGTGGCGAAGCGGCGGTCGGAGAGGTCCGGGAAGAACGGCTCCAGCTGACCGGTGGTGAGCATGCCCTTGTAGACGATCGTGCGTGCGGAGAGCGAGGGGAAGTACACCCCGGCCTCACGCTCGGCGCGCTTGCGCAGCACGAAGGCCTTGCGGTCCAGGGCGATGCCGGTGCTCGTGCGGTCGGCGACGAACAGCTGGCGGAATTCCGGCATGACGGCGCGGGCGCCGTTGCCGAGGATGTCCGGCGTGACCGGGACCTGGCGCCAGCCGAGGACGTCGAGGCCCTCTTCGGCCGCGATCTTCTCGATCTGCTGGACGGCGTCGGTGGAGTCGTCGGCCGGCAGGAAGGCGATGCCGACGGCGTACGAGCCGGCCTCGGGGAGGTCGAAACCGGCCTCTTCGCGGAGGAAGGCGTCCGGGACCTGGAGGAGGATGCCGGCGCCGTCGCCCGAGTCGGGCTCGGATCCTGTGGCGCCGCGGTGTTCGAGGTTGCGCAGTACGGTCAGCGCCTGCTCGACCAGCTCATGGCTGGCCACACCGGTCAGAGTGGCCACGAACCCGACGCCGCAGGCGTCGTGCTCGTTACGGGGGTCGTACATCCCCTGCTGGGCGGGGCGACCGTCCATGGGCGACCAGGCGTGGATGCGCATCGGCACTCCCGTCGTCGTCGTGGCATGTGCTGTGCCGAGGGACGACGTTGGCCCTCTGCGAAATTTCGTGCAGGTTACATGATGGAACGCTTCTCAAAAAGCGGATAGGACGTTCCAGCATGCGGACACCGCGAAGGTGCGGTGCCGGTGGGTCACGAGGGGACGGATCATGGTGGATCACTGTCCTGGGAGACCGCAGAGAGCGAGCGTCGTTGCCCGCGATGTCTACGGCTCTTGCCCGCCGGTCATGGAATCGAAACCGCCGGGTAACGGCTACTTATGTGTAGCACTGCATAGCGTCTCACCTTACGGGCCGCTCACCCGTAGGCCCAGTGACGTGCGCCAAGACGTACGTCACACCTGTGCAACGCCGCAGGACGCGCGCAAAGTCCCGCACCTCGGGGCGGGAACGCCCGCGGGCGGCGGCGGGACCGGGGCGCGTCCGCCCGCCGGAGCGTCCCGGTCCGGCGGGAGCGGCGTCAGCCCGCGGCTACGCCGAACAGGGTGCCCAGCCCGTACGTGAGCGCGGCGGCCGCCCCGCCGAGCAGGAGCTGGCGCAGGCCGCTGAACCACCAGCTGCGGGCGGTCACCCTGGCCACCACCGCCCCGCAGCCGAACAGGCCGACGAGGGCGAGCAGCACGGCGGGCCACAGCTGCGTGGCGCCGAGGAGGAAGGGCAGCACCGGGAGCAGCGCGCCCAGGGCGAAGGCGCCGAAGGACGACACGGCGGCGACCAGCGGGGAGGGCAGGTCCCCCGGGTCGATGCCCAGCTCCTCGCGGGCGTGGATCTCCAGGGCCTGCTCGGGGTCCCTGGACAGCTGCCGGGCGACCTCGCGGGCGAGCAGGGGCTCGACGCCCCGGGACTCGTACAGGGAGGCGAGCTCCTCCATCTCGTCGGCGGGGTGCCTGCGCAGCTCCCGGCGCTCGACGGCGAGCTCCGCCTCGACGAGTTCGCGCTGCGAGGCGACGGAGGTGTACTCCCCCGCGGCCATCGAGAAGGCACCGGCGGCCAGTCCCGCGAGGCCCGTGATCACGATGGTCTGGTGGGAGACCGCACCGCCGGCGACACCCGTCATCAGCGCGAGGTTGGAGACCAGGCCGTCCATGGCCCCGAAGACCGCGGGACGCAGCCAGCCGCCGTTGACGTCACGGTGGGTGTGGTTGTCCCGGTGTGCCTCGTGCAGTACGGCGTCGGTCTCGATGATGGACACAGCTCTCCCCTTTTCCGGGAGCGGGCCCCGAACGTCTCACTCCGCTCCGCATACTCGAAAGTACGCACGAAAAAGGCCTCCCGCCAGCAAGGAAGGCCGAACTTACCTGCTCCGGGAGCGTCACCCGGGCGGCCGATTTATCCGCGGTGAACGCCTCTCTTCCGCCCCCGCGTGGAATCCCCTCCTATCCGGGTCCATCCGTATCCGGGTCCATCCGGTTCGTCCGGTGGCTCCGGTGCGGGTGACGGGTGCGTGTGACGGATGCGAGCGAAGGGGCGAGACGATGGAGCTGACGGCGGACGGCCCGACGGCGGGCAGGGGCGACCGGGCGCGGGGGGCGCTGCTGGGGCTCGCGGTCGGTGACGCGCTCGGCGCCCCGGCGGAGAACCTGCGGCCGTCCGAGATCCGTCGGCGCTGGGGCCGCATCGAGGGCTTCGTCAGCGACGACCCGGCCGGCACCGACGACACCGAGTACGCGATCTTCTCCGGGCTGCTGCTGGCCCGGCACGGCTCCGCGCTGACCGTCTCGCACGTCGAGCGGGCGTGGCACCACTGGATCGCCGATCTGGACGAGGGCCCCTTCCGGGGCGCGGGATTCAGCGAGCGCGGCACGCTGGAGAACCTCCGCAGGGGGCTCGCCGCGCCGATCTCGGCGCAGCACCGGCACGCCTGGAGCGACGGTCTCGCCATGCGGGCGGCGCCCTTCGGGGTCTTCGCGGCGGGGCGGCCGGCGGAGGCCGCCCGCCTGGTGGCGGTGGACGGCCGGGTCAGCCATGACGGCGAGGGCATCTACGGCGGCCAGGCGGTCGCGGCCGGGGTGGCGGCCGCCATGGTCGGGGCCGGCCTCGCGTCGGTGATCGCCGCCGCGCTCTCCGTCGTGCCGATGGACTCCTGGACCGCCCGTTCGCTGCGCCGCGCGGTCACCGCCGCGCAGCGCCCGTATCCGGACCGGCTGACCGGGGAGCGGGCCGTGCGCTCCGCCGTGGTGATCGGCGGATACCCGTGGACGGATCTGGCGCCGGAGGCGGTGGGACTCGCCTTCGGGGCGTTCACGGCGGCGCGCGGCGACTTCCGCGAGGCGGTGCTCATGGCCGTGAACATGGGCCGGGACGCCGACACGACGGCGGCCGTCGCGGGGGCGCTGGCCGGGGCGCTGCAGGGGGCGTCGGCGATCCCCCGCGCGTGGGCGTCGGCGATCGGGCCGGTCCGGGGCAGTTGCCTGCCGTCGATGCGGGGCTACCACGTGCTGGACATCGCGGAGCTGCTGACGCCGGACGACGCCGAGGACGCCCCGGGGGGCCGGGGGGCACCGCCCGCCCCGGACCGGGAGCACGCCTTCACCGCACCGCCCGGCGGGCCCTCTCCGCTTCCGGCCGTCTCCGGGGCCCGTACCCGGCGGGCCGGCCGGTGACCGCCGGGTACCGGCCCGCGCCCGGGAGCGCGTCCCCCGCCGCCGGCGAACCGGCGGCCCCGCACGTCGCCATCCGCATCACCGCCGAACCCGCCGCCGGCCCGGCCCCGGACACCGCCGGCCGGCGGGCGAGGATCGAGGGCCTGCTGCTCGGCCTGGCGGCCGGGGACGCGGCCGGCTGGCCCGCGGCGCGGCACCGGGCCGCGCGCATGCCGGAGTGGACCCGGCGCCTCACGCGGGAACTGGACACCTTCGCGGAGCAGAACGCGACCACGACGCTCCCCGTCCCCATCGCCCTCAACCAGCCGCCCGAGCCACTGCGGCTCGGGCCGTCCGACGACGCCGAGTGGGCCGCGTTCGCGGCCCGGACCGTGCTGGCCGCGGCGGCCGACCACGCGCCCGGCCTCTCCCCCGGCAGGCGGATGCGGGACGCGATCGACCGGTCGTGGAACGCGCTGGCCGCGAAGGTGGCCGCCGCGAGCGCCCGCGCGCCCGAGGTCGAGGCCGCCGTGCTCCCGCTGCGGGCCCGGATCTCGGTGCGGGCCGGGCTGGGCAATCTGGCCGCCGGGCTGCGGCCGCCCGCCACCGGCCACGACAACCCGCACTACTTCGACGACGCCGCCTGCGTACGGGCCGCGGTGCTCGCGACCGTGCATCCCGGCGACCCGTCGGCGGCGGCGGACCTCGCCGAGTTCGACGCCCGCTACACCCAGGACGGTGACGGGGTGCACGGCGCGCGGGCGGTCGCCGCCGCGATCGCCGTGGCGCTCGCGGGGGCGGACGTCGACGCGGTGGTCGACGCGGCGCTCGAACAGCTGCCCGACGGCACGGAGATCGCCCGCAACGCCGTCCACGCCGTGCGGCTGGCCCGGGAGTTCGCCGGTGAGGCGGCGGGGGCCTTCGCGCTCGTCCCGGTGCTGGAGCATCAGATCGTGGACCACGTCTACAGCTACGGGATCGCCGCCGCCGAGACCGTGCCGGTCGCCCTGGCCCTGACGGCCGCGGCGCGGGGTGAGATCGCGCAGGCCGTCCCGGCGGCGGCCTGCCTGTCCCGGGTCGCGGATTCGGCGCCCGCCCTCGCGGGGGCGCTGACCGGCGCGCTGGGCGGGATCGGCGCGGTGCCGGCGGGCTGGCGGGAGGCCTGCCGCACGCTCGCCGGGTGCGCCCTTCCGCGCCTGGCCGGGACCGATCTGATCGAACTCGCCGGGCTGCTGGCAGCCACGGAACCGGTCACCCCGGGTGGACAATTCCGGCATGGCACACAAAACGACACAAGCGACCTTGGCCGTCACGGCCCTCACCCTGGATGAGCGCATCACCGGAGCCCTCGTCGGCGCGGCCGTCGGCGACGCCCTCGGCGGCCCCGTCGAGGGCTGGACTCCCGAGCAGATCGCCGAGCGTCACGGCGGCCGGGTGAGCGGTGTCGTCGGCCCCTGGTACGGCGACGACTGGCGCACCGCACGACCCATCGCCCCGTACCACAAGGGCGACGGGCACGTCACCGACGACACCCTGATGACCCATGCGCTGGTGCGGGTGTACGAGACGGTCCGCGGCCACCTCGACGCGTACGCCGTCGCCGACCACCTCGTGCCGGACCTGATGTCGCGGCCCCGCTGGATCCCCGAACTGGAGGCGGAAGCCCTCCCGCTGCAGCGGATCTTCCTCGCCGAGAAGTGGATCGTCACACGGCTGCACTACGGCCACGCCGACCCCCGCGAGGCCGGTTCGGGCAACATCGTCAACTGCGGGGCGGCGATGTACATGGCGCCGGTCGGCCTGGTGAACGCCGCCCACCCGGAGGCCGCGTACGCGGAGGCGCTCGACGTCGCGGGAGCCCACCAGTCCTCGTACGGGCGGGAGGCCGCCGGGGTCCTGGCCGCCGCCGTCGCGGCCGCCTGCGCCCCGGGCGCCACGCCGGAGTCGGTCGTCGAGGCGGCGCTGGCGCTCGCCAAGGACGGCACCCGCTCGGCGATCGAGGCCGTGTGCGAAGCCGCCGCCGGACACACGGACTTCGAGTCGGCGCTGGCCCCGCTGCGCGCCGCCGTCGCACCGTTCGACACGGTGGGCCCGCACTACCGCGACCCCTCCCTCGGGGCCCGCAGGCCCTCCCGGCTGCACTCCATCGAGGAGCTGCCGGTCGCGCTCGGCATGCTGCTCGTCGGCGGGGGCGACTACCGCCGCACGGTGCTGGGGTCGGTCAACTACGGCCGCGACTGCGACTCGATCGCCACGATGAGCGGCGCCCTGGCGGGGGCGCTCCACGGCGAGCAGGGCATTCCCGTCGACTGGGTGAAGACGGTCTCCGAGGCCAGCCGCCTCGATCTGCACGCTCCCGCCCGTGCCCTCGCGGAGGTCGCCCGCGAGGTCTTCGCACGGGACACCGCACGGCGCCGGGCCCACGAGGCGGCGTTCGCCGTGCTGGCGGGCGGCGACCGGTGAGCGTGCGCCTGACCTGGGTCCAGCCCGAGGACCTGGTGGGCCACGAGCTGCGCCAGGCCGCGCAGGACGGCCGGGACGCCGGGGACATCGCGAAGAGGTGGTACGCGGCGGGCGGGTCCCCGGCCCCCGAGCGGGCGGGTGCCTCCGCACCGCACGCGCCCCCCGGACTGCGCCCGCTCGCCGGGGAACTCCTGGACGAACTCGCCCGGCTGGACTGCCCGTCGGCCCGGGACGAGCCGACGGAGCTGTCGGCGATCAGGGACGCGTGCCCCCGCTGGCCGGCCCTCCGGGCGGGCACGGTGGACCCGGGACCCGACCGCCTCCACGCCGCCTGGCTGGGCCGGGCCGCCGGCTGTCTGCTCGGGAAGCCCGTGGAGAAGCTCCCGCTGGAGGGCATCCGGGCCATCGGCCGCGCCACCGGGAACTGGCCGCTCGCCACCTGGTTCACCGCCCGGGGGCTGCCCGCCGGCCTCGCCGCCGCGTACCCGTGGAACCGGCGTTCCGCGCCCACCTCCCTCGCCGAGAACATCGACGGCATGCCGGAGGACGACGACCTCAACTTCCCCCTGCTGGCCCTGCTGTTGGTCCAGCGCCACGGCCCGGGCTTCACCACGGACGACGTCGCCCGCCTCTGGCTCGCCGAGCTGCCCGCCGGACGCGTCTTCACCGCCGAACGCGTCGCCTACCGCAACCTCCTCGACGGCGTCGAGCCACCGGACACCGCACGCCACCGCAACCCCTTCCGGGAGTGGATCGGCGCCCAGATCCGGGCGGACGTGCACGGCTGGACGCACCCCGGCGACCCGGCCGCGGCCGCCGGGCAGGCACACCGGGACGCGGTGCTGACGCACACCGCGAACGGGGTCTACGGCGCGATGTTCACCGCCGCCGCGCTCGCCGAGGCGGCGGGCGGCGAGACGGACGTGCACGGCTGCCTCGCGGCGGGACTCCGCGTGGTCCCGCCGCGTTCCCGCTACGCCGCGGCCGTCCGGCTCGGTATCGGCGCGGCCCGCGAGGAGCAGGACTTCGACGCGGTCGTGGACCGCCTGCACGCCGCGTTCGACGCCACGCACCACTGGGTGCACGTCCTGCCCAACGCGGCACTGCTCGCCGCCGCCCTCACACACGCGGACGGCGACTTCACCGGTTCCGTCTGCCGCGCGGTGTCCGGCGGCTGGGACACCGACTCGAACGGCGCGACCGCCGGATCGCTCGCGGGCCTGCTCGCCGGCCGCCCCGACGCACTGCCCGACCGGTGGACCGCACCGCTCAAGAACAGGCTCACCACATCCGTCGCCGGCTTCGGCTCCATCGGCTTCGACACCCTCGCGGAACTGACCTACCAGGAGGTACGCCGCCCATGACAGCGATCGCGGTGCTCGGCAGCACCAACATGGACCTCGTCGCCTACGTCGCCCGGGCGCCCGTGCCCGGGGAGACCGTCACCGGACGCGAGTTCCGGACCGTACCCGGCGGCAAGGGCGCCAACCAGGCCGTCGCGGCGGCCCGCGCGGGAGGTGACGTCGTGATGATGGGCGCGGTCGGCACGGACGAGTACGGCTCGCGGCTGCGGACGAATCTGGAACACGCGGGTGTGGACACCGACCTCCTGCACACCGCCGCGGGCCCCAGCGGCACCGCCCACATCGTCGTCGACGACGAGGGGGCCAACTCGATCGTGGTCGTCCCCGGCGCGAACGCCACCGTGATCACGCTGGGCGCGGGCGAGGAGGCCGCCATCGCCGCAGCCGGCCTGCTGCTCCTCCAGCTGGAACTCCCGCTCGCCGTGGTGACCGAGGCGGCGCGTACGGCGAGGGCACGGGGCGTGCACACGATCCTCACACCGTCGCCCGTACAGCCGCTGCCGCCCGAACTCCTCGACGCTGTCGACCTGTTGGTCCCCAACGAGCACGAGGCCGAAGCGCTCACCGGGTACGCGGACCCGCACGCGGCGGCGCAGATCCTGCTCCGGCAGGTCCCGGAGGTCGTGATCACGCTCGGCCGCAAGGGCTGTCTGTACGCGGCCCGCGGCGGCGAACCCGTACTGCTCCCGGCGCCCGAGGTCACCGCCGTCGACACGACGGGCGCCGGGGACACCTTCGTCGGCACGCTGGCCGTGGCCCTCGGCGAGGGCAGGTCCGTGCCCGAGGCGCTGGCCTGGGCGTCCTCGGCCGCGGCACTGTGCGTACAGCGGGCGGGCGCCTCGACGTCGATGCCGTTCCGCAGCGAGATCGATGCCGTATGACCGGCCCCGGAACGACTCCGCCGCTCACCGGCCTGCGGGTCCTGGACCTCGCCACGCTCTTCGCCGGGCCTCTCGCGGCCACGATGCTCGGGGACTTCGGGGCCGAGGTCATCAAGGTCGAGCACCCCCGCAAGCCCGACCCCTCTCGCGGCCACGGGCCCTCGAAGGACGGCATCGGGCTCTGGTGGAAGCTGCTCGGCCGCAACAAGCGCACGCTGACCCTGGACCTGTCCAGCCCCGGTGGCCGGGACGTCCTGCTGCGGCTGGCGGCGGACACCGACGTGATCATCGAGAACTTCCGCCCCGGGACGCTGGAGCGCTGGGGACTCGGCTGGGAGGAGCTGAGCGCCGTCAACCCGCGCCTGGTCCTCACCCGGGTCACCGGATTCGGCCAGACGGGCCCCCACGCGCACCGGCCCGGTTTCGGCACGCTCGCCGAGGCGATGAGCGGCTTCGCCGCCGTCACCGGCGAACCGGACGGTCCGCCCACCCTGCCGCCGTTCGGGCTCGCCGACTCGATCGCCGCGCTCGCCACGGCGTACGCGGTGATGACGGCGCTGGCCGGACGCGACCGCACCGGCGGCGGACAGGTGGTGGACATGGCGATCATCGAGCCGATCCTCACCGTGCTGGGCCCGCAGCCGCTCTGGTACGACCAGCTCGGCTACGTCCAGCCGCGCACCGGCAACCGCTCCCGCAACAACGCCCCGCGCAACACCTACCGCACCTCCGACGGGCACTGGGTCGCCGTCTCGACGTCCGCCCAGTCCGTCGCGGAACGCGTCATGCGCCTGGTGGGACGCCCCGAGCTGATCGACGAACCGTGGTTCGGTGCCGGCAGCTCCCGCGCCGAACACGCCGACGAACTCGACGAGGCCGTGGGGCACTGGATCGCCCGGCGCACCCGGGAGGAGGCCGTGGACGCGTTCGAGAAGGCCGAGGCCGCCATCGCGCCGATCCAGGACGTACGGGACGTGATGGAGGACCCGCAGTACCGGGCACTGGGCTCGATCGTCGAGGTCGACGACCCGGAGCTGGGGCCGCTGCGGATGCAGAACGTGCTGTTCCGGCTGTCGGAGACCCCCGGGGCGATCCGCTGGGCGGGCCGGCCGCACGGGGCGGACACGGAGGAGATCCTGACGGCGCTCGGGCTCTCCGCGCCGAGGATCGCCGAACTCCGGGAGGAGGGTGCGCTGTGAACGGGGCGGCGGTGGCACTGACCTGGCTGTACGTCCCCGGGGACAAGCCCGCCGTGGTCCGCAAGGCCCTCGGTTCGGGCGCGGACGTGGTCATCGTCGACCTGGAGGACGCCGTCGCGCCCGACCGCAAGGAGTACGCCCGGTCGGCGACGGCGGAGCTGCTCTCCGACCCTCCGGCGCCCGGCCCGTCGGTGGCCCCGGTCCACGTCCGGGTCCACGGCGAGGGGGACGTCAAGGCCCTGGCGCGGCTGCCCGGGCTGTCGGGGATGCGCCTTCCCAAGATCACCCATGCGGCGTCGGTGCACCACGTGGCGGCCCTGGCCCCGGGGGTCCCGCTGTATCCGCTGCTGGAGTCGGCGCTGGCCATCGAGCACGCGTACTCGATCGCCGGGGCCCATCACGACGTGCGGGGGATCGCGCTGGGCGAGGCGGACCTGCGGGCGGATCTGGGGGTGCGGGACGACGCCGGACTCGACTGGTCGCGCGGTCGTGTCGTGATCGCGGCACGGGCGGCCGGTCTGGCCCCGCCCGTCATGTCGGTGTTCCCCGACGTCCGGGACCTGTCCGGGCTGCGGTCGTCCTGCGCCCACGGGCGGGGCCTCGGCCTGCTGGGCCGGGCGGCGATCCATCCGCGGCAGCTTCCGGTCATCGAGCGGGCGTTCCGCCCGACATCGCGTGAGGTCGAGGCCGCGGAGCAGGTCGTGGAGGCGTCCCGCACCCAGGAGGGCGCCCAGGCCCTGCCGGACGGGAGGTTCGTGGACGCCGCGGTGGTGGCGAGCGCGCAGCGCACGCTCGCCCTCGCCCGGCGCCGCTGAGACGCCGGGCGGGGCGGACCCGCCGGGGCACGTCCCCGGGGCGGCGTCGTCCAGCCGCCCGGCGTCACGGACGGCCGGGGGTGACATGAAGGGGCCGTCCGGCCCCTGCGGGTCGGACGGCCCCTTCACACGTCGCCGGTGTCAGCTCCGGTCGGCCTTCTGCGGGGCGGCTCCGTCGCCCTCCGGCTCCTGCGCACCGTCGGCGGAGGCGTCCGGGGCGTCCTCGGACGGTGTGTTCTCCTGCGAGGCGGAGTCGTCCGAGGAGGCGTCCTTCGGGGCGGTGCCCTCGGCGGGGACGTCGTCCGGGGAGGCGTCGTCCGAGGACGCCTCGCCGGGTCCGGTCTTCGCGCCGTCCTTCGTCAGGTCGGGCTCGACGATCTCCTCGCGGCCCGGGCGCACCCTCAGGGAGATCACGATGTACGTGACCGCCAGCGCGAACACGATGATCGCGGTCCACACGTTGAGCCGGAGGCCCAGCACGTGGTGCGCCTCGTCGACGCGCAGGTACTCGATCCACCCGCGGCCCACGCAGTACGCCGCGACGTAGAGCGCGAACGCCCGGCCGTGGCCCAGCTTGAAGCGGCGGTCGGCCCAGATCACCAGGAGTGCGACACCGATGCACCACAGGGACTCGTAGAGGAACGTCGGGTGGTAGGTGCCCTCGACCCGGTTCGTGCCCTCGCTGATCTTGAGCGCCCACGGCAGGTCCGTCGGCTTGCCGTAGAGCTCCTGGTTGAACCAGTTGCCCCAGCGGCCGATCGCCTGGGCGAAGGCGATCCCGGGCGCCAGCGCGTCGGCCCACGCCGGGAGCGGGATGCCGCGGCGGCGGCAGCCGATCCAGGCGCCGACCGCGCCGAGCGCGATCGCGCCCCAGATGCCCAGGCCGCCCTCCCAGATCTTGAAGGCGTCCACCCAGTCCTCACCGTCGCTGAAGTACAGCTGGTAGTCGGTGATGACGTGGTAGAGCCTGCCGCCGACGAGGCCGAAGGGCACGGCCCAGACGGCGATGTCGGCCACGGTGCCGGCTTTGCCGCCCCTGGCGATCCAGCGCTTGTTGCCGAACCAGACGGCGACGAAGACACCGATGATGATGCAGAACGCGTAGCCGCGGAGCGGGATCGGGCCGAGCTCGATCACCCCGGTCGACGGGCTGGGAATGAAGGCAGAGTTCATGACGGGGTCGACGCTACCCTGCCGGACGGGACGTACGGCAAGCCGTCGGACAACTTCTGGGTAACGAGGCCCGGCGGGACACGCCCTCCGCCGGGCCGGAACAGCACCTCAGGGACGGCGCTCAGGACGACGAGGGCGTCGCCCCGACCGTGCCGGGCTTCTTGCCCTTGTTGGCCTCGGCCACCCACTTCTTGATGTTGGCGTCGGAGATCTGCTCGTTCCCCTTCTTCGGGAAGATCGACTCGCCGTTGAGGAGCGCCGTCGGCGTGCCCTCGAAGCCGCCCTCGGTGAACGCCTTGTTCGACTTCTCGACCCAGCTGTCGTGGGTGCCGTCCTCCACACAGCTGCGGAAGGCGGGCGTGTCGAGGCCCTTCACCGAACCGGCCAGCTCGATCAGCCTGCTGTTCTTGGCGAAGGCGTCGTCGGTCTCCGCCGGCTGGTTGCGGTAGAGGACGTCGTGGTACGCGGCGAACTTGCCGGCGTCCTGCGCGCAGGCGGCCGCGTTGGCCGCGCGCAGGGAGCCGCTGCCGCCGAGGTTGCCGTCGATGATCGTGGCCAGGTGGTACTGCACCTTGAGCTGTCCGCTCTCCGCCAGCTCGGTGATGGTGCCGCGGAAGGCGTTCTCGAACTGGGCGCAGACCGGGCAGCGGAAGTCCTCCCAGATCGTGAGCGTGGACGGGGCGTCGTCGGCTCCGACCTGGAGGGCCAGCCCGTCCTCCCCCATCGCCCCGGACGGGGTGACGGCGGGCCCCGCCTCGGAGTCCTGGTCGTCCTTGCCCGCGTTGGCGGCGATCAGGCCGATCACGGCGGCCAGCGCCAGCACCCCCACCACCGCCGTGGAGACGATCAGCGTGCGGCGGCGGCGCTCCCGCGCCCGGTCCTGCTCGCGCTGCTGGACGAGCCGGTCGCGCGCGGTCCTGTTTCGGTCTTGGTTCTCGCTCACACCGCGCAAACGAACCGGGGAGGCACGTCAGCGCCTCCCCGGTCCCAGGTCCACCCATACGGATGACGGGCGATGTCAGCGCTTTCGAACGCCTTCGGCCAGTTCGGCCGCCAGCGCCCGTACCGCTTCGAGGCCCGCGGCCTCGTCGGGTGCGTCGAGCATCCGCTTCACGAAGGCCGAGCCGACGATCACCCCGTCGGCGAAGGCCGCGACCTGCTGCGCGTGCTCGGCCGTGGACACGCCGATGCCGACGCAGACCGGTAGGGAGCTGGTGGCGCGGGTGCGCCGCACCAGGTCCTGGGCCTGCTCGCCGACGGATTCACGGGTGCCGGTGACGCCCATCAGCGAGGCGGCGTACACGAAGCCGGAGCCGGCGGCCGTGATGGTCGCGAGGCGCGCGTCCTTGCTGCTCGGCGCGACGACGAACACGGTGGCGAGGTCGTGTTTGTCGGC
This sequence comes from Streptomyces sp. NBC_00178, assembly GCF_036206005.1. NCBI lineage: Bacteria > Bacillati > Actinomycetota > Actinomycetes > Kitasatosporales > Streptomycetaceae > Streptomyces > Streptomyces sp. NBC_00178. The sequence continues at coordinate 1,935,258 of NZ_CP108143.1, forward strand.
GTGCTCGCGCCACAGCGCGGACTCCTGGACCGGGAGGTCGGGCAGGATGCACCCGGCGCCGCCCGCGTCGGCCAGTTCGGCGGTGAAGCGCTCCACGCCGTACCGGTCGATCGGGTTCCAGTACGTCATCACGAGGATCGGTGCGCCCGTCGCCTCGTGGGTCTCGCGGACCGTGCGCATGATGTCGGCGATCTTGACGCCACCGCGCAGGGCGATGTCGTCGGCGGTCTGGATGACCGGGCCGTCGAGCACCGGGTCGCTGTGCGGGAGGCCCACCTCGATGATGTCGGCGCCGCCGGAGACGGCGGCCTTCACGGCCTCGATGCCGCCGTCGACGGTCGGGAACCCGCCGGGCAGGTAGGCGATCAGGGCCGCCCGGTCCTCGGACTCGGCCTGGGCCAGTTTCGCTTCGAGGAGCTCTCGGTTGCCGCTCACTTGGTGACCTCCACCTCTCCGTCGGCCACGTCGGCCTCGACGACCGCGTCGGCGCCGTCGTACAGGCCGAAGTAGCGCGCGGCCGTGTCCATGTCCTTGTCGCCGCGGCCGGACAGGTTGATCAGGATCAGTCCGTCCTCACCGAGCTCGCGCCCGACCTCCAGGGCACCGGCCAGCGCGTGCGCGCTCTCGATGGCCGGGATGATCCCCTCGGTGCGGGACAGCAGGCGCAGCGCCTGCATGGCGGCGTCGTCGGTGACCGCGCGGTACTCGCCGCGGCCGACGTCCTTGAGGTAGGCGTGCTCGGGTCCGATGCCCGGGTAGTCGAGGCCGGCCGAGATCGAGTAGGGCTCGGTGATCTGGCCCTCCTCGTCCTGGAGGACGTACGACCGTGAGCCGTGCAGGATGCCCGGCTCGCCCGCGGTCAGGGTCGCCGCGTGCTCGCCGGTCTCCACGCCGTGCCCGGCGGGTTCGCAGCCGATCAGCCGGACCTCGGAGTCCGGGATGAAGGCGTGGAAGAGGCCGATGGCGTTGGACCCGCCGCCGACGCACGCGACCGCGGCGTCGGGCAGCCGGCCCGCGCGCTCCAGGATCTGGCGCCGGGCCTCGACGCCGATGACCCGGTGGAAGTCGCGGACCATCGCCGGGAAGGGGTGCGGCCCGGCGACCGTGCCGAAGAGGTAGTGGGTGCGGTCCACGTTGGCGACCCAGTCGCGGAACGCCTCGTTGATGGCGTCCTTCAGGGTCCGGGAGCCGGACTTCACGGCCACGACCTCGGCGCCGAGCATCCGCATGCGCGCCACGTTCAGCGCCTGCCGCTCGGTGTCGATCTCGCCCATGTAGATGGTGCACTCGAGGCCGAAGAGCGCGCAGGCGGTCGCGGTGGCGACCCCGTGCTGACCGGCCCCGGTCTCCGCGATGATGCGCGTCTTGCCCATGCGCTTGGTGAGGAGCGCCTGGCCCAGCACGTTGTTGATCTTGTGCGAACCGGTGTGGTTGAGGTCCTCGCGCTTGAGGAAGACGCGGGCTCCCCCGGCGTGCTCGGCGAAGCGCGTGACCTCGGTCAGTGCGCTGGGCCGGCCGGTGTAGTCGGCCATGAGCGCGTTGAGCTCGGCGGCGAAGGCCGGGTCGGCCTTGGCCTTGTCGTACTCGACGGCGACCTCGTCCACGGCGGCGACCAGCGCCTCCGGGATGAACTTGCCACCGAACGCGCCGAAATACCCCTCGGCGCTGGGGATCAGACCCTCGGGGTCCGGAATGAAGAAGTCGGACGACATGCGACGTGCTCCTCGACTTGCGACGGGTGGGTTCACCGTATGCGCCGTGGGCGAGGCGCCCCGCAGGCCGGTGGACGGCCGGCGGGGTGTGTCGTGCGGATCCCGCGCGGGGCGGGGATACGACGGCCGGGGCTCGCTACTGCGCGGACCCCGTGCGCCATCGCATGCCGTTGACCTGTCCGGGCTCGTCCCCGATGACGTACCGCACGCGCCGTCCGTGCACCCGCCGGGCGGGGGCGCGGCAGCCACGCGGCCGGCAGCCGCGCGCCAGCGGCGCGTGCGGGTCCCGGGTGCTCGCCCCGGCGGGGCGCAGGCCCGGCCGGACGCGGGCGGCGGGACGGTCGGCGGGCACGGGTCGGGTCAGCTCCGCCCGTGCCGCAGGGCGGGGTGCGCTCCGGCGGCGACCAGGTCGGCGACGGCCGCCCGCGGGTCGCGGCCGGTGACCAGGGACTCGCCGACGAGCACCGCGTCCGCGCCGGAGTTGGCGTAGGCGATGAGGTCGTGCGGGCCGCGGACACCGGACTCGGCGACCTTGACGATGTGGTCGGGGATCTCCGGGGCGACGCGCTCGAAGGTGGAGCGGTCGACCTTGAGGTCCTTCAGGTTGCGGGCGTTGACGCCGATGATCTTCGCCCCGGCGTCCACGGCACGCTCCGCCTCCTCCTCGTCGTGCGCCTCGACGAGCGGCGTCAGGCCGATCGACTCGGCGCGCTCGATGAGCGAGACGAGGGCCTCCTGGTCCAGGGCGGCGACGATCAGCAGGGCGAGGTCGGCGCCGTAGGCCCGCGCCTCCCACAGCTGGTACGAGGTGACGATGAAGTCCTTGCGCAGGACCGGGATGTCGACCTTGGCCCGGACCGCCTCCAGGTCGGCGAGCGAACCGCCGAAGCGGCGCTGCTCGGTGAGGACCGAGATGACGGACGCGCCGCCGGCCTCGTAGTCCGCGGCGAGCGCGGCCGGGTCGGCGATGGCGGCAAGGGCTCCCTTGGAGGGGCTGGAGCGCTTGACCTCGCAGATGACGGTCACGCCCTCGCCGCGCAGGGCGGCGACTCCGTCCTTGGCCCGGGGAGCGCGCGCGGCGCGTTCCTTGAGCTCGTCGAGGCTGACGCGCGCCTGCCGCTCCGCGAGGTCCGCGCGGACGCCGTCGATGATCTCGTCGAGCACACTCACGCGAGCGGCCCCCTTCCGAAGCGGTGATGAGGAACAGGATCAGCCATGTCGATGGTATCCGCAGGAGGCCGCAGAGCCCGCATCCGGCGGCCGTGCGTCCCACCGACTGGGCACTCAGGGGGCCAGTGCCGCACCGAACGGAAGGTTGCGGATCACGGTGAAGACCAGCAGCAGCGCGCCGGCGCCCCACCACCAGGCCGGCGCCACGGACGGCCGCGGGGGCAGGCCCCGGCTCACGCGGACGGTCCAGGTCAGCCAGACCACGGCGAACACGGCGTAACCGACGACGGCCAGGGCGTTGGAGCCCAGGGCGGCCGGGATGTCCCCGTGGGCGAACGCGTGGGCGCTGCGGAGGCCGCCGCACCCGGGGCAGAACACCCCGGTGAACCGCAGGAGGGGGCAGACCGGGTAGTGGCCCGGTTCGTTGGGGTCGACGGCCGCGACGTAGCCGAAGGCGGCGACGACGGCGGCCATGACCCCGACGGGGGCGGCCAGCCGCCGCGGCCGGGAGGCCGGGGCGGGAGCGTGCGGCAGGCCCGGTCCGGGCGCCCGGGGTACGGGGGCCGGGTCGGGGGCGGCGGAAGAGGCTGAGGCGTCCACGCGGTGATTCTCCCCGCAGACGCGGAGAGACGCAGCCCGGTCCGGGCCGCGTCTCTCCGTGTCGTGTCCGTCCCCCGGGACGTCGCTCGAGGGGTGTCCAGTGATCCGTGGCCCGCCAGGGGCGACGGGACGGCCCTCAGGCCGTGATCTGGGCCCGCGCGGCACGGTCCCGGGCGGCGGCCATCTCGGCCGACTCCTTCGGCATGCCGAGACCGGCGGTCTTCATCGCGAGACCGACGATCCCGCCGAGGGCCACGACCCCGATGCCGGCCCAGAAGCCGACCGGCTCGGCCGCCACCATGAAGACGCCTGCGATGCAGAAGCCGATGAAGCAGATGATGGCACCTGTCCAGGCGGCCGGGGTGTGTCCGTGGCTGCTGCCCGCCATGAGTTGCTCCTTGTTGATGTCGCTCTGAGGATGACGCTGTCGAAAAAGCTCTCCGCCATTGTCCCGTACGCGCGGAGTGACGTGAGGCTCGGGGGTCACGCCTCGCGCGTCGGGTCCTCGCCGCGGTCCAGGGCCTTCCACAGTTCCTCGGGACGGTCGGGGTCCGGGGCGGTGCGGGGGGCCTTGCGGGGGCGGGGGGTGCCGTCGCGCTCGTACCGCCCGGACATGGCCGGCCAGCCGCGGCCGAAGCGCAGGGCGAGCAGTCCGGCGAGGAGGATCAGCAGTCCGCCGGCCGCGGTGACGTAGGGCCAGGCGGTGTGGCTGAGCGCTTCGACCGTGGCCGCGGTGTCGCCGGTCGTCTGCGCGGCCTGCTCGTCCAGGGCTGCGCTGTCCGAAGCGCCCGCCCAGGCGCTCAGCCCGGCGCCGAGGCCGCTGAGCGCGAGCAGGCCGGCGACGAGGATCCTGCTGCCGCCGCGTACGGCGAAGACCGCGACCAGGGCGGCCAGACCGACGACCGCGAGGGCGGCGGGGAGGCCGGTGACGTCCTGGCCGTCGGCGCTGAGCGGCAGGATGCCGCCGCCGACGGCTGCCTGGCCCTCGGCCCAGGTCTGCCCGGAGGCGAGGAGGACGACGGTCGCGCCGGCGGCCCCGAGGAGCAGGCCGGCGCCGAGGCTCCGGCGGCTTCCCGCGCTGTCGGGCGCGGAGGCGGCTCGGGGACGGGGCTGGGGTACGGGGACGGCACTCACGGACTCCACTATCCCCTACCGGCTCAGTGGGCCCGGAGGCGGTTGGCCGTATGGACCGCCCGCAGGACCGCGGCGGCCTTGTTGCGGCACTCCGTGTCCTCGGCGACGGGATCGGAGTCGGCGACGATGCCCGCTCCGGCCTGCACGTAGGCGGTGCCGTCACGGAGCAGGGCGGTCCTGATGGCGATCGCGGTGTCGGAGTCCCCGGCGAAGTCGAGATATCCGACACATCCGCCGTAGAGGCCGCGGCGGCTCGGTTCCAGCTCCTCGATGATCTGCAGGGCGCGCGGCTTGGGGGCGCCGGAGAGGGTGCCGGCGGGGAAGCACGCGGTGAGCACGTCGAACGCGGTGCGGTCCTCGGCCACGCGCCCGGTGACGGTGGAGACGATGTGCATCACGTGCGAGTAGCGCTCGACCGACATGAAGTCGACGACCTCGACGCTGCCGGGTGCGCAGACCCGGCCCAGGTCGTTGCGGCCGAGGTCGACGAGCATCAGGTGCTCGGCGCGCTCCTTCGGGTCGGCGAGGAGTTCGTCGGCGAGGGCCTGGTCCTCGTGCGGGGTGGCGCCGCGGTGCCGGGTCCCGGCGATGGGGTGCACCATGGCCCGGCCGTCCTCGACCTTGACGAGCGCTTCGGGGCTGGAGCCGACGACGTCGAAGCCGTCGAAGCGGAAGAGGTACATGTACGGCGACGGGTTGGTCGCCCGCAGGACCCGGTAGACGTCCAGCGCGCTCGCGGTGCACGGGGTCTCGAAGCGCTGCGAGGGGACGACCTGGAAGGCCTCGCCCGCCCGGATGCGCTCCTTGATGTCGGCGACGGCGTCCTGGAACGCCTGGCCGCCCCAGAGCGCGGTGTACGGGGGGAGTTCCGAGGGCGGGAGGGCGGCGGGGGCGTTCTCCACGGGCCGCGACAGGTCCCGCTCCATGGCGTCGAGCCGGGCGACGGCGTCGGCGTACGCCTCGTCGACCCCGGTGTCCAGGTCGTTGTGGTTGATCGCGTTGGCGATCAGCAGCACCGTGCCGTTCACGTGGTCGAGGACGGCGAGGTCCGAGGTGAGCAGCATCGTGAGCTCGGGCAGCTTCAGGTCGTCGCCGCCGTGCTCGGTGATCCGCTCCAGCCGGCGTACGACGTCGTAGCCGAGGTAGCCGACCATGCCGCCGGTGAACGGCGGCAGGCCGTCGTCGACCAGGTCACGCGGGGTGTGCAGGGTCTCGATCGTGGCTCTCAGGGTCTCCAGCGGGTCGCCGTCGACGGGGACGCCGACGGGCGGCGTGCCGACCCAGCGGGCCCGTCCGTCGACGGCGGTCAGGGCGGCGGCGCTGCGTACCCCGATGAAGGAGTACCGGGACCAGGTGCGGCCGTTCTCCGCGGATTCGAGGAGGAACGTGCCGGTGCGCTCGGCCGCGAGCTTGCGGTACAGCCCGACCGGGGTGTCGCCGTCCGCCAGGAGCCGGCGGCTCACCGGGATGACGCGCCGGTCGACGGCGAGCTTGCGGAAGGTCTCAAGATCCATGGCGGCTGACCTTACCGGGGCCCGGTGAGCGGGAGGACGTCCTCGTCGAAGCAGGTGCGGGCGCCGGTGTGGCAGGCGGCGCCCGTCTGGTCGACCTTGACCAGCACGGTGTCGGCGTCGCAGTCGAGGGCGACGGATTTCACCCGTTGGACGTGGCCGGACGTGTCGCCCTTGACCCAGTACTCCTGGCGGCTGCGGGACCAGTAGGTGCAGCGGCCGGTGGTCAGGGTCCGGTGCAGGGCCTCGTCGTCCATCCAGCCGAGCATGAGCACCTCGCCGGTGTCGTACTGCTGTGCGATGGCCGGGACCAGGCCGTCGGGACCCCGCTTGAGGCGGGCGGCGACTGCCGGATCGAGGCTGCTTGCGGGTACGGGGCCGGGCGCGCTGGTCATGCGCCCCATTGTGCCGCGCCGGAGCGGGTGCCCGGCCGTGCGTCCACTGGGCGGACCCCGTGCGGCGGCCGTACGCTGGCGGGCATGTCGACCCATGCGAAGCGTGAACGTCTTCTGCTCGCCGACCTGTTGGAGGCGGCGGGCCCGGAGGCCCTGACCCTGTGCAACGGCTGGAAGACCCGGGACCTGGCCGCCCACGTCGTGGTGCGCGAACGCCGGGCGGACGCGGCGGGCGGAATCCTGCTCGGCGCCCTGAAGAACCGGCTGGAGCGGGTGCAGGCCGAGTTCGCCGCCAAGCCGTACGAGGAGCTGATCCAGCTCATCCGTACGGGGCCGCCGCGGATGTCGCCCTTCGGGCTGAAGCAGCTGGACGAGGCGGCCAACACGGTGGAGTTCTACATCCACGCGGAGGACGTGCGCCGGGCCCAGCCCGACTGGTCGCAGCGGGAACTGGACCCCGTCTTCGCCGACGTCCTGTGGTCGCGCACCGAGAAGACCGCCCGGATGATGGGCCGCCGGGCTCCGGTGGGCCTGGTGCTGCGGCGCCCGGACGGCCAGACGGTGGTGGCCCACAAGGGCACCCCGGTGGTGACGGTCACCGGGGAGCCGGGCGAGCTGCTGCTGTTCGCCGCGGGGCGCCAGGACGCCGCGCGGGTGGAGCTGGACGGGGACAAGGACGCCCTGGCCCGGCTGCACACGGCGGAGCTGGGCCTCTAGCCCGCGCGACCGGACGGCCACGGCCGCCCCGTCCGGCCCCACGGGCACGGCCGGGGCGGCGCGCGGGCGCCGCCGCCCGTCCGCTCAGGCCCCGCCGCGGGCCCGGGCGGGTGGCCGGCGGGTGCGGTGGCGGTGCCGGGCCTCGTCGTCGGCGGCGTCCTGGCCGCGGCCGCTGCCCAGCAGCCCGAGGAGGAAGCCCGCGGGGACGGTGACCAGGCCCGGGGTCTGGAGCGGGAACACGTCGAAGTCCCACTCCGGGAACAGCGCGACGGGCGTGCCGGAGAACGCCGGTGACAGGACCATCAGGACCACGATCAGGGGAAGCGTCCCGTACACGGTCCACCGCACCCCGCGCGCGTCGAAGCGCGGGCGGAACAGGGCGTACAGCAGGACGGGCGGCAGGATCGAGGCCGCCGCCGCGAACGACAGGGACAACAGCACCTGGGGGTTCCGGTCGTGGGTGTACGCCGACAGGAGCACGGCGAGCGCCCCGATGGCGGCGACGGCCCAGCGGGCCATCCGGATCTCCCGCCCCGAGGCCGTACCCTCGCCCTGCGCTCCCCGGCGGGCCGTGAAGTCGCGGGCCACGGACGACGCCGCCGCCAGGGTGATGCCGGCCACCGCGGCCAGGGTGGTCGCGAACGCGGCACAGGCGACGAGCGCGAACAGCGGACTGTCGCGCGGTCCCGCGGCCGCCGGGTCCAGGGCGCCCGTCACCATGAGCAGGGCCGTGCCGCCGGCCGGGTCGGCGGCCCGCAGCAGGTCCCGGCCGACGAGGGCGGACGCCCCGAGTCCGACGACCACGATGCCCGCGCACAGCAGGGCGACCGGGGCCACGGCCCAGACGCCGGCCCGGCGCGCCGTCCGGGCGTCGCGGACCGGGTGGAGCCGCATCATGATGTGGGGCATGCAGGCCGCCCCGAGCACCAGGGTGATCTGGAAGCCGATCAGGTCGAGCCCGCCCGCGAGTCCGTGGCCGAACTGCAGTCCGGGGCGCGCGTAGTCGCCGCCGGCCTTGCTGCCCGCCCGGGCCGCGTCGAAGAGGGCGAACGGGGACCAGCCGAAGCGTGCGAGGACCAGTCCGGCGAGCAGGGTGACCGCGCCGAGGACGACGGCCACCTTGAGGATCTGGATGTAACCGGTGCCGCGCATGCCTCCGAAGGCCGAGTAGCAGACCATGAGCGCCCCACTGGCGACGGTGCAGCCGGTGAGCGCGCCGTCGGGCAGTCCGAACATGGCGGTCATGACGTGCCCGGCGGTGGTGAGCTGCACCAGCAGCAGGGGCGCGAGGACGACGAGGGTGGCAACCCCCAGGGCCCGGCGTACGGAACCGTCGCCGAGCCGGTCGGCGAGGAAGTCACCGAGCGTGAACACGCCTCTGCGGCGCAGGCGTTCGGCGAAGAGCCGCATGACCAGGGCCAGGGAGGCGACCGTCGCCAGGGCGAACAGCAGCCCGTCGAAGCCGGCGAGGGCGACGGAACCCGTGGTGGACAGGAGCGTGGCGGCGGAGACGTAGTCCCCGGCGATGGCCAGTCCCCCGCCGACGGGTCCGAGGGTGGACCCGCCGGCGTAGAAGTGGTCCGGGTCGTCCTGGTCCGCGGCGGCCAGCCCGCACAACAGCAGGGACACCGCGACGAATCCGAGGAAGATGACCACGGCCAGGGACCGCGCGTCGATCGCGCCGCTCACCGGTCTCGCTCCGCCGGCAGGGCTCTGTGTGCAGTGGAGGACATGCGCGCCATGGCAGCAGCCGGGTCACGCCCGGCACAGGGGGCGGGAGCGGGACGCGGCGCGGGTACAGCACCTGCGGTGGGGATCTGTGCGCCGGCACAGCCGGTGCGCGTACGGAACCGCCCTGCCTGCGGGTCGACTTGAGGCGTCACGACCTGGCGGCTCCGGGCGACGTGCCGGACCCGGGCCGCGCCCCGGTGCCGGACAGCGCGGCGGCCGCGCCCCCGTCGGGTGCGGCGCGACCGCCGCCCGCGGCGCCGCCCGGGGCGGGTTCAGTCCGCCAGCAGCCGCCGGGCGGCCAGCGCCAGCGAGACCTCGACCGCGTCCGTGGGCCGTGTCAGGCAACGCCCCGTCAGCTGCTCGAAGCGCCGGAGCCGGTTCAGCACGGTGTTGCGGTGGCAGTACAGCCGGGCACCCGCCCGCTGCGCGGATCCGTCCGCGTCGAGCCACGCCGTCAGCGTCTCGACGAGCACGTCGCGGTCCGCCGGGTCGAGCGCGTCCAGTTGCCCGAAGACGCGGTCGGCCAGGGCGGCTCCCAGGCCGGGGGACGACACGACGAGCGCGGTGGGCAGGTGCTCGTCCAGCAGGACGGTTCCGCCGGAGGCGGGGCAGGCCCGGAGCGCCGTCTCGGCGAGGGCCCGCGCGTCTCCGACGGACGCGAGTCCGTCGACGACGGAGCTTATGCCCACACGGGTTCCCGCGGGGGCCGCCAGTCCGGCGGCCAGCGAGGCGAGTTCGCCGTCGGCGTCGGAACGGGCGCGCACGCCGGGAGCGGCTGCCGGGGCGCAGCCCGCGGCCGCCGCCGCCCGGTCCACGCCGTCCTCGCCGCCCGGTGCGCCGGCGTCCGCGGCGGGCGCGCCCGTGCCGAGCGGGAGGACGGCCAGTTCCACGTCGCCCGCGGTGTGCCAGAGGGCCGGGACACCCTCGGCCAGCGTCAGCGGCGGGCGTCCCGCGCCGTGCGGGGTCCGGCGGGCGCCCGTCGCCGCGAGCACCGCGTACCGTCCCTGCACCGGCAGGCCCAGCATCGCCGCGGCGTCGGGCAGGTCGGCGATCCGGGCGGTGCCGTCCAGCAGGGCCGCCGTCATGAGGCGCTGCCGGTTCTCACGGCGCCAGGCCAGCCGCCGTTCGGCCTGCCGGTACGCCTCGGCGACGACCGCGCAGTGCTCGTCGACGAAGTTCCACACGTCCGCGGCGACATGGACGAGCAGGCGGGTGTCCTCGGGGTGACGCCGGGCGGTGTGGTCGACCAGGTCCTGCCAGACCATCGCTCCGCCCATCCGGAAGGCGTGCATGACCGCGTCGAGGGGTACGCCCTGCTCGGCCCGGCTCTCGCCGATCCACCGGGAGGTGCGGTGGGCGGCCTCCCTGAACTCCCGGGGCTGGACCAGGGAGGCGATGTTGTGGCGCAGTGAGTGGTGGACCTCCTGCCAGATCTCGGCGGGTTCGGTCTCCATCGCGGCGCGGTAGGCGGGCACCTGCTCCCGCAGCGCCTCGACCAGCCGGTCGGTGAGCTCCGGCAGCGCGTCCAGCAGCACGCGGGCCGCCCGGTGGAGCACCGCCACGGCCTCGCGGTCGGCCAGGGACCGGAAGCGGTGCGGCACGGGCGGGGCGGGGGGCGGTCCGTGCAGCGCCCTGATCCGTGAACGTACGACCTGCGGCATGGCGGCCTCCACCGGGAATCGGCCGGCTGCGGTTGGGCCGGCCCCGGTGTGTGCCCGGCCCCGGGCGGGCGGGCGCACACCGATCGATCCTGACGACCGCAGAATGGCATACCGCCCGGTCGGTACCTAGGGGTGTGCGCGGTTCTTCTCATCACGGTCCTGCAACCTCGCCCCGGACCCGCGGTCGAGCAGTCGCGCGAGCTCGGTCCGGGACCGTACCCCGAGCGCCGAGAACACGTTGCGGAGATGGTGGTCGACGGTCCTGGGGCTCACCGAGAGCCGCACGGCCACCTCGCGGTTGGTCGCCCCCTCGGCGACGCAGCGGGCGATCCGCTGCTGCTGCGGGGTCAGTCCGGCCAGCGGGCCCGGCCCGCCGCGGTCCGGGCCGTCCACCGCCTCCCCGGCGGCCCGCAGTTCACCGCTCGCGCGGTCCGCCCAGGCACGGGCCGAGCAGCGCTCGAAGCCCACCAGGGCATCGCGCAGGGGGCCGCGCGCCTCGCGGGTCCGGCGCAGCCGGCGCAGCAGCTGGCCGTGGAGCAGCCGGGTGCGGGCGCGCTCGAAGTCGCCGCCGGCCCGGTCGTGGTGGACCAGCGCCTCCTCGTAGCGCGCCGCGGCCTCCTCGGGGGGCGCCAGCAGGGCGCGGCAGCGCGCCAGCTGCGCCGGAACCTGCGGATCGGTGGTGCGGGCGGTCCACAGCGCGAACTCACCGACCGCCACGTCGAGCTCTCCGGCTCCCTCGTCCGCGCGCCCGGACAGCGCCATCGCTTCGACGTAGCACGGCACCGCGAGCATCCGGGTGGCGAAGTGCCCGGTCCCCGGGCCGGGTCTGACCAGTGGCCCGAGCCGGGCCGCCGCCTCGCCGGGCCGTCCGGCCGCGAGGTCCGCGCGGGCGACCGCCCAGGTGGCGAGCATGGCCGCCTGGGCGAGACCGTGCGGTCCCGCGCCGGCGAGGGCCGCGTCCGCGTGGGCGGCACACGCCTCGGCCGGTCCCTCCACGGAGGCCGCGAGCGCGAGCACGGCGTGCAGGTGGGTCGCGGCGTTGGGCTGCCCGGTGCGCCGGGCGGCGTGCAGCCCTTCCAGCGCGTGCGCCCGTGCCCTCGCGTGCCGGCCCATGCGCAGTTCGGCGTAGGCGAGCTGCTCCAGGGCGTGCGGGAGCAGGGATTCGGGTCCCCGGACGCGTACGGCGGCGAGCGCGCGGGCGCCCGCCCGGCAGGCGGCCTCGACCTCGCCGAGCACCAGCGCCGAGGCCGCGGCGCGCAGGAGTTCACCGGCGTCGTCGGTGCGGTCCGCCGAGTCGAGGCAGCACCGCAGCAGCGCGTGGCCGCGGCCCGGATGGCCGGCCAGCACGGCGCACATGCCGGCGCGGTACTGGGCCATGGGCCGGTCGGCGGCCGCCACGGGGACGCGGTTCATCGCGTCGAGGTAGGCGATGGCGTCCCCCATGGCCCAGGCCGCCTCCGCCGCGCCGAACAGCGCGTCCAGGGTGCGGCGCGGGTCGTGCGGGGCCAGCAGTCCGGCGGCGGTCAGGAGCGCCTCGCGGGCGTCGGCCACCGGTCCGTCGCGCAGGGCGAGCATGCCGCGGACGTACGGCGCGGCGCCCCCGGCCAGGTGCGGGCCGACGCGGGCCAGCATGGCGCGGGCCCGGCCGGTGTCACCGGCCAGCCGCGCCTGCTCGGCGGCGGCGGCGAAGCGCGCCGCGCGCAGGGAGTCGTCGGTGGAGAGCGCGGCGGCGCGGGCGAGCGCGGCGGAGCGTTCACCGTGCGGGTACGGGGCGACCGCGGCCGCCTCCAGCCCCTCCGCGAGAGCCGCGTCGGGGCCGGGTGCCGCACAGGCCCGCTGGACGAGGGCGGGCAGCGGTGGCGAGCCTGGCCGGGTGAGCAGGCCGGCGAGCAGTTCGTGCACCGCGCGGCGACGGGCGGGCGGCGCCCGGTGCAGCACCGCGCGGCGCAGCAGCGGATGACTGAAGTGCACCCGGCTGCCCGCGCGTTGCAGAGGCCCGGCCGTTCCGGCGGGCGCGAACAGCACCCGGTCCAGCTGAGCGGTGGCGAGCCCCGCGCGGGCCCCCGCCCGCAGCAGCAGGGCCGCGTCGGACCCGGCGCCGTCCGGTTCGTGCTCCTCCGCGGCGGCGGCGAGCAGCAGCAGGGTGTGGGTGTCCGCGGAGAGCGCGCCCAGGTGTTCGGCGTGGGCGTCGAGGACGCTCTCGGCGCCGGGCAGCGGATAGGGCAGCGCCGTGCGCCCCGCAAGCTGACCTGGCGTCAGGCGACCGGCGAGACCGGCCAGGAGTCTCGGGTTCCCGGCCGCCTCGCGCAGGAGTTCGCTGCGCACGACGGGGTCCACGTCGCCGGTGCCGGCGGTCAGCGAGTCGAGCAGCGCGGTGGCCGCGTCGTCGTCGAGCGGGGCCAGACGCAGTGCCGGCAGTCCGGCGAAGGCGGTCTCGTCGGCCGAGCCGATCACCACCGCGACGCGGCTGCCCGCGCCGAGTCTGCGGGCGGCGAATCCGAGGGCGGCGCGTGAGTCCGGGTCCCAGGCGTGCGCGTCGTCCACGCAGACCAGCAGGGGCTCCTCGGCCCCCAGGCCGCGCAGCACGGCGAGGAGCCCGCCCGGCGTGACGCCGGAGCGCAGGAGCGTGTCGGGCAGCGGGCGCGGCGCGGAGCACAGCAGGGCGTGCAGTCCGCTGTGGGGCAGCCGTCGCTCGGTGGGGGCGGCGGCCGCGTACAGCACGGTCCCGCCGTGCCGGCCCGCGTGCTCGGCTGCGGCGCGCCTCAGCAGGGCGGTGCGGCCCAGGCCGGGCGGGGAGGTCAGCACGAGCGCTCCGCCGTCACCTGCCCCGAGCCGTCCCAGCAGGGTGTCCAGGATGGCGAGTTCGCCGCTGCGGCCGTACAGCCGGGGCGGACTGTGCACGGTCGTCGATGGGGTCACCTCATCGACGTTACTTCCGCGTAAACAGCGTCGGAAGGTGCGCGTCCGCTCCTGGTTCCCGGGCGGGCCGGTGCGGTGCGGGCTCCCAACACGACGGCCGTGACGCTGTGCGCGGGCACAGGCGCGCGCCGTACCGGGGCGGCGCGCCCGTAGCGTCGCCGCATGACGGATGAACTGCGCACGCACGACGGCCTGACCCTGCGGTACCGGTCCTGGTCACGGGACCCGGACAGCGCCCTGCCCCCGGTCGTGCTGCTCCACGGCTTCGCCGTCCACGCCCGGCTGAACTGGGAGGGCCCCGGGGTCGTGGAGGCGCTGGTGGCACGGGGCCGCCGGGTCTACGCCCCGGACGCGCGCGGGCACGGCGATTCGGACGGGCCGCACACCGACGCGCACTACGGCGAGTCGCTGATGGCCCGTGACGTGCGGCTTCTCATCGACCGGATCGGCGCGGACCGGGTCCATGTTGCGGGGTACTCCATGGGCGCCGTGGTCGCGATCCTCGCCGCGGCACGGGACCCCCGGATCAGCCGTCTCGTCGTGGGCGGGATCGGCGCGGGGGCGGTGGAGGTGGGCGGGCTCGACACCCGGGTGATCCCGCCGGATCTGGTGTCGGCGGCGCTGACGGCCGAGGACGCGGCGGACGCCCCGGAGCGGACACGGGCGTTCCGCGTCCTGGCGGACACGGCGGGCGGCGACCGGCTGGCGCTGGCCGCGCAGATACGCGCCGTGCACCGCGACGCGCTGCCGCTGGACCGGATCACCGTCCCCACGCTGGTGCTGGCCGGTGCGGACGACCCTCTCGCGACCCGGCCCGGCGTGCTGGCCTCGGCGATCGCGGGTGCGGAGCTGACCGTGCTCCCGGGGGACCATCTGACGGCCGTACGCGATCCCGGATTCGCCGCGGGCATCGCGGCGTTCCTCTCCCGCGACGGAGCCTGACCGCGCACGCGGAGGGGCCGGACCGCGGTACGCGCGGTCCGGCCCCGGCCCCCGTGGTCAGGAGGTGTGCGGGCAGGTGCCCCGGTACTCCGCGATGGTCAGGCTCGCGGACGGGAGCGGGCAGAGGAACTGCTCGTAGCGGGTGTCGTTGTCGATGAACCGCTTCAGCCACGAGATGCTGTACTTCGCGATCGTCGTGTTGGAGGAGTTCGGGGTGAAGTGACTCGCCCCGCGCAGCTCCAGGTAGGCCTTGTCGAGCGAGCTCGGCAGCGAGGTGTAGAAGGGCTCCGAGTGCGTCGCCACCGGGGCGACCGTGTCACCGTCCGCGCCGATGACCAGGGTGGGCGTCCGCACCTCGGGCCAGGTCTTGTCCGTGTTCCAGCCGGTCAGCGGGATGGCTGCCTGGAGCGACGGCCGGTCCTTCGCGGCTTCGAGGGTGCCTCCGCCGCCCATGGAGTGGCCCATCACGCCGAGCCGTGACGCGTCGACGCGCGTGCGGACGGAGCTTCTCTGGGTGAGGTAGTCCAGGGCGGCCAGCAACTGGTCGCCCCTGCTGGCCGGCTGGTCCACGGTCGTGTTCGTGTCGATGGTGAAGACCACGAAGCCCTGGGAGGCCAGGCGCGGGCCGAGCCAGGCGATGCTCGACTGGTAGGCGGTGAAGCCGGGCGAGATGACGACCGCGCCGAAGGTGCCGTCCGAGGTCGACGTCGGGTAGTAGACCGTGCCGCCGCCGAACCCGCTGACGCTCAGCGAGGAGACGGTGGTCTGCGAGGTCGCGTAGGAGCCGCGGCTCGCCTCGATGCTGGAGTTGCTCGGGGCCGGGCCGCGCTCGTACGGGTTGTCCGCGGCCTGGGCGCCCGGGATCAGGGCGGTGACCAGGCCGGCGGTGGCCGCGGCGGCGGCCAGGGCGAGCCTGACCGTACGGGAGCGGCTCGGCATCCGGTGGCGCGGGGAGGTGTCGCCGGAGGGGAGGTGCTGCTGCACGAGGGGGGATCCTCTCGGTCGGGGCGGCACCGCACGCACCGGCCCCCGGCCCGTCGTCCGGGGCCCGGAGGGTGCACCGCGTGGGTGGCGCCGTCATTCGCTGACGCCGCCACTCTCGCGGTGCACCCCGGGCCCGGACATCGGCGAGATCGCCGGTCTTCGGCTCCCGGTCCGCTCCCGTTCCGGTCAGCGCACCGGGTGGCCGGCCTCCCGCAGCGCGTCCTTGACCTCGGAGATCCGCAGGTCACCGAAGTGGAAGACGGACGCGGCCAGGACCGCGTCGGCACCCGCGCCGACCGCCGGGGCGAAGTCCGCCAGCCGGCCCGCACCGCCCGAGGCGATGACGGGGACGGTGACGTGCGCCCGCACGGCCTCGATCATCTCGGTGTCGTAGCCGTCCTTCGTGCCGTCCGCGTCCATCGAGTTGAGGAGGATCTCCCCCGCGCCGAGCTCGGCGGCCCGGTGCGCCCACTCGACCGCGTCGATGCCGGTGCCCTTGCGGCCGCCGTGCGTGGTGACCTCGAAGGTGCCCGTGGGGGTGCGGCGGGCGTCGACGGAGAGCACGAGCACCTGCCGTCCGAAGCGCTCCGCGATCTCACGGACGAGGTCGGGGCGGGCGATGGCCGCGGTGTTGACGCCGACCTTGTCGGCCCCGGCCCGCAGGAGCTTGTCGACGTCGTCGGGGGTGCGGACGCCGCCGCCGACGGTCAGCGGGATGAAGACCTGCTCCGCGGTGCGGCGCACCACGTCGTACGTCGTCTCCCGGTCGCCGCTGGACGCCGTGATGTCGAGGAACGTCAGCTCGTCGGCGCCCTCGGCGTCGTACAGCTTGGCCATCTCGACGGGGTCGCCCGCGTCGCGCAGGTTCTGGAAGTTGACGCCCTTGACGACCCGGCCGTTGTCGACGTCCAGGCACGGGATGACGCGTACGGCCAGGCTCATCGCTCACCCGCCCGGTAGGCCTCGACCTCGACCTCGACGACGAGGGAAGGGTCCACCAGACCGGCCACGACGACCATCGAGGCGGCGGGGCGGACGTCGTCGAACAGCTCCTTGTGGGCGCGGCCGACCTCGTCCACGTCCCGGGCGTGCGTGAGGTACATCCGGGTACGGACGATGTCCTCGCGGCCCAGGCCCGCCTGCTTCAGCGCGTCGAAGGCGACCTTGAAGGAGGCGACGGCCTGCTCGTACGGACCGCCCTCGGAGATCTCGCCGTCCGCCACGGATGTGCATCCGGACACGAGGACCAGGCCGCCCGGCAGCTGCACCGCGCGGGAGTAGCCGAACTTCTCCTCCCACGGGGCGTCCGAGGAGAAACGGCGCACGGAGTCCGTCATGCGGAGACCGCCTTCAGTGCCTCCTCCAGCGTGAACGCCTTGGCGTACAGGGCCTTTCCGACGATCGCGCCCTCGACGCCCTCCGGGACGAGCAGGGAGATCGCGCGCAGGTCGGCCAGCGAGGAGACGCCGCCGGAGGCGACGACGGGCCGGTCGGTGGCCGCGCAGACGTCGCGCAGCAGGCCCAGGTTGGGACCCTCCAGCGTGCCGTCCTTGGCGATGTCGGTCACGACGTAGCGGGCGCACCCCTCGGAGTCGAGGCGGGCGAGCGTCTCGTAGAGGTCGCCGCCGTCGCGGGTCCAGCCGCGGCCGCGCAGGGTCGTGCCGCGGACGTCGAGGCCGACGGCGATCTTGTCGCCGTGCTCGGCGATGACCTTGGCGACCCACTCGGGGGTCTCCAGGGCGGCGGTGCCGAGGTTGACGCGGCGGCAGCCGGTGGCGAGCGCCGCCTCGAGCGAGGCGTCGTCGCGGATGCCGCCGGAGAGCTCCACCTTGATGTCCATCGCGCCGGCGACCTCGGCGATCAGGGCGCGGTTGTCACCGGTGCCGAACGCGGCGTCCAGGTCGACGAGGTGGAGCCACTCGGCGCCGGAGCTCTGCCAGGCGAGGGCCGCCTCGAGCGGGGAGCCGTAGGAGGTCTCGGAGCCGGATTCGCCGTGCACGAGGCGGACGGCCTGGCCGTCGCGCACGTCTACGGCGGGGAGCAGTTCAAGCTTCGGCATTACAGCGTCTCGATCCAGTTGGTCAGCAGCTGGGCGCCGGCATCGCCGGACTTCTCGGGGTGGAACTGGGTGGCCCACAGCGCGCCGTTCTCGACGGCCGCCACGAACCGCTCTCCGTGCGTCGCCCAGGTGACCTTGGGGGCACGGATCTTGGCGTTGGTCACTTCGAGGGACCAGTCGTGCGCCGCGTAGGAGTGCACGAAGTAGTAGCGCTCGTCGCGGTCGAGGCCGGCGAAGAGCCGGGAGTCCTCGGGGGCCTCGACGGTGTTCCAGCCCATGTGCGGGACGACGTCGGCCTTCAGCGGGCCGACGGTGCCGGGCCACTCGTCGAGGCCCTCCGTCTCCACGCCGTGCTCGATGCCGCGCTCGAACAGGATCTGCATGCCGACGCAGATGCCCATGACGGGCCGGCCGCCGGACAGCCTGCGTCCGATGATCCAGTCGCCGCGGGCCTCCTTCAGTCCCGCCATGCAGGCCGAGAAGGCGCCGACGCCGGGGACGAGCAGCCCGTCGGCGTTCATGGCGGTGTCGAAGTCGCGGGTGATCTCCACGTCCCCGCCGACGTGGGCGATGGCCCGCTCCGCGGAACGGACGTTGCCGAAGCCGTAGTCGAAGACGACGACCTTCTTCTTGTCGCTCACAGATTCCTCATTCCCGGAGTCACTGGATCCGCAGGAGGCCCGCTGCCAGGCACATCACGGAGCCGATTCCGAGGAGCACGACGACGCCCTTGGGCATGCCCTGCTTCCAGAAGGAGTAGACGCCGCCGGCCAGGAACAGGCCGACGACGATGAGAATGGTGTTGAGGCCGGTCACAGCGCGCCCTTCGTGGAGGGCAGGATGCCGGCGGCGCGCGGGTCGTGCTCGCTGGCGTAGCGGAGCGCGCGGGCCAGCGCCTTGAACTGGCACTCCACGATGTGGTGGGCGTTGCGGCCGTACGGGACGTGGACGTGCAGCGCGATCTGCGCCTGGGCGACGAAGGACTCCAGGATGTGCCGGGTCATCGTCGTGTCGTACTCGCCGATCATCGGCGCCATCTTCTCCGGCTCGGTGTGCACCAGGTAGGGGCGGCCGGAGAGGTCGACGGTGACCTGGGCGAGCGACTCGTCCAGCGGCACGGTGCAGTTGCCGAAGCGGTAGATGCCGACCTTGTCGCCCAGCGCCTGCTTGAAGGCCGCGCCGAGTGCGAGGGCGGTGTCCTCGATGGTGTGGTGCGAGTCGATGTGGAGGTCGCCCTCGGTCTTGACCGTGAGGTCGAAGAGCCCGTGCCGGCCGAGCTGGTCGAGCATGTGGTCGTAGAAGCCGACCCCGGTCGCGACGTCGACCTTGCCGGTGCCGTCGAGGTCGATCTCGACGAGCACGGAGGTCTCCTTGGTGGTCCGCTCCACCCTGCCTACGCGGCTCATGCGTCGTGCTCCTTCTTCAGTTCGCGCACCGCATCGAGGAACGCGTCGTTCTCTGCCGGGGTTCCCGCGGAGACCCGCAGCCACCCCGGCACACCGTTGTCCCGGACCAGGACGCCCCGGTCGAGGATCTCCTGCCAGGCGGCGTGGCTGTCGGCGAAGCGGCCGAACTGGACGAAGTTGGCGTCCGAGTCGGTCACGGCGAAGCCGAGCTCCCGCAGCCCGCCGACCAGCCGGTCGCGCTCGCTCTTGAGCTGCGCGACGTACCCGAGCAGCGTATCGGTGTGCTCCAGGGCCGCGAGCGCGGTGGCCTGGGTGACGGAGGACAGGTGGTACGGCAGGCGCACCAGCTGTACGGCGTCGACGACGGCCGGGGCCGCGGCGAGGTAGCCGAGGCGCAGGCCCGCGGCGCCGAAGGCCTTGGACATGGTGCGCGAGAGCACCAGGTGGGGGCGGCCCTCGATGAGCGGGAGCAGCGAGGGGTGGTGGCTGAACTCGCCGTACGCCTCGTCGACGACGACCATCGAGGGCCGGGCGGCCTGGGCCGCGTCGTACAGCGCGACGACCGTGTCCGCGTCGACGGCGGTGCCGGTGGGGTTGTTGGGCGACGTGATGAAGACGACTTCCGGCCGGTGCTCGGCGATGGCCTTCTTCGCGGCCTCCACGTCGATGGTGAAGTCCTCGTCGCGCGGTCCGGAGATCCAGCCGGTGCCGGTGCCGCGCGCGATGAGGGCGTGCATGGAGTACGAGGGTTCGAAGCCGATCGCGGTGCGCCCGGGCCCGCCGAAGGTCTGCAGGAGCTGCTGGAGGACCTCGTTGGAGCCGTTGGCCGCCCAGACGCCCGCGGTGGTGACCTCGTGACCCGCGGTGCGGGTGAGGTAGCGGGCGAGCTCGGTGCGGAGCTCGACGGCGTCGCGGTCGGGGTAGCGGTTGAGGTCGCGGGCGGCCTCGCGGACCCGTTCGGCGATGCGGTCGACGAGCGCGTCGGGCAGCGGGTAGGGGTTCTCGTTGGTGTTCAGCCGGACGGGGACGTCGAGCTGGGGCGCGCCGTACGGGGACTGCCCGCGGAGTTCGTCGCGGATCGGGAGCGCGTCCCAGGCATTGGTGCTGTTCGTCACGCTTGCGGAACCTTCCAGCCGAACCTGGCCTTGAGCGCGGCGCCGTGGGCGGGGAGGTCCTCCGCCTCGGCCAGGGTCACCACGTGGTGGGTGACCTCGGCGAGGGCGTCGCGGGTGTAGTCGACGATGTGGATGCCGCGCAGGAAGGACTGCACGGACAGGCCCGAGGAGTGGCAGGCGCAGCCGCCGGTGGGCAGGACGTGGTTGGAGCCGGCGCAGTAGTCGCCGAGGGAGACGGGCGACCAGGGTCCGACGAAGACGGCCCCGGCGTTGCGGACCCGGTCGGCGACGGCGGCGGCGTTCTCCGTCTGGATCTCCAGGTGTTCGGCCGCGTAGGCGTCGACGACCCTGAGCCCGTCCTCGATGTCGCGGACGAGGACGATCGCGGACTGGCGGCCGGCGAGCGCGGGTTCGATGCGGTCGGTGACGTGCCGGGTCGCGGCGACCTGGGGCTTCAGCTCGGCCTCGGTGGCGGCGGCGAGTTCCTCGGAGTCGGTGACGAGGACCGCGGCGGCCATCGGGTCGTGCTCGGCCTGGCTGATCAGGTCGGCGGCGACGTGCACGGGGTCGGCGCTCGCGTCGGCGAGGATCGCGATCTCGGTGGGACCGGCCTCGGCGTCGATGCCGACGCGGCCCTTGAGGAGCCGCTTGGCGGCGGCGACGTAGATGTTGCCGGGCCCGGTGACGAGGTTCACCGCGGGGCAGTCCCCGGTGCCGTACGCGAACATCGCGACGGCCTGGGCGCCGCCGGCGGCGTACACCTCGTCGACGTCGAGGAGGGCGCACGCCGCGAGGATCGTGGGGTGCGGCAGGCCGCCGAACTCCTTCTGGGGCGGTGACGCGACGGCGATGCCCTCGACGCCCGCCTCCTGTGCGGGGACCACGTTCATGACGACGGACGAGGGGTAGACCGAGCGGCCGCCGGGGACGTAGAGCCCGACACGCTCGACGGGCACCCACTTCTCGGTGACGGTGCCGCCGGGGACGACCTGGGTGGTGTGCGTGGCGCGGCGCTGCTCGTGGTGGACGAGGCGGGCGCGGCGGATCGACTCCTCCAGTGCGGCGCGCACGGCGGGGTCGAGGGCTTCCAGGGCCGCGACGATGGCCTCGGCGGGGACCCGGACCGAGTCCAGCCGCACGCCGTCGAACTTCTCTCCCCAGTCGATCACTGCCGCCGAGCCACGATGGCGTACGTCCTCGCAGATGGGCCGCACCGTCTCCAGGGCGGCTTCCACGTCGAACTCGGCACGGGGCAGCAGGTCGCGCAGGGCGCCGCCCTCGGGGAGGGCGGTACCGCGCAGATCGATTCGAGAGATCACAGCCCAATTCTCTCAGACCGGTAACGGCGCCCGGTCGCCCGTATCACTGGCTGATACATGCCCCGGCTGTCACTGCTGACCGTTAGCGTTCACGTCGTCACACAGCGGGAAGAACGGCTGCACGAAGCGCGGGCGATCCGCGCGGGCGGGAGGTGGGGCGGTGACCGAGCCGCACGACGGCGAGATCCCGGACGGGCTCAGCGCGGCGGAGCTGGGCATGTGGCAGTCGTTCCGGAACGGCACGACCTACGATCTGCGGTCCCACGACCCGGTGCGCGACGATCCGTTCTCGCCGCACATCTGGGGGCCGGAGCGGAGCGTCGGCGCGAGGACCGTGGCGAGGCTGCTGCTCAGCGGGCCGGCGGCGCGGCCGGGACGGGTGGCCGCGCTGAAGCTCCGGGGCGTGCGCATCACGGGGAAGCTGGACCTGGCGGGCGGCCGCGTCTCGCCGTACGTCGAGTTGACGGGCTGCCGCTTCGAGCAGGAGGTGGTCCTGCCGGAGTGCCATTTCACGACCCTGCGGATGGTGGGCTGCGCGGTGCCGCGCCTGGACGCGGCGCGGCTGCACACGGAGGGCGACCTGCATCTGCCGCGCTGCCGCGTCGAGCGCGGCATCCGGCTGACGGACGCCCAGATCGGTACGGATCTGCTGATCAACCAGTTGTTCGCCGGTCCCGACCGGCGCGGTCGCGCCTTCGTCGGCGACGGTATGTCGGTGGCGCAGGACCTGCAGGCCGAGATGATCGACACGCGCGGGGAGCTGAGCCTGCGCGGGGCGAAGGTCGGCGGTTCGCTGAGCCTGCGCGGCAGCAGGCTGCGCGCCTCGGACGGGCGGCGGGCGCTGAACGCCCCGCAGCTGAGCGTGGAGCGGACGCTGTACATGACGGAGGCGTGGGTCAGCATCGAGACGGGGAACCAGGGCACCACACCGCCGTACGGCATCGCGCGCGGCGGCGGCCCGGCCCGCGGGACACGGGCGCAGGTCTTCACCTGCCGGGGGGCGGTGCGGCTGGACGACGGCCGGTTCGGGGACGCGGTGGACCTGCACAAGGCGCGCTTCGTCCTCACCGGCCGCGAGGAGCTCTCGCTGCGCCGGATCGTCACCCCCGAGCTGCGCTTCAACGCGGAGCGCCCCCGCGAGGGCCGGGTCGTGCTGAACGGCGCGCGGGTGGTGACGCTGATCGACGTGTCGACCAGCTGGCCGGGCCCGGGCGGGCTCGCGATGGGCGGCTTCGTCTACGAGAACCTCGTGCCGTACGGCCACTTCCCGCTGTCGAGGCGCCTGGAGTGGGTGCTGGCCGCGACCCCGGAGTACGTCCCGGAGCCGTACGAGCGCCTCGCGACGGTGCTGCGCAACTGCGGCGAGGACGCCGACGCCCGCGAGGTGCTGCTGGCCAAGCAGCGGCGCAGGCGCGAGACGCTCCCGCTCGCGGGCAGGATCTGGGGCTACCTGCAGGACTGGACGGTGGCCTACGGCTACCGTCCGGGCCGCGCCCTGGTGTGGATGGCCGTGCTGTGGGCCGCGGGGGCGGTGGCCTTCTCGGCGTACAGCCCGGAGTCGATCAAGGGGAGCGAGCATCCGCAGTGGAATCCCGCGCTCTACTCGCTGGACCTGCTGGTCCCGGTGATCGATCTCGGGCAGGACGGCTACTGGCTGCTGGAGGGCGGCTGGCAGTGGACGGCGGCGGCGCTGGTGCTGCTGGGGTGGATACTGGCCACGACGGTGGCGGCGGGGGCCTCCCGGCTCCTGCGGCGCGGCTGACCGCCGGCCCCCTGCCGGACCGGGCGGTTCCCTGTCCGCGCGGGGGTCGAAAGACCTTTCGGCGCCCGGCGGGATGTGCGGTGCGCGACCACCGTACGGTCGGGAACACGCCGAAGTGGAACGTTTCCTTTGCTTTTTCTTGACCTGGCGCGGGGCAACCCTCCCACTCGCCACAGAAGCTTCACAACGGCCCTCTGGCGCCGCCCCGACCTGCGCTTTTCAATGGTCTGCACCATGGTCTCCCTCCGTGCACTGCTGAGTTCCGCGCGCACGTTCCGGCACGGCCCCGGGCACGCGGCCGGGCTGCCCCCCGACGACGCGGTGCTGCTCGACGCCCCCGACGAACAGCTCTCGCCGGCGCTGGTCGCCGCGGCCCTGGGCGACTTCGGCCCCGCGGCCAAGCTCCTGGCCACGACCAGGGACGCCGCCGACTGGGAGACCCGCGACCGCCGCCTGTCCCGGCTCACCGCCTTCGCCCACGGACGTGACGGCTGGCTGACCGGCTGGCTGGCCGCCTCCCCGCGCGACCCGGACGCCCTGCTCGTCAAGGCCGAACTGGCGGTCCGCCGCGCCTGGGCCTCCCCCGCGCACGCCGAGCTGCTGCGCGAGGTCGGTCCGCTGATCACCGCGGCCGCCGAGGCCGACCCCAGGGACCCCGTGCCGTGGCGGCTCGCGCTCGACCACGCCCGCGGCACGCACGCCCCGCACACGGTCTTCGAGTCGCTGTGGGAACAGGCCGTGCGCCGTTCCCCGCACCACTACGGCAGCCATGTCGCGGCCCTGCGCTACCTCTCGGCCGCCTGGTACGGCTCGCACCGCGAGTGCTTCGACTTCGCCGAGCGGGCCGCCGAGGACGCCGCCGCCGACTCCCTGGTGCAGGCGCTCCCGGTGCGGGCCGCGTTCGCGCTGCTGCGGGACGAGAGGGCCGCCGCGCGGGCGACCTCGGTGCAGCGGGACAGGATCGACGCCGCCGCCGACCTCGCGATCGGGCTGTCCGCCGCGTTCCCGGCCGGTGACCCCTGGCCCGCCGAGGTCCGCAACCTCCTCGCGTACGTCCTGGTGGCCCGGGGCCGTACGACGGAGGCCCTGGAGCAGTTCCGGCTGATCGGGCCGTACGCGACGTCGTTCCCCTGGGCCTCGGTGGCCGGCGAGGCGCTCGGCGGGTTCCTCGACGCCCGGGCGGACGTCCGGCTCCGGGCGGCGTCTTCGGGGTACTCGCGGCGCAGGCCGGAACACAGCGGGCGCCGCGGCCATTAGGCTTGCCCGTTGTGACCACCGCTCGCCTGCCACTGTTCCCGCTGAACGCGGTGCTGTTCCCCGGCCTCGTGCTGCCGCTCAACGTCTTCGAGGAGCGTTATCGCGCCATGATGCGCGAACTGCTCGCGATCGACGAGGACGAACCGCGCCGGTTCGTGGTGGTCGCCATCCGCGACGGCCGCGAGATCGCGCCGACGGCCACCGGGATGCCGGACACCGTGTCCGCCGCGCCCCCCGCGGAACGCGCGCCGGCCGACGGTTTCGGACCCGATCCCCTCCAGACCTTCCACCGGGTCGGCTGCGTCGCCGACGCGGCGAAGATCCGCGAGCGCTCCGACGGCAGCTACGAGGTCCTGGCGACCGGCACCACGCGGGTCAGGCTGCTGTCCGTCGACACGAGCGGCCCGTTCCTGACGGCCGAGGTCGAGGAACTGCCCGAGGACCCGGGGCCCGCCGAGGGGGACGACGAGGCCGCGGACGAGGCCGGAGCCCTCGCCGAGGGGGTCCTGCGGGCCTTCCTCAGCTACCAGAAGCGGCTCGCGGGAGCGAGCGAGCGGTCCCTGACGACCGGCGCGGACCTGCCCGACGACCCGTCCGTGGTGTCCTACCTCGTGGCCGCCGCCGCCGTCCTGGACGTGCCGTCGAAGCAGCGGCTCCTCCAGGCGCCGGACACCGCGACCCGGCTGCGCGAGGAGCTGGCGCTGCTGCGCAAGGAGACGGCGGTCATCCGGCACCTGCCGTCGCTGCCCGCGATCGACCTGACCCGCGCCCCCACGCACCCCAACTGACCCGAGGACCGGCCCGGTGGCGAAGAAGTCCAGGAAGCAGCAGTCCGGCGGAACCCCGGCCACGGTCGCCCTGACCTCGGCCGGCACCGCCTTCACGGTCCACTCCTACGACCACGACCCGTCGTCGCCGTCCTACGGCGAGGAGGCGGCCGAGGCCCTCGGGGTCGCGCCCGACCGGGTGTTCAAGACCCTGGTCGCCGACGTGGACGGTGAGCTGGTCGTCGCCGTCGTCCCGGTCGCCGGCTCCCTGGACCTCAAGGCCCTGGCCTCGGCGGTGGGCGGCAAGCGGGCGGCCATGGCCGACCCCGCCGCGGCGGAACGCACGACGGGCTACGTACGGGGCGGGATCTCCCCGCTGGGCCAGCGCAAGCGGCTGCGGACGGTGCTCGACGCGTCGGCCGGGGCGCACCCGACCATCTGCGTCTCGGCGGGCCGCCGAGGCCTGGAGGTCGAGCTGTCGCCGTCGGACCTGGCGGCCCTGACGGGCGCCGCCCTGGCCCCGATCGGCCGCGGCTGACCCGCGCGGACGTCCGTCAGGAGCGCTCGGGCCACTGTCCCGGCGTACCGCCGTGGTCGGGATCGGGGCTCACAGGGCCCGGACCGAAGGCCGACGCGGGCCCGGCGGCGGTCGATGCCGAAGGGTCCTGCGCGGCCGGTGACGGCTCACCGTGGGGCACGCCCCATTCGGGCTCGGGGTCCCTGGGGCCGAACAGTGCCGTCAGCCCGAGGTGCACGATCATCGCCGCGATGGGCCAGGCGAGTACCGCCGCCCCCACCGCGTGCAGTTCGAGGGGAGCGTCGAAGGTGACGCCCTTGCCGACCTCCTTGGCGTGGGCGACCACGTCCGACGTCGGCCCGAACCAGGTGCCGATCCCCCACGCGAGCAGGGAGCCGAGCAGGCCGCCCAGGGCAAGCCCCACCACCAGCGGGATCCCTCCGCGCCGGCGGAAGAGGAAGACGGCGACGGCCGACACCAGGCCGAAGGCCAGGGCCAGCAGGACGAACGTGCCGTCGGCACCGATGGCCTGCTCGCCCTCGCTGTTCTTCAGGAACACCGCCGTCTCGTCGGAGACCAGGGGCACCCGGGGCGCCAGCAGCAGCCACAGCAGCCCGAGGGCGACACCGGCGGCCGTCAGCACCACGGCGATCACGGCCCCCTGCCGCAGCTCGCCGCGCCGCTCGGACGCCTCCGGCTTCTCGCCGGGCACGGCGTGGGACCCCGACGGCGGATCCTGCCACGGGTCGTGGGGCTGGGGCTGGTGCGGCGGCGTCAACGGTGCTGTCACGGTGCCATCGTGCCAGGCCGCCTCGCGTACCGCCTCACCGGACCGGCCGCTGGAAGGTCCCCGCCGCCGCGCGCGGTGCCGCACCCCCGGCGGGCGGGGCGGAACGGGTCAGCGCACGGCCGCCCTGCGGTACGCCCAGGTGGCGACGGCCAGGGACAGCACGCCGACGGCCGCGCACACCGCGAGGTCCAGGCCGACGACGGCCCAGTCGGGGTGGGCGTCGAAGGAGCGGGACAGCGCCTCGACGCCGTACGTCGACGGCAGCAGGTCCCGCGCCCAGCCGACGGGGCCGGGCAGCCGCTCGGCCGGCAGCACGCCCAGCAGCAGCGCGGCGGACATGCCCAGCTGTCCGAGGAGCGTCGCCAGCTCCTGCCTCGGGGCCAGCAGGCCCAGCGCCGCGCCCAGCCCCGAGAGGGCGGCGCCCGAGAGCGGGATGACCAGGACGAGGACCCAGAGGTGGGTCATGGGCAAGCCGAACAGCGCGCTTCCCGCCACCGCCGTGACGATGGTGCCGGGCACCGTGAACGAGGCGTACGCGCCCGCCGCCCCCAGCACGACCGCGGCGGGCGGCACCGGCAGGGTGGCGTAGTGGTCGAGGCCGCCGTCGGCCCGGAGCCGGCCGAAGTACTGGGCGAGCAGGTTCAGCGCGACGAAGGCCACGACCAGGACGCTCGATCCCGCGACCACGGCCCGCGCCTCGGAACCGCCGTCGACGACCCCGCGCATCAGCACCATGATCCCGATGGACTGGAACGTCGCGACGAACAGCAGCGGGATCCGGGCGACCCGCGCCCGCGAGAGCTGCGCGCGGTAGACGGCCGCGAGCGAGGGCAGCAGCCTGGCCCTCGGCGCGAGGGCGGCGGGCGCGGTGCGGGCGGCGCCGCCGGTCCGTACGCCGGGGGTCCGCACCTTCGGCGCCGCCGACGCCGGTCCCTTCGTCTTCGGTCCCGTCGTCTTCGGTCCCGTCGTCTTCGCGGACTCCGTGGGAACGATGCTCGTCACCTGGCGCTGCTCCCGTTCGACTCCGGCTCGTATCCCGACACGCTGACGGTCATGTTCACGCCTTCACCAGTCCCTCGGTGGCCCTGGCCGCGTCGCCGCCGAGCGCCAGATAGACGTCCTCCAGGCTGGGTGTGGCCAGGGTGAAGTCGTCCAGCGAGGAGAACGCGGCCCCGCCGGTCACCGCGGCCACCGCGGCCCGTGCCTCGTCCGGCCCCAGCCTCAGCACCCAGCGGCGCCCGGACTCCTGAGCCGAGGCGCGCAGCGCGGCGACCTCGGGGACCTCCAGCGGCGCGCGCTCGCGCCACACGAGTTCGACCCGGACCTCTCCGGCGACCCGCTCCTTGAGCCCGGCCGGGGTGTCGCAGGCGATGACCTTGCCGCGTTCCATGACGGCGACCCGGTCCAGGACCGTCTCCGCCTCGATGACGTTGTGGGTGACGAGCAGCACCGTCGTGCCGTTCTCCGCCCGGCGCCGGTCCACGGCGGACCAGACGGCGCGACGGGCCACGGGGTCCATCCCGGTCGTCGGCTCGTCCAGCACCAGGACGGGCCGCTCGCCGACCAGCGCCGCGGCGAAGCAGGCGAGCCGCCGCTGGCCGCCGGACAGCTTGTTCAGCGGGCGCCCGGCGAGCGCGGTCAGCCCCAGCTCCTCCAGCACGCCGTCGCGCGCGGCCCGCGCCTCACGCGCCGGAAGGCCCCTGAGCCGCCCCGTGGTCTCGGCGGCGAGCGACACGGTCAGCTCGTCGAGGGCGGTGGACTCCTGTCCGAGGTAGCCGATGAGCCGTGACGCACGCTCGGGGTGGCGCACGAGGTCGTGACCCAGCACCTCGACGCTCCCGGAGTCCGGTCGCATCAGCCCGGTGAGCTGGCGTACGAGCGTGGTCTTGCCCGCGCCGTTGGGCCCGAGCAGGCCGAAGATCTCGCCGCGCCGGACGTCGAGACCGACGCCGTCGGTGGCGCGCACCTCGGGGGTGGCGGCGCGGCCCCGCCGGGCGCGGACGGCGGGATAGGTCTTCACCAGATCACGCACCGCGCACACGGTCCCGGTCCCGGTCTGTGCCTGTGCTGTGCCCGTACTCACGAGGAACGAGCCTACGGGGTCGGATGCCCCGGATTGCGCCCGGGGCCGGGCAGTGCCGCCCTTTCGGCGCCCGGGTCAGTCCGCCGCGGGAGCGTGTTCGGCCGCCGCCCGCACGTCGATCTCCCGCCAGAACCCGGCCCGGATGGCGTAGCGGTCGTGCTCGTCGATCTGGTCGTCCTTGTGCGCGAGGAGCCCGAAGCGTGCCGCGTACCGCAGGAGCTCGCCGTCGATGCGGTGCGGGATGCGCGGGTACATGGTGGAGAGTTTCTGCAGGTGGACCGTCTCCGGGAGGCGTTCCATCCAGCGCCGGGCGAAGACCTGGCCGACCTCGAAGGGGTCCCCGCCGACGGTGGTGATGTCCTCCTCGCGGTCCGCCCAGCGCTGCTCGGCGCTGGTGACCTGGGCCAGGGTCGGCAGGGACGCGGTCTCGGACGGCTCCCCCAGAGGGCCTCCGCGCTCCACCCAGCCCCTGTCCGACGACCAGCGCAGGGTGGCGTTGCCGACGGGCGACTGGACGGAGTGGTGCGTGGCCTGCGGCACGGGCGCGCGCAGGCTCGCGAGGTCCTTGGGGGTCGGGACGCCTTTGTGGCCGGGCGGGGGCTGGGTGTGGGGTGCGGCCGTCCCGTCCGCCGCGGCGGCGCCGTTGCGGGCCGCGGCCTGTGCCTCCGACGCGCGCTCGGCCGAGGCGGCGAGCGCGGCCTCGGGCAGCGGCGCGGAGAGGATCGCCGCGATCTCGGGACGGGGTGCCGGCGGTGGCGCGCAGATTCCGCCCGTCTCCTTGGCGCGTACGGCCTTGGTGATCCAGGCGCGGTCGAGCACCCGCCGCTCGTCGGCCTCCGCGACCAGGTCCTCCGACTGGTTGTAGTCGCCGTCGGCCGCCTGGACGGCCCACAGGTGGACGGCGACACCGTGTTCCTTCGCGGACATGAGCCCCGGCAGCAGGTCTCCGTCGCCGGTCACGAGCACCACGTCGGAGCAGGCGCGGTTTCTGGCCAGCTCGGTGAGCTCGGCGTGCATCGCCGCGTCGACGCCCTTCTGCGCCCATCGTCCGTCACTCCGGGTGAGGGCCCCGAGCCGGACCGTGACCCGGGGCATGACGCGCAGCCGGCGGTGTTCGGGCTGCGGCACGCGGTCGGGGGCGCCGTCGAACCAGTAGATGCGCAGCAGCGGCTGTTCCGTGTCGGCCTCGGCCCGCTCACGCAGGCCCTGGATCAGCGCCGTGTGGTCCACGGTGATGCGGGAACGGGCGGGTTCTCCGGCCAGCAGACTCGCGGCTGCGCCCAGCAGGTAGCCGGCGTCCACCAGGACGACGCAACGGTCCACGCGTTCCACCCTCTTCCGGGAATTCGTGAGCGGATCAGCGTGGCCCGGGTGCGGGGGTCGGTGTGCTCACCCGGGGTTCGCTCACTCAGGGTTTCCTTCGAGTCTGCCCGACGGCGAGGGGGTTGAGGTCCGGAACTCGATCATCGGCGTGGCGGATCGGCAAAACGGCGCATGATACCTCCCGAATCACGTTGAGTGATGATCCAACATGCGGCTTATACGGTGCTATGTGAGTCTGACAGCGGTTCTGGACCCCCCGGATCCCTCTCCCTCACAGGAGGCATCAGCACCATGGCCAAGAACAAGAACCGCAAGCAGGGCAGCCAGCACGACCGCGCGTCCGCCGCCGAACGCGGCGCGGAGGACGCCAAGTCGACGGCGTACGAGTCGCAGACCCAGCCGCAGTCGCAGGCGCAGGGCAGCCCGTCCGACGTCGCCCGCAAGCACCAGAAGCGCTTCGGCCACAACTGACGGCCCGCAGGGCCTGATGGCCGAGAGGGGCGCCCCGCCGGTCGGCGGGGCGCCCCTCTCGCGGGTGTTACGGGACGGCTGTCAGCCGGCCAGGCAGGACGGGCCGAGGAGCACCTTGAGGTCGCCGAAGAGGGCCGGGTCGGGCTTGACCCGGTGCCGGTCGAGCCGGAGCACGGTGGTCTTGCGCGGGCCCTGGAGCCTGATGCGCACCTCGGTGTCGCCCCGGTGGTTGCTGAGGACCTCGCCGAGCCGGCTGACCATGGGCGGGGTGACCCTGACCGTGGGGATGGTCAGCACGACGGGTGCGTTGGACCCGGCGTTGGAGATGTCGGGGACCTGCATCTCCATCGCGACGAGGCGCGGCACGTCCTCGCGCTTGTCCAGGCGGCCCTTGACGAAGACGACGGTGTCCTCGACGAGCTGGGTGGAGACCAGCTGGTAGGTGGCGGGGAAGAACATGCACTCGATGGAGCCCGCGAGGTCCTCGACCGTGGCGATGGCCCAGGCGTTGCCCTGCTTGGTCATCTTGCGCTGGAGGCCGGAGATGATGCCGCCCACGGTGACGATCGCGCCGTCGGAGTGCTCCCCGCCGGTGAGCTGCGAGATCGCCGCGTCCGACTTGTCGGACAGGACGTGCTCCAGCCCGAAGAGCGGGTGGTCGGAGACGTAGAGGCCGAGCATCTCGCGTTCCTGCGCGAGCAGGTAGGACTTCTCCCACTCGATGTCGGAGAACTCGACGTCGAGGCCGAAGCCCGGCTCGTCGCTCGTCTCGTCCCCCATGCCGCCGAAGAGGTCGAACTGCCCCTCGGCCTCCTTGCGCTTGACCTGCACCACGTTGTCGATCATCGGTTCGTGGTGGGCGACGAGCCCCTTGCGGGTGTGCCCCATCTCGTCGAAGGCGCCGGCCTTGATGAGCGACTCGACGGTCCGCTTGTTGCAGACGACCGCCTCGACCTTGTCGAGGAAGTCCGGGAACGTGGAGTACTTCCCCTTCGCCTTGCGGCACCTGATGATCGAGTCCACCACGTTCTGCCCGACGTTGCGGACCGCGGTCAGCCCGAAGAGGATCACGTCGTCACCCTGGGCGGCGAAGTTCGACTCGGACTCGTTGACGTTGGGCGGGAGCACCTTGATGCCCATGCGCCGGCACTCGTTGAGGTAGACCGCCGACTTGTCCTTGTCGTCCTTCACGGACGTGAGCAGGGCCGCCATGTACTCGGCGGGGTAGTTCGCCTTGAGGTAGGCGGTCCAGTAGGTGACCAGGCCGTACGCCGAGGAGTGGGCCTTGTTGAACGCGTATCCGGCGAACGGCACCAGGACGTCCCACAGCGCCTTGATGGCCGCGTCGGAGAAGCCGTTCTTCTTGGCACCGGCCTCGAAGAGGACGAAGTTCTTCGCCAGCTCGTCGGCCTTCTTCTTGCCCATCACGCGGCGCAGGATGTCGGCCTCGCCGAGCGAGTAGCCGGCGACGATCTGGGCGGCCTTCTGCACCTGCTCCTGGTACACGATCAGGCCGTAGGTGAGCCCGAGGACCTCCTTGAGCGGCTCCTCCAGCTCCGGGTGGATCGGGGTGATCTCCTGCCGGGCGTTCTTGCGCTCGGCGTAGTTCGTGTGCGAGTTCATGCCCATCGGGCCCGGCCGGTAGAGGGCCGAGACGGCGGAGATGTCCTCGAAGTTGTCAGGCTGCATCTGGCGCAGCAGCGAGCGCATGGGCCCGCCGTCGAACTGGAACACCCCGAGCGTGTCGCCGCGGCAGAGCAGCTCGTAGGTCTTCGGGTCGTCCAGCGGCAGGGCGAGCATCTCCAGCTCGACGCCCTTGTTGGCCTTCACCATCTTGATGGCGTCGTCCATGATCGTCAGGTTGCGCAGGCCGAGGAAGTCCATCTTCAGCAGGCCGAGCGACTCGCACTGCGGGTAGTCCCACTGCGTGATGGTGACGCCGTCGGTGTGCCGGACCCAGACCGGGGCGTGGTCGACGATCGGCTCGCTGGACATGATCACGCCGGCCGCGTGCACACCCATCTGCCGGACGAGGCCCTCGACGCCCTTGGCGGTGTCGATGACCTTCTGGACGTCCGGCTCGTTCTCGTACATCCCCCGGATCTCGCCCGCCTCGCTGTAGCGCGGGTGCTTCGGGTCGGTGATGCCGCTGAGGTCGATGCCCTTGCCGAGGACGTCGGCGGGCATGGCCTTGGTGAGCCGGTCGCCCATCGCGTACGGGTAGCCGAGGACGCGCGCGGAGTCCTTGATCGCGTTCTTGGCCTTGATCTTGCCGTAGGTGCCGATCATGGCGACCTTGTCGGCGCCGTACTTCTCGGTCACGTAGCGGATGACCTCGACGCGCCTGCGCTCGTCGAAGTCGATGTCGACGTCGGGCATGGACACGCGCTCGGGGTTGAGGAACCGCTCGAAGATCAGTCCGTGCGTGATCGGGTCGAGGTCGGTGATCCCCATGGCGTACGCGACGATCGAGCCGGCGGCGGAGCCTCGGCCGGGGCCGACCGCGATGCCGTTGTTCTTGGCCCACATGATGAAGTCGGCGACGACGAGGAAGTACCCCGGGAACCCCATCTGGATGATGATGTCCATCTCGTACTCGGCCTGCTTCTGCCGGTCCTCGGGGACACCGCCCGGGTAGCGGCGGCCCATGCCGACCCGGACCTCCTCCTGGAACCAGGTGACCTCGGTGAAGCCCTCGGGGATCTCGAACTTCGGCATGAGGTCGCGCTTCTCGAACATGCCCGCGGTGTCGATCTGCTGCGCGACCAGCAGGGTGTTGGCGCAGCCCTCCTGCCAGGCGTCCGAGGAGTCGACGCCGTACATCTCGTCCGTCGTCTTGAGGTAGTAGCCCGTGCCGTCGAAGCGGAAACGGTCCGGGTCGGAGAGGTTCTTGCCGGTCTGGATGCAGAGAAGGGCGTCGTGCGCGGTCGCCTCGTTCGCGTAGGTGTAGTGCGAGTCGTTCGTCACGAGCGGCGGGATGCCGAGCTTCCTGCCGATCTCCAGGAGCCCGTCGCGGACGCGGCGCTCGATCTCGATGCCGTGGTCCATCAGCTCCAGGAAGTACCGGCCCTCGCCGAAGATGTCCTTGTAGTCGGACGCGGCCTGGACCGCCTCGTCGAACTGCCCGAGCCGCAGCCGCGTCTGCACCTCGCCGGAGGGGCACCCCGTGGACGCGATGAGGCCCTCGGACCACTGCGAGATGGTCTCCTTGTCCATGCGGGGCCACTTCTGCAGCCAGCCCTCGGCGTACGCGTCCGAGGAGAGCTTGAAGAGGTTGTGCAGGCCGGTGCTGTTCGCCGCCCAGATCGTCTTGTGGGTGTAGCCGCCGGAACCCGAGACGTCATCGCGCTTCTGGTGCGGCTGGCCCCACTGGATCTTGCGCTTGTGCTTGCGCGACTCGGGCGCGACGTAGGCCTCGATCCCGATGATCGGCGTCACCCCGGCCTTCTTCGCCGAGTGGAAGAAGTCGTACGCCCCGTGGAGATTGCCGTGGTCGGTCATGGCGATGTGCGACATGCCCATGTCGTTGCACGCCTCGAACATGTCCTTGAGCCGCGCGGCACCGTCCAGCAGCGAGTACTGGGTGTGGACGTGCAGGTGCGTGAAGGGCGGCTTGCTCACGGCGCTGTGCCTCCGGAATTCGGGAACGGGTGGGGCGCGGAGCGCCTCTGCGACGAGTGGTGATCGGGCGACGGCCGGGAGATGACGGCTTGGGGGGACAGCGTGGAAGTCTACGTCTCCGAGGTGACAAGCGGCGGGCACTCCGGGGTACGGTCGCGCGTTGGTAGAGCGGGACGCCCGTCCCATTTGTCATGAACGCCATGTACCCAGGAGGCACCCAGCGATGTCGGACACGCAGACCGGCGCAGAGCAGCGCGGGGAGCAGATTCTCGCCGTTTTCGACACCGCTTTCGGCGAGCTCCTCGCCGCCGACCCCGCGGCCTTCCGGGTCAAGTTCCGCAAGATGGCGGGCTCCGCCTTCGCGTTCTACCGGGGCTCGGCCGGCCTGTTCTACTCCGACCTGGACCGCGAGCAGCACGGCGGCCCGTACCTGGACGAGCGGACCAGCCGGGTCTGGATCCACGGCGATCTGCACGCCGAGAACTTCGGCACGTACATGGACGCCAACGGCCGCCTCGTGTTCAACGTCAACGACTTCGACGAGGCCTACGTGGGCCCGTTCACCTGGGACCTCAAGCGCTTCGCCGCCTCCGTCGCCCTGATCGGCTATGCGAAGGCGCTGGGCGACGACCAGATCTCCGAGCTCGTCCGGGTCTTCGCCGCGGCCTACCGCGAGCGGATCCGCGCGCTGGCGACGGGTGCCAAGAACGACGAGGTGCCCCCCTTCACCCTGGACACCGCGGACGGCCCGTTGCTGGGTGCCCTCCGTGTGGCCCGTTCCCTCACCCGGTTCGGGCTGCTGGACTCGATGACGGAGATCCGGGACTTCGAGCGCCGCTTCGGGGCCGGCGGCGGCGCGATCGACCTGGACGCCGCGACGCGCTACAAGGTCCTCGCCGCGTTCGACGGCTACCTGGAGACGCTGCCGGAGTCGAGCCTGACCCGGCCCGACTCCTACCGGGTCAAGGACGTCGTCGGGCGGCGCGGCATCGGCATCGGATCGGCCGGCCTGCCGTCGTACAACATCCTCCTGGAGGGCAACAGCGACGCCCTGGAGAACGACGTGGTGATCTACATCAAGCAGGCGCAGACCCCCGCGGTCTCGCGGCACATCACGGACGCGGCCGTGCGGGAGTACTTCCAGCACGAGGGGCACCGCACGGTGATCTCGCAGCGCGCGCTCCAGGCGCACGCCGACCCGTGGCTGGGCTGGACGGAGCTGGACGGCGCCGGTCAGCTGGTCGCCGAGGTCTCCCCGTACGCGGTGGACCTGGACTGGTCCGACATCGACGAGCCCGAGGAGATCGCCGCGGTGGTCGCCGACCTCGGCCGCGCCACGGCGACGATGCACTCGGCGGCCGACGACGAGAGCGGCCACTCGCTGGTGCCGTTCTCCACCGAGCGCGCCATCGACGCGGCCATCGCGGCGGACGAGGAGGGCTTCGCGGAGCTGCTGGTCGACTTCGCGCACAGCTACGGCGCGCGGGCCCGCGGCGACCACCAGATCTTCGTGGACCTCTTCCGCAACGGCCGCATCCCCGGCCTGTAGGCAGGTCCTTCCGGGTCCTTAGGGCTCGCTTACAGGAACGCATGGCACACTCTCCGGCGATGGACGTATCAGGGACGCAGATCAGAGCGGTACGCGCGGCGCTGTTCACCGCGCTCGTCGTCACGCTCTCCTCCGCGTCCCACGTGCTGCTCTCCCGGGTCCCCCTGCCGGTGACGGCGGTCGCCCTGCTGGCCGCCGCCGTCTTCGCCGCCGCCTTCGCGCTGGCGGGCCGGGAGCGCGGTTTCGGGGCGATCGCCGGACTGCTGGTCCCTCTGGAGCTGGCGGCCGACACGCTCTTCACCACCGGCCAGCACCTCTGCTACGGCGCCGCGGGCGGCCCGATCGCGGGTCCGCTGCGCTCCGTGGGCGTCGACGTCCTCTGCGGCGGCGAGGCGGGGCCGGGCCCCGACGGGCTCTCCGGTGTCGCCTCCGTCGGGACACCGCTGGCCGGGGTGGCCTCCGCCGGCGCGGTCGGTCACACGGCGCTGCTGGCATCGCCCGGTCCGGCCGTGCCATGGCTGCTGCTGGCCGCGCACGTCTCGGTCGGGCTGCTGGCCGCGGCCTGGCTGCGCCGGGGCGAGTCGGCGCTCGCCGCGCTCCTGCGCTCCGCGGCCGACTTCGCCTTCCGGCCGCTGCTGACCGCCACCGGCGCGACCGGCGCGACGGGCCGGCGCACCCGGCCGGGCCTTCCCCGCGCCGCCCGCCCGCACCCGCTCGCCCCGGCCCGCTTCCTCGTGCACTCCGTGGGCCGAAGGGGTCCTCCGCGCCCGGCCGGCACCGTCGCCTGAGTACGCGGAAAGACCCCCTGAGCCACTTCCACACCCACGGAGCACCCCCATGAGCAACCGCAACAGCCACGCCAACAAGTCCGCCGCCCGTGAGCGGCTGCGCGTGGAGCGCGAGCGCCAGGTCAAGAAGGACAAGACCCGCAAGCAGATCCTCGTCGGCGTCTCCGTCGTCGCCGTGCTGGCGGTCGCCGGCGGCGTCAGCTACGGCGTGATGCAGCTGAACAAGCCCTCCGCGTGGGAGGCGGCCGCCGACGCCAAGAACGTCACCGCGCCGAAGAACACCTCGGGCGCCGACGGCACGACCGTCGTCATCGGCAAGTCCAGTGCCAAGAAGACCCTGGAGCTGTACGAGGACTCGCGCTGCCCGATCTGCGCCACGTTCGAGCAGACGGTCGGCAAGACGGTGACCGACGACGTCGACGCCGGCAAATACAAGATCAAGTACGTCGGTGCGACCTTCATCGACAACTCGGACAGCGGCGAGGGTTCGAAGAACGCCCTGAGCGCGCTGGGCGCGGCGCTCGACGTGAGCCCCGAGGCCTTCCTGGAGTACAAGGCGGCGCTCTACTCCGCGAAGTACCACCCCGAGGAGACCAGCGACAAGTTCGCCAAGGACGGCTACCTCATCGAGGTGGCGGACACGGTGGACGCGCTGAAGGGCAACGCGGCGTTCAAGAAGGCCGTCGAGGACGGCACGTACGACGCCTGGGCGATCAAGATGTCCAAGGCGTTCGACAAGAGCGGCGTCCAGGGCACCCCGACCCTGAAGATGGACGGCAAGACGCTCACCGCGGAGGGCAGCAAGAACGCCCCCATGACGGTGGCCGACTTCGACAAGGCGATCACCGCGGCCCTGAAGGCCTGACGGGAGGACCGGCGCCCGCAGGGGGCGGCGGGAACAATTCCAGGCGTCATCCGGCCAACAGGCGGGCGAACTCATCCGGTTCGCCCGCCTGTTCGCTCTACTCGCCAGTAGGGTCATCGTCCGTGACCAGACACCTCTCAGCAGCACCCAGCCGCCGCACGGTCGTCAAGGCCGCAGCCGCCACCGCCGTCGCCGTTCCCGTCCTCACGGCAGCCACCGTCGCACGGGCCGCCGACGGGCCGGCCTTCCTGCACGGCGTCGCCTCCGGGGACCCTCTGCCCGACGGGATACTCGTGTGGACCCGCGTCACCCCCACCCCCGACGCCGTGCCCGGTTCGGGCATCGGCGCCGACACCGCGGTGGACTGGGAGATCGCGGAGGACAGGGAGTTCTCCCGGATCGCCGCCCGGGGCACGACCGTCGCGCGTTCGGGCTCCGACCACACCGTCAAGGCCGACGTCCGCGGTCTGCGCCCGGCCACGGCCTACTGGTTCAGGTTCTCGGCGGGCGGCGCCGGGCGGACGGTCCTCTCCCCCGTCGGGCGCACCCGTACGGCGCCCGCCAGGGACGCGGCCGTCCCCGGAGTCCGCTTCGGCGTCGTGTCCTGCGCCAACTGGGAGGCGGGCTGGTTCTCGCCGTACCGGCACCTGGCGGCCCGTGCGGACCTGGACGCGGTCCTGCACCTCGGCGACTACATCTACGAGTACGCGTCCGGTAGTTATCCGACCCAGGACACCGTCGTGCGCCCGCACGCCCCGGCGCACGAGATCCTCACCCTGGCCGACTACCGCACGCGGCACGCCACGTACAAGACGGACACCGACCTCCAGTCCCTGCACGCCGCCCATCCGGTGATCGCGATATGGGACGACCACGAGTTCGCCAACGACGCCTGGTCGGGCGGGGCGGAGAACCACACCCCCGCCGCCGAGGGCGCGTGGACCGCCCGGGTGGCCGCGGCGAAGCAGGCGTACTTCGAGTGGATGCCGGTCCGCGCCTCCACCGAGGGGACCGTCTACCGGCGCCTGACCTTCGGCAGCCTGGCCGAGCTGCACCTGCTCGACCTGCGCAGCTTCCGGTCCGAACAGGCGTCGGTCGGCAACGGCGCCGTCGACGACCCGGAGCGCTCGATCACCGGGCGCGCGCAACTGGACTGGCTGAAGGCGGGGCTCGCCGGATCGGACGCCCGGTGGAAGCTGGTCGGCACCTCCGTGATGATCTCCCCGGTCGCCTTCGGCGCCCTCCCGGCCCACCTGCTGGCCCCCCTCGCGGAGCTGCTGGGACTGCCGGCGGAGGGTCTGGCCGTCAACGTCGACCAGTGGGACGGCTATACGGACGACCGCAGGGAACTCATCTCCCACCTGCGGGACAACGGGATCCGCGACACGGTCTTCCTGACCGGCGACATCCACATGGCGTGGGCCAACGACGTCCCCGTGAAGGCGGCGACGTATCCGCTGTCCCCCTCGGCGGCGACCGAGTTCGTCGTGACCTCGGTGACCTCGGACAACCTGGACGACATCCTGCGGGTGGCCCCCCAGACCGTGTCGCTCGTCGCGGCGGCGGCCGTGAAGGCGGCCAACCGCCATGTGAAGTGGGTCGATCTGGACTCGCACGGCTACGGCGTCCTCGACGTGACGGCCGAGCGCTCCCAGATGGACTACTACGCCGTGTCCGACAAGACCGCCGAGGACGCGACCTCGTCGTGGCTCAGGTCCTACCGCACGCTCAGCGGCAGCCAGCGGATCGAGCGGGTGAGCGCCCCCGTGCGCTGACCACCGCACTCCGGCCGGTGCCTCCGCACCCAGGCGGGTACCGCCGCGCTCCGGCGGGGGCCGCGCGCCGAGAGGTGCGCGGCCCCCGCAGCCGGGCTACAGCGTGGCGAGGAAGCCGATCGAGACCTTCCAGGTCAGGTCTGCGGCGGCCTGGTCGAAGTCGGGCAGGTCCGGGTCCGTGTAGAGGTGTCCAGCCCCGGGGTAGCGGTAGACCTCGACGTCGGCCCCGGTCCGCTGCATCTGGAGGTACCAGCTGTTCAGCCAGTCCGGCGACTCGAAGGCGTCGGGGTCGGCGACGTGCAGCTGGACGGGCAGCTCGTCGACCGTGGCGTTCTCCGCGATGTCGGACGTCCCGTGGAGCAGCAGCAGGCCGCGGGCCTTCGCGTCACCGAGCGCGAGGGTCTGCGCCACCGACGCCCCGAACGAGAATCCCGCGTACACGAGGCCCTGGTCGGAGTAGGGCGCGGCGGCCAGCACGGCCCGCCTGAGCAGCTCGTCCTTGCCCACCTGCTCCTTGAAGGCCATTCCCTCCTCGACCGTCCCGAAGGTGTGCCCCTCGAAGAGATCGGGCACGCGCACCTCGTGCCCGGCTGCGCGCAGCCGGTCGGCAGACGCGTGCACGGCCGGCCTCAGACCGTAGGTCGAGTGGAAAAGCATGATGTTCATGCGGTCCATGGTGCCAGGCGTGCCCCCGACTCTTGGAGGACGACGGAATGGAGAACGTACTGCGGCCGCTGCTCGTGGTGGGCGGGTCGCTGGTGATCACCCTGCTGGTGGGCTGGCTGGTGGACCTGCTGCTCCGGCGGGCCGACGACCGGCACCACGAGACGCCCGTCTGGGGCCTGCTGAGGCGCTGCAGGCCACCCCTGCAGCTGGTGCTGTGCACAGCGCTGCTCAGGGCCAGCTACGGCCAGATCCGGCTCGAGACCGTGCGGGAGCACCGGCCGGGGATCAGCCAGGTGCTGACCCTCGTGCTGATCGCGGCGTCGGCCTGGCTGGTCGTCCGCGTCGCCGCCACCGTGGTGCAGTCCTCCTACGCGCGCTATGCGACGGGCACCCGCGACCCCGCCCGCGTCCGCCGGGTCCGTACCCAGGTCACGCTGATCCAGCGCGTGGTGACCGCCGTGGTGGCGACGGTGGCCGTCGCGGCGATGCTGCTCACCTTCCCGGCGATGCGCACCGTCGGCACGTCGATGCTGGCGTCCGCCGGTGTCCTCGGCATCGTCGCCGGTGTCGCCGCCCAGTCGACGCTCGGCAACCTCTTCGCGGGGTTCCAGATCGCCTTCGGCGACATGGTGCGGATCGGCGACACCGTGGTGGTGGACGGCGAGTGGGGCACCGTGGAGGAGATCACCCTGACCTTCCTCGCGGTGCGGACCTGGGACGAACGGCGCATCACCATGCCCGTGTCGTACTTCACGAGCAAGCCGTTCGAGAACTGGTCGCGCGGCGGGGCGCAGATGACCGGCACGGTCTTCCTCCAGCTGGACCACTCCGCCCCGGTCTCCGCGATGCGCGACAAGCTCCGCGACATCCTCGGCGAGTGCGCCGCCTGGGACGGCCGCGACTGGTCCCTGGCCGTGACGGACACCACCCCCTCGACGATCCAGGTGCGGGCCGTGGTCACGGCGAAGGACGCGGACGACATCTGGACGGTGCGCTGCGCCGTGCGGGAACAGCTGATCGGCTGGCTGCGCGACCACCACCCGTACGCGCTCCCCCGGATCGTGACGTCGCCCGCGGCTCTTCCGCCCGGGGACCACTGGCGCGAGCTGACCGGCGCCGAGCCGGTCCGCCCGTCGGCCGACGCCTGGTCGGCGGATCTGGACAAGGCGCCCCGCACCGGGCGCGGCTGACGGCGTCAGCGCAGGCTGCGCACGTCCAGGTACCGCAGCACCCGGTCCACGACCTCCGGGTCCGAGCCGGGCTCGCTGCGGGCCGAGAGCACCTCGTGGCGGGCGGCGGAGAGCAGTTCGCGCTGCACCCGGCCCACGGCCCTGATCCGCTCGGTGCGCCGCGCGTAGGTCTCCCGCCGCTCCTCGTCGATCATGTCGGGGCTGATCCGGGCGCCGATGTCGTACGCGACGCGCTGCAGCCGTTCCAGGACCTCGTCGGGGAAGTCCTCGGCGTCCTCGATCTCCTTGAGGCGCCGCTTGGCCGCCTTCGCCGCCCGGATCGCCAGTTCGCGCTCCAGGGCCTGTTCCGCCGTCGTGTCGGCCTTGACGCCGAGCTTGCGCACGAGCCACGGCAGGGTCAGGCCCTGGAAGACGAGGGTGGCGATGATGACGGCGAAGGCGATGAAGACGATCTCGTCCCGGCCGGGGAACGGCTTCCCGTCGTCCGTCTCCAGCGGGATCGCCAGCGCCAGGGCCACCGAGGCCACGCCGCGCATCCCGGCCCACCACATGACGACGGTCTCGCGCCAGCTGGTGGGGATCTCCTCGCTGTAGTCGCGGCGGTTGTGCAGCCGCTTGGCGAGCCAGGTCGCCGGGAGCAGCCACAGGAGGCGTACGCCGATGACGACGGCGACGACCGCAAGCCCCCAGCCGGCGAACTGCGGTTCGCGGCCGTCGGCGGTGCCGAAGACGCTGTGCAGTTCGAGCCCGATGAGGCCGAAGGCGACGCCGGTCACGAGGGTGTCGACGATCTGCCAGAAGGACCGGCCGGCGAGCCTCCCGAGGACGTCGTCGGCGTCGGCGGTGTGCTCGGCGAGATAGAGCGCCGTGGTGAGGACCGCGAGCACACCGGAGCCCATCAGCTCCTCGGCGAGGACATAGCCGGCGAAGGGCACCAGCAGCGTCAGGCCCACCTGGAGGGTGGCGTCGCCCAGCAGCCCCATCAGCCTGATGGTCAGCCAGCCGAGGACGAGGCCGACCACGACGGCGACGACCGCGGAGAGGACGAGGAGCCCGAACGCCTCGGGGAGCGAGAAGGTCCCGCTGACGGCCGCCGCGATCGCCACGTGGTAGAGGACGATGGCCGTGACGTCGTTGAACAGTCCCTCCCCCTCCAGGATCGAGACGAGCCTGCGCGGCAGGCCGACCGAACCGGCCACGGCCGTGGCGGCGACGGGGTCGGGCGGGGCGACGAGCGCGCCCAGGGCCACGGCCGCGGCGATGGGCAGCCCGGGCACGATCGCGTCGGCGACCGCGGCGACGGCCGCCGTCGTGACGAAGACGAGGGCGACGGCCAGCAGGAAGATGGGCCGCCTGTTGGCCGCGAACTGCCGCCAGGACGTGCGCTGGACGGACGCGTAGAGCAGCGGGGGCAGCAGGGCGGGCAGGATGATGTCCGGCGGGATGTCCACGTCGGGGACGAAGCTGACGAAGGCCAGGGCGATCCCGGCGAGCGTCATCAGCACCGGCGCGGGCAGCCGGAGCCGCTCCCCCAGGGGCACCGTGACCACCGCTCCGAGCAGAAGCAGGAGCAGGAGTGCCATCTGGTCCACGTCGCGCCTTCCGCAGGGCCCCGGGCCCCGGGCCCGTCGGTCAGCCGGTCAGGCGCCCAGCCTGTCACGCCGGACCGGTGGACCCGCGGCAGCCCCGGCGGGGCGCGCGGTCAGAGCGGGCGGCGCATCGCCCGGTGCGGCATCCCCGCGTCGTCGAACTCGGGGCCGTACGCGCGGTAGCCGAGCCGCTCGTAGAAACCGAGGGCGTGCGTCTGGGCGTGCAGGTCCACGGAGGCCAGGCCCAGCGCGCGGGCCTCCTCCTCGATGGCGCGGACGAGCGCCGCTCCGACCCCGAGGCCGCGGGCGGCGCGGGTCACCGCGAGCCGGCCGAGCGCCCCGGCCGTGGGGTCGCCGCCGGTGCGGCCGGCCGCGGCCTCGCCGTGCAGCAGCCGTCCCGTGCCGAGGGCGGAACCGTCGGCGGCGACGGCGAGGACGTGCACCGCCGTGGCGTCGTGGGCGTCGTACTCGATGTCCTCGGGCACGTGCTGCTCAGCGACGAAGACTTCCTTGCGCACCTGGAAACAGGCCGCGAGGTCGCTCTCCTCCAGTGCCCTGCGGGTGGTGTACGCGACGGGATCCGAGCTCATTCGCTCTCCGCCGCGATGGTGTCGAGGGCCTGGCGCAGGTCGTCCGGATAGCTGCTGGAGAACTCGACCCAGCTGCCGTCGGCGGGGTGCTCGAAGCCGAGCCGGACCGCGTGCAGCCACTGCCGGGTGAGGCCCAGGCGCTTGGCAAGCGTGGGGTCGGCGCCGTAGGTCAGGTCGCCGACGCAGGGGTGCCGGTGCGCCGACATGTGCACCCGGATCTGGTGGGTGCGCCCG
This sequence comes from Streptomyces sp. NBC_00178, assembly GCF_036206005.1. Taxonomy (NCBI): domain Bacteria; kingdom Bacillati; phylum Actinomycetota; class Actinomycetes; order Kitasatosporales; family Streptomycetaceae; genus Streptomyces; species Streptomyces sp. NBC_00178. The sequence continues at coordinate 1,978,470 of NZ_CP108143.1, forward strand.
GTCTCCAGCTTGATGTCGAGCAGGCTCGCCGCGCGGTAGGCCTCGATGAGGTCGTAGTGGGTCACGGAGGGCTTGCCCTCGGCGGTGACGGCCCACTTGTAGTCGTGCTGCGGGTGACGGCCGATGGGGGCGTCGATCGTGCCGCTCATCGGGTCGGGGTGTCCCTGGACGAGCGCGTGGTACTTCTTCTCGACGACGCGGTCGCGGAACTGCGCCTTGAGCAGGGTGTACGCCCGCTCGGACTTGGCGACGACCATCAGCCCCGAGGTGCCGACGTCCAGCCGGTGCACGATGCCCTGGCGCTCGGCGGCGCCCGACGTCGAGATCCGGTAGCCGGCCGCCGCGAGGCCGCCGATGACCGTGGTGCCGGTCCAGCCGGGGCTGGGGTGCGCGGCGACGCCGACGGGCTTCATGATGACGACGATGTCGTCGTCGTCGTGGACGATCTCCATGCCCTCGACGGGCTCGGCCACGATCTGGACCGGGGCCGCCGCCTGAGGCATCTCGACCTCCATCCAGGCGCCCCCGTGCACGCGCTCGGACTTCCCGGCCACCGCACCGTCCACCTGCACCTTCCCGGCGGCGGCCAGCTCTGCGGCCTTCGTGCGGGAGAAACCGAACATACGGGAGATGGCGGCGTCGACGCGCTCGCCCTCCAGACCGTCGGGTACGGGCAGGGTGCGGACCTCGGGATACGTACTCACCTGTCGAGTATGCCTTGCGCCCGCTAGTCCTTGTGCACGGTGCCGTCGGGGTCGAGGCCCCTGAAGGAGAGGATCACGATGAGGATGCCACCGCACACGATCGCGGAGTCCGCGAGGTTGAAGACCGCGAAGTGGGCGGGGGCGATGAAGTCGACCACAGCGCCCTTGAAGACCCCCGGCGCACGGAAGATGCGGTCGGTGAGGTTGCCGAGCGCCCCGCCGAGCAGCAGGCCCAGCGCGATCGCCCAGGGCAGGCTGTACAGCTTGCGGGCCAGCCGGATGATGACGACGATCACGACGGCGGCGATGACCGTGAAGATCACGGTGAATGCCTCGCCGATGCCGAAGGCGGCGCCCGCGTTGCGGATCGCGTCGAACTTGAGCCAGTCGCCGAAGATCTCGACGGGCTCCTCGTGCTCGAGCTTCGCGACCACGATCATCTTGCTGATCAGGTCCAGCAGGTAGGCGAGGACCGCCACCCCGAGGAGCGCCAGGATCTTCTTCCTGCCGCGCCCGCCGGCCGTGCCTTCGCTCCCGGCCGCGGCCGGGTCCTCGGTGGGCTTGTGGGGCTTGTGGGGCTTGTGGGGCTCAGCCCCGTCGGCCCCTTCGGCATCGGGGATGTCCGGCGTACCGATGATGCGCTCCGCCTCTGCCACGTGAGTCCCTCAACCTAGGTGCCTGACTGAGGACGAGGGTACGACACACCCGGGCCGTCCGGGGCCTCAGGCCCCGGACGCCGGGCGTCCGGGTCACTGGCCGCGCCGCTCCTGCTTCTGCTTGTCCTCGACGCAGAGCGTGGCCCGGGGGAACGCCTGCATCCGGGCCTTCCCGATGGGGTTGCCGCAGACCTCGCAGAGGCCGTACGTCCCGGCGTCCAGCCGGGCGAGGGCGCGCTCCGTCTGGTCGAGGGTCTCCTGGGCGTGGGCGGCCAGGGACAGTTCGTGCTCCCGGGTGATGTTCTTGGTACCGGTGTCGGCGTCGTCGTCGCCGGCCCCGTCCCCGGAGTCGCGCATCAGGCCCGCCAGGGCCGCTCCCGAGGCCTCCAGTTCGCTGCGCAGCCGCGCGGCCTCGCCGGTCAGCTCCGACCGGGCCGCCTCGACCTCCTCCGGCGTCCAGGGGTCCTCCCCGGGCCGCACCGCGAGTTCCCCGGGAGCCGTCGCGGCGGCGCGTGCCGGGGGCACCGCCGTCGCGGCGCCCTTTCCGACAGCCGTGGTCCGGCCGGCGCTCTTCTTGGCTACCACCGTGTGGGCTCCTGTCTGCTCTGCGGCATGCGCCGCCCCCGTTGCCTTCTCCGAAGCCTTTTCGGCTGCGCTTTTCCTGGCCGTGCTCTTCTTCGCCGTGCTCTTCTTCGCGGTGCTCTTCTTCGCCGGCCCGTGGTGCGCCGCTTCCCCGCCCGGCTCGCCGGACGGACGTTCCGCGGCCTTCTTCGCCGTCCTCCCGACCGCCTTCCCGGCCGTCTTCTTCGCCGGCTTCCTCGCCGGCTTGTCCCGGTCCGCCTCGGGGGCGGTCCTCTCGCCGCTGCCCCCCGGGCCGCTCTCCCCGGCAGCCGCGGCCGTGGATGTCTCGGACGCCGATCTCGATCCGGCGGTCTTCTTCGCCACCATGGCCGCGGCCCCTTCACATAGTGTGATCTTGCACGCGAATCGTGCTGGGACGATAAATCGACCCCAGCTCCGCGGCAACGGGGCACGCCGCCGGTTCGCCCCTCCCCGCGTCCGGGCGGTGACGCACCTCCAAGCGTTGTGCCCAGCTCCCCGCGGGGTAATCCGCCCGGGCCCGCCCTCCCGCGACCGCTTCCGGGCTTCCGCCGTGCCGCCTGGCCATTCGGGTTACGCCCCGCCCCGCGCGTAAACCGGTCGGCCGTCGCCCGTACGGGCCCGTACACTGGCCGCAGCGAGAGGCATGGACGGGACGAGTAGCGTCGTACGCAGCCGGCAGCGACCCGGGGACGGTGGAAGCCCGGGGGCGAGCGCGTCGTGAAGATCACCCCGGAGCCGCCGGAAGAACGCCGCGAGGCAAGTAGAACCGGCATCGCACCCCAATGAGGGGGCCACGGGCGCACGCCCGGGGCCAAGGAGGGTGGTACCGCGGGAGCTGATCCGGCTCTCGTCCCTCCGACGGAAGTGGAAGACGTCCGCCGGAGGAAGCCCGCACATGACATCGCCGCAGTACCGCCAGGTACCCGCCCAGGTCGACCTGCCCGCCCTCGAGCACGCCGTGCTCGACTTCTGGCGCGACGGCAAGGTCTTCGCCAAGAGCCTCGAACGGTCCGAGGGCCGCCCCGAGTGGGTCTTCTACGAGGGCCCGCCGACCGCCAACGGCATGCCCGGCGCCCACCACATCGAGGCCCGCGTCTTCAAGGACGTCTTCCCGCGCTTCCGCACCATGCAGGGCTACCACGTCGGCCGGAAGGCCGGCTGGGACTGCCACGGCCTCCCGGTCGAGCTCGCGGTGGAGAAGGAGCTGGGCTTCAACGGCAAGAAGGACATCGAGGCGTACGGCATCGCCGAGTTCAACGCCAGGTGCCGCGAGTCCGTGACGCGCCACACCGACGCCTTCGCCGAGCTCACGACCCGCATGGGCTACTGGGTCGACCTGGACGACGCGTACCGCACCATGGACCCGGAGTACGTCGACTCCGTGTGGTGGTCGCTGAAGGAGATCTTCAACAAGGACCTGCTGGTCCAGGACCACCGCGTCGCCCCCTGGTGCCCCCGCTGCGGCACCGGCCTCTCCGACCACGAGCTCGCCCAGGGCTACGAGACGGTCGTCGACCCCTCGGTCTTCGTGCGCTTCCCGCTGACGAGCGGACCGCTGGCCGGCGAGGCCGCGCTGCTGGTCTGGACGACGACCCCGTGGACCCTGGTATCCAACACCGCCGTCGCCGCGCACCCGGACGTCACCTACGTCGTCGCGACGGACGGCGCGGAGAAGCTGGTCGTCGCCCAGCCGCTGGTCGAGAAGGCGCTGGGCGAGGGCTGGGAGCTCACCGGGCAGACGTTCACCGGCCGGGAGATGGAGCGCTGGACCTACGAGCGCCCGTTCGAGCTGGTGGAGTTCCCGGCCGAGGCGCACTTCGTCGTCAACGCCGAGTACGTGACGACCGAGGACGGTACGGGTCTGGTCCACCAGTCCCCCGCGTTCGGCGCCGACGACCTCGTCGTCTGCCGCTCGTACGGCCTGCCGGTCGTGAACCCGGTCCGCCCCGACGGCACGTTCGAGGAGGATGTCCCGCTGGTCGGCGGCGTCTTCTTCAAGAAGGCCGACGAGGCGCTCACCGAGGACCTGGCGGCGCGCGGCAAGCTCTTCCGCCACGTCCCGTACGAGCACAGCTACCCGCACTGCTGGCGCTGCCACACGGCCCTGCTCTACTACGCGCAGCCGTCCTGGTACATCCGCACGACCGCGGTCAAGGACCGGCTGCTCCAGGAGAACGAGAAGACCAACTGGTACCCGGACTCCGTCAAGAACGGCCGCTTCGGCGACTGGCTGGACAACAACGTCGACTGGGCGCTGTCGCGCAACCGCTACTGGGGCACGCCGCTGCCGATCTGGCGCTGCGAGGACGACCACCTCACCTGCGTGGGCTCGCGCGCGGAGCTCACCGAGCTGACCGGCACGGACCAGTCGGACCTGGACCCGCACCGCCCGTTCATCGACGAGGTCACGTTCACGTGCACGCACGCGGACTGCCAGTTGGAGGCGTACCGCGTCCCCGAGGTCATCGACGCCTGGTACGACTCGGGTTCGATGCCGTTCGCGCAGTGGGGATACCCGTACAAGAACAAGGAGGTCTTCGAGAGCCGTTACCCGGCGCAGTTCATCTCGGAGGCCATCGACCAGACGCGCGGCTGGTTCTACACGCTGATGGCGGTCGGCACCCTCGTCTTCGACAAGTCGAGTTACGAGAACGTCGTCTGCCTGGGCCACATCCTCGCCGAGGACGGCCGCAAGATGTCCAAGCACCTGGGCAACATCCTCCAGCCGATCCCGCTCATGGACCAGCACGGCGCCGACGCCGTCCGCTGGTTCATGGCGGCCGGCGGCTCCCCCTGGGCCGCGCGCCGGGTGGGCCACGGCACCATCCAGGAGGTCGTCCGCAAGACGCTCCTGACCTACTGGAACACCGTGGCCTTCCAGGCCCTGTACGCCCGTACGTCGAAGTGGGCGCCCTCGGCGGCCGACCCGGCGCCCGCCGACCGCAGCGTCCTGGACCGCTGGCTGCTGAGCGAGCTCGGCACCCTGGTCGACGAGGTCACCAAGGCACTGGAGGCGTACGACACCCAGCGTGCCGGCAAGCTGCTCTCCGCGTTCGTCGACGACCTGTCCAACTGGTACGTCCGCCGCTCGCGCCGCCGCTTCTGGCAGGGCGACAAGGCGGCCCTGCGGACGCTGCACGAGGTCGTGGAGACGGTCACCAGGCTGATGGCCCCGCTGACCCCGTTCATCACGGAGCGGGTCTGGCAGGACCTGATCGTCCCGGTCGCCCCGGACGCCCCGGAGTCGGTGCACCTGTCGACCTGGCCGAAGGCCGACCCGGCCTCGATCGACCCGGTGCTCTCCTCGCAGATGGCCCTCGTACGCCGCCTGGTGGAGCTGGGCCGGGCCACGCGCGCCGAGTCGGGGGTCAAGACCCGGCAGCCGCTGTCGAGGGCTCTCGTCGCGGCCTCGGGCTTCGACGCCCTCACGCCCGAGCTGCGCGCCCAGATCACCGAGGAGCTGAACGTCTCCTCCCTGGCCTCCCTGTCCGAGGTCGGCGGCTCGCTGGTCGACACCACCGCCAAGGCCAACTTCCGCGCGCTGGGCAAGCGCTTCGGCAAGGGCGTACAGGCCGTGGCCAAGGCCGTCGCGAACGCCGACGCCGCGGCGCTGAGCCTGGCCCTGCGCGAGGGAACGGCCTCGGTCGAGGTGGACGGCGAGCGGGTCGCCCTGGCCCCCGACGAGGTCATCATCACGGAGACCCCGCGCGAGGGCTGGTCGGTGGCCTCCGACTCGGGCGCGACGGTCGCCCTGGACCTGGAGATCACCCCGGAGCTGCGGGCCGCCGGACTGGCCCGTGACGCGATCCGGCTGATCCAGGAGGCCCGCAAGAACAGCGGCCTGGACGTGGCCGACCGCATCGCGGTGCGCTGGACCTCCACGTCCGCCGGGACGGCGGAGGCACTGGCCGCCCACGCGACCCTGATCGCCGACGAGGTGCTGGCCGTGGACTACGCGCAGGGCGAGGCGGACGACACGTACGGCACGCCGTTCGAGGACGAGGGCCTGGGGCTGGTCTTCCGCCTCCGCAAGGCCCAGCACTGACCGCACCTCCCGAAGGGGCCCGGCCGGAGGACATCCGGCCGGGCCCCTTCCCGTTGCCCCGCCACCTCACGCCTCCGCGGCCTTGCGGGGAGGGGGACCGGCTCCGGCGGCTCCGGGCGGCCGCACGGCAAAGGGCCGGGCCCCGGGGAAACCCCGGGGCCCGGCCCTTTGCCTGCCGACGGCTACGCGCTCAGCGAGCGCGTACCGCTCAGTTGTCGTCCTCGTCGATGAGGAACCCGCGCATCGGCGACGGGGCCTGCTGCATCGGCTGCGGCGCCTGCGGCCGCACCGGTGCCATCGGCTGCGTCATCGCGGGCGACATCTGCTGCTGGCCGCCCCCGTACGACGGGCCGCCGCCCATCGACTGCTGGCCGCCGCCCATCTGCTGGCTGCCGTGACCGCCGTGGTTGCCGCCCATGGTGTGTCCCATCGCTCCCGCGCCGGCCGGGGCCAGCGAGGGCGACGGCGGCAGGGAGGCGGCGGCGGGCGTACGCGGCGGAGCCAGCGAGTCGTCGGCCTGGGTCTCCAGCTGGCGCAGCTGGCTCTCCAGGTAGGACTTCAGGCGGGTCCGGTACTCGCGCTCGAAGCCGCGCAGGTCCTCGACCTTGCGCTCCAGCGTCGCGCGGGCGGACTCCAGCGAGCCCATCGCCACGCGGTGCTTCTCCTGCGCGTCCCGCTCCAGGGCGTCCGCCTTGGCACGGGCGTCACGCTCGAGGCCCTCGGCACGGCTGCGCGCCTCGCCGACGATCTTGTTGGCCTCGGAGCGGGCCTCCGCGATCGCCTGGTCCGCGGTCTGCTGGGCGAGGGAGAGGACTCGGGCGGCGCTGTCGCCGCCGGGGCCCTGACCGGGCTGCTGCATCTGCTGCTGCTGCTGCATCTGCTGCATCTGCTGCTGCTGGTGACCGCCCATGGGGCCGCCCATCGGGCCACCCATGGGACCGCCCTGCATCGGGCCGGGGCCGTGCGGGCCCTGCGGACCCGGGCCGTGACCGCCCTGGGGGCCGTGGCCGCTGGGACCGGCAGGCAGCTGCGGAGCTCCACCGGGCAGCTGGGGGGGACCCATCTGCGGGGGCTGCTGCTGCTGTACCGGCGGACCAGATATGGCGGCGGGCACGGGTGCGCCGGGCCGCTCCTGCTGCTCCGGGGGTTTGCGCATCCCCTGCTGCTGCTGGTTCTGCTGGTTCTGCGCGGCCGCGCGCGTGGCGGCGGCCAGCTTGGCGCGCAGGTCCTCGTTCTCACGAAGCAGACGGGTCAGCTCCGACTCGACCTCGTCGAGGAAGGCATCGACCTCGTCCTCGTCATAGCCTTCTCGGAGGCGGACGGTCGTGAACTGCTTGTTCCGCACGTCCTCGGGGGTCAGCGGCATCTCTTCTTCACCTCTACGTAGTCGTCGGCAGTCGGCAAGACCGTATCGTTCACACGCTGCTCGCAACCTTGCCCACGATGCTGAGCAGAATGTAGACGATGATCATCAGAACGAAGAAGGACAGGTCAAGTGCCACGCCCCCGAGACGCAACGGCGGTATGACCCGCCGCAGGAGCTTCAGCGGTGGGTCGGTGACAGTGTAAGTGCCCTCGAGAACGACCACCATCGGCTTGCCTGGCTGCCATGACCTTGCGAACTGGAAGACGTAGTCCATGACCAGCCGGAAGATCAGCACGATGAGGAAACACATCAGCGCGATATAGACCACATCCAGTGCGACGCCCATGTCCCGCGGTTCCCTCTCCCCTGGCTCTCGTAGCCCCGGCCATCCGGCCGGTGTGTGTTGCCTGTGTTCTCAGCTCTGGTTGAAGAACCCGCCCTCTGCGATGCGGGCCTTGTCCTCCGCCGTGACATCGACGTTAGCAGGCGACAACAGGAACACCTTCTGCGTCACTCGTTCAATGCTCCCATGGAGACCGAAGACGAGTCCTGCGGCAAAGTCGACAAGTCGCTTCGCGTCCGTGTCGTCCATCTCCGTGAGATTCATGATCACCGGAGTGCCCTCGCGGAAGTGTTCCCCGATGGTACGGGCCTCGTTGTAGGTCCTGGGGTGCAGCGTGGTGATCCGGTAGGGCTCACGCTCGGACACGACCTTGGGCATGATCACCGGTGCGTTCTTCTCCAGGTTCGGGCGTTCAGGTGTGATGGATGCCACGGGTGCGATTCGGGCGGGTCGTCCGCTTTCCGCCGGGAGCTGAACCGGCTCCCGGGGTGCGGGTGGCTGCACCGCTCGTACCGGTTCGTCCCGTTCCCGCTCCACCTGATGCGCGGGCTGGTGCCGCCGCCGGTCCCGCTCGGGCTCCGGCTCGGGTTCGAATTCGTCGTCGGGGTCGAACCCCGGACCGTCGTACCCATCGTCCTCCACGAGGCCGAGGTAGACCGCCATCTTGCGCATCGCGCCGGCCATGCTCCGAGTCCTCCGCTCTGTGGTGGATCGGCATTCGTGTCACCAAGTGCCCGAGATCCACTCCGGCCTGCCCGCCAGGAGCGGGAATGACCATATTTTCTGCTGTGGTCCGACTTGCTTCGCGACGTTACCCGAGCCGGGGTCGGACTCCGAGCACCGCCGTACCGACGCGTACATGTGTCGCTCCGGCCGCGACGGCGTCCTCGAGGTCCGCACTCATACCGGCGGACACCATGTTCGCAGCCGGATGGTTCCCGCGCAGCCTTGATGAGAATTCCATCAGCCGGTCGAACGCGGCCCGTTGCCGGCCCGCGTACGGCCCGGCCAGCGGGGCCACGGTCATCAGGCCGTCGAGCCTGAGACCTCGCGCGGCCTCCACCGCCGCGGCCAACTCCTCGACCCCGTCCGGCGAGACGCCGCCCCGCTCTCCGCGTGCGCCGCTCCCGGCGTCCAGGGCGACCTGGATCAGGCAGCCGAGTTCGCGCCCGTCCCTCCCGGCGGCCGCCGAGAGCGCGGTGACGAGTCTCACCCGGTCCACCGACTGGACGACGTCGGCGTAACCGGCCACGGAACGGACCTTGTTGGTCTGGAGCTGCCCGACGAAATGCCAGGTGAGGTCCAGGTCCGCACACGCGGCCGCCTTCGGTGCCGCGTCCTGGTCACGGTTCTCGGCGACGTGGCGCACGCCGAGCCCGTGGAGGATGCGCACATCGCTCGCGGGGTACGTCTTGGTGACCACGATGAGGGTCACTTCCTCCCGGGCCCGGCCGGCCGAGGCACAGGCGGAGGCAATACGTTCCTCCACCTGCTCCAGGTTCGCCGCGAGTTGGGCCCTGCGATCCGTCACGTCCATCAGTCCAACCAGACATATCCGGCGAGCCGACCCGTGGTGCGGTCGCGGCGGTACGAGAAGTGGTCCCCGGACTCCAGGGTGCAGAACGGCGAGGCGTGCCGGTCGCCGACGCCGAGTCCGTCGAGCTGGGCGTGGACTCCGGCCGTCACGTCGACCGCGGGTGTTCCCCAGCTGGTCGTGGACCACGCCGCCGGGACGCTCCCGGCGACATCGGCGCGCATCTGCTCCGGCACCTCGTAGCACCGCCCGCAGACGGCCGGTCCGGTGTGCGCCACGATGCGGGCCGGTTCCGCGCCGAGCGCGGTCATCGCCTCCACCACGGCCGGGACGACTCCCGCCACGAGGCCGGGCCGTCCCGCGTGGGCGGCCGCGACCACACCGGCCGCGGCGTCGGCGAGCAGGACGGGCGTGCAGTCGGCGGTGAGCACCGCGAGCGCGAGTCCGCGCCGCTTCGTCACCACCGCGTCCACGGCGGGGATCTCCGGGGCGTCGCCCCAGGGGCCGTCGACGACGGCGACGTCCCGCCCGTGCACCTGGTTCATCCAGACGACACCGGCCGGGTCGAGTCCCAGGGAGCGGGCCGCGCGTTCACGGTTCGTGCGGACAGCGGCGGGGTCGTCACCGACCGCGCCGCCGAGGTTGAGCTCCGCGTACGGAGCGGCGCTCACTCCGCCCCACCTGTCGGTGAAGGCGAAATGGGCGCCGCCCGTCGAGGACTCCGCGGTCTGCACCGCGTCGTGCGGACCTATCACTTCAAGAAGTCCGGTACGTCCAGCTCTTCGGCCTGGCTGTCCTGGTAGGGACGGGCCGTGGGCACGTGCGGCGGGGAGGCCGGCGGGACCGAGCTCTCGTTCGCCACCGGTACCGGCTCGACCGGAGCCTTGGGCTCCTCGCGCGGAGGCACCGACCCCAGGCCGCCCGCCGGACGGGCCGGCTCGGCGGTCCGGGCCGGCGGCGCCGGCTCCTCGCGCTTCCCGGCACCCGCGCCGAGCACGGTCTCCCGGCGGGCCGGCGGCTGTCCGCCGTCGAAGCCCGCCGCGATGACGGTGACGCGCACCTCGTCGCCCAGCGCGTCGTCGATGACCGCGCCGAAGATGATGTTCGCCTCCGGGTGTGCCGCCTCGCTCACCAGCTGGGCGGCCTCGTTGATCTCGAAGAGACCGAGGTCGCTGCCGCCGGAGATGGAGAGCAGGACACCGCGGGCGCCGTCGATGGACGCCTCCAGGAGCGGCGAGGAGATCGCCATCTCCGCCGCGGCCACCGCGCGGTCGTCGCCGCGCGCCGATCCGATGCCCATGAGTGCCGATCCGGCCTCGGACATGACCGACTTGACGTCGGCGAAGTCGAGGTTGATCAGACCCGGGGTCGTGATCAGGTCGGTGATGCCCTGGACGCCCGAGAGCAGCACCTGGTCGGCCGACTTGAAGGCGTCGAGCACGCTGACCTGGCGGTCCGAGATGGACAGCAGCCGGTCGTTGGGGATGACGATGAGGGTGTCGACCTCTTCGCGGAGCTCGGCGATGCCGTCCTCCGCCTGGTTCGCGCGCCGCCGGCCCTCGAAGGTGAACGGGCGCGTGACCACGCCGATCGTCAGGGCGCCCAGCGAGCGGGCGATGTTGGCGACGACGGGTGCGCCGCCGGTGCCGGTGCCGCCGCCTTCTCCGGCGGTGACGAAGACCATGTCGGCCCCCTTGAGGACCTCCTCGATCTCCTCACGGTGGTCCTCTGCCGCCTTACGACCGACGGCCGGGTTCGCCCCGGCGCCGAGGCCGCGGGTGAGTTCACGGCCGACGTCGAGCTTGACGTCGGCGTCGCTCATCAACAGTGCTTGCGCATCGGTGTTGATCGCGATGAACTCGACGCCCTTGAGACCGACCTCGATCATTCGGTTGATGGCATTGACACCACCGCCGCCGACACCGATGACCTTGATGACTGCGAGGTAGTTCTGCGGTGCTGCCACGTCGAAGGCCTCTCGCCTCGAGTTACGTGTCGTCGCTTGGCGGTAGTCCCGCCGCGACGACGGATGCCGATTGGGTCGGTCCGAACGCCGACCCAAACCCTAACGCTGAAGTTTAGGGTTACCAGTGTGTCTGCTTCTTGGACTCTTCCGAACAGGACACTAAGTCGACAAGTGGCGCACGTTCAACGAACACGCCGAACCTCCCGTTTTTCTTTTCACCCTATGTGATCACCCGTAGCGCTGACCAACCAGGGGGCTGGCCAGGCCAAACGTGCGTCAACTCTTGGACGCGGCAGGCGCGGTGGGAGCACTCACGTCGAAGTGCCCCGCTTTGGGGGACGCTTTCATGAGAGCGGTGAGCACCCGCGCCTTGGCGGGCCCCTTCTCACTACTGCCCCACATCACCGTGCGTTCACGGGTCAGTTTGAGGACGGCCGAGTCGTACGAGGTGATCGTGACGGACTCGGTCTCCCCGGCCACCCGTTCCGGGATGTGCCCCGCCACGCGCACCGCCTCCCGCAGGAGCCGGCCGGCGCCGAACCGGCGCAGGCCGGCCGAGTCCCCGGGCGCCAGCTCCAGCAGGGGCACGTGCCGGGGCCTCTCGTCCACGGTGGCGAACCGCACGCCCTTCGCGTCCACTTCGATGAACTTCTCGCCCTTTTCCACCAGTAGGACCGGCTTCCGTTCGGTCACTTTAAGGGCAATTCCGTGCGGCCATGACCGCACGACATCCACCGAGTCGATACGGGGCAGCTTCTGGCGCAAGCGGGCCGCGATGGCGCCCGTGTCGACGGAGACCAGGGGGTCCCCGACCGGGGCCCTCGCGGCGGCCTCCACCTCGGCCCGGGTGAGGACCTCGGTTCCGGTGGTCGTCACCCGCTCCAGGCGCAGCCAGGACGATCCGTAGAGGACCCAGAGGGTGCCCGCCGCGGTCAGCAGTACGCCGGCCGCCGCCAGGATCAGTCGCGTACGGCCTGTCAGCCGGCGCCCCTCGGGGCTGATGTGGGGCGGGCGGGCCGGGGTGTCGGCCCGCTCGGCCTCGCCGCGCTGTGCGGTCGTCGGTCCGGCCACGCTCGCTCCTTCGCCGGGCCCGGGGCGCACACCCCGGGCCCGCACCGCCTCACGCCTGGCGGCGTGAGGCAATCGCCTCGTACACCATGCCGACGAGGAGGTCGTCGGCGTCCCGTCGCCCGAACTCCGCGGCCGCACGGGACATCTCGTACAGCCGGTGCGGGTCCGAGAGCACCGGCAGGACGTTGCCCTGCACCCACTCGGGGCTCAGTGCCGCGTCGTCAACCAGCAGACCGCCGCCGGCGTTGACCACCGGCTGGGCGTTGAGCCGCTGCTCGCCGTTGCCGATCGGCAACGGGACGTAGGCGGCCGGCAGCCCGACGGCGGTGAGTTCGGCGACGGTCATCGCGCCCGCGCGGCAGAGCATCATGTCGGCCGCGGCGTACGCGAGATCCATCCGGTCCACGTACGGTACCGGGATGTAGGGCGGCATACCGGGCATGTTGTCGATGCGCGGCAGTTCGTTCTTCGGGCCGACCACGTGCAGGATCTGGATTCCCGACCGCTGGAGCAGGGGCGCGATGCGCTGGACGACCTCGTTGAGGTGGCGCGCGCCCTGGGACCCCCCGGAGACCAGCAGGGTCGGCAGGTTGGGGTCGAGCCCGAAGGCCGCCCGCGCCTCGGGACGTACCCGGGCCCGGTCCAGGGTGGCGATGGTGCGCCGCAGCGGGATGCCGATGTAGCGGGCGGCGCGCAGCTTGCTGTCAGGGGTGGAGACGGCGACGCCGTGGGCGTAGCGGGAACCGATCTTGTTCGCCAGACCCGGCCTGGCGTTCGCCTCGTGGACGACGATCGGGACACCCGCGCGCTTGGCCGCGAGGTACCCGGGCAGGGCCACGTAGCCGCCGAAGCCGACCACGCAGTCGGCCTTGGTGCGCTCCAGGACCTGCTCGGCCGCCTTGATGGTGCCGCGCAGCCGCCCCGGGACGGTGATCAGTTCGGCCGTGGGCTTGCGCGGCAGCGGGACTGCGGGGATCAGTGCCAGGTCGTACCCCCGCTCGGGTACGAGCCTGGTCTCGAGTCCGCGTTCCGTGCCGAGGGCAGTGATTCCCACGGTCGGGTCCTGCCTGCGCAGGGCGTCTGCGAGGGCAAGCGCGGGCTCGATGTGCCCGGCGGTCCCCCCGCCGGCGAGTACGACATGCACCGAAATTCACCGCTCTCCGGACGGACGCTTCGTGACGCGCCGTCTCATCGTCTTCCATCTGACCCCGGGCCTCCGCATGGCCAGGGCCGCTCTCGCCGAGGGATCCTCCCGCGCGAAGGCGATCATGAGCCCCACCGCGAACATGGTCGGCAGCAGGGCCGAGCCCCCGTAGGAGAACAGCGGGAGCGGGACACCGGCGATCGGCAACAGACCGAGCACCGCACCGATGTTGATCACGGCCTGCGCCGTGATCCAGGTGGTCACGCCTCCCGCTGCGTACCTCACGAAGGGGTCCTCCGTGCGTCCGGCCACGCGGATACCCGCATAGCCTAGAGCCGCGAAGAGGGCCAGCACCGACAGCGTCCCCGCCAGACCCAGTTCCTCCCCGGTGATGGCGAAGATGAAGTCGGTGTGGGGTTCGGGGAGTTGCCCCCATTTTTCCACACTCGCGCCGAGCCCCGAACCGAACCATCCGCCGGACGCGAGCGCGTAGATCCCGTGCACCGCCTGCCAGCAGGAGTCCCCGGGGCCGGGCTCGGAGGCGCCGATGCAGCCGAGCCGGGACATGCGGTTCGGGCTGGTCTTGATGAGCACGAAGCCGATGAGCACGGCGAAGGCCAGCACGCCGCCGAAGAGCCGCGTGGGGGCTCCGGCCAGCCAGAGGAGACCGAAGAGGATCGCGGTGAGGATGATCGCGGTCCCCATGTCCCCGCCGAGCATGATCAGCCCGAGGAGCATGAAGGCGACGGGGACGAGCGGCACGAGCATGTGCTTCCACTGCGCCAGCAGCCGCTTGTCCTGCTTGCGGGCGAGCAGGTCGGCCCCCCACAGGATGAGGGCGAGCTTGCCGAACTCGCTGGGCTGGAGCTGGAAGGGACCGCCGAGGTAGATCCAGTTCTGGTTGCCGTTGACCGACATCCCTATCCCCGGCACCTGGACCAGGATCATCAGGAAGACCGTGCCCATGAGCAGCGGATAGGCCAGCGCGCGGTGGAGCTTGACGGGCATCCTGGAGGCCAGCAGCATCAGCCCGGCCCCGATCACGGCGGCGAGGAACTGCTTGCGGAAGAAGTACGTGCTGGGCCTGGACAGCTCCAGCGCCTTGATGCTCGACGCGGAGTAGACCATGACGAGGCCGAGGACGGTGATCAGCATCCCGGCGCCGAGGATGAGGTAGTACGCCGTCAGAGGGCGGTCCCAGGCCCTGCGCGCCCGCTCGAACATCCGCCGCACGCCGTGGTCGCCGCGCGCCCGGGGCGGTGTGGCACCGCCACGCGCCCCGCCACGGGGCGTCGGGGCCCTGCGGGGGCCGGCGGCGGGCCGGCTCCGCAGAGCGACCCCTGGGGGCAGTCCCGGGCCCGCGGGCAGCGGCGCGGCGGCTGCGGGCGGGGTCGGTCCCCGGCCGCTCGCCGCGTTCGTCCGTGAGCGGTCGCCTCGGCGCGCGGCTGGGCTCTCGTCGGCCGGCATAGTCGCTGTCCCCTCCACTGCTCGTGCCCGGGGCCGCGGCCGGGGCGCCCGTGCCCGCCGCCGTGCCGCCCGTGCCCGGGTTCTCCGGGAGGTTACGGCGCGGCGGCCGGGCCCGTCAGGCGCTCTCGTCGGCGAGTTGGCGGACCGCGTCCGCGAACGCCTCGCCCCGCTTGTTGTAGTTGACGAACATGTCCATCGAGGCGCAGGCCGGCGCCAGCAGCACGGTGTCACCCGGCACCGCCAGCCGTGCCGCTTCACGGACCGCCGCGGACATCGCCCCAGTGTCGGTCCGGTCGAGGTCGACCACCGGTACCTCGGGGGCGTGTCGCGCCAGGGCTTCGCGGATCAGCGCCCGGTCGGCGCCCATCAGCACGACGCCCCTCAGCCGCTTGGCCGCCCCGGTGACCAGGTCGTCGAAGGCGGCACCCTTGGCGAGACCGCCGGCGATCCAGACGATCGGTTCGTAGGCGGCGAGGGACGCCTCGGCCGCGTGGGTGTTGGTGGCCTTGGAGTCGTCGACGTACGCGACACCGGCCACGTCGGCCACGTGCTCGATGCGGTGGGCGTCCGGGCGGAAGGCCCGCAGCCCGTCCCGTACGGCGGCGGGTTCCACGCCGAAGGCGCGGGCGAGCGCGGCGGCCGCCAGGGCGTTGGCGATGTTGTGCGGGGCCGGCGGGTTCACGTCGCCGACCTCGGCGAGCTCCTGGGCCTGCTTCTGCCGGTTGGCGACGAAGGCGCGGTCGACGAGGATGCCGTCGACCACACCGAGCTGGGAGGGCCCGGGCGTGCCGAGGGTGAAGCCGATCGCCCGGCAGCCCTCCTCGACGTCGGCCTCGCGCACGAGGTCCTCCGTCGCCGCGTCCTGCACGTTGTAGACGCAGGCGACGGCGTTGCCCTCGTAGACACGGCCCTTGTCCGCGGCGTAGGCCTCCATGGAGCCGTGCCAGTCCAGGTGGTCCGGGGCGAGGTTCAGGACCGCCGCCGAGTGGGCGCGCAGGGAGGGCGCCCAGTGCAGCTGGTAGCTGGAGAGCTCGACGGCGAGTACGTCGTACTCCTCGTCGCCGAGCACCGCGTCCAGCAGCGATACGCCGATGTTGCCGACCGCGGCGGTGCGCAGGCCGGCCGCCTGAAGGATCGAGGCGAGCATCCGCACGGTCGTGGTCTTGCCGTTGGTCCCGGTGACCGCCAGCCACGGCGCGGCGCCGGGGCCGCGCAGCCGCCAGGCGAGCTCGACGTCGCCCCAGACCGGGACGCCCGCGCCGGCGGCCGCCAGGAAGAGCGGCTTGCCCGGCTTCCAGCCGGGGGCCGTGACGACGAGCTCGGTGGACTCGGGCAGGGTGTCGCCGTCCCCGAGGCGCACGGTGATGCCGAGCGTCTCCAGTTCGGCGGCCTGGGCGCGCGAGCGCTCGTCGTCGCCGTCGTTCACGACGGTGACGAGGGCGCCCCGCTCGTGCAGGGCGCGGGCGGCGGGGACACCGCTGACCCCGAGCCCGGCGACCGTGACGCGCTTGCCCCGCCAGTCCACATCGCTCACTTCTTTGCTGCCCATCCCGCGTAGAAGAGGCCGAGTCCGACGATCACGCACATGCCCTGGATGATCCAGAAGCGGACCACCACAAGGACTTCGGACCACCCCTTGAGTTCGAAGTGGTGCTGGAGGGGGGCCATCCGGAAGACGCGCTTGCCGGTCATCTTGAACGAGCCGACCTGGATGACCACGGACATGGTGATCATCACGAAGAGGCCGCCGAGGAGGGCCAGCAGGAACTCCGTGCGGGAGCAGATGGCCAGACCGGCGAGGGCGCCGCCGAGGGCGAGGGAACCGGTGTCACCCATGAAGATCTTGGCGGGCGAGGTGTTCCACCACAGGAAGCCGAAGCAGGCGCCCATCAGGGCCGAGGCGACGACGGCGAGGTCGAGTGGGTCTCTGACCTCGAAACACGCCTGGGGGTTGGTCAGGGTCGTCGCGTTGGCGCAGGACTCCTGGAACTGCCACAGGCCGATGAAGGTGTACGCGCCGAAGACCATCACGGAGGCACCGGTGGCGAGGCCGTCCAGACCGTCCGTCAGGTTCACGCCGTTGGACATCGCGAGGATCATGAACAGGGCCCAGACGCAGAACAGCACCGGGCCGATCGACCAGCCGAAGTCCTCGACGAATGAGAGCCGGGTCGAGGCCGGGGTGTTCCCGCGGGCGTCGGCGAACTGGAGCGAGAGCACCGCGAAGGCGATGCCGACGATCAGCTGGCCGGCCATCTTGGCCTTCGCCCGCAGACCCAGCGAGCGCTGCTTCACGATCTTGATGTAGTCGTCGAGGAAGCCGACGAGGCCCATCCCGGCCATCAGGAACAGCACGAGGACACCGGAGAAGCGCATCTCCTCGCCGGTGATCACCTTCGCCAGGACGTACGCGATGATCGTCGCCAGGATGAAGGCGATGCCACCCATGGTGGGCGTGCCCTTTTTGCTGCCGTGGGTACGCGGGCCGTCGTCCCGGATGAACTGCCCGTAGCCCTTGCGGGCCAGAAGTTTGATCAGCAGCGGTGTGCCGACCAGCGTCAGGAAGAGCCCTATGGCCCCTGCGAAGAGGATCTGTCTCATCGGACGGCGACCTCGCCCTCGGTCGTCTCGAGCAGAGCCATGGCGACCTTCTCCAGGCCGACCGACCGGGACGCCTTCACCAGCACGACGTCTCCCGGGCGCAGTTCACTGCGCAACAGGTCGACGGCCGCCTGTGCGTCGGACACGTGCACCGACTCCTCACCCCACGAACCCTCGTTATATGCGCCCAGTTGCAGCCAGGAGGCTTCTGTCCCCCCGACAGCGACGAGCTTGCTGACGTTGAGCCGGACGGCGAGCCGTCCGACCGCGTCGTGCTCGGCGAGCGACGCGTCACCGAGCTCGGCCATCTGACCGAGCACCGCCCACGTGCGCCCCCCTCCCGCCCGTCGGGCCTTGCCCATGGCGGCCAGCGCACGCAGTGCGGCTTTCATGGATTCGGGGTTCGCGTTGTAGGCGTCATTGACGACCGTCACACCGTCCGGACGCTCGGTGACCTCCATGCGCCAGCGGGAGAGGGTGCCCGCTCCGGAGAGCGCATCGGCGATCTCAGTCACGGACATGCCCAACTCATGGGCGACGGCGGCCGCGGCGAGCGCGTTCGACACGTGGTGCTCACCGTACAGGCGCAAGGTCACGTCGCTGCACCCGGTGGGTGTGTGGAGGGCGAAAGCGGGGCGCCCGTCGTCCGTGAGCCGCACGTTCTCTCCCCGTACGTCCGCTTCCGGGGCCTCTCCGAAGAGGATCACCCGGGCTTTTGTGCGGGAGGCCATGGCCCGTACCAGGGGGTCGTCGGCGTTGAGCACGGCGACGCCGTCCTCCGGGAGGACCTCGACGAGCTCGCCCTTGGCCTGCGCGATCGCCTCGCGACTGCCGAACTCCCCGATGTGGGCGCTGCCCACGTTGAGCACCAGGCCGATCCGGGGTGGCGTCAGAGCGGCGAGGTACTGGATGTGGCCGATGCCCCGCGCGCCCATCTCGAGCACGAGGTGACGCGTCTCGGCGGTCGCGCGCAGAGCGGTGAGCGGCAGGCCGATCTCGTTGTTGAGGGACCCCGGGGTCCACACCGTGGGGGCCTTGCGCTCCAGCAGCTGGGCGATGAGGTCCTTCGTGGACGTCTTGCCCGCCGAACCCGTGAGCGCGACGACGGCGGTGCCCAGACGCTCCACGACGGCGCCGGCGAGCGCGCCCAGCGCCGTCACGACGTCGTCGACGACGATCGCCGGGACACCGACGGGGCGGGCGGCGAGCACGGCTGCCGCACCCGCTTCGACGGCCCGTTGCGCGTAGTCGTGGCCGTCGACGCGCTCGCCGGCGAACGCGGCGAAGAGGGAGCCCTGCCGCACCTCCCGGGAGTCGATGACGACGGGGCCGGTGACGGTGACGGACGGGTCCGGGACGTCGTGCGGCTGCCCGCCGACGATTCCGGCGATCTCGGCGAGGGAGAGGGCGATCACTTGGTCATCCCTGACTGTTGTTCTCGTGGGTGTGTGCGCGGGCTTCAGGGGCGGGCGTGCGCCCCAGGGAACGCTCGATGGCCTCGCGCAGGATCTTGCGGTCGTCGAAGGGGCGTACCACTCCGTGGATGTCCTGGCCCTGCTCGTGGCCCTTTCCGGCCACCAGCACGGTGTCTCCGGGCTCGGCGCGGGCGACCGCCGCGGCGATGGCCGCGGCCCGGTCGGCGTCGACGAGCACGTCGCCGCGCTCGTGGACGGGCACCTCGGCGGCGCCGGAGAGCATCGCGGCGAGGATCGCGAGCGGGTCCTCGGAGCGGGGGTTGTCGGAGGTCAGTACGGCGGTGTCGGCGAGGCGTGCCGCGGCGGCGCCCATCGGGCCCCTCTTGGTCGTGTCCCGGTCACCGCCGCAGCCCAGCACGATGTGCACCCGGCCCTCGGTGACCTTCCGCAGGGAGCGCAGGACGGACTCGACGGCGTCGGTCTTGTGCGCGTAGTCCACGACCGCGAGGTACGGCTGACCGGCGTCGACGCGCTCCAGTCGGCCCGGGACACCCGGGACGGCGGCGACGCCGTCGGCGGCGATCTGCGGGTCGACGCCCGCGGCGGCCAGCGTCACGATCGCGGCCAGGGTGTTGGCCACGTTGAACGGTCCGGGCAGCGGCGCCCTGGCCGTGATGCGCTCGCCCTTGGGGCCGATCACGGTCAAGGTGCTGTCCTGGGGGCCGACTTCGACGTCCTCGGCGCGCCAGTCGGCGTCCGGGTGGCCCTCCGCGGAGAAGGTGACGACCGGGATGGACGCCTCGTCGACCAGCCTGCGGCCGTACTCGTCGTCGAAGTTGACCACACCGAGCCTGCTGCGCTCCGGGGTGAACAGCTGGGCCTTGGCCTGGAAGTAGTCCTCCATGCCGGAGTGGAACTCCATGTGCTCCGGGCTGAGGTTGTTGAACACGGCGACGTCGAAGACGCAGCCGTCGACCCGGCCCAGGACCAGGGCGTGGCTGGAGACCTCCATGGCGACCGCCTCCACGCCTCGTTCGCGCATGACGGCGAAGAGGGCCTGGAGGTCGGTGGCCTCGGGGGTGGTGCGCTCGGACTT
This sequence comes from Streptomyces sp. NBC_00178, assembly GCF_036206005.1. Taxonomy (NCBI): domain Bacteria; kingdom Bacillati; phylum Actinomycetota; class Actinomycetes; order Kitasatosporales; family Streptomycetaceae; genus Streptomyces; species Streptomyces sp. NBC_00178. The sequence continues at coordinate 1,998,481 of NZ_CP108143.1, forward strand.
GATCCGCTCGTCGCCGATCCGCATCTCCACGGTGCCGATCAGCCCGGTGCTGCGGCCGGCTCCCCGCAGCCCGCCCTCGACGAGGTAGGCCGTGGTGGTCTTGCCGGACGTGCCGGTGATGCCGATCTGGAGCAGTCCGGCCCCGGGCCTCCCGTAGATCTCCGCCGCGAGGTCGCCCATCCGGCCGCGCGGGTTCTCGGTGACGAGGACCGGGAGGCCGGTGGCGGCGGCGCGCTCGGCGCCCGACGGGTCGGTGAGGATCGCGGCCGCTCCGAGGCCCGCGGCCTGGGCCGCGAAGTCGGCGCCGTGGAGGCGGGCACCGGGCAGGGCCGCGTACACGTCCCCCGGGCGGACCGCCCGGGAGTCGTGGGTGATGCCGGTGACCTCTCCGGCGTCCTGCGGTCCGGCACCGAGCCGGGCTGCCAGCTCTCCGAGGGACGTCGGCCGCAGCCGGTCCGGTCGGGGCGCTCCCGGGTAGTTCACAGGCGCGTCCTTCTGAGTGGTTTGGAACTGATCAGCGTGAGGCACGGCGGTGAGCGTACCGGGCGGACCCGGCCTCTCGCGAAGTGAGGGGCCGGGGTTGCGGAACTTCTCGTTCCGGTTCCCGGGATCGGGGGTGATGGTCGTCACTGAGGGTTCCCCCGAGTCACTCGCCGGGATTGAAGGAGACCGGAAGCCGGGCGGGATCGCTGCCGGACGGCGCGGTCTGGAGGGTCTTGAGGGCGAACTCCATGACCTTCTTGTAGATCGGGCCGCAGATCTGGCCGCCGAAGTAGCTGCCCCGGGTGGGGTTCTGGATGGCGCAGTAGACCGCGATCTGCGGGTCGTCGGCGGGGGCGAAGCCCGCGAAGGAGGCGGTGTAACCCTTGTAGACGCCGCGTACGGGATCCACACGGTTGGCCGTGCCCGTCTTGCCCGCGACGCGGTACCCCTGGATGTGCGCCTTGACGCCGGTGCCCTCGCGGTCGTCCACCACGGACTCCAGCATCTTCGCCAGGGTCCTGGCGGTCTTCTCGCTGACCACCCGGGTGCGCTCGGGCGCCTCGGACGCCGTGTAGCGGCCTTCGCCGTCCTTGGTCCCGCGCACCAGCGTCGGCGCGATCCGGACCCCGCCGTTGGCGATGGTCTGGTAGACGGACGCGGCCTGCATGGCGTTGAGCGAGAGGCCCTGGCCGAAGGGGATCGTGAACTGCTGGGACGTCGACCAGTCCTGCGGCTTGGCGAGGATGCCCGGCGACTCGCCCGGGTAGTCGAGGCCCGTGACGCTGCCGATGCCGAATTTGCGCAGGTAGGAGTACAGGACCTTGTTGGCCTCGCCCTGGGTCTTCCCGAGCTGGCCGGTGGCCAGGATGGTGCCGATATTGCTCGATTTCGCCAGTACGCCGTTGAGCGTGAGGTACCAGGTGGGGTGGTCGATGTCGTCCCTGAAGAGCCGGTCGCCCCGGTGCAGCCGGTTGGGCACCGTCACGTGCGTACCGGGTGTGGCGGCTCCCTCCTCCAGCACCGCGGCCATGGACATGACCTTGCTGGTGGAGCCGGGCTCGTAGACGTCCTGGAGTGCCGCGTTGCCCAGGGCCGTGGAGTCGCTCCGGGTGAGGTCGTTCGGGTCGTAGCCGGGGGCGTTGGCCATGGCCAGGACCTCGCCGGTCCTCGTGTTCTGGACGATCACGTAGCCGCGGTCCGCCTTCGACTTCTCGACCTGGTCCGCCATGGCCCGCTGGGCGGCCCACTGGATGTCGCGGTCGATCGTCAGCTCGACGTCGGTGCCCGCGACGGCGGGGATCTCCTTGGATCCCGCGGTCGGTACGGGGCGGCCGCCGGCCTGGGCGTACCGGATCTTGCCGTCCTCGCCCTGGAGACGCCCGTTCAGCTGCGCCTCCAGGCCGCCGCCGCCCTTGCCCTCGGCGTTGACGAAGCCCAGTATCCCGGCGGCGAGGTCCCCGTTCGGGTAGACCCGCCTGGTGGTCGGCTCCTGGAGGACCCCGGCCAGGACGTTCGCGCCGGGACCGCCCTTCGCCAGGTCCTCGGCGGCCTTCTCCGCGAAGGACGCCTTGAGGTCCTTGATCTGCTTCCAGACCTGCGGGGTCTGCCGCCGTGCCAGCACGGTGTAGCGGCTTCGGGGGGTCGACAGCTTCTTCGTCAGCTCCGCCGCGTCCTCGTCGAGGATCGGGGCGAGCAGGGCCGCGGCCTGCTGGGGCGCGTCCGGGGCCTTGCTCTCCTCGGGCGTGAAGAGCTTCGGGTCGGCGGTGATGTCGTGCGCGTCGACGCTGGTGGCCAGGGCGATACCGCTGCGGTCGGTGATCTCGCCGCGCTCGGCGGCGATCGTGTACTCGAGGTAGCGGTTCTTCTCGGCCATGGCCGAGTACGCTCCGGCGTCCACGGCCTGCACCTGGAGCAGCCGCACGACGAACGCCAGCATGACGAGGGTGAGGCAGAGGCTGATCAGGCGCAGCCGGGGCCGCGGGCTGCCGAGGCGGATGGACTGCGGGGAGCCGCCCCGCCGCTTCGTGGCGGCCGGACGCCGCGTGCGCCGCGCCTCGGGCCGGACGGCCGGGCGCGGACGGCCGGATCCGAACGCGTTACGGGAGCGCGCGGGGCCGGGCACGCGACGGCGCGGCGGTTCCTTGGACGGCACTGCGTCACCTGCCGGAGCTGATCGTGGGCGAAGTCGTCGGTGTCTGCGTGGTCGGCGTTGTCGGCGTCTGCGGCGTCGGGACCGCCGCGGGCGGGGTGCCGGCCACGGTCGGCACGGCCGTCGGCGCGGGCTCGCTCCTCGTCGGCGCCGGTGCCGGGACGCTGACGGGCGAGGGGTCCGCTGTGGCCCGCTCGCGCACTCCGCGCACGGTGCCGTCCGGGTTCAGGAAGGCGGGGCTGCCGCCCGGGACCATGCCGAGCTCCCTGGCCCTGCGCTCCAGGGCGTCCGGCTCGGAGTAGCTGTCGACGCCGCGCTGCAGCGCCTGCTGCTCGTCGGTGAGCTCGGTGGTCTCCCGCTTCAGCTTGCTCAGCCTGAACGATCCCTCGTTGAGCGCCGAGTTGAGCAGCAGGAGCGAGATCAGGCCACCGGCGAGCAGCAGCACGACCAGGAGGACGAAGGGGGTGCGGGCGGCGGTGCTCGGCCCCGACGGCATGAGCCGGGCGAGCCGGCCCGCCCGCCCCTTCGCCTGCCCGGCCGTCCTGGTCACCGCTGCGCCACCGGTCCTCCCGGCGCACGGCCCGCCGTACGGGGATCGCTCATCGCTCCTCCTCACGGATCCGCTGGGCGCCTCGCAGCCGGGCGGGGGCGGCGCGCCTGTTCTCGGCGACCTCCTCCTCGGTGGGCAGTTCGGCTCCGCGGGTCAGCAGCTTCAGGCGGGGCTGGTAACGCTCGGGGACGACCGGCAGTCCGGGCGGCGCCGTGTTCGCGGCACCGGCCGCGAAGACCTGCTTCACCAGCCTGTCCTCCAGGGAGTGGTAGGACAGGACGGCGATACGGCCGCCGACGGCGAGGGCGTCGACCGCCGCCGGAACGGCCCGCTCCAGCACGGTGAGTTCGCCGTTGACCTCGATCCGCAGCGCCTGGAAGGTGCGCTTGGCCGGGTTGCCGCCGGTGCGCTTGGCGGCCTGCGGCAGGGAGTCCCGGATCAGCTCCACGAGGCGGGCGCTGTTGGTGAAGGGCTCCCTCCCGCGTTCGCGCACGACTGCCGAGACGATTCTCTTGGCCTGCTTCTCCTCGCCGTACGCGCGCAGGATCCTGACCAGTTCGCCCGGCGGGTAGGTGTTGAGCACCTCGGCCGCGCCGATGCCGGTCGTCTGGTCCATGCGCATGTCGAGCGGGGCGTCCTGCGCGTAGGCGAAACCGCGGTCGGCCTCGTCCAGCTGCATCGAGGAGACGCCCAGGTCGAACAGGACGCCCTGGACCTTGGGGATCCCCAGCCGGTCGAGCACGTCGGGGAGTTCGTCGTAGACGGCGTGCACCAGGGTGGCCCGGTCGCCGTAGGGGGCGAGGCGCTCGCCGGAGAGCCGCAGCGCCTCCTTGTCCCGGTCCAGGGCGATCAGCCGGACGTCCGGGAAGGCGGCGAGCAGCGCTTCGCTGTGCCCGCCGAGTCCGAGGGTGCAGTCCACGACGACCGGGGGCGGCGCTCCCGGGCTCGTCGCCTCCAGAGCCGGGGCCAACAGGTCCAGGCATCGCTGGAGCATCACCGGGACGTGGCGGGTCTGGCTCAAAGCGCCCTCTCAGGCTCTGTCCCGTGACGGCCGCACGTGCGGTCTGGTCCCCGCCCGCTCGGAAGGGGAGGTCCGCCGGCGCCGGGGAAGGTGGCGTCGGCCGACCGCGAGCGGGCAAGGGCCGGGCCGCATGTACGCCGCACATGACGGGAACGCGAAACATGTAAAAATATGCAGAATGTGCAGGCGTGTCGGTAACTTCGCGTCACTTTAGTCCACCCTGCCATTCGATCCATTCCCGATCAACGAACCGCGCAGTGCGTGGCGGCACCGTGACGTGACGGGGAACCTCACCCGGGCGGGTGTGGGGCGTGAGTCCTGTGGGTTACCTCACAACAAACGTCGTTGACGTTCTTTGTCCCGACCCGCAGCACGCAACGAGCGATTGTGACGGCTAACGTCATAGCCATGTCGACTTCTGCGCAGTCTTCCGCCGAGACCGATTCCTCCGCCGCCCGCTCCGGAGGGACGGTGACCGACCGGCTGGTCGAACTGAACGGCCGTTACTCCGAGGCCTTCAGCGACCCGGGCATGGACGCACGGCCGGTTCTGCACGTGGCCGTGGTCGCGTGCATGGACGCCCGTCTCGACCTCCACTCCGCGCTCGGCCTCGAGCTCGGCGACTGCCACACCATCCGCAACGCGGGCGGCGTGGTGACCGACGACGTCATCCGCTCACTGACCATCAGCCAGCGGGCGCTCGGCACCCGCAGCGTCATCCTGATCCACCACACCAACTGCGGTCTCGAATCCCTGACCGAGGGCTTCCGGCAGGAGCTGGAGCTCGAGGTGGGCCAGCGTCCGGTCTGGGCGGTGGAGGCCTACTCCGACGCCGACCAGGACGTACGCCAGTCGATGCAGCGGGTCCGCACGTCGCCGTTCCTCCTGCACACGGATGACATCCGCGGGTTCGTCTTCGACGTCACCACGGGCAAGCTGCGCGAGATCCTCCCCGCCTCCTGACCCGCCCCTCGGCACACCGGCCCCGACATACGGACTACATCCGGCATATCGCTCCCACTTGTCCACAGGCGAGTGACACGAAGCGGTAACGGCAACAAGAATGCGGGTGTGACATCTCTCCGGGTCCTCCGGAGGGTGTCCGTATTTCGGGGCGGGGCCGGGCAGTCCTGTGCCGCCGTCCGTGCACAAGGGCCGAGGAGGGCCGGGTGACGACCTATGACGATCGAGCGAGCCTCACAGATCTGACGACCACCGTGGAGCGGGTGCGCAGGTCGGTCGAAGGTGTGATCGAGGGCAAGCCTGAGGTCGTACGGCTTTCCCTGACCGTGCTGCTGGCCGAGGGACACCTGCTGATCGAGGACGTGCCCGGGGTCGGCAAGACGATGCTGGCCAAGGCGCTCGCCCGGTCCATCGACTGCTCGGTGCGCCGCATCCAGTTCACCCCCGACCTGCTGCCCTCGGACATCACCGGGGTGTCGATCTTCGACCAGCAGCGGCGGGACTTCGAGTTCAAGCCGGGTGCGATCTTCGCCCAGATCGTGATCGGCGACGAGATCAACCGCGCCTCGCCGAAGACGCAGTCCGCCCTCCTGGAGTCGATGGAGGAGCGTCAGGTCACCATCGACGGCCACACCTACGAACTGCCCGACCCCTTCATGGTCGTGGCCACCCAGAACCCGGTGGAGATGGAGGGCACCTATCCGCTGCCCGAGGCCCAGCGCGACCGGTTCATGGCCCGGGTGTCGATGGGCTACCCCAGCGCGGAGGCCGAACTGCGGATGCTGGACGTCCACGGCGGGTCCTCACCGCTGGACGACCTTCAGCCGGTGGCCCACGCGCACGAGATCGTGAAGCTGATCGACGCGGTGCGCACGGTCCACGTCGCGGAGTCCGTCCGGCGGTACGCCGTGCAACTGGTGGCGGCCACGCGGCAGCACGCGGACCTCAGACTCGGGGCATCGCCGCGAGCCACCCTGCACCTGCTGCGCGCGGCCAAGGCCTCGGCCGCCCTGGCCGGGCGGGACTACGCCCTGCCGGACGACGTCCAGGCGCTCGCCGTCGCCGTACTGGCCCACCGTCTGCTGCCCACGGCGCAGGCCCAGCTCAACCGCCGTACCGCCGAGCAGGTCGTCCTGGACATCCTGCAGCGCACACCGGTGCCGACGTCGGGCGGCGTGGCCGCGCCGGCACAGCCGCAGCACGGGCCCGGCGGCCCGGTGTTCGGCGGGCAGCCCGGCGCGCGGCGGCTGTGATGGCGGCCGGGATTCCCGGTCCGGTGGAGAACGGCGACGCCAAGGGCGGCCTGCGAGCGTCCCTGGGCGGACTGACGACCCGGGGCCGGTCCTTCCTGGCAGCCGGTGTGGCGGCGGCCGTCTGCGCCTACGCGCTGGGCCAGGGCGACCTGCTGCGGGTCGGCCTGCTGCTGGCCGTGCTGCCGCTGATCTGCGTCACGGTGCTCCACCGCACCCGGTACCAGGTGTCGGGCAGCCGGTGGCTGTCCCCGTCCCGGGTGCCGGTCGGCTCGGAGGCACGGGTCCATCTGCGGATGGACAACGTGTCACGGCTGCCGACCGACCTGCTGATGCTCCAGGACAGCGTTCCGTACGTCCTCGGCCCCCGGCCCCGGTTCGTGCTGGACCGGGTGGAGGCGGGCGGCGTGCGCGAGGTGTCCTACCGGGTCCGGTCCGACCTGCGCGGGCGCTACCCGCTGGGTCCGCTGCAGCTGCGGCTGAGCGACCCGTTCGGGATGTGCGAACTGACCCGTTCCTTCAGCGCGTACGACACCCTAGTGGTCATCCCCCGCACCGTGCCCCTCCCCCCGCTCCGGCTGACCGGGGAGGCCTCCGGCTACGGCGACGGGAGGCAGAGGTCGTTGGCGCTGGCGGGCGAGGACGACATCATCCCGCGGGGCTACCGGCACGGGGACGACCTGCGCCGGGTCCACTGGCGTTCCACCGCGCGCTACGGCGAGCTGATGGTGCGTCGCGAGGAGCAGCCGCAGCGTGCCAGGTGCACGGTGCTGCTGGACACCCGGCGGATCGCCTACCAGGACGCCGGTCCGGACTCCGCCTTCGAGTGGGCGGTGTCCGGGGCCGCGTCCGCGCTGGTGCACATGCTGGAGCGCGGCTTCGCCGTGCGTCTGCTGACCGACGAGGGGAACGCGGTGCCGGACGGGAGCGCCGAGGGCTTCGCCGGACCGACGCAGGAATCCGCCGACTCCGCGGGCCTGATGATGGACACCCTCGCGGTCGTCGACCACTCCGACGGGGGCGGGCTCTCCCGGGCGCACGACGTGCTGCGGGGCACGAACGAGGGACTTCTGGTGGCGTTCTTCGGTGATCTCGACGAGGAGCAGGCGGCCGTGGCGGCCAGGATGCGTCAACGCAGCCGCGGTGCCGTCGCCTTCGTCCTGGACAGCGACGGCTGGGCGCACGGCCGGCCTCCCGTCCCCCACGCCTCGGACTCCGGCCGCCTGCGGCTGCTGCGTGAGGCGGGATGGACGGTGGTGCCGGTGCCGCCCGGGGCCGAGATCGCCCGGCTGTGGCAGCAGGCGGGCCGGGAGCGCTCCGACGCGCACCCGGCAGCCGCCGGTCCGGCGGCGGGCTTCCAGGGGGGCCGGTCATGAGCGGGCGCACCCGCCTGGCGCTGTGCGCCTTCGCGGCGACGATGATGGCGGCGGGGGCCCTGCAGCCCCTGGTCGAGCCCTCGAAGTGGATCCTGCAGGCCGCTTTCCTGCTGGCGCTACAGAGCGGCGTGGGCGCGCTCGCCCGCCGGGTGCCGCTCGCCCGGATCCTGACGGTCTCGCTCCAGGTGCTCGTCACCCTGGTGTCGCTCACCGTGGCCTTCGCGCGGGACCATGCCCTGTTCGGTGTGCTGCCCGGCCCCGAGGCGGTCCGCCGGCTCGCCGAACTGCTGACCGCGGGCGGGGACGACGTCGGCCGGTACGCGATTCCCGCCCCGGCGACGGACGGCATCCGGCTGATGCTGATCGGCGGGGTGCTGCTGATCGGCCTGGCCGTGGACGTCCTCGCGGTGACCTTCCGTTCCGCCGCCCCGGCCGGACTGCCGCTGCTCGCGCTCTACTCGGTCGCGGCGGGGCTGTCCGACGGCGGGGCGGGGTGGCTCTGGTTCCTGCTGGCCGCGTGCGGCTATCTGCTCCTCCTGCTCGCCGAGGGCCGGGACCGGCTGTCCCGGTGGGGGCGCGTCTTCGGTGGTGTGTCCCGTACGTCCGGGGGCCTGGCCGCGGGTCTGGAGGGACCGGGAAGGGCCATGGCCCCGGTCCGGACCGGCCGGCGCATCGGCGCCGTGGCCCTGGGGGTCGCGCTGGCCGTGCCCGCGGCGCTGCCTGCACTGGACGGCGGTCTTCTGAGCGGCACGGGCGGGGCGTCGGGACGGGGCAGCGGCGGCGGCACGATCTCCGCGGTCAACCCTCTGGTGTCCCTGCAGAACAACCTGAACCAGCCGGAGAACCGGGAGGTGATCTCCTATCGGTCCAACGCGGCCGATCCGCAGGACTTCTACCTCCGCATCCTGGCTCTGGACCAGTTCAGCGGGGGCGAGTGGCGGCCGTCGACCCGCAGGCTGAAGGACGTCCCCGACCGGCTTCCGCAGCCGGCCGGGCTGGCGCAGGACGTCACGGTCACCGAGGTCAGGACCAACCTGGCCGCGTCCCGGTCCTACGCGCAGACGTATCTGCCGCTCCCCTACCCGGCGAGCGAGGTGGACGTCCGGGGCCGCTGGAGGTTCGAACCGGAGGGGCGCACCCTCGTCGGTGACGACGGCCAGACGACGCGCGGCGCCCGGTACGAGGTGAGCAGCCTGGTCGTCGAGCCGACGGCCGCGCAGCTCGCCGGTGCCCTGGCGCCGCCCTCGGAGCTGCTGGGCGAGTACACCCGGGTGCCCCGTTCACTGCCGGACGTGGTCGCGAGCACGGCGAAGCGGGTGACGAAGGGGGCCTCGAGCGACTACGAGGCGGCCGTGAAACTCCAGGACTGGTTCGCCTCGGAGGGCGGTTTCCGTTACGACACGACGGTGACGTCGGGCACCGGCACCGCGGCCATCGAGCGCTTCCTGAAGGACAAGGAGGGCTTCTGCGTCCACTTCTCCTCCACGATGGCCGCGATGGCGAGGAGTCTCGGCATCCCGGCACGGGTCGCGGTGGGCTTCACCCCCGGCACCGTCCAGGCGGACGGGTCGGTGTCGGTGGGGCTGCGGGACGCGCACGCCTGGCCCGAGCTGTATTTCCAGGGGGTGGGGTGGACCCGCTTCGAGCCGACTCCGTCGCGGGGGAGCACCCCGTCCTACACCCGGCCCGACGCTCCCACGCAGGACCCGAGCGATCCGACGGCTCCGACGGAGGGCGCGTCCGTGGCGCCGACGGCGGCGCCGACGGCCTCGGAATCCTGCCCGGTGCAGTTGCGCCGCGAGGGTGAGTGCGGAGCGTCGGCGGCGGCCGGTGCGGTGGAGTCCGGCGGTTCGGGCGCCGGGGGCGGAGCAGCGGTGCTGTGGGGGCTCGGCATTCTTCTGCTGCTCACGGTCCCGTTCCTGCCGATGGTCTGGCGGGTGCGGCTCCGCGCCCGGCGGCTCGGCCGCTCGCAGGGGCGTGCACCGGCGGATGCCGCCGCCCGGGTCATGGCTGTGTGGCGCGAGATGACCGACACGGCCTGGGATCACGGCATCGCTCCGGATGATGCGCAGACGCCCCGGAAGACCGCGGCACGGCTCGTGCGGCTGGCCGGTCTCGACGGCACGGCGGCCGCGGCGGCCCATCGGGTGGCCGGGGCGGTGGAGCAGGTGCTGTACGCGCCCGCGCCACGTCCGGTGGACGGATCGGCCGAGGACGTCCGGGCGGTACGGGCAGCGCTGTGGGCCACGGCCGGGCGGTGGGACCGGCTGCGGGCGACGCTGGCACCGCGTTCGGCCGTTCGGGTGATGTGGGCCCTGTCCGAACGCAGGGCGGATCTCGGCCGCCGCTGGTCCGACCGGGTGGGACGCGGCAGCTGGGCGGCCCGGCTGCGCCGCCCGTCACGTCAGCAGGGCTGACGTCCGGAGGGCCGGCCCGGCCCTCGGCCCCGGGGCCCGATGAGGGCTCTTGCCCCTCGGGTCCCGGGGAGGGGCCTGCTCCGGCCCGGAGGCCGAGGAGCGGCTTTCCCCGCTCGGGTCACCCGGGCGGGGACCCGGGGCCCGGGGCGGGGGCAGAACCACTCCGCGGACCGTGGGTGGGGGCGCGGGGCCGCTGCGGACCGAGGCCGCCTGCGCGATCCCCCGCTCGGGCGGCGCCGGAGGTCCGTCGAGGCGGCCGGGTGACAAGAGCCCGTCGCGGTGCGCCCGGGTCCCCGGGCATCCGCCGTGCCGGGCTCGCACACGCGTGAGGGGCGGCCGCGGTGAAGCGGCCGCCCCTCACGTGTGAGGTCGGACGTTACGTTCTCGTCGTGTGCGCATCCGCGTCCGGGCAGGATGAACGGAGCCACCGGCCTGGGAGCGGAGAGCTCACTGGCCCTGTTCGTCGCGGCGGCGCTGCCACCGCTGTTCGATCCGGTTCATCATGGACCGGCGCTGCCTGGGGTGTCGGCTCTCGCCTCCACCCCCGCTCGCGTTCCCGGCCGGCTGCTGCTCACCGGGCTTGGGCGCTTTGCGCCACCCGGTGACCGCCAGCACGGCGCAGCCCAGCATGACGAGGAATCCCGCCACGCTGACCCAGGTCTGCTGGAAGACGACTCCGGCCATGAGGAGCGCGATACCCACCAGAAAACCGGCCACCGCCTGGTAGACCCGTCGCCGGGTGTACCTGCGCAGCCCGCTTCCCTCAAGCGCTGTAGCGAACTTGGGATCTTCGGCGTACAGCGCTCGCTCCATCTGCTCGAGCATTCGCTGCTCGTGCTCCGAGAGCGGCACGGGATCCTCCTCGTCGTCGGCCGCGGGGGCGACCGGTATGCGGCCCTTCCAGGATAGGCAGGGATTCGCCCCCGTGAAACCCGCCCTCTAGCCATAGCCAGTCCGGACCGCCATGTCGGCTCGGCTGCTGAGGCGTAGATTCCCCGACCTCCGATCCGTCATGCCGGATGGTGTCACCCGATCATACGGGGCCCGCGCCCCGATCGGGGGTTCTGAGCGGTACTCCGTCTGCAGCTGCGTTGCTGATCAGCCGTGCTCCAGCCGCTCCGCGGTCCCGTCCGGGCGGGGCCCCTGTCGGGCTCAGGCGCGCTTCTCCCCCAGAACGTGCAGCTGGGTCGCCACGGAGTGGAAGGCCGGCAGCTCCGCGACGGCCGCCTCCAGCCGAAGCAGCTCCTCCATCGCGCCCGGCTCGGTGTCCACGAGAACCCCCGGAACGAGGTCGGCGAAGACGCGCACGCCGTGGACGGGGCCGACCTCCATGCCGGCGTCGGCGACGAGTCCGGCCAGCTGGTCGGCGGTGAACCTGCGGGGCACGGGGTCGCCGTCGCCCCAGCGGCCGGCGGGGTCGGTCAGCGCCGTGCGGGCCTCGGCGAAGTGTCCGGCGAGGGCCCTGGCCAGCACGGCTCCGCCGAGGCCGGCGCCGAGCAGGCTGAGCGCGCCGGACGGGCGGAGTGCCTCCACCGCGTTCCGCACCCCTTCGGCGGGGTCGTCGACGTACTCCAGGACGCCGTGGCACAGCACCGCGTCGTAGCCCGCGCGGTCGACGACCTCGAACAGGCCGAGGATGTCCCCCTGGACACCGCGGACCCGGTCGGCGACCCCGGCCTCGTCCGCCCGGCGCTCCAGGGCGAACAGCGCGTTGGGGCTGGGGTCGACGACCGTCACCCGGTGGCCGAGCCGGGCGACGGGCACCGCGAAGTTGCCGGTGCCCCCGCCGGTGTCCAGTACGTCCAGGACTTCCCTGCCGGTCGCCTTGGCCCGGCGCTCCAGGGCGTCCTTGAGGACGTCCCAGACCACGGCGGTACGGAGGGAGGCGCGGGGGCGCAGCTGGTCCGACACGGCAGTTGACTCCTCGGCGCGGTGCCGCCGCGGACGGCGGGGCGTGAACGGTGCAGGTGGTACGGGGCTTCCACCCTATTGCCTCGCGCCGCCCGCCCGGCCCCCCTCATCGCGCCGGGCGCCCGGCTACTGCCGGAGCTGGTCGGTCCGGGGCTGGGGAAGGACCGGCTGGAGGACGAGGAGCCGCTCGACGAGGCGCAGGAACATGGCCGCGTCGCGCAGCAGGTCGTCGGCGTCGCGGCCGGTGGCCGCGCCGGGTATGCCGGCCTCCGCGCGGGCCCTGCGCCGGGCCCCGGAGGCGAACAGGGCGCTCCATTCGCCGAGTTCGGGCGCGATCTCCGGGAGCACCTCCCAGGCGCTGCGGATCCGCTCCCGGCGGCGCCCGCTCGTCTCGGGCCTCCCCCGGGCGGCGAGGACAGCGGCCGCCGTACGGAGTGCGGCGAGGTGTGCGGTGGCGTACCGCTCGTTCGGGACGTCGAGGACGGCGGCCTCGTCCAGGCCGGTGTGGGCCTGGGCGAGCAGATCGAGTGCGGCGGGCGGGGCCGTGGTGCGTCGCAGCACGGGGTGGACGTCGGTTGCCGGACCGGTCAGTGAGGGGGCAGGGCTGCCTGTGCGGCGCCGCGGTGCGGCTGCTGCGGACGAGCTGGCCATGACGAACCTCCTGTCGTCGTGTGACGGCTCCGTAGCCGTATGTACCCATTCTGCGTATACCCACTGACAATCCATCAGGGCGCGTCCCTGACCAGCGACTTTGCTTCGAGCGCGAGTTCGGGTTAGTTTTTTTGCACTGACCAGTCAGTCTAAAGTGGGGGGTGGGGTCGTGGAGAGCCCGCACGGAGCGGCGTTGAGCGCCGAGGGCTTCGGACTCGAGGGGCCGCGCGGCTGGGCGTTCCACGGCGTGGAGTTCAGCGCCGGGCCCGGATCCCTGGTCGCGGTCACGGGCCCGTCCGGCTCGGGCCGGACCTGTCTGCTGCTCGCGCTGACCGGCCGGATGCGCTCCACCGCAGGCCGTGCGGAGGTGGGCGGCGAGCGCCTGCCCGGACGGCTCGCCGCCGTGCGCGGGTTCAGCGCGCTCGGCCCGGTCCCCGGCGTCAGCGAACTGGACCCCGCACTGACGGTCGCCGAGCACCTGCGGGAACGCGCCCTGCTGCGGCGCCGCTTCGGCGGATCCCCGCGCTCGCTGCTGCGGCCCCGCGCCGAGCGCGCGGCCGCCTCCCGGGCGGTGGTCGAGACGGCCCTCGAAGCGGCGGGGCTGGACCTCGCGGACCTGCCCAAGGCCGAACGCACCTCCGTGCGCGACCTGGAGCGCCTGGAGGCGCTCCGCCTGTCCGTCGCGCTCGCGCTGATGGGCGGTCCGAGGCTCATCGCCGTCGACGACACCGATCTCAAACTGTCCGCCCCGGACCGCGCTCTCGCGTGGCACATGCTGCGCCGCGTCGCGGACGGCGGGACGACGGTGCTGGCGGTGTGCAGCGAGGCCCCGGACGACGCGCTCGTCGTGCACACGCGGCCGGCCGGGGACCAGGCGGCACCTCCCACGGCGGCCGGCGGCGGTACGCCGGAGGACCCCCCGCCCGGACCGGACCCCGGGACCGCGCGCCCCACGGCCGGGGAAACGGCGACCGCGGCCGCCGACGACACCACGAACCGGAAGGACACGGCAGATGCGATCGCCGAGGCTGGCCGCGCTTGAACTGCGGAGGTTCGGCAGGGGCCGGATGCCGCGCGCCGCGCTGGTGGCCCTCCTCCTGCTGCCCCTGCTGTACGGGGCCCTCTACCTCTGGTCCTTCTGGGACCCGTACGGGCGGCTCGACCGCATCCCCGTCGCCCTCGTCAACGACGACGAGGGAGCGGGCACCGGTGGCGAACGCCTCGCCGCAGGCGACGAGATCACCGCCAAGCTGCTGGACAGCAAGGTCTTCGACTGGCACGAGGTCGGTTCCGCCGAGGCCGCCCGGGGCGTCGAGGACGGGACGTACTACCTCTCGCTGACCATGCCGTCGGACTTCAGCGAGCGCATCGCGTCGAGTGCGGGGGACTCCCCCGGGACCGGCGCCCTCCAGGTGCGGACGAACGACGCCAACAACTACATCGTCGGGCAGATCTCCAGGACGGTGTTCGCCGAGGTCCGCAGCGCCGCGTCGGCCAAGGCGTCACGCGGCTTCCTGGACAGGATCTTCATCAACTTCTCGGGTCTGCACGACGCGACCGCGAAGGCCGCCAAGGGGGCCGACGACCTCGAGAGCGGTCTGACCAAGGCGAAGAAGGGCTCGAAGGACCTCGCCGACGGCCTCAGGACCGCCGAGTCGGGCAGCGGGACACTCTCCTCCGGCCTTGTCAGGCTGAACAAGGGAGCGGGCGACCTCGAAACGGGTTCCCGGCAGGTCGCCGACGGCACCCAGTCGCTCGCCGACAAGGTGAACAAGGTGGCCGGTGACGTACGGCCGTTCCTCAAGGACAACGGAAAGGCCATCGGGGACACGGCCCGGCTGGTGTCCGACTCCTCGAAGGCCGTGCGGGACAACCTCGATCTGCTGGTGGAGACCGCACCCACGGCCTCGGCCGCCGCGCACAAGGCCTCCGACGACCTGGCCGAGGTCTACCGCCTGCGCTGCGAGGAGCAGCCGCTGCCCGACCCTGGGGTGTGCCCGCAGCTGAAGCGCGCCAGGACCGCCGCGGCCGACGTCGCCCGGGTCTCCGACGACGTGAACGCCCTGGTCACGAACCAGAAGGGCGACCTGACGAAGCTGCGCGGCCAGTTGACCACCCTGCAGAAGCAGGCCGACGCGCTGGCGAGGCGCTCACCGCACCTCGATTCGGACCTGGAGTCCGCGGTGGCCCGGATCAACGCGCTCAACACCGGGGCGCACAAGGTGGCCAAGGGCGCCGGCACCCTCCACACCGGACTCGGCACCGCCAAGTCCGGTGCCGGAAACCTGGACAAGGGGGTCAAGAAGCTCGGGACGGGTGCCAGGAGTCTGGACAGCGGTCTGCACCGGCTCGGTGACGGCTCGGCGACGCTCGCCCAGGGCCTGAACGACGGCGTCGGCAGGATCCCGGACTACGACCGGGCCGACCGTGACGCGCGTACCGGGGTCATGGCCGACCCCGTGAAGCTCGCCTCCTCCTCGCTGCACGCCGCTCCCAACTACGGGACGGGTTTCGCCCCGTACTTCATCCCGCTCTCGCTGTGGGTGGGCGCGATGGTGGCCTACATGCTCATCCAGCCGCTCAACCGGCGGGCCCTGTCGGCGGGCGCACCCGCCTGGCGCATCGCCTTCGCGGGCTGGCTGCCGGTGGCGGCGATCGGCCTGCTCCAGGTCGTCGCCCTGATGTCCGTCCTGCACTGGCGGCTCGGGCTGCAGATGGCCCATGCCGCCGGGACGATCGGCTTCCTGGCACTGGTGACGTGCTGCTTCGCCGCGATCGTGCAGTGGCTGAACGCACGGTTCGGCGCGGCGGGCCGGATCCTCGTGCTCGCGGTGCTGATGCTCCAGCTGACCTCGGCCGGGGGCACCTATCCCGTCCAGACCAGCCCCGGCTTCTTCGGCGCGATCCACCCGTACCTGCCGATGACCTACGTGGTGGACGGGCTGCGCCGGCTCATCACGGGCGGCGGGCTCGGCCCGGTCTGGCAGGGCTGCGCCGTGCTCCTGGCCTTCACCGCGGGGGCGCTGGCACTGACCGCGCTGTCGGCCCGCCGCAAGCAGGTGTGGACCCTGGACAGGCTGCACCCGGAGCTGAGTCTGTGACTGATCAAATACCTGTGACAATCATGGGCATGGACAGCAGCAGCACGACGCGCCGCCAGGCCACCCGGCAGAAGCTCTACGAAGCGGCGGTCACACTCATCGCGGAGAAAGGCTTCTCCGCGACGACGGTGGACGAGATCGCGGAACGGGCCGGGGTGGCGAAGGGCACCGTCTACTACAACTTCAAGAGCAAGACCGAACTCTTCGAGGAACTGCTGCGCCACGGAGTGGGGCTGCTGACGCAGTCGCTGCGGTCAGCCGCCGAATCCACCGATGCCCATGGCGGCACCCGCGTGGAGGCGCTGGACGCGATGATCCGGGCCGGCCTGGTCTTCATCGACCGCTACCCCGCCTTCACCCAGCTCTACGTCGCCGAGCTCTGGCGGACCAACCGCGCCTGGCAGTCCACCCTCCTGGTACTGCGCCAGGAGGTCGTGGCGGTCGTCGAGGGAGTGCTCAGGGAGGGGGTGGCCGGCGGCGAGCTCAGCGAGGAGATCGACATCCAGCTCACGGCCGCGGCCCTGGTCGGGATGGTGCTCGTCGCGGCACTGGACTGGCAGGCGTTCCAGCCGGAGCGGACGATCGACGACGTGCACTCCGCGCTGTCCCTGCTCCTGCACGGCCGCGTCAGCGGGCGCTGAGCACCTGCCGGGACCCCGCACGCACAGCGCCGGTCCGGTGGAATCCGATCCCCCCGGATTCCGCCGGACCGGCGTTCGTGCCGCCGCGAAGCCCTCCCCCGTGACCCTGGTTCCCCCGTGGTCCCGGGGCTCCGCGCCGTGCGCCCCCGTTGTGTCCGGGGCGCGGTGACCGTTCCGCCGCCCCGTGCCGGCGGTCGTGGCGCCGCGCCCCTTCCGTGGTCCCCACTCTTCCCCCCGCGCGGGTGGGAGCCCATCCGCGCCCCTACTCATCTCCCGTCCTGAGTAGGGGTACTCAGGACTGCGTACAAGCCCCTCCACGCGACGCCCGCACTGGCTACGATCGCGACGTGTCCGTACTCCCCCTGGTGTTCACGAGTGGCTGGGCGAGCGGGATCAACGCCTACGCCGTGGTCCTCCTCCTCGGTCTCTTCGGTGCGACCGGGCTCACCGACGAGGTGCCCGGGTCCCTCCAGCGCACGGACGTGCTCGTGGCCGCCGCCGTGCTCTTCCTGTGCGAGGCGGTGGCCGACAAGATCCCGTACGTGGACTCCGCCTGGGACTCCGTGCACACGGTGATCAGGCCCGTGGCCGGGGCGGTCGTGGCCGCGCTGCTCGCCGGTGGGGACGGGTCGCTGCCCGAGCTCGCCGCCGGTGCGGTGGGCGGCTCGGCCGCGCTGCTGAGCCACCTGGTCAAGGCCGGCACCAGGATGGCGGTCAACACGTCCCCCGAACCGTTCAGCAACATCGGTGTCAGCGTCGCGGAGGATCTGGGTGTCGCCGGGATCATCACCTTCGCGATGTTCCACCCGGTGGCCGCCGCCGTGATCGCGGGGGCCCTGCTGCTCCTCGGTCTGGTGATACTGGTCTTCCTCGCCTCCCGTATCCGCCGCTTCCTGCGCCGCGGGGCCCAGCGGCGCGCGGAGAGGCGGATGGCCGGGGCGGGGGGCCACGGGCCTCCCGGGTGAGCTGTCGGCGGCACCCTCTAAAGTCATCGACATGGCACGAATTGCGGTGATCGGCGCCGGGACGGGCGCGATGACGGCGGCCGCCCGGCTCGCCGTGGCAGGCCACCGGGTGACGGTGTACGAGCGCTCCGGGACCTACGGCGGCTCGGTCGGCCGCCATGCCCGCGACGGCTTCGTCTTCGACACCGGACCCGGGCTCCTCCACCTCCCCGCCGTCTACCGCGACCTCTTCGTGAAGACGGGCAAGGAACCCCTGGAGCAGTGCGTCACGCTCCGCCAGGTCGACCCGGCGAGCCGTCACATCTTCGCGGACGGCACGTCGGTGTCGCTCCCCAACGCCTCCAGGGCCGGTGTCGTCGGGGCGCTCGACCGCGCGCTCGGCGAGGGGGCCGGTGCCCGCTGGGGTGACTTCCTGGACCGTGCGGGCACGGCATGGAACCGCTCGCGCCGGCCCTTGCTGGAGGAGCCGCTGCCCGAGGACCCCCGGGTGCTGGAGCGCGACCCCTATCCCTCGGTGCGCCGGCGCAGGATGCTCCGCCCGGCCCTGGAGGCGGCCACGGTGTCGGAGGTCGGTGAGTGGGAGCTGGGCGAGCCCCGGCTCGCGGCCCTGCTCGACGGGTACGCCCTGTCGTACGGCCTGGACCCGCGCCGGGCCCCGGCCGCGGCGGCCCTCCTGCCCTACATGGAGGAGACGTTCGGCAGTTGGTACGTCGCCGGGGGCATGCGGGCGCTGGCCGAAGCGGTGTACGAGCGGTGCCTGGCGCGGAGGGTGGAGTTCGTCTTCGGCGCCGAGGCGGTCCGGGTGACCGAGAAGGACGGCCGGGCCTCGGGCGTCGAACTGGCGGACGGTACGCGGGTGGAAGCCGACCACGTCGTCCTGGGTGCGTGGCCGGGCCGCGGTCTGCTCCCGGCGGGGGCCGGGGGGTGGGACACGGCACGGGAGCCGGCCGTGCCGGGCCGCTTCGTCGTGATGCTGTCACTGCGCGGAGCGCGCGAACCGGACGCCGTGCACCGGACCGTGGTGCACGGCGGGGACCCCGGTGCTGAGCGGGACGCCGTGTTCGGCGGGCGGACGGCCGAGCGGCCCACGGTGACGGTGCTGCGTCCCGACGACCCGGCCACCCGCCCGGACGAGGAGCACGAGGCGGTCACGCTGATGGTGACGGTGGCCCCGCACGGCCCGGTCGACTGGACGGACCCGGCGCTGCGCGAACGCTTCGCCCGGACGGTGACCGACCGGGCGGCCCTCGCCGTCCCGGGCCTGCGCGAGCGGATACTCGACACCGAGGTGCGCACCCCCGCCGAGACCGCGGCCGACACCGGCGCCGAGGGCGGCTCCGTACCGGCCCCGGCTCTGGCGGGGGCCGGGGGGGCGTACCTGCACGCCGGGAACCGCACCCCGCTGCCGGGTCTGTATCTGGCGGGCGGCTGGTCGCACCCGGGCGGAGGGCTGGCCCACGCCGGGATGTCGGGCACCCTGGTCGCCGGACTCGTGGTGGAGGGCGACGGCTTCCGCGGCTCCCGGTGAGGCGGTGCCCGGGAGTCCCCGAGGGCGGACGCCGGGCCCCGTCGGGGCGGCGTCCGCCGTGCGGTCAGTAGCGGTACTGCTCGTTCTGGCCGGTGTCGTAGCCGTTGCCGTAGCTCCCGGGCTGGACGGGTTCCTCCGGCGGCAGCGGCAGGTGCTGACCGCTCTCGCGCTGCTGCGGGACCCATACCCCGCCGGGCGGGGTGTCGGTGGAGTACTGGCCCGCGTACGGGTCGGCGGACTGGTGCGCGCCCCCCTGGGACGGGTCGTAGCCCTGCCCCTGGCCGCCGTACCCGGAGGTGTCGTAGCCGTTGTCGTACGCGGGGTACTGCCCGGTTCCGTCGGTGCCCGCCGCGGCGTACGGGTCGGCGTACGCGGGGTATCCCGTCGCGTCGGGTGCGTAGTCGTAGTGCCCCGTGTAGGTGCCCTGCGCCTGGAAGGTCTCCTGCGGCTGATAGGTGTGCTGGCCGGGATGGATGCCCTGGTCCTGGTAGGCGTCCTGGCCCGGGTAGCCGCCGCTGCCGTCGCCGTAGGAGCCCTGGGGCGCCTGCTGCTGCCCGTAGCCGTCGTAGGCGTCGTACCCGGCGTACTGCGGCTGCTGTTCGCCGCCGGCCGGGGCGGGGTCGGTGTAGACGCCGTACTGCCCGGTGTCGTCCGGCATCGGCTGCGGTTCGTAGACCGCTGCGGGCTGGTCGTGCTCCGGCGGCATGGACGGGGACGGGGCGGCCCCCTCGTACTCCAGGTCGGACACCTCGAGCACGGGCTGCTGGGGGGCGGACGCTCCGGCACCGCGCCGCCGGCGGCTCTCACCCGGACTGCCGCCGAGGGCCCAGCCGGTGGAGAAACCGCGTCTGAAGGAGAGCGTCACGTACGTCTGCCCCGTCGCGAAGGCGATCGCTCCGAGCGCGATCACCAGCACGGACGGGATCAGCACGCCGAGGACGACGCCGAGGAAGCCGCAGAAGGCCAGCAACCGCCAGCGGAGCCGCGCCTTGTACTGCAGCAGCACCTCGCCCAGCAGCCACAGCGCCACTATGCCGAATGCGATGTAGAGGACCGTCCAGCCCACGCCCGCCCCCTCCTACGGCCACCGCCCCGGTCGGTGGCGGGTACGGCCGGTCACGACTGCTTGTGCAGTCCGAGATTCTCGTAGATCTCAAGTGTCGCCGTCGAGTTGTTGAGCGTGATGAAGTGCAGCCCCGGGACACCCTCGGAGAGCAGTTTCGCGCAGAACTCCGTGGCGAACTCGATGCCAATGGAGCGTACAGCGGCCGGGTCGTCCTTCGCGGCGAGGATCCGCTCTTTCAGCGGGGCCGGCAGGGACGCGTTGCTGAGCTGGGCGAATCGTTCGAGCTGCCGGACGCTGGTGAGGGGCATCACCTCGGGGATGACCGGGGTGTCGCAACCCGCGGCGACCACCCGGTCACGCATCTGGAGATAGCTCTCCGGATGGAAGAACATCTGGGTGATCGCGTAGTCGGCACCGGCGCGGCACTTGTCCACGAAATGACCGATGTCGGTGTCCCAGTCGGCCGACCGCGGATGCATCTCGGGAAACGCGGCCACGCCGACGCAGAAGTCACCGGCCTCCTTGATGAGGCGGACCAGGTCGGCGGCGTACCGGACGCCCTGCGGATGTTCGACCCACTCACCCATGGGGTCGCCCGGCGGGTCACCGCGCACGGCGAGGATGTTCCTGATGCCGGCGTCGGCGTACTGCCCGACCATGTTGCGCAGTTCGGCGACGGAGTGGTCGACGGCGGTGAGGTGGGCGACCGGGGTGAGCGTGGAGTCCGCGGCGATCTGCTGGGTGGCCCGCACCGTCCCGGCGCGCGTCGACCCTCCGGCCCCGTACGTCACGGAGACGAAGCTCGGCCCCACGGCCTCGACGCGCCGCAGCGCGTTCCAGAGATTCCGCTCGCCCTTCTCGGTCTTGGGCGCCCAGAACTCGAACGAGTACGACGTCTCACCGGACGCGAGCAGCTCACGCACGGTGCGCGCGTGATCTGTCCTGGTGGAAGGTGTGCCAAGGGCCATACTGGGAGGTTAACCAGGGCCGGGCGCTCCCCCAACCGGACTGAGCGAATTGACCGGAATGAGGTGGCTGTTGTCCACCACTCGGACACCGCCCGCCGGAGACGACCCGGGGACGACCAGCACCGGACCGGCCCCGGCCGCCGGGGCGCCGTCCACGGCACGCCGGCGCGCCTCGCACCGAGGCACGGACCCGGCGCGCCCGCTCAGAGGGCGCGGGCCCGGACGCGCCGGGCCAGGGCCTCGGCGGCCGCCGCCGGATCCTCGGCCTCGGTGATCGCGCGTACGACGACGACGCGGCGGGCGCCCGCGTCCAGGACCTCGTCGAGGTTGCCCGCGTCGATCCCGCCGATGGCGAACCACGGCCGGGCCGTGCCGAGCGAGGCCGCGTAGCGCACCAGGCCGAGACCCGGGGCGTGGCGGCCGGGCTTGGTGGGGGTGGGCCAGCACGGCCCGGTGCAGAAGTAGTCGACGCCGGCCTCGGCGACGGCTGCGTCGACCTCGGACTCGGCGTGGGTGGAGCGGCCGATCACGGCGTCGTCGCCGATCACGGCGCGGGCCGCGGGCACCGGGAGGTCGCCCTGCCCGAGGTGCAGCACGTCGGAGCCGATGGCGTGGGCGACGTCGGCGCGGTCGTTCACCGCGAGGAGCGCGCCGTGGCGCTTGCACGCGTCGGCGAACACCGCGAGGTGTTCGAGCTCCTCGGCCGCCTCCATGCCCTTGTCGCGCAGCTGGACGACGTCGACACCGGAGGCCAGCACCGCGTCGAGGAATTCGGGCAGGTCGCCCTGTCGCTTGCGGGCGTCCGTGCACAGGTAGAGACGGGCGTCCGAGAGCCTGTCGCGGAGCGTGGACATGATGAGTTCCCCCCGGGTGGTGCGTCGATGGATCACGGGTGAGCCGGCGGACCGCCGCACGGGAGGCCCGGGTGCGGGCCGCGTGTGCCACGGTCCGCACCCGGCTCACGGTCGTCCGGTCAGACGGCGAGCGCCTGGGCCCGGCGCTTCACCTCCGTACCGCGATTCTCGCTCAGGGCCTGCGCGGGAGTCCCGGGCAGGGTCGGGTCGGGGGTGAAGAGCCAGTCCAGCATCTCTTCGTCGTTGTAGCCGTCGTCCCTCAGGAGCGTCAGGGTCCCCGCGAGGCCCTTGACCACCTTGTCGCCGTCGATGAAGGCGGCAGGCACCTGGAGCGCCCGGTTCTCACCACGGCGTACGGCGATGAGCTGGCCCTCCTTGACCAGCTGCCGTACCCGCGTCACCTGCACATCGAGCATTTCCGCGATGTCAGGAAGGTGGAGCCAGGCGGGGACGAGTGCATCGATCTTTGCGTCAATCTCGGTCACAAGGACAAGCGTGCCATCCCGGACCGACAGTCGGTACCCGGGCCGACCGTACGGGGCCGTCAGTGCTCCGGGAGGACCGTCGATTTCAGCGGTACGGAGGAGTCGGCCGCGCGGGCCGGATCGATCCGGGCCCCCGCTTCGACCAGTCTGCGGCCCTGGGCCAGGTCGCGCGGCCGGTCGACGGCCAGCACGGCGACCAGGACCCCGTCCCGCAACCAGCAGACCGTCCAGGAGCGCTGTGCGGGGTCTCCGCGCCACAGCAGCGTCTCGGCGCGGGTGTGGTGGCCGGCGTACTGCACGAAGCGCCCGAACTGCTCGGACCAGAAGTAGGGCACGGGGTCGTACGCCTCGCTCACCCCGCCGGCGAGGGCCGCGGCGACGGTCCGGGGGCCCTGGAGGGCGTTGTCCCAGTGGTGGACCAGCAGGCGTTCGCCGTAGCGGGCGGAGGGGAAGGACGCGCAGTCGCCCACCGCGTACACGTCGGGCAGCGAGGTGCGCAGGGCGCTGTCGGTCGTGACCGAGCCGTCCGGGCCGAGCGCGATGCCCGAACCGGCGAGCCACGCGGTCGCCGGCCGGGCCCCGATCCCGACGACCACGGCCCCGGCGGGGACCGTCCGGCCGTCCGTGAGGCGGACGGTGCCCGGTTCGACGTGGGCGACCCGGGCTCCCGTGAGGAGCCGGGCTCCGCTCTCGGCGTACCAGGCGGCCATGGGGGCCGCCACTTCGGCGGGCATCGTGCCGGCCAGGGGCCGGTCGGCGGCCTCGACGACGGTCACCTCGCAGCCGGCGGCGCGGGCCGCGGTGGTGAACTCGGCCCCGATCCAGCCCGCTCCGACGACGACCACGTCGTGCTGCCGCTCCAGGACGGGCCTCAGCCGTGCGGCGTCGTCGAGGGTGCGCAGCAGATGGACGCCGGGTACGCCCTCGGAGCCGGGCAGCACGACGGGTTCCGCGCCGGTGGCGACGACCAGTACGTCGTAGCCGACGGGTCCCTCCGCGGTGTCCAGTTCGTGGGCCCCCGCGCGCAGACCGGTCACGTCGAGCCCGAGGCGCAGGGTGATGTCCAGCTCCTCGAAGTCGACGTCGAAGGCGGAGTCCTCGGCCTTGCCGAGCAGGACCGCCTTGGACAGCGGCGGCCGGTCGTACGGCTGGTGCGGTTCGGCCCCGACCAGGGTGACCGGGCCGGCGTAGCCCTGTTCGCGCAGGGCCACGGCGGTCTGTACGCCTGCCATGCCCGCGCCCACGACCACGACCCCGTGCGGCCGGGGTCCTCCTGCCGGTTCCTGCGTCAGATCGCTCACGTGTCCACCCTAATCACGTGACGTGACGTCAGCTCAAGGCCTCTTCCACCACGCTCGTCCCGCTGCCCTCACGCGACTCCCACTCCCACTCCTCGTCCAGCCGGACGCGGCCGTCGGGCAGGTCCGTGACCGTCGAGACGCAGTGGCCGGAGGCGGTCGCGCCGTCCCGCGTCAACTGGACGTAGCGGAAGTCCAGGACGTCGGCCTCGCGGGTGCCGACGAGGTGGCCGTGGACGATGCCGCCGCCCGCGTAGTCGGCCCAGATCCGGCCGTCCAGCTCACGGTAGGCGAAGCGGGTTCCGGTACCGACCTGGCCGGGAGCCTGGTCGGCGACGGGTGACAGGACGAGTCCGTCGAGTGAACGGGCCACGGGCGGTGCTCCCTTACTGCGCGGAGGGGGCGGGGTCTAGGCTGGCCACCGTAAGACACTCGCGGGAGTCCGGGCGCACCGGGCTGAGAGGGAGGCTGACCGGCCTCCGACCGTACGAACCTGATCCGGGTCATGCCGGCGAAGGGAGGGGCTGGACGCCCATGCGCATCTCCGCAGACGGTTCCGACGTCCTGGTCGTCGGAGGCGGCGTCATCGGTCTGGTGACCGCCTGGCGGGCCGCCCAGCGCGGTCTGGGCGTCACGCTCGTGGACCCCGAACCGGGTGGCGGTGCGGCCCGGGTCGCGGCCGGGATGCTGGCGGCCGTCACCGAACTGCACTACGGCGAGCAGATGCTGCTCGGCCTCAACCTGGCCTCCGCGGCGCGTTATCCGGAGTTCGTGGCCGAGCTGGAGGAGGCGAGCGGCCGGAGGACCGGCTTCCGCGCCTGCGGCACCCTGTCCGTCGCGCTGGACTCCGACGACCGGGCCCACCTGCGGGACCTGCACGCGCTGCAGCAGCGCTCGGGTCTGGATTCCGAGTGGCTCAGCGGACGCGAGTGCCGGCGGCTGGAGCCGATGCTCGCCCCGGGTGTGCGGGGCGGGCTGCGGGTCGACGGCGATCATCAGGTGGATCCGAGGCGCCTCGCGTCCGCCCTGGTCACGGCGTGCGAGCGGGCTGGGGTGTCCTTCCGGCGCTCCTGGGCCGAGCGGCTGCGCGTCACGCACGGCCGCGCCACGGGGGTGGCGCTCCGGGACGGGTCGGAGCTGCCGGCTGATCAGGTGGTCCTGGCCGGGGGAAGCCTCAGCGGCCGCCTCGCCGGGATACCCGAGGCGGTCCTGCCGCCCGTGCGCCCGGTCAAGGGGCAGGTGCTGCGGCTGACCGTCCCGGCCGCGTACGCCCCCTTCCTCAGCAGGACCGTCCGTGCCGTCGTGCGCGGCAGCCACGTCTATCTCGTCCCGCGCGCCGACGGCGAGCTGGTGGTCGGGGCGACCACCGAGGAGCTGGGCTGGGACACCACCGTCACCGCCGGCGGGGTCTACGAACTCCTGCGCGACGCCCACGAGCTGGTCCCCGGCATCACCGAACTTCCGCTGACCGAGACGCGTGCGGGTCTGCGGCCGGCCTCGCCGGACAACGCCCCGCTGCTCGGCCCGACCGCCCTGCCCGGCCTGCAGCTCGCGACCGGACACCACCGCAACGGGGTGCTGCTGACCCCCGTCACGGGCGAGGTGATGGCCCACGCACTGACGACCGGCGAGCTGCCCGAGGTGGCCCGCCCCTTCGCACCGTCCCGCTTCACCCCGGCTCCCCGTCCCCTCCCGCCGACGGCTGCGGAGGCCTCCCCCCGTCCAGGCACCACCCCCGTGCAGCAGGAGCAGTCCCTATGACACAGTCCGTGCCCGCCGGCGTCCCCGTGTCCGTTTCCGTGTCCGTGAACGGGGAGGACCGCGCGCTTCCCGCCGGCACCGCCCTGGACACCCTCGTCGCCGAGCTCACCGCGGCCCCCTCGGGAGTGGCCGCCGCCGTCAACGAGGCCGTCGTCCCGCGCGGCCAGTGGTCCGCCACCGCGCTCGCCGACGGCGACCGCGTCGAGATCCTCACCGCGGTCCAGGGAGGCTGACCATGTCCGACGACCTCTTCACCCTCGGCTCGGCCTCCTTCACCTCACGGCTGATCATGGGGACGGGCGGGGCGCCCAGCCTCGACGTGCTGGAGCGCTCACTGACCGCCTCCGGCACCGAGCTCACCACCGTGGCGATGCGACGGCTCGACCCGACCGTGCGGGGTTCGGTGCTCTCGGTCCTGGAGCGTCTCGCCGTGCGGGTCCTGCCGAACACCGCCGGCTGCTTCACCGCCGGCGAGGCCGTCCTGACCGCGCGGCTGGCCCGGGAGGCGCTCGGCACCGACTGGATCAAGCTGGAGGTCGTGGCGGACGAGCGCACGCTGCTGCCCGACCCGGTGGAGCTGCTGGACGCCGCCGAGACCCTGGTCGACGACGGCTTCACGGTCCTGCCCTACACGAACGACGACCCGGTGCTGGCCCGCCGGCTGGAGGACGTGGGGTGTGCGGCGGTCATGCCGCTCGGCTCCCCGATCGGCTCCGGCCTCGGCATCCGCAACCCGCACAACTTCCAGCTGATCGTCGAGCGGGCCGGGGTGCCGGTGATCCTGGACGCCGGGGCCGGGACCGCCTCGGACGCGGCGCTGGCGATGGAGCTGGGCTGCTCCGCCGTGATGCTCGCCTCGGCGGTGACCCGGGCGCAGGAGCCGGAGCTGATGGCCGCCGCGATGCGGCACGCGGTGGAGGGCGGTCGCCTGGCGTACCGGGCGGGTCGCATCCCCCGCCGCCATTTCGCCGAGGCTTCGTCACCCGCGGAGGGCAGGGCGGCGCTGGATCCGGAGCGCCCCGCCTTCTGACCGGGGGCACCGGCGGCGGCCTCCTGGTCACAGCACGTGCATGCGCCTGTCACGGCTCGGCACCGGAACGGCCCCGGGGGTCCCCGGGGCCGCCCGTCGTGTCCGTCGCAGCTCGTAGACTCGCTCCGTGGACACGACCCTCCAGGACCCTCTCGTCGGGCAGCTGCTCGACGGCCGCTACCGCATCGACGCGCGTATCGCCGTCGGCGGCATGGCCACGGTCTACCGGGCCGTGGACACCCGGCTCGACCGCGTGCTCGCGCTCAAGGTGATGCATCCGGCGCTGGCGACGGACGTCGCCTTCGTCGAGCGCTTCATCCGCGAGGCGAAGTCCGTCGCCCTGCTCGCGCACCCCAACGTCGTGGCCGTCTTCGACCAGGGCGCCCAGGGCGCGTACGTCTACCTGGCCATGGAGTACGTCGCCGGGTGCACCCTGCGCGACGTGCTGCGCGAGCGCGGCGCCCTGCAGCCCCGGGCCGCACTGGACATCCTGGAGCCGGTCCTGGCCGCGCTCGGCGCCGCGCACCGCGCGGGCTTCGTGCACCGGGACATGAAGCCGGAGAACGTCCTGATAGGCGACGACGGCCGGGTCAAGGTGGCGGACTTCGGGCTCGTCCGCGCGGTCGGCACCGCCACGGACACCACCGGCTCGCTGCTGGGCACGGTCTCCTACCTCGCCCCCGAGCAGATCGAGCAGGGCACCGCCGACACCCGTTCCGACGTGTACGCCTGCGGTGTGGTGCTCTACGAGATGCTGACCGGCGGCAAGCCCCACGCCGGGGACACCGCGGCCCAGGTCATCTACCAGCACCTCAACCAGGACGTCCCGGCCCCGTCCGCCGTCGTCCCCGGCCTCGCCGCCGGACTGGACCGGCTGGTCGCGGCGGCCACCGCCCGCAGCCCCGAGCTGCGCCCCCACGACGCCGTGGCGATGCTCGCGGAGTCCCGGGCGGAGCGGAGCGCGCTGACCGAGGAGCAGCTGGACGCCGTACCGCCGCAGGCCCTCGCGGAGGGCCGTGACGGCGCCGAGGACCGTACGAGCGTGATCCCGCGGGTGATCCCCGCGGACCAGGGCACCGCGCACCACACCAGCCGGCTGGAGATGCCGCCCCCGCTGCCCCCGGAGCGGACGGGCCGGCGCTCCCGCCTCGCCGGGCGCGGACGGCGCGGCGCGGTGGCCGTGCTCGTCGCCGTGCTGGTGTTCCTGGGGGCCGGTGCCGGTGTCTGGTACATCAACTCGGGGCAGTTCACCCGGGTCCCCTCCCTCCTGGGGCAGACCCAGAGCGCGGCGGAGCGGCGGCTCTCGGACGAGGGCCTCGACGTGAAGGGTGTCGAGCGCGCCTACAGCGACACGGTGGAGCGCGGGACGGTGATCAGCAGCGATCCCGGCTCGGGCGAGCGCATCCGGGGCAACGACGCGGTGCGGCTGGTGATCTCGCGCGGCCCGGAGATCGTGAAGGTTCCGGACGTCGGGGGCATGACGCTCGCCGACGCCCGGCGGGAGCTGAAGAAGTCGGGGCTCGCGCCCGGCATGGTGACCCGGGAGTTCAGCGCGGAGACCGGCCGGGGCGAGGTGGTCCGCACGGACCCGGAGACCGGTGCCGAGCGCCATCCCGACTCGGCGGTCGCCCTGGTCGTGAGCAAGGGGAGCCCGGTCGACGTACCCGGTGTGACGGGTATGGGCGTCGACGAGGCGAGGGCCGCGCTGGAGGAGGCGGGGCTGAAGGCCGAGGTGCTGCCCGTGCGGGTCCACTCCCCCGAGGACGAGGGCGGGGTCGCCAGGCAGTCACCCGCGAGCGGCGCCGAGGCCGCCGAGGGCGACACCGTGGAGCTGACCGTCTCCAAGGGCCCGCGGATGATCGA
This sequence comes from Streptomyces sp. NBC_00178, assembly GCF_036206005.1. Lineage (NCBI taxonomy): Bacteria > Bacillati > Actinomycetota > Actinomycetes > Kitasatosporales > Streptomycetaceae > Streptomyces > Streptomyces sp. NBC_00178. Next base: position 2,026,812 of record NZ_CP108143.1, read on the forward strand.
CGTCCCCGACGTCACGGGGAAGGACGTCGACGAGGCCAGGAGCACACTGGAGGAGGCGGGCTTCGAGGTGGAGGTGGACCGCCCCTTCCTGTCGTTCAGCGACAAGGTGGCCCGTCAGTCGACGGAGGGCGGGGACCAGGCGCCCGAGGGCTCCACCATCACCATCAGGACCAAGGGTCTGTAGAACCGCGAAGGACCGGCAGCACATGCGCAACCCGATAGGCGGCCACGTCCCCGTGGCCGGAGGACTGGCCAAGGCGGGGCTCGGCTACGCCCGCGAGCTGGCGGCCGAGACCGTGCAGGTCTTCGTCGCCAATCCGCGAGGCTGGGCGACGCCGCCCGGGAACCCCGCGCAGGACGACCTGTTCCGCGCGCAGTGCGAGGCGGAGTCGGTCCCCGCCTACGTCCACGCCCCGTACCTGATCAACTTCGGCTCCCACACCGAGGCCACCGTCGAACGGTCGGTCGTGTCCCTGCGGCACTCGCTGCGCCGGGCCCGGGACATCGGCGCACTGGGTGTGGTGGTGCACACCGGGTCCGCGACCGGTGGCCGCCCGCGCGCCGAGGCCCTGGCCCAGGTGCGTACGCACATGCTTCCGCTGCTGGACGAACTGACCCACGACGACGACCCGTTCCTGCTGCTGGAGTCGACGGCCGGCCAGGGTTTCTCGCTGTGCTCGCGCACGTGGGACTTCGGCCCGTACTTCGAGGCCCTGGACTCCCACCCGAAGCTCGGCGTCTGCCTGGACACCTGCCACATCTACGCGGCGGGACACGACCTGACCGGGCCGTCCGGCATGCGGCAGACCCTGGACCTGCTGGTGGACACGGTCGGCGAGGGGCGGCTGAAGCTGATCCACGCCAACGACTCCAAGGACGTGGTGGGCGCCCACAAGGACCGGCACGAGAACATCGGCTCCGGCCACATCGGCGCCGGGCCGTTCCGCGAGCTGTTCTCCCACCCGGCGACCGAGGGCGTTCCGCTGATCATCGAGACGCCGGGCGGCAAGGAGGGGCATGCCGCGGACGTCGCGCGGCTGAAGGAACTCCGGAGTTCCGCGGCGGCGTAGGCCCGCGGGGCCCGCCGGGGGCTCAGAGCTCGGGGCCGTCCCCGGGCTCCTCCTGGTAGGAGTAGCGCTGCTCGCTCCAGGGGTCGCCGATGTTGTGGTAGCCGCGCTCCTCCCAGAATCCCCGGCGGTCGGCCGTCATGTACTCGATGCCCCGGACCCATTTGGGGCCCTTCCAGGCGTACAGGTGCGGCACCACCAGCCGCAGCGGGAAACCGTGTTCGGCGGTGAGCAGTTCGCCGTCCTTGTGCGTGGCGAAGAGCGTCCCCTCCGACGTGAAGTCCGACAGCCGCAGATTCGAGCTGAATCCGTATTCGGCCCAGACCATCACATGCGAGACATGCGGGGCGGGCGGTGCGAGTCGTACGATCTCCTGCGCGAGGATTCCGCCCCATTCGGCTCCGAGCATGCTGAATTTCGTCACGCAGTGGAGGTCCGCCTCGACGGACGAGAATGGCAGAGCCGAGAATTCCCGGTGATTCCAGCAATGCTTGTCGCCGTCGGCCGTGGCCCCGAAGACCCGGAACTCCCAGCGGTCGGGCTTGAACTTCGGCACGGGCCCGTAATGGGTGACCGGCCAGCCGCGCTGCAGCCTCTGCCCCGGTGGAAGCCCGGCTTGCTCTGCTGTGCCGCGTTCCCGGCTTTCCGGCTGACCCATGCCTCCATGGTGACAGACAGGCAGGGGTGGTCATGACCAGGGGAGAGTTGATCACGGGCAACTCGCACTAAGCATGCACTTACTGGACGGCCGCATGGCGCGATGCGAGGATCGGCCGGACATGCCAGGTTCACCGGTTGGAAGGAGCCTCTGCGATGCAGGGCGACCCCGAGGTCCTCGAGTTCCTGAACGAACAGCTGACCGCCGAATTGACTGCCATCAATCAGTACTTCCTGCACGCGAAGATGCAGGAGAACTTCGGCTGGACGAAGCTCGCGAAGTACACGCGGTCGGAATCGTTCGACGAGATGAAGCACGCCGAGATCCTCACGGACCGGATCCTCTTCCTCGACGGCCTGCCCAACTATCAGCGGCTCTTCCACGTCAGGGTCGGCCAGACGGTCACCGAGATGTTCCAGGCCGACCGCCAGGTCGAGGTCGAGGCGATCGACCGGCTCCGGCGCGGCATCGAGATCATGCGGGCCAAGGGCGACATCACCTCGGCGAACATCTTCGAGTCCATCCTGGAGGACGAGGAGCACCACATCGACTACCTCGACACCCAGCTGGAACTGGTGGAGAAGCTCGGTGAGCCGCTCTACATCGCCCAGCTGATCGAGCAGCCGGAGAGCTGACCCGGACGCGGCCCGGGGGTGCACGGCCGCGCGGGGGCCGACAGGTCAGGCTGCGTCGGAGAGCGTGACGTCGGCCGTGGTGCCGAACACGACCGGTTCAGCGGTCGTGGCGCCCGCCGGTGCCGTGCGGCCTTCGGCGAGGTCGCGGCGGGGGCAGTCCCCGCGGCCCAGCAGCGCCTGGATCCTGCGGACGCAACCGCCGCAGTCCGTACCCGCCTTGCAGGCGGAAGCGATCTGGCGGGGGGTGCAGGCTCCGCCGTCCGCATGCTTCTTGACCTGCTCCTCGGTGATGCCGAAGCACGAGCAGACGTACATGCGGTTCACCTCCCGACGGGTCGTCGATCACTGCGCCGTCCCGATTCCCGGTGAGGCTAACCTAACCTTACCCGCCACCTCCCGCACGCAAAAGCCCGGGTACGACCGTGGGGCACGGATCACATCGATCCGTGCCCCACGGGTGTCACCGGGAGTGATCCCTACTGGTCGCGGTACATCTCGGCGACCAGGAAGGCCAGGTCCAGGGACTGGCTGCGGTTGAGGCGCGGGTCGCAGGCCGTCTCGTAGCGCTGGTGCAGGTCGTCCACGAAGATCTCGTGGCCGCCGCCCACGCACTCGGTGACGTCGTCACCGGTGAGCTCGACGTGGATGCCGCCGGGGTGCGTCCCCAGCTGCTTGTGCACCTCGAAGAAGCCCTTGACCTCGTCCAGGACGTCGTCGAAGCGGCGCGTCTTGTGGCCGGACGCGGCCTCGAAGGTGTTGCCGTGCATCGGGTCGGTCACCCAGGCGACGGTGGCGCCCGAGGCGGTGACCTTCTCGACCAGGTCGGGCAGTTTGTCGCGGACCTTGTCGGCGCCCATGCGGACGATGAAGGTCAGCCGGCCGGGCTCGCGCTCGGGGTCGAGGCGGTCGACGTAGGCGAGCGCCTCGTCGACCGTGGTCGTCGGGCCGAGCTTGATGCCGATGGGGTTGCGGACCTTCGAGGCGAACTCGATGTGCGCGCCGTCCATCTGGCGGGTGCGCTCACCGATCCAGACCATGTGGCCCGAGGTGTCGTAGAGCTGCCCGGTCCGCGAGTCGGTCCGGGTCAGCGACGACTCGTAGTCCAGCAGCAGGGCCTCGTGCGAGGCGTAGAACTCGACGGCCTTGAACTCGGCCGGGTCCGTGCCGCACGCCTTCATGAAGTTCAGCGCGTTGTCGATCTCGCGGGCCAGGGCCTCGTAACGCTGGCCCGACGGCGAGGACTTGACGAAGTCCTGGTTCCAGGCGTGCACCTGGCGCAGGTCGGCGTACCCGCCGGTGGTGAAGGCACGGACCAGGTTCAGGGTGGAAGCGGACGCGTGGTACATCTGCTTCAGCCGCTGGGGGTCCGGGATGCGGGCGGCCTCGGTGAACTCGAAGCCGTTGACGGAGTCGCCCCGGTAGGTCGGCAGCGTCACGCCGTCGCGGGTCTCGGTGGGCTTCGAGCGCGGCTTGGAGTACTGGCCGGCGATCCGGCCGATCTTCACGACCGGCACGGAGGCGGCGTAGGTGAGGACGGCGCTCATCTGGAGCAGCGTCTTCAGCTTGGCCCGGATGTCCTCGGCGCCGACGCCGTCGAAGGCCTCGGCGCAGTCACCGCCCTGCAGCAGGAACGCCTCGCCCTTGGCGACGGCTCCCAGGCGGGCACGCAGCTGGTCGCACTCGCCGGCGAAGACGAGCGGGGGATACGACTCGAGGTCGGCGATCACGTCGCGCAGAGCCTCGGCATCGGGGTACTCGGGCTGCTGCGCCGCGGGAAGGTCTCGCCAGGTGTGGCCACCGGCGACGGAGGTATTGGCGTTCACGGTCACCTTGACAACACTACGGGGTCGAGGAGGCGGTCCAGCCGACCCGCTCACCAAATGAGACGTGCGCTCGTCTGTACAGCGCATCCGATAAGGTTCGTGGCATGTTCGCGCAGACGACCCAGAACTGGTGGTGGACCGCTCATCCGGCGGCCCGCTGATCATCGCGCGTACTGACTTCGCGAAGGCCGCCCCGAGGGGCGGCCTTCTCTGCTCGCTGGAGCCGGGAGCCGTTCCTCCGTCCGGAAGGAACGCCCATGTCCCACCGCTCCCCCGACCTCCGTGACCTCCTGCGGGACGACTCCCCGCCGTTCGCGCTGCTGCGCAGGCGCACGCCCGGACGGGACCACGACACCGTGGAGATCCTGACCGGCGCGGTGCACGAGGTGGACCGTCTCGCCGACCTTCCGGTGGGTGAGCTGCCCTCACTCGCGCTGGTCCCCTTCCGCCAGATCGCCGAGCGCGGGTTCGGGGTCCGCGACGACGGCACCCCGCTGGCCGTGCTGGTCGCCGACGAGGTGCGCGAGCTGCCGCTGGCCGAGGTCCTCGCGCAGCTGCCCGGCCACGGCGTGCGGGTGGAGGCCGGCGGCTTCGACGTCCCCGACGACGCGTACGAGGACATCGTCCGGCGGGTCGTCGAGGACGAGATCGGGCAGGGCGAGGGGGCGAACTTCGTCATCCGGCGCACCTTCGGCGGCGAGATCCCCGGCTTCGGGCGCAGGGACGCCCTGGCGCTGTTCCGGCGGCTGTTGGAGGGCGAGCGCGGGGCGTACTGGACGTTCGTCGTGCACACGGGGAACACCGGGCGGCCGGGGCTGCGCGGCCGGACGCTGGTCGGCGCCAGCCCGGAGGTGCACGTGCGGATGTCCGGCGGGACGGTGGTGATGAACCCCATCAGCGGGACCTACCGCTACCCGGACGAGGGGCCGGCCGCCGAGAGCCTGCTCGCCTTCCTCGGCGACCGCAAGGAGACCGAGGAGCTGTCGATGGTGGTCGACGAGGAACTCAAGATGATGTGCACCGTCGGCGACATGGGCGGGGTGGTGGTCGGGCCGCGGCTCAAGGAGATGGCCCATCTCGCCCACACCGAGTACGAGCTGCGCGGGCGTTCCTCGCTGGACGTCCGCGAGGTCCTGAAGGAGACCATGTTCGCGGCGACGGTCACAGGGTCGCCCGTCCAGAACGCCTGCCGAGTCATCGAGCGGTACGAGCCCGGGGGCCGCGGGTACTACGCGGGCGCCCTGGCCCTGCTGAGCCGGGAGCCGGGAGGCGCGCAGACCCTCGACTCGCCGATCCTGATCCGCACGGCCGACGTCTCGGAGACCGGCCGGCTGAGCGTGCCGGTGGGCGCGACCCTCGTCCGCCACTCCGATCCGGCGGCGGAGGTCGCCGAGACCCGTGCGAAGGCGGCGGGGGTGCTCGCGGCCCTGGGGGCCGGGCCCGCCCGGCCCGGGGCGGAGGCGGACCGGCCGCGGCTGGCCTCCGACCCCCGGGTCCAGGCCGCGCTGGACGGGCGGCGCGGCGCTCTCGCCCCGTTCTGGCTCCGGATGCAGGAGCGCACGTCCGAGCTGTCCGGCCATGCCCTGGTGGTGGACGGCGAGGACACCTTCACGGCGATGCTCGCCCACCTGCTGCGGTCGTCGGGCCTCACGGTGTCCGTGCACCGCTTCGACGAGCCCGGGCTGCGGGAGGCCGTGCGGGCGCACGAGGGACCGGTCGTGCTGGGGCCCGGCCCGGGCGACCCCGGGGACACGGCCGGCCCGAAGATGCGGCTGCTGCGGGAGCTGGCCGCCGGCCTGGTGCGGGACCATCGGCACGGGCTGCTGGGTGTCTGCCTCGGGCACGAGCTGATCGCGGCGGAGCTCGGCCTGGAGATCGTGCGCAAGAACGTGCCCCACCAGGGGGCGCAGACCAGGATCGAACTCTTCGGCAGGCCCGAGACCGTCGGCTTCTACAACAGCTTCACCGCGCGCTGCGACGAAGCCGCGGCGGCGGAGCTGGGCGCCCACGGCATCGAGGTGAGCCGGGACCCGGCCACCGGTGAGCTGCACGCGCTGCGGGGCAGGGGCTTCGCGTCGGTGCAGTTCCACCCGGAGTCGGTGCTCACCCTGCGCGGCGCGACGATCGTGACCGAGCTGCTGGCGGCGCTGCCGGTGCCCGGCTGAGGGAGCGGGCCGTGCCGGGACGAGGAGTCCGGGCACGGCCTACCTCGTGGGCACCAGGAAGTTCTCGCTGCCGCGGCCGGCGAGGTAGTCGGCGACGTTGCGCACGGTGGCCTCGATGATCTGGCCCACGGCGTCGCTCGTGTAGTAGGCCTGGTGCGAGGTCACGATGACGTTCGGGAAGGTGACGAGCCTGGCCAGGGTGTCGTCGTCGACGCCTTCCAGGGACTTGTCGACGTAGAAGAGCCCCGCCTCGGCCTCGTACACGTCGAGTCCCACGCCGGTGAAGCGGCCCGCCCGCAGCTCGGTGACGAGGGCGCGGGTGTCGACCAGGCCTCCGCGGCTGGAGTTGACCAGGATCGCGTCGTCCTTCATGGCCGCCAGGGCCGGGGCGCCGATGAGGTGGTGCGTCGCGGGGAGCAGCGGCACGTGGAGGCTGATCAGGTCGGCCTCGGCGAGCAGCCGCTCCTTGTCGACGTACGTCATGCCGAGGGCGGTGCAGGCGGGGTTCTCCTCGACGTCCCAGCCCAGCAGGTTCATGCCGAACCCGTGGGCGATCCGGGTGAACGCCTCCCCGATCTTCCCGGTCCCGACGACGCCGGCGGTACGTCCGTGCATGTCCCGGCCGAGGAGTCCGTCGAGCCTGAAGTCGAAGTCCCGGGTGCGGCCGACCGCGCGGACGATGCGGCGGTTGACGGCCATGGCCAGCGTCCACGCGAACTCGGCGACCGAGTGGGGTGAGTAGTGGGAGACGCGGGCCACCCGCAGGGAGAGCCGCTCGGCGACCTCCAGGTCGATGTTGTTGAAGCCGGTGGACCGCTGGGCGATCATCCGCGTTCCTCCGGCCGCCAGCGTCCGCAGGACACCACTGCTGAGGTCGGCGTTGACGCTCGTGGAGACGACCTCGTAGCCGGCCGCGATCGGGGCGGTGTCCTCGGTGAGGAAGACGTCGAGGCAGCGGACGTCGTGCTGCCCGGCGAAGGCCGCCTCGATGAGCGGCTTCTCGTCGGACTGGACACCGAAGGCCAGGATCTCCACGACGTCTCCCGGGTGGGCTGGGGCCAGGTCTCCGCGAATATACGGCGCCCCGCCCCGGCACGCCGCCGGAGCGGAGGGCAGGGCGCGGGCGGCTCGCGCCCCTCAGCCGAAGAAGACCCCCGCCTCCGCGTAGAGGGCGGGGTCGACCGTCTTGAGCCGGGCCGTGGCGTCCGCGATCGGCACCCGCACGATGTCCGTGCCCCGCAGGGCGACCATGACGCCGAACGCTCCGTCGTGCACCGCGTCGACGGCGTGGAGACCGAAGCGCGTGGCGAGCCAGCGGTCGAAGGAGCTCGGGGTGCCGCCGCGCTGCACGTGGCCGAGGACGGTGGTCCTCGCTTCCTTGCCGGTGCGGCGCTCGATCTCCTTGGCGAGCCACTCGCCGACGCCGGAGAGCCGTACGTGCCCGAAGGAGTCGTGGGTGTCGTCCTTGAGGATCATCCGCCCGTGTGCGGGCGCCGCGCCCTCGGCGACGACCACGATCGGCGCGTAGCTGGCCCTGAAGCGCGAGTCGACCCAGGCGCAGACCTGCTCGATGTCGAAGCGCTGCTCGGGGATGAGGATGACGTTGGCCCCGCCGGCCAGCCCGGAGTGCAGCGCGATCCAGCCGGCGTGCCGGCCCATCACCTCGACGACGAGGACGCGCATGTGGGACTCGGCCGTGGTGTGGAGGCGGTCGATGGCCTCGGTGGCGATGCCGACGGCGGTGTCGAAGCCGAAGGTGTAGTCGGTGGCCGAGAGGTCGTTGTCGATGGTCTTGGGTACGCCGACGCGCTTGACGCCGTACTCGTCGGACAGCCTCGCCGCCACCCCCAGGGTGTCCTCGCCGCCGATGACGATCAGCGAGTCGACCTCGTGCTTGTCGAGGTTCTCCTTGATCCGGCGCACCCCCTGCCCGGCGTGCTCGGCGTCGAACGGGTTCGTCCGCGAGGAGCCGATGATGGTGCCGCCCCGCGGCAGGATGCCCCGCACCGCGGGTACGGACAGCGGGACGGTCCTGTCCTCCAGCGGTCCGCGCCAGCCGTCCCGGAAGCCGGTGAAGTCGTAGGCGTACTCCTGCACGCCCTTGCGGACGATGGCGCGGATGACCGCGTTGAGGCCGGGGCAGTCGCCGCCCCCGGTCAGTACTCCGACCCGCATGGCAGCGTCCCTTCGCCGAAGTGAGCCCGACACGGGGCCCGTCACGGACCACGCTAAGGGTGACCCAGGTCACTTCGGGATGGGTGGGACGGTCAATTCCTCGGCATCACAAGGTCGTTGTCGCTCATACGTCGTCGAGGCCGGCCTCGATCGCGTAGCGCACCAGCTCCACCCGGTTGTGCAGCTGGAGCTTGCCCAGGGTGTTCTGGACGTGGTTCTGCACCGTGCGGTGGGAGATGACCAGGCGTTCGGCGATCTGCTTGTACGAGAGGCCCTTGGCGACCAGCCGCAGGACCTCGGTCTCCCGCTCGGTGAGCTGCGGGATCTTCGGGGCGTCGGCCGCGACGGGCGCGGGGTCGGAGGCCAGCCTGCGGTACTCGCCGAGCACGAGTCCGGCCAGGCCCGGCGTGAACACCGGGTCGCCCGCGGCGGTGGCCCGCACGGCATCCGTCAGCTCCTGGGTGCTGGCCGACTTGAGCAGGTAGCCGGTCGCCCCGGACTTGACCGCCTCCAGCACGTCGGCGTGTTCGCCGCTGGCCGACAGCACCAGGACGCGCAGCCCGGGACGGGAGCCGACGAGCTCCTTGCAGACCTGGGCGCCGGGCATCCCCGGCAGGTTCAGGTCGAGCACCAGGACGTCCGGGTTCGCGGCCCCGGCCCGGCGCACGGCGCTCGGGCCGTCGCCGGCGGTCGCGACCACGTCGAAACCGGACTCGGTCAGATCGCGGGCGACGGCGTCGCGCCACATGGGATGGTCGTCGACGACCATCACCTTGATGGGCCGCTCTCCGGACGCCTGTGTGTCGGTCGTGCTCATCGGGCCGATCCTGCCTTCCCCCGTGGGATCTTCGGAACCTTCAACTCGACCTCGGTGCCCTGGCCGGGTACCGAGATCAGCTCTGCTGTGCCGCCCAGGTCGCGCAGCCGTCCGCGGATGGACAGCGCGACACCGAGCCGCCCCTCCCCCTCCGCCTGGTCGAGCCGGCCCTCGGGGATGCCGGGGCCGTCGTCCCGGACCGTGACGATCACCTCGCCGGGCTCGTCCTCGACCAGGATCCAGGCGCGGGCGGCCGGGCCCGCGTGGGCCCTGACGTTGTCCAGCGCGGCGCTCACGGCGGCGGCGAGTTCGCGGGCCGCGGCGACGGGGAGCAGCACCGGGGCGCCGGGCTCCGCGAAGGTGACCCTGGAACCGGCGTGCGCGGCGAGGAGTGCGCGCAGGTCGCCGTCGGCCGCCTCGGGCCCGGCGCCGTCGTGGTCCGCGTCCACCCGGCGGACCACCGCTCCTTCGGCGCTGTCCTCGGAGACCCGGGTCGTGGGCACGAGGCCGCTGGACACGAGCGTCCGCAGGGCGACCTCCTGCTCCCCCGCCATCCGGCCGAGTTCCGCCGCCTCACCGCCCAGCGCCGTGCCACGGCGCTGGACCATGGCCAGGACCTGGAGGACGCTGTCGTGGATGTCGCGGGCGAGGCGCTCCCGTTCCCGGGTCGCGGCCTCGATCTCCAGGGCGCGGGCGAGGGTCCGCTCGCTGGCGCGGGCGACCTCGACGACGTAGCCGATGGCGATGGAGGCGACCCACACGAGCAGGACGTTGTGGAACGTGTCCTCGCTGGGCTCCCCGCGCTCGACGATGTTGGCGGCGGCGACGAGGGTGGACGCGAAGGCGGCCCACCGCCAGCCGCCCTTGAGGGCGAAGGCGAGGACCGAACCGGCGGTCCAGATCGACGGGAGCGTCGGGCCGTCCGTGTGCTGGGCGTCGGCGTCGGCCAGGGGGGTCAGCAGGATGCCGGCCAGCGCGACGACCAGGTCCAGGCCGAGGAAGCGCTTGGTGCAGCTCGCCGCGTTGGCGACCCTGGGGAGGGTGGCCGCGGTCCACAGGGCGAGGAACACCAGGAAGGCGAGGGCGACCCAGGGGCGCTCGTACTTCTCGCGGCCGAAGCCGGCGAGGAGCACGGCGTAGACCAGCGTCAGCACGCGGTAGGCGGTGAGCGCCCGCCACAGCGGCTGCTCGACCGACATCCGTACGACCCGTTCACGACCGGCCATGTCCCCCGTGTCCCCTCACCCGGTTCCCCGCCCCGCCCATGCTGCCCGCTGCGGGCGGCCGGCGGTGTCCCGCCGGCCGGACCGTCACCCGCTCTTCTTCTTCGACTCCTCGGCGATCTGCCGCTTCGCCGCGGTCGCGTAGATGTCGACGTACTCCTGGCCGGACAGCTTCATGATCTCGTACATGACCTCGTCGGTCACCGACCGGAGGATGAAGCGGTCGCCGTCCATGCCCTGGTAGCGCGTGAAGTCGAGGGGCTCACCGATCCTGATCCCGGGCCGCATGAGCCTGGGCACCACCTGGCCGGGCGGCTGGATCTTCTCCGTGTCGATCATCGCCACGGGGATGACGGGGGCACCGGTGGCGAGCGCCACCCTGGCGAGGCCGCCGGGCTTGCCGCGGTAGAGCCGTCCGTCGGGTGACCGGGTGCCCTCCGGGTAGATGCCGAAGAGGCCGCCGCTCTCGATGACCTGGATACCCGCCCTGATCGCCGCCTCACCGGCGCCGCGTCCGCCGGAGCGGTCGACGGGGAGCTGTCCCACGCCCTTGAAGAAGGCGGCGGTGAGCTTGCCCTTCACACCGGGCGCGGTGAAGTACTCGGCCTTCGCGATGAACGTCACCTTGCGGTCGAGCACGGCGGGCAGGAAGAAGGAGTCGGAGAAGGACAGGTGGTTGCTCGCGAGGATCGCCGGCCCCCGGACGGGGATGTTCTCGAGGCCCTCCACCCACGGCCTGAAACCGAGCTTCAGGGAGCCGCCGATGGCGAACTTCATCGCGCCGTAGATCAACTCGTGTTCCTCCCGTGTGCCGTCGTTGAGACCTTAACCCGTGGGGCCCCCGCCGCCCCCGCCCGGACCTTGCGGCGCACCTCACAGCCGCGGCGGCGTGGTCCGGCGCCCGGGAGCACCGCTCGCGCGGTGACGGCCCTGGTCGGTGTCGGTCCGGTCGCGTACGGTGAAGTAATCCTTTCGCACACCCCCCGCACCCCGCCCCTCTTCACGAACAGGAGACCCCGGTGCCGGTCCTCCCTGGAGCCGAGCCGTTCCGCCACGAGGGCGGAGAGGTCGGCGTCCTCCTCTGCCACGGATTCACGGGCTCGCCGCAGTCGCTCCGTCCCTGGGCGGACCATCTCGCCGAGCGCGGGCTGACCGTGTCGCTCCCCCTGCTGCCGGGACACGGCACGCGCTGGGAGGACATGGCGGTCACGGGCTGGCAGGACTGGTACGCCGAGGTCGACCGGGAGCTGCGGTCCCTGCGGGAGCGGTGCGAGCGCGTCTTCGTCTTCGGCCTCTCGATGGGCGGCGCCCTCGCGCTGCGCCTCGCGGCGAAGCACGGCGACGCGGTCGCCGGCCTGGTGCTGGTGAACCCGGCGAACAAGGTGCACGGCCTGTCGGCGTACGCCCTGCCGGTCGCCCGGCACCTGGTGCGTACGACGAAGGGGCTGGCCGGCGACATCGCGCTGGAGGGCGCCGAGGAGATCGGCTACGACCGGGTGCCGCTGCACGCCGCCCACTCGCTGCGGGCCTTCTTCCGGCTGGTCGACGCCGGCCTGCCCCAGGTCACCCAGCCGCTGGTGCTGCTGCACAGCCCGCAGGACCACGTCGTGCCGCCCGCGGACTCGGCCCGGATCCTCAGCAGGGTGTCGTCGAGGGACGTCGAGGAGATCCTGCTGGAACAGAGCTACCACGTCGCGACGTTGGACCACGATGCGGAGCGGATCTTCGACGAGAGCTACCGGTTCATCGGCCGCCTCGCATCCGTCGCAGGCGAGAAGGGAAGCACGTCCGGTGGCTGAGCACGACGCGGAGCGCGCGGGCAGTGACGAGGAGCGCGAACCGCGCCCCTCGGAGGGGACGGCCGTCCCCGAGGGCACGGAGGAGGTCCGGCCCCTCGACGAGGCGGCGGCCTGGGAGGCGATCGTCGCGGGTTACGGCGAGGAGCCGCCGGATCCGCCCGGGGCCAAGCCCTTCAAATCGGTCGAGGACCTGGCCCTGCTGGACGACGGGCAGCTCAACGTCCTGGACGGCGGTCCGGAGAACGGCGAGGACGTCGACAAGGGCACCGGCGGGAAGGCTTCCGCGGGCCCTTCGGAGAAGAGGCCGCTCGGGGGTTCCGTCGTCTTCGCCCCCGGGGTCGCGGGACCGCGTGACTACGAGGTGGCGGAACCGTCGAGCGGTGACACCGACGACGCGGACGGCGACGGCGAGGGTCACTTCGTCCCTCCGGAGCCGCCGCCCCTGCCCGAGGCGGACGTGACGGCGAAGTTCGCCTGGCTCGCGGTCGTCGGCGGGCCGGTGCTGCTGCTGCTCGCGGTGCTGATGCAGTGGGAGATGACGTGGTGGCTGACCACGCTCTGCATCGGCGGGTTCCTGGGCGGCTTCGCCACCCTGGTGGCGCGCATGCCGCACGACGACGAGGAGGACGACGACCCGGGGCGCGGCGCGGTGGTCTGACGCGCGGGCTCGCCCACGCGGCCGCGCCCGGGGCGGCGGCGCCCCGGGCTCATCGGCCCGCGGGCACCCGGAGGGCGGCCAGTACGGGCAGGTGGTCCGTGGCCGCCCGCAGGTCGGCGGCGGTCACACCGGGGAGGCCGGCGGGGACGCCGCAGCCCAGCACCTCGATGCCCTCGGTCGCGAACACGGCGTCGATCCGCTTGCGCGGCGCGTCCGGCGGGAAGGTCAGATCGTCGCCCCACGGCCGTACGGCGCGGCAGTCCTGGAGCCGCCCGGCCAGCCGGCGGAACGCCTTGCCCTCGGGTACGTCGTTGAGGTCACCGGCCACGATCGCGTGCGGGACCCCCATCGCGTCGATCCGGTCCAGCACCATGCCCGCCTGGGCGTGCCGCTCGTCGCTCCGCAGGCTCAGGTGGCAGCTCACGACGCCGAACCGGGTGCCGGCGACGCGCACCACCGCCGTGGCCAGCCCGCGCCGGTGCTGCCCGGGGGTGAGCGGCAGCAGGATGTCCTCGGTGCGCTCCACCGTGGCGCGCAGCGAGCAGAACAGCATCGGTCCGGCCGCGGTGGCCCCGCCGCCGAGGATCACCAGGTCCGTCATGGCCGCGAGCCGGGCGGCGGCCTTGCGCCAGCGGAAGAAGCGCGGCGCCTCCTGGACGCACACCAGGTCGGGGGCGCAGGCGCGGATGACGCGGGCCAGGGCCTCGGTGTCGTCGCGCAGGGAGCGGACGTTGTAGCTGAGCACCCGGACGACGGCCGAACCGTCCGGCTCGGTACGGGAGTCGGGCAGGGACGTGGGCATCGTGACCATGGGAGGCACCCTACGACGGACGCCCGCCGCTCCCCGGAGGGCGCGACGGGCGTCGGACGTGCCGTGGCGGGTGGTCAGCCCTGGCGGGCCAGGTCGGCCGCGCCCACCAGTCCTGCCTTGCCGCCCAGTTGGGCCGCGAGGACCTGCGCGTGCGGACGCCATTCGCCGCCGATCAGCCAGCGCCGGAACGACTTGCGGATCGGGTCGAGGACGAGTTCGCCCTCGTCCGAGACGCCCCCGCCGACGATGAACGCCGACGGGTCGAACAGCGAGGCGAGGTCGGCCAGTCCGGCTCCGGCCCAGCGGGCCAGCTCGCGGAAGGAGTCGACGGCCACCGGGCAGCCCTGCCGGGCCGCCTCGCTGATGTGCTTGCCCTCGATGCCCTCGACGGAGCCGTCCCCCAGCCCCAGCAGGATCTGGGCGTTCTCCGGGGTGGCGTTGGCGCGCTGCTTCGCGTAGCGCACGAGGGCCCGCCCCGAGGCGTACTGCTCCCAGCAGCCCTGGCTGCCGCAGCCGCAGAGGAGTCCGTCCGGGACGACCCGGATATGACCGAATTCCGCCGCCACGCCGAAGCGTCCCCGGCGCAGCTTGTTGCCGATGATGATGCCGCCGCCCAGGCCGGTGCCGAGCGTGATGCAGATGACGTCGTCGTGCCCCTGGCCGGCACCGAAGCGGTATTCGCCCCAGGCCGCCGCGTTGGCGTCGTTCTCGACGACGACGGGCAGGCCGACGCGCTGCTCGACCTTGTCCTTGAGCGGCTCGTGACGCCAGTTGATGTTCGGAGCGAACAGCACGGTGGCGCGCTTGTCGTCGACGTATCCGGCCGCGCCGATGCCGACGGCCTCGACGTCGTGCCCCTCGCTCGCCCCGGACACCGCGGCGCTGATCGCGTCCACGATGCCTTCGGCCGTCGGCGGGGTCGATACCTTGAACGTCGAGAGGATCCGGCCCTCTTCGTCGACCACTCCAGCCGCGATCTTCGTGCCGCCGATATCGACGCCGATGGTGAGTCCCATGAATCCCTCAGTTTCGGTCGAGCCCCGCTACGGCCAACCGTACCCGAGCCGGGGACGGGTATTTCCTGTTCAGGGTCAGACCGACCGGCACATGGGGGTGGAAGAAGGAGCGGGGATGGGTGCGTGCAGCTGCAAGGCGGAGGATTGAGGCATGGCGGAGCCATGGTGATTGACGACGACGCCGCAGATGTGCGTGCTCACCCCCGCGACGCCGCCGCCCATGTGCCGGTCGGTCTCAGTCCAGGTCGATCTGTTCGCTGCCGCCGGTGCCCTCGTCGCGCGGGTCGGAGGGGTCGTCGGACGCCTTCTTCGCCGGGCCGGGGGTGTTTCCGGTGCCGCCCGGCCTCCCGCCGGCGCCTTCGGTGCCCTTCGTCCAGCGGGCCTCCTGGCCCTCGACGGCCGAGCGGTAGGCGGCCATGAGCTCGCTCCCGGCCGCTGCGAGGTGGTCGAAGAGCTCCGGGTTGCGCTCGATGACCGGCTCGACCGCGGACTTGGCCTGCCGGATCACCTGCTGGACCGTGCCCTGGGCGGCCATGCCGAGCAGCGGCGACTGGAGCGAGGAGACCTTGTCGGCCACCGCGTCCATCAGCTTGCGGAGCTCCTCGGCGGCGGAACCGGGCTGCTGTCCGTACTGTGCCCGGCGACGGGCCTTCTCCGCTTCGAAGTCCTCGGCGCAGGCCTCCGCCCACGCGTCGTCGTCGACGGGACGATCGGTGGCTTCACTCATGGCGGGCTCCTGCGACGCGGTTGCTTCGTGACCGTGGGGGCCACGTACTACCGACGGTACCCGAACGGTGGTATTCCGTTCATCGTGTACGCGGCCACAGGTCCGGGTCCGGTGTGAACCGGACACGCAGGACGCCGTCGGTCAGGGCCGCCCCGGAGACGGTGCAGCGGCGCAGGGCGGACTCCAGGCCGACGATCCGGTGGAACGGGCCCGCCGTGAGCAGGAGTTCGTCGCCGCGGCGGACGAGCTTGAGGTCCTGCTTGACGGCTCCGGGCAGCGGCAGGCACCAGGAGATGACCCCGTCGTCGGAGTTCTCCGTCCACCAGGGGTCCCCGGCGTGTCCGGGTGTCCGCTCGTCCGGCGCGCAGGTCCGGGCGAGGACAGCCAGGTCGTCGGCGGTGCGCGGCTCGTGGCCGAGGTGGGGGGTCTCGCGCACGGGCGTCGCGGGCTCCCACTCCTGCTGCCAGTGGTCCAGCGTCTTCTCCTGGAGCGCGGCGAGATCGGCGAACCAGGGGTCGCTGGAGTGGCGGGGCAGGACCCGTGCGGCGACGAGCGCGTCGACGCGCAGTCCGTGCAGCGCGAGTCCGGTGCGGGCGGTGCGCAGCGCTTCCGCGGCGGCCGGACCGGGCTCGGCGACCAGCCGCACGGTGGTCGCCTGGTCCTCGAACAGGGCCTGCACGGAAGCCAGTTCGGCGTCCTTGCGGGTGGCGGCCTCGTACAGCCACTGTGCGGGCATGGGGACCCCGGCGAGCTGGGCCAGCACCGGTCGCAGGGCGCGAGCGGCCTGGCGTTCGCGGGGCAGGAGACGGCGCAGGTAGCGGCGGAGCTGCCCGGGCAGGGCGAGCAGGGCGAGGGCCTCGGTCAGCGGGGGCAGGTCGACGACGAGTACGTCGTAGCCGCGTCCTGCCCAGTCGCCCTCGGTGACGCGGCGCAGCGTGTGCAGGACGGCGAGCTGCGCGCTGCCGGGCAGCTCGGTCAGTTCCTCGCCGTCGAGCCGGTTGGCGCCGAGCAGGTCGAGGACCCCCGACGCGCGCTCCTGGATGTCGAGGAGTTCGGCGCGGAAGTGTGCTGCCGAGTCGACGCGGACGCAGTCGAGCCGTTCGGCGGCCTCGGTGGGAGCGGCGCCCGCGGGCAGGGCGGGCACGGCGTCGGCGGACACGAGGAGCGTGCGGCGGCCGTCGCGGGCCGAGGCCAGCGCGGTCGCCGCGGCGACGGTGGTACGGCCTGCGCCGCCGGGGCCGGTGACGAGGACCGTACGCACGTGATCAGGCCTTGGAGACGGACTCGACGCGCTTCTTGAGCCCGGCGAGGGCGCGGTCGATGATGACCTTCTCGGCCTTGCGCTTGATCATGCCGAGGAGCGGGATCTTGACGTCGACGGCGAGGCGGTAGGTCACCTCGGTGCGGTCGCCGTCCCCGAGGGGCGCCAGGGCGTAGCTGCCGTCGAGGGCGCGCAGCATCTGGGACTTCACGAGGGTCCAGCCGACCTCGTACTCGCTGTTCCAGGTGTAGGCGAGGACGTGGTCGTCCTTGATCGCACCGGCGTCGAGGACGAGCCTGACCTGTTCGGCGCGGCCCTGGTCGTCGGCGGCCAGGATCTCGGCCTCCTTGACCTCTCCGGTCCATTCCGGATAGCGGTCGAAGTCGGCGATCACGCCCATGACGTCGGCCGGTGCCGCCTCGATCGTGATGCTCGAGCTGGTGTGTTCAGCCATCGCCGTGGCCCTCCAGTGCGGTGTACCGGTCGCGTTCGGCAGAGGCCTGCCGTGTGCAGGCTATCGCGTACGCGCTGCCGCTCCGTCCGCGCCCCGGCCCCTGGCCGGTGCCCGTGTCGCTCACCATTCCAGGGCCCAGGGGCGGCCGGTCGACGCGAAGTGGCCGACGTTGACGCACTCGGTGGCGCCGATCCGCATCCGCCGCACGAGCGGCTGGTGGACGTGGCCGAAGAGGGCGTAGCGGGGACGGGTCCGGTGGATGGCGTCCAGGAGGGCGGTACTGCCGCGCTCGAAGCGCCGGGCCACGGTGTCGTACGTCAGCTCGGGGACCTCCGGCGGGATGTGCGAGCACAGGACGTCCACCTCCCCGAGCGCCTCGACCTTGGCGGCGTACTCCTCGTCGCCGATCTCGTACGGGGTGTTCATCGGGGTCTTCAGGCCGCCGCCTACGAAGCCGAAGACCAGGCCGCCGATCTCGGCCCGTTCGCCGTCCAGCACGGTGGTACCGGGCCCGGCGTACTCGGGCCAGAGCGTGGGGACGTCGACGTTGCCGTAGGTGGCGTAGGTCGGGGTGGGCATGACGGCGAACATCTCCGCGTACTGCTTGCGTACGGCGGACAGGATCGCCGCGTTGCGGTCCCGCCCGGCCCACAGCTCGCGGCCGAAGGCGCGTGCCTCGTCGAAGCGCCGCGCGGTGCGCAGCTCGACGATCCTGTCCGCGTTCTCCGTGCCGAACAGGTCGGGGAAGATGCCGCGTGAGTGGTCGGCGTAGTCGAGGAAGAGGACCAGGTCGCCGAGGCAGATCAGGGCGTCCGCGCCGTCCCCGGCGCGGGCGAGTGCCTCGGTGTTGCCGTGGACGTCGCTGACGACGTGCACACGTGTTGGCCGCGTGGTGGTTGTGTGTCGGTTCAGGGGTGCGCCGGCTCGCATGGAGATCAGCCTAGGTCTCCACCCGCCGCTGTGGGTAGAACCCGCCGGACCTGCGGTTACTTCCGGATGGGGACACGGGTGGACTAATGTGCGCCGAAGGACCCCCGATATGTGTGATGCATAAGACATCTGGCCGGAACCCCCTTTCCGGAACCGCCTACCGGTGGGTAACGTCCGGCCAGTCCAGTCGTGCTCACCCCACTGAGCATCTGCCAGTCTTGGACCGCATCCGGTGCGTCGCACGGAGCCGTGTAACCGGAGCCCGATGAGGAGCAGCAGTCTTGCGCGAGTTCAGCCTTCCGGCCCTGTACGAGGTCCCCACGGACGGCAACCTGACGGATCTCATCCGCCGCAACGCCGCTCAGCATCCCGATGTCGCGGTGATGAGCCGCAAGGTCGCGGGCGCCTGGACGGACGTCACCGCCACGCAGTTCCTCGCCGAGGTCAAGGACACCGCCAAGGGCCTGATCGCGTCGGGCATCCGGCCCGGCGACCGGGTCGCCCTCATGTCCCGCACCCGCTTCGAGTGGGTCCTGCTCGACTTCGCCATCTGGAGCGCGGGCGCGGTCACCGTGCCGGTCTACGAGACGAGCTCCGCCGAACAGGTCCAGTGGATACTCGGCGACTCGGGCGCGGTCGCCGTCCTCGTGGAGAGCGACGCCCACGCGCGGTCGGTCGCCTCGGTGCGCGACCGGCTCCCCGGGCTGGAGCACGTCTGGGAGATCGAGCGGGGCGCGGTCGCGGAGCTCGCGGCGTCGGGCGCCTCCGTCTCCGAGGAGACCCTGGACCTGCGCATGGTCAGCGCCAAGGCCGACGACCCGGCGACGATCGTCTACACCTCGGGCACCACTGGCCGCCCGAAGGGCTGTGTGCTGACGCACCGCAGCTTCTTCGCGGAGTGCGGCAACATCGTGGAGCGGCTCAAGCCCCTCTTCCGTACCGGTGAGTGCTCCGTCCTGCTCTTCCTCCCCACCGCCCACGTCTTCGGCCGGCTGGTCGAGATCGCCTCGGTGATGGCACCGATCAAGCTCGGCTGCGTCCCGGACATCAAGAACCTCACCGATGAGCTGGCCTCCTTCCGGCCGACGCTCATCCTCGGGGTGCCCCGCGTCTTCGAGAAGGTCTACAACTCGGCGCGCGCCAAGGCCCAGGCCGACGGGAAGGGCAGGATCTTCGACCGGGCGGCCGACACCGCGATCGCGTACAGCCGCGCGCTGGGCACACCGCAGGGCCCCACGGTGGGACTGAAGCTCAAGCACAAGGTTTTCGACAAGCTGGTGTTCGGCAAGCTGCGCACCGTGCTCGGCGGACGCGGCGAGTACGCCATCTCCGGCGGCGCCCCGCTCGGCGAGCGGCTGGGCCACTTCTTCCGCGGCATCGGCTTCACGGTGCTGGAGGGCTACGGCCTGACCGAGACCTGCGCGGCGACGGCCTTCAACCCGTGGGACCGGCAGAAGATCGGCACGGTCGGCCAGCCCCTGCCCGGGTCCGTCGTCCGGATCGCCGACGACGGCGAGGTCCTGCTGCACGGCGAGCACCTGTTCACCGGGTACTGGAAGAACGACGCGGCCACGGCCGAGGCACTGGCCGACGGCTGGTTCCACACGGGTGACATCGGGACGCTCGACGAGGACGGCTACCTCGCGATCACCGGCCGCAAGAAGGAGATCATCGTGACGGCGGGCGGCAAGAACGTCGCCCCCGCGGTGATCGAGGACCGCATCCGGGCGCACGCGCTGGTCGCGGAGTGCATGGTGGTCGGCGACGGCCGGCCGTTCGTCGGCGCGCTGCTCACCCTCGACGAGGAGTTCCTCTCGCGCTGGGCCGAGGAGAACGGCAAGCCCGCCGGGTCGACGGCCGTGTCGCTGCGCGAGGACCCCGAACTGCTGGCGGAGGTGCAGCGGGCCGTGGACGACGGCAACGCGGCGGTCTCCAAGGCGGAGTCCGTGCGCAAGTTCCGCGTGCTGGCCGCGCAGTTCACCGAGGAGGCGGGCCACATCACTCCGTCGCTGAAGCTGAAGCGCAACGTCGTCGCGAAGGACTTCGCGGACGAGGTCGAGTCGATCTACCGCGCCTGAGCCGCGTCCGTACGAGGAGGGGCCCCGCACCGGTGTTGAACCGGTGCGGGGCCCCTCCTCGTACAACGCGCCGGGTACGGCGTTCGGAGTACGGCGCCCGGGGTGCGGGACTCAGAGCAGCGTCCTCAGCTTCTCGGCCAGCAGGTCCCAGCGCCATTTCTCCTCGACCCAGGCCCGGCCCCGCTCCCCCATGCGGCGGCGCAGCTCCGCGTCCCCGAGCAGGGTGACGATCCGGTCGGCGGACTCCTCCGCGGAGCCGCCCCGCACGACCCAGCCGGTCTCCCCGTCGAGCACGGCGTCCGGGGCGCCGCCCGAGTCGCCGGCCACCACGGGCAGCCCCGTCGCGGACGCCTCCAGGTAGACGATGCCGAGGCCCTCGACGTCGAGACCGCCGCGCCGTGTGCGGCAGGGCATCGCGAAGACGTCACCGGCGCCGTAGTGCGCGGGCAGCTCCTCCCAGGGCACCGGTCCGGTGAAGCGCACGGAGTCCTCGACTCCGGTCTCCGCCGCCAGCTTCCTTAGCTGCCCGGCGTACGGGCCGCCGCCGACGACGAGGAGGACGGCGTCCGGCACCTTCGCCAGGATCGCGGGCATGGCGAGGATGAGGGTGTCCTGGCCCTTGCGCGGCACAAGCCGCGACACGCACACGACGAC
Organism: Streptomyces sp. NBC_00178; assembly: GCF_036206005.1. NCBI lineage: Bacteria > Bacillati > Actinomycetota > Actinomycetes > Kitasatosporales > Streptomycetaceae > Streptomyces > Streptomyces sp. NBC_00178. Next base: position 2,047,763 of record NZ_CP108143.1, read on the forward strand.
GGGCCGGTCGGTGAGCCCGAGACGGGCCCTGACCCGGTCGCCGCCCGAGGCCGGATGGAAGGTCTTCTCGTCGACCCCCGGCGGGAGCTGCACCATGCGGCCCGCCGCCTCCGGGGTGAGCGCGGCGGCGATCCTGGAGCGGGTGTACTCGCCGAGGTAGGTGATCGTGTCGGTGCCCTCGCCGATACGGCGCAGCAGCTGCCGGGAGGCCGGCAGCTGGGCCCAGCCCGCCTCGTGTCCGTGCGTGGTGGCCACCAGGCGGCGCGCTCCGGCCCGGCGCAGCGCCGGAGCCATCAGTCCGAGGGGCGCGGCCGCGCCGAACCAGACCGACGTGCACGCGTGCTCGCGCAGCAGCCGGCCGGCCGTGCGCGTCACCCTCGGGGTGGGCAGCAGCATCGTGGTGCGGTCGCGCACGACGGTGAAGGGCTGCTCGGCGTCGAAGGCGGCGGTCGCCGCGGCCCCCTCCTCGCCCCGCTTCCAGGTGGAGGCGTAGACGACGATCCGGTCCGGATCCATGCGCAGCGCCATGTTGTGCAGGAAGGCCTGGATGCCGCCGGGGCGGGGCGGGAAGTCGTTCGTCACGATCAAGGTCTTGTCCATCGCCGCCGACAGTACCGGGCGCCCCGACGGCCCTGCCTCACGGCTCCCGCCCGGCCCGGGCCTGCATCATGGCGTGCATGACGGTCAGGACAGGTACGAGTGACCGGGTGGGCCGGGGTCTGTCCCTCGCCGTGTGGGGCCTCACCCGGGCGGTGCTGCTGCTCTGCGTGTTCAAGGTGTTCACGGTGCCCGGCCCGGACGTGACGAGCGACGTCTCGGTGATCTACCGGGGCTGGTACGAGGTGTTCCACGCCGGTTCGTATCCGCTGGACGACGTCACCTGGCAGTACCCGCCCGCCGCGGCGCTCGCCGTGCTCTCGCCGGACCTGCTCCCCTTCCTCGACTACGCCTCCGCGTTCTTCGTGCTCGTGCTGCTCTGCGACGCGCTGGTCCTGGGGCTGCTGCTCCGGGCGGCGGGCCGTCCGGAGGGCGGGAGCGCCGGGGTGTGGCTGTGGGTGCTGGGGGTGCCGCTGCTGGGGCCGACCGTCTACGCCCGCTACGACCTGATGGTGACGGCGGTGGCGGTGGCGGCGCTGCTGGCGGGGGTGCGCCACCCACGGGCCATGGGCGCCCTGGCCGCCTTCGGGGCGCTGCTGAAGGTGTGGCCGGTGCTGCTGCTGGTGGGCACGGCCCCGGGACGGGCGACACGGCGGTCGTGGTCCGCCGCCGCGGTGACGGCCGGCGTGCTGCTCGTCGTGGCGGCCGTGGCCGTGCCGGGGGCGTTCGCCTTCCTGGCGTTCCAGCGGGACCGGGGACTGGAGATCGAGTCGCTCGGGGCGCTGTTCTTCCAGGTCGCCCGGCAGTTCGGCTGGAGCGGCCGGGTGGAGCTGCGGTACGGCTCGATGGAGTTCGCCGGTCCGCACGTCGCCCTGGTGAGCACCCTGGCCCTGGCGCTGAGCGTGTCCGCCCTCGGCTGGCTGCTGGTGTGGCGGCTGCGCGCCCGTACGTTCGCGGTGCACACCCCGGCGGACGCGGCCTTCGCGGCGGTGCTGCTGTTCACCGTGACCAGCCGGGTGATCAGCCCGCAGTACATGGTCTGGCCGCTCGGGGTCGCCGCCGTGTGCCTGGTGTTCCGGGGCAGTCGCATGGGTCCGCCGGCCTGGCTCGTCCTGGCGGCCACGGGTGTCACGCTGCTGGAGTTCCCGCTGGGCTTCGCCCATGTGGTCGCCGGTGACGCGGAGGGCGTGGCCCTCATGGCCGTACGCAACGGCCTGCTGGTCGTGGCCACGTTCAGTGCCGGGCGCCGGCTGTGGCGCGGGACCGTGCCGGACGGGCGCCGGGGCGCCGGGGTGGAGCGGGTCAGCCCAGCCGGTCGCGAAGATAGTCCCGCCAGCGCACCGTGAAGTCCTCGGGTGTCGTGCCGAGGACCGACTGCATGGCGTGCTCCACCGCCCCGTCCCGCCCGGAACGGCTGCCCACGGCCTTGTAGAAGGCGATCAGCTCGTCCTCGCCCCAGTCCCGCGCGATGAGTTCGCAGGCCAGCCAGCCGCCCTCGTAGGCCCGGGAGAGCGTCGTGGGGTCCTCGTCGAAACCGAAGTCCTCGTCCGCCGGGAGCCGCGCGGGCAGGTCGCCGGCGCGGACGGCCTCGGTGAGTTCCGGCGCGAGCTCCGGGGCGGTGCGGGTCTCGTGGCGGTAGGCGGTCCGGTCCGCGAAGCCCTCGGAGAGCCAGACGGGGGTGGCGGCGGAGGTGTGGGCGCGGGTGGCGACGTGGGTGGTCTCGTGCGTGAGGACGACCCGCTGCCCGAAGTCGCCGAGCATGCCGTACGCCTGCGGGTTGACGACCACCCGGTCCGCCGGTGCCCTGCCGTTGCCGCCGACCTCGCCGGTGGTGACCGCGGCTATGCCCCGGTAGCTGGCCACCGGCGACCCCAGGAGCCCGGCCATGTCCTCGACGGTCCTCGGGACGAGTATCACCACCCCCTCCGCCCAGGACGCGGGCCACGCCTCGGCGACCGACGGGACGGCGGTGTCCGCGGTGTCCGCGACGCGCCGCAGTTCCGCCTCCCGCCGCCCGACCCCCAGGACGAGGCTGCGCGTGCCCCGTACGGCCTGGACGTCACCCTGCTCCCAGAGCTGTCCGGGGCTGCCCTCCGATGCCCGGTCGGCCGCGATGTACCAGGTCCGCCCGCCGTCCCGGCGGACCAGCCGCACCGTGCGGGAGGACGACATGGGCGCCTTGTCGTAGTCCTTGATCCGGTAGCGCAGCTCGACCTCGGCGGTGACCCGGTCCGCGCCGTCGCCGGTGATGCCCTTCACCTCGTACGCCCACGATTCCAGGGGCACGTCGGCGAGGTTGCGCAGTTCGGTCCGCTGGGACGAGCGGAAGGACGCGGCGCGCGGGTCGAGCCCGGCCAGGTAGGCGGCCTCGTCGTGGTGCAGGACCGCCGCGGCACGCCGGCCGAGGGCGGCGGAGACCTGCCGGGCGGTGGGGCCGGCCGCGGTGTCGGGAGGGGCTGCGCAGGCGGGCGCGAGCAGCAGGACGGCGAGCACGGCCCCTGCCGTGCCCCGTCCGCGGAACCGTGTCCGCCGCCCGTCCTGCGTCCGAACAGCCATCCAGCCGATCGTACGGTCAGACGCGGGTGACCGAGGAGACGGGCATCATGCCGACGGGGTCGTAGCGGACCGGGGCGCCCGGATACGGGGCGTGGATGACCTGGCCCCCGCCCGCGTACATCCCGATGTGACTGGCGTCCGCGCGGTAGGCGACCAGGTCGCCGGGCCGGGCCTGCGAGAGCGGCACCATGCGGCCCGCGTACCGCTGCGCCTGCGACGTCCGGGGCAGGCCCACCCCGGCCTGGGCGTAGGCCCACTGCATGAGGCCCGAGCAGTCGAACCCGGCGGGACCGTTGGCACCCCACACGTACGGGCGCCCTAGGGCCTGCCGTGCCGCCATGAGGGCGGCTGCGCCGCGGGCGGACGCCGCGACGGCGGAGAGGTCGCCGTGCGCACCGGAGCGCGAGGAACGGCCCAGTTCGTCGCGGTCCGCGGCGGGCATCGCCCTCAGCAGCTGCCGGGCGCGGGCCAGCTTGCCCTCCACCGTGCGCTTGTGGCGGGCCACGGCCGCGCGGTCGCGCTCCATGGCGGCCAGGGCTCCGGCGGCCTCCGCGCGGCTCTGTTCGATCCTGCGCTGGGCGTGGCGGAGCTTGTGCAGGGTGACGGCACTGCGCTCACCGGCCCGGTCGAGGGCCGCCGCCCGGTCGAGGAAGGTGTCGGGGTCCGAGGAGAGCAGCAGGGCGACCGACGGGTCGACGGCGCCCGACCGGTACTGCGCGCCCGCCATCGCGCCGAGGGAGTCCCGCAACCGGTTGATCTCCTCCTGGGTGCGGGCGGCGGAGTCCTGGGCCGCGTCGATCCGGCCGCGCAGCCGGCCGAGGTTCTCCCGGGCCGCGTTGAACCGCTCGGTGGCCCGCTCCGCCTCCCCGTACAGGCGGTCCACGGCGGCCTTCGCACTCTCGTGGGAGTCCTGCGGGTCCGCGCTCGCCGGGGCGGTGCCCAGGGTGGCGGCGGCGGTGGCCGCGGCGGCGGACAGGACGGTGGCCCGGACACCACGGTTCAGACCGGGCCGGGTGGGGCGGCGATGCGACACCACAGGAAGCCGCACTCCCTTCCGCTGTACGCAGACGTGCGCAGCCCCTGCCGCCCGGGCGGGCGGACCGACGCACGGGAGCTGCACGGCAGCGCAGACAGTAACCGGACGGCTACGGACTGACCAAAGGCCACGCCGGGGTGCCGGAGCGCGGGAACGACGGCGCCCCACCGGTGACCTGTGGTCTCCGGCGGGGCGGGGTGCCGGCGGGGGTGCCGCGATTCGCCCGTTCGGGCGTCAGACGCGGACGCCGAACTGGAAGGTGCCCATGTAGTCCATCGACTCGTAGCGGACGACGGCGCCGGGCTTCGGGGCGTGCAGGATCTGGTTGTTGCCGGCGTAGAGGCCGACGTGCGAGGTGTTGTTGAAGAAGACCAGGTCGCCCGGCTTGAGGGCGCTGCGGCCGATCCGGACACCGTCGTTGATCTGGGTGTACGTGGTGCGGGTGATCTGGACGCCGGCCCGGGCGTAGGCCCACTGGGTCAGACCCGAGCAGTCGAACGAGTTGGGGCCGGTGCCGCCGGAGACGTACGGCTTGCCCTGCTGCGTGGCGGCCGCGCTGAGGGCGGCGGCGCCGCGGGCGGACGCGGGGACCTCGTTGCCGAGGTCGACCCGGTCACCGGCGGCGCGGCTGGCGCGCTGCTCGTCGGCGGCCATCTTGGCCCGGTCGGCGGCGGTGAGGGTGTTGAGGAGCTTCTGGGCGTCGGCGAGCTTGCCCTGGTACTTCTTCTTGTTCGCGTTCAGCGAGGTGCGGACGTCGTCGAGGTCCGCGAGCTTGGCCTGCGCCTCCTTGCGCTGCTGCGCGAGGGTGCGCTGCTTCGCCTGGATCTTCTGCAGCGACTCGGCCTGCTTGGCGGTCAGCTGGTCGAGCGCGGAGGCCTGGTCGAGGAAGCTGTCCGGGTCCGAGGAGAGCAGCAGCTGGACCGACGGGTCGAGACCGCCGGAGCGGTACTGCGCCGTCGCCAGGGAACCGAGTTCACCCCGCAGGGTGTTGAGCTCGTCCTGGCCGCGGGCGACCTTGTCCTGGAGGGCCTCGGCCTGCTTCTTGAGCTTGTCCTGCTGCTCCTTGGCGCCGTTGGCCTTCTCCGTGGCCTCCTCGGCCTCGTGGTAGAGCTTGTCGACCTTCGCCTTGACCTCTTTCGTGGTCGGCTTGGGGTCGGCGTGCGCGGCCTGGGAGGTCAGCGCCACGGCCGCTGCGGCGGTCGCGGTGAGCACGGTCACGCGGGTGCGGCTCGGCTGCTTGGGACGACGGTGGGACGCCACGAAGGCGAGCTCCTTCTTCCTCGAGCCGCCTACCGGGCTGTGGGGGACAGGATCCCCGGCTCCGTGCACATCACGGAATCGGCGGTTCCTTCGCCGCCACCCCTGGTGGGCGATCAACCGTGCGAAGGTTCGAGGCCTGACCCTAGTGACCATCTTGTGATCAGTTCAAATCCTCACAAGCAAAATCTCGCCGCACCAGCCACTTCTTTACTTTCATCGCACTGCGTGTAGCGACGACTTGACGGTACGTTCCGTAAATTCCGGCAAGTCACCCAAGCCGCTCAATGCGCCCTAGACGCGCGAAAGGCGCTTCAGGAGCAAGGCGGACGCCACCGGTCTCGCACCGGCCTTCGCCACGCCGTCCGCCACCTCGCGGTCGGTGGAGACCACGACGACGGGTCTGCCCGGCGGTTCGGCGCGGGCCAGTTGCCTGATCAGCTCGTCCGCGGTCACCCCCGCCTTGCTGAACAGCACCCGCACGCCGCGTGGCGGAGCCAGCAGGACCGGGACGGCCAGTTCGGCGCCGTCGAAGACGCAGGTCATCTCGGCGCCGGTCTGGGCGGCGAGGACGGAGAGTCCGCCGAGGAGGCGCAACCGCTGCTTCTCCAGGGGCATCTGCGGATAGCCGGTCTTCGTGACGTTGTAACCGTCGACGATGAGATGCGCCTGGGGCAGGGCCAGCAACTGGTCGAGCAGGGCCGGATCCGTCTCCGAAAGCGCCCTGGCCGCGATGTCCTTGGGCGACATGCGGCCCGGCTCCACCGCCTCGACCCCGTCCGCGGGGCGGATCGAGGAAGGGGGCAGGGCCAGTTCGCGGCGCAGCCCCTGAGCGGCGTCCAGCACGGTGTCCAGGAGCAGCCGCAGCCGCATGTCCTCGACCGACCGGCCCTCCCTGGCGGCTCTGCGGCCCGCCTCGACCGAGGCCTCCGCCTCGGCGAGCCGCGCCTTGAGCCGACGGGTCTCACTCTCCGCCGCGGACACCTGGGCGGCGGTCTCGGCGCGCACGGTGTCCGTCTCCGCGCCGAGCTTGCGCAGGGCGGCCTCCCCGCGCTTCACCTCGCTGAGCGCGCTGCGGAGCTTTCGATGGAGGGAGTCGTTCTCCTTGCGTGACGCGTCCAGCTCCGTACGCAGCCGCTCGGTGTCGGCCCGGGTCTGGCCGCGGGCGCGGTCGAGTTCCTCGCGCAGCCGCTCCAGTTCCCGCCGGGTCTCCTCGTCGGCCCGCTCGGCGTGCGCCCGCTGGACCTCCTCGCCCGCGGCGGCGACGAGCTTGACCCAGCCGGCGGGCCGCAGCACGTACGCGGCGGCGGCCACGTCGACCGGGTCCGCCGCGGCGGGCGGCGCGCCGGACTTCAGCGCGTCGGCGAGTTCCGGCTGGGTCTGGCCGATCCGCTCGCCGATGCGCCGCCGGAAGGCCGGGTCGCTCTCCAGGGCGGCCGCCATCGCGTTACCCGCGAACTTGGCGCGCCTGCTCGGCGTGAAGCGGGCGTACTGTCGCAGCTGGGCGGGGAGTTCGCCGACCGTCAGACCGCCGAAGGCGTCCGAGACCAGCGCCACCACCCTGCGGCGTACGCCCTCGGGCAGCGGACGGTCGAGCGACTCCGCGGTGCCGTCGGCCGCGTCGGCCGGTCCGGCGCCGCCTGTCGGCTGCTCCACCATCCATCACCCCAATATGTAGGTCCGCACGGCTCCGTCAGGAGTCGGCGCCCGGCCTGTCGACCAGTTCGATCTGGTCCACCGCGTTGCACCAGCGGCAGCGCACGGACTCGATGGTCTCACTGACCACCTCCCGCTCCTCGACACTCGACTCCCCGGCCAGGTCGAGATGGACGTACTCCACGACCTTCGAGGAGCGCGTCACGTCGAAACGGGTGAGATTGCCGCAGAGTGTGCAGCGCCAGCGGGTCGCGTCCGTCGGCTGGGGAACCGTCGTCATCGTTGAGTCCTCTTTCGTCGAGTCTCTCGTGCGTGCCCAGGTCTTCGGTCTCGCGGTGCGCCGTCGAACTGCGGAAGTCCTGCGGCAACCCTACGGCCTCGCGCATCCCCGCCGGCACGGCGAGGCGGTCTGTCCCGTTCTCACCGTGTGCGTCATGCTCTGTACGTGATCGATCTGCGGGAAGGCGACTGGCGGAAGCGGGCCCGGGAGCTCGGCGCGGCGGCCGGCGCGGGCGGCGCCCCGGTCACGTACGGACTGATGGCGCTGTGCTGTGCGGTGTTCCTGATCAGCCCGCTCTCCGGGTTCAACCCCACCCACGGCGAGGGCGACGCGCTCCTCGCCGCGCAGGCGGGGTACTTCGAGCGGTGGGGCGTGATCCCCAGCGAACTCCTGGACGGCTCCGCCCACGCGGCCCTGACCCCGCTGACCGCGCTCTTCGTCCACGGCAGCTGGCTGCACCTGCTCGGCAACATGCTCTTCCTCTACGTGTTCGGCGCCATGGCCGAGGAACGCATGGGGCGCACCGAGTTCGTCTTCTTCTACGTCGCGTGCGGCTATTTCGCCCTGGTGGCCTACGCGGTCGTGCACGCGGGCTCGGACCAGACGCTGGTCGGGGCGTCGGGGGCGATCTCCGCCGTGCTGGGCGCCTTCCTCTACCTCTTCCCCCGGGCCCGCGTCACCAGCCTGTTCCCGTTCCTCTTCTTCCTGCCGCTGCGCTTCCCCGCGTGGATCGTGCTCGTGTTCTGGTTCGTGCTCCAGTGGCTCGCGGCCCAGGGCGCGGGAAGCGGGCCGGGGGTGGCCTACCTCGCCCATGTGGCGGGCTTCGCCGCCGGGTTCCTGTACGCCTGGGGGCGTTATCGGGGTGGTACTAGAGTGAAGCCACCAGCCACGGCCACCGAGGGAGAAAGCCAGCCGTGATCACCGCGATCGTTCTCATCAAGACCAGCGTGGACCGGATCCCCGAGATCGCCGAGGCCATCGCCTCGCTGGACAGCGTCAGCGAGGTCTTCTCGGTCACCGGCACGTACGACCTGATCGCCATGGTCCGGGTCGCCAGGCACGACGACCTCGCCGACGTCATCCCGGGCCGGATCAGCAAGATCCCGGGAGTCGAGGGGACCGACACCCACGTGGCCTTCCGCACCTACTCGCAGCACGACCTCGAGGCGGCTTTCGCCATCGGCCTCGACGCCTGAGGCGCGGCGGACGGCTCCGGCCGGGACGGGGAGACGCTCCCGTCCCGGCCGGTTCCGCCCACGGACGGATCAGACCTGGACAAAGGCGCCCCGGTCCGGGACGCAGCGGCCGTCCTCGGTCCGGTAGGCCCAGCGGGCGCCCGAGCTCACGAGCTCCCGGACCGCGCCCAGGAACCGCTCGATGTGCTCGTCCGGCGTCCCGGCCCCGAAACTCACCCGGATGGCGTTGAGCGACCTCTCCCCCGGAGCGGCCTCGGGGGCGCCGCACTCACCCGGGTCCTGCGGCTCGCTGCCCAGCAGGGTGCGCACCAGCGGGTGGGCGCAGAACAGTCCGTCGCGCACCCCGATGCCGTACTCCGCGGAGAGCGCGGCGGCGAAGTGCGAGCTGTTCCAGCCCTCGACCACGAAGGAGATGACGCCGACCCTCGGGGCGTCGTCGCCGAACAGCGAGAGCACCTTCACCTCGGGGACTCCGGCCAGCCCCTCCCGCACCCGGGTGACGAGCTGCTGCTCGCGCTCGACCAGCCGGTCGAAGCCCGCCTCGGTCAGGGCCTTGCAGGCGGCGGCGATGGAGTAGACGCCGATGACGTTGGGCGATCCGGCCTCGTGGCGGGCCGCGGTGGTGTGCCACTCGACGTCCACTCCCCCGTCGGTGCGCCGCGCCACCTTGCGGGAGGCGCCGCCCCCGGCGAGGTAGGGCTCGGCGTCCCGCAGCCAGTCGGCCCGGCCGGCGAGCACGCCCGAGCCGAACGGGGCGTACAGCTTGTGGCCCGAGAAGGCGACCCAGTCGACGTCCAGCTCCGCGATGTCCACCGGGTGATGGGGCGCCAGCTGCGCGGCGTCGAGGACGATCCGGGCCCCGTGGGCGTGGGCGGCAGCCGCCAGTTCCTTCACCGGCCACAGCTCGCCGGTGACGTTGGAGGCACCCGTGACGCAGACCAGGGCCGGGCCGTAGGGGTCGCGGGCGGCCAGGGCCCGCTCGAGCGTGGCGACGGCCTGGTCCGGGGTGCGCGGGGCGTCGAGGTAGGTCACCCGGGCGTCCCGCCAGGGCAGCAGCGAGGCGTGGTGCTCGGTCTCGAACACGAACACCTCGCAGCCGGCGGGCAGCGCGGCGGCCAGCAGGTTGAGCGAGTCGGTCGTCGAGCGGGTGAAGACCACCTGGTCGTCGGCGCGGCAGCCCAGGAACTCCGCGACGGTGGCCCGGCTCGTCTCGAACAGGTCGGTGGAGAGCTGCGAGAGGTATCCGGCACCGCGGTGGACGCTGCCGTAGTACGGGGCGTAGGCGGCCACGTCGTCCCACACCCGCTGGAGGGCGGGGGCGCTGGCGGCGTAGTCGAGGGCGGCGTACGTGACGTCCCCGCCGGTGACGAGCGGAACGGTGACATCCGCGCCCAGAACGGGCAGCGGGGCACAAATGGTCTGGTCGGCGGCAGCGGTGGGTACAGACATGGCGAACTCCCGTAAGAGGCAGGCGACATCCTCGCGCCGGCGGTACGCGGCAGCGCGGAGAGGAAGGAGGAAAAGGGTGTGCGGAGGAGGGCTTCGCGCCCTATCGCATTCGCTTGCTCACAGAAGGCTCCCTGGGACCAGGACCCCAAGGGGTGGCATCCAGCGATGCCGAGGGGTCCGCGCTTGCCGCAGACCTCGCTGACTGCGGCCTGGTCTTCACCCGGGGCACCCCGCCACGGACGGAGGGTTGCCGGACAGCGGGCCGGGGCCGTAGTCGCTGTCACTCATGACCTGCCCAGCATCTTGCCACACCCCTGGCGACGCGCAAGGGCGCAGTCCGCGATCCGGACTGCGCCCCGCTCTCACACCGTGCGCCTCTCAGGCGTTGCTGGCGGACACCCAGCGCTCCAGCGCGCGCTTGGCCCCGCCCGAGTCGATGGACTCCGCGGCGCGCGCGATCCCGGCCGCCAGCTGCTCCTGCAGCGTGCCCGCACCCGGGTCCAGCGCGACCAGCGCTGCCGCGGAGTTGAGGAGCACGGCCTCGCGCACGGGCCCGGTCTCCCCGTCGAGCAGCCGGCGGGCGACATCGGCGTTGTACGACGCGTCGGCGCCCCGCAGGGCCTCGACGGGGACCAGCTGGAGACCGACGTCGCGCGGGTCGAAGGGCTCCTCGCGGACCGTGCCGTCGCGCACGGTCCACACCCGGGAGGTGGCGGTGGTCGTCAGCTCGTCCAGGCCGTCGTCACCGCGGAAGACCAGCGCGGAGTTGCCCCGGTCCGCCAGCACACCCGCCACGATGGGCGCCATCTTCGGGTCGGCGACGCCGATGGCCTGGGAACGCACCCGTGCCGGATTGGTGAGCGGACCCAGGATGTTGAAGGTGGTCTGGGTCCCCAGCTCCTTGCGGGCCTTGGCCGCGTACCGCAGGGCGGGGTGGAACTTCACGGCGAAGCAGAAGGTGATGCCGGCCTCCTCCGCGACGGAGACGACCCGCTGCGGGGTGAGTTCGAGGTTGACGCCGAGCTTCTCCAGCACGTCGGAGGCCCCGCTGGCCGAGGAGGAGGCGCGGTTGCCGTGCTTGACGACCTTGGCCCCCGTCCCCGCGACGACGATGGCGGACATGGTGGAGATGTTGACCGTCTTGGCCATGTCGCCGCCGGTCCCCACGATGTCGACCGTGCGGCCGGGCACCTCGATGGTGTGGGCGTGCTCGTACATGGCGCGGACCAGTCCGGTCACCTCGTCGACCGTCTCGCCCTTGGCCCGCAGCGCGACCGCGAACCCGGCGATCTGCGCGTCCGTGGCCTCACCGCTCATGATGCGGTTCATGGCCCAGGCCGTGTCGTCGGCGCCGAGGTCCTCGCCCCGCAGGAGAGGGGTCAGCACGCCCGGCCAGGTGCGGGCCGCCGTGTTGTCGCCGCCGTCCTGGGTCGCCACGTTCATGGTCCGCTCCTGGGAGTCCACAGCCGGTACAAGGATGTCTCCCACCCTATCCAGCCCGGAGGCAGCGAAGAGCCCCGTCCACCGGATGGACGGGGCTCTCGCTGTGGCGTTCAGCTGAGGTGATCAGTGGTGGCCGTGGCCGCTCGTGATCTCCTTGTACTCCTCGGCGGTGGGCTTGGCGATCTGACTGTCCTCACCGAAGTAGCCCTTGCTGAGGCTCGCCCGCACCTTCTGCAGTACGGACGGCTTGCGCTCGACGCCGTTCTCGTCGACCGTCGGGCCGATCTCGACCGGCTTGTACTGCTCATGCGCGGTGAGCGTGTGCAGCTGCCCCGGGCCGAGCGGCTCGTGGATCTCGACGAACTCACCGTGCGGCAGGCGCTTGATGGTGCCGGACTCGCGCCCGTGCAGCACCTTCTCCTTGTCGCGTCGCTGGAGGCCGAGGCAGATCCGCTTCGTGACGATGAACGCCAGGACCGGGCCGACGAAGAAGGCGATCCGGACGAACCAGCTGATCGAGTTCAGCGACAGGTGGAAGTGGGTCGCCCAGATGTCGTTGCCGCCGCCGATGAGCATGACGAAGTAGATCGTCACCCAGGCGACACCGATCGCGGTGCGGACCGGGGCGTTGCGCGGCTTGTCCAGGATGTGGTGCTCGCGCTTGTCCCCGGTGATCCAGGACTCGATGAACGGGTACATCGCGAGCGCCCCGAGGACGACACCGAACAGGACCAGCGGGATGAGCACGCCCAGGACCAGCGTGTGGCCCCAGAGGTTGATCTCCCAGCCGGGCATCACACGGACGAAGCCCTCGGCGAATCCCATGTACCAGTCCGGCTGGGCGCCCGTGGACACCTGGTCGGGGCGGTACGGGCCGAGCGCCCAGATCGGGTTGATCGAGGCGATGGCCGCGAGGATCGCGATGAAGCCGAAGACCAGGAAGAAGAAGCCTCCGGCCTTGGCCATGTACACCGGCAGCAGGGGCATGCCGACGACGTTCTTGTTCGTGCGGCCGGGGCCGGCGAACTGGGTGTGCTTGTGGAAGAACACCAGGATGAGGTGGCCGACCACGAGCCCGAGCATGATGCCGGGCAGCAGCAGGATGTGGATCGAGTAGAACCTCGCGATGATGTCCGTGCCGGGGAACTCCCCGCCGAACAGGAACATCGAGATGTACGTACCGACGATCGGCATCGACAGGATGGCGCCCTGCGTGAAGCGCACACCCGTACCGGAGAGCAGGTCGTCCGGGAGCGAGTAACCGGTGAACCCGGTGAACATGCCGAGGACGAAGAGCAGGAAGCCGAACAGCCAGTTGATCTCGCGCGGCTTGCGGTACGCGCCGGTGAAGAACACCCGGAACATGTGCACGAACATGCCGGCGAGGAAGATCACCGCTGCCCAGTGGTGGATCTGCCGGACCAGCAGGCCGCCGCGGACGTCGAAGCTGATGTCCAGCGTCGAGGCGTAGGCCTCGGACATCCGGATGCCCTGCATCGGCTCGTACGAGCCGTGGTACACGACCTCGTTCATGCTCGGGTGGAAGAACAGCGTCAGGTACACACCCGTGAGGATGATGATGATGAAGCTGTAGAGGCAGATCTCGCCGAGCATGAAGGACCAGTGGTCCGGGAAGATCTTGCGCATGTTGGCCTTGGCCAGGCCGTAGATGCCGAGCCGGCCGTCCGCCCAGTCGGCCACCCGCTCGCCGGCGGGCGCCTTGCGCTGTGTTTCCGTCGCAGTACTCATCCGCGCTCCCAGAAGGCAGGACCGACGGGCTCTTCGAAGTCACCGAGCGCTTCGAGGTTGCCCTCGCTGTTCACGCCGATCCGCAGCTGCGGGAGGGCGTGACCGGCCGGACCGAAGATGACGCGGGCGCCGTCGGAGAGGTCGAAGGTGGACTGGTGGCACGGGCAGAGCACGTGGTGCGTCTGCTGCTCGTACAGGCTGATCGGGCAGCCGACGTGGGTGCAGATCTTGGAGAAGGCCACGATTCCCTCGTGGGCCCACTCGCGCTCCCGCTTGTCCTTGATGTTGTCCGGCTCGATGCGGATGATCATCAGGGCGGCCTTGGCGATCTGCGTCTGGAAGTCGTGCGCGTCCTCCTCCAGGCCCTCGGGCATGGCGAAGGTGAGCGAACCGACCACGACGTCCTCGGGACGCAGCGGCTCCATCGTGTTCATGTTGACGAGCAGCTTGCCCTTGGCCCACAGGGTGTTGCGGAGCTTCTTCTCCGGAAGCGGACCGAGGTCGCGCAGCAGCACCACACCGGAGAGCGGCACCAGGGCCAGCGCGCCGAACATGGTGTTGCGGATCAGCTTGCGCCGTCCCAGCGCGGACTCCTCGGCACCGGCCGCGAAGTCCGCCATGACCTTGGCCTTGACCTCGGGCGTGGCCTCGATGGCGTGCCGGTCGTCGGCGACCTCGACGTCGGACATCAGGGTGCGCGCCCAGTGGACGGCGCCCGCGCCGATGAGGAACAGCGCCAGGCCGAGCGTCAGCCCCAGGGAGAAGTTGAGCACGCTCACGTGGCCGAAGGGCCAGATGAACACGATCTTGTCGACCGGGAAGATGACGTAGCTGGCGATGAAGCCGACCGTCGCCAGCATGGACAGCGTGAACATGAACGCGACGGTGCGCTCGGAGCGCTTCGCGGCACGTTCGTCGATGTCCTGGATGCGCGGCCGGTGTGCCGGCAGCCCCGGGTCGGCGAACGGGTCGTCCGCGACCGCTACCGCGCCGTGCGCGGTGTCCTGCCCTGCAGGCAGGCCCTCTTCTGAAATCTCTTGGCTACTCATGACTTCTTGGCCTTAGCGGTGTGGGCCGCGACCCAGACGGCGATGGCGACCAGTCCGCCCAGTCCGAAGATCCAGCCGAAGAGACCCTCACTCACGGGACCGAGGCCACCGAGCGAGAGCCCGCCGGGGCTCGCGGAGTCGCCACCGTTCACGGTCTTGATGTACGCGATGATGTCTTTCTTCTCCTGCTCCGGCATGGTGCTGTCCGGGAAGGAGGGCATGCTCTGCGGGCCGGTCTGCATGGCCTCGTAGATGTGCTTCGGGCTCACGCCTTCCAGGCTGGGGGCGTACTTGCCGTGTGTCAGCGCGCCGCCCTCGCCGGTGAAGTTGTGGCACTGCGCGCAGTTGGTGCGGAACAGGTCCCCGCCCTTGGCCACGTCGGCGCCCGAGGGGTCGACCTGGCTCTTGGTGGGCGTGATCGGACCGGCGCCCAGCGACGAGATGTACGCCGCGAGCTGGTCGATCTCGGCCTGGTTGTAGATGACCTTCTTCTTCGGCACCTGGGCGCCCGGCTGCTGGGCCGGCATGCGTCCGGTGGCGACCTGGAAGTCGACGGCGGCGGAGCCGACGCCCACGAGGGACGGTCCGTCGGTGGTGCCCTGACCGCCGGCCCCGTGGCAGCTGGCACAGCCCACGGAATAGAGCTTCTTGCCCTCGTCGATGGCGAGGGACTGGGCGGTGTCGTCGGCCTGCGCCTTACCCGCAGGCGCGAACGCGGCGTACAGCCCCCCGGTGGCCGCCAGCGCGAGGAGTAGTACGACGACCGCCGCCAGCGGATGGCGTCGTCGTGCGGAGAGCTTTTTCACGGATTACCCCGGTGTCAGGATCTTCTGCGTCGATGATGGGTGGGCGCGAGCCCGGTTACTTGATCATGTAGATCGTGGCGAACAGGCCGATCCACACGACGTCGACGAAGTGCCAGTAGTAGGACACGACGATGGCGGCGGTGGCCTGTTCGTGGGTGAATCTCGAGGCCGCGTATGTCCTGCCCAGGACGAGCAGGAAGGCGATGAGGCCGCCTGTCACATGCAGACCGTGGAAGCCGGTCGTCAGGTAGAACACCGAACCGTACGGGTCGGAGGACAGGGAGAGTCCGTCCTTCTTGACCAGCTCGGTGTACTCGAAGACCTGGCCGCCGATGAAGATCGCGCCCATCACGAACGTGATCATGAACCAGGTGCGGAGCTTCTTCACATCGCCGCGCTCCGCGGCGAAGACGCCGAGCTGGCAGGTGAGGGAGGAAAGCACCAGGATCGTGGTGTTCGTCGCCGAGAACGGGAAGTTCAGATGGTCGGCCATCTCCTTCCAGTGATCGGGTCCCAGCACCGATCGCAGGGTGAAGTACATCGCGAAGAGGGCCGCGAAGAACATCAGCTCGGAACTCAACCAGATGATGGTTCCGACGCTGGTGAGGTTCGGCCGATTGACCGACGGGTGCGCGTGCCCGGTTTCTACTGTCGTTGCTGTCGCCACGACCGACATTATGTCGGTCGCTTATCCCGCCCTCACTCCGGGGGGTGCCGTTCGGTGTGTCAGCGGCGTGTGTCCTCACCGAACGGCCCATCGAATCGCTGTCTTTACCGGTGCTGACACGCTGTCGGCCGGAGTACGATCCGCCCATCGGTTCATGCCCACAGAGCCCCGAAGACACAGACGTCACGGAGGAACAATGCAGCCGACCGCCACGGTCCTGGTCTACAGCGACGACGCCAACACGCGTGAGCAGGTGAGGCTGGCAGCCGGGCGCAGGCCCGCGGCGGACGTGCCGCCGGTGGAGTTCCTGGAGTGCGCCACCCTGCCCGCCGTGCTGAGCGCGCTCGACAAGGGCGGGATCGACGTCTGCGTACTGGACGGGGAGACCGCGCCCGCGGGCGGCATGGGCGTCTGCAGGCAGATCAAGGACGAGATCTTCGACTGCCCGCCGGTGCTGCTGCTGATCGGGCGCCCGCAGGACGCCTGGCTGGCCACCTGGAGCCGTGCCGACGCCGCTGTGACGCTTCCGGTGGACCCGGTCGGCTTCGCGGACGCCCTGGCGTCCGTGCTGCGGCACAGGCTGTCCGTAGGGGCCTGAAGGGCGCGGCGCGGCGGAGGGGCCCCGATCCCCTCCGCGGTGTCCTCCCGGGGCGCGAAGGCGCACTCCCGGCCTGGTCAGACCTGGGGGCGCAGGCGCGCGGTCTGCACGTCGGTACCGGCGTCCGGCGTACCGCTGCGCAGTGCACTGCCCTTCTGCCAGGCGTCCCAGTCCAGGTTCCAGTCGCCGAAGCCGTTGTCGAACGGCGTCATGGTCTCGCCCTCGCTGCCGACGACCTTGACCACGTCGCCCTCGCGGACCGTGTCGAAGAACCATTCGGCGTTGGCCGTGCTCATGCCGGTGCAGCCGTGGCTGACGTTGGCGCTGCCCTGGGAGCCCGTGGACCAGGGCGCGGCGTGGACGTACTCGCCGCTCCAGGTCACCCGTGTCGCCCAGTAGACCGGCAGGTCGTAGGACTCCGAGGAGCCGGCGGCGATGCCGATGCTCTCACCGCGCATGCGTACGAACTGCTCCTTGGCCAGCACGACCTTGACGCCGTTGCGCGTGTCGAAGCCGGGCTTGCCCGTGGTGACCGGGATGGTGTTGATCACTTCACCGTTGCGCAGGACCGTCATCGAGTGGTCCGACGCGTCGGTGATGGCTTCTATCCGGTCGCCGGTCTTGAGTTTCAGGGCCTTGGCGTCACCGCCGTACAGGGCGTTGCCCACCTTTATGCCCTTGAGGTTGCTGCGCAGGTCGATGGTGGCGTTGGCCGGCCAGTACTCCTGGGGGCGGTAGTGCAGGGTCTTGTCGTCGACCCAGTACCAGGAGCCGGTGACGGCGGGCGCGGACCGGACCTGCAGCCCCCGCTCGACGGTGGCGCGGCCCGCCCGGTCGGCGACCGGAGCGCTGAGTTCCGCTGTGAGGGGCTGTCCGACCCCGTAGGTGCCCGCCTGCGGGCCGAAGGTGACCTTCAGGAACTTCTTGGCCGAGGTCGTGCCGAACGTGTACGTACGGCTGCCGGGGGCGCCGTCGTCGTTCTCGGTGGAGACCTTGACGGTGTATCGGGTCCCGGCGGCGAGCGAGGTGGTGGAGTGCCACCGCTTGCCGTCGGCGTCGAGCTCACCCGCCAGATGGCGGCCCTCGGTGTCGACGGCCGTCACGTCCGTGATGGTCACGTCGTCGTCCTTGACGGTGAATTCGAGGGGCTTGTCGGGGTCGGCCTTCTTGTTGCCGGAGGGGCCGTTGAAGGAGACGTGGTCGGCTGCGTCGTAGGGCCTCAGGGACAGTTGATGCCCGTCAGGCTCTCCACAGGCGGTCGCACCCGCTACCAGGGCGACGACCAGCAGGGTGCAGCTCACTACGGTGCGGATGCGCGGCGTGTGGTTCATGAACCCACGCTAAGAAGATTCATCCGATCCAGCGCGTTCAGTGACTGCAAACGGGGGCCCGGTCCGCTCATTGCTGAGCGGACCGGGCCCCCGTACGGGTACTGCGTGCCCTTCGGCGGCGTGTCCTACTGGGTGCGGTTCTCGCCCCGGTAGTACTCGAACACCCAGCCGAACAGGCCGATCAGGAGCAGCGGCGCCGCGAAGTAGGCGAGCCACCAGCCGAAGACGACGCCCATGAAGAGGAAGGCGCCTCCGATGGCCAGCGAGAGCGGCTGCCAGCTGTGCGGCGAGAAGAAGCCCACCTCACCGGCCTCGTCCGCGACGTCGGCCTCCTTGTTGTCCTGCGCCATCGCGTCGACCCGGCTGGCCGTGAAGGCCAGGTAGAAGCCGATCATGAGGGTCAGGCCGAAGGACAGGACCAGCGCGGTGGTGCCGACCGGCTCCTTGGACCACACGCCGTACGTGACGGCCATGGCCAGCATGAAGAGGCTCAGCCAGAGGAAGAGCTTGCCCTGGATCTTCACTTGCCGTCCTCCTTGCCGCCGACGAGGACCTTGTCACCCTCGGAGAGGTGGTCCAGCTGCTCCAGCGCCGCGATCTCCGGGTGGTGGAGGTCGAACGCCGGGGATTCGGAACGGATCCGCGGCAGGCTGACGAAGTTGTGCCGCGGGGGCGGGCAGGACGTCGCCCATTCGAGCGAACGGCCGTAGCCCCAGGGGTCGTCGACCTCGACCTTCTTGCCGTACTTGGCGGTCTTCCAGATGTTGTAGAAGAACGGCAGCATCGACAGACCGAGCACGAACGAGGAGATCGTCGAGATCGTGTTCAGGGCGGTGAAGCCGTCGGCCGCGAGGTAGTCCGCGTACCGGCGGGGCATGCCCTCGGCGCCGAGCCAGTGCTGCACCAGGAAGGTGCCGTGGAAGCCGGTGAACAGCGTCCAGAAGGTCATCTTCCCGAGCCGCTCGTCCAGCATCTTGCCGGTGAACTTCGGCCACCAGAAGTGGAACCCGGCGAACATCGCGAAGACCACGGTGCCGAAGACGACGTAGTGGAAGTGCGCGACGACGAAGTACGAGTCGGAGATGTGGAAGTCCAGCGGCGGCGACGCCAGGATCACACCGGTCAGACCACCGAAGGCGAAGGTGATCAGGAAGCCGACGGACCAGAGCATCGGTGTCTCGAAGGACAACGACCCCTTCCACATCGTGCCGATCCAGTTGAAGAACTTCACACCGGTCGGTACCGCGATGAGGAATGTCATGAAGGAGAAGAACGGCAACAGCACACCGCCCGTGACGTACATGTGGTGGGCCCACACCGTCACGGAAAGACCGGCGATGGCGATCGTCGCGCTGATCAGACCGACATAACCGAACATCGGCTTGCGGCTGAATACCGGGATGATCTCCGAAATGATTCCGAAGAACGGCAGAGCGATGATGTACACCTCTGGATGGCCGAAGAACCAGAAGAGGTGTTGCCACAGCAATGCGCCACCGTTCGACGCATCGAAGATATGTGCGCCGAATTTACGGTCGACCTCCAGCGCGAAGAGCGCGGCGGCCAGGACCGGGAAGGCCAGCAGGACCAGAACACCGGTCAGCAGGACGTTCCACACGAAGATCGGCATGCGGAACATCGTCATGCCGGGGGCGCGCATGCAGATGATCGTGGTGATGAAGTTGACCGAACCGAGGATCGTGCCGAACCCGGAGAAGGCCAGACCCATGATCCACATGTCGGCGCCAATGCCCGGCGAGCGGACCGCGTCCGACAGCGGGGAGTAGGCGAACCAGCCGAAGTCGGCGGCACCCTGCGGGGTGAGGAAGCCGGCCACCGCGATGAGCGAGCCGAAGAGGTACAGCCAGTACGCGAACATGTTCAGCCGCGGGAACGCCACGTCGGGCGCGCCGATCTGCAGCGGCATGATCCAGTTCGCGAATCCGGCGAACAGCGGCGTCGCGAACATCAGCAGCATGATCGTGCCGTGCATCGTGAACGCCTGGTTGAACTGCTCGTTCGACATGATCTGCGTACCGGGGCGGGCCAGCTCGGCGCGCATGAAGAGCGCCAGAAGGCCACCGATGACGAAGAACGCGAACGATGTGACCAGGTACATCGTGCCGATCGTCTTGTGGTCAGTGGTGGTCATCCACTTGACGACGACACTCCCCGGCTGCTTGCGCCGCACCGGCAGCTCGTCCTCGAACGAGTCGTCTGCTGCCGCGGCACCCTGGGATTCATTGAGGATGCTCACAGTTTGTTCGTCTCCGCATTCCTGGCCGGGTCCGTCTGCTCGATGCCTGCCGGCACGTAGCCCGTCTGACCCTTCTCCGCCAGCTCCTTGAGGTGCTGCTGGTAACGCTCGGGAGAGACGATCTTGACGTTGAAGAGCATCCGGGAGTGGTCGACGCCGCACAGCTCGGCGCACTTGCCCATGTAGGTGCCCTCCTTGTTCGGCGTGACCTCGAAGGAGTTGGTGTGGCCCGGAATGACGTCCTGCTTCATGAGGAACGGCACCACCCAGAAGGAGTGGATGACGTCACGCGAAGTCAGAACGAAGCGGACCTTCTCGCCCTTGGGCAGCCACAGGGTCGGACCCGGGTTGCCGTTCTGCGGGTTCCTCGTGCCGGGGACGCCCACGTCGTAGACGCCGCCGGCACCCTTCGGGAAGTCCTCACGGAACCTGTCGGGGATGGCGTCGAGTTCCTTGGGGACCTCGTTGCCGGCGGAGGGCTGGCCCTCCACCTTCTCGATGTAGTTGAAGCCCCAGCTCCACTGGTAGCCGACCACGTTGATCGTGTGGGCAGGCTTCGGGCTGAGCTCGAGGAGCTTCGATTCATCGCGCGCGGTGAAGTAGAACAGCACCGAGACGATGATCAGGGGAACCACTGTGTACAGCGCCTCGATAGGCATGTTGTACCTGGTCTGGTGCGGTACCTCCACCTTGGTCCTGCTACGCCGGTGGAAGATGACGCTCCACAGGATCAGCCCCCAGACAAGGACACCCGTGGCGAGCGCTGCCGCCCACGAGCCCTGCCAGAGGGAGAGGATCCGTGGGGCCTCTTCCGTTACCGGGGTGGGCATACCGAGGCGGGGGAAATCCTCCCAGTTGTATGAACAACCGGAGGCCGTCGCCAGGACCAGGCCCGCAGTCAGCACCTGCGGCAGCTTCCGCCGCATCGGGCGCCGCGACGAGCGGTCGGAGCCGTTGGGACTCACGTAGCGCCTTCCCGAGAGTCTCGCCCGCACGGTCGGCGCGCCCGTCTCACTTGGTCGGTCGCCGGCCCTGACGCGGGCAGGGGTTTGGATGTTTATGCGGACCAAACCCTACTGGACGCTATCTGGGGTCGCGCGGGGAGGGTGCCCAACGCGCCGCCCGACTCCCCGAAGGGGTGGAATCCGCGCGTCCGGCCACCATCTGACGCCCCCTCTTCCACCGCACGGGGAGCCCGTCACCTGGGGAAGCCCTCCCGCGGACTAGCGTGACGGCGTGCCCTACTTCGACGCGGCTTCCTCCGCTCCCCTGCATCCCGTCGCCCGCCAGGCCCTGCTTGCCTCCCTGGACGAGGGCTGGGCGGATCCCGCGCGGCTCTACCGCGAGGGGCGGCGCGCCGCGCTGCTGCTGGACGCGGCCCGGGAGACCGCCGCGGAGGCGGTCGGCTGCCGTCCGGACGAGCTCGTGTTCACCTCTTCGGGCACCCGGGCGGTGCACTCGGGAACGGCCGGAGCGCTTTCCGGCCGTCGGCGTGTCGGCCGCCATATGGTCCTCTCCGCCGTCGAGCACTCCTCGGTCCTGCACGCGGCGGCGTCCCTGGAGGCGGCCGGCGGTTCGTCCACCGAGGTGGCGGTGGACCGGACCGGGGCGGTGGACCCGGCGGAGTTCGGCAGGGCGCTGCGCGCGGACACCGCGCTGGCCTGCCTGCAGTCCGCCAACCACGAGGTAGGCACCGAGCAGCCGGTGGCTCGGACCGCCGAGATCTGCGCCGAGGCCGGTGTGCCGCTGCTGGTGGACGCCGCCCAGTCGCTGGGCTGGGGGCCGGTGGCCGGCCGCTGGTCGCTGCTGACCGCGAGCGCCCACAAGTGGGGCGGGCCGGCCGGTGTCGGGCTGCTCGCCGTGCGCAAGGGGGTCCGCTTCGCGCCCCAAGACCCCGTCGACGAAAGGGAGTCGGGCCGTGCCGCCGGCTTCGAGAACATCCCGGCGATCGTGGCGGCGGCGGCCTCGCTGCGGGCAGTGCGCGCGGAGGCGGCGGCGGAGGCGGTCCGGCTGCGCGCCCTGGTGGAGCGCGTCCGGGCGACGGTGCCCGGCCTGGTGCCCGACGTGGAGGTGGTCGGCGATCCGGAACGGCGGCTGCCGCACCTCGTCACCTTCTCCTGTCTCTATGTCGACGGGGAGACACTGCTCCACGAGCTGGATCGCGCCGGATTCTCCGTTTCATCCGGTTCGTCCTGCACGAGCAGCACACTGACGCCCAGCCACGTCCTCAAGGCGATGGGGGTGCTCACCGAGGGGAACGTGCGCGTGTCGCTGCCCGCCGGAACCACCGGGGACGAGGTCGACCGCTTCCTGGGCGTGCTCCCCGGCGTGGTGGCGGGGGTGCGGGCCAGGCTCGGCGCGCCCGCCGCACCGGCGCCCTCGCCGGGCACGCGGGCCTCACTCGTGGTCGACGCGCTGGGCCGGCGCTGCCCGATCCCGGTCATCGAACTCGCAAAGGTGATCGGAGAGGTACCCGTCGGCGGCACGGTGACGGTGCTCGCCGACGACGAGGCGGCCCGGCTCGACATCCCGGCCTGGTGCGAGATGCGCGAACAGGAGTACGTGGGAGAGGAGCCGGCGGACCGCGGCTCGGCCTATGTGGTCCGCCGGCTCCTCTGACACCCGGTCGGCGGAGCCCTCAGGAGAGGTGCTTGCGGACCTCGGAGGCGGCCTCGTCGCCGTAGGCCTTGGTGAAGCGGTCCATGAAGTGGGTGCGGCGCAGGGTGTACTCCTGGGTGCCGACCGTCTCGATGACCAGGGTCGCGAGCATGCAGCCGACCTGGGCGGCGCGCTCCAGGCTGACGCCCCAGGCGAGGCCCGAGAGGAAGCCGGCGCGGAACGCGTCGCCGACGCCGGTCGGGTCCACCTTGCGCTCCTCCTCGGCGCAGCCGACCTCGATGGGGTCGTGGCCGGCCCGCTCGATCCGGACGCCGCGGGCACCGAGGGTGGTGACGCGGTGGCCGACCCGGGCGAGGATCTCCTCGCCGGTCCAGCCGGTCTTGGACTCGATGAGCCCCTTCTCGTACTCGTTGGAGAAGAGGAAGGTCGCTCCGTCGACGAGGATGCGGATCTCCTCGCCGTCCATCCGGGCGATCTGCTGGGAGAAGTCGGCGGCGAACGGGATTCCCCGCGAGCGGCACTCCTCCGTGTGGCGGAGCATCGCCTCGGGGTCGTTGGCTCCGATGGAGACGAGGTCGAGGCCGCCGACGCGGTCGGCGACGCTCTTGAGCTCGATCAGCCGGGCCTCGCTCATCGCTCCTGTGTAGAAGGAGCCGATCTGGTTGTGGTCCGAGTCCGTCGTGCAGACGAAGCGCGCCGTGTGCAGGACCTCGGAGATGCGGATCGACTCGGTGTCGACACCGTGCCGGTCGAGCCAGGCGCGGTACTCCTCGAAGTCCGCCCCGGCGGAGCCGACCAGGATCGGCTGCGTGCCGAGCACACCCATGCCGAACGCGATGTTGGCGCCGACACCGCCGCGGCGCACGTCGAGGTTGTCGACCAGGAAGGAGAGCGAGACCGTGTGCAGCTGGTCGGCGACCAGCTGGTCCGCGAACCGGCCGGGGAAGGTCATGAGGTGGTCAGTGGCGATGGAGCCTGTGACTGCGATGCGCACGGGGAGGCTGCTCCTGCGGAAGGCGGGGGGAACGCGTGAGCGCACCCTCCGGGACGGCGTGACAGTTCACGCTACCCGGTGACGCCAGGGTGCCTGAAAGGGCAAAACTACCTGATAGTAGGTCTTTCTACCTGGGGCCCACCCTGCGTACGGTGCGTTTATGTCGAACACGATCGTTTCGCGCGAGTCCGAGATGAGCCTGGCGGAGCTGCGCGGTGACTGCGCGCGCATGGCACCGCACTGGGTCGTACCCGAGAGGACACCCGTGAAGCCGGTGGAACCCTCGCTCATCCACGGAGTCACGGTGCCGCCGTCCTCCGCCCGGCTGATCGACGGCATGTCCGACTACGGGGACTGATCCCGGCCGTGCGCGGCCCTCGGCGCGTCCGTGCGGAGCACCCGGTGGAACCGTGCGCTTCCCTGCCCCGTCCCACCGGTGTCCTCCGGCCCCGGAGGACGGAGGACGTGCCGGCGACGGCAAGGCAGCCGAAGGAGCGATCCGGTGAGCGACGGGCGACCAGAGAATGACGTGACCGGTAGCCGGCGGCGGCGTTCGCCGCTCGCCGTGACCACGGTGGCGGCGGCTGTGCTGCTGGCCGGAGGCGGAGCGGCGTACTGGGCCTCCAGCGCGTCGGGCCGGGGCGGGGCGGACGCCGGCCCGGCCGCCGCCGGTGACGCCGCTCCCCCGCTGCTGGCGCTGGACCACGCGGACGGCCCGACCGGACCGCCGCCGGGGATCGCGCCCGGTGAGCCGGACCCGCACGGCGGCGGGGTCGTCTACCGCGCCGCCGGCGAACTGCCCGACGGGCCCGCCTCGGCCGCGGTCCGGCGCGCCGGGGGCACCGTCACGGCCGCCGAGGTGGCGCGGCTGGCCGAGGCCCTCGGGGTACCGGGCGCGCCGCGTGCGGACGGCGACGCGTGGAGGGTCGGCAGCGACGGGGACGGGTCGGGACCGGTGCTGCGCGTCCTCAAGCAGGCGCCGGGCACCTGGACCTTCGCCCGCTACGCCTCGGGCGGGCCCGACGCCTGCGAGTCCGCGCGCACCTGCGCGAAGCGGGATTCCGCGCCGCGATCCGGCTCCCCGGTCGACGAGAAGGCCGCGAAAGCGGCGGCCGTCCCCGTACTGAAGGCCGTGGGGCAGGACGACGCCTCGCTCGACGCCCGGCAGGTGATGGGCTCGGTGCGGGTCGTGAACGCCGACCCGATGGTGGGCGGACTGCCGACGTTCGGCTGGTCGACCGGTATCCAGGTGGGCGCCACCGGCGAGGTCGTCGGAGGCACCGGGCACCTCAAGGGCCTGGAGAAGGCGGACAGCTATCCGGTGATCGGCGCGGACGAGGCGCTGGAGCAGCTCAACGCGGAGGGCCGCCGGTCCGCGAAGGGCGGCCCGGGTGACTGCGCCACCCCCGTGCCGCTGGAGGACGGCGCGGCCGCGTCCGCCTCCGCGCCGTCGGGCGACTGCGGTGCCCCGGGTGCGCCGGAGCCCGCCACCGCGGTGGTCGACAAGGCCGTGTTCGGCCTTTCCGCGCAGTACGCGGACGGGGAACAGATCCTCGTGCCCTCGTGGATCTTCTCCGTGCGGTCCGTCGATGGCGGCCCGGCACACACCGTGGTCCGCGTCGCGGTCCACCCGGACCACCTGGCCCCGCCGAGCAGCCCGCCCGCCCCGGAGCCCACGAAGGACCCCGGAGCCGGGGACAGGGCCATCACCTCGTACACCGCGGACGGCAGGACCCTGGAGGTCACCTTCTGGGGTGGCGTGTGCAGCACCTACACGGCACGTGCCACGGAGAGCGGCTCGGCGGTCCGGGTCACGGTCACCGAATCGCGGCGGGAGCCGGGGAAGGCCTGCGTCATGATCGCGAAGGAGCTGACCCGGAAGGTGACGCTGGACACACCGCTGGGTGAGCGCAACGTGGTCGACGCCGAATCGGGCGCGAGGGTGCCCCGCACCTGACACCGGGCGCACACATGACGGCGGCGGCGCCCCCCGGTCCGGGGGGCGCCGCCGTCGTACGTCTCGGACTTCGGCCGGGTCCTGCCGTGGCCGAATCGCGCTCTAGCTGAAGGAGTCGCCGCAGGCGCAGGAACCCGTCGCGTTCGGGTTGTCGATCGTGAAGCCCTGCTTCTCGATGGTGTCCACGAAGTCGACGGACGCGCCGCCCAGGTACGGGGCGCTCATCCGGTCGGTGACGACCTTGACGCCGCCGAAGTCCTTCACGACGTCGCCGTCGAGCGAGCGCTCGTCGAAGAAGAGCTGGTACCGCAGGCCCGAGCAGCCGCCGGGCTGGACGGCGACGCGCAGCGCCAGGTCGTCCCGGCCCTCCTGCTCCAGCAGGGTCTTGACCTTGGATGCGGCGGCGTCGGACAGGAGGATGCCGTCGCTCACGGTGGTGGTCTCGTCCGATACGGACATCTGCTTCTCTCCCGGGTTGTACGGACTGCTTGCCGACGGTCCAACCATCGGGGCCACGGATTCATTCCGGGCCGGGCGTGTCTGTTCCCTTCATGCTCGCACACCGCACCGGCGGGCGGATGCGTCACATCGACGCTATCGGCATCGTCAAGCTGACGCGAAGCGGTTATGATAGATAGCGTCAATTAGACGAAAAGGCGTTCCGCAGAAAAGAGAGGGTGCGTGTCGTGACCACCGCCCAGCCCCTGGATGTCCAGCCGACCCCGCTCGCCCTCCTGCTGCTCGGCCGCGAGGCCGACCCGCGGAGCGAGCGCGGGGTCGAGTGCCCCGGCGACCTGCCCTCACCGTCCGACCCGGACCTGGTGGAGCGGGCCCGCGCGGCCAAGGAGAAGCTCGGGGACAAGGTGTTCATCCTCGGCCACCACTACCAGCGCGACGAGGTCATCCAGTTCGCGGACGTCACCGGCGACTCCTTCAAGCTCGCCCGCGACGCCGCCGCCAGGCCCGACGCGGAGTACATCGTCTTCTGCGGCGTGCACTTCATGGCCGAGTCCGCGGACATCCTCACCGGCGACGACCAGAAGGTCGTGCTGCCCGACCTGGCGGCGGGCTGCTCGATGGCCGACATGGCCACCGCCGAGCAGGTCGCCGAGTGCTGGGACGTGCTGACCGAGGCGGGCGTCGCCGACGGGGTCGTGCCGGTCTCGTACATGAACTCGTCCGCCGACATCAAGGCCTTCACGGGCCGGCACGGCGGCACGATCTGCACCTCCTCGAACGCGAAGCGGGCGCTGGAGTGGGCCTTCGAGCAGGGCGACAAGGTGCTCTTCCTGCCGGACCAGCACCTGGGCCGCAACACCGCCGTGCGGGACATGGGGATGAGCCTGGAGGACTGCGTCCTCTACAACCCGCACAAGCCGAACGGCGGACTGACCGCCGAGCAGCTGCGCGACGCGAAGATGATCCTGTGGCGCGGGCACTGCTCGGTGCACGGCCGCTTCTCGGTGCAGTCCGTCGAGGACGTACGGGAGCGGATCCCGGGCGTCAACGTGCTGGTGCACCCGGAGTGCAAGCACGAGGTCGTGGCGGCCGCGGACTACGTGGGCTCGACGGAGTACATCATCAAGGCCCTGGAGGCAGCTCCGGCCGGTTCCAAGTGGGCCATCGGTACGGAACTGAACCTGGTGCAGCGGCTGGCGAACCGTTTCGCCGCCGAGGACAAGGAGATCGTCTTCCTCGACCGGACGGTCTGCTTCTGCTCGACGATGAACCGGATCGACCTGCCGCACCTGGTGTGGACCCTGGAGTCGCTGGCCGAGGGGAACCTGGTCAACCGCATCCAGGTCGACGAGGAGACCGAGAAGTTCGCGAAGCTGGCGCTGGAGCGGATGCTGGCGCTGCCGTAGGGCGCGTCGCGTGAACGGTGGAGCTGAACGCACCCGCCGGCGCGCACGAGAGGGCCCCTGGCACCGTCCGGACGGACGGTGCCAGGGGCCCTCTCCCTTCTGGTCGTGAACCGCTCCTCACGAAGCGGCGGCAGGTCAGGCCTTCGCGGGCTCCGGCTCCTCGGAGGAGACCTCCTCGGGCGCCTCCGCGGCCGGGGTGCCGGACGTCGCCTCGCGCCTGGCGGCCTTCTTCTTCGCGCGGCGCTCCTTGCGGAGCTCCACCACCGCGTAGAGCGTCGGCACCAGGAGCAGCGTCAGCAGCGTGGAGGTGATCAGACCACCGATCACCACGACCGCCAGGGGCTGGGAGATGAAGCCGCCCTCGCCGGTCACACCGAGCGCCATCGGGAGCAGCGCGAAGATCGTCGCCAGTGCCGTCATCAGGATCGGGCGCAGGCGGTGACGACCGCCCTCGACGACCGCCTCGACGACGCCCATGCCCTGCGACCTGTACTGGTTGATCAGGTCGATGAGCACGATCGCGTTGGTCACCACGATGCCGATCAGCATCAGCATGCCGATCATCGCCGGCACACCCATCGGGGTGCCCGTGAGGACCAGGAGGCCGATGGCTCCCGTCGCGGCGAACGGGATGGAGACCAGCAGGATCAGCGGCTGGATCAGCGACCGGAAGGTCGCCACCAGCAGCATGAAGACGATCGCGATGGCCGCCAGCATGGCCAGCCCCAGCTTCACGAAGGCGTCGCCCTGGTCCTGCGTGACACCGCCGATGGTCGCGGTGGCGCCCTCGGGGAGGTCCAGTTCGTCGATCCTGCTCTGGAGCGAGGCGCCGACCGCGCCGGTGTTGTCACCGGTCGGCTTGGCGGTGATCGTCGCCGCGCGCTGGCCGTCGATCCGGGTCATGGAGACCGGGCCGGGCACCAGTCGGACGTCGGCGATGTCGCCGAGCTTCACGGGGCCGAGGGGCAGCGCCTTCAGCTCGGCCATGGTGGTGGCCGGACGCGAGGACTTCACGACGATGTCGCGCTCGGCGTCATCCATGATCGCCTTGCCGGACGGGGTGCCCTGCACCGCGCCCGCGACCACCGCGCCCAGCGTGGTCTGGTCGAATCCGGCGTCCGCCGCCTTGTCGTTGGCCTTGACCGAGATGCGCGGCACGCTCTGCGCCAGGTCGCTCTGGACGTCGGTGACGTCCTTCAGCTTCGCGACCTCTCCCCGGACCGCTTCCGACGCCTTCCGCAGGACGTCCCCGTCGGCGGCCTTGACCACGACGCTCAGGTCCTGGCTGCCGAACCCGTCGCCCGCCGCGATCGTGGTGTCGCCGATCCCGTCGAGCTTGCCGAGGGCCTCGTCGATCCGCTCCTGCGTGGCCTCGAAGTCCGCCGAGTCCTTGAGGGTGATCTGGTAGGACGCCTGGTTGGCACCCGTACCGCCGCCGAAGGCCGCCATGAAGCCGGAGGAGCCGACGGTGACCTGGTAGTCCTCCACGCCCTTGTCGGCGGCGAGGACCTTCTCGACCTTCCGCGCGGCCTCGTCCGCCGCTTCCAGGCTGGTGCCGGGGGTCAGCTCCTGCTTGATGGAGAGGACCTCCTGCTCGCCCTGGTCGAAGAAGTTCGTCTTCAGCAGCGGCGCCATGCCGAAGGTGCCGAACAGGACCGCGAAGGCGATGAGGACGCTGGTGACGCGGCGCCGGGTGGCGAAGCGCAGGACGGGGACGTAGATCCGCTGGAGCCGGCTGGCGGCTTCCTTCTCCTCGGCCTTGCGGCGCGCCTCGTCCGGGTCCGCGTCGGTGCCCTTGGGGGGCCGCAGGAACCAGTACGAGAGGACCGGCACGACGGTCAGGGAGACCAGCAGCGAGGCCAGCAGCGCCGCCGTGACGGTGAGGGAGAACGAGCCGAAGAGCTGGCCGACCATGCCGCCGACCAGGCCGATCGGCAGGAAGACCGCCACGGTGGTGAGCGTGGACGCGGTGACCGCGCCGGCCACCTCCCGGACGGCGGCGATGATCGCCGGCTGCCGCTCCTCGCCGTAGCCGAGGTGCCGCTTGATGTTCTCCAGGACCACGATCGAGTCGTCGACGACGCGGCCGATCGCGATGGTCAGCGCCCCGAGCGTGAGCATGTTCAGCGACAGGTCACGGGTCCAGAGCACGATCAGCGCCAGGACCACGGACAGCGGGATGGAGACGGCGGTGACCAGCGTCGAGCGGATCGACGCGAGGAAGACGAGGATCACGACGACCGCGAAGACCAGGCCGAGCCCGCCCTCCGTGGTGAGACCGGAGATCGCCTTGGAGACGGCGGGCCCCTGGTCGGACACGACGGTCAGCTCGGCGGACGCGCCGAGGTCCTTGCGCAGGTCCGGGAGCTTGTCCTGGACGGCGTCGGAGATGGCGACGGCGCTGCCGTCCTTGTCCATCGTCGCCATGACGGCGAGGCTGGGCTTGCCGTTCGTCCGGGTGATGGAGACCGCGGTGGCGGGCTCCTGCGTCACCGTGGCGATGTCGCCGACACGGACGGCCTTGCCGCCCTTGCCCGCGCCCTCGGCGGCCGGCGGGATCCTCAGGTCCTGGATCTGCTGGAGCGAGGAGAAGGCACCGCCGACCTGGATGGTGCGGCTCTTGCCCGACTCGGAGAAGGAACCGGCCGGGACGGTGGCGCCGCCCGCCTGGAGGGCCTGGGCCAGCGAGCCGGCGTTCAGACCGGCCGCGGCGAGCTTCCGGTCGTCGGGGACGACGGAGACCTGGAGGTCCTGCACGCCGTCGACCGTCACCTGGCCCACGCCGTCGATGTCCTCGAGCGCCGGGACGACCGTGCGGTCCAGCTGGTCGGCCAGCGCCTGCTGGTCCTTGTCGGAGGTGACCGCGAGGACGACGGTGGGGATGTCGTCGGTCGAGCCCGCGACGACCTGCGGGTCCACCGCGTCGGGCAGCTGGGCGCGGGCGCGGTTCACGGCCTGCTGGATGTCGGCGACGAGCTGCTTCGTGCCCTCGTCACCGAAGTCGAACGTCGCCATGATGACGGCGTTGCCCTCGCTGGCGGTCGAGGTGATGCCCTCGACGCCGTCGACGGCCTTGATGGAGTTCTCGAGGGGCTCGACGACCTGCTTCTCGACCACGTCGGGAGACGCACCCTGGTAGGGCGCCAGCACCGACACCATCGGGAGTTCGATGGTGGGCAGCAGCTGCTGCTTGAGCTGCGGGATCGCGATGGCTCCGAAGACGAGCGCGACGATCGAGATCAGCCCGATCAGGGCCCGTTGCGCGAGGCTGAATCTGGACAGCCAGGACATGGGTGGGTCTCTCTTCCGTGGCGTACGCGGCAGTGGGGCGGCTGTTCGGTGACGCGACAGCGGACACAGCAGGGACTCAGCCCGCCCACCTATACGATCGCCGCTCCCGCGCGCGAAGACGTCGGCCCCCGGGTTGCTTTCTTATCTCCCGCATACCGCGCCTGGAGTACGCCGTCTCCACCTTCCGCTCCACCCGGGAGCGGGCCCGTCTCCACCCGGGGCAGGCCCGGCACCACCGGGGAGCGGGCCGTCTCCTCCCCGCGCTCCCCCGGGTGCGTACCGGGCCGCTCACTCCGCCCGGGGGCGCACCAGACCCGACTCGTAGGCGATGACGACCAGTTGGGCCCGGTCGCGCGCGGACAGCTTGGCCATGGCCCGGTTCACGTGGGTCTTCACGGTGAGCGGGCTGACGGCGAGGCGTTCGGCGATCTGGTCGTTGGAGTGGCCTCCGGCGACCAGCACGAGCACCTCGCGCTCGCGCTGGGTGAGGGCGGCGAGGCGTTCGGTGTACTCCGCCGCGTCGGGCCCCTCGCCCGCGGTGCCGCCCTGGGCCAGGAACGTGGCGATGAGGCCCTTGGTCGCGGCCGGGGAGAGCAGCGCCTCGCCGGCCGCGGCGATGCGGATGGCGTTCAGCAGCTCGTCCGGCTCCGCGCCCTTGCCGAGGAAGCCCGAGGCACCGGCCCGCAGGGACTGCACCACGTAGTCGTCCACCTCGAAGGTGGTGAGCATGACGATCCGTACGCCCGCCAGGTCGGGGTCCGCGCTGATCATCCGGGTGGCGGTGAGGCCGTCGGTGCCCGGCATGCGGATGTCCATCAGCACGACGTCGGCGAGGGTCGAGCGGGCGAGCGAGACGGCCTCGGCACCGTCCGCGGCCTCGCCGACGACCCGCATGTCCGGCTCGGAGTCGACCAGCACCCGGAACGCGCTGCGCAGCAGGGCCTGGTCGTCGGCCAGCAGCACCTTGATGGGCGTCGTCATGCGGATCCCCCCGTCGTCTCCGCGGTGACCGGCCCCTCCGGCGCACGTGTGCGGGACGTGACGGGCAGGATCGCATGGACCCGGAATCCGCCTCCGTAACGGGGTCCGGCCGTCAGTGTGCCGCCGAGGGCGGTGACCCGCTCGCGCATGCCGATCAGGCCGTGGCCGCCGCCGTCGGAGGAGGACGCCGGGCGCGGTTCCGCGCCCCTTCCGTCGTCGAGGACGGTGATCTCCGCGGTCTCCCCGACCCGGACGACGCTGACCTCGGCCTTCGCGTCACCCCCCGCGTGCTTGCGCACGTTCGTCAGGGCCTCCTGGATGATCCGGTACGCGGCGAGGTCGGCGGCGGCGGGCAGCGGGCTGTCGCGGTCGGCGCAGGCCACCTCGACGGGCAGTCCCGCGTTGCGGAAGGTGTCGACCAGCGTGTCGAGGACCGCGAGCCCGGGTGCGGGTTCGGTGGGCGCCTCCGGGTCGCCGGACTGCCGCAGGAGCCCGACGGTGGCCCGGAGTTCGTTGAGCGCGGAGCGGCTGGCCTCGCGGACGTGGGCGAGCGCCTCCTTGGCCTGGTCGGGGCGCTTGTCCATGACGTGGGCGGCCACCCCGGCCTGCACGTTGACCAGGGCGATGTGGTGGGCCACGACGTCGTGCAGGTCGCGGGCGATCCGCAGGCGTTCCTCGGCGACCCTGCGGCGGGCCTCCTCCTCGCGGGTGCGTTCCGCGCGCTCGGCCCGCTCCCTGATCGCGCCGATGAACGCCCGCCTGCTGCGTACCGCGTCCCCGGCGGCGCCGGCCAGTCCGGTCCAGGCGAGGACGCCGAGGTTCTCCTGGCTGTACCAGGGGGTGCTGCCGACGACCATGGCGGCCACGGTCAGCACGCCCATGGTCAGCAGGCCGACCCGCCAGGTGGTGGGCCGGTCGGTGCGGGACGCGACGGTGAACAGGGCGATGACCGTGCTCATCACGACGGGGGCGGGCGGGTCCATCAGGACGAACTCGACGGCGGACAGCAGGCCCGTCGCGGCGAGCACGGCCATGGGCCTGCGCCGGCGCATCACCAGCGCCCCGGCGGCCAGCGTCATCAGCAGCACACTGGACGGTTCCGGGGTGCGGGCGCCGAAGATGGGTTCGTGGCCCGGGTTCGGCTCGGCGAACGACGCGCAGATCATGCAGGCCAGCACGGCCGCGGCCAGTCCCCGGTCGAAGGCGAGGGGATGGCCGCGAAGCCAGCGGCGGGGCCGCACGAAGCCGGTTCCGAGGGTGGTCACGTCGAGCAACGGTACGGCGTGTCGCCGACGCCGTGGTCCGTTCCGTGCGAGGGCGCCGTCACAGCACCGGGGACGGACCCGCCGGGCGCCGTCACAGCGCCGGGAACGGGCCCGCCGCGTGGAGGGGCGCTCCGGCAGCACGCCGCCCCGCTCCGGAGGGACCGGAGCGGGGCGGCGTGAGGAGTGCGGTGGGGAGGGACCCGGGCCGTTCAGCCGGGGATGAGCCCGTCGTCGCGGAGCATGGAGCGCACCTCTTCGAGGGTGGCGTCGGGTGCCGGAAGGATCAGTTCGGACGGCTCCAGGGAGTCGTCGGGGAGCGGCGAGCCGAGCTCGCGCACCTTGTCCAGGAGCGCGTGGAGCGTGGTCCGGAAGCCCGGTCCGTCACCGCTCTCCAT
Organism: Streptomyces sp. NBC_00178; assembly: GCF_036206005.1. Classification (NCBI taxonomy): domain Bacteria; kingdom Bacillati; phylum Actinomycetota; class Actinomycetes; order Kitasatosporales; family Streptomycetaceae; genus Streptomyces; species Streptomyces sp. NBC_00178. The sequence goes on from NZ_CP108143.1 coordinate 2,081,057, forward strand.
CTCCGCGAGGAGTATGTCGTCGAGCTCGTTCAGCTCGGCGATGTGACTGTCGGCCAGGCTGACCTGGCCCTCCCCCATGATCCGTACGATCATGACGCCGCCCTCACTGCTTGTCGAACTTGTGCGGGGACTGCTGCGACTGCGGTGCCGCGTCCTGCGTGCCGCCCTCGATGGCCTGCTGCTGTCCGGCGGAGCCGCCGGCCAGCTCGGCCTTCATGCGCTGGAGCTCCAGCTCCACGTCCGAACCACCGGAGATCCGGTCCAGCTCGGCGGCGATGTCGTCCTTCGCCGTGCCGGACGGGTCGTCGAGCGCGCCCGAGGCCAGCAGTTCGTCGATGGCCCCGGCCCGCGCCTGGAGCTGCTGGGTCTTGTCCTCGGCCCGCTGGATCGCGAGGCCGACGTCGCCCATCTCCTCGGAGATGCCCGAGAAGGCCTCGCCGATCCGGGTCTGGGCCTGGGCGGCGGTGTAGGTGGCCTTGATGGTCTCCTTCTTCGTGCGGAAGGCGTCGACCTTGGCCTGGAGCCGCTGGGCCGCGAGAGTGAGCTTCTCCTCCTCGCCCTGCAGCGTCTGGTGCTGCGTCTCCAGGTCGGAGACCTGCTGCTGGAGAGCGGCGCGCCGGGACAGCGCCTCGCGGGCCAGGTCCTCGCGACCGAGCGCGAGCGCCTTGCGGCCCTGGTCCTCCAGCTTGGACGACTGGCCCTGCAGCTGGTTCAGCTGCAGCTCCAGCCGCTTGCGCGAGGTCGCCACGTCGGCGACACCGCGGCGCACCTTCTGCAGCAGTTCGAGCTGCTTCTGGTACGAGTAATCGAGGGTCTCGCGCGGATCCTCGGCCCGGTCAAGGGCCTTGTTTGCCTTCGCGCGGAAGATCATTCCCATACGCTTCATGACACCGCTCATGGGCTTCGCGCGCCCCCTTCTGACGGACTGAGCTCCAGCACTCCAACAGAACCCACAGTACGGGCCCTGTCTCCATTACCGCACTGTTCGAGCACGGATGTGCTCCTCCCCAAGGACGACTGCGGCCGGTGGACGCTCCCGCCCAGGGAGTAGACGAAGATCAGGGAAAGTCGCGGCACCCGTCCGTTCTGCCCCCGTCACGCCGCTTTTCTGGACGCGGGCCGTTGCCGGATCGTTCCCGGCCGGTCCCCGGTTGTCGCGGGCGACCCCTTACCCTTGGGTTTTGTGTTCCGTAGCCGTTCCAAGGAAGAGAAGGCCCCCACCGACAAGGTGACGGCGGACCTCTCCAAGCAGCCCCGCGACCCCCAGGCTCCCAAAGGTCGCCCCACCCCCCGGCGCAGCGACGCCCAGACGCAGCGTCGGCGTGCCTCCAGTGGTGCGCCGGCGGACCGCAAGGAGGCCGCCAAGCGCCAGCGCGAAGCACGCCGCTCCGACATGGCCCGGCAGCGCGAGGCGCTCGCCTCGGGCGACGAGCGCTACCTGCCGGCACGCGACAAGGGCCCGGTGCGGCGCTACGTCCGTGACTTCGTGGACTCGCGCTTCTGCATCGCGGAGTGGTTCCTGCCGCTCGCGGTGATCATCCTGATCCTCAGCGTGATCCAGGTGCAGAACATCCAGAACATCTCGCTGCTGCTCTGGCTCGGCGTGATCGTGCTGATCGTCGTCGACTCCGTCGGCCTCGGCTTCCGGCTCAAGAAGCAGCTCGCGCAGCGCTTCCCGGACACCCCGAAGCGCGGCGCGGTGGCCTACGGGCTGATGCGCACGCTGCAGATGCGCCGTCTTCGTCTGCCGAAGCCGCAGGTCAAGCGGGGAGAGCGGCCCTGAGCACGGAGACCTCCGGCTTCACGGGGGTGTCGTCCCAGTGGCTGGACGGGCTCGGTGGACTGCGCAACACGGTCCGCCAGGAGCTCGTCGCCCGGCAGCTCGACGAGCAGATAGCCGGGCGCTTCCCCGTGGGGCAGCGGCTGCGGGTGCTGGACGTCGGCATGGGCCAGGGCACCCAGGCCCTGCGCCTCGCGCGGGCCGGCCACTCCGTGACGGGCCTCGAGTCCGACCCCGAGATGCTGCGGTCCGCGCGGGAGTCCCTCGCGGGCGAGCCCGAGGGCATCCGGGAGCGGATGCGCCTCATCGAGGGCGACGGCCGTGACACCGGGGTGCACTTCCTGCCCGGCAGTTTCGACGTGGTCCTCTGCCACGGCGTGCTGATGTACGTCCCCGAGCCCGATCCCATGCTGGCCGGCCTGGCCCGGATGCTGGCGCCCGGCGGCCTCCTGTCGCTGCTCGTGCGCAACGCGGACGCCCTGGCGATGCGGCCCGGGACCGCGGGCGACTTCGGCGCGGCGCTCGCGGCGTTCGACTCGGACACCTACACGAACAGGCTCGGCCTCGACGTCCGGGCCGACCGGCTCGGGACGCTGCGGGACACGCTCGCCGGCATCGCGGCGCCGCTGCACGCCTGGTACGGCGTGCGCGTCTTCACGGACAACGCGGACAACGCGGCGGAGCTGCCCGGCCCCGAGGAGCTGGCGCGGGTGTTCGCCGCCGAGGACCGCGCGGGGCGCACCGACCCCTACCGCGGGATCGCCGCCCTGCTGCACCTGTGCGGGGTACGCGGCTGAACCGCGCCCGGGCGTACGCCTGATCGGCCCACCAGCGCAGGGCACCGGCTCCGTGGCCCGGCGATACTCCGGGCATGGACGCATCGCCGTACCGAAGCCGTGTACGCCGCTTCCTCGTGCCGTCGGCCGCCGCCGTGTGCGCGGCCGTCCTGGCGGGGGGCTGTTCGGGGCCCGGCCCCGCACCGGCTGCGGCTCCGGCGCGGCAGGGGGTGGTGTCGCGGGCGGCCGGTGACCTCGAGGACCAGTACCAGGCGGTCATCAAGGACGTGCTGCCCTCCGTGGTGCAGATCGCCGCCGGGGACGGGCTCGGATCGGGCATCGTCTACGACGACAAGGGCCACATCGTCACGAACGCGCACGTCGTGGGCAGCGAGAAGACCTTCGACGTCAGCGTCGCGACCGGTGAGAAGGAGCTGAAGGCCACGCTGGTCTCCTCCTATCCGGAGCAGGACCTGGCGGTCGTCAAGCTCGACAACGTGCCCGAGGGGCTGCGCGCCGCGCGTTTCGGTGACACCGACACCGTCGAGGTGGGGCAGATCGTCCTGGCGATGGGTTCCCCGCTCGGGCTGTCCAGCAGCGTCACCCAGGGCATCGTCTCGGCCGTGGGCCGGACCGTCAGCGAGAGCGCGTCCGGCGGCGGCACGGGGGCGACGCTCGTCGACATGGTGCAGACGTCGGCGGCCATCAACCCCGGCAACAGCGGCGGCGCGCTGGTCAACCTCGACAGCGAGGTGATCGGCATCCCGACGCTCGCGGCAACCGATCCCCAGCTGGGCGAGGGCGCGGCACCGGGGATCGGTTTCGCGATCCCCGTCTCCATGGTCCGCACGGTCGCCGACCAGATCATCGAGTCGGGCAAGGTCACCGACTCGGGCCGGGCGGCGCTGAACATCACGGGCCGCACGGTCGTCGACGACGAGTACCGGCCGGCGGGCGTCGCGATCGTCAGCGTCCAGAAGGGCGGCGCGGCCGCCGGTGCGGGTCTGCGCGTCGGGGACGTCATCACCCGGATCGGCGACGACCGGGTCACCACCATCACCTCGCTCTCGGAGGCGCTGGCGGACGACGAGCCCGGCGAGAAGGTCACCGTGGCGTACACCCGGGGGGACGCGAAGAAGACGGTCCAGGTCACCCTGGGCGAGATCTAGGGTCCTGCGGCCGGGACCGCGGGGCCCGTCCGGCGCCGGGAACCGGTGGTGCCCCGCCCGGACACCGGGTCCGGGCGGGTCCGGGAGCCTCAGTCGGCCTGGAGACTCATGGGTCCGTAGATCTTCGTCGCGTCCTCGAAGAGCGTCACCTGGTGCGCACCGCCTTCCAGGAGTTCCTTCCAGAACTCACCGATCCAGGACTCCGCGTCGCCCTGCGTCGTGAACTCCTCCGGCTGCAGCGCCGGCTCCGTCTCCGTACCGTCGGACTTCTCGAACCGCCACGTCCACGCCATGTCCGCCTCCTGGGTCACGTTGCTCCCCGAAGACTAGTGGGTGTGCCGGGCGCGCAGGTGCTTCACGGACACGGGAGGATCGGAGCGTGGAACTGACTCTGCTCGGCACCGGAGCCCCCGACGGGCTGCCGCGGCCCGACTGCCCGTGCGCCGTATGCGCGTCGTCCCGCGGTGCGCGGGCCCGCGCCGCCACCGCGCTGCTCGTCGACGACGCCCTGCTGCTGGATCTCACCCCGGGAGCCGTGTTCGCCGCGGCGCGCGCCGGCCGTTCGCTCTCGGGCGTGCGCCAGGTGCTGCTGACCCATCCTCATGACGGGCCGGCGGTGGAGCTGCCCGCCTCCCTGCCCGCCGCCGGACGGGTGCCGGACGGCCAGGAGCTGACGCTGATCAGCGGCCACCGGGTCCGGGCCATGGCGATGGACGCGCCCGGCACCGGATACGAGGTGACGTCGCCGGAGGGCGAGCGCCTGCTCTACCTGCCTCCCGGGGCCTCCCCCGCCGGTCTGGCCGATCCGTTCGCCGAGCCCTACGACATGGTCGTGTGCGACGTGACCGGCAGGCCGGACGCCGTGGCCAGGCTGCGCGCCGTCGGGGCGGTCACCACCGCCACCGAGGTCGTCGCGGTCCACCTGGACCACGACGCGCCGCCGGGCGCCGAACTGGACCGGCGGCTCGCGGCCGCCGGGGCCCGGGCCGTGCCGGACGGGACGACCCTGCCGGTCGGCGCGTACCACGCGGTACCCGAGGTGCCCCGGCGCACGCTGGTGACCGGCGGGGCGCGGTCGGGGAAGTCGGTGGAGGCCGAGCAGCGCCTCGAGACGTATCCCGAGGTGGTGTACGTCGCGACCGGCGGCCGGCGGCAGGGCGACACGGAGTGGGAGGCCCGGATCGGCCTGCACCGGGAACGCAGGCCGGCGGCGTGGCGCACCGAGGAGACGTGCGAGCTGGCGGGGCTGCTGGAACAGGACGGGCCGCCCCTGCTGATCGACTGCCTGTCGCTGTGGCTGACGGACGCCATGGACCGGGTGGACGCGTGGGACGACACCGGGTGGACGGACGGCGGGCAGGCGAAGCTGCGCGAGCGGGTCGCGGAACTGGTCCGCGCGGTGCGCGGGACGCGTCGCACGGTCGTCGCGGTGACCAACGAGGCCGGGTCGGGCGTGGTCCCGGCGACGGCCTCCGGCCGCCGTTTCCGTGACGAACTGGGCCGTCTGAACGCGGCGTTCGCCGCCGAGTGCGAGGAGGTGCTGCTGGTGGTGGCCGGGCGGGCCCTGGTGCTGCGCGGCTGATCGCCGTGGGTGCGGGGACGGGGATGTGCGCGGGGCTGCCGGGTACTGTTCCCGGCAGGAGCCCTCAGCGGGGTTCCGGCCCACCCTGTGACGACCCGCGAGGCAGACCCCCGTGAATCTGGACGACTTCTCCGACCTGATCGAACGCCCCGACGGGGGTGTGCGGCGTGACGCCGAGGAACGCCGGGAGCGGCTGGCCGTGCCCGTGGGCGCGCTCGGCAGGCTCGACGAACTGGGTGAATGGCTGTCGGCCGCCCAGCAGTCGGTACCGGTCAAGCCGGTGGACCACCCGCGCGTCGTGCTGTTCGCCGGTGACCACGGGGTCGCCGGGCTGGGGGTCTCCGGCCGGGCCGCCGGGACCGCGCACCGGCTGGTACGGGCGACGCTGGACGGCGCCACCCCCGTCGCCGTGCTGGCCCGCCGCTTCTCCGTGCCCGTACGGATCGTGGACGCCGGCCTGGACTGCGACCCCGGGCTGCTGCCGGACGCCGTGGTGCGCGACCGCGTGCGACGGGGCAGCGGCCGGATCGACGTCGAGGACGCGCTCACGGCCGAGGAGGCCGAGCGGGCCGTACGCCTCGGGATGCGCGTCGCGGACGAGGAGGCCGACTCCGGCACGGACCTGGTGGTGCTGGGTGACCTCAGTGTCGGCGGCACGACGGCGGCCTCGACGCTGATCGCCGCCCTGTGCGGCACGGACGCCTCGGTGGTGACGGGGCGCGGCGGCGCCGGCATCGACGACCTGGCGTGGATGCGCAAGTGCGCGGCGATCCGGGACGCGCTGCGGCGGGCCCGCCCGGTGCTCGGGGACCAGTTGGAGCTGCTGGCGGCGGTGGGCGGCGCGGATCTGGCGGCGATGACCGGCTTCCTGCTGCAGAGCGCGGTGCGCCGGATGCCCGTGATACTGGACGGCGTGGTCGCGGCCGCGTGCGCGCTGGTGGCCCAGCGCGCGGCCTTCCGGGCCCCCGACTGGTGGCTCGCCGGCCAGGTGAGCGGTGAGCCCGCGCAGGCGAAGGCGCTGGACCGGATGGCCCTGACCCCGCTGTTGGACCACGGGGTGACGGTCGGTGAGGGAAGCGGCGCGCTGCTGGCGCTCCCCCTCGTGCAGGCCGCCGCGGCGCTCGCGGCGGAACTCCCCGAGCGGGAGCAGGAGTCGGCCGGGGACGGGGCGAAGCCCTCGGAGGACGCCGGGCAGGAAACGGGGTCCGCCGGGGACAGCGAGGCGCCCGGGGACCCGCGGCCGGCCGGGACGACCGCCTGAGCGTCTCAGGGACCGGGGCCGGGCCGGGGCCCCGGGAGCGGGGTCCTGTCCGGGGCCCCGCCGATCAGGTCCTGGAAGCGGCGCCGGGGACCGGCCCAGCGGACGTCGTGGTGATACGCCCTCAGGACCGCTCTGGCACGGGCCCGGTGGCGGCGGCGGTAGAAGCGCTTCGCCCAGAACGAGGCGGGCCTCGCCAGCCGGATCGCCCCGATGAGCGCGATGAACGGGATGAGCGTCCCGATCACCGCCATCCGGGCCTTGCCCTTGAACAGGGCGGTCAGCACGAAGCCGAAGTTGCAGATGTAGGTCAGGACGACGCCGGTCCTGCTCTGCTGCTCCTCACCCGTCAGCTCGTCCACGCCGAGCGGTGAGAACCCGAGCAGCACGAGCAGGACGAGCGAGGCGGTGAGGACGACGACCTCCACGCTCTGCCGGCCCTCCTCGGTCCAGTACACGTCGTCCAGGTGCAGGATCAGGGCGAACTCGTCGAGCACGAGGCCCGCGCCGATGCCGAAGACGACCGCGAAGGCCCCGGCGGCCACGCCCTGCTGGCCGCTCGCGACCGCGCCGAACCCTCCGACCACCGAGAGCACGACGCCGGGCACCACGTGGTGGACGTGAACCCCGCCGGGCGTGATGTTGCGGAACGGCCCCTTCCCCGCCCTGATCATGCGGGTGATCATCCGGGTGACGGCGAAGGTCAGGACGAAGGCGCTGAGGGCGATCAGCAGCGGGAGCTTGCCCGGTTCGACGATGTTCTGCTGGAACCAGTGACCCATGCCACCTCCACCCGGAGACCCACCTATGCGGCTTTCGAGCCACTTTGCCCCATCTGGCGCCCGGTCACACCGGCTAGCGTGCGCGCGGTGACCTCCCTGAACAGCCACGGCCTGCGTTTCGCCTTCGGCACCCTGACCGCGCTCCCCGTCCGCGTCACCCGCTGGGACCGCCGGACCGCCCGCGCCGGCATGCTGTGCGCTCCGCTCGCCGGGCTCGCCGTGGGCCTGCTCGCCGCCGTCCCCGGGAGTCTGCTGCTGCTCGGCGGGGCGGGGCCGCTGGCGGCGGCGGTCGCCTCGGCCGCGCTCCCGGCCGCGGTGACCAGGGGGCTGCACCTGGACGGTCTCGCGGACACCGCCGACGGGCTCGGCAGCGCGAAGCCCGCCGAGGCGGCGCTGCGCATCATGAAGCAGTCGGACATCGGCCCGTTCGGCGTCGTCACCTTGCTGTTCGTGCTGCTGGGCCAGGTCGCCGCCCTCTTCGAGCTCTACGGCCGGGGGTGGGCCGACGGCGCGCTGGGCACGGTGGCCGCCGCCGTCACGGCCAGGCTCGCGCTGACGCTCGCCTCGCGCCGCGGTGTCCCGGCGGCGCGGCCGGAGGGCCTGGGCGCGGCGGTCGCGGAGACGGTGCCGCCGCTGCGCGCGATGGCCGTGGCCTGCGCCGTGGTCGCCTGCTGCGCCGGGGCCGGCGTCCTGCTGGGCGGACCCGGCGCGGCACTCCACCAGGCGCTCGCCGCCCTGGCGGGCGCCGGAGCGGCGCACCTGATGCTGCGTCACTGCGTGCGGCGCCTCGGCGGGGTGACCGGAGACGTGTTCGGCGCGCTGGAGGAGACCGCCGCCACCACGGCCCTCCTGGTGCTCGCACTGGGCTGACCGCCCCGCCCGCAGGCCGCCCGCAGGGCCCTGCGGGCGGCCGCCGCGGGCGCCGAGCCCGGCGGACGGGCCCGCCCCCGTGAGGCCGGGACTCGGGCGCGCGTAGGCTCATATCCGGCACATCGCGGCGGTGTCCACGATGCGCCGGGCCCGGTCGGCCCACCCCTCGACCGGCACACAACTCAACGAAAGCGAGATTTCACCACCGTGACTGCTCTCACTCTCAGCACCTCAGGTGCGGCGACGCTGCGCGCCGACGCACTCGTCGTCGGTGTCGCCAAGGGCGCTGGGTCCAAGTCCGGGGGCCTGGTCGTGGCACCGGGCGCCGAGGCCGTGGACAAGGCGTTCGACGGAAAGCTCGCCGCCGTCCTGGAGACGCTGGGCGCCTCCGGGGCCGAGGGCGAAGTGACCAAGCTCCCCGCCCCGTCCGGCCTGAAGGCCCCGGTCGTCATCGCCGTCGGACTCGGTACGGCCCCGGAGAAGGACGACGCCTACGACGCCGAGACGCTGCGCCGGGCCGCCGGCAGCGCCGCCCGTGCGCTGAAGGGCTCGAAGAAGGCCGGATTCGCACTGCCGACCGAGTCGGTCGAGGACGCCTCGGCCGTGGCGGAGGGCGCCCTCCTCGGCGCGTACGCCTTCACCGCCTACCAGGGCGGCGAGAACAAGCTCGCCCCCAAGGGCGCCAAGCCCGACGCCCGGAAGCTGCCGCTCGGCGAGGTCGCCCTGCTCGGCACCAAGCCGCGCGACAAGGCCTTCAAGGCGGCCGCCGAGCGCGCCGTCGCGCTGGTCGAGGAGATCAACCGCGCCCGCGACCTGATCAACACCCCGCCGAACGACCTGTACCCCGAGTCCTTCGCCGCCGTGGCCACCGCCGCCGGCAAGGAGCACGGCATCAAGGTGCAGGTCCTCGACGAGAAGGCGCTCGTCAAGGGCGGTTACGGCGGCCTGCTCGGCGTCGGTCAGGGCTCCACCCACGGACCGCGCCTGGTCAAGCTGGCCTACACCCACCCCAAGGCCGAGAAGACCCTGGCCCTCGTGGGCAAGGGAATCACCTACGACTCGGGCGGCATCTCGCTCAAGCCGGCCGGCCACAACGAGACGATGAAGTGCGACATGAGCGGTGCGGCCGCCGTGTTCGCCGCCGTCGTCTCGGCCTCCCGCCTCGGCCTCCAGGTCAACGTCACCGGCTGGCTGGCCCTGGCCGAGAACATGCCCTCCGGCAACGCCACCCGCCCGGGTGACGTGCTGCACATGTACAGCGGCAAGACCGTCGAGGTCCTCAACACGGACGCCGAGGGCCGCCTGGTCCTCGCCGACGCGCTGACCCGCGCCTCGGAGGAGAAGCCCGACGCGATCGTCGACGTCGCGACCCTGACCGGCGCGATGGTCATGGCCCTCGGCGCCCGCACCTTCGGTGTGATGTCGAACGACGACGCCTTCCGTACGTCGATCCACGAGATCGCCGAGGAGGTCGGCGAGGCCTCGTGGCCGATGCCGCTCCCCTCCGACCTGCGCAAGGGCATGGACTCCCCGACCGCCGACATCGCCAACATGGGCGAGCGCATGGGCGGCGGCCTGGTGGCCGGCCTGTTCCTCAAGGAGTTCGTGGGCGAGGGCATCGCCTGGGCGCACCTGGACATCGCGGGCCCGGCCTTCCACGAGGGCGCGCCGTACGGCTACACGCCCAAGGGCGGCACCGGCTCCGCGGTCCGCACCCTGGTCAGGCTGGCCGAGCGCACGGCGGCCGGCGACCTCGGCTGAGGTCCGGTCCGCCCGCCTCGCGCGGACGCTCCGCCCGCGGTGCTCACGCGCCGTACACGGCCCCGGGCATAACGTCCGGGGCCGTGGGCGTTCCCCCTTCGGCTCCGGCCTGCTTTCCGGAGATCCGTACGCATCGGTAACGGGCCGGGCCCGGTGATCGTCCGGCCCGGAGCAGGGGCCCGCGTCCCGTCCGCCCGCAACAAGTGCGAAGATGGGTTCTCGGCAGGACAGGGCCCCCACCACAGGGCCGAACAACGCAAGCGGCCGAACACCAGCCGACCGGCCGGTCACACCCCAGCGACGGGGCCCGGCATACGGCGCACATGCATGGAGGACGTGACGTGGCGAACGACGCCAGCACCGTTTTCGACCTAGTGATCCTCGGCGGTGGCAGTGGCGGTTACGCCGCGGCCCTGCGCGGAGCTCAGCTGGGCCTGGACGTCGCACTGATCGAGAAGGGCAAGGTCGGCGGCACCTGCCTGCACAACGGCTGCATCCCCACGAAGGCGCTGCTGCACGCCGGCGAGATCGCCGACCAGGCCCGCGAGGCCGAGCAGTTCGGCGTGAAGGCCACCTTCGAGGGCATCGACATGGCGGCCGTCCACAAGTACAAGGACGACGTGATCTCGGGCCTCTACAAGGGCCTGCAGGGACTCATCGCCTCGCGCAAGGTCCACTACATCGAGGGTGAGGGACGCCTGTCGTCGCCCACCTCGGTGGACGTGAACGGCCAGCGCGTGCAGGGGCGCCACGTGCTCCTGGCGACCGGCTCCGTGCCGAAGTCGCTGCCGGGTCTGGAGATCGACGGCAACCGCATCATCTCCTCGGACCACGCGCTGAAGCTGGACCGCGTGCCCAAGTCCGCGATCGTCCTGGGCGGCGGCGTCATCGGCGTCGAGTTCGCCTCGGCGTGGAAGTCCTTCGGCACCGACATCACGATCGTCGAGGGCCTGAAGCACCTGGTCCCGGTCGAGGACGAGAACAGCTCGAAGCTCCTGGAGCGCGCGTTCCGCAAGCGCGGCATCAAGTTCAACCTCGGCACCTTCTTCGACAAGGCCGAGTACACGCAGGACGGCGTCAAGGTCTCCCTCGCCGACGGCAAGACCTTCGAGGCGGAGGTGCTGCTGGTCGCGATCGGCCGCGGCCCCGTTTCCCAGGGTCTGGGCTACGAGGAGGCGGGGGTCGCGATGGACCGCGGCTACGTCCTCGTCGACGAGTACATGCAGACCAACGTCCCGACGATCTCGGCCGTGGGCGACCTGGTCCCGACCCTCCAGCTCGCGCACGTCGGCTTCGCCGAGGGCATCCTCGTGGCGGAGCGTCTGGCCGGCCTCAAGACCGTGCCCGTCGACTACGACGGCGTGCCGAAGGTGACGTACTGCCACCCCGAGGTCGCCTCGGTCGGCATCACCGAGGCCAAGGCCAAGGAGATCTACGGCGCGGACAAGGTCGTCGCGCTCAAGTACAACCTGGCGGGCAACGGCAAGAGCAAGATCCTGAAGACCGCGGGCGAGATCAAGCTCGTCCAGGTCAAGGACGGTGCCGTGGTCGGCGTCCACATGGTCGGTGACCGTATGGGCGAGCAGGTCGGCGAAGCCCAGCTGATCTACAACTGGGAGGCGCTGCCGGCCGAGGTCGCGCAGCTCATCCACGCCCACCCGACGCAGAACGAGGCCATGGGCGAGGCCCACCTGGCCCTGGCCGGCAAGCCTCTCCACTCCCACGACTGATCCAGTCCCGGGCGACGACCGACCACATCCGCACTTTCGTAAGGAGCAACTGAAACCATGTCGGTTTCCGTAACCCTTCCGGCGCTCGGCGAGAGCGTCACCGAGGGCACTGTCACCCGTTGGCTGAAGGCCGAGGGCGAGCGCGTCGAGGCCGACGAGCCGCTGCTCGAGGTCTCGACCGACAAGGTCGACACCGAGATCCCGGCCCCCGCGTCGGGCATCCTCTCGTCGATCAAGGTCGCCGAGGACGAGACCGTCGAGGTCGGCGCCGAGCTGGCCGTCATCGACGACGGCTCGGGCGCACCCGCGGCCGAGTCCGCGCCGGCCGCCGAGCCGGAGGCCGCTCCGGCCCCGGCCGCCGAGGAGCCCGCCGCCGAGGCCCCCGCCCCCGAGGCGCCCGCTGCCCAGGCCCCGGCCCCCGCAGCCGCTCCGGCCGGTGGTGCCTCCGGTACCGACGTCACCCTCCCCGCGCTCGGTGAGAGCGTCACCGAGGGCACCGTCACCCGCTGGCTGAAGGAGGTCGGCGAGGAGGTCGCGGAGGACGAGCCCCTGCTCGAGGTCTCCACGGACAAGGTCGACACCGAGATCCCCGCGCCGGTCGCCGGTGTGCTGCTGGAGATCGTCGTCGGTGAGGACGAGACCGCCGAGGTCGGCGCCAAGCTCGCCGTCATCGGTGCTCCGGGTGCCGCCCCCGCCGCCGCTCCGGCCGAGGCCGCTCCGGCCCCCGCCGCCGCTCCGGCACCGGCTCCGGCCGCTCCCGCCCCGGCCGCGCAGGCTCCGGCACCGGCCGCTCCGGCACCGGCACCGGCACCGGCGGCCCCCGCGGCTCCGGCACCCGCCGCGCCCGCTCCGGCCCCCGCGCCTGCCGCTCCGGCTCCGGCTCCGGCCGCGCAGGCACCGGCCGCCCCGGCCGCGCCCTCCGGTGACGACGGCGCGTACGTCACGCCGCTGGTCCGCAAGCTCGCCGCCGAGAACGGCGTCGACCTGGGCTCGGTCAAGGGCACCGGCGTCGGTGGCCGCATCCGCAAGCAGGACGTCGCCGCCGCCGCGGAGGCCGCCAAGGCCGCCGCGGCTCCGGCTCCGGCCGCAGCCGCTCCCGCGGCCAAGGCCGCGCCGAAGCTGGAGGCGTCCCCGCTGCGCGGTCAGACGGTCAAGATGACCCGCATGCGCAAGCTCATCGGCGACAACATGATGAAGGCGCTGCACTCGCAGGCCCAGCTGACCACGGTCCTCGAGGTCGACATCACCAAGCTGATGAAGCTGCGCAACCAGGCGAAGGAGTCCTTCGCCGCCCGTGAGGGCGTCAAGCTGTCCCCGATGCCGTTCTTCGTGAAGGCGGCGGCCCAGGCGCTGAAGGCCCACCCGGTCGTCAACGCCCGGATCAACGAGGACGAGGGCACCGTCACGTACTTCGACTCGGAGAACATCGGCATCGCCGTGGACGCCGAGAAGGGTCTGATGACCCCGGTCATCAAGGGTGCGGGCGACCTGAACATCGCCGGTATCGCGAAGAAGACCGCCGAGCTGGCCGGCAAGGCACGCGGTGGCGGCCTCACTCCGGACGACATGTCCGGCGCGACCTTCACCGTCAGCAACACCGGTTCGCGCGGCGCGCTGTTCGACACGGTCATCGTGCCTCCGAACCAGGCCGCCATCCTGGGCATCGGTGCCACGGTCAAGCGTCCGGCGGTCATCGAGACGGCGGAGGGCACGGTCATCGGCATCCGTGACATGACCTACCTCTCCCTGTCCTACGACCACCGTCTGGTGGACGGCGCGGACGCCGCCCGTTACCTGACCACGGTCAAGGCGATCCTCGAGGCGGGCGAGTTCGAGGTCGAGCTCGGTCTCTGAGCGGCAGAGCTGTAACCAGCCTCACCAGCGGCGCCCCCGTCCGGAACCCTTCCGGGCGGGGGCGCCGCCGTATTGTCTAGACACCACCGGTCGTTCCCCGGCCGCCGTTGCCCGCGCAGGCATCAACGGTTCGCCACGAAGGAGCCCCTCATGACCCCGCCCGTCGTCCACTCGCTGCGCGAACAGATCCGCGAGCACATCGTGGAGGGAATAGTCAGCGGGCGCTGGAAGCCGGGCGAGCGGATCGTGGAGCGCCGCATCGCGACGGAGCTGGAGGTCAGCCAGACCCCGGTGCGCGAGGCGCTGCGGGAGCTGGAGACGCTGCGGCTGATCGAGTCGGCCCCCAACAAGGGTGTCCGGGTGCGCAGCCTCACGGCGGCGGACCTGGAGGAGAGCTATCCCGTACGGGCGGGGCTGGAGCAGATCGCGGCCGAGCTCGCGGCTCCGGCCCTCGCCGAGGACTGCTCGGCGCTCGCGCCGCACGTGGCGGCCCTCTACGAGGCGGACCGGCTGGCCGACGGCGAGGCGCAGGTGCGGCACACGGTCGCCTTCCACCGCGAGATGGTGCGGGCCGCCGGGAACGCCGTGCTGCTGCACACCTGGGAGGGGCTGGGCATCGAGGTGTTCACGGCGCTGTCGATCCGCTGGCTGGGCACGGTGCAGAAGTCGTACGCCGAGGAGCACGAGGCTCTCATCGACGCGTTCCTGCGGCGGGACCCGCAGATCGCCGTCCTCGTGAAGGAGCACGTCCTCGGGTGCGCCCCGCGCGCGTGAAAAGCGGCCTGACCTGGGCGCCCATCTGCGACACCCCGCGCTCTGCCGTGCACACCGAGGTCCTTTTCACCCCTTTGATCCCGTCACTCCGTGCCCCGTTTCGCGGCACCGCATGCCACTTTTCTTCATATCGAGAAGTTTTGCCCTTCACCCTTTGATCGATCATCGATCGACGACTTACAGTTCAGTCGCGGGCCCACCGGCCCGATCGCCCTGTCCTGCCCGTCAGGGCCTTCTCCACCCCCCTCCACTCCGGAAGGCGGCGATCATGACCGACCCCGTAGCAAAGCTTCCGAGCGAGCTCGACCAGCTCCCGGACCGCGACCCCGAGGAGACCGCCGAATGGGCGGCCTCCCTGGACGCCGTCACCAAGGCCGCGGGCCCGCACCGCGCCGCGTACCTGATGCGGCGCTCTCTCCAGCACGCCGAGGGCGCCGGCATCGCGCTGCCCAAGCTGCTGGAGACCGATTACGTCAACACCATCCCCACCTCCGCGGAGCCCGCCTTCGACGGCGACCTGGAGATGGAATCGAAGATCACCGCGTGGAACCGCTGGAACGCGGCCGCGATGGTCACCCGGGGCGCCCGGTACGGCGTCGGCGGCCACATCGCCACGTTCGCCTCGGCGGCCTGGCTGTACGAGACCGGCTTCAACCACTTCTTCCGCGGCAAGGAGGGTGACGGCTCCGGCGACCAGCTCTACATCCAGGGCCACGCCTCGCCCGGCATCTACGCCCGCGCCTTCCTCGACGGCCGCATCGGCGAGCAGCAGCTCGACAACTTCCGCCAGGAGTCGGGCGGCGACGGCCTGCCGTCCTACCCGCACCCGCGGCGGCTGCCCTGGCTGTGGGAGTTCCCCACCGTGTCGATGGGCCTCGGCCCGCTCTCGGCCATCTACCAGGCGCGTTTCAACCGCTACCTGGCGAACCGCAAGATCAAGGACACGTCGAACTCGCACGTCTGGGCCTTCCTGGGCGACGGCGAGATGGACGAGCCCGAGTCGACCGCCGCCCTCGCCCTCGCGGCGCGCGAGCGGCTCGACAACCTGACCTTCGTCATCAACTGCAACCTGCAGCGCCTCGACGGCCCCGTCCGCGCCAACTTCCGCGTGGTCCAGGAGCTGGAGGGCGCGTTCCGCGGAGCCGGCTGGAACGTCATCAAGACGCTCTGGGGCAACGCCTGGGACGAGCTGTTCCAGCTGGACACCACCGGTGCGCTGATCCGCCGCCTGCGCGAGGTCCCGGACGCCCAGTTCCAGACGTACGCCACCCGTGACGTGGCCTACATCCGCGAGCACTTCTTCGGCGCCGAGCCCGCGCTCGCCGAACTGGCGAAGCTGCTGAGCGACGCGAAGATCGCCGAGTGCTTCTACAGCTCCCGCGGCGGCCACGAGGCCCGCAAGGTGTACGCGGCCTACCGCGCCGCCGTCGAGCACAAGGGCGCGCCGACCGTGATCCTGGCCCAGACGGTCAAGGGCTACACGCTCGGCAAGGGCTTCGAGTCCAAGAACGCCAACCACCAGATGAAGAAGCTGTCCATCGACGAGTTCAAGGGCATGCGCGAGCTGCTCGGCCTCCCGATCCCGGACAGCGCCTTCGAGGACGGGCTGGTCCCCTACGGCCACCCGGGCGCCGACTCCCCCGAGGTCCGCTACCTCCAGGAGCGCCGTGCCGCCCTCGGTGGTCCGGCCCCCGCCCGCCGGGTGCACGCCGTGGCGCTGCCCGAGCCGGAGGAGCGCGCCTTCAAGGCCCTGTACAAGGGCTCGGGCAAGCAGGAGATGGCCACCACCATGGCGTTCGTCCGCCTGGTGAAGGACCTGATGCGGGACAAGGAGACGGGCAGGCGCTGGGTTCCGATCGTCCCGGACGAGGCCCGTACCTTCGGCATGGAGTCGCTGTTCCCGTCGGCGGGCATCTACTCGCCGCTGGGCCAGACGTACGACCCGGTCGACCGCGACCAGCTGATGTACTACAAGGAGGCCACGGACGGCCAGATCCTCAACGAGGGGATCACCGAGGCCGGCGCCATGGCCGACTTCATCGCCGCCGCCACGTCGTACGCGACGCACGGCGAGACGATGATCCCGTTCTACATCTTCTACTCGATGTTCGGCTGGCAGCGGACCGGCGACCAGATGTGGCAGCTCGCCGACCAGCTCGGCAAGGGCTTCATCGTCGGCGCCACCGCGGGCCGCACGACGCTGACCGGTGAGGGCCTCCAGCACGCGGACGGCCACTCGCACCTGATCGCGTCCACGAACCCGGCGTCGCTCAACTACGACCCGGCGTTCGCGTACGAGATCGCGGTGATCGTCAAGGACGGTCTGCGCCGGATGTACGGCCAGGCGGCCCCCGGCGAGGACTCGGACGTCTTCTACTACCTGACGGTCTACAACGAGCCCAAGCAGCAGCCCGCGATGCCCGAGGGCGTCGAGGACGGCATCGTCAAGGGCCTGTACCGCTTCAAGGAGGGCGCGCCGGCGGCGGAGGACGCCCCGCGCATCCAGCTCCTCGGTTCGGGTACGGCGATCCACTGGGTCCTGGAGGCCCAGGAGCTGCTCGCCGCCGACTGGGGTGTCACGGCCGACGTCTGGTCCGCCACCTCGTGGGGCGAGCTGCGCCGCGACGCCCTGGAGTCCGACGCGGCGCTGCTGCGCGGCGAGGAGCGCGTGCCGTACGTGACGCAGGCGCTCTCCGGCGCGCCGGGCCCGGTCCTCGCGGTCAGCGACTGGATGCGCGCGGTGCCGGACCAGATCAGCCAGTGGGTGGAGCAGGACTGGTCCTCGCTCGGCACGGACGGCTTCGGCCTCTCCGACACCCGCCAGGGTGCGCGCCGCCACTTCGGGGTCGACGCCGAGTCGGTCGCGGTCGCCGCGCTGGCCCAGCTCGCCCGCCGTGGTGAGATCCCGGCCTCGAAGGTCAAGGAGGCCCGGGAGAAGTACGGGATGTGAGTCCTCGGCGGGGGCGGGTACCGGGTTCGCCCGGTGCCCGCCCCCGTCGTCGTACCCGCCGGGCGCCACAATGGTCCGCATGCGTGCCGCCCGCCTGATCAAGATGGTGCTGCTCCTGCAGTCCCGCGCCTCCATGACCGCCGCCGAACTGGCGCGGGAGCTGGAGGTGTCGGAGCGCACCGTGACGCGGGACGCCCAGGCCCTCTCCGAGGCCGGGGTGCCCGTGTACGCCGACCGGGGCCGGACGGGCGGCTACCGGCTCGTCGGCGGCTACCGGACGCGCCTGACCGGTCTGGCGCGCCACGAGGCGGAGGCCCTGTTCCTGTCCGGGCTGCCCTCCGCGCTGCGCGAGATGGGCCTCGACGACGCGGCGTCGGCCGCGCGGCTCAAGGTCTCGGCCGCCCTCCTCCCCTCGCTCCGGGACGCCTCGCACACGGCGGCCCGGCGCTTCCACCTGGACGCCCCCGGCTGGTACCACGACCCGGTCACCCCGGAGCTGCTGCCCGCCGTGGCGGAGGCCGTCTGGGACGACCGGCTCGTCCTCGCGCGCTACCGCCGCGGGCCCGGTGCCGAGGTGGAGCGCGAGCTGGCGCCGTACGGACTCGTCCTGAAGGCCGGGGTCTGGTACGTCTGCGCGCGGGCGGGCGAGGACGTGCGGGTGTACCGCGTCGACCGGTTCACCGCGGTCGCCGTGTCCGGGACCCGCTTCGACCGGGACGAGGACTTCGACCTGCCGGGCTTCTGGGAGGAGCGGGCGGCGCAGTTCGCCCGGTCGATCCTGCGCGCGGAGGTGACGGTGCGGCTGTCGGAGGCGGGTGTGCGCCGGCTGCCGCAGGCCGTGGACCGGGCCGCGGCCGAGGAGGCGCTGGCAGCGGCGGCCGGTCCGGACGCCGACGGGCTGCGCACGGTCGTCCTGCCGGTCGAGTCGGCCGACGTGGCCTACGAGCAGTTGCTGGCCCTCGGGGCGGAGGCCGAGGTCCTCGCACCCGCCGCCCTGCGCGAACGTTTTGCCGGTACGGCCGAACGTCTGCGCGACCTCTATGGCTGAACGTCCCCGGATGTGACGCCGAAGGCCTCATTTCGGTGTCTGGGCGTGCGTCGCCCGCCGTCGGGGCAGATGCTGGACCCGTGATGGACGAGACGGAGTTCTGGCAGATCATCGACAGCACCCGCGAGGCCGCCGACAGCGACCCCGAGGAGCATGCCGATCTGCTCGTCGAACGGCTGGTGCGGCTCGATCCCGACTCGGTGCTGGACTTCGCCCGGCACTTCGAGGCCCGCTACAACCGCGCGTACCGCTGGGACCTGTGGGGCGCGGCGGCCGTGCTGCTCGGCGGGGCGGGCGACGACGCGTTCGACTACTTCCGCTGCTGGCTGATTGCCCAGGGTCGGGAGGTCTTCGAGGGGGCGATGCACGATCCGGACAGCCTCGCCGAGCTGCTGGACGACTTCGGCGAGGAGCTCGACGGGGACGGCGAGGAGATCGGCTTCGCCGCCGACGAGGCCTACGAACAGCTCACCGGCGTGGTCGCGCCCGATCTCGGGCTCCCGCCGCAGGCCGCGAAGCCGGAGGGCACGCCCTTCGGCCTCGACGACGACGGGGTCCTCGCGGAGCGCTACCCGGCGCTCTGGGAACGCTTCGGGCCGGCCTGACCGCGGCCGTCGGTCAGACGGTGAGTGAACGGCCCATCAGGACGTCGTCGACGTAGCGGCCGTGCAGGTGGAACTCCCCGGGCAGTACGCCCTCGACGGTGAACCCCTCCGCCGCGTAGAGCGCCCGTGCGGGGCCGTTGTGCCCGAGCACGCGCAGGGTGAGCCGTCCCGCCCCCTGCCGCCGCGCCTCCGCGCAGGCGGCGCGCAGGAGGGTCCGTGCGATGCCGTGGCGTCGAGCCCACTCGGCGACGGCGAGCCCCTGGATCTGGCGTACGTGGGCGTTGCAGGCGAGCGGGGTGGGGCGCCCCAGCCGGAGGTAGCCCGCCGGCCTCTCCCCGTCCCCGGTGACGGCCTCGGCGACCAGGAAGTCCCCCGGCCTGTTCCGGTCGTCGAAGAAGGGCGCGTAGGGCGGCTGCGGCCTCGGCTGGACGGAGTGGAGGCCCGACCACGTCGCCCGGTCGAGCTCCGCCAGCCCGGCCTCGTCCTCGGGCACGGCGAAGCGGACGGGACGGAGGGAGCTGATCTGCGGCGCGGCCATGCGCGCCACTGTGCCACGCGGCCGCCCCGCCCGGCATCCGTGTTCCGCGCCCCGCGTCACGGATGGGACGCGGCGCGTGGGGCAGGATGGACGCCATGCTGCGTTCCCGAATCGCCGTCACCGGATCGACAGGTCTCATCGGAGCGGCGCTCGTGCGTTCGCTGCGCGCCGACGGGCACGAGGTGGTGCGTCTGGTGCGCCGCCCGGCCGCGAGCGGCGACGAGGTGGAGTGGGACCCGAAGCGTCAGTACGTCGACGTCGCGGGGCTCGTCGGATGCGACGCGGTCGTGCACCTCGCCGGCGCGGGTGTCGGCGACCACCGCTGGACGGAAGCGTACAAGCGGGAGATCCGGGAGAGCCGGGTGCTGGGCACGGCGGCCGTCGCCGAGGCTGTCGCCTCGCTCGACACCCCGCCGAAGGTGCTGCTGTCGGGTTCCGCCATCGGCTACTACGGCGACACCGGGGACCGCGCCGTCGACGAGAGCGCCCCGCCCGGCGAAGGTTTCCTGCCGTCCGTGTGCGTCGAGTGGGAGGAGGCCACGGCGCCGGCCGAGGAGGCCGGGGTCCGCACGGTCCACACCAGGACCGGGCTGGTCGTCGCCCGGGAGGGCGGGGCCTGGGGCCGGCTCTTCCCCTTGTTCAAGGCGGGGCTGGGCGGGCGGCTCGGCAACGGCCGGCAGTACTGGAGCTTCATCGCCCTGCACGACCACGTCGCCGCGCTGCGGCACGTCCTGGACACCGAGAGCCTGTCGGGCCCGGTGAACCTGACCGCCCCCACCCCCGTCACGAACGCGCAGGTGACGGCGGCCATGGGACGGGTGCTGAAGCGCCCGACCCTGTTCACCGCACCGGCGCCGGCGCTGAAGATCGCGCTCGGCGAGTTCTCCGAGGACGTCCTCGGCAGTCAGCGGGTACTGCCCGGCCGGCTCCTCGACTCGGGCTTCGCGTTCGCCTTCCCCGGCGTCGAGGAGGCCATCCGCGCCGCGCTGCGCTGACCCGCCCGGCCGGGTCGGGGCGGCCCGCCCGCGCGGCCGCCGTGCGACCCCGTGCACCGGTGCCCTGGGTGCGCGCGACTGCGCCCGTATCGGCCATCCACCTAGCCTCGACCCGAACTCCGGCATTCCGGGGCCGCGTTGGGGGAAATAGCCCCCCAGCGTTCGCACCGACTCGGGGAGGGGCACGTGCTCACGGCACACACAGCAGACCACGCGGATGTGGTCATCATCGGGGCGGGTATCGCCGGCCTGACGGCGGCTCACCGGCTGCTCGGCGCGGGGGTGGACGTCAGTGTCCTGGAGGCCGCCGAGGAGGTGGGCGGCCGGATGGCCACCCATGAGGCCGACGGCTTCCGGCTCGACGGCCCGGGCCCGCTGCTCAACACGGCGTACCCGGATCTCACGGGCGCACCGGGACTCGGGGACCTGGTCCTGAGGGAGTTCGCACCCGGGGTGCTCGTCCACAGCGGGGGGCGGCAGTACCGCGCCGGCGACATACGGAGCGCGCGGGGCGCACTCCGCGCAGTGCGCTCCCGATCGAGCGCCCCCAGCGCACCCCTGGGGGGAGCGATCGAGCAGGCCCGCCTCGGCGCCTGGCTGGCCCGTCTCGCCACCACACCCGAGTCCCGCATCACCGCCCGGCCCGACAGGCCCGCGCTCGCGGCGCTCTCGGCACGCGGCCTCCCGCCGCGCACCGTCGGCGGGTTCCTCCGCCCCCTGCTCTCGGCGCTGCTCTGCGACCCGGAACTGACCACGTCGAGCCGCTGCGCCGAGCTCGCCCTGCGCGACTACGCGCGCGGCCGGCTCTGCGTGCCCGCGGGCGGCTCCTCGGCCCTGCCCCGGCTGCTGGCCGCCGCGCTGCCGCCCGGGACCGTGCGCACCGGGGTGCACGTGACGTCGGCGGGCATCACCTCCGTACGCACCAAGGAACACGGCGAGCTCGGCTGCCGGTCGCTGCTGCTGGCGACCGGTGCGGGCGCCGCCGCGGAACTGCTGCCCGGCCTGCGCACGCCGGCGTTCCACCCGGTGACGGTGCTGCACCACACGGCGCCCCTCGCGCCGCCGACCGGGGCGCGTCTCCTGATCGACGGGGACCGGTCGGGCCCGGTCGCCCATACGGCGGTGATGAGCGAGGTGGACCCCTCGCGTGCGCCGCGCGGCCGCGTCCTGATCAGCTCCACGGTGCTCGGCCCGCAGCCGCCGGACCTCGACCGCACCGTCCGCGCGCACCTCGCCCGGCTGTACGGGACGCCCACGCACGACTGGGAGCTCCTGGCCGCCCGGCACGATCCGGAGGCCGTCCCCGCGATGCCGCCGCCGCACGATCCAAGGCGGCCCGTCCGGTTGCTCGCCGGCCTGTACGTGTGCGGCGACCACCGCGACACGAGCAGTGTCCAGGGCGCCCTGGCCTCCGGCCGGCGGGCCGCCTCGGCGATCCTCGCCGACCTGGGGGTGAGCCGGCCCCGCGAGGACGGGGCGCACCTTCCCGCCGCCGCGTAGGCACCCGTCAGCCCAGGGCGGCGACCCGGTCCCGGTAGCCCCGCACGGCGACGGCGTCGCGGTACGGCTCGAGGCGCCGTTCGAAGTCCCGGACGTACTCCGTCGCACGCACCGACCGCATCTCGGCCGCCTGCTGGGCCGCCTCGGCGCCCAGCAGGCAGGCCTGGTCCAGCTCGCCGAGCCCGAGGCGCGCCGAGGCCAGCACCACTCGGCAGAACAGCCTGCTCCGGGCGAAGGCGGGCGCGCGCAGCTGGAGCGACCGCTCGGCGTGCTGCGCGGCCACCCGGTACTGCTGCAGATCGCGGTGGCAGTGGCCGAACTCGTCGGCGAGCTGGGCCTCGTCGAAGAAGCGCGCCCAGTGCGGCACGTCGTCGCCCGGCCTCGCGCCCTGCAGTGCCCGTTCGGACCGGACGAGGGCGGCGACACAGGCCCGGGGCTCCCCCAGGACGCCGTGTCCGCGCGCCTCCACCGCGTGCAGCAGCGCCATGACGAGCTGCGGCGCGGCGGAGCCGATGCCCTGCTGGGCGACGCGGGCGAGCTGGATGGCCTCCCTGCCGTGCCCGAGGTAGACGGCCTGCCGGCTCATCGTGATCAGGACGAAGGCGCCGTAGGCCCGGTCACCGGCCGCCTGGGCGAGGCGCAGCGCCTGCACGAAGTAGCGCTGGGCGAGTCCGTGCGCCGCGATGTCGTACGAGGTCCAGCCCGCCAGCCTGGTCAGGTCGGCGGCGGCGGAGAACAGCCGCCTGCCGATGGCCTCGCCGTAGCTCCCGCGGAGCATGGGCTCGGCCTCGTGCTCCAGGTAGCGGACGAGAGCCTGCCGGGCGTGGCCGCCGCCGTAGGCGTTGTCCAGGGTGCGGAAGAGCTCGCCCACCGAGCGCAGTGCGGCGACGTCCCCGCTGCCGACCCGCTGGCCGGCGCCCCGCTCGGTCTGCCGCTGGCGCGGTACACCGAGGGGCGGCACGGCGGGCGCGGGAGGCCGTGGGAGGCCGGGCCCACGGGATCCGTTCGACGGCACCCCCGGTGCCTGCGGCGCCCCGCTCCCGTTCGCCTGGTGGAGTTCCTGCGGGGGCCTGGCCTCCGTGGTGGCGCGCGGGGCGGGCGCCCGGTCGGCGCTCCCGCCGCGGCCGACCCATTCGTCGGCGCGCCCGATCAGCCAGTCCCGGCTGGGGACGACGAGTCCGGCCGGGGTGAAGGCGATCTTGCGCAGTTCGGCGTGACTGCCCGAGTCCTTGCGCCACAGGCCGCTGACGATGTCGACGGCCTCCGCGGGCGTCGCCGCGAACTCCAGGCCCGCGTAGACGGGTGCGCACGCGTCCAGGCCGAGGTCCTGGGCCGAGAGCCGGCGCCCGAGGCGACGGGTGAAGACCTCGGCGATCAGTGCGGGGGTGGTGCCCCGGGGCTGCTGACCGCGCAGCCAGCGGGTCACCGAGGTCTTGTCGTATCGCAGATCGAGCCCGTGTTCGAGGCCGAGCTGGTCCACCCGGCGGGCGAGCCCCGCATGGGAGAACCCGGCCTCCGCGATGAGAGCGGCGAGGCGCCGGTTCGGGGTGCGCTGGGGCGGTCGTTCCGACATCAGCTGAAAGGTCTCCTGCCATCGAGCCCGGGCGGGCGGCCCTCCCGGGCTCCCCCGCGAGTGGGAGCGGGCGAGCCCGTTATGGAACGGCGCGAATTTAGCCGCCCCGGCGGCGGTCCCAGCGCCGTTCGCTCCACGTTCATCCGATCGTGTGAGGATTGCCCGGATCGCTGACGAATGCGCCCGCGTACGGCCTGCCGGACCCGGCGTCCGGCACCGGTCGTACAGTGGCCGGGGGCGCACATCAGTGCATGGTGACGTGGTTCCGGGGACACCCCCCGGCCCCGCGGCACCGCGAGTAGGGAGGCACCCGAGTGAGTGAGCTGCGGTTCGTCCGTCTGGGATTCGGCGATGAGGCCGTCGACTACCAGGAGGCCTGGCAGAAGCAGCGCGAGGTGCACGCCGCACGGTTCGAGGACACCGTCCCCGACACCTGCCTGCTCCTCGAGCACACGTCCGTCTACACGGCGGGCCGGCGCACGACGGAGAGCGAGCGCCCGCTGGACGGTACGCCCGTCATCGACGTCGACCGCGGCGGGAAGATCACCTGGCACGGCCCCGGGCAGCTCATCGGATACCCGATCCTGAAGCTCCCCCGCCCGGTGGACGTGGTCGCCCACGTGCGCCGGCTGGAGGACGCGCTGATCCGCACGGCCGCCGAGTTCGGCCTGGAGACCAGCCGGGTGGAGGGCCGCAGCGGAGTCTGGGTGCTCGGCGACCCGGTCGAGGAGCGCCCGGCCCTCGGCGGACTGTCCCTGGACTTCGACCCCCGGCTGCACGACGAGGAGTTCGACCCCCGGCTGAACGGCCCCGAGTACGCGCCGTCCAACGCGGGCCAGCGCCGGGAGGACCGCAAGCTCGCGGCGATCGGCATCAGGGTCGCCAAGGGCGTCACGATGCACGGCTTCTCGCTGAACGTGAACCCGGACAACACGTCCTTCGACCGGATCGTGCCGTGCGGCATCCGGGACGCGGGGGTGACCTCGCTCGCGTACGAGCTGGACCGCGAGATCACGATCGACGACGTCCTGCCGGTCGCCGAGCGGCACCTGCGCGAGATCCTGGAGAACGCGGAGCCCGCGCCGCGCGTGGTCGCCGCCCCCGAGAACGCCGTCGCGCCCGCCTGAGACGGTCCCCACAGGCCCGCCGGGAATAGGGCCTCTCGGCCACAGGTTGGGCAGACGTAAGACCGTTCTAACCACGGGCGTACCCTGGTGTTTACCGAAGATTCCAATGCAGTGAGAGCTAAGGGGAGTGCCGGAGTGTCCGCTGTCGCACCCGACGGGCGCAAGATGCTGCGCCTCGAGGTCCGGAACAGCCAGACCCCCATCGAGCGCAAGCCCGAGTGGATCAAGACCCGGGCGAAGATGGGCCCCGAGTACAACCAGCTGCAGAAACTCGTGAAGAGCGAGGGACTGCACACGGTGTGCCAGGAAGCCGGCTGCCCCAACATCTTCGAATGCTGGGAGGACCGCGAGGCCACCTTCCTCATCGGCGGGGACCAGTGCACGAGGCGCTGCGACTTCTGCCAGATCGACACGGGGAAGCCGCAGGCCCTCGACCGTGACGAGCCCCGCCGCGTGGGCGAGTCCGTGGTCACGATGGACCTGAACTACGCCACCATCACCGGCGTCGCCCGCGACGACCTGGAGGACGGCGGTGCCTGGCTGTACGCGGAGACCGTGCGCCAGATCCACGCGCTGACGGCGGAGCGGGAGGCGGGCGCGACCAAGGTCGAGCTGCTGATCCCCGACTTCAACGCCGAGCCCGAGCAGCTGGCCGAGGTCTTCTCCTCGCGCCCGGAGGTGCTCGCGCACAACGTCGAGACGGTGCCGCGGATCTTCAAGCGCATCCGCCCCGGCTTCCGTTACGAGCGTTCCCTGGAAGTCATCACGCGGGCCCGCGAGGCCGGCCTGGTGACCAAGTCCAACCTGATCCTCGGCATGGGCGAGACCCGCGAGGAAGTCAGTGAGGCGCTCCAGGACCTGTACGACGCGGGTTGCGAGCTCATCACGATCACGCAGTACCTGAGGCCCTCCGTCCGGCACCACCCGGTCGAGCGCTGGGTGAAGCCGCACGAGTTCGTGGAGCTCAAGGACGAGGCCGACGCGATCGGTTACTCCGGTGTCATGTCGGGTCCGCTGGTGCGGTCGTCGTACCGCGCCGGACGCCTCTTCCAGCAGGCGATCGAGCGCCGCGGTGCCACCGCGGCGTCCACACCCTCGGTGTGAATCGCCGCACAAGTCATTACTGAACAGTAATAGCCGCGACGACGCGGTCCGTACGTCCCCCGCAGGTCGGGGGCCCGTATGGGCCGCGTCGACGTGCGCGGCGCCGAAATCAGAGTTTCATTGGTGTTTGACCGACCGGTCATGCACTGGTAACACCGAGCAGTGACCCTAGGTACATACGCGGTGGCTCCCGTGGCCACCGCCGTCATTGCTTCCCGCTACTCAGTGCGCGCCGGGTGCGCGCATCCGCTCCGAGGGGGAACGTCCACGATGCACGCCGCGCCGGTTCGAGCCAACACGATCCCGACCGTCACCACCGCACTCCGCGCCGTCGAGTCGCTGCTCCTCAGCAGCGGCCAGCGCACCGCCCGCCGGAACGCCTGGACGGCGGTCCTCGAGGACCGCCGCAGGGCGCAGGACCGGGTCGAGGCGGAGCACGTGCTGAAGGCTGTGGCCGACCACCGTTCCTAGGTCACCTCCGGGCCACGTAAACTTCGCTGCATGGCGAGGAAGGCAAACACTGACGGCGCGGACAGCGCCGAGAACGCGGGGCGGCTCAAGCAGATCGCCCTGACCTACAAGATGACCAGGCGGTCGGACCCGAAGGTGGGTCTCGTCGTCGCGGGTGTGGGAATCATCACCTTCGGTGTCCTCCTCGCCATCGGTTTCGTGATCGGTCACCCGGTCTACGCGGGCATCCTGGGCTTCGTACTGGCATTCCTCGCGATGGCGATCGTCTTCGGGCGCCGCGCGGAGCGGGCGGCCTTCGGGCAGATGGAGGGACAGCCGGGGGCCGCGGCCGCGGTGCTGGACCGCGTCGGCCGTGGCTGGACCACGACTCCGGCGGTCGCGATGAACCGGAGCCAGGACGTCGTCCACCGGGCGGTCGGCAAGGCGGGGATCGTGCTCGTGGCCGAGGGCAACCCGAACCGGGTGAAGAGCCTCCTGGCCGCGGAGAAGAAGCGCATGGCCCGCATCGTGGTCGACGTGCCCGTGCACGACATCATCGTCGGCGACGGCGAGGGGCAGGTGCCGCTGAAGAAGGTGCGCACCAGGATGCTGAAGCTCCCCCGGGTCCTCACCGGCCCGCAGGTGACCGCGGCCAACGACCGGCTGCGCGCGATGGGCGACCTGATGAGCAACATGCCGCTGCCGAAGGGCCCGATGCCGAAGGGCATGCGGATGCCGCGCGGCGGAAAGATGCGCTGACGCCGCGGAAGCGTGGAACGGCGCGGCCCCGGACGAGATCTCGTCCGGGGCCGCGCCGTTTCGTCGTTCCTCGTGCATCCGCGTCCTGGGCCCGGCCGACAGGCGCCGTCGCCCCGGAACGCGCCCCACGCATCCGCCGGCGCCGGAGAACGGCGCGCCCGCGCACCCGGGTGTCCGGGATGCGGACGGCTCAGATGCGGACCTGCACCGCGCGCGTCAGACGGTCGTGGAGACCCCGGCTGTCGCGGTCCCAGACGATGGCCGGGATGACCAGGAGGAGCAGCACGCTCCGCAGGGCGACCCGCGGGAACCCGAGCCGCCCGCCGTCCTCGGCGACGACCCGCAGGCCCATGATCCGCTTGCCCGGGGTGGAACCGATGGTTCCGACCGTCAGCAGACTCATGACGAGGAAGACGCCGAGCGCCCAGTTCCCCGCCACCTGCTGATCACCGCGAGCGAGCAGGCCGTATGCGATCACCATGCACACGATCCAGTCGATGAAGAGCGCCCCGAAACGCCTGCCGAGCGGGGCGATCGACCCCGGGCCCTCCTGGGGCAGACCGAGGCGCTCGCCGCGGTAACCGAAGTCGGCGCCCATCTCCTCGGCCGCCGCGCGCGGCCCCGAGAGCCACGATCCGATTGCTTGCCTGTTGTCCACCCGACCACGGTACTGCGCCCACGTTTGCACCTGGCCGGGCGGGGCACGGAACACGTCGCCGAGGTGCCGCGGGCAACCGGGCTGGTTAACTTGTGCGAAACAAATGGGTCATGCTGGAGAAATCCCTTCTGCCTATGGTCGGGTCCAGCGTGTGCCACCGCACTGGCCACACAGACGAGCTGCAACCCCGCCCTTTCCCGGGCCGGGAGTAGGAGGAGTTGGATGTTCCAGAACGCCGACGAAGTCCAGAAGTACATCGCCGACAACGACGTCAAGTTCGTCGACGTCCGGTTCTGCGACCTGCCGGGTGTGATGCAGCACTTCACGATCCCCGCGGCGTCCTTCGACCCGTCCGAGGAACTGGCATTCGACGGCTCGTCGATCCGTGGCTTCCAGGCCATCCACGAGTCCGACATGGCGCTGCGCGCGGACCTGTCGACGGCCCGTGTCGACCCGTTCCGGCGCGACAAGACCGTGAACATCAACTTCTTCATCCACGACCCGATCACCGGCGAGCAGTACAGCCGTGACCCGCGGAACGTCGCGAAGAAGGCCGAGGCCTACCTCGCCTCCACCGGTGTCGCCGACACCGCCTACTTCGGCCCCGAGGCCGAGTTCTACGTCTTCGACAACGTCCGCTTCCAGACGTCGGCGAACGAGAGCTTCTACCACATCGACTCCGAGGCCGGCGCCTGGAACACCGGTGCGGTCGAGAACAACCGCGGTTACAAGGTCCGCTACAAGGGCGGCTACTTCCCGACCCCGCCGGTCGACCACTTCGCGGACCTGCGCGCCGAGATCTCCATGGAGCTGGACAAGAACGGCCTCCAGGTCGAGCGCCAGCACCACGAGGTCGGCACCGCGGGCCAGGCCGAGATCAACTACAAGTTCAACACGCTGCTCGCCGCGGCCGACGACCTGATGCTCTTCAAGTACATCGTGAAGAACGTCGCCTGGCGCAACGGCAAGACCGCGACCTTCATGCCGAAGCCGATCTTCGGTGACAACGGCTCGGGCATGCACGTCCACCAGTCCCTGTGGTCCGGCGGCTCCCCGCTGTTCTACGACGAGCAGGGCTACGCGGGCCTCTCGGACATGGCGCGCTACTACATCGGCGGCATCCTGAAGCACGCCCCGTCGCTGCTCGCGTTCACCAACCCGACCGTGAACTCCTACCACCGTCTGGTGCCCGGCTTCGAGGCCCCGGTCAACATGGTGTACTCGCAGCGCAACCGCTCCGCCGCGATGCGCATCCCGATCACGGGCTCGAACCCGAAGGCCAAGCGCGTCGAGTTCCGCGCGCCGGACCCGTCCTCGAACCCGTACCTGGCGTTCTCGGCCCTGCTGATGGCCGGCCTCGACGGTGTCAAGAACAAGATCGAGCCGCCGGAGCCGATCGACAAGGACCTCTACGAGCTGGCTCCCGAGGAGCACGCGGGTGTCCAGCAGGTCCCGACCTCGCTGCCCGCCGTCCTCGACGCCCTCGAGGCCGACCACGAGTACCTCCAGGCAGGCGGCGTCTTCACGCCCGACCTGATCGAGACGTGGATCGACTACAAGCGCACGAACGAGATCGCCCCGATCCAGCTGCGCCCGCACCCGCACGAGTTCGAGCTGTACTTCGACCTCTAGGCGGTCCGGGAGCGTGAGCTCCCCCGTCGCCGAAGGGCCGCCGTCCCGTACGGGACGGCGGCCCTTCGGCGTGCGCGGCCGGGAGCCGGTCCCGCCCGACGTGATCAGTCCGCCAGCAGCTCCCGCAGTTCGGTGACCGCCTCGCGGAGCCGGTCGGCGAAGGCGTGCATCTGGCCGGCGACCGTGCGCGGGGTGCTCAGGTACAGGTTGAAGCGCTGCGGCAGCAGGACGTAGGCCACGCCGATGCAGCGGCTGCTCGTGGAGCCGAACCCGAAGTACTGGATGTTCTCGGACGGTGCCGAGCTGGTGCTCAGGTAGTCGTCCCGCATGACCGTCCAGCCCGGGGAGCGGTACAGGGAGGGCTGTTCGCCGACGCCGAGCTCCTCGCCCCGGCGGCGCTGGATCAGCTCCAGTTCCCAGAGGTGCTGCTCGGGCGCGTCGCCGGCCTGGCACTCCTTGGCCCGGGCGACGTGGGCCGCGGCGGCGGCCCGGAACGCGGCGCGGCGGGCGTCGCGGTCAGCGACGGGGTCCTCCATCGCGGCGACGAAGGCCGGCATCTCGGGGGTCACGACCCGCATGGCCTCGGTGCGGCCGTGGCGGAACTGCCGGGTGGCGATGGACTCGTACGTCGCCCCCAGATGCCCCTTGGCGCGCTGGTGGGCCAGTTGGTAGGCCACCTGCACGAAGGCGTCCGGGGACACCCCGAGCGCCTTGGCCGCCGTGCTGCCGAAGTCGTCGAAGGACACCGTGGTGGTGGCGGTGTCCCGCCCGTACGCGGCGAACGCGTCGGCGGCGGTGCGCACCTGGGCCCTCAGCGCCTCGTCCAGTTCGAGAGCGAGCGGCTGCGGGACCGGCTGCCCCTGGGGCCGTGCGCCGGAGCGGCGGGAGTGCTCCTCGGGCGGGGTGCCGAGCAGCGCGTCGGTGAAGCTGAGGATCGTCGTCCCGTCCAGCTCGCAGTGCTCGACGTTGATCCCTGCCCGGCCGTCCGCGTACACGACGAAGGAGACGGCCTTGTCGAACCACCGGTTCCCCCGGTCGCCGTACAGCAGTTCGTCGCAGGTCTCCTGGATGTCCCCGGGTGCGAAGTCCTCCAGGCAGACGCAGAAGAGCGCGGTCTCGATGTCGTCCAGCGCCGTGGCGTTGCCCGGGCCCGCCGCAGTGAGTTCCTGGCGCGCGGCCGCCCATTCGGCCCGGGCCAGGGTGGTGAGGTGTCCCGCCCGGTCCTCCTCGGCCGTGTGGACGTCGGCCTTGGTCACCGCGCGCAGCCCGGCCTCGATCTCGTCGAGGCTGTGGGGGACGCCGTCGGGGCCGATGACGTCCAGCCGGAACATGGTGCCGCGGAAGAGGACGACGATGTGCCGGGCCGTGGAGGGGCCGGGAGCCTGCTCGCTGTACGGGGCGCGCACGGTGTCCAGCGGCACTCCGGGGATGCGCGTGGTGGAGAAGAGGTACTTGTTCTGGACCATGGACTGCGGAACTCCGCGCTGCTCCACCGGGGCCACGAGCCCCTCGTCGAGACGCCGCTTGTAGTGGAGCGCCCCGGCGACGAGTCCGGCCGCACGGTCGAGCTGTCCCTCGCCGGTGTCCTGGAAGAGGAAGAAGAAGTTGGCGTTCAGCGCGATGCGGTCCCGGCGTCCGAGGTAGCGGTAGGGCCAGAAGGTGTCGAGCCAGCTGTGCACCCCCTCCGTCGCGTCGTACTCCTCCAGCGCCGCGTGCAGGGTCCGGCCCGGGCCGCCGGGCCGCAGGAAGGCGGCGACCTCGGCCTCGGTGGCCGCCCGCTCCTCCTCGGTCAGCAGGGGGGCGCACCAGGCGAGGAACCTCTCGCAGCTCGCCTCCAGCGTGGGCAGCGGCACCTTCGGCAGGCTGCCCTCACGGGCGAAGGTCGCTGCGGTCGCTGCTTCCTGACGGACGTTCAATGCGGCTCTCTTCTCGTTGAGTAGGGCGGGAACGGGATCTGCGGGGGTCTAGCGGTTCCGGGGCGTGGAGAGGTGGAGCCGGGCGTAGAGCCAGCCATCCTCCTCCAGTCCGCTCGCGTCCACCTCGGCCTCGGCCATGCCGTCCAGGACCCGTCG
This sequence comes from Streptomyces sp. NBC_00178, assembly GCF_036206005.1. Lineage (NCBI taxonomy): Bacteria > Bacillati > Actinomycetota > Actinomycetes > Kitasatosporales > Streptomycetaceae > Streptomyces > Streptomyces sp. NBC_00178. The sequence goes on from NZ_CP108143.1 coordinate 2,112,404, forward strand.
GCGTTCCTGGGGCCCCGCGAACCGTCGCTGCCTGAAGACCCCGTCGACGGTGATCGTGCGGTAGCCCAGGTCGGCCAGGGCCTGTTCGACGGGGTCGAAGGGGAACATGCGCAGGACGAAGTGCGCCATCCAGGGGAGGCGGCCGTCCTGCGCGCGGACGACGCGGACGAGCGTCCGTTCGGTGACGTAGCCGATGCATCCGGTCGAGATCACCAGGTCGGTGCCGGCGAGCCGGGCGCGCTGCTCCGGGGTGGGGTCGTGGGTCTCCAGGTCGGCGTGGACGGTGTCGTCGAGGAAGCCGGCCTCGCGGGCGTAGGCCAGGGCGGCGGTGGAGGCGTCCAGGCCGGTGAACCGCAGTGCGTTCGCGGGGCTGCGGGAGCGGGAGAGCTCCTGGTCGCGCGCCAGGAGCCCTTCGCGCGTGGCGGGGCCGGTGCCGTCGTAGCGGGCGTAGAGCTCGTCCATCGTGAGGTCGTAGTTGAGCAGGGCCGCGTTGATCCCGTACGAGCACCCGATGTCCAGCACCCGGGGGGCAGCGACCCCCTCGGTCTCCCGGTACTCCTTGACGAGCTTCTCGAAGTAGGGCTTGGCCAGTTGGGGCACGCAGTAGCCGAGGGGGCGCAGTTCCTGGAAGTAGCTCCGGGGGTCGGGGGCGGTGTAGATGTGGTCCAGCGAGACTTTTCCGGTCGCGTCGAGGCGCAAGGGGCTTCTCCTTGGTGGATCGCGTGGCGGGGACCTGGGCCGGAGAAGTCCGTCAGTCCAGCAGCCGGTCCCCCCGCACCGCCCGGCCCTCCGCGGCCAGGTGTTCGGGCAGTACGCGGCCGAAGAGCTGCCTGGTGCGGGCCACGCTCCCGATGACCCCGGGGCGCTCGCTGTAGGCGAAGATCGCGCTGTGCCGCGCACGGCCGCCCCGCACGGGGCTGACCCGGTGCAGCGAGTAGCGGCCCATGAACAGCTGGAGGTCGCCCGGCCTCAGGGGGAGGCGCCGGGTCAGCGGTCCGCCGCGGCCGTCGAGGACGTCCCGTACGTCGTCGAAGCACTCGTCGTCCGCGGACCGGATGTGCGGGCAGTACTCGAAGTCGCCGCCGCTCTCGGCCTCCTGGGTCAGCATGCTGACGGTGTACTCGTTGGTGTCGAAGTGCCAGGGGTGCTCCATTCCCGGGCGTACGACGTTGAGCACGAGCCCCGACAGCGGGTCGGCGAGCTCGTGCAGGCGGGGCAGCGCGAAGCAGTCGGCCACGAAGCGCTGGAACAGCTCGTGGCCGTAGAGGCGGGCGATGAGGGCGTCCGCGGGCACCCGGTCGCGGGCGACGAAGGCGTTGCCGCGCTGGAAGGTGCGCCTGCCGGGGTGGTCCTCGGGCAGTTCGGCGTCCACGTCGATGTTGTAGACGTTCACCGTCTCCGTGTCGAAGTACGCCTGCGGGGCGATGGCGGCGCATTCCCGCCGCAGGGTCTCGTGGAGCGCGGGCCGGACGAAGTCGGGGAGCACGGTGCAGCCGGCCGCGGCCAGTTCGCCGCGCGCCCGCTCGACCACGGCCGCGCGTTCGGTGCTCTCCGGGTCCGACAGGGGGTAGCGGTCCGTGTCGACCACCTGGTCGAGCGTGATGGCTTGCAGAGTGCTCATTCGACCCTCTCCACGCGCGCGTCGCGACTGGATGTCGTCAACTCGACTCATGAGTAGCAGAGTTGAAGTTCCCACAGCGCTGCCGCTCTGTCTGTGACACGTCACACTTCCCCGAGGGGTGTGGATCACCACGGCGGCGTCCGCGCCGTATACGGAAGGGCGCGGTCTGCCGCCCTGTCGGGCGAACCGCACACCCGTGCCCCCGAACACGTCCGGGGGCACGGGTGGCACGGGCGGTGGCGTCAGCGGCCGTAGCGGATCAGGGCGCGGACCATGCGGCAGGTGGTGTCGGACGGCGGGTGGATGGCGAGACGGCCGGCCGTCTCGCGTATCCGGTCGTTGTCGGCGCTCGACGGGTGGTGGACACCGGTGTCGAGCAGGGCGATCGCCAGGCGCATGGCCTTGAGGCGACGGTTGTGCGAGACGTACCACTCGCGAGGCCGGCCCGCGGGCAGCGGCTTCTTGCGCAGTGGCGTGTGGAGCGGCTCGGTCGTGACTGTGGCGACGGCCATCGGCAACCTCCTGGCACGGTGGTGGAACCCTCACGAACTCCCTCCATTTTACTGCCCCGCACTGACAATCGCCCCTGGCCAGAGGGCTTTTCGGGGTCACTCCCGTACCCTGGGCCCCATGGAGTCTGGATCAATCCCGCCTGTTCCAAGTGCCGCAGCGCGGTGAGCCTGCTCGACGCGGAGGGCGCCGACTACACCGTCCGCCGCTACCTGGAGGACGTACCCTCCCCCGAGGAGATCCGGGACGTGCTCGGCCGCCTCGGGCTGGAGCCGTGGGACATCACCCGCACCGGGGAGGCCGAGGCGGTGGAGCTCGGGATCGAGGAGTGGCCGAGGGAGCCCGGTTCGCGCGAGCGGTGGATCGCGGCGCTGGCCGGGCACCCCCGGCTGATCCAGCGCCCGATCATCACCTCCGAGGACGGGACCGCCGTGGTGGCCAGGTCCGACGAGGCCGTCCGGGACGCGCTCGGGCGCTGAGCCGCCGGGGTCAGGCGCGTACCCGCGCGAGCTGCTCCTCGGCACGGGCGAGCACCTCGGTGAGCCGCAGCCCGAACCGTACGTCGCAGGGGTGCGCCACACCCGTACGCGCCGCCTCCGCGAGCGCGTCCACGGCGATCCGGAAGGCGTCGCGGGCGTCCACCGCGTCCGCGGGCAGGCTGGACACTCCGGCCTCTCCCCGGACCTCCAGCTCGGTCCCGGTCGCTCCCTCCGGCGCGTCCAGCGCGAGCGTCACGGTGCTCGACGCACCGGAGGCGTGGCGCAGGAGCAGATGCGCGGCGTCCGCCGGTCCGGGGACGGCGGTCACCTCCGTCACCTCGCCCAGCACCGGGACGAGGACCGAGAGCGCGTGCGGGCCGACGTCCCAGAGGCCGCCCTTCTCCCGGCGCCAGGGCGAGGCGCCGAACTCGTTGTCCGCGCCCGGGGCGAACAGTGCGCCGATCCACATGGCCCGTGCCGTGAACCAGCCTCCCTCGGCGGCCCGGTCGGCGATCCAGGCGGCGGTGCCCGCGTCGAACCGCATGGTGCAGAAGACCACGGAGGCGACCCCGGCCCGCTCGGCCGCCTCGGCGACCTCGCGCGCGCCCTCGACCGTGGTCGCGACGGGCTTGTCCAGCAGCAGGTGGCGCCCCGCGGCGGCCGCCCGTGCGGCGAGCGGCGCCTGGACGTCCGGCGGCACGGCGAAGGCGAGCGCGTCGCTGCCGGCCAGGAGCGCGTCGAATCCCTCGTCGCCGGTGAAGGCCTGGGTACCGTGCGCCGAGGCGAGCGCCTCCGCGGCTTCGGGGCGCCGTCCCCAGACACCGCTCAGGACGACGTCCGGATGGGAGGCGAGGGCGGGGGCGTGGGTCATGCGGGCCCAGGGGCCGGCGCCGACGAGGCCGATACGCAGCGGTCCGCCGGAGGCGACGTGTGTGTTCATGCTACAAGTGTGCCTGGACGCGGCCGGGCGGCGCGCCCCGCACCCCGTGCGCCGGGGCGGTACGGCGCCCGGCGGAGGATGCGACACCCGGGGGAAACACCGGTAACACGCGGTTCACATACGGGCAACGGACGGGAAATCGCGTCTTGCGAAGCTGCCCACCACAGACCGCAGCACCCGCAAAGGATGGCGTCCGTGACGTTCAAGGCTGAGTACATCTGGATCGACGGCACCGAGCCGACCGCCAAGCTTCGCTCCAAGACGAAGATCATGCCGGGCAGCCCGTCCACGGACGTGGCGGACCTGCCCGTCTGGGGCTTCGACGGTTCGAGCACGAACCAGGCCGAGGGCCACGCGTCCGACCGGGTGCTGAAGCCGGTCTTCACATGCCCGGACCCGATCCGCGGCGGCGACGACGTCCTCGTCCTGTGCGAGGTCTTCGACATCGACATGACCCCGCACGAGTCGAACACCCGCGCGCTCCTGCGTCCGGTCGCCGAGCGGTTCGCCGGGCAGGAGCCGGTCTTCGGCATCGAGCAGGAGTACACCTTCTTCGACGGCCACCGTCCGCTGGGCTTCCCCGAGGGCGGCTTCCCGGCCGCGCAGGGCGGCTACTACTGCGGTGTGGGCGCGGACGAGATCTTCGGCCGCGACATCGTCGAGAAGCACCTCGACAACTGCCTGAAGGCGGGTCTGGCCATCTCCGGCATCAACGCCGAGGTCATGCCCGGCCAGTGGGAGTTCCAGGTCGGACCGGTCTCGCCACTGGAGGTCTCCGACCACCTGTGGGTCGCGCGCTGGCTGCTGTACCGCACCGCCGAGGACTTCGACGTCTCCGCGACGCTGGACCCGAAGCCCGTCAAGGGCGACTGGAACGGCGCGGGCGCGCACACCAACTTCTCGACGAAGGCGATGCGCGAGGGCTACGACGCGATCATCACCGCGGCCGAGTCGCTCGGCGAGGGCTCGAAGCCGATGGACCACGTCAAGAACTACGGCGCGGGCATCGACGACCGCCTGACCGGCCTGCACGAGACCGCCCCGTGGAACGAGTACAGCTACGGCGTTTCCGACCGCGGCGCCTCGGTCCGCATCCCGTGGCAGGTCGAGCAGGACCGCAAGGGCTACATCGAGGACCGCCGCCCGAACGCCAACGTCGACCCGTACGTCGTCACGCGGCTGATCGTCGACACCTGCTGCACCGCGCTGGAGAAGGCCGGCCAGGTCTGATCCCACCGGGGAGCCCGGGTTCGCCGGCCTCCCCGGCACGGTCGTCGAAGGGGCGTCCCCGCGGACGCCCCTCCGGCGTGCCCGGGCTCTCCGCGTCACCGTGAGGCGGCCGGTTGCGCGGGGCAGCGGCGGGACGTCCGGCACGGGTGCCGTATCGACGGGTGAGAGGGCTCTGATGCACAGCCGTAATCTCTGCTTCAATGGGGACATGGCCAGCTTCCAGCACACCGCGTCGGGTCGCAGCGACCTCGAGCCGTTCTGGCCCTCCCGTCAGCACCACGACTTCGACCGGGTGTGTTGCCGCGCGTGGAACGCGCAGGCCCTCTAAAGCCGCCTCACACCGGCCTTCGGCCCGCGCGCACGACGTACGTCCTCGACGACTCCTCGCGCGAAAGAGCTGACCCCATGGCGAACACCCGTACCCTCTCCACCGCGTCCGCCGCCACGGCGGCCTCCGCGGCCTCCACCACCGTCCGCGCCCCCCTCTCCTCCGGCCGTCCCAGGCTGCGCGCCGTCGACCGCGACGAGGTGGTCGAACTCACCGACGTGGCGGGCTTCCTGCCGCCCGGCGCCACCTGGCTGCCCGCGCCCCAGCACACCCTGCCGGCGCTGCCGGGCCGGCCCCCGATGGTCGGCTACCTGGTGCTCGTGCCCGCGGACCAGCAGCCGGCCCTGGCCGGAGCCGTGGCCACCGCGCAGCAGCAGCTCGTGCCGGAGCCGGTGGGTGCTCCCGCGAGCGGCCCCGTGCTGATCGACTCCACACGGCGCACCGCGGCCGTGGACGGCGTGCCGCTGGACCTCACGTATCTCGAATTCGAGCTGCTGGCCCACCTGGTGGCGCATCCGCACCGGGTGCACACCCGTGACCAGCTGGTGACGACGGTCTGGGGCTACGGGCACGTGGGCGACGGGCGGACCGTCGACGTCCACGTGGCCCGCCTGCGCCGCAAGCTGGGCGCGGAGCACCGACGGGCGATCCAGACGGTTCGGCGCGTGGGCTACAAGTACGCGCCCTGATCGCCGGCGCACGCGGCGGGAGGCCCCGGGGACCCGCTCCCCGGGGCCTCCCGCCGTCCCCGTCACCACCATCCGCGCCGCGATCTCCCCGGAGCACGCGGTGGCTGAGGCGACGGGTCCTCAGCCCGCGAACCGCCTTGCGCGTCCTGCCGCAAGGGGTGCGGCCGAGCCGGCAGGTCTCCTGACGGGGTCCCGTGGACGCCGTCCCGGCGTGATCCGCCGGAGGAATTCCCGGCCGGACTGAACGGCTGGGGCTCCCGGTCCGTATGGGACGTCACGCTTCTGACTCGAAGCCCCGAAGCGGAGGAGTTCCATGGGACGCACATCGCGCAAGAAACATTCGACACTGGCCAACCGGGCGATCGTCGCCTCGGCCGCGCTGATCCTGGGTGGAGGTGGGCTGGTCGCCGTCAACGTCTACGCGAGTGCGGGCGAGAGCGGTACCGGCTCGCCCCCCGGTCAGGCTCAGGCGGCGGCTCGCCAGATGTCCACCATCGACTGCCCCGACGCGGGGACAGCCCTCCCCGACGTACCGGAACAGGCGCGGCCGGAGGTCGATCGCGAACTGGCAGCCATGGATACGCAGATCACCGACGCGTACCGGCAGTTCGCGGACCGCAGGGAGCAGATCTCCCGGGATCCCGGCCTCGCGCAGAACGCGGTACTGGGCCCCTTGCAGAGCAAGCGGACGGCCAGCCTCGACCGCATCGGGATCGCCGTGGAGCGGGTGGCGGGTGACCGCCCCCAGGGGCTCGACGGTCTCGCCGGATGCAGCCTGCGCGCGGACGACGAGGACGGCGGCGGGTCCGGAGGCCAGGGCGACGGCCGGAACGGCGGCCAGGGCCCCGGGGAGGGCGCCGACCAGGGCCAGGACGGCGGTCAGGACGGCGGTGACGACCAGGGAGAGGACCAGGGGCAGCAGGGCAACGGCCCCGAGGCCTCCGACTTCGTCGACATCGAGTCGGTCCAGCCCAACGTCGACCGCCCCCGCCTCCGCCGGGGAGCCTCGCGCGGCACGTTCACCACCTCCTGCGGCCGCAACGAGAACGGCAAGTTCAACCCCGACAACGTCATCGCGGCCCCGGGCGTGAGCAACGGCGCCCACCACATGCACGACTACGTCGGGAACCAGGCCACGGACGCCTTCGCCGGCGACGACGACCTGGCGGCCGGCGAGACGACCTGCCGCAACCGCGGCGACCGGTCGACCTACTACTGGCCCGTGCTGCGCCTGCAGAACGGGCAGGACGAGGACGACGTGGCCGCTGACGGCGGCGGCAAGGACCAGAACACCGGGGAGATCCAGACCCCTTCCCAGGTCACGCTGAAGTTCGTGGGCTCCCCCGCCGGGAAGGTCACGGCCATGCCGCGCTTCCTGCGCATCATCACCGGGGACGCCAAGTCGCTCACCAACGGCGACGCCAACGCGAACGCCTCCTGGAGCTGCACCGGATTCGAGAACAGGCAGCTCAAGGACAAGTACCCGATCTGCCCCGAGGGCAGCCAGGTGGTGCGCTCCTTCGCCTTCCAGAGCTGCTGGGACGGCCGGAACACCGACAGCGCCAACCACCGCACGCACGTCGCGTTCGCGCAGGACGACGGGCGGTGCCCCAGCGGCTTCCGGGCCATCCCGCAGCTGGTGCAGCGCATCGTGTACGACGTCCCGCCGGGCCCCGGCTTCGCCGTGGACTCGTTCCCGGAGCAGCTGCACAAACCGATCACCGATCACGGCGACTTCATCAACGTCTTCGACGACCGGCTCATGAAGAAGGTGGTGAGCTGCATCAACGGCGCCCGCAAGTGCCGCTGACGCGGTGACCCCGCCACCCGGGGTCCCCGTCCGGGCCGGGCCGTGAGCCCGGTGGTGTCCGGACGGGGGCCCCGTGGCCGGCCCCCCGGACCTGCGCGGTCAGCTCCCGTGGTGACCGGAGTGCCCGTCCTCGCTCCCCCCACTGCCACCGGTCCCCGAGTGGTGCGGCGAGGCGGTCTCCACCGTCCCCCCGAGCCGGCCGCGCAGCGCCGCGACCACCTCCGGGTCACCGACGGCGACCCATTTGCGGCCGACCAGGTAGGACCCGCCGTAGTCGTTGGCCTCGTTGATCCACTCCCGCTGCCCCCGGTCGGTGGCGAACGTCGCGAGGACGTAACGCCCGTCACCGGTCGTGCAGTTGGCCTGGCGCAGCTCGTCGGCGTCCGTCTGTACGTCGGGCTCGCAGTCCGCCTTCGAGGCCAGCTGCTCGAGTGTCCCCTTCGCGGTCGCCGGGACGTCGGGCCCGTCGTCACCGTCCGCTCCCCCGCCGCAGGCGGTGAGCAGGGCGAACCCGGCCAGCACGGCTGCGGCGGCCCGGGGGGCCCGTACTCGTCGCCACTCCTGCTGTTGCACCATCCGGCCATCGTGCCCCGGTGGTACCACCCGGCGCGGGGAAACCGCGCAACCCGCTCCCGGGGGCGTGCGTGCCGGAGTGACCATCGCACCATTCGCTCGTTCTGCTGAACATGCCCCCACAGCGAGCAGTACCGCCGCCCGCCGGCCGCCCGTTCGCGACACCGGCCGCCTCGGACCGGACCGAGGCCGCGCCCGCCGAGCACTACGCGCGCCTGGTCCGGGTCGCCTACCTCGTGCTGGCCCCCTCGCTGGGCCGCAACCGCCGTGTCGTGTCGGCCCACTGGCTGGCGCAGCGGGCCCTGGCCGCCGGGGAGGGCGCTGACCCGGGCCACGCGTACGCGTACGTACGGCTCCGGGTGGTGCGCTCCGCGCTGGAGGCCGGGCTGCCGTTGCTGCGGTTCGCCCGGCCGCGCCGGGCGCAGTTCCCCCCGCTGGTCCCGCAGGTGTGGGGGCTGCGGCTGTTCCCGCACTCGTGCGGGGCGGAGGAACTGGCCCTGGAGCAGGCGCTGGCCGGCGTCTCGGGGCCCTCCCGGGCCGCACACGTCCTGCGGGGGCTGGAAGGGCTGGACGACGCCGAGGTGTGCGGGGTGCTCGAAGCGGCCGGGGTCGCGGACCCGCGTGCCGCGCTGCTGGAGGCCGACGCGCTCACGGCGCCCTACACCCTGCTCGCCTCACCGGAGTTCGACCCGTGCTCGCTCCAGGTGAGGCCGGCCGACGCGGCCCGGCGCGGCCGGCGCGGGCGGGCCGTCCTCGCGGGGCTCGGGGCCGCGGTGGTCTGCGGGACGCTGATGCTCGCCCCGGGGGACGGGCTGGGCGGCCCGGGCCCCGCCTCCGCGCCGCTCTACTCCCAGCACCACTCCGCCCAGCGGGCGCTGGACCCCGCCGCGTTGCGCAGGGTGCCGGCCGGGCGCTGGCGGGGCTCGGAGCGTACGGACTTCACCGTCTGGCCGACGCGCGGCGACCGCACCGGGGACACCCGGCTGCTGCGCCGCGCCCTCGCCGCGTGGGCGCGGCCGGGCCCCGGGGTGGCCGCGTCCGCCACGCCCGGCACACCCGACGGGCCCCCGATGGGCCCTCCGCAACTGCTCTACGCGGGCGAGGTGGGCCCGGCGGCGGTGGTGATGTTCCACGACGGTCTGCGCGTGGTGCGGTACGCCGAGCCGCGCAACGCCGACCCGGCCGGGGGCGCGGCCCTGGACTTCGCACGGGTCGACGGCGCGGACGCCGTGTCGGCCAGTGCGCTGGTGGTGCAGCGACGGGGCGGGTGGATCCGCTATCTCACCGCGCCCTGGGTGCGCGGGGCCGCCGTACGCGATCTGCTCGCGCCGTTGCGGGCGCCCCGGGTGCTGGCCCTGGACCCGCACGGCGTGACGGGCCCGGTGGCGGCGCCGGAGCCGTCGGAGGACGGCCGGGCGGACTGCCGGTCCTGGCAGGCGCTGGAGGTGCGGGACGGCACGGCGGTGCGGCTGATGACGGACCTCGGCGAGCTCACCCCCGCCCGCCTCACGTCGGGGGCGCCGTCCGCTCCGCACGACGTGTCGGGCCGTGCCGAGCGGGAGAGCTGGGCGCGCACGGCCTGCCTGCTCCCCGCGGTGCGGTCCCACGGCGTCCGCTCGGTGAACTCCTGGGCGTACGCGCGACAGCAGCTCCCGGAGGGGGCGGGAGCCGCTCAGTGGCTGTGCACCAGGGCGGACACCTGGCGGGGCACGGGGAGCAGGGTCCTGGCGCAGTTCCAGGCGCCGCCGGAGCTGTCGGGCGGCGCGGGGGCGCCCGGTGCGGTCGCGGCGCGTGCCGAGGACTCGCCGGACTGCGGGATGCGCAGGCCGCGGGTACTGGCGGGTGTGCTGTGGAAGTCGGACGGCGGCCGGTGGTACGTACTGGCCGCGGGCTCAGGGCAGTTCGCCTCGCTGACGGCGGACGGCGGGGTGCGGGGCCGGACCGACGGGCGGCTGCTGGCGCTCCCGGCCAGGGAGGGTGACCGGGCGCGGCTGGCGGGAGTGCTGGCGGACGGCAGCCGGGTGGGCGCCCTTCGCTGACCGCTCCGGGAAGCCCCTGGTGGAGGTGGCGGACCGGAGCGTGGTCACTCCCCGTTAGGCTGTCCGGCATGACGACCGGTGTGCGGCGCAGGATGGGCGTCGACGAGCGCAGGGCCCAGTTGATCGGCGTCGCGCTGGAGTTGTTCAGCCACCGCTCGCCCGACGACGTGTCGATCGACGAGATCGCCGCGGCGGCCGGCATCTCGCGTCCGCTCGTCTATCACTACTTCCCCGGCAAGCGGAGCCTGTACGAGGCTGCGCTGAAGCGGGCGGCCGACGAGTTGGCGGGCCGTTTCCTGGAGGCGCACGAAGGTCCGCTGGGGGCCAGGCTGATCCGGGTGATGCACCGCTTCTTCGACTTCGTCGAGGAGCACGGGCCGGGCTTCGCCGCGCTGATGCGCGGGGGTCCCGCGGGTGGTTCGTCCACGGCGGACGCCCTCGTCGACGGGGTGCGTCAGGCGGCGTACGAGCAGATCGTCGCGCACCTCGGTGTGCCGTCGCCGCCCGCGCGGCTCGAACTGGTCGTGCGGTCCTGGGTGTCGCTGGCCGAGTCGACGGCGCTGCTCTGGCTGGACGGGAAGCGCGTCCCGCGTGCGGAGCTGGAGTTGCAGCTGGTGCACGACTTCGCGGCGCTCGCGTCGGTGAGCGCCGCGTACGACCAGGAGATGGCCGGGATCATGCTGCGGGTCTTCGCCCAGGAACCGGCGGACGGCCCGTTCGACGAGCTGCTCTCGCGGCTCGCCGCCCTGGCGCCCGCCGTGCCTGTGGTGCCGCCGCAGCGGCGGGCCTGAGGACTCAGCGCTTGGCGTAGGACGGGTCGAGGTCCCTGGTCTCGGCCGAGGTGTGGACGACCAGGCCGTCGGCGGGCTTCAGGTGGCCGGCCAGCAGATCGAGGATCGCCTCGGCCAGCCGCTCCTTGAGCTCGGGGGTGCGGCCGGCCAGCAGCGCGACCTCGACGTGCACGATCGCGTCGCCCGCCGGGGAGTCCCCGACGACCGACTCCTCGACGCGGCGGAAGCGGGTCTTGCAGCTGGGAATCTTCGTGGTGACGGTCTCGGCGACCATCGGGTGGAGGGCGAGGGCGAAGCCGCGTCGGTCGAAGCCGTCGTCGAGCTCGGCGGAGTAGTCGACGGTGATCTGCGGCATGTGGTGCTCCTGAGTGCGGGTGCGAAGGGACTTCCGGACCTCAGCCTTCCCCGGCCGCCCCTCCCGCACAAGCCCGTTCCGGCCGGTGGGACCGGACGAGGACGGCCGGCCCCGCCTCGGCACCCGGAGGGCGGAGGCGGGACCGGCCGGTGCGGGCCGTCAGCGCGCGGAGAACACGGCGACCGTGCGTCCCGGCACGGTGAAGCTGCCCGACGTCCTTTCGTACGAGGACTTCCGGACGGTGGCGTCCGAGCCCGCGGCCTGGACCGGGTGCAGGGCGTAGGACTTTCCGGCCAGGCCGGGGACGGTCTGGCTCCGCGTGTCCGGGGTGGCGTTCAGGACGACGACGAGCCCGCCGAGGCGCATGGTGATGACACCGGGCGTCTCCTCGGTGCCGGAGAGCGGGAAGGACAGGGTGTCCTGCACCTGGGCCGTGGTGGTGAGGCCGAAGTCCCGCTCCGTGGTCCGGATGGTCAGCAGGTCCTGGTACGCGGCGGACGCGCCCGTGATCTCCGCGCACCCGGGGGTGAGCGCGGCGGAGGTCAGCAGCGGCTTGCCGTAGGTCCACTTGTCCTTGTTGTCGGCGGCCGGTGGCAGCCCCCGGCCGAAGCCGTTGCCCTTGCGGCAGTCCCAGTGCAGCGCGTTGAACCAGTCACCGCTGTCGTAGGAGTTGCGGTCCAGCGACTTGGAGCGCAGCAGGTCGGTGCCCGCCTGGGAGAGCGACGGGCCCTGGGAGAGGACGGCGGTCGCCATCGCGACGACCTGCATGCGGGCCCGGTCGGCGGCCGGGGTGTCCGCCGGGAGCTTGAAGGCGAGGGCGTCGTAGAGGGTTTCGTTGTCGTGGGCGTCGGCGTAGGCGAGGGCGTCGCCGGGTGCCGCCGCGTATCCGGCGGGGGCGCCGTTGTAGTCGACCGCCGATCCCTTGACGGTGCGGCCCCGGGTGTCGGTGAAGGTGTAGTCGGCGAGGTTGCCGGTGAGGCCGACCTTGATCAGGTCCTGGTAGTGGAGGAGCCGCGCCTTCTGCTCGGCCTCGGTACCGTTGGCGGCCGAGGTGTTGGGGTCGGTGTAGAGGCCGGAGGCGAAGCCCTGGACCCGGGGGTCCTCGTCGAAGGGGCCGCCGCCGCGCACGGCGTCGCGGGCCCGGTCGGAGAAGGTGGCGACGCCGGTTGTGGCCATGTTCTTCTGGGTGGCCTGGACGAAGCGGGCGTCGTCGGCGATCTCACCGAAGTTCCAGCCCTCGCCGTACAGGATGATCTTCTTGCCGTCGACGCCGTCCTTGGCGGGGGTCAGCTCGTCGAGCGCCTCGCGGACGGCGAGGATGTTGGCCTTGGGGTGGTGTCCCATGAGGTCGAAGCGGAAGCCGTCGACCTTGTACTCCCTGGCCCAGGTCACGACCGAGTCGACGACGAGCTTGCCCATCATCGTGTTCTCGGTCGCGGTGTTGGCGCAGCAGGTCGAGGTGGCGACCGTGCCGTCCTCCAGGAGCCGCTGGTAGTAGCCGGGCACGATCCTGTCGAGGACGGACTTGTCGTCCTGGCCGGCGGCGACGGTGTGGTTGTACACGACGTCCATCACGGTCCGCAGTCCGGCGCCGTTGAGCCCCTGGACCATCCGCCGGAATTCGACGGTGCGCTTCGTCCCGTCGGGGTCGGAGGCGTAGGAGCCTTCGGGGACCGTGTAGTGCAGGGGGTCGTAGCCCCAGTTGAAGCCGTCCTTCGCCGCCGCCTTCGTGACGCAGGCCTGCTGCTCCTCGGAGTCGGGGGCGTACACGGACAGGTCGCAGGCGGGCTGCTGCCGGTCGGACTTCTTCTCCGGGATGGTCCCGATGTCGAAGACGGGCAGCAGGTGCACGTAGCTGGTGCCGGAGTCCGCGAGCTCCTTCAGGTGCTTCATCCCGTCGGAGCGGGTGTCGGTGAAGGCGAGGTACTCCCCGGGGTGCCCGGACGTGGGGTCCGTGATCGAGAAGTCGCGGACGTGCAGCTCCTGGATCTGGGCGTCGCGCAGCGGGACGGCGGCGGGCTTCCTCAGCCGGGACCAGCCGTTGGGCGCGAGCTTCGGGTCGTCGAGGTCGACGACGAGGCTGCGGGCGGAGTCGGTGGTCAGGGCGGTGGAGTAGGGGTCGGTGACCTTGTTGGTGACCAGCTTCTGGACGGTGGGCGCCCAGACCTGGACGGCGTAGCGGTAGGGCTTGCCCGTCCAGGACTTCGTGCCGGTGACCGCCCAGACGCCGGTGCGGTCGTCGCGCCGCATCGGGACGGTCCTGCCGTCGAGTTCGAGGGAGACCGTGCGGGCGGTGGGTGCCCAGACGGACAGCGTCGGGCTGCCCTCGCGGAAGACCGGGCCGAGGGCGGCGCCGCTCGCCGCCTTCCCGTACAGCTCGTCCAGCACTCCGGCGGTCTGGACGCCGGTGGCGGCGAGCAGGGCGCCGTTGGCTGCGCGCTGGGTGGCGATCAGCTGGCCGCGCAGCGACTCACGGACGCGGTCCCGGTCCCGGGTGTCGACGGTGAAGGCCGGATAGTCCTTGAGGTGCGGGTACCTGGCCTTCTGCGCGTCGGTGAGCTCGGTGGCGCCGAGGCGGAGCCACCGCCCCTCGTCGGACAGGGCGCCGTCGACGACGGAGATGCCGCCCTTCTCCGCGTACACGAGCTGCTGGCTGGTGGCTTCGGTGGCCTTCACCTTCCAGACGACGGTGTTCGCGTCGATCCACTGGGCTTCGGCCTTGGCGAGGTCGGGCGCCGGGGCGCCGCCCGTCTGCGGGAGCAGGTAGCCGGGCCGGCCGCCGAGCATCCAGACCTCGTGCCCGTAGGAGGCGATGTCGAGGGACTGGTCGCTGGGGAGGTCCTTCTCGTCGCCCTTGTGGAGGATGTAGCTGAGTGAGGTGGCGCCGTCGGTGAGCGGGACCTCGAAGGTCACGCCGTACGCGTCGGTCCTCACCGGCTGCAGCGGCTTGGCCCAGTCCGTGGGGGCGGCGGCCCCGGTCCAGGTGTGCAGGCCCCAGCCGGCGTAGTCGCCGTCGGCCCGGTGGTAGTGCAGGACGGCCTTGGAGGTGTCCTGGGGAGGGGCTTCGGGGGCCTCGGCGGACTGTTCGTCCTTGCCCTGCTCGATCCAGACCTGGCCGGTCCTCGCGAGGTCGACGGTCCGCTCGGGCCCGTCGGGAGTACCGCCCTTCTCGACGGTGTACGGCACGGTGCTGGCGCCTTCGTCGAGGTCGATCCAGGCGAAGGCGCCGTAGGCGTCCCGTCCGGCGAAGTCCGCGGTCGTGTCCCCGGACTTGAGTTGCCAGCCCTCGTAGTCGCCGTCCGCGCGCTTGTAGTGGACGACGGCCTGGTCGCGGTCGACGGCGACGGGCTTCGGGGCGGGCGGGGCCTGGCCGGCGGCCGTGGAGGCGAGGGCGCTCGCGGTGCGTCCCGCGCGGTCGACGACGACGGCCTTGTAGCGCAGCGGGGTCCCGGCCTTCACCGAGGCGTCCAGGTGCTGGGTGACCTTGTAGGGGGCGTGGTCGGCGGAGCCGAGGGTGGTCCACTTCCCGTCACCGGTCTGTGCGGCGAACACGACGCGGTTCAGGTCGCCGCCGTCGACGTCGGCGCCGATCTCCACGGTGCCGGTCGCTCCGGCGGCCGGTGCCTTCAGGGCGATCGAGGGCTTGGTGGCGGGGGCGCCGAGCGGCTTGTCGGCACGGAGCACGATGCTGGACAGCGCGGGCACGGTGATCTCGACGGCTTTGTCGGCGCCGCTGCGGACGGAGCCGGAACCGCCGTACAGCGTGCGGAAGTTCATGCCGGCCGACTCGGTGGGGAGCTTCACCGTCCGCGCGTCGGCGCTGTTGTTGGACGCGACGAGGTATTCGTACGGGCGCTTGGTGTCCGTACGCGAGAAGGCGTGGACGGAGTCCTTGGCGTAGCGCTCGGTCTGGGTGCCGTCGCGCAGGGCCGGGTGCTCCCGGGTGAGCTTCGAGAGGGCGGCTACGGACCGGTAGAGAGGGTGTGAGGTGTCGTACGCGTCGGACGCGTGGGTGCGGTCGGTGCCGATCTGGTCGTCGTCGAGGTAGTCGGCGGTCTTCGAGGCGAAGAGCGTCTGCCGGGCGTCCTTGTCACCGCCCGCACCGGTGTAGCCCTGCTCGTCGCCGTAGTAGATGACCGGGTTCCCGCGGCCGAGGAACATCAGCTCGTCGGCGAGGCGGGCGCGCTTGAGGAGTTCGGCGTCGCCGGCCTCCGGGTTGTCCTGCTTCAGGAAGGTCCCGATGCGGCCCATGTCGTGGTTGCCGAGGAAGGTCACCTGCTCGTAGGCGTTGGCCCTGTCGCTGGTGTAGCGGTAGTCGTCGGCGTAGACGGCGGCGAGCTTCGAGGCCGGGGCGCCCTGTGAGGCGTACTGCCGGGCGGCTTCCTGGAAGGGGAAGTCGAGGGTGGCGTCGAGACGGCCCCGGGTGACGTACGGCGAGGTGATCGCGGTGTCGGCGGAGTAGACCTCGCCGAACATGAAGAAGTCGTCCCGGCCGCGCTCGGCCGCGTAGTCGTCGAGCGCGGTCGCCCACCGGGTCCAGAAGTCCAGGTCGACGTGCTTGACCGTGTCGATGCGGAAGCCGTCGATGCGGAAGTCGCGGACCCACTTCTCGTAGATCTTCTCCATGCCGGAGACGACCTCGGGGCGCTCGGTCCACAGGTCGTCGAGACCGGAGAAGTCGCCGTACTCGGTGGACTCGCCGGCATAGGTCGAGTCACCCCGGTTGTGGTACATCGTGGTGTCGTTGAGCCAGGCCGGGACCTTCTTCCCCTTGTTCTCGGGGGTGTAGGGGAACGAGTCGGCGTCCACCTCCGCCATGCCCCCGGCGTCGTCGAACGGACGCCCGTCCTCGTCGAGATAGGGGAAAGCGCCCTTGGGCTTGTAGGCGTACTTCTTCTCGGCGTAGTCGACGGTGTCGGCCGTGTGGTTGGTGATGACGTCGAAGAAGACCTTCATGCCCTTGCCGTGGGCCTTGTCGATCAGCTTCGTGAGATCGGCGTTCGTCCCGAAGTGCGGGTCGACCTGGGTGAAGTCGGTGATCCAGTAGCCGTGGTAACCGGCCGAGGCGTTGTCCCCGGTGCCCTGCACGGGCCGGTTCTTGAAGATCGGCGCGAGCCAGATCGCGGTGGTACCGAGGCCCTTGACGTAGTCGAGCCGCTGGGTGAGGCCCTTGAGGTCGCCGCCCTGGTAGAACCCCTTGTCCGTGGGGTCGAAGCCCGTCTCCAGCCGCGAGCCGGTGAGACCGCCCCGGTCGTTGGAGGTGTCTCCGTTCGCGAACCGGTCGGGCAGCACGAAGTAGAACTGCTCGCGGGTCAGGTCGTGCCTGGCCGGCTCCTTCGCGAGCTTCGCGTCCGAGGGCGGGGACGGCGGTCCGGGCGCGGCGGACGCGGAGGCCGCCGGTACGACGGGCAGCAGCGCCGCGCACAGTGCGGCGACGGCTCCCCGGCGGAGGGTGGTTCGGGACACGGGAAGGTACTCCTCGGCTTCGGGGATCGGGCGGTGGAGCGGTGCGGGCCGGGGACGCTCACCCTCGCGTCCCCGGCCCGGCGGTGAAGGGGGTCAGCTGCGCCAGACGTCGGCGGTCAGCGTGACCTTGCCGGACGACGGCACGGTGGCGGTGCGGTTGGCACCGCTCTCCCAGGTGACGTTGCCGCTCGCGTCCTTGCGGAGGTACTTGTACTCGAACGAGGTCCCGGCGGGCAGGGCCACGTCGAGCTTCCACACGGGGTACGTCGCCGGGTCGAGCTTCAGGGCGCTGCCGGGCGCCCAGTTGCCGAGGGCCGGCTGGTTCCCGGTGACGTAGATGTTCTGGCCGAGCTGGGTGGTGGCGTTGACGCCGAAGGAGGCTCCGGACTGTCCGTTGCCCGGGTCCGGGTCGGGGGTCGTGCCGCCGCCGGCGCAGGTCCGGGCTCCGGCGTGCAGGGCCACGGCGGTGCCGGCGCCCAGGGTGGCGGTGAACTGGCCGGAACCGTTGACGGTGACGCCCCTGCCGGACTGGACGTCGCAGTAGTCACCGGCGGGCAGTGAGGTCTGGAAGGTCCGGGTCAGCGAGGAGCCTTCGTGGTTGATCGCCACGTAGGCCTTGGAGCCGCGGCCGAAGGCGATCTGGTCGCCGCCGTTGTCCCACCAGTTCGAGACGGCCTGACCGCGGGCGGCGTTGCGGAAGCCGACCATGGAGGAGATCTCGCGCCAGGCGTGCTGGCATTTCCAGCCGTCGCTGTAACAGGCGTTGACCTGGCCGCCGTTGGGCGGACCCGCGTCCTTGTCGGACCACTCGTAGCCGGAGTGGACGTCCGGGGAGCCGTAGGGGTACGCCAGCATGAAGACGCTCGCCAGGGTGTACTTGGCGCCGTCCTTGTAGTTCAGGGTGTCCCCGCCGCGCTCGGTGTCGTGGTTGTCGACGAAGACCGCGGACTTCCCCGACTCCATGAAGCCCCAGCCCTCGCCGAAGTTCTTGAGGTTGGCGAGGTTCTCGTTGTTGAAGACCTGCTTGAGGCTGCGGGCGTAGCGGAACTCCTGCACGTCGCCGCTGCCGAGGTACTCCGAGGGCGACACCGCCTCGCCGGCTCCGTGGATCGCCTCGTGCTTCCAGTAGACGCCGGTGTTGCTCAGCCGGGACTTGATGTTCGCGAGGTCGGCGGCCGGCATGTGCTTGGCGGCGTCGATCCGGAAGCCGTCGACGCCGAGGGACAGCAGGTCGTTGAGGTAACCGGCGATCCTGCCGCGTACGTAGTCCTCGCCCGTGTCCAGGTCGGCCAGACCGACCAGTTCGCAGTTCTGGACGTTGGCGCGGTCGCCGTAGTTGCTGATCTGCGCCTGGCAGTCGTTCATGTCGTTGACCGAGTAGAGCCCCGGGTAGTCGTACTTGCCGTACGAGGAGCCACCCGTGCCGGTGCCCGAACCGGCCGACATGTGGTTGATGACCGAGTCGGCGATGACCTTCACGCCCGCGGAATGGCAGGTGTTCACCATGTTCGCGAAGGCGGTGCGGTCGCCGAGACGTCCGACGATCTTGTAGCTGACGGGCTGGTACGAGGTCCACCACTGGCCGCCCTGGATGTGCTCCTGGGGCGGGGAGACCTGGACGAAGCCGTAACCGGCGGGCCCGAGGCTGTCGGTGCAGGCCTTCGCCACGGAGGCGAACTTCCACTCGAACATCACGGCGGTGACGTCCTTGCCGCCGGGCGGCGCGGCCTGGGCGGTGCCGGCGGGTATGGCGAGGACGGCGGCGCCCGTGGCGAGGGCGAGCGCGGCAGACAGGGATCTGCGTGCCATGACTTTCCTCCTGCGGTGGGGGAGGTGCGGGGGATGGCGGAGCAGCCTCACGTGGCAACGCGCCGTGCCGTCCAAGGCCTTGAAGGTTCTTGCAGCAAGAATGCAAAACCTTCGGTGCGGCAGACCGTACGAGTCCGGCCAGTCCCGGTCAACCCCCGTGACACGACACGATCACCTCCCGCTCACATCTGTGAAATACGGGAGATCGCCACCTGCAAGGGCTTACGCAACTTATTGCGGGGCTGTTAAGTTCATCCCGACTCCGGTCCGGCCGGCCGGGGGTCCGGCACCCCGGACCCCACGCGCCCGTCCGGCCGGGCCGGTCACGCCACGGAGGGGCCCGGACGTCGCTTCCCCGCCGGCCCATCCCGGGCCGACGTCCGGGCCTCTCCTGTGCGCTGCGAGGTCACGCTTGCCGGAGAACGGAGTCGATGGCCAGGCCCGACACGGGGGCGCGCGAGCCCAGCATGATCCGAACGAGAGACCCCGACGTCACAGCCCACCGGACCGCGCGCTCGCGCGACCCGGTGGGGCGGTCACCGCACGAGGTCGACTTCGGCCCACACCGTCTTGCGCGGGGCGGGCCCCGCATCGGTGCCCCAGCGGTCAGCGAGCGCCCCGACGATCAGCAGGCCGCGCCCCGACTCCGCCTCCCCGGCCGGCAGGCCGACGGCCTCGGGCGCGGGAGGCAGTCGTTCGCCCCGCGCGTCGGTCACCTCGATCCGCAGCAGCGCACCGCGATGGACCGCGAGACACAGCCTGAAGTCCCGGCCCGGTACGCGGCCGTGCGCGATGGCGTTCGCGGCCAGTTCGGCCACGATGTGGGCGGCCGGTTCCGCGGGCAGCCCCCAGTGGCCCAGATGGGCGGTGGCGAGCAATCGGGCGAGCCTGGCCCCCCGGCGGGTGGGAGAGAGCAGCACCGTGAACTGCCGTGTCGGAGCGGAATGTTCGGTTCGGGTGATTTCTTGGGTCACGCCTCCCAGCCTGGACCCGCCTGCCTACCGTGAAGAGCGACAAGGCGGTTACGTACGGTGATTGTCCAGTCCTTGTCCGGTGCTGTCCCGGCTGTCCAGGGTGACCAGCCGGGGACGACAGAGGTTGGTGGAGAACCGCAGGCGCGTCGGAAGTGGGGCACGGATGAGCGTGGAGCAGGTCGGTACGTCAGGCGGCGGCGAGGGAGCGGACGAACCGGGTTGGGAGGTCGACCCCGATGACGAGTCGGGAGCGGCGCTGGTCGCCTCCGTAGGCCGTCAGATCAAGGCCTGGCGGGAGTCGGCGGGCATGCGGGCCGGCGAGTTCGGGGCCGCGATCGGGTACGGCGAGGACCTGGTCTACAAGGTCGAGGGTGGCCGCCGCATCCCCCGGCCGGAGTTCCTGGACCGCGCGGACGACGTGCTGGGGGCGGGCGGGAAGCTCGCCATGCTGAAGCGGGAGTTGGCGGAGGTCCGGTATCCGAAGAAGATTCGGGAACTGGCGAAGCTGGAGGCCAGAGCGATGGAACTCTCGGCCTACGGCAGCCACAACCTCCATGGCCTTGTGCAGACGGAGGAGTACGCGCGGGCACTCTTCGGGATGCGCCGCCCGGCATTCACTGCGGACGAGGTGGAACGGCTCGTGGCCGCTCGCCTGGCCCGACAGTCGATTTTCGAGCGGTCACCCGCACCTGAGCTCAGTTTCGTGCAGGAAGAGGTGACGCTCCGGCGCCACCTCGGGGGCAGAATGGTGATGCGTGGCCAGCTTGAACGCCTCCTGATCCTGGGGCAGTTGCGGAACGTAGAAATCCAGGTCATGCCGACTGAACGCGATGACCACGCAGGTATGGGAGGGGAGATGCAGGTACTGAAATTCGGGGACGGCTCAGCCGTAGGACGCTCCGAGGGCGACTTCGGGAGCCGCCCGGTCTCCGACCCGAAGCATCTCCGAATCATCGAACTACGGTGTGGCATCATCCGGGCTCAGGCTCTCACGCCTCGGGAGTCGCTGGCCTTCATCGAGCAGGTGCTAGGAGAGACATGACCCGCAAGCCCTCCGCCGGAGAGTACACGGAGCTGGAGTGGTCCAAGAGCAGCTACAGCGACAGCAGTAACAGCAATGAGTGCGTCGAGGTGGCGACCACGCCCGGAACCGTGCACGTGCGCGACTCCAAGAATGCCCGGGGCCCGCTTCTCGAGTTCGCCCCCACCACATGGGACGCCTTCCTGACCTACGCCTCGGAGCGCTGAGAGGGGCCGGGTCCCCCCTCCGGACCCGGCCCCTCCCGCCTCCCGCCCCCGCTCGGCGTCAGGCGCTCCGCACCGCCGCGGTGGACCCCCGTACCACCAGCTCGGGCTGGAACACGTACTCCGTGCGCTGCACGGGGCTGCCGCCTATCTCCTCCAGCAGCGCGCCCACGGCCGCCGCCGCCATCGCCTGCACCGGCTGGCGCACGGTCGTCAGGGGCGGGTCGGTGAAGGCGATGAGCTGGGAGTCGTCGAAGCCGACGACGGAGACGTCGCGCGGGACGTCGAGTCCTCTCCCCCGGGCCGCCCTGACGACCCCGAGCGCCATCAGGTCGCTGCCGCACACGATTCCCGTGCAGCCGCGGTCGAGCAGCGCCCCGGCCGCGACCTGGCCGCCCTCGACGCTGAACAGCGTGGAGCAGACCAGGAGTTCGGCCTCCTCCCGGCCCATCCCCAGCACCTCTGCGGCCGCGTCGACGAAGCCGTCGCGCTTGCGCCGGGAGGGCACGTAGCGCTGCGGCCCGATGGCCAGGCCGATCCGCCGGTGACCGAGTTCGGCGAGGTGCCCGACGGCCATCCGTACGGCGGCCTGGTCGTCGGGCGAGACGAACGGGGCGCTGATGCGCTCGTTGTAGCCGTTGATGAGGACGAACGGCACGCCCCGGTCGCTGAGCGCCGCGTACCTCGCCGGGTCCGCCGAGGTGTCGGCGTGCAGCCCGGACAGGAACACGATCCCGCCGACGCCTCGCTCCACGAGCTGTTCGACGAGCTCGTCCTCGGTCGCGCCGCCGGGGAGCTGGGTGCAGAGCACAGGCGTGTAACCGTGCCCCGCGAGCACCTGCTCCACGGACTGCGCGAAGGCCGGGAAGATCGGGTTGGTCAGTTCGGGCGTGACCAGCCCGATCAGGCCGGCGCTGCGCTGCCGCAGCCGTACGGGGCGCTCGTAGCCCAGGATGTCGAGCGCCGCGAGCACCCGCTGACGCGTGGTGTCCGCGACGCCCGGTTTCCCGTTCAGGACACGGCTGACGGTGGCCTCGCTGACTGCCGCCTGTCCGGCGATGTCGGCGAGCCGCAGCGCCGGGCCGGTCCTGGGTGCGGGGACGGTCACACCGTCCACCACACCGTGGTGTCGGCGGGCAGGCCGACCGTGCCGCCGTCGACGGCGACCGGTCCGCCGGCGAGCAGAGGGACGCCGGGGACGGTGATCCGCACGGGGGCGCCCGTGGTGTTGACGGTGCACACGAAGCCGGGGCGGCCGAAGGCGAGTACGCCTTCGGGGGCGTCCAGCCACTCGACGTCCGTGCCGGCGCCGAGTCCGGGGTGCTCACGGCGGGCGGCGATCGCGGCCCGGTACAGCTCCAGCGTGGAGCCCTCCGCGCCGCTCTGCGCCTCGACGGACAGCTCGCCCCAGCTGTCGGGCTGCGGGAGCCAGCTGCCGCCGCTGCCGAAGCCGTAGGAGCTGCCTCCGCGGGTCCACGGGATCGGCACCCGGCAGCCGTCGCGGAAGCCGTCCTGCCCCTCGGCCCGGAAGTACGACGGGTCCTGGCGCACCTCGTCGGGCAGGTCGGTGACGTCGGGGAGGCCGAGCTCCTCGCCCTGGTAGACGTAGGCGGAGCCGGGCAGCGCCAGCATCAGCAGGGTCGCGGCGCGCGCCCTGCGCAGGCCGAGTTCGCGGTCACCGGGGGTACGGATCTGGGTGCCCAGGCCCGGCGGGTTGGCGAAGCGGGTGGCGTGCCGGGTGACGTCGTGGTTGGACAGCACCCAGGTGGTGGGCGCGCCGACCGGACGCATCGCGTCGAGCGAGGTGTCGATGACGGCGCGGAGTTCGTCGGCGTCCCACGCGGTCGACAGGTACTGGAAGTTGAAGGCCTGGTGCATCTCGTCGGGGCGCACGTAGTTGGCGGTGCGTTCGACGGTGGGGGTCCACGCCTCGGCGACCAGGATGCGGTCGCCGGGGTACTCGTCGAGGATGGTGCGCCAGCTGCGGTAGATCGCGTGCACACCGTCCTGGTCGAAGAACGGCATGCCGTCGTCGGCGCTGCCCAGCAGCTTCAGCTGGTCGCGGGACCCGAGGTCGGGCAGTCCCTCGGCCTTGACCAGGCCGTGGGCGACGTCGACGCGGAAGCCGTCGACGCCCATGTCGAGCCAGAAGCGCAGGATCGAGCGGAACTCGTCGGCGACGGCGGGGTGTTCCCAGTTGAAGTCGGGCTGTTCGGGCGCGAAGAGGTGCAGGTACCACTCGCCGGGTGTGCCGTCCGGGTCGGTGGTGCGCGTCCAGGCGGGTCCGCCGAAGATGGACTCCCAGTCGTTGGGCGGGAGTTCGCCGTCCACGCCCTTGCCGGGGCGGAAGTGGTAGCGCTCGCGCAGCGCGGAGCCGGGACCCTCGGCGAGGGCGCGCTTGAACCACTCGTGCTGGTCGGAGGAGTGGTTGGGCACCAGGTCGACGATGATGCGCAGACCCAGGCCGTGGGCCTCGCGGATCAGTGCGTCGGCGTCGTGGAGCGTGCCGAACATGGGGTCGATCGCCCGGTAGTCGGCGACGTCGTAGCCGGCGTCGGCCTGCGGCGAGGCGTAGAAGGGGCTGAGCCAGACGGCGTCGACGCCGAGGTCCCTCAGGTACGGGAGCCGGGCGGTGACACCCGTGAGGTCGCCCATGCCGTCGCCGTTTCCGTCGGCGAAGCTCCGCGGGTAGACCTGGTAGATCACCGCGTCCTGCCACCAGCCGGTGCGGTGGCCCGGGGCGTCGTCGGACGTGCCGGTGGAGGGGGCAGCGAGGTGCTGGGTCATGTCGTCCCTGGGGTGTCTGGGTGGGGGGCGGCGCCGGGACCGGGTCGGGGATCCGGCGCCGCCGTGACGTGGCGTGCGGTCGTGCGGACTGGGCGCGTCAGCCCTTGACGGCTCCGGCGGACATGCCGGTGACGAGGTGCTTCTGCGCGAAGAGGAAGACCAGTGCGGCGGGGATGGCGATGAGCACGGACGCCGCGGTCATCGGGCCCCACTGGGCGCCGTACTGGTTGACGAACTTCTGCAGTCCGCCGGCGAGTGTGAGGTTCTCGTCGCCGACCATGAAGGCGGAGGCATAGGCCACTTCGCCCCAGGCGGTGATGAAGGAGTAGAACGCGGTGACGGCGAGGCCGGGCTTGGCGAGCGGCAGGATGAGCCGCCAGAACGTGCCGAAGGGGGTGAGCCCGTCGACCTGCCCCGACTCGTCGATCTCCATGGGGATCGTGTCGAAGAAGCCCTTCATCATCCAGGCGCAGAACGGCACCGAGATGGTGAGGTAGGTGATGACGAGGCCGGCCGGCTGGTTGAGCAGGCCGATGGTCGACATGATGTTGTAGATCGGCACGATCAGGACGGCGACCGGGAACATCTGGGTGATCAGCAGCGTCCACATCAGCCCGCGCTTGCCGGGGAAGCGGAAGCGGCTGACGGCGTAACCGGTGGTGGCGGAGACGAAGACCCCGATGACGGTGGAGAGTCCGGCGACGACGACCGAGTTGCCGAACCAGCTCAGGAACTCGGTGTCCTTGATGAGGTTCGTGTAGTTCTGAAACGTCGTCTCGCGGAAGAAGTCCGTCGTCGTCGCGAACCTGGCCGGCTTCAGGGAGGTCAGCAGGACCCACAGCACCGGGAAGACCGCGATCACCGAGGCGATGATCAGGGTGAGGTGCAGGGCGACGGAGGCGGCCGGCGAGCGGTCGCCGCGGCGGCGGACCTTGCGCGCGCCGTGCCGGCTCGGGGTTGCCGTGGCGGTGGTCACCAGTTGTCTCCCTGCGTGCGGAGCACTCGCCGGTACACCATGGCGAAGAGCATCAGGAGTACGAGGATCAGCACGCCCCAGGTGGAGGACTGCGCGAAGTCGCGCGGGCTGATCTCGAACGAGAACTTGTACGCCTGCGTCACCAGGATCTGCGTGGCCTCACCGGGTCCGCCGCGGGTCAGCAGGAAGATCACGGGGAACATGTTGAAGGTCCAGATGGTGGAGAGCAGGATCACCGTCGTGGACACCGGGCGCAGCCCGGGCAGGGTGATGTGCCGGAAGCGCTGCCAGGCGGTGGCGCCGTCCATCTCCGCGGCCTCGTAGTGCTCCGCGGGGATCGACTGCAGCCCGCCGAGGAGGGCGACCATCATGAACGGCACGCCGAGCCAGACGTTGACGGCGATGACCGACAGCTTGGCCCACGTGGGGTCGTTGAGCCACGGTATGCCGTCGATCCCGGCGCCGCCGAGGATCTTGTTGAGCAGCCCGCGGTCCTCGTTGTAGAGGAAGCGCCAGGCGAACACCGAGACGAAGCCGGGGATGGCCCAGGGCAGGATCAGGGCCATGCGGTAGGCGGAGCGTCCGGCGATGCGGCGGTTGAGGATGTTGGCGAGGCCCATGCCCAGGCAGAACGTGATGCCCACGCAGGAGACCGTCCACACCAGTGTCCAGCCGAGCGTGCCGAGGAACTGGGTACCCGTCAGCGCGTCGACGTAGTTGTCGACGCCCACGAACTCGTAGGTGGCGGGCAGTTCGTTGACACCGATGGACCGGGCGACGTTGCGCTCGTTCGCGTCGGTCAGCGACAGGTAGATGCCGCGGACCAGCGGGTATCCGATGATCACGCCGATCACGATCACGACCGGGGCGACCATGGTCCAGGCGTACCAGTGGACCGACATGGCCCGCCGGAGCCTGCTCGGTGGAGCGGATTGACCAGTACCGCGGCTCCGGCCGCGGGCGACGTCGTCGCCCGCGGCCTTCGCCACCGACTGGCTGGTGTGGACAGCCATCAGCCGGCCTGCCTTCCTGAGTTACTTCCAGCCCTTGAGGAGCTTGCGGTAGGAGTCGCCGGTCGTCGAGGCGGCCTTCTCCGGCGTGGTCTGGCCGGTGAGCACCTTGGTGTACTCGGTGACGAGCGGCGCGAAGAGGCTGCCGGTCTCCGGGATCCAGGGGCGCTCGACGGCGGTCTCGACGACGGGCTTGAAGAACTGCACGATCTCGCTGTGGACGGCCTGCTCCTTGGCGTAGGCCGAGGTGCGGGTCGGGAGCAGGTTCAGCTCACCGGCGGTCTGCGCCTGGGTCTCCACCGAGGTCATGTACTCGACGAACGCGTAGGAGGCGTCCAGGTTCTTGGAGCCCGCGTACACGGCCAGGTTGTGACCGCCCTGCGGGGCGCCCTGTCCGGCGGAGCCGGCCGGGACCGGGGCGATGCCGAGGTTCGCCTTGTCGGCGAACTCCTTGCCGGTCAGGGTGTCGGCGACGGCCCAGGGGCCGTTGATCATCATCGCGACCTTGCCGTCCTTGAACGACGACTGCATGTTCTCCCAGCCGTCGGTGGCGTCGGTCTTCGCTGCGCCGGAGTCGACGAGGTCCTTGACGGTCTTGAAGGCCTTGACGCCCTCGGGCTTGTCCACGGTGACGGACTTGGAGGAGGCGTCGACCAGGTCGCCGCCCTCGCCGTAGAGGAAGGAGAGGAACCAGTACGCGTCGTCGCCGCGGAGGTAGAGGCCGGTCTTGCCGGTCTTGTCCTTGATCGTCTTGGAGACGGTCTTGAGGTCGGCGATGTTCTTGGGGACCTCGACACCGGCGTCCGCGAAGATCTTCTTGTTGTAGAAGATGCCCATGGAGTCGATGACCTGCGGGACCGCGTAGGTCTTGTCCTTGTACTTCGTGGACGCGGCCGCCTGCTCCAGGAAGTCGTCCTGGTCCTTCAGCGCGGCGGTGCCGTCCAGCGGGGCGAGGTAGCCGAGGTCGGCGAACTCGGGGGTCCAGGCGACCTCGGAGCGGATGACGTCGGGGGCACCGGCACCGGCCTGGGCGGCGTTCTTGAACTTGTTCTGCGCCTCACCGAAGGGGACGTTGACGTACTTGACGTCGACCTTCGGGTGCTTCTTCTCGAACCCCTCGGCGAGCTTCTTGAAGACCTTGTCCTCGCTGCCGACGGTCGAGGTGTCCCACCACGTCACCGTGCCGGAGAGCTCGCCCGAGCTCTTGCTGCCGCCGGACTCGTCGTCGCTGCCGCAGGCGGTCGCCGCGAGCGCCAGGGCCGCGACCAGGGCGGTGGCCGTTATGCCACGTCGCATCTGAACTCCTTCAACTGCCGTACCGCTCCGTCGCGGCGCCGGGTCGACGTGAACGTAACAAGGATGAAAGACGACCGAAAGACCTTGCGGAAGATTTCTGCAAGCACCGGCGATCGTTACATTGGCGTGTCCGCAAGGTTGCCGTCAAGCCTCTTGACGGAACCGGCGGATGCCTGCCCATGCCTGGCCAGGACCATGCGTCCGCCGGTAGGACGATCGGATCGGGTGGGCGGAGAACCGTCCGCAAGCTCTTGCAAGAAATTGCCGCCGCGGGCCCCGAAGGCGCTGCCGACCGGGTCGGACTGCCCGAATACCGCGCATGGTGGGCAATCCGACACGCGCCCGGTACAGTCCCCTCATGACCGCACGGCTTGCCGATATCGCAACTCAGGCGGGGGTCAGCGAAGCGACGGTCAGCCGCGTTCTGAACGGCAAGCCCGGTGTCGCAGCGGCCACCCGCGAATCCGTCCTCGCGGCGCTCGACGTGCTCGGCTACGAACGTCCCGTGCGCCTGCGCCGGCGCAGCGCGGGCCTGGTCGGCCTGATCACGCCCGAGCTGGAGAACCCCATCTTCCCGGCCCTGGCCCAGGTGATCGGCCAGGCGCTGACCAGGCAGGGCTACACGCCGGTGCTGGCGACCCAGACGCCGGGCGGCTCCACCGAGGACGAGCTCACCGAGATGCTCGTCGACCGGGGGGTCTCGGGCATCATCTTCGTCTCGGGGCTGCACGCCGACACCTCGGCGGACATGCAGCGCTACGAGCAACTGCGGGCCCAGGGCGTCCCGTTCGTGCTGGTCAACGGCTTCTCCCCCAAGGTGCAGGCGCCGTTCATCTCCCCCGACGACCGGGCGGCGATGCGGCTCGCGGTGACGCACCTGGTGGCCCTGGGCCACCAGCGCATCGGCCTGGCGGTCGGACCCAAGCGCTTCGTGCCGGTGCTCCGCAAGATAGAGGGATTTCACGCCACGATGCAGGAGCAGCTGGATCTCACGGCCGGTGCCGTGGAGGAGTTGATCCAGCACTCCCTGTACACGCTCGAAGGCGGCCAGGCAGCCGCCTCTGCGCTGATCGAGCGCGGGTGCACCGCGGTGGTGTGCGCGAGCGACATGATGGCGCTGGGCGCGATCCGGGCGGCGCGCAGGCTGTCGATGGAGGTCCCGAGGGACCTCTCGGTGGTCGGCTACGACGACTCCCCCCTCATAGCGTTCACCGACCCGCCGCTGACCACGATCCGTCAGCCGGTGACGGCGATGGGCCAGGCCGCCGTGCGCACGCTGCTGGAGGAGATCGGTGGCACGCCCGCACCCCACAGCGAGTTCGTGTTCATGCCCGAGCTGGTCGTACGCGGTTCGACGGCCTCCGGGCCGGGCCCGTCCCCGGCAGGCCGCCCCCGCCCGTGAGGAACAGAACGTGCAAGCCGAACCCGTCCGTAGGATCATCGGGCGGAGGGGGACGTATCTGGCAGACTCTGCGCCTATGGGTGAATCGCACGTGACCACACAGCAGGACCGCACGGCGGCCACCCCGTCACCCGTCGCGGACGGAGGGACGGAGTCCGGTTCCACGCGCGCGGTCAGCGGGTCACGCCTGCGCACCCGGTTCTCGCTCACGACCCTCCGGGCCCCGCGCCGTCCGCGCCTCTGGTTCGAGATCCTGCTCATCGCGGTCAGTTACTGGCTGTACTCACTGGTGCGCAACGCGGTACCGGAGCAGAAGGACGCGGCCCTGCGGAACGCCGACTGGATCTGGTCGGTCGAGCACAGCCTCGGACTCGCCTTCGAGGAATCGGTCAACCACGCCGTCAATTCGGTGACATGGCTGATCGTGTCGATGAACTACTACTACGCGACACTGCACTTCGTCGTGACCATCGGTGTGCTCATCTGGCTGTTCCGCCGCCATCCAGGCCGTTACGCGGCCACCCGCCTCGTCCTGTTCGCGACGACCGCCGTGGCACTCCTCGGCTACTACCTCTACCCGCTGGCCCCGCCCCGGCTGATGAGCGGCGGGGGGTTCTTCGACACCGTGATGCTGCACCAGACCTGGGGGTCGATGGCCTCGGGCAACTTCAAGCACATGTCGAACCAGTACGCGGCGATGCCGTCGATGCACATCGGCTGGTCCCTGTGGTGCGGCCTGACCATCTTCGCCCTGGCGTCCGCGCCCTGGGCGCGCATCCTGGGCCTGCTCTACCCCATGGCCACGCTGGTCGTGATCGTGGCGACCGCCAACCACTTCTGGCTGGACGCGGTGGGCGGCATGGTGTGCCTGAGCTTCGGCCTCGCGCTTTCGTACGCCTGGTACGGCGTGCTGCCGCACCGCCTGCCGAAACAGGTCGCCACCCGCGCCGGACGCCTGCGCGCGCTGCGCCGCAATCCCGGGCCACGCGTGCGTCCGCGCGCCACCGCGTCGAGCGCCGCCGAGAAGGCCTGACCCCGCCGGAACCCTCCGGACAGCCCTTCCCGGAGCGCTCCGGGCGGACAACCCCTTCACGCGGACCCTCCCGACGTGCGCCCGGCCCGGAGGCCGGGGCCGCTCAGCCGAGCGCGCCGTAGAACCTCTCCTCGACGACGGCCCGTGCCCGCCGGGTGATCCGCCGGTAGTCGTCCAGCATGTCGCCGACGTGCCCCGGCTCGTACCCGAGGTAGCGCCCCACCGCGGTCAGTTCGCGCGGGTTCGAGGGGAAGGTGTCGCCCGGCCGGCCGCGCACCAGCATCACCGCGTTGCGCACCCGTGAGGCGAGGACCCAGGCCTCGTCCAGCGTCTGCGCCTCCTCGGCCGGGATCAGGTCCGCCGCGCACGCCGCCGCGAGGGCCTCCCGGGTGCGCGTGGTCCGGAGCCCGGGCTCGGCCCAGCCGTGCTGCATCTGCATCAGCTGCACGGTCCACTCGACGTCGCTCAGCCCGCCCCGGCCCAGCTTGGTGTGGAGCGTCGGGTCGGCGCCGCGCGGCATCCGCTCGGACTCCATGCGCGCCTTGAGCCGGCGGATCTCGCGCACGGCGTCGTCCCCGAGGCCCTCGACCGGATACCTCAGCGGGTCGATCAGCTCGACGAACTCCTGGCCCAGGTCCGCGTCACCGGCCATCGGCTCGGCGCGGAGCAGCGCCTGGCTCTCCCAGACCAGCGACCACCGCCGGTAGTACGCCGCGTACGACTTCAGGGTGCGGACGAGGGGGCCGCTCTTGCCCTCGGGACGGAGGTCGGCGTCGATGAGGAGCGGCGGATCGGCGGTCGGCAGTTCCAGGAGCCTGCGCATCTCGGTGATGACGGTGTTGGCGGCCCGCGTCGCCTCCTCGTCGTCGACCCCTTCCCGGGGCTGGTGCACGAACAGGACGTCGGCGTCGGAGCCGTACCCCAGCTCGTGCCCGCCGAAGCGGCCCATCCCGATGACGGCGAACCGGGTCGGCAGGGTGTCCCCCCACCGGGCGCGGACCGCGGCGCGCAGGGCCCCGGAGAGCGTGGCCGCGTTCAGGTCGGTGACCGCCGAGCCCACCCGGTCCACCAGCGCGCCGGGATCGGGTTCCGCCGGGCTGTCCTCGGTGCCGTACGAGCCGATGAGGTCGGCCGCCGTCGTGCGGAACAGCTCCCGCCGCCGCACCCCGCGCGCCACCGCGACCGCCGCCTCGGCGCCCTGCGCCCGGCCTACCGCGGCGAGCACCTCCTGGTCCAGGTGCTCGCGCCGGCGCGGCTTCAGCCCTTCGGGGTCGCCGAGGATCGCGACGGCCTCCGGGGCCCGCATCAGCAGGTCGGGGGCGAGGCGCCCGGCGGACAGCACCCGGGCGAGGTTCTCGGCGGCGGCGCCCTCGTCGCGCAGGAGGCGCAGGTACCAGGGGGTCTTGCCGAGCGCGTCGGAGACCTGCCGGAAGCCGAGGAGTCCCGCGTCCGGGTCGGCGGAGTCCGCGAACCAGCCGAGCAGCACCGGCAGCAGCGTGCGCTGGATGGCCGCCTTGCGGGACACCCCGGACGACAGGGCCTCCAGATGCCGGAGCGCCGCCGCGGGGTCGGCGTAGCCGAGGGCTTCGAGGCGTACGACGGCGGCCTTGGGGCTGAGCCTGCTCTCACCGGGGGCGAGCTGGGCGACCGCGTCCAGGAGCGGCCGGTAGAAGAGCTTCTCGTGCAGCCGCCGCACCACGGACGCGTGCCGGCGCCACGCCCGGTTGATTTCGGCGACCGGGTCCGTGCGCAGCCCGAGCGAGCGCCCGAGCCGCCGCAGGTCGGCCTCGTCCTCGGGGACCAGGTGCGTGCGGCGCAGCCGGTAGAGCTGGATG
The DNA here is from genome assembly GCF_036206005.1 of Streptomyces sp. NBC_00178. Lineage (NCBI taxonomy): Bacteria > Bacillati > Actinomycetota > Actinomycetes > Kitasatosporales > Streptomycetaceae > Streptomyces > Streptomyces sp. NBC_00178. The sequence continues at coordinate 2,143,602 of NZ_CP108143.1, forward strand.
CGGTGCTCCATGGCGCGCAGGAAGCGGTAGGCCTCGTCCAGCTGGGCGGCGTCGGCCCGGCCGACGTAGCCGCCGGCCGCGAGGGCGCGCAGGGCCTCCAGCGTGGACCCGGAGTGCAGGGTGCTGTCGCTGCGGCCGTGGACGAGCTGCAGGAGCTGCACGGCGAACTCGACGTCCCTCAGCCCGCCGGGGCCGAGCTTGAGCTCACGGTCGATCCGGTCGACGGGGATGTTGTCGACGACCCGGCGGCGCATCTTCTGCACGTCGCCGACGAAGTTCTCCCGTTCCGCGGCCTGCCACACCAGCGGTGACACGGCGGCGACATACTCCGCGCCGAGGCCGGGGTCGCCGGCCACCGGCCGGGCCTTCAGCAGGGCCTGGAACTCCCAGGTCTTCGCCCAGCGCTGGTAGTAGGCCAGGTGGGAGGACAGGGTCCGCACCAGGGGCCCGTTGCGGCCCTCCGGGCGGAGGTTGGCGTCCACGGGCCAGATGGTGCCCTCGACGGTGGTGTCGGAGCAGATGCGCATCATGTGGGCGGCGAGGCGGGTGGCGGCCTGCAGGGCGCCGCTCTCCTCCGCCCCGGCGACGGGCTCGCCCACGAAGATCACGTCGACGTCGGACACGTAGTTCAGCTCGTGCCCGCCGCACTTGCCCATCGCGATGACGGCCAGCCGGCACTGCGCGGCGTCGGCGGGGGCCGCGGCGCCCGCGATGGCGAGTGCGGCCCGCAGGGTGGCCGTCGCGAGGTCGGCCAGCTCGGCGGCGACCTGGGCGACGTCCGTCGTCCCGCACACGTCGCGGGCCGCGATGGACAGCAGGGACCTGCGGTAGGCGACCCGCAGCCCGTCCGGGTCCACCACGTCGTCGAGCATGCGTTCGAACTCGGGGACTCCGGGGTGCAGGTCGGTGGCCTCGTACGTGACGAGGGCGTGCCAGTCGTGCGGATGCCGCGCCAGATGGTCCCCGAGCGCCTCCGAGGCGCCCAGTGCGCCGAGGAGCCGGTCCCGCAGCGGTTTGGCCGTGACGAGGGTGTCGAGGAGGACCTGCCGCTCGGCGGGCTCCTCGGCCTCCACGAGCCGCACGAGGCTGTTCAGCGCGAGATCGGGGTCCGCGGTCGCCCCGAGCGCGTCGAAGAGGACCGGATCGGCCCGTACGGACGACAGTTCGGGCAGATCGAGCAGTCTCTCGGCGGCGGACGGATCGGTGAAGCCGTGCCGCAGCAGCCTGGTGAACGTACTGCTCCTGCGTCCCGGCACCGTCGTCATTCCGTGTTCTCCCGCCAGCCGACCCCACATGTCCGCCCTTCGAGCCTAGCCCTGTGCGGGTGAATACGGAGAGGGGGCGCAGGCCCGGCTTCCTCCAGGCCCGCCCGGACGGGGGTGGAGGAAGCCCACGGCCCGTCCGGACGGCTGAGCGCCGGTGCCGTGGCGCCGGTCCCGTGATCCGTGACGCCCGCGCCCGCCGGGGATCGCGGGACGGCCCTCAGCCCGCAGGGGATCGCGGGACGGCCGTCAGCGCGGGCGCGTACCGATGACGACGGTGGCGTACCACTCCTCGGAGACGACGACGCGCGGGATCAGCCCGCTGCCGCGCAGCGCCTCCTGGGCCCGCGCCGCCTGCCGCTCACTGGCCTCGACCAGCAGACTGCCTCCCGGTGCCAGCCAGGACGCCGCCTCCGCGGCCACGCGCCGCATGACGTCGAGGCCGTCGCCACCGCCGTCGAGCGCCACGCGCGGCTCGTGGATGCGTGCCTCCGGGGGCAGCAGCGCGACGTCACCCGTCGGCACGTACGGGACGTTGGCGAGGAGGACGTCGACGCGTCCGCGCAGGGAGCGCGGCAGGGGCTCGAACAGGTCGCCCTCGTAGACCGTCCCCCGGTCACCGACGTTGCGCCGCGCGCAGCGCACCGCCGCGGGTTCGACGTCGGCGGCGTGCAGTTCGGCCCCGGGCAGCGAGGCGGTCAGGGCGGCGCCCAGCGCCCCCGAACCGCAGCACAGGTCGACGACGACCGCCCGCTCCGGAGCGAGGGCGGCGGCCTGCCCGACGAGGAACTCGGTACGCCTGCGGGGCACGAAGACCCCGGGGTCGACCGCGATCCGCAGCCCGCAGAACTCGGCCCAGCCCAGGACGTGTTCGAGCGGGAGGCCGGCCGCGCGCCGCTCGACCATGGCGGCGAGTTCGGCGGGTCCGTCGGCCGTGGAGAGGAGAAGGCCGGCCTCGTCCTCGGCGAATACACAGCCTGCGGCGCGCAGCGTGGTGACGACTGCGGAGAGATCGAGCGGAGGGAATTCCTGCATGGGGCGGAGCCTTTCGGGAAAAACCGATGGGCGCTCCGCGGCCGCTCAGACCCGTCGGGGCCGGCGACGACGAGAGGTGAGCACCCGTCCTGCGACAGCGTTGATGGGTCTCACCTCCTGGGTCGGTCCCGGTCTCGGGAGGGGTCAGACTACCCGACCCCCGAAGGAGCGGTACCCGTGCCGGCGGTGCGCATCGGCAGGTACGGGGCGCGCGTCCGCGCGTCCGCGGCCTCATGCCGGTGCCTCACCGCACATGCGCGTCGGGACGTGGGCCCCGCCGGATTCTGCCCGCCGCACACCACGTGGAGGCGGTAGATAATGGCCGTATGGAGAGCTCTGTGGGACTGCGCGAGCGCAAGAAGGCAGCCACCCGGCAGGCCGTGCACGAGGCGACACTGCGCCTGACCGTCGAGAACGGCTTCGACCACGTGACGGTGGAGGCGGTCGCGGACGCGGCCGGCATCTCCCGCAGGACCTTCTCCAACTACTTCACCAACAAGGAGGACGCCCTCCTCTACGGCGAGGAGCAGCAGATCGGCTCGCTGGTCCGAGCCGTCCGCGAGCGCCCCGCGGACGAACCCGCGTGGACCGCACTCAGGGCGGCTGTGGCGGAGTTCTCCGAACGCGTCGCTCCCCCGGAGCGCGAGTGGGCCGTCCGCACGAGGCTGGCCATGGGCCACCCCTCGCTCCTCGCCCGCCAGCTGGGCAACCACGCGGCGATGGAGAGGGATCTGGCGGACGCCATAGCCCTGCGCCGCGGGCCCGGCGGCGGGCCGGTGCGGCCGATGGTCCTGGCGGCCGCCTTCCTCTCCTCGCTCCGGATCGCGATGCGCATGTGGATCGAGGAAGACCTGGCCCGGGAGCCCGGCGAGGTCATCGACGAGATCCTCGACGAGATGGGCCGGGACTTCCGCACGGAGGACCGGGCTCCGGGCGCCGGGTCCCCGGACGCGGCGGGCGGGACGCCCGCGCCGCGCTGACCGGCGTACGCACCACGGGGCGCCCGGATACCCTCCGGCCATGACGCAGCCCGACATACCCGGGACCCCGGCACGCTCCGCACCCTCTCCTGAGGGCCCCCGACCGCTCCGCAGGATCACGCTCACCGCGCTGAGCGTGTTCCTGACGGCCTGGGCCCTGTGCTGGATCAAGGCGTACGCGGTGAACGACGACCTCCCCAACACCTGCCACGACATCCGCCGGCAGCGCTTCCCGACGGAGGTGGCCTGCGCCTCCGCGGACGGGACCCTCACCGGAGGGAACCCGGGCTGGCTGGTCGCCCTGTTCTTCGCCTCTCTCGTCGTGACCGTCCTGTGCGGGGGCCTGGCCCTCGCGGTGTCGTCGGCCACCCGCGGACGGTGAGTCGGCCGCGCCGGGCGGCCCCTGGAGGTGAGTCGGGCGCTGATGGACGGTCAGCCACGCCGGGCGGCGCCGTCGGGCCACACGACGTCCACCGGCACCCCCGCCCGGCGGGCCTCCTCGACCAGGTCGGCGGTCCCGCCGCCCCGGCCGGAGGGCGGCGCCCCGTCCCACACGGCGACGACCCGGTCCGCACGTCTCAACAGCTCGGAGTTGGCGGCCTCGTAGGCGGCGCGGCCGACGGATTCGTACGGCAGGGTGTGCACCTCGACGGCGGCCTCGCAGAGGTGGTCGAAGACCGGGCCGTCCTGCGGCTTCACATGGACGTCGCGGTAGTCGAGGGACGGTATGACGACGACGAGGCGGCCGCCCATGGCGCTGACCTCCTCCGCGAAGAGCGAATCGGCCCCCGCGGCGATGCACGACACCCCGGTGAGGCCCGCGCTGTACGGACCGAGGACCTCGCGCAGCGCTGCCCGCACGAGCGGCACGGTCTCCTCGGTCAGGTCGATGTGTCCGGTCACGGCGATCGTCGTCATGCGCCGCCCCTCCTCAGCTCGGCAACGGATCGTGGGACGCGGACGCATCCCACGCACCGGGGTCTCGCGGCCACCGGCGCAGGAATACAGCTGCCCCGGCCACCCGCGCCCACGCCCACGCCCGGAGGACGCGTACGGTGCCGGGCCCGGACGGAGAACTGCGTACGGTGTGCGGGGGGTGCGCCATGCCGGGACGCACGGGACCAGGTCAGGAGCGAAGGATGAGGGCAGTCCGTTTCAGCCGGTTCGGGGGCCCGGAGGTCCTGGAGATCGTGGACCTCCCCGACCCGCACCCCGGCCCGGGACAGATCAGGATCGCGGTCCGCTCCGCCGGCATCAACGCGAGCGACTGGAAGAAACGCGCGGGCCTGATGGACCCGGAACTCCCCCAGACCATGGGGTACGAGGCTGCGGGATACGTCGACGAACTCGGCGAGGGCGTGACGGACACGGCCCTGGGCGACCGCGTGTTCGGCTTCTGCGACGAGGGGGCGGCCCAGGCCGAGCTGGCGGTGCTGTCCTCCTACGCGCCGGTCCCGCCGTCCCTCGACTTCGCCGGGGCCGCCGCGCTGCCCGCCGCCGTCGAGACGGCCACCCGCGCGCTCGACCAGTTGGGCGTGCGGAGCGGCGGCACGCTCCTCGTCAACGGCGCCTCGGGCAGCGTCGGCAGCGCGGCCGTCCAGCTGGCGGTGGCGCGCGGCGCGCGCGTCATCGGCACCGCCGGTCCGGCGAACCACGACTACCTGCGCTCGCTGGGAGCCGAGGCCGTGACCTACGGCGAAGGGCTCACCGACCGGGTGCGCGCACTCGCTCCCGACGGTGTCGGCCTCGCACTCGACGTCGCCGGCAGCGGGGTGCTGCCCGAGCTCATCGCTCTCGCGCACGGCCCCGAACACGTCGTCACACTGGCGGACTTCAGCGGCGCGCAGGAGCACGGCGTGCTGTTCAGCCGCGGGGACTCCGGCCGCGCGGTCCACTCCCTCGGCGGGATCGGCGCACTGATCGAGTCCGGCCGCTTCGCGCTCCCCGTGACGCGGACGTTCCCGCTCGACGGGGTCGCGGACGCGCACCGGGCCGGGGAGAGCGGCCGGGTGCGCGGGAAACTGGTGCTCCTGGCCGGGGAGCAGGCGGGGTGACTCGGTCATACGGGGACGGCCCCGCCCGCCCTGAATCAACTTCGGGCCGACGGTGAGATCCCCGTCGGCCCGAAGCCACGTACACGCACCCCATGGGCGCCGGCATGCGCTGAACTGCGCCTACAGCACCGGCAGCAGGTTCTTCAGCTCGAAGGCCGTGACCTCGCTGCGGTACTCCTCCCACTCCTGCTTCTTGTCGCGCAGGAAGTTGCGCGGCGGGATCAGCTCGAACGGGCGTGTAATACCGCTTCGTCTGCACAGCTGAAGCGTTCTGACCACAGGCTGCGGCCCGCTCATGCCAAAAGCAGTACGCACCCACCCACGCCTAGATACTGTATGCACTCATCGCCAGACGGCCCTGAGGGTCAAGTGGAGCGTACGCGGAGGGGCAATGGACAGGGTTACTCGCGGGCTAATGGAAAGCTGGGCAAAAGATGCGGGCGTTGGACACCTGAAGGAGTATGTCGCCTTCGAACGCTTCGTTAACTTCATCGTCCTCTCCCGCCATCACGACCAGCAGTTCAGTGTAGAAGATTTCTCTTGCGGAGATGACGGCACCCTTGGAATCGATGGCTTCGCTCTCTCGATTAATGGCGAGCTAGTCCCCGACATGGCAGAATTGGAAGACGCTCTTTCCGGCAGCGGGGCGATTGAAGTGTCGATCACGATGACCCAGGTAAAGACATCCCCGAGTTTCGATTTGGGCGATTTAAGCATCTTCTCTGATGCATCGATCACTCTACTCACAGAGGACGAGCCGCCGCACCCTAACCTGGAAGATCAGCAGAATATACTGCATCGAGTCTTGCAAGAATCTAGCAGGTTTCGCGAAAATCCGGTATGCCGACTCTACTACGTAACCCTCGGGACATGGAATAATCGCGGGCCTATCGTTCGGAAAATGGACGATACACGAAAACGACTTCTGGGATCAAACTTGTTTTCGCGCGTCGATTTTCACGTTTGGGGTGCCAGTGAAGTGCAGAGCAACTGGCGCGCCATCGATTCCGCTCTAGAGGTGACAGTCCAATTTGAGAACCGCACCACGCTACCCGAGGTGGAAGGAGTTCGAGAGGCCTATCTTGGCGTGCTTCCTGGCAGCGAATTCATCAAGCTGGTAACTGACGACGAAGGGGAAATTCGCAAAACCCTCTTCTTTGACAACGTTCGCGATTTTCAAGGCGAGACCGATGTCAACGCGGATATCAGACAAACGTTGGCAGCCGGCGATCGCAGCCGGTTCTGTGTTCTCAACAACGGTGTCACTGTTGTTGCACATGACCTCAAGGCCACGGGCAACCGTTTGACCCTCGTCGATTTCCAAGTCGTGAACGGATGCCAAACCAGCCACATTCTCCACTCGGAAAGGGAAAACCTGGACGGAGTGTACGTCCCCTTTCGGCTGATTGTCACCCTGGACGACGACGTGGCAAAAAGCATTACGAAAGCAACGAACAAGCAGGGGCAAGTAACCAAGGAGAATCTTTTCGCTCTTTCAGAGTTGCAAAAGAGAATCGAAGCTTACTTCAATTCATTCGAGACGGAGCCTGGCAAGCGCATCTACTACGAAAGGCGCTCACGGCAATGGTCAGGCTCAGCTCAAGTTCGCGGCACCTGGCGGGTAATTTCACTCCGAAATCTCATGCAGGCATTCGCCTCGCTTTATTTGCGCATCCCGCACACGGCCGCCCGCTATTATGGCGACCTTCGAGACCGTGTAGGTAACGACGTCTTCTCCGACGCACATAATGAAGCCTACTACTACTCCGCTGCCTATGCCTTCTGCAAGTTGGATCACTTCTTCAGGAGCGGGGCGATCGCCCGGGAGCTAAAACCTGCCCGCTATCATCTCCTGGCTGGAGTAAGGACCATTTATCTGGCGTCAAGCTCTCCGGAAAAAGTGGAAAGCATCGACAAGAAAGCCGAAAAAGACTGCAAGCCCTTCAATTCATTCCTGTGGGACGATGATCGCTACCTCGAATCCCTTCAGGTTTGCGCGAAAGTGCTCGTTAAGCTCGCCGGCGGCCAAGAGATCAACCGCGATTTCGGGCGCACGCGAGATTTCACTGAACAGTACCTTTCGGAACTTCTCAAGTAGCGTTTCCGATTCAGCTAACACACTTACATCCCGGTGACGCACGTCGAATTCAGGGCATCATAGGCGCTGCACGAAGAACTCCCGGTGCTGTCGCTGGCCTTCCGGGTTTCGGGGCATTCGATAGTTTCCGACGCAGTAGGGGTAGCGGTACTTGGTTCTTGGCGCCGGGTGGCAGTCCGGAGTCTGTTCCCTAAGGTTTGGTAACACGGGCCGGGTAGGGCGATGTGAGCGCGCACGCTCCGAAAACTGCTATAACCCGGGCCTGCATGAGCCGATTGCATGTGACGGGGTTCCCCCAAGGCGGCTGAGAACGCGGGGAGGGAATGGGTGGGGCCACAGCCTGCGAACGACCATCAGGAATCAGGTCCAGCGGTCTGCCGCCTCGCGAGGTTGCCCCGCCCGAGGCTCTGCATCGCGAAGCGACAGGTGTGCTCCAGATGGAAGCGGTGAAATGCTGGCCCAAAAACGGTCGATTCCGTCCGGAGTGGCAGCGGCAAGCTCGCCCCTCAACAGAACTCGCGTCGGCCCGCCCGCCCTGAATCAACTTCGGGCCGACGGTGAGATCCCCGTCGGCCCGAAGCCACGTACACGCACCCCATGGGCGCCGGCATGCGCTGAACTGCTCCTACAGCACCGGCAGCAGGTTCTTCAGCTCGAAGGCCGTGACCTCGCTGCGGTATTCCTCCCACTCCTGCTTCTTGTTGCGCAGGAAGAAGTCGAAGACGTGCTCGCCCAGCGTCTCGGCGACCAGCTCGCTCTTCTCCATCAGCGAGATCGCCTCGCCCAGGTTCTGCGGGAGCGGCTCGATGCCCATCGCGCGGCGCTCCGAGTCGGACAGTGCCCAGACGTCGTCGTCGGCGCCGGCCGGGAGTTCGTAGCCTTCCTCGATGCCCTTGAGGCCCGCCGCGAGCAGGACGGCGTACGTGAGGTAGGGGTTGGCGCCGGAGTCGATGGAGCGGACCTCGACGCGGGCCGAGCCGGTCTTGCCGGGCTTGTACATCGGGACGCGGATCAGCGCGGAGCGGTTGTTGTGGCCCCAGCAGATGTACGAGGGGGCCTCGCCTCCCGCGCCCGCCGAGCGGGAGGAGCCGCCCCAGATGCGCTTGTAGGAGTTGACCCACTGGTTCGTCACGGCGGAGATCTCCGCGGCGTGCTTGAGCAGGCCCGCGATGAAGGAGCGGCCGACCTTGGAGAGCTGGTACTCGGCGCCCGACTCGTAGAAGGCGTTGCGGTCGCCCTCGAAGAGGGAGAGGTGGGTGTGCATGCCGGAACCCGGGTACTCCGAGAACGGCTTGGGCATGAAGGTCGCCTGCACGCCCTGCTCCAGCGCGACCTGCTTCATGACGAGGCGGAAGGTCATGATGTTGTCGGCGGTGGACAGCGCGTCGGCGTACCGCAGGTCGATCTCCTGCTGGCCCGGGGCGCCCTCATGGTGGCTGAACTCGACCGAGATGCCCATGGATTCGAGCATGGTGATCGCCTGGCGGCGGAAGTCCATGCCGACGTTCTGCGGGGTGTGGTCGAAGTAGCCGGAGCTGTCGGCCGGGGTCGGGCGGCTGCCGTCGACCGGCTTGTTCTTCAGCAGGAAGAACTCGATCTCCGGGTGGGTGTAGAAGGTGAAGCCCAGGTCGGAGGTCTTGGCGAGGATGCGCTTGAGGACGTAGCGCGGGTCGGCGAAGGAGGGTGAACCGTCCGGCATCAGGATGTCGCAGAACATCCGCGCCGTCCCGGGGGCCTCGGCGCGCCACGGGAGGATCTGGAACGTGCCGGGGTCCGGCTTCGCGATCATGTCCGATTCGTATACACGGGCGAAGCCCTCGATGGCCGAGCCGTCGAAGCCGATGCCCTCGTCGAAGGCCTGCTCCAGCTCGGCCGGGGCCACGGCCACGGACTTGAGGTAACCGAGAACGTCGGTGAACCACAGGCGTACGAAGCGGATGTCACGCTCCTCAAGCGTCCTGAGGACGAATTCCTGCTGCTTGTCCATAGCCACATCCTTGCAGTTCAGACGGTCCGTTCACCACCGCCGGGGGTAGGGGGACACCTCAGTATCACGACCCCGGATTTCACCCACATTACGCACACGGTGTGAGAGAGGGCACGCGACCACCCACTACGATCGGCGCCCATGGTGTGCAAGGGGCCGGGGCCCTCCCCACGGCCCGCGCGCACCCGGTTCCCCGCTCGGCCCCCCGTCCCTCCCGACCCCTTGGCAGAAGGACCCGACGACATGAGCTTCGACCGCAGGACCCGCGTAGAGCAGATGCGCAGTGCCGACCGTGCGCGCGACCGCCGCAACCGGGTCCTCGCCATAGGCGTGAGTGCCGTCGTCGTGGCGGGTCTGGTCGGGTTCGGGTCGTACATGGTGCTGGAGAAGTCCGAGGCCAAGGAGCGGAACGCGGAGAGCCGGGCCCAGGACTCCAAGCAGACCGAGCAGGACAGGAAGGACCTCGCCGCCGAACCGATCGCGGGCGAGAAGACGTGGGACGCGAAGAAGCTGACCCGCAACCACGTGACGACCGAGGTGACGTACCCGATGGAGCCGCCCGTCGGCGGGGACCACAATCCGGCCTGGCTGAACTGCGACGGCGTCGTATACGAGAAGGCCGTCCCGAACGTCAACGCCGTGCACGCCCTGGAGCACGGTGCGGTCTGGGTGACGCACACGGACAAGGCGTCCGGCGCCGACGTCGGCAAGCTCGCGTCGCGCGTCAGGAGCACCCCCTATTCGCTGATGTCCCCGTACGAGGGACAGGCGGGCGCGATCATGCTCAGTGCCTGGGGCAAGCAGGTCACGGTGGACAGCGCGGACGACCCCCGGGTGGCGCGGTTCTTCGCGAAGTACGTCCAGGGCGCGCAGACGCCCGAGCCCGGGGCCCCCTGCACCGGCGGGGTCGACGGGTGAGCCCCTGGCGCACCGGCCGCGTCCGGTGGGCGGCGGGCTCCGCCGTGTGTCTGGCCCTGCTGTTCGCCGGTGCGGCGACGGTCGCCTCCGCGCGGGACGACGGGTCCGCGCCCTCACCCCGTACGCCCGCCGCCGACTCGGCGGACGCGGGCTTCGCCCGGGACATGGCCGTGCACCACCAGCAGGCCGTGGAGATGTCCTTCATCGTCCGGGACGTGACCGCCGACGAGGACGTACGGCGTCTCGCGTACGACATCGCCAACACGCAGGCCAACCAGCGGGGCATGCTGCTGGGCTGGCTGGACCTGTGGGAGCTGCCCAAGACGGCCCCGGACGGCGCGCCCCCGATGGCCTGGATGTCCGGCGCCGGTGGACACGGCGGCCCCGGGCACGGGAGCGGTGGACACGGGGGTGACGGCCACGACACTGCGGGCATGGACGGCATGCACGGCATGGAGGACGCGGAAGGCACCGCCGGTACGGACCGCGACGGGGCGCTGATGCCCGGGATGGCGACCCGGACCGAGCTGAAGCGGCTGGGCGGGTCCGACGGGCGGAAGGCCGAGATCCTCTTCCTGCAGCTGATGACCGACCACCACAAGGGGGGCGTCGCCATGGCCGAGGGCTGTGCCGAGCGGTGCACGGTCCCGGCGGAGAAGCGGCTCGCCCGGGGCATGGTGGAGGCGCAGCGGTCCGAACTGGATCTGATGGCGGACATGCTCGCCGAGCGCGGGGCCGCGCCCCGCGGGTGACTCCCGTGGTTTTGGACCGGAGGCCCGTGAGGTACGGACCCGTGCGGCCCGGACCGCCGGCGGCCCGTGGAGGACTCCGCACCGCCGGCCCCGGGTGCCACGAGGGCGGGGGCGCCACGAGGCCGGGGCTGCCCGGGGCCCGTGCCCGTATCCGTGGCGTACACCCGCGCGGGTGATCCGCCAGCGGTCGCGGGCGCCGGGCGGGCCCACCACAATGGTGGTGGCTCGGGGTCGTACGGCATGCCCACCGGCACGCGGGAGGAATCACATGACCACCGCCAAGGACATCATGAGCAGCGGGACCCACTGGATCCCCGCCCACGAGACGCTCGACCGCGCGGCACAGATGATGCGTGACCACGACGTCGGCGCCCTGCCCGTCTCCGCCAACGGGGAGCAGGACAGGATGGTCGGGATCATCACCGACCGCGACATCGTGACCAAGTGCGTGGCGTCGGGGCACGACCCGGCGCAGGTGACGGCGGCCGAGCTCTGCGACGGCACGCCCCGCTGGATCGACGCGGGCGCCGGTGTCGAGGCCGTGCTCGACGAGATGCAGAGCCACCGTATCCGCCGGCTCCCGGTCATCGAGGGCAAGAAGCTCATCGGGATGATCAGCGAGGCCGATCTGGCCCGGCACCTCTCCGACGAGCAGGTCGCCGGCTGGGCCGAGAAGGTCTACGCCGGCTCCTGAGGTCCCCGCCGCGTCCCGGCCCGGTCTCCCCCGCCTCCGCGGGGGTCCCGGGCCGGTCGGGTGTCGGGGCGCCCTCCGTATACCCGACGAGGGTACGGTGCGCAATATGTCTGAAATGCCCAGTCGTCGCGCCGTACTCGGCTCCAGCCTCGCCCTGGCGGGCACGGCGGCCCTCACCACCCGGTCCCACGCCGCCCCGCGCCGCGCCCCCTCGCCCGCGCGGGCCGCCGCCGACACCTACGTCGCCCCCGACGGCCCGGAGGTCGCGGCCGCCGAGGCCAAGCGCGGCACCGGCCCGCTGCGGAAGGTCTCCCTCACCGCCGGCGCCTCCAGCCTGGAGCTGGGCGACGGCCTCACCGTCCCCACCTGGTCCTACGGCGACCGGCTGCCCGGCCAGGCCGTCCGGGTCACCGCGGGCGACCACCTCGAACTCACCCTCGCCAACCGCCTGACCCAGTCGACCTCGATGCACTGGCACGGTCTCGCGCTGCGCAACGACATGGACGGCGTCCCGGGCCTGACGCAGAAGGCGATCGAGCCCGGCGCCGACTTCACCTACCGCTTCGCGGTCTCCCAGCCGGGTACGCACTGGATCCACCCGCATTCGGGCGTCCAGCTCGACCGCGGGCTGTACGCGCCCCTCATCGTCGAGGACCCGAAGGAACCCCTCGCCTACGACAAGGAGTGGGTGGTCGTCCTCGACGACTGGCTCGACGGGGTGGAGGGCTCCACCCCCGACGCGGTCCTCGACGAGCTCACCAAGGGCCGGGGCAGCAGCCACGACGCCACGGCCCACACGGCGAAGGCGCGCCGCGGACGCAGGGCCGCCGACGGGGACGCCCCCTCGCGGCTCATGGTGGGCGCGAGCAGCGACCTGCTCGGCGGCCACGCCGGCGACGTCGCGTACCCGCACTACCTCGTCAACGGCCGCCGGGCGAACGCCCCTTCGGTCTTCGAGGCCAAGCCCGGGGACCGCATCCGGCTGCGCGTCATCAACGCGGGCGGGGACACGGCGTTCCGGCTGGCGCTCGGGGGCCACCGGATGACCGTGACGCACACGGACGGCTTCCCCGTGCAGCACACCGAGACCGACGCCCTGCTGCTGGCGATGGGCGAGCGGTACGACGTGCTGGTGACCGCCGGGGACGGGGTCTTCCCGCTCACCGCGCTCGCCGAGGGCAAGGACGCGCAGGCGCTGGCCGTGCTCAGGACGGCGTCGGGCGAGATCCCGCCCGCCGACGCCCGGCCCTCCGAGCTGGACGGCGAACTCGTCACCGCCGACCGGCTGGTGGCGGACGAGTCGGTGGCCCTGGCGGACCGCGAGCCCGACCGGACCGTGCGCATGACGCTGACGGGCTCCATGGACGCGTACGACTGGGGCTTCGACGGCAAGCCCTACGCCCCGACGGCGCGGCAGCCCGTGAAGGCCGGGGAGCGCGTGCGGCTGGTCTTCACCAACCGCACCTCGATGTGGCACCCGATCCATCTGCACGGCCACACGTTCGCGCTGGCGGGTACGGCCCTCGGCGCCCGCAAGGACACCGCGGCGGTCCTGCCCGGCCGGTCGCTGACGGTGGACCTGGACGCCGACAACCCCGGCCTGTGGATGCTGCACTGCCACAACGTGTACCACGCGGAGGCGGGCATGATGACGGTGCTCGGCTACCTCCGCTGAGCACCGTGCGACGGCGTCCCCGCGCGGGACGGGCCCGGTGGACGGCGGCTCGCCAGGACATCGCGTCAGTCAGACGATTACACTGGTTCCGTGCCTCAACTACGTCTCGCACTGAACCAGATCGACGCGACCGTCGGTGACATCTCCGGCAACTGCGAGTCGATCGTCCACTGGACCCGGCACGCCGCCGAGCAGGGCGCCCACCTCGTGGCGTTCCCCGAGATGGTGCTGACCGGCTACCCCGTCGAGGACCTGGCCCTGCGCTCGTCCTTCGTCGAGGCGTCACGGGAGGCGCTGCGCGCGCTCGCCTCCCGCCTCGCCGCCGAGGGCTTCGGCGAACTGCCGGTCGTCGTCGGCTACCTGGACCGCTCGGAGCACACCGCGGTGCGGTACGGGCAGCCCGCGGGGTCCCCGCGCAACGCCGCCGCGGTGCTGCACCGCGGCGGGGTCGCGCTGAACTTCGCCAAGCACCACCTGCCCAACTACGGCGTGTTCGACGAGTTCCGGTACTTCGTGCCCGGCGACTCGATGCCCGTGGTGCGGGTCCACGGCATCGACGTGGCCCTGGCGATCTGCGAGGACCTCTGGCAGGACGGCGGGCGCGTCCCGGCCGCGCGCGCGGCCGGTGCCGGACTGCTGCTGTCCGTCAACGCCTCGCCGTACGAGCGGGACAAGGACGACACGCGGCTCGAACTGGTCCGCAGGCGCGCCCGGGAGGCGGGCTGCACGACGGCGTACCTCGCGATGATCGGCGGCCAGGACGAACTGGTCTTCGACGGCGACTCGATCGTCGTCGACAAGGACGGCGAAGTCATCGCCCGGGCACCCCAGTTCGCCGAGGGGAGCGTGATCCTGGACCTGGACCTGCCGGCCGCGTCGGCCGTGGCGCCGTCGGGCACGGTCGACGACGGGCTGCGGATCGACCACGTGGTGCTGAGCGAAGAGCCGCTCCCCGCCTACGAGCCCGAGCTGACGGGCGGCTGTGCGGAGCGGCTGGACGACGACGAGGAGCTGTACTCGGCCCTGGTGGTGGGGCTGCGCGCGTACGCCGCGAAGAACGGCTTCAGCAGCGCGCTGATCGGGCTCTCCGGCGGCATCGACTCGGCACTGGTCGCCGCGATCGCCTGCGACGCGCTCGGCGCCGCGCACGTGTACGGCGTCTCGATGCCGTCGAAGTACTCCTCGGAGCACTCCAGGGGAGACGCCGCCGAACTGGCCCGGCGCACGGGGCTGAACTTCCGCACCGTACCGATCGAGCCGATGTTCGACGCCTACATGGGCTCGCTGGCCCTCACGGGGCTGGCCGAGGAGAACCTGCAGTCCCGGCTGCGCGGCACGATGCTGATGGCCCTGTCGAACCAGGAGGGCCAGATGGTGCTGGCCCCGGGGAACAAGTCCGAGCTGGCGGTGGGTTACTCCACCCTGTACGGGGACTCGGTCGGCGCCTACGGGCCGATCAAGGACGTGTACAAGACCTCGGTCTTCCGCCTGGCGAGGTGGCGCAACCGGGCCGCCGAGGAGCGCGGGCAGGTCCCGCCGATCCCGGAGGCGTCGATCACCAAGCCGCCGAGCGCCGAACTGCGCCCGGGCCAGGTGGACACGGACTCGCTGCCCGACTACGACGTGCTGGACCGGATCCTGGAGATGTACGTCGACCGGGACCAGGGCAGGGACGCCATCGTGGCGGCCGGCTTCGACGACGCCCTGGTGACGAAGACGCTGCGGATGGTGGACACGGCCGAGTACAAGCGCCGGCAGTACCCGCCGGGCACGAAGATCTCGCCGAAGGGCTTCGGCAAGGACCGCAGGCTCCCGATCACCAACCAGTGGCGCGAGTCGACCTGACGCGGCCGCGCCCCAGGGGGAGTTGCGACCCGGGGGCGCACCGTGGCGGCGCCTCCGCGGCCCGGACGCCGACGGGTCCGCGCACCGGTGCGCGGACCCGCGGGCGGTGGGAAGGGCGCGGCTCAGGACGCGGAGGAGCGTGCTCCCGCCTGCTCCCGCACCGGGGACTCCCCCGCCTCACCGGCGAAGGCGCCGGAGGCGACCACGCGGGACGCGCCGGGGGCGCGGTCCAGGAAGCCGGCCGTGGCCGCGATCCCCAGCCCGGCGACCGCCAGGACGGCACCGACGAAGGCCGGCGACGTCCAGCCCCAGCCCGCCGCGATGGCCACACCGCCGAGCCAGGCCCCGCCCGCGTTGGCGAGGTTGAAGGCCGAGTGGTTGGAGGCGGAGGCGAGCGTGGGCGCGTCCTTGGCCTTGTTCATCACGAGCATCTGCAGCGGCGTGGTGGTCATGAAGCCGATGCCGCCGAGCAGCACCACCATGACCAGCGCCGCCCACCGCACGTGGACCGTGAAGGGGAAGACGACGAGGACGACGGCGAGGGCGGCCAGCGAGCCGTAGAGGGTGGGGCGCAGCGCCCTGTCGGTCAGCGGCCCGGCCGCGAGGGCGCCCAGGGTCATCCCGATGCCGAAGAGCGCGAGCACCAGCGTGACCGAGGACTCGCCGAAGCCCATCGCCTCGGTCGTCATCGAGGAGAGGTAGGAGTACACGGCGAAGACACCCGCGAAGCCGAGGACCGCGGTGAGCAGGCCGAGCAGCACCTGCCGGTCGCCCAGGGCCCTGAGCTCCCGGCGGACGTTCTGGTGCGCCTCGACGGGGATCTGCGGGACGAGGCGGGCGAGCGCCGCCATGGCGGCGAGGCCGATGACCGCGACGACCAGGAAGGTGGCGCGCCAGCCGAGGTGCTGTCCCAGCAGGGTCGCGGCGGGGACACCGATGATGTTGGCGACGGTGAGCCCGAGGAACATCGTGGCGACCGCGCGCGCCTGCCGCCCGTCCGGCACGAGGCGGGCGGCGACGACGGCACCGACACCGAAGAAGGCGCCGTGCGGCAGCCCCGCCAGGAACCGGCCGGCCATGAGCCAGCCGAAGCCGGGCGCGAAGGCGGAGGCGGCGTTGCCGACGGTGAAGACGGCCATCAGCAGCAGGAGCATCCGCTTGCGCGGGATGCGGGAGCCGAGACCGGTGAGCAGCGGGGCACCGAGGACGACGCCGATCGCGTACGCCGAGACGAGATAGCCGGCGGTGGGGACGGACGTTCCCAGATCGTCCGCGACGTTGGGCAGCAGGCCCATCATCACGAACTCGGTGGTGCCGATGCCGAAGGCGCTCACAGCGAGGGCGAGCAGGGCCAGGGGCATGGTGGGGACCTTTCGGGCGTGGCCACCCGGCCCGTGCGGGGCGGGAGGCGGCGGTGTGCTGGCGGGAGCGTCGGCTTCGTTGCCGGGACGGGTTATGTATCCCGTCGGAACAAAGTCTCTCAGACGTTTTATGCCCGGAGGTGAACGAGCCGTTGCGCCGAGGTGTGATGTGGGCATCACTCGGCGGGGCCGCGCACGACCGTACCGGGCGAAACCAGCCCGCGCACCCGCCCGCAGGCACCCCTGACCCCCGCCGGAGGAGGTTCCCCACCACCCGGCTCCCTTGCGCGCAGGGTCAGTTGGGCCGCGGGCTCCGCGTTCCGGAGCCCGCGGGCCGGCGGATCCGACGCGCCGTCAGGGCGCGGCACTCACAGTTCGACGCGTGCGGCGATCGGGAGGTGGTCGCTGGCCGTGGCGGGCAGGGACCAGGAGGCGAGCGGTTCGACGCCCCTGACCATGATCTGGTCGATCCGCGCCATCGGGAAGGACGCCGGCCAGCTGAAGCCGAAGCCGTCACCGGCGGCGCCCTGCGTGGAGCGCATCTGGGAGGTGACCGCGTGCAGCGAGCGGTCGTTCATCGTGCCGTTCAGGTCACCGAGCAGGACGACCCGCTCCACCGGTTCGTGGGCGATCGCCTCGCCGAGCGCGTCCGCGCTGTTGTCGCGCTGGTTGGCCGTGAAGCCCGCGTTCAGCTTGACCCGCACGGACGGCAGGTGGGCGACGTACACCTTCACGGGGCCCTCGGGGGTGGCGACCGTGGCGCGCATGGCGCGGGTCCACCCCAGCTTGATGTCGACGGGCCTGGAGTCCGACACGGGGTACTTGCTCCACAGTCCGACGGTGCCCTGCACGGAGTGGTGCGGGTAGCGCTCGGCGAGCGCGTCCTCGTAGGCCGACACCTTCCCGGTGGGCAGTTCCTGCAGGGCGACGACGTCCGCGCCCGAGCCGGCGACCTCCCGGGCGGTTCCCGCGGGATCGGGATTGCCCGCGTTGACGTTGTGCGTCGCGACGGTGAGTTCGCCGCCGTCGCCCGACTTGTCGCTGAACAGCAGGCCGCCGAAGAGGTTGAGCCAGACCGCGACGGGCAGGACCAGCGCGATCACCGCCGTCGCCGAGCGCCGGAGCAGGCCGAGCGCCAGCAGTACCGGCACCAGGAGGCCGAACCAGGGCAGGAACGTCTCGGTGAGGCTGCCGAGGTTGCCGATGGTGTTGGGGATGTCGGCGTGCAGGATCAGCACGAGGGTCAGGGCGACCGAGCAGAGCGCGAGGATGATGCCGCGCCGCCAGATGCCCCGGTCGGAGGCGAGTTTGCGGCGCCAGGCCCCGAATCGGGAACCCGGCCGCGCGCCCGCGCCGGTGCTCTCGGTGTCCGCCTCGTACGCCTGCACCATCGCGCCCGTCCTCACTGCCTTGCCGTCCACATCACCGCGCCTCACGACCCTAGGCGATGCGTGACGCCATTCGTGCCGCCCGCGGCGGCCGTTCTGCGATCAGGACGACCGGGACGGCGTGACGGGTTCCGGCCGGCGTCGCGTTCGTCCGTCTTGTGACGAGACGATCACATCGCGGACGCCGCCGTTCCGGCGGCCGTGACGTGCGGATCCGCCGGCCGGGGCGCGAGCCCCTGGAGCAGGACCAGGATGATGCGGTCCGCGAGGTCCTCCGGCAGGGGTGCCTCGGGCCGGTGGACGGTGCGTACGAGCATGGGACCGAGGAACAGGTCGTCCATGAAGTCCACGTCGAGGTCGTCGCGGAGTTCCCCCGCGTCCACGGCGCGTCGCACGGCGGCCACCATGGCGGCGCGGCGGGGCGCGATGACGGTGCTCTGGTACTCGGTCCACAGCCGGGGGTGCTTCTTCATCTGCACGAACACGTTGTGCAGGAGGGTCGAGGAGCGCTGGGCGAGGCCGCGCGTCCGCATGGATTCCAGCAGGACGCGCAGGTCGTCGAGGCCCGCGGTGCCCGAGACGGTGGGTTCGGCGGGCTCGATGTCGCGCAGGACGTCGACGAAGATCTCCTCCTTGCCGCTCCACCGCCGGTAGATGGTGGCCTTGCCGACGCCGGCGGTGCGGGCGATCCGCTCGATGGACAGGCCGTCGAGCGTCTCGCCCGCCTCCAGGAGTCCGACGACGGCGTCGAGGATGGCGCGCTCCACGGCCGCGCTGCGGGGCCGGCCGCGGCGTGGCTCCGGGCCGGGGGCGGCCGGGTCGTGGGGCCCGTCCCGCTCCGGTTCGTCCCCCGGGTTCTGTGCCGCCTGCCGCACGTGGGCCGCCTCTCGCTGCGCCGTTCGCTCTTCGCCGTCGTCCCGATTCTCGCCGACCGGCGGACGCGGAGCGACCGCCGGCCGGTGGGGTATCAGGACTGCAGCACCCGCTCCTCGCTGACCTCGGGCGCGGCGGCCGGCGGCCTGCCGGGCAGGAAGGCGGCCACGACGGCGGCGCCGACCAGGGCGACGGCCGCGGAACCGAGGGCGGTGACGTGCATCGCGCCGATGAACGCGTCGTGCGCCGCGGCGACCAGCGGCCGGCCGGCGGGGCCGAGCTTCTCCGCGACGCCGAGGGTCGCCTCGATGGACTCCCCCGCGGCGTCCCGCGCGCCGGCCGGTACGCCGCCGAGGTGGCCCTCCATGTCGCCGCGGTAGACGGTGGAGAGCACCGAGCCGAGCACGGCGATGCCGAGGGCCCCGCCGACCTGGCGGAACGTGTTGTTGATCGCCGAGCCGGAACCGGCCCGCTCGCGGGGCAGCGCCTGCATCACGGCGACGGTGACGGGCGGCATGATGTGGGCCATGCCGGTGCCCTGGACGAAGAAGACGAGGCACAGCACCCAGAGCGGGGTGTCCGCGTCGAACAGGGCGAAGGCCGCGAGACCGGCGGCGACGAGGAGCATGCCGACGGTGCAGACCGCGCGGGCGCCGAAGCGGTCGACGACCAGCCGGGTACGCGGCGCGAACAGCATCTGCGCGACGGCGAGCGGCAGGATCAGCAGACCGGACTCCAGCGCCGAGTACCCGCGCACGCTCTGCAGGTAGAAGGCGGAGAAGAAGGTGACGCCCATCAGCGCGAAGAAGACCAGCGCTATGGCGGCGACGGCGGCCGAGAAGGCGGGCTTGCGGAAGTAGCTGATGTCGATGGACGGGTGGCTGCTGCGCTTCTCGTGCCAGACGAAGCCCGTCAGGACCAGCAGGCCGCCGATCAGCGGTGCGAGGACGGTGACGTCGGTGAAGGAGGCGAGTTCGCCGCCCCGGATGATGCCGTACACCAGCAGGACCAGGCCGATGATGGACAGGACGACCCCGAGCGGGTCGACGCGGCCGGGGTTCGGGTCACGGGAGTCGGGGACGAGCAGGGCCATGGCGACCAGGGCGACGATCACCACGGGCACGTTGACCAGGAAGATCGAACCCCACCAGAAGTGCTCCAGGAGCACCCCGCCGGTGATCGGGCCGATGGCGATGCCGAGGCCCACGCTGCCGGCCCAGATGCCGATGGCCTTGGGCTGCTCGTCGCGCTCGAAGACGTTCATCAGGACGGCGAGGGTGGCGGGCATCACGAACGCCGCGCCGAAGCCCATGAGTGCGCGCCAGGTGATGAGCTGGCCGGGCGAGGTGGAGAGCGCGGCCAGGCCGGAGCCGATGCCGAAGACCAGGATGCCGGCCAGCAGGACCTTCTTGCGGCCGATGCGGTCGCCCAGCAGTCCGGCGGTGAAGAGCAGCCCGGCGAAGACGAGCGTGTAGGAGTTGATGGCCCACTCGAGCTCGCTCTGGGTGGCGCCGATGCCGGTCGGCGCGGGGCTGGCGATCGTCTTGACCGCGACGTTCAGGATCGAGTTGTCGAGGACGACGATGAGCAGGCTGAACATGAGGACGCCGAGGATGGCCCAGCGACGGCGGTGGACCGCCTCGGGGACACGGGGCGCGGCGGCAGGGGCGCCGGACGGTATGGACATGGCGAGGACTCTAGCCGACTTCCAATACGAGACCGTCTCGTATTGGAAAGACTTTACCCGGCCGCCGCGCACCGTTCACGGGGCGCCGGTGGGCCCACTTCCCGGGAACGGCCGCGGGATGCCACCATGGAAGGGATCCGGGGACGCCGTCAGGGCGCCACGAGATGACGAAGGAGCCGTTGGCCATGTCGCTTCAGGCTGCGCAGAACCAGTCCGCAACACCCCCCGCGAGTCCCGCTCCCGGCGCCGGGAAGGCGCTGTACGGAGGCGCGCGCACCCGCCGCATCACCGTCCACGACATCGCCGCCGCCACCGAGCGCGGCGAGAAGTGGCCGATGCTCACCGCCTACGACGCGATGACCGCGTCCGTCTTCGACGAGGCCGGCATCCCGGTCATGCTCGTCGGCGACTCCATGGGCAACTGCCACCTCGGTTACGAGACCACCGTGCCCGTCACCATGGACGAGATGGCCATCCTCTCGGCCGCGGTCGTACGGGGCACCGAGCGCGCCCTCATCGTCGCCGACCTGCCCTTCGGGGCGTACCAGGAGGGCCCCGTCCAGGCCCTGCGCAACGCCACCCGGCTGATCAAGGACGCCGGTGTCGGCGCGGTCAAGCTGGAGGGCGGCGAGCGCTCGCACGAGCAGATCCGCCTCCTGGTCGAGGCCGGCATCCCCGTCATGGGCCACATCGGCCTGACGCCGCAGTCCGTCAACGCCATGGGCTACCGGGTGCAGGGCCGCGGCGAGGAGGCCGCCCAGCAGCTCCTGCGCGACGCCAAGGCCGTGCAGGACGCGGGGGCGTTCGCCGTCGTCCTGGAACTCGTGCCGGCCGAGCTGGCCGCCGAGGTCACCCGCTCGCTCCACATCCCGACCGTCGGCATCGGCGCCGGGCCCGACACGGACGCCCAGGTGCTGGTCTACACCGACATGGTCGGGCTGACCGGCGGCAAGGTGCCGCGCTTCACCAAGCAGTACGCGAACATGCGCCAGGTGCTCGCCGACGCCGCCAAGGAGTACGCCGAAGAGGTCGTCGGCGGTACGTTCCCGTCCGCGGAGCACACCTTCCACTGACCACCGCCGCACCACCGACAGCCCGCCGACTTCCCCCATCGGCGGGCTGTCGCCTTCGCCCGGCCCGCTGTCAGCGCCGTGTCGGTGACTTGTCGGTGGGGCCTGGTGTCATGGGTCCCATGAAGCAACACGACAAGAACCTCAGGAACGGCGGGAACGCCGTCGAGGTACGGGGGCTGGTCAAGCACTACGGCACGACCAGGGCGCTGGACGGGGTCGACCTCGACGTGCGCGAGGGCACCGTCCTCGGCGTGCTGGGCCCCAACGGCGCCGGCAAGACCACTCTCGTACGCTGCCTGTCCACCCTGATCCTGCCCGACGCCGGGCACGCGGTCGTGGCGGGCTACGACGTGGTGAAGCAGCCCCGCCAGCTGCGCCGGACCATAGGTCTGACCGGGCAGTACGCCTCGGTGGACGAGAAGCTGTCCGGCTGGGAGAACCTCTACATGATCGGGCGGCTGCTCGACCTGCCGCGCAAGCAGGCCAGGTCCCGCGCCGACGAGCTGCTGGAGCGCTTCTCGCTCACCGACGCGGCCCGGAAGGCCGCGATGGAGTACTCCGGCGGCATGCGGCGCCGGCTCGACCTCGCCGCCTCCATGATCGGCAGCCCGGCCGTCCTCTACCTGGACGAACCGACGACCGGCCTCGACCCCCGTACCCGCAACGAGGTCTGGGACGAGGTGCAGCGGATGGTCGCGGAGGGGGCGACCGTGCTCCTGACCACGCAGTACATGGAAGAAGCCGAACAGCTCGCCAGTGAGCTCACCGTCATCGACCAGGGCAAGATCATCGCCCGGGGCGGCGTCGACGAGCTCAAGGCGAAGGTCGGCGGCCGCACCCTGCAGATCCGGCCCTCCGACCCGGCCGAACTGGCCGCCATGGCGCAGGCGCTGCGGGAAGCCGGTCTCGACGGCGTCGCGGGCGCCCAGGCGGTCCCGGACGAGGGGCTGCTGTACGTGCCGATCCTCAGCGACGAGCAGCTGACCGCCGTGATCGGCCTGCTCGGCACCCGGGGCTTCTCCCTCGCCCACGTCGCCACCGCGCTGCCCAGCCTGGACGAGGTCTTCCTCGCCATCACGGGCGACAAGGCCACCGTCACCGACTCGATCCCCCAGGAGGTCGCGGCATGAGCACGACGACTCTGACGCCCACCCCCACCGGCGCCGCGCCGTCCGCGCCGGCCGCGGATCTCCACGACGAGGGACGGATCGGGCTGCGGAACAACCTGCGCCACATCGGGGCTCTGGTGCGGCGCAACCTGCTCCAGATCAAGAAGGATCCGGAGTCGATGTTCGACGCGCTCCTGATGCCGATCGTCTTCACGCTGCTGTTCGTGTACGTCTTCGGCGGCTCGGTCGGCGGCAGCCTGGGCGGCGGCAGGCAGGAGTACCTCAACTACCTGATCCCGGGCCTGATGGCGATGATGGGCATGAACATCGCCATGGCCGTCGGTTCCGGTGTCAACGACGACTTCCGCAAGGGGGTCATGGACCGGTTCCGCACCATGCCGATCGCGCGCTCCTCGGTGCTCATCGCGAAGATCGTGGTCGAGCTCGGCCGGATGATGGTCGCCACGCTGATCCTGCTCGGCATGGGCTTCGCGCTCGGCATGGAACTGCAGGAGTCGATGCTCGGACTCGTCGGGGCCATCGCGCTCTCGGCCGCGTTCGGCGCCGCCATCATGTGGATCTTCATCCTGCTCGGCCTGACCATGAAGACCGCCCAGTCGGTCCAGGGGATGGGGATGCTCGTGCTGATGCCGCTGCAGTTCGGATCCTCCATCTTCGCCCCGACCGGGACCATGCCCGGCTGGCTCCAGACGTTCACGGACTACAACCCGCTGTCCAACCTGGCAGACTCCGCCCGCGCCCTGATGATGGGCGGCCCGCTCGCGCACTCGGTCTGGGTGACGCTCGGCTGGACCGTGGTGATCACCGGCGTGACGGCCCCGCTCGCGGTCTCCAGGTTCCGCAAGAAGTCCTGACCTCCGAAGGCCGTCCCGTGGCCGGCGCCGCGCACCGGCCAGGGATCACGGGACAGCCCTCACGCGTCCCCGTACGTGCGTGCCAGGGCGGTGGCCTCCTCCAGGGTGAGGCCACCGCCCTCGGCGTACGCGGCCTCGTGGACGGCGCCGTCCGGCTCCGCGGCGCGGGCGGCGCGCTCCGCCTCGGCCAGGTTCTCCCGTTCGATCGCCGCCGGTACGTGGCCCTTCGGCAGCAGCTCCCGCTGGAGGCCGAGCAGCATCGCCGCGTCCCGGCCGGCGCGCTCACCGCCCATCCCGGCGACGGCCCGGGCGAGGGTCGTCAGATGGGCGGACGTCATCTGCGGCGCCACCATCCGCGCCAGCGGACTCCGCGAGTGGTCCAGGGCGTACAGGGCGCCGGTCAGCGCCTCGGCGTGCCGGCCGTCCATGGCGTCGAGCCAGGCCAGCATGCCCACGACGAAGCCGTCGAAGATCGCCGCCGTCTCGGAGCCGAACTCGCCGCGCAACGCGACGAGCTGCTCCCGCGCCTCGGCTGCCCGGCCTGTCCGGCCCAGCCACTGGGCGAGCGAGAGCCGGGCGGCGGGGCGCGCCTCGTTCACCGCGGTCCGGCCTTCGGCGAGCACTTCGCGCAGGATGCGCTCACCCTCCTCGCCCCGGCCCGACTCGCACAGCGCTGAGGCGTACCTGGCCCGCAGCAGCTCCACCTGCGACTGGGCCCCGAGCCGCTCCGCGTATCCGACCGCGGCCCGGAAGTCCTCGGCCGCCGCCGCGACCTCACCGGCGCGCTCGTTGGCCTCGCCCCGTGAGGAGTAGGCCTCCGCCACGCCCCACACGTCCCCGATGCGGACGAAGATGTCCAGGCTCTCGTCGGCGTCCTCGCGGGCCTCGCCCGTCCACTCGGGCCGGTTCGCCAGGAGGTTGGCCCGCAGCTGGAGGGCGGCGGCGAGCTCCCAGTCGTAGCCGAGCTCGCGGCAGGTGCGCACCGTCTCGTCGGTGACGTCCCGCAGATCCTGGGACTCGGCCTCACCGGCGAAGATGATCGCGAACAGCCAGAGGGAGCCCGGCATCCGGCAGGTCTGCGGCTGGCCCGCCCGGTAGGTACGGGCGATCACCCGCAGCCGCGCCCGGCCCTCACCGGTCGTCCAGTCGCCCGACGCGTGGTCCAGGCTGGCCATCTGGATCAGCCGCACACCGCGCCTGGCCTCCTGGAGCTGCTCGGGTTCCCAGGGCGGCGGCCGGTCCGTGCAACGTTCGAGCAGGGCGGGGGCCGGCTCGGAGGCCTCTCCGAAGGGGTCGGGGCCGAGGGCGCCCGCGGCCTCGGCCCAGTGCCGGGCCTCGGTCCGCAGATCGCGCATGTGCCAGTACCAGGCCAGGGAGAGCACGAGGCAGAGCGCCTCGTGCTCGTCGCCCGCCGCCGTCGCGCGGCGCAGGGCGGTGCGCAGGTTCTCGTACTCGTGCCCGAACCGCCCGAGCGCGGCGAGCTGGCCGGGACCGCGGAGTTCCGGGTCGGTGGTGCGGGCCAGCTCCCGGTAGTGGACGAGGTGCCGGCGTTCGGCCGCGGTCCGCTCCCCCGCCTCGCCGAGGCGCTCGGACGCGTATTCCGCGACGGTCTCCAGGAGGCGGTAGCGCATGTCGCCGTCGTCGCCGGGTGCGGCCACCACCAGGGACTTGTCGACCAGCGAGCCGAGGAGCGGTGCCACGTCGCGTGCGTCGGCCAGGGCGGCCCCGGGCAGGGAGCAGACCTCCTCGGCGGCGGCGAGGTCGCACCCGCCGGCGAACACGGACAGCCTGCGCAGCGCGGCGCGTTCGTCCCCGTCGAGCAGGTCCCACGACCAGTCGACGACCGCGCGCAGGGTCTGCTGCCGTGGCAGTACGGTGCGGCTGCCGCTGGTCAGCAGGCGGAAGCGGTCGTCGAGACGGTCGGCGATCCGGCGCGGGCCGAGCATGCGCAGCCGGGCCGCGGCCAGTTCGATGGCCAGGGGGAGCCCGTCGAGGCGACGGCAGATCTCGGCGCAGGCCGCCGCCGTCTCCGCGTCGGCGTCGACCCGGAAGCCCGGCCTGGCGGCGGCGCCGCGGTCGGCGAACAGGCGCAGGGCCATGGGGTCCGGCAACGGGTCCACCGGGCGCACCAGTTCACCGGGGACGCCGAGGGGCTCCCGGCTCGTCGCGAGAACGGTGAGGCCGGGACACCGGGCGAGGAGGTGGTCCGTGAGCCGGGCAGCCGCGTCGACGACGTGCTCGCAGTTGTCGAGCAGCAGGAGCATGCGCCGCTGGGAGCAGTGCTCGACGAGGTGGGCGACGGCGCTCCCCGCACCGGCCACGGCGCCCCGTTCCACGGCGCGCAGCCCCTCGGCCCCGGCCCCGCGCAGCACGGTCTCGCGGGCGCCGAGCGCGCCGAGGACGGCCTCGGGCACCGCCTCCGGATCGTCGACCGGGGCGAGTTCGGCCATCCAGACACCGTCGGGCCAGGACGCGGCGGCCGCCTCGGCGGCCTCCTGGGAGAGCCGGGTCTTCCCGGCGCCGCCCGGACCGAGGAGCGTGACCAGCCGGGCCCGGGTCAGGTCCTCGCGCAGGTCCGCGATGTCCGCCTCACGCCCCACGAAGCTGGTGAGCCTGGCCCGCAGGTTCCCCCGGCGCACGGGCGGCGCGGCGGGTGGGGCCGCCGGCTCGGGCGGGTCGCCGTGGAGCAGCTCCGCGTGCAGGGCGCGCAGGGCGGGGCCGGGATCGGTGCCGAGCCGGTCGGCGAACAGGGTGCGGACCTCGTCGTACGCCGCGAGGGCCTGCGCGGCGCGTCCCGCGTCCCTCAACGCCCCGATGCGCAGGACCTGCAGGGGCTCGTCGAGGGGGTGGTCGGCGCAGAACCCGGCGAGTTCCGCGAGCGCCTCCTCGGCGCGGCCCAGGGCGAGGACGGCCTCGATGCGGATCCGGCGCGCGTCGAGCCGCCTGGCGTCCCACCGAGCGGCCGCGACGGCGCGGTCGGGCAGATCGGTGAGCGCGGGCCCGCGCCACAGGGCGAGGGCGTCGTCGAGGACGGCGACGGCCTTCAGCGGGTCGCCGTGCTCCATGGCCCGCGCGCCCTCGCCCGCGAGCCGCTCGAAGCGGTACAGGTCGACGTTCCCCGGCTCGGCGGCGAGGCGGTAGCCGCTCTCCGCCGATTCGACGGCCTCCGGTCCGAGCGCGCGCCTGAGCCGGCCCACGAGTGCCTGGAGTGCGCCGACCGCGTCGGCGGGCGGGTCGCCGTCCCACACCTCGTCGACGAGGGTCCCGGCCGGGACCGTGCGGCCCGGACGCTGGGCGAGCACGGTGAGCAGGGCGCGCAGCCGCGCCCCGCCGAGGTTGACGGCCGTGCCGTCGGCCCGGAGGGCGCGGGTGGTTCCGAGGATGCCGTAGTGCACGGGCCCATTGTCCGCGACGGCCCTCTCCCCGTGGAACCACCACCCGGCGGCGAGACGTTCCCGCCGTGCCACCCGTAAGGTCGGGGGCCCGTCCCGTGCCGCGCCGCCGCGGCCCAGCGCTTCTGGAGTGTCCTCGATGACCACCGCGTTCCGCCGCCCCAGCGACCGGCGGGTCAGTCCGATCTTCCTCGGGATCGTCGCCGTCATGGCCGTCGCGGGCTGGGCGGTGTGGACCGGCTTCGCCGAGCAGACCGGCTTCGCCGTCTTCCTGTTCGTCACCGCCGCCTGGATCGTCTCGCTCTGCCTCCACGAGTACGCCCACGCGCGCACCGCGCTGCACAGCGGCGACATCTCGATCGGGGCCAAGGGTTATCTGACGCTCAACCCGCTCAAGTACACCCACGCCCTGCTGAGCATCGTGCTGCCCGTGCTCTTCGTCATCATGGGCGGCATCGGCCTGCCGGGCGGGGCGGTCTACATCGAGCGGGGCCGGATCAGCGGGCGCTGGAAGCACAGCCTGATCTCGGCGGCCGGGCCCCTGACGAACGTGCTGTTCGCCGTCGTCTGCACGGCCCCGTTCTGGCTGGGCGCCCTGGACGGCGTCCCGGTCTCCTTCCGGTTCGCCCTGGCGTTCCTGGCACTGCTCCAGGTGACGGCGGCGATCCTGAACTTCCTTCCGGTCCCGGGGCTCGACGGTTACGGCGTGATCGAACCGTGGCTGTCGGACGGCTTCCGGCGCCAGGTGGCGCCGTTCGCGCCCTTCGGGCTCATCGCCGTCTTCGCGCTGCTGTGGATCCCGGAGGTCAACGGGGTCTTCTTCGACGCGGTGGACGCCCTGCTGCGGGGCCTGGGCGTCAGCGAGGTCGAGACGTACTGCGGCCTCGACGCCTACCGCTTCTGGCAGGAGTGGTTCGGCGACCAGGACCCGGGGTGTGCGCTGATCCGCTGAGGGCGGATCCGCCGGGGTCCGCCCCGTGGTCCCCGGCGGACCGCCGCGCGGCGCCGGACGCGGTGCACCGCGAGGCGTCGGGGCGTTCGCCCACCGGACGTGTCCGGGCGTCCCGGCGACGCGGCGCCTGCCGTACGCGGGACCACGCGGCGCCCTGCCGTACGCGGGACCGCGCGGGGTGCCGCAACCGCCGTCGCGCGCCCGCCGGGATGGGCGGGGCAGACCTCAGCCGGTGGCCCCGGCGCGGGTCTCCGCCCTGTGCTTGCGGACGTAGAACCAGGTCATGTTGGACGAGAGGCCGGCCAGCAGCACCCAGACGATGCCGAGGAAGCTGCCCTGGACGAAGGCGACCACGGCCGCGGCGACGGCGAGGACGCAGACGGCCAGGGAGTAGAGGGCGAGGCGGGGCATGAGGGCGGGTGCTCCTGTCCGGGGATGGTGCGCGGTCCCGTCCAGTGTCCCTCATGCCCGGTTCGGCTCCCGGCACGGGCTCACACGTCGGTGGTGCGCAGCCCCGCGTGTGCCTTGTAACGGCGGTTGACGGAGATCAGGTTCGCCACCAGGGACTCGACCTGGTGCGCGTTGCGCAGCCGGCCGGCGAAGACGCCGCGCATCCCGGGGATACGGCTCGCGAGCGCCTGCACGGTGTCGGTGTCGGCACGCGCCTCGCCCAGCACCATGACGTCGGTGTCGATCTCGTCGATCGTCCCGTCCTGCAGCAGCACCGCGGACAGGTGGTGGAAGGCGGCGGTGACCCGGGAGTCCGGCAGGAGGGCGGCCGCCTGCTCGGCGGCGCTGCCCTCCTCGGGCTTCAGGGCGTAGGCGCCCTTCTTGTCGAATCCCAGCGGGTTGACGCAGTCGACGACGAGCTTGCCGGCGAGTTCCTCGCGCAGGGACCGGAGCGTCTCGGCGTGGCCGTCCCACGGCACGGCGACGATCACGACGTCGCTGCGGCGCGCGCACTCAGCGTTGTCCGCACCCTCGACACCGAGGCCCAGTTCGGCCGCGGCCGCCTCGGCGCGGTCGGCGGCGCGTGAGCCGATGACCACCTTCTGCCCGGCGCGGGCGAGACGGTAGGCGAGGCCGCGGCCCTGGGGGCCGGTCCCGCCGAGCACGCCGACCGTCAGGCCGGAGACGTCGGGGAGGTCCCACGGGTCCTTGGCGGGGGGCTTGGGGGCGCTGCCACTGTCATTCGTAGTCATGGCGCCGACCCTACTTCCAGGTAGCCGCCCAGAATCCCCGCCCCGGCCGCCTCCGCGGTGCCGCCGTGCCACCCGTACGGGTGGACCGCCGCGATCGGGCTGCGCCGGCCGCGTACCGCGTGCATGATTCCGGGTCATGGACGCGGTACGTGTCGCTCTGCTGCGCGAGGTGCTCGCCGGGACGCAATGGCCTTCCGCGGCCCGGGGGTTCGCCCGCACCCTGCGGTCGTCGGTCGTCCCCCGTGGCGGCGGGCTGCTGCTCGTGGGGACCGAGGTCTACGAACCGTGGCACATGGCCGCGCACCTCGTGGACGAGTCGACGTGGTGCGGACTGCCCCAGCTCAGACCCACGCTCGTACGCCACCGGGTGGAGCCGGACGACCCCGCGCACCTGGCCGTCGGGCTCGGCCGGATCGAGGCGGCCGGACGGGGCGAGACGCTGCTCCTGGTGGCGCCGGCGCGGCCGGACGCCGCGCTGCTGGAGCGCGTGCACGACGCGCGCCGGGCGGGGGCGACGGTGCTCTCGCTGGACGGCGGCGATCCTGAGGTGCGCGGTCTCGCCCACGAGGCGCTGACGGTCTCCGCCGAGGACGAGGTGGACCTCGACACGGTGCAGCACCTGGTGAGCGCGGCGGCCGGGGAGAACGTGGCCGTCGCCCCGCGCGGCCGGAAGTCGTTCCGGGACCGGCTGTCCCGCCTCGCCGACCAGCTGACGGCTCCCCCGCCGGCCCGGTGGTGAGCGGCGCCGGGGACGACGGACCCGTCGCCCCGGCCGGGAAAACACGTTGCCGTCGCGGGCGCGGCGACGGACCATGATCCCTCGTGACCTCCCGCCTGCTGCCCGACCTCTCCCCCTGGCGCTCCTCCGCCGACTTCCGCCTGCTCTGGGTCCAGGGGCTGGTGACCTACTTCGGCAGCTTCATGGCCCTGATCGCGCTCCCGCTGCAGATCAAGCACCTCACCGGGTCGCCGCTCGCCGTGGGGGCGATGGGCGCGGTGGAGCTCGTGCCGCTGGTCGTCTTCGGACTGTACGGAGGGGCGCTGGCCGATGCGGCCGACCGCCGCAGGGTGATCCTGGGCACCGAGGCGGGGCTCGGGCTGCTGGCGGTGGTCCTGCTGGTCAACGCGCTCGCCCCGGAACCCGCGCTGTGGCCGCTGTACGTGGTGGCGGGCGGGGTGTCCGCGCTGGCGGGGCTGCAGCGGCCGGCCCTGGACTCGCTGATGGCCCGGATCGTGCCGCACGACCAGCAGACCGCGGCCGCCGCGCTCAACTCGCTGCGCTGGCAGGTCGGCGCCATCGCCGGGCCCTCGCTGGCGGGGGTGGTGGTGGCCTACGCCGGGCACGCGACGGCCTACGCCGTCACCGTCGTCACGTTCGCGGTCTCGGTACTGCTGTGCCTGCGACTGTCGTCGGCGCCGCCCGCCCATGACGCCGAGAAGCCGTCCCTGCGCGGGATCGCCGAGGGCGCGCGCTACGCGTGGAGCCGCCCGGTGCTGCTCGGGACGTACGCGATCGATCTCGCCGCGATGTTCTTCGCCTTCCCGAACGCGGTCTTCCCGTTCCTCGCGGACGACCTGGACGCCGAGTGGGCCCTGGGCCTGATGTACGCCGCGGGGTCGGTGGGCTCGCTCGCGCTGGGGCTGACCAGCGGCTGGACCTCGCGGGTGCGCCGGCACGGACTGTTCGTGGTGGGCGGCGCCGCGGGCTGGGGCCTGGCGATCGCGGCGGCCGGGTGGTTCCAGAACATCTGGCTGGTCCTGGTCTGCCTCTCCCTCGCGGGAGCCGGCGACATGCTCAGCGGGCTCGGCCGGTCGACGATCTGGAACCAGACGATCCCGGACGAGCTGCGGGGGCGGCTCGCCGGGATCGAGGTGCTCTCGTACAGCGTCGGCCCCCAGCTGGGGCAGGTCCGGGCCGGCGCGATGGCCGGCTGGACGGGGGCGCGCTCCGCGGTGTGGTCGGGCGGGGTGGCGTGCGTCGCCTCGGTGGCGCTGCTGGCCGCGGCGCTGCCGAAGCTACTCACGTACGACTCCGCGACGGACGAGGACGCGAACCGCAGGAGGGCGGCGGCGGGCGCCGGCCCCGTGGAGGACCGGCACGGGACGGAGCCCGGCACGGGGGCGGGCGTCCTGCCCGACGGGCGGCCCGCCGCCTGAGGGGCCGCCCCGGACCCTGACGGGCGCGCGACGACGGCCACGGCACCTCGCCGGAGCGCCCGGAACGCGTGCCCGTGTGCGGACGGACGTCTCTCCGCCGCGCGACGCACCGCGTCCGGCAGCGCGCGCCGGTCCACCACGGATGACGGGACAGCCCTCAGGGGCCGTCCGGGGTCCCGCCCGTGCGGTCGTGCCACTTCGGGTCGTTCTCCCACTCGAGGTTCCGCTCGCGCGCCGTGTCCATCGCGTGCTGCGCCTCCTCCCGGGAGGTGTACGGGCCGAAACGGTCCTTGGCAGGGCAATCGGGCCCTTCCTCGACCTTCTTGTGCTCCAGGCAGTAGAACCATTCGCCCGGTTTGCCCACCGTGCGCTTCTTGAACAGGGCCATCGACGGATCCTTTCCTCGCTGCCATGGTGCCCCCGAGACCGCTGGTTAGACTCGCTGACATGTCTGGCCAGTCGCTTCTCGTACCAGGGGAGATCACTCCCGTCCGATCCGTTCCCGGAAACATCCGGCGTCCCGAGTACGTGGGCAAGCCCGCCCCCACGCCGTACACGGGGCCGGAGGTCCAGGACTCCGACACCGTGGAACGCATGCGGATCGCGGGCCGCATCGCGGCGCAGGCGATGGAGGAGGCCGCCAAGCACATCGCCCCGGGGGTCACCACCGACGAACTCGACCGGGTCGCCCACGAGTTCATGGTGGACCACGGGGCGTACCCGTCGACCCTGGGCTACCGCGGGTTCCCGAAGTCGCTCTGCACCTCGCTCAACGAGGTCATCTGCCACGGCATCCCCGACTCCACGGTGCTGCGCGACGGGGACATCGTGAACCTCGACGTCACGGCGTACATCAACGGGGTGCACGGCGACAACAACGCCACCTACCTCTGCGGGGACGTGGACGAGGAGTCACGGCTCCTGGTGGAGCGCACCCGGGAGTCGCTGAACCGCGCCATCAAGTCCGTGCGCCCCGGCCGGCAGATCAATGTGATCGGGCGTGTCATCGAGTCGTACGCCAAGCGGTTCGGCTACGGCGTGGTGCGGGACTTCACCGGGCACGGCATCAACACCTCGTTCCACTCCGGCCTCATCGTCCCGCACTACGACAGCCCGCACGCGACGACCGTGATGCAGCCGGGGATGACGTTCACCATCGAGCCGATGCTGACGCTCGGCACCCACGACTACGACATGTGGGACGACGGCTGGACCGTGGTCACGAAGGACCGCAGGCGCACGGCCCAGTTCGAGCACACACTGGTGGTGACGGAGACCGGCGCGGACATCCTCACCCTTCCGTAGGGCCCGGGGAGAGCCTTCGGAAGACCGCGGGGTTGTACCGACGCCGAGTCGGGAACCTGTTGACTTAGGTAAACCTAAGTAGGAGGATCAGCGTATCGGTGCGCGGCGGCATGTCAAAGCTGCTGCCGGTATGTACGTATCCGTCCGGACTTCCCGTCCCCTCGGTCCCCGGAGGCCCGTCTTGGACCCGACCGCCACCACCACGCCCTTCTCGACGCTCATCCGCACCGCTTCCCACGAACAGCACACGGAGGCGGAGACCTCGGCCTTCATGGGCGACATGCTGGGCGGACGGCTCGGGGTGGACGCGTACACGCGCTACACGGAACAGCTGTGGTTCGTCTACCGCGCGCTGGAGGACGGGGCCCGGTCGCTGCGCGAGGACCCGGTCGCCGGACCCTTCATCCGGCCGGAGCTGATGCGCGCCGCCGAGCTGGAGCGCGACCTCACCCACCTGAGCGGCGAGGGGTGGCGGGACGGCCTCGAACCGCTGCCCGCCACCGCCGCCTACGCGGCGCGGGTCGCGCAGTGCGCCCGCGAGTGGCCGGGCGGCTACGTGGCCCACCACTACACCCGCTACCTCGGGGACCTCTCGGGCGGCCAGATCATCCGCGGCACCGCCGAGAAGACCTGGGGCTTCGCCCGCAAGGGCGACGGGGTGCGGTTCTACGTCTTCGAGCAGATCCCCAACCCGGCGGCCTTCAAGCGGGACTACCGGGAGCTGCTGGACGCGGTGGACGCCGACGACCTGGAGAAGCAGCGCATCGTCGACGAGTGCAAGCGCGCGTTCGCGCTGAACACCGCCGTCTTCCGCGAACTCGGCCAGGCCTTCCCCCTCGGCGCGTAGGCGCCGGGCGGCGCTCCCACCGCGGGCCCGGCCCGGCGACGCATGACTGTCGCCGGGCCGGGCCGTCTCCGGGCGGCCTCTCCGAACCGCGTCAGGACGCGACCACGAGAAGGACGCGTCCCCCGATCTCCACCATGCCGTCGGGCGCGGGCGCGGTGAGGATCTGCGAGCCGCGCCCTTGAGTGATGTTGAGCGCCCGGCCGAGCCGGGCGCTCAACTGCATGGCGGCGGCGCCGGTCGCCTCGTCCTCGTCGATCCCGTCGTGGCGCCGGGGGAAGGCCCGGGCCCGTACGCGTCCGGCCGCCTCGTCCTCCCAGGCCCAGACGTAGAGCCATCCCTCGCCGTCCGGCGGCCCGGTCAGCGCGTCGACCTCCGCGGCCGACGCGTACTGTTCGAGTGTCCTGGGCGGAGCCCACTCCGGGCGGGCCGTGATCCAGGTGAACTCGCCGTCCTGACGGGCCACCACGTCCCCGACCGGCATCTCCAGGAACTCCAGGTCCAGCAGCCAGGCCGCCCCCACGAGCGGATGCCCGGCGAACGGCAGCCGGAGGCCCGGCGTGCGGATGTCCACGACGCCGCGCTCGGGATCGTCCACGAACACGGTCTCGCTGAATCCCAGCTTCCGGGCGAGCGCCTGCCGGGTGTCGTCGCCGGGATACCCTCGCCCGTCCCGCACGACCCCGAGCGGGTTGCCGTGGCGGCCGTCCGGGCCGCAGAACACGCGCAGTACGTCGATGCCTTCGGGTACGTCGAAGTCGTTCACCCAGGCATTCAAGCACCGGACCCGCCCGGGTACACCCCAGGACCGCACCGGCGTGGAGCGCCGGTGCGGTCCTGGTGGCGCGGGGGCGGGGATCAGACGGTACGGCGGCGGCGCGCGGCGATCACCACGCCCGCGCCCGCCGCGACGACGACACCGGAGGCGGCGATCAGCGCACCGGCCGGGACGTCCGCACCGGTGGAGGCCAGGGCGCCCGAGCCGCCGACGGTGCCGCCGCCGACCGTGGCGCCGGTGGTGGACCCGCTGCCGCCGGTGCCGCCCGATCCTCCGGTGCCGCCCGATCCGCCCGCGGTGCCCGGGAGTTCGGCGTCCTCGTCGAGGGCGACGGAGACCGTCAGGGCGTCGAGCGGGGTGCCCTTGGCGTACATGCCGCCGAATGCCCTGGTGCCGTCGGCGGTCAGTGTGGCGGGCACGGCCGAGAGCGTCACCACACCGCCCTTCGCGGCGAGCCCGCCTCCGGGGAGCTTCAGGTCGGCGAGGGCGAGGTCGGTGTAGGCGGTGACCTTCTTGGTCTCGCGGTCCTTGGCCGAGACGTCGGCGACGAGGGTGCCGGAGCCGCCCTTCACGCGCACCTCGAGCCCGCTGAGCGACAGGTCGAGGGCGTGGGACCCGCCCTCCTCGTGGCCGAGGAAACGGACCGTGCCGTCGAACCCGGCGTCCAGGGTCTGCTTTTCGGCGTCGAAGGCGCCGGTCGCGTCGGGGAAGCGGTATCCGCCGGATGTGGCGGTGGCGCCGCCGGTCGTCTCGACCTTGCCGTGGGCGATCGGGCCCGTGACGTACGAGCGGAAGGACTCCTTGACGCCCCAGTCCAGGGTCCCGTCGACCAGTTTCCCCTGGCCGGCGGCGGGCGTGGTGGCCGAGGCGGTGGGGGCGGGGGAGGCCGGCCGGCCGGTGGGGGTGGCCGTGGGCTCCTTGGTCGGCTCCTTGGTCGGCTCCTTCGTGGGTTCGCCGGTGGGCTCCTTGGTCGGCTCCTTCGTGGGTTCGCCGGTGGGCTCCTTCGTCGGCTCCCCCGTGGGTTCCTCGGTCGGCTCCCCGGTGGGAGGCGCGGTGACGGCCTTGACGGAGAGGGTGGCCGGGTCGAGCACGTCCCCTTCCTTGTACATGCCGTTGAAGGCCTCCGCGCCGGTCTTCGTCAGCGTCGCGGGGATGTCCTTGAAGACCATGGCGCCGCCCTCGCCCTGGCCGGGCCTGACCGCCGAGAGGTCGAGCCGGGCGAGTTCGACGTCGTCCGAGGTGCCCTGCGGTGTCTTCAGGTCGACGGTGATGGCGCCGCCCGTGCCCTTCGTGGCGACCTTGACGTCGGAGAGCGTGATGTCGAGGACCCCGCCGTGGGCGTTGAAGTTGACGCCGCCGTCGAAGGCGGTGTCGGTGCCGTGGGTGGTCGTGTCGTAGGTGCCCTTGCCGTTGCCGAAGGTGAACACGCCGTTGCCGGCCGCCTGCGTGGCGCCGTCCTTGACGGTGATCTTCCCCGCGCCTCCGACGTATCTGCGGAAGGACTCCTTGAAGCCCCAGTCCAGCGTGCCGTCCGTCAGCCGCATGGTCGCGGCGGGAGCGGCGGCCGGGACCTCGGTGCCGGCCGCGAGCGCGGGGAGGGCGAAGGCCGCTCCGAGGGCGGTGACGGTGGCGACGGCTGCGGCGAGGGCTATGGGGCGGCTGGTGGCTGCCATGGGTGTGCTCCTGGTGGCGTGAGTGATGAGAGGGAGGAAAGCGGGGAACGGGGAGGACAGGCGAGGGGGTTCAGCTGTCGGGTCCGGTGCGGCGGCGGTGGACCGTGAACAGCACCGCGGCGAGGGCCACGAGCAGTACGGCGCCGCCCCCGACGGCGAGAGAGGTACGGGAGCCGGACTCCGCAGCGGCCGGGCGGGCGGCGGGGCTCTCGGCGGGGCCCGCCGAGGGCGCCTTCGAGGGTCCGGCTTCGCTGCCCAGGTCACCCATCGCCGTACCGGCCTTGTAGAGGGAGCCGAAGGCCTCGGCGCCGTCCGCGGTGAGCGTCGTGGGGGCCTCGGTGAGGGCGGCGAGCCCGTCCTCGGGGGTGAAGTCCTCCACGGGGAAGGCGACGAGCGGGACGTCCTCGCGCGTGACGCCCCCGGTGGTGACGTCGGCCAGGAGCGCGCCCCTGCCCGAGGCCACCCGGGCGGTGAATCCGCCCAGCCGGAGGTCGAGGCCGTCGGCGCCGGTGAAGTGGACGCTCCCGGCGAAGGAGGCGGTCAGCTCCTGCCGCGCCGCGTCGTAGGTTCCCTCGCCCCGGGGGAAGCGGAAGAGGGCGCCGCCGTCCTGGGCCCCGCCGGTGAGTGTCCACCTGCCGCGGCCGATGGAGCCGGTGACGTACTCGCGGTAGGTGCGGCGCACACCCCAGTCCACCGCGGCGTCCTCGAAGCGTCCCGCGGTGTCCTTCCTCTTCTGCTGCCCGGGGGCGGAGTCCGTGGGCGCCGCGGACTTCGCCGGCTTCGCGCCGGCCGGGGCCCTCGTGTCGACGGAGAGGCTGACCGGGTCCAGCGGCGTGCCCGCCGCGTAGTAGCCGGCGAAGGCGCGCGCGCCCTGCGCCGTCAGAGTCGCGGGGACACCCACGAGGGCGACGGGCGTGGATCCGCCCCTCATGTCGATGCCGGAGAGCCCGAGCGTGGCGAGCGGTACCTGGGCGTTGGTGGTGACCCGGCCGCTCGCCCGGTCCCTGCTGACCATGTCGGCGTGGAGCGTCCCGGCTCCGCCGGAGATCCGGACGGTGGGGCGGCTGATGGTGAGGTCCAGCCGGTTGCCGCCGCCGGCCTGCTTGTGGCCGACGAAGTGGACCCCGCCGGAGAAGCCGGCCCGGAAGGCCCCGCTCGCCGGGTCGTAGGAGCCGGTCGCGGAGTGGAAGCGGAACTGGCTTCCACCGACCGTCGCGGCTCCGCCCGTCAGGCTCCAACTGCCCTGCGCGATGGGCCCGGTGACATAGCTCTGGAAAGAGGACCTGATGCCCCAGTCCAGTCGGCCCCCCTGAACCGTGCGGCTCGCGGCCTGCGCGGCGGTGGCCGGGAGCAGGGCTCCGAACAGCACCGCGAGGAGCGCGACGGCGAGCGCGCGGGCGGAGACGGACGGCGGCATGGGAACCCCCCGGGGCTAGAAAGTGAGGTAAGGCTAACCTAAACTCAAAACCCTGCGTGCCGGAACCCCTTCCGTCACAATTGCCTCGTACCACCACAGGACGGTGCCCCCGTGCGATTGCCCCAGTACTCCGCCGCAGCGGTCCGAAGAGCCGTGCGACGGCGCACCGGTGGGCCCGCGGCCCTGGCCTCCGCCGTGGCACTCGCCGCGGTGCTGACCGGCTGCGGCGGTGCGGGAACGCCGGCCTCCGGGCCGGCCGACGGGACAACCGCCGCTGTCGCGCGGGGCGTTGTGGAGCCCCTGGCCGCCACCCCCTCCCCGCGTCTGCCCGTCACCGTGCGCTCGGCCGACGGCGACGACGTCACCGTCACGTCGACCGACCGGATCGTGCCGCTCACCGGCTCGCTCAGCGAGATCGTCTTCACGCTCGGCCTCGGCGAACAGGTGGTGGCGCGGGACATCACCGCCACCTTCGAACAGGCCGCGAAGCTGCCGGTCGTGACGCGCGCCCACGACGTCTCCGCCGAGGGCGTGCTCTCGCTGCGGCCCACCGTGGTCCTCGCCGACACCACGACCGGACCCGCGGAGGCCGTCGCCCAGATCCGTGACGCGGGGATCGCCCTCGTGGTCGTCGAACCGGCGAAGGAACTCGCCGACGTGGGCCGGCGGATCGGTGCCGTGGCGGCCGCGCTGGGCGTGCCGGCGGCGGGCGACGAACTGAAGGCGCGCACGGAGTCACGCATCGCCGCCGTGCGCGAGGCGGTCCCCGCCCGGCCCGAGGACGAGCGCCCGCGCGTCGCCTTCCTCTATCTGCGCGGCTCGGCCTCCGTCTACCTGCTGGGCGGTGGCGACTCCGGCGCGAGCTCGCTGCTCGAAGCGGCGGGCGCCGTCGACGCGGGCAAGGCCTCCGGCCTGGCCAAGGACTTCACCGCCCTCACCAGCGAAGCCCTCGCGGCGGCCGCGCCGGACGCCGTCCTCGTCATGAGCAAGGGCCTCGCGTCGGTGGGTGGCGTGGACGGCCTGGTGAAGATCCCGGGCGTCGCCGAGACGCCGGCCGGCATGGACCGCCGCGTCGTGTCGGTGGACGACGGGGTCCTGCTGAACTACGGGCCGCGCACCGACCGCGTGCTGGCCGAACTCGTGGAGCAGCTCTACCCGGACGGCGGGAAGAAGTGACGGCCACCTCGTACGACGGGCCGGCGACGCGGGCGGCACGCGCCCGGCGCGGCAGGACCCTCGCCCTCACCGCGTCCCTGGCCGCCGCGTTGTTCGCCTGCTGCCTGTCGTCCGCCGGACTCGGCGCGTACGGCATCCCGCTCGGGGACGTCCTCTCCTCCGTCCAGCACCGGCTCGGCCTCGGCGGGCACGCCCTGGACCGGGTCGGTGAGAGCGTCCTGTGGAACGTACGGCTGCCGAGGGTCGTCCTCGCCCTCCTCGTCGGCGCCTCGCTCGGCTGCGCCGGGGCGCTGATGCAGGGGGTGTTCGGCAATCCGCTGGCCGAGCCCGGGGTGATCGGCATCTCCTCGGGTGCTGCCGTCGGCGCGGTGGCGTCCATCGCGCTCGGCCTGACCTTCTTCGGCAACTGGACGGTCACCGTCTGCGCGTTCGCGTCCGGCCTCGCGACGGTCCTGCTGGTCTACGCGCTCTCACGCTCCGGCGGCCGGACGGAGGTGGTGACGCTGATCCTGACCGGCATCGCCGTGAACGCCTTCGCGGGCGCGCTGATCGGTCTGTTCATCTTCTTCGCCGACAACGCCCAGATCACCCAGATCACCTTCTGGCAGCTCGGTTCGCTGGCCCAGGCGACCTGGCCGAAGGTGCTCGCCGTGCTGCCGTGCGCGGTCCTCGGGCTGCTCGTCGCCCCGTTCCACGCCGGGAAGCTGGACCTGCTCGCACTCGGCGAACGCCCGGCCCGCCATCTGGGCGTCGACGTCGAACGGCTGCGGATCGTCCTCGTCCTCGTCGTGGCGCTGCTGACCGCCGCCGCCGTCGCCGTCGCCGGGATCATCTCCTTCGTCGGGCTGCTCGTCCCGCATCTGCTGCGGATGGCGAACGGACCCGGGCACCGCTTCCTCGTGCCGGGCAGCGCGCTCGGCGGGGCGCTGGTGCTGGTCGCGGCCGACCTCGCGGCGCGCACGGTGGCCGACCCGGCCGAGCTCCCGCTCGGCGTACTGACCGCACTCCTCGGCAGCCCGTTCTTCTTCTGGCTGCTGCGCAGAACCCGTCGCAGGCAAGGTGGTTGGGCATGAACCCGTTCAGGAGGCCGCTGGGGACCCGCCGCCGGGTGCTGCCCTCCCCCGCGGCCGCCGGAGCCGCCGTGGCCGAGGCCACCGGTCTGGGCGTCCGGCTGGGCGGACGCCCGGTCCTCGATTCCGTGGACCTGACCGT
Source organism: Streptomyces sp. NBC_00178 (assembly GCF_036206005.1). Taxonomy (NCBI): domain Bacteria; kingdom Bacillati; phylum Actinomycetota; class Actinomycetes; order Kitasatosporales; family Streptomycetaceae; genus Streptomyces; species Streptomyces sp. NBC_00178. The sequence continues at coordinate 2,183,376 of NZ_CP108143.1, forward strand.
CCGGGCCGGTGAGGTACTGGCCCTCGTCGGGCCGAACGGCGCCGGGAAGTCCACGCTGCTCGCCGCCCTGTCGGCCGATCTGCCGGTGGACAGCGGGGAGGTCCGTATCGACGGCCGCCCCGTCGCCGGCTGGTCCGCGGCCGAACTCGCCCTGCGGCGGGCGGTGCTGCCGCAGACGGCCGCACTCGCCTTCCCCTTCCCGGTCGAGGACGTCGTACGGATGGGGCGCGCGCCGTGGGCGGGGACGGCCCGCCAGGACGAGGACGGGGAAGCGGTCGCCGCGGCCATGGCGGCGACGGAGGTGTCGGACTTCGCCACCCGCCCCTTCTCCGCCCTGTCCGGCGGCGAGCGCGCCCGCGTCGCCCTGGCCCGGGTGCTCGCCCAGCGTGCCCCTCTGCTGCTCCTGGACGAGCCGACGGCGGCGCTCGACCTCCGCCATCAGGAACTGGTGCTGCGGATCTGCCGGGAACGCGCGGCCGCCGGGGAGGCGGTGGTCGTGGTGCTGCACGATCTCGGGCTGGCCGCGGCCTACGCCGACCGGGCCGTGGTGCTGCGGGGCGGCAGGGTCGCCGCGGCCGGCCCGCCCGCCGGGGTGTTCACCGGCGCGCTGCTGGGCGAGGTGTACCGGCAGGCGGTCGAGGTGTTCCCCCACCCGCGGACCGGTGTGCCGCTCGTCGTACCGAAAAGGCTTGCTTGACCCGTCTTTGACCTTTCTGTGGGTTCCCCATGAGGCTGCTGTGACCGGGCCGTTTCCCACCCCTCCGAGTGAGACCTGAATCACGCGAAAGACGGGTATCGGTGAGGTAAGGCACGGTTAAGTTAGGGCCGCCTCACCTACTGTCTTCCGCACCGTCCCCCGCTCTTTTCACCCTTGTGGAGCCCCGCATGCGAGCCCTTCGTACCTCCGTCGTCACCGCCGTCGCCACGGTGGCCGCACTGACCGCCGTCACGGGCTGCGCGGAGAAGAGCGACGGCAAGGGCGACGGCGCCGTCCGGGTCGTCGCCAAGGACGACTCGTGCGCGGTGTCGGCGAAGAAGATCCCGGCGGGCCACGTCGAACTCGCCGTGGAGAACAAGGGGTCCAAGGTCACCGAGGTCTACGTCCTGTTCCCGGACGACCGGATCGTCACCGAGCGCGAGAACATCGGCCCGGGCACCAAGGCGAAGATCACGGCCGAGATCAAGGCCGGCACGTACGAGATCGCCTGCAAGCCCGGCATGCAGGGCAAGGGCATCCGCCAGACGGTCGAGGTCACCGGGGGCAAGGCGGCCGCGCGCAGCCCCGAGATGGACCGGGCCGTCGCCGGTTACCGCACCTACGTGCAGACGCAGGCCGACGAGACGCTGCCGAAGGTGAAGGCCTTCACGGACGCCGTCGCCGCGGGTGACGTCGAGGCGGCGAAGAAGGCGTACGCCGGCTCCCGGATCGGCTGGGAGCGCACCGAGCCGGTCGCCGAGTCCTTCGGTGACATCGACCCGAAGGTCGACGTCCGCGAGGACGGGCTGGAGGACGGCCAGAAGTGGACCGGCTGGCACCGCCTGGAGAAGGCGCTGTGGCAGGACGGGAAGCTGGGTTCCGAGGAGAAGGCCCTCGCACCCACCCTCTACACGGACCTGCTGGACTGGCAGAAGCGGGTCGGCCGGGCCGACATCACCCCGACCTCGATGGCCAACGGCGCCAAGGAACTCCTCGACGAGGTCGCCACCGGCAAGGTCACCGGTGAGGAGGAGCGCTACAGCCACACCGACCTCGTCGACTTCAAGGCGAACGTCGAGGGCGCCGAGCAGTCCTACACGCTGCTCAAGCCGGTCGCGTCGAAGAACGACGCGGCGCTGACCGCCTCCCTGGACAAGCAGTTCGCGGCGCTGAACACGCTGCTGGACAAGTACCGCGCCGACAAGGCCTCCTACGACTTCACGTCGTACGACAAGGTCGGCAAGGCGGAGCGCAAGGAGCTCTCCGACGCGGTCAACGCGCTGGCCGAGCCGCTGTCCAAGCTGGCCGCCGCGGTCACGAAGTAACGGGAGCGGAACATGACCGCGGAGACCGGGAACACCGGGAACACCGAATCGGGCACCGTCCCCTCGCGCCGGGCCCTGCTCGGCTGGGGCGGTGCCGGGCTGGCGCTCGGTGCCGTGGCCGCCGGTGGCGCGGTCGCCGCCGTGCGCTCCGGAGGGGATGCGGAACCCGCGTCGGACAGCGGCGCCGCCGTGCCCTTCCACGGTGAGCACCAGGCGGGCATCGCCACCGCCGTCCAGGACAGGCTGCACTTCGCCTCGTTCGACGTGACGACGAAGGACCGGGCCGAACTGGTCGCGCTGCTCCGGGAATGGACCCGGGCGGCCGAGCGGATGACGGCAGGGCGGACCGTGGGCGAGGGGGCGTACGGCGGTGCCGAGGAGGCGCCGCCGGACGACACGGGCGAGGCGCTCGGGCTCAGGCCCTCCCGGCTCACCCTGACCCTGGGTTTCGGCCCCTCCCTGTTCGCGACGGGCCGCTTCGGCATCGAGGACCGGCGGCCCGAAGCACTCGTGGACCTGCCGAAGTTCCCCGGCGACAACCTCGACCCGGCCCGCAGCGGCGGCGACCTGTGCGTCCAGGCCTGCGCCGACGACCCCCAGGTCGCCGTGCACGCCATCCGCAACCTCGCCAGGATCGGCATGGGGCGCACCGCGATCCGCTGGTCGCAGCTCGGGTTCGGCAAGACGTCCTCGACCACGCCCGGCGCACAGACCCCGCGCAACATGATGGGCTTCAAGGACGGCACCCGGAACATCTCGGGTACGGACGCGGCGGCCCTTCGCAAGCACGTGTGGGCCGGCGCGGCGGACGGTTCCGGGTGGATGGCGGGCGGCTCCTACCTGGTGGCCCGGCGCATCCGGATGCACATCGAGACCTGGGACCGCGCGCCGCTACGGGAGCAGGAGGACATCTTCGGCCGGGACAAGGGCGAAGGCGCGCCGGCCGGCAAGGCCAAGGAGCGCGACGAGCCGTTCCTCAAGGCGATGCTGCCCACCGCCCACGTGCGCCTGGCCCACCCGGACAGCAACGGCGGGGCGACGATCCTGCGCCGCGGCTACTCCTTCACCGACGGCACCGACGGTCTGGGCCGGCTGGACGCGGGACTGTTCTTCCTCGCCTACCAGCGGGACATGCGCACGGGCTTCATCCCGGTGCAGCGCGGCCTCGCGGGCTCCGACGCGCTCAACGAGTACATCCAGCACGTGGGTTCGGCGGTCTTCGCCGTCCCACCGGGCGTCCGCGACGGGGACGACTGGTGGGGCCGGGCACTGTTCTCATGAGCGTCACCCCTCGTCCGGCCGGCGATCGCCGGGCCGGCACCGCACCCAGGACCGGCACCGTGGAGGGACCCGCATGTTCGGCAACTATCTGATCGGCCTGCGCGAGGGTCTGGAGGCGGGACTGGTCGTCTGCATCCTGATCGCCTACCTGGTCAAGACCGGGCGCCGCGACGCACTGCGCCCGGTGTGGACGGGCATCGGGATCGCCTGCGCCATCTCGCTGGCCTTCGGCGCCGCGCTCGAATTCGGTTCGCAGGAGCTGACGTTCGAGGCGCAGGAGGCGCTGGGCGGTTCGCTGTCGGTCGTCGCCGTCGGGCTGGTGACCTGGATGGTGTTCTGGATGCGGCGCACCGCGCGGCATCTGAGGAAGGAGCTGCACGACAGGCTCGACTCGGCTCTCGCGATGGGGACCGGCGCGCTGGTGGCGACCGCGTTCCTGGCGGTGGGCCGCGAGGGCCTGGAGACCGCCCTGTTCGTCTGGGCGTCGGTGCGGGCGAGCGGCGAGGGCTCCTCGTCGCCGCTGATCGGTGTCCTGTCCGGCATCGCGACGGCCATCGCGCTGAGCTGGCTGTTCTACCGGGGCGCGCTGAAGATCAACCTGTCGCGGTTCTTCACCTGGACGGGCGGCATGCTCGTCGTCGTGGCGGCCGGTGTGCTCGCCTACGGAGTCCACGACCTGCAGGAGGCGCGCTTCCTCGGGGGCCTCCAGGACAAGGCGTTCGACGTCACGGCCACGATCCCGCCGGACAGCTGGTACGGCACGCTGCTCAAGGGCGTCCTCAACTTCCAGGCCGACCCGACCGTCCTCCAGGTCACGGTGTGGGCGCTGTATCTCGTCCCCACACTCGCGCTGTTCCTCGCCCCGGTAGGGTTCAGGCGGTCAGTGCGGACGACGGATCAGAAGGCGCAGAAGGCAACGGATGACAAGGCTGGGTCGACTGGCGGCGGGGCTCGCGACGGCGACGGTGCTGAGCGTGACGGCGAGCGGCTGCGTGACGGTGCACGGGGAGCGGGAAGTCGTGCCGGGAGCGACGAGGTCTGAGGCCGCGAAGGCCCTGGAGGACTTCACCGTCGCGTACAACAAGGCGGACAAGGCGTACGATCCGGCGCTGGACGCGGACCGGGTGACCGGTTCGCTGGGCGCGATCAACCAGGCCGGGCTGGCCGCACGGGGGAAGAACAACCCGGGCGGGAACCGGGCCCACAAGCCGCTGGAACTGACGGACGCCTCCTACGTCATCCCCGAGAAGGCGGGCTGGCCGCGCTGGTTCGTCGCGGACACCGACTCCGACCGCGACCAGGACGGCGGGAAGGCGGACACCCGCTGGCTGCTGGTGTTCGTGCGCACCGCCCCGGACGCGAAGTGGAAGGCCGCCTATCTGGCGGTCGTGGCGGCGTCCGAGGTGCCGAAGTTCCGCAGGAGCGCCGAGGGCTGGGCCCAGCCCGTGCCCTCGGCCGGCACGGATGCCGCACTCGCCACGCCCCCGGCCCGACTGAGCGCCACGTACACCGGCTTCCTCCGGACGGGCGCCCCGGACGTCTTCGCCCCGGGCGCGACGACCTCGGGCTGGCGGGACGCGCGGAAGAACACCCGCAGGCCGGGCTTCTCGTTCCAGTACATCGACCAGAAGCTGGACTACGGGACGTTCGCGCCGCTGGGCCTGACGACGGAGGACGGCGGCGCGCTGGTCTTCTTCAGCAGCAAGCACTTCGAGCGCCAGACCGCGGCCGAGGGCCTGCGTCCGGCGGTCACGGCGGACGTGCGGGCGCTGCTGACCGGCGAGGTGAAGAACACCCTGACCAAGGAACGGGTCTCCAGCCAGCTGGTCTACGTGCCCAAGAAGAGCGCGGGAGACCCCGGCGGCACGGACGGCAGGGTACGGGTGCTGAACCGGCTGCCCGGACTGATAGCGGCGCAGGGTTCCTGACCGCCGGCTCCGGGACGGGTCCCGGGCCGACGGGACGTCAGCGGCTGAGCGGCCAGGCGACCGCGTCGTGCGCGAGGTCGCTCTCGTCGGCCGTGTCCGCGTACTGCGCGCAGGCGTCGGTCAGCGCCTCCAGCAGGGTCAGCGGATCGGGCAGGGGGTTCTCGGGACCGCGGATCCAGCGGACGTCCAGCTCACCGGGCAGCCGGGCGGGCGGCAGGAGGACGTAACTGCCACGGCAGTGCCAGCGCAGTCCCGGATGCTCGTCCATGGTCTCGGGGTGGCTGTCGAGCTCACAGGGCCACCACTCGTCCTCGTCCTCGGGGGTGCCCCGGGTGGCGGTGAAGAACAGCATCCGGTCGTCCCCGGACTGTGCGACCGGGCCCACGTCGACGCCGTCGTCGGTGAGCCGCTGCAGGGCGGCGCGCCCGGCGGTCAGGGGCACGTCGAGGACGTCGTGCACGAGGCCGGTCGCGGTGATGAAGTTGGCCAGCGGCTGGCCGGCCGCCCAGCGCTCGATCTGGTCGCGGTCCGTCGTGGACTGCGTCTGCCAGGCGAAGGAGACGGGGTGCCGTGCCGGGGTGGGGCAGCCGATGCGTTCGCACGAACACCGGTAGCCGGACGGGTGCGCCGCGGGTGAGATGGGCATTCCCGCTTCGGCGACGGCCAGGAGCAGCCCCAGCCGGGCCGCGTCGTCGGCCTCCGGCTGCTGTTTCGGCCGCCTGCGCAGCCACTGGGAAATCCTGCCCTCTGTGCCGCGATAGCGGCCGGAATCGGCGCCCATCTATCCCCTCACCTCAGCGGTTTCGTCTCCATGGTCCCACCATCCTGCTCCTCGGGTGGCCGAAGTCGGCGAGCGGGGTGCCCGGACAGCCGTGCGGAGAGGCGGCGACTCGTGGCGAATGTCACGAAATCGTTGATCGTTTCAGGGCCTCGGAGTGAGTCCGCGCAGGGCGTGGTCGACGACCGCGTCGGCGTACTCGTGGGTCAGGGGAAGGGTTCTCAGCAGCCAGCGGTGGGTCAGCGGGGCCACGAGGAGCTCCAGGGCGACCCGCGGATCGGCGTCGGCGCGGACGTCTCCGGCCTCCTGCGCGGCGCGCAGGCGTGTGACATACAACTGGAGCTGGGGTTCGAGGAGGTCCTCGACGAACCGGGCGGCCAGCGCCGGATCGATGACCCCCTCCGCGGTCAGGGCCCGAGTGGGCGCCTCGGTCGCGGGGTCGTTCAGCTCGTCGACCGTGGCCCGCAGGACGGCTCTGAGGTCGGCGGCCAGGTCCCCGGTGTCCGGGATGGCGGGCTCGCCGGCTTCCTCCGACCGCCGGGCGGCCATGTCGAGGAACGCCTCCATGAGCACGGCCGACTTGGAGGGCCACCAGCGGTAGATGGTCTGCTTGCCGACCCCCGCCCGGGCCGCGATGCCCTCGATCGTGGTCCTCGCGTACCCGGCCTCGCCGACCAGGGCGAGCGCGGCGTCGTAGATCGCACGGCGGGAGCGGTCGCTGCGGCGGCTGGAGTCGGGGGCCTTCTGGGGTGCCATCGGGCCAGCCTAGAGCCCGTACGGTCCGGTGCGGGGCGTCCCGCCGGTCACCCCGCCGGCCCACGCGAACCACCCGAACGGATCACAGCGCGACGGCCCGGCGGGGGCGCACCATGAGCTCACGCACACACCCCGTGCGTATCCCGCCGTTCCGCGGCCGAGGCCGCCGTTCGTAGGAGCCCGCATGACCCGTGACGCCACCCCTCGTCGCTACCTGATGTGCGCCCCGGTCCACTTCGAGGTCACGTACTCCATCAACCCGTGGATGGACCCGTCGAAGCCCGTGGACCTGCCCCTGGCCAACACCCAGTGGGAGGACCTGCGCGACCGCTACCGGGCGCTCGGCCACACCGTCGAACTCCTCACCCCGCGCCCCGACCTGCCCGACATGGTGTTCGCCGCCAACGGCGCGACGGTCGTCGACGGGCGCGTCCTGGGTGCCCTGTTCGCCTACCGCGAGCGCTTCGCGGAGGCCGAGGCGCACCGCGACTGGTTCCGGTCCCACGGCTTCACCGAGATCCACGAGCCGGACCACGTCAACGAGGGCGAGGGCGACTTCGCCGTGACCTCGTCGTACGTCCTGGCCGGACGCGGCTTCCGGTCCAGCCCGCTCTCGCACGGTGAGGCGCAGGAGTTCTTCGGGCGCCCGGTGATCGGCCTCGACCTGGTGGACCCGCGCTACTACCACCTGGACACCGCGCTGTGCGTGCTCGACGACGCGGCCGACGAGATCATGTACTACCCGGGGGCGTTCTCGCCCGGCAGCCGCAGGGTGCTGGCCCGGCTCTTCCCCGACGCGCTGACCGCCAGGGAGGCGGACGCCGCGGCGTTCGGCCTCAACGCGGTGAGCGACGGACGGCACGTGCTGCTGCCGCAGGGCGCCGTGGGGCTCTTCGACCCGCTGCGCGACCGGGGCTTCGAGCCGCTTCCGATGGACCTGAGCGAGTTGCTCAAGGGCGGTGGCAGCGTGAAGTGCTGCACCCAGGAGCTGCGGCCCTGAGCACCGTCCCGTGATCCCGCCGGGCGGCCCTCAGGGCCGCTCGTCGGTCCCGGGCGGCGGCCACGCGTCACCCCACGCGGTGTCCCGGGCGGCACGGTAGAGCGAGCCGTGCCGCTTGGTGACCGTGGCGCGCCGCAGGCCCTCCTCCAGCGTGCAGAGCTCCAGCAGCACCTGCCCCTTGCGGATCTGCGGCCTGCGCGTGACGCGGGCGGAGGCGGGGGCGGTCGGGAAGCGCGTCGCGACGACGTAGCTGAACTTCTCGTCCTCGTGGCTGAGGGTGCCCCCCTTGACCCGGCGGTGGAGCGACGAACGGCTGACCCGCGCCGAGAAGTGGCACCAGTCGGTGCCGGGCTCGATGGGGCAGGTGCCGTCGTGCGGGCAGGGCGCCGCGACGCTCAGCCCCGCGGCGATCAGCCGGTCCCGGGCCTCGATGACGCGGGCGTAGCCGTCGGGGGTGCCGGGCTCGACGACGACCACCGCCTGGGCGGCCGCCGCCGCGGCGTCCACGAGGGCGACCCGGTCCTCGGGCGTGAGCTCCTTGAGCACGTACGACACCGTCACCAGGTCGGTGGGCGCGAGGTCCAGGGCGGTGCCGATCCGTGCCCGCTGCCAGACCGCGGCGCGCAGGCCGGGGATGCCGGACGCCTCGGCCAGCTCACGGCCGAGCGTGAGGGCGGGCTCGGCCCAGTCCAGCACCGTCGTCCGCGGCCCGTCCCACGCCCCGGCGACCGCCCAGGCCGCCGCACCCGTGCCGCCGCCGATGTCGGTGTGCGTGGCGGGCGTCCACCCGGGGGCGGCCTCGCGGAACGCGTCGAGGCAGGACCGTACGGCCTCGAAGGTCGCGGGCATGCGGTACGCGGCGTACGCGGCGACGTCCGAGCGGTCCCGGAGCACCGGAACGTCGGTGGGGGTGGTCCCGCGGTAACTGGCGATCAGCCGGTCGACCGCCTGCGCGGCCTGGGACGGCGGCAGTCCGTCCAGCAGTGCTGACAGCGCCGCGCGCAGGGATTCCGCGGTGGGGAGGGTGTCGTTCACCGCCGAATTCTAGGCGCAGCGCGACCGGGGCCGTGACGGGCAGGTCCCCCCGCCTTCCCCGGGTCCTGGTACACGACCGCGACGAAACCGCCGCGCGGCCGAACCCCTGCCTGTCACCGCCCCGTTGCTACGCTGATCGCCGCCCGCGCCCGGGGAGGGTGCGGCGGATGCTCATCCGGGGGAAACCATGGGACAGAGGATCGTGCGCCTGGCTCTGGTCGGCGGGGTGCTGGTTCTCGCCCTGCTGCTCCTCCTCGCCATGTGCGCAGGGGGCGCGGACGGCGGCGGGGACGACGGGGCACCGGAGCGGCCCCGGAAGAGGAGCGCGGGCCCGGCGACCCGGCTGAACGTGCCGCGGGAGTACACGACGGGACGCGGCTGGGAGGTCGTCGGCGCGGGCCCCGACTACGCCGTCTCGCATCCGACGGGGCGACTGGGCTACCTCGTGCGGACGCCGGACGGGCGCTACCGGCTGCGGACACTCGACGCGGAGACGGGCCGGGCCGGCTGGCACGGCGAGGCCCTGACCTCGGCGGACCCCGAGCGCTTCCCGAAGCTGATCACCGTGGCCAAGGACGACCGGCAGTTCTTCGTGACGTGGTCCCTCGGACGGACCGGAGACGCGCTCACCCCCGCGAAGGGCTTCGTCTCCCTCGACGTGTACGACGTCGAGGACGGTGGGCACCGGCACGTCGAGGTGCCGTGGACGGGCGTGCCGGCCGTCACGGCGACGGGCCCCGGCGTCCTGATCACCGACGGGAGCGCGGCCGGCACGGTCGTGGACCCCGTGGACGGCGGGGTGTCGGCGATCGGCGCGTCCGCGGCCCGGTACCCGGAGGACTGTCCCGCCTGCGAGCAGCTCACCGAGGTGCGGGGGCAGACGGCGAAGGGGCTGCTCCTGAGCGGGTCGCGCGAGTTCTGGGTGCGCGGCGGCTGGTTCAGCCGCCGGTCCGCCCCGCCGGGCGCCGACCCCCGGTCGGGGATTCCGACGTCCGTCGTGCCCGGGCTCGTCCTGGCCAGGTGGCAGCCGGCGGCGGGGACGCGGCAGGCCGCGACCCACCAGATCTGGACGGTCCACGACACGGTGAGCGGGAAGCCGGTCGTGTCGGTCCGGTGCCACAGGCCGGCCATGGAACCCGGGACCCATCCGCAGGCGGTTCTCTCCCCCTCGGCCCGCTACCTGGTGGCGGGGAACCTGGCCTTCGACCTGACCGGTGGGAAGGCGTTCTGCTTCGAGGACGAGGGCGGCGCGGCGCGGCTGACGTTCGCCTCGGTGACGGACGGCGGCAGCGCGTACGGCGCGACGGACGCGCGCGACGCCGACGAGGCGCTGCGCGGCGGCACGGGCCCGGTCTCGATGAGCTTCCCGTCCTGGGACGTCGAGGCGCTGCCCCCGAACACGCGCCTGCCGGACATGGAGACCGCCGGCACCGGGGTGTTCCGCTGGACGGACCGCAAGGACCGGCTCCACCTGATCGGCTACCCGCGCACCGGGTGAACCTGCGGGGCGTACGCCGTCCCCTCAGTCGGCCCGCCGGGCAGACCGGAGCAGGGCGCGCCGGTAGCGGACGCGGAAGACGCGCTGGGCGACGAGCAGCAGCGGGAAGAGCCGCCGCCACACCCCGGCGGGCGCGGGGGCGGTGAGCGACCGCAGGGTCAGGGTGACGCGGCCGCCGGGGCCGCGGCGTACGACGAAGGCCTCCTCGCCGGACACCGGGTGCCCGGGGAGCGTGCCGTAGGCGAAGCCGCGGGTGTCGGCCGTGTCGACGACCGCCACGATCCGCACGGGTTCGTGCACGGCCAGGCGCCTCCAGCCCGCGGTGATGCGGTACTCGGCCCCCTCGGCGACCTCGTCGTCCGCGTCGCCCGCGCCCGTCGGCGGTTTCGCACCGTCCGCGCCCGCCGACGGTGCGACGGCGAAGCCGCTGCGCCGCTTCACGCCCCAGCGGAGCACCGCCTCGGAGGCGGCGCGCCAGTCGTCGTCGCCCCGGCCGATGTCCACGGTCGTCTCGAACCGCCGGAAGCCCGGGACGGCGTCCCGCCACTCCGGGTCGCCCGGGCGGGTCGCACCGGCCGGGGCGTAGGTGAGCGGTGTGCGGCCTGGGCCGTCGGACCGTTCGGGGCTCATGGCCGGCTCCTGTGGCGGACGTCGGTGTGTCTCCCGGTCACCCGGATCCGCCCTGTGCGGCGCGGGCGGTGCACCGTCAGCCATCAGTCGTCTGCCATCAGTCGTCAGCCGGACAGGCTGCCGCTCCGCCACGGCCGGCAGAGCAGCAGGAAGCACGCGGTGGCGGACAGCCCGCAGACCACCTGCACGACGGCCATGGGCACGGCGGTCGACTCGCCCGCGATCCCGACGAGCGGCGAGGCGATGGCACCGATGAGGAACTGGGACGTGCCCAGCAGCGCGGACGCCGAGCCCGCGGCGTGCTTCGTCCGCATCAGGGCCTGGGAGTTGGTGTTCGGCATCGCGAGGCCCATGCAGGACATCAGGACGAAGAGCCCGGCGGCGACCGGCAGCAGACCGACGTCCCCGAACACGCCGGACGTCATCAGCAGCAGGGCGATCGCGGCGAGGGAGATGACCACGAGTCCGAAGCCGAGCGCCTTGTCGAGGCTGACCCGGCCGACCAGCAGCTTGCCGTTGATCTGGCCGACGGCGATCAGCCCGACGGAGTTGATGCCGAAGAGGAGGCTGAAGGTCTGCGGTGACGCCCCGTAGATCTCCTGGACGACGAAGGGGGACGCGCTGACGTAGGAGAAGAGCGCGGCGAAGGCGAGGCTGCCCGCCACCATGTAACCGGTGAACACCCGGTCGGCGAGCAGCCCGCGCATGGTGCGCAGGGCGTCCGTGAAGCCGCCGGTGTGCCGCTCCTCCGGGGGAAGGGTCTCGTGGAGGAACTTCCAGACGACGAAGGTGAGGGCCGCGCCGACGGCGACGAGGACGACGAAGATGCCGCGCCAGTCGGTGAACCGGAGGACCTGGCCGCCGATCACCGGGGCGATGACCGGGGCCACCCCGGAGATCAGCATCAGCGTGGAGAAGAACCGGGCCATGTCCTCGCCGTCGAAGAGGTCGCGCACGACGGCCCGCGAGATCACGATGCCCGCCGCGCCGGCCAGTCCCTGCAGCAGGCGGAAGCCGATGAGCAGCTCGGCGGTGGGGGCCAGGGCGCAGATCGCGGTGGCGACGACGTAGACGATCATGCCGAGGAGCAGCGGCCTGCGGCGGCCCCAGCGGTCGCTCATGGGTCCGACGACGAGCTGGCCGAGCGCCATGCCGGTGAGGCAGGCGGTCAGGGTGAGCTGGATGGTGGCGGCCGGCGCGTGCAGGACGTCGGTGACCTCGGGCAGCGCCGGGAGGTACATGTCCATGGAGAGGGGCGGCAGCGCGGTCAGTCCGCCCAGGACCAGGGTGACCAGGAGTCCGACCCGCCGTGCCGCGGGGACGGAGATGCCTGGTGCGGCGCTGCCGGTGATCGGTATGTAGGGATGCTGCTCTCGCTGGGCCCGGCTCACGCCGCTGTCCGGCATCATCGTCTCCGCTTCGTTGAAACCGCATCTATGCTCTCAGGTCAGTCGTAGTGGTCGAAACCTTTTCTCCGGGAGCGGGCGGGCATGAGCGGAACTGTGCGTTGGGGCGTTCTGGCCACGGGCGGCATAGCCGCGACCTTCACGGCGGATCTGCTGGCCATGAAGGACCCGCGGGCCGAGATCGTGGCGGTCGCCTCGCGCACCGAGGCCTCGGCGAAGGCCTTCGCCGAGCGGTTCGGGATCGGACGGGCGTACGGCAGCTGGGCGGAGCTCGTCGCCGACGAGACGGTCGACGTGGTCTACGTCGCGACCCCGCATTCCGCGCACCGGGAGGCGGCGGGGCTCGCCCTGGAGGCCGGCAAGCACGTGCTGTGCGAGAAGGCGTTCACGCTCGACGAGCGCGAGGCCCGGGAGCTGGTGGACCTGGCGCGGGAGCGCGGGCTGTTCCTGATGGAAGCCATGTGGACGTACTGCAATCCGCTCATCCGCCGCATGACCGAGCTGGTGCGGGACGGGGCGATCGGCGAGATCCGCACGGTGCAGGCGGACTTCGGGTTCGCGGGCACGTTCGGGGCCGAGCACCGGCTGCGGGATCCCGCCCTGGGCGGCGGCGCGCTGCTCGACCTCGGCGTCTATCCGGTGTCGTTCGCGCATCTGCTGCTGGGTGAGCCGGACCGCGTACAGGCCGACGCCCTCCTGTCACCCGAGGGCGTGGACCTGAACACGGGAATGCTGCTGGGCTGGGACTCGGGTGCGACCGCGCTGCTGGGCTGCTCGATCGTGGGGGACCTGCCGACCGTCGCGTCGGTGACCGGGACGGCGGGGCGCATCGATTTCCCGCACGGCTTCTTCCACCCGGACAGCTTCGTCCTGCACCGCACCGGCCGGGAGCCGGAGACGGTCACCTCGGGCCCCGGCCCGCAGGGGCTGACGGGTATGCAGTACGAGGCCGCCGAGGTGAACCGGGCCCTGCTGGCCGGCGAGAAGGAGTCCCCTCTGGTGCCGCTGGAGGGCTCCCTCGCCGTGATGCGGACGCTCGACGCGGTGCGTGAGCGCATCGGCGTCCGCTACCCCGCGGACCGGGCCTGACCCGGGCCGGCTAGGCGGGGGTGAGCCCCGGGTTGCCGGCCTCCGTCACGAAGGAGGCGGCCGTGCTGACGGGCGCGCCGGGGGTGGTGACCGCCGGCACCGTGCGGTAGTCGGCGCGTGCCGAGTCCTTGCCGAGACCGACGAGGACGTAGCCGCGGCGGCCGTTGTAGAACTTCAGGTGGGGGTTGGCCGCCATCTGGTTGGCGTAGCTGGCCGGCTTGTCCGAGCCGTCCTTGCCGCTGGTGATCGAGGTGGCCACGATCTCGGTGCCGACGGTCCGGGACGCCGGGTCGTCGAAGTCCTTCTTCAGGTCGAAGCCGTAGGCGACGTGGACGTCACCGGTCAGGACCATCAGGTTGTCGATCCCGGCTGCCTCCGCGCCGTCCATGATCCGCTGCCGGGACGCCGGGTAGCCGTCCCACGAGTCCATGGACAGCTTGTAGGCGTCGGTCGGCACGTCCCGGCGCTGGGCGAAGGTGACCTGCTGGGGCACGACGTTCCAGAGAGCGTCCGAACGCTTCCAGCCGTCGATCAGCCAGCGCTCCTGTGTGGCGCCCGTCATGGTGCGCGACGGGTCCTCGGACTCCGGGCCCGGGACCTTCCAGCCGTCGCCGTACGCCTGGTTGCTGCGGTACTGGCGGGTGTCGAGGATGTCGAACTGCGCGAGGCGCCCGAAGCGCAGGCGGCGGTAGAGCCGCATGTCGGGGCCGGCCGGGCGCTGCGGGGTGCGCAACGGCTGGTTCTCCCAGTACGCGCGGTAGGCGGCGGCCCGGCGCAGCAGGAACTCCTCCGGCGGGACGTCGTTCTCCGGGGTGTCGCCCGCGTAGTTGTTCTCCGTCTCGTGGTCGTCCCAGGTGACGACGAAGGGGTGCGCGGCGTGGGCGGCCCGCAGGTCGGGGTCCGACTTGTAGAGGCCGTACCGCATGCGGTAGTCCTCCAGCGTGAGCGTCTCCCGGTTGAAGTGGTCGGGGAGCACGCGGTCCGTGTAGTTGCGGGCGCCGCCGACGGCCGTGACGGCGTACTCGTAGAGGTAGTCGCCGAGGTGGAAGACCACGTCGACGTCCTCGCCCGCCAGGTGCTTGTAGGCGGTGAAGTAGCCGTCGTGGTAGGCCTGGCAGGAGACCGCGGCCAGGTTCAGCGAGCTGTTGCGGGCCCCGGCGGAGGGTGCGGTGCGGGTGCGGCCGGTGGGGCTGATCCAACTGCCTGCGCGGAAGCGGTAGTAGAACGTCCGGTCGTCGTCGAGGCCCTTCACGTCGACGTGGACGCTGTGGCCGAACTCCGGGTGCGCGGTGGCGGTGCCGCGCCGCACCGAACGCCGGAAGCGCTCGTCGCGGGCGATCTCCCAGTGGACCACGACGCGCTCGGCGGGCAGTCCGCCGTTCGCCTCGTAGGGGCGGGGCGCGAGTCTGGTCCACAGCAGCACGGAGTCGGGCAGGGGGTCGCCGGAGGCCACACCGAGCGTGAAGGGGTCCTCCGTGATCTTCCGGGCATCGAACTCGGCGGCGCTCGCGACACCGGCCGCGGGCAGGTTCGCGGCGAAGGCGAGCGCGGCGGCCGCGCCGGTGACGGTGAGGAAGCGGCGGCGGCCCACTCCCGAACCGAGGCGCCTCGCGGCGGCCCGGAACTCTTCGGAATGCCCCTGCCCTGCGGGCGCGGTGATGATCTGTGCGGGTGTCATATGCCCCTCCCCTGCTGGATGTTGCCAGAGGCATTCGAGACCGCGCGGACAACGTCCCGTGGGCACGTACACAACATCCGAATGGCGGTGCGATGAGCACCGGGTGCCGGCACGGTGCAAACCCTCCCGTACGCTGCCGGGCCATGAACGCTGAGCAGCACATCGCAGTCGTCACAGGTGCGGGATCGGGGATCGGGAGGGCGGTCGCGCTGGCGCTCTCGGGTGCGGGATGGACGGTGGCACTGGCGGGCCGGCGGGCAGCGGCCCTGGAGGAGACCGCCGCGGCGGCCGGCCCGGGCCGCACGGTGTGCCTGCCGACCGACGTGACCGATCCGGACGGCGTGGCGGCGCTCTTCACCGCCGTGCGGGAACGGTTCGGCAGGCTCGATCTGCTCTTCAACAACGCGGGTACGTTCGGGCCCGGTTCGCTACCGGTCGAGGACCTGGCGTACGAGGACTGGCGGACCGTCGTGGACGTCAACCTGACGGGAGCCTTCCTGTGCGCCCAGGGGGCGTACCGCCTGATGAAGGACCAGGAGCCGCAGGGCGGGCGGATCATCAACAACGGGTCCGTCTCCGCGCACGCCCCGCGCCCGCACTCGATCGCCTACACGGCGACGAAGCACGCGGTGACCGGCCTGACGAAGTCGCTGTCCCTGGACGGGCGGCCGTACCGGATCGCCTGCGGCCAGATCGACATCGGCAACGCGGCGACCGACATGACGGAGCGCATGAGCACGGGGATCCTCCAGGCCGACGGCACGGTGGCCGCGGAGCCGGTGATGGCCGCGTCGGACGTGGCTCGGACGGTCCTGCACATGGCGGAGCTCCCCCTGGAGGCCAACGTGCAGTTCGCGACGGTGCTGGCCACGGCGATGCCGTACGTGGGCCGAGGATGACTGTTTCGCTTCACAATCGCCCGCATTTCGGCGCTAATTGAAAGAGTTTGCAAATTTCCGCCGACCAGTCCGCGCAAGCGCGTGCTGCCCGTATGCTGCTGACCTTCACCAGTTGCACACAGAAGGACCACACCGCATGCGCATACGCACCGCCGCGCCCCTCGCCCTGGCCGCCGCCGCCGCACTGGCCGGCTCGCTCCTCGCCACGGCCCCGGCCTCGGCGGCCTCCCACCAGGGCGGGCTGCACCTCGGCAAGATCCAGTACGACAGCCCGGGGTCCGACAACCGCTCGAACACCTCGCTGAACGCCGAGTACGTGGACATCCACAACAACGGCCGGTCCACGCTGCAGCTGAGGGGCTACAAGCTGAAGGACAACACCGGCTACACGTACACCTTCCCGTCCCACACCGTCGGCGCGGGCAAGACGGTCCGGGTCCACACCGGCAAGGGCCGCGACAGCGGGGCCCACGCCTACTGGAACCGCGGCTCGTACGTCTGGAACAACACCGGCGACAAGGCCCGGCTGTACAAGCCGGGCGGCACGCTCCTCGACTCCTGCTCCTGGCCGAAGGGCAGCGGGGTCAAGGTCTGCCACTGACCACAGTGACCGGGCCACCGCGGCCAAGGGGGGTCCGCGGGACGGCCGGGAGGTGGTCCGGAGTGTCAGGACTCCGGACCACCTCGGGACCCGCCGGGGGACGCCCTCCCCGCGGACACTCCCGCACCGCACCGAAGGACACGGGCCGGGAATGCGCGCCGGGGCCGCCGGGTTGGGCCCGTACATGAGCCCACTCCCGCGCGCCGAGGTACTCCGCTACACCGCCTTCTCCGCCGACCCGGACGGCGGCAACCCCGCCGGGGTCGTCCTCGACGCCTCCGGACTGGACGATGCCGGGATGCTCGCCGTCGCCGCGGAACTGAACTACAGCGAGTCGGCGTTCCTCACCGCCCCGGACGGCCGCGGCGGCCACACCATCCGCTACTTCAGCCCCCGGGCCGAGGTCCCCTTCTGCGGTCACGCCACCGTCGCCGCCGCCATCGCGCTGGCGGAGCGGGACGGCCCGGGCGACCTGGTCTTCTCCACCGCCGCCGGACCGGTCCCGGTCACCGTCACCCGCGAGGGCGGAGAACTGCGCGCCACCCTCACCAGCGTCGAGCCCCGCGTCACGGACGCCGCCCCCGGAGACCTCGCGGAGGCCCTGTCCGCCCTGGCCTGGCCGGCCGTCGACCTCGACCCGGCGCTTCCGCCCCGCATCGCCTACGCGGGCGCCCGCCACCTGGTCCTGTCCGCGGCCACGCGGGAACGCCTCGCGGACCTGTCGTACGACTTCGACCGACTGGACGCGCTCATGCAGCGGCTCGACCTGACGACCGTTCAGCTGGTGTGGCGCGAGTCGGAGACCGTCTTCCACGTGCGTGACCCGTTCCCGGTCGGCGGCGTGGTCGAGGACCCGGCGACGGGCGCCGCGGCGGCCGCCTTCGGGGCGTACGCGCGTGAACTCGGCCTCGTCCCGGACGACGCGGTGCTCACCCTCCACCAGGGCGCCGACATGGGCCGCCCCGGCACCCTGACGGTCGGGCTCCGCCCGGGCGACCCGCGCGTCAGGGTGAGCGGAACGGGCACCCGTATCGGCTGACCCCACTATTCCCGGTCCCGGGCGAGCAGATCCCCCATCTCCTCGAACTGCTCCGGCGTCAGCGGACCGCGGGTAGGGGGGCAGCCGATACGGGTTGGAGTGCATGAGGAGGCAAGCGGTCCCTGCCGGTCACGCTCCGACGACGTACACCCCGCCCCGCGCCGCCGCTGCCGCCGCGGCCGCCGCGCGGTCCGCGACAGTCTCGTCGAGGACGCCGCCGGCGGCCAGCAGCCGGTAGTAGAGGGGCGCCGAGACCGCCCCGACCACCTCACGGGCATCCGTGCCGGCGGGGAGTTCACCGCGGGCGACCGCCGCGTCGACGCAGCCGGACCATTCGTCGATGCGCACCGCGTAGAAGCGGTGCAGCGCCTCGGCCGTGCGGTCGTCGCAGGTGGCGGCGGCGATGACGGCGGCGAAGAGGGGGCCCTGGCGCGGGTCGGCCAGAGTGCGTGCCACCAGCCGCGCGTTGGCCCTGAGGTCCTCGTCGAGGGAGCCCGTGTCCGTGCGCGGGACGGACTGCTCCGCCATGTCCGTCAGCAGGTCGGCGACCAGTCCCGCCGTCGTGGACCAGCGGCGGTAGACCGTCGTCTTGCCGACCTCCGCGCGGCGTGCGACGTCGGCGAGGTCCAGCCCGTCGAAGCCGTGCTCGATCAGCGCGTCACCGGCCGCGCGCAGCACCGCTTCGCGCACCCGGGCCGTGCGCCCGCCGGGCCGGACCGTTCCCGGCTCCGCGTCGCCTGCATCCATAACGGGTCTCCAGTTCCATTAATAGCCGCACCCTGTTACGTTGAGCCCATTCTAACGGAACTCCGGAACCATTAAGACTCCATGGACCCCGGACCATGTCCAGGAAAGGGCACCCCATGTCCCACACCGGCACGAGACCGGCCGACGCACCCTCCCGGGCGGCCGCACCGCGCATGACCGGCCGCCAGAAGCTCGTCCTCGCCCTCCTCCTCGGCGCACAGTTCATGATCGCCGTCGACTTCTCCATCCTGAACGTCGCACTGCCCGCCGTCGGCCAGGGCCTCGGCTTCTCGCTCGCACACCTCCAGTGGATCGCCACCTCCTTCGCGCTCGCCGCCGCCGGATTCACGCTCCTGTTCGGGCGCGTCGCCGATCTCGTGGGCCGCAAACGCCTGTTCACCGGCGGCATGGCCGTCCTCGGTCTCGCCTCCGCACTCGGCGGGATCGCCACGTCCCCCGAGGTCCTGCTCACCGCGCGGGTGCTGCAGGGCCTGGCGACCGCGGCGGTGACCCCGGCCGGACTCGCGCTGCTCACGACGGCGTTCAGGGAGGGGCCGCTGCGCGAGCGCGCCCTCGGACTCAACGGCGCCCTGATGTCGGCCGGGTTCACCGCCGGAGCGGTCCTCGGCGGGCTCCTGACCGATCTGCTCTCCTGGCGCTGGGCCTTCTTCGTCAACGTCCCCGTCGCCGCGCTCGTCGTCGCCCTGGCCCCGTCCGTGATCACCGACTCCCGTCCGGCCGTACGCCCGAAGCTCGACGTACCGGGTGCCGCTGCCGTCACCGGCGGTCTGCTGCTGCTGGTGTACGGGCTGACGCGGGCGGGCGAGTCGGGCTGGACCGCGCCCGCCACCCTCACCGCCCTGCTCGCCGGGGCCGCGCTGCTCGGCGCGTTCCTGCTCGTCGAGAAGCGGTCCGCGGAGCCCCTCGTCCCGTGCGCATCCTCCGGCGCCGCAACGTGATCTGGGGCAACGCCGCCGGGCTGATCGCCTTCGTGACCGAGACCTCCCTGGTCTTCCTGCTCACGCTGTACCTCCAGGAGGTGCTCGGCTACTCGCCGCTGGCCACCGGCCTCGCCTTCGGGGTCCTGGGCATCGGCACCGTGACCGGCGGGATGCTGGGCGGCCGCGCCGTCGGCCGGTTCGGCAACCGGCGCACCCTCGTGCTCGGCGGTGTCGTGCAGGCCGCCGCCACCCTCTCGCTGGTGGCGCTCGGCACGTCCGGCGGATGGATCGCCCTCCTGCTGGCCGCGACCTTCGTGGGCGGCGTCGGCAACATGCTGGTGATCGTCGGCTTCATGGTCACCGCCACCTCCGGGCTCCCCGACGAGGAGCAGGGACTCGCCACCGGGCTCGCCACGATGACGCAGCAGGTCGGCATCACGATGGGCATCCCGGTCATGAGCGCGGTGGTGACCGCCCGTACGGGCGCGACGACCGGGCCGGACGCGGTGCTGTCCGGAGTCTCGGCGGCGGTCCTGGTGAATGCCGTGCTCGTCCTGGCGGGTGCCGTGCTCGCCCGGGCGTTCCTCGGACGGCCGGACGCGCGCTCCACGACCGGGCGCGCCGATGGGTGAGTCGGACCGGGGGTGAGTCGGACCGGGGGTGAGTCGGGACGGTGAGTGGGTCGGGACGGCGGGTGAGTCGGGCCACGGCCGGGCGGCGGGTGCGCGGCAGGATGGCGGTCATGGCACCACCTCTGACCGTCCCCAGCATGACCGCAGGAGCGGACTTCGTCCTGCGGCCCTGGGAGATGAGCGACCTGCCCCTCGTCCGCGAGGCCGCGCAGGACGACTACATCCCGCTGATCACCACGATCCCGTCGCCGTACTCCGACGCCGGAGCGCAGGCCTTCGTCAGACGGCAGTGGAGCCGGGCGGCGGCGGGCACCGGCTACCCCTTCACCATCGCCAGGACCCGGGACCGCAGGCCGGTCGGCGCGATCGGCCTCTGGCTCGGGGACGAGGCGGAGGGCCGGGCCTCGCTCGGCTACTGGATGACGGGGCAGGCCCGTGGCCAGGGCGTGGCGGGAGCGGCCCTGCGCACGGTCACGACCTGGGCCCTGCACGAGCTGCGCATCCCGCGCGCACAGGTCCTCATCGAGCCGTGGAACACCGCGTCGGTGCGGACCGCGGAGAGCGCCGGATACCGCCGTGAGGGACTTCTGCGCGGCTGGCAGGAGATCGGGGGCCGCCGCCGCGACATGCTGATGTACGCCCGGCTGAACGACGACCGTCCCTCCGGTGACAGGGCGCCGACGGAGAGCTGAACAGCGGGACGTTACGATCGCGGGCACCGTGGCCGGAACACGCCGCCGCGGCAACCGAACCCCAGGAGTGACGCACCGTGTCCGCACCACGCATCGGCGTATCGGTCGTGACCATGGGAGACCGCCCCCAGCAGGTCGAGGCGCTGCTGGCGTCGGTGGCCATGCAGGATGTGCGGCCCACTCGTGTCGTCGTGGTGGGCAACGGCTGCACGCTCCCCGACTACACCGCCTTCCCGGGGCTGGCGGATCTCACCGGCGGGGTGACCCTGCTGGAGCTCGACGAGAACCTGGGCTGCCCCGGCGGCCGCAACGAGGCCCTGACCGCCCTCGCGGACTTCGGCGACGTCGACGTGGTCATCGAGCTCGACGACGACGGGCTCCTGGTCGACAAGGACGTCTTCCGCACGGTCGAGAGGCTGTACGCGGAGGACCCCCGGCTCGGCATCGTGGGCTTCCGGATCGCCGACGAGCACGGCGAGACCCAGCGCAGGCACGTCCCCCGGCTGCGCGCCAAGGACCCGATGCGCCGCGGTCCGGTCACCGCGTTCCTCGGCGGCGGCCACGCGCTCTCCATGGAGATGCTCGCCGGGACGGGGCCGTGGCCGGCGGAGTTCTTCTTCACGCACGAGGAGACGGACCTGTCCTGGCGCGCCCTCGACGCGGGCTGGAAGATCCTCTACGAACCCTCACTGCTGCTCCAGCACCCCAAGACGTCCCCGGCCCGGCACGCGGTCTACTACCGCATGACCGCCCGCAACCGCGTCTGGCTGGCCCGCCGCCACCTGCCCGCGCCCCTGGTCCCCGTCTACCTCGGCACGTGGATCCTGCTCACCGTCCTGCGCACCCGTTCCGTCTCCGGGCTGCGCGCCTGGGCGTCCGGTTTCGCGGAGGGGATGCGCACCCCGTGCGGGGTACGCCGGCCGATGCGCTGGCGGACCGTGTGGCGCATGACGCGTCTGGGCCGCCCGCCGGTCATCTGACCACCGTGTGGCGCAGCGCATGACGCGTCTGGGCCGTCCGCCGGTCATCTGACCGCCGGCCGCCGCGAGGATGCCGAAAGCGCTCCGCTCCCGGCGTTCCCGGTCGTCCGCCGGCCGGGCCGTCAGCACCCCGTCATGATCCGGGGCCGCGGCGTCAGAGCGCCGTCAGTGCCGTACGCGGCGCACCGCGGCCCGCGCTCTCATGGGAGCGGCGGGTCGGACGGGAGTGAGGCGGAGCGGATGTCGTCCAGGGTCGTGGTCGGAGTGAGCGGGACGTCCGGAGGGCTGGCGGCGTTGCACGCGGCGGCCGCCGAAGCGCGGGTGCGCGCAGCGGAGTTGTGGGCGGTGCTGGCCTGGGACGTCCCCGGGGGCGGGGTCGGCGGCCGGGGTCCCGACGCCCTCTCCCCAGCCCTTCCGCTGCATCGCGCCGACGCCGCCGCGCGACTGCGCGACATCCTCGACCTGGCCTTCGGCATCGGCGGTCCCGGGGTGCCGGTCACCGGTCTCGCGGTGCGGGGCACACCCGGCGCCGCACTCGTGGACGCGGCCGGCGGCCCGGAGTGCGTGATCGTGGTGGGGACGGGATCGGGCGGGGCGCTGTCCCGCCGACTGCGGCCGTCCGTGGCGCGCTACTGCCTGGCGCACGCACCGTGCCCGGTGCTGACCGTGCCGCCGTGGCCGGGCCTGACGGGACCGGACCTCGCACACCGGCACATCGCCTGAACGGCCCGTGCCCCGGGCGCCGGGCGGGACGGACCCGGTCGGGTGCGAGAAGGGGAGTTGGCGCGTATCACCGCAGCCGTTCCGGGACGAACGTTGCATAATGCGGCGCTGAGGCACCATCACCCGGCCCCTGTCGAGGAGTGCACCCGTGGCATTGACCCGTGCAGAGCGTGAGCAGTTTCTGGCCGAACCGCACGTCGCGGCCCTGGCCGTGGACGCGGCGGAGGGACGGGCACCGCTGACCGTGCCCATCTGGTACCAGTACGCTCCCGGCGGCGACCTCTGGATCATGACGGGACGCGATTCCCGCAAGGGCACCGCGATCGCCCGGGCGGGCCGTTTCAGCCTGATGGCCGACCGTGTCGAACCGACCATCCGCTACGTCTCCGTCGAGGGCCCCGTCGTCGCCACGCTCCCCGCGACCCGGGAACAGCTCGTCGAGATCGCCTCGCGCTACCTGCCGGCCGAGAAGGTCGACGGCTACGTCGACTACGCGTGGAAGGAACACGGCGAGCAGGTCGTGATCCACATGCGGCCCGAGCGCTGGCTCAGCTCGGATCTCGGAAACCTCTGAGCACCGAGGGCGACCCGCCCGCCGGCGGACACGCAGGGGGCGGACCCGGAGAGAGCAACGTGCGCCCTCGGTCCGGAACGGTCGCGAGGGCGCCGGCTCCGCCGACTCCGCACCACCAGCGCATCACCCGTTCGAGGAGTGACGCCCCGGGGGTCCAGGCGAGGCGGCCCCGACGGCCCCGGGGAGCCCCGGGGACAACATCTATTTGACCTGTCAATTATGTCGTGATTGGGTCCTTCACAACAGCACCGACCGGCCGCGGCCGGTCGCGGCAGGCCGTCGGCGCGGAGCAGCTGCCGACGTGTGACCGCTGCCTACGGCACTCGCGACGCGAAAGGCGACGACACGGCCGGCACACCAGGCCCGACGCGGCCTCCTTGCGGCATTACCCCAGGACTTGATCATGACTGAACGTCTGACGCGCGGGTTCGCCGTGACGGACCGCGAGCCGAAATGCCCCTTCGATCCGTCGGCCCGCCTCGTCGGGATGGCCCGGGCGGAGGAACCGGTGCGGGTCCCGATGTACGAGCCGAGGTTCGGTGACGCGGACGTGCTCGTCGTGTCCCGGTACGCGGACGCCCGCGCCGCCCTGGGGGACAACCGCCTGCGGTACAGCCACCTGCCGCTCGCCGACGGCAGCCCCCGGACGTACATGCCCGGCTTCCCGCCCGACTTCGACGGCGCCGAGCACGCACGCCTCCGCCGCATGCTCTCCGGGATCTTCACCCGCAAGCGGGTACAGACCCTGCGACCGATGATCGAGCGGGTCGTGGCCGAGTGCCTGGACGCGACGGAGAAGGCCGGCCCCGGAGCGGACCTCGTCGCGACGTTCGCTCTCGCGGTCCCCTCGAACGTGATCGGCGAGGTGCTCGGAGTGCCCACCGAGCTGCGTCACGACTTCCACCGGCTCAGCACCGGCATCGTCAACTTCGCCAGCTCCCCGGCGGAGTACTTCGCACACCTCGGCGCGTTCCGCGAGTACATCACCCACGTCGTGGAGGAGATCCGCCGGCAGCCCGGTGAGGGCCTCATCAGTTCCCTGCTGAGGGACGAGGAGGGCAAGCTCAGCACGGAGGAGATCATCGGCATGACCAGCGCCCTGGTCGTGGCCGGGCACGAGACGACCGCCGCGATGATCGGCGTGAGCGCGCTGGCGCTCATCCAGCAGCCCGAACAGCTGGCGCTGATGCTCGCCGGCGGTGAGGACGGCACCGAGAAGGCCGTGGAGGAGTTCCTCCGCTACATGAGCATCTCGGGCGTGTTCCCCCGTGCGGCGACCGAGGACGTCACCATCGGTTCATGGCAGGTGAAGGCCGGCGAACGCGTCCTGATCTCCCTGCTGAACGCGAACCGCGACCCGGAACTGGTAGCGGAACCGGACCGGCTCGACCTCTCCCGCGAACCGGTCGGGCACCTGGCCTTCGGATTCGGCACCCACCAGTGCCCGGGACAGCACCTGGCCCGCCTGGAACTCCAGGTGGCCCTGACCGCACTGTTCCGACGCTTCCCCGGCCTCGCGTCGGCGGTCCCGGCCGAGGATCTGGCCTTCCACAGCGAGGGAGCGAACGTCTACGGCCTGGAGGCCCTTCCCGTCACCTGGTGACGACGCAACGACCGGAAGGGGCCTCCTACGCAGGGCCCCTTCCGGCGTATTCCGGGAGGCGGTGGCGGGAGACGGGTCGGGCGACTCGGGATCCGGCCAGGGGCAGGGGCAGTTCGATCGGTTCGCACCGAATCCTCCCGGCCGCAGACCGGCCTCGTCCCCCACGACGGGCCTTCCGCTCTTCCCCTTTAGCGGCGGTGTGGCGCAGGACACGGGAACGCGGTCGGGTCGGCGGAGAGTCATTGGGTGTGAGGCATACAGAAACCAGTGAGTCGTTGCGAGCGCGCGTGCGGGCGGGGGACCGTGCGGCGTTCGCCGAGCTGTACGACCAGAACGCTCGCGCTGTCTACAGACAAGCCCTGAGGCTGACGGGTAACTGGTCGGAGGCCGAGGAAGTGATGTCAGAGACCTTCCTGGGTGCCTGGCGCACCCGGGAGGCGCTGGATCCGGAGGGTGGTTCCCTCACACCGTGGCTGCTCGGCATCGCCACGCACAAGGCGCACAACGCCAATCGCGGTCTTCGTCGGCGGCTCGCCTTCCTGGCAGGCAGCCCGGAGCCCCGGCCGGTGGAGGACTTCGCGGACGAGACGGCCGGCCGGATCGACGATGCCCGCCACCTCGAGTCGGTCCACGAAGCCCTGCGCCGGCTGAGCCGCCCGGACCGTGAGGTGATCGCTCTGTGCGTGGGTGCCGGGCTGGACTACCACCAGGCCGCCGAGGCGCTGGGCGTCCCGGTCGGCACCGTGAGGTCGCGGCTCTCCCGCGCCCGGGCGCGACTGGCCCGCCACAGCTCCGGCCCCGCGTTCCGAAAGAACCGGGAACCGCGCGGCCGTCGCGGAGAGAAAGAGAGTGAAGCCGCAATCGCGGCCCTGTTCCTGCAGGAGGAAACCCGATGAACGCCGACAACTCACGCGCCGGCTTTGCCCGGAGTGAGGCGGAAGAACTCCTCGCCGCTCCGGTCGACTGGGACCTCTCGCCGAGCCGCCACCTTCACCACAAGGACGTCCTGATGCAGCAGATCGATCACGATCGCAACTCCGTCGGCGAGACCTCGCCCGCTCCCTCCCGCCGCCGCAGGCTGCCGCGCCTCGCCCTGATGGTGCCCGCCACGTCACTCGCCCTGGCCGGCGCACTGGTCGTCACCCTTTCCGGCGGCGACCACGCCTCCGCCCCGACGGCCAAGTCCGCTGTCTCCTCACCGGCCCGGGTCACCAACGCATCCGTCACGCTGGGCCGGATCGCCGACGCGGCCATGAAGACGGACGCGACGCCGGTCCGGGAAGACCAGTTCGTGTACTTCCGGCGCCTGGTGCGCGAGAACAAGGGCACGTTCGGCGGCCCGGTGGTGCTCGGTGCAGCACACAAGGACGAGCGGTGGCTGGCTCAGAAGCCCGGCCCGGTGACCACGACCGGCTGGCTCCGCTCGAGCGGGAAGGACGCCATGATGCCTGGTCAGCTCGGCCCTGTGACCACGACATCGCCCGTGCGGCCCGGTGTGTGGTACCCCACCTACGCGTGGCTTGCCTCGCTGCCCACCGACCCCGACGCCCTGCTCGAACTGCTCTACACCCA
Source organism: Streptomyces sp. NBC_00178 (assembly GCF_036206005.1). NCBI lineage: Bacteria > Bacillati > Actinomycetota > Actinomycetes > Kitasatosporales > Streptomycetaceae > Streptomyces > Streptomyces sp. NBC_00178. The sequence goes on from NZ_CP108143.1 coordinate 2,209,480, forward strand.
GACCAGGGTGGATGAGCGGGAAACGAAGGACGAGGCCGTCTTCGGGACTGTCGGCGACCTGCTCTTCAACGCGATCATGCCGCCCGCTACAGCCTCCGCGCTGTACCAGGCTGCCGCAAGGATCCCCGGCGTCACCTGGATCCCCGACGCCGTCGACGCGGCCGGACGCCATGGCATCGGCATCACCCGCAGGGACGCCCGCTCCGCCACCCGGACCGTGTTGATCTTCGACAAGGACACCCTCGCCTACACGGGCTCGCAGTCGTACTTCATCAACCACAAGTCCAAGGCCGACGCCAGGGGCACCACCGGCGACGTGCTGTACGGCACCGACGCCGTGATGGAACGCGGCGTCGTCGACCGGCATGACGAGGCACCCGCGAAGACCGCCGGCTGACTCCGGCCCATGGACGGGGGCGGCTGAAAAGCTGAAAAGGGTCCTGCTGCCCGACCGGGCGGCAGGACCCCTGGCGTGCGCGTCACCACGGAACCTCGTGGCCCGACAGAAGCGAGTGACGGGGACGGCCTCGTACCGATGGTCGGTGCCGGACCTCGGGCCGACGGGAGCCCTGGCGCGGGCCGTCGGCTCGTGGGGGCTCCGGCGGTGCTGTCCGCACCGGGTCCCACCGGCGAAGCCGCTGGTGGCGGCAGACGAGTCGGGCTGTACGCCGGGTTCTGTCTCCCGGTCGCCTCGCGGCGGCCGGGGAGACGGCCATCCATCTAGGACCGGCATTGCTGCCGGTCTCGTGCGGTCTACCCGCGAACTCGGGCGAGCCGCCCTCGGTCGTTCGCGCAGGAGCACCGGGGTGCTCCCTCTTGACCTTGCTCCGGGTGGGGTTTACCTAGCCGCCTGAGTCGCCTCAGGCGCTGGTGGTCTCTTACACCACCGTTTCACCCTTACCCGGGACCGGAGTCCCGGGCGGTCTGTTTTCTGTGGCACTGTCCCGCGGGTCACCCCGGGTGGCCGTTAGCCACCACCCTGCCCTGTGGAGCCCGGACGTTCCTCGGGAGGATCCGGGGATCCTCACGCGGCCGTCCGCCCGGCTCGTCTGCCGTGGTGACCATGCTACCCGGCGGCGCGGCCGGCGAAGGCCGCGATGCCCGACTCCCGGGCACCGGCGCTCCGGCGCCCGGGGGAAACAGCGCGTGCGCGAAGCCGTGACCGTACGGGGCGGCTCGGGCTGCCCGCTCCGAGGGCTCACACGGGCGCGAACAGCACCTTCGAGGATCCCGGGTCCGCGCGGGTCAGCCGGACCCTCAGCCGTTCGCCCAGCGGGAGAGGTGCGGCGGACTCGACGCGGGCGACGATCGCCGGGTCCTCGATGTGGACGGTGCCGACGGACGGCCGGTCCTCCTTGACGTCGATGACGTATCCGTCGAAGACCTCGCCGACCCGGCCCCTGAGCAGCGCGGCCTCGACCACGTCGACGCACTCCCGCTCCACCGTGTTCGCCCGGCGGCTGCCCTCAGCCATCTCCTTCGGCAGGCCGCGGAGGGCCTGGAGCACCCATTCCGGCGGCCGGGTCTCCGCGGTCGCGGAGAGGCACAGCTCGGCGGCGTACCGGTCCACGAGGCGGCGCAGCGGCGCGGTGCAGTGCGTGTACAGCTCGGCGACGGCCGCGTGCACGGCGGGGGTGGGGAGTACCCCGTGCTCGAACACGCTGTAGCCGGCGCCTCGCAGGAGTGTGGTGCACTCCTGGAGGAACGCGGCGTGGCTGCTCTTCGCCGGGTCCAGCGAGCGCACCACCTCGGCGTATGCGACGTGGTGGGGCCAGTCGATGTGCAGGGCCTGCGCGGAGCGTCTGAGCCGGGCCACGGCCCCGTCGGGGGCGACGGGCAGGGTGCGCAGGATGCCGGTGCCGGAGTCCCGCATGAGGGCCGCGGCCGCCATTCCGGTGAGCAGGGAGAGCTGGGCGTTCCAGCCGTCCGCGGGCAGCGGGGTGCGGTAGCCCAGGCCGTAGGTCCCGTCGTGTTCGACGATCTCCTGCTCGGGCACGTTGAGCGAGATGCCGCCCCGCGCGGTCTCCTGCTCCTCGCGCAGCCGGCCGATGACCGCGAGGAGGGCGAGAGGTTCCTCGGCGGTGCCGGCGTCGATCTGTCGCTGGACGCCCGCGTAGTCGAGTTTCGCCCGGCTGCGCACGACGGCGCGGCGCACCTCGGCGCCCATGGTGCGGCCCTCCGGGTCGAGGTCGATGCGCCACAGGGCCGCGGGACGCGTCTCGCCGGGGAGCAGACTGGCGGCCCATTCGGAGAGCGGGGCGGGGTGCAGGGGCGCCCTGCCGTCGGGGAAGTAGAGCGTCGTCACCCGCCGGTGGGCCTCCGCGTCGAGCGCACCGCCGGGGCGGACGAAGGCGGCGACGTCGGCGATGGCGTAGAACACCCGGAAGCCGTGCCTGCGCCGCTCCAGGTACAGGGCCTGGTCGAGGTCGGTGGAGGCGGGCGGGTCGATGGTCAGGAACGGCAGGTCCGTGGCGTCGAGGTGGGCCGACACGTCCGGGGCCCTCGCCGCCTCGGCGGCTTCGGCGAGCACGGCGGCCGGGAAGCCGTCGGGCACGTCCAGCCGTGTGCGCAGTTCACGCAGGGCCGCCCGCAGGGCGGTGCCGTCTGCGCCTGTCATGTGGAGCCGGCGGCGGGGCATGCCACCGAGCGTAGGGCGGTGCGGTGCGGTCGGCATCCCGGTCGGGGGGCGGGTCGGTGCGGTCGGGACCGCCGTACCCTTGCTGCGGGGTTCCCGCGCGTCAGGGGCCCTGTGCCGCGTCCGAAGGAGAACCCCGTGCTCGTGTTGTTGCCGCCCTCCGAAGGCAAGGCCGCATCGGGGCGCGGGGCACCGCTGAAGCCCGAGTCGCTGTCCCTGCCGGGCCTTTCCGGGGCCCGTGCCGCGGTCCTCGACGAGCTGGTCGAGCTGTGCCTGGCCGACGAGGAGAAGGCCCGCGAGGTACTGGGACTGAGCGAGGGGCTGCGCGGTGAGGTGGCGAAGAACGGGGAGCTGCGCACCGCCGGCACCCGCCCTGCCGGGGAGATCTACACGGGCGTGCTCTACGACGCGCTGGACCTGGCCACCCTGGACGCCGCCGCGAAGCGGCGGGCCGGGAAGTCGCTGCTGGTCTTCTCCGGGCTCTGGGGCGCGGTCCGGATCGGTGACCGCATCCCGTCGTACCGCTGCTCGATGGGGGTGAAGCTGCCCGGACTGGGGGCCCTGGGCGCGCACTGGCGCGCCCCGATGGCCGAGGTCATGCCCGAGGCGGCCGGGGACGGACTGGTACTGGACCTGCGGTCGGCGGCGTACGCGGGCGCGTGGAAGCCGGCGGGCGAGATCGCGGGGCGGACGGCGAGCGTGCGGGTCCTCCAGTCGCAGGTGGTGGACGGGGTCGAGAAGCGGTCCGTGGTCAGCCACTTCAACAAGGCGACGAAGGGCCGGATGGTCCGCGACCTGCTGACGGCCGGTGCCCGCCCGAAGGGGCCGGCCCAGCTGGTCGAGGTGCTCCGTGACCTGGGGTACCTCGTGGAGGCCGAGGCTCCGGCACGCGCCGGCCGGCCGTGGGCCATCGACGTGGTGGTCACCGAGATCCACTGACCGTTGCAGTATGCGCAACGCTCGTTGCGCATACTGCTGTTCTCCCGGCAGGATGAGCCCATGACCTCATCCGCGCCCTCCGCCGTGTCCTCCTCCGTCCTGGACCTCGCCCCCGTCGTCCCCGTCGTCGTCCTGGAGGACGCGGCCGACGCCGTGCCGCTGGCCCGCGCCCTCGTCGCCGGCGGGCTGCCGGCCATCGAGGTCACGCTGCGCACGGCGGCCGCCCTGGACGCGATACGGGCGATCGCCGCCGGGGTACCCGGCGCCGTGGTGGGCGCGGGCACGGTGATCTCGCCCGCGCACGTCGATGCCACGGTGGCCGCGGGGGCCCGCTTCCTGGTCAGCCCCGGCTGGACGGACGCCCTGCTGGAGGCGATGAAGGGCTCGGGTCTGCCCTTCCTGCCCGGGGTCTCGACGACGTCCGAGGTGGTCGCGCTGCTGGAGCGCGGAGTCACGGAGATGAAGTTCTTCCCCGCCGAGGCGGCCGGCGGCACCGCCTACCTGAAGGCGCTGTCCGCGCCGCTGCCCCAGGCCCGGTTCTGCCCGACGGGCGGCATCTCGCTCACGTCGGCACCGTCGTACCTCGCACTGCCCAACGTCGGCTGCGTCGGCGGAAGCTGGATGGTGCCGGCCGACGCGGTGGCGGCGAAGGACTGGGCGCGCGTCGAGCGGCTCGCCGCCGGGGCCTCGGCGCTGGGCCGCGGCTGAGCCTCCCGGCTCAGCTCACGGCCTGGACCGCGTACAGCAGTCCGATGCCCAGCGCGAGGAGGCCCAGCAGCAGCCGCAGACCCGTCTCGGGGAGGCGGGGCGCCAGGCGCGCGCCGAGGTAGCCGCCGCAGAGACCGCCGAGACCGCAGGCGAGGCCGAGTGGCCAGTCGGGGGCGATGTCGCCCGTCGCCGTGAGGGACAGCAGCGCGTACACGCCCGCCCCGGCCAGGGACGTGACGAACGTGCAGGCCAGCGCGGCAGGGGCGACCTTGGCGACGGGGACCCCGCGCCCCACCAGGATCGGCCCCAGGAGCGAGCCTCCGCCGATGCCGTAGACCCCGCCCGCGACGCCGACTGCCAGGGCGAGCCCCGTGGTGGCACGCGGAGACGGCGGTCCGGCCGGCGTACCACGCCGTGCGGGGTGCACCGTACGGGCGCACAGCCAGGCCCCCAGCGGGAGCAGCAGCACGGCGATGAACGCCCGGAACACGGTGGCGCCCGGCACGGCGAAGACCCGGATGAGCGCGCCGATCGCGACCCCCGGCACGGCTCCCGCGACCAGCAGCCTGGTGAGCGGCCCGCGCAGCCGCCCGCCCCTGCGGTAGCGCAGCAGGGCACCGGGGCACGACACCACGTTGTAGAGCAGGTTGGTGGGCGTCACCGCGGGAGACGGCACCCCGAGCACGCTGACCTGCACAGGCAGCAGGAACACCGCCCCGGACACGCCCACGGGTGCCGTCACCATGGAGAGCAGAAGTCCCGCCGCGAAACCGAGGACGCCCGTGGACCAGGTCACGGCACCCGGCGTCAGCGCAGGTGCGAGGTGTCGTTGAGCACCCTCAGCGAGGGGTTGCCGTCCGCGTAGTACGCGACGGTCGACACGGAGGCCGGCGAGAGTTCCATACGGAACAGTGACTCCGGCGGCGCGCCCAGCGCGAGCCGGACCAGCGTCTTGATCGGGGTCACGTGGGTGACCAGGAGCACGGTGCGGCCGGCGTAGCGGGCGACGAGGCGGTCGCGGGCGGCCGACACCCTCTCGGTGACCTCCGCGAAGCTCTCCCCGCCGCCCGTGGGCGCCACGTCGGGGGACGCGAGCCACGCGGTGAGGTCGGAGGCGTACCGCTCGCGCACCTCGGCGAAGGTGAGCCCCTCCCAGACGCCGAAGTCCGTCTCGCGCAGGCCCTCCTCGATGCGTACGTCGAGCCCGAGGCGGCCGGCGACGGCGGCGGCCGTCTCCCGGCAGCGGCGCATCGGGGAGCTGACGATCTCCTGGACCGTGCCCCGTGCGGCGAAGGCGTCGGCGGCGCAGGAGGCCTGGTGGCGGCCGGTGGCCGAGAGCTCGGGGTCGGTGCCGCCGCTGCCGGAGAACCGCTTCTCCGGGGTCAGGGCCGTCTCGCCGTGCCGGAGCAGGACGAAGGTGGCGGGCGCACCCAGATCGGGGGCGCTCCCCCAGCCCGTCTGCGGTACGGCGGCCGCGGCCGGACGGGCGGCGGCCATCGCCGCGCGGACCTTCGCCGCGCCCGCGACCGGGTCGCCGGGAGGGCCCGCGGGAGACCCGGGCAGCTCGGCGGGACGCCCGGTGTCCAGGTCGGCCGTCGAGGACGACCGCTCCCACCGCTCGCCCCGCCTGCCCGCGTCCATCGCCTCGTTGGCGAGCCGGTCGGCGTGCTTGTTCTCGGCGCGCGGGATCCACTCGTACGTCACGGAGGAGGCGGGCAGGACGCCCGCCGCCTCGGCGGCCAGCGGCTTCATGTCGGGGTGCTTGATCTTCCAGCGGCCCGACATCTGCTCGACCACCAGCTTGGAGTCCATCCGGACGTGCACCCGCAGGTCGCCGTCCGGGACCAGGGCCCTGGCCGCCTTGAGGCCGGCGATCAGGCCCTTGTACTCGGCGACGTTGTTCGTCGCGACGCCGATGTACTCGGCGGCCTCGGCGAGCGTCCCGCCGGTGACCGGGTCGAGGACGACCGCGCCGTACCCGGCGGGCCCCGGGTTGCCCCGGGAGCCCCCGTCCGCCTCGACGACCAGCTGGTGGGAAGCGGGCATTACAGGCCCGACTCCGAGGTACGGACGAGGATGCGGTGGCAGTTCTCGCAGCGCAGCACGGTGTCCGGGGACGCGGCCTTCACGTCGTTGACCTCGGTGATGTTCAGCTCCAGGCGGCAGCCCTCGCAGCGGCGCTGGTAGAGCCGGGCCGCACCGACGCCGCCCTGCTGGGCGCGCAGCTTGTCGTACAGCTTGAGCAGGTCGGCGGGGACCGAGCCGGCGACGACCTCGCGGTCCTTGCCCACCGTGGCGGCGTCGCCGTCGATCTCCTGGGTGGCCGCGTCCCGCCGGGCGGTCGCGTCGTCCACCTTGGCCTGCACGGCGCGGACGCGCTCGGTCAGCTCGGTGACGCGTTCCTGGGCGGACTCACGGCGCTCCATGATCTCGAGGACGACGTCCTCCAGGTCGCCCTGGCGCTTGGCCAGCGAGGTGATCTCCCGCTGGAGGCTCTCCAGGTCCTTCGGCGAGGAGACCGCGCCCGAGTCGAGCCGCTGCTGGTCGCGGACGGCACGCTGGCGCACCTGGTCGACGTCCTGCTCCGCCTTCGACTGCTCGCGGGTGGTGTCGCTCTCCTCGGTCTGCGAGGCGACGAGGAGGTCGCGCAGCTGGGCGAGGTCGCTGTTGAGCGAGTCGATCTCCGCGTGCTCGGGCAGCGACGTCCGCCTGTGGGAGAGCTGCGACAGGCGTACGTCGAGTGCCTGGACTTCGAGGAGTCGGATCTGGTCGGCGGGCGCGGCGTTCAGTTGGGGGCTCCAGAAGAGTGGTGGGTGGTCCAGGGGTCGGTGACCTGCTTCGAGACGTGGACCCGCAGGTCCCATCCGTGGCGGTCGGAAAGTGCGTCGAGCTGCGCGGCGGCCTGCTCGCACCAGGGCTGCTCGGTGGCCCAGTGTGCGGCATCGACGAGTCCGAGCGGCGAGTGCTGGACCGCCTCGGAGGCCGGGTGGTGGCGGAGGTCCGCGGTGAGGAAGGCGTCCACACCCGCCGCACGCACGGCCTCGAAGAGGCTGTCGCCCGATCCGCCGCTCACCGCGACCCGTCGCACGACGGCGTCGGGGTCGCCGGCCAGCCTGATGCCCTGCGCGGTGGCGGGCAGCCGGGCGGCGGCGCGGGCGGCGAACTCGCGGAGCGTCTCGGGGTGGTCGAGCTCGCAGATCCGGCCGAGGCCGCGGCGGCCCGCGGAGTCCGTGGGGTCGGGCACGAGCGGGCCGGTGACCCGCAGGTCCAGGGCGCCGGCCAGGGCGTCGGAGACCCCGGGGTCGGCGGTGTCCGCGTTGGTGTGCGCCACGTGCAGGGCGATGCCGTGCTTGATGAGGTCGTGCACGACCCGGCCCTTGAAGGTGGTGGCCGCGACCGTCGTCGTACCCCGCAGGTAGAGCGGGTGGTGGGTGACGATCAGCTGGGCACCGAGGGTCCGGGCCTCCTCGACGACGCTCTGGACGGGGTCGACGGCGAAGAGGACCCGGTCGGTCTCCGCCGCGGGATCGCCGCACACCGTGCCGACGGCGTCCCATCCCTCGGCCCGCCCGGGAGGCCAGAGGGCGTCGAGCTCGGCGATGACTTCAGACAGACGGGGCACGGGGGAAAGGCTACCTGCCCCCCGTGCCCCGCCGCCCCTGGCCGCCGGGGCCCGTGCGGGCGGAACGGCGGTGCGGCACGAATCGTTACCCGGCCCGCCGCGCCCCGGTACGCGATCCGCTACTTGACGAGGTCGGCGCGGAGGTCGTCGAGGACGAGGTTCGCGGAGCTGACGCCCAGGCCGAGGTACCAGGTCTCGTCGGAGACGTCCTTGGCGTGCCCGGCCTTGACGGCGGCGAGGTTCTTCCACAGCGGGTTGGCGCGTGCGGTGTCGCGCTTGGTGGCCTTGGCGTCGCCGTAGACCCCGGTGAAGATCCAGTCGGCGTCGGCCTGGTCGATGTTCTCGGGGCTGATCTCCGCCGCCAGGTCGTCGATCTGCTGGTTCTTGGGCCGCGGGAGGCCGACGTCCTGGAGGATCGTGCCGATGAAGGAGTCCTTGGCGTAGAGGCGGATCTTGTCCGGCAGGTAGCGGACCATGGAGATGGTCGGCTTGTCGGGGCCGATGTCCTCGCCGAGCTTGTCCGCCTTCGCCTGGTAGGCGGCGAGCTCGGACTTCGCCTTCGCGGTCCGGTCGAGCGCGGCGGCGTTCAGGAGGTAGTTCTCCTTCCAGGTGAAGCCCGGGCGGATGGAGAACACGGTGGGCGCGATCTTGGACAGCTCGTCGTACTTGTCCGCCGCGCGCAGCTGGCTGCCGAGGATCAGGTCCGGCTTCAGGCCGGCGATCGCCTCCAGGTTGAGGCTGTTGATGGTTCCGACGCTGACCGGGTTCCCGGCCTCCTTCTTCAGGTAGGACGGGATGGCCGCGTCGCCCTCGGAGGGGGCGTAGCCGACGGGCTTCACACCGAGCGAGACAACGTTGTCGAATTCACCGACGTCCAGGACGACCACACGGCGGGGCTTCGACGGGAGCTTCGTCGTCCCCATGGCGTGGGTGAGGGTGCGCGGGAACACGCCCGCCGCGGCGTCCGTGCCGTAGCCCGCGGTCTTCTTCGCCGCGTCCCCGAAGTCCTTGCCGCCCGTGGCGACGGCGGCCTTCTTGTCGGCGCCCGCGTCACCGGCGGCCGAGCCGCCGGAGTCGTCACCTCCGCACGCCGAGAGGGTGAGGGCGGCGGCGACCGCGAGACAGGCAGCGGCGGTGCCGCGGCGTCCGAAGGACATGGTGTGCTCCAGTTCGGGACGTACACAGGAAAGACTTAGGAATGCCTAACCTTAGACCCCGCGCAAAAGCACGGCGACACCCCCGTTCGCAGGCGAATACGAACATCGGCACCCTTATGTGTGAAGTGCCGGGTCTCGTGTTGTCCGGGGGGGAGTGCGAAACCTAGCTTCGGTTGCCGGAGGTGACCGAACCATGACTGCCTGTGCCATCGAGATCAGCACCACGGGGGCCGCCCGGGCCGCCGCGACGACGGAACCCGGCCCCGGGCCCGTGGAAGCGGCCGCGCCGGCCGAGGCGGAGACTCCCCGCGCCGCGGGTACGTCCGACGAGGGCGCGGATCCACTCAGAGTGGGCGCGTCCGGCGAGGGTCCGGGCGGCGGGGGCACGTCCGGACCCGGCGTCGGGTCCGCGGCGTCCGCTCTCCCCGCCGGGAACACCGCGCCCGGCGGACCGGACGGCCGGGGCGCGCCGGACGCATCCGCCGAGCCACCCGCTCCGCCCCGTCCCCCGGTGCCTCCGGTACCGGCGTTCCCGCCCGGCCTCCGGGACGGGGCGGCGGAGGCGGCCGGGGTGCCCCCGCGCGTGATCCCCCCGGTGCTCACCCTCGCCGCCGACCACTCCTACGCCGCACGCCTCACGGCGGCCGACCCCGGGGCGGCGGACCCGGCCTGGTTCCCCGAGCGCTGGACGCTGGGTCCCGAGCCCTACGCCGTCCCGCTGCCCCTCGGGCAGCCGGAGGAGGCCGACTCCGACGTCCTGCCGCTCTCGGACGGGCGGGTCCTCATCAGGCGCCGGGTGGCGGACCGTCACACCTTCTCGCTGCTCTACCCGACCGGCCCCGCGACGGGTGAAGTCCCCCTGGGCGCCCTCGAATGCGAGGACCTCACCCTGCTCCCCCCGCCTCCGGACGGCATGAGCGCCTACGCCCTGGTCCCCGGCGACCGGTCCACCGGCGTCTGGCTGGTGGCGGGCGGCCCCTTCGGCCCCGAACACGTCGCGGACGTGGCGGGACACTGTTCGGGCGGCGCCTGGCTGGACCGCGAGGGACGGCTCCTCGCCCTGGACCGGCAACTGCCCGGCGGCGGGCCCGTGAAGGCCGTCGCCGTCGACCTGGAGCGGGGCGGCGAGGTGACACCGCTGCTGCAGATCGCGCCGGACAGCGACGACCGGCTGCTGCTCGCGGACGCCGACAGCGGCCTCCTGCTCATCCGCTCCGACGCGCCCGGCCACGACCGCCTCGGCTGGGGGGTGCTGGGGAGTTGCCTGCCGGTGCGGTTCCCCGAGTGCCTGCACCCCGCGGACGTGGCCGTGACGCCGATCGCCGTGCAGCCCGGGCAGATGCTGATGCCGGAGAACTGCGCGGTCGCGCTGCGGCTCGACGGGCCGGGCGGCAGCTGGGTGGGGCTCTGGCGTCCGGCCGGCCGGCGGATGCACCACGTCGCGGCACCGGAGGGCTGGCTGGCCGGCGCCGGGTTCTGGAGCCGGGAGGGCACGCTGCACCTGCCGTACGCGCAGCCCGGGGCGCCCTGCGGAGTGGCGGTGACGCAGGCCCCGGCGGAGGAGTCGCCGGAGCTGACCACGGCCGGAGCGCAACCGTCCGCGGCGCCCGCGCCTCCTGGAGTGTGCAAGCCCGTCCCGCTCGGTCAGGCCCCGCTCACGGGCAGCACGGCGGCCGGCTGACGCCCGGGCCGGGCCCGTACACTCTGGCCCGGACTGCGCAGCCGTACGCGCGGACAGCCGACTGCGGTGACCGTGCCCGCGGAGGCGGGTCCGCGATGTACACGTAAGCGATTCATACGGGGTGAAGTTCCCAGATGTCCCAGGACCGAACCGACACGAGCCGGCGCCCGCAGGGCGCGGAGCAGGGCGACGACGGCTCCGGAAAGCACCGAGGGGGCGCGTCGGCGGACCACGCCGCCGCGCAGCCGCACGGCCGTCACCGCCGTCCCGCCGAAGGGGGTGGCAGCGCGGCGGCCTGAGAACCGCGTCGCAGGACACGCGAGGGCCGTCCGGGCCGTGGGCCGGGGCGGCCCTCGCCGTCGCCGACGGCCCGCCGTTCGCCCTCCGCCCCAACTCGGCCCGGACCCGGGACATTTGTCACGGCGCGGTCCGTACACACGCCCCTGCCGGAACGGCTGCCTCCTCCGTAGCGTCGTGGGTATGACACAGACGACGGACACCACGACCGGGCCCGCGGCGGTATTCGCCGGGGTGGTCAAGACGTTCGGGAGGGCGGGCCGCACCGTGCGGGCCGTCGACGGCCTCGACCTCACGATCCGGCGCGGCGGGACGGTCGCGCTCCTGGGCCGCAACGGCGCGGGCAAGTCCACGGCCATCAGCCTGCTCCTGGGGCTGAACGATCCCGATGCGGGCAGCGTACGGCTCCTCGGCCGCACCCCGCGCGGCGCGGTGCGCGCCGGTCTGGTCGGCGCGATGCTGCAGGACGGACAGCCGATCCCCCGGGTGACGGTGCGGGAGCTGATCGCCTTCGTCGCGTCCACCTACCCGCGCCCCCTGCCCGTGGCCGAGGCCGCCGCACTGGCGGGGGTGACGGAGTTCGCGGACCGGCGGGTCGACAAGCTCTCCGGCGGCCAGGTGCAGCGGGTGCGCTTCGCCGTCGCGCTGGCGGGCGGTCCCGGTCTCGTCGTCCTGGACGAGCCGACCGCCGCGCTGGACGTGGAGGCGCGGCGCGGGCTCTGGGACTCGATGCGGGCGTTCACGGCACGGGGCAACACCCTGCTGTTCTCCACCCATCACCTCGAGGAGGCGGACGAGCACGCCGACCGGATCGTGGTCCTCGACCGGGGCAGGGTCGTGGCCGACGGGACCGGTGAGGAGATCAGGCGGACGGCCGGCCACCCCGTGGTGTCCGTCGACCTGGCGGGACGTCCGGCCGAGGGACTGGAGTTGCTGCCGGGAGTCGTGGGCGTCGAGGTGCGCGGAGGGCGCGCGTCACTGCGCAGCGAGGACTCGGACGCGACCGTGACGGCGCTGGCCGCGCTCGGTGCGGTACGAGGGCTCCGGGTCGCCGGGGCGACACTGGAGGACGCCTTCCTCGCCCTGACCACCCCTGCCGCGGCGGCCGGAACCGCCGCGCGTGACGAGCAGTCGAAGGAGGCCGTCTGATGTTCGCGTACATCGTCCTGGAGGTCCGCCGGACCCTGCGCGACCGGACGTTCCTCGTGTTCGGGGCGGGCATGCCGGTCATGATGTACCTCCTCTTCACCAACCTCGGCGGGGCCGGCGACAACACCGGCTGGAAGGCCGCGTCCATGGTCGGCATGGCCGCCTACGGAGCCCTCGGGTCCGCGATGGCGATCGGGACGGGCATCGCGTCCGACAAGTCCCTGGGCTGGCTGCGGCAGTTGCGGATCACACCGCTGGACCCCGGCCACGCCGTGGCGGGCCGGGCCGTCAGCGGAGTCGTCACCGTCCTGCCGGCGATCCTGGCCGTGCTGCTGGCCGGCGGGCTGGTCAACGGCGTACGGCTCGCGGTGTGGCAGTGGACCGCCGTGGCGCTGCTGCTGTGGGCGGGCTCCCTGCCCTTCACCCTGCTCGGGATAGGGAACGGCTACCGGCTCAACCCGCAGGGCACGGGGGTGGTCAACGTGGCCTGCCTGATGGGGTTCGCGGTGCTGGGCGGCCTGTGGTTCCCGCTCACGGAGTTCCCCGGCTGGCTGCGCGCCGTCGGGGAGCTCACCCCCGCCCACGGCTTCGCGGAGCTCGGCCGTGCGACGGTCGCCGGGCACGCGCCGGCGGCGGGCCCGGTCGCGCTCCTGGCCGGATGGATGCTCCTGTTCGGGGGCTACGCCATGACCTCCTACCGTCGGTCCGCCCGGACCGAGTGAGCGGAGCGACCGTGTCCCGTACGGAAAGAGAGAAGAACCGTCCCTCGGCGGGCCGTCCCCGGACCGGCGGCCCTCTGTTCCGCCGCCCCCGGACCGGCCGTCCCCGGACCCGTCACCCGGAGTGCCGCCGCCCGGGCCCTCCGGGACCGTACGCCCTGCTGCCCTGCCTGCTGCTGGGGCTCGGCGCGTTCTCCAACCTCTGGCAGGGTGAGACACCGAACCCCTGGGTCGGCGGCATCGGCCTGTTCACCTTCAACTCCCTCTACATCGCTGTGGTGTTCAGGGGATTCGACCGCAGGAGGCGGGAGAGCGCCACCTCGTACGCCCTGCTGGCCGCCATGGCCGTCATCACCTTCGGGCTGGCCATCGGCTACGGCGGCGGATGGCTGCTCTTCTTCCCGCTGCTGTCACTGGCCTGCGGCACGATCCTGCGGGGCCGCGGGCTCGGTGCCGGGCTGCTCCTGCTCGCCGGGTGTGCCGGGTTCATCGCCGCCTGGCGCGGCGACCACGTCTCGGAGCCCTGGACGATCGGCTACGGGACGGTGATCTCCGGCGGTGTGACCGCGGCGCTCCTCATCCTGTCGGAGACGGTGACGGAACTCCGCGCCACCCGGCAGGAGCTGGCCCGCGGCGCGGTGGAACAGGAGCGGCTGCGCTTCTCCCGGGACCTGCACGACCTGCTCGGGCACACCCTGTCCGTGATCGTGGTGAAGTCGGAGGCCGCCCGCCGGCTCGCGCCCCACGACGTGGACGCCGCGCTCGAACAGGTCCGTGACATCGAGTCGGTGGGGCGCCAGGCCCTCACCGAGGTGCGCGAGGCGGTGACCGGCTACCGGGAGGGAAGCCTCACCACGGAGCTGGGGCGGGCCGCGTCGGTGCTGACGGCGGCCGGCGTCCAGCCGGTGGTACGGCGCTCGGGGCCGCCGCTCGGCTCCGGGAGCGAGGCGCTGCTGGGCTGGGTGGCGAGGGAGGCGGTGACCAACGTCGTCCGGCACAGCGGCGCGACACGCTGCGAGTTCACGCTCGACTCCACCGGTGAACGGGTGCGGCTGACGGTCACCGACGACGGTGTGGGGCCGTCGCCGGACGCGGGAGGGGGTGACGGGACCGGCCTGAGGGGGCTGTCGGAACGACTCGCCGCGGTGGGCGGCTCGCTGGAGTCGGGCCCCGGTCCGCAGGGCGGCTTCGTGGTGACGGCGCGGCTGCCCGCCGACGGCCCGCAGCCGGACCCCACCCGGCCGGAGGGGTGCTGAGCCCTGGGTGGTGGCTGTGCCGTCGTCCCCGGCCGGCGCGCGACGCCGGCCACGGCGTCCCGCCGTACTGCCCGAAGGCCCGGACACTTCGGTACGCGTGCGCCCCTCCGCCTCGCGATGCACCGCGTCCGACGCCGCGCGCTGATCCGCCGGGGACCACGGGAGAGCCCCTACCCTGAGCCCGTGAACGAGATGCCGCGGGACCACCGCCCGGCCAGGTCCGTCCGGATCCTCCTCGCCGAGGACCAGGGCATGATGCGCAGTGCTCTCGCCCTGCTGCTGGGTATGGAGCCGGACTTCGAGGTGGTGTCCCAGGTCGCCGCCGGGGACCAGATCGTCGGATCGGCGCTCGTCTCGCGCCCCGACGTGGCGCTGCTGGACATCGAGCTTCCCGGCCGGAGCGGCCTGGACGCGGCGGCGGACCTGCACGAGGAGGTCCCGGAGTGCCGGGTGCTGATCCTGACGACGTTCGGCAGACCGGGCTATCTGCGGCGGGCGATGGAGGCGGGGGCCGCGGGGTTCCTGGTGAAGGACGGGCCGGTCGGGGATCTGGCGAAGGCGATCCGGCGGGTGCTGACCGGCGAGACGGTGATCGACCCGGCCCTGGCCGCGGCGGCGCTCGGCGCGGGACCCAGCCCGCTGACCACACGGGAGCGGGACGTGCTGAACGCGTCCGTGGACGGTGCCACCGTCGCCGACATCGCGGCGAAGCTGAGCCTGTCGGCGTCGACGGTGCGGAACTACCTGTCGTCGGCCATCGGCAAGACCGCCACCCGCAACCGCATGGAGGCGGTGCGGGCGGCCCGGCAGCAGGGCTGGCTCTGACTCCTGCGCCTCCTCCGGCCCCCGTGTCCTACGCCTTCTCCGGCACCGTGTCCTACGTCTCGTCCGGGACCGTGTCCTACGCCTTCTCCGGGCCCTTCCGGGCGGACTCGGCCCCGAGCGGCACGTCCGTGCGCTTGCGGCCGGGCGGTTGGGCCGGGCCGCTGCCCCGCCGTCCGGGGTGTCCCGGCAGCCACAGCAGCATCATCACGGCTCCGGCGACGAGCACGGTGGCGGAGGTGCGGAAGGCCAGGGCGTATCCGGCGGTGATCTCCGCGGCCCCGCCCGAGCCGGCCGTGCGGGCGGCGGCGACCGTGGAGAGCACGGCGAGGCCCAGCGCCCCGCCCATGGTTCGGGACGTGTTGATGAGCCCGGAGACGAGCCCGGCGTCGCCCGGTGCGGCGCCCGACGTGGCGAGCGAGGCAAGCGGGGTGGACGCCAGCCCGGACCCCGTCATCATCAGGACGCCGGGGAGGCAGACCGCGGTGAGGTAGGAACCGTGCACGCCCATGGTGGACTGCCAGGCGAAGCCGGCGGCGGCGATGAGGAAGCCGGCCACGGTCAGCGGCTTGGCGCCGGTCCGTGCCATGATCCCCGGCGCGGCCTTCGCGGCGACGAAGACGGCGACGGAGCTCGGGACGAGCGCGAACCCGGCTTCCAGGGGCGTGTAACCCAGCACGTTCTGGGCGTAGACGGTCATGAAGTACCACATGCCGAAGGTCGCCGAACCCAGCAGCATCATCGAGACGTTCGCCGCCGAGACCGCCCGCACACCGAGCACCCGCAGCGGCATCAGCGGGGCCTGGGCCGTCGCCTCCACCCGGACGAAGAGCCCGAGCAGTGCGAGGCCGGCGGACAGCGGCACCAGGGTGCCGGCGGCGGCCCAGCCCGCGGCCTCGGTCTGCACGATGCCGTACGCCGTCGTGGCCAGCCCGGCCGTGACGAGCACCGCGCCCGGCAGGTCGACCCTGCGCCGGGTGCCCGCGCGGCCCTCGGCGAGCCACAGCGCGGCCCCGGTCAGGACGAGGGCGCCGACCGGCACGTTGATGAGGAGGACCCAGCGCCAGGAGAGGGCGTCCGTCAGCACTCCTCCGACCAGCCCGCCGGCCGCCCCGCCGCCCGCGCCGACCGCCATCCAGGTGCCGATCGCCCGGGTCCGCGCGGGGCCTTCGGGGACCGCCGCGGTGAGCAGGGTGAGCGTGGCCGGGGAGAGCACCGCCGCGCCGAGACCCTGTGCGGCGCGGGCGGCGAGCAGGTGCCAGCCCTCCTGGGCGAATCCGCCCGCGAGTGAGGCCGCGGTGAAGAGACCGAGGCCGGTCATGAATATCCGTTTGCGGCCGTACAGGTCCGCGGCCCGCCCGCCCAGGAGCATGAAACCGGCGAAGGCGATCGCGTAGGCGTTGACGACCCACTGCAGCCCGGAGGCGCTCAGACCGAGGTCGGCCCGCATCGACGGCAGCGCCACATTGACCACGGAAACGTCGAGGACGACCAGGAACTGGCCGGTGCAGGCGGCCGCGACCACGGCCCAGGTACGGGTACGCGGCCGGGCGGGTGGGGAGTCGTCAGCCATGGGTGTCATACTCGCAGGCTGCACGTGCCCCGTACATCGGTTTCGGGTCCCACCCGCTCCGGCCGCAGGACGTAGGACCCCGTCCCCGTCGGCCGGACCGCGGCACGGGACCGAGGACCGAGGACCGCCGGCACGTCCCGTTCCGTTACCTCGTGTTCACCGGAATACGGCGCGCGCACGGAATGGTTCACTATGCACACACTTGGCGGTGGGTGCTGCCCTCGGCGCACTCCCGCACGCTCCACCCCGTCTTTTTCCGCATTTCCCTGCCCGGAGGCCACACGCATGCAACGGACGACGAACGAACAGCCGGCCGGGGAGCACCTCCCCGATCCGCGCCGGGGGCGGGGCGGCGTCGTTCCCGTACTCGCGTTCGCAGGCATCACCGTCGCGGTGATGCAGACCCTGCTCGTCCCCGTCATCAAGGACCTGCCGGTCCTCCTGCACACCGACCCGGCCAACGCGACCTGGGTGCTGACGGCGACTCTGCTCGCCGGCGCGGTCGCGACCCCGATCATGGGGCGGCTCGGTGACCTGTACGGCAAGCGCGGCATGCTGCTCGCCAGCCTCGCCGTCATGGTGGTCGGCTCGCTGATCTGCGCCGCCACCGACGACCTCGTGATCATGATCGTCGGCCGGGCGCTGCAGGGATTCGCCATGGGCGCCATCCCGCTCGGGATCGGCATCATGCGCGACGTGCTGCCGCGCGAGAAGCTCGGCTCGGCGATGGCGCTCATGAGCTCCTCCATAGGCGTCGGCGGCGGACTCGCCCTGCCCGGCGCCGCGCTCGTGGCGCAGCACGCCGACTGGCACACCCTCTTCCTCGGTTCGGCCGCGCTGGGGGTGCTGGCCATGGTCATGACCGTCGTCGTCGTGCCCGAGCCGCCGCTGCGCGCCCCCGGCCGCTTCGACCTCGTCGGGGCGCTGGGACTCTCCCTCGGCCTGGTCTGCCTGCTCGTGCCGGTGACCAAGGGGGCGGCCTGGGGCTGGACCTCGCCCCTGACCCTGGTGCTGATCGCGGCGGCTGTGGTGATCCTGCTGCTGTGGGGGCTCTTCGAACTGCGCAGCAAGGCTCCGCTCGTCGACCTGCGCACGAGCGCGCGCCGCGAGGTGCTGCTCACCAACCTCGTCTCCGTCATGGTCGGGGTGGCGTTCTACGCCGTCTCGCTGGTCCTGCCCCAGCTGCTCCAGCTGCCCGCGTCGACCGGCTACGGTCTGGGGCGGTCGATGGTCGTCGCCGGACTCTGCGTGGCGCCGCTGGGGCTCACGATGATGCTCGTGGCTCCGCTGTACGCGAGGATCTCGGCCCGCCGGGGCCCCAAGGTCTCCCTGATCCTCGGCATGGTGATCATCGCGATCGGCTACGGCGCGGGGCTCGGCCTGATGAGCGCCGCCTGGCAGACCGTGGTGATCGCCGTGGTGCTGGGTGCCGGGATCGGGCTCGCCTACTCCTCACTGCCCGCCCTGATCATCGGGGCCGTCGACGCGTCGGAGACGGGCGCCGCGAACGGCCTGAACACCCTGATGCGGTCGATCGGCACGTCGCTGTCCAGCGCGGTGATCGGGATGGTGCTGGCGAACACCTCGGCGCGGTTCGGGCCGGTGAACGTCCCCACCATGGAGGGCTTCCGGATCTCGTTCATGATCGCCACGGGTGCGGTGCTGGTCGGTCTGGTGCTGGCCGTGTTCCTGCCGGCCCAACGGCCGGGGCGCCCGGTGCTGCTGGCCGCCGGTGCGAGTGACGCGGCGGCCCCGGAGCCCGCACCGGCCGCCGGGGCGACGGCCCCGGTCGCTGCCGTGGGACGGCGCGCCTCGGCCACGTAACGGGCGGCGGTCCGGGCGGGCGGCCCGGGGAGCGCCGCGCCGGGCGCCGGCGGTGCCGGGTCCGGTCCGTGGCGGCCCGGGCGCCCCCGCCGGTCCCGACGCGGGCGGCGTACGGCACGATGGGACGCCGTCCGATCCACCGCCCCATCAGGAGGAACCCCGTGGCCGCCGAGTCGCCCGTCCGACCCGAGCCGGATGTCCTCGCCGCCTTCGAGGCCGCCAAGGGCTTCATGCCGGTCCACGAGGGTCTCGCCCTGTACTCCGCCGCCGTGGAGGCCGCGTCCCTCGGACTGCCTCTCCTGGAAGTCGGCACGTACTGCGGGCGCTCCACGATCCTGCTCGCCGCCGTGGCCCGCGCCTCCGGCGTCACCGCGCTCACCGTCGACCACCACCGGGGCAGCGAGGAGCAGCAGCCGGGCTGGGAGTACCACGACCCGTCCGTGGTGGATCCCGCGCTCGGGCTGATGGACACGCTGCCGTCCTTCCGCCGGACACTGCACGCCGCGGATCTGGAGGAGCACGTGGTGGCGCTCGTCGGCCGTTCCCCCCAGGTGGCGGCCGTGTGGGGCGGCCCGCTCGGCCTCGTCTTCATCGACGGCGGGCACACCGACGAGCACGCGAACGGCGACTACGAGGGCTGGGCCCCGAAGGTCGCCGACGGCGGTCTGCTCGTCGTCCACGACGTGTTCCCCGACCCGGCCGACGGCGGCCAGGCACCGTACCGGGTCCATCAACGCGCCCTGGCCTCGGGGGCGTTCACCGAGATATCGGTGACGGACTCGCTGCGGGTGCTGCGGCGCACGGGACCGGGGATCTGAGGGCACGGATAGCATCTCGACGTGCTCCACGACGACTTCACCGCCTCCCTCCCGCGTCCGCGTGCGCGCCGCAGGACCGTGTTCGCCGCCGCGGGCCTCTTCTGCGCGTGCCTGGCCGTCTCGGGATGCGGGGGTGACGGCGGGCCGGCGCCCGGCGCGGACCCCTCGGCGGCGCGCTCCTCCGTCCCGGTCGCCCCGGAGCCGTCGCCGGCCTCCGGCAAGCCCCTTCCCCGCGGGCCGCTCACCGGCCGCACCGTGGTGATCGACCCGGGCCACAACCCCGGGAACCGCGACCACACGCGGGAGATCAACAGCAGGGTGGCCATCGGCACGGGGCGCAAGGAGTGCGACACCACGGGCACGGCCACCGACGCGGGGTACGCCGAGGCGCGGTTCACCCTGGACGTCTCGCGCCGCCTGCGCACGCTGCTGGAGAAGCGGGGCGCGAAGGTGGTGCTCACCCAGGACGGCGACCGCCCCTACGGACCGTGCATCGACGAGCGGGCCCGGATCGGCAACGGGGCCGGGGCCGACGCGGTCGTGTCGGTGCACGCGGACGGTTCGGCGCACGGCAACCGCGGCTTCCACGTCATCCTGCCCGCCGCCGTGCGCGGAGGGGGCGCGGACACCTCGGGGATCGTCGTCCCGTCCCGTGAACTGGGCGAGCGGATCGCCGGGAATTTCGCACGCGTTACCGGAAGTGCCCCCTCCAATTACATCGGCGGGGATACCGGACTGGACACCCGCAAGGATCTCGGCGGCCTGAATCTGTCGACCGTGCCCAAAGTGTTCATCGAATGCGGCAATATGCGTGACCCTGAGGACGCCGCTCTGCTCACCAGCGCGGACTGGCGCCAGAAAGCGGCTCTCGGCATTGCCGAGGGCATCGGCGGCTTTCTGAAGAGGTAGTTCTGCGGTGATGGTGACGACATTGGGGGGATAGCCGGTCCGAGGTCCGGGCAGCCTCACCACGCACCCGGGCAGACGATAGATTCATCCATACGATGGGGGCCGCGCCCGAGCTTCGCGCCGTACCCGCCGTTCCGGCGGCATCGACGACCGCCCCGACGAGACGACCGACTAAGGACCTTCACGTGAATATCCGCTCCCTCTCCCGAGGCGACGGCGTGGTGATCGGAGCAGCGGTCGTGCTGTTCATCGCCTCTTTCCTCGACCTCTCCGGCTTCGACTGCCCCTCGGGCGTGGACTGTTCCGGCTACAGCGCGAACGCCTGGGACTCGCTCTCCCTCCTGATGGGCATCTTCCTGGCCGGCATCATCGGCGCCGCGCTGCTGATCGTCAGCCGCGCGATGCCGGGCCGCAAGATCGCCGGTTTCGAACTGGGCCAGTTCGGCGCGGCGTTCACCGTGTACGCGCTGTGGACCATGTTCTGGACGATCATCGACGCCGGTGACGCCGGTGCCGGTCTGATCCTCGGGCTGCTCGCCACCCTCGTGCTGGCGGGCGCCGCGGTCGCCACCCCGCTGGTCCCCGCGCTGAAGGCGCCGCTCATGGGCGCTCCCCGTCCGGCGCAGGGCGTCCAGCCGGCCTACGGCCAGCAGCCCGGCCAGGGGTACGGCTACCCGGGCCAGCAGCAGTTCGGCGGACAGCAGGGCCAGCCGCAGCCGTACGGCGCGCAGCAGGCGCAGCCCGGCCAGCAGGAGCAGCACGCGGCTCCGCAGACCTCCCAGGGCGGTGGCGCACCGGCCGCCGACTTCACGCCGTTCTGGTTCGCGGTGCCGGTCGCGCGTCCGCTGTACGGCGAGGACGGCTCCCCCAACCCGATCGCGGAGCTCGCCCCCGGCACGTGGTACCTCGCGGTCGAGCAGCGCGGCCCCGGGCTCATCGCCCAGACGCAGGACGGCCGTCGCGGCCTGCTGCAGGACACCACGGGCATCCAGCGAGGCTGATCCGTCGCAGGCAGAGTGGCCCCCGCCGGACGGCGGGGGCCACTGCCGTCGCCGGACCGGTGCGCCGGCCCGGGCGGGCCGCTCAGCCGAACGACGACCTCTCCAGCCAGAAGTCCAGCAGGCTCCGGTCGCCCAGCACCTCCAGTCCGCCCTCGTCCGGCTTCCGCCTGCGGTTGAACGCGAGCATGAGCCCGGTCAGCGGGCCCCGGAGGGCCACCGTCGCCTTCGCGTGGGCGTGCCGCCAGGTGAACCCGTCCTCGCCGAACTCGATCAGCCACTCCGCGTCGGCCGCGTCGGTCGCGTGCAGGTGCAAGGACCGCCCGCCGCCCCGGAGTTCGGCTGCTTCGGGGTCTCCCCCGGCCTGGGCGAACGCGACGATCTCCAGCCATTCGGTGATCGTGTCGGCGGCCAGGTCCGGCGCCACCTCGAAGTCCCGGCCCACGGCCGCCGCGGCGTCCGCCCGGTGGACGGCGGTCTCGTGGGCCATGCGACGGGCCCAGAACGCGGTGCGGCGTTCCCACGCCCACGTCCACACCTCCGTGTCCGGGCCTGCCTCCCGCAGGGCGGCGACGGTCGCGGCGGCGCCCTCGGCGAGCCAGGCGTCCAGTGCGGCGGCGTCACCGGAGGCCGGACCCCCGCTGCCGGGCACCGCGTCGTCCGGGATCTCCGCGGCCGCCCGGGTGCGCACGATCTCACCGGCCCAGCGGTGCGCCCCGCCGACGTGGACGACCAGCTCGCGCAGGTTCCAGTCGGGGCAGGTGGGAACCCGCGCGGCCAGGTCCGCGTCCCTGACGAGATCCCTCAACAGGTCGGTCTGGGCCAGGATCTCGTCGCAGTAGCGCGCGTGCGCAAGAGGCGTCATCCCCGCACCCTATGGGGCTGCCCCGGGCCGCTTCAGCCGGATTTCCGGCCCGCCGTCATCCGGTCAGCTGGGAGGTGGACGGCACCTTGTCCGTCACCTCGGCGCCCGCACTCCTCCCGGCGTCCTTGACACCGTTGATGACGTCCTCGACGGCGCCGACGTCACCGGCCCCCGCCTCGCCCTTGCCGAACTTCGCGGCCAGGCCCTCCAGGGACGCGATGCCCGCGGTGAGGGGAGCGACGGCCCTGGACAGCAGGGGGTCGCCCTTGGCGTTGCCCGCGGCCGCCTTGAGCCGGTTGAACGCGAAGGCGCTGGCGAGGCCCGCCTTGACCATCGCGAACTTCCGCCCGTCCGCGCCCTTCTTGAACTTGCCGGCCCGGTAGGGCTTCACGATCCACTGGTACGCGGCTCCGGCCGCGAGGCCGGCGTTGGCGACGAACTTCGTCTTCGCGTACTTCTGGGCCTGCGCCGACGTCGTGGGGCTCGCGCCCGTGGAGCTGCCGGCGCTCGCGCTGCTGCTGCCGCCGCCGGAGTCGTCCCCGCCGCAGGCCGTGCCCGCCACGAGCACGGCGCAGCAGAGCAGTACCGGCAGGAGAAGGCGGCGGAGCGGGGCGGTACGGGGCACGGCGAGCCTCCTTGGCCGGCGCTTCACGGTGAGTGACGCGACTCGGCACTCACGGCCAGGCTCACCCCTGCCGCGGCGGTCCGCCACCCGGTGCCCGCCGTACGGGTTTCACCCACGGCGAAGCGGCAATCAGGAGTCCATGTCAACTAGACGAAGCTCAGGAAGCAGCACCGCCGCGCGGGTCATAGCCATCATCGCGGACATCATGGCGTTCATCCTCATCCTGTGGATCCTGATGTACCTGCTCGACGCCAACCGGGGCAACGAGCTGGTCCAGTTCGTCCACGACTCGGCCAACTGGCTGGCCGGCTGGTCGTACGACCTGTTCACCTTCGACAAGGCCTGGGCGCGTGTCGTCGCCGGTTACGGTCTGGCCGCCGTCGTCTACCTCTTCATCGGGCACGCCGTGGCGGGCCGGGTCCGCCGCTGACCCGCCGCCGGCGGCCCTGGCTTCGGGTCCGCACCGAGCCCCGCTCGGTGCGGACCCGAAGCCAGGGGTTACGGGACAGCCCTCAGCGGCAGCAGTCCGGTTCGAGTCCCGACGGCAGGCGCTCGCCGCCGAAGACGGCGGTGGTCGCCTCGTCGCCACCGAGGGCGGCGACCGCGAGGAGCAGCGAGCCGGCCGTCCAGGTGGTGAGCTCCTCCGGCCAGACGGCCTTCTCGCCCTCGAAGACGTAACCCGTCCAGTACAGCCCGCCCTCGGCGCGCAGGTGCTGGACGGACTGCAGGATCTCCAGCGCCCGGTCGGACTCCCCCGTCGCCCAGAGGGCCAGGGCCAGTTCGCAGCTCTCCCCGCCGGTCACCCAGGGGTTGGGCACCACACAGCGCACTCCGAGCCCGGGGACGACGAAGCGGTCCCAGCCCTCCTGGATCCTCCGCGTCGCCTCGGCCCCGGTGACCGCGCCGCCGAGGACCGGGTAGTACCAGTCCATCGAGTAGCGGCTCTTGTCCAGGAAACGCTCAGGGTGCTCGCGGATCGCGTGACCGAGCGCCCCGGCCGCCAGCTCCCAGTCGGGCTGCGGCTCCTCGCGCTGTTCGGCCAGGGCCAGCGCACAGCGCAGCGCCTGGTGGACCGAGGAGGAACCGGTCAGCAGGGCGTCCGTGACGGGGGTGCCGTCCGCCTCGCGTTTCCAGCCGATCTGCCCGCCGGGCTGCTGGAGTCCCAGCACGAACTCCGTCGCCGCGTAGACCGTCGGCCACATCCGGTCGGCGAAGGCGTCGTCGCCGGTGGCCAGGTAGTGGTGCCAGACGCCGACGGCGACGTACGCGCAGAAGTTGCTCTCGCGGCAGTGGTCGGTGGGACGGTCCGGGTCGCCGTCCTGGTACGCGGCGTACCAGGAGCCGTCCTCGTTCTGGTTGCGGGCCAGCCACGCGTAGGCCCGTGCGGCGGCCTCGTGCTCGCCCGCCGCGTCGAGCGCCATGGCGGCCTCGGTGTGGTCCCAGGGGTCGAGGTGGTGGCCGCGGAACCAGGGCAGCGCCCCGTCCTCCCGCTGCACGGCGAGCAGCGCGCCCACCGTCTCGGCGGCCTGCGCGGCGGTGAGGACGCCCGGCAGGACCAGGTGTTCGGTCTGCTCGGGTGTGCTCACGCCTCGGCCCTGGGAAGGTGCGGCTTGGTCGCGTACGCCACGAAGCTCTTCCCGACGACCGGGTTGAGCAGCTGCTCGGCGACCCGGGTGGCCAGGGGCTTCTTCATGATGTCCCAGACCAGGAGCTTGTGATAGGCGCGCACCGGCAGCGCCTTCTCGTTGTCCACGCCGAACGCGCACTTCAGCCACCAGTAGGGGCTGTGCAGGGCGTGCGCGTGGTGGGTGCCGTAGGGCTTGAGACCGGCCTCGCGGATGCGGCCGAGCAGTTCGTCGGCCTTGTAGATCCGGATGTGGCCGCCCTCGACCTCGTGGTAGGCGTCGGAGAGCGCCCAGCAGACCTTCTCGGGGCCGTAGCGGGGCACGGTGACCGCGATCCTGCCGCCCGGCCTCAGCACGCGGACCATCTCGGCGAGTACGCCCTTGTCGTCGGGGATGTGCTCCATGACCTCGGAGATGATCACCACGTCGAAGGACTCGTCGGGGAAGGGCAGGTTGAGCGCGTCGCCCTCCATCGCGGTCGCGGTCGCGCCCTCGGGGGCCTCCCCGGCCTCCTTCATCGCGGCGAACCACTTCGCTACCTCGCGGATCTCCTCGGCGTTCCGGTCGAGGGCCACCACCTGGGCGCCGCGCCGGTAGCACTCGAAGGCGTGCCGGCCGGCGCCGCAGCCCAGATCGAGCACCCGGTCGCCGGCGGCGAGCGGGAAGCGGGTGAAGTCGACGGTCAGCACGGGGGCCTGCCTTCGAGGTCGGAGGTACGGGTTCCGGGGGCGGCGGGGGCGGTCACCTGCGGGCTCCCCGGGCGGCGATCGACCGGCGGTACAGGTCGACGGTGCCGAGGGCGGCGCGGGCCCAGGTGAAGCGGGCCAGCACCCGGGCGCGGCCCGCCCGGCCGAGGCGGGCGCGGAGTCCGGGGTCGCCGAGGAGCCGGCCGAGCGCCGCGGCGAGGGCGTCGGCGTCGCCGGGCGGCACGGCGAGGCAGGTCTCCCCGTCGGGCCCCGTGACCTCGGGGATCGCACCGCCGGTGGTGGCGACCAGCGGGGTGCCGGTGGCCATGGCCTCGGCGGCCGGGAGGGAGAAGCCCTCGTACAGCGAGGGGACGCAGGCGACCTCGGCACCGCGGACCAGGTCGACGAGTTCGGCGTCGCTGATGCCCTTGACGAACTCCACGGCTTCCTGGAGTCCGTAGCGTTCGATGGCCTGGGCGACGGGCCCGTCCTCGGCCCGCTTGCCGACGACCACGAGGTGCGCCGCGGGGTTCTCGGTGCGGAGCTTGGCGAGTGCCTCGACGAGGTGCACGAGGCCCTTGAGGGGGACGTCGGCGCTGGAGGTGGTGACGATCCGTCCGGGGATCTCGGCGACCGACGGGTCGGGCGACCAGAGGTCGGTGTCGGCCCCGATGTGCACGACGTGGACGCGGTCCCGGCGCACTCCGAGGTGCTCGACGATCTCCTGCTGGGAGGAGCCGGAGACGGTGAGGACGGAGGGCAGACGGCGGGCGACCCGCTTCTGCATGCGCGTGAAGGCGTACCAGCGGCGGACGGAGAGGCGCCGCCGCCTGGAGTCGGCGGCGTCCAGGTCGAGTTGCCGGTCCACGGTGATGGGGTGGTGGATCGTGGTGACGAGGGGTGCGCCGAGGTCCCCCAGCAGGCCGTAACCGAGCGTCTGGTTGTCGTGCACGACGTCGAAGTCGCCCCGTCTGGCCAGGAGATGGCGTCGCGCCCGCAGACTGAAGGTCAGCGGCTCCGGGAAACCGCCGGTCCACATGGTGGCGACCTCCGCGGCGTCGATCCAGTCCCGGTACTCGCCGCGTCCGGGGGTGCGGAACGGGTCGGGCTGGCGGTAGAGGTCGAGGCTCGGCAGCTCGGTGAGCGGCACGCCCTCGTCGAGCACGGGGTAGGGCTGGGCGCCGATCACCTCGACGCTGTGGCCGAGCCGGGCGAGTTCGCGGCCGAGGTGGCGGACGTAGACGCCCTGGCCGCCGCAGAAGGGGTTGCCCTTGTAGGTCAGGAGTGCGATGCGCAACGGCCGGTCACCGTCGGTGTCCGACACGCCGCCGCCCGCGAAGGGGCCTGTCTCTATGGCCTCAGCGGTCACACTCGGCCCCCTTCTCACTGCGTTTTCGCCGGAGCGTAACCGGTCGCGCTAATCTAGAACAAGTTACAGACTTGTTCGTTCAACACGCATCGAATCTACCGGCAGGTAGCGTCTGCGCGACGGCCGGATCAGGTGATTCACGCCACGACGGACGCCCTGGCCGGCCGTGCGCGCCCCGAGACCGTGGCCGGCCGGACAGGTAACCGGTTCTCCCTTCTTGGACGGGGCAGATGACAGCGGAAGCCAGGCCTGCGGCAGGCGCCCTGACGGAACGGCAGGAGGCCCGCCGCCGCCGCATCCTCCAGGCCGGCGCCCAGCTGGCCGGGCGGGGCGGCTTCGAAGCGGTGCAGATGCGCGAGGTCGCCGACGCCGCCGGGGTCGCCCTCGGCACGCTGTACCGCTATTTCCCGTCCAAGGTCCATCTCCTGGTCGCGGTGATGCACGACCAGCTCCAGCAGCTTCAGGTCACCCTGCGTCGTCGCCCGCCGGCGGGCGACGACGCGGGCCGACGGGTCTCCGAGACCCTGATGCGCGCCTTCCGCGCCCTCCAGCGCGATCCGCACCTGGCCGACGCGATGGTGCGGGCGCTCACCTTCGCCGACCGCGGGGTCAGCGCCGAGGTGGACGCGGTGTCCCGGCTGACCACGGCGATCGTGCTCGACGCCATGGGGCTGGAGGAGCCGACGCAGGAGCAGCTGTCCGTGGTCCGCGTCATCGGGCACACGTGGCATTCGGCGCTGATCACCTGGCTCTCGGGGCGTGAGTCGATCGCCCAGGTGGGGCGGGACATCGAGACGGTGTGCGGGCTGATCGGCCGGACGGCCGGCGCCCGCTGAGGCGTGCCCATGTGCGGCACGCACACCGGCACCCGCCGAGGTGAGGTGGTCTGCACCATGTCGACGGCGCCCCGGTGTTCGTACGGTTCGGCCGACATCACCCGAACCACGCCGAGGAGCCGGTCACCATGCGTCGCAGAGCCGTAGGCACCGTCCAGAGAAGAACCCTGACCGCGGTCGCGCTCTGCGCCGCGGGTCTGCTCGTGGCGGGCTGCACCGCCGCCGGACAGGCGGGCAGCGAGACCGGGTCCGCCAAGGACGGCGACGGCAGCGTGAAGGTCGGCCTCGTCTACTCCCGCACGGGCCTGCTCGCCGCGTACGGGAAGCAGTACCGCGACGGGTTCATGGCGGGCCTCGACTACGCCACGAAGGGCACCGGCAAGGCGGGCGGCCACACGATCGAGGTCACCGAGCAGGACGACGCGGGCGACCCCGGCAAGGCGGTGTCCGCGGCGAAGAACCTGATCGGCAAGGGCTACAAGGTGCTGGCGGGCACCACCGACTCCGGCGTGGCCCTGCAGATGGCCCCGCTCGCCGCCCAGAACGAGGTGCTCTACGTCAACGGCCCCGCCGCCACGGACGCCCTGACCGGGGTCAACGACTACACCTTCCGCTCGGGCCGGCAGTCCTACCAGGACATCCTCACCGCGGGCACCATGCTCGGGGACCCCAAGGGCAAGAAGGTCACCGTCCTCGCCCAGGACTCCACCTTCGGACAGGCCAACGTCGCGGCCGTCAAGGCGGTCCTCGGCGCCCGGGGCGCGACGGTCGGATCGGTCCTCGCGCCGCCCAGCGCCACCGACCTGACGCCCTTCGCCCGGCAGGTCAAGGCCGGCGGGCCCGACCTGGTCTTCGTCGCCTGGGCCGGTGCCACCGCGCCCGCCCTGTGGACCGCGCTCGACCAGCAGGGCGTCCTGACGGCCGGCAAGGTCGTCACGGGCCTGGCGGGCACCGCCTCGTACCCCGTGTTCGGGAAGGCGGGCGCGAAGGTCTCCTTCCTCGCGCACTACTTCCCGGGCGCGGGCGGCGGCAACGCCGTGGAGAAGGCGATGCTGGAGCGCGTCGGGAAGGCGGGCGGCACCCCCGACCTGTTCACCCCCGACGGTTTCACCGCGGCGCAGATGGTGGTGCGCGCGGTCGAGGAGGGCGGCGCCACCGACACCGCCGCGATGGTGAAGGCCCTGGAGGGCTGGAGCTTCGACGGGGTGAAGGGCAGGGAGCAGATCCGGGCCGAGGACCACGCGCTGGTCCAGCCGATGTTCGTGGCCAGGCTGAAGGGCGCGGGAGCCGCCGCGCTGCCCGAGCTGGTCAGCACGCAGCCGGCCGACGCCGTGGCGCCGCCCGCGAAGCCCTCGGCGGGCTGACCCGTGACCGCGACCGGCTCCGCCACCGAGCGGGACGAGGGGACGCGCACGGGCGCCCCGGTGCTTCGACTGGACGGCCTGGGCTGGCGCGTCGGCGGGGCGACCATCGTCGAGGACGTCACCCTCGACGTCCGGGAGGGCGAGTTCCTCGCCTTCATCGGTCCCAACGGGGCAGGCAAGACCTCCCTGTTCAACCTGATCAGCGGGATCGTGCGGCCCACCGCGGGCACCCTCGCTCTGGACGGCGAGGACCTCACCCACGCGCCCGTCCACACCCGGGCCCGGCGCGGGATCGGCCGGACCTTCCAGACGTCCAGCCTCTGGCCCGCGATGACGGTGGCCGAGCACGTGCGGCTGGCCGCGCAGGCCGCGCACGGGGGATCGCACCGGCTGTGGCGGCGGGCCTCGGCGTACCCGGCCGAGGTGGCCGGCGTCCTGGAGCGCACCGGGCTCGGCCACCGGGCCGGGGCCACGGCGGCCGAGCTGTCGCACGGCGAGAAGCGGAAGCTGGAGCTCGCGGTGCTGCTGGTCGGCGAGCCCCGGCTGATGCTGCTCGACGAGCCGATGGCCGGGGTGAGCGCCGAGGAGGTGCCGGCCCTCACCGAGCTCATCCGCACCCTGCACCGCGAGGAGGGCCGCACCGTGCTCATGGTCGAGCACCACATGGACGTCCTGCTGGGCCTCGCGGACCGGCTCGCCGTGATGCACCACGGCAGCCTGCTGGCCCTGGACACCCCGGCGGCGGTGACGGCCGACCCGGTCGTCCAGCAGGCCTACCTCGGGGAGGGGCTGTGACGACGCCCGAGACGCCCCTGCTGGCGGTACGGGACCTGCGGGTCCTCATCGGCGGCCGGCACATCCTGCACGGCGTGGACCTGGAGGTCGCCCGCCACGGCGTGACCGCTCTGCTCGGCCGCAACGGCGCGGGCAAGACCACGACCGTGCGCGGCATCCTCGGACTCGTGCCCCGCGCCGGGAGCGTGCGCCTCGACGGCGAGGAGACCGTGGGGATGGCCACCCACACCCTGGTCCGCCGGGGTATCGGTTACGCCCCCGAGGACCGTGGGATCTTCGCCGGCCTCACCGTCGCCGAGAACCTGCGCCTGGCGGAACGCCGCGGCGCGGACGGGCCGGCGTACGGCCTGGTCCATGAGCTCTTCCCCGAACTGAAGCGCCGAGCGGCCCAGTCGGCCGGGACCCTGTCCGGCGGCCAGCAGCAGATGGTGGCGATCGGGCGGACCCTGCTGAACGGCAACCGGCTGATCATCGCCGACGAGCCCACCAAGGGCCTGGCGCCCAAGGTGGTCACCGAGGTGACCCAGGTCCTGGAGCGCGCCGCCGAGGCCGTCCCCGTGCTCCTGGTCGAGCAGAACCTCGCCGTCGTACGCCGGCTCGCCCTGCGGTGCGTGGTGCTCGCCGACGGCCGGACGGCCCACCGGGGCGACGCGGCCGCGCTGCTGGGCGACGCGCGCGCCACGCGCGACCTGCTCGGCGTGGGCCGCGGCCCGCTCGCCACACACACCGCGGAGGCGGATTCCTGATGTCCACCATCGTGCTGCTCACCATGACCGGACTCGGCCTGGGTGCGCTCTACTTCCTCATCGCGTCGGGCCTCTCCCTGATCTTCGGCCTGATGGACGTGCTCAACTTCGCCCACGGCGCGCTGCTGTCGATCGGCGCGTACGGCACCTGGTGGGCCGCGTCCGGCCATCTGCCCGGCGCGGGTCCCGGCGGGTGGGGCTTCGCCCTGGCCGTGCTGTTCGGGACAGCGGTGGGCACGCTGGCCGCCGTGGTCCTGGAACTCGCCGTCGTGCGCCCGCTCTACACCAGGCCGCGCGAGCAGGTGCTCGCGACGGTCGGCGTGGGGCTCGCCGTGCCCGCCCTGCTGTCCGGCATCTGGGGTTCGGACGCCCGGACCTTCCCCGGGCCCGAGGCCCTGTCCGGCACCTTCGGACTGCTGGGGGCCGAAGTGCCCGTCAACCGGCTGGTGCTGATCGCGGCCGCGGTCCTGGTGCTGCTCGCGCTGCGGGTGTTCCTCGGCCGGACGCGGCACGGCCTCGTCGTACGCGCCGGTGTCGAGGACCGTGCCATGGTCACGGCGCTGGGCATCGACGTCCGCACAGCGTTCACCCTGGTCTTCGCGATCGGCGGCTGCGTCGCCGCGCTCGGCGGGGCGCTCGGCGGGCTGTACTTCGGCTCGGTCGACCCCCGTCAGGGCACCTCGCTGCTGATCTTCGCGTTCGTCGTCGTGGTCACCGGAGGCATGGGGTCGGTGACCGGCGCCGCCGCGGCGGCCGTCGTCATCGGCCTGGTCCAGCAGTTCGCCAACTACTACACCGCAGCGGGCCTCGGCGACCTGGCGGTCGTCGTCCTGCTCGCCGCGCTGCTGCTGTTCCGGCCGCGCGGACTGACCGGGAGGCTCGCGTGAGCACCGCCACCACACCCGCACCCGCGCCCGCCGCGGTCACCACCGCACCGGAGCCGCGCGGGGCCCGGCTGCTGCGCTGGTGGCCGGCCGGGGTCCTCGTGCTGCTGGCCGTCGCGCCCTACAGCGCGCTCCCCGCGCCCGGCCTGCTCGACGGCCCGGTCGGAAGCCCGGGGTCCCTGCAACTCCTGGCGACCTGCCTGCTGTTCGGCGCACTCGCCACCGGGTACGACCTGTTGCTCGGCCGGACCGGTCTGCTCTCCTTCGGGCACGCCCTGTACTTCGCGGCGGGCAGCTACGCCACGAACATGTTCCTGCTGGAGGCCGGGCTGCCGTTCGCGCTCGCGGCCGTGCTGGGGCTGTGCTCCGGCATCGTGCTCGCCGTGGTCCTGGGGTCGGTGAGCCTGCGGGTCACCGGCATCGGCTTCTCGATGGTGACGCTCGCCTTCGCCCAGGCCGGCTCGATCCTCGTCTCCCGCAACCCGGGCGGTCTCACCGGCGGCGAGGAGGGCCGGGCGGCCCCGGCGGAGCTCCTGCCGTCCTGGCTGGTCGGCATCGGCAACACCGCGAACCTGTACTGGATCGCCCTCGCCTACCTCGTCCTCACCCTGGCCGTGGTCCGGTGGGCGGTGCGCTCCCCCACCGGCCGGGTCTGGGAGGGCATCAAGGAGAACGAACGCAGGGTCGAGGTGCTGGGCCTGAAACCGTACGGCTTCAAGCTGACGGCCTTCGTGCTGGCCGGGGCGCTGGCGGCGGTCGGCGGGCTCGTCCACCTGCTGCTCACCGGTGGCTCCACCCCCCAGACCACGACCTCGGACTTCACCCTGTCGCTGCTCGTGATGGTGGTGCTCGGCGGATCGGGCACCCGCTGGGGTCCGATGGTCGGCGGCATCCTCTACACCTGGGCCGACCACAGGCTCGGCGACCTGGCGGGGTCGGGCGCCGTCGCCGACCTGCCGGCGGTCCTGCGCGTGCCGCTCTCGCAGCCGCTGTTCCTGCTCGGGGTGCTGTTCGTGGCCGTGGTACACCTGCTGCCGGGCGGCCTGGCCCGCCTGCCGTCCCGTCTGAGCCGGTCCCGTGAGGAGAAACGATGATCCCGTACGAGGAGATACGCGTCCCCGTGGCAGGGGGCGAGACGGCCGCGCTGCGCTGGCCCGCCCGCGACCCGGGAGCCGCCCCCGTGATCGTGGCCCTGCACGGCATCACGGCCAACGCCCTCTCGTGGGCCGCGGTCGCCCGCCACCTGGACGGCCGGGCCACGCTGATCGCGCCGGACCTGCGGGGCCGGGCCGCCAGTGCGGGGCTGCCCGGTCCGTACGGCATCGCCGCGCACGCGGACGACACCGCCGCCCTCGCCGCCTGGCTGGGGCTCGACGGGGTGGTGCTGGCCGGCCACTCGATGGGCGCCTTCGTGGCGGCGCTCGCGGCCGTGCGCCACCCGGAACGCTTCGGTGAACTGGTCCTCGTCGACGGCGGGTTCGGCTTCCCGGCGCCGACGCACCTGTCGGCGGACGAGCTGATGACGGCGGTGATCGGCCCGGCCATGGACCGGCTGTCGATGACGTTCACCGACCGGGAGGCCTACCGGTCGTTCTGGCGGGCCCACCCCGCGTTCGGCGCCGACGCCTGGTCGCCGGAGGTGGACGCCTACATCCAGCGGGACCTGACGGGCGAGGAGCCCGCCATGCGCTCCAGCTGCCTCCTGGAGGCCGTGCGCACGGACGGCGTGGGGCTGTTCCAGGACGAGGTGCTCAAAGCCGTACACGAACTCCCGCACCCGGCCGTGCTGTTGTGGGCGGAGCGCGGCCTGATGAACGAGGAGCAGGGGCTGTACGACGAGTCCCGGCTCGCGACGGCGGGGCAGCCCGGGACGGGCGTCCGGGCGGTACGCGTCGACGGGGTCAACCACTACACCGTACTGACCGGCGACAAGGGGGCCGGGGAGGTCGCCCGGTCGCTGCTGGAGGCGGCGCGCTGAGCCCGCCGGGGCCGTACGCCCGACGGGGCGTGCGGCCCCTCAGCCGTCCCGGCCGCCGGACAGCAGGTGCAGTCTCAGGGCGAGTTGCAGCTCCAGGGCCCGGTCGGGCTCGTTCCAGTCGCGGCCGAGCAGCACCTGGATGCGGTCGAGGCGCTGCACCACCGTGTTGACGTGCACGTGCAGTTCGTCCTTGGCCCGGATGAGGCTGCCGCCGGCCCCGAAGTACGCGCGGAGCGTCCGCACGAGGTGGGTGCCGCGCCGCTCGTCGTAGCGGAGCAGCGGGCCCAGCACGGCGCTCACGAAGCCGTCCACGTCCTTGGCGTTGCCCAGCACGACGCCCAGGAAGCCGAGTTCGTCGACGCAGGCGCCCTCGCCCCCGCGCCCGAGCACGCGCATGGCGCGCAGGCAGCGGGCCGCCTCCGCGTAGGCGGCGGCGAGTGCGCGGGCACCCTGGGCGGGGCCCGTCGCGGCGACGGTCACGGGGGCCTGGACGAGGTGGCCGAGCTGCGCCGCCGCCGCGCGCGCGGCGTCCCCGGCGTCGGCGGCGGAGCGGCCTTCGCCGTCGATCAGCAGGACGACGGTGCCCGCGTGTTCGGCGCTCACCCCGTGGATGTCGCCGCCGAAGAGGTAGCGCATGGCCGCGCCGCCGAGCTTCTCGCGTGCGGCGGCCTCGGCCACCAGCAGCAGGTGCGGCCGGTCGAGGTCGATGCCCAGGCGCCGGCCGCGTTCCGCCAGGCCGGCGGGGTCGCGTTCCGGGTCCCCGAGCAGGTCGCTGATCAGCTCGCCGCGTATCCGGTTCTCGGTCTCGGCGACGGTGCGGCGCAGCAGCAGGAGGAGGCCGGTGACGACGGCGGCGCGTTCGAAGAGCCGCCGGTCGGAGTCGTCGAGCCGGTCGGGCCGGTGCAGGACGAGGCTGGCGAGCAGTTCCTGGCCCGCCAGCACGGCGCAGACCCACCGGCCGTCGCGGTGCACCGCCCTCGCCCCGTGGCGGGACTCCTCGGCGGCGGCGTCGAGCCAGCCCGCGTCCATGCTGTCGGCGGCGAACGCGGAGCCGTCGGGCCGCACGGCGGCCAGCGGGCGCCCGCCGGGGTCGTGGATGGTCAGGGGCCACTCCAGCAGGCCGGCCACGGACACGGCGACGTCCGTCACGTCACCGCCGCGCAGCACGAGGTCGGTGAGCCGGTCGTGGGCCTCCTCGGCCCGCTGCATGGCCGCCGAGTGCGCGCGCACGGCGGCGTTGGCCCCGGCCAGTTCGGCGTTCGCGCCGGCGAGTTCGGCCAGAGCGGTCCTGGTGTCGTCGAGGGCCCGGGCGGTGTCGATGGCGATCGCGGCATGCGCGGCGAGCGAGCAGAGCAGGGCCACCTCGTCGGGGCTGAACACCCGCGCCGCGCGGTCGGCGGCGAAGAGCACGCCGATGACCTTGCCCGTACCGCCCCGGCTGGAGCCGAGCAGCAGGGGAACACCGAGGATCGCGACGAGCCCCTCGTCGAGCACACCGGCGTTGATGTTGCGGGTGTGGCGGAAGCGTTCGTCGGTGCGGTAGTCGGGGGTCGCGTACGGGCTGGCGGTCTGGGCCACGAGCCCGCCGAGTCCCTCGCCCAGTTCGAGCCGGAGCCGCTGGAACAGCACGGAGACCGAACCGTCGGTCACCCGCATGTAGGTGTCCCCGGCCTCCTCGTCGGGGAGCGTGAGGTAGGCGGTGTCGGTGCCTAGCAGCATCCTGGCCCGCCGCACGATCGCCTTGAGGACGTCGTCCAGGTCCCTGGAGGCGGCCAGGTCGCCCGCCGTGTCGAACAGCGCGGTGAGCTGGAGTTCCCTGCGCCGGTGCTGGCGCAGGGCGCTCCTGATCCGCAGCGCGGTGGCGGCCGCCCGCTCCACCTCGGCCAGTTCGGCGGCGGGCACGCCGGCGGCCCGCGCCCGGGAGGTGACGGCGCCCAGTTCCTCGGCCGGGGCGTCGTCGGCCAGCAGGTCGAAAAGGCGGGCCGTCAGGTGCGCGGCGGAGGGGGAGGGTTCAGACATGGGCGGCCATCGTTCTTCCGGCTTGCGGGGGCGGTCGGGTGTCAGTTGGCGGTCCAGCCGCCGTCCATGGCCAGCGAGCTCCCGGTGACGTGGGCCGTCCCCGGGCCGCACAGCCACAGGACCGCACCGGCCACGTCGTCCGGCTCGATCAGGGACTTGAGGGCGCTGCGCTCCAGGAGCACCTTGCCGACGACCTCCTGCTCGGAGATGCCGTGGCTGCGGGCCTGGTCGGCGATCTGGTTCTCGACCAGCGGCGTGCGGACGTAGCCCGGGTTGACGCAGTTGCTCGTCACGCCGTGCGGCGCCGCTTCGAGTGCGACCACTTTGCTGAGCCCCTCCAGTGCGTGCTTGGCCGAGACGTACGCCGACTTGTAGGGGCTGGCGCGCAGCCCGTGTACGGACGAGATGTTGACGACGCGGCCCCAGCCGCGTTCGTACATCCCCGGGAGCGTACGGCGCAAGATGCGGAACGGTGCTTCCACCATGACGCGGTGGATCAGCGCGAAGCGGTCCGGCGGGAACTCGTGCACGGGGGCCACGTGCTGGAGCCCGGCGTTGTTGACGACGATGTCGGCGTCGGCGGGCAGCGCGTCCACCGCCTCGGGCACCGAGAGGTCGGCCACCCAGGCCGTCCCCCCGATCCGTTCGGCCAGGCTCCTGGCGGCCTCCCCCTGCTTGTCCACCACGTGCACGTGCGCGCCGGCGGCGGCGAGCGCCTGTGCGCAGGCCAGTCCGATGCCGCTCGCGGCCCCGGTGACCAGGGCGGTGCGCCCGGCGAGGGAGGCGGGGGCGGGAGGTTCGTGCTGCGGGGTCCGGGAAGTCTGCATGGGCGTCACCGTAAGGACGTCGCCGCCGCCATCACACGGGGTCGGTGCACACACCCCCGGGCGGCGGCATGGTGGCGGCGTACATGGTGCGGGTGGCGGCCCCGGAGCGGGCGGCCCGCCCCTGGTCCGGGGCGTGGCGGAGGTGCGGGGGCCCGCGCAAGGGGAGCGCCGCACACAGCGGTGCGCGGCGCGTGGCCGCCTGCCACATGGGCGGCGCCGCCCCCGGCTCGTAGGTTCCGGCAGCATCCCGCACGTCCGACCAGGGAGGCCCCACCGTGCGTCCACCGAACCCCCGCCCGCCGATCCTGCGCCGCCTGCTCCGCCGCGTCGCCCCCCTCGCCGTCCTGGCGCTGCTCGCCGTGAACCCGGCGCCTGCGTCGGCCGCTCCGGCGGCCACCGCCGCCGCGGGCCTCCAGCAGGTCACCGGCTTCGGCTCGAACCCCGGCAACCTGCAGATGTTCGCGTACACGCCCGACGACGTGCCCGCCGGGCGGCCGCTGGTCGTGGCCCTGCACGGCTGCACCCAGACGGCGAACGCCTACTACACCAACTCGGGCTGGCCGAAGTACGCCGACCTGTGGGGCTTCGACGTGGTCTTCCCGCAGACCACCTCGGCGAACAACTCGCTGTCGTGCTTCGGCTGGTTCGACCCCGCCGACAGCACCCGGGGCAGGGGCGAGGCGGCGTCCGTCGTGCAGATGGTCGAGTACGCGAAGCAGACGTACGGCTCGGACGGCCGCCGCGTGTACGTCACGGGGCTCTCGGCGGGCGGCGGGATGACCGCCGACCTGCTGGCCGCCTACCCGGACGTGTTCGCGGGCGGGTCCGTGGCCTCCGGGCTGCCGGCGCAGTGCGCCACCAGTCAGGCCGCCGCCTCCGGCTGCCAGACCGGACCGCAGAAGCTGACGCCCGCGCAGTGGGGCGACAAGGTCCGCGGCTCCTACCCGGGCTGGACCGGTCCGTGGCCCAGGGTCGCGATCTGGCAGGGCACGTCCGACTACACGGTCTATCCCGCCAACGCCACGGCGCTGCGCGACCAGTGGACGAACGTGTGGGGGCTCGGCCAGACCCCGTCCCGCACCGAGACCCTGCCGGGGAACACCACCCGGAGCGTCTACGACGACGCGTCCGGGCGGCCCGCGGTGGAGACCTTCTCGGTGTCCGGCATGGGGCACGGCCTGCCGGTCGGCCCGGGGTCGGGCACCGAGCAGTGCGGGTCGACGGCCGCGTACTTCCTGAACACCATCTGCTCGACGTACCACACCGGCGTGTTCTGGGGGCTGGACGAGGACGCCCCGGGCGGTGGGACCGGGCTGCCCGCCCCCACCGGACTGAAGGTCGCCGGGGTCACCGACAGCACCGCGTCGCTGGCGTGGAACACGGTCGGTTCGGCGGCCTCGTACCTCGTGTACCGGGACGGCGCGAAGGTCGCCACGACCACCGCGGCGTCGTACACGGACACCGGGCTGAAGGCCGGCACCTCCTACCGCTACACCGTGGCCGCGGCCGACTCCGGAGGCACGGCGGGGGCCGCGTCCGCCGCGGTCACCGCGACGACGTCGGGCGGCACGGCGCCCGCCCGGTGCTTCACGGCCACGAACTACGCCCACGTCACGGCGGGCCGGGCGCGCACCTCCGGCGGGCACGCCTACGCGAACGGTTCCGGGCAGGACATGGGCCTCTACAACGTGTTCGTGACCCACACGCTCCGGGAGTCGCCCACCGGGTACTTCGTGATCGCGGACTCGGGCTGCCAGGCCTGACCGGTCCTGTCTCTCAGGCCGGGTCCTCGTAGTCGCCCCTGATCTGCCGGGGCAGCTCGCAGCCGTCCTCCACGGCGGTGAGGGACACGATCTGGTCGGGGCCGAAGCCCTTCATCGTGTAATGCCTGGCGAAGAGCTTCCAGCCCCGCTTGGCGAGGGTGCGGTAGGTGACGTCCTTCTCCGCGTGACTGGAGACGATCTCCCAGTCGTGCTGCCGCAACCGCGTCACCGTCGCGTCGAACGCGCCGGCGGCCCCGGCCGCCGGCGCTTCGCCCAGCCAGGGCGCCACGCACGACCGGTAGTCGCCCGTCGGCAGCCCGGCCGTGGAGGTGTCCCCGTCCGGCAGCCCCCCGGCCCGGGCGAGCGACGCTATCTCCGTCGCCGCCGACTCCCTGGTGTACGGGACGAGCGGCACCGGGGAGGCCGCCGGCGCGGCCTCGTCGTGCCCGACGAGTCCGCAGCCCGTCATCGTCATGAATCCGGCCACCGCCGCGGCCGCGGCCGCCGTACCTCTTGTGCGCACTGGTGCTTCCCACCCGGTCGTGTCCGGCCACGGGCGGGCGCCCAGGTGACCCCGCCGGAGTCTGGCACGGGCTCTGACCTGCTGGGAAGCCCTCGTGACCGGGGGATGCGGGCGTCCGCCCGGAGGGGGCGCGGACCGCCCCGGTAGAGTGAGTGACTCGTCATCCTGCCCGTACAGGGGGAAGCCGGTGCGAATCCGGCGCCGGTCCTTCCCCGCGCGCCCGGTTCCGCCCGGCAGGGGAAACCCGTTCGAGAGGCCCAGCCCGTCATGTCCGTACGCCGCCGCGCGGCAGCGCTCGCGATCACCGCCGTGCTCTGTGGAGCGGCCGCCCCGGCGGCGCTCGCCGCGCCGAGTCCGACCCCCTCCCCCTCGGCGCCCGCCCTCCCGGCCGGCCTGTACGGGACCAAGGACCCGACGTACGACGGGGTGTGGCGCCAGTCGATGGCCTTCCTCGCCCAGCGCGTCGAGCTGGTGACCCCGGCCGTGAAGTCGGTGGACTGGCTCGTGGGCCAGCAGTGCGCGAGCGGGGCCTTCGCCTCGTACCGCGACGCCTCCGAGCCCTGCGACGCGAAGACCGTCGCGGACACCAACGCCACGGCGGCCGCGGTCCAGGCCCTGGTCGAGCTCGCCGCGCACCGCGACGTCGTGGACAACGGCGTCAGCTGGCTGAAGTCCGTGCAGAACGAGGACGGCGGCTGGGGCTACAACCCGGGCAGCCCGAGCGACGCCAACTCCACCGCCGTGGTGACGGGCGCCCTGGCCAGGGCGGGCGTGCCGCTGGCCGACCTCACCAAGGACGGCGGGAAGACCCCGTACACCGCGCTGCAGTCCTTCGCGCTGCCCTGCGGGGGCGAGGACGGCGGGGCGTTCGCCTACCAGCCCGACAAGAACGGCAAGCTCACGGCCAACGCGGACGCCACGGCGGCCGCGGTGATCGGCGCGATGGGCAAGGGCATGGCCGCGGGCAACTCCAACGCCGTGAAGGCGCCCGTCTGCACCGACGGCACCGGCCTGACGCCGGAGCAGTCCGCACAGAACGGCGCCCACTACCTCGCCGGCGCACTCGCCGTCTCCGGCCGTCTCGACCTGCCGCCGATGCCGGGCGCCGAGGACTCGGCCCCGCAGCCCGACTTCGGCAACACGGCGGACGCGGTCGTGGCGCTCGCGGCCTCCGGCCACAAGGACAAGGCCGCCAAGGCGGTCGCCTACCTGGAGAAGAACGCCCAGGGCTGGGCCCGCGAGGGCGGCCCCGCCGCCTCCGCCCAGCTGGTGCTGGCCGCCCACGCGACCGGGACCGACGCGCGGAACTTCGGCGGTGTCGACCTCGTGAAGCAGCTCAACGCGACGGGCCCGGCGCCGGCTGCCACCGCCGTGCCCTCCCCCACGGCCACCTCGCCCGAGAAGCCCGCGGACACGAGCAGCGACGACGAGGGCCTCGGCCTCTGGTGGATCATCGGCATCGGTCTCGCCTTCGGCGCGGGCATCGGCTTCCTGCTGAGCGGCCGCCGGAAGAACCAGCAGCTGTGAGGCGCCCGCTGGGTACGGCGGTGCTGCTCCTGCTGGTCGGCGCCGTGCTCGCCGTACTCGGCGCGGGCGGTGCCCAGGCCGCCGGCTACCGCTACTGGTCCTTCTGGGAAGGGGACGGCGGCACGGGCTGGACCTACGCCACCCAGGGCCCGTCGCTGGTCCGCCCGGACGACGGCGCCGTGCAGGGCTTCCGCTTCTCGGTGAGCGAGGACTCCCAGGACTCGGCCCGCCCCCGCCGCGCCCCGGACTTCGGGGCGGTCTGCGCGGACACCCCGGCGAAGGACGGCCGCAAGCGGGTCGCCGTGGTCATCGACCCGGGCACCCCCGCGGACGCTCCGGACGGCGAGCGGCCGCCCGCCCTGCGCGCCGCGTGTGCCCAGGTGGCACCGGACGCGAGCACCGCGGAGGCGCTGGCCTCCGTCGCCAGACCCCTGCGGTACGACAGCGCCGCGATGCTCTGTGCGATATCCGGCTATCCGCGGTCGGGCTGCGGTGAGCAGGTCGCGGACGGCGGCCGGGACGAGGTGACCGGTGCGGCCGAGCCGTCCGCCGCCGGTTCAGGTGACGGCGATGGTGACGGCGATGGTGACAACGGCGGCGGCGCGTCGGTGGGAGTGCTCACCGGCGTGGGCGCGGTGCTCGTGCTGGGTCTCGCCGCAGTGCTCAGGGCCCGCCGCCGCCGATGACCCGTTCCACCGGCCCCGCCCGGCTCCGCCATGCCCTGAGCGCCCCGGGCGCCACGCGCGGCAACGCGACACCGGCGGGGGCCTGGTGGCTGTGGGCACTGGGGCTGGCGACCGCCGCGTCCCGCACCTCCCATCCGCTGCTGCTGGGTCTGCTGGTGGGCGTGGCCGGCTATGTCGTGGCCGCGCGCCGCACGGACGCGCCGTGGGCCCGCTCCTACGGGGCGTTCATCCGGCTCGGGCTGTTCGTGGTCGCGGTGCGGCTGGTCTTCTCCGTCGTCCTCGGCTCCCCGGTGCCCGGCGCGCACCCGCTGTTCACGCTGCCCGAGGTGCCGCTGCCCGGCTGGGCGCAGGGGGTCAGGCTCGGCGGGCGCGTCACCGCCGAACAGCTGGTCTTCGCGCTGTACGACGGGGCGAAGCTGGCCACCCTGCTGATCTGCGTCGGCGCGGCGAACGCGCTGGCCAATCCGGCGCGGCTGCTGAAGTCGCTGCCGGGCGCCCTGTACGAGGTGGGGGTCGCCGTCGTCGTGGCCATGACCTTCGCGCCGAACATGGTCGCCGACGTGGCCCGCCTGCGGACGGCCCGCCGGCTGCGCGGCCGTCCCACCGGCGGCATCGGCGCGGTGCTCCAGATCGGCCTTCCGGTGCTGGAGGGCGCGCTGGAGCGGTCGGTGGCCGTGGCGGCATCGATGGACGCGCGGGGGTACGGGCGCACCGCCCGGGTCCCGCGCGCCGTGCGGCGTACCACCCATGTGCTCACCCTCGGCGGGCTGCTGGGGGTGTGCGCGGGCACCTACGGACTGCTGGCCGCCCAGGGCGCGGTGTACGGACTGCCGCTGCTGCTGGCCGGGCTGGCGGCGGCGATGGCCGGGCTCAGGCTCGGCGGGCGCCGCTCGGTCCGCACCCGCTACCGGCCCGACCGCTGGGACGTACGCGCCTGGCTCGTCGCGGGGTCGGGCGTCGCCGTGGCCGCCGCGATGATCTGGGCGGGCGCCGCGGACCCGGAAGCCCTGCACCCCGGTGTCGTACCGCTGACGGCTCCCGTACTGCCCCTGTGGCCCGCCGCCGCCGTCCTGACCGGGCTGCTGCCCGCCGTCGTGGCGCCGCTGCCCCCTTCCCTCCCGGACTCCAAGGAGAGCGCGTGATCCGGTTCGAGCAGGTCTCGGTGCGGTACGAGGGTGCCGCGCACCCCACCCTGTCCGGGGTCGACCTCACGGTGCCCGAGGGCGAACTCGTGCTCGTCGTCGGCCCGTCCGGGGTCGGGAAGTCGACCCTGCTGGGCGCGGTGTCCGGTCTCGTGCCGCATTTCACGGGCGGGGTGCTGTCCGGGCGGGTCACGGTCGGCGGCCGTGACACCCGCACCCACAAGCCGCGCGAACTCGCGGACCTCGTCGGCACGGTGGGCCAGGACCCGCTGGCCCACTTCGTCACCGACATCGTCGAGGACGAGCTGGCGTACGGCATGGAGTCGCTCGGCCTCCCCCCGGACGTCATGCGGCGGCGCGTCGAGGAGACGCTGGACCTGCTGGGCCTGGCCGACCTGCGCGACCGGCCGATCGCCACGCTCTCCGGGGGCCAGCGGCAGCGGGTCGCGATCGGCTCGGTCCTCACCCCGCACCCCCGCGTGCTGGTCCTCGACGAGCCGACGTCCGCACTCGACCCGGCGGCCGCCGAGGACGTCCTCGCGGTGCTCCAGCGGCTGGTGCACGACCTGGGCACGACGGTGCTGATGGCCGAACACCGGCTGGAGCGCGTCGTGCAGTACGCCGACCAGGTCCTCCTGCTGCCCTCGCCGGGTGCCGCCCCGCTGATGGGGCCTCCGGCGGAGGTCATGACCCTGTCGCCGGTCCGGCCGCCGGTCGTGGACCTGGGCCGGCTGGTGGGCTGGGACCCGCTGCCGCTGTCGGTGCGCGACGCGCGGCGCAGGGCGGCGGACCTGCGCGAGCGGCTGACCGGCGTCGAACCGCCGCCGCCCGCCGGGCCGGTGGCCTCCGCCGTCGCCCCGCTGCCCGCGCCCGTCCCCGCCCGCCCCGGGTTCCTGGACCGTCTGCTCGGCCGTCGCACGCCCGACGCCCCTGCGGGTCCCCCTCCCGGCGCTCCCGTCACCCGGACCGAGGGACTCGGGGTCCGGCGTGGACGGGTCCAGGCGCTGCGCGGGGTGACGCTCTCCTTCGCACCGGGCGAGACCGTGGCCCTGATGGGCCGCAACGGCGCGGGCAAGTCCACGCTGCTGACCACGCTCGTCGGGATGACCGAGCCCACGACGGGTTCGGTGCTGGTCGGCGGCGTGTCCCCGTCCCGTACGCCGCCCCGCGACATGGTGCGCCGGGTCGGGCTCGTGCCGCAGGAGCCACGCGACCTGCTGTACGCGGACACGGTCGCCGCCGAATGCGCGGCCGCGGACTCCGACGCGGGCGCGCCGGGCGGCACCTGCCGCGCCCTGGTCTCCGAGCTGCTGCCCGGTGTGCCGGACGACGTCCACCCCCGTGATCTGTCCGAGGGGCAGCGGCTGGCGCTGGCCCTCGCCCTGGTGCTGACCGCCCGGCCTCCGCTGCTCCTGCTGGACGAGCCGACGCGCGGCCTCGACTACGCGGCGAAGGCCCGGCTGGTCGGGGTGCTGCGCCGGCTGGCCGCCGGGGGCCACGCCATCGTGCTGGCCACCCACGACGTGGAACTGGCCGCCGACCTGGCGCACCGGGTGGTGATACTCGCCGACGGGGAGGTCGTCGCGGACGGCCCGACCCGGCAGGTCGTGGTCTCGTCCCCGGCGTTCGCCCCGCAGACCGCGAAGATCCTGGCGCCGCTGGCGTGGCTGACCGTGGCACAGGTGCGTGCCGCGCTGGACGGTCCGTCGTGAGCGCCCGGTCCCCGCGCGCGGTGCGGCTGGGTCCCCGGGCCGTCGCCGCGCTCGTGCTGGTGGGCGCGGTCGGTCTGGTCGCGTTCGGCTGGCCGCTGCTGGCCGGTGCGGATTCGGGCCTGGCCCACGCCGAGGACGCGCCGTGGCTGTTCGCCGCGCTCCTGGCGCTGCTGGTCGCCGTGGTCGTCGCGACGATCGCCGACTCCGGTCTGGACGCCAAGGCCGTCGCGATGCTGGGGGTGCTGGCCGCCG
Organism: Streptomyces sp. NBC_00178; assembly: GCF_036206005.1. Lineage (NCBI taxonomy): Bacteria > Bacillati > Actinomycetota > Actinomycetes > Kitasatosporales > Streptomycetaceae > Streptomyces > Streptomyces sp. NBC_00178. Next base: position 2,252,811 of record NZ_CP108143.1, read on the forward strand.
TGGGCGCGGCGCTGCGCCCGCTGGGCGCGGGGACGGCCGGCCTGGAGCCGATGTTCTTCCTGATGGTGCTGAGCGGGCGGGTGCTGGGGCCCGGATTCGGCTTCGTGCTGGGTTCGGTGACGATGTTCGCCTCGGCGCTGCTGACCGGCGGGGTCGGGCCGTGGATGCCGTTCCAGATGCTGTCGATGGGCTGGTTCACGATGGGCGCGGGGATGCTGCCCGGCCACGGACGCCTGCGCGGCCGGGGCGAACTGCTGATGCTCGCGGTGTACGGCTTCGTGGCGGCCTTCGCGTACGGCACGGTGATGAACCTGTACGGCTGGACGATCGTGCCGGGCCTCGGATCCGGCATCTCCTTCGTCGCGGGCGACCCGCTGCACGAGAACCTGGTCCGCTTCCTGGCGTACTGCACCGCGACGTCGCTCGGCTGGGACCTGGGCCGGGCCGTGCTCACGGCGGCCCTGACCCTCGCCGTCGGCCCCGCTCTCCTGCGGGCTCTGCGCCGGGCGACACGCCGCGCGGCCTTCGACGCGCGGCCCGCCTTCGAACGGCCGCCGGCCGAGGCGCAGGCGCAGGACGTGCGGGAGGCCGGGGGCTGAGACGAGCCGCCCCGGCCCCCCGCCCGCGAACAGGGTGGCTACACCGGGCTGCCGGCGGTCCCGGCGCGTTCGGGGACCGGTGGTCCGGCGGCCTCCGCGGGCTCAGGGCCCGGGGACTCGTCCGCCGCGGCGCCGGACCGCAGCCGCCGCGGCCCGCACAGGACGTACGTCAGGCCGAATCCGGCGGCCACCACGGCGCCGCCGCCGACCGCGTCCAGCACCCAGTGGTTGCCGGTGGCCACGATCGTGGAGACCGTGAACAGCGGGTGCAGCATGCCCAGGACCTTCATCCACACCTTGGGGGCGAGGAGGAGGATCACGACACCGCACCAGAGCGACCAGCCGAAGTGCAGGGACGGCATGGCCGCGTACTGGTTGGTCACCGCGGTCAGCGCCCCGAAGTCGGGGCTGTCCAGGTTCTGCACCCCGTGGACCGTGTCGATGAAGCCGAGTCCCGGCATCAGGCGCGGCGGGGCCAGCGGGTAGAACCAGAACCCGGCCAGGGCGAGGACCGTCGCGAAGCCGATGGAGCTGCGGACCCAGCGGTAGTCCGAGGGCCGCCGCACGTACAGCACCCCGAGGATCGTGAGCGGCACGATGAAGTGGAAGGTCGAGTAGTAGTAGTCGAAGAAGTCGCGCAGCCACGGGACGCCGACGACCGTGTGGTTGGCCCAGTGCTCGATGTCGATGTGCAGCCACCGCTCGGCGGCGTGGATCTGCCGCCCGTGCTCCTCCGCGGTGGGCCGTCCGGCCGTGGCGGCCAGCCTCACCTTCGCGTACGCCGAGTAGACGACCCTGATGAGCAGGAGTTCCAGCAGCAGGTTGGGGCGGCTGAGCACACGGCGCCAGAACGGGAACAGGGGTACCCACGCGAAGCGCGGCTCCACCGGCCGGGCGTGGTCCGTGGGGACCGGGCGCGCCCAGTGCGGGGAGGTCCGGGACAGGAACGGCGCCACGCAGGCCGCGCCGAGCGCCGCGACCAGCAGCACGTTGTCGCGTACGGGCAGCAGCACGCCGACGTTCGGCAGCAGCATCTTCCCGGGCAGGGTGAGCACGAGCACCACCACGGCCGGCCAGACGAGCCGGTCGGAGGCCCGTGTGCCGACCCGGCCCACGACGGCGAGCAGCACCCAGAGCAGCTGGTGCTGCCAGGCGGTCGGCGACACGGCGACGGCGACGCAGCCCGTGACGGCGACGGCCAGGAGCAGCTGCCCGTCCCGGGCGTAACGCACGGCGCGGCGCAGGCCCACGATGACCACGGCGGCGGCCAGGACGAGGAACAGGGCGGTCTCCAGCGGCCCCTGGAGACCGAAGCGGAGCAGAGCGCCGTGCAGGGACTGGTTGGCCAGGCTGTCGGGCCGCTCGCCCAGCCCGGCACCCGCGAGATGGTGCACCCAGTACGTCCACGAGTCCTGCGGCATCACCGCCCAGGCCAGCGCCGTACAGGCGGCGAAGGTGGCGCCCCCGGTGGCAGCGGCCCTGCGTCTCCCGGTCAGCCAGAACAGCGCGGCGAAGAGCAGGACGGCGGGCTGGAAGGCCGCCGCGATGCCGGTCAGCACTCCCGGGAGCCGCTCGCCCCGTGCGACGAAGCAGGCGAGGAGCACCAGCAGGACGGGCAGGATGCTGGTCTGACCGAGGAACAGGGTGTTGCGGACGGGCAGCGACACCATGAGCAGCGCGATCGCGAAGGGGGCTGCCAGGAACGCGGTGCGCCGGCTCACCGGGGCGGGCAGCGCGCGGACGGCGACGAATCCCAGCGCCACGACGAGCAGCAGCGACCCGAAGGTCCAGACGACCCCGAGGGCGTCCTCGGCGGAGGCCGTGAGCGGCTTCAGGACCAGCCCGGCGAACGGCGTCCCGGTGAACCGGCCCGGGTCGTAGAGGGAGCCTGCCATGTGCAGGACCCCGCTCGCCCCGGTCCAGGTCTCGAAGTCGGTGAGGCGCTCGCCGGGCGGCCTGCGCAGCACCACGGCGACCTGCCGGACCGCCAGGACGGCGACCAGTACCCAGAGGACGGCCCGGGCCGCCGCGGCCCTCGTCCCGGGATCCGCGGCCGCGTCCCCCCGCACACTGTGTTCAGCATTCGTCACGCTGCGCCGATCCTCCCAGTTCGTGCACTGTCCCCTCGGCCCGGGTATGTGCGGATGAAGCCTTGCATTGCCCTATGAGGTAGACACAATCAACCCCCTCTTCGCCTGAGTGTCACTACGCATAGGGCGAAAGAATGCGGGGAGACTGCCCGCCGGACCCGGGAGCGTCGGCCGGTCAGCACCTCTGTGCGCAGGGTGACGCCGCCGCGCCGGCGTCCTCGGCGCCGGCGCGGACCGGCGTAAAACGGGTCGTCATCCCGTCGCGCCACGCCGAGAATGACCCGATGACCTGGACCGTGGCCCCCGAACACTTCGCCCGTCCCGACGCGCTCCAGCTGCGCCGGGACTACTACGACGAGGTGGCGAGCCGCTACTGGGGCCGCCCGGCCACCCGCGCCGAGATCGACGAGGGCATGACGGACGACGGCGTGGAGCTGCTCGCCCCGCCCACCGGGGAGTTCCTGGTCGGACGGTACGACGACCGGCCGGCGAGCTGCGCGGGCCTGCGCCGGGCCGGCGAGGGCGTGGCGGAGCTGACCCGGGTGTACGTGCGCCCCGGGTTCCGCTCCACGGGCGGCGGCGGGCTGCTGCTCGCGGGCATCGAGAGCGCGGCGCGGGCGCTGGGGGTGCGGCGGATCAGGCTCGACACGCGCACCGACCTGGTCGAGGCCCGCGGACTGTACGCGAAACACGGGTACCGCGAGGTCCCGGCGTTCAACCAGGGGCCGTACGCGGAACACTGGTTCGCCAAGGACCTGTGAGGGCCCGGGCCGCACAGCCCGACGGGCTCGCGGGTGCGTCCGGGCGGCCTCCCGGCCCCGGGCTCCCGCAGGGGCGTGCGGTCAGCCGGCCCAGTGGTCGCGGCGCGGCTCGGGCATGTGCGGCCGTTCCCTGCTCGACCCGCTCACCTCGGCCGTCAGCTCCGTCACCAGGCGGACCAGGTCGGTGGGCCGGTCGGGGCCCCACCAGTCGCCCAGCAGTTCGGCCAGTGACTCCTCGCGGGCGTGCGACAGCCGTACCACCGCCTCGGCGCCCGGCTCGGTGAGGACCAGTTGCATGCCTTCCCGCCGGGCCAGCCCCCGCTCCTCGATCTGCCGGGCGGCGGAGGTGATGACCCGGAGCGGCACGGGGGCGACGTCCGCGAGCAGGGACGGTTCGACGGTGCCGTGCCGTTTGATGCGGAGCAGGAGCCAGCTCGCGGCGGGCTGCAGGTCGTAGCCCGCTCTGGCGGTGATCTTCTCGTAGATCTCCCGGCGTCCCTCACGGCTGGCGAGCACCGACAGCGCACGGGCGCACTCGTCGTAGGAGGACCGCTCCACCGGGTTCGTGGCCAGGGTCTCGCTCGCGTCGGGTGCGGTGACCGAGCCGCGCAGCGGTTCCTCCTTGAGGAACCAGGCGAGGACGAACGCGACCAGGACGATGGGAGCGGCGTAGAGGAAGACGTCGGTGATCGAGGTCGAGTACGCGCCGAGGACGGACCGGCGCAGGTCCTCGGGGAGCCGGCCGATGGCCCGCGGGTCGGCGGAGAGCGACCCGACGTCGACACCGGCCGGCAGGTCGCGGCCGGTGAGGGCCTTCTCCAGCTGGCCCGTCAGCCCGCTGGCGAAGATGGTGCCGAAGATGGCCACGCCGAACGATCCGCCGATCGACCGGAAGAACGTCACCCCGGACGTGGCGACGCCGAGGTCCTCGTACGTGACGGCGTTCTGCACGACCAGCACCAGCACCTGGATGACCATCCCGAGCCCTGCCCCGAAGACGAAGAAGCACAGGCTCGTCGCCCAGGTGGAGCTGGTCTCGGACAGCCGGCCGAGCAGCAGCAGGCCGACCGCGGCGACCGCGGTCCCGGCGATCGGGAACACCTTCCAGCGCCCCGTACGGCTGACGATCTGGCCGGAGGCCGTCGAGGTCACCAGCAGGCCGAGGACCATCGGCAGCAGGTGGACACCGGACAGGGTCGGGCTGATGCCGTGCACGATCTGGAGGAACGTCGGCAGGTAGGCGAGCGCGCCGAACATGGCGAAACCGACGACCAGGCTGATCGCGGAGACGAGCGTGAAGGTCCTGATCCGGAACAGCTTGAGCGGCAGGACGGGTTCGGCCGCCCGGCGCTCCACCGCGACGAACGCGCCGATCAGCACCACGGAGAGGACCGCGAGGCCGACGATCTGGCCGGAGCCCCAGGCCCACGTGGTTCCGCCGAGTGAGGCGACGAGGACCAGTGAGGTGGCGGCCGAGGCGATCAGCAGCGTGCCCAGGTAGTCGATGGTGTGCTTGGTGCGCCGGACGGGGATGTGCAGGCTCACCGCGATGACCATGAGCGCGACCACACCGATCGGCAGGTTGATGTAGAAGACCCAGCGCCAGCTGAGGTGCTCGGTGAAGAAGCCGCCGAGGAGGGGTCCCAGCACGCTGGTCACGCCGAACACCGCACCGAAGAGACCCTGGTACTTGCCCCGTTCGCGCGGTGCGACGATGTCGCCGACGATCGCCGTCGACAGCACGATCAGCCCTCCGCCGCCGAGCCCTTGCAGGGCGCGGAAGCCGATCAGCTGCGGAAGGTTCCCGGCCACCCCGCAGAGGGCGGAACCGATGAGGAAGATGACGATGGCCGCGAGGAAGAGCTTCTTGCGTCCGTACTGGTCGCCGAGCTTGCCCCAGAGCGGCGTCGCGGCGGTGGCCGCCAGGATGTACGCGGTGACGACCCAGGAGAGGTGCTCCAGGCCGCCCAGCTCGCTGACGATCGTCGGCAGGGCGGTGGAGACGATGGTCTGATCGAGTGCGGCGAGCAGCAGACCCAGCAGCAGGGCGCCGATGGACACCAGTACATTCCGCCGCGACCGCCCCTCACCCGGTGCGAGGGGCGGCGGGTTCAGCTGCTGGGCCATGGACGTCTCCTCGGGTCCGGTTCACCCCATCCTGGCCGCAACATGCCGTTACGGCCTGCCGAGCAGCGGTACGGCCGTTGGGCTTCTCCGCGGCGACCTGCATAATCGCAGGCAGTTCAAAGGGGAGGGGAACCCACGATGACCGGACATATGTGCCCGGAGTGCGGCGGCGAGCGGGAAGCGAGACCCGGCGCCGGGTGCGTCTGCGGTGACCGCGCCGCGTCCGGGGAGGCCCGGCGGGCCGCCCGATCGGCGGAGACGGCGGCGGCCGAGGACTTCGACCCGTTGCGGATCCGCCCGTACGTGACGCTGCACAGCGACGACGCGCACACCCACGACGACGCGGACACGGCGGCGTTGCCGGTGCTCCCGGAGGAGGCGCCCGCCCCGGCCCCGCATCCGGTGCCCGGCCCGCTGCCCGATGCCGTGGCCGCGGACGGGAGCCGCCGGCGCAGCGCGGCCGCCTATGCGGGCGACGGCCCCGATCCCGTGCAGCCCCGCCGGCGGAGGCCGTTCGCCGTGGTCGCGGTCGGTGCCGCCGTCGCGGCCGTGGTGGGTACGGCCGCCTTCGCGGGCGGCCTGTTCGACGACCGCGGCGGTGACGACGCGGCCCTGCCCGAGGTCACGGCGGAGGTCCAGGACGCATCGGAGGCACCGGCGGTGTCCGTGTCGGAGTCTCCGTCGGCCTCACCCTCGGCCACGGCGTCCCGCTCCGCGTCCGCGTCCGCGTCGCCCTCGGCGTCCCCCACCCCGTCACAGAGCCCGTCCGCGTCCCGGTCCGCCGCCGCGCCGACGACGGCCCCGCCCCCCTCGGCGTCCGCGACATCGGCGCCCCCCACGCTCGCGGCACCGCCGCCGGCCCAGGCACCGGACGGCACGCTGCGGCCCGGCGACACCGGCGCGGAGGTCGGGGAGCTCCAGCGCCGCCTCCAGGAGATCTGGGTCTACCGGGGACCGGACGACGGCAGGTACTCGGACCGGGTGGAGCAGGCGGTCGCGGAGTTCCAGCGATGGATGTCGGTCCGGAACGACCCCTCGGGGGTCTACGGACCGGAGACCCGCCAGGCGCTGGAGTCGCGGACGACGGGCCAGGGGCGCCACTCCTGACGGAGGGGGTGCGGGGCGCCGTCGCGCGAGGTTCGAGGGCCGGGATTGGCGTTTCGGGCGCGGTTTTTGTATCGTGGTGGAACAAAGTAGCCTCCGCCCGTTCTCCCTGACCGGCGGGCGGGGCTGCTTGTCTCTCTTCACCCGCAGCAGTGAGCTGTCCCCCCGCGCTCTGGAGCACGCCGATGCCCGCCACCGTCCTCGAAGCCCGTGCCCTCCTGCTGGACATGGACGGCACCCTCGTGAACTCCGACGCGGTGGTGGAGCGCTGCTGGCGGCGCTGGGCGCTCGCGCAGGGGCTCGACCCCGTCGCGGCCCTCAAGGTGGTGCACGGCCGCCAGGGCTACGCCACGATGGCCGCCCTGCTGCCGGACCGGCCGATGGAGCAGAACTACGCCGAGAACCGGATCATGCTCGCCGAGGAGACCGCCGACACCGAGGGCGTGGTGCCCGTCGCCGGAGCCCCGGCCTTCATGGCGTCCATCGCCTCCCTGCCGCACGCGCTGGTGACGTCGGCCGACGAGGCACTCGCTCAGGCCAGGATGACGGCCGCCGCCCTGCCGATGCCGGCGACCCGGGTCACCGCGGAGCTGGTCGGTGCGAGCAAGCCGGACCCCGAGGGCTTCCTGAAGGGCGCGGCCGAGCTGGGCTTCGCCCCGGCGGACTGCGTCGTCTTCGAGGACTCCGAGGCAGGCATCACCGCGGGCCGGGCGGCCGGCATGCGCGTCGTGGGCATCGGCCCCCGCGCGGCGGCCCTCTCCCCCGACGCCCACGTGGACGACCTGACGCGGCTGCGGGTCGAAGCGGGCGCGGACGGGACGATCCTGCTGCACTTCGACGCCCGCTGACCCCGGGCGGCCACGCCCGCACGACGGTCGCGGCTCCCGCACCGGTCACCGATCGCCGGTGACCGCCCCCGACGGGGCGGTCACCGGCGATTCGGCGTTCCCCCGTACGCACCGCGACGGCGAACACCAGTGCCGGGAAACCCCGCGAGGACTCCGGGAGTGAACCACCCGGCCGGTGAGCATCAATACGCCGGCGGGCCGCGCCGCGGCTCGCATCCGCGCCGCCGATCCGCCCATCCGTCAGTCCTTTTGTCCGAACAGACTTCGGACGGGACGTCAGAACGATCGTCCTGCCTCTTGATGTGACGTGCGCATGTCGCCACTCTGTTACCTGGCGACCACCCCACCGAAACCCGGCGCCGCCACGATGGCCTGGCTCCACAGGTCGCCGCCCGCCAAGGTTCCCCCACATCAAGGGAGTTCGCATGTCCGGTATCTACGCGCGTCGCAGCCACGGTCGCCGCATAGCCGTCGTCGTCGCCTCGGCCGCGCTCGCCGCCTCGTCCGGGCTCCTCACCGCCCCGGCCGCCCAGGCCGCGATGCCCACCCCGGTCAGCGCCTCGACCGCCCGCACCTACCTGGGCCAGCTCACGGTCTCCGCCGAGGGCTCCTCCTCCGGCTACAGCCGCGACAAGTTCCCGCACTGGATCACCCAGTCCGGCGCCTGCGACACCCGCGAAGTCGTCCTCAAGCGCGACGGCACCGGCGTCGTCCAGAGCTCCACCTGCGCCGCGACGAGCGGCAGTTGGTACTCGGAGTACGACGGGGCCACCTGGACCGCCGCCTCCGACCTGGACATCGACCACATGGTCCCGCTCGCCGAGGCCTGGCGGTCCGGGGCCAGCGGCTGGACCACCGCCCAGCGCCAGTCCTTCGCCAACGACCTGACCCGCCCTCAGCTCATCGCCGTCACCGACAACGTCAACCAGTCCAAGAGCGACCAGGACCCCGGTGAGTGGCTCCCGTCGCGCACGGCGTACCGCTGCACCTACGCCCGCGCCTGGGTGCACGTGAAGCACTACTACGGCCTGAGCGTCGACTCCACCGAGAAGAGCGCCCTGCAGTCCGTGCTGAACGGCTGCTGACCCGCCCCGCCCGGGGCGGAAGGGTCCCGCCCTCCTCCGTCGTTCCGTACCCTTCGGAGCCATCGGTCACGGCGACGCGAGGAGGGCACACATGAGCGGGCTGCGCCTGGGACCACTGCTGCGGTACGTCGACTGGGAGACGGGCTCACGGGCGACGGTCTGGGTGGAGACGACCAGGCCCTGCACGGCGGAGGTCCGCTGCGCGGACGGGGCGGCGGGCACCTCGCCCACGTTCGCCGTACAGGGGCACCACTACGCCCTGGTCGTCGTGGACGGTCTGACCCCCGGCTCGACGACGGCCTACGAGGTGCTGCTCGACGGGCGCCGGGCGTGGCCGCCCGAGGACTCCCGCTTCCCGCCGAGCACCATCAGCACTCCCGCCGTGCCCCGGCCCGAGGACGCGGGTCCGGTGCGGGTCGCCTTCGGCTCCTGCCGCTGGGCCGCCCCTCCCGCCGACGGCCACGACCCGGTCGGCCCCGACGCGCTGGACACGCTGGCCGTCCGCCTCGCGGCCGACCCCGGGGCGACCCGCCCCGACGTCCTCCTGCTGCTCGGCGACCAGGTGTACGCCGACGAGACGTCGAAGGCCATCCAGCGGCGCATCGCCGCCCGCCGCGATCTGGCCGAGGCACCGGGCGCGGAGGTCGCGGACTACGAGGAGTACACCCACCTCTACGACGAGTCCTGGCGCGACCCGGACGTGCGGTGGCTGCTGTCCACCGTCCCCAGCTGCATGATCTTCGACGACCACGACGTCGTGGACGACTGGAACACCAGCGCCGCCTGGGTCCGCGACATGCGCGCCACACCGTGGTGGCACGAGCGGATCGTCAGCGGCCTCATGTCGTACTGGGTCTACCAGCACATCGGCAACCTCTCCCCCGAGGCCCTGGAGGCCGACCCGGTCTACGCGGCCGTGCGCGCGGTTCCCGACGGCACCGAGACCCTGCGCGAGCACGCGGCGGCCTCCGACGCCGAGCCCGCCCGGACCCGGTGGAGCTACCGGCGCGTCTTCGGCCGCGTGCGACTGGTCATGGTGGACACGCGGGCGGCCCGGGTCCTCGACGAGCAGGACCGGGCGATGCTGCGCGACGAGGAGGCCCGCTGGCTGCGCGCGGAGATGCTCGACCGCCCGGACTCCTACGACCACCTCCTGATCGGCACCTCGCTGCCGTGGCTGCTGCCGCACCTGATCCACGACGCGGAGACCTGGAACGCGGCGCTGTGCCGGGGCGAGCGGGGCGGCCGCTGGGCGCGTCTTGGGGAGAAGGTCCGCCGCGCCTGCGACCTGGAGCACTGGGCGGCCTTCCCGGAGTCCTTCCGCCGGCTGTCGGAGCTGCTGCGGGAGGCGGGGACGGGTCCCGCCGCTCCCGCGACGGTCTGCGTGCTCTCGGGCGATGTGCACCACGCGTACATCGCGGAGCCCAGGTGGCCCGCCTCCACCCCGGGCGGCAGTCCCTCCGCACGCGTCCTCCAGCTGACCTGCTCCCCCGTCCACAACTCCGTCCCGGCGTCGATCCGCCTCGGATTCCGCTTCGGCTGGAGCCGGGCGGGCCGGTGGCTCGGGCGGGTGCTCGCGGCCCACGGGCGCACGGGAGGCCCGCCGATGCCGTGGCGCAGGACGGGCGGCCCCTGGTTCGGCAATCAGCTGATGACCCTTAGTCTGCGTGGCCGGAAAGCGACTCTGACATTGGTGCAGGCCACCTCCGGTCCCGCCGGAGCCCAGCTGGAGACCACCTTGGAGCGCTCTCTCACCCCGGAAGAGTGACGGCTACTTTCAGCCAAACGACCGAATGTTGAACTTGTAAGCACTAATGAGGCATTCCTAACCTGATGGGCCCCACTCGGTTCACGTCCCCAACCGAAGGAGCTCGTCACCATGTCCGTACGCCTGAACCAGGCCCAGCCCTACGCACTCGGTCTCTTCCGCGCAGTCGTCGGATTCCTCTTCGCCTGCCACGGGGCAGCGGCCCTGTTCGGGATACTCGGCGGTGCCATGGGCGGCGGCACCGTCCCGGCCGGCGCCTGGCCGGGCTGGTACGCCGCCGTCATACAGCTCGTCGGCGGCACCCTGGTCGCCCTCGGCCTCGGCACCCGTGGCGCCGCGCTCGTCGCCTCCGGGTCGATGGCGTACGCCTACTTCAAGGTCCACCAGCCCGAGTCGCTGTTCCCCCTGCAGAACGGCGGCGAGGCCTCGGCGGTCTTCTGCTGGGCGTTCCTGCTGATCGTCTTCACCGGCCCCGGCGCCCTCGCCCTGGACCGGCTGTTCTCCTCCCGGGCGGCCGACGCCGTCCGGCTCGCCGGATCCCGGGCCGAGAAGACCCGGCCCGTCTCCGTCTGAGCTCCCGCGCCGTGTGTGCTCCGGCCCCTCCCCCGCGAGGGGCCGGAGCACACACGGCGCGGACGGCCCGAGCGCCGCACACCGCCACCCGCCGGGAGCCACGTGACCTGCACAACATCATCCGCACATCGGCGATTGCCTGGCGAAGCACAGGCGTACGCTGTACAGCTGAGCCTGCCGCTCCTGCCGCTCCCCTGCGACGCCGCGGTGTTGACGCGAAGAACCGGGAACGGGGAGTAGAAGTGCTGGAGAGTGTGGGCGCGCTGACAGGCAGCCCATGGATCTACGTGGTGGTCGCCCTCTCGGTGCTCCTGGACGTCTTCCTGCCCGTCCTGCCGAGCGGTGTGCTCGTGATCAGCGCGGCCACGGCGGCCGCGGCGAGCACGACGACGGTCACCGCGGCCGCCGGGGAAGCCACCCGGCACGTGCCGTCGCTCCTCGTCCTGACCCTCTGCGCGGCCGCCGCCTCGGTCCTCGGCGACCTCGTCGCCTACCGGCTGGCCTGGCGCGGCGGGGACCGCCTCGAACGTGCCATCGCCCGCTCCCGCCGCCTCACCTCCGCGCAGGAGCGCCTCGGCACGGCCCTGAGCCGCGGCGGTGGCGCCCTCGTCGTCATCGCACGCTTCGCGCCGGCCGGGCGCTCGGTCGTCTCGCTGGGCGCGGGCGCGGCGCACCGCAGGGTGAAGGAGTTCCTGCCGTGGTCGGCCGTGGCGGGTGTCGCCTGGGCGGTCTACAGCGTGGGCCTCGGCTACTTCGGGGGCCAGTGGCTGGGCGCGGGCTGGCTCGGCACGGCCGTCTCCGTCCTCGCCCTGTTCGTCGCGGGCGCCCTCGCGGCCGTCGTCATCCGTCGCCCCCGGGACGCGGCGGCCCTCACCTCGGCGGGAGCCGCGGCCGGGACCTGAGACGGCGGGCGCCCACGGTCAGACCCGCGCGGCGCCCCTCACCTCCAGGCCGTCCAGCAGCCGCCGGGTGGCCTCGGCGATCTCCTCGACGGCACGGTCGAAGACCTCCTGGTTGTGCGCTGCGGGAGCGCGGAAGCCCGACACCTTGCGCACGTACTGCAGGGCGGCGGCTCTCATCTCCTCCTCGGTGGCCTCTTCGGGGAGGGCGGGCGGTCGGAGCGTCTTGATACTGCGGCACATGACTCCAGTGTGCGGCGTGCCACTGACAACGCGCCCCTCGGCGCACACGCGACGGGCCGCCGACGGGCCGGGCGCTACCCCTCGGGGCCTTCCCGCAGCCGCTCGACCGGCGGGATCACGTAACTCCCGTCGAGGACGCCGCGCTCGGGAAGGTACAGGCGCGTCACCGGACGGAAGGCCCCGGCCGGCACGGGAAGCCAGTTCGCCGCCCGGTCCGCCTCCGCCGGCCGCCGCGCGGACAGGTACAGGGTCAGCGAGCCGTCCTCGGCGTACACCAGGCCGGGGGTCCGGCTCCCGACGACGTAGCGCTCCTCGGGATTCGGGGCCAGGCCGCCGCCGGGACCGTACACGGTCACCGACCAGAAGGCCCGGACGGGCGGCGGCTCCGCGAAGCGGAGGGTGTAGCCGTGCGCCCCGTCGAACGGCCGTCCCCGGGAGTCGTGCGGTGTGTGGGCGTCGACGGCCTCGTAACCGTGGGACGGCTGTCCGGGCCATCGCGCCGCCACCGCCCGGAGCAGGTACGAGGCCTGCCGGTCGGGCACCTGCCACTCGGGCGGGCCGAGCGTGCCGACGCCGAAGTGGTCCAGGTTGTAGTCGCGCAGGTGCGGCTCCGTGTGCCAGGAGCCCTGCGGGCCGCCCGCCTCCGCCGACCGCAGTGCCTCCTCCACCCGCGACCGGCCGAGCGCGAGTCCCCGTGTCAGCGCGCGCACGAGCCCGGGCGGGGCCGAGACGTACGGGGAGACGCCCTCCTCCAGGAGGCCGAGCGGCTGGAAGCGGTCCTGGTGGGCGCGATCGGCCGCGGCGGGCGGGAAGTCCGCCATCCACACCCTGAGCTCCTCGAAGAAGCGCAGTTCCTCGGGCACCCCGGTCTCGGCCGACGGGAGCCCGGTCCGGTGGGCGCGGTCCCCCAGGTGCGTGAGGGTGAGCTCCTGCTGGAGCGACCGGATCCGCGCCATGTCGTGCGGGCCGTCGCAGGCGAGCCCGCCGACGAGGGACACGACGGAGGTGGGTGCGTCGATCACCCCGGACAGCCCCTCGGGCACGGTGCCGGCCCATCCGGGCGGAACGACCAGCCAGTCCCCCTCCTCCGTACCCGTGGCCCGGGTGCCCAGGTAGGCGAAGACGTTGCTCCAGGCGTCCACGAACCGCAGGACGAAGTAGGCGCCCGGGGTGTCCGGCACGTGGAGCCGTACCGGCCCCCCGGACAGATCGAGCTGTGCGAGCGCGTCGACGAGGTCGGCGGGCGCGTAGGGCGCGTGGGCACCGGGTACGGCCGGCCCGTCCGCGTGGGCGAAGGCGTTGAAGGGCGTGGGCCCGGCCGCCCCGCGGCCCCCCTGGAGGCAGGCCCGGATCCTCCACAGCCGGTGGACCAGCGGCGCCCCGTAGACATACGCGTCCGCGGCCAGGGCCGTCCTGCCCTCCGTCATCGCGTACGTCTCACGGGTCACGTCAGTAGGCCCCCTTCGGCCGGTCCGTGCCGTCCGCACGGTCGGTGTGGTGCGTGTGGTGCGTGTGGTCCGTGCACAGGGCCCAGATCACGAACGCGTCGATCGCGATCGAGACGATCGCCCAGACCGGCTGGTAGGGCAGCCAGATGAAGTTGGCGATGATGTTCAGGGCGGCGAGACCGACACCCGCGCCACGGGCCCAGACGGAGCCCTTCAGGATGCCCAGGCCGACGATCACGAGGATCACGCCGAGGACCAGGTGGATCCACCCCCACGACGTCACGTTGAAGGCGAACGTGTAGTTGTTGACGACCGCGTAGACGTCGTCCGTGGCGATGCCCGCGATCCCCTTGAAGACGGACAGCAGCCCGTCGACGAGCAGCAGCACCCCGGCGAACATCGTGCCGCCGGCCGCCCAGCCGCCTCCGCCCTGCCCGGTGCCGGTGCCGGTGCCGGTGCCGGTGGGCCGGGGGTTTCCGGGGGTGGGAGCTGACTGAGCCATGGATCCTCCACTCGGCAGACGAACGGCCCGGCAGGTCGGCGGGCAGGACCGACCCTGTGCCAAGGGCGCCCCCGCGACGAGCCGGAGGCCCCCGTTCGGGTGACGCGGTCCGGCCGTCGACGGGGCGTCGGACTCACCCCCAGGTGTCGAGGTCACCGCCCCGCCACTCGATCAACTCCGGCTGGTCGAGGTCGATGTCACCGGCGCCCGGGGCGAACCCGGCCTGCCGCAGCAGGGAGGCGACCTCCCCGCGCCCGTGCGCCAGCCCGACGATCCGGCCGTGCACCGTGACGCGCCGGCCTCCCGTCGACGAGGGCGGATAGACGATCACGGGGCGGTGTCCGGACATGCCTCCACGGTCCCCCGTGCCCCGCCCGCGCGCATCCCGGACCGTGTCGGGGGCGCGGGATCCCCGCGCAAGGCGCACCCCCGCAGGGGGAACCCGTCTGCCGTACGGCCGCGGGCTCTGCTGTACTGCTGGCAGTGTGGGTACGGCCGGGCGAGCGGGGGAAGAGCATGGACGCGGGCAGCCGTGGGGTACTGGCCGTCGTGGGTGCGGCGGCGGACGGGGTCGAGAGGCTGCGGACCGGCCTGGTCGAGCCGGCCATGGCGCTCGGCTGGACCGTGGCCGTGACCCTGACCCCGAACGCCGGACGGTGGCTGCGGGCGAACGGTGAGGTGGACCGCCTGGAGCGGCTGACGGGCCTGCCGGTGCGCGACACACCACGCCTGCCGGCCGAGCCCCGGCCCCACCCGGTCGCCGACTGCTACGCCGTCGCCCCCGCCAGCGCCGACTTCGTCGCCAAGCTCGCGACGGGCATCGCCGACAACCAGGCCCTGACGCAGGTGGGCGAGGCGCTGGGCACCGTCGGCGTACCCGTCGTGCTCTTCCCCCGGGTGAACGCCGCACACGCGCGGCACCCGGCCTGGGACGGACACCTCGCGGCGCTGCGGAGGGCGGAGGTCGAGGTCGTCCAGGGCGCCGGCGTCTGGACGCTCCACGAGCCGCGCGAGGGACCCGCGGTGCGCGAGCTCCCCTGGTCCGCCGTGCTGGACGCCGTCACGCGGCTGACGGCCCCCGCCCGGGACCCTGACGGGACGCGTGCGGCCGGGAATCCGCCACCCGGGCCCTTGGACCGCCCTTAGGGTCGCACGCATGGGTACTGCCATAGCCACCATGGTCACGGCCGTCGTCGGGGTGCTGGGCACGCTCTCCGCCCCGCTGGTGACCACCTGGGTGACACGACGTCAGCAACTGGCGGACAGTCAGGTCGACGAGGTGAGGCGGAACTTCGAGGACCGGCGCACCGCGTACACCGCGATGAACCGGGCGTCCCGCACCTTCCACACCATGCTGAAGGACGCCCTGCACCGCCTGCGCGACGGCGTCTACACCGAGGACGAACGCACGCGGGTCGAGGAGGCCAGGCGCGACTACCGGGACCGCTACGCCGAGTCGCAGATGATCGTCCCCGAAGTCGTGCTCGCGGCGTCCCGTGAGGTGAACGTCGTCCTGGCCGCCGTCGACGCCGCCGCCAAGCGCATCGACCGCGGCCTCGCCCGGGACGGCGAGAGCGCGGAGCAGGCGCTCATCGACCTGAAGGCCGCGGAGCCCGCGCTCACGGCGATGCGCCGGATCATGCGCGAGGACCTGGGAGTTGCCGACTGACGACGCCCACGAACGCCCCCACGGGCCGCGCGCCGAACGGCGCCCGGACCGCCGTACTCGGGTGGATCTGAGTACGTGCACCCTGTTCCCCGGGGCGGCGGGCCGCGACGCTGTTGCCATGTCCACACGAACCCCGAGAACGACGACTTTCCGGCTGCTGCCCGCCCTCGCCCTCGCCGGCGTCGCCGCGGCCTCCTGGGCCGCCTGGCTGGGCTGGGACCAGCACCGCGATGTCCACCCGGACGGCTCGACGACGGGCCCGTACGAGGCGTGGCAGGTGATCGGGCTGGTGCTGACCTTGCTGGTGGCGGTGTACTGGACGGCCTCCCGAGGCCAGGTCGTGACGGCTGTGGCCGGGATCGGCGCAGGACTGACGGCGTCCGCCGCCTACGACTGGTCGGACGACTCCAGCGGCCTCTTCGCGGTCGGAGTGGCCATGATCCTCATCGGGAGCGTCCTCGTCACCACCGCCGTGTCGCTCGCCGCCGCCGCCCTGCACGGGCACCTGCGCGACCGGAATCGCGGCGGCGGACGGACCGGGGCCGGATCCTGACGGACGCCCCCGCCCCCTGCTCCTCCTCCGGCCCACACCTCCACACGCGGGGCCCGGGGCCCGGCCGCCGGCCGGTGCCCCGGGCCCCGCGCCGCGTGTGGAACCGGTGCACCCGGCTCCCCAACGGGCGCGCTTGGGCCCGGCTTTGGGCCCACGGGCCCATCTGGCGACCGCCCGGGTGACCTAGTCTCGGCGCGGGGGGTGGGACGGGTATGTCCTTCTATGTTGGTGCCACCGGTACGGGCGGAGCGGTTCGCCGCGCCATGCCGCAGCAACTCGTGGTCGCACGCTGGCTCGTGTACGTCCTGTTCGGGGCCACGATCGTCGGCGGCATCGGGCTGCTGCTCGCCGCGGCGCAGGTCGACGCACTGGGCGGCCTGGTGCTCGGCACCCTGCTGTACGCGGCGGCGCCCGGCGTCGCCGGGTGGGTGCTCGCGCGCCGGGCGTGGACGGGCGGCAAGGGGGTCCGCCGAGGGCTCGTCGCCGTACAGGTGTGGCTCGTCCTCGGGGCACTCGCCAACGTGCGGGACGGCTCGCTGCAGGGGCTCACCCAGCTCATGCTGCCCGTCGTGATCCTGGTCTTCCTGTGCACGAAGGACACGCGGGAGTGGTTCGGCTCGGCGCCGTCCGAGCGTCAGGAGCAACCGCCCTTCTCCCTCCCCCACATGCTCACCTGGCGCCGCGACCGGGGGCAGTCGGCGGTGGAGTACACCGGCCTGGTCGTCGTGGTCGCGGCCATCATCGCTGCCCTGGTGCTGAGCGGCGTCGGCGCGCAGATCTCCGGCAGGCTGCAGGAGGCGATCTGCTCCCTGGTCGGGCAGTCCTGCCCGGCGGGCGGCAGCACGACCCAGGCGGACGGGAACACCGAGGAGGGCACGGCCGGCGGTTCCACCCAGGGCGCCGACGGAGGCGCCACGGGCGGCACCACGGGCGGCGGTTCCGGCGGTACGACCGGCGGCGCGGGCGGCAGCACCGGGGGAACGACCGGCGGTTCCACGGAGGGCTCCACCGGTGGCGGGGAGACGGGCGGGGGCACCCAGGACGGCCCCGGCGGCGGACCGCCCGGCTCCGAGGACGACGAGGCCGGGGACCCGACCGACCCGTACGAGCCCATCGGCGACAGCAGCAGGAAGGACGACGGCGACGGGGGCGACGGCGACGACAAGAAGGAGGAGTGCTCCGGCTTCTGGGGCTGCACCGTCGACCAGCTGGGGCAGGTCGGCGAGGGCATCTTCGTCGACGGCATCTGGGGTGACCTCACGGACACCTGGGACACGATCATCCACCCGATCGACAGCATCACGGGCTTCGCGGACTACGGCAAAGTGCTCGGCGACACCTGGACCGAGGGCACCAAGAACGCCGGCGACAAGTGGGACAAGGGCGATTACTGGGACGCGCTGACCGACTGGGGCGGGAGCGGTGTCGACGTCGTGGTGAAGCCGCTGGACGACATGTTCATCGGCGACGACGTACGGGAGACCTGGAACAGGGGCGAGGAGACGCAGGCCGTCAGCAACGTCGTCTGGAACGTCGGCTCGCTGTTCATCCCCGGCTACGGCGAGGCGAAGGCCGCGGCCAAGCTCGGCAAGCTCGGCCGCCTGGGCAAGATCGCGGGAGCGATCACCGAGGCCGTCGACAAGGCGAAGGACGTGACGAAGCGCGCCCGCAAGGCCGCGGACGCGGGTGACGTCAAGGGCGCGCGGGACGCGGCCGACGAGGCCCAGGACATCGCCGACGACGCGAAGAAGAAGGTCGAGGAGGCGGGCGAGTGCAAGCTCGCCGCCTTCGGCGGCGCCCGTCTCGTACCGTACGGCGGCGGGATCCCCCGGCCGCTGGGCGGCCCGGGCGGCGGCACCCTCGTCCTCGCGGCGGCGCCCGGGACGGTCCGTGTGGGCTTCGTCGCCGAGAACGGGACGGAGCCCTGCACGGGCGCCGAGGCGGACGACGCCCGCGAGGCGCAGAAGGAGGCGGACGACGCCGACAGGGCGGCCGACGCCGCCGAACTCGGCGACGTGGCCGCACGGCTCAAGCAGACGATCCTGGACGCGCGCGACAAGCAGAAGACGCCCAAGTCGGACCGCCTCACGCTCAACGAGAAGGGCATCGACAACCTGGTCGCCAAGGCCAAGGACGATCCCGACTACAGCAAGGGCGAGTTCAGCAAGCAGGAGCTGGCCGCCGCGTTGAAGGATCTCGACGGCATGCTCAACAACAAGGCGATCGACACCCAGACGCGGGGGTCCCTGGCGTCCGAGGTGCTCAAGGCGGGCGACCGCCACAAGCTCGCAGAGTCGATGGCCGAGGTACGGGCCGCCCAGCGAGCGGTCTCCGAGGCGGCCGACGGCACCAAGGTGTACGGCGCGGTCGGCGCCAAGAAGGGCCGGCAGTCCGTCGACATGGGCGACGGTACGACGGCCGACGTCAGCGGCGTGGACGACGTGGACGTCCTCTACAAGGGGAAGGACGGCAACGTCCACGCCGTGGAGGTGAAGAACACCGCCAACGCGGCGACCAAGTACACCGTCCCCGCCCAGGCGAAGCGGCTGGCCGAATGGGCCAAGCAGGAGGGCAGCACACCGCCCCGGGTCGCGCGCTACGAGATCGAGCAGCAGAAGGACTGGCACAAGATCTTCGACGGCTACCAGACGGACAGGAGGAACAACGTCACCCCGGGAGGCACACCGGCGCAGACCTTCGCGGAGAACGGCCTCGGCGTACGCATCGCGGGGCAGGACTTCACACCGCAGCAGATCAAGGCGATGGACGACGCGTGGAACGCCAAGAGCGACGCGGACAAGCAGGCGGCCCTGGGCTCCGGCAAGATGAACGACCCCAAGAGCGCGATGGAATACCTGGGAGTCAAGTGACCGCCGAAGCCGACGGGACGCCGCTGCTGCCGCCAGTGCTGCAGGCCTACCCGTACCCCTGGGACAACGCCTTCATCTGGACGTCGGAGAAGGAGGACGAGGAGACCCTCGCCTACGCGCGGGCGGTACTGGAAGCCTGCCTGCCGCCCCGACCGCTCGCCGAACCCGAGCCGCCGGCGGAGGTGGCGGTGCACGACTCCTCCGAGGACGGCTATCCGGAGTGGACCGAGATCCGCACGGTGCTGCGGGAGCGCATGCCGTACGCGCGACACGTGACGGCCGAGCGCATGGCCGACGCCGAGGCCGAGTGCGCCCGCCGGGGGCTCACCACGGCGGACTTCGAAGAGGTCTGGACCCGCCGCATCACGGCCTGGATCGCCGAGCAGACGCTGTACTGGTGCGGCCTCATGGTCGACGACGAAGCCGCCCTCACACCGTGGCTGATGGACCTCGCGGAGCGGTACGCCGAACGCGGGACGGCGGCCGCGACGGCGGTGGGGGCACTCACCTGCACCAGGTCGGCCCCGGAGAGCCGCGCGGCACTGGCGAGGCTCGCCGCGCACGAGGGGCTGCCGACGGAGATCCGCGAGCTGATCGAGGACGGGCGGAGCTGAGAGCCCGGCGTCGGGCGGGCACCGTCGGGGCATCTGCGGCGCTACTGGACGCTGGACCTGTGCGGATGCCCGGCATCGGTGGGACAGGCGAAGACGTTCAGGAGGCGGTCGGGGCCGACCGTGGGCTTAGGTCGGACAGGCGTCGCGCAGGTCCTCCGCCGTGTCCCGTTCCTCGACGGGCATCCAGCTGCCGTCATGGCCGTCCCACTCGCTGCTGCCGACGGTGAGCAGCAGGCCATGGGCGCCGCGCAGGCTTCGCAGTGCACCGGAGAGGGATCGGCGTGTGCCAGGGCGCGGACGGTTTCGAACCGCCGACAAATGCTTTGTAAGTTCGCTCGGCTCAGCTGTATGAGGTCTGCTATCAGGTACTGCCATGCCGCTAGTAACCGCGTAACGCTGCCCTCGTCCACCGGCGTTGATGTCAACCGTGGAGATGCGCCGTATGAGTAGCCCTGCTAGCCAGTCAGTACTTCTTTACGCCTACGTGGTCAACGATGAAGCGACGATTTTCGGGGTCTAGGGCGAAGTGAATGCGTCCGCAATCACTGTGTGAAACCCCGTCCCGCACCTTCACATGCGGCAGGGTGTCATACTGCCTACCCTCGTAGGAGGCCCACCGCATCTTCGGATCCTTCTTAATGGTCAGATCGCTCGTTGCCACTCTCAGCCCATGCTGGGTGGAGAACCACTCGTCAAGGCGCGGCATAGACGGCTGCGGCTGCTCATAGAGGTCCGCTGCCGCCTTGGCAAGCAAGATCAACTGATCAGTCATTTCTTCATGGAAGCGGTACTGATCTGACTTCCAGCTCCGCTCACCGTTGGGCGAAAACACGATCCGGCCCTCCGACGCGGCCTCCAGCGCTCGGTATGTGGGAGCAGAGACGCCCTTCTGCAAGCCAGGGATAGTCGCCCACGGATCCACCGGTGCTGAAGGGACACCAATGGAGACGCGTTCCTGCTCATAGAGCTTGCGCCACCGCGTGGCATCCTCTTCGAACTTAGCCGCGTCAGCAGCCTTGGCCACGTGCTCATCCGCCCGGGCCGCCTCCGATATGGCCAGCCCTTCCCAGTCGCTGACGCTTTCTTCCAGCTCACGTACGCGCTGCTCCAGTGCCGCCCGCTCCGCCGCCGCGTCACCAAGGCGACGCGCCTCCTCCACTTGGGCAGCCGCCCTTCGGGCAGCAGTCGCGCGCGCCGACTGACGCGCCGCGTCCCACCCCCGGTCGGAGCCGCGCGCAAGCACGGACAGGTCCGCCAGAGTCCGCATCCAGTGCTCGACCATTCCTTCGACGGCGATCTCGGGCCGGGAATAGCGCGGATGGGACAGCCGGAGCTCGGGCCAGACCAGAAGAGCCCCGCCATCGGGGACCTGCAGTTCAGGAAGTTCCCGCGAAAGAGCGCGGCTGGTTGCGTAGTTGAGAGTGACGACCTGAGCCAGGCCGGCAAGCTGAGAAGACGCCCGCCTGGCGAGCTGCCACGCTGACTCGTCCCGTGGCTGAATAACCAGAGCGGGCAGCCGGGTGGCGGCCGCCAGCGACTCAGCTAGCACCGAAACCTCCTCACTCTGGCGGATCGGTTCGAACCGACCGGTCACCACCTGGTTCAGAGTGCGCAGACTAAGCGCTTCGTCCCCGCATACCCTGCCCAACACATTCGGCCGGTACAACGACGGGTCTTGGATCGGAGCTAGCCAACCACTCGGGATCTCCTGTCCCATCATGACCCGCAACGACACCTGATCGGAGACCTTGGCCAGCGTCACCTGCGTGACGAACCGTGCGCCACTGTCGATCGGATGCGACAGACGTACCCGCAGCGCCTGAGCAACGTCGCCTGTTTCAACCCACCAGTGCACCTGCCTCTGCTCACGGCCGGGCGGCTTGGCAGCCAGCAGCGCCTCTCCTGTGACGACCAGGTCCGCTGCCGTAGGCCCGCCGCTAGGAGGGCTGTTCAGCCACGATGCAAGATGCTCACGCAGTTGCCCAAGCACGTCAAAGGAAGCTCCACGCGTCGACGACACGTCAAAATCGACCGCATACAGAGGCTGCATCCACACTCCTGTGCACAGCGCGCACTGATCACAACGCCTTTGGCGCAACCGTAGTGCGTGGCCGGCCGCAACTGAACAGATCGATACCCATCAGCATGACCTGGCCTCAAGAGATGGATGGTTCACCGCCCCGCGCGCGACCCAGCAACATCAACAGACTCATGCGGAGACGGTGCTTCGCCACCCGCTCTCAAGGTAGCGACCTAGCCCTGCTGCCGACTGGAGGCACCGGCCGACCGATCGAGCCACGCAGCCTGTACCGCTCGTTCACCCGGGTCGCTGGCACCGCTGGACTCAGCGTGGTCCGGCTGCACGATGCCCGGCACGGCTGCGCGACCCTGCTGACCGCCGCCGGCGTCCCGCCTAGCGTCGTGACGGAGATCCTCGGACACAGTCAGATCGCGGTCACGATGAACATCTATGCCCACGTCGTCCAGGACACGCAGCGCGAGGCCGTGAGTCACCTCGACCGCATGCTGAAGCGGCAGCGTCCCGACCGTGGGTGACCGCGCCCGTTGATGTCAGAAGTAGATGTCAACGGCCCCCAACCATGATCGGTTGGGGGCCTTCGTACTGGTGGGCGCGGACGGTTTCGAACCGCCGACATCTGCTTTGTAAGAGCAGCGCTCTACCCCTGAGCTACGCACCCGTGGATGAGCCAACAGGTTACATGGCCCAGGCCCCTCGGCGGCAATCCCGTTCCTCGCCCTGCGGGCGGGCCCGGCCCGTCCTCCGTACGGGCGTGCGGACGGCCGTCGCCGGGGTACGGGGGCTAGCCCCACCCCGGAGACGGTAGGCGTCCGGATCGTTCCGGGGGCGGTGCTTTCATACGGTGGAGCCACATCGGCCGCGCTCTCAGGGGGACTCGATCATGACCATCCGTACACGACGCACCAAGGCACTCATGGCCGTCGGCGGGGCCGCAATCCTCGTCACGGCACTCAGCGGCTGCGGCAGTACGGACGCGGAGGACGCCCCCGCCGAGCACAAGTCTTTCGCCTTCGGCGGGAAGAACCTCACCATCGACGCCTCCAACTCGACCCTGGAGCTCGTGCCCGCCGACGTGGACCGGATCGAGGTGACCCGTCGCGTCGACGGGTGGGTCTTCCTGGGCAGCGGCCCCGATCCCGTGTGGAAGCTCGACGGGGACAAGCTGACGCTCGACGTGAAGTGCAGCGCGATGATCAGCAACTGCGAGGCCCGGCACGAGGTCAAGGTGCCGCGTGGAGTGGCCCTCTCCGTGGAGGGTGACAACGGCAAGGTGACCGCGGCCGGGTTCACGACGCGGCTGAAGATCTCCGCCGACAACGGCGGGATCACCGTGCGGGACGCCTCCGGACCGCTGGAGCTGGAGAGCGACAACGGGTCCGTCGTGGCCGAGCGCGTCTCGGGGGGCTCCGTGGTCGCACACGCGGACAACGGGTCGATCCAGCTCGGTTTCGCCTCCGTACCGGATCTCGTGGACACCGTCAGCGACAACGGCAGCATCGACATCGACCTCCCTGCGGGGACGGACACGTACGCGGTGTCCGCCCGGGCCGACAACGGTGACGTCTCCGTGAGGGTGCCCCGCAGCGACAGCAGCCGGCATGTGGTGAAGGCGCGCAGCGACAACGGTGAAGTCACCGTCCGAAGCGCGAACTAACCGGCCCGTGTGTTCGTCCTTACTGGTGCGAGAATGAACCGGGCGGGGCGAATCGGCACGGGAGAGGGATGTGACGGCGACACACACGCGGCCGCAGGCGAAAGCGAGTGTTGGTCCCGCCGTGAGGGACGTCCTGATGCTGGCGCTGCTGCCGGTTCCGCTGATCGTCGCGGCCCTGCCGGGCGCGTTCGCCGGTGGGGGGACCCGGCGCTGGTTCGGGGGCCGCGGGGAGAATCAGCGGGCCGACGCCCAGGCCGCGAAGGACGCGGCTGCCTCCGCCTTCTACGAGCTCGACACCGCCCAGCGTGATCTCCAGATCTCGATCGAGACGATCACCGCCGTCGACAGTTCACCCCGCGCCCGCAAGGTGGCGGACGATTTCGCGGCCCTCGGGCGCCGCATCGACCAGGTCAGCCACACCTACATCACCGCCGTCGACGCCCACGACCTGGACCGGGACGATCTGGAGCCCTCGGCCGCGGCCGGCGCGAAATCTCAGCTGACCCGTGCCAAGGACGAGCTGGTGCGGGTGAAGGGCGAGCTCGACCGGTTCGCCGAAGGGCTCGGGACGCTGCTCAACAGCGCGGAGACCCAGCTCGCGCGTCTCGCGCCCGCGGTGGAGCGGGCCCGGCAGGCGTTGCTCGCCGCGAGCAATGCCCTGGACGCCGTGCGCGCGTCCGGGCTGCGCGCGGACGATCTGGCCGCCCGCCTGGCCGCCCTCGCCCCGGAGCTGACCAAGCTCAACCAGGGCGCGGGAAAGCACGGCGTCGCCGAAACCCTTCAGCGCGCGGACCAGGTTCTGCGCGATGCCGAAGCGGTGCGCGCGGAGGCGGACCGCCTCCCGGAACACGCCGCCGAGATCGATCGCAGGCTCGTGTCCCTGCGCACCCGCGCCCAGGCGCTGACGACCCGCTCCGGCCAGGTCGAGCCGGTACTCAGTGAGCTCCGGAGGCGTTTCTCCGCGGCCTGCTGGCAGGACCTGCAGCCGGTTCCCGAGCAGGCGGCGGCCAACGTCCGGCAGGCGGAGGCGAAGCTGGCCGAGGCCGCCGAGGCGCGTGCCGAGCAGCGCTGGGCGGATGCGACGTCCCGGCTCAGCACGGTCCGGGCGCTGCTGAACACGACGGACGAGGCCGTGTCCGCCGCGGGTGACCGGTTGCAGCGGCTCGACGCGGTGGCGAAGAATCCGCAGGCGGAGATCGACCGCACCCGGTTCGCCCTCAGGGACGCCCAGCGCCTTGCCATGGCCGGGCGCAACACGCCCGATCCGCGCCATGCCCGTCCGCTGGACGATGCCGTGGCCCGGCTGGAGCAGGCGATCGCGGGGCTGGAGGGGCGTCATCCCGACTACTGGCACTTCCTGACCGAGACCGAGGCCGTACGGCAGACCGCGACCCGGGTCGTCTCCGCGATCCGCGGGGAGCTGGGCGGCGGTTCCTGACCACGCCGCCGGCCGTGTCCTGACCGCGCCGTCGGCCGTGTACCGGACGGCCGCCGGTCGTGTACCGGACGCGCGTGCCGACCGAGGCCGCGCCGTGCCGGCCGTGTCCTGACCACAGATCCCAGCCGTTCGCTGCGGCCGCTTCCGTCCCCTCCGGCCCGCGTCGCTCGCACCGGCGAAACCGTCCACAGCGCCTCCGAAGAGCAACCGTCCGATTTGTCCTCGGCCGTGGATGGGCCGACCCTTGAGGTACGCAGCGGCTTCCGCTGACGCGTTCCGGTGGCCGCACGCGGCCTGAAGGAGGCCGTCATGGCCACACACGTCCTGCATTCCGCCGGTCGACGCCACAAGGCCATCCGGCTCGACGAACACCTGCCCGTCGACCATCGGCTCAGCCGGTTCTACCGGGTGGGTGCCGGGCTCATGGGCCTCGTACTCGTCGTCTTCGGCATCCTGGGGCTCATCGACCGCATCGGCTTCTTCGACACGGGCGGGGACACGGTCGCCGGGCTCAACACGAACGGCACGCTGAGCGTCCTGTCGATCTGCATCGGGATGCTGCTCTTCATCGGGATGGTCATCGGCGGGAACCTCGCGTCGACCCTCAACATGGTCATCGGCATCGCCTTCGTCCTCAGCGGATTCGTGAATCTGGCGCTGCTGGACACGGACGCGAACTTCCTGGCCTTCGAGATGCAGAACGTGATCTTCAGCTTCATCGTCGGGCTGCTGCTGATGACGTTCGGCATGTACGGGAGAGTGAGTGGCGGGCTGCCCCACGACAACCCGTACTGGCGGGCCCGGCACCCCGAGCAGGCCACGCAGGAGCAGCGACGCCGCCGCACGCCGATGCCCGAGGTGACGAACGGTCCGAGGCTCTAATCTGGGGCCATGCCTCGTTACGAGTACCGCTGCCGCCCCTGCGGCGAGACGTTCGAAGTCAGCCGTCCGATGGCCGAGTCCTCCGCTCCGGCGTCCTGCCCCGCCGGGCACGCGGACACCGTGAAGCTGCTCTCCGCCGTCGCCGTGGGCGGCTCCTCCGGCTCCGCCGCTCCCGCCCCGTCGGGCGGAGGCGGCGGGTGCTGCGGCGGCGGCTGCTGCGGCTGACCCACCGGCGTGGACGTGGACGGCCGGCGGGCGCCCGTACCCCGGTCCGGCAGCCACGCCCCGGCCCGGGCCGGTTCGCACGCCCGCACCCCGGTCCGGCAGCCACGCCCCGGGCCGGCACCGCGCCCGCAGCCCCGTCCGGCACCCCCCGTCGGGCGCGCCGGACGCTCACGTCCGGCGTGACAGCGTCAGCCCGTCCGCCACGGTGAGCAGGACGCTCTCCATACGGGTGTCGGCCGCCACGTGGTCGTTGAACTGCCTGATCGCCGCTGCGGCCCCCGTGGCCAGCGGGTCCGCGACGCGGCCGCCGTAGAGCACGTTGTCGGTGACGACGAGGCCGCCCGCGCGCAGCCTGGGGACCAGTTCCTCCCAGTACGGGATGTAGTTCTCCTTGTCCGCGTCGAGGTAGGCCATGTCGATGTGCGGTTCGGCGGGCATGGCCCGCAGCGTGTCGAGTGCGGGCGCGATCCGCAGGTCGATGCGGTCGGCGACACCCGCCGTGCGCCACGCCTCCACTCCGTACGCCGTCCACTCCTCCGAGATGTCGCAGGCGATCAGCTTCCCGACGGGCGGCAGGGCCTGGGCCATGGACAGGGCCGAGAAGCCGGTGAACGTCCCGACCTCCACGATGTGGCGGGCTCCCGTCAGCCGGACGAGGAAGGCGAGCAGCGGCCCCTGCTCCTGCGCGGACTGCAT
This sequence comes from Streptomyces sp. NBC_00178, assembly GCF_036206005.1. Taxonomy (NCBI): domain Bacteria; kingdom Bacillati; phylum Actinomycetota; class Actinomycetes; order Kitasatosporales; family Streptomycetaceae; genus Streptomyces; species Streptomyces sp. NBC_00178. Next base: position 2,279,500 of record NZ_CP108143.1, read on the forward strand.
GCGGGCCTGGCCGGGCAGGTCGGCGTAGGTGGTCTCGACGAGGTCGCGCTGCACCGCGTCCAGCGGGGGGTTGTGGGCCAGCATGTAGGCGTACAGCTCGTCCGTGATCTTGGTTTCGTTGCCCTTGGTCATGTGCGCATCCTCCGGTCGCGACGGCCCGTCCAGCTTGTCCCAGCCGGCCCTGAAGATCGAGTCACGTCGTCCCGGCTCGCTCATCGGGCCCGCCATCCGAGTACGTTCACCAGGTCCACGCCCACGTTCAGGTCGCAGAATCCGGTCTTCGTCCCGTGGCCCTGCCGCACCCCTGTCGTCTGCAACGAGTGGGCGAGTCGCGCTCAGCGCCCCGCACGCACCGGATCGGAGGCGCGCAGGAAGCGGCGCAGGATCTCCTCCCCCGCCCCAACGCCCCGCTCCCTGAGCACTTCGGTGTTGGGCGCCCCCCAGCCGCTGTCGGCGAGCTCGCCGTGGCCCGGGCGCCAGGCGCGGTCGGCCGCGAGCAGCAGGTCGGCGTCCAGGAGCGAGTCACCGGCGGCGAGGGTCTTCGCGGCGCCGCAGCGGCGAGCCACCTCGCGCATCGCGGCGCTCTTGGTGAGCGGCTTCGGTACGGCGTAGATCTTGCGGCCTTGGAGGGAGACGGTCCAGCCCTTGGGGTCGGCCCAGTCCGCGAGTTCCTTGACCCAGCCCTCGGGCAGCGCGCCGCGGTCGACGACGAGGTAGGCGAAGAGGTCCTCGGCGACCCGCTCCTTGAGCAGCCAGGAGGGGTGGCTCGCGGCCTGGAGGTGGGCCCGGACCTCGGCGAGCGAGGCGCATTCCTCGGCGAGCCGGCGGGTGACCCGCTCCTGCCATCGCGGGTCGGAGACGCCGTCGACCAGGATGTGGCCGCCGTTGGCGCAGATCGCGTACCGGGGGGCGGGTCCGGGCAGGTGGATGCGGCCGTACTGCTCGCGGGTCCGGGTGGTGGTCGGTACGAACACGGTGGTGCGGGCCAGTTCGCCCATCAGGGCGGCGGCCGTCTCCGTCATGTAGGAGAGGGGCGCCCGGCCGTAGACCTCCACGCAGAGCAGGCGCGGCGCCCGCTCGTCCGGCATGTCGAGCTGGAGCGCCGCCGCCGAGTAGATGAGCGTGCGGTCGAGGTCACTGGCGACCAGCGTCACGGGGGCGTCCGGCCCTGCGGGTCCGTGCGGGGCGGCGGGCGCGTCCGGGGTGTCGGTCACTTCGCCGTCACCGCCGTGCCGTCGGCGCCGGTCGCGCCGCGGGTGTACTTGGGATGGATCAACCCGACGCAGGTGTAAGGGAGTTCGTCGACCTCCTCGACGGGGACGCCGCGCTGTTCGGCGAGCAGGCGTACGTGGTCGAGGTCGGCGCCGGCTCCCCGCTTCGCGAGGATCTTCCAGGGGACGCGGCGCAGCAGCACCCGGGTCGTCTCGCCCACACCGGGCTTGACCAGGTTCACGTCGTGGATGCCGTACTCCTCGCTGATCCTCTCGACGGCGGCCCAGCCGTCCCAGGTCGGGGCACGGTCGGCGCCGAGCATCTCCTTGGCCTCGGCGTCCACCGCGTCGGCGACCTCGTCGAAGCGGGCGACGACGGTGTCGATGAACAGGCCGGACACGTCGGAGTCCGCGAGTTCGCGGTAGAACTTCGCGCCGTGGAAGTCGTGCGGGCCCACCAGGTCGGAGCGCAGGACGGTGCGGGAGATCAGCCCGGACACCGTGGAGTTGAGGCAGGCCGACGGGATGAGGAAGTCCTCGCGCGTGCCGTAGGTCCGGACGCAGCCGCCCGGGTCGGCCAGTACGGCGATGTCCGGGTTGAAGCCGCCGAACTCCTCCAGGGCAGCGGCGAGTTCACGGGTGATGGCGCCCTTCCCCGTCCAGCCGTCGACGAAGACGACGTCGGCCGGGTCATGGTGGGCGGCGAGCCAGCGCAGCGCGTTGGCGTCGATGCCGCGGCCCCGGACGATGGAGACGGCGTAGTGCGGCAGGTCGAGGCCGTGCCGGTGGAGGGCCCAGCGGCGCATCAGGACGCCGACGGGCGTGCCGGCCCGGGCGAGGGAGACGAGGACGGGCGTCCTGTCGCCGGAACCCGGCCGGGAGGAGGGGGCCTCCGCGAGGATCGTCTCGGTGACCGTGCCGACGGCGCGGGCGATGCGGGCCGCCGAGGTGTCCAGGGCCGCCTTGAACAGTTCCTGGTACTGCGGGGTGGGCTGGTATTCGACGGGCAGCGACTCGGCGTAGTGCGCGCCGCCGCTCTGGATCGCCTCCTCCCGCTCCTCGGTCGGTGCTTCCAGGGCCGTGTCCGAGAGGTCCTGGAGCAGCCAGCCGACATCTTCCGCCGCGTAGGAGGAGAAGGCGGGGCCCCGGAGGGGTTCGGGCAGCATGGCGGCTTCCTGCCTGTGGGAGGTCGGGACGTACGAGGGGACGACGGCGAGCAGCACGCGGTCGGTGTGCGCGGCGAGCGTGGCGAGCAGTCCTCCGGGGGCGTGCAGGGCCTCGGTGTCGGCGGCGGAGTCGACGACGGCGACGACCGCGTCGAAGCCGCCGCCCGCGACGTTGTAGGCGTAGCGGTCGCCGGGGCCGTCGGCGGGGTCGTCGTGGGCCGGGAAGACGAGGCGGCTGCGGATCGCGTAGCCCGGGTCGTCCACGGCGAGGACGGGCGAGCGGGTGGTGGTGGAGTAGCGCACGTCGGCGGTGGTGGCGTCCTCCAGCGCGGTGCCGAGCCGCAGCGGCGCGTACATCAGCTCCTCGAAGCCGAGGACGAGCACGCGCCGGGCGTCGCCGAGCGCGTCGGCGACGCGTCCGGCCATGGCGGGCAGTGCCGCTTCCAGGGCCGCGCGGTGGGCGGGGGTGAAGCCGTGGCGTCCGCCGTCGGGTACGCCGGCGGGCCAGTCGAGTCCGACGCGCACGGGCGCGGTCCGGGGCGCGGGGGCCCCGGGTGCGGCCGGCTCGCTCTCGTGCGCGGCGACGAGGCTGCGGCCCTTCTCCAGTACGCCGTCCGGGAGGCGCACGGTGCCCCGGGCGCGGGCGACCAGGTCGACGCGGGCGCCGATCTCGGCGGCGAACTCGGCGAGCCTCCCCTGGTCGGCCTCGGAACGCATGTCGACCAGCGCGACGATGACGTAGCGGTCCCGCGGGAAGCGCGCGTGCAGGGCCCGGATGGTGTTGAGCACGGTGTTGCCGGTCGAGAACTCGTCGTCCACCAGGACGAGCGGCGCACCGTCCTCGGTGTTCCGCAGGAGGTCGGGGTTCTCGGGCAGCAGCAGGTGGGAGGTGGCGTGGGAGTGCGCCTCCTCGAAGCCGCCGGCCTGCGCGACGCCGGTGACGGGCCGGCGCGTCGAGTGGAGGTACGGGGCGGTCCCGAGCCCGTCGGCCACGGCGTGCCCGAGTCCGGTCGCCGTCTCCGCGTAGCCGAGGACGACCGCCCGGCGGGCCTCGGCCTCGCCGAGCAGGTTCCTCACCCGTTCGCCCAGCTCGAAGCCGGTGCCGTAGACGACGGACGGGCGCTGGGGCACGTGCTTGCCCAGGACGTTCGACACGAGCAGATGGGCCCGCTTCGGGTTGCGGCGCAGGGCGAGGCCCAGCAGCTCCCGGAGTTCCCCGTCGCCGACGATCTCGATCCCGAGCCGCTCCGCGACCCAGTCACCCGACCACTCCACGTCCACTGCGTCTTCTTCCGGTATGTGCACGGCTTCTTCCCGTGAATGCTCGGCTGTGTGCTCGGCCATGTCCGTGATCAGTCCGTCAGGCCAGCGGCCAGGAGCTCCACGAACCCGACGTCCTCCCGCGCCACGCCGAAGACCTCGGCCCGCTGCAGGGTCCGTTCCGCCCAGGCGCGGTGCGGTTTCACTTCGTTCATCTTGTTCGTGTACGCCGAGCGCAGCACCCCGCCGCCGCCCCGTTCGGGCCGCAGGATGTCCTGGGCGTCGCTGTACTCCTCGTGGCTGACGACGGACAGCGCGTGGACGGGCAGCACGTGGGAGGGGTGGATGCAGGTCTTGCCGAGCAGTCCGTTGGCCCGGTCCAGTTCGATCTCGCGCAGCAGCCCGTCGAGGTCGTGCTCGATCAGGGCGGTGCGCAGCTTCTCGGCCTGTCCCACGAAGGGGCTGCGGCGCAGCTGGGGCTTGAACATCCGCTCCTGGAGGCGGAAGTACTCCCAGACGGGTCCCGTGATGGTGAAGCCGGTGCCGTCCGCCCTGCCGAGGACGTTGACGACGTCGCCGATGACCGCGCCGACGATCTGGACGTCGTACGCCGTCATGTCGGGTGCGCGGCGCAGCCCGTAGGCGGAGCAGAAGTCGGTGACCCCGAGCCGGAGCGCCAGGATCCGCTCCCGGTACTTGTCCACGGTGCGGGCGATCCCCCGCAGGGTCTCGCTCCTGGTCTCCAGGTGCAGCAGTTCGGGGGATTCGAGGACGGGCATGGCGAAAAGCCGGTGCCCGCTCTCCGCCTCGGCCTCGGTGAGGGCTTCGAGGAACAGCTCGCCCCGCTCCTCCGTGAACTTCGGAAGTACGAATCCGGACAACAATCGGACGGAGCTGCCGAGCCGGCGCACGAGGTCGGAGATCTGCTGCGGCTCGCGGACCCTGATGAAGAGCAGTGGCACGTCGACGGCCCGCTCCTCGAGTGCGGCGAACTGCCGGACGAGGTTGGCCTCGGCGTCCACCACTTCGGCGTCGTCGATGGAATCCTCCAGGCAGAGGACCATGGAGACGACCCCGAGGCTCACCTGCTTGACGATGTCGTCGGCGAGCCTGGGCCGTGTGGCCGGGCTGTAGAGAGTGGCTCCCAGGGCCGCGGACAGCACCTGGGCCGAGGAGCCCGCAGTGAAGGCGCACGGCTCTCTGAAGAACAGGCCCTCTCGGACAGCGGGCGAGATGTGCCCGAAATGACGCATGTGTTTCCCCCGTACTGCCAGATAGACCGGACATCGTATGGCCGGTAATAGTACGTTCGGACAGGTGTCGCCGGTTCCCCGCGCATATGAACTTCGGGTAACCCCGGTGTATCCCGTACCCGCGCGGCGCGCCTTCGTGCCTGGCCCGGGCGCCGCCTGGCCTACTGGTTCGTACCCCCGCGTTGTCCGGGTGCCCCACCAGCAGGCAGGATGACCGCCATGACGCACGCGATGCTGAAGGGCTCGAACGTCCCTCTCGACGCCATGGCCGTACGGGCCGTGCTGCACTGGACGCCCGGCGCGGGCGTGCCGGACGTGGACGCCTCCGCGCTTCTGCTGGGTTCCTCCGGTCGGGTGCGTTCCGACGAGGACTTCGTCTTCTACAACCAGCCGCGGCACCCCTCCGGCGCCGTGCGACGGCTGCCCAAGCGGAGCTCGCCCGAGGGGCTCACGGACACCATCGAGGCGGACCTCTCCGCCCTCGACCCGTCCGTGGACCAGGTGATCATCGCGGCGTCCTGCGACGAAGCCGCTTTCGAGAACGTACGTGACCTGCGGATATCGCTGTACGACGCGGCGTCGGCGGACGGCGGGCCGCTCGCGGTCTTCGACGTGCGCGCGGAGACCGGCGAGGAGACGGCCGTCATCTGCGGCGAGCTCTACCGGCGCGGCGAGGGCTGGAAGTTCCGTGCCGTGGGCCAGGGCTACCCCACGGGGCTCGTCGGGCTGGCCACCGCGTTCGGCATCTCCGTGGACGAGGCCGAGGCGGCCGCCGAGCCGGGACCCGCGGCCGAGCCCGGAACCGCCGCCGGGAGCGACGCGTCCACCCGGACCCTGCCGGAGCCCGGCGCGCCCGAGGCCGACAGCCAGGCCACGGTGCAGCACCAGCAGCCCGCCTACGGCTACCCGCAGCCGTCCTCGGCGGGCCCGGGCTCCTACGGCTACCCCCAGCCCTCGACGGCGGGCGGGCCCGCGTACGGCTACCCGCAGCCCTCGGACCGGCCGGCCTACGGCTACCCGCAGCCGGCGGCGGCCGCCGCACACGCGGCCGACCCGAATTTCGTGCTGCCCCCGCAGGGCCCGCAGTTCCTCCGGTCCTGAACCGGCGCCGCGGATGCCCTCGACGGTGCGCACTCAGGCCCGCGTCTTGTAGCCGCGCCCCCACTGCATGCCGAAGCCGTACATGCGGTCCAGTTCCGACTGGAAGCCGTAGACGAACTTGACCTCGCGCCGCACGACCAGCTCGCCCTTGGTGTTGTCCACGGTGAACACCGCGCACGAACGGGCCTGCGGCGCGCGCTCGTCCAGCTCGATCTCGATGCGCGGGCCGTTGCCCGGGTAGAGCGTCACCTTGGCGTGCGTACGGTCGAAGGCCGGGGTCTGGTCGTAGATGTAGACGAAGAACAGCAGGCGCTTGATCTCGTCGCGCTTGTCGAGGTTCACGTAGACGGTCTCGCCCGACGGCGCCCCGAAGCGGTCGTCCCCGCTGAGCCGGATGTACGGCGCCGCGTTCAGGTCGCCGATCAGGTTGCCCAGCGGCTGCACCACGCCCTTGGTGCCGTCCGCGAGTTCGTACATGCAGCCGAGGTCGAGGTCGACGTTGACCATGCCCTGGGTGTGGGCCTGGACCACGTCGGGCTTGAAGAGTTTCAGCGGGCGCAGCAGCCGGCCGCTCTGCCGCGACCTCCCCCCGATGTCCGAGGTGCGCATGCGCCACGACAGGTTGACGCGCAGGTTGCCCGACAGCGCGCCCTGCTTCGTCAGCGAGACCGTCGCGTTGCGCCGGGAGAGCACGATCGAGTTCGTCGCGGAGCTACCCGACTCGAACTGCGCCGCGCGACCCGGAAACAGGCCGTCCCAGAAGGCCATCCCAACCCCCATGCATCCGTAGTACTTCCCGACCCCGCGCCCTGTACGGCCCGTGCGCCCCGCACGTCACTGCGGGGCGGCCACCGGGCCGGTTCCGGGTGTTCCCGGAACCGCCGACGTGGGCCGCCCCGCAGAGAGAGCGTTCCTCAATCCCTGCCGGGTCACACCCCGGAGGAGACTTCCGCCTTGGAATCGGAGCCGCCGCCGTCGCCGCCGGCCGCAGCGATCGCCTTGTTGCGCCGGACCGAGGACCAGAACGACCAGGCGATCAGGACGACGCCGACGAGACCGGTGATGATCTCGTTGATCTCGTACCGGATGGTGACGAGCAGGATGATCGACAGGGCGCCGATCGCGTAGTGCGCGCCGTGCTCCAGGTAGACGTAGTCGTCCAGGGTGCCCTGGCGCACCAGGTACACGGTCAGCGAACGGACGTACAGGGCGCCGATGCCGAGGCCGAGGGCCATCAGCACGATCTCGTTGGTGATGGCGAAGGCGCCGATGACGCCGTCGAACGAGAAGGACGCGTCGAGGACCTCGAGGTAGAGGAACATGAAGAACGCGGCCTTGCCGGCCAGTGCCACCGCGGCGACCGGCTTCCCGGACCTCTTGGCCTCTTCCTCCGCCTCGTGCTCGCGCTCCTCCTCCTCCTCGAGCTTGTTCTCGAAGAATCCGGACAGGCCGCCGACCACGAGATAGGTGATCAGACCGGCGACACCGGAGAGCAGCACGGTCGACGTCTTGTCGGCGTGCCCGCCACCGTGCTGGTGGGCCTGGGTCGCGAACGTGAGCGCGCTGACCAGCAGGACGATGAGCGCGACGCAGACCGACAGCATGTCGACCTTGCCGAGCTTCGCGAGCGGACGCTCGATCCAGCGCAGCCACTGGATGTCACGGTCCTCGAAGATGAAGTCGAGGAAGATCATGAGCAGGAACATGCCACCGAAGGCGGCGATCGACGGATGGGCGTCCGTGACCAGTTCCTTGTACCTGTCGGGGTCGTTGAAGGAGAGGTCGACGGCCTCGATCGGGCCCAGCTTGGCGCTGATGGCGACGATCACGACGGGGAAGACCAGCCGCATACCGAAGACGGCGATGAGAACACCGATGGTGAGGAAGATTCTCTGCCAGAAGGCATTCATCTTCTTCAGGATCCCGGCGTTGATCACCGCGTTGTCGAAGGACAGCGAGATCTCGAGGACCGACAGGATCGCGACGACGCCGAATGCCTGCCACCCCCCGTAGAACACCGCTGCGACCAGGCCGAGCGCGGTGAACGCGATCGACCAGCCGAAGGTTTTCAGAAGCACTGGCTACCCCATCGTGTATGTAACGGGTCCCCCGCGCCGTGCGCGGCTTTACGAAACGTTGACCCCGAAGTCTAGAGCGATGCCCCGGAGCCCTGACGCGTACCCCTGTCCCACCGCACGGAATTTCCACTCCCCGCCGTAGCGGTAGAGCTCACCGAAGATCATCGCCGTCTCCGTGGAGGCGTCCTCGGTGAGGTCGTAGCGTGCCAGTTCCTGACCGTCCGCCTGGTTCACCACACGGATGAAGGCATTGCTGACCTGTCCGAATGTCTGCCCACGATTGTCGGCTTCATGGATCGAGACCGGAAAAAGAATCTTGTCGCAGTGCGCGGGGACCTGCGTCAGGTTCACGATGACGGACTCGTCGTCGCCGTCACCCTCACCGGTGAGGTTGTCGCCGGTGTGCTCGACGGACCCGTCGGGGCTGGTGAGGTTGTTGTAGAACACGAACCACTCGTCGCCGAGGACCCGGCCCGACTGGCACAGCAGCGCGCTGGCGTCGAGGTCGAAGTCGGCTCCCGTCGTGGATCGTGCGTCCCAGCCGAGCCCGACCAGCACCTGCGTGAGATTGGGTGCGGCCTTGGAGAGGGAGACGTTGCCTCCCTTGGCGAGCGTGACGCCCATGGTGTGTCCTCCCCGAGTCGATGGACGGTCGTTCTGGCGGCAGGCGCCTGCCGGACGCGGGGCGCTCTGCCCAGAGCGTCCGGCGCCGCACGTGGTGCGACGCCGGACGCGGTGGAGCCGGAGGGTCCGGAGCTTCCCCCGGACCGGATCAGACGTTGACGCCGAAGTCCTGCGCGATGCCGCGCAGACCCGAGGCGTACCCCTGGCCGATGGCGCGGAACTTCCACTCCGCGCCGTTGCGGTAGAGCTCACCGAAGACCATCGCGGTCTCCGTCGAGGCGTCCTCGCTCAGGTCGTAGCGCGCGAGTTCGCTGTTGTCGGCCTGGTTCACCACGCGGATGTAGGCGTTGCGCACCTGGCCGAAGCTCTGCTGGCGGGTCTCGGCCTCGTAGATCGAGACCGGGAAGACGATCTTGTCGACGTCGGCCGGGACACCGGCGAGGTTGACCTTGATGACCTCGTCGTCGCCCTCGCCCTCACCGGTGAGGTTGTCACCGGTGTGCTCGACGGAGCCGTCGGGGCTCTTGAGGTTGTTGAAGAAGACGAAATTCCCGTCGCTGCCGACCTTGCCCTCGGTGTTCGTCAGCAGAGCGCTGGCGTCGAGGTCGAAGTCACCGCCGGTGGTCGTACGGGCATCCCAGCCGAGACCGACGATGACCGCGGTCAGGTTCGGCGCGGCCTTGGTCAGCGAGACGTTGCCGCCCTTGCTGAGGCTGACTCCCACGAGTCCTCCAAAAGTTTTGAGAGGGCCGGCAGACACCAGCACCCCCGTCGTGCGTTGGCATCGGATCAACGAATGGATCCTAGTGACCGGTTCCCGGCCAAAACAGGCTTTTGGCCGGTCGCCGCCAGGAGATCCCCGGATCCGGCAGGGCACAAACCCCGGATCCCGCACATCACGGACCCCGTCGCCGCGGGAGGCGGGCCGGGCCCCCCGGGTCAGATCGAGTCGAGCGCCTTGACGTAGTCCTTCAGGTCACGCGCGTCGGGGAGGCCGTTGACGACGGTCCAGCGGACCACGCCCTCCTTGTCGATGACGAAGGTGCCGCGCACCGCGCAGCCCTTCTCCTCGTCGAAGACGCCGTAGGCGCGCGACGCGGCGCCGTGCGGCCAGAAGTCCGACAGCAGCGGGTACTCCAGGCCCTCCTGCTCGGCGAAGACGCGCAGGGTGTGGATCGAGTCGTTGGAGACGGCGAGCAGCTGGGTGTCGTCGTTCTCGAACCGCGGCAGCTCGTCGCGGAGCGCGCAGAGCTCGCCCGTGCAGACGCCGGTGAAGGCGAACGGGTAGAAGACCAGCACGACGTTCTTCTCGCCGCGGAAGTCGGCGAGCCGCACGGTCCGCCCGTGGTTGTCCTTCAGCTCAAGATCCGGAGCCTGTGTACCGACCTCGATCGCCATGAAACGCATCCCTTCACCGGCGTGACGACTTTCCCGGCATGGGCCGTCCGGGTGACACCCACCCTACGCAGCGGCCCTCCGGAACACGGTCAGGCCCCACCGGCGCGTACGAAGGCCCCCGGCGGCGTGATGCCGTCCGGGGGCCCCGGTGGTGTTGGAAGAGTCCTCAGCGCTTGGCCTTGGCCCCCTTGGGGGTGACCAGACGGCTGCCCGTCCAGTCCTTGCCCGCGCTGATGCTCTTGGTCTGGGCGAGACCAGCTGTCTGGGCAGCCTCGTTGATGTCGCTCGGTTCGACGTATCCGTCGCGGCCGGTCTTGGGGGTCAGCAGCCAGACCGCCCCACCGTCCTCGATCAGACCGATGGCATCCACCAGCGCGTCCGTAAGGTCGCCGTCCTCGTCACGGAACCAGAGCAGGACGACGTCGGCGACGTCGTCGTAGTCCTCGTCGACGAGATCCTGGCCGATTGTGGCCTCAATGCCCTCACGGAGCTCCTGCTCGACGTCGTCGTCGTAGCCGATCTCCTGGACCACCTGTCCGGGTTCGAACCCAAGCCTCGCGGCCGTGTTGGTCCGTTCCTCCGCGTGGTCCGCGGTCGCGCTCACGGGTTGCCTCCTGATCATGTTTCGGAAAATGCTTCAGCCACGCGCGTGCGCGGGGCATTGGCCGTAGTCCACACGGGCTCGGCGAATCGCGCAAGTACCCGGCGTCCGAGACCGCCTGAACGGTGACGTTCCCTGCCACGTCGCCGCTGTGTCCGGCATGTCTCCTGCGGGCCCGGAAAAGGAGTCCGGACCCTTTACGTCCTTCCTCAGCTTATGCCGTTTCGCTCCGCCATTCGGATTCGAACGGGCTTCGGGAACGCGTGGACGGGCCGGGCGTATGGTTGCGGTTCGGGCCGGACCGTCCCCGCGATGCTGATACTCGTGCCCTGGACGCGGCCTCGGCGAACCTTGTGTTACCCCACAGTAGAGGTGACGTTTGGATCCTCGCGGTACACGATGGAGGCGGCGTACAGCAGCCGCCCCGGGGGTACGTTCCCCGCAACCAGGCCCTGAAGAGCACCACCGAACAGCGAAGGAACAGCGTGGCTTCCGGATCAGATCGCAACCCGATCATCATTGGCGGCCTTCCGAGCCAGGTCCCGGACTTCGATCCCGAAGAGACCCAGGAATGGCTCGACTCCCTCGACGCCGCCGTCGACGAGCGGGGCCGTGAGCGGGCCCGCTATCTGATGCTCCGGCTCATCGAGCGCGCGCGGGAGAAGCGCGTCGCCGTGCCGGAGATGCGCAGCACCGACTACGTCAACACCATCGCCACGAAGGACGAGCCCTTCTTCCCCGGCGACGAGGAGATCGAGCGCAAGGTCCTCAACGCGACCCGGTGGAACGCCGCGGTGATGGTCTCCCGCGCCCAGCGTCCCGGGATCGGGGTCGGCGGCCACATCGCCACCTTCGCCTCGTCCGCCTCGCTGTACGACGTGGGCTTCAACCACTTCTTCCGCGGCAAGGACGACGGCCGCGGCGGCGACCAGATCTTCTTCCAGGGCCACGCCTCCCCCGGCATCTACGCCCGCGCCTTCCTGCTGGACCGGCTCAGCGAGGCCCAGCTCGACGGCTTCCGCCAGGAGAAGTCCAAGGCCGGGCACGCGCTGTCCAGCTATCCGCACCCGCGGTCGATGCCGGACTTCTGGGAGTTCCCGACGGTCTCGATGGGCCTCGGCCCCCTCGGCGCGATCTACCAGGCGCGGATGAACCGCTACATGGAGGCGCGCGGCATCGCCGACACCTCCGACTCGCACGTCTGGGCCTACCTCGGCGACGGCGAGATGGACGAGCCGGAGTCGCTCGGCCAGCTCTCCATCGCCGCCCGCGAGGGCCTGGACAACCTCACCTTCGTGGTGAACTGCAACCTGCAGCGCCTGGACGGGCCCGTACGCGGCAACGGCAAGATCATCCAGGAGCTGGAGTCCCAGTTCCGCGGCGCCGGCTGGAACGTCATCAAGCTGGTCTGGGACCGCTCCTGGGACCCGCTGCTCGCGCAGGACCGGACGGGCATCCTGGTCAACAAGCTGAACACGACTCCCGACGGCCAGTTCCAGACGTACGCCACCGAGACCGGCGCGTACATCCGGGAGCACTTCTTCGGTGACGACCCGCGGCTGCGCGACATGGTCAAGGACATGTCCGACCACCAGATCCTGCACCTCGGGCGCGGCGGGCACGACCACCGCAAGGTCTACGCGGCGTACGCGGCGGCCAAGGCCCACAAGGGCCAGCCGACCGTGATCCTGGCGCAGACGGTCAAGGGCTGGACCCTCGGCCCGAACTTCGAGGGCCGCAACGCGACCCACCAGATGAAGAAGCTCACGGCGGACGACCTCAAGCGCTTCCGTGACCGTCTGCACATCCCGATCGCCGACAAGCAGCTCGAGGACGGCAACCCGCCGTACTACCACCCGGGCCGCGACTCGGAGGAGATCCAGTACATGCACGACCGCCGCCAGGGTCTGGGCGGCTACGTCCCGACGCGGGTGGTGCGGGCGAAGCCGCTGCCGCTGCCCGACGACAAGGCGTACGCGACCGCGAAGAAGGGTTCGGGTCAGCAGTCGATCGCCACGACCATGGCGTTCGTCCGCATCCTGAAGGACCTCATGCGGGACAAGGAGATCGGCAAGCGTTTCGTGCTGATCGCGCCCGACGAGTACCGCACCTTCGGTATGGACGCGTTCTTCCCGAGTGCGAAGATCTACAACCCGCTCGGCCAGCAGTACGAGTCGGTGGACCGTGAGCTGCTCCTCGCGTACAAGGAGTCGCCGACCGGCCAGATGCTGCACGACGGCATCTCCGAGGCGGGCTGCACCGCCTCGCTGATCGCCGCGGGTTCCGCGTACGCCACGCACGGCGAACCGCTGATCCCGGTGTACGTCTTCTACTCGATGTTCGGTTTCCAGCGCACCGGTGACCAGTTCTGGCAGATGGCCGACCAGCTCTCGCGCGGCTTCGTGCTGGGCGCGACGGCCGGGCGCACGACGCTGACCGGTGAGGGTCTCCAGCACGCGGACGGCCACTCGCAGCTCCTCGCGTCGACGAACCCCGCCTGTGTCTCCTACGATCCGGCGTTCGGGTACGAGATCGCGCACATCGTGAAGGACGGTCTGCGCCGGATGTACGGCGGCGCCCCCGAGGAGAACGAGGACGTCTTCTACTACCTCACCGTCTACAACGAGCCGATCCAGCACCCCGCCGAGCCCGCCGACGTGGACGTCGAGGGCATCCTCAAGGGTGTGCACCGCCACCACGCGGGCGAGGCCGGCCGCATCCCGGCCCAGATCCTGGCGTCCGGTGTCGCGGTCCCGTGGGCGGTCGAGGCGCAGCGGATCCTCGCCGAGGAGTGGGACGTGAAGGCGGACGTCTGGTCGGCGACCTCCTGGAACGAGCTGCGCCGTGAGGCCGTGGAGGTGGAGCGCCACAACCTGCTCCACCCGGAGGAGGAGCAGCGCGTCCCCTACGTGACGCGGAAGCTGTCCGGCTCCGAGGGCCCGTTCGTCGCGGTCTCGGACTGGATGCGTTCCGTGCCGGACCAGATCGCGCGCTGGATCCCGGGCACCTACCAGTCGCTGGGCGCGGACGGATTCGGCTTCGCCGACACCCGTGGTGCGGCGCGGCGCTACTTCCACATCGACGCGCAGTCGATCGTGCTGGCCGTGCTCACCGAGCTGGCCAAGGAAGGCAAGGTCGACCGTTCGGCGCTGAAGACGGCGCTCGACCGGTACGAGCTGCTGGACGTGGCCGCGGCGGGCCCCGGCCCGGCGGGCGGCGACGCGTAACAGCCCCGGCGCGGGGCCGGAGGGCGGCGGGGCTTCACGGCCTCGCCGCCCTCCGGCGTCCCCCGGGGCGCCCACCCCGCGGAACGCACGGCTCCGGTCAGTTCTCCCAGATCTTGAACGCCCTCACCGTGTAGGGCGAGCGGGGTACCCAGGTGCCGCTGCCCGGGTACGTCTCGAACTCACCGGTCTCCGCGCATTCCCCCGACTGGTAGGTCGTGACGGGACGGCCGGTGCGGTTGACGAGTGCCTGGGCATGCCGGCCGGCCGGGAGGGGGACGCAGCTCTCGATGTCGACGGTGGACAGCTCGTGGGCCTGGGTGGCTCCCGAGAAGCCCGGCTTCGTCCAGAGGCATAGCTCGCCCGCGCCGCAGGGCGCGAGTCCCGCGGGCGCGGCCTGCGCGGCGTTGCGGGAGCGCTCGTGACCCGGGGGCCCGTGGTGGACGGCGGGCGCGGCGCCCGAGGCCAGGGCCGTGGCCGGGACGAGCGCGGTGGCCGCCAGGGCGGCGGCGAGGACGGTCGTACGCATGGTGGATCAACCCCCGTGGTCGAGCGGGCCGGACGGCTCGCATGTCCGCACTCTGACCTGCGGGGCGGCGGCCCGGGAAGGGGCGTGGCCGTGGACCACCCTGATAGGCGACAGCCCCGCCGGAACCGTCCGGCGGGGCTGTCGGATGCGCTGGGTTGACGCCCGGGGAACCGGGTCCCGCCGGGGCGGGCCGGCGTGTGGCGCGCCGTCAGATGTGTCCTGCGCCCATCCCTGCCTCGGCGTTCGCGCCGCGCTTGGTGAGGGTGGCGACGAGTGCGGCGACCACGGCGACGATGCCCGCGACCATGAAGGCGGAACTCATTCCGGACACGAACGTGTCATGGGCGACGTCCGAGATCTTCGCCGCGATCTCCGGCGGGGTGCCCGGGGCGATCGGCGGCATGCCGACCTTGATGGCGGAGGATGCCTGGTCCAGCTGGTCCGGGGTGGCCGGCGGGAGCTCGGCGGACTTCCAGTTGTCGCCGAGCGTCGCGTCGACCCGCGAGGCCATCACGGCGCCCAGCACGGCGGTGCCGAGGCTTCCGCCGACCTGCATGGCGGCCTGCTGGAGCCCGCCCGCGACGCCGGAGAGCTCCATCGGCGCGTTGCCCACGATGACCTCGGTGGCCCCGACCATGACCGGCGCGAGACCGAAGCCGAGGAGCGCGAACCAGAGGGACATGGTCAGCGTGCCGGTGCCGACGGTCAGCTGCGACATGCCGAACATGGCGACGGCGACGGAGACCATTCCGCCGACGAGCGGCACGCGGGGACCGAACCGGGTGATGGCGGCGCCGGCGAGCGGCGAGCCGACGATCATCATCCCGGTCAGCGGCAGCAGGTGCAGGCCGCTGTCGACCGGGCTCATCCCGTGGACGTTCTGGAGGTAGAAGGTGACGAAGAACAGGCCGCCCATGAAGGCGAACGCCATCAGCACCATCAGGACCACACCGGCCGAGAGCGGCACCGAGCGGAACATGGCCAGCGGGATAAGCGGCTCGCGCACGTTCTTCTGGGAGAGCGCGAACACGACGAACAGGACGAGCGAGGCGCCCAGGAAGCCGAGGGTCCTCGCGTCGCCCCAGCCCCACTCGGAGCCCTTGATCAGCGACCAGATCAGGCAGAACATCGCCTGGGACAGCAGGACGATGCCACCGATGTCGAAGGACCTCGGCGCGTTGGCCGCGCGGTGGTCCCTGAGGATCACGAGTCCGAAGACGAGCGCGATCACGCCGACGGGCACGTTGATGAAGAACACCGACTGCCAGCTGACGTGCTCCACGAGCACACCGCCGAGGATGGGCCCGCCCGCGGTCGAGGCGCCGATCACCATGCCCCAGATGCCGATCGCCATGTTCAGCTTCTCGGCGGGGAAGGTGGCCCGCAGCAGGCCGAGCGCCGCGGGCATCAGCAGCGCGCCGAAGAGGCCCTGCAGCACGCGGAAGACGATCACCAGGAACACGCTGTCGGACAGGCCGATGGCCGCGGAGGCGGCGGCGAATCCCGCGATCCCTATCAGGAACGTCTGACGGTGGCCGAAGCGGTCGCCGAGTTTGCCGGCGGTGATCAGGGAGACCGCGAGGGCGAGCATGTAGCCGTTGGTGATCCACTGGACGTCGGCGAGCGAGGCGCCGAGGTCCTGCTGGATGACGGGGTTGGCGATCGCGACGATCGTGCCGTCCAGCGCCACCATCATCACGCCGATGGCGACGGCGAAGAGCGTCAGCCACGGGTGGCCGCGCAGCCCTTTCGCCGGTGCGGGGACGACGGTGTCCTGAGGCTCCCGCGGCGCCTTCTCGACTGTGGTCTGACTAGTCATGCGCTGGAGATTATGTCAGCCACTGACAGTCGACAAACCAATTCACAAGACGGTAACCGTCATGTAGCTCACAGGTAGGCTGATCTGCGCAAAGCAGTGGAAAGAGGTCCAGCACGTGACACGCAGGCAGACACCGGGCCCCCCTCCTCCCGGGGCCCCGGCCGGATTGCGCGAGCGCAAGAAGGCGCGCACCCGTGAGGCTCTGCTGCGGGCCGCTCTCGGACTCTTCGCCGCCCAGGGGTACGACACGACCACCGTCGACGAGATCGCCGACGCGGTGGAGGTCTCCCAGCGCACCTTCTTCCGCTACTTCGCGAACAAGGAGGCGGCCGCCTTCGCCGTACAGGACGCCATCGAGGCGCGCTTCCTCGTCGAGCTCCGTCAACGGCCCGCAGCGGAGACCCCTTTCGAGGCAATGCGCCGCGCGATCCTGATCGCCTGGAACGCCGCTCCCGAGACGGCCGGCAGCGACGACACCGCCGAACTCCGGATCCGCACCTACCGCATGATCGAATCGACCCCGGCACTGCTCGCCGCGCACATGCGGCGGAGCGTCGGCCTGGAGCGGCAGACCACCCTGGTGGTGGCGGAGCGTGAGGGTCTGGATCCGGAGACGGATCCGCGCCCCCGGGTCGCGGTCGCGGCGTTCGCCGGGGTGATGCGCCTGACCGGCCAGTTGTGGAGCGGCGGCCGGGACGGCGGCCTGGAGGCGCTCGCGGAACTGACCGAACTCCACCTGGATCACCTCGGACCTGCGCTCTCCGAGAACTGGCGCGCCGCATAGGAACGCGCTCACCCGAACCGCACACATGTGCCGGACACCTCATCGTGAGGACATGGCCGAACTCACAACACGCGGAACGTATCCGGCATTTCGGACATCGACAGTCCGTCGGGCGCGCCTGAGTGTGCGTCCGGCGCGCACGGAGCGTGAGAGACGGGTGGCCAATTCCCTTCGCCCGAGTGATCCGTGTCACCCCTGCGACGACCTCGGGTGCGCGTCTCCTAGGGTGGGGCGCAGTGACTTCCTTCGACTCCTCCCCCACGATCACCGCATGGCGCGCACTGCTCGCCATCGCGGTCGTGTTCGTGATGCTGGCGACCACCGGATGGACCGCCGTGCGCCACCAGCACGCAGCCGCGCCGCGCGAGATCGCGCTCGCCTCCTGGGCGAAGGACCGTATAGCCGGTCACGCGCTGCCGGACCCCGAAGCCCCGGCCTACCGGCTGGCCCACTTCTTCGCGACGCTCACGGCGGGCCAGCAGGTCGCTCTGGCCGACTCGTACCCGCTCGTGGTGGGGAACCTGAACGGCGCGCCGTCCGCCCTGCGCTACCGGGCCAACCGGCACGCGCTGGCGGACGCGGAGACGGCGGAGCAGCAGCGCGCGAAGGACGTGCGGCTGTCACCGGACGGGCGCCGGCAGGCCGTACTCCGGCTGGAACGCTTCCGGTCCCTCCTCGCGGGGGACCGCCAGATCCTGGCCTTCGACCCCTCCGGACGCGGCCGTGCGGCCGAGGTCTTCGGCGACCTGGACCGCGCCGACCGGGTCTCGGTCGTGGTGCCGGGGGTCGACACGAATCTGCTGACCCTGGAGCGCACCGGCCCCAAGACGAACGCCGCGCCCGTCGGCATGGCGCGGTCGCTGTACGGCGCCGAGCGCGCGGCACGCCCCGGCTCCCGTACGGCCGTCATCGCTTGGGCCGACTACACGGCGCCCGCCGGCATCGGCATGGACGCGGTGCTGGGCGGGCTCGCGAGGGAAGGTGCTGAGCGACTGAACGCGCTGGTGAGCGGGTTGCCGGGGCTCTCGGACGTGACACTGGTCTGCCACAGCTACGGCTCCGTGGTGTGCGGGGTCGCCGCCCGCGCCCTGCCGTCCAGGGTGTCCGACATCGCGGTCGCGGGAAGCCCGGGGATGCGCGCGGACAGCGCGGCCGGCCTCCACACCCGGGCGCGGGTGTGGGCGATGCGGGACAGCGGTGACTGGATCGCCGACGTACCGAATCTGGCGGTCGGCGGACTGGGCCACGGTGCGGATCCGGTCGACCCGGACTTCGGTGCCCGGATCGTGTCCGCGAGCGGGGCGGTCGGGCACAGCGGCTACTTCGAGCCGGGCACGGAGAGTCTCGACAACTTCGCCGCGATCGGCGTGGGCGCCTATGACTCGGTCAGTTGCGCGAACAGCGATCAGGCGTGCCACCGGGAAATCTCCGGTGACGCGGACGGCCGACGCGCGTAGAAACTCGTCCGGCGCGCGTGAGAACGGCGAACGGCCTGCCCGATTTCGCCTGTACCGAGGGGGGACGTGCGGGGCCGTGCCACATACGATGAGGCACATGGGTGATGTGCTGGCCGGAATTCATGCCACCTGGGAGTTCGACACGGACTCCTTGCTCATCCGCTTCGAACGGGGGATCCGCACGCCGAGGCTCTTGCAGAGCCTGCGTGAACGCCGCGTTCCGTACGCGGCGTTGTCGGCGGTGACACTGACCCCCGGCAAGCGGAGCACGGTGGTTCTGCACGCGGTGCCGAGACCGGGCGCCGATCCGCTGCTCGAGGCCGCGGCCGGGCAGCTCAAGGAGGGCTGCGACCCCTACCGCCTGGTGCTGCCCGCCGAGCGGGAGACGCTCGCCGACTACTACGCCGAAGAACTGCGGGCCGTGCTGGGCCCCGAGGCCTCCCTGCCCGCGGAGCGCTTCATGGTGACGGCCCCCGAGGCGCCCGTGCACTTCAAGGCGTACGACGGCCGGGCGGGGTTCGACGGGACCGTGGTCTCCTTCCGCTGGTACTGGACGGGTGCGTCCAGCGCCAAGTGGAAGGCGGGCGACCAGACGTTCGCGGTGGCGGACCTGGGCGGGATCGAGTGGCGCTCCCCCGAGGCGTTCGAGGGGTATCTCCGGCTGGTGCCGCGCGGCGCCGAACCGGGCGCATCGGGGCAGGACACGGCGCCGCTCCCGTCCGCGCCGCGCGTGCAGCCGGACCAGGACCCCGCCTCCGTGGTGTTCGGCCTGGGATACGGGCAGGTCCACGAGTCTCTGCCCTTCGCCGCGGCGGTCCTGGAGTCCGTCCGGCGCACCCAGCCGGTACCGGTCGCGACGGCGCCCGTCCCCGTGGGCGGCCGGCGCGATCCGGCGGACATCGCCGAGCGGATACGGCACCTCGGCGACCTCCACCGGGCCGGTCTGGTCACGGACGCCGAGTACACCGCGAAGAAGACGGAACTGCTCGCCGAGCTGTAGACGGCCCCGGCGGGCCTCAGCGCTACCCGGCACCCCTACTCCGGTACGGGTGCCGGGGTCCGCGGCCGGCCCCCTGGTATGACGCCCTCCGGCGTACTCCGTGCCTACCCTGACCGGATCATGACCACGTCTCCCGCCGGGCCGCCGCCCCCGTCCACGCCCTCCGCGGACGGTCCGCCGAGCGCCGCCCGCCGCAGTCTGCGCGAGCTCGCCCACGCGCTGTCCCGCGCCTCCCACCCGCCGGTCCCGCCGTTCGCGGACTCACCGAGCCGCTGGCTGCGGCTGCTCCCGTACGCGGTGGTGACCGCCCTGACCGCCGTGTTCGTCCCCGTCACGATCCAGGTGCTGGCCGACGACTACCACCTGGGCGGCGGGGTCGCCGGAGCGCTGGCGGTCGGGCAGACCGCCCCCCTGCTCATGCTGGCGCACCGCCCGCTGCAGGCCTGGTGGATCGTCTTCACCGCCGACACCGTGGGCGCCGTGGTGCTGCTGGGACAGCCCCCGGACCCGGACGTCATCTGGCCGTGGCCCCCGCCCACGCTGATCGGCTGCCTGTTCGTGCTGCTGGCCCTCGGACTGCGCGAACGCCGGACCACGGTGATCGGCGTCTGGCTGGTCACCGCGCTGGCGGGGCTGGCGCTGCACCTGGCCGCGCCAGCCCGCAGCGACGGCGGCGCGCTGCTGCTGCTCGTCCTCGGCGGGGTGGTGCTGGTCATCGGCGCCGCCGTGCGCGAGCGGAGCGAGGTCCAGCGCCGGCTCGTCGAGCAGGAGACCATCAGCGAGGCCGAGCGGGCGCAGCGCACGCTGCTGGAGGAGCGCACCCGGATCGCCCGTGAGCTGCACGACGTGGTCGCGCACCACATGTCGGTGATCACGGTGCAGGCCGACTCGGCCCCGTACCGGGTGGCCGGGCTCTCCGCCGAGGCGCGCGCCGAGTTCGCGTCGATCGCGGCCGGCGCCCGGGAGTCCCTGGCCGAGATGCGGCGGCTGCTGTCCGTGCTGCGCAGTGACGGCAGCCGGGGCGAGCTGTCCCCGCAGCCGGGGCTGGACCGGGTGCAGCAGCTGGTGGAGGCGACGGTACGCGCGGGGCTCCCGGCCGAGCTGTCGCTCGCCGCGGGGGTGCGGGAGGCGGTGGAGCGGGGCGAGGTCCCGCAGGCCGTGGACCTGTCGGCGTACCGCATCGTGCAGGAGGCGCTGGCCAACGTGGTGCGGCACGCGCCGGGTGCGCCGACCAGGGTGTCGGTCTCGGTGCGGGACGGCCGGCTGACGGTGCTGGTGGTCAACGGGCCCGCGCGGGGCCCGGGTTCGCCCCTGGAGGTGTCGGGGACGGGACACGGGCTGGTGGGCATGCGCGAACGCGTACGGTTGACCGGCGGCAGCCTCGACACCGGCCCGCTGCCGGACGGGGGCTTCCGGGTGGCGGCCCGGCTCCCGCTGCCGCCGTCCCGCCCGCCCTCGGCAGTACCGACCCCGGAGGACCTGTGACCATCCGCGTGATCATCGTCGACGACCAGGCCATGGTGCGGGCGGGGTTCGCCGCCCTGCTGTCCGCCCAGGCCGACATCGACGTGGTGGGCGAGGCACCGGACGGGCGGCGGGGTGTGGAGGTCGGCAGGGCCGTGCATCCCGACGTCGTGCTGATGGACGTCCGGATGCCGGAGATGGACGGACTGGCGGCGGCCCGCGAGCTGTTGAGCCCGCCGGCCGGGGTGGTCCACCGGCCGAAGGTCCTCATGCTCACCACGTTCGACGTGGACGACTACGTCTACGAGGCGCTGCGCGCCGGGGCCTCCGGCTTCCTGCTGAAGGACGCCCCGCCCGCGGACCTGATCTCGGCGGTGCGGGTCGTGGCGGCGGGCGACGCGCTCCTCGCGCCGTCCGTGACCCGGCGGCTCATCGCGGACTTCGCGCGGCAGCGCCCCGCGGTGCCGGCAGGAGGCCCCGCGCTGCGGCTGAACGGCCTGACCCCCCGGGAGCGGGAGGTCCTGGAGCTGATCGCCCGGGGCCTGTCGAACCAGGAGATCGCGGCGCGGCTGGTGCTGGCCGAGCAGACCGTGAAGACGCACGTCGGCCGGGTGCTGGCCAAGCTCGGCGTCCGGGACCGGGCGCAGGCGGTGGTCTTCGCGTACGAGTCGGGGCTGGTGGCCCCCGGGGACCAGTAGCCGGGGGCGGCTTCCCCCCGCACGGCGGTGGGGGTCTCCCCCCGTACTCCCCCTACCCCGGTATCACCGCGCAGTTGGCTCCCCGGGGTGACGCACGGTCACCTGCCGCCCGCCTACTTTCCTCTCCGGCACGCCGTCCGGCGTGCTCACACCGGACGGGGAGGGCACGATGCGACGGTTCGCGAGGACGCTGGCCGCGGTCGCACTGGCGGCCACAGTGGTGGCGGGGACGGCGGGATGGGCGTCCGGGACCGGTCAGCGGGCGGTGACGGGGCCGCCGCCGGGCAGCGCCTCATGGCGGGCCGACGGGGCGCTGGGGCGGCAGCTGCCGGACCCGGGCAGCGCGGCGCCGGACGACGTGGCGCTCTTCTTCGCCGGGTTGGGCGACCGGGAGCGGCAACTCCTGCTGGAGCGCCACCCCTCGGTCGTCGGCAACCTCGACGGGACGCCGCTGGAGCTCCGCTACCGCGCCAACGCCCTTGCGCTGAGGGCCTCCCCGGACCCACGGCTCATCCGTCTCGGCGCGCCCGGCCGGCAGATCCTCGCGTTCGACCCCCGGGGCCGCGGCCAGGTCGCCGAGGTGTTCGGCGACCTGCGCACGGCACGGCACGTGTCCGTCGTCGTCCCCGGATCGGACATCGACGCAGGAACCTTCGACCGGAGGAACGACGTGTACGGCACGCCGGCGGGCATGGCGAAGTCGCTGTACGCCGAGACGGGTCCGGGCAGCGCGGTGATCGCCTGGGCGGGTTACACCACGCCGGTCGGGCTCGGCCTGGACGCGGCGACCGGGGGCCTGGCCGAGGCCGGCGCCCGACGGCTGACCCGGTTCGCGGCGGGGCTGGCGGCCGACGGCCTGCCCTCGCCCGTCGTGTTCTGCCACAGCTACGGCTCGGTGGTCTGCGGGCTCGCGGCCCCCGGTCTCGGCGCCACGGATCTGGTGGTGCTCGGCTCCCCCGGGATGCGCGCCGACGACGTGGCCGGTCTGCGCACCGGGGCGCGCGTCTGGGCCGCCAAGGACGACACCGACTGGATCGACGACGTGCCGCACGTCCGCGTCGCGGGTCTCGGGCACGGCCCGGACCCTGCCGGCGCGGCGTTCGGTGCCCGCCGGGTGCCCGCCGAGGACGCGAAGGGCCACACCGGGTACTTCGCTCCCGGCACGGACTCGCTCCGCGCCTTCGCGGCCATCGCCGAGGGGGGCTCCCGGTGAGCGTGGGAGTGCGGCAGGTGGTCTCCCGGATCGACGCGGCCACCCCGGGCCACCGCGACCGTGCGGTCGACGGGCTGCGCGCCCTCGCGCTGATGGCCGTGCCGACGGGTCACTGGCTCCTCGGAGGGTTCACCCGGGACGACGACGGCACCCTGCACAACGCCAGCCCGCTGTCCGCGTTCGGCGGGTTCGCCCCGGTGAGCTGGGGGCTCCAGATGCTGGGCGTCTTCTTCCTCGTCGGCGGCCGCGCCTCCGTCCTCTCCTACCACCGCAGGCCGTCCACCGGCAGGGCGTGGCTGCGCGGCCGCATGGTCCGGCTGGGCAGGCCGGTGCTCGGGGTGACCGCCGTGTGGGCGCTGATGATCCCGCTGCTGTACGCCGCCGGGGTGCCCGGGGACACCCTGCGCACGGGGGCGAAGCTGGTGATCCAGCCGCTCTGGTTCGTGGGGGTGTACGCCGTGGTCACGGCGCTCACGCCCTGCTGCGTG
This sequence comes from Streptomyces sp. NBC_00178, assembly GCF_036206005.1. Taxonomy (NCBI): domain Bacteria; kingdom Bacillati; phylum Actinomycetota; class Actinomycetes; order Kitasatosporales; family Streptomycetaceae; genus Streptomyces; species Streptomyces sp. NBC_00178. Next base: position 2,302,868 of record NZ_CP108143.1, read on the forward strand.
CGCCTGGCCCGGAGGTTCGGCGGGTGGGCGGCGGCCCCGCTGATCGGGTCCGTCGCGGTGGTCGACTTCCTGCGCTACGGGCCGTACGCGGACGCCGTGCCGCCCTGGACCGGGCTGCTGAACATCCTTCCCGGGTGGCTCTTCGCCTATCAGCTCGGCGTCTGCTGGGGGCAGGGCCGTCTCTCCGGGCGCGGAGCCCGGCTCCTGCTCGTCGGTGGCACCGCCCTGTTCGCCCTGCTGCTGCTCGGCCTGCACTACCCGGCGTCGATGGTCGGCGTACCGGGTGAGGCGCGGACCAATTCGCATCCGCCGTCACTGCTGGTCCTCGCGCTGGCCTCGGCGCAGAGCGGCGCGGCGGTCCTGCTGCACGGACGGATCGGCCGGGCGCTGCGCCGTCCCGCTCTCTGGGCCCCCGTCGTGGTGGTCAATCTGTCGGCGATGACGATCCTGTGCTGGCACCAGACGGCGATGCTCGCCGCCGCGGTCCCGGCCTCCCTGGCCGGCGTGGTGCCGGGGCTGACGACGAGCCCGGACTCGGCGGGCTGGATCGTGGCGCGACTGGCGTGGCTGCCGGTGTTCGCCGCTCTGCTGGTGCCGATCGCGCGGTACGCCCGCCGCTTCGAGGAGCCCTGGGAGCCGGGCGGCCGGGCGGGGAACGTCCGCCGGGCCGCCGCCGGACTGCTCGCGGCGGGCTTCGCGGTGTTCGCCCTGCGGCTGGCCTGAGCGGTTATTCGCGTGCGGTGGCCGTGCTGCTCATGTCCGGGTAGCGGTCGCCCGCCACCTGGCCCGCGAGGGGTTCCAGCGCCAGGAGTTCCCGCTCGGACAGCGTCAGCCGGGTCGCGCCGGCGTTCTCCAGCAGGCGGCTGCGCCTGCGCGTGCCCGGGATCGGCACGACGGACAGGCCGTGCACCTCGGACCGCTGCTGCACCCAGGCGAGGGCGACCTGCGCGGCCGTCGCGCCGTGTGCGGCCGCGATCTCGTGCACCGGCTCCAGCAGAGCCGAGTTGGTCCTCGCGTTCTCGCCGGTGAAGCGGGGCTGGTGGGTGCGGAAGTCGTCCGCGCCCAGCTCCTTGCCGGCGTCCGCGAACGCGCCGGTCAGGAATCCGCGCCCGAGCGGGGAGTACGGCACCAGGGTCACCCCGAGCTCGGCGGCCGCCGGGACGGCGCTCCGCTCGACGTCCCGGCTGAAGAGCGACCACTCGGACTGCAGGGCGGCGATCGGGTGCACCGCGTGGGCCTCGCGCAGTTCCGCCCCGGTCACCTCGCTCAGGCCCAGCTGCCCGACCTTGCCCTCCCGCACCAGTTCGGCCATCGCGCCGACCGATTCGGCGAGCGGGACGAGCGGGTCCCGGCGGTGCATGTAGTACAGGTCGATGACGTCGGTGCCCAGCCGGCGCAGGCTCGCCTCGACGGCCCGACGGATGTACGCCGGGTCGTTGCGTACCCCGCGGTAGTGCGGGTCGTCGGTCCGCTCAATGGCGAACTTCGTGGCCAGCGTGATCTCGTCGCGGTGCGCGGCGACGAACGGCGCGAGGAACGTCTCGTTGGCGCCGCGGCCGTAGACGTCCGCGGTGTCGAACAGGGTGACGCCCGCTTCCAGCGCGGCCTCCAGGGTGTCCCGGGCCGCCGCCTCGTCGGTGTCGCCGTAGAACTCGCTGATCCCCATGCAGCCGAGGCCCTGGACTCCGGTCCGGGGGCCGTCGGTCCCGAGCGTCGTCGTGGCGATCTTTCCGGTACCGGTCATTCGTCAGGCCCTCTCCGACGCCGCGCGGGCGCCGCCATAGAAGTCGATCTTGAAGTCGAGGACGGCGAGCGTGCCCTGCAGCTCGGCGATCCGCTCCCTCACGTCGCGGCGGGTCGCCTCCAGCAGCTCCTGGCGTTCGGCAAAGGTGTGCTCGCCCTCGCGGACCAGCTCCGCGTACCTGACCATGTCGGCGACCGGCATCCCGGTGAGCCGGAGCTTGCCCACGAAGGCCAGCCAGTCCAGGTCGCGGTTGGTGAAGCGGCGCTGGCCCGTGTGCGAGCGGTCGACGTGCGACATCAGCCCGATCCGTTCGTACCAGCGCAGCGTGTGGGCGGTGAGCCCGCTGAGCGCGACGACCTCGCTGATGGTGTAGCGGTCCTGCCCCTCGGGGCGCGGATGCGCCTTGGGGGCGGAAGCGCAGGTGTCCGTCCGTGCGGAAGTGCTCTCCATCACCGTCATGCCCCCACGCTAGAACCTTGGAGTGCACTCCAGGCAAGCGCGGCCGGGTGGCGTTCGCCGTTTAGGCTCGTACCCATGCAGAGCCTCGCGATGATCGAGAACTGGCCCGTACCCACCGCGGCCGCCGCCGTCGTCACCGCGGACGGCACCACGGTGGGCGCCCACGGTCCCACCGCGCACCGCTTCCCGCTGGCCTCCGTCAGCAAGCCGCTCGCGGCCTACGCGGCGCTGGTGGCGTACGAGGAGGGCGCCGTCGAGCTGGACGAGCCGGCCGGGCCCGAGGGCTCCACGGTGCGCCACCTCCTCGCGCACACCAGCGGCCTCGCCTTCGACGAACACCGGGTCACGGCGGCACCCGGCACGCGGCGCCTCTACTCCAACGCGGGCTTCGAGGTGCTGGGCGACCACATCGCGAAGGCGACCGACATCCCGTTCCCCGAGTACGTGCGCCAGGCGGTGCTGGAGCCGCTGGGCATGACGGCGACGACGCTGGAGGGCTCGCCCGCCAAGGACGGCGTCTCGACCGTGGACGACCTCGCGCGCTTCGCCGCGGAGGTGCAGGCCCCCCGGTTGCTCGATCCGCGCACGGTGCTGGCGGCGCAGACCGTCGTCCACCCCGGCCTCAAGGGCGTGCTCCCCGGTTACGGACACCAGAACCCCAACGACTGGGGGCTGGGCTTCGAGATCCGCGACTCCAAGGCGCCGCACTGGACGGGATCCTCGTCCTCGCCCGCCGCCTTCGGGCACTTCGGCCAGTCCGGCACCTTCCTGTGGATCGACCCGGCGGCCGGCGCGGCCTGTGTCGCGCTGACGGACCGGGCCTTCGGGCCGTGGGCCGCCGAGGTCTGGCCGGAGTTCACCGACGCGGTGCTGGCGGAACTCGCCTCCCGCTAAGGGGAGCGCGCCTCCGGGACGCACCTGGGGGACGCACCCCTGAAAATCCGCCGGGACGCACGGCCGGGGCGCACCCGACCTCACACCGAGGCGAGCTCCCAGACCAGGGTCTCGGACCGCTCCAGCGCCTCCAGCTCCAGACCGCTCGCCCCGGTGATCCGCGCCGAGTCGCCCGGACCCAGCTCCTCGCCCCCGAGGAGCACCCGCCCGCGCACGACGTGGACGTAGACGCCCACCGCGTCGGGCACGGCGGTGCGTTCGCCCTCGGACTGGCGGCGGACGTGGAGCATCGCACCCGCCTCCGGCAGGGCGTACGGCGTGGAGTCCGCTATCCCGGCGACGTGGGTGTACGCGGGTTCGCCACCGGGCTCCAGGGGCGCCAGCCACATCTGAACGAACGTCAGCGGGCTTGCCCCGTCGTTGCGCTCGACATGACGCACGCCGCCGCCCGAACTGAGGTGCTGGACGTCACCGGCCCGTACGACGGTGGCGTGCGCGGCCGAGTCACGGTGGGTGAGTTCGCCCTCCACCACCCACGTGACGATCTCGGTGTGGCTGTGCGGGTGCTCGTCGAAGCCGGCCCCCGGGGCGAGACGCTCCTCGTTGCACGCCAGGATCGGGCCGAACCGCAGGTTGTCCGGGTCGTAGAACCGCCCGAAGGAGAAGGCGTGCAGCGTCTCGATGCCCGCGGAGTCACCCGTGGCCGGGTCCCCGCCGCGGAAGCGGTCGCCGGAGCGGCGTACGTCCATCACGTCCCCACGGTATCCCCGGTGGCCGGTCGGCCGCCCCGCCCCTCCGGGTTCGTGTCCCGATAAGGCAGTCTTGTGTCCGTGCCCCGACCCGATCCTGAGCAGCCCGCCGCGAACGACGCCCATCTCCACGCCGCGACCCTGAAACGCCTGGAGCAGTCCTCCGGCCGGCTGGCCGCCAACGCCATCGCCCGCATGGACGAGGCGCTTCCGTGGTACCGGGCCATGCCCCCGGAGAACCGGTCCTGGATCGGCTTGGTCGCCCAGGCCGGCATCGCCGCGTTCACGGAGTGGTTCCGTCACCCGGAGACGCCGCAGGCGATCTCCACCGACGTGTTCGGCACCGCTCCGCGCGAGCTGACCAGGGCCATCACCCTGCGCCAGACCGTGGAGATGGTGCGTACGACGATCGAGGTCATGGAGGCCGCGATCGACGAGGTCGCGGCGCCCGGCGACGAGTCGGTGCTGCGTGAGGCCCTGCTCGTCTACGCGCGCGAGATCGCCTTCGCCACCGCCCAGGTGTACGCGCAGGCCGCCGAGGCCCGCGGCGCGTGGGACGCCCGGCTGGAGTCGCTCGTCGTGAACGCGGTGCTGTCGGGCGAGGCGGACGAGGGTGCCGTGTCCCGGGCGGCGGCGCTCGGCTGGAACTCCCCCGAGCACGTCTGCGTCGTGCTCGGCACCGCCCCGGAAGGGGACAGCGAGCTCACCGTGGAGGCCATCCGGCGGGCCGCGCGGCACGCGAAGCTCCAGGTCCTGACCGGAGTGCTCGGCCACCGCCTGGTCGTGATCGCCGGCGGCAGCGACAACCCCCTGAACGTGGCGAAGTCGCTGATCGGCCCGTACGCCGCCGGCCCCGTCGTCGCCGGGCCCGTGGTGCCCGACCTGCTCGCGGCCACCCGGTCCGCGCAGGCGGCGGCGGCCGGGCTCAAGGCTTGTTCGGCGTGGCAGGACGCGCCGCGCCCCGTGTTGTCGGACGATCTCCTTCCGGAGCGCGCGATGGCGGGTGACCCGGCCGCACGCGATCAGCTGGTGGAGGAGATCTACAGACCGCTCGAAGAAGCGGGCTCGGCACTTCTGGAGACGTTGAGTGTGTATCTCGAACAGGCGAGCAGCCTGGAGGGCGCGGCCCGGATGCTGTTCGTGCACCCCAATACCGTGCGCTACCGGCTGCGACGTGTGACCGACGTCACCGGATGGTCACCCTCGGACGTGCGTTCCGCGTTCACGCTGCGGATCGCCCTCATCCTGGGGCGCTTGGCCGACGGCGACTCCCAGCTCTAGACTTTTGTCGAACTTCAACAATTCCCCTGACGGTTCTTCGTCCCTGTCCCCACGGGCGTCCGGGGCCGTCCACAAGAGAGAGTGTGAGGGTGCTCGTACTCGTCGCTCCCGGCCAAGGCGCTCAGACGCCCGGCTTCCTGACTCCCTGGCTCGAACTCCCCGGTGCCGCAGACCGCATCGCGGGCTGGTCCGAGGCCATCGGGCTCGACCTCGCCCACTACGGCACGAAGGCGGACGCGGACGAGATCCGCGACACGGCGGTGGCCCAGCCGCTGCTCGTCGCCGCCGGTCTCCTCTCGGCGTCCGCCCTGGACGCCTCCCCCGACCTCGTCGCGGGCCACAGCGTCGGTGAGATCACCGCCGCCGCGCTCGCCGGCGTCGTCGAGGACGAGGCGGCGCTCCGCTTCGTCCGCACCCGGGGTCTCGGCATGGCCGAGGCCGCCGCGATCACCGAGACGGGCATGGCCGCCCTCCTCGGCGGCGAACCCGAGGTCACGGTCCCGCACCTGGAGAAGCTGGGGCTCACCCCGGCCAACGTCAACGGCGGCGGCCAGATCGTCGCCGCGGGCACCGCGGCGCAGATCGCCGCCCTGCTCGACGACATGCCGGAAGGCGTGCGCCGGGTGGTTCCCCTCAAGGTGGCGGGCGCGTTCCACACGCACCACATGGCTCCGGCCGTGGACAGGCTCCGCGACGCCGCCGCCGCCCTGAAGGTCGCCGACCCGAAGGTGACGTACGTGTCGAACGCCGACGGGAAGACGGTCGCCACCGGCGACGAGGTCATCTCGCGGCTCGTCGGCCAGGTCGCCAACCCGGTCCGCTGGGACCTGTGCATGGAGACCTTCAAGGCCCTCGGTGTCACGGCCATCGTCGAGGCGGCGCCCGGTGGCACGCTGGTCGGGCTCGCCAAGCGCGCGCTGCCCGGCGTGAAGACCCTCGCGCTCAAGACCCCCGACGACCTCGACGCCGCCCGCGCGCTCATCTCCGAGCACGCGGGTGCCTAAGGAGCCCGCGAGCATGTCGAAGATCAAGCCCAGCAAGGGCGCCCCGTACGCACGGATCATGGGCGTCGGCGGCTACCGCCCGACCCGTGTCGTGCCCAACGAGGTGATCCTCGAGACGATCGACTCGTCCGACGAGTGGATCCGCTCCCGCTCCGGTATCGCCACCCGGCACTGGGCCTCCGACGAGGAGACCGTGTCGATGATGTCGGTGGAGGCCTCGGGCAAGGCCATCGCGGACGCCGGGATCACTCCCGAGCAGATCGGCGGAGTCATCGTCTCCACCGTCTCGCACTTCAAGCAGACCCCCGCCGTCGCGACGGACATCGCGCACCGGATCGGCGCGGGCAAGCCCGCCGCCTTCGACATCTCGGCCGGCTGCGCGGGGTTCGGCTACGGCCTCACCCTCGCCAAGGGCATGATCGTCGAGGGCTCGGCGGAGTACGTGCTCGTCATCGGTGTCGAGCGGCTCAGCGACCTCACCGACCTGGAGGACCGCGCGACGGCCTTCCTGTTCGGTGACGGCGCGGGCGCGGTCGTGGTCGGCCCGTCCCAGGACCCCGCCATCGGCCCCACGGTCTGGGGTTCCGAGGGCGACAAGTCCGAGACGATCAAGCAGACCGTGGCATGGAACGACTTCCACATCGGCGACGTCTCGAACCTGCCGCTCAACGAGCGGGGCGAGGTCAAGTTCCCGGCCATCACGCAGGAGGGCCAGGCGGTCTTCCGCTGGGCCGTCTTCGAGATGGCCAAGGTCGCCCAGCAGGCGCTGGAAGCGGCCGGGATCTCGCCGGAGGACCTGGATGTCTTCATCCCGCACCAGGCCAACATGCGGATCATCGACTCGATGGTGAAGACACTCAAGCTGCCGGAGCACGTCACGGTCGCCCGTGACGTGGAAACCACCGGCAACACGTCGGCCGCCTCGATTCCGCTCGCCATGGAGCGGCTTCTGGCGACCGGCCAGGCAAAGAGCGGCGACACGGCGCTCATCATCGGCTTCGGGGCGGGTCTCGTCTACGCCGCGACGGTCGTTACCCTCCCCTAGGCACACCGGACCTTTCGGTCCGCTCGCCCGAACCCTGCAGAAACACATCGAAGGAGCGCCAACATGGCCGCCACTCAGGAAGAGATCGTCACCGGTCTCGCCGAGATCGTCAACGAGATCGCCGGTATCCCGGTCGAGGACGTCCAGCTGGACAAGTCCTTCACCGACGACCTGGACGTCGACTCGCTGTCCATGGTCGAGGTCGTCGTCGCCGCCGAGGAGCGCTTCGACGTCAAGATCCCCGACGAGGACGTCAAGAACCTCAAGACGGTCGGCGATGCTGCCGAGTACATCCTGAAGCACCAGGGCTGACCCCAGCCCGTTCCGTGTGTCGCCACCCGGCGGTGGCGCCGCTGATTCACGACCCTCTACACGTGGAGAAGATTTTCCAGTGAGCCCGACCAATCGCACCGTGGTCGTCACCGGTATCGGCGCAACCACTCCGCTGGGTGGCGACTCCGCATCGACCTGGGAAGGTCTGATGGCCGGCCGCTCCGGCGTCAAGCCTCTCGAGGGCGAACGTTTCGCCGAACTGCCCGTACGGATCGCCGCCCTCGCGGCCGTCGACCCGAGCGAGGTTCTGCCCCGCCCGCTCGCCCGCAAGCTGGACCGCTCGGCGCAGTTCGCGCTGATCGCGGCCCGCGAGGCGTGGGCGGACGCGGGCTTCACCGGCAAGGCCGGTGAGGACGAGAAGATCCAGCCCGAGCGTCTGGGCTCGGTCATCGCCTCCGGCATCGGCGGCGTGATCACCCTGCTCGACCAGTACGACGTGCTGAAGGAGAAGGGCGTACGCCGCGTCTCCCCGCACACCGTGCCCATGCTCATGCCCAACGGCCCGGCGGCCAACGTCGGCCTCGAGGTCAACGCCCAGGCGGGCGTCCACACGCCGGTCTCGGCCTGCGCGTCGGGTGCCGAGGCCATCGGATACGCCGTCGAGATGATCCGCACCGGCCGTGCCGACGTGGTCGTCGCGGGCGGCACCGAGGCGGCGATCCACCCGCTGCCGATCGCCGCGTTCGCCAACATGATGGCGATGTCCAAGAGCAACGACGAGCCCGAGAAGGCCTCGCGTCCGTACGACACCGGCCGGGACGGCTTCGTCCTCGGCGAGGGTGCCGGCGTCGTGATCCTGGAGTCCGCGGAGCACGCCGCCGCGCGTGGCGCCCGGGTCTACTGCGAGGTGCTGGGCCAGGGCCTGTCCGCCGACGCCCACCACATCGCGCAGCCCGAGCCCAGTGGGCGCGGGATCGCCGCCGCGATGCGGAACCTGCTGGACTCCACGGACCTGAAGCCGTCCGAGGTCGTTCACCTGAACGCGCACGCCACGTCCACCCCGCAGGGTGACATCGCCGAGATCAAGGCGCTGCGCCAGGTGCTGGGCGACGACCTGGACCACGTCGCGATCTCCGCCACGAAGTCGATGACGGGCCACCTCCTCGGTGGCGCGGGCGGTATCGAGACCGTGGCGACCGTGCTGGCGCTGCGGCACCGGATGGCGCCGCCCACGATCAACGTCGACGAGCTCGACGCGGACGTCGACGCCGACATCGTGCGCGGTGAGCCGCGCGCGCTGCCCGAGGGTTCGATCGCCGCGATCAACAACTCGTTCGGTTTCGGCGGCCACAACGTGGTGCTCGCGTTCCGCTCCGTCTGACCGTCTGATCCACGCAAGGCCCGCTCCCCGCTCGGCGGTTTCCGCCGGGGGCGCGGGCCTTTCGCGTGCCGCGTCCGGTGCGTGGGCCCCGGACGGCCGTACGGCTCGGGGTCTGCGGGGGCGGTCGGTGTCCGGGGCGGCGCGTCGGCGCGGTGCCGCGCCCGCGCGCGTACGGCGGGGCGGGCGGCGCCGGGCGGGGCGGGGCGGGGCGGGGTCAGACGACCTGGTGCAGCCAGCGGACGGGGGCGCCCTCACCCGCGTGCCGGAAGGACTCCAGTTCGTCGTCCCAGGGCTTGCCCAGGAGCTTGGCGACCTCGGCCTCCAGGTCGGTCTCGCCGCTCACCGAGCGTGCCAGGGCAGCCCGCAGCCGGTCCTCGGGGATCAGGATGTCGCCGTGCATGCCGGTGACGGCGTGGAAGATGCCGAGGCCGGGCGTGGAGCTGTAGCGCTCGCCCTCGGCCGTCGGGCACGGCTCGGCCGTCACCTCGAAGCGCAGCATGTCCCAGCCGCGCAGCGCGGAGGCGAGCTCCGACGCGGTGCCGGCGCGGCCCTTCCACGAGAATTCGGACCGCCAGGTGCCGGGCGAGGCCGGCTGTCTGATCCAGTCGAGCTGGACCCGCACACCGAGCACACCCGCCACCGCCCATTCGACATGCGGGCACAGCGCGCGCGGTGCGGAGTGAACGTACAGGACTCCACGTGTCGTCACCGGGACCTCCAGTGTGGGACGAGGTTCGCCTTCCCCAGCGGCCTCGCGCCCGTACCGCCTCTTCCCGGCCGGCTCCCGAGGTTGTCATCAGTAAACAGCATCGGGAGTGAATCTCCTGAAAAGGGACAGTATGTGACGTGAGATAACTTACCGGACCCCGCCGATTCATACGCGGGCCGGTCGGGCGCCACTGGTTCGACGGGGAAAAACTACCGTGCGCCGGGGCCGGGCGTGTGACGTACCGTCGGTCCCGGGCCCATGATTCCCTCAGCTTTCACCCGCGAGGGCGCGCGGGCCCGCCACCTGGGGCTGTCCGGTTGTGCCAGGGGCACAATCACCCGTGTGAGCGGAGGGGAGAGAGTGATGCCCGAGCGTTCGTCACGCCGCCGGGTCCGCAGGGGCGGTACCACTCTGACGGCGGTCGCGGTCGTCGCGGGCGCCGTGCTCACGGGATGCACGTCCTCCGGCCGGGAAGGCGCCGTCCCGGGTGCCGCCGGGCCGCGCAGCCCCTCCCCCTCGCCCGCCTGGGACGCGAGCCCCGCGTCCGTCGCGGCCGTCGGGGACTCCATCACCCGGGGCTTCGACGCCTGCTCGGTGCTGGCCGACTGCCCGGAGGTGTCCTGGGCCACCGGGACCGACACCGCCGTGCGGAGCCTCGCCGTACGCCTGCTGGGGGCGTCGAAGGCGCCGGCGCACAGCTGGAACCACGCGGTGTCCGGCGCACGGATGGCGCAGCTGCCGGAGCAGATGGCGCTGGCGGCGAAGGAGGACCCCGCCCTCGTCACCGTGATGATCGGCGCGAACGACGCCTGCCGCGACTCCGTGCGGCTGATGACCCCCGTGGCGGATTTCCGGGTGTCGTTCGAGGCCGCCGTACGCCGGCTGCGCGCCACCGCCCCGAAGGCACAGCTGTACGTGTCCAGCGTCCCCGATCTCAAGCGGCTCTGGTCGGCCGGGCGCGTGAACCCGCTCGGCAAGCAGATCTGGAAGCTGGGCATCTGCCGGTCGATGCTGGGCGACGCGGACGACATGGGCGCGGCCGCCGTCGCACGGCGCGAGGCGGTGCGGGACCGTGTGGTCGCGTACAACGAGGTACTGCGGGACGTCTGCGCCCGGGACGAGCTGTGCCGTGACGACCGCGGGGCGGTCTTCGCATACCGCTTCACGGGGAAGCAGCTCAGCGAGTGGGACTGGTTCCATCCGGGGCGCAACGGCCAGGCCCGGCTGGCGGAGATCGCCTACCGCGAGGTGACCGCGTCCCGGCCGCCCGCGTAGGGTCCTTGATCGTGACGACGGGTACAGCGGTACGCAGCGAAGACTTCTCCACCCTCGCCGACGGCACGCCGGTCGGGCGCTGGACGCTGGAGCGCGGGGGCACGCGGGTGCGGGTGCTGACGTACGGCGCCGTGGTGCAGTCGGTGGAGGTGCCCGGCAGGGACGGCGGCCGGGCGGAGGTGGCCCTGGGCATGCCGGACGTCAAGGGCTACGAGACGCACACGGGCCCCTACTTCGGCGCCGTGGTGGGCCGGTACGCGAACCGGATCGCGGGCGGCTCCTTCGTCCTGGACGGGCACACGCACCGGATCACCCGGAACGAGGGCCGCAATACGCTGCACGGCGGTGAGCGCGGCTTCGACAAGCGCGTCTGGGACGCCGAGGAGGTGCCGGACGGTGTGCGGCTCACCCTGGTCGCCCAGGACGGCGAAGAGGGCTTCCCGGGGCGGCTCACGGTAGGCGTGACGTACACCCTGGACGCGGACGGCGCGCTGCGCATCGGCTACCGCGCGACGACGGACGCGCCGACCGTGCTGAACCTGACGAACCACACCTACTGGAACCTGGCCGGTGCGGACAGCGGAAGCGCGCTGGGGCACGAACTGCGTCTGGCGGCCGGGCTGATCACGCCGGCGGACGCGGAGTCCGTCCCCACGGGCGAGTTCGCGCCGGTGGGCGGGACCCGCTTCGACTTCCGCGAGGCGAAGCCGGTCGGCCCGCACTACGACACGAACTACGTGCTGGAGGAGACCGGCGGGGAGCCGGTCGCCGAGCTGTACGACCCGGGGTCCGGGCGTCTGCTGACGGTCCGTACGACGGAGCCGGGGCTCCAGCTCTACACCGCGGACCACCTCGACGGTGAGCCCTTCGGTCCGTGCGCCGGGATCGCGCTGGAGACGCAGCACTTCCCGGACTCGCCGAACCGCCCGGAGTTCCCGGGCACGGTGCTGCGCCCGGGCGAGGAGTTCGCCTCGACAACGGTGTACGGCTTCTCGGTGCGCTGACGCCGGGGGGGCTCAGCCCTTGCGCAGCGAGTGCGGGGCCGGCGCGGGCTCGGGGGCGGCGGGCGGAGCCGTCAGGTCGCGGGCCAGCAGCGTCGCCCCGGCGACCGCCCCGGGCATCAGGAACACGGCGACGAGCGGGACCACGAAGGCGAGGGCGAGCGGGACGCCGAAGCCGAGGGCCGCCATCCGGCGGCCGCGCAGCAGCGCGAGCCGGTCCTTCAGGACCATGCCGCGGCGCTGGAGGGCGACGGCGGTGAGCTCCTCGGCGAGGAAGTAGCCGGTGACGCAGAAGCCGAGCGCGGGGATCACGGTCTGTCCGATGACGGGGACGAACCCGAGGGCGAAGAGCAGCACCCCGTAGAACGCGACGCGCACCAGGACGCGGACCGAGTCGCGGGCGGAGATCCAGAGCTCCCGCCACAGCGGCAGGCCCGACTCGGGCACGTCCCCGCCCTCGCTGCGGTCGACCTCCTCGGAGAGCGACTCGTAGAACGGCTGGCCCACCAGAAGGGTCACGGCGGTGAACGTGACCACCGCGAGGAACAGGCCGAGGACGAAGACCAGGACGACCAGGGTGTTGCGCAGGAGCCCCTGCCAGGGCGAGGACCAGTCGTCGGCGAACGGGGTGACCCAGCCGGCGAAGTCGTCGGCGCCGTAACCGAGTCCGACGAGCGCGCCCGCGTAGACGACGAGGGTGATCAACGCGGGCAGGAGGCCGAAGCCGAACCACCGGCCGTGCCCGAAGGCCCAGCGCTGCCCCTTTATCAAGTAGCCGAAGCCCGCCCCGAGATCGCTCATGGCGTCAGCGTACTTGCGCGAACCATTGACACCGCCCCTGGCCCGTCATTACCGTCACGCCAGCATTTCGAACGAGTGACGAAATACCGAACACCACGAGAGGCAACACCCGTGCGCATCACCGGAATCAGCACGCATGTCGTCGGCACGCCGTGGCGGAACCTCACCTACGTCCAGGTCCACACCGACGAGGGCCTCACCGGTGTCGGTGAGACGCGGATGCTGGGCCGCACCGACGCGCTGCTCGGCTATCTGCGGGAGGCCACGGCCAACCACATCGCCGGATCCGACCCGTTCGCGGTCGAGGACCTCGTCAAGCGGATGAAGTACGGCGACTACGGGCGGGCCGGGGAGATCGTGATGTCCGGCATCGCGGTCGTCGAGATGGCCTGCTGGGACATCAAGGGCAAGGCGCTGGGCGTCCCGGTGTGGCAGCTGCTCGGCGGGAAGGTCACCGACCGGGTCAAGGCGTACGCCAACGGGTGGTACACCACGGAGCGCACCCCGGAGGCGTACCACAAGGCCGCGCAGGGCGTGGTGGAGCGCGGCTACCGCGCGCTGAAGATCGACCCCTTCGGCACGGGCCACTTCGAGCTCGGCCAGGAGGAGACGCGTTACGCGGTGTCCCTCATCGAGGCCGTGCGGGACGCCATCGGGCCCGACACCGAGCTGATGCTGGAGATGCACGGGCGCTTCAGCCCGTCGACGGCGGTCCGGATCGCCCGCGAGATGGCGCCCTTCCGCCCGGCGTGGCTGGAGGAGCCGGTGCCGCCGGAGAACCTCAAGGCGCTCGCCAAGGTCGCGGAGAAGGTCGACATGCCCATCGCGACCGGTGAACGCATCCACGACCGGATCGAGTTCCGGGAGCTGTTCGAGTCCCAGGCGGCCGACATCATCCAGCCGGACGTCGGTCACATCGGCGGCATCCTGGAGACCCGGAAGCTGGCGGCGACGGCGGAGACCCACTACACGCTGATCGCACCCCACAACGTGGGCGGATCGGTGCTGACCGCGGCCAGCCTCCAGGTCGCCGGCTGCACGCCCAACTTCAAGATCCTGGAACACTTCAACGACTTCGCGGACGCCGACATCAAGAAGGTCGTCAAGGGCGCGCCCAGCGTCGATCCCGCCACCGGCTGCTTCGAGCTCTCCGACGCCCCCGGGCTCGGCGTGGAGCTGGACGTGGACGCGGCGGCGGAGTTCCCGCAGCAGCAGGCGCGGTTCGACCTGTGGGCGGACGGCTGGGAGAAGAGGCAGCCCAAGTGAGCCGCGCCTCGCGCTCGTTGGTCGTGGACCGGCCCGGCAGCCACCGGCTGTCCGAGGGGCCGCTCCCGGAGCCGGGCCCCGGCGAGGTCCGGGTGCGGGTCGCGGCGGCCGGGATCTGCATGAGCGACCGCGAGCTGTACGACGGCCACCGCGACGCGGCCTATGTGCGCTACCCCGTGGTGCCGGGTCACGAGTGGTCCGGGACGGTCGACGCCGTGGGAGCGGGCGTCGATCCCGCACTGGAGGGCCGGCGCACGGTCGCCGAGGGCTTCCGGGCCTGCGGCCGCTGCGAGCGCTGCAGATACGGCGAGACCTCCCTGTGCACGGCGGGCTACGACGAGACGGGGTTCACGCGTCCCGGCGCGTTCGCCGACCACGTGGTCGTACCCGCCAGGCTGCTCCACCCGCTGGCCGACGACGCGGACCTGCGGGCCGCCGCCCTCCTGGAGCCGGCGGCGGTGATCGCGGCCGCGGTGCGGGCCGGGGCCCCGGAGCCGGGCGAGCGGATCGCCGTCCTGGGCGCCGGCACGCTCGGGCTGCTCGCGGTCCAGCTGCTGGCCGCGGTCTCGCCCGGCCGGCTCACGGTGATCGACCCCAGGAAGCAACGGGCCTCCCTGTCACTGGACTTCGGTGCGGACGAGGCCATCGACCCCGAGGAGGCGGAGGAGACCCGCGGGCGCTACGACCTGGTCGTGGAGACGGCCGGGGCGCCGTCCACCGCCGCGGACGCCTGCCTGCTGGCGCGGCGCGGGGGCCGGGTGGTGCTGACCGGGATGTTCACCCCGGGAGCCGTGGGGATCGACCCGGTGCACCTGTCGCTGAGCCAGCTCACGGTGCGCAGTGTGTTCGGGGCGCCGTCGGCGGCCTGGTCCCACGCGGTGCGGGCGTTCACGGCCGGGCTGCTCGATCCCGCGCCGCTGATCACGCACGAGTTCCCGCTCGAACGGTTCGCCGACGCGGTGGCGCTGGTGGGCAGCGGGGCTCCGGACACCGGGAAGGTGCTGCTGCGGCCCTGACCGGTCCTCCCCGATCCGTGCGCCGGTACGGCGGCGCCCTGACCGCCCTCCGTACCGGCGCACACCCCGAGATCCGAATGTCGTCCGAAATACCGAACGTGAAGGACCTGTCGTGAACGACGCGCTCGACCCCACCCCCGGCACGGCCGGCCCCCGCCGCCCCGGCGGCGCCGTGCTCCCCGCGCTGGGCCTCGGCCCGGCGCCCCTGTCACCGGCCGACGCCTCGCCGCACGCCTTCCCCGACGGAGGGACCTGGCGCACCGAGGTGCCGTCCGTGGAGGGCCCGGAGGCCCTCGGCGTCGTACTCAAGGAGTCCTCCCGGCTCGACGTGCCCGTCCACCGCGTCAGCCAGGGCAGCGGCATCTGGATGCTGACCGACGCGGAGATCACCGAGATGGTGGAGGGCTGCGCCGAACGGGACATCGAGCTCTGCCTGTTCACGGGCCCGCGGGGCACCTGGGACACCGGCGCCTCGGTGCGCACGGACTCCGGTGGCGCGGGCCTGCGGGCGCGCGGGCACGACGCCCTGGCCGGCTGCGTCGAGGACGCCCTGCGCGCGACCGGGCTGGGCGTGAAGTGCCTCCTCGTGGCCGACGAGGGGGTGCTCTGGACCCTGCACCGGCTGCGCGAGCAGGGGGCCCTGCCCGCGGACACCACGTTCAAGGTGTCGGCACTGATCGGACCCGTGAACCCGGCGTCGTACGCCGTGTTCGAGCGGCTGGGCGCCGACTCGGTCAACGTGCCCTCCGACCTGACCCTCGCCCAGTTCACCGAGATCCGGCGGGTGTCGGGGGCGCCGATGGACGTCTACATCGAGGCCCCCGACGACCTCGGGGGCTACGTGCGGATGTACGAGGTCGCCGAACTGATCCGTCGTGGCGCCCCGTTGTACCTGAAGTTCGGCCTCTCCAAGTCGCCCGGCATCTATCCGTACGGCCAGCACCTTCGCGAACTGGCGCTGTCCACGGCGAAGGAGCGGGTGCGGCGCGGCCGGCTCGCTCTGGACCTGCTCGCGCGGCACGGGGCGGACGGGGGTATGGCCGCGCTCGGCAGCCGTCTGCCGGGCTCGCTCAACCGCTTCGAGATCTCGTCATAACGTTCCGGAAACAGTCTCCCCAAAAGACGACACAGCCGCGCACAATCCCACACACCCCTTCTCGGCAGATCCGCTTCCAGCGGTCCGGTACCTCCGGACCGAGGCCCGACCCACACCAAGGATGATGACCATGCGCAACCGCAGAGCCGCACTTGCCGCCGTCGCCTCCGCCGCGTCCCTCGCCCTCACCCTGACCGCCTGCGGCCAGAACAGCGAGGGCGGCAGCGAGGAGAACAAGGGAGGCAGCGACGGTGCCACCATCGGCATCGCGATGCCGACCAAGTCCTCCGAGCGCTGGATCGCCGACGGCGCCAACGTCGTCAAGGAGCTGAAGGGCAAGGGGTACAAGACCAAGCTCGCCTACGGCGAGGACGACCCGGACCAGCAGGTCTCGCAGATCGAGAACATGATCACGCAGGGCGTGGACGCCCTGATCGTGGCCGCGATCGACAACAAGTCCCTCGCCAACGTGCTCCAGCAGGCCAAGGACGCCGACATCCCGGTGATCTCCTACGACCGGCTGATCCTCGGCTCTCCGAACGTCGACTACTACGCCTCCTTCGACAACGAGAAGGTCGGCGAGCTGCAGGGCACGTACATCGTGGACAAGCTCGGCCTGGGGAGCGGCAAGAAGGGCCCCTTCAGCATCGAGCTGTTCGCGGGTTCCAACGACGACAACAACACCAAGTACTTCTTCCAGGGCGCGATGAACGTCCTCAAGCCGTACGTCGACAAGGGCGAACTGGTCGTCAGGTCCAAGCAGACCGCCCTCAACCAGGTCACCACGCTGCGCTGGGACGGCGGCACCGCGCAGAAGCGCATGGACGACCTGCTGACGTCCAGCTACCGCAGCGCCCGGGTCGACGCGGTGCTCTCGCCGTACGACGGCATCTCCATCGGCATCCTGTCCGCCCTGAAGTCCGACGGCTATGGCACCAAGGCCAAGCCGATGCCCGTCGTCACGGGCCAGGACGCCGAGGTCGCCTCGGTGAAGTCGATCATCACGGGTGAGCAGACCCAGACGGTCTACAAGGACCTGCGCGAGCTCGCCAAGGTCGCCTCGAACATGGTCGACGCCGTCCTGAACGACAAGAAGCCCGAGGTCAACGACACCAAGTCCTACGACAACGGCTCCAAGGTCGTCCCCGCGTTCCTGCTGCAGCCGGTGAGCGTCGACAAGGCCAACTACAAGCAGGTCCTCGTCGACGGCGGCTACTACACCGAGAACGACCTCAAGTAACCGGGCCCCCTCAAGGATTGGAAGGCAAGACCATGGCGGGACCCGTCCTGGAAATGCGCTCGATCGTCAAAACCTTCCCCGGCGTCAAAGCGCTTTCGGACGTCACGCTGACCGTCCGGCAGGGCGAGGTCCACGCCATCTGCGGGGAGAACGGCGCCGGCAAGTCGACCCTGATGAAGGTCCTCTCCGGCGTCCACCCGCACGGCAGCTACGAGGGGGACATCCTCTTCGAGAGCGAGACGTGCCGGTTCAAGGACATCCGGGCGAGCGAGCAGCACGGCATCGTGATCATCCACCAGGAACTGGCGCTGGTGCCGTACCTCTCCATCGCGGAGAACATCTTCCTCGGCAACGAGCACGCGAGGCGCGGGCTCATCAACTGGAACGACACCCTGCGGCACGCGGGCGAACTGCTGCGCAGGGTCGGTCTCGACGAGCACCCGGAGACCCGTGTCGCCGACATCGGCGTGGGCAAGCAGCAACTGGTGGAGATAGCCAAGGCGCTGTCGAAGAAGGTGAAGCTGCTCATCCTCGACGAGCCGACGGCGGCGCTGAACGACGAGGACAGCGGCAAGCTCCTCGACCTGATCCTGCAGCTCAAGGACCAGGGCATGACCTCGATCATCATCTCGCACAAGCTGAACGAGATCCGCCGGGTCGCCGACTCGGTCACGATCATCCGCGACGGGCGCTCCATCGAGACGCTCGACGTGAAGGCCGAGGAGACGACCGAGGACCGGATCATCAGCGGGATGGTCGGCCGCGACCTGGAGCACCGGTTCCCGGAGCGCACCCCGCACCACCCGGAGGAGGGCACCGCCCCCGCCCTGGAGATCCGCAACTGGACCGTGCACCACCCGATCGACCAGCAGCGCAAGGTCGTCGACGACGTCTCGATCGAGGTGCGGCGCGGCGAGATCGTCGGGATCGCCGGTCTCATGGGCGCCGGCCGCACCGAGCTGGCGATGAGCGTCTTCGGGCGCTCCTACGGCCGGTACGCGGGCGGCACGGTCCTCCGGGACGGCACCGAGATCCGCACGAAGTCCGTCCCCGAGGCCGTGAAGCACGGCATCGCGTACGCCACCGAGGACCGCAAGCACTACGGCCTCAACCTCATCGACACCATCAACCGGAACATCTCGCTGACCGCCCTCGGCAAGGTCGCCAGGCGGGGTGTGGTCGATGAGCACGGGGAGCGGCAGGTCGCCGAGGACTTCCGCCGGTCCATGAACATCAAGGCGCCGACGGTCTTCGAACCCGTGGGCAAGCTGTCCGGCGGCAACCAGCAGAAGGTCGTCCTCAGCAAGTGGATCTTCGCGGGTCCCGAGGTGCTCATCCTGGACGAGCCCACGCGCGGCATCGACGTCGGTGCCAAGTACGAGATCTACACGGTCATCGACCGGCTGGCCGCCCAGGGCAAGGCGGTCGTCTTCATTTCCTCCGAACTGCCGGAGCTGCTCGGCATGTGCGACCGCATCTACACCATGGCCGCGGGACGGCTGACGGGCGAGTTCCCGCGGGCCGAGGCCACGCAGGAAGCGCTGATGCGTCAGATGACGAAGGACAACGAGGTAACCCGATGAGTACGGACCTGACCGACAGGACCCCGGCCCCCGCACCGGCCGGAAAGGGCGGGGCGGCATCCGGCGACGGCCTGCTGCAGCTGGTGCTCGGCGGCATGCGCCGCAACATGCGCCAGTACGGCATGCTGATGGCCCTGGGCCTGATCGTGGTGCTGTTCGCGGTGTGGTCGGGCGGCGACCTGCTGCTGCCGCGCAACGTCTCCAACCTGGTGCTGCAGAACAGCTACATCCTGATTCTCGCGATCGGCATGATGCTCGTCATCATCGCAGGCCACATCGACCTCTCGGTCGGCTCGCTGACCGCGTTCATCGGCGCGATGGCCGCCGTACTGATGGTCGAGCACGATCTGTCCTGGCCGCTCGCGGTGGTGCTGTGCCTGGCCATCGGCGCCGTGGCGGGCGCGGTGCAGGGCTTCTTCATCGCCTATCTCGGCATACCGTCGTTCATCGTGACCCTCGCGGGCATGCTGCTCTTCCGCGGTCTCACCGAGATCTTCCTGAAGGGCCAGACGCTGGGCCCCTTCCCCAAGGACCTGCAGGAGATAGCCAACGGCTTCCTCCCCGAGGTCGGCCCCACCACCAACTACCACAACCTCACGCTGCTGCTGGGCTTCGCGCTGATCGCCTTCGTGGTGTTCCAGGAGGTCCGCGACCGCAAGCGGCAGCAGGAGTTCGCCCTCGACGTGCTGCCTGCCAAGCTCTTCGTGCTGAAGCTGGTCGCGCTGGTCGCGGCCGTCCTCGTGGTCACACTGCTGCTGGCCAGCTACAAGGGCGCCCCGGTCGTGCTGCTCATCCTCGGCGTGCTCGTCGTCGGGTTCGGCTACCTGATGCGCAACGCGATCATCGGCCGCCACATCTACGCCATCGGCGGCAACCTGCCCGCGGCCAAGCTGTCGGGTGTGAAGGACAGGAAGGTCACCTTCCTGGTCTTCCTGAACATGGGCATGCTCGCGGCCCTGGCGGGTCTGGTCTTCGCCGCCCGCTTCAACGCCGCTTCGCCCAAGGCGGGCCTCAACTTCGAACTGGAGGCCATCGCCGCCTCGTTCATCGGCGGCGCGTCGATGAGCGGCGGCGTCGGCACGGTCCTCGGCGCGATCATCGGTGGTCTCGTCCTGGGTGTGCTGAACAACGGCATGAACCTCGTCGGCATCGGCACCGACTACCAGCAGGTCATCAAGGGTCTCGTCCTGCTCGCGGCGGTCGGCTTCGACGTCTGGAACAAGCGCAAGGTCGGCTCGTGACGCGTCGTCCGCGAGGCTGAGTCCACGACCGGTACCGCGCCGCGGGCACCGGTCACGGCCGAGGGCCGCACCCCGCGTGGGGTGCGGCCCTCGGACGCGTACGGCCGGGTCCGTCCGGTCAGGCGACGGACAGCTCGACCTTGATGTTGCCGCGGGTGGCGTTCGAGTACGGGCACACCTGGTGCGCCTTCTCGACGAGCGCCTGGGCGGTGGCCCTGTCGACGTTCGGGATGGAGGCGCTGATCGCGACCTCCAGGCCGAAGCCGCCGGCCTCCGTCTTGCCGATGGAGACCGAGGCGGTCACCGTCGAACCCGAGATGTCGGCCTTCTCGCTGCGGGCGACCACACCGAGCGCGCCCTGGAAACAGGCGCTGTAGCCGGCCGCGAAGAGCTGCTCGGGGTTGGTTCCCGCGCCGCTGCCGCCCATCGCCTTCGGCGGGTTGACGACGACGTCGAGGTTGCCGTCGTCGGAGGAGACGCGGCCGTCGCGGCCGTTCTCGGCGGTGGCGACGGCGGTGTAGGCCACGTCTATGTGCTGGATGGTCATACGGGTGATTCCTCCTGCTGGTGCGCCGCGGCTCGCGCCCACGACCGCGACGGCCTGGGCCGAGCCTATCGGGTCACGTCCCGGGGCGGTCAGGCGTCGAGCGAAACGACCATCTTTCCGGTGTTCTCGCCGCGCAGCATGCCCACGAAGGCGTCGTAGCCGTTCTCGATGCCCCGGACGTTCGTCTCGGTGTACTTGAGGTCTCCGGATGCGATCCAGCCGGCCACCTCCTGCACGAACTTCGGCTGGAGCGCCGCGTGGTCGCCCACGAGGATGCCCTGCAGGCGCAGGCGCTTTCCGATGACGAGCGCGAGATTGCTCGGCCCCGGGGTGGGCTCCGTGGCGTTGTACTGCGCGATCATCCCGCACATGGTGACGCGGCCGTGCAGGTTGAGCGTGGAGAGCGCGGCCTCCAGGTGCTCACCGCCGACGTTGTCGAAGTAGACGTCGATGCCGTCGGGCGCGGCCTCGGCGAGCTGCTCCCGGACGGGGCCCTTCTTGTAGTTGAAGGCCGCGTCGAAGCCGTACTCCTCGACGAGGAGCTTGACCTTCTCGTCGGAACCGGCCGAGCCGATGACCCTGGACGCGCCCTTGATCTTCGCCATCTGGCCGACCTGGCTGCCGACCGCTCCGGCCGCGCCGGAGACGAAGACGGCGTCGCCCTCCTTGAAGGAGGCGACCTCGAACAGGCCCGCGTAGGCGGTGAGCCCGGGCATGCCCAGCACACCGAGGTAGGCGGACACGGGAGCCAGCGAGGCGTCGATCTTCACCGCGTGCTCGGCGGGCACCTCGGCGTACTCGCGCCAGCCGAGGCCGTGCAGGACGTGGTCGCCGACGGAGAAGCCCTCTGCGGCCGACGCCACGACCTCGCCGACCGCGCCGCCCTGCATCGGGTGGTCGAGCTTGAAGGGCGGAGCGTACGACTTCACGTCGTTCATCCGGCCCCGCATGTACGGGTCGACCGAGAAGTGCAGGTTGCGGACGAGGACGCGGCCCTCGGCGGGAGCGGTCACCGGCGCCTCGCGCAGCGCGAAGTCCTTGGCCTCGGGCCAGCCGTGCGGACGGGCGACGAGGTGCCATTCACGGCTCGACGTGGGAAGTGCTGCAGACATGGGCTCGGGTTCTCCTCGATGTCGGACGGTGCGGGAAGCCGAAAAGCTTCAGGACATGAAACAACCATGCGTCGCGATATTTCACCTTGTCAAGTAATTCGGTACGCTGGGTGTCATGGCCACCCCGAACACGGACCCCGTGACCCACGACGTCATCCGGCTCATCGGCGGCGTCGTGGCGCGCTACCACGAGGAGTACGACCGGGCCGCCGCCGCCCACGGCCTCACCGGCGCGCAGGCGCGCGTGCTCGGGCTGCTCTCGCTGGAGCCGATGCCCATGCGCAAGGTCGCCCAGAAGCTGAAGTGCGAACCGTCCAACATCACCGGGATGGTCGACCGGCTGGAGCTCCGCGGCCTGGTCGAGCGGCGCCCGGACCCGGCCGACCGCCGGGTGAAGCTCGCCGCGCCGACCGAGGAGGGCGTGCGGACGGCCGCGCAGCTGCGGGACGCCCTGGACTTCGCCCGGGAGCCGCTGGCCGAGCTGTCGGAGGCGGAGCGGACCGTACTGCGCGACCTCCTGCGCCGGATGCTCGGCGAGGAGGCCACCTGAGGCCGTACGGGACCGGGAGGCCGTACGGGACCGTCCGATGGAGGGGACCGTCCGAGGCGGGGATGCCTCAGACGCACCACCAGAGCCACGGTGTGCACGTCTCGGAGGGCGACGGCGTGGGCGTGGGGTCGCCGCCGGGCGCGGGGCTCGTCGGCTCCGTCGTCGGCCCGGTGGAGTGCGTGGGGTCCGACGGCCCCTCGGTCGCGGCGGGCCCGCTCGGCTCCGGGGCCGAGGTGGACGGGGACGGGGGTCCGGGAGGGGTGGTGGCCGGAGCGGAGGCCTCCGGCGACGCGGAGCCGGCGGGTCCGTCCTCGGCCTCGCCGGAGCGGGACGCGGTCACCGGGACGACTGTGGGCGCCTCCACCGGCACGGCGTCGTCCGGCTCCACACCGGAGGACCCCGGCGGTGCGCTGCCGGTGGAGGTGTCCGCGGCCTCGCTGACGTAGTCCGCCGCGCCGCTGTCACCCCCGGGCTCGATGGCGAGCTCGGCCAGGCTCAGGGCGCCGGCGGCGAGCACGACACCGGTGGCCGTCAGCAGCAGGGTGCGTCCGCGACGGCGGTGGCCGCGGCGCCCCCGGCGGCGCGGGGCGGCTTCTCGGGCCCGGCGGCGGTGTCCGGTGGCCTCGGAGGCACCGGAGGTCTCGCCCTCGGGCCCTTCGTCGCGGCCGGGACGGGCCGGGGCGGCGGGGACCGCGTAAGGGACCAGCGCGTCGGCGGGTGTTCCGCAACCGGCGCAGGCCAGGGCCCCGTTGAGGTGCCGTTGGCACGGGTGGCAGTAATCCATCGCGCCCGCAGACTAAACGCGTGGGGAAGCGCACAGGAAGCCGCACAGGTGAGGATCCTGTGTGGAATCCCGGACTCCGGGGCACGCCGTCCGATACGCGTGACACGCGGCAGGATGGGCCCCATGACCGCTCCCGCCCCGTTCGGGCCGCTCCAGTTCCAGCTCGTCCTGCTGCGCCGCATGGCCGATCACCGGCCGGACCTCGTCGAGGACGCACGCATCGAACTGGGTGCGTCGCTCGGGGAGATGCGGGAGGCGAACCGCCGCTGGCAGGCCATGCTGCGGGCCCCGCGCGGCCGGGGTGCGCTGCGCCGCTACCGCTCGGTGCTGGGCGAGCCCGAGGCGTCCCTGCGCCGCACGGTCGGCGACCTGGAGTGCGACGCGCTGCTGTGGCCGCTGCCGCTCTGGCCCGACCTCCGGTTCGAGGTGATGGCGGGCCCCGGCGGGGCCGTGTGGAACGAGTGGCTGGTGCGCGCGCCCGGCGTGCCGGGCCCCGAACTGAACGGTGCCGGGGACCTGCTCCCGTGGTCCTGCACCGTCGACGAGGTGGCCAGGGCCTTCGCCCCGGTCAGGCCCATGGAGGGGAGCGCGCCGACCCGCTGGGCCCTGTCGTTCACCGACCCGGCCGACGGGCGGCCGCAGGTCGCGGAGTTCACCTGGGGCCTGTTCCAGCGTCTGCTCCCGGGCCGGTCCTGACACCTGTCGCGCCGTCAGCTCCGGGTCCCCCCTACGGCTCACCCAGCGCGCGCCCGGCCAGTCCCGGCGCGACGATGCCATGAGGGCCGGCTGCCGCCGGTGCCCCCGCCAGCGCTCTCGGGAGACCCTGCCGTGACCGTCAGTCTCGATCAGTTGCGCCGTTGCCATGTCGCCGTCGATCTCGGGGCCGCGAGGACCCGTGTGTACATCAAGGGAGTGGGTCTCGTCGTGGACGAGCCCAGTGTCGCCGCCGTGAACACGCGCACCGGCTCGCTCATCGCCGTCGGCGCCCTGGCCGAGCAGATGACCGGGCGCACCCCCGCGTACATCCGGGTGGCCCGCCCGGTGTCCGGCGGAACCGTCGTGGACATCGACATGGCCCAGCGCATGCTGCGCCACCTCCTCGGCGAGAAGCTCCGCCGCCAGCTGCGCCGCAAGCCCCGGCTGCGGGCCGCCGCGTGCACGCCGCACGAGGCCGATCCGCTGGCCCAGCGGGCGACCGTCGAGACCCTCGTCGGGCTCGGGGCGCGGCGGGTCGAGCTGGTCGACACCCTGATCGCGGCCGCCGTCGGCTGCGGGCTCCCGGTCGAGCAGCCGACCGCCACCATGATCATGGTCTGCGGCGCGGCCACCACCCAGATCGCGGTGCTCTCGCTCGGCTCGATCGTGACGGCCGTACGCATCCCCATCGGCGGGGAGGCCATCGACCACGCGGTGATCCAGCACCTGCGCCAGCACCACGAGCTGATGCTGCCCAGCCAGTCGGTGCGGCCCCTCCAGCTCGCGCTCCGGGGCAACGGCCTGACGCTCAACGGGCCGGCGATGACGGAGATCCACGGCCGGGACGTGGCCACCGGCCTCGCCCGCTCGGTGCAGGTCGACACCGCCGCCGTACGCCAGGCGATCCACACCCCGCTCACCGCGGTGCTCGACGGGCTGGGCAAGGTGCTGCGCGACTGCCCGCCCGACCTGGTCGCCGACATCGCGGACTCCGGGATCATGATGGTCGGCGGCAGCGCCCTGCTGCCCGGCCTCGACCAGATGCTGCGCGAGGCGACGGGCGTGCCGGTGCACATCGCGGAGCGGCCCGACGTGTGCTCGGTGCTCGGGCTCGGCGCGATGCTGGACGGCATGGTCCAGCCGCTGGTCCTCGCCCCGATCGCGGGCTGAGAGCCGCGGGCCCGCCGGTGGCGGAGACGGGGCTCGACCTGCGGACCACGCTCCAGCACATCGTGGACACGGCGACGGCCCTGGCCGGGGCGCGTCACGGCGCCCTGGCCCTGCTCGACCCGGCGGACCGGCACGTCACGGACCTGTTCACCACCGGCATGACGGACGCCGAACGCCTGGGCGCGCGTCCGCTGCTCGACGGCCGGACGGGGTTCCTCGGGGTCCTCGTCGACGACGCGCAGGCGGTACGGCTCGACGAGCTGCCGCCCCGCCCCGCGTCCGACGGCGAGCCGCCCCCGATGCGGTCCTTCCTCGGGGCCCCGGTCCGGGTGCGCTCCGAAGTGCTCGGCAGCCTGTGCCTCACCGCGGAGGAACCCGGGCGGTTCTCCGACACCGATCTGGCACTGCTGCGGCTGCTCGCCTCCCAGGCCGCCGCCGCGATCGGCGGTGCCCACCTCTACCGGGCGGCCCGGCAGCGGGAGCGCTGGATCGAGGGTGCGGCCGCCGTGACCCGGGCTCTGCTGACGGGCGCCGGCCCGACCGACGCCCTGACCACGGTCGCCGAGCGGGCGCGGGTGCTGGCCGGCGCGGCGGCCGGGGTGATCCTCCAGCCGACCGACGACGGCGGGATGGAGATCGTCGCCGCCTCAACCCTCGACGATCCCGCGGGCCTCGTCGGCACCGCCATCGCGCCGGGCTCCCCCGTCCTCGTGCAGCTGCTGAGCGGCGAGGAGGTCTTCATCGACGACTCGTCGACCGACCCCAGGATGACGACCCCGGTGCGGTCGCGGTTCGGCCCCAGCATGATGCTGCCGCTGCAGAGCGGGGGGCGGCTCATCGGCACGCTCGCCCTGCCCCGGCGCAGGGGCGGGCTCCCGTACACGGACATGGACCGGCTGCTGGCGTCGCAGTTCGCCTCCCAGGCCGCGCTGGCCCTGGTGATGGCGGACGCGCAGCACTACCGGGAGCAGCTGGCGGTCTACGAGGACCGTGACCGCATCGCCCGTGACCTGCACGACCTCGTCGTACAGCGGCTGTTCGCGACGGAGATGATGCTGGAGTCGACCCGCCGCAAGGACCTCGACGGCGACGCGGAGACCGCCCGGCTGCTCACCCGGGCCGTCGACGAGCTGGACTCCACCATCCAGGAGGTCAGGACGGCGATCTTCGCCCTTCAGCAGCCGCCGGCCGAGGCACCCGCCACGTTCCGCGGCAGGGTGCTGCGCGAGACGGGTGGCGCCGCGGCGGTGCTGGGCTTCCAGCCGTCGGTGCACTTCGCGGGTGCGGTGGACACCCTGGTCGTGGAGCCTGTGGCGGGCCGGCTGCTCGACGTGCTGCGCGGGGCACTGGCCGCCGCGCACCGCCGGGCGGGCGCGACGGCCGTCGAGGTGGAGGTGGACGCGACGGCGCGTGAGCCCGACGGGCGCGCCGCAGTGCGCCTGGTGGTGGCGGACGACGGGCGCGACGAGGACGGCACCCGGTCGCCGACCGTCATTTGGCAGGTGCCGCTCTGAGCGCGATGCGGGTGCTGGAGTGGGCGACGCCCGCGTCCTTCTTCAGCCGGCGCAGCAGGGCGTCGAGCGACCCCGGGTCGGCCGCCGTCGCGCGCACCAGGTAGTCGTGGCCACCCGTCACGTGCACCACCTCGGTGATGCCGGGCAGGGTGAGCACCGCCCGTTCGAACTCCTCGTTCGTCGTGTCGAGGCGCAGCGACACGTCGATGAAGACGACGAGACCCGAGCGGGTGTCGGCGGCCGGGTCGACGATGACGGTGAAGCCCCGGATCACGCCGTCGCGGCGCATGCGGCGTACGCGGTCGCCCGCCGCGTTGGCGCTGAGCCCCACGCGTACACCCAGATCGCGGTACGAGATCCGGGCGTCCTCCTGGAGGATGCCGAGGATCTCTCTGTCCAGCCGGTCCATAGGCACGAGTGTGGCAGCCGGGGCCCGGAAGCGACCGCCGAGCGAGGTCCGGACCGGCTGCGGGGGCCCGTCGGCCCTAGGGGCGTCTACGTCGGAAGGGCTTACCCGGATGGCTCAGTCCACCGCGCCCCACCGGTGGGCCCGCCCTTGACTTGCGGTGTGGACACCGTCGGCAAGGCCCCCTCCCCGGACCGGACCCGGTCCACCGCCGCGTACCGGAACCTGATCATGGCCACGGTCGGGTTCACCCTCACCTTCTGGGCCTGGAACCTGATCTCGCCGCTGTCCGGGGACTTCAAGGAGAGGCTCGGGCTGAGTTCCTTCCAGCAGTCGCTCCTGGTCGCCGTGCCGGTGCTCGTCGGCTCGCTCGGCCGCATCCCCGCCGGCGCCCTGACCGACAAGTTCGGTGCGAAGCTGATGTTCCCGGTGGTCTCGGCGCTGACGATCGTCCCGGTGCTGCTGCTCATCCCGGCGAAGGACTCCTACGGGGCGATGATCGCCGTCGGCTTCCTGCTCGGGCTGGGCGGCACGACGTTCGCCATCGGCATCCCCCTGGTCAACTCGTGGTTCGCGCCCGCGAAACGGGGGCTCGCGCTCGGGGTGTTCGGCATGGGCATGGGCGGCGTGGCCCTGTCCGGCTACTTCACGCCCCGGATCGCCGACCAGCACGTGAACCTGCCGTTCTGGATCGTCGCCGGAGCGCTGGCCGTGTACTCGCTGCTGGCCGCGGTCCTCATCACCGACCACCCGGACCGCAAGGTGCCGACGGACACGCTGGGCCACCGGCTGGGGCAGGCGGGGCGGCTGCGTGTGACGTGGGAGCTGTCCGCGCTGTACGCGATCGGTTTCGGCGGCATCGTCGCGTTCGGCGTGTACCTGCCGACGTATCTGAAGACCTGGTACGACATGTCGCCGACCGAGGCGGGCACCAAGGCCGCCGGTTTCGCGCTGGTCACCGTCGTCTTCCGGCCGATCGGCGGCTGGCTGTCGGACCGGATCCATCCCGCCCTCGTCACGGCCGGGGCTCTGCTGCTGGCGGCCCTGCTGGCCATCGTCCAGGCCTTCGACCCGCCGCTGGACCCGCTGGGCACGATCGCGCTGCTGTTCATGGCGGCGGGGCTCGGCACCGCGAGCGGCAGTGTCTTCGCCCTGGTCTCGCAGGTGACCCCGCAGGCCAAGGTGGGCAGCGTGACCGGCATCGTCGGTGCCATGGGCGGCCTCGGCGGCTTCGTGCCGCCGCTGGTGATGGGCGCGATCTACAGCGCCAAGGGCACCTACTCGATCGGCTTCATGCTGCTCTCCGACCTGGCGCTGGCCGGGAGCGTGTACGCGTACGGCCGCATGCGGAACGTGCGGCGCGACGCCTGACGGTGTGTCCGGCTCGAGGGGCGGTCCAGCGGGTACCGCCTAGGCTGCACCGGGTGACCTCTCTTCTGCCCGCGCTGAGCGGAGCGTCCCGCAGGCCGGACTCCCCCGAGGCCGTCCGGTTCGGGGAACACGTCCTGACCTACGCGCAGTTGGACACGGCCTCCGCCTCCCTGGCCGCCCGGATCGCGGGGGCGGGGCGGGTCGCCGTCTGGGCCACCCCGACGCCGGAGACCGTGGTCGCCGTCGTCGCGGCGCTGCGGGCCGGGGTGCCCGCCGTCCCGCTCAACCCGAGGACGGGCGAGCGGGAACTCGCGCACATCGTCGCCGACAGCGCGCCCCGCTGGGTGCTGGCCGGGGCGGACGACGAGCTGCCGGCCGCACTCGACGGCACGGAGCGGCTGCTCGTCCGGACGGAGCTGCTGCCCGGCGGCACACCCGCCGGGGACGGGGAGCCGGCTCTCCCCGAGCCCTCCGCCGACTCCCCCGCCCTGGTCGTCTACACCTCGGGCACCACCGGTCCGCCCAAGGGCGCCGTCCTGCCGCGCCGGGCGATCGCCGCCTCGCTGGACGCGCTGGAGGACGCCTGGCGGTGGACGGGTCAGGACGTCCTGGTCCACGCCCTGCCGCTGTTCCATGTGCACGGCCTGATCCTGGGCGTCCTCGGACCGCTGCGCCGGGGCGGCTCCGTGCGGCACCTCGGCCGGTTCTCCGCCGAGGGTGTGGCACGCGAGCTGCTGTCCGGGGGCACGATGCTCTTCGGAGTGCCCACGATGTACCACCGGCTGGCGGGCGCGCTGGAGGATCCCGGGGCCCCCGCGGGCCTCAGGAAGGCCCTCGCGGGTGCCCGGCTGCTGGTCTCCGGCTCGGCGGCGCTGCCGGTCCACGACCAGGAGCGGATCGCGTCGGCCACCGGCCGCCGGGTCGTCGAGCGGTACGGGATGACGGAGACCCTGATGAACACCGGGGTGCGGGCGGACGGCGAACCGCGTGCCGGGACGGTCGGCCCGCCGCTCCCGGGCGTGGAGCTGAGGATCGTCGAGGAGGACGGCAGCGTGATCGAGGACCCCGCCTCCATCGGCGAGATCCAGGTGCGCGGCCCGAACCTCTTCACCTGCTATCTGAACCGGCCGGACGCCACGGCGGCCGCCTTCACCGAGGACGGCTTCTTCCGCACGGGCGACATGGCCACCGTCGACCCCGACGGCTACGTGCGGATCGTCGGACGCAAGGCCACCGACCTGATCAAGAGCGGCGGCTACAAGATCGGGGCGGGCGAGATCGAGAACGCCCTGCTGGAGCACCCCGGTGTGCGGGAGGCGGCCGTCACCGGCGAGCCGGACGCGGACCTCGGCGAGCGGATCGTCGCCTGGGTCGTGCCGGCCGACCCCGGGGCGCCGCCGGGGACGGCGGAACTCGCGGACCACGTGGCGCGTCTGCTGGCACCGCACAAACGCCCGCGCGTGGTGCACCATCTCGACGCGCTGCCCCGCAACGAGCTGGGCAAGATCATGAAGAGGTCGCTCGGTGTCTGAGCCCCGTGGCGACGACCGCATGTCGGCCCGGGACGCCGTCGCCGCCGTCACCAGCCGCTTCACCGAGCACCGCCCCGACGCCCGCCCGGCGGCCCCGGACGGACCGCTCGGCTGGTCCGGCTACGCCGAGTCCAGGGCGCGCGCCGTCGAGCGCACCGGCGAGGAGGAGTCCGTCCTGTACGGCACGGCCGGGGTCGGCGACCGGGAATGCGTCCTGGTCTCCTTCGAATTCGGCTTCCTGGGAGGCTCGTTGGGCGGCCTCACCGGGGACCGGCTGGAGGCCGCGTACACGCTGGCACGGGAGCGGCGCCTGCCCCTCGTCTCGCTCGTCGCGACCGGGGGCAGCCGGATGCAGGAGGGCATGATCGCCCTGATACAGCTCCAGCGCGTGGCCCGGGCCTCCGCCCTGCTGAGGGCTGCGGGACTGCCGCAGATCGCCGTGCTGCGGGACCCGACGACCGGGGGCGGCTGGGCGACCGTCGGTGCGGGCGCCGACGTGATCCTGGCCCTGCCCGGGGCGCAGATCGGGTTCGCCGGCTCCCGGGTGCGCCCGGCCGACGCCGATCCGTACGCGTACACCGCCGAGGGGCAGTCGGAGGCGGGGGCGGTCGACGCGGTCGTCGCGCCGGACGAGCTGCCCGGCGTGCTGAACCAATGGCTGACCCTGCTGACCGCGACGGTCCCGGCCGAGGCGGCCCCCGTCCCCCGCGCGCTGTCGGCCACCGCGCTGCCCTCGACCGGCTGGGAGGCGGTGGAGCGGGCGCGTTCCGCCGCCCGCCCTCGGGCCGGGGCCTACCTGGACGCGTACTTCGCCTACCGGCTGCCGCTGACCGGCGACCGCTGCGGAGGGACCGACCCCGGTCTGCTCGCCGGTGTCGGCCTGCACGACGGACGCCCGGTGGCGTACGTCGCCCAGTGCGGCACGGCGACCCGCCCGGCGGGCTACCGCACGGCGGCCCGGGTCGTCCGTCTCGCGGACCGGCTCGGCCTCCCGGTGCTGACGCTCGTCGACACACCCGGCGCGGCCAACGACGCCGAGGCGGAACGGGCGGGCGCCGGCGCGGCCATCGCCGACGCCTTCGCGGCGGTGGCCGGGGCCGGGGTGCCCGTGACCACGCTCGTCATCGGCGAGGGCGGTTCGGGCGGCGCACTGGCCCTGGCCGCTCCGGACAGCACCCATGTCACCTCGGACAGCTACTTCTCGGTGATCGCTCCGGAACTGGCGGCGGCGATCCTGAAGCGGGGGCCCGGCGAGGTGCGGTCCACCGCCGACCAGCTGCGGCTGCGCCCCCAGGACCTGGTGGACCTCGGGGTGGCGCGCTCGGTCGTGGGCCCGGCCGACGGCGCCTGACGTCCCCGCGACGCGACCGGCACCCAGGGGGCGGCCTGCGGGCCTGTCGAACGGCTGTTGGCTAGCGTGACGGAGGACCATCATCGAACGAGGAAAGGTCCGAGTCATGGCCGCAGAAACCGAGGGCACTCCGTGCTGGGCCGACGGGACGTTCGGCGACCTCGAAGGGGCGAAGCTCTTCTACGGTGAGCTCCTGGGCTGGTCGTACGGCGACTCGATGCCCGAGTACGGCAACTACACGCAGGCCTACGTGGACGGCAAGGCGGTCGCCGCCCTGTCGCCGCCCATGCCCGGCGAGGAGGTGCCGTCCGCGTGGTGCCTGTATCTCGCCACGCCGGACGCCGCAGCCGTCACCGGGAGGATCCGCGAACACGGCGGCCAGGTGGTCGTGGAGCCCATGCAGGTGGGTGACTTCGGGACGATGGTGCTCGCCCTCGACCCCGGCGGGACGCCGTTCGGCGTGTGGCAGAAGGGCACCCACCAGGGCTTCGAGGCACAGGCGGTACCCGGCGCCTACTGCTGGGCCGAGGTCTACACCCGGGACCCGGAGAAGGCGGACGCCTTCTTCTCCGCCGTCTTCGGATACGGGGTGAAGCACCTCCAGGACGACGCCATCGACTTCTCCCTCTACGACCTGGGCGCGGACCCGGTGCTGGGCAGGATGAAGATGACCGGGGACTTCCCGCCCCAGGTGCCGGCCCACATGAACGTGTACTTCACCGTCGCCGACTGCGACGCCGCCGTGGAGAAGGCCACGTCGCTCGGCGCGGAGCTGCGGTTCGGCCCGATGACGATCCCCTTCGGCCGGTTCGCCACCCTGACGGACCCTCAGGGTGCGGTGTTCTCGGTCATCGACGTCACGACGACCGCGGGTGAGATGCCCGAGGTCTCGTAGACGCACCGGCCTGCCCCGCCCGCGTCGGGGCACATGGCCGCCCGGGCCCGGGGCCGGTCCGGCTGCCGGGCCCCCGCCGCCCGGCAGCCGGGCCCCGGCAGCCGGGCGGTGCCCTGCCGTCAGTCCGCCCGGGGCGGTGGTGACGCCTGCCGCATCACCGCCGCCAGCTCCCCGCGCAGCCGTGAGAACTCCGGGGTGCCGCGCAGGGCGGCCACGTCCGTCCCCGGCCCACGCTCCAGGCCCACCTCCAGCTCGGTCACGATGCGGCCGGGGCCCGCCGCCATGACCAGGACCCTGGAGCCGAGCAGTACGGCCTCCTCCGCCGAGTGCGTCACGAACAGCACGGTGGTTCCGGAGGCCGCGGCCAGGGTGCGCACCTCCTCCTGGAGGCGTTCCCTGGTGAGCGCGTCCAGCGCCGCGAACGGCTCGTCCATCAGCAGCACGCGAGGCTCGCCGGCGAGGGTCCGCGCGATGGCGACCCGCTGCTGCTGGCCGCCGGAGAGCTCCCAGGTACGGCGCCCCTCCATGCCCGCGAGACCGACCTGTTCCAGCAGCTCCCGGGTGCGCGCGGCCCGCTGCGCACGCGGGACGCCGTGCCGTGCCAGTGCGAAGGCCACGTTGCCGCCGGCCGTACGCCACGGGAAGAGCCTCGGCTGCTGGAAGACGACACCGGTGGCGCTGCCCGGCACCGGCGCCTCGCCCCGGACCGTCGCCGTCCCCCGGGTGGGTTCCACGAAGCCGGCGGCGATCCGGAGGAGGGTGGTCTTGCCGCACCCGGACGGCCCCACGAGGACGACGAACTCCCCCGGCGCGACCCTGAGCGAGACGTCCTGCACCGCGGTGACGCGCGCCTTCGGCCGCCCGTACCCGACCGTGATCCGGTCCAGGGCCAGGTCGGCGGTGTCAGCCCGCGGCACGGGCCAGCTCCTCGGCGGCGAGGGCCTTCTCGAACGCGGCGGGTTCCGGGACCGCGTCCACGGCCTTCTGCCCCTCCAGAAAGACGGCCGCGTCGTGGAGGTACCGGGCGAACCTTCCGGGCGCGCCGGGCCTGCCGAGGTAGTCGGGACCCTGCTGCTCCTTCGCGGTCAGCAGGACGAGCTGCGCCAGCTGCCGCTTCGCCTCGGCCGGCGGGATGTTGAGTTCGGCCCCGATCGACCTGGCCGCCCGGTCGGGGTCGCTCCTGGTCTGCCCGACCGCCGCGTCCTGCGTCTTGAGCCACGTGGTGACGATGTCCGGGTGCTTCCGGGCGAACGTGTCGGTGACGATTCCCAGGTCCGCGGTGACCTTGCCCTGCTCGGCCAGTTCGCGGCTGGTGATCAGCGTCGTGCCGGTCTTCTGGATCTCGCCGAGCGTCGGCGTCCAGACGTACGCCGCGTCGATGTCGCCGCGCGTCCAGGCCGCGAGCGCGTCCTGCGGCTGGAGGTCGACGATGTTCACGTCGGCCGGCTTCACCCCGGCCTGTTCCAGGGCGGCGAGCAGCGAGAAGTGGGTGGTCGAGCCGAAGGGCGCGGCGACCTTCTTCCCTTTCAGCTCCTTGACGGAGCGGATGCCCTTCCTGGCGACCAGGGCCTCGTTGTCACCGATCACGTCGTGGATCCACAGGACCTTGTAGGGAATGTTCAGGGGAGCGGACAGTCCCTTGGTGACCGGGCTGGAACCGGCGAGCCCCAGGTCGACCGAACCGGAGATGACGGCGGTGTTGACGTCGCCGCCGGAGTCGAACTTCACCCAGCTGATGTCGGCTTCGGGCAACGCCTTCTCCAGCAGCCTCTGGTTCTTCACGACGAGGTCGGCGTTGGGTATCGCCTGGTAGGCGATGCGGACGGCGGTCCGGCCGGCCGCGCTGTCGGAGGCGCCGTCGCCGCAGCCCGCGACGGTCAGCACGGTGAGGGCGGCGGTGAGGAGGGCGGCTCGGCGGCGGATGGCCACGGACATGACGGGCTCCAGGGAGGGGATGGGCGGGGACATGGGTGTCAGGACCGGCCGCGCCACGGCACGAACGCACGCTCCGCGCCCTTGAGCAGGGCGTCGAGGAGGATGCCGGAGAGGCCGATGGCGATGAGGCCGGCGATGACGACGGCGGTCTGGTTGTAGCGCTGGGCGTCGCGGATCATGCCGCCGATACCGGGGACGCCGTTGATGGTCTCTGCGGCGACGACGCAGGTGTAGGCGACGCCGACGGCGATCCGTACGCCGGTGAGGATCTCCGGCAGGGCGGCGGGCAGCCGGACCGAGAGCAGCAGGGACACCGGCCCCGCGCCCAGTGACCGTGCCGCCTCGACGAGTTCGCCCGGCACCGAGCGCACGGCGGCGGCGGTCGCGGCGGCGATCGGCGGCAGGGCGGCGATGACGAGCAGCCAGATCTTCGGTGGTTCGTCGATCCCGAACCAGATGACGAGCAGGGAGAAGTAGGCGAGCGGGGGCAGTGTGCGCAGGAAGGTGACGGCCGGTTCCAGGACGACGGCGAGCGGTTTGACGACGCCGATGAGCAGCCCGAGCGGCACTCCGGCGAGCACCGCGTAACCGGCCCCGATGCCGATGCGCCGGAGGCTGACGCCGAGGTGCTCGATCAGCAGGTGTCCGCTGTAGCCGCGCACCCCGTCGTGGACCGTGGACGCGAGGACGAACTGGTGCCAGACCTCGCCGGGGGACGGCACGAGCACCCGCGGCCACACCTCCGCGACGACGACCGCCTGCCAGACGGCGAGGAGCACGACGAGGGCGACGGCGCGCAGGCCCGTCCAGCGCAGGGCGGCGAGCCTCGCCGGGACGCGTCGCGCACCGGCCGGACCGGTTTCCACCGGGGCGGGGGCGGCTCCGGCCGTCGCGGCGGCGCTCACGCCCGTGCTCCGGCGTCCACGCCTGCCCCTGCCCCTGCCACCAGTGCCCGCAGGCGGGGCGCGACCTCCTCGCCCACCCGGTAGGCCTCCTCCAGGTGGGGGTAGCCGGAGAGGATGAACTCACCGATGCCCAGGCGGTGGTACTCGAAGAGCCGCTGGGCGACCTCGTCGTGCGAGCCGACGAGTGCCGTGCCCGCCCCCTCCCGTACGAGCCCGATGCCCGCCCAGAGGTTCGGGGCGACATCCAGCGCCGTCGCGTCGGCACTTCCGCCGTGCAGCGCCGTCATCCTGGCCTGCCCGGTCGAGTCCATGCGGGCGAAGCGCTCCTGGCTCGCGCGTACGGCCGCCGGATCGAAACCCGCCAGGATCCGGTCCGCCTCGGCCCACGCCTCTGCTGCGGTGTCGCGGCTGATGACGTGCAGCCGGAGCCCGAAGCGCAGAGCCGGGGCGGCGGCCCGCAGGCGCCCGATGCGCTCCGCGAGGGCGGCGGGCGGCTCGCCCCACAGGAGCTGTACGTCGGCGCGGCGCGCGGCGACCGCCTCCGCCGCCGGGGACGCGCCCCCGAAGTACAGGGGCACGGGGTACTGGACGGCGGGGTCGTGGAGCCGGGCGTCCTCGATCCGCAGGTGCTCACCGCGGTGGTCGACGCGCTCTCCCCGCAGGAGGTCCCGCAGGACGGCCATCACCTCGTCGGTGCGGGCGTACCGCTGGTCGTGGTCCAGGTCGTCGCCGTACGCCCGCTGTTCCGCGGGATCGCCGCCCGTGACGACGTTGAGGCGGAGGCGTCCTCCGGCGAAACGCCGGAAGGCGTCGGCCTGTTGGGCGATCAGCGTCGGGCCGGCCAGTCCGGCGCGGAAGGCGACCAGGAACCCGATCCGGTCGGTGTGCTGGGCGAGGGCGGAGGTGAGGATCCACGGATCGACGCAGCCGAGCCCGACGGGGGTGAGCAGCGAGTGGAATCCCGCCTGCTCCGCGGCGCGCGCCACCTGCGTCAGATAGCCGATGCCGGCGGGGCGGCGGGTCGCGGCGGACGTCCTGCCCTGCACGGCGGTGACGCCGCCGGGGTCGCGGCCGTCACCGCCCGTGGGCAGGAACCAGTGGAGCAGGAAAGGGTCATCGGGCATGACGGATCCTCGTGGGACGGCAGCGGGGAACTCACCCCGGGCGCACGGATGCACGGGCGTACGGACGCACGGGTGCGGCGGCGGACCGGGGTGTCCGGGAGATCAGGGACGCGAAGGCGTCAGGGGCCGACGGCGAGGGCCGGCCGGGGTGCCGGGTCAGCAACAGGGGCGACGGCGGCGGGAGTCGGCCCGACAGAGCATGGTCGAGACACGCAGGAGATCCACGTGGCGACGCGATACGAGGGCAGGGGCCATGCGGGCATCCTGGCCGCGCCAAGGGCGTGACGACAAGCCCTGCCCGCATGCCGGACATTCCCGTATCGGTGAATGGACGGGACGGTCCCTCAGGGCCGGGGGTCGAGCGCGTCGTACCGTGCGAAGCCGCGCCAGCGCAGTCCCAGGAGGCAGACCACCAGGACGCAGGCGAGCCCTCCCCCGGTCACCGCCACGGCGGGGGACGTCAGGTCGGCCACGGAACCGGCCATGAGGTCGCCGAGGCGCGGGCCGCCCGCCACGACGACGATGAACACGCCCTGCAGCCGGCCGCGCATCTCGTCGGGCACCGCCGTCTGGAGCATGGTGTTGCGGAAGACCATGGAGATCGAGTCCGCGCATCCGGCGAGGGCGAGCAGGACCAGTCCCGGCCACAGCTGCCGGGTGAGCCCGAACACGGCGATGGCGGCGCCCCAGCAGGCCACCGATATCAGCACCGCCAGCCCGTGTCTGCGGATCCGGCTCAGCCATCCGGAGAAGACGCTGCCGAGCAGGGCGCCGAACGCCGGTGCGGCGACGAGCAGCCCCGTGGTCTTCGCGTCGCCCCCGAACCACACGACGGCGACCACCGGGAACAGGGCGCGCGGCTGGGCCAGCACCATCGCACTCAGGTCGCTGAAGAAGGTCATCCGCAGATTGGGCCGGGTGCCCAGGAAGCGCAGGCCGTCCAGCACCGAGGCCCTCCCGGCCTTCCCCTGCTCCCCCTCCCCGCGGTCGGGCAGCATCGACGGCAGCCGCCACATCGCGTACAGCGAGGCGGTGAAGGTGACGGCGTCGACGGTGTAAGCCGCCCGGTAGCCCCACCAGCCGACGATGACGCCGCCGACCATCGGCCCGGCGAGGCCGCCCGTGGTGGAGGTCATCGCGTTGAGCGCGTTGGCCGCGGGGAGCTGTCCGGCGGGGAGCAGCCGGGCGATCATCGAGCTGCGGGCCGGTGAGTTGAGCGCGAAGCAGACGGCCTGGAGCGCGACGACGGCGTATAGCAGCCCGACGTGCTCGACCCCGGCGAAGGTCACGGCGGCCAGCACGACCGAGAGCAGGAACGATCCGCCCGCGCTGAACAGCCCCAGTTTGCGGCGGTCGACGGTATCGGCGACGGCCCCGCTGTACAGGCCGAGGAGCACCAGCGGGACGAGTGAACAGAGACCGATCAGACCGACGGAGAACGCGGACCCGGTGATGTCGTACACCTGCAGGGACACGGCGAGCGCCGTCATGCCCTGCCCGATCCAGGACACGGTGTTCCCGAACCAGAGCCGCCGGTAGTCGGGCGAGGTCCGCAGCGGGGTCAGGTCGGCGAATATGCGCGTGCGGGATACACGCGGTTCGGCTGTTTCGGTCACAAGGGATGGTAACGGTCCTCTCCGGAGCCGAGGACGGCGGACGCCCGAGGGCGGCGGGGGCGGGGGCGGCACCTCGGCGCGCCCCGGCCCGAGACACGGGACAACAGGACATAGGAGATCGTTTTCAGACATAGCGGCAGGTCAGCACATCGGTAACCGGCCGATTAATCATGTACCCCTCAACTGCGGGCCCTGCGGGGCTACGGTCTCACCGGTATCCGAGGCGGTAGACGCCACGGGTGGCCCCGACGCCGCACCGGCCTCGGCCGCCCGGCAGGGGATCACGCCGAGAAGGCCCGGGCAGCGTCGCCGGGGCGCCGGAACCTCGTTCCGCCACTCCCGGACAGTCCGCACGGACGGAGCGCCCACGGGCGCCCGCTCCCCTGCCCGCTCCGGGAGCCGGCAGGCAACGGGGCCCGATCGGGACGCACGGTCCGCCGCAATCGGGACGGACGGTCCGGCCCGGCTCCGTCGCGTGGGTGGGAGCGCTCCACCCACACCCGCCCGGACCACGTGTCCCGTCCGACGGGACGCGCCGCACGCACACGCACACCAACGGGAGAACGAGTGAGATTCCGCAAGAGACGGTGGACCGCCGCAGTGGTGGCCACCGCCGCGATGTCGCTGATCACACCGGCGGCGCTGCCCGCCCACGCGGAGGACGCCCCGGCCCCCAAGGCCCAGGGCGCGGCACCGGTGAGGAGCGACGGGACGGAGCCTTCGGCCGTTCCTGCGGGCGAGCGCCGAAAGGTCCTCGGCGCGGCCTCCGACCGGGCCTGGACCACCTCGGGTGACGCAGCCGGGTTCCACGTCCTGGTGGCCGACGCGGCATCGGGCTACAGCTGGAAGACGGCCGCCAGCCTGTCGGAACCCGGTCCGGACACGGACGCGTGGATCGGCAACGCCTGTCTCACCGGGTCGGGCCGCTACGTCGTCGCGGTCTACGCGCCGAGGACGTTCACCAACAAGCCGGCCCTCATGGCGCGTGGCGCCTTCGCCGCCGTCGTCGACCTGGACACGGGCAAGGTGAGGAAGCTGCCCGTCCAGGCGTCCCTCGCGTACTTCTCCCCGGGCTGCGGGGCGGGGGACGCCGCGGTCCTGTCCCAGTTCACCGACGAGAGCATGGGCGAGAACGCGACCCGCCTGATCACCGTCGACGCGGCGAAGGGCACGGCGGGCAGGCCCCGGGAAGTCGACGGCCAGATCACCTCCGCCATCCCGTACGGCGACGGCGTCACCGTCGCCGCCCAGGGGACCCGGCTGGTACGGATCGGGCAGGACGGCTCACGGACGACCGTCGCCCGGACGCGCGGTGTTCCCTTCGAGCTGACCCGGGACGCGGCGGGCGGTGTCACGTACCTGGAGAAGACGCGCGCCCAGGACGGATCCGCGGCCGCCCGGGGCGAGGTGGCCCACGTGACGGCGGCCGCCGTGCGCTCCCCCAGGGCCACCACGAAGGCCCGTGTCCTCGCCTCGGGCCGGCTGGACGGCATGGACCTGGCCGGCACCGCGTCGGGCGAGGTCTTCGTCACCGGCTCGGCGCGGACCGCCGGCGGCGGGCTCCCCGCCCACCTGCACAACCCCGGGAAGCTCGACAAGGACGCGCGGATGACCAGCAGGGGGCATGCCGCGGTCACCTCCCGGTGGAAGAGCGGCGAAGGCTCACCGGCCCTCGCGTCGCAGGCGGTCACCGAGCGGACGGTGGCCACCGGCATCCACGTGCTCGGGACCGGCAGGGACGTCCAGCTCCATTCCGTGCCCGGCCGCTCGCCGGTGGACGCGGGACGGCTGGGCGAGGGAAGCCTGCCGGTCCGTCCGTCCGCCCCGGCAGGGACCGCCGCGGCAGGCAGGTCCGCCGCGACCGGCAGCAGGACGGCCGCGGCCTCCGGCCCCAACGACCCGGTGGACGACCCCCGCACCTGCTCGGTTCCGCGCAACGACACCAGCGCGCAGGCGTTCCAGCCGACTCCCCGTCAGGTCGAGTGGGCGGTCGACCAGGCCGTCATCGACGGCCTCGACAAGTGGATCACGCGCTCGGGCGACTGGAAGGGGATGGAGATGGCCCTCTACTCCCCTCAGGAGCTCTTCCCGATCCGGCCGCTCCTCGGGGACCCCGACGGAGTCGTCAACCGTGACGCGGACTGGCACATCCCGGCGCAGATCCTGCTGGGCATCACCGCGCAGGAGTCCAACATGTGGCAGGCGAGCCGCTACGCCGTACCGGGCGTGACCGCGAACCCGCTCATCGGGAACTTCTACGGCATCCAGTACGCCGCGGACGGCGACCAGGGCGACGCCTGGGCCATCAACTGGGACAAGGCCGACTGCGGGTACGGGATCACCCAGATCACGGACGGGATGCGACTGCCCGGCAAGGGCCAGCCGACCCTCTCGTACAACCAGCAGATGGCGGCCGCCCTCGACTACACCGCCAACATCGCGGCCGGCGCGGACAAGCTGGCCGAGAAGTGGAACCAGACGCGCTCCGCCGGCCTGATCGTCAACGACGGAAAGCCGAAGTACATCGAGAACTGGTACTTCGCGCTCTGGGCGTACAACGCGGGGTTCTACGAGCGGTCGGACGCCCCCGACAACAAGGGGAAGTGGGGCGTGGGATGGACCAACAATCCCGCGAACCCGCTGTGGAAGGCGAACCGGACCCCCTTCCTGGAGAACTCCGACGGCAAGGACGACTATTCGCATGCCGCGCACCCGCAGGACTGGCCCTACCAGGAGAAGGTGATGGGCTGGGCGGCCCGCCCCATCTCCGCCCTGTTCGCCCCGGACGACATGCAGCCGGGATACCGGGCGGCCTGGTGGAGCACCAATCAGGACCGCACCCAGATGAAGGCTCCGGAAGGTCTCTTCTGCGACGTCACGAACGAGTGCGACCCGGGCCTGATCGGACCGGACGACAAGAACGAGCCCGGCCTCGGCGCCTGCAACCGTGACGACATGTACTGCTGGTGGAACCAGCCGGTCACCTTCAAGAACTGCGACACCGGGCACTGCGGAAACGCCGTTCACCGCTTCAACAACACGGATTACCCGGAACAGGCCGACGCGACCACGTCGTACCCGCCCCGGTGTTCCGCCGGGCTTCCCTCCGGCACGCTGATCGTGGACGACGTGCCGAACAACACGACGACGGCCGGAGTGAGGTGCGGAACCGCCCATTCCGACGGCACCTTCGCCTTCACCTACAAGAGTGTCGGGGGCGCCTATCCCGGGAAGATCGACACCCACCAGATAGGCGCCGGATACGGGAACCACTTCTGGTTCTCCCACACCCGCAAGTCCGGTGACGAGAGCGGCCGCCTGGAGATGTCGGGCCTCTGGACGCTCGGACAGCAGCTGAACGGCTGGACGCGCATCCTGGTGCATCTCCCCGACCACGGGGCCCACACCCAGCAGGCCAAGTACGAGATCGACCTGGGAGGGAAGTCCTTCACCAGGACGCGCTACATCAGCCAGAAGCGCAAGGCCAACGAATGGGTCTCGCTCGGCGTGTACAACGTGAGCGGCACACCCCGGGTGAGACTCGGTACGACGACGAAGGACGGCGACGGGAGCGAGGACGTGGCCTGGGACGCGGTGGCGTTCCAGAAGCTCCCCGCGAAGCCCAAGCACATGGTCGCGGTCCTGGGTGACTCGTACACCTCGGGCGAGGGTGCGGGGGACTATCTCAGGGAGACCGACAGCGGCGTGGAGACCAAGGCGTGGAACGCCTGCCGGCGCAGCAAGAACTCCTGGTCCCGCAAGACCACGCTGCCCGGCACGTCCGCCCCGCTCGGCGAACTGGCCGACAGCAACAGTGCCACGGTCGACTTCCAGAACGTCTCCTGTTCCGGAGCCCATTCATGGGTCGGCCAGGTGCTGCCCGGCGATCCGCTGGGCAACGACGGAAAGATCCACTGGGACTGGGACGGGAGCTTCCGGGAGATCGCACAGATGGACTCGGGCATCCTCTCGGACGACACCACGCTGGTCGCCCTCACCATCGGC
This sequence comes from Streptomyces sp. NBC_00178, assembly GCF_036206005.1. NCBI lineage: Bacteria > Bacillati > Actinomycetota > Actinomycetes > Kitasatosporales > Streptomycetaceae > Streptomyces > Streptomyces sp. NBC_00178. Next base: position 2,344,439 of record NZ_CP108143.1, read on the forward strand.
GGCAACGACGCCGACTTCCCCACGGTCATCCAGGACTGCGCGACGATCGGCTGCGCGGCGGAATCCGACCTCAGGGTGAAGGTGGACGACGCCGTGGGATCGGTGTCCACCGTCCTGGAACAGGTGGCGGCCCGCGCGAAGAACGCCAAGATCGTCCTCCTCGGATATCCCCGCCTGTTCAACCAGACCCTGCTGTGTTCCTCAGGGGTCGGGACGCGCGGCGTGGAAGTCCTCAACAACGTCGGCCAGTACATGATCGACGAACAGCAGAAGGCGGTCGCGGCCCTCAAGCAGCGGGGCATCTCCGTGTCCTTCGAATCACCCGACGGGGACTTCGAAGGAAAGCGGGCGTGCGACAGCACGGAGGGCATCAACAAGATCGTCAAGGCTCCGACCGGCAACGGAGGGGACTTCAAGTGCACCGTCGGCGGCACCTGGTGCATCAGCCGTGAGAGCTACCACCCCAACAAGCTCGGCACGAGTGCCTACTCCAGCGCCTTCCTCAGGGCCGTCAACGGCCTTTAGCCTGGCCTTCACCACTCCACGGACAAGGACGGAATCCTGACAACGAATTCGCCGGCGAACAGCTCGCCGCGAAGCGGAAGCACGCCGTGGGTCGTCACCCTCGGCGTGTTTCTGCTTTTCATCGCACTCTTCCTCCTCCTGAGAGTCCTCACCGGAGGAGGGGACCCGGAAGGGGCGGAGAAAAACGCCTTCGACCGCACACGGAACGACGCCGCCCGCTTCACCGCCGCCCTGGAGGCATCCCCGTATCAGCCGCCGTTCACGGAGGCACAGGTGAAGGAGGTCCTCGCGGCGAGTTCGCGGGAGAACGGCGGAGGCGGAACGCTGCGCGGCATGGTCACCACGCCCCGTTCGACCACGATGGAGGTCAGCTTCACCGGAATCTACGAGCGCGGGAACGCGATCCTCGGCACGGAGGAGGCCGCCGTCCACCGGTGTTTCACCGTCACGCTCTCCCTCCGGGACGCCACCGTCCGAAGCCTCGTCACCCCGCACGCCGCCGGCTACGCCTGCGGCGGCCCCGGCGAGTGACGCCCGGTCTCCGCCCTGCCCCCTCGGCGGCCGGGCGGAGACCGGACAGGCGGGCCGCCTTGCCCGGCCCTGCGCCGGGGCCTCACCGCATTCGGCACTCTTCATGGATGATTTTCAGACACTCGATCAAATCCAGCCAGACATATGCCTTTTCTGTGCAAAATCTGTGCACGACACACCTTCATTGCCCCGATAAATCTGACATGCCCAAAACATTTTCCCTGGTCCGGCCGACCGTGCCGAACTAAGGTCAGCCGCGGACGCCGGGGGGATCACGGGCGTCCACCGCTCCATGGGGCGGTTCACGGGGGAAGGCGACACGCGGGTTCACCGCGCCCTCCGCGGCATGCCCGCCAACGGCGACGGGTGCGGGCCGCGGACAGGCGGGTGCCCGCTCCTCACCGCATCGGTGGGTCGGCCGGCTTTCGCGACGACTGGTCCGCACATCGCCGGTCCGGGGGCTCGCGCCCGGCACGGGACCGGCTCGCCCAGGAGAGACATATGAAGACCGCAGTCACCCGCTTCGCCACCATTTCAGCCGCCACCGTCGCGCTCGGCCTCATCCCGCTCGCCGGCACCTCCTACGCCGCGAGCTGCAGCGGCACCGGCTGTGACAACCAGGGGCCCCGCGCGACCGCGTGCGAGACCTCCAGCGTGTCCACCCAGCGCACCATCACCAACAACTCCCGCAAGGCCGAACTCCGCTGGTCCGGCGGCTGTTCCGCCGCATGGGTGCGGGTCACCGACGACTCCGGCAACTCGATCTACAACTCGTTCGGCTACATCGAGAAGTACGACTCGGCCGGCAAGCTGATCCGCTCGCTGAGCGTCGAGATCCCGCACAACGGCAGCGACTGGTCCAACATGCTCGGCGGGGCCACCTACTACTACCGGGTCTGCGTCAAGTTCCAGGGCAACGAGTACCCGATGACCTGCAGCACCAAGTTCTGACCGGCCCACGGGGCCCCCGGCTCCCCGCAGGCGCGACGTGCCTGCGGGGAGCGGCCCCTCGACCGGGCCGGTGAGGATCCTCACCGGTCCGGCCCCCTTCCCCGCACCTTCTCCGCGCGAGCGGCCCCGCACCCGTGTGCCCGGCACACCGGTGTCCGAGGCCCGCCCGTGCCCGGCGGGACCACCCAGCGGCGGCCCCGCCCAGATCCTGGAGCACCATGCGTCATCGCCCTGCAAGACCCCGGGCGTCGTGGGCGGCCCTGACGGCCGCCGCGATGCTGAGCGGAACCCTTTTCACCACCTCCGCGGGAGCGGCCGAGCCATCGGCACCGTCCGCCCCCGCGGCCGTGGCCGCGCCCGCGACCTCGAACCCCACCTCCGTGCCCGCGTCGGAACGCTCCGCGCTCCTCGGTGAGCAGTGGAAGTCCTCCCAGGACGTCGCGTGGACGACGAGCGGGGACGCCGACGGCTTCCATCTGCTGACCGCGACCGGCTCCTCCGGCTACGCGTGGAAGACCCTGGCCACCCTCGCCGAACCGGGCTTCGACGCGGACGCCTGGATCGGCAACGCGTGTGTGACCGGAACGGGTCATCACGCCGTCGTCGTCTACGCGCCGCGCACCTTCACCAACAAGCCGGAGCTGATGGCCCGCGGCGGCTTCACCGCCGTGGTGAACCTGACCACGGGCGCGGTGCGCAAACTGCCCGTCCTCTCCTCGCTCTCCTACTACAACCCCGGCTGCGGCAACGGCGACGCCGCGGTGCTGACCCAGTCCGGCAGCGAGGCGCGTCCCGGTACCCGCCTGTTGCGCCTGGACGCGCGCACCGGCCGCACCGCCCCGCCCACCACGGTGAAGGGGCAGGTCACCTCCGCGGTCCCGGGCCCCGGAACCACCACCCTCGCGGCGCGCGGCGCCCAGGTGATCTCCCTCGACGCGAAGGGGCACGTCAGCACCGTCACCCGCACCGACAGCGTCCCCTTCCGCCTGGCCCCGGACGCCGACGGCGGTCTGCTCTACCTGGACCACCGGGGCGCCACCGCCACGGCGCGTCACCTCGGCGCCGGGGCACTGAAGCGCCCGGACGCCACGACGGCACGGCCGGTCCAGGTGGCCGTCGGTCCGCTGAGCCGGCTCGGAGTGACCCGCAGCCGCGACACCGTCTACGTGACGGGGCCCAGCCGGGCCCCGCGGACGGCCGCCCCCGCAGGCGTGGCGCGTGCCCCGGAGGCCGGCAAGGACGCCCAGGTGTCCACGCTGGGTTCCGCGCTCGTCTCCCACCAGCGGTGGGCCGACGGCAAGGGCACCCTGCTCCAGCCCGGCGAGAGCACGGCCGGCCGGCCCGTCGACCTCGACCTGACGGTCCGGGACTCGGGCCGCACCCGGACGCTCCGGGCCGTCACCGCCAAGGTGTCCTCCCGGCACTCGGCCGAGGGACGCTCCCTCTCCCCGGGCATACGGACCTCCGCCGCGCCCCGGACCGGCGGATCCGCCGCGGCCGGGCGGACGGCGGCAGCCGTAGCGGCGGCGAGCTCGCCGAGCGACCCGGTGGAGGACGAGCGGACCTGCTCGGTGCCCCGCAACGACCCGGGTAACCAGGCCATGCAGCCGAAGCCCCGTCAGGTGGAGTGGGCCGTCGACCAGGCGGTGCAGGGTTACCTGAACACCCACATCTCGCGTCCGGCGAACTGGCAGAACCTGGGCATGCCCGCGTACAGCCCCCAGAGCCTCTTCCTGAACCCCGCCCTCGACGGCGGCGGACGGGCCATGGCGCAGGTCATGCTGGGCGTGACCACGCAGGAGTCGAACATGTGGCAGGCGGCCCGCTCGGCCGTGCCCGGGGTCACCGCGAACCCGCTGATCGGCAACTACTACGGCATCGACCTCTACGACGGCGACAGCGCCAACGACTGGGACGTCGACTTCGCGGAGGCGGACTGCGGTTACGGCATCACGCAGGTCACGGACCACATGCGGATGGCCGGCCGCGAGGACGGTCACGGCGGTGCCGCCTGGGACTACCAGAAGCAGCGTGCCGCAGCGCTCGACTACACCGCGAACATCGCCGCCGGCCTGCAGATCCTCGTCTCCAAGTGGAACGAGACCCGGGCCGCGGGCATGATCGCCAACCATGGGACCAGCGGCCGTCCCGAGAACTGGTACTTCGCCCTGTGGGCGTACAACTCGGGCTTCCACGCCAATGAGGGCAACGGGGCTCCCTGGGGGCTCGGCTGGGCCAACAACCCCGCCAACCCGGAGTGGGACGCGGGGCGCCTGCCCTTCATGGAGAACGCCGCGGGCGGCGAGGACGCGAGCGCCGCGGCCCGGCCGCAGAACTGGCCGTACCAGGAGAAGGTGCTGGGCTTCGCCGCCCATCCGCCGTCCTTCCTCGAGTCGCCCGGCGTGATGGTGGCGGCCTTCCGCCCCGCCACCTGGAACGGCACGAACGAGAGCGTCTCCACCAAGGGCAGCGCCTTCTACAACCGCGCCCATCTGAAGGCGCCCGAGGACGCGTTCTGCGAGCCGACGTCCAACGACTGCTTCCCCGGCCGCATCTCCGACAGCGCGTCCAACGACAACGGCTCCTCGGGTCCGTGCGGGCGCGAGGACTTCATGTGCTGGTGGCACAAGCCGGTCACCTGGAAGGCCGACTGCGTCGACACCTGCGGCTACGAGTTCATCCGCTTCTCGACCAGCATGGGTGAGGAGCCGAACGGCACCGCCTACCCGCCGGCCTGCACCACCGCGGGGCTGCCGTCCGGCGCGCTGATCGTCGACGACGTGCCGCAGGGCACCGCGGTCCACCGTCCGGGGTGCGACAACAGCGGCTGGACCAGCAAGGGCTCCTTCTCCTTCGACTTCGGCAACAACGGAAGCGAGAGCGTCTATCCCTCCAAGGTCGACCTCCACCAGCTGGGCGCCGGCTTCGGAAGCCACTTCTGGTTCGGTCACACCCGCCAGGACGACGCCAAGGGCAACCGCCTGAAGATCACCGGCAGCTGGAAGCTGAACCAGACGCTCGACAAGGACGCCAGGGTGTGGGTGCACCTGCCCGACCACGGCGCGCAGACGAAACAGGCCGAGTACCAGATCAAGACCAAGAACGGCTGGTCCACGAAGACCGTCTCCCAGCCCGGGAGCACGAACCGCTGGGTCAGCCTCGGCGCCTACCGCACCAAGGGCATCACACCGGAGGTCAGACTCAGCACCATCACCGCGGACGGCACCGGCGACGAGGACATCGCGTTCGACGCCGTCGCCTTCGAGCCCGGGAACTGGAGCACCACGCCCGACATCGTCATCCCCGACGCCGTCGAGGACGCCCCCGATCCGGAGTGGGAGGACACCGACCGCCAGAAGCAGCCCGCACCCGACGGGGTGACCTCGGTGTCCAGGCTGGCCGCGACGCCGAAGGAGACCTGCCGGGACACCGACCACAAGGGCACCCGGCAGTGCATCACGCTGGACCCGGACATCGACCAGTACGCCACCCCTGAGCAGCAGAGGTCGCTGGACCGGGCGGCCGCTCTGGACACGCCGCTGGTCTCCTGGTGCGACAACGCCGACGTCTCCGGCTACACGCTCACCCGACGGGAAGGCTGCCACAAACTGGCCGTGCTGATCCGCTGGGAGCACGACGGCAAGACCGTCGGCACGGCCGTGTTCATGGTGCGTCAGGAGATCCTCCTGGAGAACAAGGCGGCCTCCCGCGAGAAGCTCTTCATGGGCGCCCTGTCCATCGACACGACGCTGGGCCCGGTGACCCTGGACTACTGGGACGCCACCTGTTCCCCGAACTGCGACACGACGTACAACGGGACGTGGAGCGGTCCGACCGTGTGGGAGCCGGTGGTGGACACGCACTGGGTGTCGGCCACCCGGACCTTCACGTGGAAGACGCCGGTCTCCGGTACGACGGAGGAGTTCGACCGCGGCACCTTCCTCGGCTTCACCTCCGCCGCGGCGGCAGCCGCCGGCGCGGTGAAGCTCAAGGAACCGAGCTGGGTGTTCTGGGGTCAGGTCAGGTGCGACAACTCCGTCAACGTGTCCAACTCGACGGGCTGCATCTTCCCGAAGCACGTGCCCACCTGGGAGACGAACACCAAGCGGTACCCGGCGGCGGCCACCTACTACTGGGTGATGCGGGAGGAGTTGTCGACCCACCCGGGCAGCCGGTCGCGGGGGAAGCCGATGCACCGCCTGGCGGACACCGCCGCCCAGGAGTACAACCGCAACACGATCTGCCGGAAGACGGGCCCGGGTGCCTTCGTCCCGCACGGCGACGCCACACCCGACGCCAAGGGTGAGGTCCAGTGCGACGAGTTCCCGTTCGCCGCGGCCAAGGAGAGCGGTGGCCAGTGGCTTCCGGTACGCAGTGGCGGCGTGTGCGCCCAGTTGTACGCCAAGCAGCAGCCGGACGACACCTGGCGTCTCTTCGACGACGACAACTACGACCCGCCGTCCTGGAACGAGCCCTGCGGCCGGGCCAGCATGGCCGGCAAGCAGAACATGGACGCCGGCCGGGGTCCCGGCCTGTCCGGGTTCTACACGAAGGCGCGCGTCGCTGACGGCGACGCCTTCTACATGGACGTACCGGGTGTCGAAGGCTGCACCCTGACCGACGTCTGCACCGTGCGTCCGCCGGCCTAGCGACCGGCGTCCTCACGGACGGAAGACCGCCTGCGGGCCCGCACCGACCGAGGTGCGGGCCCGCAGGTGCGCGCGGGCGGGGGCGGACTCAGCCGTAGTGGACGTCCCAGACGACATGGGGCAGCGGCACCCCGTCGGCCTCGATACGGGGGACGGCCTTCCGCCCGGTGGCGGTGGGGACCGGGGAGCCGCCGGCCAGTGCCTCCAGGACGGTCTCCAGGAGGTGCGACAGACTGTCCCAGCGCTTCACCCCGTTCAGGCCGACGGACGGATCCAGCTCCAGGACGGCCCCGAACCCGGGCCCCTCCCGGTGGTCGACCACGAGCTGTCCGCCCGTGTGGTTGAGCGCGACCGGGAGCCAGCGCACATCCGCCGTCACGCCGACGACGTATTCCGCCTCGTCGTCCTCGACGGCCCTGGCGACCTCCTCCTCCATGTCCCGCAGCCCGTCGGACATGCGGGCCGCACCCAGGAGCGGGAAGTCGGTGGGCACGAATGCACCGGCGGCGAGTACGCGGTCGACGGCGGAACCGTCGTGCAGTTCGAGCCAGGACCGGACGTCCGGGTGCAGGTCGAACCGGTCTGGTGCGATGCCGTCGACCAGCCGGGGATCGGCGGGCGGAGCGAGCTGCCCGAAGTCGCCCGGGGCGTGTTCCCGCAGCCACGCGTCGAGACGGGCCACGGTGTCGGCAGGTTTCACGGGTCGGTCCCCTCGTCGTGCGAGGCGGCCCCACCGGCCGATACGGCCGGGACACGCCGCGCCTCGCGCCTGTCCGGGTCGGGCCGGTGGCGTGCGTAGCATCGTGGGTGCCACGAGCGGGACAGCCGTGCGGCGAGGGTACGACCCGGCTCGCAGGTCCTGTCCCTCGTCGCAGGGCAGAACGATTTTTCAGTGGTGGGGCGGGTGGGACTCGAACCCACGGCCGACGGATTATGAGTCCGCTGCTCTAACCGGCTGAGCTACCGCCCCGTATCGGCGTGGCGCGTACACGTGTGCGCGCCGTCTGCCGCAGCATAGCCGGTCATACGATCTCCTGCTGCGGATGGCCGGCTTCGCGTGACCATGAAGACCTCGCTGCGCGCTGCCCGGTTCCGGACGTCGCGAAATCACCCCGAAAGAGTCACTGACGGGCTCGCGCGGGCACAAGAAAAAGGACCCCGTGGGGTCCTTTTCCGTCCGCTCCCCCGACTGGACTCGAACCAGTAACCCTCCGGTTAACAGCCGAATGCTCTGCCAATTGAGCTACAGGGGATCGCGCTCCCCCGACTGGACTCGAACCAGTAACCTGCCGGTTAACAGCCGGCTGCTCTGCCAATTGAGCTACAGGGGATTGCTGCGTGCCTCGAATCGTACCTGCCTGGCGGCTGCCGAGCGGCGCGCGTTCGCTGCGACACATACATTAGCGCAAGCAGGGGGGTGCTCCGCCAATCGGTATGCCCCGGGGTGATCTCGGGCGTGCGCGGGTAGGCGGGCAGCACACGTCGCACGGAGCGAAGGAAGGGTGGCAGCCATGCGGTACCGGCTCACGTTCATCGCCGGAGTGGCCCTCGGTTACGTGCTCGGCACGCGAGCCGGGCGCGAGCGTTACGAGCAGCTGAAGAAGTCGGCGCAGCGGCTCGCCGAGAATCCGGCGGTGCGCAGCGCGGCGGAGTCCGCCGCGCACGGTGGCCGGGAGTTCGCCGGCAAGGCCTACCACTCGGTGAGCGAGAAGGTGGGGGACAGGGTGCCCGTCTCCGTCTCCGACCGGGTGCGCTCGCTGAAGGAGCGCAGCGGCCAGAACGGCTCCGACGACTGGGGCACGACCAACACCTGAGGCCCACACCTGAGGCCATCACCTGACGCCGCACCGGCGGACCTTTCCCGTACCGGGCACCGGCCCGGTACGGGAAAGGTCCGCCGGTGCGGCAGAATCTTGGGTATGGGCATAGTCGCCGGCTTGGACAGTTCCTCCGCCTTCTCACACATCGTCGTCTGCGACACGGACACCGGTGCGGTGCTGCGGCAGGGGTACGCCGCGCATCCCGTGGAGGCCAAGGCCTCCGAGGTGGATCCGCAGGCGTGGCTGCTCTCACTCGGTGAGGCGGCCTCCGGAGGGCTGCTCGAAGGCGTGCAGGCGATCGGTGTGTCCGCGCAGCAGCACGGCCTGGTGCCGCTGGACGGCCAGGGCAACCTCGTGCGTCCCGCGCTGCTCGGCAACGACCGGCGGGCGCAGGCCGCGGCGGCCGATCTGGTCGACGGGCTCGGCGGACGGCAGGCTTGGGCCGAGGCCGTCGGAGCCGTGCCGCAGGCCGCGCAGCCGGTGGCGAAGCTGCGCTGGCTGGCGCGGACCGAGCCGGAGAACGCGCGGCGGGTCGCCTCCGTCCTGCAGCCGCACGACTGGCTGGTGTGGCAGCTGCTCGGCAGGCCCGCCCGGCGTACGACCGACCGGGGTGCCGCGTCCGGCACCGGCTACTGGTCCGCCGGCTCCGGGTCCTACCGTCCCGATCTCGTGGAGCTCGCGCTCGGCCACCAGGCCGCGCTGCCCGAGGTGCTCGGCCCGGCCGAATCCGCGGGGACGACTCCGGAGGGGCTGCTGATCTCGGCGGGCACCGGCGAGACGATGGCGGCGGCCTTCGGGCTGGGTGTGGCCGTGGGGGACGCGGTGGTCTCGCTCGGTGCCTCCGGTTCGGTGATGGCCGTGCACCACGAGGCGCTGGCCGATCCGACGGGGATGATCACCTCGTTCGCCGACGCGACCGGGATGCACCTGCCGGTGGTGTCCACGTCCAACGCGGTGCGCGCGCTGCGCGGGACCGCCGAGATGCTCGACGTGGACGGCCTGGACGCGCTGTCCGCGCTGGCCATGAAGTCGACGCCGGGTGCCTCGGGGCTGGTGCTGCTGCCGTACCTGGAGGGTGAGCGCACCCCGCACCTGCCGCACACGGCCGGGACCCTGAGCGGGCTGCGCCGTGAGTCGATGAAGCCCGAGCACCTGGCGCGGGCCGCGTTCGAGGGCATGCTGTGCTCGCTGGCCGACGCGCTGGACGTGCTGCGCGGCAGGGGCGTGGAGGTGCGGCGGGTGTTCCTGCTGGGCGCCGCGGCCGAGCTGCCCGCCGTGCAGGCGCTGGCTCCGGCGCTGTTCGGGACGCAGGTCGTCGTGCCGCAGCCCGCGCAGTACGGGGCGCTGGGAGCCGCCCGGCAGGCGGCGTGGGCGCTCGGGGTGTCGCAGGGCACGCTCGACCCGCGCACTCCCCCGGCCTGGCACGGCGCCGCGGCGCAGGTGCTGGAGCCGGGCGACGAGCTCGCCGTGGGCCGCGCCGTGCGCCAGCAGTACGGGGCGACCCGGGACCAGATCCACCCCGGGGCGTTCGACACGACCGTCTGACGGGCAACGGTCCGGATTTGACCCGGGCTTGAGGAAAAGTGTTGGCCGCCGCGGCGCGGTGTACCGGAGTATGGATCGGCCTCTGCCCTTCGCCGACTCCGAGAGACTCGTGTGCTCATAAAAATCCTGCGGACCTACCTGGGTCCGTACAGACGGCCGATCCTGCTGCTGGTCCTGCTCCAGCTCCTGCAGACCTCGGCAAGCCTCTACCTGCCCAGTCTCAACGCGGACATCATCGACAACGGTGTCGTGCGGGGGGACACCGGCTACATCCTTCGCTACGGCGGGGTGATGATCGCCGTGAGCGTCCTCCAGGTCGTCTGCAACGTCGGCGCGGTCTACTACGGCGCCAGGACGGCGTCCGCGCTCGGGCGTGAGGTGCGGGCGTCGGTCTTCGGCCGGGTGCAGTCGTTCTCCGCGCGCGAGGTCGGCAGGTTCGGCGCTCCTTCGCTGATCACGCGTACGACCAACGACGTGCAGCAGATCCAGATGCTCGTGCTGCTGGCCTTCACCCTGATGGTGTCGGCCCCGATCATGTGCGTCGGCGGCGTCATCCTGGCGCTCGGCCAGGACGTCCCCCTGTCGGGCGTGCTGCTGGCGGTGCTGCCCGTCCTCGGCATCTCGGTGAGCCTGATCGTGCGGCGGATGCGTCCGCTGTTCCGCACGATGCAGGTGCGGCTGGACACGGTGAACCGGGTGCTGCGCGAGCAGATCACCGGCAACCGGGTCATCCGCGCCTTCATACGGGACGACTACGAGGAAGGGCGCTTCCGGGGCGCGAACACCGAACTGACGGACGTGGCGCTGTCGACGGGCCGCCTGATGGCCCTCATGTTCCCGACCGTGATGACGGTGGTGAACCTGTCGTCGATCGCGGTCGTCTGGTTCGGTGCGCACCGCATCGACAGCGGCGGGATGCAGATCGGGGCGCTGACGGCCTTCCTGGCGTATCTGATGCAGATCGTCATGGCGGTGATGATGGCCACCTTCATGTTCATCATGGTGCCGCGTGCCGAGGTCTGCGCGGAGCGTGTCCAGGAGGTCCTGGACACCGAGTCGAGCGTGGTGCCGCCGAGCGCCCCCGTCACGAAGCTGCTCAAGCACGGCCACCTGGAGATACGGGGTGCGGAGTTCCGCTACCCGGGCGCCGAGGAGCCGGTGCTGCGTGCGGTCGATCTCGTGGCGCGGCCCGGGGAGACCACCGCGATCATCGGGTCGACGGGCAGTGGGAAGTCGACGCTGCTGGGCCTCGTGCCGCGGCTGTTCGACGCGACGGACGGCGATGTGCTCGTCGACGGTACGGACGTGCGGACCCTGGATCCCGTCCTGCTGGCGAAGACAGTGAGCCTGGTGCCCCAGAAGCCGTACCTGTTCTCGGGGACGGTCGCGACGAATCTGCGGTACGGCAATCCGGACGCGACCGACGAGGAGCTGTGGCACGCCCTGGAGGTGGCGCAGGCGAAGGGCTTCGTCGAGGACCTCGAACACGGTCTGAACGCCCCGATCGCGCAGGGCGGCACCAACGTGTCCGGCGGACAGCGCCAACGCCTCGCGATCGCGCGGACGCTGGTGCAGCGGCCGGAGATCTACCTGTTCGACGACTCGTTCTCGGCCCTGGACTACGCGACGGACGCCGCTCTGCGGGCCGCGCTGTCCGAGGAGACGGCGGCGGCGACCGTGGTGATCGTCGCCCAGCGGGTGTCCACGATCCGTGACGCCGACCGCATCCTGGTGCTGGACGAGGGCCGGGTCGTCGGGAACGGCAGCCATCGCGAGCTCATGGACGGAAACGAAACCTACCGGGAGATCGTGCTCTCCCAGCTGACGGAAGCGGAGGCCGCCTGATGGCCGGGCCTGGCGGACGGATGATGTCCATGGGACCCACCGAGAGGTCGATGGACTTCAAGGGGTCCGGGAAGCGGTTGCTGAGACGGTTCAGCAAGGAGAAGTCGTCGCTGTCCCTGATGCTGGGGGCGGGCACGCTGAGCGTGGCTCTCTCCGTGGCGGGGCCGAAGATCCTCGGTTCGGCGACGGACCTGATCTTCGCGGGGGTCGTCGGCCGGGGGCTCCAGGAGGGCACGACGAAGGAGCAGGCCGTCGAGGGCCTGCGGGAGAAGGGCAGCGGCGGTCTCGCGGACGTGCTGTCCGGCGTGGACTTCACCCCCGGCGAGGGCATCGACTTCGGGGCGGTGGGGCACGTCCTCCTGCTGGCGCTGGCGGTGTACGTCGCCGCGGGGCTCCTGATGCTGGTGTCGACACGGGTCTCGATCCGGGTGATCAACCGGGTCGTCTACCAGCTGCGCGAGGACCTGCAGACGAAGTTGGCGCGGCTGCCGCTGTCGTACTTCGACCGGCAGCAGCGCGGTGAGGTCCTCAGCCGCGCGACGAACGACATCGACAACATCTCGCAGACGATGCAGCAGACGATGGGCCAGCTCATCAACTCCCTGCTCACCATCGTCGGCGTGCTGGTCATGATGTTCTGGATCTCTCCGCTGCTGGCCCTGGTGGCGCTGGTGACGATCCCGCTGTCGGTGGTCGTCGCGACACGGATCGGGAAGCGCTCGCAGCCGCACTTCGTGGCGCAGTGGAAGGTGACGGGCGCCCTCAACGCCCACATCGAGGAGATGTACACCGGCCACACGCTGGTCAAGACGTTCGGTCGGCAGGAGGAGTCCGCGCGGGACTTCGCCGAGCAGAACGACGCGCTGTACGAGGCCGGTTTCAAGGCCCAGTTCAACAGCGGGATCATGCAGCCGCTGATGATGTTCGTGTCGAACCTGAACTACGTCCTCGTCGCGGTCGTCGGCGGGCTGCGGGTGGCGTCGGGTTCCCTGTCGATCGGTGACGTGCAGGCGTTCATCCAGTACTCCCGGCAGTTCTCGATGCCGCTGACCCAGGTCGCCTCGATGGCGAACCTGGTGCAGTCCGGCATCGCGTCGGCCGAGCGGGTCTTCGGCCTGCTGGACGCCGAGGAACAGGCACCCGACCCGGACACGGCGGAGCGGCCCGCGGAGCTGCGCGGCAGCGTCTCGCTGGAGAACGTGTCCTTCCGGTACGACCCGGAGAAGCCGCTCATCGAGGACCTCTCGCTGAGCGTGGAGCCGGGCCACACGGTCGCGATCGTCGGACCGACCGGCGCCGGCAAGACGACGCTGGTCAATCTCCTGATGCGGTTCTACGAGGTGACGGGCGGCCGCATCACCCTCGACGGGGTCGACGCCGCGCGCATGTCACGCGACGAACTCCGTTCGGCCATAGGCATGGTGCTCCAGGACACCTGGCTGTTCGGGGGCACCATCGCGGAGAACATCGCGTACGGCGCCTCGCGCGAGGTCACCCGGGAGGAGATCGAGGAGGCGGCGCGCGCGGCCCACGCCGACCGCTTCGTGCGTACCCTGCCGGACGGCTACGACACCGTGATCGACGACGAGGGGTCGGGGGTCAGCGCGGGCGAGAAGCAGCTGATCACCATCGCCCGGGCGTTCCTCTCCGACCCGGTGATCCTCGTGCTCGACGAGGCCACCAGCTCGGTGGACACCCGGACCGAGGTGCTGATCCAGAAGGCGATGGCGCGGCTGGCCCACGGCCGCACCAGCTTCGTGATCGCGCACCGTCTCTCCACCATCCGGGACGCGGACGTGATCCTGGTGATGGAGAGCGGCTCGATCGTCGAACAGGGCACGCACGACGAGCTGCTGGCGGCCGGCGGCGCCTACGCCCGGCTGTACGCGGCGCAGTTCGCGCAGGCGCTGGCGGAGGTCGACTGACCGACCCGGCCGGCGCACGGGGGATGCGGCACCGCCGCCCATGCGCCGGCCCGGCTCAGTCCAGGTAGCCGCGCAGCTGGTCGGCGTAGGCGTGGTCCCGCAGTTTGTCGAGCGTCTTGGACTCGATCTGGCGGATGCGTTCGCGCGTCACGCCGAAGATCCTCCCGATCTCCTCGAGCGTGCGGGGCCTGCCGTCGTCCAGCCCGTAGCGCAACTGGACGACCTTCCGCTCACGTTCCCCGAGGGTGGACAGGACCGTCTCCAGGTGCCGGCGCAGGAGGAGGAAGGCGGCCGACTCGACGGGGGACGCGGCGTCGCCGTCCTCGATGAGGTCCCCGAAGGCGACGTCGTCCTCCTCGCCCACGGGGGCGTGCAGGGAGACGGGTTCCTGGGCGAGCCGCAGGACCTCACCGACGCGTTCGGGGGTCAGGTCCAGCTGGGCCGCGACCTCCTCGGGGGTCGGCTCGTAGCCGCGCTCCTGGAGCATCCGGCGCTGGACGCGGACGACCCGGTTGATCAGTTCGACGACGTGCACCGGGACCCTTATGGTCCTGGCCTGGTCCGCCAGGGCCCGTGACATGGCCTGGCGGATCCACCAGGTCGCGTACGTCGAGAACTTGTAGCCCCGGGCGTAGTCGAACTTCTCGACCGCCCTGATCAGGCCGAGGTTTCCCTCCTGCACCAGGTCGAGCATGGTCAGGCCGCGGCCGACGTAGCGCTTCGCCACGGAGACGACGAGGCGGAGGTTGGCCTCGATCAGCCGGCGTTTGGCCATCCGCCCCATGACGACGAGCCGGTCCAGATCGACGGCGAGCCGGGTGTCGGGGTCGGGGGTGCTCGCGAGGCGCTCCTCGGCGAAGAGCCCGGCCTCGACGCGGCGGGCGAGTTCGACCTCCTCGGCCGCGCTCAGCAGCGGTATCCGCCCGATCTCGCGTAAGTACTGGCGGAACAGGTCGGAGGACGGGCCGCCCGCCTCCGGGCGGCTCCGCGGCTCCGGGGGCCGCGGGGGCTCCACCGGTTCCTCCAGTACCGATTCGGGCGTGCCCGCCGCCTCCGGGTGTCGTGAGGCCCGGTTCTGCGCGGGGATCGCCGGGACGTGCTCGGTCGTGGTCGGCGCGGTCCGGGTCTGCACGAGGGCGGCCTCCAGTGATCGCTGCGGATCGCGGGGGATGGAGGGTCCGCCCTGGGTGGACCGGCCGCGCTCCGATGACTCAGGCACCGCCACCCAGTGTGGGGTACGACACATAGCTGTCACGAGGGGCGTGCGGTGACTTTTTGCGTCCGATGGGTGACAGGGTGCTGATCGCCGCTCAGAGCGCGTCGGCGCCGTGGCTGCGCAACGACTGCGCGTACTGCTGGAGGACCCAGACCTCGTTCTGCGCGGCGGCCAGGTGGTCCGGGGCCACGTTGCTCCCGAGCCGGGCCAGGCTGCCCTGGACGTCGTCGATCCTGCGGTCGACGGCCCGGAGGCGGACCTGGACGAGCTGCATGCCCGCGTAGGTCTCGTCGATGGTCTTGCCGTGGAAGACCTCGACGGCGAGTTCGGTGACGAGCTTGCGCACGGTGTCGTCGGGGGTCGCGTCGAGCACCTGGACGAGGTACTCGCGGGTCTCGCCGACCCCCATCTCGGCGCCGCCCGCCTCCGCGATGCACTGGCGCACCGCCGCGTAGGGCGGGGCGGTGAACTCGTCGACGCCGTAGGCGTCGAAGGCCGGTGACACCAGGGCGGGCTTCTGCAGGGCGAGCTTGAGCAGCTCCCGCTCGGTGCGGTGGGCGGGGCTGCGGAGGTTGAGCGCGGGGCCGGACGGTGCCTTGGGCGCCTGGATCCGGTCCTGCGGGCCTCCGCCCCGGGAGGGCTTGCCCGGCGCGGGTCCGCGTTCGCCCCGGCCGCGGGCCCACTGGGCCAGCTGGTTGACCCGGTGGACGACGAACTCCTGGTCCAGGATGCCGACGAAGCCGGCGAGCTGGACGGCCACCTCCCGCTGCACGCTGCTCGTCTTGATCTTCGCGACGACGGCGGCCGCCTCGTCCAGCGCGGCGGCCCGGCCGGCGGGGGTCTCCAGGTCGTAGCGGGCGACGATCTGCCGGAGCGCGAACTCGAAGAGGGGGGTGCGGGGTTCGACCAGGTCGCGGACGGCGTCGTCGCCCTTGGCCAGCCGCAGGTCGCACGGGTCCATGTTGTCCGGGGCGATCGCGATGTAGGTCTCGGCGGCGAACTTCTGGTCGTCCTCGAAGGCGCGCAGGGCGGCCTTCTGCCCGGCCGCGTCGCCGTCGAAGGTGAAGATCACGCGGGCGCTGCCGTTGTCCATCAGGAGCCGTCGGAGGATCTTGATGTGGTCGTTGCCGAAGGCGGTTCCGCAGGTGGCGATGGCGGTGGTGACCCCGGCCAGATGGCAGGCCATGACGTCGGTGTAGCCCTCGACGACGACGGCCCGGCTCGCCTTCGCGATGTCCTTCTTGGCCAGGTCGATGCCGTACAGCACCTGGGACTTCTTGTAGATCGACGTCTCGGGGGTGTTGAGGTACTTCGGGCCGTTGTCGTCGTCGCGGAGCTTGCGGGCGCCGAAGCCGACGATGTCCCCGGAGGTGTCGCTGATCGGCCACATCAGCCGGCCGCGGAAGCGGTCGATGGGGCCGCGGCGGCCGTCCTGGGAGATGCCGGAGCTGATCAGCTCCTTGTCGCTGAAGCCCTTGCCGCGCAGGAAGCGGGTGAGGTGGTCCCAGCCGGCCGGGCTGTAGCCGACACCGAAGTGGGCCGCGGCGTCCTGGTCGAAGCCGCGCTCGGCGAGGAACTTCCGGCCGATCTCCGCCTCGGCGCCGTTCAGCTGCTCGCGGTAGAAGTCGGCGGCGATCTTGTGGGCCTCGACCAGGCGGATGCGCTCGCCGCGCTGGTGGGAGGGGTTGTAGCCGCCCTCCTCGTACCGCAGGGTGATGCCCGCCTTGGCGGCGAGGCGCTCGACCGTCTCGGAGAAGGTGAGGTGGTCGATCTTCATCACGAAGGCGATCGTGTCGCCGCCCTCCTGGCAGCCGAAGCAGTGGAACAGGCCCTTGCCGGGGCTGACCTGGAAGGAGGGGGACTTCTCGTCGTGGAAGGGGCACAGGCCCTTGAGGTTTCCGCCGCCCGCGTTGCGGAGCTGGAGGTACTCGGAGACGACGGCGTCGATCGGGACCGCGTCCCGGACCGCCTTCACGTCGTCGTCATTGATCCTGCCTGCCACGCGTGAAGTCTACGGGTGGCCCCGGACATCCGGGACCGGCCGTGCGGCGGGCCGGTCCCGTCGTGGCGTCCGCCCGCCCCGGGACGGGCGCACCGGTCAGAGCAGGGAGTCCAGCGGCACCGACGGGTCGCCCAGGGCCTCCGGGTCGACCGGCACGGCGGCCCGGACCAGCTTCTGGATGCTCTCGGTGACGTCCCACACATTCACGTTCATCCCGGCGAGGACGCGGCCGTCCTTCAGCCAGAAGGCGATGAACTCGCGCTTGCCGGCGTCCCCGCGCAGGACGACCTGGTCGTAGGAGCCGGGCGGCGCCCAGCCGGAGTACTCCAGCCCGAGGTCGTACTGGTCGGAGAAGAAGTAGGGCACCCGGTCGTACGTCACGTCCTGGCCGAGCATGGCCTTGGCCGCTGCGGGTCCGCTGTTCAGGGCGTGCGCCCAGTGCTCGACGCGCAGCCGGCCGCCGAACAGCGGGTGGTCCACGGAGGCGATGTCCCCGGCGGCGTAGATGTGCGGGTCGCTGGTGCGCAGGGAGGCGTCGACGAGGACGCCGCCGCCCTGGTCCCGTGCCGCCATGTCGAGCCCGGCGGCCTCGGCGAGCGAGAGGCGCGGTGCCGCGCCGATCGCGGCGAGCACGTCGTGGGCCGGGTGCTCCTCGCCGTCGTCGGTGCGGACGGCGAGGACCATGCCGTCCTCCCCGGTGATCTCGGTGAGGCGGGCGCCGAAGTGGAAGCGGACGCCGTGCTCGGCGTGGAGGTCGGTGAAGATCTGGCCGACCTCGGGGCCGATGACGTGGTGCAGCGGGGTCGGCGAGGGGGCGACGACGGTGACCTCGGCGCCGTAGGTCCGGGCGGCGGCGGCGATCTCCAGTCCGATCCAGCCGGCTCCGGCGATCACGAGGTGGCCGTTGTCACGTCCGAGCGAGCTGAGGACGTTGCGCAGCCGGTCGGAGTGGGCGAGCCGGCGCAGGTGGTGCACGCCGACCAGCTCCGTGCCCGGGACGTCCAGGCGGCGGGGCTCGGCGCCCGTGGCGAGCAGCAGTTTGTCGTAGTGGACGACGGTGTTGTCGCCGAGCAGCACGGAGCGGCCCTCGCGGTCGACGGAGGTGACCATCTGGCCGAGGTGGAGCTCGATGTCGGCGCCCGCGTACCAGGCGGTGTCGTGGACGAAGACGGAGTCCCGTTCCTCCTTGCCCAGCAGGTATCCCTTGGACAGGGCGGGCCGTTCGTAGGGATGGTCGCGCTCGTCGCCGATGAGGATCACCCGGCCGCTGAAACCCTCCGCCCGGAGTGTCTCGGCTGCCTTCGCTCCGGCGAGTCCTCCGCCGACGATGACGAACGTCCGATGTGCGTCGACCACTTGATGCCTCCTCGGTACTGTGCTGCGCGGCGCCACCACCCGCGAGCGTCCCGCACGCAGCGTGATGGCGAAAGAGGGTGTGCCCCGATCGGGCCGAAGCCACCGGCATGTGGCCCGGTCATGGTCCAGTCTGCCGGGCGCCCGTGAGAGTCCGGTGAAGGGAACGCGCGGAGGCGTCGGTGAGTGCGGCGATCTGGTCGACGAGCACCCGCTTGCGGGCCCGGTCGTCGGCGGCCGTGGCGAACAGGGTGTGGAACTGCGGCTCCAGTCCTTCGGGGGCGCGTGCGGTGAGCGCGGCGGCGAGTTCGGCGATGACGATCCGCTGGCCGGCGCGGATGGCCTCCTGCTCGGCGCGCTGCATGACGTAACGGTCCGCGACGGCCTTGAGGACGGCGCACTCGTTGCGGACGGAGCGCGGGACGACGAGTTCGGCGCCGTAGCGGCCGAGCCGTCCGGGGCCGTAGCGCTCGTGGGTCGCGACCTCGGCGGCGAGGCAGAACCTGCCGATGAGCTGGCTCGTGGCGTCCTTGAGCCGGGCCTGGGCGACCGCGGTGCCGTCGTAGCCGTGCGGCCACCATTCCTGGGCGGTGAGCCGGTCGAGGGCCTCGGCGAGCTCCTGCGGGTCGGTGTCCGCCGGGACGTACCGGCCGATGGCCACCTCCCAGATCTCGCGGCGCTCCGGGTCGGAGAAGAGGCAGCCCGGGTCGACGTGTCCGGCGTGCAGGCCGTCCTCGAAGTCGTGCACGGAGTAGGCGACGTCGTCGGACCAGTCCATGACCTGCGCCTCGAAGCACTTGCGGTCCTGCGGCGCGCCCTTGCGGACCCATGCGAAGACCGGCATGTCGTCCTCGTACACCCCGAACTTCGGTGAGCCGGGGTCCGTGGGGTGCGCGCCCCTGGGCCAGGGGTACTTGGTGGCGGCGTCGAGCGCCGCCCGGGTCAGGTTGAGCCCGACGCTGACGAGTTCGCCGCTGCGGGGGTCGCGCACGAAGCGCTTGGGTTCGAGGCGGGTGAGCAGGCGCAGCGACTGGGCGTTGCCCTCGAAGCCGCCGCAGTCGGACGCGAAGTCGTTGAGCGCCTGTTCGCCGTTGTGGCCGAAGGGCGGGTGGCCCATGTCGTGGGAGAGGCAGGCCGCTTCGACGAGATCGGGGTCGCAGCCCAGCGCGGCGCCGAGTTCCCGGCCGACCTGGGCGCACTCCAGGGAGTGGGTGAGCCGGGTGCGCGGGCTGGCGTCCCAGGCGCGGCCCCGGGTGCCGGGGGTGACGACCTGGGTCTTGCCCGCGAGCCTGCGCAGGGCGGCGGAGTGCAGCACGCGGGCACGGTCCCGCTGGAACGCGGTGCGCCCGGGCCGTTTGTCCGGCTCGGCGTCCCAGCGCTCGGTGTCGGCGGCGTCGTAGGGCGCCGTGCCGCGCTCCTGCGTGTCCGGGGTGGGGTGCGTACCGTCCATGCACCGACAGTAGACGTACGGGCTGACAGGAGACGTCAGGCCGTGGCCAGGAGGGGCGCGTGGGCCGGGGTGTCGTGCGCGGGCGCGGCGGCGGTGAGGGCCTGGTCGTAGCGGTGGAGCAGGAGGCGCGCCATCGCGGGGTGCGCGCCGAGCGGTGCGGCGGCGATGCCCGGTGCGGCGTCCGCCGAGGCGGTCGCGAAGCGGCCGGGGGCCGCGAAGTAGGAGGCGAGGGCGACCCGGTGGCGTCCGCGTGCGGCGAGGCCGCGCACGGCGGCGGGCACGGTGGGGGTGGCTGCCGAGGCGTACGCGGGCACGACGGGCACCCCGCCCAGGCGGGCGCTCAGCATGGCCGCGGTGCGGCGGGCGTCGGCTCCGGAGTCGGGGTCGCGCGACCCGGCGGCGGCGAGCACGACCCCGGCGCTGCGGCTCGTGCCGTCCGCGTCCCGCCAGCCCGCCTCGACGAGCCGCTCGTACAGGGTCTCCACGAGGAGGGGGTGCGGTCCCAGGGGCGCGGCGACGCGGGTCCGCAGGCCGCTGGCGGCGGCTGCCCGGGGCAGGTCGTGCCGGACGTGGTGGCCGCGGCCGAGCAGCAGCGGCACGAGCACCGCCTCGCCGTGCCCGATCCCGGCCAGGGTGTCCGGCAGCAGGGGTTCGCTGAGCTCGATGTGGCCGAGCCGTACGTCGAGTCCTGGGCGCAGTTCCCGCGTCCGGTCCAGGAGTTCGAGGGCGGTGCGCAGGGCCCGCGGGTCCCGGCTGCCGTGCGCGACGGCGACCAGGACGGGACCGGGGGTGCGGGTGCGGTGCATGGGCCTGCGGGTTCCGTTCGGGGAGACGAGGCTGAGCTGGGTTCCGAGCTGCGTGGTGATGCGTGTCAGGAGTTGCGCCGTGCTGTCGAGGGGCAGGGCTTCACGGGGTGCTTGCGGTGCCGGCTCCGTCATGGACCGATCGTGCCGGGCGGACGTTGCCGGGCCGTTTCGCACCGGTGACGGGTGTTTGCCTCGGCCTCACGGTGCACGTGTCCATGGTGTCAGTACCCGTTCACACGCGCGCGGGCGAAACCTTTCGCGCGCGCCGGTCGTCCCCTCCCGTGGAAGTCCGGTACACGAGCGGGGGGCGTCGCATGCGGCTGGGGACGACGGGGTGGTTCGCGGCCCTGCTGGGGCGGGCGGGTGGACGGGTGCGGCTCGTGTCCGCGCTGCCGCGGCTGCCGAGGACCCGGCGGGGCCGGCGGCGGCTGGTGCAGGCGCTGATGGTGGCCTGCGCGGTGGCCCTGGCGCCCATGGCGTGGCTGCACACCGCGGCCGACGCCCGGGTGCGGACCGCGGCCGGCGCCCCGGCGGCGCCGGTGGCGGTCGTGTTCGGGGCGGGGCTGTGGGAGGGCAGGCCGTCGCCGTACCTCGCGCACCGGCTGGACACCGCCGCCGAGCTGTACGGGTCCGGGAAGGTGCGGGTCGTGCTCGTCACCGGGGACAACAGCCGCGTGGAGTACGACGAGCCGGACGCGATGCGGGCCTACCTCACCGCCCGCGGGGTGCCGGACGCGCGCATCGTCAGCGACTACGCCGGGTTCGACACCTGGGACTCCTGTGTCCGGGCCAAGAGGATCTTCGGCGTCGACCGGGCCGTCCTGGTCAGCCAGGGTTTCCACATCCGGCGTGCGATCGCCCTGTGCCGTTCGGCGGGGATCGACGCGTACGGGGTGGGGGCCGACGACGTACACGACGTGACCTGGTACTACGGCGGGACCCGGGAGGTCCTCGCGGCGGGGAAGGCGCTCCTGGACGCGGTGTTCGAGCCGGATCCGCACTTCCTGGGACCGCGGGAGTCCGGGGTGGCGGACGCGCTCGACGACGACCTCACCGCGGCCGGCGGGGCGGGCTGAGGGGCGTGTACCGGGGGCGTAACCGGACGCACCGGCCCTCGTAATACCCGGATCGCACGCTGGGTGCATGGCCAGCACCGAGACGTCCACACACTGCCCGTACTGCGCACTCCAGTGCGGGATGAAACTCCGGCCCGCCACCGGCGGCGGGGTGGTCGAGGTCGTCGAGCGTACGGAGTTCCCCGTCAACCGGGGCGCCCTGTGCGGCAAGGGGCGCACGGCGCCCGCCGTGCTGGCCGCCGGTGTCCGCCTCACCGGTCCCCTCGTGCGCGACGGGCGCGGCGAGCTGGTGGCGGCCGGCTGGGACGAGGCGCTGGAGCGGATCGCGGACGGGCTGCGCCGGACGCGGGCGGAGCACGGCGCGGACGCGGTGGGGGTGTTCGGCGGGGGCGGGCTCACCAACGAGAAGGCCTACTCCCTCGGGAAGTTCGCCCGGGTGGTGCTGGGCACGTCGCAGATCGACTACAACGGACGTTTCTGCATGTCGTCGGCGGCCGCCGCGCACCAGCGGGCCTTCGGCCTCGACCGGGGGCTGCCGTTCCCGCTGGAGGACGTCCCCCGGACCGGCTGCGTGATCCTGGTCGGATCGAACCTCGCCGAGACGATGCCGCCCGCGCTCCGCTACCTGACCGAGCTGCGGGAGAACGGCGGCCGGCTGATCGTCATCGACCCGCGCCGCACCAGGACGGCCGAGCAGGCCGACCTGCACCTGGCCCCGCGGCCCGGCACCGACCTGGCCCTCGCGCTCGGCATGCTGCACCTGGTCGTGGCGGACGGCCGGGTGGACGAGGAGTTCGTCCGCACCAGGACGCGCGGCTGGGACGAGGCGCGGGCGGGCGCGATGGCGCACTGGCCGGAGCTGGTGGAGCGCCTCACCGGGGTGCCCGTGCCGCAGGTGCGCGAGGCCGTGGAGATGTTCTGCGGGGCCGCGAGCGGGATGGTGCTCACCGCGCGGGGGCCCGAGCAGCAGGCGAAGGGCACGGACACCGTCGGGGCGTGGATCAACTTCTGCCTGGCGACCGGCCGGGCGGGCCGTCCGCTGTCCGGGTACGGCTGCCTGACCGGTCAGGGCAACGGCCAGGGCGGCCGTGAGCACGGCCAGAAGGCCGACCAGCTGCCCGGCTACCGCAAGCTCACCGATCCTGCCGCGCGCCGCCATGTCGCCGGGGTCTGGGGCGTCGACCCCGACACGCTGCCGGGGCCCGGGCGCAGCGCCTACGAACTGCTGGACGCGCTGGGGCGGGACGTGCGGTCGCTGCTGGTCATGGGGTCGAACCCGGTGGTGTCCGCGCCGCGCGCGGGGCACGTCGAGGAGCGGCTGAGGTCGCTGGACTTCCTCGCGGTCGCGGACGTGGTGCTCTCCGAGACGGCGGCGCTGGCCGACGTGGTGCTGCCGGTGACCCAGTGGGCCGAGGAGGGCGGGACGACGACCAGCCTGGAGGGCCGCGTGCTGCTGCGGCAGCGGGCGGTCGCTCCGCCCGAGGGGGTGCGCAGCGACCTGGAGGTGCTGAACGGGCTCGCCGGACTGCTGGGGCACGGGAAGGGCTTCCCGACAGAGCCCGAGGAGGTGTTCGACGAGCTGCGGCGTGCCTCGGCGGGCGGGCCGGCCGACTACGCGGGCATCACGTACGCCCGGATCGCGGCGGAGGACGGGGTGTTCTGGCCCTGCCCGGACGAGGCGCACGCCGGGACGCCGAGGCTGTTCCTGGAGCGGTTCGCGACGGCCGACGGGCGCGCCCGGTTCGTCCCGGTCACCCACCGGCCGCCGGCGGAGGAGACGGACGCGGAGTACCCGGTGGTGCTGACCACCGGGCGTGTGGTGTCGCAGTACCAGTCGGGGGCGCAGACCCGCCGGGTGGCGGAGCTGAACGCGGCGGCGCCGGGACCGTTCGTCGAGCTTCATCCGCGGCTGGCCGAGCGGATCGGGGTGGCCGAGGGCGAGAGGGTCGCGGTCACCTCCCGGCGGGGGCGGGCCGTCGCTCCGGCCCGGATCACCGCGTCGATCCGGCAGGACACCGTCTTCATGCCGTTCCACTGGCCAGGCGAGGGCCGGGCGAACTCGCTGACGAACCCGGCGCTCGACCCGGTGTCGCGGATGCCCGAGTTCAAGGTGTGCGCGGTGCGGGTGGAGGCCGCCGGGTGAGCCAGTCGCCGCCGGGCACCACGGTGCCGCCGGTCCGCAGGGAGCGGGCGACGGCGGTGGCGGCGAGGTAGACCCAGGCGCGGACCGGTCCGGGAGGGGCCGGGCCTTCCGCCCGGGGCAGGACCGTCCTGACCACCCGTTCGTAGAGGTTGCGCGGGTGGTCCGGGCCGACGTACTCCTCCAGGCCGTCCAGGAGCCGGAGCAGTTCCGGGTACGCGTCCGGCGCGGCGGTGACCAGGGACCCGGTGACCGTGCCGTGGCCGTCGGTCGCGTACGGGTAGCCGGGGCCCTCGTAGAGGAGGGCGCCCGGCAGCACGGCGGGCCGCTCGTCGCGCGTGCGGCCCCGGAGGAACCGGTCGTGGTTGTGCTCGCCCGGCAGCAGGGTGCCGTACACGAAGAACGGCAGCGGCCCCTGCGTCACAGGTCCGCCGTGGGAGCCGTCTCGGCGCCCACCCAGGCGAGGTAGCGGCTGCTGCCCCGCACCACGGGCGTCGCGATGATCTCGGGGGTGGCGTAGTCGTGGACGGCGACGAGGTGGGCCTCCAGCGCGTCGTAGCGCTGTGCCGTCGTCTTGAACAGCACCTGCCACTCCTGCCCGGTCTCCACCGCCCCCTGCCAGCGGTAGACGGAGGTGACGGGCGCGGAGATCTGCGCGCACGCGGCGAGCCGTGCGTCCACCGCCCCCCTGGCCAGGGCGTGGGCCTTCTCCTCGCTGTCCGTCGTGGTCAGCACGGTCAGCACTGCGGGCTCGGTCATCGCGGACCTCCTGGTCCTCGGCGTTCGTGGCCTCCCGATTGTCGCCCTCCGGGGTGTCAGCTCCCGTACGGGTGCCGGGTCCTGGCGTCGCGGAGCGCCCTGCCCCACCAGACCAGCTGGTCGATCATGCGCTTGGCCGCGCCTTCGGCCGGTCCGGGGTCCTTGGGCTGCCCCCGGTCGTCGAAGAGGGCGCCCGCGCTGTGGAAGGAGACGGTGTCGCGCACGGTCGTGGCGTGGAGTTCGGCGAAGACCTGGCGCAGGTGCTCGACGGCCCGGAGCCCGCCGGAGACACCGCCGTACGACACGAACGCGACGGGCTTGGCCTGCCATTCGGCGAAGTGCCGGTCGATGAGGCTCTTCAGCGGCGCGGGGTAGGAGTGGTTGTACTCCGGGGTGACCACGACGAAGGCGTCGGCCGCCGCCAGTCGTGGCACGGCGGGGGCGTCCGGAGTCTCGGTCCCGGCGACGTCGACCACCGCGGCCTCGATGCCGGGGTGGCCGGCCGCCCGGCCGAGGAACCAGTCCGCGACGACGGGCCCGAAGCGGCCTTCGCGGTTGCTGCCGAGGATGACGGCCACCTTCAGCGGGGCGTCGGAGGGGCTGGGGACGAGAGGTGTGGTGAGGTCCATGAACGGAAGGCTCACACCTCGACCAAGGTTGAGGTCAAGCGTGCCGGACGGGCCGCCTACGGTGGGGCGATGACGACTCCCCCAGCCACCCCGTACGCCGAGTTCGACGGCCGCCCCGCCACCGCGGAAGACCTCCGGATCCCGGCCTTCGCCGGCTACGGCCACTTCACCGCGATGCAGGTCCGGGACCGCACGGTGCGCGGCCTGGACCTGCATCTGGCGCGACTGGACGCGGCGAGCCGCGAACTCTTCGGGCCGCCGCTCCCCGGGGACCGCGTGCGGGAGCTGATCGGACACGCGCTCGACTCCACCGGGATACGGGACGCGTCGGTGCGGGTGCACGGCTTCATGCCGCCGGGCAGCGCGGAGACGGTGACGATGGTGACCGTCCGCGGACCGGCGGACATGACCCGGGAGCCGCGGACCCTGATGTCGGTCCCCTACGCCCGGCCCGTGCCCCACATCAAGCGCCCGGGCGAGTTCGGCCAGACCTACTACGGGCAGCTGGCCGGGCGTTCGGGCTTCGACGAGGCGCTGCTGACGCTGCCCGGCGGCGTGGTGACCGAGGGCGCGATCACCAACATCGGTTTCTGGGACGGCACATCGGTGGTCTGGCCGGACGCGCCGGCGCTCACCGGCATCACGATGGCGCTGCTGGAGGACGGACTCGGCCGTACGGACCTGCCCTCGGCGCGGCGGCAGGTGACGCTGGACGGCCTGGGCGCCTACCGCTCCGCCTTCCTGAGCAATTCGCAGGGGATCGCGCCGGTCCGGGGGATCGACGGCACCGGCTTCGCGGTCGACGAGGACCTGATGCAGCGGATCCGGCAGGTCTACGAGGACGCCCCTCGCTCCACCGTGTGACCCCCTCCAGAGCACACGGGGCGGGGCCTTTCCGGGATTGCGGGGCTTCCCCCGGGCGTCCGGCCGGGGTGCGCGGGGGCCGCACCGGGGATGCGGGCCCCTCGGCGCGGCCTGGAGCACACCGGCGGGCCGCCGCCGCCCGCCGGTGCGGGACCATGGGCCCCATGCAGATCCACATCGAGGCATCGGAACTTCCGGGCCGCACCTGGGGTCCCGGCACCGGCTTCGCCGGTCTCGAAGACATCCACGTCGGCGTACAGCGCAAGGACCGGCCGGGAGAGCTGCTGGGCGTGTACCCGGGCGACGCGCCCCGTGCCGACTGGACCCTGGACTGCACAGCCGTGTCCACCCCCGAGGGCGTCGAGATCTCGGGGCCGTACATCCAGAACCGGCTCGGCGGGTGCTTCATCTACCTGTCGTGGGGCACCGTCGACGGGTCCGGCGACTTCACCATGTTCCGGCGCGCCAAGCTGATGACCGGCGACATCGATCCCGTGGTCGTCGAGGCCGCGGCGCGGTCCGGGCACCTCACCGCCCGGCTGCGCCTGAGCGACGACGGGGGCGGACCGAGGTGCGGCCGCGTCCGTCCGGCGGACATCACCTGGTCCGCGACCCGGAGTGCGTGAGGGAGCGGCGCAGCGCCGGGGCATGGCACCGCCCCCACCGGTCCCGGGGGGGGATGGGCCGGTGAGGGCGGTTGCCGGGGGTCGGCCGGGGGCTGCCGTCCCGTGGGGGGTGTGGTGCGTGTGCCCGCCCCCGCCGACTCCATTCATGTGACGTGCGCCACACCCGAAAGGCGGGGGTGTCACCCGATCGGCACCGGGCGCGTTCCGCCTCCGCCCAGCGGCGCACGACCTGGACGGAACTCCCCGGGAAAGGGCGCCACCCGGGGCCGTACGGGTGAGACCTGACCATGCGTCGACATGCGGCCCCGGCTCACGGCCCGTTACCTCGGAGGGAGGACACATCCGTCTGCCCGGAGGATTCCCATGCGCAGCCCCGCCCGCCTCGTGACCGGTACAGCCGCCGCGGCCCTCACCGCCGCCGCGCTCGGCCTCGCCGCCGCCCCGTCCGCCCACGCGGACGCGCCCGGCCTCGGCAGACCGGGGCTCACCGCGGTGGCGGTCCCGGCCACCGGCGCGGCGGAGTGCGAGTCCGGATCGCCGGGTGGCACGGACGCCTCGGCCGCCTGCGACACCGACGCGGCCCCGGCCGACGAGCTGTACCCGGCCGACGAGTCGGACACCTTCGAGGAGCCGGCCGCCCCCGACGACCTCGCGGCCACCGATCCCCTCGACGCGGCCGACGACCCGGCGGCGCTGTCCGGGTCGCTCCGGCCGGAGACCGGCGAGGACCCGCTGGACGACCCTCTGGCGGACGACCTCGGCGCCGGCGTCGCGGAGAAGCCGGGGACCCGGCCCGAGCCCCTGACCCCGCCCGGCGCCGACCCCGGGCACGCCAAGCCGCCCACGGGCCGGCCCACGACACCGCCGGGAAACCGCCCCAGTGAACCGTCCGGGCACGTCAGGACCGGAGTCGGCGGGAGCGCCGCTCCCGACACGGCGCAGCTCGCGGCGGGAGCGGGTCTCGTCGCGGCGGCGGCCGTGTGCGGTGTGCTGCTCCTGCGCCGCCGGCGCTCGGACGGCACGCACGGCTGAGCCCGCCCGGAGGAGGACGACGTGAACGGCACCGCGCTGCAGGCCAGGGCCTGGCTGGCCGGCATCGTCGCGCTGTGCGGCCTGTGGCTCGTCGAGGGCGGTGCCGCCGCCCGGCTCGCCGCACCCCAGCCGTCCACCGGGGAGGCCTTCGCCGCCGGACCCGGGGTGCGGCCCGGCGCACCGGTCGCGTCGCCCCTGCGCCCGTCGGCGCCGGTCAGGATCCGCGTTCCGGACATCGGCGTGGACGCCCCCATGACCGGGCTCCGGCTGGGCGCCGACGGCAGTCTCGACGCGCCCCCGGCCGAGCGCCGCAACCTCGCGGGCTGGTACGAGGACGGCACGCCCCCGGGAGCCAGAGGAACCGCGATCGTCGCGGGGCACGTTGACAACGCCGACGGACCGTCCGTCTTCTACTCACTGGGGTCGCTGAAGAAGGGCGCCCGGATCGAGATCGACCGCGGTGACCACCGCACGGCGGTCTTCTCGGTCGACGCGGTCGAGGTGTACGACAACGACCGCTTCCCGGACGAGCGGGTCTACGGCCCCACCGCCCACGCCTCGCTGCGCCTGATCACCTGCGGCGGCGGCTTCACCCGCGAGACCGGCTACCTGGGCAACGTGGTCGCGTTCGCGCACCTCACCGAGGTGCGGTGATCAGGCGGTCCACTGGTCGAAGCCGAGCTTGGCGACGAGCGAGAACACGACGACCAGCAGCACTCCGCGTACGAAGCCGCTGCCCTTCCTCAGAGCCATGCGCGCCCCGAACATGCCGCCGGCCAGGTTGAACACGGCCATCAGCGCGGCCAGCTGCCACAGGACGGTGCCCTGGTAGGCGAACATCGCGAGGGCTCCGGCGTTGGTGCAGACGTTCACGATCTTGGCCGTGGCGGAGGCGGTGACCAGGTCGAGGTGGAGGACCGCCGTCAGCGCGAGCACGAGGAACGTGCCCGTGCCCGGCCCGAACAGGCCGTCGTAGAAGCCGATTCCGCCTCCGACCAGGACGATGGCGGTGACGGTGCGCGCCCGGGTGACCTGCCGGCCCGTGCCGTCGCCGGCCGCCGCCGTGCCGAAGGACGGCCGCAGCATCACGAAGGCCGCGACGCCGAGCAGGACCACCATGATCACCGGGCGCAGCACGTCGCTGCTGATCCCGGCAGCGAAGAAGGCACCGGTCATCGACCCCGCGAGGGCCGTGAGCCCGATCCTCACGGCGGTCCCGACCTGGACGGGCGCCTTGCGGACGTAGGTCACGGCGGCGCCCGAGGTGCCGACGATGGCGACCGCCTTGTTGGTACCCAGGATGTGAGCGGCCGGGACGTGCGGGAGTCCGAGCAGCAGGGCGGGCAGGAGGAGGAGCCCGCCGCCGCCCACCACCGCGTCGATCCAGCCGGCAGCGGCGGCCGCGAGGCACAGGAGGACGAGGGTGGTCAGCGTGATGTCGGGCATGGACGCGACCTTAGGCAAGCGATAGGTGCCCCGTCCAACCAGTCTCACCGGCGCCTCACAGGAGGCGTGCGGGCGCGCTGAGCGCAAGGTTCCTCCCGGGAAACAGGAGGGATGCGGCCGGGTAACACCGGCCGCGCAGTCTCTTCGCCATGAGGACACGGAGCGGGAACGCGGCGCAGGTGGTGGTGATCGGCGCGGGGATGGCGGGCGCGCGGCTCGCCGCCCGGGTGCCCGGTGTCACCGTCATCGGCGAGGAGGCCCACGCACCGTACAACCGGGTGCTGCTGGCCGAGGTCCTCGCGGGCCGCTACGAGCCGGACGTGATCGCGCTGCCGCCCGCCCCGGTGCGGCGCGGGGTGCGGGTCGTGCGGATCGACCGGGAGGCCCGCGAGGTCGTGTGCGACGACGGCGGCGCCATCGGTTACGGGCGCCTGGTGCTGGCCACCGGCTCGAACCCGGTGCTGCCGCCGCTGCGGGGCATCGGCCGGGCCCTTCCGGACGGGGTGCACCCCTTCCGCACCCTCGACGACTGCCTCGCCCTCCGTGCCGCCGTCCGTCCCGGAACGCGCGCCGTCGTCATCGGCGGCGGGCTCCTCGGGGTGTCGGCCGCCCGCGCGCTGGCGGAGTGCGGCGCCCAGGTGGTGCTGGCCCAGCAGGGCGAACACCTCATGGAGCGGCAGCTGGACGCCGAGGCGGCGGGGCTGCTGCGGCGCCACCTGGAGGCGCTCGGCGTCGAGGTGCACACGGAGAGCCGGGTGCGCGGGCTGCGCTGCACGGACGGCGCCGCCCCGGCGGTACGTGCGGTGGAGATGGCCGACGGTTACGAACTGGAGGCCGAGATCACGGTCCTGGCCTGCGGGGTCCGCCCCAGGACGGGGCTGGCCGTGGCGGCCGGCCTCGACGTCCGCAAGGGCGTGGTCGTGGACGACGAGCTGCGCACCTCGGACCCGTACATCCACGCCGTCGGCGACTGCGCCGAGCACGACGGGACGGTGTACGGGCTGGCGGGTGCGGCGATCGAACAGGCCGACGTCCTGGCCGAGGTGCTGGCGGGCCGGACGGCCGGCTACCGGGGCACCAGGGCACTGACCCGGCTCACCCTGCGCTCCCCCGCGGCCGCCCCGGTGACCGCCGGGGCTCCCGGCGGCCTGGACCTGGCGGCGTTCGGCGACTCCCGCCCGCTGCCCGGGGACGACGTGGTGCGGCTGGCCGACGCCACCCGGGGCGCGTACCGCACGGTCGTCGTCCGGGGCGACCGGCTAGCCGGCGGGGTGCTGTTCGGCGATCTCGCCGCGGTCGGCACGCTCGCCCGGACCTGGCAGGACGACGAACCGCTGCCCGCCGACATGTCCCTGCTCCACCTGCTCACCAACGACGGAGGCCTCTGATGCCGGTGCCCACTCCCCCGACCTCCCCCACCGCGGGCGTGCCGACGATCGTGGTCGTCGGGCACGGCATGGTCGGGCAGCGGTTCCTGGAAGCGCTCGCCGACCGCGGTCTGACCGCCGCCGCGGGCACGGCCCGTGTCGTCGTGCTCTGCGAGGAGCCCCGCCCCGCGTACGACCGGGTGCAGCTGACCTCGTACTTCGCCGGGAGGACTCCGGAGGACCTCTCGCTCGTCGAGCCGGGTTTCATGGCACGGCACGGCTTCGAGCTGCGCGTCGGCGATCCGGCGGAGAGCGTCGACCGTGAGGCGCGCACCGTCACGGCGCGCTCCGGGGAGACCTTCGCCTACGACACGCTGGTGCTGGCGACCGGCTCGTATCCGTTCGTCCCGCCCGTACCGGGCAAGGACGCCGAAGGCTGTTTCGTCTACCGCACCATCGAGGACCTGCTCGCCATCGAGGAGTACGCGAAGGGCGCGACGACGGGGGCCGTGGTCGGCGGCGGGCTGCTCGGCCTGGAGGCCGCGGGCGCCCTCCAGGGCCTGGGACTGCGGACGCACGTCGTGGAGTTCGCGCCCCGGCTGATGCCGGTGCAGGTCGACGAGGGCGGCGGCGCGGCCCTCCTGCGCACCATCGAGGGCATGGGGCTCTCCGTCCACACGGGTGTCGGCACCCAGGAGGTCACCGCGGGCGAGGACGGCCGGGTCGACGGCATGTCGCTGTCGGACGGGTCCTCCCTCGCGACGGACCTCGTCGTCTTCTCCGCCGGAGTGCGCCCCCGGGACCAGCTGGCCCGCGACTGCGGCCTGGAGGTCGGCCCGCGCGGCGGCATCGTCGTCGACGAGCAGTGCCGCACCTCGGACAGCGCGGTGTTCGCGATCGGCGAGTGCGCGCTGGCCTCCGACGGCCGGGTGTACGGCCTGGTGGCGCCGGGCTACGAGATGGCGGCCGCGGCCGCCGAGGTGATCGCGGGCAGGGCGGCCTCCTTCACCGGCGCCGACCTCTCCACGAAGCTGAAGCTGCTCGGTGTGGACGTGGCCTCCTTCGGCGACGCGCACGGCGCGGCCGAGGGGTGCCTCGACGTGGTGTACGCGGACTCCCGCTCGGGCGTCTACAAGAAGCTGGTGATCGGCGAGGACGGCACTCTGCTCGGCGGTGTCCTGGTCGGGGACGCCGACCAGTACGGCACCCTGCGGCCGATGACGGGCACGGTCCTGCCGGTCGCCCCCGAGCAGCTGGTGCTGCCGGCCGGTGCGGGCGGGCCGGTCACGCTCGGCCCGTCCTCGCTGCCCGACGAGGCGGTGATCTGCTCCTGCCACAACGTCACCAAGGGCGCGATCTGCGAGCA
Source organism: Streptomyces sp. NBC_00178 (assembly GCF_036206005.1). Lineage (NCBI taxonomy): Bacteria > Bacillati > Actinomycetota > Actinomycetes > Kitasatosporales > Streptomycetaceae > Streptomyces > Streptomyces sp. NBC_00178. The sequence goes on from NZ_CP108143.1 coordinate 2,376,362, forward strand.
CACCACGCTGCCCGAGGTGAAGAAGTGCACCAAGGCGGGTACCGGCTGCGGGAGTTGCGTCAAGGTCATCGGTCAGCTGCTGCCGCAGCCGGAGGACCAGGGGCTGTGCGGCTGCTTCGCGTACACCCGCAGCGAGCTGTACGAGATCGTCCGCACCCTCGGTGTCACCTCGTACGCCGCCCTGCTCGACTCGCACGGCCGCCCGGAGGCGCGCGGCGGTGACGGCTGCGAGGTCTGCAAGCCGACGGTCGGCTCGGTCATCGCGTCGCTGGCGCCGACGGTCGGCGCGAGCGGTTACGTCCTGGACGGCGAGCAGGCGGCCCTCCAGGACACCAACGACCACTTCCTCGCCAACCTCCAGCGCAACGGCTCGTACTCGGTGGTGCCGCGCATCCCCGGCGGCGAGATCACCCCGGACAAACTGATCGTGATCGGCGAGGTGGCCCGGGACTTCGGCCTCTACACCAAGATCACCGGAGGTCAGCGCATCGACCTGTTCGGCGCCCGCGTCGACCAGCTGCCGCTGATCTGGACCCGGCTGGTGGACGCCGGCTTCGAGTCCGGGCACGCCTACGGGAAGTCGCTGCGGACGGTCAAGTCCTGTGTGGGGCAGACCTGGTGCCGCTACGGCGTGCAGGACTCCGTGCGGATGGCGATCGACCTGGAGCTGCGCTACCGGGGCCTGCGCTCCCCGCACAAGCTGAAGTCGGCGGTCTCGGGCTGCGCCCGCGAGTGCGCGGAGGCCCGCGGCAAGGACTTCGGGATCATCGCCACCGCCCAGGGGTGGAACCTGTACGTCGGCGGCAACGGCGGCGCCACCCCGCGCCACGCGGACCTGCTCGCACAGGACCTGTCGGACGCCGAACTGGTCCGGCTCATCGACCGGTTCCTGATGTTCTACATCCGCACGGCGGACCGCCTGGAGCGCACCTCGACCTGGCTGGACCGGATCGAGGGCGGCCTGGACCACGTGCGGGACGTCGTCGTCCACGACTCGCTGGGGCTGTGCGACGAGCTGGAACGCCTGATGGCCGACCACGTCGCCGGCTACCGGGACGAGTGGGCCGAGACCATCAGGGACCCCGAACGGCTGCGGCGGTTCGTCACCTTCGTCAACGCCCCCGACGCGCCCGACCCCTCGGTCCGGTTCGTCCCGGAGCGCGACCAGGTCAAGCCCGACCTGGACATCCTCGCGGGCCCGGTGCTCGCTATCCGTACTCTCGAAGGGACCCCCTCCTGATGACGACCACGACGGTGGAGACGGCGCGGGACACCCGGACGGTCCGGCTCGCGGACGGGGACGGCTGGCTGACGGTCTGCGACCGCTCGCTGCTGACCCCGGGGCGCGGCGTGGCGGCGCTCCTGCCCGACGGCCGACAGGTCGCGCTGTTCATGGACAGGTCCGGGCGGGCGTACGCGATCGACAACCGCGACCCGTTCACCGGCGCGTACGTCCTGTCCCGGGGCCTGCTCGGTTCCGCGGGCGGGCGGCCGTTCGTCGCCTCGCCCCTGCTGAAGCAGCGCTTCGACCTGGAGACGGGCGCGTGCCTGGACGACGACGAGGTGTCGGTGCCGGTGTTCCCGGTCCGCGCGGACTGACCGCGCGCCGTCTCCGCGTACTGACTCCGCCCCGTTCACGGCGCGTTGGAGCGGTGTCCACCCCGCGCCTCTACTGTCCTGACGTTCGACCCGCCGGGCCGACCGGGCCGGCGGGCCAGCACGTCACCCGTGGAGTGATCGTGGAACGTCGGACCTTCTTGCGCACAGCGGTGATCGGTTCATCGGCGGCGGCCTTCGGCGGCACCCTCTGGAGGGGTGCGGCCTCCGCGGCCCCTGCCCAGCCGGCCACCGGTCCGTACGGTGCGCTGCAGGCCGCCAACGCGAACGGCATCCTGCTGCCGAGCGGATTCACCAGCCGCATCGTCGCGCGTTCGGGGCAGATCGTCCCCGGCACCTCGTACGCCTGGCACAGCGCACCCGACGGGGGCGCCACCTTCGCCGCCGGCAGCGGATGGATCTACGTGTCCAACGCCGAGGTGTCCTCGGGCAGCGGCGGCGGGGCGAGCGCGGTGCGCTTCGACGCGTCGGGGAACGTCACCTCGGCGTACCGCATCCTGTCCGGCACGAACAACAACTGCGCGGGCGGCCGCACCCCGTGGAACACCTGGCTGTCCTGCGAGGAGGTCACCCGCGGATTCGTCTACGAGACGGACCCCTGGGGCGTGAACGCGGCCGTGCAGCGTCCGGCGCTCGGCCGCTTCAAGCACGAGGCGGCGGCGGCCGACCCCGACCACGGCTACGTCTACCTGACCGAGGACGAGACGGACGGCCGCTTCTACCGCTTCCGTCCCACCACCTGGGGCAACCTGTCGGCCGGCACGCTCCAGGTCCTGGTGGCCGGCTCGGGCACCTCCGGCCCGGTGACCTGGACGACGGTCCCCGACCCGGACGGATCGCCCACCCAGACCCGCTACCAGGTCTCCGGCGCGAAGGTGTTCAACGGCGGCGAGGGCTGCTTCTACGCGGCGGGCACCTGCTGGTTCACCACCAAGGGCGACAACCGGGTGTGGGCGTACGACGCGAACGCCTCGTCCCTCTCGCTCGCCTACGACGACTCGCTCGTCACGAGCGGCACCGCGCCGCTGACGGGCGTGGACAACGTCACCCGGTCCGCCTCGGGCGACCTGTACGTCGCCGAGGACGGCGGCACCATGGAGATCTGCCTGATCACCCCGGCCGACACGGTCGCCCCGTTCCTCAGGATCAGCGGCCAGTCGGGCTCGGAGATCACCGGGCCCGCCTTCTCCCCGGACGGGAAGCGGCTCTACTTCTCCTCGCAGCGGGGTACGAGCGGCAGTTCCTCCGGCGGCATCACCTACGAGGTCACGGGGCCGTTCCGCTCCTGACCCGCCCCCGGGGCGGGTGTCGTGGTGCGCGCACCGCGGCAGCCGCCCCGTCCGGACGTCAGGACTGTCCCTCGACCGCGGACGGGTCCATCCACACGACCTCCCAGATGTGGTGGTCGGGGTCCTGGAAGGAGCGGCCGTACATGAAGCCCTCGTCCATGGGCTCGTTGGCCGGCGAGCCGCCCGACGCGAGCGCGGCGTCGGCCATCTCGTCGACCTCGGCGCGGCTCCCGGCGCTCAGGGCGATGAGGACCTCGGTCGTCGCCGACGCGTCGGCGATCTCCTTCTTGGTGAAGTCCTTGAAGCGCGGCTCGCTGATGAGCATGGCGAAGATCGTGTCGCTGATGACGAGACAGGCGGTCGTGTCGTCGCTGAACTGCGGGTTGAAGCCGAAGCCGAGCTTCGAGAAGAAGTTCTTGGTCTTCTCCAGGTCCTTGACCGGCAGGTTCACGAAGATCATCCGAGGCTGAGGCATGGTTCCCACTCTTCCGTCCGGCACCCTGCGGTGCTCCCGCGCGCTCCGTGCGAGCGCCCACAAGAGGTAGACGGCCCCGGCGCGCGGAACTCATCGCCCGGTGCGGGGCGGCTTCCCGCGCGTCACCGCCGGTGCCGGCGCGGCGGCGCATAGCTTCGGGGCATGAGCGGAGCCACGGGCCGGAGGATCACCGGGAAACTGTCGGACGGAGCCCTGAGGGGGGCGACCGGCCGGGGCTGGGCGGACTGGTTCGACGTGCTCGACGCCTGGGACGCGACGCGGCGCACCCACGCGGAGATCGCCGCGTACCTGGGCACGGAGCACCGCATGGGCGGCTGGTACGCCCAGTCGGTCGCCGTCGGGTACGAACAGGAGCGCGGCCTGCGGGAGGTGGGGCAGTCGTCCTCGGGCGACTGGAACACCTCGGGCAGCCGGACGCTCGCGGCCCCGCCGGAGCGCGTCCTGGCGGCCTTCACCGAACCGGGGCAGCGCGGGCGCTGGCTGCCGGACGTGGAGCTGTCCGTGCGCACGCTGCGCCCCGGCAGGTCCCTCACCGCGGATCTCCGCGACGAGTCCGGGGACGCGGCGGGGCGCGTCTCGGTGCGGCTGGAGGCCCTGCCCGACGGGCGTACGCGCGTGGGCGTGGGCCACGGGAAGCTGGCGGACGCGGCGGCGGTGGCCCGCTACAAGGCGTTCTGGAAGGAGCGTCTGGCCGTCCTGAAGGCGGTGCTGGAGGAGCGGGGCTGACCCGGCTCGGGACAGGGTGTACGGGGCCGACCCCGGCTCAGGACAGGGCCAGCGGGGCCCCTCCCCGGAGCAGGGCGGCCCCGAGCGGGGTCAGCGTGTGCAGGACCGAGCTGCCGTGGCGCAGGGTGCGGACGAGACCGGCCTCGCGCAGCACGCAGGCGTGCTGGCTGGCGGAGGCCAGGGACACCCCGGTCCTGCGCGCGAGCTCGCTGGTCGTGCAGCCGTTGCCGATGGACCGCAGGACCGCGGAGCGGGTGTGGCCCACGAGCCGGCCGAGCCAGGGCCCCGGCTCCGCGAAGGCGGGGGCGCCCGGGTGGGTGACCGGGTAGACGAGGACGGGTGGCAGGAGCGGGTCTCGGTAGACGACGGGCGTGCCCCGGCAGAAGTACGAGGGCTGCAGGAGGAGACCCCGCCCGTCCAGGTGCAGCTCCCGGTCGACGGGGTAGTCCGCCTCCAGCACCGGCGCGCGCCAGCGGATCATCGGGGGCAGGGTGGCGAGGAGTTCGTCCGCCCCGCCGTCGAGCAGGGCCCGCCCCCGGACCGCGCGGTCGGCCTCGACGCTCGCCCGGATGTGCGGCCAGTACGGCTCGACCGCCGCACGGTGGTAGGCACGCAGGGTGGAGATGAGCCGGCCCAGGGGCTCCGTGCGGCCCTCGGCGAGCGCGTCCGGCAGGGCGGCCGCGGTGGGACCGCCCGACGGCCGCCTGAGCAGGGGGACGTTTTCGGCCAGGAGCGCGGTTTCCGCGCGGATGCGGTCGGGCGGGGTGTCGCGCAGCGCTTCCATTCCGGCGTCGAATCCGAAAGGTTCGGCACCCTCCGCGGAAGGCGTCAGGAAGTCGGGGAAATAGCCGCGAGGCGGAACTACGGCCGACAGCAGACGTGCTTCACCATTCAACCGGGTCCGGGATTCCTTACGCCATTTCCCGAACACCGAGGAACCACGCCGGTCCCTCAGCCTGTGAAAACTGAGGACGGTTTCCCACATCGCGTCCGGCCGCGCGGCCATCCGCACCCGCGAGAGGTCCACTCCGGACACATGGATACGCAGCACCGAACCCCCACCTGTTGCACCCGCAATTGCCCCCGTCGAAGGGTATGCACAGCGTCACAGGAGGTCACCACGGGGTTTCGGCCACAGTTGAAAAGCCTCGCCCGTATCGGCCGCACCCGAAAGGCTGTACGACGTCGGGTACGCATCCGGCGTCACCGAAAGAGCGGGTGAGGGCCGTGGGGGGCTTTGCCCGTTCGGCGGCGGTGAACGACGGTGCGGCTCCGTACCCGGCAGGGGTAAGCGGGTGCGGCCCAGGGGTGGGGATCCTTGGGCCGCACCCCTGCGGCCGTCCCCCGATTTGCGCACCGAACGGTGAAAAGAAACAACCTTGAACGGTTCGCGATTCAATTGACGAAGCGGCGGCACCCCCGCACAGGGTGCCGCCGCTTCCGGGTAATCCGGCCCCGCCGTCGGATCGTCGAGGGTGTATGTGATCCGACGGCGGCCCCGGAGTCCTGCCGCTCGCTCGCCGCGGGGACTCAGCGGCTGTCGCTGCCCCGGGATTCGGCGGCGGCGCGGCCCGCTTCCAGCCGGGCGACCGGAATGCGGAAGGGCGAGCAGGAGACGTAGTCCAGGCCCACCTCGTGGAAGAAGTGCACCGACTCCGGGTCTCCGCCGTGCTCCCCGCAGATGCCGAGCTTGAGGTCCGGGCGGGTGGCCCGGCCGGCCTCCACGGCGCTGCGCACGAGGGCGCCGACGCCGTCCTTGTCGATCGTCTCGAACGGCGACACCCCGAAGATGCCCTTCTCCAGGTACGCGGTGAAGAACGAGGCCTCGACGTCGTCGCGGGAGAAGCCCCACACCGTCTGGGTGAGGTCGTTCGTGCCGAAGGAGAAGAACTGCGCGGCCTCGGCGATCTGACCGGCGGTCAGCGCGGCCCGGGGCAGTTCGATCATGGTGCCGATGGTCAGCCGCAGCTCCGTGCCGGTGGCCGCCTCGACCTCGGCGATGACCCGGTCGGCCTCCTCACGGACGATCTCCAGCTCCTGGACGGTGCCGACGAGCGGGATCATGATCTCGGCGCGGGGGTCGCCTTTGGCGTTCTTGCGCTGCGCGGCCGCCTCGGCGATCGCGCGGACCTGCATCGCGAACAGCCCCGGGATGACCAGGCCCAGGCGGACGCCGCGCAGCCCCAGCATCGGGTTCTGCTCGTGGAGCTTGTGCACGGCCTGCAGCAGGCGCAGGTCGTTCTCGTTGGCGTCCTTGCGGGACTCGGCGAGCGCGACACGCACCGAGAGCTCCGTGATGTCGGGCAGGAACTCGTGCAGCGGCGGGTCGAGCAGCCGGACCGTGACGGGCAGCCCGTCCATGGACTCGAACAGCTCGATGAAGTCGGCCTTCTGGAGCGGCAGGAGGGCTTCCAGGGCGCTGTCACGCTCGTCGTCGGTGTCCGCGAGGATCAGCTTCTCGACCATCTCGCGGCGCTCGCCGAGGAACATGTGCTCGGTGCGGCACAGCCCGATGCCCTGGGCGCCGAAGCGGCGGGCCCGCGAGGCGTCCTCGGCGTTGTCCGCGTTCGCCCGTACCCGCAGCCGGCGTACCCGGTCGGCGTAGGCCATGATGCGGTGCACGGCGGCGACGAGCTCGTCGGCGTCGTCGGCGCCCGCGTGCATGCGGCCCTCGAAGTACTCCACCACCGGGGACGGCACGACGGGGACCTCACCGAGGTACACCTTGCCGGTGGAGCCGTCGACGGAGACGAGGTCGCCCTCCTCGACGACGGTGTCCCCGACCGTGAGCCGGCGCCGCTTGGTGTCGACCTCGATCTCCTCGGCGCCGCAGACACAGGTCTTGCCCATGCCCCGGGCGACGACGGCCGCGTGCGAGGTCTTGCCGCCGCGCGAGGTCAGGATCCCCTCGGCGGCGATCATGCCGTCGAGGTCGTCGGGGTTGGTCTCCCGGCGGATGAGGATGACCTTCTCGCCGGACCGCGACCACTTGACGGCGGTGTAGGAGTCGAAGACGGCCTTGCCGACGGCCGCACCGGGCGACGCGGCGATGCCGCGGCCGAGCAGCACACTGGCCGCGCCGTGGTCGAAGCGCGGGAACATCAGCTGCGCGAGCTGGGCCCCGTTGACCCGCTGGAGCGCCTCGGCCTCGTCGATGAGGCCCTGGTCGACGAGCTGGGTGGCGATCCGGAAGGCGGCACCGGCGGTGCGCTTGCCGACCCGGGTCTGCAGCATCCAGAGCTGGCCGCGCTCGATGGTGAACTCGATGTCGCAGAGATCCTTGTAGTGGGTCTCCAGCGTCTCCATGATCTTCATCAGCTGGTCGTACGACGCCTTGTCGATCGACTCCAGCTCAGCCAGCGGCACCGTGTTGCGGATACCCGCGACGACGTCCTCGCCCTGCGCGTTCTGGAGGTAGTCGCCGTAGACGCCCTGGTGACCGCTGGCCGGGTCACGGGTGAAGGCGACGCCCGTGCCGGAGTCGGGCCCGAGGTTCCCGAAGACCATCGAACAGATGTTGACGGCGGTGCCGAGGTCGCCGGGGATGCGCTCCTGGCGGCGGTAGAGCTTGGCCCGGTCGGTGTTCCACGAGTCGAAGACCGCCTTTATGGCCAGGTCCATCTGCTCCCGCGGGTCCTGCGGGAAGCCGCGCCCGGCGTCCCGCTCCACGATCCTCTTGAACTCCGTGACCAGCTTCTTGAGGTCCGCCGCGTCGAGGTCCACGTCGACGGTGACGCCCTTGGCCTCCTTGGCGGCCTCCAGCGCCTCCTCGAAGAGCTCGCCGTCCACTCCGAGCACGGTCTTGCCGAACATCTGGATGAGACGGCGGTAGGAGTCCCAGGCGAAGCGGTCGTCCCCGGCCTGCGCGGCGAGGCCGACGACGGAGGCGTCGGAGAGGCCGATGTTGAGGACCGTGTCCATCATCCCGGGCATCGAGAACTTGGCGCCGGAGCGGACCGAGACCAGCAGCGGGTCGTCGGCCTGGCCGAGCGTCTTGCCCATGCGCGCTTCGAGCGCCGCCAGGTGCGCACCCACCTCGTCGCGCAGCGCGGCCGGCTCGTCACCGCTGTCGAGGTAGACCTTGCACGCCTCGGTGGTGATCGTGAAGCCGGGAGGGACGGGAAGCCCGAGGTTGGTCATCTCCGCGAGGTTGGCGCCCTTGCCACCCAGAAGATCTTTCAGATCCTTGTTGCCCTCGGTGAAGTCGTAGACGAACTTCTGGGGGTCTTTGTTTTCCGACACGGGTCTCGACTCCTCGAGGACGCGGTGGCTGCCCTGACGGCGAGGAACATACCCAGATCGAAGGTGTCTGGGTACGGCCACTTGCGCGTCGTGAGGTCTCAACCACCCGTCCGCCAGCAGATCGAAAGTGGCGCGGCATCAGGGTCCGACAGCCGCCCGCGTTCACCTCTTGAACGCAAAACCACCGAGCGTGCACGTCATCGGGGTGAATCCACACGCACAGTGCCGGAAGCCTTGATCGATCAAAGTGAAGTTGCCTGGCACCCAGTGCCGTCATTTGAGAAGTACAGTCGCACTTCACGCGCTCATCTGAGCCAAACTGTTCTCAGGGGTGGCGAGAATCACGCCCTCGGGTGCGCTCAGATGTCACCATCCGGACGCCCTCCGGGCTGATGGACGTCACTCCACCGGCACACAGTGAGCGCGAGGAGTCACCGGACGGCGTGCGCCACGGGCGCGCGGGGACGCCCACCGTCGATTCTCGGCGGAATCGCCCGGATCACGCGAAACGAGCCCGCTCACATGAGCGGGCTCGTCATGGGGCACTCGGTGCCGTCGCGAGGGAGGTACGGCTCAGCCGCCTGAGGTGTCCAGCTCGGCGTCGGCGCCCACGCCCGCGCAGTCGTTGGGGTCGTCGAGCCAGCCGTCCGGCAGGGCCACCCGGTTGTTGCCCGAGGTGCGCCCGCGGGGGCCGTCCGCGCCCTCCGGCCACGGCTGGTCGAGGTCCAGGCGGTGGAGCTGCCCGGACAGTTCCTCCAGCGTCGATGTGACCGCGAGGCACTTGCGCATCTCCGAGCCGACGGCGAAGCCCTTGAGATACCAGGCCACGTGCTTGCGGAAGTCGATCACCCCGCGGCTCTCGTCGCCCATCCACTCCCCCAGCAGCGTGGCGTGACGCACCATGACGCCGGCCACCTCGCGCAGGCTCGGCCTCTGCCTCGCACCCGTGCCGTCGAAGGCGCCGGCCAGGTCACCGAAGAGCCAGGGCCGCCCGAGGCAGCCTCGGCCCACGACCACTCCGTCGCAGCCCGTCTCACGCATCATCCGCTGCGCGTCCTCGGCGCTCCAGACATCGCCGTTGCCGAGGACGGGGATCTCCGGAACGTGCTCCTTGAGCCGTGCGACGGCGTCCCAGTCGGCCGTGCCGCCGTAGTGCTGGGCGGTGGTCCTGCCGTGCAGGGCGACGGCGCTGATGCCCTCCTCGACCGCGATGCGGCCGGCGTCGAGGTAGGTCATGTGGTCGTCGTCGATGCCCTTGCGCATCTTGATCGTGACCGGGAGGTCGCCCGCCTGCGCGACGGCCTCGCGGAGGATCGCACGCAGCAGCGGCCGCTTGTACGGGAGCGCGGAGCCGCCGCCCTTGCGGGTGACCTTGGGGACCGGACAGCCGAAGTTGAGGTCGATGTGGTCCGCGAGATCCTCGTCGACGATCATCCGGACCGCCTTGCCCACGATGGCCGGGTCCACTCCGTAGAGCTGGACGGAGCGCAGCGTCTCGCTCGCGTCGAAGTGGATGAGCTGCATCGTCTTCTCGTTGCGCTCGACCAGGGCGCGCGTGGTGATCATCTCGCTGACGAACAGTCCCCTGTCCCCGGAGAACTCGCGGCAGAGCGTGCGGAAGGGAGCGTTGGTGATGCCCGCCATGGGGGCGAGCACGACCGGCGCCTGCACGGTGTGCGGGCCGATCCGGAGCGCGGGGGGAGCGGGAGCGAGCGTGGTCATGAGCCCATTGTCCCGTACCCGGCGCGAGGCCCGGATACCGCCCGCTCAGGCATCGGCGAGGGCCGACTCCAGCAGCCGCTCCAGCCCCTGCCGGGACTCCTCGTCCGCGGGCACGTACGTCACCATGCGCGGCCCCGGGGAGGGGCCGAGCCACAGGTCGGTGTGGTCGAGGCGCAGCGGGCCGACCCGGGCGTTGTGGAACAGCTTGGTGCGGTTGGCCGTCCCGACGACCTCGTGGCGGGCCCAGATCTCGGCGAAGTCCGGTGCGGCCCCCAGCCGCCCGAGCAGCGCCTTCCAGGCGGGCTCGGCGAGGTGCCCCGCCATGGCTCCGCGGAACTTCGCGGTCATCAGGCGGTGCGCCGCCGGGAGGTCGGCGACGGCGGCCCGCCAGTCCTCGTTCGTGAAGGCGAGGATCATGCAGTTGCGGTCCTCGGGTGCGATGTCGTCCAGGTCGCAGAGCAGCCGCCCGTACGTGCGGTTGTACGCGAGGATGTCGTAGCGGCTGTTCTGGACGCAGGCCGGGAAGGGCTCCAGGCGCGTGAGCAGTTCCCGCAGAGCCGGGGTGACGCCGGTGCAGTCGGCCCCGGGGGCCGGGTCGACGGCCCCCGCCAGCGAGAAGAGGTGGGTGCGCTCGCCGCGGTCGAGGAGCAGGGCGCCGGCCAGCGCGTCGAGGACCTGGGGCGAGACCTGGATGTCACGCGCCTGCTCCAGCCACGTGTACCAGGTGACGCCCACGGCCGACAGCTGCGCGACCTCCTCGCGCCGGAGCCCCGGGGTGCGCCTGCGGCGCCCGCGCGGCAGCCCGACCTGCTCGGGGGTGATGCGCTCGCGGCGGCTGCGGAGGAACCCCGCGAGTTCGTGCCGTCTGGCGCCGGACCCGGGTACCTCGGGGCTCACGGTCGTCATCCTCCCAGCCTGCCGGACGCCCCGACGCGCTGCCAGGTGCTCCTGCTACCAGGATAAGGAGACTCTGGTACCAGGCTGCGGGCTCCCCCAGAGTCGGTGGTGTGAGTGAATCCTCTGTACTGACGAACACGACCCCCGACGGCATCACCGCGGCGCGGCACCACCATCCGGCACCGGTGCTCGGGACGCTCGGGCTGTTCACCGTGCTGCTCGGCGGGGCGCTGCCGCTCGTCGACTTCTTCATCGTCAACGTCGCCCTGCCCACCATCGACCACGACCTGGCCGCGGGCCCCGCCCTCCTCGAACTGGTCGTCGCGGGCTACGGGCTGGCGTACGCCGTGCTGCTCGTCCTCGGCGGGCGCCTCGGCGACATGGCGGGCCGCCGAAGGCTCTTCCTGGCGGGGATGGCCGCCTTCGGTCTCACCTCGCTCGCCTGCGGGCTGGCACCGGACGCCTGGACCCTGGTCGGGGCGCGGGTGGCGCAGGGCGCGTCCGCCGCGCTGATGCTCCCCCAGGTTCTGGCGACCATCCAGGCGGCGACGGCCGGCCACCGCAGGGCGCGGGCCATGAGCCTGTACGGGGCGACGGCCGGGCTGTCGATGGTCGCGGGCCAGATCCTCGGCGGCGTCCTGGTCTCGGCCGCCCCGCTGTCCGCGGTGTTCGGTGCGAGCGCGGGCTGGCGCTCGGTGTTCCTCGTGAACGTCCCGGTCGCCGCGGTGGGTCTGCTCCTGGCCGCCCGCTCGGTGCCGGAGACGCGTTCGGAGCGGCCCGCCCCCGTCGACGTACCGGGCACCCTGCTCCTCGCCACCGCCCTGACGGCTCTGCTCGCACCGCTGACGGAGGGGCGCGCGGCGGGGTGGCCCCTGTGGACCTGGCTGTCCCTGGCGCTGTTCCCGTTCGCCGCGGTGGCCTTCTGGCGGGTGGAGCGGCGGGCCGACGCGCGGGGGCGGACGCCGCTGGTGCCGCCGAGCCTGCTGCGGCTGGACTCGCTGCGGCGCGGCCTGATCCTGGTGGTGCCCTTCTCCGTCGGCTTCGGCGGCTTCATGTTCGTGATAGCGGTCGCCCTGCAGCAGGGCCTGCGGATGGGTCCCGCCACCGCGGGGCTGTCCCTGGCCCCGATGGCCGCCGCCTTCTTCGCGGCCTCCCTGGCAGGTCCCCGGCTGGTCCGGCGCTTCGGCAGCCGGGTCGTGACGGCCGGAGGGCTGATCCAGGCCGTGGGCGTCACCGTGCTGGCGCTGACCGTGTGGCGAGGCTGGCCGGACCTCGGTCTGCTCGGCCTGCTTCCCGGCATGGCGGTCGCGGGACTGGGCCAGGGGCTCCAACTCCCCGTGCTCTTCAGGATCGTGCTGTCGGACGTGCCGTCCGAGCGGGCCGGGGTGGGCGGCGGTGTGATGACGACGACCCAGCAGGCGTCGCTGGCGCTCGGGGTCGCCACGCTCGGCACGCTGTTCCTCGGCGTGGCTCCGGGCGCGGGCATGCGGGACGCACTGGTCATGACGCTGCTGGTGCAGTTGGCGGCCGTCGTCCTGACCGTCCTGCTGAGCCTGCGGCTCCCCCGCACGGTGGGGTGAGAACGCGGACGGTGACACGCACACGGCGGGGTGGACGCGACGCGGGCCCGGATCACCGAGGTGATCCGGGCCCGCGCTCGTACGGGTGGCGCGAGGAGGTCAGCTCCCGGCCGGCGCGTCCCCGGCCGGTGCGGCATCGGCCGACCCGGCGCGCTCACGCATCTTGCGCACCAGCTCCTGCTTCTTGTCCTCGGCGGCCTTGCGGTCCTTGTCGCGCGCGGGACCGGCGCCCTGCTGTTCGGCGCGGGACAGCTTCTTGCGCTGTCCGCCCACACCGAGGAGGTTGTTGCGGCTCTTGGCCACGGGGTTCTCCCATTCGTGGTGAGAAGTGAGTCCGGGGTGACCGGAGATCACCTGGGGATCGGTTCGACGGTGACGGGCGGCGAGGGCCCGTCACACGCTCACTCGTAGATCTGGAAGAACGAGGACATGACGAAAAGGTACCCCGGCGCAGGAGATGCCTCATCCGGTTATTCTCGGCGCGGCCGGGACGCCGGTTCAGGCGCTCGGGTCGACCGTCGCCTGATGGGCCTCGGTGAGGTGCTCCTCCGCCTTCAGCCAGGGCAGGAACTGCGCCGTCCTGCGCCACCCGCAGGTGTCGCAGGCGAGCTGGCGCTGCATCCCCGACTTCCGTACGTGGACGACGTGTTCACGGCCGTGCTGGTCCCATCTGCTGACCTTGCTCGTGGTCATGGACGGCATCCTGGCCTCCCCTGTGGACGAGTGCGCCCAGTGTGCACGAAGCCCCCGGTTCCGCAGACCGGAACCGGGGGCTTCGTCACGTGCGACCGGGTCAGCAGCCCAGCAGACGGGAGCCGAGGTAGCCCTGGATCTGGTCCAGGGAGACGCGCTCCTGCTTCATGGTGTCGCGCTCGCGCACGGTCACCGCGTTGTCGTCGAGGGTGTCGAAGTCGACGGTGACGCAGAACGGCGTACCGATCTCGTCCTGACGGCGGTAGCGGCGGCCGATGGCACCCGCGTCGTCGAACTCGATGTTCCAGTTCTGCCGCAGGTCCGCGGCGAGGCCCTTGGCCTTCGGCGACAGCTGCGCGTTGCGGGACAGCGGCAGGACGGCGACCTTGACCGGCGCCAGGCGCGGGTCGAGGCGCATCACGGCACGCTTCTCCATGACGCCCTTGGCGTTGGGCGCCTCGTCCTCGCTGTAGGCGTCGAGGAGGAAGGCCAGCATCGAGCGGCCGACACCGGCCGCCGGCTCGATGACGTAGGGCGTGTAGCGCTCGCCCTTCTCCTGGTCGAAGTAGACGAGGTCCGTGCCGGACGCCTCGGAGTGCGCCTTGAGGTCGTAGTCGGTGCGGTTGGCGACACCCTCCAGCTCGCCCCACTCGCTGCCGCCGAAGCGGAAGCGGTACTCGATGTCAGCGGTGCGCTTGGAGTAGTGGGAGAGCTTCTCCTTCGGGTGCTCGAACCACCGCATGTTCTCCTCGCGCAGGCCCAGGCCGGTGTACCAGTTCCAGCGCTGCTCCATCCAGTACTCCTGCCACTGCTCGTCCTCGCCCGGCTTGACGAAGAACTCCATCTCCATCTGCTCGAACTCGCGCGTGCGGAAGATGAAGTTGCCCGGAGTGATCTCGTTCCGGAAGGACTTGCCCATCTGCGCGATGCCGAACGGCGGCTTCTTGCGCGAGGTCTGCTGCACCTGGCCGAAGTTGGTGAAGATGCCCTGGGCGGTCTCGGGGCGCAGGTAGGCGACCGAGCCGGTGTCCTGGGTCGGGCCGAGGTGGGTGGAGAGGAGACCCGAGAAGGCCTTGGGCTCGGTGAAGGTGCCCTTGTTGCCGCAGTTGGGGCAGTTGAGGTCGGCCAGGCCGTTGACGGGCGGCTTGCCGTGCTTCTCCTCGTACGCCTCCTCCAGGTGGTCGGCGCGGTAGCGCTTGTGGCAGGAGGTGCACTCGGTGAGCGGGTCCGAGAAGGTGGCGACGTGGCCGGAGGCGACCCAGACCTCGGGGGCAAGGATGACCGACGAGTCGAGACCGACCACGTCCTCGCGCGCGGTGACCATGTAGCGCCACCACTGGCGCTTGAGGTTCTCCTTCAGCTCGACGCCGAGCGGCCCGTAGTCCCAGGCGGCCTTCTGACCGCCGTAGATCTCACTGGAGGGGTAGACGAAGCCACGGCGCTTGCTCAGGCTGACGATGGTGTCGATCTTGTCGGCGGCCACGGTGCTCTCTTCATTACGACGGCGGAACGGGACAGGGGCGGCGCGGAGCCTCGCTGAGGGGATGCGCGCGAGGCGGGCGGGCGAATGCCCCAGATTACCGGCGGGCGCACCCCCCGGATCAAATCGGTGGGGCGCATAGCGGTACCAGGGCTGCGATCCGGGCATCTCATCAGCCTTGTTGACAATCGTTTCCAGTTTTGTTGAAAATGACTGTCATGAACGTACGCCGCCTCATACCCGCAGCCGCCGTCGCCGGAGCAGTCGCACTCGGCCTCACCGCGCTCTCCGCCTGCTCCTCGTCCGACGCGGCCGAGGGAGGGGGCGACGGCAAGCTGGACGTGGTGGCGTCCTTCTACCCGATGCAGTTCCTCGCCGAGGAGATCGGCGGGACGCACGTCTCCGTCACCACGCTCACGAAGCCCGGCGCCGAACCGCACGACCTGGAGCTCTCCCCCCGGCAGATCGGCGGCCTGAGCGACGCCGACTACATCCTGTTCCTCAAGGGCGTCCAGCCCGCCGTGGACGACGCGGTCGCGCAGGCCGGCGTGAAGAACACCGTGGACGCGGCGAAGCTGACCACGCTGGAGAGCCACGGCTCCGAGGTGGACGGCCACGACCACGGCCACGAGGAGGGCGGGGAGCACGAGGGCGAGGAGCACGGCCACGAGGAGACCGGGCTCGACCCGCACATCTGGCTGGACCCCGTGAAGTACGCCGAGGTCGCCAAGGGCGTCGGTAAGTCCCTGGAGAAGGCCGACCCCGCCAACGCCGCGGACTACCGCAAGAACACGGACACCCTGGTCGCCGAGCTGAACGAGCTGGACACGGCGTACCGGACCGGTCTGAAGGACGCGGCCACCCGGACGTTCATCACCACGCACTCCGCCTTCGGGTACCTCGCCGAGCGCTACGGCCTGACCCAGGAGGGCATCGCCGGCATCGACCCCGAGGCCGAGCCCAGCCCGGCACGGATCGACGAGATCCACACCGCCGCCGAGAAGAGCCGGGCCACCACCGTGTTCTTCGAGACGCTCGCCAGCGACAAAACCGCCAGGACGCTGGCGAAGGACCTCGGGCTGAAGACCGGAGTCCTGGACCCGCTGGAGGGAATCACGGAGAAGTCCGCCGGCGCTGACTACCTCGAGGTCATGAAGTCCAACCTGACCGCGCTGCAGAAGGCGCTCGGCGCGAAGTGACCCGTCAAGTGCCCGTAACCGCAGCAGCACCGGAGGCGACCGTGCCCGAGCCAAGTACGCCCGAACCCGTGATCAGGATGTCCGGAGCGACGGCGACGCTCGGCGCGCGCCCCGTGCTGCGCGGCGTCGACCTCGCCGTCAACCGCGGCGAGGTCGTGGCGCTGCTCGGCGCCAACGGCTCCGGCAAGTCCACCGCCGTGCGTTCCGTCATCGGCCAGGTCCCGCTGACCGGCGGCACCGTGGAGCTCTTCGGCACGCCGCTGCGGCGCTTCCGCCAGTGGTCCCGCATCGGTTACGTGCCGCAGCGCACCACGGCGGCCGGCGGCGTCCCGGCGACGATCCGCGAGGTCGTCGCCTCCGGGCGGCTGTCCCGCACGAAGCTCGGACTGCCCGGCCGGGCGGACCGTGCGGCCGTGGACCGCGCGATCGGGCTCGTCGGCCTCGCGGACCGCGCCAAGGACTCCGTGAACGCCCTCTCCGGGGGCCAGCACCAGCGGGTCCTGATCGCCCGTGCGCTCGCCTCCGAGCCCGAGGTGCTGATCATGGACGAGCCGATGGCGGGCGTCGACCTCGTCAGTCAGGAGATCCTCGCCTCGACGCTGCGCGAGCAGGTCGCCGGCGGGGCCACGGTCCTGCTGGTCCTGCACGAACTGGGAGCCCTGGAGCCGCTGATCGACCGGGCCATCGTCCTGCGCGACGGCTGCGTCATGCACGACGGCCCGCCCCCCGAGGCCATGGGCCAGCACGCCCTTCCCGGCCACGACCACGTACACCCCCACGCGGCCTCCGAGCCCGCCCGGACGGGACTGCTGACCTGATCATGCTGGAATTCCTGAACCCTCCCTTCATGCAGCGGGCCCTGCTCGCCGCCGTCCTGGTCGGGATCACCGCGCCCGCCATCGGCATCTACCTCGTCCAGCGCCGTCAGGCCCTGATGGGCGACGGCATCGGGCACGTCGCCCTGACCGGGGTCGGCCTCGGCTTCCTGCTCTCCGTCAGCCCCGTGTGGACGGCGACGCTCGTGGCCGTGGCCGGCTCCGTCGTGATGGAGCTGATCCGCTGGTACGGCCGCACCCGCGGCGACATCGCGCTGGCCATGCTGTTCTACGGCGGCATGGCGGGAGGCGTGATGCTGATCAACCTCTCGGACACCGGCTCCAACGCCAACCTGACGTCGTTCCTCTTCGGCTCCCTGTCGACGGTCTCCGAGGAGGACGTCACCGCGATCGTGGCGCTCGCCGCCTTCGTGGTGCTCGTGACGGTGGGGCTGCGGCGCCAGCTGTTCGCCGTCAGCCAGGACGAGGAGTTCGCCCGGGTGAGCGGCCTGCCGGTACGCGCGCTCAACCTGCTGGTCGCGGTGACCGCCGCGATCACCGTCACCGTGGCGATGCGGGTCGTCGGCCTGCTGCTGGTCAGCGCCCTGATGGTGGTGCCGGTCGCCGCCGCCCAGCAGATCACGAAGTCCTTCAAGGTGACGTTCGTGCTGTCCGTCGTCATCGGGACGGCCGTCACCCTGGCGGGCACAGTGACCTCGTACTACGAGGACGTGCCGCCGGGCGCGACGATCGTGCTGATGGCCATCGCCGCCTTCGTCCTGCTCACCGCGCTCGCCACGCCGCTGGCCCGCAGACGTGCCAGGGGGAGCGAGGCCGAGGCGGCCCGGTGCACCCTTGAAGTACCGGCGGCCCGCACGGCCAAGGACGACGTGCAGGTGTGACCGTGACGACGGAGCGGGCTGGCACAATGGCCCGACACATGCACGGGCGACACGAGGAGGCAGCTGTGGCGACGCCGATCAGTGGCACGAACGCGGCTCCGGTGCGCGGCCGGTCCACCCGGCAGCGGGCGGCTGTCGCGGCGGCGCTCGACGAGGTCGACGAGTTCCGCAGCGCCCAGGACCTGCACGACGTGCTCAAGCACAGGGGCGACTCCGTCGGTCTGACCACGGTCTACCGCACGCTCCAGTCCCTCGCCGACGCCGGTGAGGTCGACGTCCTGCGCACCACGGACGGCGAGGCCGTCTACCGGCGGTGCTCGACGGGTGACCACCACCATCACCTGGTGTGCCGCGTCTGCGGGAAGGCCGTCGAGGTCGAGGGACCGGCGGTGGAGCAGTGGGCCGAGACCATCGCCTCGCAGCACGGCTACGTGAACGTGGCCCACACGGTGGAGATCTTCGGGACCTGCGCGGACTGCGCGGGCGCCGGGGACTGACTCCGGCGCGGGCCCCGTCACGACGGGGCCCGCGCCGTGCCGTCTCAGCCCTCGGCGAGCTCGTCGGCGCCGCCGAAGCGCCGGTCGCGCTTGGCGAACTCGAGGCAGGCGCGCCACAGGTCGCGGCGGTCGAAGTCGGGCCACAGGACGTCCTGGAAGACCATCTCGGCGTACGCGCTCTGCCAGATCAGGTAGTTGGACGTGCGCTGCTCGCCGCTGGGACGCACGAAGAGGTCGACGTCCGGCATGTCCGGGTAGTAGATGTACTTCGCGAACGTCTTCTCGTTGACCTTCGAGGGGTCGAGCTTTCCGGCCGCGACGTCCTCGGCGATCCGCTGCGCCGCGTCGGCGATCTCGGCCCGGCCGCCGTAGTTGACGCAGAAGTACAGCGTCATCCTGTCGTTGTCCTTGGTCTGCTCCTGGGCGACCTGGAGTTCCTGGACGACGGACTTCCACAGCTTGGGCATGCGCCCGACCCAGCGGATGCGGATGCCGAGTTCGTCCATCTCGTCACGGCGGCGCCGGATGACGTCGCGGTTGAAGTTCATGAGGAACTTCACCTCGTCCGGCGAGCGCTTCCAGTTCTCCGTGGAGAAGGCGTACAGCGAGAGGTTCTTGACGCCCATCTCGATGCAGCCCTTGAGGACGTCCAGGACGACGCCCTCGCCGACCTTGTGTCCCTCGGTGCGCGGGAGTCCCCGCTCCTTGGCCCAGCGGCCGTTCCCGTCCATCACGACGGCCACGTGCTTGGGCACGAGCTCGCCGGGGATCTTCGGCGGGGTGGCGCCTGAGGGGTGCGGCTCGGGGTTCTTGTACTCACGCCGGTTACGGCCGCCGAGCATCCCGCGTACTGCCATGGGCTTCTCTCGTCTCCCTGTGTCACTTCTCTACGTACCGCAGCGAGCGCAGACCGCGCTCCAGATGCCAGTGCAGATAGGCGGACACGAGTCCGCTCCCCTCCCTGACATGACGCGCCTCGCACGCGTCCGCCGTCTCCCAGTCACCGGTGAGCAACGCGCTCAGCAGTTCGACGGCCTCCGCCGAGGGTACGACGCTGCCGGGCACCCGGCAGTCGGCGCATATGACGCCGCCCGCCGCGACGGAGAAGAACCGGTTCGGTCCAGGCATTCCGCACCTGGCGCAGGCGTCGAAGCTGGGGGCGTAGCCGTTGACGGCGAGCGAGCGCAGCAGGAACGCGTCCAGGATCAGGTTCGGCGCGTGCTCGCCGCGCGCGAGGGTCCGCAGGCCGCCGACCAGCAGCAGGTACTGCTGGACCGCGGGCTCGCCCTCGTGGTCGGTGAACCGCTCGGCGGTCTCCAGCATGGCGGTTCCGGCGGTGTAGCGGGCGTAGTCGGCGACGATCCCGCCACCGTACGGAGCGATCGTCTCGCTCTGGGTGCACAGCGGGAGGCCGCGGCCGACGAGTTCGCTGCCGCGCGCGAAGAACTGCACGTCCACGTGGGAGAAGGGTTCGAGCCGCGCCCCGAACTTCGACTTGGTACGGCGCACTCCGCGCGCCACGGCACGCACCCTGCCGTGGCCGCGGGTCAGGATCGTGATGATCCGGTCGGCCTCGCCCAGCTTCTGCGTACGCAGCACGACGCCGTCGTCCCGGAACAAGCTCATACGCCCATTGTCGCCCACGGGCGTTCCCGCCCGGCAGAGGGTCGCGCGGGCCCGGGTGCGGCGACGGGCCGCCGGGACCCTCAGGAGGCCCTAGGAGGGCGTACGGGCCGCTGCCGCGAGCAGGGCGGCCGTGTCGGCCGGGCAGAGCCTCAGAGCGCTGCCCACCGTGGTGAGCACCTCGCGCTCCGCCTGGTTGTACGCCCCGTCCGCGAGCGCGATCCTGGCGCCCTGCAGCAGGACGGCCTCGCGGCCCGTGGTGGCCAGGTGCGGCGCGAGGGGCTTCAGCGCCTCGTGCAGTTCGATGGCGAGGGCCGCGCCGCACGCCTCCGCCGCCGGGCCGGTGCCGCCGGCCCCGGTCTCGGCGGCGAGCACCTCGACGATGGTGAAGAGCTGCTCCTGGGTGCAGTCGTCGAGCCCCGCCTCACGGACCGTGGCCGCCGCGGTCTCCAGGACCGTGCGGGAGGTGGTGCCGCCCGCGGCGAGCACGGCGAGCGTCACGGTGTGCACGGCCTCACGGAGCATCGCGGAGAAGCGCGTGGTCGTGGGGTGGTCCAGGACGTCGGTCCCGAAGTGCGTCCGGCAGGCGGCGCACTCGACGACGGGGCCCGCGCTGCCGCGGGGCAGGAGCGGCAGGCCGAGGACGGTCAGACGGTGGCGCCCGGTGAGCCGGCGGTAGTTGCGGTCGCCCCCGCAGCCGGGACAGAAGAACTCGCCGTCGCCGACGGTTTCCCAGACGGTGCGGCTGCCGCAGATGCGCAGTCCTGTGGCGCGTTGTCCTTTGGCCGTCCGCACGTCGCACACCTCCGTAACCCCACGGCAACATTGCCGCGCTGGACGTGATGTTAGCCACATGCGTGATGTGGCGTCAGCATTCCGGACGTCACAACCGCCGGAGATGGCCGAACCCCGCCCACCCTCGACGGGTGAACGGGGCTCCATGGCCGTGCGGTTCAGCACTTCTGCGGGCTTCTGCCCGGTTTGCCGTGCGAGGAGGTCAGCGGGCCGACCGGTTGACCGCCGAGACGACCGCCTTCAGCGACGCCCGCGTGGTGTTGGCGTCGATTCCGATGCCCCACAGCACCTTGCCGTCGATGGCGCACTCGATGTAGGAGGCCGCCTGCGCGCTCGCGCCCTCGCTCATGGTGTGCTCGGTGTAGTCCAGCAGGCGCGCGTCGATGCCGATGGCCTGCAGCGCCCCGAAGAACGCGGAGATCGGGCCGTTGCCCGTGCCGGTCAGCACCGTGTCCGAGCCGTCGACCGTCGCCTCGACCGTGATGGTGTCCTGGCCGTCGGAACCGGTCGTCGTCTGGCCGGACCGGATCTGCACCCGCCCCCAGGCGTTCTCGGGGTTGGGCAGGTACTCGTCGGCGAAGGCGGACCAGATCTCCGCCGGCGTGACCTCGCCGCCCTCGGCGTCGGTCTTGGCCTGAATGATCCGGGAGAACTCGATCTGCATCCGGCGGGGCAGGTCCAGCTTGTGGTCGTTCTTCAGGACGTAGGCGATGCCGCCCTTGCCGGACTGCGAGTTGACGCGGATGACGGCCTCGTAGGAGCGGCCGACGTCCTTCGGGTCGATCGGCAGGTAGGGCACGGCCCACTCGAGATCGTCGACGGTGACACCCTCGCCCCGGGCGGCCGCGTCGGCCTCCATCGCGTCGAAGCCCTTCTTGATGGCGTCCTGGTGGGAGCCGGAGAAGGACGTGTAGACCAGGTCGCCCGCGTAGGGGTGGCGCGGGTGGACCTCCATCTGGTTGCAGTACTCGCTGGTGCGGCGGATCTCGTCGATCTGCGAGAAGTCGATCTGGGGGTCGACGCCCTGCGAGAACAGGTTCATGCCGAGGGTGACCAGGTCGACGTTGCCGGTGCGCTCGCCCTGGCCGAACAGGCAGCCCTCGATGCGGTCGGCGCCCGCCATGATCGCCAGTTCCGCGGCGGCGACGGCCGTGCCGCGGTCGTTGTGCGGGTGGACCGACAGGCAGACGTACGGGCGGCGGGTCAGGCTGCGCGACATCCACTCGAAGCGGTCGGCGTGGGTGGACGGCGTCGAACGCTCCACCGTGGCGGGCAGGTTGAGGATGATCTCGCGGCCCTCCTCGGGCTGCCACACGTCACAGACGGCCTCGCAGACCTCCAGGGCGAAGTCCAGCTCGGTGTCGGTGAAGATCTCCGGGCTGTACTGGTAGCCGAAGATCGTCTCGTCGCCCAGGATCTTGTCCGCGTACTCCATCACCAGGCGGGTACCGTCCACGGCGATCTGCTTGACCTCCTCCTTCGAGCCGCGGAAGACCACGCGGCGGAAGGTGGGGGCGGTGGCGTTGTACAGGTGGACGGTCGCCCGGCGGGCCCCGCGCAGCGACTCGACGGTGCGCTCGATCAGTTCCTCACGCGCCTGCGTCAGGACGGAGATCGTCACGTCCTCGGGGATCGCGCCCTCTTCGATGATGGAGCGCACGAACGCGAAGTCGGTCTCGCCGGAGGACGGGAAGCCGACCTCGATCTCCTTGTAGCCCATGCGTACGAGCAGGTCGAACATCTCGCGCTTGCGCGCCGGCGACATGGGGTCGATCAGGGCCTGGTTGCCGTCGCGCAGGTCGGTCGACAGCCAGCGCGGAGCCTGCGTGATGCGGTTGTCCGGCCATGTGCGGTCGGAGATGTCCACGGCGTCGTACCCGCGGTACTTGTGGACCGGCATCCCGGACGGCTTCTGCAGCCGCTTCGCGTTGGTCAGCGGGGTGGGGCCGCCGACGGGAGTGGCTGCGGCGTCGGCGTGCACACGGGAATTCGCGGGGGTCATGGCGTACGGCTCCTCGGAGGTCCAGCAGGGGCGGCCGACTGTGTCGCTGCAACAGCGAACTCCGCGGGGAGGGAGCCGGCCTACGACTACAGGCCCTCGCCGCGGCAGCTAAGAAGAAGCAGCCCGATACGCATGATGCGGCAACACTAACCGAGGGGCGCCCGATACGTCGGTCCGTATCAGTATGCGGGATCGGCGCCTTGTAAAGGGTGAACGGTGATACATCACTCTATTTCGTCAATCACGATCGCAACCAGTGACAGCGTGGTGACTCAGTGCCACAGTCATTTGCATGCAGCCTCGACCGAACACCGGGCTCAGGCCCGTCTTCTGCACCATCGTCCCGCCCCACCTCCTCGACAAGCTGGCCCAGGCCGACGATCCGGTCCTGGCCGGTCCGGCCCGCCGCACCCTGGAGGCCGACGGGGCCCGTCGCCACCACCGCCGGGTGACGGCGCTGGCCTGGACGCCGGCGGCCACGGGCACCTCCGCCCCGGTCCCCGTCAAACCCCACCGCACCCTCTACGACTGCCGCCACGGCACGGACCTGCCGGGCGTCAAGGTCCGCGACGAGGGCGAGGAGGCCACCCAGGACGCCAGCGTCAACCGCGCCTACGCGGGACTCGGCGCGACCTACGACCTGCTGCTCTCGGAGTACGGCCGCAGCTCGATCGACGGCAAGGGCCTGCCGCTGATCGGCTCCGTCCACTACGACGAGAAGTACAACAACGCGTTCTTCGACGGCGAGCAGATGGTCTTCGGGGACGGCGACGGGGAGATCTTCCTCGACTTCACCGTCGCCATCGACGTCATCGCCCACGAACTGGCGCACGGGCTGACCCAGTACACGGCCAACCTGGCCTACGAGGGCCAGTCGGGCGCGCTCAACGAGTCGGTGTCGGACGTCTTCGGGTCGCTGGTCAAGCAGTACTCGCTGGGCCAGAGCGCCGACCAGGGCGACTGGCTGATCGGCGCCGGACTGCTCGCCCCCCGGGTGAGCGGCGTCGCGCTGCGCTCCATGAAGGCTCCAGGTACCGCGTACGACGACGACGTGCTCGGCAAGGACCCGCAGCCCGCCTCGATGGACGACTACGTCGAGACGGACGAGGACAACGGCGGGGTGCACATCAACTCCGGCATCCCGAACCGGGCCTTCTACCTGCTGGCCACGGCCCTCGGGGGCAACGCCTGGGAGCGGGCCGGCCGCATCTGGTTCGACGTGCTCACCGGCGGCGAGCTGACCCAGGACGCGTCCTTCACGGACTTCGCGAAGCTGACCGTCGCGGCGGCACAGCACAGGTTCGGGGAGGGCGACGAGGCGGAAGCGGTGCTCAAGGCCTGGTCGGAGGTGGGCGTACCGACCAGGTGACCGGGTAGGTACGAAACGGACCGTCCGAGCGGGCCGTCCGACCGGGCAAGGCAGGAGCCGTCACGCATGCGCATTCAGGTCAGCCGGACCGGCGGGTTCGCCGGCATCGCCCGCGACGGCGAGGTCGAGACCTCGGGACGGGCCGACGCCTCGGAGTGGGAGGCCCTGGCCGAGGCGGCAGTCGGCGCCTCCCCCGGCGGACGTCCCGCGGGGGTGCCGGACGGCTTCCGCTACCGGATCACGGTCGGCGACCGGACGGTCGACTGTGCGGACCCGCGGCTGACCGAGGCGCAGCGGACGCTGATCTCCCGGGTCCTGAAAGAGGGTGCGTAGTCCGGGTCCCGGCCCCCGCCCGGTGGGGCGGGGGCCGGGACCCGGGACCCCGCTCAGAATCCCAGCTTGCGCAGCTGCTTAGGATCGCGCTGCCAGTCCTTGGCGACCTTGACGTGCAGGTCCAGGAAGACCGGGGTGCCGAGCAGTGCCTCGATGTGCTTGCGCGACTTCGTACCGACGTCCTTCAGCCGCTTTCCCTTCGGGCCGATGATGATGCCCTTCTGGCTGGGGCGCTCGATGTAGACGTTCGCGTGGATGTCCAGCAGCGGCTTGTCCGCCGGGCGGTCCTCGCGAGGCAGCATCTCCTCGACGACGACCGCGATGGAGTGCGGCAGCTCGTCCCGGACGCCCTCCAGGGCGGCCTCGCGGATGAGCTCGGCGACCATGACCATCTCGGGCTCGTCGGTGAGGTCGCCCTCCGGGTAGAGAGGCGGGCTCTCGGGCAGCAGCGGCGCGATGAGGTCCGCCAGCAGCTCCACCTGGCCTGCGCCTCGCCCGTCACCGCCCTTGTCCGAGGCGGTACGTCCCGCCTTCTGCTCTGCCTCGACCGCGGAGACCGGGATGATCTCGGCCCATTCGAAGCCGAGCTCGTCCGCCAGCGCGGAGACGGCGAGCAGCTGCTCGGCGAGCGCCTTGGACTCGACCAGGTCGGTCTTGGTGATGATCGCGATCTTCGGGGTCTTCTTGATCCCGGCGAGTTCCTTGACGATGAACTTGTCGCCGGGGCCGAGCTTCTGGTCGGCGGGCAGGCAGAAGCCGATGACGTCGACCTCGGCCCAGGTGGTCCGCACGACGTCGTTCAGTCGCTCCCCGAGCAGCGTCCGCGGCTTGTGGAGGCCGGGCGTGTCCACCAGGATCAGCTGGGCGTCGTCGCGGTGCACGATGCCGCGCACCGTGTGCCGGGTGGTCTGGGGGCGGTTGGAGGTGATCGCCACCTTCTGACCGACCAGAGCGTTCGTGAGGGTGGACTTGCCCGCGTTGGGGCGCCCCACGAAGCAGGCGAAGCCGGCCCGGTGGGGGGCGGTGTTCTCAGCCTGCTGGGCAGCGGCTTCTGTGTTCGGTCGAGCGCTCATGGCGCCCATTCTCCCCGATCCCGGCGGCGGCGATGCACAGCAGGGCGCGGCGGTCCCGGATCAGCCCGCGCTCAGCGTCGACCGGAGCGTGCCGTCGGGCCCCGCGAGCAGCACGGGTGTGTCCGGACCTCCCAGGTCACGGACGGCGGCCCGGTCGGCGTCCGAGGCGGCACCGGCCTCGGAGACCACCGCCGCCGCCTCCAGCGACGTGGCACCACTGGCCACCGCCATCGCGACGGCCGTCTGGAGCGCGCTGAGCTTCAGCGAGTCCAGGGCCACGGTTCCGGCGGCGTACGTACGCCCGGTCTCGTCCCGGACCGCCGCACCCTCCGGCACTCCGTTGCGGGCGCGGACGCTGCGCGCCAGTGTGACGATCTTGCGGTCCTCGGGGCCGAGGTCGGTGGTGTCGGTCATGTGCCGAGCATACGGAGCGGGCGCACGCCCTCTCGGCGACGGGGTGCGTTCACCCCGCTGCCGGACACATCGAGCCGCGTCTGCCCTCTGGCGAGTCCGGCCACAGCGGTCGGGCCCGCGTGCCGGTGCCGGGCAGCGGGGTGTGCGGGACGGACACCAGGTCCGTGCGGGGTGGGCAGCCGCAGTCGGGGCCCGGCGGGGACGCGGCTCCCGCTGGGCTTCACCGCCGGCACGGCGGCGGGCGGTGCTCACCGGCGCGCGGGGACGGCCGAAGCCCGACGGACCCCGTACCCCGTACCCCGTGCGCCATTCCGCCGTAGGGCCTACGGCCGGTCCAGGCGCAGCCGTTCCGCTTTCGGCAGGCCGGCCACCACGAGGTCGTAGCTGTCCTCGACGAGCTCCCGCACCATCCGGTCCGGGAGCTCGGAGACCGTCACCGTGTTCCAGTGCCGCTTGTTCAGGTGCCAGCCGGGGACGATCGCGGCGTGCTCCTTGCGGAGCCGCAGAGCCTCGTCCGGATCGCACTTGAGACTCACCTGCAGCGGCGAGGAGTCCAGCACGCTCAGGGCGAACATCTTTCCCAGGACCTTGAAGACGGAGGCGTCCGGGCCGAACGGGAACTCCTCCACGCTCGCGTTGAACTCCAGGCAGAATCCGCGCAGTTCCTGGGGCGTCATGCCGTCTCGCTTCCCTCCGGCTCCACCAGCACCGTGACGATCTTGTTCCTGCGGCCCGCCGGGGACTCCGCCGTGAGGCGGAGCTTCCGTCCGTCGGGGAGGTCGACGATCGAGGAGGCCCCGGAGATCGGCACCCGCCCGAGCGCCTTCGCCAGCAGACCGCCGACCGTCTCGACGTCCTCGTCGTCGTACGCGTCGAGGCCGAAGAGCTCCCCGAGGTCACCGATGTCGAGCCGGGCGGTCACCCGGAAGCAGCCGTTCTCCAGCTCCTGGACCGGCGGGAGTTCGCGGTCGTACTCGTCGGTGATCTCGCCGACGATCTCCTCCAGGATGTCCTCGATGGTGACGATGCCGGCCGTGCCGCCGTACTCGTCGATGACCACGGCGACGTGGCTGCGGTCCTGCTGCATCTCGCGCAGGAGGTCACCGGCGTTCTTCGTGTCGGGGACGAACGCGGCGGGGCGCATGGCCGTGGAGACCAGGTCCGACTCCGCCTCCCGGTTGATGTGCGTCTTGCGGACCAGGTCCTTCAGGTAGACGATGCCGACGATGTCGTCCTCGTTCTCCCCGGTGACCGGGATGCGCGAGAAGCCGGAGCGCAGCGCGAGGGTGAGCGCCTGCCGGACCGTCTTGTACCGCTCGATGATGACGAGGTCGGTGCGGGGCACCATCACCTCGCGCACGAGGGTGTCCCCGAGCTCGAAGACCGAGTGCACCATGCGGCGTTCGTCGTCCTCGATGAGCGACTCCTGCTCGGCGAGGTCGACCATGGCGCGCAGTTCGGCCTCGCTGGCGAAGGGACCCTTGCGGAAGCCCTTGCCCGGGGTCAGCGCGTTGCCCAGGAGGATCAGCAGCTGCGGGATCGGCCCCATGATCCTGGCCAGGGGCAGCAGCGCGTAGGCCGCTGCCGTCGCGGTGTTCAGCGGGTGCTGACGGCCGATGGTGCGCGGCGAGACCCCGATGGCGACGTAGCTGACGAGGACCATGATCCCCACCGCGAGGGCCAGCGCCTGCCAGGTCTCGCCGAGTTCCTGGAGGCAGGCGTAGGTGACGAGCACCCCCGCCGAGGTCTCGCAGGCGACGCGCACGAGCAGCGCCACGTTGAGGTAGCGGGTGGGGTCGGCGGCGACCTGCGCGAGTTTGGCGCTGCCGCGCCGCCCTGCGCGCTCGGCCTCGGCCGCCCGGAAGCTGGACGTGCGCGCGATGCCGGCCTCGGCACACGCGGCGAGCCACCCGACGACGACCAGCAGGACCGCGCCCGCGACGAGGGGGAAGCTCACGAGACGGTGGGGGCGGGGGACGGGCCGGTCAGGCCGCGCTCGCCGCGCCAGCCGTCGACGATCGCCGCCTGGAGGCCGAACATCTCGGCCTTCTCGTCCGGCTCCTCGTGGTCGTACCCGAGGAGGTGCAGCACCCCGTGGACGGTCAGCAGTTGCAGCTCCTCGTCCATCGAGTGCTGCGTCTCGGCGTCCTCACCCTGCTTCTTGGCGACCTCCGGGCACAGCACGATGTCGCCGAGGAGCCCCTGCGGGGGCTCCTCGTCGTCCTTGGCCGGCGGGCGGAGTTCGTCCATCGGGAAGGACATGACATCCGTAGGGCCCGGGAGGTCCATCCACTGGATGTGGAGCTGCTCCATGGCGGCGGTGTCCACCACGATCACCGAGAGTTCGGACAGCGGATGGATCCGCATCCGGGCGAGGGCGTAGCGGGCGATGTCGAGGATCGCCTGCTCGTCGACCTCGGTTCCGGACTCGTTGTTGACGTCGATCGACATGGTGCGCTGCGACTACTTCCCGTTGCGGCCGGTACGGCCCTCTGCGTTGTCGTACTTCTCGTACGCGTCGACGATACGGCCGACGAGCTTGTGCCGGACGACATCCTGCGAGGTGAGCCTGGAGAAGTGCACGTCCTCCACGCCGTCCAGGATCTCCTGAACCTGACGCAGACCGCTCTTGGTGCCGCTCGGCAGGTCGACCTGGGTGACGTCACCGGTGATGACGATCTTCGAGTCGAACCCGAGCCTGGTGAGGAACATCTTCATCTGCTCGGCGCTGGTGTTCTGCGCCTCGTCGAGGATGATGAACGCGTCGTTCAGCGTGCGGCCCCGCATGTAGGCCAGCGGCGCGACCTCGATCGTGCCCGCGGCCATCAGCCGGGGGATCGAGTCGGGGTCGAGCATGTCGTGCAGGGCGTCGTAGAGCGGACGCAGGTACGGGTCGATCTTGTCGAAGAGGGTGCCGGGCAGGAAGCCGAGCCGCTCCCCCGCCTCGACGGCGGGCCTGGTCAGGATGATCCGGCTGACCTGCTTGGACTGCAGGGCCTGGACCGCCTTGGCCATGGCGAGGTAGGTCTTGCCGGTGCCGGCGGGGCCGATGCCGAAGACGATGGTGTGCTTGTCGATCGCGTCGACGTACCGCTTCTGGTTCAGCGTCTTGGGACGGATCGTGCGCCCGCGGTTGGAGAGGATGTTCTGGGTGAGCACCTCCGCGGGGGTCTCGGCGCCGTCCCCTTCGCCGTTCCCGCTCGCCCTGAGCATGGCGATCGAGCGTTCCACAGCGTCCTCCGTCATCGGCTGCCCGGTGCGCAGCACCAGCACCATCTCGTCGAAAAGGCGCTGGATCAGCGCGACGTCCGCCGCGCCTCCAGTCGCACTGATCTCGTTGCCCCGGACATGGATGTCGACGGCCGGGAACGCCGTTTCGATCACGCGCAGCAGCGAATCGCCCGACCCCAGGAGCATCACCATGGGGTGTGCGGCCGGAATGCTGATCCGGGCCGTCGCCTGCGGCTGTGTAGGTGACTGCGTCATGGGCCGGCCCTCGGGCCTGCGCATACCTCCCGTTGCAGGGCCGTCGCTGCTCGACGGCCTCTGGAGTACCAGCGTACGACTCCGCACCGACAACGCAGAGGGATTTACCGCGTGATCATCCGTCCTTCACTGACGGAAGCCGATGGTCGGAACGGCCCGGCGCAGCGGCCACGCCCTGCTGGTCGCGGGCAGCAGCTCCTCCAGGAAGGCGTAGCGCTCCAGGGCGGCCGGGTCCTGCTCGGCGAAGGTGCGCACCTGCTGCCACCAGGCGCCGACCTCGGCCCATCCGGGGGCCGAGAGGGACCCGCCGAACTCCTGCACCGAGAGGGCCGCCGTCAGTCCGGCGAAGGCGAGGCGGTCGGCGAGCGGCCATCCCGCGAGGGTCCCGGTGACGAAGCCGGCGACGAAGACGTCGCCGGCCCCCGTGGGGTCGAGCGCCTCGACGTCGATGGCGGGCACCGAGGCGGCCGCCCCGGTCGCCCCGTCCACCGCGTAGGCGCCGTCGGCACCCAGGGTGACCACGGCGAGGGGGACCCGTTCGGCCAGGGCGTGGGCGGCGGCGCGCGGGCAGTCGGTGCGCGTGTAGCGCATCGCCTCCTCGGCGTTGGGGAGGAAGGCCAGGCAGTGGCCCAGGTCGGGCAGCGCGTCCAGGTCCCAGCGGCCG
This sequence comes from Streptomyces sp. NBC_00178, assembly GCF_036206005.1. Taxonomy (NCBI): domain Bacteria; kingdom Bacillati; phylum Actinomycetota; class Actinomycetes; order Kitasatosporales; family Streptomycetaceae; genus Streptomyces; species Streptomyces sp. NBC_00178. Next base: position 2,406,276 of record NZ_CP108143.1, read on the forward strand.
GACTCGTCCCAGCCGACGTCGGCGAAGAGCGTGGCGCCGTTACGGGCCGCTTCGGCCACCCAGGGCTCGCTGCGGCCGGGCGTGAGCGAGGCGATGGCGGCGCGGGCGCGCGGCGGACAGGACGGCAGTGTGCGGCCGGGCACCGCCGACGGGCCGGGGTCCGGAGCCTCGTGGCCGTGCGAGACCATCGTGCGTTCGCCCTCGTAGGCCATGGAGACGGTGACGGGCGAGTGCCAGCCGGGGACCGTGCGGGACATGGACAGGTCGATGTGCTCACCCTGTTCGAGGGCGTCCCAGCAGTACTCGCCGTAGTGGTCGTCGCCGAACGCGGCGGCCAGGGAGGTGCGCAGGCCCAGCCGGGCGAGGGCGGTGGCCATGTTGGCGACGCCACCCGGGCTGGATCCCATCCCCCGCGCCCAGGACTCGGTCCCGCGTACCGGAGCGCTGTCCAGGCCGGTGAAGATGATGTCCAGGAAGACCGGACCGGTCAGGAAGACGTCGCAGGCGGGGTCCTGGGGGGCGCGCAGCCCGAGCAGCGGGTCGATGCCTGGATTACCTGTACTCACCTTGCGCTCCCGGCCGTGGCGGATCTGATCAGTGCGAGATCCGGCCAGTCTGCCGGATCGGCAGCGCCGTCCGGAGCGCACGCGCCGGTCCCCGCGCACTCGTCCCCACCTGCATAAACATGCGCTGTTACCCGGCCTTGCGCTGCATAAACACAAGAGTGACCCAGATCACATCGAGCCGACTTTCCGTCGCCAGTGCGTGCTTGATACAAATTGGCCCGCGAGCACCGTTCGGGACAGTTGACGACGAGTGCCTCCTCTCCCGCTTTCCCCCGCTATTTCTCGCTTTACCCTCCCCTGCCTTCCTGCGCCTCACCCTCCCCCGCTCCACCCTCCCCTGCCTTCCCCTGCCCTCTTCGGCATGTCTCCAGGAACGCCCATGTCCTCGCGCCCTCGCGCCGCGTGGCCCTTGGTGGCCGTGTTCACCGCCGGTTACCTCGCCGCCTATCTGCTCCCGACCATCGTCGGCCGCCTCAGCAGCTCTCTGGGGCTGAGCCAGGCCCAGTCCGGCCTGGTCGGCAGCGCCCTTCTGCTCAGCTCCGCCTCCGCGGGCTTCACGCTGGCCGGTCGCGTCGAGAGGTACGGCTCGCGCAGACCGGCACGTGCCGGTCTGGTCCTCGCGGGCCTCGGCTACGGCTGCGCGGCGCTGACCACCTCGGTGCCCCTGGTCGTGCTCGGTGCGGTGATCGGCGGATTCGGCTCCGGCACGGCGACCGCCGTGGCCGCCTCGGGCATCGCGGCGCAGAACGACCCGCACCGGACGTCGTCGCTCGGGCTGCTCAGCGTCTCGGCGACGGCGGGCGCCCTCTACCTGACGATCCCTCACCTCGGTGGCGGCCACCGGCTGCCGTTCGCGTCGATCGCCCTGGCCGCCCTGCTCGTCTGGCCCGCCACGTCACGGCTGGGCGGTTCCGTGCCCGCGGGTGCGGCCTCCCCCGTCCAGGGGCGGCTGCCGCACCGCCGCTCCGGCCTGGTCCTGGCGGGCGGGATGCTCGTGTGGTCCATGGCGCAGAACGCCCTCTGGGGCGTCAGCAGCCGTATCGGCATCGGTCAGGCGGGGCTCTCCGAGGTGACCGTCGGCGCCGTGTTCGCCGCCGCGCTCGGCGCGGGTCTGCTCGGCGTCATGGGGGCCGGCGTGCTGGGCGCCCGGCTCGGGCGGGCGGTGCCGATCGGCCTCGGGACGATGATCATCGCGTGCAGCATCGTGCTCAGTTCGTCGGCCGACGACCTCGGGTCCTTCGCGACCGGCGAGGTCGTGTGGAACACCTTCTACCCGGTGGTCCTGTCCTACCTCATCGGTCTGGCCGCCTCGCTGGACGTGCGCGGCCGCTGGGCGGTCCTCGCCGGCTCCGCGTCGTCCGTGGGCGTGGCCTGCGGCCCGGTCCTGGGCAGCGTGCTCTCCCAGCAGGCGGGCTACGCCGTGATGGGCCTGATCCTGGGCGCGGCCACCCTGCTGGTCGCCGCCCCGGTCACCGCCGTCGCACTGCACACCGGCGGACGCCCGCTGGTGCCCGGTTCGGTCCGCCGCAGGGGCGGCGCGCCCGCCGCGCTCCTCGCCGCCACGACGGGCAGCCTGCCCGGCGCCGTACCCAAGCTGGGTGCGCCGGAGCAGGCCGTCACGGAGATCAGCGTCCCCGGCCTCCGGCGGAGGCGGCTGGTCCGCAGCGCGATCCGGACCGCCGGCCCCGCCGGTCAGTCGAACGCGTACGCCTCGACCTCGGAGAGGTAGCGCGCCCTGCGCTCCTCGTCGTGGTCGAGGAAGGCCGCCTCGAAGGAGTTGCGGGCCAGGGTGCGCAACTGCTCCCGGTCCAGGCCGAGTGCCTCGTGCACGGCGTGGAAGGTGTCCCCGACGTAACCGCCGAAGTAGGCGGGGTCGTCGGAGTTCACCGTGCAGAGCAGTCCGGCGGCCATCATGGCCGGCAGCGGGTGCTCCTCCAGTACGTCGACGGCGCGCAGCCGCACGTTGGACAGCGGGCAGAGCGTGAGCGGCACCCGGTCGGCGACGAGCCGCTTCACCAGGTCCGGGTCCTCCATCGCGCGCAGTCCGTGGTCGACGCGCTCGACGCCCAGGACGTCCAGGGCCTCACGGATGTAGGCGGGCGGGCCCTCCTCCCCGGCGTGTGCGACCTTGCGCAGCCCGAGGGCCCCGGCCGCCTCGTACACCTCGCGGAACTTCGACGGCGGGTGGCCGACCTCGGCGGAGTCGAGGCCGACGGCGCTGACGCGGTGGAGGTACGGCTTCGCGGCCTCCAGGGTTTCCAGCGCCGACGCGGCGGACCTGTCACGAAGGAAGCACATGATCAGCTGCGTGGAGATGCCGTGCTTCTCCTCGCTCTCGTCCAGCGCCCGCCCGAGCCCCTCGATGACGGTCCCGATCGGCACGCCCCGGTCGGTGTGGGCCTGCGGGTCGAAGAAGATCTCCGCGTGCCGGACGCCCTGCGCCGCGGCGCGGGCGAGGTAGGCGTCGGCCAGTTCGGCGAAGTCGTCCTCGGTGCGCAGGACCGCCATCAGCGCGTAGTAGAGGTCGAGGAAGGTCTGCAGGTCGTCGAAGAGGTAGGCACGGCGGAGCTCTTCGGTGTCCGCGTAGGGGAGGCCGACGCCGTTGCGGGCCGCGAGCGCGAAGGCCAGCTCGGGTTCGAGGGTCCCCTCGATGTGGAGGTGGAGCTCTGCTTTGGGGAGGTGCACGGTGATCTCGTTACTGGTGGCGGGTGGGTACGGGGACCCTGATCAGGTCCTGGGCGATGGTCAGTCCGCCTTCGAAGCCGGCTGCCCTGGCCTGTTGCTCGAAGACGTCGGGGTCGCTGTAGCGCTGGGAGAAGTGCGTCAGCACGAGGTGCCGTACGCCCGACTCCCTCGCCACGCGCGCCGCCTGCCCCGCGGTGAGGTGACCGTGGTCGGCGGCGAGCCGGCCGTCCTCGTCGAGGAAGGTCGACTCGATGACCAGCATGTCGCATTCCTCCGCGAGCGCGAACGCACCGTCGCAGAGCCGCGTGTCCATCACGAAGGCGAAGCGCTGGCCGCGCCGCTCCTCCGAGACCTCCTCCAGAGTGACGCCGCGCAGGACGCCGTCCCGCTGGATGCGTCCCACGTCGGGGCCCGCGATGCCGTGCTCCGCCAGCTTCCCGGGGAGCATGCGCCGCCGGTCGGGTTCGGTGAGGCGGTACCCGAAGGACTCGACCGGATGCGAGAGCCGGCGGCTGTCGAGGGTGTACGCCGCCGTGGTGGCGAGGATCCCGTCGGCGGCCACCGGGACCTCCGTCAGCTCGACGGACTCGCGGTAGGCGGTCGAGTACCGCAACCGGTCGAAGAAGTGCTGTCCGCTCGCCGGGAAGTGCGCGGTGACCGGGTGGGGGACCTGGTCGAGGTTGATCCGCTGGATCACACCGGCGAGGCCCAGCGCGTGGTCGCCGTGGAAGTGGGTGACGCAGATCCGGTCGATGTCGTGCGCGGCGACGCCCGCCCGCAGCATCTGCCGCTGCGTCCCCTCCCCGGGGTCGAAGAGGATGCCCTCGCCGTCCCACCGCAGCAGGTAACCGTTGTGGTTGCGGTGGCGGGTGGGGACCTGGCTGGCGGTCCCGAGGACCACGAGTTCTCTTACGGACACGGTCGCTTCCGGGGTCGTTCGTCGGATCGGGGCGGACCGGGCGCCGGGGCCCCTGCCGTGCGCCCCGCGGGGCATCAGCGGGCCGGTGGCGGCCCGGGGCGGTACCTTCGGGGGCCCGCGAGCGGTCCCGTCACCGTGGTGGATCAGTACGGCGTCGCATGCGGTGCACCCCACCGCGGGGGGACGTCGCACAGCGGACGCCTCCGGGGCTCCGCGACGACGTCGCGAGGTGCCGCGGCCGTCGTCGCGCGCCCGCCGGGGATCACGTGACGGTTCTCAGCCGGGGGGCCACTGCATCCCGCGTCCGCCCAGGACGTGGGCGTGCGCGTGGAAGACGGTCTGCCCGGCGCCGGCACCGGTGTTGAGGACGATGCGGTAGCCCGATTCGCCGAGCTTCTCGTCCGCCGCGACCAGACCGGCTTCACGCAGCACGTCCGCCGCGGTCTGCGGCTCGGCGGCCGCGAGCGCGGCGGCGTCCGGATAGTGCGCCCTGGGAATGACCAGGACGTGCGTCGGCGCCTGGGGGTTTATGTCGCGGAAGGCGATGGTCGTGTCGCTCTCGCGGACGATGGTGGCCGGGATGTCCCCTGTCACGATCTTGCAGAACAGGCAGTCGGTCTGCGGCTCTCCCGCCATGGCCCGGTCCCCTCGGTCGTTCGGTCCTCGTGATCAGTACACCGGCATGCTATCCGGCCGGTCCGGAGCGGCAGGGCGTCAGCCCCAGCGCCCGGTGCGCCCCATCAGCAGGGCGGCGGCCGCCGTACCGGCCGTCGAGGTACGCAGCACGCTGGGCCCGAGCCGGTAGGCGGGTGCGCCCGCCTCGGCGAACGCCGCCAGCTCCTGGGGGGACACACCGCCCTCCGGCCCGACGACCAGCACGATGCCGCCCTCGCCGGGGAGTACGGCGGTCGCGAGCGGCTCGCTGCCGGTGTCGCGGTCCTCGTGGAGGACACCGGCGAAGTCCGCCCCGGCGAGGAACGCGGCGACCTGTCTCGTCGTCATGAGGTCGGTCACCTCGGGGAAGCGCACCCTGCGGGACTGCTTGCCGGCCTCCCGCGCGGTGGCACGCCACTTCGTCAGCGACTTCAGCCCCCGGTCGCCCTTCCACTGCGTGATGCACCGGGCGGCCTGCCAGGGCACGATCACGTCGACGCCGGTCTCGGTCATGGTCTCCACCGCGAGCTCCCCGCGGTCGCCCTTGGGGAGCGCCTGGACGACGGTGATCCGGGGCGCGGGCTCCGGCTCCTCACGGACGCCCGCGAGACCGGAGACGACGAGCCGGTCCTTGCCCTCGGCCGAGCGGACGACGCCCTCGGCCCAGCGGCCGCGGCCGTCGGTGAGGACGACGTCCTCCCCGGGGTTGAGCCGCTTCACGGAGACGGCGTGCCGCCCCTCGGGGCCGTCCAGGACGAACTCCGGCCCACTGGGGAGGTGTTCGACGACGAAGACCGGTGCCGTCACGGGGCACTCCTCACGTTCACTGCCGCACGCGCGGCTTCCATTTCTGCGGCGAGCAGCCCGACGAGCTCTCCCGCGGGCATCTCGCGGGCCATCCGGTGCCCCTGCCCCGCCCACAGGGCCATGCCCTGAGCGTCGCCCGTCCTGGCGGCCTCCCTGCGCAGCGGGCCGGTCACCTGGTGGATCTGCGGGTAGGCGGCGGGGGCGTAGGGCCCGTGCTCCCGCACGAAGCGGTTGACCAGGCCGCGCGCGGGTCGTCCGGAGAACGCCCGGGTCAGGGCCGTGGTCACGAACAGCGGGTCGGTCAGGGCCTGTTTGTGCAGCGGGTGCGCGCCGGACTCCGGGCAGGCCAGGAACGCGGTGCCGAGCTGTGCCGCGTCCGCGCCCGCCGCGAGGACCGCCGTGATCTGGGAGCCGCGCATCAGTCCGCCGGTCGCGACGAGGGGCAGCGCCACGGATTCGCGGACCTGGGCGATCAGGGAGAGCAGGCCGGTGCCGGTGAGACCGCCCTGCGGGTCGTCGTGGTGCGTGGACTGGTGGCCGCCCGCCTCGACGCCCTGGACGCAGAGGGCGCCGGCCCCCGCCCACCGGGCGTTGCGCGCCTCCTGGGCCGAGGTGACGGTGACGACGGTGAGCGTGCCGGCGGCGGCGAAGGCTTCGAGGACCTCGCGCGCCGGGCAGCCGAAGGTGAAGGAGACGACGGGCACGGGGTCGTCGAGGAGGATCGCCACCTTGGCCTCGTAACCGTCGTCGCCGCATGCGTCCGGGTCACCGAGCGGCGTCTCGTACCAGGTGGCCTCGCCCGCGAGCTGGTGGCGGTAGACCTCGACGGCGCTCGGGTCGGCGACCGCGGGCTGCGGCATGAAGAGATTCACGCCGAAGGGCCGGACGCTGGCCCTCCGCATCTCCCGGATCTCCTCGTACATCCCGTCCGCGGTCTTGTAGCCGGCGGCGAGGAAACCGAGCCCTCCGGCCTCGGCCACGGCGGCCACCAGTCCGGGGCGTGACGCGCCGCCCGCCATGGGGGCCTGCACGATCGGGTACCGGCAGAGATCGGTCAGGGCCAAGGACATGACCGCATCGTGCCACGTCCGGAGAACCGCGCCGAATCAGCCGTTCCGCGGTGCGCGCGGGGTGTCGCGGAAACACCGCACCGCCCGCCGGTGAGGAACCGGCGGGCGGTGCGGTGAACGGGGTCAGCGGCCGTTGAAGGCATCCTTCAGACGGGAGAAGAGCCCTTGCTGTCCTGGCTGGAACTGGCCGGTGGGCCGCTCCTCGCCACGGAGCTTGGACAGCTCCCGCAGGAGGCGCTCCTGCTCCGGGTCCATCTTCGTCGGGGTCATGACCTCGACGTGGACGATGAGGTCACCGCGGCCGTTGCCGCGCAGGTGCGTGATGCCGCGCCCGTGCAGCGGGACCGACTGGCCGGACTGGGTGCCCGGCCTGATGTCGATCTCCTCCAGGCCGTCCAGCGTCTCCAGCGGCACCTGCGTGCCGAGCGCCGCCGCGGTCATCGGGATGGTGACCGTGCAGTGCAGGTCGTCCCCGCGCCGCTGGAACACCGGGTGCGCCAGCTCGTGGATCTCGACGTACAGGTCGCCGGCCGGGCCGCCGCCGGGGCCGACCTCGCCCTCTCCCGCGAGCTGGATCCGGGTGCCGTTGTCGACACCCGCCGGGATCTTCACCGTGAGCGTGCGGCGGGAGCGGATGCGGCCGTCGCCCGCGCACTCGGGGCAGGGGGTCGGCACGACCGTGCCGAAGCCCTGGCACTGCGGGCAGGGACGCGAGGTCATGACCTGGCCGAGGAAGGACCTGGTGACCTGGGAGACCTCGCCGCGGCCACGGCACATGTCACAGGTCTGCGCGGAGGTGCCGGGGGCGGCTCCTTCGCCACTGCAGGTCGTACAGACGACCGCCGTGTCGACCTGGAGGTCCTTGGTCGTGCCGAAGGCCGCCTCGGAGAGGTCGATCTCCAGCCGGATCATCGCGTCCTGGCCGCGGCGGGTGCGCGAACGGGGTCCGCGCTGCGACGCCGTGCCGAAGAACGCGTCCATGATGTCGCTGAAGTTGCCGAAGCCGCCGGCTCCAAAGCCTCCCGCGCCGCCACCGCCCGAGGAGGACAGCGGATCGCCGCCGAGGTCGTAGACCTGCTTCTTCTGCGGGTCCGACAGCACCTCGTAAGCGGCGTTGATCTCCTTGAACCGCTCCTGGGTCTTCGGATCCGGGTTGACATCCGGGTGCAGCTCGCGGGCGAGCCGACGGAATGCCTTCTTGATCTCGTCCTGAGATGCGTCGCGGCGCACGCCGAGTACGGCGTAGTAGTCCGTGGCCACTTACGACTCCGCCAGGATCTGTCCGACGTAACGTGCCACTGCGCGTACCGCTCCCATCGTTCCGGGGTAGTCCATGCGGGTCGGTCCGACCACGCCGAGTTTGGCGACTGCCTCGTCGCCCGAACCGTAGCCGACCGCGACGACGGACGTGGCGTTGAGGCCCTCGTGGGCGTTCTCGTGCCCGATCCGTACGGTCATGCCCGAATCCGTCGCCTCACCGAGCAGCTTCAGCAGGACGACCTGCTCCTCCAATGCCTCCAGCACCGGCCGGATCATCACAGGGAAGTCGTGTCCGAAGCGGGTGAGATTGGAGGTGCCGCCGATGATCAGCCGCTCCTCCGTCTCCTCCACCAGAGTCTCCAGGAGGACGGAGAGCACCGTCGACACGGTTCCCCGGTCCTCGCTCTCGAAGGACTCCGGCAGATCCTGCACCAGCTGCGGGACGTCCGCGAACCGCCGCCCCACGACCCGGCTGTTGAGCCGGGCCCGCAGGTCGGCCAGTGACGTGTCACCGAACGGGGCAGGGCAGTCGATCATACGCTGTTCGACCCGGCCCGTGTCCGTGATCAGCACGAGCATCAGCCTGGCGGGAGCCAGGGACAGCAGCTCCACGTGCCGGACCGTCGAACGTGTCAGTGAGGGGTACTGCACGACGGCGACCTGCCGGGTCAGCTGCGCGAGCAGCCGCACCGTGCGACCCACGACGTCGTCGAGGTCGACCGCGCCGTCGAGGAAGTTCTGGATGGCCCTGCGCTCCGGCGACGACAGGGGCTTGACGCCCGCGAGTCTGTCGACGAAGAGGCGATAGCCCTTGTCCGTCGGAATGCGCCCCGCACTGGTGTGCGGCTGGGCGATGAAGCCCTCGTCCTCCAGCACCGCCATGTCGTTGCGGACGGTCGCCGGGGAGACCCCCAGGCTGTGCCGCTCCGTGAGCGCCTTGGAACCGACAGGCTCCTCGGTGCCGACATAGTCCTGGACGATGGCGCGCAGCACTTCGAGTCTGCGTTCACTGAGCACCGCGCACACCTCCAGCTGTTGTTCTCCGGTGTCTGCCTGGCACTCTGTGCGTTCGAGTGCCAGCAATCCCCCGGTCAGTGTACGGGGGTGGGGTGGGCCCGGGGCAAGGCCGACCGGCCGGTCCGTCGTGGGACCGCGCAGGTCGATGCCGATAGCGTCGTCGTATGGACGCCTCTTGGGAAGAGTTCGGCTGGGAGCGGTTGGGCAACGGTATCGGGCGGCGGCGCCTCCCCGTCTGGGACGCGACCGTCACGCTGGTGGCGGGGGCGGACTCCGTTCTGCTCCACGACACCGGTTCGTCACTCCGCGAGGGGGCGGAGGTGCGGGCGCAGGCACAGGCCCTGCTGGGCCGGAGGGTGACGCATATCGCACTGAGCCATCCCCACTTCGACCATGTCCTGGGGACCGCCGCCTTCGCCGGTGCGGAGGTCTACGGCGCCGTGGGCACGGCGGAGCTGCTGGGGCGGAGCGGCGCCGACGGGCTGCGCGCGGACGCGGTGCGGCACGGGATGGACGAGCGGGACGCCACGGCGGCCGCGGACGCGCTGGTGGCTCCCCGGCATCAGGTCAGCGGCGAGTGGACGCTGGACCTCGGCGGCGGTCTCCAGGTGCTGCTGGCCAACGTGGGGCCCGGCCACACCGGGCACGATCTCGCGGTGCTGGTGCCGGGCTCGCCGGTCGTGGTGCTGTGCGGGGATCTGGTCGAGGAGTCCGGCGAGCCGCAGGCCGGCCGGGACGCGGTGCCCTCGCACTGGCCGGCGGCGCTGGACCGGCTGCTGGAGCTGGGCGGCGAGGACGCGCTGTACGTGCCGGGGCACGGGGCGGTGGTGGACGCCGCGTTCGTGCGGGGCCAGCGCGACCGGCTGGCCGCCCGGTTCGGCGTGTCGTGAACGGGCGCCCGCTCCTAGGGGAGAGGGCGCCCGCTTATCGTCGTGCCATGCGCAGCTACCAGCCGGACCTGACCCCGCCGTGGAAGAGGTCCTCCCCCGCCCCCGAGGTCCCCGCCGAGCCCGATCTCGTCGTCGAGGAGGCCGTGACCGGTTTCTGCGGGGCGGTGATCCGGTGCGAGAAGACGGCCGAGGGGCCGACGGTCACGCTGGAGGACCGCTTCGGCAAGCACCGGGTGTTCCCGATGGTGCAGCGCGGCTTCCTGCTGGAGGGCCGGGTGGTCACCCTCGTACGCCCCTCGGCGGGCGGTCCGGCACGCCCGTCCCGCACGGCGTCGGGTTCGGTGGCCGTCCCCGGCGCGCGGGCACGGGTGGCGCGGGCCGGGCGCATCTATGTGGAGGGGCGTCACGACGCGGAGCTGGTCGAGCGGGTCTGGGGCGACGACCTGCGCATCGAGGGCGTGGTGGTGGAGTACCTGGAGGGCGTCGACGACCTGCCCGCGATCGTGCGCGAGTTCGCGCCGGGCCCCGACGCGAGGCTGGGCGTGCTGGTCGACCATCTCGTGCCGGGCTCCAAGGAGTCCCGGATCGCCGCCCAGGTCACGGACGCGAACGTGCTCGTGGTGGGACACCCGTACATCGACGTCTGGGAGGCCGTGAAGCCGTCGTCCGTCGGCATCCCCGGCTGGCCGGTGGTCCCGCGGGGCCAGGACTGGAAGACGGGCGTGTGCCGTGCGCTGGGCTGGCCCGCGAACACGGGCGCGGCCTGGCAGCACATCCTGTCCCGGGTCGGCTCCTACAAGGACCTCGAACCGCAGCTGCTGGGCCGGGTCGAGGAACTGATCGACTTCGTCACCCTGCCCGGCTGACCCGCGCGGGCCCGTCCGCGCCGCGAGCGGCGGCGCGGACCGGGCCCTCAGTCCACCAGGTCCCGCACCACCGCGTCGGCCAGCAGGCGGCCCCGCAGCGTCAGGACCGCGCGGCCCTCGGCGTACGGTCCGGGCTCCAGCAGGCCGTCCGCGACGGCGCGGCCGGCTGCCGCGAGGCCCGCGGGGGCCAGCAGCGACAGCGGGCAGCCCTCGACGAGCCGCAGTTCCAGCAGGATGCGCTCCACCCGGCGGTCCTCGTCGCCCAGGACCTCGCGGCCCGCGCCGGGCGACCGGCCCTCCGCGATGGCCTGCGCGTACGCCCCGGGGTGCTTGACGTTCCACCAGCGCACGCCGCCGACGTGGCTGTGCGCCCCGGGCCCGGCGCCCCACCAGTCGGCGCCGCGCCAGTACAGCTCATTGTGCAGGCATCGGCCCTCGGGGGTCCGGGCCCAGTTCGACACCTCGTACCAGGAGAAACCGGCCGCCGCCATCGCCTCGTCCGCGATCAGGTAGCGGTCGGCGTGGACGTCGTCGTCCGTCATCGGCACCTCGCCCCGGCGGATGCGGCGCGCCAGCTGGGTGCCCTCCTCCACGATCAGCGCGTACGCCGACACGTGGTCGGGCCCGGCGCCGATCGCCGCGTCGAGGGAGGCCCGCCAGTCGTCCTCGGACTCACCGGGGGTGCCGTAGATCAGGTCGAGGTTGACGTGCTCGAAACCGGCTTCACGCGCCTCGGCGACGCAGGCCTCGGGCCTGCCGGGTGTGTGCGTGCGGTCCAGGATCTTCAGGACGTGCTGCCGGGCGCTCTGCATGCCGAAGGACACACGGTTGAAGCCGCCCTCGCGCAGGGCCACCAGGTAGGCCGGGTCCACGGACTCCGGGTTGGCCTCCGTGGTGATCTCGGCGTCCTCGGCCAGCCCGAACTCCTCGCGGATCGCCGCGAGCATCCTGACGAGGTCGGCGGCGGGCAGCAGCGTCGGGGTGCCGCCGCCCACGAAGACCGTGCGGACCGGCCGGGGGTCGTCGCCGAGCACCTTGCGCGCCTGGCGGACCTCCTCGACCAGATGGGCCGCGTAGTTGTCCCGGGAGGCGAGGGCGCCGCCGGAGCCCCGCAGTTCGGTCGCGGTGTACGTGTTGAAGTCGCAGTAGCCGCAGCGGGTGGCGCAGTAGGGCACGTGCAGGTAGAAGCCGAGCGGCCGGTCGGCTGCGCCTTCCAGGGCGTGGCGGGGCAGCGCCCCGTCGTCGGGCACGGGCTCACCATCGGGCAGTACGGAAGGCATACCGTCCATTGTCACTCGCCGCCGGAGCTTCCCGGCACGCCAGGCTGTGGGCCCGGTCTCAGTCGACCTGGATCACCATCAGGGCGAGGTCGTCGTCCGGCGGACGCTCGGCGAAGGTGTGGACGGCCCGCTTGATCCGGTCGGCTATCCCGGCGGCGGAGAGCCCCGCGCAGTCCGCCAGCACCCGTGCGAGCCCGTCGCCGTCGTCGAACATCAGCCGCCCGGAGCGTCTCTCCGTGACCCCGTCCGTGACGCAGAGCAGGCTGTCGCCCGGTGCCAGGTCGAAGGTCTGGCTTCCGTACGCCACGTCCTCGACCACCCCGAGCAGCACCTGCGGCTCGGCCGCGGGGCGTACGGATCCGTCGGGGCGCAGCAGCAGCGGGAGCGGGTGGCCGGCGCTGGCCACGGTGCAGCGCACGCCGCCGTCCGGGAGCGGCACCAGGTCGCCGTACAGCAGGGACAGGAAGCGGGACTGGGTGCCGTCCTGGATCTGCTGGCCGCCCGCCGCCGCGACCATGAGGGCGGCGGCCTCGGCCGCCTCCATCGCGTCGTCGAGGAGGAGCCGGTTGAGGCGGTCGAGGACCTCGCCGACGCGGAAGCCCTCCCGGGAGAGCAGGCGGAGCCAGGGGCGGGCCAGCCCGGTGACGACGGCGGCCTCGGGGCCGCTGCCCTGGACGTCACCGAGGACGAAGCACCAGCGGCCGCCGGGGCACGGGAAGAGGTCGTAGAAGTCCCCGCCGACGACGCCGTCGTCCCCCGGTTCGTAGACCAGGGCACTGGTGACGCCCGGTATCTCCGCGACCTTGCTGGGCAGCAGTCCGCGCTGGAGGATGCGGCTGATGGTGGCCTGGCGGGTGTAGGCGCGCGCGGCGCCCACGGCGAGGCCGACCCGGCGCACGAAGTCCGCGAGGAGCGCGACGACCTCGTCGGGGATGTGGTCCACGCCCTCGCGTCCCACGAGCACCGCGCCGAGGGTCCGCCCGCCCGAGATGATGCGGTGCGCCAGGGCCGCCCCGGTGACGCTCTCACGCTCCGCGGTGGCACCGCCGGGCCAGGGCATGGGCACGGGACCGGTGCCGACGCTGCCGGGCAGCCGGAGCGGTTCCTTCTCCAGCGCGGGCCGCAGCAGCGCCGTACGGGCCTCGTCGCTGTGCCAGACGCCGGCGAGGCGGGGCACGGCGGCGGGGCCGCCGCTCTCGCTCTCCAGCCATATGGCGCACCAGTCCGCGAGCCGGGGCACCAGGAGCGGGCCCGCCGTCGCGGCGACCAGGTCCTCGTCGAGCTGGCCCGCGAGCATGCCGGACGCCTCGGCGAGGAAGGCGGGACCTCCGCGCCCCGCCCAGCCGGCGTCGTCGCGCTCCGGCCGCCCGCCGGCGGGGGCGGTGCTCCCGGCCGGACGCGGGACCGGCCGGGAGCCCGCCTCCGCGGCGGACGGGGCGTCGGGCAGCCCGAACCGGTCGTCACCGAGGAGGCGGGCCCAGACGGTCTTGAGGCCGGTGCGGTAGGTGATGCCCCAGGATTCGGCGAGGGTGGCGACCAACTGCAGCCCACGGCCGTACTCGGCCGGATCGGGCCGCTCGGCGCGGCCGTCGCGCACCGAGCGTGCGGGATGGTGGTCGGTGATCTCCAGCACGAGCGCGAGCGGCTCGGGTCCGGCCGAGTCCTCCAGCCGGATGAGCAGCTCGACCGTCGTGCCGGCGTGCACGACGGCGTTGGTGACCAGTTCGCTGGCCACGGTCAGCGCGTCGTCGGTGAGCCGCTCGCCGAACCCGCCCGCGCCCGGCAGGCCGAGCCCGCTCCAGTCGGCGAGCGCGGCGCGGACGAACCTGCGGGCCGCCGACGAGGCCTGCGGGATACCCGGCAGGCTCGTGCGCGCGACCGGACGCGCGTCGTCGCCCTGACCGGCGACGACGGTCGCGGGACGGTGCACGATGTCCCGCTGCAAGGGAATGGGCCCCACGGTGCGGCTCCTGACGGTCTCGCGAACACCGCTGACGTTCTACGACAGAGTGACAGACCGACCGTGCCCATAAGCACCGAGTGACGGAAGTCGGGCGGGAAAGGGGAGGGGCCGGTGGACGCGTCCGCGTCCACCGGCCCCTCCCGATCGCCGGACCGGGCTCACTTCTCCCGGGAGCCGGCGTACATGTCGTCGATGAGGTCCTGGTACTCGCGCTCGACGACCGGCCGCTTCAGCTTGAGGCTGGGGGTGAGCTCGCCGTGCTCGATGTCGAGGTCGCGGGGCAGCAGCCGGAACTGCTTGATGGTCTGCCAGCGCTGAAGGCCCTCGTTGAGGCGCGTCACGTAGCCCTGGACGAGCTCCACGGCCTGCGGGGACGCGACCACGTCGGCGTACGGCTTGCCGCCCAGGCCGTTCTCCTCGGCCCAGCCGAGGATGGTCGGCTCGTCGAGGGCGATGAGAGCGGTGCAGAAGTTACGGTCGGCGCCGTGCACCAGGATGTTGGACACGAACGGGCACACCGCCTTGAACTGTCCCTCGACCTCCGCGGGGGCGATGTACTTGCCGCCGGAGGTCTTGATCAGGTCCTTCTTGCGGTCGGTGATCCGCAGGTAGCCGTCCTGGGACAGCTCGCCGATGTCACCGGTGTGGAACCAGCCGTCGGACTCCAGCACCTCGGCGGTCTTCTCGGGCAGCCGGTGGTAGCCCTCCATCAGGCCGGGGCCGCGCAGCAGGATCTCGCCGTCGTCCGCGATGCGGACCTCGGTGCCGGGGAGCGGCTTGCCGACGGTCCCGGTGCGGTACGCCTCGCCGGGGTTGACGAAGGAGGCGGCGCTGGACTCCGTGAGGCCGTAGCCCTCCAGGATGTGGATCCCGGCGCCGGAGAAGAAGAGACCGATGTCCGGGGCGAGCGCGGCGGAGCCGGAGACGCAGGCACGGAGCCGGCCGCCGAAGGCCTCGCGGAGCTTCGCGAAGACGAGGGTGTCCGCCACCTTGTGCTTGGCGCCGAGGGCGAAGGGCACGGAGGCCCTGCCGGTGCGCCGGAAGTTGTCCTGCGACACCGTCGCGTACTCGCGGGCGACGCCCGCCGCCCACTGGAAGATCTTGTACTTCGCGCCGCCGCCGGCCCGCGCCTTGGCCGCGACCCCGTTGTAGACCTTCTCGAAGATGCGGGGCACGGCCGCCATGTAGGTCGGCCGGACGACCGGCAGGTTCTCGATGATCTTGTCGACGCGGCCGTCGACGGCGGTGACGTGGCCGACCTCGATCTGGCCGGAGGTCAGGACCTTGCCGAAGACGTGCGCGAGCGGCAGCCAGAGGTACTGGACGTCGTCCGCGGTGATCAGACCGGTGGCCACGGTCGCCTTCGCCATGTACGACCAGTTGTCGTGCGGCAGCCGCACGCCCTTGGGACGCCCCGTGGTGCCCGAGGTGTAGATGAGGGTCGCCAGCTGATCGGGGGTGATGGCTGCGACCCGGTCGGTGATCGCGTCCGGGTTCTTCACCAGGTACTCGGCGCCCCTGGCCTCGAGATCGGCCAGCGTGAGGATCCAGCCCTCGGGATCGCCGTCGACGGGCTCGACGCCCGCCGGGTCGATGACCACGACATGGGCGAGAGCGGGCAGCCCTGCCCTGCTCTCCCTGGCCTTCGCGAGCTGGGCGGCGTCCTCGGCGATCAGGACGCGGCTGTCGGAGTCGGCCAGGATGAAGGCGGACTCCTCGGTGTTCGTGGACGGGTAGATCGTCGTCGTGGCCGCGCCCGCGCACATCACGCCGAGGTCCGCGAGGATCCACTCGACGCGGGTGGAGGACGCCAGCGCGACCCGCTCCTCCGGCAGGACGCCGAGCCCGATCAGCCCGGCCGCGATGGCGTGGACCCGCTCGGCGGCCTGCGCCCAGGTCAGCGACTTCCAGTCGTCCGGGCCCTCGCCCGAGGCGGCGGGCACCGGGTAGCGGTAGGCCTCCCCCTGCGGGGTGGCCGCCACGCGGTCGATGAAGAGGGACGCCACGGAGGGCGGCCGGCTGTCGATCAGGGTCTGTGTGTCGCTCACGACGTCCTCCGGGCCTGCGGCATTGCTACGACCGGTCTTTTCGGGGGCTGCTGCTGGTATTCCTGCTTCTCGTTCCCGCTCGGCCTGCTTGTTTAACTGGCGAGTAACTAACGGGTGGTGATCAGAGTAGAGCGCACGGGACCGCGGCGTAAGGGGCAACAGGCCGCCGCTTGATAACGAACCGGGCCCCTGTGCCGCGGACGTCCGCGGCACAGGGGCCAGTTGGGCTACTCCCGGGTACTTCCAGGTCGTCGCGCCCCGGTGTCGGCCGGGGCGCGCTCCCTGTCACCCCAGGGCCGGGAGAGGCGGGCGTTACTTCTTGGCCTTGCCCTCGCCCGCCGACTCGTCGGTCGACAGCACGGAGATGAACGCGTCCTGCGGCACCTCCACGTTGCCGACCATCTTCATCCGCTTCTTGCCTTCCTTCTGCTTCTCCAGCAGCTTCCGCTTACGGGAGATGTCACCGCCGTAGCACTTGGCGAGGACGTCCTTGCGGATCGCGCGGACGGTCTCGCGGGCGATGACCCGGGAGCCGATGGCGGCCTGGATCGGCACCTCGAAGTTCTGCCGGGGGATGAGCTTCTGCAGCTTGGCCACGAGGCGGACACCGTAGGCGTACGCCTTGTCCTTGTGCGTGACAGCGGAGAAGGCGTCGACCTTGTCGCCGTGCAGCAGGATGTCGACCTTGACCAGCTGGGCGGACTGCTCGCCGGTGGGCTCGTAGTCCAGGGAGGCGTAACCGCGGGTCTTGGACTTCAGCTGGTCGAAGAAGTCGAAGACGATCTCGGCGAGCGGCAGGGTGTAGCGGATCTCGACCCGGTCCTCCGAGAGGTAGTCCATGCCGAGGAGCGTGCCGCGCCGGTTCTGGCAGAGCTCCATGATCGCGCCGATGAACTCGCTGGGCGCGAGGACCGTGGCCCTCACGACCGGCTCGTGCACCTTGTCGATCTTGCCCTCGGGGAACTCGCTCGGGTTGGTGACGATGTGCTCCGAACCGTCCTCCATCTCGACGCGGTAGACCACGTTGGGGGCGGTGGCGATGAGCTCCAGGCCGAACTCGCGCTCCAGGCGCTCACGGACCACGTCCAGGTGCAGCAGGCCCAGGAAGCCCACGCGGAAGCCGAAGCCGAGCGCGGCGGAGGTCTCCGGCTCGTACACCAGGGCGGCGTCGTTGAGCTGGAGCTTGTCCAGGGCCTCACGCAGGTCCGGGTAGTCCGAGCCGTCCAGCGGGTACAGGCCCGAGAACACCATCGGCTTGGGGTCCTTGTAGCCGCCCAGCGCCTCGGTCGCCCCGTTGTTCAGGGAGGTGATGGTGTCACCGACCTTGGACTGCCGGACGTCCTTCACACCGGTGATGATGTAGCCGACCTCGCCGACGCCGAGACCGTCGGACGGGGTCATCTCCGGGGAGGAGACACCGATCTCCAGCAGCTCGTGGGTGGCGCCGGTCGACATCATCCTGATGCGCTCGCGCTTGTTGAGCTGGCCGTCGACGACCCTGACGTAGGTGACGACTCCGCGGTAGGGGTCGTAGACCGAGTCGAAGATCATCGCCCGGGCCGCCTCGTCCGCCATGCCGACGGGGGCGGGGACGTCCCTGACCACGCGGTCGAGCAGCGCGTCCACTCCGACACCGGTCTTCGCGGAGACCTTCAGCACGTCCTCGGGCTGGCAGCCGATGAGGTTGGCCAGCTCCTCTGAGAACTTCTCCGGCTGGGCGGCCGGCAGGTCGATCTTGTTGAGCACCGGGACGATGGTGAGGTCGTTCTCCATCGCCAGGTAGAGGTTGGCGAGCGTCTGGGCCTCGATGCCCTGGGCGGCGTCGACCAGCAGGACCGTGCCCTCGCAGGCGGCCAGCGAACGGGAGACCTCGTACGTGAAGTCCACGTGCCCCGGGGTGTCGATCATGTTGAGGATGTGGGTCGGGCCCTTGCCCTTGCCCTCGCCCTCGGTGGGCGCCCACGGCAGACGGACCGCCTGGGACTTGATGGTGATGCCGCGCTCGCGCTCGATGTCCATCCGGTCGAGGTACTGAGCACGCATCTGCCGCTGATCGACCACTCCGGTCAGCTGGAGCATCCGGTCGGCAAGCGTCGACTTGCCGTGGTCGATGTGCGCGATGATGCAGAAGTTGCGGATCAGCGCCGGGTCGGTACGGCTCGGCTCGGGCACGTTGGTAGGAGTCGCGGGCACGCAGGGTCCTGATTCTTGAGACGTCGGACGCCGTGTCTCGGGTCGATGTCGGGTCGGACGGATCGATACGTAGCCACCATGGTCCCACGCCTGCGGGACCGGGACCGGTTTGGGCCGGTCCGAGGGTGGCTGCTACCGTGGGCAGCTGTGCCTCGTGGCCCTCAGAAGCGGCGTGGCGCACATAGAAGATCCAACGAACCTGAAAAGGCTCTTTCGTGGCGAACATCAAGTCCCAGATCAAGCGGAACAAGACGAACGAGAAGGCGCGCCTGCGCAACAAGGCCGTCAAGTCCTCGCTCAAGACCTCGATCCGCAAGGCCCGTGAGGCTGCCGCTGCCGGTGACGTCGAGAAGGCCACTGTGGCCGTCCGTGACGCGTCGCGCCAGCTCGACAAGGCTGTCTCGAAGGGTGTCATCCACAAGAACGCCGCCGCCAACAAGAAGTCGGCGCTGGCGCTCAAGGTTGCCGCCCTCCAGGGCTGAGCTACTGATGTGATCGCCGGAACGGACTCAGCGGGCCCTCTCTCCCGCTCCTGACCGGCACCCCGCGCCGCACACCGAACCTGCGTTCGCCACGCGGGTGCGGCGCACCTCGCTTTGACCGAAGGCCCCGGCCGAAGTCCTCCCCAGGACGACGGCCGGGGCCTTCGTGCGTGGGGCGGGGGTGCTGCGCGGGGGCGGGTGGTACGCCGCAGGCCGGGACTCGAAGAAGGAGCACGGCTGAGCGCGCGTGCTGGGCTGGGCGGCGACTGGGCGCGCGTGCTGGGGCTGGGCGGCGGGGCTCAGCGGCCGCCGGAGCGTGCCGCGCGGGCGACGGCCACCACGGCCTTCTCCAAGGCGTACTCGGGGTCGTCGCCCCCGCCCTTGACGCCCGCGTCGGCAGCCGCGACCGCGATCAGTGCTGCGGCGACCCCGTCCGGAGTCCATCCGCGCATCTGCTGACGTACCCGGTCGATCTTCCACGGCGGCATTCCGAGCTCACGGGCGAGATCCGCCGGCCGCCCGCCACGGGCGGAGGAGAGCTTGCCGATCGCCCGGACGCCCTGAGCGAGGGCGCTCGTGATCAGGACGGGGGCGACACCGGTCGACAACGACCAGCGCAGCGCCTCCAGTGCCTCCGCGGCCCGGCCCTCGACCGCCCGGTCGGCGACGGTGAAGGAGGAGGCCTCCGCTCGGCCCGTGTAGTAGCGGCCGACGACGGCCTCGTCGATGGTCCCCTCGACGTCCGCGACGAGCTGTGAGGCGGCGCTCGCGAGCTCCCGCAGGTCGCTGCCGATGGAGTCCACCAGCGCCTGGCACGCTTCGGGCGTCGCGGAGCGGCCGAGCGCACGGAACTCCGCACGGACGAAGGACAGCCGCTCGGCCGGCTTCGTCGTCTTGGGGCACGCCACCTCGCGCGCGCCGGCTTTCCGCGCCGCGTCCAGCAGCCCCTTGCCCTTGGCTCCGCCCGCGTGCAGGAGCACGAGGGTGATCTCTTCGGCAGGGGCGCCCATGTACGCCTTGACGTCCTTGACGGTGTCGGCGGAGAGGTCCTGGGAATCGCGCACGATCACCACCTTGCGCTCGGCGAAGAGCGACGGACTGGTCAGCTCGGCGAGCGTGCCCGGCTGCAACTGGTCCGGAGTGAGATCGCGGACGTCCGTGTCGGCGTCCGAGGCGCGCGCCGCCGCCACCACGTGGCGGACGGCGCGGTCCAGGAGCAGGTCCTCCTGGCCCACGGCGAGCGTGACGGGAGCGAGCGGGTCGTCGGTGGAACTGTGTCTGGTGGCCATCGCGCTCCAGCATCCCACGCTCCACCGACAGCGACGCCGGACGGCCGCCCGCGGGCGGAGCCGCCGGGTCCGTGCCGGAGAATGGCCGGGTGAGCGATGTGAGACACGTACTGGTACTGCCCGACCGGGATTCGGCCGAGGCGGTCGCCGAGGAGTTGCCCGACCGGTTCCGGGTCGCCGAGGAGCCCCAGATCGTCCGGGACGCGCTGGCAGGGGAGGACGACGCCGAGGACGCCCAGTGGCTGGTGGTCGTCGAGGACCCCGCGGAACGGCTGGACTCCGCGGCCCTCGACGCCTTCGCCGCGGAGTACGAGGGCTGGCTGGAGACGCCGTAGCCCGCGGCGTCCGGCCGAGCCGCGCGGCTCACGCCCCCCGGGTCCCCGCCGGCCCTTCGGAACGCCCTGGGGAACGCACTTGGGAACGCACTTCGGGCACCTGGTCCAGCACCACCCCAAACCGATCGCGGTACGCACGGAGTACGTCCGCGTCGGTCGCCAACTCCTCCGTGGAGCGGTTCCCGCGCACGGTCGACACGAGGGTCCGGCCGCGGAGTGTCACCCGCCCGTCCTCGGTCAGCCGTGAGCAGACGAGGGACCGGGTGAAGTGGGACTCGGGCGAGGTGCGGTGGTACCAGGAACCCGCCCGGAAGTCCGCGAGCGCACGCGGTCGCAGGTCGAGGCGGAACTGCCGGGAGCCGTCCCGCACCAGGTCGAGGTCCCCTCGCGGTGCCTCCCTGAAGCGAAACCTTCCGCTCGCGTCCTCCTGTTCCACACGGGAGTCCAGGGCCAGCGGATCCACGGCGTGGTCGCCGAACCCCACATCGGCGAGCCACGGTCCCGTGCCGTCCTCGGTCTCCACCCGCAGCGCGACGTGGTCGTACGGGATGCCGAGGCGCCCTCCGTCGCCGAAGACCCGGGCCTGGAGCAGGGTGACCCGGAAGCCGAGGCCGCGCAGCAGTACGGCGAAGGCGCCGTTCAGTTCGTAACAGAAGCCGCCGCGGCGCTGCGTGACGATCTTGTCGACGAGTCCGTCTTCCTCCAGGACGATGTCCTGGTCCAGATGGATGGACAGGTTCTCGAAGGGCACGGTCATGAGGTGGCGGCGCTGCAGTTCCCGAAGAGCGGGCGCGTCGGCCCGGGAGGGGCGGGCGGCTCCGATGCGCTCCAGGTAGGCGTCCACGCGGGCTCCGTCGAGGCCGGGGGCAGGTCCGGGTGGTCCTTCGGTCGTCCTGGCAGATTCGTCCATGGCGGCAGATTCGTCCATGGCGGAAGTCTGTCCCCGCACACCGGGCGGTGCCATGCGCCGGTGGACCTAGGTCCGTCGGCCGAGGCGAGGTCAGCGGCCGGTCGCTAGCGTGTGGGCCATGACGGAGTCGGCACCGGCCCGCAGCCCGGAACAGCGCAAGCAGGACGTACTTCACCGTCTGGAGCACGACGAGGACGTCTGGGTGGCGACGGCGTCGCCCCAGGGTGTGCCCTGCCTCGTGCCGCTGTCGTTCGTGTGGGACCGGAACACGCTGCTGCTCGCCACCCGGCGCACCAATCCGACCGCTGTGAACGTGACGCCCAAAGGCCGTGTGAGGCTCTCCCTCGGGCACACCCGCGACGTGGTGCTGATCGATGGCGAGGCCGAGATCGTGGAGGGCGCGGAACTCCCCACCTCTTCCGGCGACGCGTTCGCCGAGAAGCTCAAGTGGGACCTCCGCGGCCGCCCCGCCTGGGTGTACCTGCGCGTCAGGCCGCACGGGATCAAGGCGTGGCGGGAGGAGAACGAGCTCGCGGGGCGCGACCTGATGACCGACGGAAGCTGGCTGGTGTGACGCCAACGCGCCACCCCGGCCACCGTGGCCTCGCCGCACCTTCGTCATCGCCCTGCCGGGCCGCTCCCCGCACGCCGTCGCCCTCATGTGGGGGCTGCCGCACCCCGACGGGTGCCCGCTTCCCGTTCATGACCGCCCCGCCGCGGAAAGTTCCTCACCGCTTCCCGTGACCGCGATCGCACCGTCCCTGTCGGTCCGAAGGATCTCCGCACCCGCCGCTTCGAGCGCGTCGAGCGTACGGGCGGCCGGATGCCCGTACGGGTTGTCCGCGCCACAGCTGATGAGGGCGAGCCGTGGGCGGGCGCTGCGCAGCAGGGTGGGGTCCTGGTGTGCGGAGCCGTGGTGCGCGACCTTGAGCACGTCCACGCGCGGCAGCACGGGGAAGGCCCGCAACACCCCCTGCTGCGAGGGGGGTTCGAGATCCCCGAGCAGCAGCAGGGTCAGTCCTGCCGATCTGACCAGGAGCGTCACACTGGAATCGTTCGGCTCCCCGGTCATCCGGGAAGGGAGCGGACCCTGCCCGCCCGTCGCCGGCCACAGCACCTGCCAGTCGACCGGGCCTGCCCGGCGTCGCTCACCCGGGGCGGCCCGGATCAGCGGAATGCGGGCCGCCGCTGCCGTCCGCTTCACGAAGGCGGCCTGCTCGGGTGGTTCGTCGAGCACCGTCGTCTGGATCACGCCCACCTCGCGGCCCCGCAGCACGCCCGGCAGCCCGCGTACGTGGTCGGCGTGGAAATGTGTCAGGAGCAGGAGGGGAACACGGGTGATGCCCAGGTCGCGCAGGCACCCGTCGACAAGGCGCGGTTCGGGGCCCGCGTCCACGACCATCCCCGCCCCCTCCCCCGTGGCGAGCACCATGGCGTCGCCCTGCCCGACGTCGCACAGGGCGAAGGACCAGCCTGGAGGTGGCCATCCCGTGATGAGCCGGGTCAGCGGCACCGGTCTCCATACCGCCAGCACCAGGAGGACCGCGGCAGCCGAGCAGAGCCACGGGTGGCGGGCCAGACGGTGGGCGGAGAGCAGCAGCACCACGGTGAGAGCGGCCAGGAGGGCGGCACCGCGCCAGCCACCGGGCCAGTCGGCCTCCGCCCCCGGCAGGTTCGCCCCCGTACGGGCCACGTACGCGATCCAGCTGACCGGCCAGCTCGCCACCGTGGCCAGCCCCACGGCCGCCGGCATCCACACAGGAGCCACCGCGAGGGCGGCGAAACCGAGTACCGTCGCGGGCGCCACCGCGAGCTCGGCCAGCAGATTGCACGGGATCGCCACCAGGCTGACCCGTGAGGCGAGTACCACGACCACGGGAGCGCAGACCGCTTGGGCGGCTCCGGCGGCCGCCAGCATCTCGGCCGGCCGGGCCGGGACCCCGCGTCGTTGCAGCGCACCGCTCCACCGCGGGGCCAGCGTGAGCAGCGCACCGGTGGCGAGCACGGAGAGCAGGAAGCCGTAACTGCGGGACAGCCACGGGTCGTACAGCACCAGGAGCAGCACGGCCGCGGCAAGTGCGGGGATCAGCGATCTGCGCCGGCCCGTCCCGATCGCGAGGAGGGTGATCAGACCGCACGCCGCCGCACGCAGGACGCTCGGTTCGGGGCGGCAGACGATCACGAAGGCGAGGGCGATGATTCCGCCGATGACGGCCGTCATGCGCAGCGTGATGCCCAGCCTGGGTGCCAGCCCACGGCGTTCGCTGCGCAGCGCCGTACCCGGTGGTCCGATGAGGAGGAACAGGAGCACGGAGAGGTTGGCACCTGAGACCGCGAGGAGATGGGTGAGGTCGGTGGCTTTGAAGGCGTCGTGCAGGTCGGGTGGGACACGGGAGGTATCTCCGACCACCAGCCCCGGCAGCAGCGCACGCGCGTCGGAACCGAGCCCGTCCGTGGCCTCCCGGAGGCCGGAGCGCAGTCGTCCCGCGCCCCGTTGGAGGAAGGTCGGGCCGGCGCTCGTCCTCGGTGGCCCGTCCGCGTCGGTGCCGAGGACGGCTGCGATGCGCTCGCCCTCGTGACGCGGCGGTGCGAGGCGCCCGCTGATGCGGAGCCGGGTCGAGGGCAGCAACCGCCTCCAGTGCGCGACCGCGTCACCGGGGGCGACCATGACCAGGACCGGGGTACGGAGCGCGGTGACCCGTCCGTCGGGAGCCGTCAGCCGGGTGACCTCGGCGTCGATGAGCAGAGACACGGGCGTGCTGTGATCGCCCTGGACGCGGGGCCGGGTCGGCCGCGGGTCGGACGTCAGGGTCAGGTCGGCCTCGACCCTCGCATACGCCTGCGCGAGGCCCGGGACGGGCCCGCTGCGGGAATCCGCCGCGTGCAGCCCTCCCGCCGCCGCGCCCGCGGCAGCGCACAGGAGCACCCCGGCCACGGCGGTGGCGCGCGGTACGGCCAGGCGCACCCGCCCCTCGGGGCCTGTTGTCGACAGCGGTGCGCCGGAACGCCCCGTCCACCACGGACTCACCCGCACAGGCGACCCCTCGGCACGGCCTCCTGCGCTCCGGAACAGGGTGAGGATGCCCAGGCCCGCGCAGCCGCAGAGTACGGCTCCCACCGCAGCCCAGCGGCCGGGCACACCCAGAGCCAGCGCTGCCGCCCCCCACACCGCCAGCGCGGGAGGCACCAGCCGGAGATCCACCGGAGCTTCCTGCTGAGGGTCCGCGGCTCCCAGCCGAGATCCTGAATCCCTGTGCAGATCGGCGCTGTTCACGGTGTGACCAGTGACCGAAGGTCCGCGAACCGGCGGTCGCCGATTCCGTTCACCTCGCGGAGTTCGTCGACGGATCGGTAACCGCCGTGTTCGGTCCGGTAGTCGATGATGTGCTGCGCGAGGACGGGTCCGACCCCGGGCAGGGTCTCGAGTTGTTCGACGGTGGCCGCGCCGAGGCTCAGCGGGGTCACCGGTCCGGTGCGCCCGGGTCCGGCCCCGGTGCTTCCGCCCGGTGGAGGCTGGGCGGCGGGCACGCCGACGGCGACCTGCTCGCCGTCCGTCAGTACACGCGCTCGGTTCAGTCCCGTGACATCCGCACCCTCACGCACGCCCCCCGCGGCCCGCAGTGCGTCCGCGACCCGGGAGCCGGCCGGCAGGTGCTGGATCCCTGGGCGGCGCACCTTTCCGCTCACGTCGACGACGATGCGTCCGCCCGGAGTCGGGCCGGCCGGCGAACCGGCTGTCAGCGGAGAGGGCACGCCGGGCCCGGAAACACCCGGCATGCCCGCCTGGACGGCTGCCGCCTCCGCCACCCGGTCGGGAGCACGGACGGTTTCGGGCCGCGCGGACCAGAAGTGGGTCGCCGCGAGGATCACCGCACCGGCCAGCACGACCGCCACCGCCGCGAGCGCACGCGGTTCCAGTCCGCATCGGAGCTGTAACCACAGAGGAAGGCGGTCCCGGAGCGCCGGGCCTGCCTCCCGCCACCACCGGGCCCGCGTTGCGGGGGTCAGGGGCACTTCTCCGTCCGATGGCCGGAGCGAGCCCGCAACGGCAGGAGCGGACAGCCCGGCCGGCTCGGGCATCAAGGGGGGCAGGCCCTCGGCCACAGGCGGAGCCGCGGCGGTGGTGCCAGGGCCCGGTCGCACGGCGGGCGCAGGAGGGCTCCCGGCGGACGTGGCCGTCATGCCCCGGTCCACAACCCAGGACGGTGCCGCGCGTGCCCGCCCGGGTGGGGCGGATGGCGCGCCGGCCCCGCTCGCTCCCGCATTCGTCGGCACGGAGGCTCCCACGTTCGTCGGCACCGGGCGCCCGCCCGCCATCAGCGCGTCCGCCCTGAGCCGTGAGGCTGCCGCGGCCTCGGCGTCGAACCCGCGCGCGAGACGCCGCCTCGCGTGCCGGGCTCCGTAGGCGGCGCCCGGCGAAGTGCCTGCCGCGCCGCCCGGGCGGACACCGGATCCGTGCCGGGAGCGGCCCGCCGGGCCGCTCCCGCGCACCGGACGCCGGCCGGCTCGATGCGTGTTCGCGCCCGCGTGCTGAGGCGAATGCGGGCGCACCTCTCCGGCCCGGTCCGGAGCGATGCGCGCGGCGTCGCCGAAGTGCTGCTGCGAGGCCGCGAGCGGTCCGGATACCGGAAGACCGGACGGCGAGAGGCCGGGCGCGGAGAGGCCGGGCGCGGAGAGGCCGGGCGCAGGAAGACCAGGCGTGGAGAGGCCGGGCGCGGAGAGGCCGGGCGCGGAGAGGCCGGGCGCAGGAAGACCAGGCGTGGAGAGGTAGGGCGTGGCGAGGTCGGGCGTCGGACAGCCCGACGCCGAGAGGTGGGGCGCCAGAAATCCGGCCGTCGGAAGTGATCGGTAGCTCATGCCGTACGACGCTAGACACTTCTGCCGGAATGCGCCGAGGCGCCCCATATCCGGTGGATAACTCACCAGTTGTGGATATCTTCGCCACCCACAGGGAGGAAAATCAGCGCGGAGACACGACCGCGCCCAGCAGTCCGGGCCCGGTGTGCGCTCCGATGACCGCGCCGACTTCGCTGACGTACAGCTCGGCGAGTCCGGGTACACGGGCCCGCAGTCGCTCCGCCAGTCGCTCGGCTCCTTCCGGCGCGGCCAGATGGTGCACGGCGATGTCCACCGCGCCCGAGCCCGCCTGCTGCGCCACGATCTCCTCGAGCCGGGCGATCGCCCTGGACGCGGTTCGCACCTTCTCCAGCAGTTCGATGCGGCCACCGTCCAGCCGGAGCAGCGGCTTGACCGCGAGGGCGGATCCGAGCAGCGCCTGAGCGGCGCCTATACGTCCGCCCCGGCGCAGGTAGTCCAGCGTGTCGACGTAGAAGTAGGCGGACGTGTCAGCGGCCCGCTTCTCGGCTGCGGAGACCGCCTCCTCCGGACCGCCCCCCGCCTCCGCGGCCTCAGCGGCGGCGAGTGCGCAGAAGCCCAGGGCCATGGCCACCATGCCGGTATCCACGACGCGCACGGGCACGGGTGCGTCCTTCGCCGCGAGCAGCGCGGCGTCGTACGTTCCGGAGAGCTCGGCCGACAGGTGGAGGGAGATGACGTCAGTGGCACCCGCGGCCGCCACGGCGCGGTACGTCGCGGCGAACACTTCCGGGCTGGGCCGCGACGTGGTCACGGAGTGGCGTTTCTGCAGGGCCAGAGCCAGCGACCGGGCCGAGATCTCCGTGCCCTCCTCCAGCGCTTGATCACCCAGGACCACGGTCAGCGGCACCGCGGTGATGCCGTGCCGTTCCATCGTCCTGCGTGGCAAGTAGGCCGTTGAATCGGTGACGATAGCGACATGGCGGGACATGAGCCGGAGATTACCTTCCAGGGCGGGGGCGCGGCAGCCCGGGACCGACCTGCTGATCTTTTCCGCTCGCCCTGCAAACATTCATCGATCGCACTCCGACACGCGTTGACGACCCCGAAAGCACGTCGCCACCTGCGCCGCCCGTGGGCCGCCGGCTCCGAACGCGCCCTCAGCGGGCCCCGACCGCGCGGCGGGCCGCCCCACCCGGCTGTGGGCATCGGCTGCCGGCTGGTTCAGTTCGTCGTCTCGGGCTTGGCCGACTTCTGCCACGGGTAGCCACCCGAGCGCGGATCCGGGGAGGTGATCGCCTGCGGTGACGGCTCGTCCGCCGGTGCGGTCCAGTGGTGCCCTGCCGCGTCACCGCCGTGTGTCTGCGGTTCCTCGGTGGTCCAGTGCCGCAGGGCGCCGGCCTCCACGTCGATCTGCGCGTTCAGTGCGGCCAGGTCGTCGTCGGCGAACTGCCGGGCCCGGTCACGCGCCGCCCAGCGCAGCGATTCCGCCGAGTGCGTGATGCGCTCGGTGCGCTCCTTGAGCGCGGGGAGCAGGGAGGCCACGGTCGCCCGGTCCGGCTCGCGTTCCAGACGCTTGAGGTCGTGGTCGAGCTCGCGCCCATGGGCACTCAGCCGGTGGAACAGGTTCAGCGACTCCGCGAGGGAGGCGTCCTCGGCCGCTCCGGCGTTCAGCGCCTCCTGCGTGGCTCGCATCGACGTCCGCAGGGCGAGCCTCAACTGGGCGAGTTCGCCGGGCACCCCCGGCTGCCCGTAGCTCTTCGCCCGCAGCGCGGTGTCCTCGACCGAGCGGCGCGCCTGCGTGATCGTCCGGTCGACCCCCCGCTTGGCGGCACGCACCGCCTTCACGCCGGCGTACACACCGAGCGCCATGAACGCGACGAACAGCAACGTCAGGATCAGGATCACGGCTTCCATGGACGCCCCTCGGTTGTCGGCTCGGCTGCCGGTGTGCGGCCCGCCCCTCCACGGTAAACGGAACGGGCAGCCCGAGGGTTCCGGAGGAACCCCCAACCTGCCCGTAGGGGAAAGCCCTGGCGGCCGGAAAATCCCTGGTCGCGGGGGAGGGCCCCGGCCGTGGAGCGGAAGAACGGTGCGACCCTGACCGCCCGGACGCGTTCCCGCCCACCCGTCACCGAGCGGCTCACCCCTCACACCGCGGGCCGCCCCGCAATCACACGGAGCGGCCCGAGGACGTCCCTATGCGGGGACGATGTTGACCAGCTTGGGCGCCCGGACGATCACCTTGCGGATACCGGCCCCGCCCAGAGCGGTCACGACGTTCTCGTCGGCCAGGGCCAGCGCCTCCAGCTCCTCGTCCGTGATCGACGGGGAGACCTCCAGGCGCGCCCTGACCTTGCCCTTGACCTGCACCACACAGGTGACGGTCTCGTCGGTGACGTACGCGGGGTCGGCGACCGGGAAGTCCTGGTGCACGACGGACTCGGTGTGGCCCAGCCGGCGCCACAGCTCCTCGGCCACGTGGGGCGCCAGCGGCGCCACCAGCAGCACCAGTCGCTCGGCGACCGACCGCGACAGCGGGCCACCCGACTTCGTCAGGTGGTTGTTCAGCTCGGTGACCTTGGCGATCGCGGTGTTGAAGCGCATCCCCGCCATGTCGTGGCCGACGCCGTCGATGGCCTTGTGCAGGGCCCGCAGCGTCTCTTCGCCGGGCTCGGCATCGACGACGGTGACCTCACCGGTCTCCTCGTCGACGATGTTGCGCCACAGTCGCTGCAGCAGCCTGTACTGGCCGACGACGGCCCGGGTGTCCCAGGGACGCGAGACGTCCAGGGGTCCCATGGCCATCTCGTACAGGCGCAGGGTGTCGGCGCCGTACTCCCCGCAGATCTCGTCGGGCGTCACCGCGTTCTTCAGCGACTTGCCCATCTTGCCCAGGACGCGGCTGACCTTCTCGTCGCCGTGGAAGTACGCCCCGTGACGCTCCTCGACCTCGGCGGCCGGGACCGCGATGCCGCGGCTGTCCCGGTAGACGAAGGCCTGGATCATGCCCTGGTTGTACAGCTTGTGGAACGGCTCGGCCGACGAGATGTGCCCCAGGTCGTGCAGGACCTTCGACCAGAACCGGGCGTACAGCAGGTGCAGCACGGCGTGCTCGGCGCCGCCGACGTACAGGTCGACACCGCCGGTCGGCAGGCCGTCCCGCGGTCCCATCCAGTACTGCTCGATCGCGGGGTCGACCAGCCGCTGGTCGTTGTTCGGGTCCAGGTAGCGCAGCTCGTACCAGCAGGAACCGGCCCAGTTGGGCATGGTGTTGGTCTCGCGGCGGTACCGGCGCGGGCCGGAGCCGTCGCCCAGGTCCAGCGTGACGTTGACCCAGTCGGCGTTGCGGGACAGCGGGGTCTCGGGCTGGGTGTCGGCGTCCTCCGGGTCGAAGGTGCGCGGCGAGTAGTCCTCGACCTCGGGCAGTTCCAGCGGCAGCATCGACTCGGGCAGCGGGTGGGCGATGCCCTCCTCGTCGTAGACGATCGGGAAGGGCTCGCCCCAGTAGCGCTGGCGGCTGAACAGCCAGTCGCGCAGCCGGAAGTTGACGGTGCCCTCGCCGACTCCGTGCGTCCGCAGCCATTCGGTGATCTTCGCCTTGGCGTCGACGACGCCCAGGCCGTCGAGCGAGATCTCACCGTTGGCGGAGTTGACCAGTTTCGCCTCGTAGGAGGAGAACGCGTCCTCCCACGTGGAGGGGTCCAGTCCGCGGCCGTCCGAGGGCTCGACGACGCAGCGCATCGGCAGCTCGAAGGCGCGCGCGAAGGCGAAGTCGCGCGCGTCGTGCGCCGGGACGGCCATGATCGCGCCGGTGCCGTAGCCCATCAGGACGTAGTCGGCGATGAAGACCGGCACCTTGTCGCCACTGACGGGGTTGGTCGCGTACGTCCCGGTGAAGACACCGGTCTTGTCCTTGGCCTCCGCCTGGCGCTCCACGTCGGACTTGGCCGCGGCCTGCTTGCGGTAGGCGGTGACCGCCTCGGCCGGGCTGGCGTGGCCGCCGGTCCACACCGGGTGCGTCCCCTCGGGCCAGGCGGCGGGGATGATCCGCTCGACCAGCTCGTGCTCCGGCGCCAGCACCATGTAGGTGGCACCGAACAGGGTGTCCTGCCGGGTGGTGAAGACGGTGATGTCGCCGGCACCGTCGACGGGGAAGTCGACGCGGGCGCCCTCGGACCGTCCGATCCAGTTGCGCTGCTGCAGCTTGATGGCCTCGGGCCAGTCCAGCCCGTCCAGGTCGTTCAGCAGCCGGTCGGCGTAGGCGGTGATCCGCATGTTCCACTGGCGCAGCTTCGCCTTGAAGACCGGGAAGTTGCCCCGCTCGGAGCGGCCGTCGGCCGTCACCTCTTCGTTGGCCAGCACGGTGCCCAGACCCGGCGACCAGTTGACGGGCGCGTCCGAGGCGTACGCCAGGCGGTACTGCCCCAGGACGTCGGCGCGCTCGGCGGCGCTCAGCCCACTCCATGCGCGGCCGTCCGGCAGCGCGCGCTCACCGCTCTCGAACTGGGCGACCAGGTCGGCGATCGGGCGGGCCCGGTCGGCCTCGGTGTCGTACCAGGAGTTGAAGATCTGCAGGAAGATCCACTGGGTCCACTTGTAGTACTCCGCGTCGATCGTCGCGAAGGAGCGGCGCTTGTCGTGGCCCAGGCCCAGCCGTCGCAGCTGGACCTTCATGTTCTCCATGTTGGCCTCGGTGGAGGCGCGCGGGTGGGTGCCCGTCTGTACGGCGTACTGCTCGGCCGGCAGACCGAACGCGTCGAAGCCGAGGGTGTGCAGGACGTTGTGCCCGGTCATCCGCTGGTGGCGGGCGTAGACGTCGGTGGCGATGTAGCCCAGCGGGTGCCCGACGTGCAGACCGGCACCCGAGGGGTACGGGAACATGTCCATGATGAAGCGCTTCGGCTTCGCCGCCAGTCCGGAGCCGTCCGCCAGGTCACCGCTCGGGTTGGGCGCCTCGTATGTGCCCTCGGCGTCCCAGAAGTCCTGCCAGCGTGCCTCGATGTCGGCGGCCATAGCTGCCGTGTAGCGGTGCGGCGCGGCCACCTCGGCTGCGGAATTCGTCTCGCTCATGATCCTCAAAGCTCCATCGATCGTCATCTGCCGGCGCCCACCGTCTACGGACACACGTCTACGGAAACGAAAAATCCCCTCGCACAGGAGGGGACGCCGCGCTGAGTCCGACCAGGCGTTCTCACCGGTCGGGAGTGGTCAGCGCGGCTCGCTGAGCAGAAGGCATACGGCACGCATGGCGTCAGGGTACCGCACGGGCCCGGAGCCCGGCCCGGCAGTTGTCCGCCGCACGCCGTGCCCGGGACCCGCCCCGACTGCCCATCCCGGGCACCCGATGGGCACGAACCCTCCGCAGGACCTACACAGTCCGGGGGTTACTCCGCGTACTGCCCCCTATCGGGGCAACACTTCAAACCTCGTACCGGCCAGTATGCGGCGACCTAGCATGCGGCAACGGGACCGCTTTGCCGAACCATTCGGAGTCGCCCCCATGAAGCCTCATCGCAGGATCCGCTCGTCCCCCTCCATGAGTCCGAGTCCAGGTATGAGCCGCCAGACACAGGGCGGACTGACCGTCGCGGCGCTGGTCCTCATTCCGCTGCTCGCCGTCGCCGGGAGCGACGGCATGCGCACCGCGTTCGACTTCACCACCGGCGTGCTCACGCTGGTGTCGCTCACCGCAGCCGTCGCATGGGGCCTGCTGGCCACCGACCGGCTGTTCCTCTCGACCCGCCAGCGGCTCGTCTGCCAGGGCATCCACCGGGCCGCCGCCGTCACCTCGCTCGGCTTCCTCCTGCTGCACGGCACCGTGAAGGTCGCTCTCGGGCACGTCGGTCTGCTGGCCGCCCTCATACCCTTCGGCACGGGTGTCGGCGGCACCGCCGGTCTGATCGGCTTCGGCTCACTGGCCGGTCTGCTGATGATCGTCGCCGCCGCCACCGGCGCCATGCGCAGCGCGTTCGCGACCCCCGGCAAGATCGCCGGCCGCTGGCGCGCGCTGCACGCTCTGGCCTACCCGGCCTGGTGCTCCGCCCTGGTGCACGGTCTGTACGCGGGCCGGCAGCCGGCGACCTGGGTCGTCGTGATGTACATGCTCTGCCTGCTCGCCGTGGCGGCCGCACTCTGCCTGCGGCTGCTCCCCGGCCCGGCGAAGAGGCTGATCGTCGAGCTGGTCACCGATCTGATCGGTTCGGCGGCTCCCCCGTCGGCGTCCGACCCGGTCGTCCGCTCCTCGCCGCTCCCCGGCGCGGAGAACGCACCTCCGCAGCCCCGCCGGGGCCTGCCGCCGGAGGCCCCCGGCTGGGGGGACGACGACGACCGCGGCGTACGCGGCACCCCGGTCCGCCCCCGGACCCTGGCTGCGCCGCCCGACGCACCCGGGTACGGGTACGGGAGGGCCTACGAGGAGGCGCCGTTCACACAGACCTCCTACGCGCAGCCGCCGTACGAGCAGCCACGGTACGAGGCCCCGTCCTACGAAGGCCCGTACGAGGCGCCGCCCCGCGTCTCCGACCGGTCCGGACCGGCACCGGAGACGTCGACCGGAACGCGGCCGGGCATATCGGCGGCCTACCGGGCGGTCTCCCGGGCCTCCGCCGCCTCGCAGCAGGCGACGGACGCACGCTGGCCCGCTCCCTCTCCCGCTCCCCCGGCGCAGGCGCCCACGCCCGCGCAGACCGTCCGTCCGACCACCGCATCCGACCAGGAGACCGAGCAGCTGCCCGGGCCGCTCTACCCGCCCCCGCCCGGGGCACCCTGGCACGCACCCGCAGGAGAACGACCTTGAACGTCCCCCTCCCCGATGTGCCCGAGGTCCGCGTCGTCGGCCTCCCCCAGCTGACCACCGGCTTCGACCTGGTGGAACGCCTGGATCTCGCCATGCACCTGAAGGTGCACGGCCCGCTCGAACCGATGACGGGCGAGCGGCTCGCCGAGCTCGCCGAGGCCATCTCCCTGCGCGGCCGGGGCGGCGCGGGATTCCCGTTCGGGAAGAAGCTCCGCGCGGTGGCCAAGGCGTCCATACGGCGCGGAGTGAGGCCCGTCGTCGTGATCAACGGCAGTGAGGGCGAACCCGCATGCCGCAAGGACACCGTGCTGCTCAACCGGGCTCCGCACCTCATCCTGGACGGCGCGCTGCTCGCCGCCGAGGCGCTCGGCGCCCGCACGCTCGTCGTGGCCGTCACGCGCAACTCCACGGAGATATCCGTCCGGTCCGCCCTGGCCGAGCGCGGCCTGTCCGACAAGCGCGGGCAGCACCTGCGGGCACGCGTGGTGCGTACCCCCGAGCGCATGGTCTCCGGGGAGGCGTCCGCCGTCATCCGGGCCGTGAACGGCGGTCCCGCCCTGCCCCCGGGGCGCCGCGAGCGCGCGGCCGAGTCGGGCGTAGCCGGCGCGCCGACGCTGCTGTCGAATGCGGAGACGTACGCCCAGCTCGCGGTCGCCGCGCGCATCGGTTCCCGCCGCTACGGGCACACGGGTCTGCACGACGAACCGGGCACGGTCCTGCTCACCGTCTCCGGAGCCGTGGCGACCCCGATGGTGATCGAGGTGCCCACCGGGGTGCCCCTGCGGTACGTCCTGCAGCTCGCGGGAGCCCCGCCCCTGCCTCAGGGGGTCCTCACCGGCGGCTATCACGGCAACTGGATCGACGCGATCGCCTCGCACGACGCCGTGGTCTCCAGGGCCTCGCTGGCGGCGGCGGGAGGCGCACTGGGCGCCGGGGCCATCCTGCCGATCGGCCCCGACACCTGCCCGATCGGCGAGTCCCTGCGCATCGCGAACTGGCTCGCCGCCGAGACGGCCGGCCAGTGCGGTCCCTGCAAGCTGGGACTGCCGGCGGCGGCGGGGGGCCTCTCGGACGTGCTGAACGGCGGCGGGCCGGCGGCCCTGGAGGCGCTGCGCGAGGTGACCCAGGCCGTGAAGGGCCGCGGGGCCTGCAAGCACCCGGACGGCTCGGCGCGCTTCCTGTCGTCCACCCTCTCCGCCTTCACGGACGACCTCGCCGCACATGTTCTGGACGGCGGCTGCGGACGCGAGACGCTCGGCGTGCTGCCGCTGCCCGCCGCCGGATACGAGGACCTGGAGGAGTCCATCCCGAGCGGGGAGAAGCTCGCCGTGGACTGGACGCTCTGCCAGGGCCACGGACTCTGCGCGGACATCGTCCCCGAGCTGATCAGACTGGGACCCGACGGCTACCCCGCGCTCGCGGACGCCGCCGTTCCGATGCACCTGCGGGGCCGCGCCCAGCGAGCGGTACGCCGCTGCCCTGCGCTGGCCCTGCGTATCGAACAGGCCCCCGCGGAACGCCCCGCCCTGCCCAGCGCACAGCGCAAGGCACTGGGCAGCGGCCGGGGCTGACCCGCCCGCACGGGAGGTGGGCCCAACGAAGAGAAGCGGGTCATCCGATCCGGATGACCCGCTTCTTCACTGTGGAGCTAAGGAGAATTGAACTCCTGACCTCCTGCATGCCATGCAGGCGCTCTACCAACTGAGCTATAGCCCCGCGCTGTTTGCCGCCCGGTTTCCCTGGCGACATCGAGAACATTACACGGTCCCCCCGGCCCATCAAAAATCGTTTCCACCTGGGCCCGACCCGACCGGCGGCCGACGGCCCGGAGCGCGGTCCGTCCGGCTCCGACGGCCCTGAGCGCGGTCCGTCCGGCTCCGGCGGCCCCCTCAGGCGGTCGCGAAGGAGTAGAACCGCTTGAGCGTGCAGTGCTCCTCCAGGAGCCGGCCGTAGATGGGCTCCCCTTCGAGCTCGCGGTACGTCTCGATGGCGTCGCCTTTTATGATCAGCGCCCGCGCGCACTCTTCGCACCAGTACTGGAAATCCGCGTTGACGGGGTCCATGTCCCTGACGATGGGCGTGCCGCTGCCGCACCAGTCGCACTTCCGCCTGTGTGCACCCATTCGGTCAGCTCCGACTGTGGCCGCAGGCCGTGCACGCGAAGGAGTTCTTCCGCGGGACGGCGAATCCGCCGTCGGCGGTGCAGCCATGGGTCGCGGTGAGGGCAAGCGGCAGGTCGGGGACCCGTACGCGGCTCGCAGGCATCGCGCTCCCTCCCGATCGGTCCGTCGCCCCCTCCGGCGCTCCGATTCTGCCATGGCCCCGCAAGGGGGTCAGCCCGAAGACGACCCCGTCATCCGCCTTTGGCCTGAAGGAACGGCACCGCGCGGGCCTGCCCGCCGCTGGAACGGGGTCCCCGGCACCCCGTCTCCCCTTGTGCCCGGCGGGGCAAGGCAGTTGGGAGGTTCCCGCGCGCGTTGCCGTCTCCGTCCCCGGCAGGGGACGAAAAAAAGATCCCGCCCCCTGCCGGGGACGGGATCTTCACTGTGGAGCTAAGGAGAATTGAACTCCTGACCTCCTGCATGCCATGCAGGCGCTCTACCAACTGAGCTATAGCCCCGCTGTCCGCTGTGTTTCCCTGCGTTTCCGCGCTGCGAACAAGAAGAACTTTAGCCTGCGACCAGCCGGAAAGTGAAATCCGGTCCCGACCGGCGGCGGAAGGCCTCGCGGCACCCGTCAGTCGTCGTCCCCGAGCACGGGTTCGGGAAGCGTCCCGGCGTTGTGCTCGAGCAGACGCCAGCCCCGCGCGCCTTCCCCCAGGACGGACCAGCAGCAGTTCGACAGCCCGCCGAGCCCTTCCCAGTGGTGGGACTCGAGACCGAGCAGCCGGCCGATGGTCGTCCGGATCGTGCCGCCGTGACTCACGACGACGAGGGTCCCCGCGTCCGGCAGCTTGCCGACGTGGTCCAGGACGACCGGGGCGGCTCTGTCGGCCACCTCGGTCTCCAGCTCGCCACCGCCCCGGCGCACGGGCTCACCGCGCTTCCACGCGGCGTACTGCTCGCCGTACTGCTCGACGATCTCCTCGTGCGTGAGTCCTTGCCAGGCGCCCGCGTACGTCTCGCGCAGGGCGGAGTCGTGCGCGACGGTCAGGCCGGTGACCGCGGCGAGCTCGGCGGCCGTAGCCGCTGCCCGGCTCAGGTCGGACGCCACGATCGCGTCCGGCCCGAGCGAGGCGAGGAGCCGGGCGGCCCGGCGGGCCTGCCCGACGCCGGCCTCGGTCAGCTCGATGTCCGTGGACCCCTGGAAGCGCCGCTCCAGGTTCCACGCCGTCTGGCCGTGGCGCCAGAGGACGATCCTGCGGCCTCTGCCGCTCCTGCTGCCGTTCAGTTCTGCTCACCTTCCGTGCCGCCGTTGAGCTGGGCGTGCTCCTCGGCCTTGCCCCGGGTCTTGACCGCGTCCTCCGGGAGGGCGATCTCGGGGCAGTCCTTCCACAGGCGCTCGAGCGCGTAGAACACGCGCTCCTCGCTGTGCTGGACGTGGACGACGATGTCGACGTAGTCGAGCAGGATCCAGCGGGCGTCGCGGTCGCCCTCGCGGCGCACCGGCTTGGCGCCGAGCTCCTTCTGCAGCCGCTCCTCGATCTCGTCGACGATCGACTTGACCTGGCGGTCGTTGGGAGCCGAGGCCACGAGGAAGGCGTCGGTGATCGACAGGACGTCGCTGACGTCGTAGGCGATGATGTCGTGCGCGAGCCGGTCGGCCGCCGCCTGGGCGGCGGCGGTGATGAGCTCGATGGAGCGGTCCGTGGCGGTCACATGCAGGCTTTCGTCGGCGGTCAGATCAACCTCTAGGGTCTCACGGACCGCCGACAGCCCTTACGACGTCGCCTTCGGGATCTCGTAGTCCCGGCCGAGGACCACGGACACGTCCGCGTTGGCGGCGGGCTTGCCCTTCTCGGCCGCGCTCTCCGGCAGACCGAGGGTCTTCGCGACCTCGACCGCCTTCGCCTTGTCCTCGGGCGCGCCGTAGACCACCGCGGACGAGGCCGCCGTGTCCGCCGTGCCCCCGTCGACGAAGGCGTAGCCGCCGTTGACCAGCTGGACCCGGGCGCTCTCGGTGCCGCGGGCGCTGCCGGTGGCGTTCTTGATGCCTACACGCACCGCCGCGTCCTGGTCCGGGGCCTTCACCTTGCCGCCGAGAACGTCCTTGACCACGCTCTCGGTGGCACTCTCGGTGAGGGTCCCGTCGTCCTGGACCGGGAGGAGTTCCGTCTTGTAGTCGCCGACCTTGGCGTGCCCGGCGAGCTTCGCCAGCGAGGCACCGAGGTCCTGCTCCGGCAGGGACGGATCGAGGATCTGCGCGAGCGTCTGAATCGTGACGGTCGCGGCCTTGGGGTCCTCCGAAAGCTTGCGGAGCACGCCGCGCATGACCTGTCCGAACCGCGTGAGCTGCTTGGCCTCGGGCTCACCAGGGCCCTGGTAGGTGGCGTACGCGACGGCCGCCTGGCCGCTCAGCGTCTGGGCCTCGCCCTTGCGGACCAGCGGTGAAGCGCCCTTCTCGGCGGCGGGCACCGCGGCGTCGGTGTCGACCTCGATGTTGCCGACGAGCTCGACGAGGTTCTCGAGGTAGGGCGTGTCGAGCCGCCAGGTGCCGCTGATGCTGGTGCCGAGCAGCGTGTCGATCGCCTCGCGGGTTCCGCTGGAGCCGTCGTCGTCGACCGACTTGCCCAGGGTGGTGGTGGAACCGTCGTCCCCGGCCACCGCGAGGGAGTTGGGCAGAAGGACGGTGGTGCCCTTCTTGGTGGTGACGTTGTCGACGAGCAGCGCCGTGGAGGTGCCGCCCTTCTTGGTGTTGTGCAGGTGGACGACTATGACGTCCCTCTTCTGCGGGCCGGCGGCCGCGGCGGTCTGCTCGTCCTTGCCCGCGACACCCGGGATCTTTCCGGCGAACCAGAGGTAGCCGGCTCCCCCGACGACCACGAGTGTCACGACGACTATCAGCGCGACCATCCGGTTGTGCCCGCGCCGCCGTGCCTCCTCGCGCCGCTCACTCCTGCTCTCGGTGAATTTCAGCCAGTCGATGACGTCTTCGGAGTTCTCGTCGGGCTCCTCGATGAAGGAGAACTGCTCCGTGCGGTAGTCACCGTCGGCGCGGCGCTGCCCGGGCACGCCGGTCCCGGCCTGCGGCTCGGGTTCACGCCGCTCGTCCGGCTGCGGCGGGGCGGCGACGGGAGCGGGGGCGGCGGCGGGCGCGGCGGGGGCGGGGACGGCGGCCCACTGCTGGGTGGAGTCGTTCACGACGGGCTGTGTGCCGGTGTCGTAGCCGTACCCGGCGTAGCCCTGGTCGTATCCGTAACCCTGCTGGCCCTGCTGCTGGGTGTGCTGGCCCTGGTGCTGCGTCTGCTGCGCCTGCTGGGCCGCGTACGGGTCGTACTGTTGCGTACCGGCGTACGGGTCGTAGCCGTAGCCCTGCTGGGGCTGCCCGTCCTGCTGGGGCTGCTGGGTCTGCTGCTGCGTGTACGGGTCGTACTGCTGCTGCCCCTGCTGCTGGTAGACCGGCTGCCCGTACTCGTCGTAGCCGATGATCTGCGGCTGCTGCTGGTAGTACGGGTCGTACGGGTTCTGGCGGTCGGTCACAGGTGCCCCTCTCCGTGGCTCATTCGCCGCGGTACAGCTGGCGCTTGTCGATGTAGCGGACGACACCGTCCGGCACCAGGTACCAGACCGGCTCCCCTTGGGCGACCCTCGCCCGGCAGTCGGTGGACGAGATCGCCAGCGCGGGCACCTCCACCAGCGAGACACCGCCCTCGGGCAGTCCGTCGTCCGTCAGCACGTGACCCGGCCGGGTCACACCGATGAAGTGGGAGAGCGAGAAGAGTTCCTCGGCGTCCCGCCAGGTGAGGATCTGGGACAGGGCGTCGGCGCCGGTGATGAAGAACAGGTCCGCGTCACCGTGGGCCGTGCACAGATCCCGCAGCGTATCGATCGTGTAGGTCGGCCCGCCACGGTCGATGTCGCTGCGGCTCACCGAGAACTGCGGGTTGGACGCGGTGGCGATGACCGTCATGAGATAGCGGTCCTCGGCCGGGGACACCTGCTTGTGGCTTTTCTGCCACGGCTGTCCCGTCGGCACGAAGACGACTTCGTCCAGGTCGAAATGGGCGGCCACTTCGCTGGCCGCCACGAGGTGGCCGTGGTGGATCGGGTCGAATGTCCCGCCCATCACGCCGAGTCGGCGCTTGCCGCGTCCGGTAGGCACTTCCTGCTCTCCCATGCGTGCAGACCCTACTGGCACAGCTGTTCGTCCTGCGCCTCAGCGGTCCCGGTTGAAGCGGGTGGTGACCCAGAGCAGGAGCAGCAGCACGACGAGGGCGCCGCCACCGGTGAGATACGGGCTGAGGCTTTCGTGGTTGCCACCGTGCTCACCTTCGGCGGCGAGGTTGGCCAGCTGGTTCGCGGTGCTCGTGAGGCTCATCTTCTGCAGGACCTATCCATCGGGGATCTGGAGGGAGACGTCGCGCACATCGTATGCGGGAGCCGCGGGCACGCTCACGCCGACTCAGTCGTTGTTGTCGTCGTTGCGGTATCCGCGCAGCAGGAACCAGCCGAGCAGAGCGGCTCCCACGAGCGAGACGAGGAGTACGACGCGGAGCGTGTCGCCCGGCCCCTGGTCCTCGGACACGGCGGCGAGCAGTACTGCGATGTGCGGCATTCCGGGCGCTCCTCAAAGTTATCCACAGCCCCCCGCACACCGTAGCGCCAGCACATACGCTGGCTTTTGTCAGGGGGACGAGCGACGTCTCGTACGAAACAGGGGGCATCCATGACCGACACCGGCCACGAGGGCGTGCCGAGCAGGCAGCGCAAGCGATTCCCGGGCATCTCGTCCCGGGCGTACGAACACCCGGCGGACCGCTCGGCCCTGGTGGCCCTGCGGAAGCTGAGCGGCTTCGACACCGTGTTCAAGGCGCTGAGCGGTCTGCTTCCCGAGCGCAGTCTGCGGCTCCTCTTCCTGTCGGACTCCGTCCGGGTGAGTGACGCGCAGTTCGCGCATCTCAACGACATGCTGCGGGACGCCTGTTACATCCTGGACCTGAAGAAGGTCCCTCCGATGTACGTCACGCAGGACCCCCAGCCCAACGCCATGTGCATCGGTCTCGACGAGCCGATCATCGTGGTGACGACGGGGCTCGTGGAGCTGCTCGACGAGGAGGAGATGCGGGCCGTCGTGGGCCACGAGGTGGGCCACGCCCTCTCGGGTCACTCGGTGTACCGGACGATATTGCTCTTCCTCACCGGCCTCGCGCTCAAGGTGGCGTGGATTCCGCTCGGCAACGTCGCGATCATGGCGATCGTGACGGCGCTGCGCGAGTGGTTCCGCAAGTCGGAGCTGTCCGCCGACCGGGCAGGGCTGCTGGTGGGCCAGGACCTGCGTGCGTCGATGCGCGGGCTGATGAAGATCGCCGGCGGCAATCACCTCCACGAGATGAACGTGGACGCCTTCCTCGCCCAGGCCGACGAGTACGAGAAGGGCGGAGACCTCCGCGACTCCGTGCTCAAGATCCTCAACGTCCTGCCCCGGACCCACCCGTTCACCACGGTGCGTGCGGCCGAGCTGAAGAAGTGGTCGGAGTCGCGCGACTACCAGCGCCTGATGGACGGCCATTACCCGCGCCGCGACGAGGACAAGGACACCTCGGTGACGGACTCCTTCCGGGAGTCCGCGGCCCACTACGCGGACACGGTGCGCACGAGCAAGGACCCGCTGATGAAGCTCGTCGGTGATATCGCGGGCGGCGCGGGGGACCTCGGCGGCAAGCTCCGGGACAGGTTCACCGGGGCGAGCGGCGGGGCTGCCTCGGGAGGCGGCGCCACCGGCAAGGGTGGCGCGTCCGCCTCGGACACGAGGACCGGCACGGACGCTACGGACGGCTCGGAGGGGACTTGGCGGCGTCCGGGCCCCGAGGAGGAGCCGGGGGCTGGGGGCTGACCGCCAGGGTGCCGCAGAGGGCGGCCGTGGGCACGCCCGTGGCGTAGGGATCGGTGCCGGCGGGCCCCCGGGTGTCCGCCCGCTCGCCTGCGAGCAGCGGGCGCAGGACACCCGCCATGTCGGCGGAGCAGGACTGCGGGCCGGCCTGGACGTAGGCGCTGCGGACCTCCAGCCGGTGGAGCCTGATGTCCTCGCGGTCGAGGAGGAAGCGCATGACGCGGCGCACGGTGAACAGCGAAGCCGCGTCGGCGCGGTGAGGGCCGGAGACCGCAGGTCGCAGTGTGTAGGTGAAGGTGTGGTCGGACACGACTTCCAGCGTGTCCGCCCCCGCCTCCGCATAGGTGAAGGTGCCCTGCACCCGGATCTCGGGGTCGGCCAGTTCCACCTTCGCCGGGTCGAAACGCACCAGCCAGCCGGTCGCCAGGTGCTCGCCGTCGGCGGCCGGCGCGCCTACGCTCCGGTCGAACTGCACCGTCTGGTCCGGGTCGAGGAGGCGCCCGACCGGCCGGACGACTCCTCCGGTGAGCACGTCGGGGTCCAGCGCCGATGCGACCAGGTAGTCCTTGACCGTGGTCAGGCCCATGGTCACCTGGCTGTCCGAGAAGTTCTTGGTCCTCCGTACGGCCGGAAGGTTGATGCCCGAGGCGCCGGTGCGGAATCCCGCTGCCGGACCGTCGTCGAGGAGGGACTCCGGTGTCCCCGCGGGGACCGGGCCCTGGGGGGCCAGCGGGACGACGGTTGTGTGCAGCGGTTCGGCCCGTCGGCCGACGGGGGCCGGGTAGGGGTTGCGGAAACCCATGTAGACGGCGGTGGCGAACGCCAGGGCGATCAGCACCACGAGCGCTATGCCGGCCCTGGAGCGGTGCCTGCGGGAGACCCTGCCGGGGAGGGAGCGTACGGCGCGGGCAGGTTCACCCATGCGTTCCCTGGCGGAGAACTCCTGAAGCCGGGCGGCGCGCACAAACGATTCGTCGAAGACGAGGGAGCGGTACTCGTCCTCGCCGCCCGAAGAGTTCTCGGGCGTCCCTTCCGGCGGTTCTCCGCGGCCTGCCATGACTCCTCCCGACCTCCGCGCGCCGCCGGGTGAGGGCGGGCGCTGGGATCCGCCTCAGCCGGGCGGCTGCGGGCGGACCTGTCCGTCACGGGTTCGGCATCAGGGCCCTCTCCCCGGAGACGGGGACGGGAGGAGGGGTCACAGGGTCGTACCTTCAGATTGGGTCGATCGTCATCACGGTAAACGCCGCGCAGGTGGGAGCGCAGTCGGAAGTCGCGCCGGCCGGCAGGCAGACCGGCCCCGCACGGCCCCGCCGACCAGGCTCCCTCGCGCGGCGGTGCTCCTACGGCCGTACGGGTGTCGCTCGCAGGCCCCAGGGCCGCGGCCGGGGCGGCTTCCACCCGGCCGTTACTCCATCCGGGTTCCCCCGGCCCGGTCCCGGCGGTGGCCCTCCCCGGCCCGGTCTCGGCAGCGGCCCTGCCCCGCGGTCCCGGCCATGACCGTCCCCGGCCCGGTCCCGGCCATGACCGTCCCCGGCCCGGTCCCGGCAGCGGCCCTCCCCCGCGGTCCCGGGCATGACCGTCCCCACCCCCGTTTCGGCCATGACCGTCCCCGGCCCGGTCTGGACGGCTGAGTCCGGACTCCTGTCGTCACGCGGAGCGCGGCGAGCGTATGTGCTGGGCTCGGGCCACAGCCGGGGTGGGGACTCACCGGCCTCAGGGACGCTCAGCCGGTCGTCCTGGAATGGAGCGCCACAGGTCGCGCAGCATGGCGATCTCGGCCATGTGGTGGATGAACTCGATGTTGCCCCCCGCCAGCACGTTGACGTAGGGGTACTCGTCGTCGTTGCTGTACGGGTAGGCCGAGAAGCCGACCGTGTCCAGCTGCTCCTCGGTGACTGTCGCGACGCTGTCGCGCCAGCGGTCGACCGACGCCCAGAACGTCTCGACAGCCACCGCGGCGGAGGGGCTGAAGTCGACCATCAGCTTCGGGTCCTGCCGCCGCTCACCGAAGGTCCACTCCCAGGCCCCGGCGAACTGCAGATGCAGGTGCCCGAGCCGCCAGGCGATGGTCGTCACCGGCGTCACGTCGGGCTCGGGTACGCCGGTGTGGGAGAGGACCTCCTGGACCCGGCCGACGCTCACGCTCCAGTCGTCGGCGATCTTCTCGACGGTCATGCCGCCGGCAACCTGCCGCGCCACCTCGGCGTACTCGCTGCCCGGGATATCGGGGGCGCCGAGGTCCATGACCCACTCGCCGGGTCCGAACGCCCGGGGTGTCCCGGCCTCGTCCCGCCGCCGGACGGACCAGCAGCCGGGGGCCGGCTCCCAGAGGTACTCCTCGTCGCCGAGTCCTGACAGCCGCACCTGGGCCGCCTCCCTGACCTGGTCGAACTGCTCCAGCAGTACGCCCAGCCGGTCCGTCCGCGCGCCGTCCGTCTCCACACCTGGCTCCCCTCGCGAGTTCGCCAGAAGTTAACGGACGACCGGCCGGACGCGCGATCGAATTCCTCCGCGCAAGGGGGCGTCGGCTGAGGGCTGTACCCGGTGGCCTGGCCACCGCCGGGCCACCCGCGCTGCGACCGTGCCGGGCGACCGCGTGCCGGCCCTCCCCGGTGGCCCGGACCACGGCCACCCGCGCAGCGCCCCTGAGGCGCCCTGCACAGCCGGCCCGGGCCCGGGCCCCTCGCCTCTCGCGCCCGGGCCTTACCGGAACGGCCTGCGGCGCCCCCGCCCGGTTCAGGGCGTGCGCGGGACCGCGGAGACGGCCGGGCGGGAGTGCCCGGCCGAGAGCGAGGGAGCCGGGCCCGGCTTGTCCACCCCGCTCGTGGCCGGGGACGGCACCTGTTCCTGCCGGTTGTTCGCCGCGCCTCGGTAGACCGCGCTGAAGGCCAGGGCGACCATCCCGATGCCTATGAGCACGGCGAGCAGCCAGGCGATCGGCCGGTGCCAGTGCGCCGTGCCGCGATAGGGGCGCAGAGCGCCGCCGTCAGGCCCGTAGGGGTCGGAGGCGTCTCCGCGCGCGCCATCGGGGTCGTCGGGGTCCCAGAAGCCGCCGCGAGCCCTCCGGTGGCCGTACGCACCCTCCGGGCCGTACCCGTCGTAGGGGTCGTCGTCCCGGGAATCGCGACGGAAGCGTGCCCTGCTCGCCTCCGCCTCGGCGCGGGCTTCCGCGGCGGCGAGAAGACGCTCGACCGCGCTGGGCTCGTGGATCTCCGCCGACCGCACGAAGTCCTCGTCGAACACCACGGAGGCGAAGTCCTCGTCCGCGCCCCCGCGGTCGTCGTCGGGCTCCCAGCCGTCCTGGAACGGCTTGCCCCCCACGTCGTCCGGCACGGCTTCAGCGTAGCCCCCGGCAGGGCGATCCGGGCAGAGAGCGCACAGAATCGTCCGTACCGCCGGGGGCCGCGCGGCTATCGGATGTGGCCGTCCCCGGTGACGATGTACTTCGTCGACGTCAGCTCCGGAAGCCCCATCGGGCCCCGGGCGTGGAGCTTCTGGGTGGAGATGCCGATCTCGGCCCCGAAGCCGAACTGGCCGCCGTCGGTGAACCGCGTGGACGCGTTCACGGCGACCGTCGTGGAATCGACCAGCTGGGTGAACCGGCGGGCCGCGGCCTGCGAGGTGGTGACGATCGCCTCCGTGTGGCCGGAGGACCAGAGCCTGATGTGCGCCACGGCCCCCTCCAGCGACTCCACGACGGCCGCCGCGATGTCGTACGAGAGGTACTCGGTCTCCCAGTCCTCGGGCGTCGCCGCC
Source organism: Streptomyces sp. NBC_00178 (assembly GCF_036206005.1). NCBI lineage: Bacteria > Bacillati > Actinomycetota > Actinomycetes > Kitasatosporales > Streptomycetaceae > Streptomyces > Streptomyces sp. NBC_00178. Next base: position 2,450,869 of record NZ_CP108143.1, read on the forward strand.
ACGACCGTCGCCTTGGAGCCCTCGGCGTAGGACAGGACCCGCTCGTCGCCGTGCACCGTCACCCCGGCGTCGGCCAGGGCGTCGAGGGCCAGGGGAAGGAACTCGGCGGCGATGTCCTTGTGGACGAGGAGCGTCTCGGCGGAGTTGCAGACGCTCGGGCGCTGCGCCTTGGAGTTGACCAGGATCTCGACGGCCATGCCGAGATCGGTCTGCGCGTCCACGTACACGTGGCAGTTGCCGGTGCCGGTCTCGATGACGGGGACGGTCGACTCCTCCACGACCGTGCGGATGAGGGAGGCGCCGCCACGCGGGATCAGCACGTCGACCAGTCCGCGGGCCCGCATCAGTTCGCGCACCGAGTCACGGTTCTCCCCCGGCACCAGCTGCACCGCGTCCGCCGGGAGACCGGAGCCGCCCACGGCGTCGCGGAGGACCCGTACGAGAGCGGTGTTGGAGGCGTACGCCGACGAGGAGCCGCGCAGCAGCACGGCGTTGCCCGACTTGAGGCAGAGGGCGGCGGCGTCGACGGTCACGTTGGGGCGGGCCTCGTAGATGATGCCGACCACCCCGAGCGGTACCCGGACCTGGCGCAGGTCGATGCCGTTCGGAAGGGTGGAGCCGCGGACCACTTCGCCGACCGGGTCGGGCAGGGCGGCCACGTCCCGGGCGTCCGCGGCGATGGCGCGGACGCGCTCCGGGGTGAGCGTCAGCCGGTCGACGACGGACTCGCTGGTCCCGGTTTCCCGGGCCCGGGCGATGTCCTCGGCGTTGGCCTCGATGATCTCGCCCGTGCGCACCTCGAGCGCGTCCGCGATCGCCAGGAGGGCGTCGTCCTTCGCCGCGCGCGGGAGTGGCGCGATGTCGTCGGCGGCGGCGCGTGCCCGGTAGGCGGCCTGGGCGACCGGGGACATGTTGTCGTACGGCGAAAGCGTGGTCATGCCCGCAGGGTAGTGCGCCCACTGCGGGCATTCGTCACGTATCCCGTGATGCGAGACGGGCGTACCGGTGCCCGTGCACCCGGTCCGGTACGCCCGGTCAGTACGGGTGCACCCCGACCGGGGCCGCCGGTGGCGGACCGTATCCCTCGGCGATGCGCAGGTGGTACGTCTGCCGGTCGATGACTTCGAGGCCGACGATCTCCCAGGGGGGCAGCCGGGCGCTCGACCGGTGCTCCCCCCACAGCCGCAGGGCCACCGCCGCGGCGTCGTGCAGGTCCCGGGCCTCTTCCCAGTAGCGGATCTCGGCGTGGTCGTTGGCGTACCGGCTGGTCAGCAGGAAGGGGTGATCGTGCGCCAGTTGTTCGAGCCCGCGTCTGACCTCGCTCAGCGGGGTCTCGCCACCGGAGACGCTGAGGGTGATGTGCCAGAGCCTGGAGCGGACGCGCTCGTCGTCCGTCGTCACCGGTTCCTGTTCGAGGGCCTGGCCGGCGGGGGCGTCGGCGAAGTCGGCCCCCGCCCCGACGCTGGTCAGGGCGCGGCTGCCCGATCCGCGGGGCGGCGCCCCCGGGCGCGCTCGTCTCACCGGCGGCCTCCTGTGTGAATGCGTAGCTGTGCTGGCCCCTTCGTGTCCCCGTGACAAAGTTGACCAGCCCGGAGCGGGGTATGGGGCGGTTTTCGTGAAGGTCTCCGCCCGATGGCCGGACTTTCAGCCGTTTCGGGGGCCCGCGTGCGGGGTGAGGACGACGAGATCGTCCCTGTGTACGACCTCTCGTTCGTAGGCGGGCCCGAGTTCGCGGGCGAGGTCGCGGGTGGACCTGCCGAGGAGCTGGGGGATCTCCTTGGCGTCGAAGTTTACGAGGCCGCGGGCGACCGCGTGGCCGGCGGGGTCCCGCAGCTCGACGGGGTCACCGGCGGAGAACTCGCCCTCCACCGCGCTGATCCCCGCGGGCAGCAGGGACGTACGGCGTTCGACGACGGCGCGCACCGCCCCTTCGTCGAGCGTGAGGGCGCCCCGGGGTGTCGAGGCGTGGGCCAGCCACAGGAGCCGGTCGGCCGAACGGCGTCCCGTGCGGTGGAAGTGTGTGCCGGTGTCCCGTCCGGAGAGGGCGTCCGTCACCCGGCTGGCGGAGGTGAGGACCACCGGGATCCCGGCGGCGGTCGCGATGCGGGCGGCCTCGACCTTGGTGACCATGCCCCCGGTTCCGACACCGGCCTTGCCGGCGCTGCCGATGACGACGCCCTCCAGGTCTGCGGGGCCGCCGACTTCGGCGATCCGCGTCGTGCCGGGCGTGCTCGGGTCACCGTCGTAGAGGCCGTCGACGTCGGACAGGAGGACGAGGAGGTCGGCGTGCACGAGATGGGCGACGAGGGCGGCGAGCCGGTCGTTGTCGCCGAACCGGATCTCGTCCGTGGCAACCGTGTCGTTCTCGTTGACGACGGGGAGGGCGCCCATCTCGAGGAGCTGGTCGAGCGTGCTGTAGGCGTTGCGGTAGTGGGCCCGCCGGCTGGTGTCGTCGGAGGTGAGCAGCACCTGGCCCACCCGGATGCCGTAGCGCGCGAAGGAAGCGGTGTAGCGCGCCACGAGCAGCCCCTGGCCGACGCTGGCGGCGGCCTGCTGGCGCGCCAGGTCCTTGGGCCTGCGGACGAGTCCCAGGGGCGCGAGCCCCGCCGCGATGGCGCCGCTGGAGACCAGGACGATCTCGCGGTCCCCGCCGCTCCTGGCCTTGGCGAGCGCGTCGACCAGCGCGTCGACCCGGTCGGCGTCGAGGCCTCCCGCCGCGGTGGTCAGCGAGGAGGACCCCACTTTGACGACGATCCGGCGGGCACCGGTCACGTCCGGCCTGAGCCCGGCGTCGCCCTCCGGGGGTGTGCCGAGTGCGCCTTCGGAATCCCTTGCCCCTGACACGTACGCCTGTCCCCATCACGTCGTCCTGCGCGGTTCCCCTCAATCTACGCGAGGGGTCCGCACCGCACCGAGCCGTCTCAACTGCTGACGCGGCAGGAGGCCGCATTACGGAGGAGCCGCTCCGGCAAACGCGTTCCGACATGCCCCCGAATGGAGTCATTTACGTAATCTCCACAGGCCGTTCATCGGGCTACCCTCATTAGGTGACTGATGAACCCACCCGCCAGCGACGCATTCTTCTCCGATCAGGTAAAAGCCCCTTCGATGTGGACACACTCGAACAATCGCTCCACAGGGATGTTTTCGCTACGAACGCGGGCAACCTGATCTTCAGTGATGCGTCGCACAAGATCCTCACGACCCCACGGGCAGAGGTCTTCTCCAACGGCATCCGCACGGATCCCTCGGCGGCCGACCGCATAAACGAGGAGTTCGACGTATTCGTCGTCCCGTTGGCGAACGCGTTCCGTCCGACGTTCGAGCGGCCGCTGAAGCGGATGACACAGCTGATCAAGAAGCTGCGCATTCCCGTCGTCGTCCTGGGTGTGGGCGCACAGGCCGACCTCAAGTACGACGCGGCCAGGCTGAAGCCGATGGAGCCGACGGTCAGGGAATTCGTCACCGAAGTGCTCAACCGCAGTGCGTCCATCGGCGTGCGCGGGGAGTTCACCGAGCAGTACCTGAAGAGCATGGGATTCCGGGACGTCGAAGTCATCGGCTGTCCCTCCATGTTCATGAACGGCGAGACGTTCACGCTCGAGAAGAAGTCCGAGTCGCTCACCGCGGAATCCCGCATCTCGGTGAACGGCTCGCACAGCGCCGTGCGCTCCCACGGTCTCGACGCCATCATCCGGCAGGCCCACCAGCGCTATCCGCATCTCCGGTTCGTCGGGCAGAACCTCCTGGAGGCCCAGCTGCTCCACTGGCGGGAGACGTCGAACCCGATCGGCGCCCAGACCTCGATGCCCACCCATCCGTCGCATCCGATGTACCGCGAGGGCAAGGTCAGGCTCTACATCGACCCGGCCACCTGGATCGATGAGCTGCGCGCGTTCGACTTCTCGTTCGGCTCCCGCATCCACGGCAACATCGCCGCGCTGCTGGCCGGCGTCCCGAGCACCGTGCTCTGCAGCGACTCGCGGACGCTGGAGCTCTGCCGGTACTTCGGCATCCCGCACCGCAAGATCTCCGAGACGCCGAAGAACATCGACCCCGCCGAGCTGTACGAGGCGGCCGACTTCGGCGAGCTGGTGAACGGCCACAAGGAGCGGTTCCTCCGGTTCACCGGCTTCATGGAGAAGAACGGCCTGGAGAACACCTTCCACCACGGCGACGGCGGCAAGGCGTTCGACGCGCTGCTCGCCAAGCGCACCCTGCCGGCCGCTGTCCGCCCGTGGACCGACTCGGACCCCGAGACGATGAGCAGCCGGTTCAGCTTCATGCAGAGCCGCATGACCGAGCTCTCCGAGCAGAACGCCCTGCTGCTCAGCCAGCTCGCGAACAGGTCCGGTCCGGTCAGCATCAAGTTGCAGGCGGGCGACAGCGCGGCCGCTTGGCCCTCCGCCTACCGGCGCGCCCGCCGGGTGGTGGGGCGTCCGGTCCGCAGGCTTCTGCGCCCCGAGCAGTAGGGATCCACCCGCGAGACCGCACCGCGCCCGTCTCAGACCTTGTGGGCGCGGTGCGGCACGCGCAGGCCGGCCGATCGGACCGTCCTGCGCGCCTTGCCTGCGAGCCGCCGCAGGAAGAGGGCGAACGACTGAGGGCCCGGTACGTCGATCCGCTTGCGGCCGATCCACTCGGGGACCGTCAGTTCGTAGGCCGACAGGGGCAGCGTCGCGCTCTCGCCGAAGTGGGGGTACACCAGGTGCAACCGGCCCCGGAGCCCCTTGCGGACCGCTCTCGGCTTCTTCTTGTCCTGTATGAACTGCAGAACGTCCAGGAGCAGATCCAGCCTGCCCTCCGCGATGCAGGTCAGACGGAGCCGTTCGTTGACCTTCAGCCGACGCGCCAGGCCCGGTGACCAGTAGGCCTCCAGAATCGGCGCTGCCAGCTCCATCTTCCTCCTCCGCACCTCGTCGGACTGCCTGAGCAGCGCGGGCCCGAACTGCGGGAGGAGGGTGATGACGAACGGGCGAACCAACAGGATGTCCCGCTTCGGCCCGGGCGGCACGTGCTCGGCGATCAGAGCGGCCAGCGCTCGGGCCGAATCGAAGCGGAGCACATAACTGCCGCTCTTCGTCACGTGCTTGCCGTCGTCGCGGCCCACCAGGTAGTAGCAGGTGTAGTCGGCCACGACGGAGACCCCGGAACCCCGCAGATACGCCTCCATGGTGAAGAGCGCGTCCTCACCCGTCTTGAGGGCTTCGTCGAAGCGCATCCCCAGCCGCACGAGAAGATCCCGGCGGAACAGCTTCTGGGCGCTCAGGGTGAACTTGATGTTGGAGGAGTAGAGGTCGGCCCGTTCGAGCGTCTCCTTCCACATCGACTTCGCCGCACCTCGGTTGACGCCGACCACCTTGCCGAGCACCACATCGGTGCCCGCACGGTCGCCCATGGCCACCATGCGTTCCAGCGCCTCCTCACCGAAGTAGTCGTCGGCGTCGAGGAAGAACACGTACCGGCCGCGTGCGAGACCGAGGCCGACGTTGCGAGGGCCGCTCGGGCCGCCGGAGTTCTTCTGGCGGACGACGCGCGTCTCGATGGGAGTGCGCGCCGCGAACTCCTCCAGGTACTCCCCCGTGCCGTCCGTGGACCCGTCGTCGACGGCGACGATCTCGATGCGTCCCGTCCCGAGCGTCTGTGCCTCGACCGATTCGAGACAGCGAACCAGGTAGGGCATCGCCTCGTAGGCGCCGATGATGACGGTGACGTCCGGAACCTCGGCACGTGGTGCGCTACTGCTCATTACTCCCCGGTTCATACATGTTTGTATTTATCAGGAGAAACGATAGAACGACTTTGTTCGGTTCGTTTCGTGCACAGACACGCCGAACGGCCCGTACGTTCCCCTCCCTGAGGAGGAGACGGACGGGCCGTCGAAGAGGTTGCGTCGACAACCAGACAAGTTTCGAACAACTGGATGACGTCCGGATCACACCCGGCAGTCACCAGCGTTCGGCACGGTGGAGACCTCGCGGTCAGAGCAGCGTGGAGGGACCTGCGCCGATCTCGGCTTCGGCTTCGGCGGTCGGCACATCGGGGTCGACCGCCGCCTCGGCCTCGGCGACGATCTCCGCCGCCCCGTCGCCGACGCCGCTGGACGCCGCCTCGGGATCCGGCAGAGGTGCGGCCTGCTGCTCGCCCAGACGCTGCTCGACACCGGCGTTGCGGGCCTCGGCCCGGGCCGTGAGCGCGTGCACGGCGGCGTTGAACTGCTCCATCGAGGTCGGCTCGTCCGGCCCCAGCAGGTAGCTCTTCAGCTCGTGACGGGCTCCGGCCAGCGGGTCGGCCGACGGATCGGCGACAGCGCTCAGCAGCGTGTCGATCTCCTCCGCACCGTTGGAGAGGATGACTGCGGCCCGTACGGCGGTGTTCTTGCGCCTGAACTCGTCCGCACCGAGTTCTGCGGAGTCCGTCACCGCGTAGGGCTTGCCGCTCGCGATGAAGTCGGACACGACGCTGGAGATGTCCGAGACCATGGCGTCGGACTGGTTGAAGCAGTCGTACAGCTTGGGCTGTGCGCCCGCCACGGTCCTGTGCTCCCACCAGCCGAAGGAGCGCCAGTAGGCGTCGTTCCATTCCGTACGCAGCCTGACGAGCTCGGCCTGGCGGGCCGGATCGGCGAGCGCGACCCGCGACTCCTCCGACTCGTCGCCCCCGGCGCGGCCGGGCATCGCCAGCTCCGCCAGCCTGGCGTCGATACGGGCCAGCTCCGCCGTGGCGGCGCGCTGCCCGGCGGCGGCGGCCGACGCCTCCTTCATCCACCGGGGGTCGGTGGCACGTTCCTGCGCGGCCTTGCTGATCAGGGCCTTGATCCGCGCGTTCACGGCCTTGGCCTTGGCACTGCGGATGCCCGTGAACGGGTGGGGCTTGTAGATGACGCGCACGGGGCTGTCGGCCTTCAGCAGCCGCCGGACGATGTTCTCGCCGGCCAGCAGCAGCGAGGTGTTCCCGGGGTTGTCGTCCCAGCCCTCCCAGGTGGGGGCGTAGAGCACCGTCGGGATGGGGTTCTTCGTGGCGCCGGTCCAGCTCTCGATGGGGGCGAGCTGGGGGCGTCCGACCTCGACGATGTCCTCGTCGCGGATACCGACGTCGGCGAGCGCGTAGCGGTCGCGTCCCGCCCTGCCCGCCGTCCACACCTCGTCGTACACCTTGGAGTAGGGGTTGACGCTGGCCAGCTTGTCGCTGTCGCCGTGGCCGATGAAGACGTGCTTCATCGTCGGGACGCGCAGCATGTGGATGTTCTTGCCGACGTTCGCCGGATACAGGCAGACCCGTACGGAGGAGAGGTCCATGTTCATGAGGTGCGTGCCGGCCGGCACACAGACCACGGGGACCGACGTGTCCGCGAGCTGCGACACGAGGTTGCGCTCGCGCATGACGATCAGCGGGCGTCCCTCGACGGCGGCCATGGTGTCCAGCCACATGTTGCCCTGGTAGGCGGACTCGTTGGAACCGGAGAAGTAGAGCACGACCGTGGGCTGGTACTCCCGCAGCCAGACGTCGAGAGCCTTCAGCACCGCGGGGGCCGACGGCGCCCGCCGGCTGCGCCGCAGATAGGGGGCGAGGAGCACGTTGTAAAGAACTGCCAGCAGCAGCGTGACACCGGCGCCGACGTAGCCGGCGACGTCCTCGCCGGTACGGGCGGCGACCAGGACGCCGGCGACCGCGGGAAGGTCGAGGTGCAGCATCTTCTCGCTGGAGCGGTGCAGGAGAGCGCGCGGCGGGGCGTCGGGGATACGGACCGCGTGCAGGTCGACGTTGCGGGTGACGATCGGCAGGCTGCGTCGCAGCCGGATGAGTGTCGTCAGGGCACCGTGCGGGGCCTGCAGCCCGTAGAAGACGAGGAAGCACGCCACCGCCGCGTAGAAGAGCGGCTCCTCGGCGAGGTCCAGGCGGGCCAGAAGGAGAATGACCATCAGCTGACGCAGCAGGAAGCGGATGGAAAGTCCCGCCCGCACCTTGCCGAGCCGGTTGATCAGATAACTGCCGCGCTGGTGCAGATACCAGTCCGCGACGTACGTGACAGCCGTGGCCGCCGCGAAGAACCAGATGTCGGGGAGAAGCGCGGCGATCATGACGCAGGGATAACCCAGCGTCATCAGTATCGCCGCCACAAGCTCTGACCGGCTGCCCACACGGGCCAGGCGAATGGCTGTCGAAATCACGAAGAACCTGCTCCAGGGGGTGCCGGTTGTTTCACGTATGGAGGGAATTGTGAAGGTGCGGCTTCACGCAGTCGGGCCTCTGTGTACGCCTTTCGGCGTGCACAGAGGCCCGTAAGAGTGCATTTGTCAAGAATTATTACACATCTTCCTGACGGTCCAGAACCGAGGCCAGTGCCTGCTCGAACCCCGAGGCTTCGGAGACGTCGGCCGTCGGATCCTGCTGCCGCACATCGATGACGTGCCCCGTCATCGCGGACAGGAGGACGTCGAGCGAGGTGCGCGCGACGGCCTCGGAGGAGAGCAGCGAACCCTCCGGCTCCTGGCCGAACGCCTTCGTCCGCATGGGGGTCGCGGTGCGCTCCGGATTCACGCAGTTGACCCTGACACCCTCCCCCGCCCACTCGTCGGCCAGCGCCTGCGTGAGGTTCACCATCGCGGCCTTGGTGGAGGAGTAGAGGCTGTACTCGGCGCGGCCCCGGGTGTAGCTGCTGGAGGTGTACAGGAGCAACTGTCCCTGCGTCTCCGCCAGGTACTTGTACGAGGCGCGCGCGATCTGCACGGGCGCCAGGTAGTTGACGTTCAGCGCTTCCTGGATCGTCGCGGTGTCCGTCTCCGCCAGCTTGCCGATGCGCAGCACGCCCGCGGTGTTGATGACGTAGTCGATGCGGCCGGTCTCGGCGTAGGCCTTCGACAGCGCGTCGTCGATGTGCTCCGGGTTCTCGACGTGCGTGCCCGTGGTGGAGCGGCCCAGTGCGTAGACGCTGGCGCCGTACTGCTCGGCAAGGGTGGCGATGTCGGCACCGATGCCGTACGAACCGCCGAAGACGACCAGGGTCTTGCCCGAGAGCAGCTCGCGGTAGGCGGCCTCGTCGGCCTGGCGCGGGGCGGCGGTCGAGGCGAGCTGGAACAGCTTGTCGGTGATGAAGACGTCGACCGGCTGCGTCACCTTCATGTTGTACTCGTCGCCCGCGACCACGTAGATCGGTACGTCGGGCAGGTACCGCAGGACGACCGAACAGTCGTCGGTGGCCTGGAAGTTCGGGTCACCGGCCGCGACGGCGTACGCCTTGCGGATGGTGGACAGCTTGAAGGCCTGCGGGGTCTGGCCGCGGCGCAGCCGGGACCGGTCCGGGACCTCGGTGATGAACTCGCCGTCCTCACCGTGGGTACGGGTGACGATGATCGTGTCCGCGGACGGAATGGCGACATCCACGGCCTGATAGCGGCCGAGCGCCTCCACGCAGTCCTTGATGACACGCTGTGACAGAAGGGGACGGACCGCGTCATGGAAGAGGACGTTGCGGTCCTCACCCTCCGCGAGCCCCTCACCGAGGGCCGCGATGGCGCGCTCGGTGGTCTCGTTCCGGGTGCTGCCACCCTCGATGATCTTGATGACCTTGGTCAGGCCGGCCTTGGCGACGATCTTCTCGACGTCCGGCACGAAGCCCGGTGCCATCAGCACGATGACGTCGTCGATGTCCTCGGCGTTCTCGAAGATGCTGAGCGTGTGCTCGATGACGGCCTTACCGGCGATCTTCAGCAGTTGCTTGGGGATCGCCAGTCCCACGCGCTGACCGGTCCCACCGGCGAGCACGACAGCTGTGGTCCGGGGCTTGGCTTCATGCGGCACAGACACAGACGACCTACCTTGCGACGACACGTGGGGAACAGTGTGATGGTCGCACTCTCCGTGACCGTCTCGCAAGGCGGACGTTTACCGCTGCTCGTCCGTGGGAAACCCGCAGTTCACCGCCTGGCCAGGGAGATTGGGCTCGCCCGCGCCCGCACCCGGAGTGACGGACTCCACAGACGTGTTACGCAATCAGCACATCGACGGGTCCCCGCAGCCCGCCACCTGGCAGTTCTCCGTGAACACGGCTGCTCCCGCGCGAGGCGGGAGCAGCCGGACGACCGCCTAGAAGGGGTCGAACTCGTCGTACTCGCGCTGTGCGTCGTCACGCTCGGAGTCACGCTCGCGGCGGCGCTGCGCCGCCGGGCGCGGGGCCTCGAGACGGTGGTCCTCGCCGCGTCGTCCCAGCATCTCGGCGCCGGCGGCCATGGTCGGCTCCCAGTCGAAGACGACCGCGTTCTCCTCGGCGCCGATGGCGACGCCGTCGCCGGCCTGGGCACCCGCCTTGCGGAGCGCGTCCTCGACGCCGAGGCGGTTGAGCCGGTCGGCGAGGTAGCCGACGGCCTCGTCGTTGTTGAAGTCGGTCTGGCGGATCCAGCGTTCGGGCTTCTCTCCGCGCACGCGGTAGATGCCGTCCTCGTCCAGGGTCACCGTGAAGCCCGCGTCGTCGACGGCCTTGGGACGGATGACGATGCGGGTCGACTCCTCCTTCGGCTGCGTGGCGCGCGCCTCGGCGATGATCCCGGCCAGGGCGTAGCTGAGGTCGTTGAGGCCCTTGTGCGCGATCGCCGAGACCTCGAAGACGCGGTAGCCGCGGGCTTCCAGGTCGGGGCGGATCATGTCGGCGAGGTCCTGCCCGTCCGGGATGTCGACCTTGTTGAGGGCGACGATGCGCGGCCGGTTCTCGAGGCCCCCGTACAGCCGCAGCTCCTCCTCGATCATGTCGAGGTCGGAGACGGGGTCGCGGTCCGACTCGAGCGTCGCGGTGTCCAGGACGTGCACGAGGACGGAGCAGCGCTCGACGTGCCGCAGGAACTCCAGGCCGAGCCCCTTGCCCTGGCTGGCGCCCGGGATGAGCCCCGGGACGTCGGCGATGGTGTACACGGTCGAGCCGGCGGTGACGACGCCCAGGTTGGGGACGAGGGTCGTGAACGGGTAGTCCGCGATCTTCGGCTTGGCCGCGGAGAGCACGGAGATCAGCGAGGACTTGCCGGCGCTCGGGTAGCCGACGAGGGCCACGTCGGCGACGGTCTTGAGCTCCAGGACGATGTCCCGGCTCTCGCCCGGCTCGCCGAGCAGCGCGAAGCCCGGCGCCTTGCGGCGGGCGGACGCCAGCGCGGCGTTGCCGAGCCCGCCGCGACCGCCCTGGCCTGCGACGAAGGTGGTGCCCTGACCGACGAGGTCGGCCAGCACGTTGCCGGCCTTGTCGAGGACGACGGTGCCGTCCGGAACGGGCAGGACGAGGTCCTGGCCGTCCTTGCCGGAGCGGTTGTCACCCGCACCGGGCTGGCCGTTCGTGGCCTTGCGGTGGGGGTGGTGGTGGTAGTCGAGGAGTGTGGTGACGGACTGCTCGACGACGAGGATCACGTCGCCGCCGCGTCCGCCGTTGCCCCCGTCGGGACCGCCGAGCGGCTTGAACTTCTCACGGTGCACGGAGGCCACGCCGTGGCCTCCGTTACCCGCGGCGGCATGCAGCTCGACGCGGTCCACGAAGGTGGTCATGGTTGGTGCCTCCAGGTACAGCGGAAAAAATACGGAATGTCTCTAGACGTAACGCGCCGAGGGCGGACCCGCTTCCCCGCATACCGGGAAAGCTGAGATCCGCCCTCGGAAGGTGCTGTGTCGTTCGGTCGTCGCCTGACTCAGGCGGCGACGGGAACGATGTTCACGACCTTGCGGCCACGGTGCGTACCGAACTCCACCGCACCGGCGGTCAGCGCGAACAGCGTGTCGTCGCCGCCACGGCCGACGCCCGTGCCCGGGTGGAAGTGGGTGCCGCGCTGGCGGACCAGGATCTCACCGGCGTTGACGGCCTGACCGCCGAAGCGCTTCACGCCGAGCCGCTGAGCATTGGAATCGCGCCCGTTCCGAGTGGACGATGCGCCCTTCTTGTGTGCCATGTCTCCTCAGTCCCTTACTTCGCAGCCGCGGGGATACCGGTGACCTTGATCGCCGTGTACTGCTGGCGGTGACCCTGGCGACGGCGGTAACCCGTCTTGTTCTTGTAGCGAAGGATGTCGATCTTCGCGCCCTTGTGGTGGTCCACGACCTCGGCCTGGACCTTGATGCCGTCCAGCACCCACGGGTCGCTGGTCACGGCGTCGCCGTCGACAACGAGCAGGGTCGAGAGCTCGACCGTGTCGCCAACCTTGGCGGTGGAAATCTTGTCAACCTCAACGATGTCGCCGACAGCAACCTTGTGCTGGCGACCACCGCTGCGCACGATGGCGTACACGCGGATCTCTCTCTCACTCGGAACGGATCCCCTGATGCCAGCCGCCCGCGCGGGCCGGAGCCCACGACAGTCCGGAAGGATGAGCGGCCTCCCCCGGGGACGGATCACCGGGAGGGATGTGCTCAGGGCGTAGGCGCACAGAAACACGCCGAGAGTCAAGGTTACGGGGCGGGGGTACGGGGGGTCAAACCGGGTCCTGCGTGCCCTGGACCGGCCCTCGCGACGTCGTCGAAGTGACGTCCGCCGAAGCGGTCCACGGACCCGCGGGGTGGATTGCGTACGCCCATGTCCCACCCCGCGCCAGGACCGTATGCTCTCCTGGCAAGTCCGCCCGCCAGGAAGGCACCGCACGTGAACTACAGGGTCCAGCCCACCGCCCAGGTCGACGAGAGCGCCGAGATCGGGGACGGCAGCAGCGTGTGGGAACTCGCCCAGATCCGTGAGGGCGCCAGGCTCGGCGCGGGCTGCGTGATCGGCCGCGGCGCCTACGTGGGTACCGGCGTGCAGATCGGGAACAACGTCAAACTGCAGAACTACGCCCTCGTGTACGAGCCGGCCGAGCTCGCCGACGGTGTCTTCGTCGGTCCCGCCGTGGTCCTCACCAACGACCACAACCCCCGCTCCGTCGACCCCGACGGCAAGCAGAAGCGCGGCGGTGACTGGGAAGCCGTCGGTGTGAAGGTCGCCGAGGGCGCCTCCCTCGGCGCGCGGTCCGTGTGTGTCGCACCCGTTCGGATCGGTCGCTGGGCCATGGTCGCGGCCGGCGCGGTGGTGACCAAGGACGTCCCCGACTTCGGGCTGGTCGTGGGCGTGCCTGCCCGCCGGATCGGCTGGGTGGGCCGCAGCGGCGTCAAGCTCGTCGAGCGGACCGACGAGCCGGGCGTCTGGGAATGCCCGCAGTCGGGTGCGCTCCATGACGAGGCGGACGGCGTACTCACGGAGCGTTCCGCCCGCGCACTCTGAGCGGCGCGGGTGGCATCAGGCACCTTTGTCCCGATGCCCGTAGGCTCGTGACAAAGATGCCTGTGCCTGGGGGCATCGCTCCCGGGTGCACATGGGAGACGGCTCTTCCGTTACCAGTGCCGAGCCCGTACGGTCCAAGTTCCTGACTCGAACGTGGAGCTTCGCTGTGCAGACACCTCGCCTCTCCGACGAGCGCCTCGTCGGAATCGCCCGTTGGGCCACCAGCCGGATGGCACGCCTCGACAACCCCGTCCTGGCGGAGCGCGTGCTGGGCATGGCGGGTCACCGCATCCAGGATCCGCGGACCAGGGCCGACGTGCTGGCCGAGGGCGCCGAGGCGAGGCTCGGACTGGGCTATCTGCCGCGCCATCTGACCCAGGCCTACGCGGCCGAGCTGGCGTGCGCCGACGAGCACTACAAGGCGGGCCGGCGCAAGGCGGCCGCGGCCTCCGCCGCGAAGGCGCTGATCCTGGCCTTTCACAGGGTCGCGCACCTCGACGGCCTCACCTCGCCGCTCGCGACGGAGCCGGCCCGGTTCACCGCTCCGCTGCGCCGTAGCCGGACGCTACGAGCGCTGCGTGCGCCCCGCGGGCGTTCGGCTCCGGCGGCGGCACCCCCTGCGGGCCGGTCGCTGCGCATGCTGTTCCTGCACAGTGGCAACGACAACTTCCTGCCCGCGGTCCTGGGGCGCTACCGGCAGCATCCGGACACCGAGGTCCGGGTCCTGAACACCGCCGCCGATCCGGTCACCGCCCCCCTCGCCAAGGGCATGGGCCGGATGATCGCGTCCGGCATCGGAGTGCCCTCCGCCTACGCCGACCAGGCGGAGGAAGCCCTGCGTCCGCATCTGGACTGGGCCGATGTGGTCTTCGTCGACTGGTGCACGGCGGCGGCCGCCTTCCTGACGCTCGTCGATCCGGGCAGCGCCCGTGTGGTGGTCCGCCTGCACAGTTTCGAGGCATTCAGCTACTGGCCCCACCTGGTGGACTTCTCCCGTGTCGACGACCTCGTGTTCGTCAGCGAACACCTGCGCGATCTGGTCCTCAGCACCCTCCCCCGGTTGCGCGAGGCGCACGCTCCGGCCACACACGTCATCGACAACGCCGTCGACCTCACCCCGTTCGACCTGCCGAAGGATCCCGAGGCCCGCTTCACCCTGGGACTCGTCGGCATCGGTCAGGTCGCCAAGGACCCCCGCTGGGGCCTGGAGGTGCTGCGCATCCTCCGCCGGCAGGACGAGCGCTACCGACTGCACCTGGTCGGCGGCGGGATGAATCCGTCCGCCGGGCCGGCTCTCGCCCGCTATCACGCGGCTTACGTCGAGGAACTCACCCCGCTGGTGGCCGCCGGCGCCGTCCGCACGAGCGGGCAGACCGACGACGTCGCCGCCGAGCTGAAAGGTGTGGGCGTCATACTCAGCACCTCCGTCCGCGAGAGCTGGCACCTCGGCCTTGTGGAGGGAGCAGCGAGCGGTGCTGTCCCGGTGGTCCGGGACTGGCCGTTCTTCGCGGACAAGCCGCACGGTGCCCACTCCCTCTTCCCCCGTGACTGGGTGGTTTCCACACCCCAGGAAGCCGCGGAGCGCATCCTCGCGGTGACCGGGTCCGAGGAGACCTGGCTCGAGGAGGGGCACAAGGCCCGGAACGAAGCCCTCTCGCGCTGGGACTGGGACGTGGTGGGCCCCCGTTTCGACGCCCTGCTGCCGGAGAGGTCCCTCGACATCCCGGTCCAGCGCGGTGTGCGGACGAACGTGGAGTGAGCAGCCCGCGTCGCACTGCCCCAGGCCCCGGTCGAGGGCGCCGTGTCCGCTCCTTAGGATGTCCGGGCACGGCACCCCTCTGAGGTGCCCCGTACGAACCTGACGAGGCCGACATGCCCCAGACCGAGGTACAGGTGCCGAGCCGGCCGGCGGAGACCGCTCCATCACCGCGGGAGTCCGCCTCCAGGACTCCCGCCCCCCGCCTGCACGCCCTCGACGCACTGCGGGTCGTCGCGGCCCTCGCCGTGCTCGCCTTCCACTTCACCGGAGTGGATGCCGCGACGAAGGCCAACTGGGGCGAGAACCCGAAGGAGCTGTTCCCCTGGCTCTTCCCCGTGACCTCGTACGGTTCCTACGGCGTTCAGCTCTTCTTCCTCATCAGTGGTTTCGTGATCTGCCTGTCCGCCTGGGACCGGACACCGGGACAGTTCGTACGGGCCCGGTTCCTCCGCCTGTTTCCCGCCTACTGGTTCTCGGCGGCCGCTGCCTTCGTGGTGTGGCGAACCCTGCCGGACGGTTCGCGCACCGGCCCCAGCATCAGTGAGTCGCTGACCAACCTGACCATGCTCCAGGTGCCGCTCTCGGCCCAGCACCTGGTGGGTGCGTACTGGACGCTGTGGGCCGAGCTCACCTTCTACCTGATCTTCCTGGTGGTGATCTGGAAGGGCCTCGACTACGCCCGTGTCAGCGTGTTCTGCTGGCTCTGGCTGCTCGCGAGTGTGCTGATCCAGCAGGAGGGCAACCATGTGCCCGTGGTCGGCATCTTCGCCCAGCCGCTCAACACCGCGCTCTTCGTCGGCGGCATCGCGATGTACCTGATGTACCGCTTCGGACCGGACCTCAAGCTGTGGGGGCTGCTCGCCGCGAGCTGGCTGGTCATGCAGAGCGACCTGGTCGAGCACGCCGACGGTCTGCGTCACGACCGGGGTATGGACCGGCAGCCCTACGTCGCGCTTGCGCTCGTGACCGTCTTCTACGTGCTCGTCCTGGCCGTCGCGCTCCACAAGCTCGACCGGATCCGCTGGAGTGGCTTCGCTGCTCTGGGCGCGCTCGTCTACCCCCTGTATCTGCTTCACGAGGAACTGGGATGGGCGTTGATCCGGACCCTGTACGGGCACCTGGGCGCCTGGTCCACGCTCCTGGTGACCACAGCGTGCATCGTGCTGGCCGCCTGGTTGCTGCACCGGCTGGTGGAGCGTCCGTCGCAGCGCTGGCTGCGCGCACGGCTGGAGCAGGAAGCCCGCCGCGCGGCGGCGAGGGATCGGGTGGACCGGTCGGGAGACTGAGCATGTCGTAACGGCTCACGGCTGAGGCCCCCGACCCCCGTGCGGGGGTCGGGGGCCTCAGCCGTGAGCCGTCGGTCAGCCGCCGATGACGACGCGACGGACGCCCGCCCAGTTGGCCGGGTCCGTCGTGCGGCGCCCGTCGACCAGGACGCGGACGTCCGGCAGGTCGGAGGCGGCCAGTTCACGGTACTCGGAGTGATCCGCCTGGAGGATCGCGGCCGTGACGGCCTGGCCCTCGTGCGGCACGAGACCGTGCGCGGTCAGTTCGTCGGCGGTGTACATGGGGTCGGAGACGAACGGCACGGCGCCGCGCGCCTTGAGTGCCTCCACGACTCCGAAGACGCCGGAGAAGGCGGTCTCCTTGACACCACCCCGGTAGGCGGCACCCAGCACCAGAACGCCGACGCCGTCCAGGTCGCCGTAGGCCGCGGCCAGCAGGTCGACCGAGTACTCCGGCATCGCGGCGTTGGCCTCGCGGGCCGAGCGCACGACGGTGGCCTCCGGGTCGTTCCACAGGTACATCCGCGGGTAGATCGGGATGCAGTGGCCGCCGACGGCGATGCCCGGCTGGTGGATGTGGCTGTAGGGCTGGCTGTTGCAGGCCTCGATGACCTTCTTGACGTCGATGTCGTTCTTGTCGGCGAACCGGGCGAACTGGTTGGCCAGACCGATGTTGACGTCGCGGTAGGTGGTCTCGGCGAGTTTGGCGAGCTCGGAGGCCTCCGCCGTGCCGAGGTCCCAGACTCCGTTGGGGCGCGCCAGGTCCTCACGGTCGTCGAAGTCGAGCACTGCCTCGTAGAACTCCACGCCCCGCTGCGAGGACGCCTCGTCGATACCGCCGACGAGCTTGGGGTAACGGCGCAGGTCGGCGAAGACACGGCCGGTCAGCACACGCTCGGGCGAGAAGACGAGGTGGAAGTCGCGTCCCGGTGTCAGGCCCGACCCCTCGGCGAGCATCGGCGCCCAGCGGGTGCGCGTGGTACCGACCGGCAGCGTGGTCTCGTAGCTGACGAGAGTGCCGGGCTTGAGGCCTGCGGCGATGGCCTTCGTCGCCGCGTCCATCCACCCGAAGTCCGGGGTGCCCTCGGCGTCCACGAACAGCGGGACCACCACGACCACGGCGTCGGAGGCGGCAACGGCCGCGGTGGTGTCCGTCGTCGCGGACAGCAGGCCGGCGCCGACGGTCTCCTTGAGCTTGACGTCCAGGTCGTGCTCGCCGGGGAACGGCTCGGTGGCCGCGTTGACCAGCTCGACGACCTTCTCGTTGACGTCCGCCCCGATGACCTTGTGGCCCTTGGCTGCGAACTGCACGGCGAGCGGAAGGCCGATCTTGCCGAGTGCGACTACACAGATGTTCATCGGATTACTTTCCTCTTCAGCCTGGACAGCATGTGGCGCAGCCGCTTGCCCGCGCCGGGTTCGATGTCCCACAGCGGCGCCGTCGTGATCACGAGCCGGCCCTTGGGATTCTGGTTGGCCGCGACCCTGTACGGGACGGCCTGCCGCCAGCGACGGGCCAGAGGCAGCGGCATTCCGCCGGTCTTCACCGGGATCTCGTACGTGGAGCCCGCGACGTCCACATACACCCTGACGCCGAGCTTCGACTTCACGGCATGGACCGGCACCCGGCCCCGCAGCGTCGTCGCCCGGCCGTCCTCGGTGGTCTCGTACGTGAAGCTTCCCGCGGTGGGGGGCAGTTCATGCCCGGCCTGGAGTCGGCGTGCACCGGGCTTGTCGGCGCTCTTGGGCATGGCACCCTGCGCGAGTCGCACAGCCAGGGAACCGGTGTCTCCCAGGACACCGACCCTGGCCGTGAGCAGGAGGTGCAGGTCGTCACCTGTCTGGTCCCAGTCCGCGGCCACGAGCTTGGTGCCCTGGGCCAGCCTTCCGGGCACCGCCTCACCGACCAGCTCGAAGACGCGGTCGGGAAGGCCGAGGGCGTCGTCACGGAAGCCGGGGTACAGCGCGAAGGCCCGGCCGCCTTCCAGATGGAAGGGCGGGGCCCCGTGCTCCGCCTCCCCGGTGACGGCCCGGACCAGCGTGTCGACCGCGCCCGCCTGCGCGAGACAGATGCGGACGCGCCGCTTGACGTCCAGGGAGTCCCGCAGAGCGTCGGTCATGTACTCGTCCGCGAGCGCGGCGATGCCCGCGCAGACCTGCCTCCGGGTATCGGCGTCGAGCCTGGGGAAGTCGTCCTGGACCAGCTTAGCGAGCTCCCACGTGAAATGCCGTTTGAAGAGCGCGTCCCGATCAGGTCCCGCTTCCACGAGTGAGGCCGCGTGATTCATGATCGCTGCGGTGCAGCGCAGCCGGGACAGGTGGTCGGCCCGGTAGGTGATATTGCTCGCGTCACCGCGCTTGACGGCGTAGTAGAACGTGTAGTCCGAGAGGACCGAGATCTTCCGAGCGCGAACGCACGCTTCTATGGTGAAGGGCTGGTCGCTGCCCACCGGCAGGTCCTCCGGAAAGCGCAGCCCGTGCTTCTCGACCAGGTCGCGGCGGAAGAGCTTGGTGTTCGCCAGCGTGAACGGCAGGCTGGAACTGTAGAGGCTGATGTCCGGGTCGTTCTTCGTGTACAGCTTCTGGTGCACGTAACGGCCGTTGGTGCCGACCATCTTGCCGATGACGACATCGGACTCGTGCTCGTCCGCATATCCCACCATGCGGGCGAGTGCTTCCTCGCCGAGGTAGTCGTCGGACCCGATGAAGTACACGAAGCGCCCCGTGGCCAACTCCAGCGCCCTGTTGCTGGGCGCGGCAGGGCCACCGGAGTTGGCCTGGTGGAGGACCTTGACCGTGCCGGGGTATCGCGCGGCGAACCGGTCGAGCTCGGCACCGCTCTCGTCCGTCGACCCGTCGTCGACAGCCACGATCTCGAGCCTGTCCAGACCGATGCTCTGCCCGACGAGTGAGTTCAGGCATTCGGTCAGGTAGGGCATCGTGTTGTAGACCGCGACAATCACACTGACGTCAGGAGCCGTCGTCATCGTCTGTCATCCGCCTTCTCGCGGTCGGGAAGCAGGTTGGAGTAGAGCCCGTCGAGCACCTCGGCCTGCGCTTCCCAGGTCCAGGTGTCGAGCAGTCCGGGCTTGTCGTACGCGGCCTTGTAGCGCTCCGGATCGGCAAGCACCTTCTTGATCGCCGCGGCGAGGCCGGAGATGTCCTCGGCCTTGCAGACCTCGCCCTGACCGGTCGAACGCGTCACCTCGGACATGGTCTTGACATCGCTCACGACCAGCGGGAGCCGGGCGTGCGAGTACTCGAAGAACTTGGTGATCAGTGCGATCTCGTGGTTCGGCCAGTGGTGGATCGGGATGCACCCGGCGTCAGCCGCGGACAGGAACGGCACGACCTGCCAGTGCGGTACGTAGGGAACGGCGTGCAGACGGTCTCCCGCTCCCAGTTCGTCGGCCCGCGCCAGCAGGCCCTTTATGTAGGCCGCGGCCGGATTCGGCACGACGAAAGCCATGTGCACGCCGTCGAGCTGAGGCAGAGCCTCGACCATGTCACCGAGACCACGCTGCGGACCGGGCGATCCGCTGTAGACCACCAGGGGGACGTCCGGACCGATGCCGCACAGCTCGCGCAGGTCGGGCATCGGCTCGGCGGCGTCGGCCGCCGCGCTCCGCTCGACGGGCCTGTCGGGCGCGTTGAGCACGACCGTGGGCTGCTCGGCGAGCGAGTGCCGCTCGCGCAGCAGATCGGCGAGGCCTTCGGAAACGGTTACGACGGCGTCGGCGTAGGGGGCGTACTCGCTCTCGTGGGCCGTGTTGCCCGGAATCCAGTGCGCGTTGTCCTCCCAGGGCCTGACACCGGGCAGGAACTCATGGGCGTCCCAGACCAGCTTGACCTGACGGCCGGCAGCTCTGGCGCGGACGGCGGCGCGAGCGCCGACGCCCAGCATCCTGAAGTCGTTGGCGTGGATGAGATCCGGCTTGAGCGCGTCGATCTCCTTGCCGTAGGTCAACTCGTAGTCCCACAGCGCGGGTTCCAGTCTGCGCCACGCCCGCTTCCCCTTGGTCGCCTTCCAGGTCGCGGTGAAGGCGCGGTCCAGAGGACCCTGTAGCCTGCGGCCGGCCTTCTGCGCCTCCGTGGACTGGCGGGACCGAAGCTCGATCCAGCGCTGCATCACCTTCGAGGCGGGGCCTGCCAGTGCCAGACGCGCCTTCTCGGCCTTGCGGAAGCCCGGCTTGCCGACCGCCTCCGGAACCACCTTGAGCGCGGCACGGCGAGTCGCGACATCGGCACGCCACGCCTTGGCCCACTGCCGGCGGTAGGAGCCGAGCGGGCCGGGCGGATAGGCCAGCGGGCGACGGAACAGCGAGCGATGCCGCTCGGCATGACGCTTCGCCAGCGGGGTCTTCAGCGGCAGCAGGCGGACATCGGCGTCCCCGAGCTTCCAGCTGCGCCCGCTGCCCGAGCGCACCAGGCCGAGCAGGGTCACGTCCCAGCCGGCCGCGGCCATCGACTCCGCGGCCTTCTGTACCCGTGAATCACCTTCGACCTTGTTGTCGACGAGCATGACGACCCGGCCCCTGCGGGGCCGGCCGATGCCGACTTCCTGCGTGTCCATGAACAACCTTTCCCCCGGACGCGTCACTTGAGGAATCCGCTCAGAACCTGCGCGGTCCAACGTCCGTCGTGGTACGTACGCGCGAATTCCACCGAGGCACGGCCGATGGCTGCGGTGCCCTCGCGATCGTCGATCAGGGAATCCAGCACCGCACGCAGAGTGGCGGGTGTGGCACTGACGATGGGCAGATCGCCGTTCGTCGTGGCCTTGACCGCATCGCTGATGTAGCCGATCACGGGCTTTCCGGCGGCCATCGCCTCGACCGCGAACGTGCCGTAACTGCCTGTGGTGAACTGGTCCAGAACCAGGTCGCTGTCCTTGACCAGTGCCTGCATCTCGGCCCAGGGGATGTTCTCCACGAGCCTGAAGTCGATGGCACCGCTCTCGTGCAGCGCGGTGAGGACAGGCATGATCCGGTCCGTGCCCTTGGTCCAGCGCTTGGACGGGGCGTGCAGCACTATGGGCCGCTTGCGCTCCATCACCGGTGCCTCAGCCGCCCACGAGGCGACGTCCACCACCAGCGGTGCCCACTTGGCAGCGGGCAGATCGTCGAGCAGGTCGGGGGTCGTGACGAAGAGCGGCAGACCGGAGTCGTCAGCGATGCGCCGGTTCGCCTCGGCCTTGCTCCGGAGCTTCTCGGCGATGCCGTCCGGAGCGTCCCGGAACAGCGAGTACTCGTGCCGCTCCAGGTGCCGGTCGGGGTGGCGGATGTCGCTGCCGTGCGACAGGAGCGCCACCTTCACACGGGCCTTGCGCAGCGCGGCCAGGTCGCCGGCGATGGTATCGCCGTTGAGCCGCCCGAAGACCGGCATGAAGGCATCGACGATCAGGTGACTGTACCGGCCGACGATCCGCTTGACCTGCTCCACCTGGACGTCGAGTTCGCCGAGCCGTTCCGCGTCCACGTACACGTCGGCGGGATAGTCGAAGGACTCGGCACGCTGGTTCATGACGACTTCGACGGACACGTCCGGGTTCGCCTGCGAAAGCGCCTGGGCGAAGGCCGCACCCTGGCCGGCGTAGTTGGCGGGGCCGATGCCCAGCTTCACCGGCGTGGAGCCCAGGGGGGTCCAGACCGGCACACCGGGCTTGCCGCTGCTCGCCCCGAGCCGGGCCGCTCCCGGGGTCTCCTGGATCGTCCACGGGATCTCGGCGACCGGCACCGGCGGCGTCTTCTTCGACAAGGTTCGGTAGAGCTCCAGGAGTCCGGCGCTCTGCTGCTCCCAGGAGAGGTCCTTGAGCACGTCCTCCGTGATGGCTTCCCCGAGCTCGGCACGGCGCTCCAGCGCGCGGGACGCGGCGGCCACGAAGGTGGTCGGGTCGTCCCACGTGAAGACCTCGCCGAGTCCCTTCTCCTCGACGTACGCCTTGATGACCCGCACGTCGCTGGTGACCAGTGGAAGGCGTGCCTGGAGGTACTCGGAGACCTTGGTCGGCAGCGAGACCTCGCAGTTGGGCACCCGCCTGAAGGGGGTGAGACCGATGTCGGCGGACGAGAGGTAGTCGGCGACCTCGTGCTGGGCCACGTACGGGACCAGGTGGATACGGTCGCGGACGCCGAGGTTCTCGGCCGTCGCCAGCAACTGCTCGAGGAGGGGTGTCACCCGGCTGCAGACCAGGGCCAGGTGCACGCCCGGCAGGTGGGGAAGGCCGTCGATGACGGCGTCCACGCCCCGCTCGGGGCCGAGCCAGCCCGAGTAGACCATGAGCGGGACGTCCGGTCCCAGACCGCAGACCTCGCGGACGGAGGCCCGGACGGTGCCGGATCCGATCACTTCACGTACCGGGGAGTTCCCCACCACGAGGGGGAGCTTCGAAAGCTTGTGGTCGTTCTTCAGGAGCTCGGCCAGCTGCGTCGACACGGTGACGACCGCGTCGGCCCGGCCGATGAACTCGGCCTCGGCGGCCGGAAGGGCATACGCCTGTCGAGGGTTCGGCCATTCGACGCCCCGGACGTACTCGTGGGCGTCGTAGAGCCAGACACACCGGTGCCCGCCCGCTCTGAGTCGCGCAGCACTACGGGCCGCCGCCACGATCATGGTGGAGTCGTTGGCGTGGATGACGTCCGGCTTGAGTTCCTCGATGACCGGACCGAAGGCGAGGTCCAGATCGACGACCTGGGGCCAGTCGAGGCGCCAGTCGCGAACAGGGTCCGGGTGCTTCGGCACACGGCGCTGCTCCCACTTGAACGCCCGCACGCGCAGCTTGTACACGGCTCGGCGCGCACGCAGCACCGCCTTGAGCGAAGCCCGCCGGGGAGCTCCCGACCAGGTCGTCTCGGCGGACGTCTGCCTGACCCACGCGCGGTACGAGGCACGGTACTGGCTCAGCGCCGCCTGATCCTGGATACGGAACTGCGTCAGCGCACCTCGCAGCGGGTGCGGCCGACGGGCCTTGACCGAGCGCACGTACTCCGTGGTCACCGGGACACGGACGACCTCGATGGGTCCCATCCGCGATCTCTGGACGCGCTTGGTGTCGCTCCTGCCGATCAGTGTGACGTCCCAGCCGTCGCGGGCTGCGGCCACGGCCGTCTTCTGGACCCGCGAGTCACCCGTGATGCCATTGGCGACGATCACGGCGAGCCGCGGTCGGCGGGCAGGGGATTTCATTCTGTACTTCCTCCGGTGGAAGACGAACGAGCCGAGACCTGTTCCGCACTCCCCCGGAGTGCGGAACAGGCCCGGCAGTGGAGCGTTGTGTCCACTGCCAGGTGTTCAGCCCGCCATGCGATCGGTGTCCAGGCGGACGGTGGTGCCGTTCACTGCGGACTCGAGGACGGCTGCCGCCACCTCGACGGTACGCAGCCCCTGCCGCAGTGTGCAGATGTCGGCCGACTGGCCCAGCACGGCGTCCCTGAAGAGTTCGTGCTCGACGAGCAGCGGCTCGCGCTTCGGGATCGCGTAGCGGATCATGTCGCCCTCGGACACGCCGCGGAAGGCGCGCAGCGCCTCCCACTCGGTGGTCACGGCGGCGTTCGAGTGGAACGTCAGGTCGGCGGTGAGGGTGTCGGCGATGTAGCAGCCGCGCTCGCCGGTGACCGAGGTGAACCGCTCCTTCAGCGGGCTCAGCCAGTTGACGAGGTGGTTGACCATGGTGCCGTCGGACAGCTGGCCCACGGCGGAGACCATGTCCTCGTGCGCGCGCCCCGACTTCGACACGGTGTGTGCCGCGATCGAGGTGTACGTCTGGCCGGTGACCCACCCCGTCAGGTCGATGTCGTGGGTGGCGAGGTCCTTCACGACGCCGACGTCCGCGATGCGGTGCGGGAAGGGACCCTGGCGGCGGGTGACGACCTGGAACACCTCGCCCAGCTCACCGGCCTCCAGGCGGCTGCGAAGGGAACGCAGAGCCGGGTTGCAGCGCTCGATGTGGCCGACCCCGGCGACCAGGCCGCGCGACTCGAAGGCCTCGACGAGGCGGCGGGCGCCCTCGACGGTGTCGGCGACGGGCTTCTCGATCAGCGCGCAGACGCCGGCCTCCGCCAGCTGGAGGCCGACCGTCTCGTGCAGCGCGGTCGGGCAGGCCACGACCGCGTAGTCGACGCCGAGCGCGATGAGTTCCTCGACGGTCTCCAGCACGGGGGCACCCTGCGCCCAGCCGTTCTTGTCACCCATCGGGTCGACGACGCCGACCAGGTCCACGCCCTCGAGCCCGGCGAGCACCCGGGCGTGGTGGCGCCCCATGGAGCCGAGACCGATGAGGCCTGCCTTCAGGACTGCGGCGCTCACAGGCTCTCCCCCAGTGCGTTCACTGCGTTGGCGATGCGTTCCAGGTCACCCTCGCCGAGCGACGGGTGCACGGGGAGCGAGACGACCTCGGCGGCGGCCTTCTCGGTCTCGGGGAGGTCCCAGTTCCGGCCGGCCTTCTGGTCCGGCTCCCAGTACGGCTTGAGCCGGTGGATCGGGGTCGGGTAGTAGACGGCGTTTCCGATGCCCGCCTCGGTGAGCTTGGCCATCATGGCCTCGCGGTCGCCCTGCACCCGGATCGTGTACTGGTGGTAGACGTGGCGGGCCCCGTCGGCGACCGGCGGCGTCGTGACGTTCGGAGCGCTGATGTGCGCGTCGAGGTACGCCGCGTTCGCGCGGCGCTGCTCGGTCCATCCGCCGACCTTGCCGAGCTGGACGCGGCCGACCGCGGCGGCGACGTCCGTCATCCGCATGTTCGCGCCGACGATCTCGTTCGCGTACCGCTGCTCCATGCCCTGGTTGCGCAGGAGGCGCAGGGTGCGTGCCAGTTCGGCGTCTGCCGTGGTGACCATGCCGCCCTCGAGAGCGTGCATGTTCTTCGTCGGGTAGAAGCTGAACGTTCCGCCTTCGCCGAAGGCGCCGACCGGCGTGCCGTTCAGCGCGGCCGCGTGCGCCTGGCACGCGTCCTCGACGACGGCGAGCTTGTGCTTGGCGGCGATGGGCATCAGCTTGTCCATGGCAGCCGGGTGACCGTAGAGGTGCACCGGCATGATGGCGGCCGTGCGCGGGGTGATCGCCGCCTCGACGGCAGCCGGGTCCAGGCCGTAGCTGCCGGGCTCGATGTCGGCGAACACGACGTCGGCGCCGACCAGGCGGACGGCGTTGGCGGAGGCCGCGAAGGAGAACGAAGGGACGATCACCTCGTCGCCCGGCCCGATACCGAGGGCGAGGAGGAGCATGTGCAGCGCCGAGGTGCCGGAGTTGACGGCGACGCAGTGGCGGCCGTCGACCAGCTCGGAGAAGCCCTCCTCGAATGCGGCGACCTCCGGCCCCTGCACCACGCGACCGCTGCGCAGTACGCGTACCGCGGCCTCGATCTCCTCTTCACCGATGACCGGGCGGGCAGCAGGAATCGGCTGCTCGTTGATGCTCGTCATGGACGTCCTCCTTGAACACCGCAAGAGCTCTTCACAGGCAGAGATCTGGGGTGCGGGACGTCTCACGAGGCCGCGCATAACCCCGTCGGCGCAATGCCGACGCCCTACCGAGGAAACTGGGCCCGGTCGGTCCTGAACCGGGTCGGTCACCGACCGTAGTTCCCTTACGGGAGGTTCACAGGCGGCGACCGCCGTCACATTATCAGGGATTTCTCAGGCGATTTCGGGCCCGTTAACCGGCTGATGCATCAATTCTGAAACAAACCGCGTGTCCCGCCCCGAAGGCTTCAGGGCGGGACACGGATAGATGAACAACCGGTTACGGAATGCTCGGCGCGCGCGTCACTCCGAGGCGTCCGACGAAGTCGAAGCCGTCACGGAAGGCGACGACTGCTCGGCCGCGACGGTCTTCTTCGTCGCCGCCTTCTTCGTCGTCGTCTTCTTCGCGGTGGTCTTCTTCGCGGTCGTCTTGGCGGCGGCCTTCTTGGGGGCCGCCTTCTTCGCCGTGGCCTTCTTGGCCGTCTTGCGCGCGGCCGTCTTCTTCACCGGGGCCTCGGACTCCGGGGCCTCCGACTCCGGGGCCTCGGACTGCGGGGCAGCGGCCTCGTGAGCCTCCGGGGCAGCGGCCTCGTGAGCCTCCGGCGTGCCGGAACCGTCACCGGTGACCACGACGACCTCGGTCTCCTCGGCGCCGGCCGGGGACCCGGCGGGAGCCGTGGCCTTCCGGGTCGCGCGCCGACGCGCACGCGGCGCCGGAGCCTCCGCTTCCGCCGCCTCGTCCGAGGGGGCGGGCGCGGGGGCCTTGACGACCGGGTCCTCGATCGCGACGGGGTCCGCGGCGGGCTCGGCCGGGTGCACCGGAGGTGTCACGTCGGCCTGCTGGGGCGAACCCGCCGGAGCGGTCGCCTTGCGCGTCGCCCTGCGCCGGGTGCGGGCCGGGGGCGCGGCCTCCGCCTCGGGAGCGGCCTGCGGGACCGGGGTCACGGCCTCGACGGCGGGCTCCGCCTGCGGCTTCTCCTCGGCAACCGGCGCCGGTGCGGGCTCCGCCACGGGGGCGGGCGCGCCGGCCGGGGCCGTGGCCTTGCGGGTCGCGCGACGGCGGCCGCGTCCGCGCCCTGCCGCCGCCTCGGCCTCGGCGGGGCTGCTGTACAGCTCCTCGTCGGCGACGAACTCCGGCTCGGGCAGCGCCACCGGTGCGGCGACCTCGGCCGCCACCTCGGCTTCGGTCTCCGTGTCGGTCGCGTGCTCCGCCGTCTGCTCCGCGTGCTCGTGGTCGTGGTCGTGCTCGTGTCCGGCACCACCGCGGCCGCGCTTCTTGGACCGCTTGCCGCCACCACCGCCGCCGGCGGACGTCGGCTGCTCCATGTGGACGATCACGCCGCGCCCGTTGCAGTGGACACAGGTCTCGGAGAAGGACTCCAGCAGACCCTGGCCCACCCGCTTGCGCGTCATCTGGACCAGGCCCAGCGACGTGACCTCGGCGACCTGGTGCTTCGTACGGTCGCGTCCCAGGCACTCCAGCAGACGCCGCAGCACCAGGTCCCGGTTGGACTCCAGCACCATGTCGATGAAGTCGACGACGACGATGCCTCCGAGGTCGCGCAGCCGCAGCTGGCGCACGATCTCCTCGGCCGCCTCCAGGTTGTTCTTGGTGACGGTCTCCTCGAGGTTTCCGCCCTGCCCGGTGAACTTTCCGGTGTTGACGTCGACGACGACCATCGCCTCGGTCTTGTCGATCACCAGCGAGCCGCCGCTCGGAAGGTAGACCTTGCGGTCCAGGGCCTTCATCAGCTGCTCGTCGATGCGGTACGTCGCGAAGACGTCGACCTCGGAGGTCCAGCGCGACAGGCGGTCCGTCAGGTCGGGTGCGACGTGCGAGACGTAGCCGTGGATGGTCTCCCACGCGTCGTCACCGCTGACGATGACCTTCGAGAAGTCCTCGTTGAAGATGTCCCGGACGACCCGGACCGTCATGTCCGGCTCGCCGTAGAGCAGCGTCGGCGCGTTGGAGCTGCTGGTGTTCTTCGACTTCTTCTGGATCTCTTCCCACTGCTGCTGCAGCCGCTCGACGTCGCGGCGCAGCTCGTCCTCGCTGGCGCCCTCGGCGGCGGTGCGCACGATGACGCCCGCGTCCTCGGGGACGATCTTCTTGAGGATGGTCTTCAGCCGGGCCCGCTCGGTGTCGGGCAGCTTGCGGCTGATGCCGGTCATCGAGCCCTCGGGCACGTACACCAGGTAGCGGCCGGGCAGCGAGACCTGGCTGGTCAGGCGGGCACCCTTGTGGCCGATCGGGTCCTTCGTCACCTGCACGAGGACGGACTGGCCGGACTTGAGCGCGGTCTCGATGCGGCGCGGCCCGTGGGCCATGCCGAGCGCCTCGAAGTTGACCTCGCCGGCGTACAGGACGGCGTTGCGGCCCTTGCCGATGTCGACGAACGCGGCCTCCATGGACGGCAGCACGTTCTGGACCTTGCCCAGGTAGACGTTGCCGACGTAGCTGGTGGCCTGCTCCTTGTTGACGTAGTGCTCGACGAGCACGTTGTCCTCGAGGACGCCGATCTGGGTGCGCTCGCCGCTCTGGCGGACGACCATGACGCGCTCGACGGCCTCGCGGCGGGCCAGGAACTCGGCCTCGGTGATGATCGGGACGCGGCGGCGGCCCTGCTCACGGCCTTCGCGGCGACGCTGCTTCTTGGCCTCCATGCGGGTCGAGCCCTTGATGGACTGGACCTCGTCGAAGCCGGTGCCGGGCTCGCGGTCGGCCGTCTCCTTGCCGCGCCGCTCACGCGGCTCGCGGACCTTGACGACGGTGCGCTCGGGGTCGTCCGTGCCGCTGCCCGCGTCCTCGCCGGAGGCGTCCCCGCTGCGGCGGCGGCGACGGCGACGGCGACGGCTGCTGCTGGACCCGGAGGAGGACTCGTGCTCCTCGTCGTCCTCGTCGTCCTGGCCCTGCTCGTCCTCGGTGTGGTCCGCCGCGGAGTCGTCCTGTCCGTCGTCCGCGTCGCCGGCCTCACCGCGGCGGCGGCGACGGCCACCGCGACGGCGACGGCGCGAGGGGCGGTCCCCGTACTCGTCCGACTCGTCGTGCTCGTGCTCGGCGTCCGTCTCGGCCTCGGCCTCGTGCTCGTCCTCGTCCTCGACGGGCGCGGCGGCGGGGGCCGCCTGCTCGGCGGGAAGCGTGACGGGGGTCGCGGCCGGCTCGGTCTCCACGGCCTCGCCGCGGCGGCGGCGCCGACGGCGCGAACCGCCCTGCGCGGCTTCGGCGGGCTCCGCCGGAGCGGTGGGCTCCGCGGCCTTCACGGGCTCGGCCGCGGCCTTGCGCGGCGCGCGCTCGGGTGCCTTCTGCTCCTCGGCCTCGTCGCTCTCGTCGTAGGCCGATGCGGCCGCGGCCGCGGCGGCAGCGGTCTCCGGGGTCTGGAACATCGGCTCGGCGAAGACCGGGGCCTGGAACACGGCCACGGCCGGGCGCGTCGCGCGGCGGCCCTTGCGGGCCGGCTCCTCGGCCTTGCCGGTGAACTCCGGGCGGCCGGCGGCGGCCGTGGCACGTCGGCGCTGACGGCCGCGGGGTGCGGCCTCCTCGACCTGCTCGGTCTCGGTGGCCAGTTCCTCGGCCACCGCGGCGGGAAGGCTCTCGGCGTTCTCGGCGGCCGCCTCGGCGACCTCCTCGACGGGCTGCGGGGGGCCGGCCGGAGAGCTCGCCTTACGGGAGGCGCGGCGGCGGCCACGCGGGGCGTCGGCGGCCTCGGGGGCGGCCTCGGCCGCCGGAGCGGCGACGGGCTCGGCCTGCGTCTCGGTCTGCGCGACCTGACCGGCGTCGGCGGCCTGGGGTGCGCCGGCCGGGGCCGACGCACGGCGCCTGGTGCGGCCACGCGGCGCGGCGGCCGGTTCCGCGGGGGCGGGCTCGGCGACGGCCTCGGCGGCCTTCACGGGCTCCGCCGCGGGGACGTCCTCGACGACGGGCTCGGCCTGCGGCGGGGCGCCGGCCGGAGCCGTCGCCTTGCGCGTGGCGCGACGACGGCCGCGCGGGGCGGGGGCCTCGACGACGGGGGCCTCGTCGGCCTCCTCCTCGGTGTCCTCGGCCGGGGTCTCCACGACGGGCTCGGCCACGGTCTCCACGACCTCGGCGGCCTGCGGCGCACCGGCCGGAGCCGTCGCCTTGCGCACCGCACGGCGACGCGCACGGACCGGCGGGGCGGCCTCGGCCGGCTCGTCGGCGGGGGCCGGGGTCTCCTCGACGGGCTCGGCCACGGTCTCCACGACCTCGGCGGCCTGCGGCGCACCGGCCGGAGCCGTCGCCTTGCGCACCGCACGGCGACGCGCACGGACCGGCGGGGCGGCCTCGGCCGGCTCCTCGACGGCTTCGGCAGCGGCGGGCGTGGCGGCCTCGGCGGGGGCGGTGCTCTGCTCACCCGACGGCGGGCCGGCGGGGCGGGATGCCGCGCGGCGCCTGCGGCGCGGCGGCAGCTTGTCCCCGGGGGTGTTGTCTTCGGTGTTACCGGTCGTGCCGGTTTCGTTCTGCTCGTGCATGCGGGCGGTTCTCCCGTCGCGCTCCCGGGCGCCACACCTGATTCCGGTCCGACGCGATGCGCGCGGTGTGCGCGGTACCGCCGTCCGGGGCGCGGGCGCCGCACGGGAGCTGATGTCTGGCTCGCCGGTTCCGTACGCGCTACGCACGGCCTGGCGAAAGTCTTATGGGGCGGTGCGCGGCCCGACCCAGGTGGCTCCCGAGTCGAAGGGCTGCGCTACGACGACCGCCTTACGCGGAACCCGCACCTTCCGGCGCCGTCGCGGCGGCTGCCGGGTCGGCCGTGGAAACGGCCGGGGCTGCCTCGCGGTCGGGCGCGAGCGGGTCGGTCACCGTGCCGGACTCCTCGTCGAAGAGACCCTGCGCCAGCCTGGTCACCGCTGCGGGGACCGGCGGCGTCAGATCGGCCACGGCTCGGAGACCTGAAAGGACGTCGTCGGGTCGCACGGCAGGTGTCACGTGCCGCACTACCAGCCGCAGTATCGCACAAGGCCCGTCCCCGGGCCTATCAGCCTGTGGATCAAGGGCCTGCAGGTCGGCGACGGCGGCGCGGGCGTCGAAGCTCCGCATGCCGTTCTTCGCCCGGCGCTGGACCTCGACGGTCTCGGCCTCCAGGAAGGCGGCCACGGCCGTCTTCGCCTCCTCGGCGTCGACCCCGTCCAGACGCATCTCCCACACGGAGGCGGTCAGGCGCTCGGCGAGGCCGGAGGTACGGACCTCGACCGCGTCGATCACGTCGAGGCCGTCCGGCATCGACGCGTCGAGCAGCCCCCGGAGGGTCTCGGGGTCACGCGCCTCGGTGAGGGCGATCTCCAGGAACTCGGCCTCACTGCCCGTGCCCGTGGGGGCGGCGTTGGCGTACGACACCTTGGGGTGCGGGGTGAAACCGGCCGAGTAGGCCATGGGCACCTCGGAGCGGCGCAGTGCCCGCTCGAAGGCGCGCTGGAAGTCTCGGTGACTGGTGAACCGGAGGCGGCCCCGCTTGGTGTAGCGCAGTCGGATGCGCTGCACCGCCGGTGCGGGCGGCGGGCCTTCGGGCTGTCGCTTGCCCAGTGGTTCTTCTCCTCGGTGCGGGGCGGCCGCGGTGGCGTGCCGCCCACGAAGTACAGGGTGCCCCGGGGTGCTGCTCCGGCTCACCCCCGCTCGACGGTTCTACCGACCTGCGGGGAGATCTCGGACGCGGGCGCCGCGCTGGGGACAGTCGTTGTCCTACCCAGGGTACGCGCAGCCGACCCTCCCGTTTTCCGCGCGTCCCCGGCCTGCGGCTTTCCCACCAGCGCACGCCACGCGTCGCGGCGTGCCATGCGCAGCGTCTCCCGGGCCGTGGAGAGCGCGCCGCGGACCGCGTGACCCGCGTCCCGTGCGGCCCGCCGGGCGGGAGTCCAGACCGCGTCGCGCAGGAAGTGGCCCACCGGTGTGCACACGGCACGGAAGACCCAGGTCGCCGGCGCACCGACCAGATGCCACGCCAGCCGGGCCAGCACCCTGCCGACGGCACGCGAGATGAACCCCGCGATCCGCCAGGCGACGCCGACGGCGGCCACGACCTCCCGGCCGAGGGGGGCCAGGACACGCCGGTACGCCCAGGCGACCGGACGCACCAGAAGGGTCATGACCAGCCACACGGCACCGGTCCACAGCCCCTGCCCCAGAACCGCCATCCCCCGCCCCACCAAACCCAGCACCCACGCCACGCCCCGCCCCACCAAGCCAAGCACCCACGCCACGCCCCGCCCCAACGGCGTCAGCACACTCCCGTACACCCACACCACCGGAAGCACGAGCAAGGTCGTCACCAGCCAGGCCGCAGCGATGCCGAGCGGCCTGAGGAGGTATCGCCACAGCCCGACCGCCGGCCACACCAGCAGCAGGGTCACGAGCCCGGTCACGGCCGGGACCAGCAGTCGGGTGTACGTCCACCGCAGCCCGTGCCAGGCCGGGACGAGCACGGCCGAGTGGAGCCACACCAGCGGGACGACGACCCCGTACCGGACAACCGGCACGACGACGTGGCGCCACAGCCCCACCCAGGGCCACACGAACAGGGCCGTGGCGAGCCAGGCGAGTGCCTTCACGGCAGGAGCGAGCACCTGGTCGCAGAACCAGTCCGCCGCCCTGGACAGGGGGCGCAGCAGCAGCCTGTCGAGGAGCCGGCCGCCGGCGACGAGCAGGTCCCAGAGCATGCGGACCGGCAGGACGAGCACCAGCACGACGATCCGGACCGGAATCCTGACGAGGGTGGTCAGACAGCCCTCACCGCCCTCGTACGGCGCGGGAGTGCGGTGCTTGTCGAGGTCCATGCCGGTAGGGACGCGAACGCCCGGCCCGGGGTTTCCCGGGCCGGGCGTTCGTCACCGGGCTGTCACCCGGAGGGTCTACTTCACGACAGTGAGCGGCAGGAGCTTCTTGCCGGTCGGGCCGATCTGGATGTCGAGGTCGAGCTGCGGGCACACGCCGCAGTCGAAGCACGGCGTCCAGCGGCAGTCCTCGACCTCGGTCTCGTCGAGCGCGTCCTGCCAGTCCTCCCAGAGCCAGTCCTTGTCGAGGCCGGAGTCCAGGTGGTCCCAGGGCAGGACCTCCTCGTACGTCCGCTCGCGGGTGGTGTACCAGTCGACGTCGACGCCGAAGGCGGGCAGCGTCTTCTCGGCGCTCTTCATCCACAGGTCGTAGCTGAAGTGCTCGCGCCAGCCGTCGAAGCGGCCCCCGGACTCGTAGACCGCGCGGATGACGGAGCCGACGCGGCGGTCGCCGCGGGAGAGCAGGCCCTCGACGATGCCGGGCTTGCCGTCGTGGTAGCGGAAGCCGATGGAGCGCCCGTACTTCTTGTCGTCGCGGATCTTGTCCCGGAGCTTCTTGAGCCGGGCGTCGGTGTCCTCGGCGCTGAGCTGCGGGGCCCACTGGAAGGGGGTGTGCGGCTTGGGCACGAAACCGCCGATGGAGACGGTGCATCGGATGTCGTTCTGCCCGGAGACCTCGCGGCCCTTGGCGATGACGTTGACGGCCATGTCGCCGATCTGGAGGACGTCCTCGTCGGTCTCGGTGGGCAGGCCGCACATGAAGTACAGCTTCACCTGGCGCCAGCCGTTGCCGTAGGCGGTGGAGACCGTGCGGATCAGGTCCTCCTCCGAGACCATCTTGTTGATGACCTTGCGCATGCGCTCGGAGCCGCCCTCGGGGGCGAAGGTGAGACCGGACCTGCGGCCGTTGCGGGTCAGCTCGTTGGCCAGGTCGACGTTGAAGGCGTCGACGCGGGTGGAGGGCAGCGAGAGGCCGATCTTGTCCTCGGTGTACCGGTCGGCGAGGCCCTTGGCGATGTCACCGATCTCGGTGTGGTCCGCGGACGACAGCGAGAGGAGACCGACCTCCTCGAAGCCGGTGGCCTTGAGACCCTTCTCGACCATCTCGCCGATGCCGGTGATGCTTCGCTCCCGCACGGGGCGCGTGATCATGCCGGCCTGGCAGAAACGGCAGCCGCGGGTGCAGCCGCGGAAGATCTCGACGGACATCCGCTCGTGGACGGTCTCGGCGAGGGGCACGAGGGGCTGCTTCGGGTAGGGCCATTCGTCGAGGTCCATGACCGTGTGCTTGGACACGCGCCACGGGACACCGGACTTGTTGGGCACGACGCGGCCGATGCGGCCGTCGGGGAGGTACTCGACGTCGTAGAAGCCTGGGACGTAGACGCCGCCGGTCTTCGCGAGGCGGAACAGCACCTCCTCGCGGCCGCCCGGGCGGCCCTCGGCCTTCCAGGCGCGGATGATCTCGGTGATCTCCAGGACGGCCTGCTCGCCGTCGCCGATCACCGCGCAGTCGATGAAGTCCGCGATCGGCTCGGGGTTGAACGCGGCGTGGCCGCCCGCCAGCACGATCGGGTGGTCCACGGTCCGGTCCTTGGACTCCAGCGGGATGCCCGCGAGGTCCAGGGCCGTGAGCATGTTGGTGTAGCCGAGCTCGGTGGAGAAGCTCAGGCCGAACACGTCGAAGGCGCCGACGGGGCGGTGGCTGTCCACGGTGAACTGCGGGACCCGGTGCTCGCGCATCAGTTCCTCGAGGTCCGGCCACACGCTGTACGTGCGCTCGGCGAGGACGCCGTCGCGCTCGTTGAGCACCTCGTACAGGATCATGACGCCCTGGTTGGGGAGCCCGACCTCGTAGGCGTCCGGGTACATGAGTGCCCAGCGGACGTCGCACTCGTCCCACGGTTTGACGGTGGAGTTCAGCTCACCGCCGACGTACTGGATGGGCTTCTGCACATGCGGGAGCAGAGCTTCGAGCTGTGGGAAGACCGACTCGGCAGACATCTGTGGACCTTCGTAGCTGGCAGGGGTGACCATCTAGCGTAACCCGGTGCTCAGCCTTCCAGTGCCGCCCGCAGCCGGGGCCGCGACGCCCGCGCCCACACCTCGGGCAGTTCGCCTTCCCGCGCCCGGGCCGCCGCCTCCTCGCGGCCGTACAGGAGTCCCCAGGTGAACGCGGACTCCCCCGCGCCGTGGGCCTGGACGGCGAGGGCGCGCAGGGCCTCCCGGGCCATGACGCTGTCCTGGTGGTCTCCCAGGACCGTCTGCACGGACTTCATCCGGCGGGAGAACTTCTTCGCGGGCCGGCCCAGCGCCGGCCTGGCCGCCTCCGCCGCGTAACGCACGCGCTTGGTGGCCTTGCGCGCCTCGTGCATCGCCACGTCCCGCTCCGGGCCGGGCGGCAGGTCGAGCGCGTGGCCCACCCGGGCGGCGAGGCGGGCGTAGTCCTTGAGCACCGCGCGCGGCAGGGCGTGCCCGGGGTCCTTCGCCGCACGGCGCCTGAGCGGCGGATCGCCGATGAGGGCGTCCAGGGCGTCCAGCAGGTCCAGGTAGCGCTCGCTGTCCAGGGCGTCGACGACCCTGCGCCGCGCGCCGGCGTCCGCGGCGACGGTGGACCGCTCCAGGCGGGCCCGCACCGGGCCGAGCACCAGGGTGTCCGGCAGTCCGGCGACGCGGGAGCGGAGCCGGGCGTCGAGGACTTCCTGGTCGCGCCCGGCCCCGAGCTCGCCGGCCAGCCACTTGAGTTCGTCGCGGAGGGGGTCGGTGACGGTGCGGTCGAGGACCGGGCGGTACGTCCTGAAGGCGCTGCGCAGCCTCCGCGTGGCGACCCGCATGCGGTGGACGGAGTCGGGAAGGTCGCGGCGCACGGCGGGATCGAGCCGGACGAGGGCTTCGGTCTGACGGCGTACGTAGGCGAGCACGTGGTCGCCTGCGGTCCGCGGCGGCCCGGCCGGCTCCGGGGCTTCGCGCCGCTTCCCGGGAGCCGTCTCGGCCAGTGCCCTGGCGAGCTTGGAGGGGGAGGCGGCCGGCTGGACACCGGCCTTGCGCAGCCGTCGCTCCACGGCGTCGAGGACGGCGGGGTCCACGTCGTCGGCCAGCTCGACCTCCAGTTCCGTCCAGGCCGCGGTGGCGCCGCGGCCCTCCTCTGTGAGGCGCTCGGCGAGGACTTCGTCGACGCTGAGTTCGGCGAGCAGGCCGCCGTCGTCGTCGAGGAGGTGGTGGACGTCGCGCGAGGAGAGGATCCGGACGACGGGGACGACGCCCGCGTGGCGCACGCGGGAGCGGACCAGCCCGGCGAGTCCGGTCGGCAGGCCCTCGCTCAGCGGAGCCCGGATCTCGTCGCGGACGTCGGCGGACACGGGGAACTTGAGGTGCCATCCGGCGTCCCCGCCGCCGGTCCGGCGCCTCAGTGTGAGGGACCCGGCGGCCAGCGCGAAGTCCTCGGTGTCGTGGTAGACGGCGTCGAGTTCGGTCAGGCCCCGGTGGACGACCTCCGAGACCCCGGCCGCGCGGGTCAGGTCCGGCAGCCGGGTCCCGGGAGTCGCTTCGTACTTTCGCTCGACCTCACGCTTCGAGTCCGCCATACGACGAATCTATCCGCGATGGGCCGGTTCATGCAGGGCGGGCGTCCGGGCTCAGGCGGACATCGGCCGCTGCACCCGGATCGACTGGAGCAGCCCGATGGCCACCCAGACGGCGAACATCGAGGATCCTCCGTACGACACGAAGGGCAGCGGGAGTCCCGCCACCGGCATGATGCCGAGCGTCATGCCGATGTTCTCGAAGGACTGGAAGGCGAACCAGGCGATGATCCCGGCGGCCACGATCGTGCCGTACAGCTCGGTCGTCTCCCGGGCGATCCGGCAGGCGCGCCACAGGATGACACCCAGCAGGACGATGATCAGTCCGGCTCCGAGGAAGCCGAGCTCCTCACCGGCGACGGTGAACACGAAGTCGGTCTGCTGTTCCGGGACGAACTGCCCCGTGGTCTGCGAACCGTTGAAGAGGCCGGTGCCCGAGAGTCCGCCGGAGCCGATCGCGATGCGGGCCTGGTTGGTGTTGTAGCCGACTCCGGCCGGGTCGAGCGCCGGGTTGGCGAAGGCGGCGAAACGGGCGATCTGGTAGTCGTCGAGCACGCCGAGCTGCCAGACGGCCACCGCGCCCGCCGTGCCGGCGCCGAGGAGCCCGAAGATCCAGCGGTTGGACGCCCCGGAGGCCAGGAGCGCGCCGAGCACGATGACGGCCATGACCATGACGGAGCCGAGGTCCGGCATCAGCATGACGATCGCCATCGGGATGACGGCCACGCCGAGCGCCTTGGCGACCGTCCGGTGGTCGGGGTGCTGCTGGTCGCCCGCGTCGACGCGGGCGGCGAGCAGCATCGCCATGCCGAGGATGATCGTGATCTTGGTGAACTCGGACGGCTGGAGGGAGAACCCGCCGGGCAGGAGGATCCAGGCGTGCGCGCCGTTGACGGTGGCGCCGAGCGGTGTGAGGACCGCGAGGACCAGCACCACCGAGATGCCGTAGAGGACCGGCACCGCGCCCCGGAGGGTGCGGTGCCCGAGCCAGATGGTGCCGATCATCAGCCCGAGGCCGATGCCGGTGTTGAGCGCGTGACGGAAGAGGAAGTAGTACGGGTCGCCGTGGGTCAGCGAGTCGCGTCCGCGGGTCGCCGACCAGACCAGGAGCGAGCCGACGAACGACAGGGCGACCGCCGAGCCGAGCAGGGGCCAGTCCAGCCGCCGCACGACGGAGTCGCGGGCGGTGAGCTTGGCCCAGGCGGAACGCTCGGGGGCGTAGCGCGAGACGGAGAAGCCTGCCATCAGTCCCGCCTCCCCGGGGCTCCGGCGACGACGGCGGCCAGGGCCTGCGTACCGTCCTCGGCGGGCGGCTCGGGGACGTAGGGCTTGATCTTCGGCGACTCGATCTGCCCGTCCGGCTTGATCCTGGGCAGCGTCTTCTGGGGCTTGGGCAGCAGGGCCTTCTTGAGGTTCTGCTTGCCGGCGGAGTCGAGTCCGTAGAGCGCGTTGTAGATGTTGCGCACGGCGGGGCCGGAGGCCCCGGAACCCGTACCACCCTGAGAGATCGTCATGACGATCGAGTAGTCCTTGGTGTACGTGGCGAACCAGGAGGTCGTCTGCTTGCCGTAGACCTCGGCCGTGCCCGTCTTGGCGTGCATCGGGATCTTGTCCTGGGGCCATCCGCCGAACCGCCAGGCGGCGCTGCCCCGGGTCGCGACTCCCGCGAGGGCTTCGTCTATCTCGTCGCGCGTGTCTCCCTTGAAGGGGAGCTTGCCGTGCGACCGGGGCTTGATCTCCTGGACGCTCCTGCCGTCGCCGCTGACGATCGCCTTGCCGACGGTCGGGTCGTACAGGGTGCCGCCGTTGGAGATCGCCGCGTAGATCGTCGCCATCTGGATCGGGGTGACAAGCGTGTCGCCCTGGCCGATGGAGTAGTTGACGGAGTCACCGGCACGCATCTTGTAGCCCTCGATGCAGCCTTCGTACGCGATCTTCTCGACGTACGTGCCGTCCTTCTTGCCCTGCTTGCACCACGACGTCTTGTTGGCGTCGTAGAAGCTCTGCTTCCACTGGCGGTCGGGGACCCGGCCGGAGACCTCGTTGGGGAGGTCGATGCCGGTCTCCTTGCCGAGGCCGAACTGGTGGGCCGTCTTGTAGAACCAGTCGCCCGGGTCCTTCTTCGGCTTGTTGCCGCCGTCCTTCTGCCACTCCCGGTGCGCCAGGCCGTAGTACACGGTGTCGCAGGAGACCTCCAGGGCGCGGCCGATGGTGATGCTGCCGTAGCCCTGGGACTCGAAGTTCTTGAAGGTCTGGCCGCCGATGGAGTACGAGCTCGGGCACGGGTAGTTGCCGTTGAACGGGTAGCCGGCGTTGACCGCGGCGGTCGAGGAGATCACCTTGAAGATGGAGCCCGGGGCCGCGGTCCCCTGGATGGCCCGGTTCAGCAGCGGGAAGTTGGACTTCTTGCCGGTGAGCTTGGCGTAGTCCTTGGCGGAGATGCCGCCGATCCAGGCGTTGGGGTCGTACGTCGGCAGGGACGCCATCGAGACGATGCGGCCGGTCTTGGCCTCCATCACGACGACCGCGCCGGAGTCGGCCTTGTAGAGCTGGTTGGTGTTGCGGTCCATCTCCTTGCGGGCCGTCTCCATCGCCTTGTTGAGCTCGTACTCGGCGACGGCCTGGACCCGGGCGTCGATGGACGTGACGACGCTGGCGCCGGGCTCCGCCTCGTCGTTCTGGGCCTGGCCGATGACCCGGCCGAGGTTGTCGACCTCGTAGCGGGTGACGCCGGCCTTGCCGCGCAGCTCCTTGTCGTAGGTGCGCTCCAGGCCCGAGCGGCCGACCTGGTCGGAGCGCAGGTAGGGCGAATCGGTGTCCTGGGCCTTGGTGACCTCGTCGTCGGTGACCGGCGAGAGGTAGCCGAGCACCTGCGCGGTGTTGGCCTTGCCGGGTGCGGCGTAGCGGCGTACGGCGGTGGGTTCGGCGGTGATGCCGGGGAAGTCCTCCGCGCGCTCGCGGATCGTGAGGGCCTGCTGCGTCGTGGCCTCGTCGGTCACCGGGATCGGCTGGTAGGGCGAGCCGTTCCAGCAGGGCTGCGGGGTCTTGGCGTCGCAGAGCCGGACCTTGTCCTGGACGTCCTTCGCCTTCATGTCCAGGACGTCGGCCAGCCGGGTGAGGACGCCGACGCCGTCGTCCTTCATCTTCATCAGCTCGGTGCGGCTCGCGGAGACCACGAGGCGGGTCTCGTTGTCGGCGAGGGGCACGCCGCGCGCGTCGAGGATGGCCCCCCGGACGGCGGGCTGCACGACCTGCTGCACGTGGTTGTTCTTGGCCTCGTCGGTGTACTCCTGCCCGTTGCGGATCTGGAGGTACCAGAGCCGCCCTCCGAGCGTCAGGAGCAGCGAGAAGACGAGGACCTGGATGACGACGAGACGGATCTGGACCCGCTGGGTCCGTCCGGTCTCCGGAATGTTGCTCACGGGGCACCCCCGGTGGTGGTCGGGCCGGGGTCACGGGGGTCGCCCCCGGTGCTCGTCCGGTGCCGGTACGGCCTCACAGTCGCTTGACCCCCTTGATCCTTCCTGCGCGTGCGGCGCGGCTGCGTGCGGCCCTCAGCCGCATCCCGCTCCGCTGGCTGCCGATCCGCAGCCCGGTGCCCGTGGCGAGCCAGCCGGCGGCGACGTCGCCGCTGCCGGAGCTGTCGGCGACGGGGTCGTTCTCGGTGCGTCTGGCGAGCGCCATGATCAGCGGAACCGTGAACGGGGCGAGGAGCAGGTCGTACACGGCGGCGGTGAACAGCAGGCTGCCGAGGCCCACATGACGGGCCGCGGTGTCGCCGACGAGGGCGCCGACCCCGGCGTACAGCAGGGTCGATCCGATCGCCGCGGCCACGACGAAGGCCATCGGGGTGAACGCGGACTTCAGCTGGCCCTTCTCGGGGCGGGCCATTCCGGCGATGTAGCCGATCAGGCACAGCACCAGGGCGTAGCGCCCGGCCGCGTGGTCGGCGGGCGGCGCCAGGTCGGCGAGGAGGCCCGCGCCGAAGCCGATGAGCGCGCCGCTGACGGGCCCGTAGACGAAGGCGAGTCCGAGGACGACGAGGAGCACCAGGTCGGGCGTGGCGCCCGGGAGCTGGAGGCGGGCGAGCACGGAGACCTGGATGACGAGGGCGACCACGACCAGGGAGACGGAGAGCAGCGTCCGGTTGATACGCATGGGGATCAGCTCTATTCCTGGTCGTTCGCCGCGTCACCGGCGGGTGTGTCGGCATTCGCGGAGGGGCTGCCGGAGGCGTCCGGGTCCGGCTTCTCGTTGACGTTCCCGACGACCTTCCCACTGGCGTCGACGAGGTCGCCGTTGGGCTGCACCGTGACCGTGACGGTCGGGGTGGGCTTGGGCTTCTCCGGCTTCTTGGGCTGCTTCGGCAGGACCATGTCGCGGGGGTCCTCGCGGGGTGCCTGGACGACGACGCCGACGATGTCGAGCTTGGTGAAGCCGACGAACGGGCGGACGTAGACGGTCCGGGTCAGGTCACCGCCCGAGGGGTCCACGCGCACGACCTGTCCGACGGGCACGCCGGGGACGAAGGGCTTGTCCTTGCTCGACCCGAAGGTGACCAGCCGGTCGCCCTTCTTCACGTCGGCCTTGCCGTTGAGGAACTGGACCGAGAGGGGCCGGGAGCCCTGTCCGGTCGCGAAGCCGAGCTCGTCGGTCTTCTCCAGGCGGGTGCCGACGGTGAAGTCGGGGTCGTTGGCCAGCAGGACGGTCGCGGTGTTCGGGCCGACCGTGGTGACCCGGCCGACGAGTCCCTCGCCGTTCAGCACGGTCATGTCGCGCAGGATGCCGTCGTTGGTCCCGGCGTCGATGGTGATGGTCCAGGAGAAGCCCTGGGCCGCTCCTATGGCGATGACCTCGGCGCCCTTGATGCCGTACTGGCCGGCTCCGGCGCTCTTGAGCATGGTGTCCAGCTGGCGGACCTTGCTGGTGTTGCGGTCGTCGCTGCCGAGCCTGGTCTTCAGCGCGGCGTTCTCCTGCTCCAGGGCCGCGATCCGGTCGTGCCGGTCACCGGACTCCCGTACGGCGCCGATGGCGTTGCCCACCGGGTCCACCGCTGCCGCGACGCCGTTCTCCACCGGTCCGAAGACCGTGGCGGCGGCCTGCCGGGCCCCGTCCACCGGTGACTCCTCACCACCGCGGATGTCGACCGTGATCAGGGCGAATGCGATGGCGATCAGCAGCACCAGGAGCAGCCGGCTCTCTCGTGTGTCCCTCACGTGCGGCGGCCGTGCCTTCCTCGTAGGAATGTTCGTGCCTGTATACCAACGTTCCGCCGTACGGGGCGGTTTGCGCCCGTACGGCGGAACATCGTTCTTCTAGCGTCGGGGCTGGGCGTCCAGCACCTGCTGGAGCGCCTCGAACTCCTCGACGCACTTGCCGGATCCGAGTGCCACCGAATCCAGCGGGTCCTCGGCGATGTGGATCGGCATGCCCGTCTCGTGGCGCAGGCGCTCGTCGAGACCCCGCAGGAGCGCGCCGCCGCCGGTGAGGACGATGCCGCGGTCCATGACGTCGCCGGAGAGCTCCGGCGGGCACTTGTCGAGCGTCGTCTTCACGGCGTCGACGATCGCGTTGACCGGTTCCTCGATGGCCTTGCGGACCTCGCTCGCCGAGATGACGACGGTCTTGGGCAGGCCCGAGACCAGGTCGCGGCCGCGGATCTCGGTGTGCTCGTCCTTCTCCATCTCGAAGGCCGAGCCGATCGTGATCTTGATCTGCTCGGCGGTCCGCTCGCCGAGGAGGAGCGAGTACTCCTTCTTGGTGTGCTGGATGATCGCGTTGTCCAGTTCGTCACCGGCGACCCGGATCGACTGGGCAGTGACGATTCCGCCGAGCGAGATGACGGCGACCTCGGTGGTACCGCCACCGATGTCGACGACCATGTTCCCGGTGGCCTCGTGGACCGGCAGTCCGGAGCCGATGGCCGCGGCCATGGGCTCCTCGATGATGTGCACCTGCCGGGCGCCCGCCTGCGTCGACGCCTCGATGACGGCGCGTCGCTCGACCCCTGTGATGCCGGAGGGCACACAGACGACGACCCGGGGGCGCGCCAGGTAGCGGCGCTTGTGGATCTTGAGGATGAAGTAGCGGAGCATGCGCTCCGTGATCTCGAAGTCGGCGATCACGCCGTCCTTCAGGGGCCGCACGGCAACGATGTTGCCCGGCGTGCGGCCGATCATCTTCTTGGCCTCGGCACCGACCGCCAGGATGCCGCCCGTGTTGGTGTTGATGGCCACGACGGACGGCTCGTTCAGTACGATGCCGCGCCCCCTGACGTACACCAGCGTGTTGGCAGTCCCGAGGTCGATAGCCATGTCACGGCCGATGAACGACATTGAGTTCCCCTTGTTCCCCATGAGGATGCGTCGGGCCTTCCCAGAAAGCGAAGAATGGCTTGTTTTAGGTAGGCGAGGGTTGGCGCTGCGGGCGTGGAAGCTTCCATCGTAGTGCCGTGTGCACGGACAACGCGCGAGGGTCCTTCGCCTGACGAGCAGAACGGCTGCCCGTTCCACCCATGGTGACGTTACGTCGGAGGGATGCGTTCCCGCGATACGGGACCCTATGCCGAAGGGCGACCGAATTACTTCGGTCGCCCCAGGTCATGAGCGCTGTTTGGCGGAGCCGAAGTCAGGAGAGGCCGGGAAAGAAAAGCTTCAGTTCTCGCTCCGCGGACTCCTCGGAGTCCGAGGCGTGGATGAGGTTCTCCCGGGTGATCGTGCCGAAGTCACCGCGGATCGAGCCGGGCGCGGCGGCGATCGGGTCGGTCGGGCCGGCGAGCGCGCGGACGCCCTCGATCACCCGCTCGCCTTCGGCCACAAGAGCGACGACGGGGCCGGACGCCATGAACTCGACGAGGGGCTCGTAGAACGGACGGCCCTTGTGCTCGCCGTAGTGCTGCTCCAGGGTCGCCTCGTCGAGCGTGCGCAGCTCCAGCGCGGTGATCGTCCAGTCGGCCTTGCGCTCGATGCGGCCGACGATCTCGCCGATCAGCCCACGCCGGACGGCGTCGGGCTTGAGAAGGACGAGGGTGCGCTGGGTCATGTACGGCTCCTTGCAGACTTCCGGTGCGGGTGAGGGCGAGATTACAGGGCTGCGGGAGCGACCCGACGGCCGGGCTTACTCTGCGTCATCCTTGGGCCGGAGCCTCGACGCCGTCCTGCGCCTCGGCCTGTGCCGCCCACCGCGCCTTCGCCTCGTCGATCTTGCGGCCGTAGTGCACGGACGCCCACCACAGGGCGCCG
This sequence comes from Streptomyces sp. NBC_00178, assembly GCF_036206005.1. Classification (NCBI taxonomy): domain Bacteria; kingdom Bacillati; phylum Actinomycetota; class Actinomycetes; order Kitasatosporales; family Streptomycetaceae; genus Streptomyces; species Streptomyces sp. NBC_00178. The sequence goes on from NZ_CP108143.1 coordinate 2,494,196, forward strand.
AAGGCGATCCCGAGGATGTACATCATCGGGACGAAGAAGCCGCTCAGGACCAGAGCGATCTGCAGCGCCCAGCCGAGCTGGACGCCACCCGGCCTGGTGATCACACCGCACAGCAGGACGGACAGCAGCATTCCGACGCCGCAGACCGTCCACACCGTGCCCATGGACATGCCGTCGAGCTTCATCGCCACGAGTCCGGCGAAGCCGATGACGAAGAACTCCCCGATCAGCGTCGAGGCACAGAGCGTACGCACAGGTCAGCGCCTTCCCAGGAGCAGCCGGGCCTCGCCGACCGTGATCACGGAACCCGTCACCAGGACGCCTGCGCCCGCGTACTCGGCTTCCTCCTCGGCCAGGGTGATGGCGGCCTCCAGGGCGTCGTCCAGACGGGGCTCGACCTGCACACGCTCGTGGCCGAAGACCTCGACGGCGATCGCGGCGAGCGCGTCCGCGTCCATGGCGCGCTCGCTGGAGTTCTGCGTGACGACGACCTCGGCGAAGATCGGCTCGAAGGCTTCGAGGAGCCCCCGGACGTCCTTGCCGTCGCTGGCGCCGACGACCCCGATGAGCCGCGTGAAGCTGAACGCCTCGCTGACCCCCTCCGCGGCCGCGAGGGCGCCGGCCGGGTTGTGCGCCGCGTCCAGGACGACCGTCGGGCTGGAGCGCACGACCTCCAGGCGGCCCGGCGAGAGGACCGAGAGGAATGCCTTGCGGACCACCTCGACGTCCAGACTGCGGGCCTGCTCCGCGCCGATGCCGAAGAACGCCTCGACGGCCGCCAGCGCCACCACCGCGTTGTGCGCCTGGTGGGCGCCGTACAGCGGCAGGAAGATGTTGTCGTACTCGCCGCCCAGGCCCCGCAGGGTCAGCAGCTGGCCGCCGACCGCGATCTCCCGCGACACGATGCCGAACTCCATGCCCTCGCGGGCGACCGTGGCGTCCACCTCGACGGCCTTCTTCAGCATGACCTGTGCGGCGTCGACCGGCTGCTGGGCCAGGATGACCGTCGCGTCCTGCTTGATGACGCCGGACTTCTCCTCGGCGATCTCGGCCGGTGTCGTGCCGAGCCGGTCCGTGTGGTCGAGGGAGATCGGCGTGATCACGGCGACCGAACCGTCGATGACGTTCGTCGCGTCCCAGGTCCCGCCCATGCCGACCTCGACGACCGCCACGTCGACCGGCGCGTCCGCGAAGGCGGCGTACGCCATGCCCGTGATCACCTCGAAGAAGGAGAGCCGGTACGGCTGCTGCGCGTCGACCATCTCGACGTACGGCTTGATGTCGTTGTACGTCTCGATGAAACGCTCGGCCGTGATCGGCGCGCCGTCCAGGCTGATGCGCTCGGTCACCGACTGGACGTGCGGCGAGGTGTAGCGCCCGGTGCGGAGTTCGAAGGCACCGAGCAGTGCCTCGATCATCCGGGCCGTGCTGGTCTTGCCGTTGGTCCCCGTGATGTGGATCGAGGGGTAGGCGCGCTGGGGTTCGCCGAGCACGTCCATCAGGGCGGCGATCCGGGTGACCGACGGTTCGAGCTTGGTCTCGCCCCAGCGGCCGGCGAGCTCCTGCTCCACTGCGCGCAGCGCTCTGTCCGTCTCGGGGTCGGCGGGGCGGTCGGGCACCGCCTCGCCCTGCGGCGGACCGGACTGGGTGCGCAGCGTCCGGCTCCCGGCCTCGATCACCGCCAGGTCGGGGTCGCGCTGGGTCTCTTCGTCGACGATCTCCGCGAAGGTGCCGTCGGGATCTGACGCGTCGTGCCGGTCTGAAGGGCGGGGCTCACTCACAGGGCCAGTCTACGGATGGCGTCGGACAACGCGCGCAGCGCCCGCCGGGGTACGTCCCCGGGGCACGTCCCCGGGGCACGGAGAAGCCCCCGCACTCCCGGTCGGTCGGGGGTGCGGGGGCTCCGTGCTCAGATCATCAGCCCTGGGGCAGATTCGCCAGCTGGGCGGTGATCCGCTCGATGTCGGCCTCCGCCTTGGCGAGCCGGCCGCGGATCTTGTCGACCACGTTGTCCGGCGCCTTGGCCAGGAACGCCTCGTTGCCGAGCTTGCCGGTGGCCTGGGCCTTCTCCTTCTCGGCCGCGCCCAGGTCCTTCGTCAAGCGCTTGCGCTCCGCCTCGACGTCGATCGTGCCGGACAGGTCGAGGGCGACCGTGGCTCCCGCGACCGGCAGGGTCGCCGTCGCGTGGAAGTCGTCCCCGGCGGGCTGAAGGCGCAGCAGCTGGCGGATGGCGGCCTCGTGCGGGGCGAGCACCGTGCCGGTGACCGTCAGCTCGGCCGGGACCTTCTGGCCGGGCTGGAGGCCCTGGTCGGAGCGGAAGCGGCGGACCTCGGTGACGACCTGCTGGACGAGCTCGATCTCCTTCTCGGCCGCGTCGTCACGGAAGCCGCTGTCCTTCGGCCAGTCGGCGACGACGACCGACTCCTGGCCCGTGAGCGTGGTCCAGAGCGTCTCCGTCACGAACGGGACGATCGGGTGCAGCAGGCGCAGGGTGACGTCCAGGACCTCGCCGAGGACGCGCGCGGAGACCTTGGCCTGCTCGCCGCCGGCGAAGAAGGTGGTCTTCGAGAGCTCGACGTACCAGTCGAACACCTCGTCCCACGCGAAGTGGTAGAGCGCGTCGCTGAGCTTCGCGAACTGGAAGTCGTCGTAGAACGCGTCGGCGTCGGCGACCGTCTTGTTCAGCCGGGACAGGATCCACCGGTCGGTGGCCGACAGCTGCTCGACGGGCGGGAGTTCGCCCTCGACCGTCGCGCCGTTCATCATCGCGAACCGGGTGGCGTTCCAGATCTTGTTGGCGAAGTTCCGGGAGGCCTGGACCCAGTCCTCGCCGATCGGGACGTCGGTGCCGGGGTTGGCGCCCCTGGCGAGGGTGAAGCGGACGGCGTCGGAGCCGTAGGTGTCCATCCAGTCCAGCGGGTCGACGACGTTGCCGAAGGACTTCGACATCTTCTTGCCGCGCTCGTCGCGGACGAGGCCGGTCAGGGCGATCGTCTTGAACGGGACCTCACCGTCCATGACGTACAGGCCGAACATCATCATCCGGGCGACCCAGAAGAAGATGATGTCGTGGCCGGTGACCAGGACGTCGGTCGGATAGAACTTCTTGAGGTCCGGGGTCTCCTCGGGCCAGCCGAGCGTGGAGAACGGCCACAGGCCGGAGGAGAACCAGGTGTCCAGGACGTCGGTGTCCTGGGTCCAGCCCTCGCCCGCGGGCGGCTGCTCGTCGGGGCCGACGCAGACGACCTCGCCGTCGGGGCCGTACCAGACGGGGATGCGGTGGCCCCACCAGAGCTGGCGCGAGATGCACCAGTCGCGGAGGTTGTCGACCCAGTCGAAGTACCGCTGCTCCATCTCCTTGGGGTGGATCGCGACCCGCCCGTCGCGGACCGCGTCACCGGCGGCCTTCGCGAGGGTCTCGACCTTGACCCACCACTGCAGCGAGAGGCGCGGCTCGACCGTCGTGCGGCAGCGGGAGCAGTGGCCGACGGAGTGGACGTACGGACGCTTCTCCGCGACGATCCGGCCCTGTCCGCGCAGCGCGCCGACGATGGCGGAGCGGGCCTCGAAGCGGTCGAGCCCCTCGAACGGGCCCGGGACGGTGATGACGCCCCGCTCGTCCATGACGGTCATCGACTCCAGGCCGTGGCGCCGGCCGATGGCGAAGTCGTTCGGGTCGTGCGCCGGGGTCACCTTGACGGCGCCGGTGCCGAACTCCGGGTCGACGTGGGTGTCCGCGACGACCGGGATGGTGCGGTCGGTGAGGGGCAGCTTGATGCGCGTACCGACGAGGTGGGCGTACCGCTCGTCGTCGGGGTGGACCGCGACGGCGGTGTCACCGAGCATCGTCTCGGCGCGGGTCGTGGCGACGACCAGCGTGTTCTCGCCCTCGCCGTACTGGATCGAGACGAGCTCGCCGTCGTCGTCCTGGTAGTCGACCTCGATGTCCGAGATGGCCGTCAGACAGCGCGGGCACCAGTTGATGATGCGCTCGGCGCGGTAGATCAGGCCGTCGTCGTACATCTTCTTGAAGACGGTCTGGACGGCGGCCGACAGGCCCTCGTCCATGGTGAAGCGCTCACGGGACCAGTCGACGCCGTCACCGAGGCGGCGCATCTGCCCGAGGATCTTGCCGCCGTACTCCTCCTTCCACTGCCAGACGCGCTCGACGAACTCCTCGCGGCCCAGGTCGTGGCGGGACTTGCCCTCCTCGCCGAGCTGCTGCTCGACCTTGTTCTGGGTGGCGATGCCGGCGTGGTCCATGCCGGGGAGCCAGAGCGTCTCGTACCCCTGCATCCGCTTGCGGCGGGTGAGGGCGTCCATCAGCGTGTGCTGGAAGGCGTGGCCGAGGTGCAGGGAGCCGGTGACGTTGGGCGGCGGGATGACGATCGTGTACGGAGGCTTCTCGCTCTCCGGGTCGGCCGTGAAGTAACCGCGCTCCACCCAGCGCTCGTACAGCTTCCCCTCTACCTCGGCCGGCGCGTACTGGGTCGGCAGTTCGGGGATGCTGGCTGGCTGCTGCGCTGCGTTCTCGGTCACGCCCCACAGTTTAGGGGCGTCACAGTCGTGCACTGAAACCGGTTTGTTGAGTAACGGTGTGCCCCCGGATGCCGTGTGCGGACGCGGCTTCCGTCAGGATGTGCGGAACGCATAAGCATTCTGGAGGGGGACAGCACCATGAGCCACAACCAGCCGGGGCCGTACGGCGGTCAGCCGCCGCAGGGCCAGCCTGGACCGTACGGCCAGCAGCCGGGTCCGTACGGCCAGCAGCCCGGCCCGTACGGCGGGCCGCCGCCCCAGGGGCAGCCGCAGGGCCAGCCCGGCTACGGCTACCCGCAGCAGGCTCCCCAGGGCGTTCCGCCGCAGCAGCAGCCCCCGCAGCCGGGCTACGGATACCCGCAGGGCCAGCAGCCGGGTCCGTACGGCCAGCAGCCCGGCCCGTACGGCCAGCAGCCGCCCACTCCCCCGTACGGCGGCCAGCCGGCGTACCCCGGCATGCCCCCGCAGCCGGGCGCCCCGAAGAAGAAGACGGGCCTGATCATCGGCGCGGCCGTGGTGGCGCTGGCGGTCGTGGCGGGCGGGGTGTACTTCCTCACGTCGGGCGGTGGCAGCGGCAACAGTGACGTGGCGGACGCGACGAAGGGCTACAAGCTGACGCCCGCCGCCTCCGTGGACGACTACAAGAAGGACTCCAAGGAGACGTCCTCGGGCCCGATGACGGGCAAGGAGAAGAAGGACGCCGAGGCCCTGGGCATGAGCAACCCCCAGAAGGCCGAGGCCCAGTACGCGAGCGGCGACCTCGCGAAGAACCCGCTCATGACCAAGATGCTCATGCTCAGTGGCGCCTGGGGCGAGGTCTCCGATCCGGCGAAGGCCGTCGACGGGATGTTCGAGCAGGCCAAGGCCGGGATCTCCGAGAGCGACAAGGACGCGGAGATCTCCCTGGTCGGCAGCCCCAAGAACGTGACGCCGCCCGGTTTCAAGGGTGCGCTGATGAAGTGCCAGGACATGAAGATGCTGAACTCCAAGGCCGACGGCACCCCGTCGGGCGGCCCCAAGGAGATGGTCATGCCGGTCTGCATCTGGGCCGACTACAGCACCGTCGCGGCAGTGATCGGCTTCGACATCGGCGGCGCCATGACCAACAAGCCCATGTCGCAGGACGAGGTGGCCGCCCTCGCGGCCAAGCTCTACAACACCTCACGCACCAAGATCTGATCCGACCCGCAACGCCGAAGGGGCGCCCGGCCGTTGGCCGGGCGCCCCTTCGGCGTATGTGCCGCCGCCGCTACGCGGACTTCTCGTGGCGGCCGCCGCCCTCGTTCTTGCCGATCGTGCGCGGCTCGCGCGGGACCAGCGTCGGGTTGACGTTGTTGCGGACGACGTCCGGGGTGATGACCACGCGGGCCACGTCCTTGCGGGACGGCACCTCGTACATCACGGACTGGAGGACTTCCTCCATGATCGCGCGCAGACCACGCGCGCCCGTCTGGCGCAGGATCGCCTGGTCGGCGATGGCTTCGAGGGCCTCGCGCTCGAAGTCCAGCTCCACGCCGTCGAGTTCGAACAGGCGCTGGTACTGCTTCACCAGGGCGTTGCGCGGCTCGACGAGGATCTGGAGCAGTGCCTCACGGTCCAGGTTGTGGACCGAGGTCAGTACGGGGAGACGGCCGATGAACTCGGGGATCATCCCGAACTTCACCAGGTCCTCCGGCATGACTTCCTGGAACTGGTCGCTCGCCTGGATCTCCAGCTTGGAGCGGATCGTCGCGCCGAAGCCGATGCCCTTGGCGCCGGCCCGCGACTCGATGATCTTCTCCAGACCCGAGAAGGCGCCGCCCACGATGAACAGCACGTTCGTCGTGTCGATCTGGATGAACTCCTGGTGCGGGTGCTTCCGTCCGCCCTGCGGCGGCACGGAGGCGGTGGTGCCCTCCAGGATCTTCAACAGGGCCTGCTGGACGCCCTCGCCGGACACGTCCCGCGTGATCGACGGGTTCTCGCTCTTGCGGGCGACCTTGTCGATCTCGTCGATGTAGATGATCCCGGTCTCGGCCTTCTTGACGTCGTAGTCGGCGGCCTGGATCAGCTTCAGCAGGATGTTCTCGACGTCCTCGCCGACGTAGCCGGCCTCCGTCAGCGCCGTCGCGTCCGCGATGGCGAACGGGACGTTGAGCATGCGGGCCAGCGTCTGCGCGAGGAGCGTCTTGCCGGAGCCCGTGGGGCCCAGCAGCAGGATGTTCGACTTGGCGAGCTCGATCGCGTCGTCACGATTCGAACCGCTGCCGTTCTCGCCGGCCTGGACCCGCTTGTAGTGGTTGTACACAGCGACCGAGAGGGCCTTCTTCGCGGGCTCCTGCCCGACGACGTACCCCTCGAGGAACTCGTAGATCTCACGCGGCTTGGGGAGTTCCTCCCACCGCACCTCGGAGGTCTCGGCGAGCTCCTCCTCGATGATCTCGTTGCAGAGATCGATGCACTCGTCGCAGATGTACACACCGGGTCCCGCGATGAGCTTCTTCACCTGCTTCTGGCTCTTTCCGCAGAACGAGCACTTGAGCAAGTCGCCGCCATCACCGATGCGTGCCACGAGGTGCTTCCCCTTCGCCTGGGAGCAGCCTGGTTCAGCGGCTCCTGGTGCCTCTATCCGACGGTACCTTGCCTGGCCCCCCGTACGGGCCCCCCTTGGCACGGTTCACACGGCCGTGGCCGTGCATACGGAATGTGCCAAGGGGAAAGACCGACGTCAGACGGACGCGCCGGCTGTGGTCTTACGGGTGGACACGATCTGGTCCACCAGACCGTACGCGAGTGCGTCGTCCGCGGTAAGGATCTTGTCGCGCTCGATGTCCTCGCTGATCTTCTCCAGCGGGGTCGTGGAGTGCTTGGCCAGCATCTCCTCGAGCTGCGTGCGCATCCGCAGGATCTCGTTGGCCGCGATCTCCAGGTCGGAGAGCTGCTCGCGGCCGGTCTGCGAGGACGGCTGGTGGATGAGGACACGGGCGTGCGGGAGCGCCATGCGCTTGCCCGGGGTGCCCGCGGCCAGCAGGACGGCGGCGGCGGAGGCCGCCTGGCCCATGCAGACCGTCTGGATGTCCGGCTTCACGAACTGCATCGTGTCGTAGATCGCGGTGAGCGCGGTGAACGAGCCGCCGGGGCTGTTGATGTAGATCGAGATGTCGCGGTCCGGGTCCATCGACTCGAGGCACAGGAGCTGCGCCATGACGTCGTTGGCCGAGGCGTCGTCGATCTGGACGCCGAGGAAGATCACGCGCTCCTCGAAGAGCTTCGCGTACGGGTCGTACTCACGCACACCCTGCGAGGTGCGCTCGACGAAGCGCGGGACGACGTAGCGGTTGTCCACCTGCGGGCCGGTGTAGAGGCCGCTCGCGGAGGCGCCGGGGAAGTTGTTCATGTGGGTGTTCACCATCCTGGTGGCGTTCATGGGGCTGGAGGTCTCGGCGTACGAGAGGGTGCGGGGTGGTGCGCGCCTGGGTCAGGCGCCGGTGCCGCCGCCGCCCGGGATGCCCGACGCGAACGTGATGATCTCGTCGATGAGGCCGTAGTCCTTGGCCTCCTCGGCGGTGTACCAGCGGTCGCGGTCGCCGTCGCGGATGATCGTCTCCACGGTCTGACCGGAGTGGTGGGCGGTGATCTCCGCCATGCGCGTCTTGGTGCGGAGGAGGTACTGCGCCTGGATCTTGATGTCCGAGGCCGTACCGCCGATGCCGGCCGAACCCTGGTGCATCAGGATGTCGGTGTTCGGGAGCGCGAAGCGCTTGCCCGCCGTGCCACCGGTGAGCAGGAACTGGCCCATCGAGGCCGCCATACCCATCCCGATGGTGACCACGTCGTTCGGGATGTACTGCATGGTGTCGTAGACCGCCATGCCCGCCGTCACCGAGCCGCCGGGGCTGTTGATGTAGAGGTAGATGTCCTTGTCCGGGTCGGCGGCAAGGAGCAGAAGCTGTGCGGTGATCTTGTTGGCGATGTCATCGTCGACCTGCTGACCGAGGAAGATGATGCGCTCGCCGAGCAGTCGGCTGTAGACCTGGTCACCGAGGCCTCCACCGAGGGACGGCTCTCCGGCGGCGTAGGGCATCAGATTCGTCACGTATCCACCTGCTCGTCTCTGACGGCTCCGGCCGTCTCAGCGTCTTCGTACCGGGTGGGCCGGGACTACCCGACCCTTCCTCTTCATGGACCCTAACGCGCAGGTGGGACAACGCCATCCCGCTTCCCCAACTGTTCGCTGGGAGCGCAAGGTCCGCAGTCCGCACAAGGGTTCCAGGGCGCGGGCCGATACGACGGCGGGCCCCGGACGCGGTACGTCCGGAGCCCGCCGTGCGGTTCAGATCAACGGGAGGAGCGAGGCTCAGGCCTCGTTCTTCTCGTCCTTCTTCTCGTCGGCTGCCTCGGTGTCACCCTCGGCGGCCTCGACCGTCTCCGTGTCCTCGTCGTCCTCGAGCTCGACGACCTCACCGTTGGTGTCGACGACCTTGGCGGCCTCGACGACGACGGCGAGCGCCTTGCCGCGGGCGACCTCGCCGACGAGCATCGGCACCTGGCCGCCTTCGACGACGGCCTGGGCGAACTGGTCGGGGCTCATGCCGGAGGACTGCGCACGCCGCATGAGGTGCTCGGTGAGCTCCTCCTGGTTGACGTTCAGCTTCTCCTTGTTGACGAGCTCGTCGAGGATGAACTGGGTCTTGATGCCCTTGATCGCCTGCTCGGAGGTCTCGGCCTCGAACTCCTCGAGCGTCTTGCCCTGGATCTCCAGGTACTTCTCGAGGTCGAGACCCATCTGGCCGAGCTGGTGGTGCTCGAGGTTGTGCTTGCGGGTCTGGACCTCGTCCGCGAGCAGCTTCTCGGGGATCGGGACCTCGGCCAGCTTCAGCAGCTCGTCGAGGACGCGCTCCTGGGCCTGCGTGGCCTGGTCGTACTGCTTGGTGTTCTCGAGGCGCTTGCGGCTGTCCTCGCGGAGCTCGGCGAGCGTGTCGAACTCGCTCGCCATCTGCGCGAAGTCGTCGTCCAGCTCGGGCAGTTCGCGGGCGGCGACGGCGGTGACCTTGACGGTGACCTCCGCTTCCTTGCCCTCGGCGGAGCCGCCCTTCAGCTCGGAGGTGAAGGTGGCCTCGCCACCCGCCTCCAGGCCGGTGACGGCGTCGTCGATGCCGTCGAGGAGCTCGCCGGAACCGATGGTGTACGAGACACCCGCGGCCACGCCGTCCTCGAGGACCTCGCCGTCGACCTTGGCCTCCAGGTCGATCGTCACGACGTCGCCCTCGGCGGCGGCGCGCTCGACCGGGTTGGTGGAGGCGAAGCGCTCACGGAGCTGCTCCACGGCCTTGTCGACGTCCTCGTCGGTGACCTCGAGTGCGTCCACGGTGACCTCGATGCCGGAGTAGTCCGGGATCTCGATCTCGGGACGGACATCCACCTCGGCGGTGAAGGCCAGCAGTTCGCCGTCCTTGAGCTCGGTGATGTCAACCTCGGGCTGGCCCAGAACGTTGAGCTCACCCTCGTTGACAGCCTCGGTGTAGAACTTCGGGAGGGCGTCGTTGACGGCCTCCTCGAGCACGGCACCGCGGCCGAACCGCTGGTCGATGACGCGGTTGGGGATCTTGCCCTTACGGAAGCCCTTCACCGTGACCTGCTGGTTGATCTTCTTGTACGCCGCGTCGAGGCTGTCCTTGAGCTCCTCGAAGGGCACCTCGATGCTGAGCCGAACCCGGGTCGGGTTCAGGGTCTCCACGGCGCTCTTCACGGTTCGGTCTCCTTGGTGGCTGACTTCTTGGGGTTCTGCTGGGCCGCCGATCGGCGGCTTCGCGGACCGAGCCCGGTACATCAGACACACGGGCACGCATTTTGCATAGTAACGGCAAGGGGGATGACTCCCACAATGCGATCTTGCCGGTGGTCGGGGTGGCCGGATTCGAACCGACGACCTTCCGCTCCCAAAGCGGACGCGCTACCAAGCTGCGCCACACCCCGTCGGTGCGACACGAAGGGTACATGCAGACGCGCGGTGCGTCGGCCTCTTCGCACGGACCGTCACCGGAGCGTGGCGGGCGCCGTCACGGGGGCACGCCGATACGGGTGTGCGCGCACCTTCCCGGACCCGCTACGATGCTTCCCGTACCGCAGTCCGGACGGACCGGCGGTGCGGCACTTGCGGGCGTAGCTCAATGGTAGAGCCCTAGTCTTCCAAACTAGCTACGCGGGTTCGATTCCCGTCGCCCGCTCCACACGGAGAACCCGGTCCGGCAGTCAGCTGCCGGACCGGGTTCTTTCGTATGCCGTCAGAAGTTGATCTGGTTGATCGTGTCGGCTATCGAGTTCATGAATCTGTTGATCGACGGGGCCATGCCCGTCGAGGCGAGGAAGAAGCCGAACAGCACGGCGACGACCGCCGGCCCGCCCTTGAGGGATCCGCCGCGGATCAGCACCACCAGGACGATCCCCAGCAGAAGCACCACAGACAGTGAAATGGCCACGACTGATCACACCCTTGGTCGGTCCGCCTTGCCGGCCCGGTGGCATGCGGCCCGGCACACCTCCGTCGCGCCCATCGTGCCACCAACTCCCCCGTCACTGCTGCCGGGTGACGGAGTGGACTGACCGGATCGCGCCATCCTCGCGCCCGCGCGCGCCCGTGTGCGCTCCGGCGCGGACCAAGGCCCCGCAAGGGGGGCGCGCCCTGCCGGCGCATTCTCCGCAGCCCTCGCGCGGAGGGCGCTCCGCATATCGGCCGCCGTGATCGTTTCACTATCCCCACACTTCATCCACAGCAATTCGGCGGGCGTTCGTGCGACGTAATTCACCTTCATTAATCACCCTCCGAAATGCACCATTTAAGGCGGATGAATCAGCACAGAACGGACAGAGATGGGTGGTTTCATATTCGAGCGCCCGGGCACACGCATTATTTCTTGAGGGTTTTACGCATACCGATCGACGGGTCTAAGGTGCATCCGATGTCCAAAGCTCCGAGCGAAATCCAGCGGTCCCCGATCACCCCGGAGAGCCGGGAGTCGGAGCCCAGACGACCGCAGCCCCTGGCGGTCGCCGGGCGGCCCTCCCCGACCCCCGGAAGCACCTCCGGCACCGCCCCCGCACGCGCCGCGACGCCCGCACCGGCCAAGCGGCGCGACGCGTACTTCGACAACGTGAAATACCTCGCCATCGTGCTCGTCGCGGTGGCGCACGCGTGGGAACCGGTGATGGACGGCAGCCGCACCGCCCGGGCGCTGTACATGGTCGTCTACACCTTCCACATGCCGGCGTTCATCCTCGTCTCCGGCTACTTCTCACGCTCGTTCGACATGAGCGCACCCAAGGTGAGGCGCCTGGTCACCGGGGTCCTCGTGCCGTACGTGCTCTTCGAGACCGCGTACTCGCTCTTCAAGCGCTTCGCCGGCGGTGCGGACGACACCCAGATCACCCTGCTCGACCCGCTGTTCCTCACCTGGTTCCTGATCGCGCTGTTCATCTGGCGCGTCACCACCCCGATGTGGCAGTCCCTGCGTCATCCGCTGCCCGTGGCCCTGACCGTCGCCGTGCTCGCCTCGGTGACGCCCGGCATCGGTGACGACCTGGACCTGCAACGCGTCTGCCAGCTCCTGCCGTTCTTCGTGCTCGGCCTGCTGATGAAGCCCGAGCACTTCCAGCTGGTCCGGCGGCGCGAGGTGCGGCTGATGGCCCTCCCGCTGTTCGCCGGAGCACTCCTCTTCGCGTACTGGGCGGCGCCGCGCATGCAGCTGGGCTGGTTCTACCGCAGCAGCGCCGCGCAGGAGCTGGACGCCCCGTGGTGGTCGGGGGCCGTGATGACCCTCGCCATGTTCGGGTGCGCGCTGCTCCTCACCATCGGCTTCCTGTCCTGGGTCCCGCGCCGGCACATGTGGTTCACCGTGCTGGGCGCCGGAACGATCTGCGGCTACCTGCTGCACGGCTTCCTGGTGAAGGGCGCCGGCTACTACGGCCTGTTCGACCGCTACGAGTGGCTCAAGGGCCCCGCCGGACTGGCCGTCGTGTCGCTCGTCGCGGCCGTCGCGGTCACCCTGCTGTGCACCCCGCCGGTCCGTCGCGCCCTGCGCTTCGCCACCGAGCCCGACATGAACTGGGCGTTCCGCCGGAGCCCCGCCAAGCGCTGAACCTGTCCGGATCGACCCCGTCCCGACGGGGCCGGCCCGGCCCTCAGGTCAGGCTGCCCCGGGGTTGGCTTGATCCCGCCCTTCGCCGGGCCTTCCGCCCTCCCCGAGCCCGAGCAGCCCACGCACCTGCGCATACTTCTCGGTCAGCCGGGTACGGGTCGCCGCTTCCAGGACCGCGAGCCGGTCCGGATCCGCGTTGTGGGCGAGATCCGACTCCTTGATCAACAGCGCTCCGGGTGTGGCGAGAATCCGCTCGGTGTAAGCGCAGAGGTCCTCGCCGTCCCGCTTGGTGACGGCGAGGACCATGTCCTTGACCTGCCGGGGCAGCGCGGCGTCGTCCAGCCACTGCCGGGAGAGCGCCCCGTCCTCCACCGCGTCGTGCAGCCAGGCCGCCGCGATCTGTTCCTCACTGCCGCCCCGGATCCGCACGCCCTCCGCGACTGCGGCCAGGTGTTCGGCGTACGGGCGCCCCGCCTTGTCGGTCTGGAGGCGGTGGGCCTCGCGGGCGACGGACTCCACCTCGGACAGGGTCAGGTACGCGGTCGGCATGGGCCGACTCTACGCCGCGCCCGGGCGTCCTCCACCGGATCCGGAGAGCCGGTCACAATCGTTCGGTAAACTAATTACTGACGATTTCTTGACGCTCTCTTGACCTGACGAAGGAGACGGGCTCATCGGACACGCAGACACGCTCATCGCCATGGGAGGCGCGTTCCTCGCGGCCGCCGTCCTCGCCCGCGTGGGCGGGCGCATCGGACTCCCCACCATCCCGCTGTTCATCCTCGCCGGCATCCTGCTGGGCCCCCACACGCCCGGGGTCGTCCTGCTCGACGACCCCCACGACCTGGAGATGCTCTCCGCGCTCGGTCTGGTGCTGCTCCTCTTCTACCTCGGCCTCGAGTTCCACCTGGACGACCTGAAGAAGGGCGGGCGCAAGATGGCGCTCGCCGGCGGCACCTACCTCGCCCTGAACGTCGGCGCCGGCCTCGGCTTCGGCTTCGCGCTGGGGTGGGGCACCTCGGAGGCCCTGGTCCTCGCGGGCGTACTCGGCATCTCGTCGTCGGCCATCGTCACAAAGGTCCTGGTGGACCTGGGCCGCATCGGGAACCCGGAGACGCGCCCGATCCTCGGCATCATCGTCGTGGAGGACGTCTTCCTCGCGCTCTACCTCGCGGCGCTGCAGCCGATCCTGTCGGGCGCGGACAGCCTCGGCGCCGCGGTGCTGGACGGCGGCAAGGCGTTCGGCTTCCTGCTGCTGCTCGCCGCGGCGGCCCGGTTCGGCACGAAGCTGATCAGCAAGCTGATCAGCACCCGGGACGACGAACTCCTCGTCATCTCCTTCCTGGGTGCGGCGGTCTTCGTGGCCGGGGTCTCGGAGTGGTTCGGGGTCGCCGACGCGATCGGCGCGTTCATGGTCGGCCTGATGCTGGGCAGCACCTCGTCCGGCGAGCGCATCCTCAAGCTGGTGCATCCGCTGCGGGACGCCTTCGGGGCGATCTTCTTCTTCGCGTTCGGGCTGTCCATCAACCCGGGCGACCTGCCCAGCGTCCTGTGGCCGGTGCTGGCCGCCGTGGCGGTGACCGTGGCGATGAACGTCTTCGCGGGCATGGCCACGGCGAGGATCTACGCCTTCGGCCCGCGGGCCACGGCGAACATCTCCACCACCCTGCTGGCCCGGGGCGAGTTCGCGCTGATCCTCGCCACCATGGCCGCGGGTGCGGGCCTGGACGAAAGGCTCTCGCCGTTCATCGCCGGGTACGTGCTCCTGCTCGCCGTCCTCTCGCCCCTGGCGGCCGGCCGCTCGCACTGGCTCGCCAGGATCCTGCCCGGCGGCCGGACGGCCCCGGAGCGGGAGGCGGAGAAGGAGGCGGTACCGGTCTGAGGGGGCAAGCGGCACGGGTGCGCGGGTCCGGGGCCCGCGGACCCGGCATTGACTCACGTATGAGTGATGAGCGGGGCTTCTCGTTGACGCCTGTACCGTTTCGACCGGTTGCGCATGGTTCAGGCGCGACGGGACAGCAGCAGCAGCGCGCGGTCGTCGTTGACGTCCTTCGCGCAGGCCTCGATCAGGTGCCAGGCAGCGCCTTCGAAGCCCGTGGCGACGTAGCGGTCGGCCTCGCCTGTCAGCCGGTCGATGCCCTCCGCGATGTCCCGGTCGGAGGCCTCCACCAGCCCGTCCGTGAACAGCATCAGGACGTCACCGGGCGCCAGGGACCCCTTCACCGCGTCGAACTCCGCCCCGTCGTAGACCCCCAGCAGGGGCCCCTCGGCGGCCATCTCCTCCCACCGGCCGCTCCCCGCGTGCAGCTGGAGCGCGGGGGGATGGCCGGCCGAGAGCAGTTCGTAGTCGCCGGACTCCAGGTCCAGGACGAGGTGGATGGAGGTGGCGAAGCCCTCGTCCCAGTCCTGGCGCAGGAGATACCCGTTGGCCGCGGGGAGGAAGCCGTGCGGCGGCAGGGAGCCCAGGAGTCCGCCGAACGCCCCGGACAGCAGCAGGGCCCGGGACCCGGCGTCCATGCCCTTGCCGGAGACGTCGGTGAGCACGACCTCCAGGGTGCGCCCCCCGTTCGTCCGGGCGGCGACGACGAAGTCGCCGGAGAAGGACTGTCCGCCCGCCGGGCGGAGCGCCATCTCGCGGTGCCAGCCCTCAGGCAGCCTCGGCAGGGCGCTCTGGACCCGGATCCGCTCGCGCAGGTCGAAGAGCATCGTGCCGCCGCGCCGCCACGGCACCCCCACCCTGGCCCTGAACTGCGCGAGGATCAGGCCGAAGAATCCGCAGGCCGCGACGACCAGGACCGTGCCCGGTGTGACCCTGGCAGGGCCCTCCGAGTAGGGGCCGAGAGCCAGGGACTCCACGATCAGGGCGGCGGCCGCGGTGGCGTAGAGGCCCAGCAGGCTGGCGGGGCGCAGCAGCAGGCCGCCGGCGACGATCGGCAGCGCGAGGGCCGTCGGTGAGCACCAGACCGGGTTGAGCAGGGTGCAGACGGTGATCACCGGAATGACGATCAGGAGGCCGGCCAGGGCTATCCAGTCGCTCCCGTCACCGCGGAAGTAGTCGACTCCGGACCGGCGCAGCGCGATGCGCGCCCGGTGCATGGATCTTCGCCACCGGGCGGTGTAGGTGTCTGCTCCTCTGCGACGGGCCATTGCCCGGACCTTATCGACCCGGAGGCCTCCGGTGCAGGGGTACCCCCGTGAGAATGCCCTCGAAACCGGGTCGCCCGGTCGTCGCGGCCCTGGTAGGCAGGGCGCATGACCACAGAATTGCGTGTGCTGTCGCGTGCGGACTGGGACGCCTGGCTCAGCTGTGTCGAGGTGGCGTTCGGCGGCGTTCCGATCTCCCCCGAGGGCCGCGAGATGTACGCCGCGCTGGCGGAACCGGACCGGTGCCTCGGCCACTGGGACGGCCCGGACTGCGTGGGGACGGCCGGGGCGTACAGCTTCCGGGTGGCCGTGCCGGGCGGCCGGGTGGTGCCGGCCGCGGGGATCTCGATGGTCACCGTCGCCCCGACGCACCGCAGGCAGGGACTGCTCACGGCGATGATGCGGCGTCAGCTCGACGGCATCCGCTCCGCGGGCGAGCCCCTCGCGGTGCTGCTGGCCTCGGAGCCCGCGATCTACGGACGGTTCGGCTACGCCGCCGCGACGTCCGAGACGAACCTGCGGATCGACACGTCCCGGGTCCGGATCGCCGCGCCCGAGGGCACGGACGGGGTGCGGTTGCGCCGGGTCCCGCCGGCGGACGCCCTGGACGCGTGCGAGGCGGTGTACGGCCGGCTGGCGGCGTCGCGGCCCGGCACTCCCCTGCGGCAGCCGGGCTGGGAACGGGTGCCGGTCAGCGATCCGGAGAGCGCCCGGAAGGGGGGCTCTCCCCTGCAGTGCGTCCTCGCGGAGCGGGACGGCGAGGTGACGGGCTACGTCACCTACCACCTCCACCCCTCCTGGGACGACTCCGGGCCCAGGGGCACGGTGGCGGTGCGCGACCTCATGGGGCTGGACCCCGCCTCGTACGCGGCGCTGTGGCGCTTCCTGTCCGGCATCGACCTGACGTCGGTGGTCGAGTGCCGCAACCGGCCCGCCGACGACGCGGTGCTCCGGCTGGTCTCGGACGTACGGCGGTGCGAGGTGCGGTCGCGGGACGGGCTGTACGTCCGGCTGGTCGAGCTGGGGCAGGCGCTGGAGGCGCGGGGCTACCGCACCCCGGTGGACGTGGTGCTGGAGGTGGAGGACACCTTCTGCCCCTGGAACGCGGGGCGTTGGCGGCTCACGGCGGACGCGGAGGGCGCGGCGACCTGCCGCCGCACGAACGAGGATCCCGAACTCGCACTCTCGGTCAACGAGTTGGCAGCCGCATACCTGGGCGGTGTGTCCCTGACGATGCTGGCCGCGGCCGGACTCGTACGGGAATTGCGGGCGGGTGCGCTGGCCGTGGCGTCCCTCGCCCTCTCCTCGGACACCCAGCCCTGGTGCCCGCACGGGTTCTGAGGTCCGGGGATTGCGGGACAGTCCTTAGCGTCCGCCCGCGGACGGCTGGCAGGACGGGCACCAGAAGAGGTTGCGGGCGGCGAGTTCGGCCGTGCGGATGCCGGTGCCGCAGATGTGGCAGGCCTGCCGGGCCCGACGGTAGACGTAGACCTCACCGCCGTGGTCGTCGACCCGCGGCGGCCGGCCCATCGCCTCGGGCAGGTGCTCGGGCCGGACGGTGTCGATCCGGTTGTGCCGCACACCCTCGCGCATCAGGACGCGGAGGTCGGCCCAGAGCGCGTCCCACTCACCCCGGGTCAGGTCCTTGCCCGGGAGGTAGGGGTCGATGCCGTGCCGGAAGAGGACCTCGGCCCGGTAGACGTTGCCGACTCCCGCGACGACCTTCTGGTCCATCAGCAGGGCGGCCAGGGTGACGCGGCTGCGGGAGACGCGCCGCCACGCACGCTCGCCGTCCTCGTCGCCGCGCAGCGGGTCCGGGCCGAGCCGGTCGTGTATCGCGCGCTTCTCGGGTGCGGTGATCAGGGCGCAGGTGGTGGGTCCGCGCAGATCGGCGTGGTGGGCGTCGTTGAGCAGGCGCAGCCGGACGGTGCCGGTGGGGGGCGGGGCCGGTACCCCGCCGAAGCCGAGCTTGCCGAAGAGGCCCAGGTGGATGTGGATCCACACCGAGCCCTCGAAGCCGAGGAAGAGGTGCTTGCCGTGGGCGTCGACGCCCGTGAACGTGCGGCCGTCCAGCAGCGCGGCGCTCTCGGCGAAGGTGCCCTGCGGGCTGCTCACGCGCACCGGCCGGCCGGTGAACCGCTCGTGGTGGTCGGCCGCGAGGCGGTGGATCGTATGCCCCTCGGGCACGGCTGGTCTCCTGGGAACGCGGGTGTGCCGCCGGGCGGGAGCCCGGCGGCACGAGGGATGCGGGTGCGGGGCGGGTCAGCCCTGCTGCGGGTGGTGGGCCGGGACCGGGGGGAGTTCGCCGGTGTTCTCGTAGGCCGAGAGCATGTCGATGCGCCGGGTGTGGCGCTCGGCACCCGAGTAGGGGGTGCCGAGGAAGATCTCGACGAACTTCGTGCACTCCTCGGCCGTGTGCATGCGGCCGCCGATGGCCACCACGTTGGCGTCGTTGTGCTCGCGGCCGAGAGCGGCGGTCTGCTCGCTCCAGGCGAGCGCGGCGCGCACACCCTTGACCTTGTTCGCGGCGATCTGCTCCCCGTTGCCGGAGCCGCCGATGACGATGCCGAGGCTGCCCTCGTCGGCGACCGTCCGCTCGGCGGCGCGGAGGCAGAACGGCGGGTAGTCGTCCTGGGCGTCGTAGATGTGGGGACCGCAGTCGACGGGCTCGTGGCCGTGGGCCGTGAGCCACTCGACGAGGTGGTTCTTCAGTTCGAAACCGGCATGGTCGGAGCCGAGGTACACGCGCATGGTGCGAAGTGTGACACGGACCGGGCGGGGTAATCGTCAGCGGGGTCGGGACCCACCGGGCCGTTCCCGGATCGCCTTCCGTGCGGGATCTGTGGGCCATGCCACTCCGGCAACGATCGGGTCAAGGAACCGGACCAGGGGGTTCCGCTTCTTGCGCCGGCCGGGCTTGAATGCGTGGCCTTGCCTCCGCACCACCCAAGCGGAGGCAACACCGACACACGTGATCAGAAAACGTAAGGATTCGATCCATGACGTCGCAGACGACTCTGGCAGGTCCGGGCCAACAGCCCGGTGAGCCGGGTGAGCCGGGCTCACCGGACGGGCTCAAGGCCGGTCTCAAGAACCGTCACCTCTCGATGATCGCCATCGGCGGCGTGATCGGAGCCGGCCTCTTCGTCGGCTCGGGAGCCGGTATCGCCGCCGCGGGACCGGCCATCCTCCTGTCCTACGCGCTGGTCGGCCTCATGGTCGTCCTCGTCATGCGGATGCTCGGCGAGATGGCCGTCGCCCGGCCGAGTTCCGGCTCCTTCTCCGCCTACGCCGACCAGGCCCTGGGCCGCTGGGCGGGCTTCTCCATCGGCTGGCTCTACTGGTTCTTCTGGGTCGTGGTGCTCGCCGTCGAGGCCACGGCGGGCGCCAAGATCCTGGAGAGCTGGGTCCCGGGCGTGCCGCAGTGGGCCTGGGCGCTGATCGTCATGGTGGTGCTGACGGCGACCAACCTGGTCTCCGTCGGTTCGTACGGCGAGTTCGAGTTCTGGTTCGCCGGGATCAAGGTCGTCGCGATCGGCGCGTTCGTCGTCGTGGGCCTGCTCGCCGTCTTCGGAGTGCTGCCGGGATCGGACCACGCGGGGTCGGGCCTCGCCCACCTCACGGACACCGGAGGGTTCTTCCCCGAGGGACCGGGGGCCATCCTCACGGGTGTCCTGATGGTCGTCTTCTCCTTCATGGGCAGCGAGATCGTGACGCTGGCGGCCGGCGAGTCCGAGGACCCGCGCCGTGCCGTCTCCAAGGCGACCAACAGCGTGATCTGGCGTATCGCGATCTTCTACCTGGGCTCGATCTTCGTCGTCCTCACCCTGCTGCCGTGGAACGACCCCTCGATCGTCGAGGACGGCTCGTACGTCGCCGCGCTCAACGTCATCGGCATCCCGCACGCGGGCCAGGTCATGGACGTCATCGTGCTGACGGCCGTGCTCTCCTGCCTGAACTCGGGCCTGTACACGGCCTCGCGCATGGCCTTCTCGCTGGGGCAGCGCGGCGACGCGCCCAAGGCGTTCGCCACGGTGAACAAGCGGGGCGTGCCCCAGGTGGCGATCCTGTCGTCCGTGGTGTTCGGTTTCGTCGCGGTGTTCTTCAACTACCAGTGGCCGGACACGGTGTTCGCCTTCCTGCTGAACTCCTCCGGCGCGGTCGCCCTGTTCGTGTGGCTGGTGATCTGCTTCACCCAGCTGCGGATGCGCGGCATCATCCTGCGCGAGTCGCCGGAGAAGCTCGTCGTACGGATGTGGCTCTTCCCGTACCTGACCTGGGCGACGATCGCGATGATCTCCTTCGTCCTGGTCTACATGCTGACCGACGATGCCGGACGCGAGCAGGTGCTGCTCTCGCTGCTGGTCGCGGCCCTGGTGGTGGCCGTCTCGCTGGTGCGGGACGCCCGCAGCCGGAAGGCGGCGGCGCCGGTCGAGTGACCGGCCCGCCCGCCTGACGGCGGGGCCGGTCATGCCAGGAGGGCTCCCCCCTCGTCACGCCGCGCGGCGTACGGGCGGGGAGCCCTCCTCATGGGTCCGCGCGCGCCTTCCGCGGTGCCCCCTCCTCACGGGGTCCGCGCCCACCTTCCGCGGCTGCCCCGGGTCGATCCGCCGGGACCACCCGGGTCCGGACATACGAGAGGCCCGCCGGTCACGTGTCGCGTCACGGACCGGCGGGCCCCTTCGGTGGTGGAAAACCCGGCGTCAGCCGCGACGCCCGAGGAGCTTCCAGGAGGCGGGGAGGGCGCCCATCGCCAGTGCCGCCTTGAGGGCGTCGCCGATCAGGAAGGGCACCAGGCCCGCCGCGACGGCGGCACCGAAGGACATGCCGGTGGACAGCGCGAGGTAGGGCACGCCGACCGCGTAGATGATCAGGGAGCCGACCGCCATGGTGCCCGCGGTGCGCAGGACCGACCGGTCGCCGCCGCGGCGGGCGAGGCCGCCGACGACCGTGGCGGCGAGGAGCATGCCGAGGACGTAGCCGAAGGACGCGCCGCCGGCGCCGGAGCTGCCCTCGGAGAACCACGGCACGCCGGCCATGCCGACGAGCGTGTACAGGGCGAGCGAGAGGAAACCGCGGCGCGCGCCGAGGGCGGTGCCGATGAGCAGTGCGGCGAAGGTCTGGCCGGTCACGGGGACCGGGGAGCCGGGGACGGGCACGGCGATCTGCGCGGCGATGCCGGTGAGCGCGGCGCCGCCGAGGACCAGGGCCGTGTCGACGGCGTAACGGTTCCGGGCCGCGGGCAGCAGGTCGGCGAGGACCGCTCCGGAGCGGGCGGGGGCGGCAGCAGTGCTCATCAGGACTCCGCGGGTGAGATCGGCAGGGCAGGACTGATGGTGACGTTAGCCGACTGAATATCGCTCGATCACCATCAGCCGCCCACAAAGCGGTGGTTGACGGCTTAGTCGGGTTCGCACAAAGGGGGTTGCGCAATCTCTCCTCGACGTGATGCTGGTCACTGAGGTGAGGAAGCACGCCGGCCACGGTTCGGGACGGGGCTCCGGGCCGTGAGACTGTAGGTTCCCCATAAATGATCCCGGAGTGACCCGCACCTCATGCATGACGCGCCCCCCACGCAGTCCCCCGCACCCCCGAAAGCCCTGACGCACGGCCTGAAACAGCGCCATCTGACGATGCTCGGTCTCGGCGGGGTGATCGGAGCGGGACTGTTCGTCGGCTCGGGTGCCGGGATCGCGGTCGCCGGGCCGGCGGTCGTCGTCTCCTACCTGATCGCGGGCACGCTGGCGATGCTCGTGATGCGGATGCTGGGCGAGATGTCGGCGGCGATGCCCGCGTCCGGGTCGTTCTCCGTCCACGCGGAGCGCGCGCTCGGCCGCTGGGCCGGTTTCGGGGTGGGCTGGCTCTACTGGTTCCTGCTGGTGGTGGTCCTCGCCGTGGAGGCGACCGCCGCCGCGCAGATCGCCCACGGGTGGGTGCCCGCGGTGGATCAGTGGCTGTGGGTGCTGCTGTTCATGGTCGTGTTCACGGTGGCCAACCTGACGGCGGTGAAGAACTTCGGCGAGTTCGAGTTCTGGTTCGCCGCGCTCAAGGTGACCGCCATCGCGGCCTTCCTGGTGCTCGGCCTGCTGGCCGTCCTCGGCCTGCTCCCGGACACGGATCCGGTGGGTCTGACGAATCTGACCGGCCGGGGCGGTTTCCTCCCGAACGGCTGGAGCGGGGTCGTCTCCGGTGTGCTCACCGTGGTGTTCGCCTTCGGCGGGCTGGAGGTCGTCACGATCGCGGCGGCCGAGACCGACGATCCGGCGCGCGCGGTGGGCCGCGCGGTGCGCAGCGCGGTGGTGCGCATCCTCTTCTTCTACGTCGGTTCCATGCTGGTCGTCGTGACCGTGCTGCCGTGGACCGCGCAACGGGCGGGACTGAGCCCGTACGTGAAGGTCCTGGACTCGCTGGGCGTGCCGTCGGCCGGGCAGATCATGAACATCGTGGTGTTCGTCGCGCTGCTCTCCGCGCTGAACGCCAACCTGTACGGATCGTCACGCATGATCTTCTCGCTGGCCGAGCGCGGGGAGGCGCCGCGCGGTCTGCTCAGGGCCGCGGCCGGGCCGGCCGGCGGCGGGGTCCCCCGGCGCGCGGTGCTGGCCTCGGTGGCTTTCGGGTTCGTCTCCGTCCTGCTCAACCTCCGCTGGCCCGACACGGTGTTCCTCTACATGCTCAACTCGGTCGGCGCGGTGCTGCTGTTCGTGTGGGGCCTGATCGCGGCCTCCCAACTGCGGCTGCGGCGCACGCTGGAGCGCGAGGCGCCCGGCGGCCTGGCGCTGCGGATGTGGTGCTTCCCGTATCTGACCTGGGTGACGCTGGCCGGTCTGCTGGGCGTCCTGCTGCTGATGCTCACCGACGACACGGCCCGCCCGCAGGTGCTGTGGTCGGCGGGGGCCACCGGCGTCGTGCTGGTCGTGGCGGCCGTGCGGGAGTCACAGGCCCGGCGGTAGGCGGGTGGGCACGATGTGTGAACCCGGTGACCGTATAGCGGACAGCCGTTCCCTGTCGCCGGGACGCGTGTTCAGACTGTGGGCCGTCCCCTGTCCCCACCAGTGAACAGAGCCGCCCCATGTCCCGGACCTCTGCGCCGCCCCCCACGGACTCCGCGGCCCCCACCGCCGACTCCGCCCTCACCCACGGCCTCAAGCAGCGCCACCTGTCGATGATCGCCCTCGGGGGTGTCATCGGCGCCGGGCTGTTCGTCGGCTCGGGTGCGGGGATCGCGTCGGCGGGCCCGTCCATCGTCGTCGCCTACGGCATCTCCGGCTTGCTGGTCATGTTCGTGATGCGGATGCTCGGCGAGATGTCCGCGGCCAACCCCGCGTCCGGCTCCTTCTCCGTCCACGCGGAACGGGCGATCGGACCGTGGGCGGGCTTCACCGCCGGGTGGTCGTTCTGGGTGCTGCTCTGCGTCGCCGTCGGCCTGGAGGGCATCGGCGCCGCGCAGATCGTCACGGGCTGGCTGCCGGGGACTCCGGAGTGGGCGTGGGTGGCCCTGTTCATGCTGGTGTTCCTCGGCACGAACCTGGCCGCGGTGAAGAACTTCGGCGAGTTCGAGTTCTGGTTCGCGGCGCTCAAGGTCGTCGCGATCAGCCTCTTCCTGGTGCTCGGCGTGCTCGCCGTCCTGGGCCTCCTGCCCGGCACGGACTCCCCCGGCGCCTCGAACCTCACCGCGGACGGCGGGTTCCTGCCGCACGGCTCGAACGGGTTCATCATCGGACTGCTGGCCTCCGTCTTCGCGTACGGCGGCCTGGAGACGGTCACCATCGCGGCGGCGGAGTCCGAGAACCCGGTGCGGGGCGTCGCCAAGGCCGTACGTACGGCGATGTGGCGGATCGCGGTCTTCTACGTCGGCTCGATGGCGGTCGTCGTCACCCTCGTCCCCTGGGACGACCCCCAGGTCGCCGAAGTCGGCCCGTTCTACGCGATGCTCGACCACCTCGGCATCAGCGGCGCGGCGGAGATCATGAACGTGGTCATCCTCGTCGCCCTGCTCTCCGCGATGAACGCGAACATCTACGGCTCCTCGCGCATGGCCTGCTCCCTCGTCGCCCGCGGCCAGGGCCCGAAGGTCCTCGGCAAGGTGTCCTCGGGTGTCCCCCGCAACGCGGTGCTCGCCTCGTCCGTCTTCGGTTTCCTGTGCGTGCTGCTCAGCTACTGGCGCCCCGAGGACGTCTTCCCATGGCTCCTCAACATGATCGGCGCCGTGATCCTGGTCGTCTGGATCTTCATCGCCGTCTCGCAGCTGATCCTGCGCAGGCGGACCGAGCGGGAGGCGCCGGACCGGCTCGTCGTGCGCATGTGGCTCTTCCCGGTGCTGACGATCGTGGCGCTGGCCGCCATGGCCGGCATCTTCCTCCTGATGCTGCGCCAGCCCGGCACGCGCGACCAGCTGCTGGCGACCGGTGCGCTGACCGCCGCGCTGATCGTGACCGGCCTGGTGCGCCAGAAGCGGGCCGAGCGGACCGCCCCGGCCCAAAACTGAGTGCAGGCGGCACGGTCCTTCTGCGAGGGTGCCCCCCATGAGTCCACTTCTCCCCGCGGATCCGACCGTGCTGCACCCGATGCCCGGCCAGCCGAGGGTGGTGCAGCTGAAGCCGCTCGTCACCTCCCCCCTCATCGAGGCCGGCGCCTACTCCTACTACGACGACCCCGATGACGCGACGGCCTTCGAGACCCGCAACGTGCTGTACCACTACGGCCCGGAGAAGCTGGTCATCGGCCGGTTCTGCGCCATCGGGACCGGGGTGCGGTTCATCATGAACGGCGCCAACCACCGTATGGACGGGCCCTCCACGTTCCCCTTCCCCACGATGGGGGGCTCCTGGGCGGACCACTTCGACCTGCTCACCGGGCTGCCCGGCCGGGGCGACACCGTGGTCGGCCACGACGTGTGGTTCGGCCACGGGGTGACCGTGATGCCGGGCGTACGCATCGGGAACGGCGCGATCCTCGCCACCGGGTCGGTCGTCACCTCCGACGTGCCGGACTACGGCGTCGTCGGCGGCAACCCGGCGAAGCTGATCCGCATGCGCCACGACGGGAAGGACATCGCCCGGCTCCTCGCCCTCGCCTGGTGGGACTGGCCCGCCGAACACATCACCGCGCACGTGCGCACCCTCATGTCCGGCAGTATCGACGACCTGGAGGCGGCCGCGCCTCAGCCCGGCTGAGCCCGCAGGAGCACGTCGCCGGCCTCCGTGCGGAAGTAGAGGACGGAGCGGCCCGACCTGCGGCGCCCGGCGAGCCCCGCGTCCAGCAGCACCTTCAGGTGCCGGCCCACCGACCCGAGCCCCTGCCCGGTCAGTGCCACCAGCTCCGTGGTGCTCCTTGGCCGGTCGAGGAGCACGAGGACGCCGGCGCGCGCCGGTCCGAGCAGCCGGCCGAGGCTGTCGGGCACCACGGGCCGGCCCGCGTCGGAGAGGACCCCCGAACACGCGTACACGATCGCGTACCGCTGCGCCGACGCGTCCCAGGAGACCCACCCCTGACGGGGCGTGACCGGGACGAACACCAGGTTCGCGCCGGCCAGTTCACGTGGCGGGTAGTCACGCGGGTTGACCTGGAGCCTGCTTCCGCCCAGCCAGCGCATGCCCGGGTTCAGGCTCTCCAGAGTCGCGGCCCAGCCGCCCCGGCTCAGCTGGGCGGCGCGCGCCACGACGTCAGCCTCGATGATCCGGCGCCGACGCGGCCAGTCCGGGCGCACGACGCGCTCCCACACCCATTCCAGCAGACCGGCGGCGCACCGCGGCAGGTCGGCGGCGAGCAGCACGGCCGGCAGCGGGCCCCCTCCCGAGACCTCCAGGTCCGCACGGGCGTCCTCCCGGGACGTCCGCCGCACCCGGTCGACTTCCTGGGCGAACGTGCCGGGGCCGCTGGGCGTGGGGGTGAGGAAGTCCGCGTTCCAGTGGCCGCCGAGCCCGATCCCGACAAGACGTTCCGCGGCCGGATCGTCGGCGAGGCGGGCGCGGTAGGCGGGTCCGTGCGTGTCCAGCCACGAGCGTTCGGCGGGGTTCGCCGCCGTGCCGCGGTACAGGAACTGGAGCGTGGCCGTGACCTCGGCCAGTTCCGACACGACGAACCTGCCCGCGGCCAGTGTGTCCGCGCCGACCTGCCACCACCCCACGTTTCGCCTCCCCGCGAAACAGTAACGGCCGCACGGGGCACCGGCCGAGACTCCCCGGCATGCTCACCTACCGGGAAGTCTTCCGCGTGCCGCAGTTCGGCGCCCTCTTCGCGACCGGCGCCCTGCAGGGCGCGGCGTCGACCACGGGCGGACTGGCCCTGGGGATCCTCGTGTTCTCGGCCACGGGGTCTCCCCTGCTCTCCGCGCTCTCCATGTTCGGCTCCTCGCTGGCCCAGTTGATCGGCGCGACCCTGCTCATGTCGGCGGCGGACCGGCTCCCGCCGCGTGCGGGGCTGAGCTGCGCCGCCCTGGTCTTCGGACTCGGCACCGCCGTCCTCGCCGTGCCCGGGCTGCCGCTGCCCGTGGTGTTCGCCGTGGTCCTGGGCGAGGGTGCGGTCGCCGCCGTGGCCGGCGGGGTGCGGTACGGGCTGCTCGGCGAGATCCTGCCCAGGGAGGCGTACCTGCTGGGGCGTTCGGTGCTCAACATGTGCGCGGGCACCGTGCAGGTCTGCGGTTACGCGGCCGGAGGCGTCCTGGTCGCGGCCCTGTCCCCGCGCGGCACCCTGCTGGTCGCCGCCGCGCTGTACGCCGCCGGTGCCGCGGTGGCCCGGTTCGGTCTGTCCCGGCGGCCGGCCCGGGCGGCGGGCAGGCCCTCGGTGGCCGAGACCTGGCGGACGAACGCGCTGCTGCTGTCCTCGGCCCCCAGGCGGCGCGTCTACCTCGCCCTCTGGCTGCCCAACGGCCTGGTCGTCGGCTGCGAGTCGCTCTTCGTCCCGTACATGCCGGACCGGGCGGGGCTGCTCTTCGCGTGCGCCGCGCTCGGGATGCTGGCCGGGGACACGGTGGCGGGACGTCTGGTGCCACCGCGATGGCACGGCCGGCTCGGTACGCCGGTGCTCCTGCTGCTCGCCACCCCCTATCTCCTGTTCGCGTGGCGGCCGGGGCTGCCGTGGTCTCTCGTTCTCGCCACCATGGCGTCGACGGGTTTCTCGGCGAGCCTCCTGCTCCAGGAGCGGCTGATGGCCCTGACCCCGGAGGCGTCGACCGGGCAGGCCCTCGGCCTGCACGCGTCGGGAATGCTCGCCCTGCAGGGCGTCGCGGCCGCGCTGGCGGGCACCGTCGCCCGGTGGAGCTCCCCCGCGACGGCGATCACGGTGATGGCCGCGGCCTCCCTCGTCGTGACACTGCTCCTGGCGCCGGGGCTGCGCCGCGATCGCGCGCGGGGCACCGAAGCCCCCCGCCTGCCCGTCACCTGAGGACGAGCTCCAGCAGCGGCAGCCTCCGGCCCGGCACGGAGCCCGACGGCGTCGAGCCGATCCGCACCGCGCCCATCGCCGTGTAGATCGCCTCGGTGTTGGGGTCGGCGTCGATGGTGAGCCGTACGAACCCGGACCGCCGCGCCCGTACCACGATGTGCTCGAACAGGAGCCGCCCCACGCCCCGTCCGATGGCGTCCGGCTCGACGAACATCATGGCCAGGGAGCCCTCGGGTGGCTCTCCGGCCAGCGTGGCGAAGCCCAGGACGCGGCCGGCACGGCCGTGCTCCTCAGCGACCACCGTGCGGCCGTCCGCCGTGTCGTCGGGGCTCACCGTCAGTTCGTCCCGGCACGCCGCCAGGAACTCCTCGTCGTACCCCCAGTGCGCTTTGGACCGCAGCGCCAGGCCGGTCAGTGCGCCGGCCTCCTCGGGCCGCCCTTCCCGTACGTCCACCATCGGCTCCCCCTCCGTCATGCCGTCCCGCGATTATCCAGGCCTGAGACCAAGGGCTGATCACTTCCGTGGCCTACCCCTGCTAGCCTGCAATTGCGAATGACTAGCAACAACAACCTGTCAGCAGTTGGAGGGTTCGAACCCATGGCCACGTACACGCTTCCGGAACTCCCGTACGACTACGCGGCGCTCGAACCGGTCATCAACCCGCAGATCATCGAGCTCCACCACGACAAGCACCACGCGGCGTACGTCAAGGGTGCGAACGACACCCTGGAGCAGCTGGAGGAGGCCCGCGACAAGGAGGCCTGGGGCGCCGTCAACGGCCTCCAGAAGAACCTCGCCTTCCACCTGTCGGGCCACATCCTGCACTCGATCTACTGGCACAACATGACCGGTGACGGCGGCGGCGAGCCGCTCGCGGCGGACGGAGTGGGCGACCTCGCGGACGCGATCACGGAGTCCTTCGGCTCGTACGCCGGCTTCAAGTCCCAGCTGACGAAGGCCGCGGCGACCACGCAGGGCTCCGGCTGGGGCGTCCTCGCCTACGAGCCCCTCAGCGGCAGGCTGATCGTCGAGCAGGTCTACGACCACCAGGGCAACGTCGGCCAGGGCTCGGTCCCGATCCTGGTCTTCGACGCCTGGGAGCACGCCTTCTACCTGCAGTACAAGAACCAGAAGGTCGACTTCATCGAGGCGATGTGGCGCGTCGTCAACTGGCAGGACGTGGCCAAGCGCTACGCCGCGGCCAAGGAGCGCGCCGACGTACTGCTGCTGGCCCCCTGACGGACCCGATGCGTCCTGCCTCGTGATCGTCTTCTCAACCTTCACCGGGCAGGCGGATGAACGGTGAGCCCCCGCGAGGACATGACTCGCGGGGGCTCACCCATGCCGTGCGCCGCGGGCGTGCGTCAGATCCTGAAGACGGAACCGATGAACTCGGCCAGCAGCCGCTCCTTGAGCGCCCGGGGCAGCGCGTCGAGCAGGACGAGCACGGGTGCCATCCGGCCCGGGAGTCCACCGTCGCCGCCGAGTCCGGCGAAGGCGAGGACGGCGTCGATCTCGTCCGGGCCGAGCGTCGCGGGATCCAGCCCGGCCGCGAACGACGCGAGGGCCGGGTCGACCGCCACCGGGTCCAGCGCCCGGGCCTTCGCCAGCGCGGCGGTGAGGTCGTCGAGGAGCGGTCCGACCTGGCCGACGGTGGCGGGCGTCAGGGTGAGGTGGAGGTTGGGCGGCAGGCCGTCGAAGGAGAGCTGCGGCTG
Organism: Streptomyces sp. NBC_00178; assembly: GCF_036206005.1. Lineage (NCBI taxonomy): Bacteria > Bacillati > Actinomycetota > Actinomycetes > Kitasatosporales > Streptomycetaceae > Streptomyces > Streptomyces sp. NBC_00178. The sequence goes on from NZ_CP108143.1 coordinate 2,523,091, forward strand.
GAGGTACCAGCCCAGCTCGCGCATCTCGTCGGCCAGGTGCAGGAGCAGGCTGAGGTCGGGGGCCCCGTCCTCCCGCCCGGCGACGGTGAACGCGACGAGCCCGGCCGCGGGATCACCCAGGACGCGGACGCCGTCGATGGAGCGCAGCCCGGCGAGCAGCCGGTCCGACGCCTCCCCCACCCGGCCGGCGAGCGCGGTGTACCCCTCCTCGCCGACGTGCTGGAGGACCGCCCATGCCTGGGCCAGCAGTCCCCCGGACTTGGTGCCCTGCACCGTCGGGTTGACGACGGGGTAGCCGGGCCAGCCCGCGTGGGCGAAGTACTGGTACCGGCGGAGCGCGGCATCGCGGTAGAGGACCACGGAGGCGCCCTTGTCCGCGTAGCCGTACTTGTGCAGGTCCACGGAGAGGGAGGTGACGCCCGGCACGGACAGGTCGAAGGGCTGCACCTCGCGCCCGGCGCGCCGCAGGTAGGGCAGGATCCAGCCCCCGATGCAGGCGTCCACATGGCAGAGCACCCCGCGCGCGGCGGCGGCAGCCGCTATCCCGGCCACCGGATCGATCACTCCGTGCGCGTACGAGGGCGTCGAGGCGACCACCAGCACGGTGCGGTCGTCCAGCGCGGCGGCCATGGCCTCGGCGTCGGCGCGGAAGGTGACGGGGTCGACGGGCACCACGAAGGGTTCGACACCGAGGTAGGCGGCGGCCTTGTGGAAGGCCGCGTGGGCGGTGGAGGGCAGCACCATCCGGGGCTCGGTGATCCCGCGCTCGGCGCGGCCGTGGTCGCGGGCGGTCTTGACCGCGAGCAGGATGCTCTCCGTGCCGCCGCTGGTGAACGTCCCCTGGGCACCCGGGGCGCCGAGCAGCGCGGCGACGGCCGCCACCAGGTCGTTCTCCAGCCGGGCGACGCTCGGGAAGACCGTGGGATCGAGGGCGTTGACCGTGGCGAAGGCGGTGTACGCGTCGGCGGCCAGCTCGTCCAGCCCTTCCAGCCCGGCGTCGTAGACGTAGGCGAAGGTACGGCCCCCACGGGTGGGCGCGTCCGCCTCGCGCAGCGCGCGCAGTTCGGCGAGCACCTCGGTGGCGGGGCGGCCGTCGGGCAGGGCGGGTTCAGTCGGCACGGGCGGGCTCTTCCTGGAGGGGGTGGGGCAGGGTCGGCGTCACGCGGTAGCGGCTCAGCAGCAGGAGGCTCGCGGCGGCGAGGACGGCGGGCAGCAGGCTCATCCCCGCGGTGATGCCGGTGAGGGCCGCGTGCGGCTGCTCCACCTGGTGCGCGGCGTCGGACGAGCGGAAGCCGGTCGCGGCGAGGACGAGGGCGAACACGCCGGCGCCCAGGGCGAAGGCCAGGGTCTCGGCCGCCGTCCACAGCCCCGTGAAGGTGGCGGCCCTGCGCCTGCCGGTGACGACGGCGTCGGCGGCCAGGGTCTCCGCGAGCATGGTGAGCGGCAGCAACTGCAGCCCGGCGTAGGCGATGCCGACGAGGACCACCGCGGCGTACCCGACGGCCGGGCCCGCGACGCCGGTGAGGCCGAGGAGCACGGCGCCGCAGGTGTAGAGCAGCGACGCGCACCACTGGGCGTACGTCACGCCCTTGCGCCGGGCCAGTCTGTTCCACAGCGGCATGAAGAGGACGAGCGGGCCGATCAGGCAGACGAACAGCGGGGTGACGGCGCCCGCCGAGCCGAGGGTGTACGTCGCGAAGTACTGGACCCCGGCGAGCATCACGCCGATGGCGAGGGCCTGGAGCGTCCACATCCCGGCCAGGTGGAGGAACGGCCTGCTGGAGCGGGCGGCGGCGAGCTGTGCCCGGAGGGAGGGTTCGGCCTCGCTGCGGGCGACGGCCGGGGCGCGGCGGGTGGCGGCCCACGCCCCGAACATCCCGGCGGCCAGGAGCAGGGCGACGACGGCGCCCATCGTCCGGTAGCTCTGCGGGGTGTCGCCGTCGGCGTGGGCGATCGAGGGGGCGAGCGCGCCGGACAGGAGGATCGCGACGCCGAGGAACCCCACCCGCCAGCCGAGGACGCGCCCGCGTTCACGCGGGTCCTCGGTCATCTCGGCGGGCATGGTCACGTACGGCACCTGGAAGACGGCGTACGCGGTGGCGGCGAGGAGGAACAGGGCGCCGACGTAGGCGGCGGCCGCGGCTCCGCGCAGGGGCGGCGCCGCGAAGATCAGCGCGAAGAGCGGCGGCAGGGTGCAGGCGCCGGCCAGGAGGAACGGGCGGCGCGGTCCACCGCGCAGCCGGCTGCGGTCGGAGAGCGCGCCGACCAGCGGGTTGACGAGGACGTCCCACGCCTTGGGCAGGAACACGGCGGCGCCCGCCACGGCGGCGGGCACGGCGAGGACGTTGGTCAGGTAGTAGAGCAGGATCAGGCCGGGCACGGTGGCGAAGGTGCCCGTGCACAGCGAGCCGAGCCCGTATCCGATCCGCACGGTGCGCGGCAGGGGCGGGGCCGCGGGACGGTCCGGACCGGCAGCTGGCATGGCCAGATCATGAACGACGGTTCAGCCCTTCGGCAATACCCGGGGGCGTCCACGCCGCGCGGCAGGCGCACCGCGGCCCGGACCGGTGCGGCCGGTCCGGGCCTGCGGCAGCGCGCGGGATCAGTCGAAGACGGGGCCCTGGGTCCGGGTCCGCTTGAGCTCGTAGAAGCCGGGGATCGAGGCGACCAGCAGGGTGCCGTCCCAGAGCTTCGCCGCGTCCTCGCCCTTCGGGGCGGGGGTGACGACGGGACCGAAGAAGGCGACCTGCTTGCCGTCCGAGCCGGGTACGGCGATGACCGGTGTGCCGACGTCCTGGCCCACCTTGTCGATGCCCTCCTGGTGGGAGGCGCGCAGCTCCTTGTCGAACGCGTCGGAGTCGGCGTACTCCAGCAGGTCGGCCGGCAGACCGACGTCCGCCAGGGCGCCCGCGTACGCCTCGCGGGTGAGGCCCTCGCCGTTGTTGTGGATGCGGGTGCCGAGTGCGTTGTAGAGGGGGCCGACGACCTCGTCCCCGTGCTTCTGCTGCGCGGCGATGACGATGCGGACGGACTCCCACGCCGTCGTGCGCATCACGTCCGCGTACTTCTCGGGCAGCTCGTCGATCCGGCTCTCGTTGAGGACGGCCAGGCTCATCACGTGCCAGCGGACCTCGATGTCGCGGAGCTTCTCCACCTCGAGCACCCAGCGGGAGGTCATCCACGCCCAGGGACAGAGCGGGTCGAACCAGAAGTCGACCGGGACCTTGCCGGCGGCCGTGCTGTTCTCGGGCATGTCTCTCCTCATGAAATCGGTCTGCACCTTTCCGCAGAACACCACGGAGCACTCAGGCCATTCCCGTGCACGCCGCCGGATGCCCGCATGCGAGGATCAAAGGTGTTCGAATGAGACACGAAGGAGTGTTCCGTGCCCGGTGAAAACCTGTCCCGCGACGAGGCCCGCGCGAGGGCCGAGCTGCTGACCGTCGACGGATACGAGGTCGCCCTGGACCTGCGTTCCGCCGTCGGCGAGCCCGGCGGGGCCGACGGGGAGGCCGGTCCGCGCACCTTCCGCTCGCGGACGACGATCCGCTTCCGCGCCGCCCGCCCCGGGGCCTCGACCTTCGCCGACCTGGTGGCCCCGGCCGTGAGCGCCGTGTCGCTGAACGGGAAGGACCTGGACCCGGCGGCGGTCTTCGACGGCACCCGGATCGCGCTGGACGACCTCTCCGAGGGCGACAACGTCCTGGTCGTCGACGCGCAGTGCGCGTACAGCAGGACCGGCGAGGGCATGCACCGCTTCGTCGACCCGGAGGACGGCGAGGTCTACCTCTACACGCAGTACGAGCCTGCCGACGCCCGGCGCGTCTTCGCCAACTTCGAGCAGCCCGACCTCAAGGCGCCCTACCGCTTCGAGGTGACGGCGCCCGAGGGCTGGCGGGTGTGGAGCAACGGCGCGGAGGAGTCGCAGGACGGCGAGGTCCACCGGTTCGCGGAGACCCTGCCGATCTCGACGTACATCACCGCGGTCGTGGCGGGGCCGTACCACTACGTGACCGACAGCTACACCCGTACGTCCGACGACGGCGAGAAGCTGGAGATCCCCCTGGGCGCCATGTGCCGCAAGGGGCTCGCGCGCCACTTCGACGCGGACGACATCTTCCTCGTCACGAAGCAGGGCCTGGACTTCTTCCACGACCACTTCGACTACCCGTACCCCTTCGGGAAGTACGACCAGGCGTTCGTGCCGGAGTACAACCTCGGCGCGATGGAGAACCCGGGCCTGGTCACCTTCCGCGAGGAGTACGTCTACCGCGGCAAGGTCACCTCGGCGTCCTACGAGCGCCGCGCGAACGTCATCCTGCACGAGATGGCGCACATGTGGTTCGGCGACCTGGTCACGATGCGGTGGTGGGACGACCTGTGGCTGAAGGAGTCCTTCGCCGACTTCATGGGGACGTTCTCGATGGTGGAGGCGACCCGCTTCACCAACGGCTGGATCACCTTCGCGAACAACCGCAAGGCCTGGGCGTACCGCGCCGACCAGCTGCCGTCCACGCATCCGGTCACGGCCGACATCCGTGACCTGGAGGACGCCAAGCTGAACTTCGACGGGATCACGTACGCCAAGGGCGCCTCCGTGCTGAAGCAGCTCGTGGCCTATGTGGGACGCGACGCGTTCCTGGAGGGCGCGCGCCGGTACTTCAAGCGGCACGCCTACGGGAACACCGAGCTGGGCGACCTGCTGTCGGTGCTGGCCGAGACGTCCGGGCGCGACATGACGGCCTGGTCGCGCGCGTGGCTGCAGACCGCCGGCGTCAACACGCTGACCCCGGTCGTGACCTACGACGACGAGGGCCGCGTCGCGGAGCTCGCCGTGACGCAGGAGGCCGCCGCCTCGCATCCCGAGCTGCGGCCGCACCGGGTCGCGGTGGGCCTGTACCGGCTCACCCCCGAGGGCACGGTGGAGCGGTACGCCCGCGCCGAGACCGACGTCGCGGGCGCACGCACCGTGGTCGCGGAGCTGGCCGGGGCCGAGCGGCCCGACCTGGTGCTGGTCAACGACGACGACCTCACGTTCTGCAAGATCCGCTTCGACGAGCGGTCGCTGGACACCCTCCGCGATCACCTCGGTGACATCACCGACCCGCTGGCCCGCGCGCTGTGCTCGTCGGCGCTGTGGAACCTGACGCGTGACGCGGTGCTGCCGGCCCGGGACTTCGTCTCCCTGGTGCTGACCTCCGCCGGCCGCGAGACGGACATCGGCGTCCTGCAGATGCTGCACACCTGGGCCCGGTCCGCCGTGGACCACTACGCCGCGCCGGGCTGGCGCGAGGAGGGCGGCCGGGCCCTGGCCGAGGGCGCGCTGCGCGAGCTGCGGCGCGCGGAGCCGGGGAGCCAGCACCAGCTGACGTGGGCCCGGTTCCTCGCCGCGGTGGCCTCATCGGACGCGGACCTGCAGCTGCTGGCCGGGCTGCTCGACGGCACGGCCGTGATCGAGGGCCTGGACGTCGACCAGGAGCTGCGCTGGGCCTTCCTGTCCCCGCTGGTCTCGCACGGCGCGGCGGACGAGGCGGCCGTGGACGCCGAACTCGCCCGCGACGACACCGCGTCGGGCAAGCGGCACCACGTGCGGTGCCTCGCGTCGCGCCCCTCGGCCGCGGTCAAGGCTCAGGCGTGGGCGGCGGTCGTCGAGTCCGACAAGCTGTCCAACGCCCTGGTCGGGGCGACGATCGCCGGTTTCGAGCAGGCCTCGCAGCGTGAGCTGCTGGCGCCGTACACGGCCTCGTACTTCGAGGCGATCGAGCGGGTGTGGGCCGAGCGCTCCATCCAGATCGGCATCGACGTGGTCAAGGGCCTGTTCCCGGGGCTGCAGGACGACCCCGCGACCCTCACCGCGACGGACGCGTGGCTGACCTCGCACCCGGACGCGGCACCCGCGCTGCGGCGGCTGGTCCTGGAGGCGCGGGACGACCTGGCGCGGACGCTGCGGGGCCAGGAGCGCGACGCGGCGGAGTGAGAACCCGGTGCGCGCCCCGCACACGCGTGCGGGGCGCGCGCCGCACATTCCCCGTCGCGACCACTCTTTTCGGCACTCGAACTGCTGTGCTTTTGAACGGCGTTGTCCTGGAATGTCGACGGACGTGTAACACCGGCTACCGCGGCGCGGACCTGCGGGAACCTCCCCGGCATGACCCAGAACACCCCGCCCTCCCCCCACACCGTCGCCGCGGTGCGCCACCGCGTGCAGTCCGCCGCCCAGCTGCGCGCCCGGGGCGTGACCGCGGCGCAGACCGCCGCCCAGTGCCTGCCCGGCGGCCCCTGGCAGCAACTGCTCCCCGGCGTCTTCCTCCTGCACTCCGGCCGGGCGACGGACGAGGACCGGGTGCACGGCGCGCTGCTGTACGGCGGCAGGCCCCCGGCCGCCGCCCGCCGGGGCGTCCCGGCGCAGGCCGGACCCGGTTACGGCGAGGCGATGGTCACCGGCCTGGCGGCCCTGGCGCTGTACGGCTTCGCGTCCGCGCCCCCGACGATCGCGCTGCACCGCATCGACGTCCTGGTGCCGCGCACCAGGCGGCTGCGGTCCACCCGGTTCGTCCAGGTGACCAGGGCGGCCGTCCTGCCGAGGCCCCAGCGGCGGTCCGGGGTACCGCTGGCGCCCGTCGAGCGCGCCCTCGCCGACACGGTCTCGGCGCTCACGGACGCGTCGACGGTGCGCAGGATCCTGACCGAGGCGGTACGCGGCGGACACTGCGAACCCGCGGCGGTCGTGCGGGAACTGAACGCGGCCAAGCTGCTGGGCCGCCCGCACGTGGTGGACGCCGTGGACGCGCTGCTCGTCGAGGGCCGCTCGGTCGCGGAGGGCCGGCTGTACGAGATGGTGCGCACCCACGGGCTGCCGGAACCCCTGTGGAACGTGGAGCTGTCGCTGCCCGGCGGCCGCGTCCTGGGCGGGGTGGACGCGTACTGGCCGGAGCAGGCCGTCGCCCTCGAACTGGGCACCCGCTCGCCCCGGGAGGACGGGGTCGTCTTCGCCGCCGACCGGGAACACCTGGAGCGCCTCGGAGTCACGGTGGTGCGGGTGACACCCGCGCAGCTGCGCGAGGTCATGGCGCAGCAGGCGGTGGTGCCGCGCACGGCGATGATGGCGGCCGAGGACCGCGAGCCGGCCGCGTACGTGGTGGTTCTGCCGCGCTGAGGGCCGTCCCGCGATCCCCGGCGGGCGCGCGGCGGCCGGTCCTCGGCTGGCGCAACCGGACCAGTGGCGGATCTACGCCATGTCCCGGTTTGGTCCCCGTCAACTCTCCACAAACCCCTGTCATTTACGAAAGGCTGAGCGGTCATCGGGTACCGAATTCCGGACTCTCTCTTTCTTTCACAAAACAGGGATGCTCATGACCAAGGAATCCCCCAGCTCCATACCCGGGGCGAGACGCGCGGCCCGCATCGCGGCCGCGGCCGGCCTGGCGGCCGCACTGGCCGCCTCCGGCGCCGCCCCGGTCTTCGCCGCCGACGACCCCGCGCCCGCCCCGGTGAAACCCGCCGCCGCGAGCGTGAAGGGCGACAAGCTGGGCGAGGCCGACGCCGATGTGCTGGCGAAGGCCGAGGCCGAGGGCGAGAAGAACGTCACCATGATGGTCGCCACCACGCCCGGTGCGACCGAGCAGGTGCGCGACCAGCTGGACGCCGTCAAGGGGTCCGTCGTGGGGCAGACCTACGACAAGCTCGGTTACGTCCGGGCGACTGTCCCGACCGCGACCGCCGAGGCCACCATCAAGGCGGCGCAGAAGCTCTCGTCCGTCCAGGGGATCGACCTCAAGCAGGAGATCGAGCTGGACGACCCGACGCCCGCGGGCGACCGGGCCGCCGGGGTCAAGCAGCAGAAGGCGACGGGCAGTTACCCGGCGCCCGGCAAGCACACCCCCGCGAAGAACCCGTACAACCCGTCCTTCGAGACGGGCGCCGTCGACTTCGTGAAGCAGCACCCGAAGGCCGACGGCCGCGGGATCACCATCGGTGTCCTGGACTCCGGTGTCGACCTCGGCCACCCCGCGCTCCAGAAGACCACCACCGGCGAGCGCAAGATCGTCGACTGGGTGACGGCGACCGACCCCGTCAGCGACGGCGACGGCACCTGGCTGCGGATGGACCAGGCCGTGACCGGCCCGACGTTCACCAGCGGCGGCCGCACCTACTCGGCGCCCGAGGGGTCCTACCGGATCCGGCTCTTCTCCGAGGCCGCCACCAAGGGTGGCGACATGGCCGGGGACCTGAACCGGGACGGCGACACCACCGACGTGTGGGCCGTGCTCTACGACCCGGTCGCCGGCACCGTCCGCGTCGACCTGAACGACAACGCGGACTTCCGCGACGACGCCGCGCTGAAGCCGTACAAGGACAAGCACCAGGTCGCCTACTTCGGCACGGACAACCCGGCGACGCAGATCGCCGAGCGCATCCCGTTCGTCGTGGAGACCCGCAAGAACGTCGTGTACAACGCGGCCGGCGCCAAGGCCGACTTCGTCAGCATCGGCGTCATCGAGAGCGAGCACGGCACCCACGTCGCGGGCATCACCGCGGCCAACGGCCTGTTCGGCGGGAAGATGAACGGCGCGGCGCCCGGCGCCAAGGTCGTCTCCTCCCGTGCCTGCACCTGGTCCGGCGGCTGCACCAACATCGCGCTGACCGAGGGCATGATCGACCTCGTCGTCAACCGCGGCGTCGACGTCGTCAACATGTCGATCGGCGGCCTGCCGCCGCTCAACGACGGCAACAACGCGCGCGCCGAGCTCTACAAGCGCCTCATCGACATCTACGGCGTCCAGCTGGTCATCTCGGCCGGCAACGAGGGCCCGGGCGTCAACACCATCGGTGACCCCGGTCTCGCCGACCACGTCATCTCGGTGGGCGCGTCGATCTCCAAGGAGACCTGGGCCGCCAACTACGGCTCAAACGTCACCAAGAAGTACGACATGCTCCCCTTCTCCTCGCGCGGCCCGCGCGAGGACGGCGGCTTCACGCCGACCCTGACGGCGCCGGGCGCGTCGATCAACACCACGCAGACCTGGTTCCCCGGCGGTCCGGTCAAGGAGTCGGGCTACACGCTTCCCGCCGGCTACTCCATGCTGCAGGGGACCTCGATGTCCTCGCCGCAGGCCGCGGGCGCCACGGCGCTGCTGCTGTCCGCCGCGAAGCAGAAGCACATCGAGCTGCCGCCGGCCGACCTGCGTACGGCGCTGACCAGCACCGCCACCCACATCGCCGGTGTGCCCGCGCACGCCCAGGGCGCCGGTCTGATCGACATCGTCGGCGCGTGGAAGCAGATCGAGAAGCAGGGCGCCCCGGCGCACGAGTACTCGGTCAAGGCCCCGGTCGACACCGCGATCGACTTCGCGCTGAAGGACCCGGGCTTCGGCACCGGCCTGTACGACCGTGAGGGCGGCCTGAAGGCCGGCCAGAAGAAGTCGTACGACGTCACCGTCACCCGCACCACGGGCCCGGACAAGGCCGTGAAGCACAAGCTGTCGTGGAAGAACAACGACGGCACCTTCTCCCTGACCGGTTCGAGCACCGTCTCGCTGCCGCTCGGCACCCCGGTGACGGTCAAGGTCCAGGCGAAGCCGCGCACGGACGGCGTCCACAGCGCGATCCTGCAGGTGGACGACAGCCGGACCTCGGGCATCGACCAGCAGATCCTTTCCACCGTGGTCGTGGCCAAGGAGCTCGTGAAGCCGGGGTACGCCTTCTCGACGACCGGCTCGGTGCAGCGCAACGGCACCACGTCGTACTTCGTGAACGTGCCCGAGGGCGCGAAGACCCTCGAGGTCGCGCTGAGCGCCCTGCGCTCGGGCAGCCAGACGCGGTTCATCTCCCTCCACCCCTACGGGGTCGGCGTGGAGGACAGCTCCACGATCTTCTGCTACCCGAACTACGAGAGCCCGACGAACACCTGCCGTCCGGACGCGCGCTCCTACAAGGACCCGCAGCCCGGCGTCTGGGAGATCGAGGTCGAGTCCCGCCGCACGTCACCGCTGCTGGACAACCCGTACAAGCTGGACATCTCGCTGCTGGGCGTCACCTTCGACCCGGCGGTGCGGACCATCGCCGAGGCGAAGATCGGCACCCCGGCCGCCGTGGACTGGACCGTCACGAACAACGCCGGCGCGCTGAAGGGCTCCCTGAAGGGCGGCTCGCTCGGTTCGGCGGACGTCGAGCGTCCGTCGATCGCCACGGGCGGCGAGTACGTCAAGGAGGTGACCATCGGTGAGGGCGTCGAGAAGCTGGACGTCGCCATCGGCGGCACCTCGGACGCCAACGCCGACATCGACCTGTACGTCCTCAAGGACGGCACGCAGGTCGGCGCGTCGACCACGGCGGGCTCCGAGGAGTCGGTCAGCCTGGTGAAGCCGGCGGCCGGCACCTACACCGTCGTGATCGACGGCTACTCGGTCCCGGCCGGGACCACCGAATACGACTACCGGGACGTGTACTACGCCCCGTCGCTCGGCGCGATCAAGGTCGACGAGTCGAAGGCCGTGAACCTGGCCGCCGGCGCGTCCGCCAAGGTCGGCGCCGAGGTCGTCGTCGCCGGAGCGGCTCCCGAGGGCCGGCAGTTCTTCGGCGAGGTCCAGCTGGTGAACACCCGCGGCACCGCCGCGGGCACCGGCAGCGTCGTGATCGAGAAGGTCACGCCGTAACCGTCATGGCGGTGTGATCCGTACGACATGTGACGGCTGTGGGGCGGGCGCTCTCAAGGGCTCCCGCCCCACAGCCGTGTGCGCGCCCCGTCCGCCGGACGGACAATGGATTGGACAAGGAGGCCATGGACACAAGCATCATGGACCGGCAACCGTGTCCGTTCGCACGTCCGTGAAGGAGTCCCAGTGAAGGTCGGAATCGTCGGCGCCACCGGTCAGGTCGGCACAGTCATGCTCAGGATTCTGGCCGAGCGGAAGTTCCCCGTCGCCGAACTGCGGCTCTTCGCCTCCGCGCGCTCCGCCGGCTCCGCCATCGCGTACGAGGGCGAGGACATCACGGTGGAGGACGCCTCCACCGCGGACTACACGGGCCTCGACATCGTGCTCTTCTCCGCCGGTGGCGCCACGTCGAAGGCGCTGGCCGAGAAGGTCGCCTCGCAGGGCGCCGTGGTGATCGACAACTCCTCCGCCTGGCGCAAGGACCCCGAGGTCCCGCTGGTGGTCTCCGAGGTCAACGCACACGCGATCCGCAACCGCCCCAAGGGCATCATCGCCAACCCGAACTGCACCACGATGGCCGCCATGCCCGTGCTGCGCCCCCTGCACGACGAGGCGCGGCTCGACGCGCTGACGGTGGCCACCTACCAGGCGGTGTCCGGCTCCGGGCTCGCCGGTGTGGCAGAGCTGCACGGCCAGGCGTCCAAGGTCGTCGCCGACGCGGACAAGCTGACGCACGACGGCGAGGCCGTGGACTTCCCCGAGCCGGCCGTCTACAAGCGCCCGATCGCCTTCAACGTGCTGCCTCTCGCCGGAGCCATCGTCGACGACGGCTCCTTCGAGACGGACGAGGAGCAGAAGCTCCGCAACGAGTCCCGCAAGATCCTGGAGATCCCAGAGCTCAAGGTGTCCGGCACCTGCGTCCGGGTCCCGGTCTTCTCCGGTCACTCCCTCCAGATCAACGCCCGCTTCGGCCGGCCGATCAGCGTCGAGCGCGCCTACGAGCTGCTGAAGGACGCGGAGGGCGTCGAGCTCTCCGAGATCCCGACCCCGCTCCAGGCGGCCGGCAGGGACGCCTCGTACGTCGGCCGCATCCGCGTCGACGAGACGGTCGAGCACGGCCTCGCGCTGTTCGTCTCCAACGACAACCTGCGCAAGGGCGCCGCGCTGAACGCGGTGCAGATCGCGGAGCTGGTGGCGGCCGAGCTCAAGGGCTGACACCCACCCCACTCGCGCGGAAGGGCGGCCACCGGTTTCCGGTGGCCGCCCTTGCGCGTGCGCCGCGGGACGCCTGGGCCGCCCGCTCCCCCGGCCCCTTGGCACCGCTGCGGGAAACGGACATCGCGCGGGGCGCGTCCCACGTGGAAGGATGGCCGAAAACGTCGGATATCAAGGAGATGACCGCGTGCCTGGCACGAATCTGACCCGCGAAGAGGCACAGGAGCGGGCGCGCCTGCTGACCGTGGACGCGTACGAGGTCGACCTCGACCTCTCCGGAGCGCAGGAGGGCGGCACCTACAGGTCCGTCACCACCGTGCGCTTCGACTCCGCCGAGGCCGGTGCGGAGACATTCATCGACCTGGTCGCCCCGGCCGTGCACGACGTCGTGCTGAACGGGAAGGCGCTGGACGTCGCGGCGGTCTTCCGCGACTCCCGGATCGCGCTGCCGCACCTGCTGTCCGGTGCGAACGAGCTGAAGGTCGTCGCCGACTGCTCGTACACCAACACCGGTGAGGGCCTGCACCGGTTCGTCGACCCGGTCGACGAGCAGGCCTACCTCTACACCCAGTTCGAGGTCCCCGACGCCCGCCGGGTGTTCGCCAGCTTCGAGCAGCCCGACCTGAAGGCGACCTTCCGGTTCACCGTGAAGGCCCCTGCGGGCTGGACCGTGATCTCCAACTCGCCGACGCCGGAGCCCAAGGACGACGTCTGGTCGTTCGAGCCGACGCCTCGCATCTCCACCTACATCACGGCGCTGATCGCGGGCCCGTACCACGCGGTGCACAGCAGCTACGAGAAGGACGGCCAGACCGTCCCGCTAGGCATCTACTGCCGGCCCTCGCTCGCCGAGTACCTCGACGCGGACGAGATCTTCGAGGTGACGCGGCTGGGCTTCGAGTGGTTCCAGGAGAAGTTCGACTACGCGTACCCGTTCGCGAAGTACGACCAGCTCTTCGTCCCGGAGTTCAACGCGGGCGCGATGGAGAACGCGGGCGCGGTCACGATCCGCGACCAGTACGTCTTCCGCTCGAAGGTGACGGACGCCGCCTACGAGACGCGGGCCGAGACCATCCTCCACGAGCTGGCCCACATGTGGTTCGGCGACCTCGTCACCATGGAGTGGTGGAACGACCTCTGGCTCAACGAGTCGTTCGCGACGTACACCTCCATCGCCTGCCTGGCGGACGCGGAGGGATCGAAGTGGCCGCACTCCTGGACCACCTTCGCCAACTCGATGAAGACGTGGGCCTACCGCCAGGACCAGCTGCCCTCGACGCACCCGATCATGGCGGACATCCAGGACCTCGACGACGTCCTGGTGAACTTCGACGGGATCACGTACGCGAAGGGCGCCTCCGTCCTCAAGCAGCTCGTGGCGTACGTCGGCCGGGACGAGTTCTTCAAGGGCGTGCAGGCCTACTTCAAGGCGCACGCCTTCGGCAACACGCGCCTGTCGGACCTGCTGGGCGCACTGGAGGAGACCTCCGGCCGTGACCTGAAGACCTGGTCGAAGGCGTGGCTGGAGACGGCCGGGATCAACATCCTGCGCCCGGAGATCGAGACCGACGAGCACGGTCACGTCACCTCCTTCACCGTCCTCCAGGAGGCCCCGGCCCTGCCCGCCGGCGCCAAGGGCGAGCCGACGCTCCGCCCGCACCGGATCGCGATCGGCTGCTACGACCTCGACGAGGCCGGGAAGCTGGTCCGCACGGACCGCATCGAGCTGGACGTCGACGGCGAGCGCACGACCGTGCCGTTCCCCTCCGGTACGGCCCGTCCGGCGGTCGTCCTGCTCAACGACGACGACCTGTCGTACGCCAAGGTCCGTCTCGACGAGGAGTCCCTGCGGGTCGTCACCGCGCACCTGGGCGACTTCACCGAGTCCCTCCCCCGGGCCCTGAGCTGGGCCTCGGCCTGGGACATGACGCGCGACGGCGAGCTGGCGACGCGCGACTACCTGGCGCTGGTCCTGTCGGGGATCTCCAAGGAGTCCGACATCGGCGTCGTGCAGTCGCTGCACCGCCAGGTGAAGATGGCGCTCGACCTGTACGCGGCGCCCGAGTGGCGCGAGGCGGGTCTGAACCAGTGGACCGAGGCGACGCTCGCGCACCTGCGCGCGGCGGAGCCGGGTGGGGACCACCAGCTGGCCTGGGCCCGCGCCTTCGCGGCGACGGCCCGCAGCCCGCTGCACCTGGACGTGCTCCAGTCGCTGCTGGACGGCTCGCAGGTGATCGAGGGACTGACCGTCGACACCGAGCTGCGCTGGGCGTTCGTGCAGCGCCTGGCGGCGACCGGCCTCCTGGACGAGGAGGAGATCACGGCGGAGTACGAGCGCGACAGGACGGCCGCGGGTGAGCGCCACGCGGCTTCCGCGCGCGCCGCGCAGCCCACCGAGGAGGCGAAGGCCGAGGCGTGGGCCTCCGTCGTCGAGTCGGACAAGCTGCCGAACTCCCTCCAGGAGGCCGTCATCGACGGCTTCGTGCAGACCGACCAGCGTGACCTGCTGGCTCCCTACACGGAGAGGTTCTTCTCCGCGGTGAAGGCGGTCTGGGACACCCGGAGCCACGAGATGGCGCAGCAGATCGCGGTGGGTCTGTACCCCGCCCTCCAGGTCTCCCAGGAGACCCTGGACGCCACGGACGCCTGGCTGGAGTCGGCGCAGCCGAGCGCCGCGCTGCGCAGGCTGATGTCGGAGTCCAGGTCGGGCGTGGAGCGCGCGCTCAGGGCCCAGGCGGCGGACGCCGCCGCGGCGACCGCCTAGCGGACCCGGCGGGAACGGGAAGGGGCGCCTCCGGTGGGAGGCGCCCCTTTCGCGTGGGCGGGGCCGGTGGCATCGGCGGGCGGCGGCGTCACCGGGACGTGTGCCTGTGACCGCCCGGCGGGCGGGCGCCTGGGCGCGGCCGCCGGCCGGGCGGGTGTCCGGGGAGGAGGGCCCTCAGGCCACCGACTCCTCGTAGCGGCGGACCAGTTCGGCCGTGCCCGCCTCGGTCGGTGAGCCGTGAAGGCGCATCCGGGCCACTCCGCCGTCGGGGAAGGCGTCGAGGCGTACGTGGGTGACCACGGCCTCGGCGTCCAGGACGAAGCGGTGCGCCGTGTCGGGCTGGAGCCTGGTGCGGGGGATGATCTCGAACCACTCGCCGTCGTCCCCGTCGCGGCCCTGGAGGCTGATCCAGCCGGCCGAGTTGCCCTTGAGGTACGCCGTGTCGATCTCGACGGCGCGCACCGCGCCCTGGGCGGGCAGGCGGAAGCGGACCCAGTCGTTCGTGTCGCGTACCCGGCGGCGGCGGTTCTCCCAGCCGTCGTCCATCTTGCGGGACGTGCCGGGCAGGATGATCTGGGCCGGCGAGGAGTAGAAGCGGTCCGAGGCGTCCTCGTACATCCCGCCGTTCAGGATGGAGAGCAGGTCGATCGTGCCGAGTGCGGCGATCCAGGCCGGGTCGGGGACGACCTCGCCGTGCACGCGGAGCCGGGCGATGCCGCCGTCGGGGTGCTGGCAGAGCCGGATGTGGGTGTAGCGCCGGTCGGAGGTGATCTCGAAGGGATTGGCCGCGTGGCCGCGCACGGGGGTCGGCGGGACGATCTCCTCCCATTTCACGTCGTCGGCGAGGAGCCGCTCGGGGCTCGGGGCGCCCTCGACGGCCGTGGCCTGGACGGAGACGCGCTGGGGGTAGTTGCCGCGGAAGTGCGCGGTGTCGACGACGAGGCCCCTGATGACGCCGGGAACGCCGAGGCGGACGATCGCCCAGTCGTGGTCGCCGGGAGCGGGGAAGGGGTGGTCCGCGTCGGCGCCACGGCGGCGGCGGGTCTCCCAGCCGTCCATGATCTTGCCCTTGTGGCCGAAGCGCTCGGGGTCGAAGACGGCGGGTTCACGGATCAGCAGGTTCTCTCGCTCGGCGAAGAACTCGTCGTTGGCGGCGACGACTCCCGCACCGAGCCGGCGGTCGGCGAGGTCGACGAGGTCGGTGAAGGGGAGTCCGGCGGCGTGGCGGTAGTCGGCGTACGGGTCGCCCCCGCCGTAGGGGGCCGCGTCGTTCGCGTGGGGGTCGGTGTCGTTGAATGCGGTCTCGCTCGCGTCGGTGGTCATGAACCGAGGGTCAGGCACACGGAACCGTCAGGTCCATCGAAAGTTTTCGTACGGTCTCTTCAGTTGTGCTTAACGGTTGGTCCCTCCGGCCCCTCGCGCGTCCTTCCGGCCCCTCGCGCGGCCATCCGGTCACGCCGCCGCGGGCTCCTCCGCCACCCGGCTCAGGGCGGCCAGCACGCGCGCCACCGCGGGGCCCCGCTCGGCGCCCTGCCTCACCGCGGCCACCACGTGCCGGTGCGGCCGGTCCGCCTCCAGGACCCGCATGGCCACCGTGTCGCCCCAGCGGTCGGCGGCCGACGCCATCCGGGGCACCAGCGCCACCCCCATGCCCGCCTCCACCATGGCCAGGATCGCGGTCCAGCCCGAGGCGCTGTGGGCCTGTTCCGGAACGAAGCCCGCCGCCTCGCACGCGGCCCTCGTGATCTCCGACCACGGACCGGAGCCGCCGAAGATCCAGGGCTCCGAGGCGAGATCGGCCAGCCTCAGGCCGGGGGTGCGGGCGAGGCGGTGGTCCGCGGGCAGCGCCACGTCGAGCGGGTCGGCGAGCAGCGGGACGAGGGTGAAGCGGGGGTCCCGGGCCGTCGGGGCGTGCGCCGCCAGGGACAGGGCGAGATCCACGTCCCCGGCCGAGAGCAGCTCGTAGGCCTGGGCCGCCTCCGCCTCCCGGACGCGCACCTCGGGCCCGGGGCGGTCGCCGGCACGCAGGAGCCGGACGGCCGGTACGACGAGGGCGGGTACGGCCGTCGAGAACGCGCCCACCCGCACCTGTCCGGCCTCGCCCCGCAGATAGCCGGTCAGTTCGGCGTCCGCCTGCTCCAGCCGGGCGAAGACGGCCTCGGCGTGGCCCAGCACCAGGTGGGCGGCGTCGGTCAGCCGGACCCGTCGCCCCTGCGCTTCGAGCAGCGGCACCCCCAGCTGCCTGGCGAGGTTGGTCAGCTGCTGCGACACCGCCGAGGGGGTCATGCGGAGGGCCTCGGCCGTCGCGGTGACCGTGCCCCGGTCGCGCAGCGTGCGCAGGATGCGGAGCTTCTTGACGTCCCACTCGGTCATGGGCGCAACCTACCCGGGAGCGGACATGCCGGTGCGCCGCGCGGTACGACCTACCGGCGGCGCACTCGGAAGAGCTGTCTAGGCCTGCTTCTTGGACTTGTCGAGGACCATGACGAGGCCCACGATCACCAGGAACAGGAGGATCGGCAGCGCGACGTAGAGACCCAGGGTCTCCAGCACGCTCAGCCCCGGACCCGGGTCGTCACCGTCGTCGCGGGTGAGCGCGAGCGCGGGGGACGACATGAGCAGCATCATCAGCGTCGTACCGGCCGCGACGGCGCCGGCGCGCATAGCGTTCTTCTTGTCCACGGTGCAAACGTAGCGAACGCCTACGACGGGCGCGCGTCCGGGGGTGCCGTACGGGCCCCCTCCGCGCCCCGACGCTTCGGCGCACCCCGGCCGTTCGGGTCGCCCGCGCCGCCCCGGGGCGGCGCGAGGACGGCCATCAGCCGGTGCAGCCGCGGTGACGCGGTGATCTCCTCCAGCGTGACCGGATGGCCCTCCCCGTCGGCGATGGGCAGGCGCCAGTTGGGGTACTGGTCCCAGGTGCCGGGGAGGTTCTGCGGACGCCGGTCGCCCACGGTGTCGGGGAGCCACACTCCCGCCATCCGGGCCGGGGTGCGCATCAGGAAGCGGTGCACGGCGCGCACGGCACCCTCCTCGTCCCCCGCGCCCTCGGGCAGCAGCCGGAGCCGGGCCAGGTAGGCGAGCCACTCCGCGGTGTCGGCGGCGTCCTCGGCCAGTTCCCGGTCCAGGTCCCGGGTGAGCAGACCGAGGCGGTGGCGGAGCGTCACATGGTCGCCCGTCAGCCGCGCGGCCGTGGACGGCAGATCGTGGGTGGTCGCCGTGGCGACGCAGTCCTCGCGCCACTTCTCGGGGGCGAGCGGGCGCCCGGTGCCGTCCCAGTCGCGCTCGAACCAGAGCACGGACGTGCCGAGCACCCCGCGCCGGGCGAGCGCCTCGCGCACCCCCGGCTCGACGGTGCCGAGGTCCTCCCCTATGACGACGGCACCGGCCCGGTGCGCCTCCAGCACGAGGACGGCGAGCATGGCCTCCGCGTCGTAGCCCACGTAGGTGCCCTCGGTGGGCGGACGGCCTTCGGGTACCCACCAGAGCCGGAAGAGGCCCATGACGTGGTCGATGCGCAGGGCCCCGGCGTGCGCGAGCAGTCCGCGCAGCAGGTTGCGGTACGGGGCGTACCCGGAGGCCGCGAGGGCGTCCGGGCGCCAGGGGGGCAGGCCCCAGTCCTGGCCGTGGGCGTTGAAGGCGTCGGGGGGCGCGCCGACGGACATGCCGTGCGCGAAGGCGTCCTGCTGGGACCAGGCGTCGGCACCGTCGGGGTGCACGCCCACGGCGAGGTCGTGGACGATCCCGACCGCCATGCCGGACTCCCGTGCGGCACTCTGGGCGGTGGCGAGCTGGGTGTCGGTGAGCCAGGCGAGCCGGCAGTGGAAGTCGACCCGGTCCATGAGGGCGGACCGGGCACGGGCGCTCTCCGGGGAGCGCGGGTCCCTCAGCCCCTCGGGCCACTCGCGCCACCGGGAGCCGTGCACCTCGGCCAGTGCGCACCACAGGGCGTGGTCCTCCAGGGCGCGCCCCTGCTCGGCGAGGAAGTCGCAGTAGGCGGCGCGGCGGCCGGGCGTCAGGGGGACCTCGTGGATCAGCTCCAGCGCCTGCTTCTTGAGTTCCCAGACGGCGTCACGGTCGATCAGCGCGCCCTTGTTCAGTACGGCTTCGCGCAGCGCGGCGGCTTCCTGGCGCAGGTCGTCGAGCGCGACCGTGCCGGGCTCGGGGACGTGGCCGTACTCCGGGACCGACTCGATGTGGAGGTGGACCGGGTCGGGGAAGCGCCGCGAGGAGGGCCGGTAGGGGGAGGGGTCGGTCGGCTTGCCGGGTACCGCCGCGTGCAGGGGGTTGACCTGCACGAATCCGCTGCCCAGGGTGCGGCCCGACCAGCCGGCGAGGTCGGCCAGGTCACCGAGGTCGCCCATGCCCCAGGAGCGGGCGGAGAGCAGCGAGTACAGCTGGACCAGGAAGCCGTGCGTCCGTCCGGGGGGCTGCGGCACGCGGTCCGGGGCGACGACGAGCGTGGCGGTGGCCCGGTGGCGGTCGGGGGTGCGGACGGTCAGCCGGTGGACGCCCGGCGGCGGTCCGGCCCACCAGGCGGGCACGGCAGCCGCACCCCGGGCCGGGGCCGGTGTCACCCGCATCGTCAGGGGCGAGGACGGTCCGGCGGCGTCCGGCTCGGGGGCGATCGTCACGGCCGTTCCGGGCGGCAGCGCGGTCAGCGGGGCCGGAAGCGGCTCTCCCGACCAGACCACCACCGTCCGCGGGAGCAGGCGGGAGGCCGCTGCGGACTCGGCCGCGGCGAGCGATCTCCCCACCTCGGCGGGCGTGGCGGCTTCGACGCCCAGCGCGGCGAGCACGGCCGTGACCGTGTCGTCGGGGACGGACACCGTGACATCCGCGGACGGGGAGAAGGAGGTGGCGACGCCGTGCAGTTCGGCGAGCCGGGACAAGCCCATTCAGACTCCTGGGGACTCCATGCCCCCTGCGGTGCCGGGTGCTGTCGGCTCGCTGGTCAGAGGGGCGACGGCGGCGAGCGGTGGCTCGCTCGTGAGAGGTGTGGCGTCGGCGAGCGGAGGCTCGCTGGTGAGCGGCGCGTCGGCGAAGGCGGCTTCGGCGGTCAGGTCGGAGACGTAGGCGAGCGGCAGCTCGCTGATCATCGGAGGGACGGGAGTAGGGGAGTTCTCGGCTGCCGGCGGATCGCAATCCATGAGGCTCGGTACCTGTTTGGAGAGGGCGGAGAGCAGAAGCTGTGCGGAAGCGGGCACGTCGGCCTCCTGGCCGTGGACGACAGGACAGGGCAGACCTACCCAGCCGGCGCGGCCGCAGACGTGAACGTGACATACGCGTTATACCAACGAGCTGAACGTGCCGTGGGTCACATTCGGTTCCCCACATGCCAGGTCTGGGCGGTTTTCGGCCACTCGGCAGCACCCCCGCGTCCGCCCCGCCCGGATCACACGCCACCTCCGGCATATCCGGCACAACGGCCATGCGCGTTGACACCCTCACGCCCGGATGGTGGGCTCGGACGTCACTGGCGGGGCGGAGTCAGGACGAAGGGGACACCGTGCGGATCGGACGCATGAGGCACGCGACGGCCGTCGCCGTCGCGGTGATCGGCGGACTGCTGGCCCCTACGGCACCCGCGGCGGCGGTCACGGCCGCCCCCGCGGCGACGGCGGCCCCCCGCACCGCCGTGCCCCTTCCGGAGGTCTGGCCGCGTCCGCAGTCCATCGAGGCCACGGGCCGCCCCGTGCCGCTGGGCACCGAGGTCACGCTCCTGGCCGGCGGCGAGGCCGACCCGTACGCCGTGGACGCGCTCCGGGACCTGCTCACCGACGCCGGTGTGCGCACGGTGCACGAGGTTCTGCCGGGCCGCGGCCCGGTGATCCGGCTCGGCGGTCCGGACGCGGGCCGCGCGCTGAGGGACCTGCGCGTCCCCGAGCGGACCGATCTGCCGTCCGGCGGCTACCGCCTCGCCACGGGGAGGACCGGGGGCCGCCCCACCGTCGTGATGGACGGGGTCGGCGAGGACGGCCTGTTCCACGCCGTCCAGACCCTGCGCCGGCTCGTCACGGACGGCGCAGTCGCGGGAGCAGTGGTCCGCGACTGGCCCGGCACCGCCGTGCGCGGGACGGCCGAGGGCTTCTACGGGCAGCCGTGGACCCAGGAGGAACGACTCTCCCAGCTCGCCTTCATGGGCCGTACGAAGCAGAACCGCTACCTCTACGCGGCCGGTGACGACCCCTACCGTCAGGCCCGCTGGCGCGAGCCGTACCCCGCGGACCGGCGTGCGGACTTCCGCGCCCTGGCCCGCAGGGCCCGGGCCGAGCACGTGACACTCGGCTGGGCCGTCTCCCCCGGGCAGGCCATGTGCCTGGCGTCCGAAGGTGACGTCAGGGCGCTGACACGGAAGCTCGACGCGATGTGGGACCTCGGGGTGCGGGCCTTCCAGCTCCAGTTCCAGGACGTGAGCTACAGCGAATGGCACTGCGACGAGGACGCGGAGACGTTCGGCAGCGGGCCGCGGGCCGCCGCCGCGGCGCAGGCCCGGGTCGCGAGCGCCGTCGCCCGGCACCTCGCGGACCGGCACCCGGACGCGGAACCGCTCGTGCTGATGCCCACGGAGTTCTACCAGGACGGCGCCACCGACTACCGCACCGCGCTGGCCGCCGGACTGGACCGCCGGGTGCAGGTCGCCTGGACCGGCGTCGGCGTCGTGCCGAGGACGATCACCGGGCGCGAGCTCGCGGGTGCGCGGGCCGCGTTCCGGCGCCCCCTGGTCACCATGGACAACTACCCGGTCAACGACTACGCGCAGGACCGGATCTTCCTCGGCCCCTACACCGGCAGGGACCCGGCGGTGGCGAGCGGCTCCGCGGCGCTGCTGGCCAACGCCATGAAGCAGCCGTCGGTGTCCCGCATCCCGCTGTTCACGGCGGCGGACTTCGCCTGGAATCCGAAGCACTACCGGCCGCAGGAGTCATGGCGGGCCGCCCTGGACGACCTCGCGGACGGGGACGCCTCCGCCCGGGCGGCCCTGGGCGCGCTGGCGGGCAACAGCGCCGCGTCGGTGCTGGGCGGCGACGAGTCCGCGTACCTGCGGCCGCTGCTCACCGCGTTCGAGGAGTCCCGCGCGGCCGGGGGCCCGGCCCGCGACAGGGCGGCGCGTGAGCTCAGGGCCGCGTTCGGCGTGATGCGGCAGGCCCCGACGCGCCTGGCGGGCACGGCGGACGGGCGCCTCGGGGACGAGGTGCGGCCGTGGACCGGACAGCTGGCCCGGTACGGCCGGGCGGGTGAACTGGCCGTGGACCTGCTGCGCGCGCAGGAGCGCGGCGACGGGTCCGGTGCCTACCGGGCCCTGCTGGCGCTGGAGCCGTTGCGCGAGGAGATCGGCGCGAGCCGGGCCACGGTGGGCCAGGGCGTCCTGGACCCGTTCCTGGACCGGGTCGTCTCGGATGCCGGGGCCTGGAACGGCACGGACCGCGACGCGGGCAGCGTGACCCGGACCGCGGACGGTTACACGGTCCGGCTCGGCCGGGCCCGCCCGCTGGAGGCCGTCACCACGATGACCCGGCCGGGTGGCGCCGCGGCGGACGGGGTCCTCCAGGCCCATGTGCCGGGCCGGGGCTGGCGCGGGATCGGCCGCCTCTCCGGGACCGGCTGGACGCAGACGGAGGGCAGGGGCCTGCGTGCGGACGCGCTGCGGGTGCTCCTGCCCTCGGCCCGGCCGTCGCTCGTGGACCCGTCGGCCCCGGGTGTCACCGGAGCGCCGCCGGCCGGGCGCGCGCCGGACGTGCGTGCGGTGGTCCCGTGGTTCGGCGACGAGCCGGCGGCGCGGCTGGCGCTCGTCCGGAGCAGGACGGACGCCGTCATCGGCGGTGGCACGCACCGGGTCGAGGCGCGGCTGGCCGCCGGCCGCCCCGCCGAGGTGAAGGGCAGGCTGACGGCGAAGGCGCCCGAGGGCATCGAGGTCGAGGTGCCGAAGCGGACGACGGTGCCGCGTGGCGCCCGCACCCACGTCCCGGTGGACATCACGGTGCCCGCGGGCACCCCGGCCGGCGAGTACGAGGTGCCGCTGAGCTTCGGCGGCGACAGGCGCACGCTGACCGTCCGGGCCTTCCCCCGCACGGCTGGACCGGACCTCGCGCGGACGGCGAGGGCATCCTCGTCGGGGGACGAGACCCCGGACTTCCCGGCCTCGGCGGCCTCGGACGGCGACCCCGGGACCCGCTGGTCCTCGCCGGTGGAGGACGGCGCGTGGTGGCAGGCCGAGCTGCCCCGGCCGGTACGGCTGGGACAGGTCGTGCTGCGCTGGCAGGACGCCTACGCCTCCCGCTACCGCGTCCAGGTCTCGGCCGACGGCCGCACCTGGCGTACGGCGGCCACCGTGCGGGACGGGGCCGGCGGGCGCGAGTCGGTCCGCATGGACGCGCGGGACACGCGCTTCATCCGGGTCCGGGGCGACGGGCGCGGGACCCGGTTCGGCTACTCGCTGTGGTCGGTGGAGGCCTACGCGGTCGCCGGACGTCCGTAAGGGCATACGGGACGGTCCGAGGCGGACGGACCGTCCCTGAGGGCGTACGGGACGGCCCCGAGGGCGGCCGGACGACGGTAAGGCGGGGCGGCGAGGGCCCGGCCGGTCGTGCTTCTCAGGCGGAGACGCCGTCGATGCGGGCCATCACGTCCTCCGCGCCGAACGGCTGGAGATAGGGCAGCCAGCGCGGATCGCGGTGCCCGGTCCCGATGATCCGCCAGGCGAGCCCGCTGGGCGGGGCGGGCTGGTGGCGCAGCCGCCATCCCAGTTCCGGCAGGTGGCGGTCGGCCTTGACGTGGTTGCAGCGGCGGCAGGCGGCCACCACGTTCTCCCAGGCGTGCTGTCCGCCGCGG
This sequence comes from Streptomyces sp. NBC_00178, assembly GCF_036206005.1. NCBI lineage: Bacteria > Bacillati > Actinomycetota > Actinomycetes > Kitasatosporales > Streptomycetaceae > Streptomyces > Streptomyces sp. NBC_00178. The sequence goes on from NZ_CP108143.1 coordinate 2,546,557, forward strand.
CTGCGCGGAATGACGTGGTCGACGCTGGTGGCGGCGGCCCCGCAGTACATGCAGCGGCCCCCGTCCCTCGCGAAGAGGGCCCGGCGTGTGAGGGGGACGGGGCCCCGGTAGGGGACCCGCACGAACCGCTTCAGGCGGACGACGCTCGGTGCCGGCACGGCCCGGGTGGCACTGTGCATGAAGGCGCCGGACTCCTCGAGGCAGATGGCCTTGTTCTCGAGGACGAGGACGAGTGCGCGGCGCAGAGGTACGACGCCGAGCGGCTCGTACGAAGCGTTGAGAACCAGGACGTGCGGCACGTGGATGCCTCCTTGTACGCCGGCGACGCGTGGCTCGCGCCGGGACGATCCGATCTCAGTCTCTCCTCATGCCTGGTCCGAGCGCCACCACGTGCGGGTAACGGGCCGGAGGGATTTTCCTCACCACCCGGCCGTGCGCGGGCCCCGGACGTCCCGGAACCGGCGCCCGTACCGGGCTGCGGACCCCGCATGAGATGGGCCACACACCGTGTATCCCCGCGTGAGCCCCGTCTCTCCCCCCGCCGGAGCAACGAACCACTCCTCCGGCTTCGTTAGTGTTGACGGTCTGCCGTCGCCCCACCTGGAGGTCCTTGTCGTGCCCTTGTCCGCCCTCCTGGCCGTCGCCCCGTCACCCGGGACCCCCGGCTCGCTGGACGAAGCAGCCGAGCGGGCCGGGAACGCCGCGGGCTGGGTCGAGGAGAACTGGTCCACCTGGCTGAACACCGGTCTGCGCATCATCCTGATCGCCGCCATCGCGCTCGTGCTGCGCTATCTGATCCGGCGGGCCCTCACCAACCTCATCGACCGGATGAACCGCAGTGCCCAGGCGGTGGAAGGCACCGCTCTCGGCGGTCTGCTGGTCAACGCGGAGCGTCGCCGCCAGCGCTCGGAGGCGATCGGCTCCGTCCTGCGCTCGGTCACGTCGTTCCTGATCCTGGGCACCGCCTCGCTGATGATCCTCGGCGCCTTCAAGATCGACCTGGCTCCGCTGCTGGCCTCCGCGGGTGTGGCGGGTGTGGCGCTGGGCTTCGGCGCCCGCAACCTCGTCACCGACTTCCTCTCCGGCGTCTTCATGATCCTGGAGGACCAGTACGGCGTCGGCGACCAGATCGACGCGGGCGTGGCCTCCGGCGAGGTCATCGAGGTCGGCCTGCGGGTCACCAAGCTGCGCGGCGACAACGGAGAGATCTGGTACGTCCGCAACGGTGAGGTGAAGCGGATCGGCAACCTCAGCCAGGGCTGGTCCACGGCCGGCGTCGACGTCACGGTCCGCCCCTCCGAGGACCTGGACGCCGTCCGCAGCGCGATCAGCGGCGCGGCCGAGGCCATGACCAAGGAGGAGCCCTGGTCGGAGCGGCTGTGGGGTCCGGTGGAGGTACTCGGCCTGGACGCGGTGCTGCTCGACTCGATGACGGTGCGGGTCACGGCGAAGACCATGCCGGGCAAGTCGCTGGGCGTGGAGCGAGAGTTGCGCTGGCGCATCAAGCAGGCGCTCGACTCGGCCGGCATCCGGATGGTCGGCGCCCTGCCGCTCGCGGCGGACGGCGAGTCCACCGCCGATCCGACGGCGGGCATGGCGGCTCCCTCCGCGTACGCGTCGACGACCTCGCCGCAGTCACTGGCCGCGACGCCGATACCGCCGCCGAACCTCACGAAGTGACGCGTCCGGACATCACGACGGAGCTGACGGGGGTGTCCTCGCGCCTTGCGCGGGGCACCCCCTTCCGCCCGCTCCCCTGAGCCCTCGCCCGGCGGAGGCCGTTCCGCCCGATCCGCCCCCGCAGGTAACGCTTCGGTTGCCTCGGGGGCGTTTTCCATTGACGGCCGGATGACGTCCGCCTACGTTCCTCAATGAACAGGAAACTTTCCTAACAGAGGGCAGGTGTCACTCATGGCCGGAACCACCCCGGGTACCCCCCGCGTGCTGCGCGCCATGAACGACCGGGCGGCCCTCGACCTGCTGCTGGAGCACGGCCCGCTCACCCGCACGAGGATCGGGAAGCTGACGGGCCTGTCCAAGCCCACCGCGTCGCAGCTCCTGGCCCGGCTGGAGGCGGCGGGACTCGTCGTCGCCACCGGCACGAGCGAGGGGCGGCCCGGCCCCAGCGCCCAGTTGTACGCGGTCCACGCGGGGGCCGCCCATGTGGCGGGGCTCGACGTGACCGCCCAGCGGATCGTCGCGGCCGTCGCGGACGTGACCGGCGCGACCGTCGGCACGTACGAACTGCCCACCTCCAAACGGCGCGCCGGAGGCGTGGTACGGCAGGTGACGGACGCCCTGGACGGCGCGGTCAAGGACGCCGGCATCACCCGGGCCGACATCCACCGGGTCGTCATCGGCACCCCCGGGGCGTTCGATCCCGGCACGGGCCGGCTGCGCTACGCCTCGCACCTGCCCGGCTGGCACTCCCCCACGCTGCTGGACGAGCTGGCCGCCATCCTGCCGATGCCCGTGGAGTACGAGAACGACGTGAACCTGGTCGCGGTCGCCGAACAGCGGCTCGGCGCGGCCCGTGGTCACGAGGACTTCGTCCTCCTGTGGAACGAGGAGGGCCTCGGAGCCGCCCTCGTGATCAACGGCCGGCTGCACCGCGGCTTCACCGGCGGTGCGGGCGAGGTCGGCTTCCTGCCCGTGCCCGGCACCCCGCTGGTGCGCCAGGTGGTGAAGGCGAACGCCGGTGGTTTCCAGGAACTGGCGGGCGCCCAGGCCGTACCGAGGCTCGCCACCGCCCTCGGCATCGAGACCCCGCACCAGCCGTACACCGAGGTCGCCGCGGGCCTCCTCGCCCGCGCCGCCGCGGAGTACGAGCGGGACCCCTCCCTCACCGAGCTCCTGCGGCAGTACGCGCAGCGCCTCGCCACCGGGCTCGCGTCCGTCACGGCCGTGCTCGACCCGGGGCTGATCGTCCTCTCGGGCGGACTGGTCTCGGCCGGCGGTGAGCGGCTGCTGTCCCTGGTCCAGTCCGAGCTCGCCGAACTGGCCGCGTCGCGGCCCCGGCTGGCCCTCGGGCTGATCGACCGGCACCCGGTCCTGCGGGGCGCCCTGGAACGCGCCCTGGCGGACACCCGCGACGAAGTGTTCGACACCTCCCGCTGACCCCCCGGCACTCCCCCGCACCTCCCGCTCCACCCTCTGTCCCTCTCCTCCTTCTCCTTCTTCCCCTGCCCCTGGGAGCTTTGTCATGCGCAGAAGCCGCACGATGACCACCACGGCCGTCGCCGTCGCCGCGATCTCGGTACTCGCCACCGCCTGTACGGGCCAGACCGATTCCGGGGCGAACGACGATCCGAACGCGAAGACCACGATCAACTTCTGGCACGGCTGGAGCGCGCCCTCCGAGGTGAAGGCCGTCCAGGACAACGTCGACCGGTTCGAGAAGACCCACCCCAACATCACCGTCAAGGTCGTCGGCAACATCAACGACGACAAGCTCAACCAGGCGCTGCGCGCGGGGGGTTCGAACGGTCCGGACGTGGTGTCCTCCTTCACCACCTCGAACGTGGGCAAGTTCTGCTCGTCCGGGGCCTTCGCCGACCTCGGCCCGTTCATCGAGAAGTCGAAGCTGGACCTGGAGAAGACCTTCCCCAAGGTCCTGCTGGACTACACGCAGTTCGAGGGCAAGCGCTGCGCGCTGCCGCTGCTCGCCGACGCGTACGGGCTCTACTACAACAAGGACGCCTTCGAGAAGGCCGGCATCACCGCGCCGCCGAAGACGATGTCCGAGCTGGCCTCGGTCGCGAAGAAACTGACGGTGAGCAAGGGCGACAGCTACGAGCAGCTGGGCTTCATGCCGACCTTCCACGGCTACGAGACGGTCGCCGACCACTACCTGTCCTCGTGGGACCACGCGTACTTCGACGCCGCCGGCAAGTCGAACATCGCCCAGGACCCGGCGTTCGCCGAGATGTTCACGTACCAGAAGAAGCTGGTCGAGGACCTCGGCGGATACGCGAAGCTGGAGAAGTACCGGGGCACGTTCGGTGACGAGTGGGGGGCGAAGCACCCCTTCCACACCGGCCAGGTCGCGATGCAGCTGGACGGCGAATGGCGCCTCGGCATGGCGTCGGACGCCAAGGTGCCGTTCGAGATCGGCGTGGCCCCCATGCCGGTCGCCGACGACGAGGCCGACAGCTACGGCAAGGGCTTCCTGTCCGGCACGATCATGGGCATAGCCCCGGCCAGCAAGAAGCAGAACGCGGCCTGGGAGCTCATGAAGTTCATGACCAGCGACACGCAGGCGGTGGTCGACTTCGCGAACGGCATCCGCAATGTGCCGTCCACCTTCGAGGCGCTGAAGTCGCCCGGCCTGAAGTTCGACCCGCGCTTCAAGACGTTCCTCGACATCGCGCAGCACCCGAAGTCCAGCACCCCGGACGGCGCGGTCAACGGCTCGACGTACCAGCAGACCATCCAGGACTTCGGCTTCCAGTACGAGAAGGGCGCGGTGAAGGACCTGAAGGCCGGTCTGGCGAAGACCGCCGAGCAGATCGACACCGACATCGCCAAGGCGGAGTAGTCCCCGATGACCACGCACACACTCCGCTCCAAGCGCCGCAGGTCGGCGCTGCGGACGGCGGCCTTCATGTCGCCCTGGCTGATCGGGTTCGCCGTCTTCTTCGCGTACCCGATGATCTCGACGGTGTACTTCTCGTTCATGAGGTACGACGGCTTCGGGGCGCCGTCGTTCAACGGGCTGACGAACTGGACGTACGTCTTCACCGACTACCCGATGTTCTGGCCCTCGCTGCGCAACACGCTGTGGCTGGTGCTCGTCATGGTCGGCTGCCGGGTGGTGTTCGGACTCGGCATCGGCATGCTGATCACGAAGATCAAGACGGGCACAGGGCTGTTCCGCACCTTCTTCTACCTGCCCTACCTCGCGCCGCCGGTGGCCGCGACGCTGGCCTTCGTCTTCCTGCTGAACCCGGGGACGGGCCCGGTCAACGCGATCCTGGGCGACCTGGGGCTGCCGGCCCCGGGCTGGTTCAACGACGCCTCCTGGTCCAAGCCCGCGCTCACGATGCTCGCGGTGTGGGGCATCGGGGACCTCATGGTGATCTTCATGGCGGCGCTCCTCGACGTGCCCCGTGAGCAGTACGAGGCGGCCGAGCTGGACGGCACGTCGGCCTGGCAGCGCTTCCGCTTCGTCACGCTGCCGAACATCTCGCCGATCGTGCTGTTCGCGGTGGTCACGGGGGTGATCCAGGCGATGCAGTACTACACGCAGCCGCTCGTGGCCGGGAAGGTCGCGTCGGGGGTGATCGGCGGCTCGGGGCAGCAGTTCGAGCCGGGGTATCCCGACAAGTCGACACTCACGCTGCCCCAGCTCGTCTACAACCTCGGCTTCCAGCGCTTCGACTACGGCTCCGCCTGTGTCGTCGCCCTCGTCCTGTTCGCCCTGGCCATGGCCTTCACCGCACTGCTGATGCGGGGCCGCAACAACCTGATCCAGGCCGGTGACTGAGCCATGACCCAACTCCTCGACCCGCCCCGGGCCCTCACGGCCGACGAGGCGCCCACGCCCGCCGAGCGCACCGCGCGCCGCAAGGCGCTGCTGCACTGGATCGCGGTGCACTCCCTGGGCGTCGCGGCCGCGCTGTTCTTCGTCCTGCCGTTCGTCTTCGTCCTGCTGACCTCGCTGATGAGCGACCAGCAGGCGCTGACCAGGGACCTCACGCCCGACACCTGGGAGTGGGAGAACTACCGGCGGGTCCTCGACACCCCGGGATTCCTGACCTGGTGGCGCAACACCCTCCTGTACGCGGGGGTGGGAACCGTCCTGACGGTGCTCTCGTCCGTGCCCGTCGCCTACGCGCTGGCGAAGTTCCGCTTCAGGGGACGCCGGCTCTCCCTGATGCTCGTCATCTCGATGATGATGCTGCCGCCGCAGGTCGTCATCATCCCGATGTACCTGTTCTGGGCGAAGCAGCTGGACCTCTCCGGCACGCTCTGGCCGCTGATCATCCCGATGGCGTTCGGCGACGCGTTCTCCATCTTCCTGCTGCGGCAGTTCCTCCTCACCATCCCCGACGAGTACCTGGACGCGGCGAAGGTCGACGGCTGCGGCGAGTTCCGCACCCTCGTCAAGGTCGTGCTGCCGATGGCCAGGCCCGGCATCGCGGCGATCGCCCTGTTCCAGTTCTTCGCCGCGTGGAACGACTACTTCGGGCCGCAGATCTACGCCTCCGAGAACCCGGCTGCCTGGACACTGAGTTACGGCCTGGAATCCTTCAAGGGCGCGCACCACACCGACTGGAACCTGACCATGGCCGCGACCGTTCTGGTCATGGCCCCCGTGATCGCCGTCTTCTTCTTCGCCCAGAAGGCATTCGTCGAGGGCGTCACACTGACCGGAGTAAAGGGCTGACATGAAGCTCGCAGTAGTGGGTGGCGGGTCCACCTACACACCCGAACTGATCGACGGTTTCGCACGTCTGCGGGACACCCTGCCCGTCGAGGAGCTGGTGCTCGTCGACCCGGCGGCCGACCGGCTGGAACTCGTCGGCGGCCTGGCGCGGCGGATCTTCGCCAAGCAGGGCCACCCGGGGCGGATCACGACCACGGCCGACCTGGACGCGGGGGTGGAGGGCGCCGACGCGGTGCTGCTCCAGCTGCGCGTCGGCGGGCAGGCCGCGCGCAACCAGGACGAGACCTGGCCGCTGGAGTGCGGCTGCGTCGGCCAGGAGACCACCGGGGCCGGCGGCCTCGCCAAGGCGCTGCGCACGGTGCCGGTCGTCCTGGACATCGCCGAGCGGGTCCGGCGCACCAACCCGGACGCCTGGATCATCGACTTCACCAACCCGGTCGGCATCGTGACCCGGGCCCTCCTCCAGGCCGGTCACAAGGCCGTGGGCCTGTGCAACGTCGCGATCGGCTTCCAGCGGAAGTTCGCGCGGCTCCTGGACGTCGCGCCGCGTGAGGTGCACCTCGACCACGTCGGGCTCAACCACCTCTCGTGGGAGCTCGGGGTGCGCCTCGGCGGCCCGGACGGCGAGGACGTCCTGCCGAAGCTGCTGGCGGAGCACGGCGACACGATCGCGGGCGACCTGCGCATGCCCCGGCAACTCGTGGACCGGCTCGGTGTCGTCCCCTCGTACTACCTGCGCTACTTCTACGCGCACGACGAGGTCGTCCGGGAGCTCGGCACGAAGCCGTCCCGGGCGGCGGAGGTCGCCGCGATGGAGAAGGAACTCCTGGCCATGTACGGCAATCCGGCGCTGGACGAGAAGCCGGAGCTGCTCGCCAAGCGCGGCGGCGCCTACTACTCGGAGGCGGCCGTCGACCTGGCGGCCTCCCTGCTCGGCGGGGGCGGCTCCGCGGTGCAGGTGGTCAACACGTACAACAACGGGACGCTGCCGTTCCTCCCCGACGACGCGGTGATCGAGGTCCAGGCCCGCGTGGACGGCACGGGCGCCGTCCCGCTCGCGGTCCCGGCCCTCGACCCGCTGTACGCGGGACTCGTCGGGTCCGTCACGGCGTACGAGGACCTGGCGCTGGACGCCGCCCTGCGCGGCGGCCGGGACCGGGTGTTCAAGGCGCTGCTCTCGCACCCGCTCGTGGGCCAGTTCGAGTACGCCGAGGCGCTCACGGACCGGCTGATCGCGCACAACCGGGAGCACCTGGCGTGGGCGTGAACGCATCGGTCCTCGCCATCGACGCGGGGAACAGCAAGACCGATGTGGCACTGATCGGCGAGGACGGCAGGGTCCTGTCCACGGCGCGCGGCGGCGGCTTCCAGCCGCCGGTCGTCGGGGTGGAGCCGGCCGTCGACATCCTGGCGGCGGTGGTCGGGCAGGCGCTCGCGCGGTGCGAGGAGGACGTCACGGGCGTCGCCCATGTGTCGGCCTGCCTGGCGAACGCCGATCTGCCCGTCGAGGAGGCCGAGCTGACCGAGGCTCTGCTGCGGCGCGGCTGGGGCGGCACGGTGGAGGTGCGCAACGACACCTTCGCGATCCTGCGCGCCGGGGTGGACGAGCCGCGCGGGGTGGCCGTCGTGTGCGGTGCCGGGATCAACTGCGTGGGCATGGTGCCCGACGGCCGCACCGCGCGCTTCCCCGCCATCGGGCGCATATCCGGTGACTGGGGCGGTGGTTCGGGGCTCGCGGACGAGGCGCTGTGGTTCGCCGCGCGGGCCGAGGACGGCCGCGGGGAGCCGACGGAGCTGGCCCGTGCGCTGCCGGGGCACTTCGGGCTCGGTTCGATGTACGAGCTGATAGAGGCGCTGCACAGGGGACTGATCCCCGACGGGCGCCGCCACGAGCTGACGCCGGTGCTGTTCGCGACGAGCGCCGCCGGGGATGACGTGGCGGGCGCCCTGGTGGACCGTCTGGCGGACGAGGTCGTCGCCATGGCGTCCGTCGCGCTGGACCGGCTCGGGCTGCTCGCCGAGGAGGTTCCCGTGGTGCTGGGGGGCAGCGTCCTCGCCGCACGGCACCCCAGGCTGGACGGCAGGATCGCGGAGCTGCTCGCCGGGCGCGCCCCCCGGGCGGCGGTACGCGTGGTCGCCCAGCCCCCGGTGCTGGGAGCCGCGTTGCTGGGTCTCGACCATGTGGCGGCGCCCCCGGCGGCCCACGGGAGGCTGCGCTCGTACTACGCCTGACACAATGACACCACTGGTGGGGGCGTCACGCGGCTTCGGCGCCGCGCGACGCCCCTTCCGCACGGGAACCGAACCGTCACGCCGTACGTGTTCATGGTGGGGGAGAGGGATCCGGTGCGCATCCGGTTGTTCCTGGTGGATACGGGTCCGTGCGGCCATACTTCTGGCCGGGCGCCAGTCCTCCTCGGCAGGGGGCCGGGGCCGTCGTCAGTGACCGAGGGGGAGGTCGAGTGACATACCCGCCGAGCGGGACCGCACCGCGGGATCCCGCGCCCGGGCCGCGGGAAGCGTCCGTGGGCGTACCCGCGCCGCGCCGTGGCGCCCGGACAGCCGCCGTCGGCCGGCTGCGCTCCGCGGCGACGACCGAACCGGGCCGGCTGCAGATCTTCGGCGCCGTACTCGCCCTGCTGGTCGTGGTGTTCGGCGCGGTCACGTACCTGGAGATCGCCGCCCGGGCCGAGGCCGCGCACGACGTGGTGACCCGCAGTCAGCCGCTGAGCGCGGACGCGGCGGACATCTACCGTTCGCTGGCGGACGCGGACACGATGGCGGCGAGCGGCTTCCTGGCGGGGGCGCAGGAGCCGAAGGACGTGCACGAGCAGTACGAGCGGGACATCAAGGAGGCCTCCAGGCTCCTGGTGAAGGCCGCGGCGAGCACCGACGCCTCGACCTCCTCGCACCGCGAGATCACCACCCTGGGCGAGCTGCTGCCCGAGTACACCGGGCTGGTGGAGCGGGCGCGGGCCAACAACCGGCAGGGGCTTCCGCTCGGCGGCGCCTACCTCCGGTACGCCAACCAGAAGATGACGAACGAACTCCTCCCCGCGGCGGAGCGGCTGTACGCCGCGGAGACCGGCAGGCTCGCCACCGACTCGTCCGACGCCCGCAGGTGGCCGTTCCTCTCGCTGGCCGCGGGCGTCGTGACGCTGGCCGCGCTGGTGTGGATGCAGCGGCGCAACTACCGCAGGACGAACCGCGTCCTCAACCACGGGCTGGTCGCCGCGACGGCCGCGGCGACCGTGGTGCTGCTGTGGCTGGCCGTCGGGCACACGGTGGCCAGGGCCGAGATGCGCGACGCGATGGTCCACGGCCAGGAGTCCCTCGACGTCCTGAACAAGGCCAGGATCAACTCGCTGAAGGCGCGCGCCAACGAGAACCTCACGCTGGTCGCCCGGGGGGCGGTGCTCACCCCGGACGGCACGCGGGACAAGTACGAGACCGACTACGGCACGGGCATGAAGGCCCTCGCCGCACAGCTCGCCGGCGCGGAGAAGCTCGCCGACGACTCCAGTGGGAGCAAGCCGGTGGCGAGTGCCATCACCAGTGTGACCGAGTGGCAGAACCGCCACCGGAAGGCCCGGACGACGGACGACCGGGGCGACTACGACGGTGCGCTGAAGCAGATCATCGGCCCGAAGGGCTCCACGGGCGAGTGCTTCGAACTGGTCGACGGCGCACTGCGGCAGGCGCTCGCCCATGAGCAGGGCGAGTTCGACACCGCCGCCAGGAGCGGGCGCGGAGCGCTGGGCGGGCTGCCGGCCGGGGCGGCCGTCCTCGCCGTACTGGGTGCGGTCGCCGCGATCGTCGGGGTCAACCGCAGGCTCTCGGAGTACCGGTGAGGGGACGAGCGATGACCGGGGCGAAAGGCTGGGCCGCACGCGGCAGGCTGCGCGGCTGGGGCGGCGTGACGGGAATGGCGGTCGCCTGCGCCGTGACGGCCTGCCTCACGCTGCTGCCGCTCGCGCACGGCGACGGGACGTTCGGCGCCGCGGGTGCCGGGCACGGCGCCACCGCGACGGTGCCGATGAAGGCCGCCGACACCTGCGAGGACCCGGAGGCGAGCCTCCCCCCGTCGGGTGCCGACGGCCCGAACGTCGCGAAGATCCGCGAGCGCGGGAAGCTGATAGCCGGCGTCGACCAGAACAGCTTCCGGTGGGGGTACCGCAATCCGGAGACCGGCACCCTCGAGGGGTTCGACATCGACCTGGTGCGGGCCATCGCGAAGGACGTCCTCGGCGACCCCGACGCGGTGATCTTCCGTGCCATACCGACCAACCAGCGCATCGAGGCACTGGAGCACGACCGGGTCGACGTCGTGGTGCGGACGATGACGATCAACTGCAAGCGCCTCGACCAGGTCGCGTTCTCCACGGCGTACTTCCAGGCCGGTCAGCAGGTGCTGGCCCCGAAGGACTCGGACATCAGCGGGTACGACGACTCGCTGAAGGGGAAGCGGGTCTGCACGGCCGAGGGCTCCACGGCGTACGACGCGCTGAACGAGAGGTCCTACGGCGCGGTGTTCGAGGACGAGCACGAGGGCACCGCTCAGGACCCCGACCGCCTGACCGTGCCCAACCAGCTGGACTGCCTGGTCCGGCTGCAGCTCGGCGAGGTCGACGCCGTGGTCACGGACAACGCGCTGGCGGCCGGCCAGGCGGCGCAGGACCCGGCGGTCGAGCTCAAGGGCGACAAGCCGTTCACCACCGAGTACTACGGCGTCGCCGCCAAGCTCGGCGCCGACGACCTGGTGGCGCGGGTCAACAAGGTGCTGGACGACTACCGCCGGGGCGGGGCCGACAGCCCCTGGATGGTGTCGTACCGCAAGTGGCTGGCGACGGGCCTGCCGGGGATCACCGGACCCCCGGCCCCGAAGTACCGGAGCAACTGACCAGTCCGGGCCCCGGCCCGGCGAATCGAGCGGAGAGGTGATCGATGGGCGTGGCGGGATCCTTCCCCAGCTTCGCGGGGAGGCCCCCCGGCCCGGTCATGGGCCGGGACGAGGCGGACCGTACGCTGGCCCGGCTCGGTGCGGAGCGCGAGGCCATCGAGACCTCGCTGTTCGCCCTGGAGGAACACGCCGGCCGCAGGCTCCTGGAGGGCGCCGGCCTGACCGGTGTCACCCAGGAGCGCTGGGCCTCCGCCGAGCGGTCGATCACCCTGCTGTGGACGTACTTCGAGGCCTATGCCGGGGCCCTGGCCTCGGCGCGCGAGATCCGGGCCAGGCGCCGCTATCCGGGCAGGAGCGACCTGATGGCCCTGACCGACCTGCTGCGCGGCGACGGCGTGACCGTCGCGAGACGGGGAGCGGCCGGCCCGGGCCCCTCGCTCACCGGCCCCGCCCGGCTCTCCGAGCGGTTCACGCTGGAGGAGCTGGTGGCCCGGATGAACGACCTGTACGCCCATGCCCTGGACGTGGTCCTCTCGGCGGACTCCGTGTGGTCGGCTCTGCCCGCCCGGATAGACCTGCTGGCCGCCGAGCTGCGCCGCACCGGGTCGCTGGCGCACTCCGTCGGTGTGCGTCCCGGGGAGCATCCGGCAGGGGACGACCTGGTGTCGATCGCCGAGGAACTGACCGCGCTGCGGGCGCAGGTGATCTCCGATCCGCTGGCGTTCTGGACGCCGGGTCCGGGCAGCGCCGCGCCCGGCGGAGGGCGCCCGGACACCGCACGCTACGACCGGGCGGCCCGTGCCCTGGAGGAGGTGCGCCGCGAGATCGAGGCGGTGCTCGCGGTCCGGCAGGACGCCGATCAGCGCCTGGCCCAGGTGCGTGACCTGCTGTCCCGGGCGAACCGCACGCTCACCGAGGCGCGTTCGGCACGCGGCGAGGTGCTGGCGAAGATCGCCGCCTCGGAGGTGCCCGCGGTGAGCGGCCCGCCCACCGCGCTGCACGAACGGCTGGCGGCCGCGGCGGAGTACCGCAGGCACGCCCAGTGGAACCGGCTGTCACCGCTGCTCGACTCGCTGGAGCGGGAGGCGGAGGACGAGCTGATGCGCGCCCGGGAGTCGCTGACGTCCGTCACGGCGCCGCTCGCCGTGCGGGCGGAGCTGCGCGGCAGGCTGGACGCCTACCGGGCGAAGGTGACCCGGCACGGCCTGGCGGAGGATCCGCTCCTGATCGAGCGCTACGACGCGGCCCGCCGGATGCTGTGGAGCGCCCCGTGCGATCTGCGCGTCGCCGGACAGGCGGTGCTGCGCTACCAGCAGGCCGCGACCGATCTGCTGACACCGCGCTCCCGGGGCGGCCACGACGGACAGGGGGAGACATCATGAGTGCGCAGTGCCAGCGCCCGGGTTGCGAGGGCGGTTACGAGGACATGGGCGGCGGTGAGCTGTACTGCGACACGTGCGGTCTCGCACCGGTCGTGTCCCCGACGGGCATGGTGAGTTCGCCGCCCACGGGCATCGCGGGCGGCGGGGCCGGCGGCCGCGGGAGCGGCAGCACCTCGCAGCGGACCGGCTCGCGGGCGTCGTCCCGTTCGTCGACCTCCCGGCGTTCGGTCTCCGGGCGGCTCTCGCGCTCGCTGTCCGGTTCCTCCGCCTCGCGCTCGGTGTCGGTCCGCTCCTCGGGGTCCTCGACGGCCTCCGCCTCCGGGCGCGGCAGGCTGGGCGTGGGGCTCGTCCTCGTCCCGGACGTGCCGAGGCCCGATCCGCGTACGGCGGTGATGGAGAATCCCGAGGTGCCCGAGAGGAAGCGATTCTGCTCGCGGTCCGACTGCGGCGCCCCGGTGGGCCGCTCCCGCGGCGAGCGGGCCGGCCGCACGGAGGGGTTCTGCACGAAGTGCGGCCATCCGTACTCGTTCGTGCCCAAGCTGCGCGGCGGCGACGTCGTGCACGGCCAGTACGAGGTGGCGGGCTGTCTGGCGCACGGCGGGCTCGGCTGGGTCTACCTCGCGGTGGACCGCGCGGTCTCGGACCGCTGGGTGGTGCTCAAGGGCCTGCTGGACACCGGTGACCAGGACGCCATGGCCGCGGCCATCTCCGAGCGGCGCTTCCTGGCGGAGATCGAGCACTCCAACATCGTCCGGATCTACAACTTCGTGGAGCACCTGGACCAGCGCACCGGTTCGCTGGACGGCTACATCGTCATGGAGTACGTCGGCGGCAAGGCGCTGAAGGAGATCGCCAACGAGCGCCGCACCCCGGCCGGGAAGCGGGACCCGCTGCCGGTGGAACAGGCCTGCGCGTACGGCATCGAGGCGCTGGAGGCGCTCGGCCACCTGCACAGCCGCAACCTGCTGTACTGCGACTTCAAGGTCGACAACGCCATCCAGACCGAGGACCAGCTCAAGCTCATCGACATGGGCGCGGTGCGCAGGATGGACGACGACGAGTCGGCCATCTACGGGACCGTCGGCTACCAGGCCCCCGAGGTCGCGGAGACCGGGCCGTCCGTCGCCTCCGACCTGTACACGGTCGCCCGGACGCTCGCGGTCCTCACCTTCGACTTCCAGGGCTACACGAACGTCTTCGTGGACTCACTGCCCGACCCGGACAACATCGACGTGTTCCGCCGGTACGAGTCGTTCTACCGGCTCCTCGTGCGCGCCACCGACCCGGACCCGGCCCGCCGGTTCTCCTCCGCCGGGGAGATGGCCGAGCAGCTGACGGGGGTCCTGCGCGAGGTCGTCGCCCTGCAGACGGGCCGGCCGCGACCCGCGCTCTCGACGCTCTTCGGCACGGAAGTCCGGGTGACGGACACGGAGTTGTTCGCAGAGCCGGCGGGCGACGCGTCGGCGCTCGGTGCCCGGCGGGCCCCGGCTGCGGGCCGGGGCCGTCCCGGACGGCGCGGCACACCGGCCCCGGTTCCCCCCGCGCCCGCTCCGGCCCCCGCCTTCCCCCCGCCGCTCGCCGCCGCCCCGCAGGGTGCGTCCCCGGGTGCGGCTGCGGTGCACGCGCCGGACACCCACGTGCGGGCGGGCACGGGGGGCTCCGCCCCGGCACGGGCCGCCGTCCCGGCCCCGCGCGCACCGGCGGCCCCGGCCCCCGTGCCGCTCCCCGCCGCCTACGCGGGGGCCGGCCCGCGGCTCGCCGTGTTCGACGCGCGGGCCACCGCGCTGGCCCTCCCGGTCCCCCGGGTCGACCCGAACGACCCGAACGCGGGTTTCCTGGCCGGGGTGATGGCGTCGGCGCCCGCCGAACTGGTCGCGGCACTGCGCTCCGTGCCGGCGGCCTCGCTGGAGACCCGCCTCCGGGAGCTCCGCGCCCGTCTGGAGATGGGCGAACCCGGCTCCGCCGAACGGGTCCTGACCTCGGTGGAGGGCCGGCACCCGGACGACTGGCGGGTCGTGTGGTACCGGGGGGTCACCTCCCTGGTGACCGGTGACCGGGAGGGCGCGGCACTGTCCTTCGACGCGGTCTACGACGCCTTCCCGGGGGAGCCGGCTCCGAAGCTGGCCCTGGGGATCTGCGCCGAGCTGCTGGGCCAGCTGGACAACGCGGCGGAGTACTACCGCCTGGTGTGGACGACCGATCCGAGCTTCGTCAGCGCCGCGTTCGGCCTGGCCCGGGTACAGATCGCCGCCGGGGACCGCGCCGGAGCGGTGCACACCCTGGAGTCCGTACCGGAGTCGTCGATCCACTACACGGCGGCCCGGGTGGCCGCGGTGCGCGCCCGGCTGCGCGAGCGCGCGCCCCAGGAGCCGCTGCTCGACGACCTGTCGGCCGCCGCGGACCAGGTGACGGCGTTGCAGGGATACGGCCTGGACGCGGTGCGCCGAGAGCAGTTGTCGACCGAGGTGCTGGGGACGGCGCTCGACTGGGTACTCTCCGGTAGTCCCACGGCTCGGCCGGCCGCTCCGTCCTCCCCCGCAGCCGCGGGCCCGAGAACGGTGCTCGGCAGTGAGCTGGACGAGCGGGGCCTCAGGTTCGGCCTCGAACGCTCGTACCGGATACTCGCCCGGCTCGCGCAGCGGGGCGACGAGAGGATCGAACTGGTGGAGCGGGCCAACCGTTTCCGCCCCCGGACCTGGGTGTGAAGATGTCACAGATCCACCAGCGGGCCTCCTTGCCGGGGTGCCCCAGCTGCGAGGAACCGCTGGAGCCGGGCGACCTGTTCTGCGGGGCGTGCGGATACGACCTCTCGGCCGTGCCCGCTCCCCCCGGGGACCGCCCCACCGTCGCCATCACGGTGCCGGCGCAGGGCGCGGAGGCCGGGGCGGCCGCTCCGGTGGAGTGGCCGGCCGCCTCCGGGACCGACAGCTCCGACCTGCCCGCTCCCACGCACCGCCCGGCCGACCTGCCGGGCGTGGACTCGGGCGGGCGGCCCCTCGCGGCCTCGGCGCCGGCGGCCGTCCGCCACGACGAGCCGGACGGCGCCGGCGGAGAACGCGGCGGTGCGGCGGCCGACTTCGAGCTCGCCGCGCCCGATCCCCGCACGGTCGAGCACGCGACCGCGGGGGGCGCGGCGGCGAAGGTCTGCGTGGCCTGCCGCTCGGGTCATGTCGATCCGGACGGCTACTGCGAGAACTGCGGCCATGCCCAGCCTCGCGAGCGGGACCACATGGAGCAGGAGCTCGGCGCCGTGGCCGCGGTCAGCGACCGCGGGCTGCGGCACCACCGCAACGAGGACGCGTTCGCGGTGTCCTGCACGGGCCTGCCGGACGGTTCGCCCGCCGTGGTGGCCATCGTGTGCGACGGCGTCTCGTCGGCGAGCCGGCCGGACGAGGCGTCCGCCGCCGCGGCTCGCGCCGCGAACGAGGCGCTGCTGGAGTCGCTGCCGCGCGGCACGCATCCGCAGACTGCCATGCACGAGGCGATCGTGGCGGCCTCCGAGGCCGTCAACGCCCTCGCGCAGGAATCCGGCCGGGCGCTGGAGCACGACCAGCACCGCCACCAGAACGCCCCCGCCTGCACCCTGGTCGGCGCGATCGCGGCCGGGGGTCTGCTGGTCGTCGGCTGGGTGGGCGACAGCCGTGTCTACTGGGTGCCCGAGGACCGTGCCCACCCGCCGGCCCGGCTCACGGAGGACGACTCCTGGGCGGCGCAGATGGTCGCGACCGGCCTGATGAACGAGGCGGAGGCGTACGCCGACGAGCGCGCCCACGCCATCACGGGCTGGCTCGGCGCCGACGCGTACGAACTGGAGCCGCACACCGCGTCCTTCAAACCGGACCGGCCCGGGCTGGTGGTGGTGTGCACCGACGGTCTGTGGAACTACGCGGAGGCCGCGGCGGAGATGGCGGCGGCCCTGCCGCCCGACGCCCACGAACGGCCGCTGCACGGTGCCCAGGTGCTGGTGGGTCACGCGCTCGACGGCGGGGGCCACGACAACGTAACAGTGGCGCTGCTGCCGTTCGCCGTGGTGCCCGCGGGGGCAGGATCCGCCTAGCCACGTCCGGTCCGCCCGGTGGGTCCGGTGATCCGTCCTGCCCTACGCCCTTAACGTCCCACGTCCTGAACCCGGCCCGCGCGATCGTCACCGACCGACCTACGTGGAGCCTCAAGGAGCCGATCAGATGGCCAACTTCTCCAAGTCGAACGTGCCGCAGTTCTCCGTCGAGGTGTACCAGAACGCCTACCTGCCCGAGGGCGGGCGCGAGGTCAACGCCATCGTGACCGTCACGTCCACGGGCGGGGGGACGACCGGCGGCGTGCCGCTGGGCGGCGCGGTACCGGCGCCGAGGGACTCGGCCGGGGCGGGGGCCGGCGCCGCCGTGGTGCTCATGGTGGACTGCTCGGGGTCGATGGACCACCCGCCGACGAAGATGCGCAACGCGCGCGACGCGACCGCGGCGGCGATCGACACCCTGCGCGACGGCACCCGCTTCGCCGTGATCGCGGGCACCCACGTCGCCAAGGACGTCTACCCGGGCGGCGGACGGCTGGCGACCGCGTCCGCGACGGCCAAGGCCGAGGCCAAGGAGGCCCTGCGCCGGCTGAGCGCGGGGGGCGGGACGGCTGTCGGGACCTGGCTGCGGCTCGCGGACCGGCTGCTCGCGTCGGCCGACGCCGGTATCCGGCACGGCATCCTCCTCACCGACGGCCGCAACGAGCACGAGTCCCCGGAGGACCTGCGGGCCGCCCTGGACTCCTGCGCGGGCCGCTTCACCTGCGACGCGAGAGGTGTGGGCACCGACTGGGAGGTGAAAGAGGTCACAGCGATCGCCTCCGCCCTGCTCGGCACGGCGGACATCGTCGCCGATCCCTCGGGCCTCGCGGGCGACTTCACGCGGATGATGGAGAACGCGATGGGCAAGGAGGTCGCGGACGTCGCACTGCGGCTCTGGACACCCGTCGGCGTGGAGATCGCGTTCGTCAAGCAGGTCGCGCCCACGGTCGCCGATCTGACCGGCCGCCGGACCGCGGCCGGGCCGCGCGCGGGGGACTACCCGACCGGTTCCTGGGGCGACGAATCCCGCGACTACCACGTGTGCGTGAGGGTTCCGGAGGCCGGGATCGGCCAGGAGATGCTGGCCGCGAGGGTCTCACTGATCCTGCCGCCACCGTCGGACGGTGGCACCCCGCAGACGCTCTCGCAGGGTCTGGTGCGTGCCGTCTGGACGGACGACATGGCCGCGTCCACGTCGATCAACCCGCAGGTGGCGCACTACACAGGACAGGCGGAACTGGCACAAGTCATCCAACAGGGACTGGATGCCCGCAAATCCGGAGACTTCGACGGCGCTACGGCGAAACTGGGCCGAGCGGTGCAGCTCGCCTCGGCATCCGGGAACGCCGATACCGCGAAGCTGCTTTCGAAGGTGGTCGACGTCGTCGACGCGGCGACCGGTACTGTGCGACTGAAAGCGAGGGTCGCAGAAGCGGACGAGATGACACTCGAAACGCGCTCGACCAAGACCGTTCGTGTCAAGAAATAGCCACACGAACGACAACGACAGAACCGTACGGAAGGCCGACCGGCCGTACGGCTGCACCGACGAGCATGGCGGCCTCCGGGCCGGACGAGGAGAGGGGGAAGCGCCGACATGCCGACCTGCCCGAACGGACACCAGTCGGGTTCCGAGGACTGGTGCGAGGTCTGCGGACATCGCATGACCGGGACGGACGCGCCCTCGGGTGCGGTTCCGCCGCCGCCCCCTCCGCCGCCGGCGCCCGGCTACGGATATCCGCAGCAGCCCGGGGCCGGCCAGCCCACCGTCCAGGCCGAGCTCTGCCCGCAGTGCCGCACCCCGCGCGAGGCGATGGCGCCGTTCTGCGAGGAGTGCCGCTGGAACTTCCTCACGAACACGGCGACGTCCTACACCCCGCTCGCACCGCAGGGCGGTACGGGCGGTCCCGTGCCCGGCCTGAACCTGCCGCCCGGCTTCCAGGCGCAGCAGGGCCCGCCGCCCCAGCAGCAGCGCGACCCCTTCGAGTACCAGGGCTCGCGGCCCTCGCAGGTGAACCGGCCCGCGGAGCCGCTCTCCCCCGAGCAGGGCGGCCGGTCCGGTCCGCCGCCGTCGTTCCGCCAGGGGCCGCCGCCTCCGCCGTCCTTCCAGCAGCAGTCGCCGTCGCCGTTCGAGCGGCAGGAGCAGCAGCCCGCGTCACCGTCGCCGTTCGAGCGGCCGGGACAGCAGCCGCCGTCGCCCTCTCCGTTCGAGCGGCAGGAACAGGGCGGCCAGGGTCCCGGTGGGCAGAGTCCCTCCGGCGCCCCGTCCCCGTTCGAGCCGCACCGCCAGGGACCCCCGCCGTCCTTCCAGCAGCAGTCGGCGGCGCCCGCTCCCGCGCAGCCGCAGGCGCCGCAGTCCGGCGGGGACGACGACTGGATGCTGCCGCCGCCCTCGCGGCAGCAGCAGCCGCAGGGCTTCCAGCAGGGCGGGCAGGCGCCCCGGCCGCCCCAGGTCCCGCAGCAGCAGTTCCCCGGCCAGGGCCCCGCACAGGGCGGCCCCGACCAGGGACCGGGCACGTGGACGGCGGTCATCGCCCCGGACCGCGACTACTTCCTGGCGATGATGCAGCGCAGCGGCCCCGAGGCCACCGGCCTCAATCTGCCCGCGTACTCCCCCGAGCAGCGCCTTCCGCTCACCGGCGGCCAGATCACCATCGGCCGCCGCCGGCACAGCACAGGTGAGTCGCCCGACGTCGACCTGGCCGTGCCGCCGGAGGACCCGGGCGTCTCCCACCAGCACGCCGTGCTCGTGCAGCAGCCCGACGGCACGTGGGCGGTCGTGGACCAGAACTCCACCAACGGCACCACGCTGAACGGTGCCGAGGACCCGATCCAGCCCTACGTCCCCGTCCCGCTCCAGGACGGCGACCAGGTGCACGTGGGCGCCTGGACGACGATCACGGTCCGCCGCGACTGAACCGCGCACCCCGGCCGAGGTCAGGAGTCCTAGGACTCCTGACCTCGGCCGGGGTGTCTGCGACGATGGACCTGTGACAGAGATTCCGCGCGACACCCTGCAGGAGCAGACCTTCTACGAGCAGGTCGGCGGCGAGGACACGTTCCGGCGCCTGGTACACCGCTTCTACCAGGGCGTCGCCGGGGACCCGCTGCTGCGCCCGATGTACCCCGAGGCGGATCTCGGTCCGGCCGAGGAGCGCTTCAGGCTGTTCCTCATGCAGTACTGGGGCGGCCCGCGCACCTACAGCGACGAGCGGGGCCACCCCCGGCTGCGGATGCGGCACGTCCCGTTCCGCGTGGACAGGGCGGCGCACGATGCCTGGCTCGGCCACATGCGGGTGGCGCTCGACGAACTCGGCCTCGCACCCGAGCACGAGCGCCGGCTGTGGGACTACCTCACCTACGCCGCGGCCTCGATGATCAACACCGCGGACTGATCCGGAGCAGGCGCCCGGTCACACACGGAACCGACCGATCCGAAGCAGTCCGATCAGTCATGTGCGAAATTCGGTGCTTCACACCCGCATAACGGTCACGATCCCATCAATTTGCGACCACAAGCGGTTTCCAGAGCGCGTGCACTCTGAAAGCATCCGAGGGACGCCGGGGGGCGTGGAAGGCGTACGGCTGCTGAGGGTGCGGGGGAACACGGGTGACGGGGTTCGTCTTTCTGCGGGTGCGCGCGCACCGGCTCCTGCTCGCCGCAGCCCTGCTGGCCGTCCTGCTCACCACCTGTGTGCTGGCCTCGCTCACCGCGTTCTCCGGCTCCATAGGCGACGCCGCGCTGCGGCACACGCTCACGCACCGCTCCGCGGAGCAGGCCTCCCTGTTCGTCTCCGCCGACGTGGACCGCGAGCGGCGCGAGAAGGCCGACGCCCTGGTGCGCCGGGCCGCCGACGCCACGTTCGACGGGCTGCCGGTCACGGTACGGAAGCTGGAGAGCTCGGGCCCGTACGCGCTGCCGCGCTCTCTCCAGACGGCGGCCGAACGGCGCGGTGAACCGGATCTGACCCATCTCGCCTCGCTGGACCGCAGCCGGGTGCGCCTCACCGCGGGGCGCATGCCCGGGGCCGGTGCCGGCGCGCCGGACGCCCCGGTGCAGGTGGCGCTGCCGCGCGCCGCGGCCGAGGCCCTGGAACTGAAGCCGGGCTCCGCACTCACCCTGACCGACCGGGTGGGTGGGACGCCGCTGAAGGTCGAGATCACCGGCCTCTACGAGGCCTCCGACCTGGCCGACCCCTACTGGCGGCTGGACCCGCTGGGCGGGCGCGGGGTCCGCGAGGTCGTCTTCACCACCTACGGCCCGCTGCTGGCGGACCCTGCCGTGCTCGGTTCCGCCCGCGTCAGTGCCGGTCCGTCGTCGTGGGTGGCCGCCGCCGACTTCACGGCGGTGACCACGGACCGTACGAAGGCCCTGCGCGAGGCGTCGGCGTCGGGGCCGAAGACCCTGGCCGCGTCCGGGGTGTTCGGCGACGGCCCGGCGGTGCGCACCTCGCTGCCGACCGTCATCGACCAGATCGAGCGGGCCCTGCTGGTGTCCCGCTCCACGATCATGATCGTCGCCGTCCAGCTCGTCCTGCTCGCCGGTTACGCGCTGCTCCTCGTGGCCAGGCTGCTGAGCGGTGAACGCGGCGGCGAGAGTGAGCTCCTGCGGGCCCGGGGCGGTTCGCGGGGCCGCATCGCCTCGCTGGCCGCGATCGAGGCGCTGCTCCTGGCGGTGCCCGCCGCCGTCGTCGCTCCGCTGCTCGCCGGGCCGCTGACCCGGCTGCTGGCGCGGCGGAGCGACCTGGGCCGGATCGGGCTGCGGCTCGACGGCGGGGTGGACGCCACGGTCTGGCTGGTGGCCGCCGCCGTGGCCCTGATGTGCGCGCTCGCCGTGGTCGCACCCGCGCTCACCGCCGGGGGGAGCGGCCGCCGCAAGGGCCGCGGCTCCACGCTGCCCGTACCGGTGCGGGCGGGCGCCGACATCGGGCTCCTGCTGATCGCGGGAGTGGCGTACTGGCAACTGGACCGGCAGACCGGGGCGTCCGGCGGCGGCGCACTCAGCGGCGACCGCGGCGGCGAACTCGGCATCGACCCGCTGCTGGTCGCCGCCCCCGCGCTGGCCCTGCTCGCGGGGACCGTGCTCACGCTGCGGCTCCTCCCGCCCGCCGCCAGGCTCGCGGAGCGCCGTGCCGCGGGCGGCCGGGGGCTGTCGGCGGCCCTGGCCGGCTGGCAGTTCAGCCGCCGTCCGCTGCGCGGCGCGGGGCCGGTGCTGCTGCTGGTCCTCTCGGTCGCGATGGGCATGCTGGCCATCGGGCAGAGCGCCTCGTGGGACCGGTCGCAGGACGACCAGGCGGACTTCAGGTCGGGTGCGTCGGTGCGCATGGTGGGCGGGCTCTCCGGCGACCCGGCGAACGCCGCCCCCTACTCGGAGTTGCCCGGGGTGCGCCAGGCGGCCCCGGCGTTCCGCGCGACGGCCGACCTGTCCGGGGGCCGCACGGCCGAGATGGTCGCCCTGGACACCGCGCACGCGGACGAGGGGATGCTGATGCGTGAGGACCTCTCCGGGGCGTCCCCGGCCGAGCTGTTCGACGCGATCGCCCCGCCGAGGACGGCACGGACCGGGGTGGTCCTGCCGAAGGGCAGCACCCGGGTGCGGTTCGGTCTGCGGATCGCCGGCACCTCGGCGGACGGCGGGGAGCCCCCGGTCGGGGCCGCGCCGTTGGTGAGCGTGCTGCTGGAGGACCGTTACGGGATCGGCTACCGGGTGGGAGCCGGTACGGTCCCCGCCGACGGCCGGGTCCACACGAAGTCCTTCCCCGTGTCCGCGTCGGGCGGACTGGCGGTGACGGGCTTCGAGGTGGACGGCCAGGTCCCGGAGGGCCCGCAGGAGCGTCTGGTCTCCGTGACGGGGATGCGCGCGCTCGCCGCCGGCGGCGTCGAGCGGCCGGTGCCCGCCTCGGACGGGGTGCGCTGGCACGCCGCCGCGACCGTGACCGAGGCCGGGGAGACCCGCCCGGGCGAGAAGACCGAGACGGTCACCGGCTCGGGCCCGGCCCCGGCCTTCCGCTACGGCACCGGCGCCGACACGGAGGACGGCGGATTCTGGGCCGGCGAGCCGGTCGGCACCCTGCGCATCACCGCGGCCCGCCCCGCCGCCCCCGCGTTGAAGGCGGTGGCCACGGACGCGTACCTGAAGTACGCGGGCGCCGAGCTGGGCCAGGAGGTCGACCTGACCCTGGCGGGGAACACGGTCCGGGTGACCCTGGTGAAGTCGGTGCGGCAGTTGCCGACCACCGGACCGGGCGCGGCCACCGGTGTCGCGGAGGGTGCCGCGACCGACGCGTCGGTCAAGCCCGGCGGGGCCGTGCTGCTGGATCTCAGGGCCGTGTCCGAGGTACTCGCCCACCGGCCGGGCGCCACGCTCGCCCCCACCGAGTGGTGGCTGAGCACCGCACCGGGCGGTGGCGCGGAGGTCGCGGCAAAGCTGCGCGCTCTGCCGGACACGGACCCGGCGCAGGTGCGGGTGCGGGACGAGGTGGCGCGGGACCTCGCGGACGATCCGCTGGGCGCCGGTCCGCAGTCCGCGCTGCTGGCGGCCGCCGTCGTGGCCGCCGCCCTGGCCGCGGTCGGATTCGCCGTCGGGCTCGTCGGTTCGCAGCGGGAGCGGGCGGCCGAGTTCGCCGTGCTGCGGGCACTGGGCGCGCCCCGGCGCCGCCTGGCCCGGATGATGGCCGCCGAACAAGGGGTCCTGATCACCCTGGCGTTGCTGATCGGGCTCGCCCTGGGGGCCGTGCTGACCCGGGCCGTCGTCCCCCTCGTCGTACTCACCGGGCAGGCGGCCAGGCCGGTGCCCGATGTGCTGGTGCTGCTGCCCGCCGGTCAGGTCGCCGTCCTGCTGGTCTCGGTCGCCGCGCTGCCGCTGCTGTTCGTCGCGGCGATCACACTGCGCCGCGCCGATCCCGCGGTGTCGCTGCGCCACCAGGGGGACAACTGACATGAACACAGGCAAGATTCAGGCCGCCTGCGCCCCCTGGGTGCGCACACGCCTGCGTACGGCCCCCGGGATCTCCGCCGCGCTCGCGGTCCTGGTCCTGCTGACGGCGTTCCTCGCCGCCGCGTTCCCGCGCGCGGTCGACGCCTACGAGACGAAGGCGCTGCGCCACGACATCACGGAGGCCCAGCCCCGGCAGAGCGTGCTGGAGGTGACGACACCGCCGCCGGCGCTCGGGCAGGCCCCGGCGGTCCGTGAGGGCGCGATGCGCGAGGACGCGCTGTCCGGAGCGGACCGGGCGCTGGCGAAGGCGTTCCCCGCTCCGCTGCGGGCCGACAGGCCGCGGTCCTCGTACGGGGTGCACACGACGACACCCGTCGTGGCGCAGGAGCCCTGGCTGCCGCGCCCCGACGCGCTGCCGCCCCAACTCACCTACGCGGCGCCCTCCGCGCTCCCCCGGCACAGCACCCTGCGGTCGGGGCGCTGGCCGGCCGTGCGCGGCGAGGTGACCCAGGAGTCCCGCGAGGTCGAGGCCGCGGTCACCGAGGAGACCGCGGCGGGGCTGAGGATGAAGCCGGGCTCCACGATCTCCGTGCCCACCACGCGCGGCGCACCGCTCACCGTACGGATCACCGGAATCGTCACACCCCGGGCGCCGGAGAGCGGCTACTGGGCGGTGGATCCGCTCTTCCGCGCCCCGTCCCTGGTCAGGGACCCGGGGTCCCCGACGCCGGTCTTCTACTGGCGGGCCACACTGCTGCTGGCGCCGGACGCCGGTCCGGCACTGCTGGCGACCATGAGCGATCCCGAGCTGTACTGGCGGTTCGCCCCGGACGCCTCCGGCCTCACCGCGGCCGACGCGTCCCGCCTGGGCACCTCCGTGGCCGTGTCGGAGAACGGCCCCGGGCTCCTGAGGCTGCGCGACATCGCCGGGCCGAACACCGCGCTCACCACCGACCTGGACGCCATCGCGGAGGCCCACCTGGGCATGCGTGCCGCGATCAGCTCCGTCGTCACGGTGGCCGCCATGGGCATCGGTGCGGTGGCCGCCGTCGTCCTGCTGATGACCGGGGGGCTGATCGGCGCCCGCCGCCACCACGAGCTCGCCCTGCTGCGCTCGCGCGGCGGGTCCCTGCGGGGCATCGGTGCCCGGCTGTTCGCCGAGACCGCCGTGGCCGTCCTGCCGGCGGCGGCGCTCGGCCTTCTGCTGGCCGTGCTGCTCGTCCCGGAGGCACGGTTCCTTCCTGCCGCGGTGGGTGCCGGCACCGTCGCGGCGCTGGTCTGCGTGGTGCTGCCGCTCCGCACGACGCTGCACCACCGCAGGCCGCTGCTCCACGGTGCGCGCGAGGACGTGGTGGCCGCCCGGCCCTCCCGCCGGCGTACGGTCGCCGAGCTGACCCTGCTCGTGCTGGCGGCCGGCGCGGTCGCCGCGCTGCGCCGCCGGGGCACGTCGGCGGGGTCGGGGACCGACCTCCTGATCAGTGCCGCTCCGGTCCTGGTGGGCCTGATCGCGGCGCTCGTGCTCGTACGCCTGTACCCCCTGCCGCTGCGGCTGGCGTCGCGCCCCGTGGCCCGGCTGCGCGGAGCGGTGGGCTTCCTGTCGCTGGCTCGCGCGGGCCGTGCCTCGTCGAGCGGGACCCTGCCCCTGCTGGCCCTCCTGGTCGCGCTGACCACGGCGGCCTTCGGCGGCTCGGTCCTCGCCGGGGTCGCCGACGCGCGCGACGCCGCCGCGCTCCGGGCGGTCGGCGCGGACGCCAGGATCAGCGGCGAGGGAGCGCTGACCCCGGTCCCGGACGCGGTCGTCCGGCAGGTGCGGGCGGTGGAGGGCGCCGAGGGCGTCGCGGCCGTGCGCATCGAGTACGCGACCCCGCTGGCCGCGTCCGCCGACGTCAGGTCCGACACGAGACGCGTGACCCTGATCGGTGTCGAGCCGGGCTCCTACGCACGGCTGGCCCGCGACACCGGCCTGCCCGCCTTCCCCGCGGACGCGCTGGCGGGCGGACGGGGCAAGGACGAGGCACTGCCCGCGGTGGCCTCGCCCGCCCTGGCCCGCCGGCTCGGGGACCGGCCGCACACCGTCCGGTCCCAGGCAGGTGACATCGCCGTGCGGGTGGCCGCCGTACTCCCGCGGACCTCGGCGGCCGGCGACTCCGAGTTCCTGATCGTCGACTCGGCGGCGCCCTCCATGAGCCGGCCCACCACCCTGCTGGTCACCGGGCCGTCCCTCGACCGGGCCCAGCTGCGGGCGGCGGCGCGCGAGGCGGGTCCGGAGTACTCGGTACGGATACGGGCCGTCGAGCGCGGGGTGTTCGTGGACACCCCGATGCAGGCGGGCGCCGAGCAGATCTACGGGGCGGCCGTCGCGGCGGGCGCCGGATACGCGCTCCTCGCCGTGCTCCTCTCCCTGCTGCAGACCGCGCCGGAGCGCACCACGCTCCTGGCCCGGCTGCGCACCATGGGGCTGACCACCCGGCAGGGCAGGCGGCTCCTCGCGTTCGAGGCGATGCCGCAGGCACTGCTGGCCGCGTCCGGCGGCCTCCTCGTCGGCTGGGCGACCATCGCCCTGCTGGCACCGGGCGTCGACCTGGCGGCGCTGGCACTGGCGGGCGGGGGTCCGGGAGTGGCGCAGGCCGCCTCGCTGCGGGCGGACCCGCTCTCGCTGGCGCTCCCGGCGCTGGGCGTCGTCGTCCTCGCGGGCGCCGTGGCCTGCGTCCAGGCGTGGTGGGCGGGCCGCCGCGGATCGATCAAGGAACTCAGGGCAGGAGACACCCGGTGACATCGTCGACAGAGACCACCCTGGCGGAGCTGGAACAGCGGGCGGCGGCCCGCCGTGACCGGCCGTCGTACGGACACGACTCCCTGATCGCCTGCGACCGGCTGGTGCGCATCTTCTCCGCGGACGGGGTGGAGGTGCAGGCGCTCCAGGGACTTGATCTGCTGGTCACCAAGGGTGAGTTGATGGCGCTGGTCGGGGCCTCGGGGAGCGGCAAGTCGACCCTGATGAACGTCCTCGCCGGCCTGGACGTCCCCACCGCCGGCTCGGCGAAGGTGGCGGGCTGCGACCTCCTGGCGATGGGCCCGAAGGAACGGCTGCGCTACCGCCGCGACGTCGTCGGCTTCGTCTGGCAGCAGACCTCCCGCAACCTGCTGTCGTATCTGACCGCCGCCCAGAACATCACGCTCCCGATGCAGCTGCGCGGGGGCGGCCGGAACCGTGAACGGGCGGCGCGCGCCGAGTCGTTGCTGGCGATGCTGGAGGTCGCGGACTGCCGCGACCGCCGCCCCGCCCAGATGTCCGGCGGGCAGCAGCAGCGGGTCGCGATCGCGGTGGCCCTGGCGAACGACCCCTCGGTGCTGCTCGCCGACGAACCGACGGGCGAGCTGGACTCGGCGACGGGCGAGCAGGTGTTCGCGGCGTTCCGCAGGGCCAACGAGGAACTCGGCACGACGATCGTGATCGTCACCCACGACCAGGCCGTGGCGAACGAGGTGCGCCGCACGGTCGCGATCCGGGACGGCCGCACGTCGTCCGAGGTGCTGCGGCACACGGAGGTGGACGCCGCGACGGGGCAGGAGTCCCAGGTGGCCCGGGAGTACGCGATGCTCGACCGGGCGGGCCGGCTGCAACTCCCGGCGGACTACACCGAGGCGCTGGGGATGGAGCACCGCGTGATGCTCGAACTGGAGCAGGACCACATCGGGGTGTGGCCGGACGCAACGGACCGATGATGCCGGTGGGGCGTGCCGGGGACGTACGGAGCACACCTTTCGGGTGACGGAACGTCACCGGCGCATGAGGCAGGGATGGGTGGGGCATCGCAAGAACAAGAGGTCACGCTGGGTGACCGGCTGACGTGCCCGCCATCCGGGCTCAGCCCGCCCTGGCAGCGCCAGAGAACATCACTCCCCGAGCCGTCCCCGCGCACGTCCGTCCGGGGCTCGGCTCTCACGCACGGTGCCGGACGAACCACAGCCGTTCTCCCCACACCCGTGGACCACCACGGCACCCCTGCACGCAATGGAGACCGCAGGAGGTTCAATGAACCGCAGGACGTTCCTGATCACCACATCCGTCACCCTCGGCAGCACACTCACCCAGTGGCCCGGCACCGCACCCGCCGGTGCCTCGCCCCCTGCGACAGGCCGCCGCATCGGCGCCCGCGTCCCCGAGCTGTTCGAAGCCCGCCTGCACCGCTTACGCCGCCTCGACGACCAGGTGGGGTCGGGCGCGGTCCACGACATCGTCCGAGCCGAACTCCCCCTCATCACACGCACCATCCGCAACTCCTCTTACGGCGAGCGGGTCGGATGCCGCCTGTTCGGCGCCGCCGCCGAGGCGGCCCGCTCCGCCGCCTGGACGGCTTACGACAGCGGCCGGATCGCCGTGTCCGAACGCTACTTCGCCACCGCTCTGCGGGCGGCCGCCAGCGCGGACGATCCGGTCGTCGCCGCGAACACGCTGGCCTTCTGGGCGATCCAGCAGTACTCGACGGGCAATCCACGCGGTGCGACCGACCTCGTGGAAGCGGCCCTGACCACGGCACCGCAGATCGGTTCCGCACGGATGACCGCCATGCTCCACGCCCGCGCCTGCCGGGCCCATGCCCGTGCCGGCGACGCCCGCGCCTCCGCCCGGTCGGCGGACGCCACCCTCGACGTCTACGCCCACGCGGGCCCCATCGCCGACGATCCGCCGTGCGTGTACTGGTTCAACCTGGGGACGGCCCACCAGCTGCTCGGCAGTTCCGCGCTCGACCTGGGCGACCCGCGCCAGGCCCTCCGGCACTTCCAGCACGCCTCCGGGGCCCACGGCACGGAGGGTGAGGCGTACGACGGGGACGAGTTCCCCCGCGCACACGCCATCTACCTCGCGCGCCTCGCCGAAGCCCACCTCGCCCTCGGCGATGTCCACGCCGCCGTCACGACCGCCCACGCGGCCGTCGCCCGTATGGGAGGCGTGAACTCCGCACGCGGCAGCCGCGCTGTCCACGGCCTCCGCAAGAGGCTCGGCCACCGTCGCGGCGTCCCTGCCGTCGCCGGCTTCCTGGACCTCACCGCCGCCCGGGCCGGGACGGACCGGGTCCGGGCGGCCGGCACCTCGGAGGGCGGGGGGCCGCCCTCGGACGGGTCCGGTCCGTGCTCACCCGGGACGGGCCGTCCGGGGTGGCCTCAGGCCGTCCCGACGGTCACGGCGAGGTTCCCGAGACCGCCGCCCGTGCCCCGCAGTGCGATCGAACCGTACGGTGTGCGCAGCCGCATCCAGGACCCGGTGGTGAGCAGCGCGACGGGGAATCCCTCCTGCGGGCGCAGGAAGCCGAGCGACTGGGCGGCGTGCACGGCGCGCAGCGGGAGTTCCGTGCTCCCGACCGTCCGGGACCAGATGTCGCGGCCGATCAGGTCGCGTTCCGTCCTGGTGCGCCGGTCCTCCGGAAGCGCGGCGTCCCGGGACCGGAACTCGGCCACGGCGTCCGCGAGCGCGGTGCGCAGGTCGACCGGCCCGGGGAGCCCGGTGCGCTCCTGCCAGCCGCCTCGGGGCGGCAGGACCCCGGTCCAGGGAGGCCCGGTCACGGGCGCCGGCAGGGCGCCGACTCCGGCCGCGTCCTCGTCCGCGCCGCCCGTGTCCAGCGCCTCGAGGAGTTCCCCGGCCGACACGGTGACGTCGAAGTCGTGCGTCCCGGCCAGCCGGACCGTGCGGATCGCGAGGACCTCGAACGAGGGGGGCCGGCCGAAGACCGCGAGCGCGCCGCCGCCCGCCTGGAGGCGGACGGCGGCGGCCCGGTCGTAGTGCAGGAGCCGGCCGAGGAAGGCGGCGAGGTCCGCCGCCTCCCTCGCGTCGGCGAACCGCAGCGACCGTACAGGCACTGTCATACGACGGCGGGCTCCTGGTCGAGGTACTCCTGCAGGAAGTGCTTCTCCTCGGCCGTGATCCGCCTCGGCCGCTCCTCCGCCAGGTTGTAGGGGACGACGACCGTCGACGCCCGTACGTAGACCTGCTCGGGGTCCTTCACCTCGTAGGCGATGGTGAGCGACGCCGCGGTTATCTTCGTGACCCACGACTCGACGGTCACCGGCGCGTGCCGGTGGACCAGCGGCCGCACGTAGTCGATCTCGTGCCGGGCCACGACGGAGCCGCCCGAGAAGGACGGCGAACCGTCCCCCGGCGCCAGCCGGAACATGAAGTCGATGCGCGCCTCCTCCAGGTAGCGGAGGAAGACCACGTTGTTCACGTGGCCGAAGGCGTCCATGTCCGACCAGCGCAGCGGGCAGCTGTAGATGTGACGGGCCAAGTCGATCAGCCTCGCGTGAGCTTCTTGTACGTGGCACGGTGCGGGCGGGCCGCGTCCGCACCGAGGCGCTCGATCTTGTTCTTCTCGTACGACTCGAAGTTGCCCTCGAACCAGTACCACTTGGAGTCGCCCTCGTACGCCAGGATGTGCGTGGCGACGCGGTCCAGGAACCAGCGGTCGTGGGAGATGACCACCGCCGCACCGGGGAACTCCAGCAGCGCGTTCTCGAGCGAGGACAGGGTCTCCACGTCGAGGTCGTTGGTGGGCTCGTCGAGGAGCAGCAGGTTGCCGCCCTCCTTG
Organism: Streptomyces sp. NBC_00178; assembly: GCF_036206005.1. Classification (NCBI taxonomy): domain Bacteria; kingdom Bacillati; phylum Actinomycetota; class Actinomycetes; order Kitasatosporales; family Streptomycetaceae; genus Streptomyces; species Streptomyces sp. NBC_00178. The sequence continues at coordinate 2,576,805 of NZ_CP108143.1, forward strand.
AGCGTCAGCGCCAGGTTCAGGCGGTTGCGCTCACCACCGGAGAGGACACCGGCCGGCTTCTGCTGGTCCGGGCCCTTGAAGCCGAACGCCGAGACGTACGCCCGCGAGGGCATCTCGACCTGGCCGACGTTGATGTAGTCCAGCTCGTCCGACACGACGGCCCAGAGGGTCTTCTTGGGGTCGATGTTGGCGCGGGACTGGTCGACGTAGGAGATCTTGACCGTGTCGCCGACCTTGATGGCGCCGGAGTCCGGCGTCTCCAGGCCCTGGATCATCTTGAACAGCGTGGTCTTGCCCGCGCCGTTCGGACCGATGATGCCGACGATGCCGTTGCGCGGGAGCGTGAACGACAGGTCGTCGATGAGGACCTTGTCACCGAAGGCCTTCGAGAGGTTCTCGACCTCGACGACGATGGAACCGAGCCGCGGGCCCGGCGGGATCTGGATCTCCTCGAAGTCCAGCTTCCGCATCTTGTCCGCCTCGGCCGCCATCTCCTCGTAACGGGCGAGACGTGCCTTGGACTTGGTCTGGCGGCCCTTGGCGTTGGAGCGGACCCACTCCAGCTCCTCCTTGAGCCGCTTGGCGCGCTTCTCGTCCTTGCGGCCCTCGACCTTGAGGCGGGTGGCCTTCTTGTCGAGGTACGTGGAGTAGTTGCCCTCGTAGGGCAGGGCGCGGCCCCGGTCGAGCTCGAGGATCCACTCGGCGACGTTGTTCAGGAAGTACCGGTCGTGCGTCACGGCGACGACGGCGCCCGCGTACTTCGAGAGGTGCTGCTCCAGCCAGTTCACCGACTCGGCGTCGAGGTGGTTGGTGGGCTCGTCGAGGAGGAGCAGGTCCGGGGCCTCGATGAGCAGCTTGCAGAGCGCCACACGGCGCTTCTCGCCACCGGAGAGGTTGTTGACGGGCCAGTCGCCGGGCGGGCAGCCCAGGGCGTCCATGGCCTGCTCCAGCTGCGCGTCCAGGTCCCACGCGTTGGCGTGGTCCAGGTCCTCCTGGAGCTTGCCCATCTCGTCCATGAGCGCGTCGGAGTAGTCGGTCGCCATGAGCTCGGCGACCTCGTTGAAGCGCTTGAGCTTGCCCATGATCTCGGCGGCGCCGTCCTGGACGTTCTCCAGGACGGTCTTCGACTCGTCGAGCTTCGGCTCCTGCATGAGGATGCCGACGCTGAAGCCGGGGGTGATGAACGCGTCACCGTTGGACGGCTGCTCCAGGCCCGCCATGATCTTCAGCACCGTTGACTTACCGGCGCCGTTGGGCCCCACGACACCGATCTTCGCGCCGGGCAGGAAGTTCAGGGTGACGTCGTCGAGAATCACCTTGTCGCCGTGCGCCTTGCGCGTCTTGCGCATGGTGTAGATGAACTCAGCCAAGAGAAACCGTCCGGCAGCAATAGAGGTGTGGGCAGATACACCCATCTTGCCTGACGTCCGCACCCGGACGGAAACCCGTCCGGTCCCCGGTACCCGCCCGGCGCCCGCTGCCGGGCCGCCGGAACACCGGAGGGCCCGGTACGGATGTCCGTACCGGGCCCTCCTTCGGCGCCCTCGGGCGCCGTACCGCTATGCGTCACTCACCGCTGGTCTGCGTCTTCTTCCTGCGGAGGAAGAAGACCGCGCCGCCGCCGAGGACGACGAGGGCGATCGCGACACCCGCGATGACGGGGGTGGCGCTGGAACCGCCGGTCTCCGCGAGGTCGCCCTCGGGATTCGGGGTGCTCGCGACGGGCGAGGGCTCGGAGCCACTCTGCGTCTCGGTGTCGTCACCCGGTGCGGGGGTGCCGGCCGTCTTGCAGTCCAGGACGCCCTTGAAGTTCTTGCTGAAGCCGCCGGGGCCGGTGATCGTGAAGTCGTACGCCTGGTCCTCGCCGACCGGGACCGTCACCGTGCGGGTCTCACCGGCGGGGATGGTGTGCTCGGCACCGGCCAGGGTGAAGGTGAACGGCTCGTCGCCGTTGTTGGCCGCGGTGATGTCCACGCCGCCCTTGGCGCAGTTCTTCTCCGCGGTCACGGCCGGGACGGCGCCCTTCTCGGCCCAGGTGGCGCTCGCCGTCGCGGAGACGGTGGACTCGCTGGAACCGGCGAGGATCATCGTCTGGCTCTTGATCAGCCCGGCGAAGACGCGGCCCACCGGCACGGAGGTCGAGGCCTGGACGGAGAACGAGGCCGAGCCGTCGGTGGCGTCCTCGGGGACGGAGAAGTACAGGTCGGCGCCGTCTCCGGCCTCGGTGACGGGCTTGCCGGCCTTGTCGGTGACCTGGACCCCGCTGGCGGGGGCGTCGGCGGGCGGTACCACCGAGACCTGGCCGGCGTCGGTGTGGACGGTGATCGGACCCAGCTTCTCGCCGGCCTTGCCGGAGACAGCGGCCGGGGACAGCCCCACGGACGCCTTGGGCTCCGCGACGTTCTGGGCGTTCTCCTCCAGCCAGTCGGCGAGCTTCTCGGCGTTCGCGTCCTTGGCCGTCACGTCGGCCTTGTCCGAGAAGCGCCAGATGGCGACCTGGGTACCGGCGGCGGCGGTCTTCTCGTCGAGCGGGCCGGTGCCGGCCTTCTCGGCGAGGGCCGCGAAGTCGTTGACCTGCGGGTAGGAGTGCTGCAGGATCCAGCGCACCTTGCCGGCGTTCTCGTTGGCACCGAGCGAAGACTGGTCCCAGGGGGTCTCCGAGTACTTCGCGCCGTCCTTGGTGGGCGTGTGGAAGTCGATGCAGTACGTCTGGATGGTGCCGCCGCCGTCGACCTTCATCTCGAACAGCCCGGCGGGCAGCTCCTGGGGCTTCTTGCCCTCACCGGTGTTGAGCTCGGCGGTGCCGTAGGTCTTCAGACCCTCCAGCACGGCGACCGCACCACCCTGATGCTGGCCCGTCTCGTCCGCCGGCGCGGCCGTGGCGGCCGTCGCTCCGACGATCGTTCCCGCGACGACCAGGCCGGTGGCCAGCATCGCCGCGGCCGTCCTGACCAGACCGCGGCCGTGGCCCTTGCTCAGGCCCCCTGGGGAGACCTCCGTCGACGCCGTCGACGCAGCGGATGCTGAAGACACAGAAAACACAGAATTCCCCTCCGGGCGAGACCTTCACGCTTGAGGCGCGTGTGGGAGGTGTCTCGCCAGCAAACTCAAGTGCCGCATGAGTACGGGGGAATCGTAAGGATCGAACGAAGAGGCGTCCCCCGTCATGCCGTCAGATAAGCATTCCGACTCGTAATCGTTACAGCTTTCATCGGCGCGCCCCCGTTGTTCAGGACACCGATGCCATTTCCGTGGCCGGTTTCTGACGATGCGTAGGCGCAATGAGTGCGGGGTCGGCTCTGGCCACCCGCCGGAAAGCGGCCGTCCCCCTGGTCAGATCGTGTCCCACCGCCACCGCCTCGACGTCCACGGACGTCTTCCACACCCCGTCGCGCTCCTCCTCCCTCACCTTCAGACGCCCGTGCACGACGAGCGGTTCGCCCACGGAGACGGATCCGGACAGATTCGCGGCGAGCGTGCGCCGGGCCCACACCGTGTAGAAGCTGGTGCGGCCGTCGGCCCAGCTCTGCCGTTCGCGGTCCCATCGCCTGGGCGTCACCGCCAGCCGGAACCGGGCCGTGGCCCCGGCCTCCGTCTCCCGGAAGTCCACCGGAGTCGCGCTGTTGCCCACCAGCGTCACCAAGGTCTCGTTCATTTCCGTCCCCCGTTTCCGTCGCGCGCCGCGCCGCACATTTCCGTGCCGCGCCGGCGCACCTCAGCGCATTCCGTCCGGCTTTCCGGCACAACGTCCGGCCTGCGCCGATGGGATGCGAAGACGCCCGGTCCGGCACGTCCGACGCGCATGCCCGGCGCACATGTCCGGTACGCCTGTCCGGTGCGTCCGTCAGGTCGTGCACACCATCCTGGGCGGAAACGGGAAATCCCGCTGGGGCTGTGGATTACCGGCCGGTTGTGGAGAACTCCGTCACCGTCACGTACCGCTCGCGCACCTCGCGGTAGCGCGCCAGTTCCGCCGCCACCGGATCGAGCACCCTGGCCCGCCCGCAGCCCGCGGCGGCTTCGCGCAGGCGCCGTTCCGCCTCCTGCCCGTACCGCCGTGCGGGGCCGCGCGCGGCGGCCGCGCACGACCATTCCACGAGCGGCCCGCCGATCACCCCGGCCAGCATCACCAGAGCCGGGACGACCAGCCCCGGTTCGAGGAAGCCCACGATCTGCCCCAGCAGCCACAGGCCGCCGAAGATCTGGAGCAGGGTCATGGAGGCCTGTGCGAGCACCGCGGCCGGCCACCACGCGGGGCGCGGCGGTCGCGCCACCCTCGCGCCGAGACCGCCCGGGAGGGGCACGGCCCTCACCACCGCACCCGGTCCGCGGCCGGCCGGGACCGCCGGCTTCCCCGCCGCGCCCGTCTTCCCCGCCGCGCCCGTGCCGCCCGGATCCACGGCCGCCGAGGCGGTGTCCCCGCCCCTTCCGCGGCCTCGCCCGGCCGAGGCCGCCTGCGCGTTCCGCGCCAGCTCGTCCAGTGCCTCGGGCAGGCCCTCGGCACCGCCCACCGCCGCCTCGCGCACGGCCTGCGCCCAGGGCGCCGGGAGGCCGTCCACCGCGTCGTCCGCCAGTGTCCGCACCGCCTGTTCGACGCGCTGACGGGCGGTGAGCTCCTCCTCGGGCGGTGCCAGGGCCTGGGCCATCAGGTCCAGGCCGCCGAGCTGCCGGGTGGACTCGTACCAGCGCCACAGACGCAGCCACGGCGTTCCGCAGGCCCGCCCCGCGTTCCTGCGCCACTCGCGTTCCGCCGCCTGTCCCGCGGCGGTCGCACCGACGGCTTCGGCGAGCCGGTCGGTGAACTGTTCGCGGGCCCGTTCACCGAGTCCGGGCCGCCCCTCCGCGACGTACACCGGACGGAGCCGGGCCGCCGCCGCGTCGACGTCCGCGGAGAGCCTGCGCGCCGCCGCCGTGCGCTCCTGGACGAACCTGCCGAGGAGTTCGCGCAGGTCGGCCACCCCGGCGCCGGTCAGGGCGGACAGGGACATGACGGTGGCGCCCGGCTCGCCGTGCTCCCCCACCGCCATACCGTCCTCGTCCAGCAGCCTGCGCAGGTCGTCGAGGACGAGGTCCGCCGCGTCGCCGGGGAGCCGGTCGATCTGGTTGAGGACGACGAAGGAGACCTCCGCGTGCCCGGCGAGCGGCCGGAGGTAGCGCTCGTGGAGGGCGGCGTCGGCGTACTTCTCCGGGTCGACGACCCAGATCACCGCGTCGACCAGGGCCAGCACCCGGTCGACCTGGGCCCGGTGCCCGGTCGCCGCCGAGTCGTGGTCGGGCAGGTCCACCAGGACGAGCCCCTGGAGCGCCTCGTCTGCCGGTGTGCTGCCCTGGACGGGCCTGCGCCGCAGCCGGCCGGGGATGGCCAGCCGGTCGAGCAGTCCGGCGGCGCCGTCGGTCCAGCTGCAGGCGATCGGCGCGGACGTGGTGGGCCTGCGCAGCCCGGTTTCGGAGATCTGGACGCCGGCGAGGGCGTTGAAGAGGGTGGACTTCCCGCTGCCGGTGGCCCCGGCGACGGCGACCACGGTGTGCCTGGAGGAGAGCCGCTGGCGGGCCGACGCCTCGTCGAGCACGCGCCCCGCCTCGGCGAGGGAGTCCCCGTCCAGCCGGGCGCGGGAGAGCCCGACCAGTTCGCGCAGGGCGTCGAGCCGGGGCCGCAGGGGGCCGCTCGGCAGTCCGTAGGCCTCGACCTGGGGCCCGGCCTCGTCCGGTTCCGTGTGCTCCCCCTCGGCCCGCTCCTTCGACGCCTCGGCGGCGCGGCGCGCGATGAGCCCGTCGTCCCAGCGCCGCTCGTCACCCCCGCCGGACCCCGCGGGCCGGTCGGACGCCTCGGGGGTATCGCCCGTCCCGGCCGGCTGGGTCTTCAGGAGGACGCCGGGGGCTTCGGGGGCACCGGCCCTCCCGCTGCCCGGCCCCGGTCCCTCCCCCTGTCCCTGTCCGGGTCCGTGGTCGCGGCCCTGGTCGGTGACGGCAGTCATCGCTGCTTCCTCTCCTTCTGCAGTACGGACAGCGCGGCGATGAGCTCGGCCTGCGGCTCGGGGGCCACTTCGAGGGCGTCGAGCGGCGCGAGCCGCCGGTCGCGTTCGCCGTGCAGGACCTGCCCGAGGCAGGTGGTGAGCAGTGCCCCGCCCTTGTCGCGCAGGCGCAGCGCGCCCTGGGCGCCGATCCGCTCGGCGAGCTGCTCGCCGGCGCCCCTGGCCCTGCGTCCACCGAGCAGGGCCGCGGCGAGCAGTGCCGCCACCGTCTCCGCGTCCGGAGCCGCGTTGCGTTCGAGCAGCCGCGCCTCCTCCTCGGCCAGCTCCTCCAGGACCCGCCGCCAGCGCCGTACGGCCATGCCGACCCGGCCCTGGATGTCCTCGGCGGGACCCCAGCCGCCGGCCTCCCGCCCCGCGTCCTCGAACCGGAAGATCCCGGCGGCGGGTTCGCGGCGCCAGGTCGTACGGATCTGTTCGTCCGCGGCGGCCACCGCGCACTGGAGCAGGGCCGTGAGGCTCTCCACGAGGGCGTCCAGCAGCTCTCCCGCCGTGCTGTAGAGCGGGTAGCCGCGCCAGCGGGTGCGGGCGCCGCCCGCGAGCACGGCGCCGTCCTTGAGCCGCCGCCCGACGCGCGACAGCTCCTTCCCGTACGCCTCCTCGACCACGCCCGTCAGCCGGACGGCCGCGGCGTACTGGGCGGCGACCGCGGCGGCGAGTTCGGGCATCCGTACGTTCAGCGAGTCGATGACGCCGGACGCCGTGCGCCCCACGGCCTGCTGACGGGCCGCCGGGTCCTGCGCCCGGTGGGTGAGCCAGGCCCTGAGCGGTGCCACGGCGGTGGTGGGCAGCAGCCCGCTGCCGCCTCCCGCGGACTCGGGCAGCTCCGGGATCGTGAACCGGGGCACGTCGCCCAGACCGGCCCGGGTGAGCAGGGCGGCGTACTGGCGGGACACCTCGCCGATCACCTGGTGCGGCACCCGGTCCAGGACGGTGACCAGCGACGCGTCGTACTCCTTCGCGGTCCGCAGGAGGTGCCACGGTACGGCGTCGGCGTACCGGGACGCGGTGGTCACCATGATCCACACGTCGGCGGCGCAGATGAGTTCGGCGGCGAGCACGCGGTTGCGCACGACGAGCGAGTCGATGTCGGGGGCGTCCAGGAGGGCCAGCCCGCGCGGCAGGGTCGCCGCCGTCTCCACACGCAGGACGGACTCGTCGTGGTCCCCCTCGCCACCGAGGTGGTCGAGCCCGTCGGGGTCCCGGGCCTGTCCCGGGGGCAGCCACACCCGGGTCAGCTGCGGCAGCACGCGCACCCCTGCGAACCAGTGGTGGTCGTCCGGGTGGCAGACGAGCACCGGGGTCCTGGTGGTCGGGCGAAGCACCCCGGACTCACTGACGCGGCACCCCACCAGCGAGTTGACGAGCGTGGACTTGCCGGCGCCGGTGGATCCGCCGATCACCGCGAGCAGCGGCGCGTCGGGGTCCTTGAGGCGAGGTACGAGGTAGTCGTCGAGCTGGGCGAGCAGTTCGGTCCGCGTCTGCCGGGAGCGCGGGGCTCCGGGCAGCGGGAGTGGAAGACGCACGGCAGCGACACGGTCGCGCAGGGCGGAAAGTGCGTCGATGAGCTGGGGCCGTACATCCATGGTTACCACATGTGAAGAATGCCCAATTTTGACGGCTTTTTGAAGCGTATAGGCCCCTCTGCGCGGCGGATCCGCTCCGGGGGACAGAGGGGACGAGTGGGGCGCAGGCATAACGAGTGCACAACACCCGGGGCGCGAGGCGCGAAAAGCGGTGCACGAATCGCACCTACCTGCGATTATCGGTTCGCTTCACCGAACCTCCACATCGTGCCACGCAGGTGAAGCAACCGGGACGAGGTCATCTGAGCCCTATCCTTGTCCCGGCAGCGTCGCGGATGGCTTGAACCCACGCCCTCCGGGACACCGGCCGACACCCGGCCCCCGTAGCTCAGTGGATAGAGCAGGCGCCTTCTAAGCGCTTGGCCGCAGGTTCGAGTCCTGCCGGGGGCACACCGTCCGCAGCACTTCGAGGCCCTCCGATCCGGAGGGCCTTTTCGCTGGTCGAAGGCACACCGCAGGGCGGCCCGTAGAGCGCGCGCAAGCACCGCCCCCGCCGCACCGGGACGCTGTGCGCGAAGGGCGGGCCGCCCCCGGAGGAGTGACCCGCCCCTTGGTCATGTGCCGTTGCGCTACTGCTTCCTGAGGGTGAAGTTACCGGTCACCGTGCCGCCCTTGACGAGCTTCACCGTGGCCGTGGCCGGCGCGTAGCCGTCCTTGGCCGCGATGACGGTGAGCGGGTTGTTGCGGGTGTCCAGCCACAGCGCGTAGGTGCCGTCGGCAGCCGTGCGCAGGGTGTAGGCGGACGCCCAGCTGTCGATCTCGACGGTCGCACCCGCGATCGGGGCCGTGGTCCCGTTCGCCGCCTTGCCGAGGATCGTGCCCGTGATCTTGCCCCACGTCTTCGGCGGGTTCACGGTCAGCGACACGGGGAGCTTCCACCCGCCGTACGGCGTGTCCGTGCGGAACGCCAGCGACGCGCGGTAGGTGCCGGGCTGGGTGATCTCGGGCGCCGAGGCGTCGAGCGAGACCGTGAACGTCGCGCTGGCGCCCGGCTGGAAGGTCAGTTCCTGGGTGCTCTCGCTGAGCCAGGAGACGTCGCCGGTGCCGTCCTGGTCGTAGCCCGGGAGGTACTCGGCGTGGGTGGAGGGCCTGTTCGGGGCGTCACCGCCACCGACCTTGTAGAAGCCGAGGGCGCCGGCGCCGCGGTACGTGGCGACATTCGCGTTCGGCAGGGCCGTCCACACGTCGGAGGCCGGGTCGAACGCGAAGCTCTGGTTGGTCAGCGCGTTGTCACTGACACCACCGGTGGATACGAGCTGACCGTTGGCCGCGGCGTACGAGGCGCCCCATGCCGCGACCGGCATGTCCGCGACCTGGCTCCAGCTGTCGGTGTCCGGGTCGTAGGAGTAGGCGTGCTTGAGCGTGGTCTGGCCCGAGGTTCCACCGGCGCAGTACAGCCTGCCGCCGATGGCGCCGCAGGACTGCCAGGCCACGGTCTCGGGATAGTCCGCGATCTGCGACCAGCTGTCGCTGCCCGGGTCGTACACGCTGCCGTTCTTGCTGCCGCAGGCGTCGGTGCAGCCGCCGATCACGTACAGCTTGCCGTCGAGGACCGCCGCGCCGGCGCCCGCGAAGGCGTGCGGGTTGGAGGCTCCGGTCGTCCAGCTGTCCGACTCGGGGTCGTACACCTCCAGCTTCGGGTCGGGGATCCCGGTCGACTGCCAGCCGCCGACGACGTAGAGCTTGCCGTCGATGAATCCGGCCGAGGGGCCCTCACGGCCGTCGGTCGCGGACGCCTTCTTCGACCAGGCTCCGGTCTCCGTGTTCAGGGCGTAGAGGTCGCTCAGGACACCGGATCCGCCGAAGCCGAATCCCGAGTACACCGTGCCGTCGTTCACGGCGGCGATGTTGCTCATGGCCGCCTGCGGCAGGTTGGGAGCGGTCTGCCACGTGCCGTCCGACGGCGCGGCCGCGGGAGCGGCCTTGGCCGCGGAACCGGCCGGTGCCTTGCTCGGTCCGGTCGGGTACGTGCCCTTGATCTTCTGGAGCGGAGCGCCCTGCTTCCGGTCCTGGGGCTGGTACTTGCCGGCCTGCTCGGACATCTTGAGCGTGGCGGGCGCACCGCCGGTGTTCTTGACGGTGATCTTCTGGGTGGCCTGCGCGCCCCAGGCGACCGTCTTGTCCACGGCCTGCGGGGTCACGCTCAGCCGGCCGGCCGTGAGGGTGAAGCCGGTGGACACCGCACCGTCGGCCGCCGTCCTCACGGTCTTCGACTGCTTGGTGTAGCGGCTCTTGGACGCGGTCATGCCGTGCTTGCCGAGGTCGGGCGTGAAGAGCGAGTAGAAGCCCTCGGACACCTCCGGGTCGTCCGGCGTGGCGACGGTCGTGGTCGTCACGCTCGGCTTGTCGTCGCTGGTCACGGCGGCACCCGTCACACCCAGGCCGGTGTTGGCGTCCGTCACGTCACCGACGAGCAGGCCTCCGGGGGTCGCCTTCAGGGTGCGCTCTCCGATGAAGACGTCGTCGATCTTCCACCACCAGCCGAAGAATCCGACGAAGTGGAAGCGCAGGACGACGTCCGGGGAGCCCGCGTACTCGTCCAGCGGGACGGTGATCTTCGAGGGGCCGTCGGTCGAGGAGACGGTGGACCAGACGGTCTTCCAGGTCTCGCCGCCGTCGTCGGACGCGTCGACGGCGGCCTCCTGGCCGCCCGACGCCAGGTAGTCGGTGGCGAAGGTCGCCACCGGGTGGCTGTCGGCCGCGAAGCTGTACGAGGGGCTGATCAGCTGGGTGTCCGTGGTCGAGCCGGAGCCCGCGTTGTCGCTGTCGGCGATGGCGAAGGCCCCGGAGCCGCCGGTCGTGTTGCTCCGCGCGCCCGGGTCGTCGAACTGCCAGCCGGAGTCGGTCGCGTTGACGATCTTCCAGCCGTCGGGGGCCGTGGTGGTGGAGTCGAACGGCTCCGTCTTGCCCGTGTCCTTGACCGTGTAACCGGGTGCCGTGTCCCCGAAGGCGTTCGCCTTCACCGCGATGTTCGCGGTGACCGGCTCGTCGTCCACGGAGATCTTCTCGCTCACGGCGCTGTATCCGCGGGTGGCCGAGGCGATGTTCAGGGTGTAGCCGTGGTTCTCGGGCAGCGACAGGTCGAAGGAACCCGTGGCCGGGTCCGTCCAGACCGGGGCACCCGGGACGCCCTCGACGGAGACCCGCGCGTACAGCGGCCAGCCGTGGCCACTGCCGTCCGTCACCTTGCCCGAGACCGTCTGGCTCGGGACCGCGGTGAGCGCGAAGTCCTTCGTCAGCGCCGCGCCGTCGGCGACCTCGACCGAGGAGACCGTCGCCGTCCTGTAGCCGTACGCGTCGACGGCGATGTCGTACGTGCCCGCCGGGACGTTCAGCTCGTAGGAGCCGTCCGAGCCCGACTTCGCGAGGTTGTCGCCGACCGTGACGGTCGCACCGGCGAGTGCCTTGCCCGTGCCGGCGTCCGTGACCTTCCCGGACACCTCACCGTGCGGACCGCTGCGGAACGCCTCCGCGCCGTTCGGCGTGCCGAGCCCGGTCGGGCCGTCGTAACCCGTGGCGCCTTCGCACAGGTAGTTCGGGGTGCAGGATCCGTTGCTGCCGCCCGTCACGTCGTTGAGCCCCGCGCCGTTTCCGGCGTAGGGGTACGCGTTCGGGTACGTGCCGGCGACGGGGGTGCCGGCGACCGCGTACGTCGCGGCGATCAGCGGCGACGCGGCGCTCGTGCCGCCGTAGACCGCCCAGCCGCCACCGCCGTACGTCTGGTAGACCGATACACCGGTCGCCGGGTCGGAGACCGCGGAGACGTCGGACAGGGAGCGGTTGGCGCAGCCCGTGTCCTTCTGGAACGCGGGCTTCGGCTCGTAGAGGGAGCAGCCCGAGCCGGCGCCGTCCCAGACGCTCTCGGTCCAGCCGCGCTCCGTGCCCGTGTCGCGGTGCAGCGCGGTGCCGCCGGCCGCGGTGACGTACTGCGACGCGGCCGGGTAGCTGACCCCGTAGCCGTAGTCACCGGTCGAGGCGACGACGGCCACACCCGGGTGGTTGTAGTAGGCGTCGTACTCGGTCGTCTCGGCCGGGTCCTCGCCGCCGCCACCGCGGTAGTCGGTGCCGTAGGAGTTGGACACGAACTTGGCGCCGAGCGCGACCGCCTGGTTGACCGCGGCGCCGAGGCTCTCGAAGCTCGCGTCGTCGGCCTCGACGAGCAGGATGTGCGCGTTGGGAGCCGCTGCCGACACCATGTCGAGGTCGAGCGAGATCTCGCCCGCCCAACCCGGGTCAGGGGCGGGGTAGTTCGTGCCGCCGCGCTGGTCCACCTTGGTGAAGCAGCCGTTCGCCGTGGTGCACTCCGGCAGGCCGAACTGCTCGCGGTACACCGCGAGGTCGCTCTCCGCGGTCGGGCTGTCGAACGCGTCGACGACGGCGATGGTCTGGCCCGCCCCGCCGTTGTCCGGAAGGTTGTAGGCACTGCGCAGGTCCGTCGCTCCGAAACCGGCGGGAGCGTCCGAGGCCGGCCTCAGCCCCTTGGTCTCCTTGACGTCCGTGCGGCGCAGCGAATAGCAGGTGGCGTCACCCGGCTTCGCCACGCCGCAACTCGCCTCGTACGTCACGCGGGCGTCGACGGCGGGCGCCGCACCGGCGGAGCCGGCGGCCGGAACCTGCAGACCCAGGACGCCTATGGCGGCCGCGCTCAGTGCCGCGAGCCCACCGCCGATTCTCTGCCGCGCCTGTCCGCGGCGTTTCGCCGTCTCTGATCTGCCGGACCCGTTCGATCTTTTCGATCTTGCTGCTTTGCGCAAGGCATGACTCCATGCTGCGAGCAGGTGTCGGCCCGTGATTTCCCGGCCGACAGCGAATGGTCGTATTCGCCGGGAGCCAATTAGTGAGGCACGTGCGATCAAGGTCAATACACGTTGCGTTACTGGTTCATGACGTCGAGTCAGTAAACGTACGAAGGTTGTGGAAAAGCTGTGAGAACGGCGTGAGCGCACCGGAGGGGCTCTATCGCGCCCTAAGTCGCCACTTGTCCGCCACGTGAATCCGGCCTATCCCGGGAATCGACGGGGCGGGCGACCGCCGCCCGGCTGCGCGCGTAGATGTCCGGGTTGCACGTCCGGCCTCCCGGACCACCGGACTCCACCCCGCGCATCACGCCCCACCTCCACCGACCGGCGACCTGCGCCGATCGGCCCGGGCCCGAGGGAGGCACCCGCCCACCGGCCACCTCGGCCCCGCCACCCCTCCGGGAGGCCATGTCGGACATGCGCGGCGGGGCGAAGTGGCCGACTTTATTTCCTCTGTCAAGGAAACAGGATTCCGGCCCGTGCACGAATCTTTTCCGGGCCCGGACGCTGCGGTGCGGGGCAGAGCACCGCGCACCCCTCGCGGCGGGCGGTGCAGAGGGAGGAGAAGGGTATGGGCGAGACCGGAACGCACTGCTCCCGTGGCGCCCTCCGCACCCCGCCGGGCCTTGGGGCCGCATGACGCCGTCCCGCCGGAACAGCCGGACCCCGGGCCGTCGGACCCCGGGGGCGTCTCTACCGCCGAAAGCGGCCTCCCCCCGACTTGCCGAACCCGCACGCATGGGTTTGTTTCGAAGAGGGGATGTGCGCGCGCTGCCGTCTCCTCTCTCCCCTCGGGGGTGCACCACCGTTTCCGTTGGAGGTGAACCACCGTGCTGTTCACCGACCGCACGGACGCCGGGCGACGACTGGGCGAGGCCCTGCGGCACCTGGAGCGGCGCGACCCCGTCGTACTGGGGCTGCCACGCGGCGGCGTCCCCGTGGCGTACGAGGTGGCCCGGATCCTGGATGCGCCGCTCGACGTGATCGTGGTCCGCAAGCTCGGCGTGCCGCACCACCCGGAGCTGGGCTTCGGCGCGATCGGCGAGGGCGGGGTGCGGGTCATCAGCGACGAGATCGTGCGGCACGCCGGTGTGCGGGAGGCGGAGGTCTCGTCCGTCGAACGCGCCGAGGAGACTGAGCTGCTGCGGCGGGCGGGTGCGTACCGGGCGGGCAGGACGCGCATCCCCTTGCGGGGCCGCGCGGTGGTCGTGGTGGACGACGGCGTCGCCACCGGCGCCACCGCGAGGGCGGCCTGCCAGGTCGTCCGGGCGCAGGGGGCCGCGTACGTCGCGCTGGCCGTGCCCGTGGCGTCCTCGGACGTGGCCGCGCGCCTCGGTGGGGACGTGGACGAGATCGTGTGCCTGTCCACGCCGGCCCTCTTCTCCGCGGTGGGCGAGTGGTACGGGGACTTCTCGCAGACCTCCGACGAGGAGGTCGTCGCCCTGCTGTCCCGCGCGCCCGCGGACGGTGTGACGGCCGAGAGCGTCGAGGTGGACGCGGGCGGGGTTCCGCTGACGGGCGACCTGGTGCTCCCCTCGGGCGCCGGGGCCGTCGTGGTGTTCGCCCACGGTTCCGGCAGCAGCCGTCTCAGCCCGCGCAACCGCGCCGTGGCGACGGCTCTGAACCGCGCCGGTCTGGGCACGCTTCTCTTCGACCTGCTCACCCCGGGCGAGGAGGTCTACCGGGCCAACGTCTTCGACATCGGCCTGCTGTCCGCACGGTTGTCGGACACCACCCGCTGGCTGCGGAACCGGGTGGCCCTGCCGGTCGGCTCGTTCGGCGCCAGCACCGGGGCGGCGGCGGCACTGCGGGCCGCGGCCGCCCCGGACTCGGGGATCGGTGCGGTGGTCTCGCGCGGCGGCCGGCCGGACCTGGCAGGCGTGGACCTCTCCGGGGTGCGTGCGCCGACGCTGCTCATCGTCGGGGGCGAGGACACCACGGTGATCGACCTGAACCGGCAGGCCCGGGCGGCGCTGTTCTGCGAGAACCGGCTGGAGATCGTTCCGGGCGCCACCCACCTCTTCGAGGAGCCGGGAGCCCTGGACCTCGTCGCCGACCTCGCGCGGAACTGGTTCACCGCCCACCTCCTGCCGCCGGGCTGAGCCGGGCCCCCGGGTCGGGCCGGGGCCGACGGCGGCCGCGCTCCCGGGTGCGGCACCCCTCCCCCGGAGGAGGGCTGGGCGGACGGCGCGGCAAGGCGGCGCAGACCGCGAAAGCCCTTCCCCCGGCACGACTTGACGGCCCGTCGCCCGGCCCCGTCGCTGAGCGCGGCGGCACCGGTCGGCCGGGCGCACCACCGTGCCCGCCGCCGCGCGCACCCTCGCCACACGCCGACGCCACCGTGCCCGCCGCCGTGCGCACCCTCGCCACACGCCGACACCACCGGGTCGCGCCGGATCGCTCCGGCCGCGGCGCGGGTGCCGCGTCCTATTCTTTCCGCAGCGGTTCCGGAGCTCAGGACCGGGTCCGGAGCGGAGGGGGCGGCATGCGGGTCCGGTTGATGACGGGCGGGCTCCTTCCCGCGTACGCCGACGGGATCCGGCGGGTGTACGCCGAGGTGTTCTCGGCGCCGCCGTGGAACGAGGACCCCGCGGCGGCCGGACCGTACGTCGAGCGGCTCATGACGGACGCCCTGCGTCCCGGTTTCACCGCGGCACTGGCCCTGGATCCCGCCCCGGGCACGCCACCTCGCGGAACGGAAGGCCCGGGCTCCGGCGACGAGGTGGGCGGCTTCGCCACCGCGTGGACCACGCCCGGGGTGTTCCCCACCGACCGCAGTTACGGCGATGTCGGCCGGGCACTGGGCCCGGAGCGCGTCTCGGCCTTGCTGTGCGGGGCGCTGGAGGTCGACGAACTGGCGGTCTCCCCGGCCGCACGCGGCGCCGGTCTGGGCGCAGCCCTGCTGACGGCCGTGACGGCCGCCGCGCCGGACGGACGGTGCTGGCTGCTGACCTCCGTGCACGCGGAGGCGACGCTTCGCTTCTACCGGCGGGCGGGCTGGCGCCGGGTCCCGGCGACCGTACCGGGAAGGGCGGGGCTCACGGTCCTGCTCGGGCCCGGGCACCCGGGGGCCGACGGGTTCGCGCACCGGTGAGGGCCGGACGCACGTGGTGCCGCCGCGCCCCCGGCCGGCCGCCGCCGCACCCTCCGGGGGCGCGGCGGCGTGCGGGTGAGTGGAGCGATGCGCAACCGTGACATGAATCGATTCAAAGAGCGGGAAGATAGTGGCCCGCAAAGAAGCCTGTCAAGGGCGCACGGCCATTCCCCCCATTCAGGTCGTACATCGACCTCATCCCTGGAACTTCTCGCCATCAACCCATTGACTGCGCCTGCAATCCCCGTTTAGCTTCCGAGCAACCTCATTGAAACCTTTCACGGCGTGTGGAGCGACCAGGCCACCGCTGAGGAGCTCCCATGAACCAGTCCGCCCCGGACCCGGCCCCGGTCCTGGCCCTGAAGGGCGTGAGCAAGTCCTTCGGTGCCGTACGGGCCCTGCAGGACGTCTCCCTGCAGTTGTTCCCCGGCGAGGCCCACGCGCTCGCGGGCGAGAACGGCGCAGGCAAGTCGACCCTGATCAAGGCCCTCGCCGGCGTGCACAGGCCGGACGGCGGCGAGGTGCTCCTCGACGGGGAGCCCGTCGTCTTCCACGGCCCGGCCGACGCGCGTGACGCCGGCATCGCCGTCATCTACCAGGAGCCGACGCTCTTCCCCGACCTGTCCATCGCCGAGAACATCTTCATGGGCCGCCAGCCCCGGCGGACACTGGGCCGGATCGACCGCAGGGCCGTTCACGAGACCACCGCGGCACTGATGCGCAGGCTCGGCGTCGATCTGGCGCCGGACCGGCCGGCCCGCGGCCTGTCGATCGCCGACCAGCAGATCGTCGAGATCGCCAAGGCCCTCTCGTTCGACGCCCGCGTCCTGATCATGGACGAACCGACCGCCGCCCTCACCGGCAGCGAGACCGCGCGGCTCTTCTCCGTCGTCCGCGCGCTGCGGTCCGAGGGCGCGGCGGTGCTGTTCATCTCGCACCGCCTCGACGAGATCTTCGAGCTGTGCCAGCGCGTCACGACCCTGCGCGACGGACGGTGGATCTCCTCCGAGCCGCTGGAAGGGCTCACCGAGGACGACCTGGTCCGCAGGATGGTCGGCCGCGACCTCGACGACCTCTATCCCAAGCAGGACGCCGAGGTCGGCGAGGTCGCCCTGTCGGTGCACCGGCTGACCCGGGAAGGCGTCTTCCGTGACGTGTCGTTCGACGTCCGCCGCGGCGAGATAGTGGCGCTCGCCGGGCTCGTCGGCGCCGGACGCACGGAGGTCGCCCAGGCGGTCTTCGGCGTCGACCGCGCCGACGCCGGCGAGGTGAAGGTGGGCGGCACGGTGCTGCGCCCCGGTTCGCCCACGGCCGCGATGGACGCCGGTCTGGCGCTCGTACCCGAGGACCGGCGGCAGCGCGGACTGGTCATGGATATGTCCATCGAGCGCAACATCGGCCTCACCGGCCTGGGCGAGGTCCGCAAGCGCGGGCTCGTCAGCCGGGCGCTGGAGCACGACCGGGCCGCCGACTGGGCGGTGCGCCTCCAGCTCAAGTACAACCGGCTGGCCGACACCGTGGGCGTGCTGTCCGGCGGCAACCAGCAGAAGGTCGTGCTGGCCAAGTGGCTGGCGACCGGCCCCGCCGTCCTGATCGTCGACGAACCGACCCGCGGGATCGACGTCGGCACCAAGGCCGAGGTCCACCGGCTGCTGTCCTCGCTCGCGGCGGACGGCCTCGCCGTCCTGATGATCTCCTCCGACCTCCCCGAGGTCATCGGCATGGCCGACCGCGTGCTCGTGATGCACGAGGGCCGGCTCGTCGCGGAGATCCCGCGGGAGAGCGCCACCGAGGAGTCGGTCATGGCGGCGGCCACCGGACGCAACGAGAGGGCAGCGGCATGACCACCACCATCGGGAGCCCCCCGGACCTCGCGAAGGCACCGGAGCGCAGCGCCGCCTCGCTCGTGGACGCGGTCTTCCGGGCGCGCGAGATCTCCATCGCGGGCGCGCTCGTCCTGCTGATCCTCGGCACCTACCTCGCCAACCCGCGCTTCCTCTCCGACCAGGGCATCAAGGACCTCCTGCTCAACGCATCGATCCTGGTGCTCCTGGCGGTCGGCCAGTCCGCCGTGGTGATCACGCGGAACATCGACCTGTCCGTCGGCTCCGTCGTCGGCCTCTCCGCCTTCGCCTGCGGCAAGTTCGTGGCGGGCAGTGACCACGGGGTGGTGACGGTGATGCTGCTGGGCATCGCCATCGGGGTGGTCTGCGGGCTCGTCTCCGGCGCCCTCGTCAGCTTCGGCAGGGTACCGGCGCTCGTCGTGACCCTGGGCATGCTCTACATCATCCAGGGCGTCGACTACTGGTGGGCACAGGGCGAGCAGATCAGCGCCTCCGACGTGCCGGAGGCCGTCCTGGGGCTCGGCAGCGGCAGCGTGCTCGGCATCCCGTACCTTCCGCTGCTCGCGGTGGTCCTGCTCGCCGCGACGGCGTACTTCCTGCGCAGCTACCGCTCGGGGCGCGAGCTCTACGCGATCGGGTCGAGCCCCGAGGCGGCCCGGCTGGCCGGCATCCCGATCCGCCGCCGCGTGCTCGCCGCCTACGCCTTCTCCGGGGCGGTCGCGGGCTTCGCCGGTGCCCTGTGGCTGGCCCGCTTCGGCACCGTCGTCGCGGACAACGCGCACGGCTGGGAGCTGACCGTCGTCAGCGCCGTCGTCGTCGGCGGTGTCGCGATCACCGGCGGCACGGGCACCGTCTGGGGCTCCGCGCTCGGCGCCCTGCTGCTCACCACCATCGGCAGCGTCCTGGTCGTGCTGAAGGTGGACTCCTTCTGGCAGGGCGCCATCACCGGCGCGCTCCTGCTGCTGGCCATCAGCGTCGACCGGATCGTGAACCTGCGGATGACCGCCGCACTGAGGAAGAGGAGCGCCCGTCATGACCACGGCGCCTGAGACAAAGAAGGCTCCCGCCGCGCGGGCCTCGCTCGTACGCGGTCTGGCGCTGCGCTGGGACACCGCCGTCGGAGTCCTGCTGGTGGCGGTCCTCGTCGTCGGGCTGGGCACCACGGAGGGTTTCGGCTCCGGCGAGAACCTCGCGTTCGCGTTCAACGACATCGCCGAAGTCGCCCTCATCGCCCTGCCGATGACCCTCCTCGTCGTCGCCGGGCAGGTCGACCTGTCGGTGGCGTCCATGCTGGGCCTGGGCAGTGCGCTGACGGGCGCGCTGTGGGAGGCGGGCTGGGCGTTCGAGATGATCGTGCCGGTGGTGCTCCTGGTGGGCGTCGTCGGAGGCCTGCTCAACGGCTGGCTCGTCACCAGGGTGGGACTGCCCTCGCTGGCGGTCACCATCGGGACGCTGGCCCTGTACCGGGGTCTCGCCTCGGTGGCGCTCGGCAGCGACGCGGTGACGGACTTCCCGCAGACGTACGCGGACTGGGCCGTCGACACGACGACGGTCCCCGGAACCTTCCTCACCTATCCGGTGGTGCTGTTCGCCGTCCTGGCCGTGATCACGGCCGTCGTGCTGCACGCCACGGGGCTCGGCCGCTCGCTCTTCGCGATCGGCGCGCAGGAGGAGGCCGCGTACTTCGCGGGCATCCGGGTCAAGCGGATCAAGCTGCTGCTCTTCGTGGTGACGGGGCTGTTCTCCGCCTTCGCGGGGGTCGTCTTCACCCTCCGCTACGGAAGTGCCCGGGCGGACAACGGACTCGGCTTCGAGATGCTCGTCATCGCCTCGGTGCTGCTCGGCGGTATCGACTTCGACGGCGGGAAGGGCACGCTCTTCGGCGCGGTCGCCGGTGTCCTGCTGATCGGTGTGCTGAAGAACCTGCTCACGCTCAACGACATCGCCAACGAGGTGCAGGTCATCGTGACCGGGCTGCTGCTCGTGGCGTCCGTCCTCACTCCGCGGGTCATCGCCGCGGTCGTCGAACGCCGGCACAGGCGTGCCGCGAACACCCCTTCGCCGCAGCCGTAGACCTCCTCCCTTCTCGGTACCTCTCAGCTCCTTCTCCGAAAGGCACACGCCGCCATGATGCTCCGCAATGCCGCTGGGCGCCGCGCCGTCGCGACCGCAGCCACCGCCGTCTCCCTGGCCATCGCCCTGACCGCCTGTTCCGGCACCACGAAGGACAGCAAGGACAGCGGCGGCGCGAAGGCCGGCAGCTCCGCGAAGGCCGACCCGGACGCCCCGCTGAAGAAGGGGCTCAAGCTCGCCTTCCTGCCGAAGCAGATCAACAACCCGTACGAGAAGATCGTCGACGAGGCGGGTATCGCCGCGGCGAAGGAGTACGGCGGCACGGGCAAGGAGGTCGGTCCGTCCGACGCGAACGCCTCCTCGCAGGTCTCCTACATCAACACCCTCATCCAGCAGCGCCAGGACGCCATCCTCGTCGCGGCGAACGACCCGAACGCGGTGTGCGGCCCGCTCAAGCAGGCCATGAAGAAGGACATCAAGGTCGTCGCCTACGACTCGGACACGGCGAAGGACTGCCGCCAGCTCTTCATCAACCAGGCCAGCTCGGAGGAGATCGGCCGCAGCCTGGTCCAGCACCTGGGCGAGCAGATCGGCTACAAGGGCAAGATCGCGATCCTGTCCGCGACGCAGAACGCGACGAACCAGAACACCTGGATCGAGTTCATGAAGGAGGAGCTGAAGCTCCCGAAGTACAAGGACATGCAGCTGGTGAAGGTCGCGTACGGCGACGACGCCGACCAGAAGTCCTTCCAGCAGACCCAGGGCCTCATGCAGGCCTACCCGGACCTCAAGGGCATCATCTCCCCCACCACGGTGGGCATCGCCGCCGCCGCGCGCTACCTGAGCGACTCGTCGTACAAGGGCAAGGTCGTCCTCAACGGCCTCGGTACGCCGAACCAGATGCGCAAGTACGTCAAGGACGGCACGGTCGAGCAGTTCTCGCTGTGGAACCCGGAAGAGCTCGGCTACCTCGGCTCCTACGCGGCCGCGGCCCTGGCCTCGGGGCAGATCACCGGCGCCGAGGGCGAGAAGTTCAAGGCGGGCAAGCTCGGTGAGTACACCGTCGGCAAGGACGGTGAGGTCATCCTCGGCGAACCGACCGTCTTCGACGCCAAGAACATCGACACGTTCGACTTCTGAGCAAGGGACCCCTCTCCATGCAGCGCGTCTGCTTCCTGCTGAAGGTCCGCGCGGACCGCACGGCCGAATACCGCGAGCGTCACGCCGAGGTGTGGCCGGACATGCTCGAAGCCCTGTCGGAGGCGGGCTGGCACAACTACTCGCTGTTCCTGCGCGAGGACGGCCTGCTCGTCGGCTATCTGGAGACCGAGGACTTCGACGCCGCCCGTGAGGCGATGGCGGCGACCGAGGTCAACGCCCGGTGGCAGCGGGACATGGCCGCCTTCTTCGAGCAGTCGGAGGCCGCCGACGAGGCGATGCTCCCGCTCACCGAGGTGTTCCACCTGGCGTAGGGCCGCCGGCCGGGCCGCACCCCGCCGCCCTGGCTGCCCTCCCCGGCGGCCAGGGCGCCGCCGTGCCGACGGTGCCGGGAGCCGCGAACGGCCCGGCGGGGGTCCCCCGCCGGGCCGTTCGCGGCGTCAGCCGACCTCGCCCTCGCTCCCGTTCCCCGAGGGCTCGTCGCCACCGCCGTTCAGCCGGTCCGCCTGCTCGATCATCGTCGCGAGTTTCCGCACCGCGCTGTCCTCGGTGGAGACGGCCAGCGACCGCGCCCGCTCGGCGAGTTCACCGAGCGCGGGCGTGCCGGGCAGGTCCCCGCCGCGCAGGGTGTCCGCGAAGTAGGCGGCGACCGCCGTCACCTGGAGCCGCGCTCCGGCCCCGCCCCAGAGCTTCCCGTCGACCGCGCCGGTCTCCACCGATCCGGTCGCCTCGTGCGCCTTCCTCGTCGTCGGGTCGAGCCAGCGCACCGTCGCCGTCGCCACGTGCCCGGACGCACCCTCACGGAGCCGTACCGCGTACAGCGCCGTCACCGTGTGGCCGGGGCCGACCTCGCCGCCGTCGACGGCGTCGTCACGGAAGTCCTCGTCGGCGACCTTCCTGTTCTCGTAGCCGATCAGCCTGAACTGCCGGACCGTCCCGCGGTCGAACGCCACCTGGGCCTTGGCGTCCCGGGCGCGCAGCTGGACGTGGGCGGGCAGCTGGTCGACGAAGACCTTCCTGGCCTGCGACTCGTCCGCGATGTAGGTGGTGTTGCCGTCGCCCTTGTTCGTCAGGCGTTCCATCAGCTCGTCGCCGTAGTCGCTGCCGACGCCCACGCCGAACAGTGTGATGCCGTACTCCTCGCGCGCGTCGGCGATCCGCTCCAGGATCGCGTCGGCGTCGGTCTCGCCGGTGTTGGCGAGCGCGTCGGAGAGGAGGACCACCCGGTTGGTGGCGCCCTCGCGGTGGCCTTCGACCGCTTCGTCGTAACCGCGTTCGACGCCGGCGGCGACGTTGGTGGAGTCCTCCGGCCGCATCTCCCCGATGGCGTCCCTCACCTTCGTGCGGTTGCCCCGCAGCCGGGTCATGGGGAGCAGGGTCTCGGCCCCGTCGCTGAAGGTGACCAGGGAGACCGAGTCGTCGTCGCGCAGTTCGTCGGTGAGGATGCCCAGTGACGTCCTGGCGAGGTCGAGGCGTCCGGGCTCGGCCATCGATCCGGAGACGTCGACGACGAAGGTCAGTGCGGCGGGCGGGCGTTCACTCGTGCGCGCCGCGGGGGCGGTGGCCAGTCCCACCCGTACGAGCGACCAGTCCGCGGCCCCGGCACCGGACCGGGCGCCGTCGACCGAGACGGAGAAGCCGTTGCCCTTGGGCGTCCGGTAGCCCTGGCGGAAGCTGTTGACGAACTCCTCGGGGCGCACCGTGTCCGCCTCGGGGAGCCGGCCTTCGCCCAGCGTGCGGCGCGCGTAGCCGTAACTGGCGGTGTCCACGTCGAGTGCGAAGGTCGACAGGTAGTCGGGCGCCACGCCCTTGCGGGTGCCGCCGTCCTTCGCCGCCCCGTCCGCGTCCTGCTCCTGCTCCGGTGCGGCGGGCGGTGGCTGCTTGCCGCCGGCCGGCCCGCCGCTGCCGGTCGCCCGGTCGACGGACGACTTGGCCCCGTCCGAACCCGTCCCCGCGCAGCCGGTGATCAGCGCCGCGCCCAGGAGCAGGGCCAGTGCTCCCCCGTACGTCCTCGTCCTCGTCCCACGTTGCATGCGTACCCCCCACGTCGTCGGCATCTGTGAATGTGACGTGCGGGGTGGCCCCGTGGAGTCGTCGGAAGCGTTGCGGAACAGTCTCGATGGCGCAACGGCCGCCGTCGGCGGGGCGGAACGTCGACGTCAGGACACGATGTCCTTACGACTGAACCCTCGGAAGGCGAGAGCGAACAGGATCAGGGCATAGGTGACGGACACGGCGGCGCCCTTCACCATCCCGCCCCATTCGAGGTCGGGCTGGAGGGCGTCCGCCCAGGCGAACTGCCAGTGGGCGGGCAGGAATTCACGCCAGGTGCCGAGCGCGGTGACGGCGTCCAGGACGTTGCCGACGATCGTGAGCCCGACGGCGCCGCCCACCGCGCCCAGCGGGGCGTCCGTCTTCGTCGACAGCCAGAACGCCAGCCCGGCGGTGACGAGTTGGGAGACGAAGATGAACGCGACGACGAGGGCGAGCCGGGGCACGGTGTCCGCGGTGCCGAGCGCGCCTCCGGTGGGCAGCTTCAGCGGCCCCCATCCGTAGGCCGCCGCCCCCACGCCGAGGGCGACGAGCGGCAGCAGCACCATCGCGGCGAGGCTGAAGCCGAGGGCTACGACGAGCTTGCTCCACAGCAGTCTGGAGCGGGGCACGGGGGCCGCGAGGAGGTAGCGCAGCGAGGACCAGCTCGCCTCGGAGGCCACGGTGTCCCCGCAGAAGAGGGCCACCGGCACCACCAGCAGGAAGCCGGCGGAGACGAAGAGGCAGGTCGCCGCGAAGTTCGCGCCCGACTCCGTGGCCACGTCCATCAGGTTGATGCGGGAGGCGCCCCGGCCGCCGTCGCCGCCGCCCGGGGTGCCGCCGATCGCGAAGGCGATGACGAGGATGAACGGCAGGGCGGCCAGCACGCCGCCCATGAGCAGGGTGCGTCGCCTGCGCAGCTGCCGCATCGCCTCCACGCGCAGCGGCAGGGTGCGGCGGGCACGGTAGCCGGGGGCCTCCGGGAGCGCCCGGACCTCGGTTGCGGAGCTCATGCGGATCCTTGGGAGATGAGGGTGAGGAAGGCGTCCTCCAGGCGGCGGTGCGGCCCGACGCCGGTGACCGGTACGTCGAGGCGGACCAGGTCGGCGACGAGCTGCGCGGCGGTGGCGCCGTCGAGACGGACGAGGAGACCGCGGCCGTCGTCCACGCGGACGGCTGAGCCGATGCCCGGCAGGGCGGCCACCTTGTCCACGAGCGGCTCGGCGACCTCGGCCGCGGTGGTGACGAGCAGCATGTCGCCGGAGCCGGTGATCTCGGCGACGGGACCGGCCTGGACGAGCCGGCCGCGGTCCATGACCACGAGGTGGGTGCAGGACTGCTCGACCTCGGACAGGAGGTGGCTGGAGACGATCACGGTCCGGCCGCCGGCCGCGTAGCGGATCATCACGTCCCGCATCTCGCGGATCTGGGGCGGGTCGAGACCGTTGGTCGGTTCGTCGAGGATGAGGAGGTCCGGCATCCCCAGCATCGCCTGGGCGATGGCGAGCCGCTGCCGCATGCCCTGGGAGTAGGTGCGCACGGCGCGGGCCAGGGCGTCGCCGAGTCCCGCGATCTCCAGGGCCTCGTCGATGTGCGCGTCCCCGGCGGGCCGGCCGGTGGCCTGCCAGTACAGCTCCAGGTTGGAGCGGCCGGACAGGTGGGGCAGGAAGCCCGCGCCTTCGACGAAGGACCCCACACGGGACAGCACGGGCGCGCCGGGGCGGATGGCGTGGCCGAAGACCCGGATCTCGCCGGAGTCGGGCGTGATGAGGCCCATCAGCATGCGCAGGGTGGTGGTCTTCCCGGCACCGTTGGGTCCGAGGAGTCCGAGGACCTGGCCCTTCTCGACACGGAAGCCCAGGTCCCGGACGGCGTACCGGTCCACGGACTTGGCGTACTTCTTGGACAGGTCCGTGATCTGCAGCGGTACGCCGGCGAGCGCCGGGTCGGGGGCGGGTGTCGTGGTGCGGCGGCGTGCGGTGATCAGGAGGGCTGCGGCGATGACGACCGCCGCAGCGGGAAGCCCCCAGGTCCACCAGGGCAGGACGGCCGCGGCGGTCTTCACGGCGGGTGCCGTCGGGACGGTCAGCGGTCCGTCGAGGGAGACGGTGTAGGTGGCGGGCTCGGCGGGTGAGGCGTAGCCGAGGTCGGTGGCGGAGAGCACCAGCCGCAGCCGGTGTCCGGCGTCCACCTCATGGTCGACGGCGGGCAGGGTCAGCTCGACCGGCCTGCCCTGCTGTCCGGGGGTGATCCGGTGGGGCGTGACGAGCTGGGAGGGCAGGACCTGCTGCTTCCCGTCGGGTGACACGTCGTACACCTTGCCGAACAGCACCGCGTCTCCGTGGTCCGCCGTGACGTTCACGCGGACGGTGGGCGTGCCGGTGACGCGCACGGCGGTGTCCAGCGGTGCGGACTCGTAGCGGGCGTACTGCCCGGGGAAGTCGGCCGAGAACCCGACGCCGAGGGACGACAGCTGGGAGAGCCCGCCGCCGACGCCCGGGACGGCGGAGATGGAGGGCGGGCTCGCCCCGGCCGGGTTGCGGAACGTCTGCGTCGTGCCGCTCCGGCCGTCTTCCCTCGTCGCGCCACGGCCGTCGCCCCGCTGGGCGTCCTGTCCGCCGGTGGCCGGGCCGCCGCCCGTGGCGGGCGTCGGCGTGGTGCCGGTGAGGGGGATCTCGCGGCCGCCGCCGGTCAGTCCGGGATAGGTGGCGCTGCTCGCTCCGCGCTTCAGCGCGGCGCCGTCGGTGGAGTCGACGCCTCCGGTCCGGGTCACCCGGAATCCGGGGCCGGTGTCGGCGCCCTCGTCCTGCTTCAGGTAGCGGTCGAACCAGGCGCCGATCCGGCTCTCGACACGGTCGCCCTCGTCGTCCCCGCCGTCGTGTCCGCCCGCGATCCAGTCGACCGAGACGGGAGCTCCGTTGGCGCTGATGGCCTTGGCCATGGCGTCGGACTGGCCGAGCGGGAAGAGCGAGTCGCTCTGCCCCTGGACGATGAGCGCGGGTACGTCGATGCGGTCGGCGACCGCGACGGGGGAACGTTCCGTCAGCAGGGCGCGCGCCGCGGCGTCCGGCTTGCCGCTGACGGCGACCCGCTCGTACATGTCGCACAACTGCTTCTGGAACCTCTGGCAGCCGCCGCCGGAGGTGACGAAGATCCCCGCCCAGAGCTTCTTGAACACACCGTCCGGGAAGAGCGCGTCGGCGAGGTTCCAGTAGCTGATCACGGGTGCGATGGCGTCGACCCGCTTGTCGTGACCGGCGGCGAGCAGGGACACCGCCCCGCCGTACGAGGCGCCGGTGACACCGACCCGGGGGTCGCCCTTCTTGTCGAGCTCGACCTCGGGCCGGTCCGCCAGCCAGTCGATGAGGCCCGAGACGTCCTCGACCTCGCCGTCGGGCGCGTTGAGCGTGATCTCGCCGCCGGTCCTGCCGAACCCCCGGGCGGACCAGGTCATGACGGCGTAGCCGTCGGCGGCCAGCTTCTCGGCCTGGGAGCGCACGTCGTTCTTGCTGCCGCCGAAGCCGTGCCCGATGAGGACGGCGGGCCGGCGCTGCGAACCGCCGGACGTGAAGTACGACGTGTCGACGTCCACCCCGTTCATCCGCATCATCCGGTCCTGCCGGTGCACGGACGGCTCGCCGTCGCCGTCGGCCGCGGCGGTCCAGGTACCGGCGCCCACGAGTACGGCGAGGGCGGCGACGACCGCGGCCCACCGGCCTGGGGTACGGGGCAGCCGGCGCCGCCACCGGGAAGTCGAGTGGTCCATGACCCGACCCTAAACGGAGTGCGCGGCGCGCCGGGAAGCCGCCAGGGTGAGCTGACCGGCCTCCTTGAGAGGTACGCCGCGCAGGGGCGTACTCCGTACGCGGTACGCGGTCTGCTCCGCTCACGAAAGGCACCGTCCATGGACATCGTCATCCGCCTCGCGACCACCACGGCCGAACTCCTCGGCGCCGGGCACCTCTACGACGTCGCGCCGCGTCCCGAGTGGGCGGACCGCTTCCTCGCGGCGCACGGCCATCTGATGCTCATCGCCTACGTGGACGGGGCCCCTGCCGGGTTCGTCTCGGGCATCGAGATGCTGCACCCGGACAAGGGCACGGAGATGTGCCTGTACGAACTCTCAGTCGGCGAGCCGTTCCGCCGCCGGGGCATCGGGCGGGCCCTCACGCACGCGCTGGCGGCGGAGGCCCGCACGCGCGGCTGCTACGACATGTGGGTGGGGGTGGAGCGGGACAACGAGGCGGCCCTGGCCGTCTACCGTTCGGCGGGCGCGGCCGACGACGGCGGGTTCGCCATGCTGACCTGGGAGTTCGGCAGCCCGGCCGGGACGGTGCAGCCCGGGTCGTAGGGGGTCTCGCGCGGAAGGAGCGCGGCGGCCTCGTCGTGCCGTCCGGCTCCGACGAGACCGTGGATGTCGCGGGCGAGCGGAGTGACGTCGCGCACGGAGACCAGCCACTCGTCCGCGTACCGACGCGCCGCCTCGCCGCCCAGCCCGAGCTGGAGGGAGCGGTACGGCAGCGGGTTCAGGCGGAGGTCCCGCTCGGGGTCCCACTGCACCCGGGTGGGGCTGCGGCGCAGGCCGCGCCGCCAGGCGGCCCGGTCGGGGTGGACTCCCCGTACGTAGTGGGAGAGTTCGGCGTTCTCCAGTGCCCAGGCGAAACCCTCGCGGGTGATCTCGACGGCGAGCACGGTCTCCTGGCCCTCCTTGGTGCCCCAGCCACAGCGGTACATCATCCACAGGAAGCTCGGCTTGATCCAGGTCATGCGGTCGCGCTTCCAGGCCGCCGGGAACCGTCCTTCGCGGGCCGCCGGAACACCGATGACGGGCGAGTAGGCCTGGTAGACGGTGAGCGTGTCGGCGGTGTGCAGGGCGCGGATCTCCCGGTGCGGTGCGGTCATCGCCCCAGGATGGTCCGGACGCCGTGCCCCGGGCCACGGGTTTTCGGCTGCGGCCGCACGGGCCCCCGGACCTTGCGGTCTCCCCGTGCATGCAGGCCGACGGCCCCCGTCCGTGAGGGGGCGGGGGCCGTCGGCCGGGGAGGCGGTCAGTGGTTGCGGGGGAAACCGAGGTCCACGCCGGCTGGGGCGTCGGCCGGGTCGGGCCAGCGGGTGGTGACCACCTTGCCGCGCGTGTAGAAGTGCACGCCGTCGTTGCCGTAGATGTGGTGGTCGCCGAAGAGGGAGTCCTTCCAGCCACCGAAGGAGTGGTAGCCGACGGGCACCGGGATCGGCACGTTGACGCCGACCATGCCCGCCTCGATCTCAAGCTGGAAGCGGCGGGCCGCACCGCCGTCGCGGGTGAAGATCGCCGTGCCGTTGCCGAACGGCGAGGCGTTCATCAGGGCGACGCCGTCCTCGTAGGTGTCGACGCGCAGGACGCACAGGACGGGGCCGAAGATCTCGTCGCGGTAGGCGTCGGAGTCGGTGGAGACGTTGTCCAGGAGGGACAGGCCGATCCAGTGGCCGTCCTCGAAGCCCTCGACGGTGTGCCCGGTGCCGTCCAGCACGACGTCGGCGCCCTGCGCGGCCGCCCCGGTGACGTAGGAGGCGACCTTGTCCCGGTGGGCGGCGGTGATCAGCGGTCCCATCTCGGAGGCGGGGTCCGTGCCGGGACCGATGGTGATCTTCTCGGCGCGCTCGCGGATCCTGGTCACCAGCTCGTCGGCGATCGAACGCACGGCGACGACCGCCGAGATGGCCATGCAGCGCTCACCCGCGGAGCCGTACGCGGCCGACACGGCGGCGTCGGCCGCCGCGTCGAGGTCGGCGTCGGGGAGGACCAGCATGTGGTTCTTGGCGCCGCCGAGCGCCTGGACCCGCTTGCCGTTGGCGGAGGCCGTGGCATGGATGTACCGGGCGATGGGGGTGGAGCCGACGAAGGACACGGCGGCCACGTCCGGGTGGTTGAGGAGCCCGTCCACGGCGACCTTGTCCCCGTGCACGACGTTGAGCACGCCGTCGGGCAGGCCCGCCTCGGCGGCCAGCTCGGCCAGCAGGTTGGCGGCCGACGGGTCCTTCTCGCTGGGCTTCAGGACGAAGGTGTTGCCGCAGGCGATGGCCAGCGGGAACATCCACATCGGCACCATGGCCGGGAAGTTGAACGGGGTGATGCCCGCGACGACGCCGAGCGGCTGGCGGATCGAGGAGACGTCGACCTTGCTGGACACCTGGGTGGACAGCTCGCCCTTGAGCTGCGTGGTGATGCCGCAGGCCAGCTCGACGATCTCCAGACCGCGGGCCACCTCCCCGAGGGCGTCCGAGTGCACCTTGCCGTGCTCGGCGGTGATCAGCGCGGCGATGTCGTCGCGGCGTGCGTCGAGCAGGGCGCGGTAGCGGAAGAGGACGGCGGTGCGCGCGGAGAGCGAGGAGGTGCCCCAGCTCTCGTACGCGGTCCTCGCGGCGGCGACCGCGGCGTCGACCTCCTCGGTGGAGGCGAGCGCGACCCGGGTGGTGACGGCTCCGGTCGCGGGATCGGTGACCGGACCGTGGTTGCCCGACGTGCCCTCGACGGTCCTGCCACCGATCCAGTGGTTGACGGTCTTCATGACAGGGGTCTCCTTCACAGGTGGCGGCGTCGGGCTGCGATCTGCCGGTCGTACTCTTTCCTGGCCTCGACCGCCGACGGGCGGGTCGCGGTTTCGGCTACGGGAACATCCCACCACGCCTGTGCCGGAGGAGGCCCCGACACTGTGTCTGCCGTTTCGGTCTCGACGTAGACACAAGTGGGGCGGTCCGCGCCGCGCGCCTCGGCGAGGGCCCGGCGCAGTTCGCCGACCGTCCCCGCCTTCAGCACGTGCATGCCGAGTGACGCCGCGTTGGCCGCGAGGTCCACGGGCAGCGGGGCGCCGGTGAACGCGCCGCCGTCGGCGCGGTGGCGGTAGGCGGTGCCGAAGCGTTCGGCGCCGACGGACTCGGAGAGGCCGCCGATGGAGGCGTACCCGTGGTTCTGCAGGATGACGAGCTTGACGGGGAGCCCTTCCTGCACGGCGGTGACGATCTCGGTGGGGTTCATCAGGTACGTGCCGTCGCCGACGAGGGCCCAGACGGGGCGGCCGGGGGCGGCCAGTTGCACCCCGAGGGCCGCCGGGATCTCGTAGCCCATGCAGGAGTAGCCGTATTCGAGGTGGTACTGGTGCGGGGAACGGGTCCGCCACAGCTTGTGGAGGTCCCCGGGGAGCGAGCCGGCGGCGTTGACCAGGATGTCGTCCTCGGTGACGAGTCCGTCGAGCAGTCCGAGGACCTGGGCCTGGGTGGGCCGGGCGTCCTGGTCGTCGGCGGCGTACGCGGCGTCCACGCGCCGCTCCCAGCGTTCCTTGGCGTCGGTGTAACCGGTCTCGTACGCGGGGTCGACGTGGTAGCCCCGCGCTCCGAGGGCTTCGCCGAGCGCTTCGAGGGAGGTCCGGGCGTCCGCGACGAGGGGCAGGGCGGAGAGCTTGTGGGCGTCGAAGCCGGTGATGTTGAGGTTGAGGAAGCGGACGGCCGGGTCGGCGAACAGGGTGCCGGAGGCCGTGGTGAAGTCCGTGTAGCGGGTGCCGACGCCGATGACCAGGTCGGCTTCCCGGGCGAGCGCGTCCGCCGTGGCGGTGCCGGTGTGACCGATGCCGCCCACGTCGGCGGGATGGTCGTGGCGCAGGGACCCCTTGCCGGCCTGGGTGGAGGCGACGGGGATGCGGGTGGAGGCGGCGAACGCGGCGAGCGTCTCCTCGGCGGCGCTGTGGTGGACCCCGCCGCCCGCGACGATCAGGGGACGGCGTGCGGCGCGCACCGCCCTGACCGCCTGTTCGAGCTCGTACGGATCGGGGGCCGGCCTGCGGACGTGCCAGACGCGGGGGGCGAAGAACTCGGCGGGCCAGTCGTACGCCTCTGCCTGCACGTCCTGCGGCAGCGCGAGGGTGACCGCTCCGGTGGCCGCCGGGTCGGTGAGCGTGCGCATGGCCTGGAGGGCGGCGGGGATCAGCGCCTCCGGACGGGTGATCCGGTCGAAGTAGCGGGAGACGGGGCGCAGGCAGTCGTTGACCGACACGTCACCGCTGTGCGGCACTTCGAGCTGCTGGAGCACGGGGTCGGCGGGCCGGGCCGCGAAGGTGTCCCCGGGCAGGAGCAGCACGGGCAGGTGGTTGACGGTCGCCAGGGCGGCCCCGGTGACGAGGTTCGTGGCGCCGGGCCCGATGGAGGTGGTGACGGCATGAGCGGACAGCCGGCCGGACTGGCGGGCGTATCCGACGGCCGCGTGCACCATGGCCTGTTCGCTGCGGCCCTGGAGGTAGGGCATCGCGGGTCCGCACTCGACGAGAGCCTGTCCGACGCCCGCGACGTTGCCGTGACCGAAGATGCCCCAGGTGGCGCCGATCAGGCGGTGCCGGCGGCCGTCGCGCTCGCTGAACTGCTGGGCGAGGAAGGCGATCAGGGCCTGGGCGGTGGTGAGCCTGCGGGTGGACGCGGAGGTGCGGCCGCGGGTGGACGCGGCGGCGTCGGACGTACGGCGCGGGGTGGTCACCGGGCGGCCTCCTGTCCGTGCAACGGCAGTCGGGGGTCGACGGGCTGCCCGGGCCAGGTGTCCCGGACCCAGCGGTGGCCGGGGTGGTCGCGGATGAGCCACTCGCGCTGCTCCCCCGGGCCGGCCATCACGTTGAGGTAGTACAGGGTGCGGCCGGGCGGGGCGATGGACGGGCCGTGCCACCCGTCCGGGATGAGGACGGCGTCGCCCGTGGAGACCTCGGCGAGCACGTCGGTGCCGCCCGCCCGGGACGGCGAGACCCGGTGGTAGCCGAGGCCGTCGCCCTCGACCTCGAAGTAGTAGATCTCCTCGAGTTCCGCCTCCGTACCGGGCAGGTACTCGTCGTGCTTGTGCGGCGGGTAGGAGGACCAGTTGCCGCCGGGGGTCAGTACCTCCACGGCGATGAGGCGGTCGCAGTCGAAGGTGTCGGCGGCGGCGAAGTTGTTGACCTGGCGGGAGCAGACGCCGGCACCGCGCAGTTCGACCGGTACCTCCGGCGCGGGACCGTAGCGAGCGGGGAGTCGTCGCTCGCACTTCGCTCCTGCCAGGGCGAAGCGGCCTCCTGCGCCGGAGGCGATCTGGACGCGTGCGTCGCGGGGGACGTAGGCGAAGTCGCTCACTGCGCTGAACACGTCTTTCCTGCCCAGCAGTTCAAAGATCTCATCTGCCGCCTGCACCGTACAGCCACCGGACAACGGCAGAACGATCCATTCGCTCTCCCCGGTTACCAGGGTATGAACACCACCCGGCTCGAGTTCCAGCACACGCAGACTCGACCGGTCCCACCCGGCCCGCTCCGGGTCGATGTCGAGGGCGTACGGACCACGCGCGGCGTGGCCTGCCCTGAGGTGGTGCCTCTGCTGCTCGTCGGGCGTCGTCATGACTCCATCCCTACCCGTCACCGGGCCGCGTTCACAGAAGTCCGACGGCCGTGTCGACCGCGCCCGCCACGTCGCCGTCGGCGGGATAGAGCAGCGAGCGCCCGACGACCAGCCCCTGGACGGTCGGCAGCCGCAGTGCGCGCCGCCATCGCTCGTAGGCGGCGTCCGGATCCTCCGCGACCTCGCCGCCGAGCAGGACGGCGGGCAGGGTCGAGGCGCGCATCACCCGCTCCATGGCGTCGGGGTCCTCGGTGACGGGGACCTTGAGCCAGGTGTACGCGGATGTGCCGCCGAGCCCCGAGGCGATGGCGATCGACGTCGCGACGGCCGCGGCACCCAGGTCGGTGCGGATACCGCCGGGGGTACGGCGGCAGAGGAACGGCTCGACGAAGACGGGCAGCCGGTGGGCGGCCATGGCGTTCACCGTGCGGGCGGCGGTGTCCAGGGTTTCCAGGGAGCCGGGGTCGTCGAGGTCGATACGCAGGAGCAGCTTGCCCGCGTCGAATCCCCGCCGGGAGATGTCGACGGGGCGGTGGCCGGTGAAACGGTCGTCGAGCTCGAAGGCGGCACCGGCCAGCCCGCCGCGGTTCATGGAGCCGATGACGACCCGGTCCTCCAAGGCTCCCAGGAGCAGCAGGTCCTCCAGGACGTCGGCGCCCGCCAGCACCCCGTCGACCCCCGGGCGCGAGAGTGCGAGGCAGAGGCGTTCGAGCAGGTCGAAGCGGTCGGCCATGGCGAGTTCGTCGTCGCCCACGGCGAGGGCGCCGCGTGCGGGGTGGTCCGCGGCGATGATCATCAGACGTCCGGCGGGCCCAAGGAGCGGGCGCCTGCGACGGGCGTCGGCGGCTTCCGTGACGGCTTCGGGGTGGCGTGCGCGCAGCCGGACGAGATCGGCGGGGCCGGAGGCGGCGGGCGACGACGCGCGCGGCGGTGAGGCGGCGGGCGCGGGCGGCGGTGGCGTCGGCGGGTTCGCAGGTGTGGACGGGGGCGGCGGGGTCACGGTGTGTCTCCTGGGGGGCCTGCGACTTCTGAGGTCCGGGAGCCCGCGCAGGTCGGCAGGGGCGCGGCCGCTCCGGCCGGTCCCGTACGTGTCGCGTCCGCCGCGCCCACGACACCGGCGGACAGTGCCTCCTCGACCTCGGAGGGGAACGGCATCGCCGACGAACAGGCGAGCCGTGAGGCGACGATGGCCCCGGCGGCGTTGGCGTAGCGCATCACGCGTGCCGTGTCCCAGCCGGAGAGCAGCCCGTGGCAGAGCGCGCCGCCGAACGCGTCCCCCGCCCCCAGCCCGTTCACGACGTCGACCGGGAGGGGCGGGATCTCGGCGGCGGTGCCGTCGCGGTGGACGGCGAGGACGCCGTGCGGCCCCTGTTTGACGACGGCCAGTTCCGGACCGGCGGCGAGCAGGGCGCGGGCAGCCGCGTGCGGTTCGCGTTCACCGGTGGCGATCTCGCACTCGTCGATGTTCCCGACGGCGACCGTGGCGTGGGCGAGTGCCTCCCGGTAGCGGGCGGGTGCGGCGGAGCCGTGGTCCTCCGGATGCCAGAACATGGGGCGCCAGTCGAGGTCGAAGACCGTGGTGCGGGCGCGGCCCGGCGGGTCGTCCGACGCTGCCGCCGCGCTGCGGGCCCGCAGAGCGGTGAGGGTCGCGGTCCGGCTGGGCTCGGCGCAGAGACCCGTACCGGTCATCCAGAACACGCGGGCGTCCCGCACGGCGTCCAGGTCGAGTTCGTCGCCGTCGATCTCCAGGTCGGGCGCCTTGGGCTGCCGGTAGAAGTAGAGCGGGAAGCGGTCCGGTGGGAAGATCTCGCAGAAGGTGACCGGGGTGGGGTACTCCGCCACCGCGCTCACCCACCGGTCGTCCACCCCGAACTCCCGCAGCGCCCGGTGCAGATAGTCGCCGAAGGCGTCCCGGCCGGTCCTCGTGATCACGGCCGTCCGGCGTCCCAGCCGGGCCGCGGCCACCGCCACGTTGGCCGGCGAGCCGCCGAGGAACTTCCCGAAGGTCTCGACGTCGGCCAGCGGTACACCGGTCTGCAGCGGGTAGATGTCCACCCCGATCCGCCCCATGGTGATCACGTCGTACGGCTCCGCGATCGCGTCGTACGGCTCAGGCATGCGCATCCCTTCGACCCGGTGCTCCGGCCCGGCACCCGCCCGGGGAGGCCTGGTACACATCCTGGGAACCGGCTCCGCGGGGTGGCCGACTCCCAGGTCTAACCGTGGTCCGACGCCCTGTCAACTCTTTGTCCGGACATAAGGACGAAGCCTTGACACTCCCTCCGGAGGGCTGGAGGGTGGGCGATATGACCTCCTCCGTACCCTCTCCGGCCCGCATCCGCATCGGCTCGGCACCCGATTCGTGGGGGGTGTGGTTTCCCGATGATCCGCTGCAGGTGCCTTGGGAGCGGTTCCTCGACGAGGTCTCCGAGGCGGGGTACGAGTGGATCGAACTCGGCCCGTACGGCTACCTCCCGACCGATCCCGTCCGGCTCGCGGACGAGACCGCCGGGCGCGGCCTCTCCGTCTCCGCGGGCACGGTCTTCACCGGATTGCACCACGGCCCCGCCGTCTGGGAGCGGACCTGGGAGCATGTCGCGGGCATCGCCGCCCTGACCCGGGCGATGGGGGCGGGGCATCTGGTGGTCATCCCCTCCTTCTGGCGCGACGACAAGACGGGTCAGGTGCTGGAGGACCGCACGCTCACCGCGGAGCAGTGGCGCGACCTCACCGCCCAGACCGAACGCCTGGCCCGCGAGGTGCGGGACCGCTACGGACTGCGGATCCAGGTGCACCCGCACGCCGACACGCATGTCGACACCGAGGAGAACGTCAGCCGCTTCCTCGACGCGACCGATCCCGACCTGGTCTCCCTCTGCCTGGACACCGGTCACTTCGCCTATTGCGGCGGCGACAGCGTGAAGCTCATCGAGACGTACGGCGAGCGGATCGGGTATCTGCACCTCAAGCAGGTCGATCCGGTGGTACTCGCCGACGTCGTGGCGAACGAGGTTCCCTTCGGTCCCGCCGTCGCCCGCGGGGTGATGTGCGAACCCCCGGGCGGGGTACCCCCGCTGGAGCCGGTACTGGACGCGGCGCGCGCCCTGGGCACCGACCTGTTCGCCATCGTCGAGCAGGACATGTATCCCTGCCCGCCCGACAAGCCGCTGCCCATCGCCCGCCGGACGCGCGAGTTCCTCAGGAGCTGCGGACCCTCACGGCCCTCTTCCTGAAACATCCCGCCCCTGCCCGGGCCCTGCCTGCTGCTCGTGCCCGCGCCCGGCCTTGAACCCTGCTGCCCTCGGCCTCCCCCGCGCCCGGCCTCGAACCCTTCTGCCCTCGGCCTCCCCCGCGCCCGGCCTTGAACCCTGCTGCCCTCGGCCTCCCCCGCGCCCGGCCTCGAACCCTTCTGCCTTTGGCCTCCCCCGCGCCCGGCCTTGAACCCTGCTGCCCTCGGCCTCCCCCGTTCACCCTTCGCCCATGGGCCGGCCGCTGCCCGCGCCGGCCCCCGGGCCGGGTCGCCGCCCCGCGCCCCTGAGCCCCCTGCGCCGCGCCCCCGACCCACTCTGGCCCCAGCAGTCACTTCTCTGTCACGTATGTCCGCGTTCCGCTGATCCTCCGTCACGGACCGGCGACACCCCCTGCCCGACGGTCGGCCCTCTCGTTCACGGAGCAGAGGCGCACCGAGGTACAGAGAGGTGTCATTCATGACGGACAGAACGCTCTGGTCGTACAAGGACATCGCGGCACACATCAAGGTCCAGCCGGACACCATCCGCTCGTACCGCAAGCACGGCCTTCTCCCGCCGCCCGACGACGCGCGGAACGGGAAGCCCCACTGGTACGTGGACACGGTCCTCGCGTGGATCGCGTCCCGCCCCGGCAACCGGGGCCGTTGAGAGGGCGCCTGGACACCGGCACCCCCCTGGAGCGGCGCTCCCGGCCGCCCGTACGCCGATCCCGTCCGATCCCGTCCGATCCCGTCCGCCCACTTCCGCCGGCTCCCGTCAGCGCCCCTCGCCCGCGCGCCCGATGGCCCCCGACGGCCGGGTACGACCGGGTGCGGCCGGCTCGACCACGACGGCGGTTCCAGCCACGACGGCAGACCCGGTTGCGAGCGCAGGTCCCGCTACGACGGCTCGATGATCGTCACGCCCGCCCCAGGGGTACTGCCCATGGCCGCGAGGGCCGCCGGAGCGGCGTCCAGGGTGATGGTGGAGGTCACCAGCAGATCCGGTCGCAGCACTCCCGCCCGCACCATGTCCATCATCGGCGGATAGGCGTGGGCTGCCATGCCGTGGCTGCCGAGGATCTCCAGCTCCAGCCCGATCACCCGGGCCATGGGCACGACGGGGTCGCCTCCGGCCGGCGGCAGCAACCCGACCTGGACATGCCTCCCCTGTCTGCGCAGGCTTCGCACCGAGGCGGCACACGTGACGGGCGAGCCCAGTGCGTCCAGCGACAGATGGGCGCCGCCGCCTGTCAGTTCCCGCACGGCCTCGTCCGCTCCGGACGGGTACGCCGAAGCGTCCACGCACTCCGACGCACCGAACGCCCGAGCCAGCTCCAGAGCCTGCGGCGAGACGTCGACCGCCACCACCCGCGCCCCGCTCGCGACCGCCACCATCACCGCCGACAGCCCGACCCCACCGCAGCCGTGCACGGCGACCCACTCGCCCGGTGCCACCCGCCCCTGTGCGGCCACCGCCCTGAACGCCGTCGCGAACCTGCATCCCAGCCCCGCCGCGGTGGCGAAGGACAGTTCGTCGGGTACGGCGACCAGATTCACGTCCGCCTGCTCCAGCGCCACGTACTCGGCGAAGGATCCCCAATGGGTGAAGCCCGGCTGGGTCTGCCGCTCGCAGACCTGCTGCGCACCCGCCGCGCACGCGGCGCACCGGCCGCACGCGCAGACGAACGGCACGGTCACCCGGTCGCCCGGCCTCCAGTTGTGCACACCGCCGCCCACCGCCTCGACCGTTCCCGCGAGTTCGTGCCCGGGAACGTGCGGGAGGACGATGCCGGGGTCGTGCCCCATCCAGCCGTGCCAGTCGCTCCTGCAGAGGCCCGTGGCGCCGACGCGCACCACGACACCCCCGTCCGGGACCCCCGGGTCGGGGAGTTCGCGCACCCGGGCCTCCTGCCCGAACTCCTCGAAAACCACTGCCCGCATCCGCCCCGCCTTCCGTGGCCCGGATCGCACCGTCCGGGTCGTGTCGTCCTGGTCGGGGCGCCCGGACCGCTCCGTCCCGACGAGGCCGCGTCTCCGTCCCGACGACGCCGCGCGGACCACTCCGTCCCGACGACGCCGCGTGGATCGCACCGTCCGGCTCCCCGATCCGGGGAATCTACGCCCCGGCCGTGATCCTGTCGCGCTCCCGCCCGGCCTCTTCGTCAGTCGGCCCGGCACCCTCGTCACCGCGCAGTGCCGGCTCCCCCTCGCTCAGCCCGAACCGCCGATGGAGGGCTCGCAGCGGCCCGGGAGCCCACCAGGTGAGCCGGCCCGTCAGTTTCATCACGGCCGGCACGAGCAGGCTCCGCACCACCATCGCGTCCATCAGAACGGCGAGCGCGATCCCGAGGCCGAGCATCTTGGTGTTGGTCACGCGCGAGGTACCGATGGCGACCATCACCACGGCCAGGATGACGGCGGCGGCCGTGATCAGCCCGCCGGTGTGTCTCAGCCCGAACGCCACCGCGTGGTCGTGGTCGCCCGTGCGGTCGTACTCCTCCTTGATGCGGGAGAGCAGGAAGACCCCGTAGTCCATGGAGAGGCCGAAGGCGACGCAGAACATCAGCACGGGCAGGGTCGTCTCTATGTCTCCCGTGCTGGTGAAGGAGAGGAACCCGGACAGGTGTCCGTCCTGGAAGACCCAGACGACGGCTCCGAACATCGCCGTCAGGCTGAGTGCGTTCAGCGCCACGGCCTGGAGCGGTATCAGCACGCTCCCGGTGAGCAGGAAGACCAGCAGCAGCGTCACGCCGACGATGATCGCCAGCGCCCACGGAAGCCGGTCGGCTATGGCGTCCTTGGAATCGATCAGGACGGCGGCCGTGCCGGTCACGGAGGTGTCGAACGGGGCGGCCTCGGCCCGGATGGCACGGACGAGGTCCTGGGCACCCTGCCCGACGGACTCCCCGGCGAGCTGGACGTCGAAGTACGCCACACCCTTCCCGGCGACGGGGCCCTCGACCCGCCGCACCCCGGGGAGCGCCGCGATCCGCTTCCGGTAGTCGGCGTACTGGGCGGGGCTCGCGGATCCCTCCGCCAGTACGTCGAGGCCGCCCCCGGGGGTTCCGGGGAAGCTCTCCCGGATGTGTTCCTGGACGACGCGGGACTCGGCCGCGGCGGGCAGCTGACGGTCGTCCGCCGTACCGAACTTCACCCCGAGGAAGGGGAGCCCCAGGAGGACGAGCCCGACCGTGGTGAGGACGGCGAAGACCGGGGCCCTGCGCATCACCAGCGCCGCGAACCGGCCCCACCCCCTGCTCTGCGTCCCCGTCTCCGCGACCGCGGACGCCGTGCCGCGTCGGCGCAGGAGCCGGCGCAGATCGAGGGCGTCGACCCGCGGGCCGAGCAACAGCAGGGCGGCGGGGAGCACGACCAGGGCCGCGGCTGCCGCGAGGAGCACGACGGCGATACCGGCGTAGGCGAAGGAGCGCAGGAAGTACTGGGGGAAGACCAGCATCGCCGCCAGGGAGACCGCGACCGTCAGCGCGGAGAAGAGCACGGTGCGCCCCGCCGTGCGCAGCGTGGTGCCGACCGCTGTCCGCGCGTCGGCGCCCGCGGCCAGTTCCTCCCGGAAGCGCCGGACGATGAACAGGGCGTAGTCGATGGCGAGTCCGAGGCCGAGAGCCGTGGTCAGGTTCTGGGCGAACACGGAGACGTCGGTGAACTCGGTGATGCCCCGCAGTACCGCGTTGGTGCCCAGGATCGCGATGATGCCGACGCCGAGCGGCAGCAGGGCGGCGATCGCGCTGCCGAAGACCATGATCAGCAGCACCAGCGTCACGGGCAGGGCGATGAGTTCGGCCCTCAGCAGGTCCTCCTGGATGGTGCTCTGCATCTCGTGCCGCACGGCGAGGGGGCCGCCGACGGACACCTCCACCGGTCCGTGCGTGCCCCGGAGGGCGGGAGCCGTCCGGTCGAGGATCTCCCCCGCCGCCTTCTCGTCCCCCTCGATCCGTGCGGCGACGACGGCCTCGTGTCCGTCCTCGGAACGCAGCGCGGGGGACTTCGTCCGCCAGTACGAGCCGACGCCCGAGATCCCCGGCTCGGCCGACAGCCGCTCGGTGAGCCGCTCGGCCTCGGCGGCGACCGCGGGGTCGTCCACCGAGGCGGTGCCGCTGTCCAGGAGCAGGAGCAGATTGGGCTGCGAGCCGGGGAACTCCCTCTCCAGCACCGCGGTCGCGTACGTCGACTCGGCGTCCGGTGCTTCCCAGCCCCCACTGCCCATCCGGTCGGCGACCCCGCTTCCCGCGAACACGGCCAGCACCGTGATCACCAGCGCTGCCAGCAGGGCGAGCCGTGGCCGCGCGGTGACGAGGCGGGCCCATCCCCCGACAGGCTCCGAGCTGTTGACTTCGGACATGGTGCGGTGTCCCCTTCACCGGGACCCGGGCAGCACAGGGCAGCATGGGTCGGTCATTGCCACTTACACTGGCAAACACGAGTCCCCGCTCGCGTTTCATCAGAATGCGAGCACCCACTCGCGTTTGTCAACCACGTCCTGAAAGCTGGGGATCGACGTGTCCGAGTCCGTGCCGGAGTCCAGGGCGGAGAACGCCGCCACGCCCGCACAGAGGGGCAAGCGCGAAGAGGGGGCGCGCGCGGACGGGGGCCCGACGGCAGGCACCGCGGCCCCCGCGGACGCCGGCGCGGCGCGCCCACGCCGCCGCCAGGCGCGCGGCGAGGCCCGTATCGCGCAGCTGCTGGAGGCGGCGGCGAGCGTGTTCAGCACCAGCGGCTACAACGGGGCCAGCACCAACGCCATCGCCCGCGAGGCGGGCGTCTCGCCGGGCACGCTCTACCAGTTCTTCCCCAACAAGGAGGCCATCGCGGTCGAGCTGGGCGACCGGCTCATGCACCGCTGGCGGGAGACGTACGGTGCCGCGTTCGTCGTGAGTCACCTGGAACTGCCGCTCGACCGGCTGCTCGACGCCGTGCTCGACCCTCTCATCGCCTTCAACTGCGAGAACCCGGCCTTCGCGGTGCTGACCCACGGCTCCGAGATCCCCGGCGTGATCAGCCAGGAGCACGACGCCCTGCACGCCACGATGCTCAGCCGGATCGAACAGCTCCTCGGCACCTATCTGCCGGACCTTCCGCGGGACCGGGTCGCACGCGTCGCCGGGATGTCCTTCGTGCTCTTCAAGGCCGGTCTCGATCTGGTCATGTCGCACGAAGGCGCCGAGCGGGCGGCGTACATCGGGGAGCTGAAGGCGGTGATCCACCGCTACCTCGAACCCCTGGCCTGCGACACGCCCGGTGGAGTGACCGGCGAAGCCCGTTAATACCCCCTAGGGGTATACTTGGCGTGCAGACGGGCGCACCGCGCTTCCCGGCGCCCCCTCGCGCCCCGCCTGCCGCGTCCAGTGTGCCTGCGAAGAGGAGAACGTCATGACCGCCGAGACCGAGACCCCCGAGGCCGCGGGCTCCTGCTGCTCGTCCACCGGGTCCTGCCAGGACGGTACGACCGATGTCCAGGTGGGCGGCGTCACCGCCGTCTACGAGGTGAAGGGCATGACCTGCGGCCACTGCGAGGGCGCCGTGTCCGAGGAGATCTCCGGCATCGAGGGCGTCACCTCGGTGAAGGCGGAGGCCGGCAGCGGCCTGGTCACCGTCGCCTCCGCCGCCCCGCTCACCGAGGAAGCGGTACGCGCCGCCGTGGACGAGGCGGGCTACGACCTCGTCGGCCGCGCCTGACCGCACCGGCACGGACGTGACGGTCCCGGACGCGCGGACCGCGTCGCGGCGGCCGGGCCGCAACCGGCACCCGGACGGCCGCGACGGTCCCGCAACCGGGATCACGCCCCCGATCACGCCTCCGCGCGCTCACGCCGGTGGGCACCCCCGCACGCACCCCCGTCGGCCGTTCCTCCACCCGGGAAGCAGATACTGGTGGGGAACGGCACGACTGCTCGACCCAGGAGTCCGCACATGGCCGGCACCACGGCATCCGAGGCCCCCGTGGAGGAGACCTCCCAGACCGAGTTCACGATCGGGGGGATGACCTGCGCCTCGTGCGCGGCGCGCGTCGAGAAGAAGCTCAACCGCATGGACGGGGTCAGCGCCACCGTCAACTACGCGACCGAGAAGGCCCGCGTCTCCTTCGGCACGGGAATCGCGCTCGAAGACCTCGTCGCCACCGTCGAGAAGACGGGCTACACGGCGCAGCCGGTGGTCCGCCCGGCCCCGGTACCCCCGCCCCCGCCGGCCGGTGAGGATGCCGCACGCGGTGCCGTCCCGGCGGGCCGGGAGGACGAGGGCGGCGCTTCCCCGGACAGCGCCCCGGGCGTGATCACGTCCGGGACCCCCGCCGACGCGGCGGCCGACGGGCCGCTCGCCGCACTGAGGCAGCGACTCCTGGTCACGGCGACGCTCGCCGTACCGGTCGTCCTCATGGCGATGATCCCGGCCCTGCAGTTCGACAACTGGCAGTGGCTCTCCCTCACCCTCGCCTCCCCGGTGGTCGTCTGGGGCGGGCTGCCCTTCCACCGCGCCGCCTGGGCCAATCTGCGCCACGGTGCGGCGACCATGGACACGCTCGTGTCGATCGGGACGCTCGCCGCCTTCGGCTGGTCCGTGTGGGCGCTGTTCCTCGGCGACGCCGGCATGCCGGGCATGCGGCACGGCTTCGACCTCACCGTCTCCCGGTCCGACCCCTCGGCCACCATCTACCTGGAGGTGGCGGCGGGGGTCACCGGTTTCCTCCTGCTGGGGCGCTACCTGGAGGCACGGTCGAAGCGGAAGGCGGGCGCCGCCCTGCGCGCGCTGCTGCACCTGGGCGCCAAGGACGTCGCCGTCCTCCGCCCCCGTACGGGAGAGCACCCCGGCGCCGCGGCGGGGCCAGAGGATGCCCGGCACGGGGCCTCCTCACCGGACCTCACGGAGGTGCGGGTCCCCGTCGACGCCCTCCTCGTGGGCGACCGGTTCGTCGTACGGCCCGGGGAGACGATCGCCACCGACGGCACCGTCGTCGAGGGACTCTCCGCGGTCGACACCTCCATGCTCACCGGGGAGTCGCTCCCCGTGGACGCAGCCCCGGGCGACTCCGTCACGGGCGGCACGCTCAACACCTCGGGACGGCTGGTCGTCGAGGCCACCCGGATCGGCTCCGACACCCGGCTCGCCCGCATGGCCCGTCTCGTCGAGGACGCGCAGAACGGCAAGGCCTCCGCCCAGCGCCTGGCGGACCGCATCTCGGCCGTCTTCGTCCCCGTGGTGCTGCTCATCGCCCTGGCGACCCTGGTGGCCCAGCTCCTCGTCACCGACGACGTCACGGCCGCGTTCACCGCCGCCGTCGCCGTCCTGATCGTGGCGTGCCCCTGCGCCCTGGGACTCGCCACGCCCACCGCCCTCATGGCCGGCACCGGGCGCGGCGCACAGCTCGGGATCCTGATCAAGGGGCCCGAGGTGCTGGAGACCGCCCGCAGGGTCGACACGATCGTGCTCGACAAGACCGGCACGGTGACCACGGGCCGGATGACCCTGGGACGCGTCCACACCGAGCCCGGCACGACCGAGGCCGAGGTGCTCCGGCTCGCCGGCGCCCTCGAACATGCGTCGGAGCACCCCGTGGCACGCGCCGTCGCCGCCGGAGCGGCCGCCCGGACCGGCGGGGCGCTCCCCGCCCCGGTGGACTTCACCAGCGTTCCCGGCCTCGGCGTGCGCGGCGTCGTCGAGGGCCACCAGGTGCTGGCGGGCCGCCCGCGACTCCTCGCCGACGCCGGGATCGCCCTGTCGCCGTCCCTGACCGAGGCGCTGGCGGGCGCGGCGGGACAGGGCAGCACGACCGTCGCCGTGGCCTGGGACGGCCGGGCGCGGGGCGTGCTGGAGGTCGCGGACACGGTGAAGGAGGGCAGCGCCGAGGCCGTCGCGGAACTCCGCGCGCTCGGGCTGCGGCCGATCCTGCTGACGGGCGACAACCGGGCGGCCGCGCAGGCCGTGGCCCGCACGGTCGGCATCGACGAGGTCCACGCCGAGGTCCTGCCCGAGGACAAGGCCGAGGTCGTACGGGGCCTTCAGGCGGAAGGCCGCTCCGTCGCCATGGTCGGTGACGGGGTGAACGACGCAGTCGCGCTGGCGGTCGCCGACCTGGGCCTTTCCATGGGTACGGGGACCGATGCGGCGATCGAGGCGGGCGACCTCACACTGGTTCGTGGAGATCTCAAGGTGACCACTGCCGCCATCCGGCTCTCACGGCGTACTCTGTCGACTATCAGAAGCAACCTCTTCTGGGCCTTCGGCTACAACGTGGCCGCACTGCCTCTGGCTGCGTTCGGGCTGCTCAGCCCCATGATCGCGGGTGCGGCGATGGCGTTTTCGTCGGTGTTCGTCGTGACGAACAGTCTGAGGTTGCGCTCCTTCACATAATTTCTACAAAGAGACTTAGATCACACCGATTCGAGGGTAACCATCTGATGGGTTGGTGAGTCTAAGAGTGCGATGTCATGGATGTCTTGGGGGACGTCCGATGGAGTGTCTTGGGGGACGCTCCTGGCGATCGCCGGCCGGGGCACGTGCACCGGGGAGCTTTGAGCGGCCCTCCCGTACGTACCCCGGCAGCCGCACGGCAGGACAGAACTGAATACGCGTCACCGGCAGAACGAGTGGAGTTCAGGCTCCCTTCAGACGCCCGGCCGGATCCCGTGGGGGGAATCCGCTCCGGGATATGGAAAACGCCCCGTCCGTCGACCCGTGGGGGGATCGGCAGGCGGGGCGTTTTTCCGCATGCGGGCGTGTGTCGCACCGCGCTCCCCCGGTGGCGGGTTCCGGGCCTGCGGGCGCACGCGGCACCGCTCCGGGGCCGCACGGGTTCCGCACGGCATGTAACCAGGCGGCACCGCTCCGAGGCCGGCCGGCGGCGCCCCGGGCACCCAGGCGGCCCGCCCGGTCGCCCGCACGGCACGGCTCCGGAACGCCGAATCGCCCCGACACCGCGCTCCGAACAGTTGGTCGGGCGCGGTACACGGGGCGAAGGATGCCGGCCGGTTCAGCCGGGTACGGCGGTACGGCAGCGGCTCAGGCGAGCGGGATTCAGCGGCCCTCGGCCGGGACGAAGTCGCGCAGGACCTCGCCCGTGTAGATCTGGCGCGGGCGACCGATGCGGGATCCCGGCTCCTTGATCATCTCGTGCCACTGGGCGATCCAGCCCGGAAGGCGGCCGAGCGCGAAGAGCACGGTGAACATCTCGGTCGGGAAGCCCATGGCGCGGTAGATCAGGCCCGTGTAGAAGTCCACGTTGGGGTAGAGGTTGCGCGAGACGAAGTACTCGTCGGAGAGCGCGTGCTCCTCCAGCTTGAGCGCGATGTCGAGCAGCTCGTCGGACTTGCCGAGCGAGGAGAGCACGTCGTGCGCGGCAGCCTTGATGATCTTGGCGCGCGGGTCGAA
Source organism: Streptomyces sp. NBC_00178 (assembly GCF_036206005.1). Classification (NCBI taxonomy): domain Bacteria; kingdom Bacillati; phylum Actinomycetota; class Actinomycetes; order Kitasatosporales; family Streptomycetaceae; genus Streptomyces; species Streptomyces sp. NBC_00178. The sequence continues at coordinate 2,621,413 of NZ_CP108143.1, forward strand.
GGACTTGTACACCCGGTGGCCGAAGCCCATCAGGCGGACGCCGTCCTCCTTGTTCTTGACCTTCTGGATGAAGGAGTCGACGTCGCCGCCGTTGGCCTGGATGCCCTCGAGCATCTCCAGGACCGACTGGTTGGCGCCGCCGTGCAGCGGGCCCCACAGGGCGGAGATGCCGGCGGAGATCGAGGCGAACATGTTCGCCTGCGAGGAGCCGACCAGGCGCACGGTGGACGTCGAACAGTTCTGCTCGTGGTCCGCGTGCAGGATGAGCAGCTTCTCCAGCGCGGAGACGACGACCGGGTCCGGCACGTACTCCTGTGCGGGCACCGAGAACGTCATGCGCAGGAAGTTCTCGACGTAGCCGAGGTCGTTGCGCGGGTAGACGAACGGGTGACCGATCGACTTCTTGTACGCGTACGCCGCGATCGTCGGGAGCTTGGCGAGCAGGCGGATCGTCGAGAGGTGACGCTGCTCCTCGTCGAACGGGTTGTGGCTGTCCTGGTAGAAGGTGGACAGCGCGCTGACGACCGAGGACAGCATGGCCATCGGGTGGGCGTCGCGGGGGAAGCCGTCGAAGAAGCGCTTGACGTCCTCGTGCAGCAGCGTGTGCTGGGTGATCTCGTTCTTGAAGGCCGACAGCTCGTCGACCTTGGGAAGGTCACCGTTGATCAGCGTGTAGGCGACCTCGAGGAACGTCGAGCTCTCCGCGAGCTGCTCGATCGGGTAGCCGCGGTACCGCAGGATGCCCTGCTCGCCGTCGAGGTAGGTGATGGCGGATTTATAGGCGGCCGTGTTGCCGTATCCGCTGTCCAGCGTCACCAGGCCCGTGTTGGCCCGGAGCTTCCCGATGTCGAAGCCCTTGTCGCCGACGGTGCTGTCGATCACCGGGTAGGTGTACTCGTCATCGCCGTACCGCAGTACTACAGCGTTGTTGGTGTGCTCGCTCACGTCATCCCTCACCGACGTAGTGCCTCTTCTTCGAGGTGCCCTGACTGTCTCCACCCTCCCCCATTTGGCTCAGGAGAGTGCACTCGGGGTCGTCCATTGGACCTACTGGCGGCACTGAGTGCCGTCAACTTTCTCATCCTGCCCCCTGGACCCCGGTTCCGGAAGAGCTCAGTGATGTTTCCCACCGTTTTGATCGATCATTTTTCCGGGAAGTCTGCGGCCGTACCGCTCCGGAGCCGGAAATCCAGTGCCGTACAGCGTCTGCCTGCGGAAACGGTGCGGACCGCCTGGCCGATGGCCTTGCGCGAACCGACCAGCACGACAAGCTTCTTGGCCCTGGTCACGGCGGTGTAGAGCAGGTTCCGCTGGAGCATCATCCAGGCGCTGGTGGTGACCGGGACGACCACCGCCGGGTACTCGCTGCCCTGCGAGCGGTGGATGGTCATCGCGTAGGCGTGGGCCAGCTCGTCCAGTTCGTCGAAGTCGTACGCGATCTCCTCGTCCTCGTCCGTCAGGACCGTCAGCCTCTGCTCGTCCGGGTCGAGGGCGGTGACGATGCCGACCGTCCCGTTGAAGACACCGTTCTCTCCTTTGTCGTAGTTGTTCCTGATCTGCGTCACCTTGTCGCCTACCCGGAAGACCCGGCCTCCGAACCGCTTCTCGGGCAGGCCCGGGCGTCCAGGGGTGATGGCCTGCTGGAGAAGTCCGTTGAGATGGCCGGCGCCCGCCGGGCCGCGGTGCATCGGGGCGAGGACCTGCACGTCACGGCGTGGGTTCAGACCGAACCTGGCGGGGATGCGGCGGGCGGCGACGTCGACGGCGAGGACGCCGGCGTCCTCCGTCTCGTCCTCGACGAACAGGAAGAAGTCGTCCAGCCCCTGCGTCAGGGGCGGCACTCCGGAGTTGATCCGGTGGGCGTTGGTCACGACGCCGGACTTCTGGGCCTGCCGGAAGATGGTCGTCAGCCGGACGGCGGGGACGGGGCCGCCCTCGGCGAGCAGATCCCTCAGCACCTCCCCGGCGCCGACCGAGGGAAGCTGGTCCACGTCGCCGACCAGCAGGAGATGGGCACCGGGTGCCACCGCCTTGACGAGCTTGTTGGCGAGCAGCAGATCCAGCATCGAGGCCTCGTCGACGACGACCAGATCGGCGTCCAGCGGCCGGTCCCGGTCGTAGGCGGCGTCCCCGCCGGGCTTCAGCTCCAGGAGCCGGTGCACGGTCGACGCCTCGGCGCCCGTCAGCTCGGACAGACGCTTCGCCGCCCGCCCGGTGGGGGCGGCCAGCACCACCGTGGCGTTCCGGGCGCGGGCCAGTTCGACCACGGAGCGGACGGTGAACGACTTCCCGCAGCCGGGGCCGCCGGTGAGGACGGCGACCTTCCTGCTGAGCGCGAGCCGGACGGCGGCCTCCTGCTCGGGGGCGAGCGTCGCGCCCGTACGCCCGGCGAGCCAGCTCAGCGCCCTGTCCCAGTCGACGTCCTGGAACGCCGGCATCCGGTCCTCCGGCGTGCGCAGCAGGCGCTGCACCTGGGCGGCGAGGGAGATCTCGGCGCGGTGGAACGGCACCAGGTACACGGCGGTGACGGGCTGCCCGTCCTCGGGTCCCGGCACCCTCTCGCGCACGACTCCCTCCGGATCCTCGGCGAGTTCGGCGAGGCAGTCGATGACGAGCCCGGTGTCCACCTGGAGGAGCTTCACCCCGTCCGCGATGAGCCGCTCCTCGGGCAGGAAGCAGTGGCCCTGGTCGGTGGACTGCGACAGCGCGTACTGGAGTCCGGCCTTGACCCGCTCCGGGCTGTCGTGCGGGATGCCGACGGCCTGGGCGATGCGGTCGGCGGTGAGGAAGCCGATGCCCCAGACGTCGGCGGCCAGCCGGTAGGGCTGGTTCTTCACGACGGAGATCGAGGCGTCCTCGTACTTCTTGTAGATGCGGACCGCGATGGAGGTGGACACACCGACGGTCTGGAGGAAGACCATGACCTCCTTGATCGCCTTCTGTTCCTCCCAGGCGGCGGCGATCATCTTCGTCCGCTTCGGCCCGAGTCCGGGCACCTCCACGAGCCGCTTCGGGTGCTGCTCGATGATGTCCAGGGTGTCGACGCCGAAGTGGGTGGTGATGCGGTCGGCCATGACCGGGCCGATGCCCTTGATCAGGCCCGAGCCGAGGTAGCGGCGGATGCCCTGGATCGTGGCGGGGAGGACCGTCGTGTAGTTGTCGACCTGGAACTGCTTGCCGAACTGCGGGTGGGAACCCCAACGCCCCTCCATCCGCAGGGACTCACCGGGCTGGGCACCGAGCAGCGAGCCGACGACGGTGAGCAGGTCACCGGCCCCGCGGCCGGTGTCGACGCGGGCGACGGTGTAGCCGTTCTCCTCGTTGGCGTAGGTGATCCGCTCCAGGACACCTTCGAGCACGGCCGTGTTGGACATGGGACGACGCTACCGGCTGCCACCGACAGCCCTGCCCCTGCTCGTCCAGGAGCCGCTCCGCCCCCGGCTGCGGGTCCGCGGCATGTCCCGTACCGCCCGGAGGCGTTCGGCAGGGGCCGGGGCGCGTGCCGCCCGGCCGGGGACGGCACGGCGGAGCGCGTAATCCGGTCGACTCGCGGGAGGGCCCGCGTCGATGATGCGTCCATGGCACTGACCGATACCCTGGCGCGCGTCGACGGCGACCTCGCCGCCGGGCGGGTACCGATGGCACGGCAGCGGCTGCGCGGGCTGGTCTCGTCGTTCCCGCACGACCACGCGCTGCGCCGCCGGCTGGCCGAGGTGTACCGGCTGTACGGCGACCCCGCCGAGGCCGGACGCTGGATGTACCTCGAGCAGGACCGCTCCCCCGAGGAGACCGCCGCCTTCGCCGCGCGGTACTCCGACCCGGTACGCCGCATGAGGGCCCTGGCCTGGCGTGGGCCGGAGACGGCCGCGGGTTCGGCCTTCGCCGAGCGGGAGCTGGCGTCCGTACGGCTCGCGGCGAGCGCCTCCGCGGGGCGGGCCCTCGGCTGGGACACCCTCCCGGACTACGGCAGCGGCACCGCGGACGAGGGCTCCCCCGGCCAGTCCCTGGCCGCTCTGGGATGCCTGGCCCTGACGCTCGCGTTCCTCGCGATCTGGGTGAACGGCCTGATCGCGCTCTTCGACTGAACGGCCTGGTCGCGCTGTTCGACTGACCCGCCGGGCGGCCGGCACCGCGCGCGGCTGCCCGCGAAACCGGGTGGCTTCCGGCGGGGGCCGCGCCCTACCGTTCGCTGCCATGGCAGACGCATGCTTCGCGCACCCCAGGCTCGCCGCGATCTACGACGCCCTCGCTCCCGATCGGACCGACCTCGCCGCGTATGTCGCGATGGCGGAGGAGTTCGGCGCGCGCCGGGTGTGGGACATCGGCTGCGGCACCGGGGTACTGGCCCTTCTGCTGGCCGGTCGCGGCATCGACGTCACCGGTTGCGACCCGGCCGCCGCGTCCGTCGACGTGGCCCGGCACAAGCCCGGTGGCCACCGGGTGCGCTGGATCGTCGGTGACGCGACGGCGTATTCGCCCCTGGGGGTCGACCTCGCGACCATGACGGCCAACGTCGCCCAGCAGATCACCGGGGCCGAGGACTGGCGGAGGACTCTGCGCGCGGCGCGGGAGGCCCTGCGGCCGGGCGGGCGCCTCGTGTTCGAGACCCGCGATCCCGCGCGCCGGGCCTGGGAGGAGTGGACCCGCGAGGACTCGTACCGGGTGACGGAGATTCCGGGGGCGGGTTCCGTCGAGAGCTGGGTCGACGTCGTCGAGGTGCGCGGTCCCTTGGTGACGTTCCGGTGGACGTACGTCTTCGCGCAGGACGGCCAGGTGCTGACGTCGGACTCGACGCTGCGTTTCCGTGAGGCGCGTGACGTCGAGGCGGCGCTCGGCGCGGAGGGGTTCGTCGTGGAGGACGTGCGGGACGCCCCCGACAGGCCGGGCCGGGAATTCGTGTTCGTCGCCCGCCGCCCCGGGTGGCCGCGCGCCTGACCCCGTGTGCCAGAAGCCCGGGTGGGCGCCAGTACACCTTCGCCGGACGGGAGTTCCTCACGGAGGCGACCGGGCCGGGCGCACCCGGGTGCCCCGCTCCGGAGTACGGACGGCCTTCCTGACGGGCCGTCGCCACGGTTCCCGAAGGTGCGGAGAAAGGCACCCGCGCGCCGCCCTGCGGGACCCCGTGGCGGCCCGTGAGGGGGCCCTGCGGGGGCGGTCACCGGCACTCCGGAGCCGGCCCCCCACCCCCGGGCGATAGGGCTCCCAGATCTCCTCCGTGACGCCCACACACCCCTCCTGACCTGGGGTTATATCCTCGGCGCGACTATGCTTGCACTGTCTGGAAGGGGGTTCCGAATGGACCGGAACATACGCTCGGTGGACGACGTCCTGAGGCTCATGGACAGCCTGTTCGCACCGGAGGCCGACCGGTGGACGCAAGGGGCGGGGGCCTGGTGGGACGACTTCTACGCGGACCGGTCGAAGCCGGTCCCCTTCTTCGTGGCGAAGCCCGACGAGAACCTCGTCTCCTGTCTCGACCGGGACCTGATCGGGCCGGGGCGGGCCCTCGATCTCGGCTGTGGTCCGGGGCGCAACGCCCTGTTCCTCGCCTCGCGGGGCTTCGACGTGGATGCGGTCGACCTGTCGCCCGGCGCCATCGCCTGGGCCCGGGAACGGGCCGTCGAAGCGGGAGCGGACGTCCGGTTCCACTGCGGTGACGCCTTCGCCGAGGGGGCACCGACCGGGCCGTACGACCTGATCCACGACTCCGGCTGCTTCCACCACCTGCCGCCCCACCGCCGCGTCAGCTACCTGGGGTTCCTGGAGCGCAACCTCGCTCCGGGCGGGCACCTCACCCTCAGCTGCTTCGCCTCCGGTGCGATGGGGTCCGAGCTGCCCGACGCGGCCTTCTACGGCGAGGCGGGCCTGCTCGGAGGCCTCGCCTACACGCCGGAGGAACTGCGCTGGATCTTCGCCGGTCTGGAGGAGGTCGAACTCCGGCGGATGCGCGACGAGCCGGCCGACTCCCCCTCCTTCGGCGAGGACTTCCTCTGGACCGCGCTGTTCCGGAAGCCGGACCGGATTTCCTGATCCCCCTCGACGGCCCGGTGCGACCGGGTTCGGCCGACGGCTCGCGCAACGTCTCGCGCGCCACCGCGCGGGCGTCCCGCGAAAGCGGAATGGGGCCCGGCCGTCAGGCCGGACCCCCCTCGCTCTCCCCCTCCGTCGGGCTTCCCGAATCCCCCCGGACCCCTCCCCGGAAGTCCCGACGCCGAATACGACCGGGGAGGGTGCGGAAAGGTTGTACGCCTTGACCTCTTCTTTACCCAGGGCGTACGGCGCGGCTCTCAGCAGGCGTGTTCCGCGTAGCGCGCGGCGACCTCCGCGACCACCTCGGCGCCGTCGCGGGCCCACAGCTCCTCGTTGAAGATCTCGACCTCGATCGGGCCGCCGTACCCGGCCGCCTCCACCTGGGCGCGGAACGCACGGAAGTCGACGCAGCCGTCGCCCAGTTGGCCGCGGCCCACCAGGACTCCGGCCGGCAGCGGGGTGATCCAGTCGGCGAGCTGGAAGGAGTGGATCCGGCCGCCCGCGCCCGCCCGGGCGATCTGCGCGGGCACCCCGTCGTCCCACCAGACGTGGTAGGTGTCGACCACCACGCCGACCTGCTCCGCGGGGAACCGCTCGGCGAGGTCGAGCGCCTGGGACAGGGTGGAGACGACGCAGCGGTCCGAGGCGAACATCGGGTGCAGCGGTTCGACGGCGAGCCGCACGCCGCGGTCCCGCGCGTACGGCGCGAGTTCGGCCAGCGCGTCGGCGATCCGCTCCCGGGCGGCGTGCAGGTCCTTCTGCCCGTCGGGGAGTCCGCCGGAGACCAGGACCAGGGTGTCGGTGCCCACGCCCGCCGCCTCGTCGACCGCCGCCCGGTTGTCCTCCAGGGCGCGGGCCCGCTCGGCGGGGTCGGTCGCGGTGAGGAAGCCGCCCCGGCACAGGCTGGTGACGGTGAGGCCCGCGTCCCTGAACAGTTTCCCCGCGCGCTCCACCCCGTACGCCCTCACAGGTGCCCGCCAGAGGCCCACCTGCCCGATCCCGGAACTCAGGCAGGCTTCGGCGAGGTCCGGCAGGGACAGCTGCCGGACCGTCTCCTGGTTGAGGGACAGGCGGGACAGGTCGGTGCTCATCGGCCACCTCCGTGGACGGCCAGCAGTGCGCGCATACGGGACTCCGCCAGGTCCGGGTCGGGGAACAGGCCCAGCCGGTCGGCCAGTTCGTACGCCCGGGCCAGGTGCGGCAGCGAGCGGGCCGACTGGAGGCCGCCGACCATCGTGAAGTGCTCCTGGTGGCCCGCGAGCCAGGCGAGCAGGACCACGCCCGTCTTGTAGAAGCGGGTCGGCGCGCGGAAGAGGTGGCGCGACAGCTCGACCGTGGGGTCCAGGAGGGCGCGGAAACCCGCCGTGTCACCGGTGTCCAGGACGCGCACCGCGTGTGCGGCGAGCGGGCCGAGCGGGTCGAAGATGCCGAGCAGGGCGTGGCTGAAGCCCCGGTCGTCGCCCGCGATCAGCTCGGGGTAGTGGAAGTCGTCGCCGGTGTAGCAGCGCACCCCGCCCGGAAGCCGGCGCCGTACGCCGATCTCCCGCTCGGCGTCCAGGAGCGAGATCTTGATGCCGTCGACCTTGTCCGGGTGTTCCGCGATGACCTTCAGGAAGGTGTCCGTGGCGGCGTCGAGGTCCGCGCTGCCCCAGTAGCCCTCCAGCGCCGGGTCGAACATGGGGCCGAGCCAGTGCAGGACGACCGGCTGGGCGGCCTGGCGCAGGAGGTGGGCGTACGTCTCCAGGTAGTCCTCGGGGCCGTCCGCGGCGGCGGCGAGCGCGCGGGAGGCCATCAGGATGGGCTGCGCGCCGCTCTCCTCGACCAGGGCGAGCTGCTCCTCGTACGCCGCGCGCACCTCGGGCAGGGTCGCCGGGCCGCTGAGCTGGTCGGTGCCCACACCGCAGGCGATCCGGCCGCCCACGGACCTCGCCTCGGCGGCGGAACGGCGGATGAGTTCGGCGGCGCCGGCCCAGTCCAGGCCCATGCCGCGCTGCGCGGTGTCCATGGCCTCGGCGACGCCCAGGCCGTGCGACCAGAGGTGGCGGCGGAAGGCGAGCGTGGCGTCCCAGTCGACGGCGGCGGGGTCGCCGGGGCCGGCGTCCGCGCGGGGGTCGGCCACGACGTGCGCGGCGGAGAACACCGTGCGCGAGGCGAGCGGCACGCCGGACGGCTTCAGGTCGAGCGGCGTGGCCCGGGGTTCGTACGGCCCGTGCGGGAGCTGGATGGTCACAGGCTCAGCTCCGGCACGTCGAAGCGGCGGCCCTCGGCGGACGACCTGAGGCCGAGCTCGGCGAGCTGGACGCCCCGGGCGCCGGCCATGAGGTCCCAGGTGTAGGGCTCGTCGAGGGCGACGTGGCGCAGGAAGAGTTCCCACTGGGCCTTGAAGCCGTTGTCGAACTCGGTGTTGTCGGGAACCTCCTGCCACTGGTCGCGGAAGGGCTCGGTGACGGGCAGGTCGGGGTTCCAGACCGGCTTGGGCGTGGCGGAGCGGTGCTGGACGCGGCAGTTGCGCAGCCCGGCGACGGCGGAGCCGTGGGTGCCGTCGACCTGGAACTCGACGAGTTCGTCGCGGTTGACGCGCACGGCCCAGGAGGAGTTGATCTGGGCGACGGCGCCGCCGGCCAGTTCGAAGGTGCCGTAGGCGGCGTCGTCGGCGGTGGCGGCGTAGGGCTTGCCCTGCTCGTCCCAGCGCTGCGGGACGTGCGTCCGCACGAGGGCCGAGACGCTCGTGACCCGGCCGAACAGTTCGTGCAGGACGTACTCCCAGTGCGGGAACATGTCGACGACGATGCCGCCGCCGTCCTCCGCCCGGTAGTTCCAGGAGGGACGCTGGGCGTCCTGCCAGTCGCCTTCGAAGACCCAGTAGCCGAACTCTCCCCGCACGGACAGGATCTCGCCGAAGAACCCGCCGTCGATGAGGCGCTTCAGCTTGAGCAGGCCCGGCAGGAAGATCTTGTCCTGGACGACGCCGTGCTTGATGCCCGCGTCCCGGGCGAGGCGGGCGAGTCCGAGGGCGCCCCCGACGTCGGTCGCGGTGGGCTTCTCGGTGTAGACGTGCTTGCCGGCGGCGATCGCCTTCCTGATCGCGTCGACGCGGGCGGAGGTGACCTGGGCGTCGAAGTAGAGGTCGACGGACGCGTCGGCGAGGACCGCGTCGAGGTCCGTCGACCATTCGGTCAGGCCGTGCCGGGCGGCGAGCGCCTCCAGCGCGTGGGCGCGGCGGCCGACGAGCACGGGTTCGGGCCACAGCACATCGCCGTCGCCGAGGTCGAGGCCGCCCTGCTCCCGGATCGCGAGGATCGAGCGCACCAGGTGCTGCCGGTATCCCATGCGTCCCGTGACGCCGTTCATGGCGATGCGCACTGTCCTGCGTGTCACGAAAGTTCCTCCATACGACCGTAGCAAGCGCTTTCTATGCGGTATGACGCTAGCCTGCCGACAGCGGCCCGGACAAGAGGGGCCGCTTCACCACTCCTCGGAGGAGAGCCATGACAGTCACCCTGGCGGACGTCGCGGCCCGCGCCCGGGTGTCCCCGGCCACCGTGTCCCGTGTCCTGAACGGCAACTACCCGGTGGCGTCGTCGACCCGGGAGCGGGTCCTGCGCGCGGTGGACGACCTGGACTACGTGCTCAACGGCCCCGCCAGTTCACTCGCCGCCGCCACGTCCGACCTCGTGGGCATCCTGGTCAACGACATCGCCGACCCGTTCTTCGGGATCATGGCCGGTGCCGCGCAGACCCAGATCGGCGGACCGGGTGACGGGTCGGGCCGCGCGGGCGGGGAGAAACTCGCCGTCGTCTGCAACACCGGCGGCTCCCCCGAGCGCGAACTCACCTACCTGACACTGCTCCAGCGCCAGCGGGCCGCCGCCGTCGTCCTCACCGGCGGCGCGCTGGAGGACCCCGGGCACCAGGCCGCGATGACCGCGAAGCTCACGAAGCTGGCGGACGCCGGGACCCGCGTCGTCTTCTGCGGACGGCCCCCGCTCCAGGAGGGCGACGCGGTGCTCGCCGCACTGGCCTTCGACAACCGGGGCGGTGCACGGCGCCTGACGGAGCACCTGATCGCGCTCGGGCACCGGCGCGTCGGTTACGTCGCCGGCCCGCTGGAGCGCACCACGACCCGGCACCGGCTGGAGGGCCACCGCGAGGCCATGAAGGCGGCGGGGCTGTACGGCGACGAGGAGAACGTCACCGTGCACGGCCCGTACGACCGGAGCTCCGGCTACGACGCCACGCTCGAACTGCTGCGGCGCGAGCCCGGCCTCACGGCGGTGGTCGCCGCCAACGACACGGTGGCCCTGGGGGCCTGCGCCGCCCTCAGGGACCGCGGGCTCCGCATCCCCGAGGACGTCTCGGTGGCCGGCTTCGACGACCTGCCGTTCTCGGTGGACGCCGTGCCCGCGCTGACGACCGTGCGGCTGCCCCTCTTCGAGGCGGGCGTGCGGGCGGGCCGGCTGGCGATGGGCAAGGAGACACCGCCGCCCGGAGGCATCGCGACCATCGAGGCCGAACTCATGGAACGCGGATCGACGGCCGCCCCTTCCCACTGACCCGCCCGCACCGGCCCGGCCGGGAACGCCGTGCCTCCCGCACCGGCGCTCCGGGACCACGCCCCCGCCCCCGCCTTGTACCTCTCGTACCGTACGTACGAGCCCCTGACCTGGTGCTCCCGTACGGCCGGCCGGGCCACCCCGAAAGATGGGGGCGACTCCCCCATGTGCGCGGACCTGGAGCCCTCCAGGATGGGCACGGGAGAACCGCTCGGGCCTCCCTGGACCGGGGAGGTGAACGCGGTGGTGGAGAAGCAGGCGATCGACGGTACGGCGCTTTCGGACGGCGAGGGCCACGCCCCGGCGGCGGACACCGCCGGCCCTTTCGGAGTCCAGGGCCACGGCGAACCCTGGTGGGCCGCGGGCACGGTCGGACCGCGCCCGGCCGCCGAGCCCGAGTGGGCCCGCTTCGCCCGCGAGGCCGTCGGCCGGGCACCGCGCTCGGCACGGATCGCGGACCGGGACTACCCGGACCTGACCGGCTTCGTCGTGGTCGTCGCCCCGTTCGCGGCCCGGGCTGCCGACCGCATGGTGTCCAGGGCGTCCGGGGGCGGCGGCACGCGGCCGGGGCCGTCCCCCTGCTCCACCGCCGTGGCGGACGGCTTCCGCCGCGACGTGGAACGCCGCCTGGCCGTGCTCGCCGCCCGGACCCTCGTGTCGGAGCTGCACGACGCGCGGATCGCGGGCCGGCTGACCGGCTCCGGGCCGCGCGAGCGCTTCCGGGACTTCCTGCGGCTGACCGCGGGCCGGGCGGGCCTCACCTCGCTGGTCACCGCCTACCCGGTCCTCGCCAGGGTCCTCGCGCAGGCGGCCATGAACGCGGCGGACGCGTTCGCCGAGATGCTCGGCAGACTCGCGGAGGACAGCCGGCTGCTGGCCTCCTCACCGGTGTTCGCGGAGCAGGGCCCGGCCCGGCTCGCCGGATACGGTCCGCACGCCCTGACCGAGGTCGAGGCGGGCACGGGCGACAGCCACCGCGGGGGCCGGTCCGTGATGCTGCTGCGGTTCGCCGACGGCGCCCGGCTGGTCTACAAGCCGCGCCCGCTCGCCGCGCACCGGCACTTCGAGACCCTGGTGCAGTGGTTCAACTCCCTGGAGGGCACGCCCGGTCTGCGGGCGCCCCGGGTCCTGGACCGGGACGCGTACGGCTGGGCGGAGTTCATCGAGGACGCCCCCTGCCACACGGCGGCCGACACCGCGCTCTTCTACCGGCGCCTGGGTGCACTGCTGGCCCTGCTGCACGTCCTGGACGGCACGGACCTGCACCACGAGAACCTCATCGCGTGCGGGGCGCATCCCGTCCTGGTCGATGTGGAGACGCTGTTCCATCCACCGCTCACCCAGACGCCGCCCGCCGATCCGGCCGCCCGCGCGCTGTACAGCTCGGTGCACCGGGTCGGGCTGCTCCCGCAGCTGCTCGTCGGGGACACGACCGCGCTGGACATGTCCGCCGTCGGCGGTGGCCGGGCGGCCTCCTCGCCGCTGGAGACGGCCTCCTGGGCCGCGGCGGGCACCGACACCATGCACCTGGTGCGCACCACCGGACGGTTCGGCGCGTCGGCCAACCGCCCCACCCTGGACGGGGCGGCGGCCGATCCCTTCCACTTCACCGACGCCCTCTGCGAAGGGTTCCGCGCCGCGTACACCGCCGTCGGCGACTCGCGCGGCGAACTGCTCGGGCCCAGAGGCCTGTTGCGTCTCTTCGCGGACGACGAGACCCGCTTCGTACCGAGGCCGACCTGGACGTACGCCACGCTGATGCACGAGTCCACCCACCCCGACCTGATGCGGGACGCCGCCGAGCGCCAGCAGGTGTTCGCGCTCCTGCGGACCGGCGCCCTGGGCACCCCCGCGCTGGCCGGTCTGGAGGACGAGGAGATCGAGGACTTGTGGCAGGGCGACGTCCCGGTGTTCACCACGCGTCCCGGGCTCACGGAGGTGTGGAGCGGCAACGGGCGCAGGGTGCGGGGGCCCGCGGGGCCCGGCGGGCTGGCGCGGGTGGAGGCGAAGATCCTGGCCCTGGACACGGTGGACCGGCTGGACCAGGAACGCATCATCCGCACCGCCATGGTCAGCACCTCCACCGAGCCCCCGCACGGCGGCGCCGGGTCCGCGCGGCCCAGGACCGAGGCCACCGCGCCGGAACCGGAGCGGCTGCTGTCCGCCGCCCGTTCGGTGGGCGACCAGCTCGTCTCGCTCGCGTACGACGGCGGCACCCGGACCAACTGGCTGGGCCTGGAACTGCTCGGCGAGCGCTACTGGCGTCTCACGCCGCTGGCGGCCGACCTCGCGGGCGGCTACACCGGGCCCGCGCTGTTCCTCGCCCAGTTGGCGTCCCTGACCGGTGCCGCGCGGTACGCCGACGCGGCCCGGGCCGCGCTGGCGCCCCTCCCGGGCCTGCTGGACGCGCTCCACCAGCGTGGTGACGACCTCGGGGTACTCGGTTCCGGTGCCTTCTCCGGCCTCGGGGGCATCGCGTACGCCCTGACCGAGGTCGGGACGCTGCTGGACGACAGCCGCATCCTTGACTGGGCGGGGCCCGCCACGCGGCTCGCGTGTGCGGCGGGTGCGGCCGAGGAGGGGCTCGGCGTGCGCGGCGGCACGGCCGGGGGCCTGGTGTCGCTGCTCGCGGTTCACCGCGCCACCGGCCGGGCCGAGGCCTGGCGCGGTGCCGAGCGGTGCGCCGAACGGCTCGCGGCGGCGCCGCCGCCCCCGTCCGCGGGCTTCGCGGACGGGGCTGCGGGCGTCGGATGGGCTTTGCTGCGGTTCGCGGGGGCGGGGGGCGGCCCGCACCACCGGACCACGGGGCTGGACGTCCTGCGCGGCGCCGTACGGGCGGCCGGCGGCGGCCGGGCCTGGTGCGAGGGGACGTCCGGGGTCGCGCTCGCGGTCGCCGACAGTCCCGAGGCCCTGGCCGATCCGGAACTCCGCGACTGGCTCGCGGGGCAGGCCGGTGACGTGGCCCGGGCCGCGCCGCAGCCGGACGACAGCCTGTGCCACGGCGAACTGGGCGTGCTGGAACTGCTCGCGCACCCCGCCCTGCCCCGGCTGCGCCCCCACTGGCTGCGCCGGACCGGCACCCTGCTCGCCGCCGCCGACCGGGCGCAGTCGCACTGCGGCACCCCCGGACACGTACCTCATCCCGGGCTGCTCACCGGCCTGTCCGGCATCGGACACGGGCTGCTGCGGGCGGGGTTCCCCGACCGGATCGGCCCGGCACTGCTCATGCGCCACTCGGCGGGGCCCGACCGGGCCCACGCACCCATGACGTTCTCGACCAACGACCTGAAGAAGAGGCAGAGATGACGCAGATCAGCGAGTCGGCCGGATACGTGGACGCCACCGTGGCGCACGAGGGCGCCGTCGAGCACCCCGCGGACCGGATATCGCTAGGGAACAACGGCGGGCTGGGTCTGCGGAGCAGACTCCTCAGCGCCTCGGACGGGGACATGTCCGGCCCCGACCTGCCGTGGACGACGTTCACCGTGCCGATGTGACCCTTTCCCGCCACGGTGCACGGCATGACGGGAATGTGCCTACTGCCGCACTCTGTACGGCTCCAGTAGCCTGCGGCCATGCGTGCGAATTCGCCGGTCGTCGTCGGTCGTGACGAGGAGATCGGTCTGCTGAGCAGCGCCCTGGACGCCGCACGACGGCGTTCGGGGCGCGCGCTGTTCCTCGTCGGGGAGGCGGGGATCGGCAAGTCCCGGCTGGTGGGCGAATGCGCCTACCGTGCCTACGGGCTGGGGATGCCGGTGCTGCGCGGGCGGGCGGGGTCCACGGGCCTGGTCGTGCCGTTCCGCCCCCTGGTGGAGGCGCTCTCGTCCCACTTCCGTGCGGCGGGTACGCCGACGGATCCGGAACTCGCCCCGTATCACCCGGCGTTGTCCCGGCTGGTCCCGGAGTGGCGGAGCGGGGCGTCGGCCGGCTACACCGAGACCGTGGTCGAGCTGGCGGAGGCCCTGCTGCGGCTGCTGTCGGTCCTCGGCCGGGACAGCGGCTGCGTCGTGCTGCTGGAGGACCTGCACGACTGCGACACGGAGACCGTCGCGGTCGTGGAGTACGTCGTCGACAACCTGGCGGACCTGCCGGTCCTGCTGCTGGGCACCCTGCGCCCGGAGCAGGGCACCGCACTGGACCTCGTACGCTCCGCCGAACAGCGCCACAGTGCGACGGTGGTGGAGTTACGCGGTCTCGACGACGCGCACGTGCGGACCCTGACCGGCGCCTGTCTGGAGACACCGCCCGAGCTGATACCCGAAGAGGTCCAGCGGCGGCTCGTCGAACGCGCGGCCGGCAACCCCTACCTGGTCGAGGTGCTGCTCGACGACCTGCTCGACACCGGCAGGCTGCGGCGCACGGAGACGGGCTGGGAGGCGGCGGGCGGGCCGGACGGCTCTCTCCCGTCGCGCATCCTGCGGAGCTGGGCCCACCGGCTGGACCGGATGGACGAGCCGGTGCGCGACCTGCTGCTGACGGCGGCGACCCTGGGCGGCCAGTTCTCGGTGGCGGTGCTGCAGACCGTCACCGGACTGGAGGACCGGGCCCTGTTCACCCATCTCCGGTCCGCGGTCGAGACGGGTGTGATCGCCCCCGACGGCGCGGCACCCGACCGCTACGCCTTCCGCCACACCCTCACCGCCGAGGCGCTGGTCGCCTCGCTCGCACCGGCCGAGCGCGCCGCACTGGCCCGGCGTGCGGCCGCGGCGGTCGAGCGGTCGGGGGAGCCGCTCGACGAGGACCGGCGGCAGCTCGTGGCCTCGCTGGAGCTCGCCGCGGGCAACCGCGCCGGGGCCGCGCTCCAGTTCGCCGAGGCGGGCCGGCGGATGCTCGCGTCGGGTTCGCACGGTTCGGCCGTGGTGCTGCTGGAACGTTCCCTCTCCCTGGCGACGGACGCCGATCTCGCGGCCGTCACCGAATCCCTGGCGGTGGCCAGGGCCGAGGGCGGCGACCTCGACGGGGCCCTGGCGCTGGCCGAGGGCCTGCCACCGCTCCCCGCGCGCTCGGAGGCGGCCGCCCGTCGCGGGGACGCCCACATCAAGATCGCCTGGGTGGCGGTCATGGCGGAGCGCGCGGAGGACACAGCGCGTCAGATCGCCGCCGCGCGCACTCTCTTCGGGCCGTCGCCGTCCCCGGCCCGCCGCGCGTCACTCGCCGTCGTGGACGGTCATCTCTCGCTGCTGCCCGGGGAGGACCGCCCGGAGCCGGAGGCGGCCGAACGGGCCGCGCGCGAGGCCGCCGGGACCGCGGAGGCCGAAGGACTCCCGGTCGTGGCCTGCCAGGCCTGGCAGTTGCTCGCCCTGCTCCACCGGGAGCGGGGGTTCGACGCCGCCGACGCGTGTCTGGAGCGGATGCTCACCCTGTCCACCGAGCACTCCCTGCCGCTCTGGCGGGTGGAGGCGCTGGTGCGCCTGGGGGTGAACGGCTTCATGCGGACCGGTGACGCGGGCCGCCTGCACTCGGCCCGGGCCGCCGCGGCGGAGCTGGGTTCCCTGCTGCTGGCGCAGACGGTCGACGGACTGCTCGCGATGAACGCGGTGATGTGCGCCCGGTGGGACGAGGCGGAGGAGATCACCGCACGGTCGGTGGAGGCGAGCGCCAGGATCGGCAACCACGGCGCGCACCGCTATCTGCTGCTGGCCGGGGCGGCGGCCGCGGCGCACCGGGGCCGGCGGCGGGAGACGGACCGGGCCCTCGTCGCGTTCCGCAGGGCGGGCGGCGAGCAGTCCGCGCTCGTGCCCCTGCGCCAGGGATTCTGCGGGGCGATCGGGGCGCTGCTGGAGGAGGACCGCCCCGCCGCCGCGGCGGCGCTGGACGCCGCACTGGCCTGGGAGCGTGACCACCCCAGCTACTACTACCTGAGCGGCCGCTACGGGCTGCGCCCGCTGCTGCGGGTGCTGTCGGGCGACGCGGCGCGCGGGGAGTACGAGGAGGTGGCCGGGGCGCCGGGCGCCGCCCTGGCCTGGAATCGCCAGTTCCTCGAACTGACGGAGGCGGTGCTGCTCGGCAGGGAGGGCGATCCCGTGGGTGCCGCACGGCGGATGACGTCCTTCCACGCCCGGTCCGCGGCCTTCCCGGTGGCCCGGCATCTCGGTCTGCGGCTGGTCGCGGAGGCGGCGCTCGCCGACGGGTGGGGCGAGCCGGTCGTGTGGCTGCGCACCGCCGAGGAGTTCTTCCATTCGGCCGGGGTGCAGCCGGCGGCCGCCGCGTGCCGGTCGGCGCTGCGGCAGGCGGGGGTGAGCGTGACCCAGCACCGCGACGGACGGGACCGGATCCCCCCGACGCTGCGGACCAACGGGGTGACCCCCCGCGAGTACGAGGTGTTCGTGCTGCTGGCGGAGCGTCCGGGCAACCAGCAGATCGCCCGGCGGCTGTCCATCTCGCCGCGCACGGTGGAGAAGCACCTGGCCAGTCTGCTGAGCAAGACGGGCCGGGCGAACCGTTCGGCGCTCTGCGACTTCGCCGCGGAGTGCGCGGTCGACCTGCCCTGAGCGGGCGTCGGGCGGCCGTGCCCCCATCCGGACGGCAGGAGCGCACGCACCCGGCCGTCCGGATGGGGGCACCGCACCGCAACATGGGGGCATCGGGCGGCGGGGGTCGGGTGCGCCGCCCGGAAGATGCGGGGCGGCCACCGATGTGCCGCCTCCGGCGTCGCGGCAGCATCGGCGGAGTACGGCAACTCGTCGCCCCTCCCCCCGCCAGGAGGCCCGCTGATGCCCCTTCCCCCCGTCCGCCCCGGCGGTCCCGGCACGGTCTACTTCTCGCTGCTCGGGCCGCTCTCGGCGGTGATCGACGGCAGGCCGCTGCCGCTCGGGCCGCGCAAGCAGAGGCTGGTCCTGGCCACCCTGCTGTCACGGCCCAACACCCCCGTTCCGGTGGATGTGCTCACCGACGTGGTGTGGCCACAGGGCCCGCCGCGGACCGCGCGCAAGAACCTCCAGGTCTATGTCAGCGCCGCCCGCGCGCTGTTCGGGGCCGTGGACGGCGACGACCGGGGCCGGGTGGTGCACGACTGCGGCGGGTACCGGCTGCGGGTGGAGGAGGGCGAGCTGGACACCCTGCGCTTCAGGACGCTGGCCCGGGCGGGGCGGGCGGCGGCCGAGCGCGGCGACCTGCGCACCGCGGCCCGGCTGCTGCGGGAGGCGCTGGACCTGTGGGGGGAGCGTCCGCCGCTGCACGACCTGCGGGACTCCGCCGAGGTGGCGGAGGAGGCCGAACGTCTGGAGGCCCGCTGCCTCACGGTCTACGAGGACTGGGCCGAGGCGGAGATCGAGACCGGCCGGGCGGGTGTCACCGTGGACGGTCTGCGGGACCTGGTGGAACGCCACCCGTTCCGGGAGAGGCTGCGCGCCGCCTGGATGAACTCCCTGCACCAGACGGGGCGCCAGGCGGAGGCGCTGGCGGTGTACGACGACTACCGGCAGCTGCTCGCCCGGGAGCTGGGCCTGGAACCCAGCCCGGCGATGGCGGGGCTCTACCGGGCGATGCTCGGCGAGGGCCGGGCGGCCCGGTCCTCCGCGTCCCGGGGCGCGGCCGCCGGTGTCTCGCTGCCCGCGGACAGCCGGCACTTCACCGGGCGGGAGGACGAACTGACCTGGCTGCTGGACGTGTCGGGGTGCCCGGAGGGCGCGGTGCTGGTCGTGTCGGGCCCTGCCGGGGTGGGGAAGTCGGCGCTGGCCGTCCGGGCGGCGCATCTGCTCGCGGACTGCTTCCCCGACGGGCGGGTCCACGTCAGGGCGCGCACGGAGGACGGGGTGCCCCGTACCCGGAACGACATGCTGGAGGAGCTGGGGCGGCTGTGCGGGGTGGGCGGGCCCGGCCGTCCGGACCCGGCGCAGGCCCAGAACGCGTGGCAGGACTGGCTGTCGCGGCACCGGGCGCTGATCGTGCTGGACGACGTGGCGGACGAGGCGTCGGTGCGCGGGCTGCTGCCCCGGTCCGGGCGGAGTTCGGTGCTGCTCACCTCCCGAGGTCAGCTCGCCGGTCTCGAGGCCGTGCACCGGACGGCGCTCGCCGCCCCCGGGGAGGACGAGTCGCTGGAGCTGCTGGGGACGCTGATCGGCGGGGACCGGCTGCGTTCGGACCGGGCCGCCGCCGTGCGCATCGTGCGGGCGTGCGGGGGTCTGCCGTTGGCGGTGGCGGTGAGCGGGATGCGGCTCGCGGTGCTGCGGCACCTTCCGCTGGCGGAGTACGCGGACCGGCTCGACGACCCGGCGGCGGCCCTGGACGAGCTGGTCGCGGGGGACGTGTCCGTACGCTCCCGGCTCGCCGCGGGCTGGCGGGACCTGGGGGCCGCCGACCGGGGGGCCCTGGCCCGTATCGCGGGGCCCGCGGGGGAGGGCGGTTTCACGCTGGAGCGGGCGATGGCGGCGCTGGACCGCGACGAGCGGGGCGCGATACGCGCGGTCGAGTCGCTCATCGGCGCCGGCGCGGTGACCTCCCCCTCGGGCGAGGTCACCGCACACGCCGCGCTGTACGAGGTGCCCCGGCTCCTCTGTCTGTACGTCCGCGAGGAGACGGGCCCCGAGGCGCCCGTCGGGCGGGGGCCCGCCCCCTCGGCCGGAAGCGGCGCCGCCCGTCTCCTCAGCCGAGGGTGAGGAGGCCCAGCAGGCCGGGGAGGCCGTCCCCGGCCTGCTGGACACGGGGGCCGCGTCCGGCGGTGTCCCCGTCGCGGCCCGCGGACAGGAAGTGCAGGGCGAGCAGCAGACCCGCCGCCCCCGTGCCGAGGTCGGCGGAGAATCGACGCAGCGTCGCACCGGGGACGAGCAGCCGGTCCTCGTCGGCGACGAGGTGCCAGGTGAGGTTGCGTACGGAGGCCATGACGCCGGGCCCCGTCCGGGTCTCGGGGTCGAGCTGCCCGGCGGCGGCCGCGAGACCCGCCCGCCCGGTGAACAGCCCGGGTTCACGGACGAATTCCATGGCGCAGCCCTGGGCCACGCCCGGGATCAGCGCGCTCAGTTCCTCGTCCTCGTGGCGGGCGGTGTACGCCTGGGCGACCAGTGCGACACCCGAACTGCCCTGCCCGAGGTAGAGCAGATGGCGCCGCCCGTCCTTCACCTGGAGCGAGCCGTCGTCCATGGTGACGAGGTGTCCGGCCTCGCGTCCCAGGGCGGTGCGGGCGGCCCGGCGCAGCCAGTCCTCGCCGGTCAGCGTGTGCAGTTCGAGGAGGAGCAGGGCGGCTCCGCTCAGCCCGTGCAGCAGCCCGGCCGACTCCGGCGCCCGCATGCCGTCCACCTGTTCGCCGCGCACCAGCCGGTCCAGGTCCCGGGCGGTGCGCAGGGCGCTGTCGACCAGTCGGGGGTCGGGGGCCGTGCCGCCCACGCGCGCCATCCGGAGTGCGGCGAGCGCGGTTCCGGCCCGCCCGCCGAACAGATCGGCGGAGGCCGTCACCGGTGCGCGGGACACCGCGCGCTCCCACACCTCCCGTCCCTGATCGGTGCGGCCCAGGAGGGAGAGCACCAACGCGGCGCCGGGCAGCCCGTCGTAGAGCCCGCCGGCCCCCGCGGGGTCCCTGCGCAGGGCCGCTGCCGCGAGCCAGTCGGTCCACTCGGCGGGGACGGCCGCACCGGTCCGGTGCAGGGCGTACAGGACGCCCGCCGCACCGTTCACGAGGTCGGTGCCGCCGGTCGCGAAGAGGCCGGGGCCGCCCGGGAAGAGGCGGTCGGCGCGTCCGGGGGTGGCCCCGGCGTGGATTCCGGCCAGCAGGCGGGTGCGGATCCCGGCCCAGTCCACCTCCGGCCCCTCGAAGAGGGCGGCCACCTCGTCCTCACGCCGCCGTGACGCCTCCAGTCCGTCGAGGAGCCGTGGCCGGCGGGGTCCGGCTCCGGCCGGGAGCGAGTACCGCCGCCGGGCCCAGCGTTCCAGGGTGAGGGCCTTCGCCCCCTCCAGTCCGGCCATCTCCATGACCGGCATCAGCATGCTGAGCCAGGTCGCCCAGAGCGCGTAGGCGTCGGCCTCCGCCCCGGGGGTGCCCGGCGGCGCCTGGAGGCCCTGGGCGCCGGCCAGCGGGATGTCCTGGTCGTCGAGGGCGGTGGCGTACTCGAAGTCGACGAGGGCGATCCGCCCGTCGGGCCGGACGATGATGTTGGAGGGGTGCAGGTCGCCGAAGCGCAGCCCGCGCGCGTGGACGGCCTCCAGTGCCCGGGAGAGCTCGCCGGTCACCGACTCGGTCCAGGCGACGTAGGGGGCGAGTTCGTCCGCCGTGTCCGCCCCGCGCACGAGGGCGAAGCGGGCGACGATCTCCTCCAGCAGGGTGTTCCCCTCGATGTGCTCCTCGATCAGGAAGTGGTGCTCCCACACGGTCCGCACTCCGAACACCCGGGGTACGCAGTCGAGTCCGGCCAGCGCCGTCAGTGCCCGGTGCTCCCGGTGCAGGCGGGTGACGGCGTCGTCGCCCGCGCCGTCGAGTCCGCAGTGCGGGCGCGCCTCGCGCAGCACCACGCGCCGTCCGGTCGCCCGGTCCTCGGCGAGGTAGATCCCCCCGGCGCTGGAGAACTGGAGGGCCTGGGTGACCGTGTACGGGAAGGTGTCGTCCCGGGCGGCGGCGCGGGCCGCGAGGTGGGGGCGCAGGGCCTCGGGGACCTCGATCCAGGAGGGCATCCGGAACACCACGCCGCGCTCGTCGGGGACGAGCTTCCCGGACGGGTCCCGCAGGGCGAGGACCCGGCGGCCGTCGGCGTCGTCGCACCAGCGGGGGACGTAGGCGCCGTAGCGTGTGTAGACGGGTGCGTCGCCGATCCGCAGGTCGCTGAGGATGTAGGGGCCGCTGCGGCCCGCCAGTGCCTGGGACAGTTCCTCGGCGAGCGCGAGGAACACGGTCTCGTCGGGCGGGTAGGCCGCGATGAACTTGCCCGCGCCGCTGCGGTTCATGTGCTTGCCCGCCACCAGCAGCAACGCCTTCTCGCTGCGCAGGAACTTGAAGGGCACCCCGTGGCGGAGGCAGATCCGGGCGGTGTCCCGCAGGGTCGCCTCGGCCTCGCCGGGGACGGTGGACACGTGGATCTTCCAGCCCTGCTCGGCGGGTTCGACGTGCTCCGGCACGAGCGAGGTCCACAGGCCCACGGCCTCCCGGCGCCAGCCCGCCGGGGGCGGATCGGTGTCGAGCCGGTACCGCGACTCCTCGTCGGGCAGCCGGGCCGGGGTGTCGAAGTACGTACGGTCGGCGAGGCAGTACAGCTGGGTTTCCTGGATGCCTGGCACGCTCGGCTCTCTCTTCTCGAAGCCCGCGGGGCGGCGGACGGTGGCGGTGGGCGGCGGGTCCCGGTTCGCGGATCAGTCCCCGGTGGCGGAGGGGTTCGCGCCCGCGGGTGCGCGGGCCGGTCCTGCCCCGGGCTCGGTGACGGGCTCGGTGACGGTCGCGGGCCCGGTGCCGGTGACGGTCCCGGGCTGGGTGCCGGTGACGGTCCCGGGCTCCTCCGCACGGTGCGGGGACGGCTCGGTCCGCGCCGAGCGGGCGAAGGTGACCACGAGCGCGGACACGCCCAGGACGCAGCCGGTCAGGGCGAAGGCCCAGCGGGCGCCGAAGGCGGTCAGCAGGGCGCCCCCGGCCAGCGGCCCGAACGGCTGGACCATGGAGGACAGGAAGCCGGCCGCGCTCTGCACCCGGCCCACCCGCTCCTCGGGGGTCACGACCAGGAGCTTCGAGAGGAAGCCGATGCTGGCGATCGTCGACAGGCACATGCAGAGCGCGCACACGACTCCGGCCACGACCGGCCGGCTGATCCAGGCCATCACCCCGGCAGCCGCCACGCAGGTCCAGCAGGTGGCGACGATCAGGACCCGGGAGTGCCGGGCGGGCTTGATCCGTGGCGCGAGCAGTGCTCCGGACAGCGCCCCGGCGGAGACGCAGGTGAGGACGAAGCCGCCGCCTACGCCCGACGTGCCCCCGTCGGAGAACGCGGTCAGGGCGGTGAAGGTGAGCGCCCCGAACGCGAAGTTCATGCCCAGCCCGAACACGAGGAGGACCGTACGGAGGTAGGGCAGGCCCCACAGGAAGGTCAGGCCCGCGAGGAGTTCGCGCCGGCTGAAGACCGGCCCCGCCTTCGCCCTGGCCCGGGACCGGGTGCGTACGAGGGCCACGCAGACGGTCGACAGGAGGAGGCCCAGCGCCTCGGCCGCGAACGGCAGGGCCGGGTGGATGCCGAACAGCGCTCCTCCGACGAGGGGTCCGACGAGCCGGGCGGTCTGGGTGCGGGCCTGGAGCCGCGCGGTGGCGGTGCCCATCTGGTCGGCCGGGACGACCGCGCGCATGAGGCCGAAGACGGCGGGCCCGTAGACGCTGCCGATCACGGCGCCCGCCGCGGCGCAGAGCAGGACCAGGGGCATGGGGACGTGTCCGGACCAGACGGCCGCGGTGAGCGCGGTGACGACGATCAGGCTGCCGACGTCGCAGACCCGCATCAGCCGCCGGCGTTCGACACGGTCGGCCATCACCCCGCCGGGCAGCATCGTGATCAGCACGGCTCCCACCGACACCGTCCCGATGGCTCCGGCCTGTACCGCGGACCCGGTCTCCTTGAGCACCAGCAGCGGAAGGGCGAGGGAACTCATCTGCCCGCCCAGGACCGCGAAGAGGCCGCTCAGCCAGAGCAGCCGGAAATCCCTGTTGCCGCGCAGCGGCGTGGTCATCGTGAACTCCCGGGGACGGTCTGGGTCGTGACGAGGGGTGCGGGCCCGTCCGGGCCGCGGAAGCGACGGCGGGGCGGCTCCGTCGTGACGGAACCGCCCCACATCACCGGCCGGCCGGGCGCCGCGGCGGGAGCTCCTGAGGCTGCCCACCGCGGCGCCGCCCGGTGCGTCCGGCTAGTCCGCGAGGACGACGCTGATCACGCTGACGCAGCTGCCGCCCGGCGCCTCGATCTCCTTGTTGGCCGTCTCCTGGAGGTCCAGCACGGAGTGCGCCTCGACCTCGGGGGTCTCCTCGTTGTTGTCGTCGGCGGCGGGCTTCGTGTTCTCGGCCATGGTGGTCTCCGTCCACTCGTGACTGCACTGGTTCCGGGGGCCCTGAGGTGCCGGGTTTCCGGTGCGGCGGGCCGTTGCCTGCCGTTGCCGAGAAAGTTAGGAGGCCCCGCCTGGCGATCGCTTCGGCAGCGGTATGGCTCCGGTATCGGCCCAGCTCGGAGCCGCTCCGTACGCCGCACCCGGCCTCCTCGGCGGGCCCGGCACCCGGCCTGAGCTGCGCCCATACCGCTCCCGAACCATCGGTGGACCGGTGCCGAACCACCGCCCCGCAGCCTGGGTGCACGTCCGCGCACGCCGGTGCTCCACGGGAAACGGCCCCCGGCGCGCCCGCTCCGGCCCCCAGAAGGAGGCGGCCCCGCATGGAACTCGGCGAACTCGTCGGACGGCGGCCCTTCCCCGCCGCCGGCCTGCTGCTCGGCCTCACCCGGCGCTGCCCGCTGAGCTGCGCCCACTGCTCGACCGGCTCATCCATGACGACACGTCAGGAACCGGACGCGGCCCGGCTGGTGCGCTTCGTCGGCTCGTTCACCCGGGAGAACCGTCCCGACGTGGTGATGCTGACCGGTGGCGAACCGCTGCTGCTGCCCGCGCTCGTCGAGGAGCTGAGCACCCGGGCCCGCGCCGCCGGATCGCGTACGGCGCTGCTCAGCGGCATGTTCTTCGCCCGGTCCCGGGAGATCCCGCCGCCGGTCCTGCGCGCCGTCAGGAGCGTGGACCACTTCTCCGCCAGCCTCGACGCCCACCACGAGCGGGAGATCCCCCGGGCCGACGTGTTCCGCGCGATGCACCGGATCCGGGAGACGGGTGTGGCGGTGAGCTTCCACCTCACCGGTACGGGCGCCGACGACCCCTACCTCGCCGACATCACCCGCGCCGTCGACGAGGAGTTCGGCGGCCGGGTCCCCTCGCTGGTCAACGAGGTACGGGCGTTCGGCAGGGCCGCTTCCTGGGCCGCTCCCGCCCGCCCCGGCCCGGACGCCGGCTCGGTGTCCCCGTGCGCCATGGCCGCCTGGCCGGTGGTCGCCTTCGACGGCGCGGTGCTCGCCTGCTGCAACCAGGACACCGTGGACCTGCGGCCCGCCCCCGCGCACCTGTACCTGGGGCACGTCGACACCGACGACTGGGCGACCGTGCGCGGCCGGGCCCTGGAGTCACCGGTGCTGCGCATGATCCGCACGGTCGGTCCCGCCCACCTGGCCGCCCGCGCCGGGGCCTCCCCCGACGGTGGCTCGTACTGCCACGGATGCCGGTCCCTGGGGTCGGACGGCAGGGTCGCGGACACGGCCCGCTCGGTGGCGGCGGGCGCCGCCGGGGCGCTGCTGGACCTGACCGCGGCCCGCCGCGGGGCGGCGGAGGGGCCGGTGGGCGTCGTACGGCACCACGGCTGCGCCGCGTACGCGCCCCTGGTCGTGGCCCGCGTGCCCGCCGGGGACGGTTCCCGGTGAGCGCCCCGGCGCCGAGTTCCTCGGCACGGCTGCGGGTCACCCTGGGGCTGCTGGACGGGCGGCTGCTGGGCGCCATGGAGCACATGTGGCGCGCCGAGGAACTGCTGCCGCGCTACCGGCGCTACCTGTGCGCCATGCACGCCGTGGTGCGGGCGTCCGTCCCCCTGATGGAACGCGCCCTGGAACGGGCCACGCTGCTGGACGTCTGCGGGGATCCGCTGGCCGGCCCGCTGGCGGCCTACCTGCGCGAGCACATCAAGGAGGAGGAGGGCCACGACGCCTGGCTGCTGGAGGACATCCTGGCGGCGGGCTCGCGGCCCGGCGACGCGCTCGGTCCGATGCCGTCCCCGGTCGTCGCGGCGCTCGCGGGCTCCCAGTACTACTGGGTCGAGCACCACCACCCGGTGGCCCTGCTCGGCTACATCGCGGTGCTGGAGGGATACGCGCCCGCCGCGGACCTGACGTCCCGGATCGCGGCGACGACCGGCCTGCCGGACGCCGCCCTGCGGACGGTGCGGGAGCACGCGGCGCTGGACACGGGGCACCTGGACGAGCTGTACGCCCTGCTGGACCGGCTGCCGCTGACCCGTGGCCAGGAATCGGACGTGACGGTCAGCGCCCTGCACTCCCTCGACGCGCTCACCCGGCTGTTCGTCCGGCTCGGGCGCTCCGGTGCGGCGCCGCCGCCCCGGGGGGCCGGACCCTCCACACCGACGGGAGTCACCCCATGACCCGACCATCCGAAGGCAACGGCGCCCCCCGCGGGCCCGGCGAGGGTGGACGGCCCCCGCTGCCGGACGCGTTGTACGAGGCCGGTCTGCCGGTGGACATGCTCACCGACGAACAGCGCCTGGTGCTCAGCGAGCTCACGGAGGAGGAGCTCGCCGTGCTGCTCGACATCAAGAGCCGGCTGGACGCGGTGGAACCCGAGGTCCAGGCCCACGGCGAGATCGCCGGCGGCGCCCTGTTCTGAGCGGTTCCCGGGTGGGCGGGGCCGCTGCGGCCCCGCCCACCCGGCAGCGGCGCGGCCCCAGCCCCGGAGAGAAGGGAACGTCATGAACTGCACCACGTGCCGCCAGGACCTGCCGGAGGACGCCAGGTTCTGCTCGTCCTGCGGGACGCCGTGCGCCGTCGCCGCCGTGCCCGGGGAGGACGAACGCAAGCCGGTGACGGTGCTGTTCTGCGATCTCGTCGGCTCCACCGCACTGTCGGGGGTGCTGGACCCCGAGACCCTGCGCACGGTGACGCTGCGGTACTTCGAGGCGATGAGCGCGCAGATCGTGGCCAGGGGCGGTACTCCGGAGAAGTTCATCGGTGACGCGGTGATGGCGGTGTTCGGGGTGCCGGTGGTGCGGGAGGACGACGCCCGGCGGGCGCTGGCCGCCGCTCTCGGCATGCGGGACGCGCTGGCGGCGCTCAACGAGGAGCTGCACGGCACGCTGGGCATCCGCCTCGCCACCCGGATCGGTGTCAACACCGGCCAGGTGGTGGCCGGCGGCGACGCGTCGGCCCGTCAGGCGCTGGTGTCCGGGGAGACCGTGAACATCGCCGCGCGCCTGGAACAGCACGCCGGGGCCGGTGAGATCCTCCTCGGCCCGGACACCCTGCTCGCCGCCGGGCCCACGGTCTCCGCCGAGCCCACCGGGCCGCTCCGGCTCAAGGGCAAGCAGGACAGTGTGGAGGCCTACCGGCTGCTGGCCCTCGGCGCGGACGACCCGGAGCTGCTGCGCCGCTTCGACGTGCCCTTCGTCGGGCGCCGTACCGAGCGGGACGCGCTGGACGCCGCCCTGTCGGACACGGTGCGCGCGGGGCGGACCGGGCTGCTGCGCGTCGTCGGCGAGCCCGGCATCGGCAAGACCCGGCTGGTACGGGAGTGGCTGGCCCTGCGGTCCGCCTCGGGGGCCCTCTCCTACGGCGCCGGCCGGTGCCGCGGACACGGGGACCAGGGCACGCTCACCCCCCTCGCCGACGCCCTGCGCACCCTGCCGGCCCTCGCCGCCGGCCAGGAGGCCGGGACGGCCGGCGACGCGATGGCCCTGCTGTCGGCGGGGCTGCTGCGCGACGGTACGCCCAACGCCCCGTTCGAGGACATGTGCGCGGCGCTGGCGACGGCGCTGGGCCGTGCGGCCCGGGAGAGGCCCTTCGTGCTGGTGCTCGACGACACGCACGAGGCGGCGCCCCTGCTGACGCGCACCCTGGAGCGGCTGGCGGACGGCTCGGGGCCCGCCGGTGTGCTGATCGTGTGCGCGGGCCGGCCGGACGGGACGGAGAGCCCCGCGGACTGCCTCCAGCTCACCGGCCTGCCCCGGGAGGAGAGTGCCCGGCTCGCCGGTCTGCTGGCGCGGCTCGACGGCGGTGCGGGACCGGTGGACGGACGGCTCCTGTCCCGTGCCGAGGGCAACCCGCTCTACCTCGAACAGCTCCTCGTCGACGGCCGTACGGACGGCCCCGGGGCCGGGCTGCCTCCCACGCTCCAGGCTCTGCTGGGCGCCCGGATCGGGGCGCTGGCCCGGACCGAACGGACCATGGTCGGCCTCGCCGCCGTGATCGGCCGCGAGTTCACCTCGGCGGAGCTCCTGCTGCTGGAGACGTCCGCGCGTCTGGCGGAACTCCGGGGCCCGGCGGCGGTGAGCGTGTCCACCGCCGACCGGGCGCAGCGGCTGGAGCTCATCGAGGAGGTGCTGGTGGCGCTGGCCGGGCGGCGGCTGGTGGAGCCGGGTACGGGGCCGGAGCCGGCGGCGTACCGGTTCAGCAGCGGGCTGGTGCACGAGGTGACGTACGCGTCGCTGTCCAAGCGTGCCAAGGCGGACCGTCATGCCTGGGCGGCCGAACTCCCCGCGGTGCTGCGGGCCGGTGACGGGGCCGTCGGCGGCCATCTCGAACGGGCCTGCCGCTACCGGACGGAGCTCGGCCTGCTCGACGACCGGACCCTGCGGCTGCGCGGGCGGGCCGCCGCCGCGCTGGGCCGCGCCGGGGCACAGGCGGCGTCCCGGTCGGACCTCGCCTGGGCGGACGACCTGCTGGAGCGGGCGGTCGAGCTCGATCCGGACGACGCGGGCTCGGTCCGCAGGCTCGGCGAGGTCCGGTTGGCGCTGGGGAGGACCGCGAGCGGGGCGTCACTGCTGCGCCGCGTGGCCGCACTGGACTCGGCGTCGGTGGAGTCCGCGCACGCCAGGCTCGCGCTCGCGGTGCTGGACCCCTCGGGTCCCGGCCCCGGGCTCACGGCGACGGCGCGGGCGGTGCTGCCGGTCTTCGAGGCGGCGGGCGACGCGGTCGGCCGGGCCAGGTCCCATCTGCGGCTGGCCCAGCACCTCCAGCAGGCCGGCCGGCACGAGGAGGCGGAACGCGACCAGGCGTGCGCCCTGGAGCAGGCGGTCCTGGCCGGGGCGGAACCGGAACGGGCCGGGGCGCTCGGGGCCATCGGCATCTCGCTGTGGCGCGGCCCCGTACCGGCCCCCGAGGCGGTGGCCCGCTGCCTGGGTCTGCTGGCCGCGCACGGGGAGGGCCGCCCGACGGTCAGGCTGACCCTGAACTGCCCCTTGGCGGTGCTGTACGCGCTCCAGGACCGGCCCGGCGAGGCGTACGCCTGCCTCTCCGAGGCCCGGGAGCTGGCCGCGAAGCTGCGGTTCGCCGAGGCGGAGGTGTTCCTGCCCGTCTTCCGGGCCGCCGTCGAGGCACTGCTCGGACACGCCGGCACGGCGCTGGAGCTGCTGGCCCGGGCCGACGAGGCGGCCCGGCGTGCCGACGCGGCGGGGCTGCGGACCGCCGTGGCGCTGGACGCGGCCCGGATCGAGCTGGACGAGGGGCGGGCCGGGCGGGCGGGCGGCTGGATCGCGGGCCTGGGAGAGGCGTCGGAGCTGAGCCCGGCGGACGCCGTCGACCTGAACGGACTCCGGGGCCGCCTGGCCGCCGCGGCCGGACGGCCGGCGGAGGCCGCGGGCCACGCGGACCGGGCCGTACGGGCGTCGCTGCTCACGGACTCCCCGCTGGTCCGGGCGACGGCCGAACTGGACCGGGCCCGCACCCTGTTCGCGCTGGGGCGGCAGGCCCCCGCGCTGGCCTCGGCGCGTGTCGCGCGGGAGCACTTCGTGAGCAAGGGGCACCTGCCGGGGGCCCGCCGGGCCGCCGGCTGCGTGCCGGACGAGGCCATGGTCACCACGACGGAGAGGAGCTGACCGATGGGAACCGTCGGAACAGGCACGGTCCCGGGGCAGGGACTCACCTGGAGCCTGCGCGGACGCGGCCCCGACGACGTACCGGTCCCCGCGGACGAGGGGCCGCCGGGCGGTCTGCCCGCACGGCAGGCGACCGGGCGCGGGGTGCGCGTCTGCGTGGTGGACTCCGGGGTGGAGCTCGACCACCCGCTGGTCGGCCCGGTGGAGAGTTCCTGGGTGGTGGTCAAGGACCCGGAGAGCGGGGCGGTCACGGTCGAGCCGACGGACACCGGCGACACGTGCGGGCACGGCACGGCGTGCGCGGGGATCATCCGCCGCACCGCGCCCGACTGCGAGATCCACAGCGTCCGGGTGCTGGGCGAGCGGTTCTCCGGTACCGGCGAGGTACTGATGGCCGGGCTCCGCTGGGCCGTGGAGCAGCGCTTCGACGTGGTGAACCTGAGCCTGTCGACCACGCGCGCCCGGTTCGCCCCGGAGCTGCACGGCCTCGCCGACCGGGCCTACTTCGGCCGCACGGTGATCGTCGCCTCCGCGCACAACACTCCCGTGGAGAGCTATCCCTGGCGGTTCGCCTCGGTGATCTCGGTGGGCAGCCACCAGGAGGACGACGAGCTCCACCTCTACAACCCCGAGCCCCCGGTGGAGTTCTTCGGTCCCGGCCAGAACGTGTCCGTGCCGTGGCTGGGCGGCCGGACGATCCGCACCACGGGGAACAGCTTCGCCACCCCGTACGTCGCGGGGCTCTGCGCCCGCGTCCTCTCAGGACATCCCCGCATGACGGCCTTCCAGCTCAAGAACGCCCTCTACCTCTCCGCGGCCAACGTGCACGCGGACCCGCGTCCTTCCACAGCGGCAGGAGACACCCGTGACGACTCCGAGAACTGACGCCATGCTCCCCTCCCCGACCGTCCGCCCCCCGGGTGACGCCGCCCGCCACGAGCTGCTTCAGTCCGTCGTCGACGTGGCGCGGGCGATCTTCGGGGCGGCGGCCAGCTCCGTCTGCCTGCTGGACGAGGAGGCGGACGAGCTGGTCTTCCAGGCGGTCTCCGGTGAGGGCGAGGCGTTCCTGGTGGGGCGCAGGTTCCCCGCGGGCCGCGGCATCGCCGGCTGGGTGGCGACGTCGGGTGAGCCGATGGTGGTGGACGACCTGAGCCGGAACACGTCGTTCGACCGCTCGCTGGCGGAGTCCACCGCGTACGTCCCGGACGCCCTGATGGCCGCCCCGCTGATCAGCGAGTCGCGCGTCCTCGGGGTGCTGGAGGTGCTGGATCCCTCCCCCCAGGCGCGGTCGGGCGTCCGCGAACTGGACCTGCTGGCGATGTTCGCCCGGCAGGCGGCGGCGGCGCTGCGGGTGCTCGCTCCGCAGGCGGCGGCCACCGGCGGGCGGGCCCTGGAGGGCGAACGCCGCGAGGACGCGCTCCAGTTGCTCGGCAGCCTGGAGCGACTGCTGCGGGGCACGGGCTGAGGGTCCGTACGCTGGGGGTTCCGTGGGAGTGACGGCCTGTTCCGGGGGGCAGGAGCCGGGTGAGTGCCGGGCCGTTCCCGCGCAGGCTCCCAGCGGAAGGACACAGATCGTGAAGCTCGCTTTCTCGACCCTCGGAGTACCGGGCATGCCCGTCGCGGAGGTGGTGCGCCTCGCGTCCGGGCACGGCTACCAGGGGGTCGAGCTGCGCGCCCACCCGGAGGAGCCGGTGCACCCCGGTCTGGGGCCGGCCGAACGGGCCGCGGTGGCGGACGAGTTCAAGCGCGGCGGTGTCGAGATCCTGACGGTGGCCGGGTATGCGAAGGCCGCCGCCGCGGGTGACGACGAACCGGTGCTCGCGGAGCTCGCCGGACTGGTGGAGCTGGCCCACGACCTCGGGGCGCCGTACGTCCGGGTGTTCCCCGGAGGCGGCGACCAGGATCCCGCGGAGGCCGACGCCGTCGCCGCGCGCCGGCTGGGCGCCGCCGCCCCGCACGCCGCGGACCTGGGCGTTCGCATCCTGCTGGAGACCCACGACTCGCACCGCGCCGGGGCCGACGTGGCCCGCGTGGTGGGCACCGTCGGGCACGGGCGGATCGGCGCGCTATGGGACGTCATGCACACCTGGCTGGCCGGCGAGGAGCCTGCCGCGAGCCATGCCGTCCTCGCACCGCACCTGGGGTACGTCCAGATCAAGGACATCGCGTCCGCCGAGGACACCGCGCCGCTCGCGCTCGGCGCCGGCGTGCTGCCCCTGAAGGCCTGCCTGGACACGCTGGACGCGGACAGCTGGGTCTGCTGGGAGTACGAGAAGCGCTGGTATCCCGGAGCCGCCGGTCTGCCGGAGCTGCTGACCGCGGGACGGGAGCACGTCCTGCGGCTCGGCTCGCCGAAGCAGTAGCTCAGACGCGTACCCCTCGGGCCTCCGCCGGCGGTGGGGCCGCGGCGGCACGGGGCCGGGCGAGCGAGGTGAGCGCCACCCCGCCGACGAGCAGCGCCGCCGCGCACCAGCGCAGGGGGCTGACCGGCTCGCCCAGCAGGAGGGCGGCCGAGGACATCCCGAAGACGGGGACCAGCAGGGTGAACGGGGCCACGGACGAGGCGGGATGGTGGCGGAGCAGGAAGCCCCAGGCCGCGAAGCCGAAGACGGTGGAGATCCAGGCGACGTAGAGGACGGTTCCGGCGCCGGCCGGGTCGAGCGCGGACAGGGCCTCGGTGTCACGGTCCCAGCCCTCGAAGAGCAGGGAGAGGCCGAGCAGCGGCAGCACCGGCACGGTCGAGACCCACACCATGAAGTTGAGGGAGTCCGGCGGGGCGGCCTTGCGGGTGATCACGTTGGACACGCCCCAGCATGCAGCGGCGAGGATCACGAGGACGAAGGCGAGCACGGGCCCGCCCGCCCCCTCGTCAACGGCGGCCACCCCGATACCCGCGAGTGCGATGCCCATGCCCAGGACCTTCACCCCGCCCGGCCGTTCACCGAGCGCCAGGGCCGCGAAGAGGGCGGTGAAGACGGCCTGGACCTGGAGGACGAGGGAGGACAGCCCGGCGGGCATCCCCCGGTCCATGCCGATGAAGAGCAGCCCGAACTTGGCGACGCCGAGCGCGAGACCGACCCCGATGATCCACTTCCAGGCGACGGTGGGACGCCCGACGAGGAAGACGGCGGGGAGCGCGGCGACGAGGAAGCGCAGGGCCGAGAAGAGCAGGGGCGGGAAGTGGGCGAGCCCCAGCTCGACGACGACGAAGTTCACGCCCCAGACGGCGGCGACCAGCGCGGCCAGGGCGATGTGGGAAGGACGCATGCACCGAGCATCCGGTGCGCGGACCGTGAAGCACCAGCGCGGATTTCTTCATGGTTGGATTGAGCACTGCTTACGCTTCCAGTCCGCCCGGAGGTCACGGTGCTCGATCTGTCCCGGCTGCGCGCCCTGCACGCCGTCTCCGTCCACGGCTCCGTCGCGGGTGCCGCGGCCGCGCTGGGCTACACGGCCTCGGCGGTGTCGCAGCAGATCACCAAGCTGGAGCGGGAGACCCGCACGACGCTCCTCGAACGGCGCGGGCGCGGTGTCGCCCTCACCGACGACGCACTGCATCTCGCGGACACCGCGCAGCGGTTGCTGGCGATCGTGGAGCAGGCCGAGACGACGCTGGAGGAGCGCAGGGGCCGGCCCACCGGGCGGCTGTCGATCGGCGCGTTCGCCTCGGCGGCGCGCGGGCTGCTGCCCGGGGTGCTGGCGGATCTGGCCGTGGAGCATCCGGCGCTGGACGCCCGGCTGACGGAGGTCGACCCCCACCTGTCGGTCGACCTGGTGGCGAAGGGCGTGATCGACCTGGCGGTCGCGCACGACTGGGACATCGCACCGCTGCCGGCCCCGGAGGGCGTCTCGCAGGCGGTGCTCGGTGACGACCGGTGCGATCTGCTGGTGCCCGAGGGGCATGCTCTCGCCGGGCGGGGTCCGGTGCGGCGGGAGGAGCTGGCCCGGGAGCGCTGGGTGTGCCAGCCGCCGGGCACGGTGTGCCACGACTGGCTCGTCCGCACGTTGCGCGCGGCGGGCTGCGAGCCGGACATCCGGCATCAGGCGGAGGAGAACCACACGCAGCTCGCCCTGGTCGCCACCGGTCTCGGCGTCGCCATGATCCCCAGGCTGGGCCGGGGCCCGCTGCCGTCGGGCGTGGTGGCCGTACGCCTGGACCCCGTGCCGGTGCGACGGCTGTACGCGCTGTGGCGCACGGAGACGGCGCGGCGCCCCGCGGTCGTCGCCGCGGTGTCCGCGCTGCGGGGGCACGGGGCGGGCGCCGGGCTGTCCTGACGGCGGGTCCGGCACCGGGACCCGCGCCGCCGGCAGGGACGGCGCGGGCGGGGCCCGCCATGCCCGCCGCCCCTCTCGCGCGCCCGTCGATCTCGGACCGCCCCCTTGACTGGTAGTTACTTTCCATATATCCGTACTTCTTGGAAGTTTCTTTCAGTACCGGAAGGGGCTCACGTGCACTACCGCACCTCCAGGCGCACCCTGCTCACCGCCACGGCGGCCACGGCCGTGGCCGCCGTGACCGGAGTGGCAGCCGTTCCCGGCAGCGCCCAGGCATCCGCGTCCGGCGCGGCCTCCGACAGGCACCTCAAGCGGCTCATCTCCCGGATGAGCCTGGAGGAGAAGGTCGGCCAGCTCTTCGTGATGCGGGTGTACGGCCACTCCGCCACCGAGCCGGACCAGGCGGACATCGACGCCAACCTCAAGGAGATCGGGGTCCGCACGGCCGCCGAGCTGATCTCGACGTACCACGTCGGCGGGATCATCTACTTCGCCTGGGCGCACAACACCCGCGACCCGCACCAGATCGCCGACCTCTCCAACGGCATCCAGCGCGCGGGCCTCGCCGGACGCACCCCGCTGCCGCTCCTCGTCTCCACGGACCAGGAGCACGGCATCGTGTGCCGCGTCGGGGAGCCGGCGACCCTGCTGCCGGGTGCCATGGCGCTGGGCGCGGGCGGTTCGCCCTCCGACGCGCGCAGGGCGGGCCTGATCGCCGGGGCCGAACTGGCGGCCATGGGCATCAACCAGAACTACGCGCCGGACGCGGACGTCAACGTGAACCCCGCCAACCCGGTCATCGGGGTGCGCTCCTTCGGTTCCGACCCCCGGTCCGTGGCCGCCATGGTGGCCGCCCAGGTGAAGGGCTATCAGGGCGCCGGGATCGCCTCGACGGCCAAGCACTTCCCCGGCCACGGCGACACCAGCACCGACAGCCACACGGGCCTGCCGGTCATCACCCACACCCGGGAACAGTGGGCCGAGCTCGACGCACCCCCGTTCCGCGCCGCGGTGGCCGCCGGAATCGACTCGATCATGACGGCGCACATCGTGGTGCCCGCCCTGGACCCGTCCGAGGACCCGGCGACCCTGTCGCGCCCGATCCTCACCGGCATCCTGCGCGAGGAACTCGGCTACGACGGCGTCGTGGTCACCGACGCCCTGGGCATGGAGGGCGTCCGCACGAAGTACGGCGACGAGCGCGTCCCCGTCCTGGCCCTGCTGGCCGGTGTCGACCAGCTGCTCAACCCGCCGGACCTGAAGGTCGCCTGGAACGCGGTGCTGAATGCCGTGAAGAGCGGGGAGATCGGCGAGGCGCGCATCGAGGAATCGATCCTGCGCATCCTGCGGCTGAAGACGAGGCTCGGCCTGTTCCGCGACCCCTACGTCACCCACCGGGGAGTCGACCGCACGGTCGGGGTGCGGTCGCACCTGGCCGCCGCCGACCGGATCGCGGAACGGACGACCACGCTGCTCGCGAACGAGGGTTCGCTGCTGCCCCTCTCCCGCCGCTCCCACCGCGACCTCCTGGTGGTGGGTGCGGATCCGGCCTCGCCGTCCGGGACGACGGGACCTCCGACCACGACGCTGGCCGCGGCCTTCGGGGAACTGGGGTACACGGCGACGGCGCTGTCGACCGGCACGGCTCCCGCCCAGGCGAAGATCGACGAGGCGGTGGCCGCCGCCGCGGGCAAGGACGCGGTGATCGTCGGCACCTACAACGTGTCGGCCACCAGTTCGCAGCGCACCCTGGTCCGCGCGCTCGCGGCGACCGGCGTCCCGGTGATCACACTCGCGATCCGGAACCCCTACGACATCGCCCAGCTGGCGGGCACGGGCTACACGGCGAGCCTCGCCGCCTACTCGTGGACCGACGTCGAACTGCGGGCCGCCGCACGGGTGATCGCGGGCCGGGCCGAGCCGGGCGGACGGCTCCCGGTGCCGGTGCAGCGGGCGGACGCGCCCACGCAGGCGCTGTACCCGGTGGGCTACGGGCTGTCGTACAGGTCCTGAGTCCCCGCACACGCGGGCCCGCCCCCGGCCGGAATCCTCCGGCCGGGGGCGGGTGGGGACTACGGGGTGCGCCCGGCGGGCGCACCCCGTTCGTGCGTCAGGGGCGCAGCGTCCCCTGGTCGCGCCGGAGTTCGGCGTCCCGCTTGTCCAGCCGGGAGTCGAACTTCGCGAGCGGCTTCGCCTTCGCCGGGTCGGCCTCCACGGCCGGGGAGGCGACACCCGCCCAGCGCAGGATGGCGGCGGTGGCCTTCGCCTTCTCGTCGGCGACGAGCCCGGCGACCTTCGAGCCGTGGTTGCCACCGGGCACCGTGTAGACGTAGCTGTCACGGGCGCCGCGGCCGAGCCGGAAGGGTTCGGCACCCCACGGGTCGTTCTCGCCGTAGACGTACAGCATGTGACGGGCGTTGTTCCTGACCCAGCCGTCCACGTCCCGCATGGCCGAGGGCTTGAACTTCATGGGGATGGAACGCGGCACGAAGGAGCGCGGCGGCTGGTAGCCGTAGCGGCTCAGCTTGCCCAGCCAGGGCTGCTCGATGTCGGGCGAGCCGAGCTGGGTGCCCGCCTGGTAGTAGTACGGCGTGTACGTCTCGAGGCCCTGGTCGGCGTAGGCGGCGAAGCCCGAGATGCCGTCGACGGAGTCCCAGATCTCCTGGTCGGTGGCGCGCTTGCCGTCGGCCGGGATGCTCTCGCAGTCGGCGAGCAGGCTGTACTGCCAGAACGCCCAGACGTAGTCCATGACGACGGCTTCGTAGGCCTTGTCGAGCGTGCCGACCGTGTTGAACGTCAGGCCGTTCTCGGCGGCGTACGCCACGAACTTCTTCTCCAGCGGCCCGCGCCGGACGAGGGCCTCGCGCTGGACGCCGGCCAGCCGGTCGCGGCACTCCTTGGTCCCGACCCGGGCGAAGAAGCGGTCGTAGGCCGAGTCCTCGTCGTTGACCACGTCGTTGGGGGCGACGTAGGCGACGACGCCGTCCATGTCCTTCGGGTAGAAGCGCTCGAAGTAGGTGGCGGTCATGCCGCCCTTCGAGCCGCCCGTGGTCAGCCAGTTCTCGGAGTAGACCTTCTTCAGCGCCTTGAAGACCCGGTGCTGGTCGCTGGCGGCCTGCCAGATGTCGAGCTTCGACCAGTCGGCGGGGGCCGGGCGCGAGGGGGTGAAGAACCGGTACTCGAGGGAGACCTGGTTGCCGTCGACGATCTGCGTCGGCTCGCTGCGGCTGGGGTTGGTGTTGACGTTGTAGCCGCTGGTGAAGAAGACCGT
This sequence comes from Streptomyces sp. NBC_00178, assembly GCF_036206005.1. Taxonomy (NCBI): domain Bacteria; kingdom Bacillati; phylum Actinomycetota; class Actinomycetes; order Kitasatosporales; family Streptomycetaceae; genus Streptomyces; species Streptomyces sp. NBC_00178. The sequence continues at coordinate 2,658,122 of NZ_CP108143.1, forward strand.
CGGCCGGGTCGTGTCCTTGTGCAGCAGGGTGATGCGCTGCTGGAAGGTGCCCTTGGACGGGTGCTTGTGGTCGATCGGCTGGGTGTAGTTCAGGACGAAGAAGCGGTAGCCGGGATACGGCTTCTCCTCGATCAGGCTCATCCCCGGGATGGCCAGGATGCGGTCCTTGATGTCCTCGTTGCTGCTCTCGCCGACGGCGGAGCCGCTGCTCTGCTTCGCGGCCGGTTGCGCGGCGGTGGCCGCACCGGCCGAGGCACCGGTCGCGCTCACTGTGCCTATGAGCACCGCGAGCGACAGAATGCCTCTGAGCGCCTTGCGCATGCACCCTCCCCTTGATTCACGACAGACGCCGCGAACCTAGCCGGGTAACACCCGTCACGCCAGCCCTGGCCCTCCGTCAGCAGAGGATCCAGCCGGTGGAGACGGACGAGCCGGCGACGGAACCGGACGCCCTGACGCAGCGGTTCAGCGCGTGCACCGTCACCGGCCCCGCCATCGTGGTGAACCGGCCGGCGTCGACCACGGCCCGGCCCCCTCGGGGCTGCAGCGACACCCGCATCGTCCGGCGCGCTCCCGGCTTCCCGGCCACGGCCACGGCGCACGCGTAGGAGCGGCTCTCGTAGACGCGCAGCGAGCCGGTGGCGAACTTCGCCGTCCTGGCCAGCCGCCCGGAACAGCCCGAAGCGGCGTCGGCCTGAGCCGTTCCGGCGGGGCCGAGCGCCAGGCCGAGCGACCCCAGCAGCGGCAGGACGAGCATCGCGGCCCGTCCCGTCCGTCCCGGCTGCCTCACCGCGCCGTCCATCGCAACCACACCCTCGCCCCTCTCGAACACACCGACCAACACCGGACACACGCACGTACGGGCGTACGACGCACGGGGAGGGCCATCGGGTTCCGGGGACGGCGCGACGGACGGCGGACCGCACTCCCGGAACCTCCCCGAGGCACGAGCCGTCCGGCGGACCTCACACCCCGGCCGGGGTGTCCTCCCCTATGCCCTCACCTATGAAGGTGCGCCACAGCCGGGCGTACGTGCCGTCCATGGCCAGCAGCTCGTCGTGCGTGCCGTCCTCGGCGACCCGGCCCCGGTCCATCACCACGACCCGGTCCGCGCGGGCGGCGGTGGTCAGCCGGTGCGCGACCACCAGGGTGGTGCGGCGGCCCGCCAGCCGGTCCGTGGCCAGCGTCACCTGGGCCTCGCTGGCGAGGTCGAGCGAGGCGGTCGCCTCGTCGAGCAGCAGGATGTCGGGGTCGACGAGTTCGGCCCTGGCCAGGGCGATGAGCTGGCGCTGGCCCGCCGAGAGGTTGCGGCCCCGCTCGGCGACCCCGTGCAGGTAGCCGCCCTCCAGGGTGGCGATCATGTCGTGCGCGCCCACCGCCCTGGCCGCGGCCTCGACCTGCGCGTCGGTCGCCTCGGGGAGCCCGTAGGCGATGGCGTCGCGCACCGTCCCCTCGAACAGGTAGGACTCCTGGGGCACGACTCCGAGCCGGTGCCGGTACGCCGTCCGGTCGAGCCGCCGCAGGTCCGTGCCGTCCGCCGTGACCCGTCCGCTGGTCGGGTCGTAGAACCGGGCCACGAGCTTGACCAGCGTGGACTTGCCCGCCCCCGTCTCACCGACGAACGCGACCGTCTGACCGGCCGGGATCCGCAGGGCGACACCGGTGAGTGCCTCCTCGTCACCGCTGTACGCGAACGACACGTCCTCGAACGCGATCTCGCCGCGCAGCGACGTGACGTCCAGTGCCTCCTCGTCGTCGGCCGTGGACGTCGGCTCCCGCAGGAGTTCCTGGATCCGGCCGAGGGAGACGCTGGCCTGCTGGTAGCCGTCGAAGACCTGGGACAGCTGCTGCACGGGGGCGAAGAACAGGTCGATGTAGAGGAGGTAGGCGACCAGCGCTCCGGCGGTAAGCGTGCCGTTGTCGACACGGTGCGCGCCGACCATCAGCACGGCGGCCGCCGCGACCGAGGCCAGCAGCTGCACGAACGGGAAGTAGACCGAGATCAGCCACTGCCCGCGCACCCTGGCCTGACGGTAGTGGTCGCTGCGCTTCGCGAACCGCTCCGCGCCGTCGGTCTCGCGCCGGAACGCCTGCACGATCCGCAGCCCGGCGACGGACTCCTGGAGGTCGGCGTTGACGACGCTGATGCGCTCACGGGCGAGCTCGTAGGCCCTGACGCTCTTGCGGCGGAAGAAGAACGTGGCGACGATCAGCACCGGCAGTGTCGCGAAGACGACGAGCGCGAGCTGGATGTCCAGGACGAGCAGCACGACCGTGATGCCGAAGAAGGTGACGAGCGAGACGAAGGCGGTGACCAGGCCGGTCTGCAGGAACGTGGACAGGGCGTCCACGTCCGTCGTCATCCTGGTCATGATCCGGCCGGTCAGCTCGCGCTCGTAGTAGTCGAGGCCCAGGCGCTGGAGCTGCGCGAAGATCTTCAGGCGCAGGGAGTACAGGACGCGTTCGCCGGTCCGTCCCGTCATCCGGGTCTCACCGATCTGGGCCACCCACTGGACGAGTACGGCGAGCAGACCGAGCGCCGCCGCCGCCCACACCGCGCCGAGCGCCATCTTCGTCACGCCGTCGTCGATGCCGTGCCGGATCAGCACCGGCAGGAGCAGGCCCATGCCCGCGTCGACGGCGACCAGCAGCAGACTCACCAGCAGCGGGGGCCCGAAGCCGCGCAGCAGCCTGCGCAGACCGTACGACTTCTCCGGGCGCACCGCGCCCGCCTCGTCGATGTCGGGGAGGTCCGTGGCCGGAGGCAGTGCTTCGACCTGGGCCAGGAGCTCCGGTGTCGCGGGCATGCCCGCGGCCGCGGCCGCCGTCTCGCGCTGCTCCTCCTGCCTGATCCACAGGGCGGGGGTCACACCCTGGTCGACGTCGAACTCGGTGTCGAGCTCGTCCTGGAGGGCGCGGTCGTCCTCGACCCGCACGGTCACGGCGGGCCTGCGCCCCGGGGAGGTGCCGCCCAGCTCGTCCGGGTCGGTGAGCAGCCGCCGGTACAGCGCCGAGCGGCTCTCCAGCTCCGCGTGCGTGCCGATGTCGGCGAGCCGCCCCTTGTCGAGCACGGCGATGCGGTCGGCGAGGCCGAGCGTGGAACGCCGGTGGGCTATCAGCAGGGTGGTGCGGCCCCGCATGACCTCGGTCAGTGCCTCGTGGATCTCGTGCTCGACGCGGGCGTCCACCGCGGACGTGGCGTCGTCCAGGACCAGCAGGCGAGGGTCGGTGAGGATGGCCCGGGCGAGCGCGACACGCTGGCGCTGGCCGCCGGACAGGGTGAGCCCGTGCTCGCCGACCTTGGTGTCGTAGCCGTCGGGCAGCTCGGAGATGAAGCCGTGTGCCTGTGCGGCGCGCGCGGCGCGCTCGATCTCGTCCTGGGTGGCTCCCGGGTATCCGAAGGCGATGTTCGCGCCGACCGAGTCCGAGAAGAGGAGGCTGTCCTCCGGTACGAGCCCGATGGCCGCGCGCAGCGACCCCTGGGTCAGCTCGCGGACGTCGTGGCCGCCGACCAGGACGGCCCCGTGCGAGACGTCGTAGAAACGCGGGATCAGGAGCGAGACGGTGGACTTGCCGCTGCCGGACGACCCGACGACGGCGACGGTCTCGCCGGGCTCGACCGTGAGCGAGAAGCCGTCGAGGACGGGGCGGCCGTCCTCGTAGCCGAAGCGGACGTCGTCGAACTCGATGCCCGCGGGGGCGTCCACCGGGAGTTCCTTGGTGCCGTCCCGCATCGAGGGCTCGGTGTCGATCAGCTCCAGGACGCGCTCCGCGCCGGCCCGTGCCTGCTGACCGACGGTGAGGACCACGGCGAGCAGCCGGACCGGACCGACGAGCTGCGCGAGGTAGGTGGAGAAGGCGACGAACGTGCCGAGCGTGATCTCCCCCCTGGTGGCCAGCCAGCCGCCGAGCGCGAGCATGGCGACCTGCCCGAGCGCGGGCACGGCCTGGAGCGCCGGGGTGTAGCGGGAGTTGAGCCGGATGGTGCGCAGCCGGCCCGCGAAGAGCTTGCGGCTGACCTCGCGGAGCTTGCCGGTCTCCTGTTCCTCCTGCCCGAACCCCTTGACGACCCGGACGCCGGTGACGGCCCCGTCGACCACGCCCGCGACGGCGGCGGCCTGGCTCTGGGCGTACCAGGTGGCGGGGAAGAGCCGGGCCTTGGAGCGGCTCGCGATGAACCACAGGGCCGGAGCCACGGCGAGGGCGATGAGGGTCAGGGGCAGCGACAGCCACGCCATGATCACCAGGGAGATGAGGAAGAGCAGGACGTTCCCGATGGTCATCGGGAGCATGAAGAGGAGCCCCTGGATCAGCTGCAGGTCACTCGTGGCCCGCCCCACGATCTGCCCGGTGGAGATCTCGTCCTGCCGCTTCCCGTCGAGGCGGGTGAGGGTGGAGTACATCTCGGTCCGCAGGTCGTGCTGGACGTCCAGGGCGAGGCGTCCGCCGTAGTAGCGGCGGACGAAGGTGGTGATGTAGACGAGGACGGCGGCGCCGACGAGCAGGCCCGTCCAGAGGCCGATCGAGCTGGTGCTGTCGGAGACCACGTCGTCGATGATCACCTTGGTGATCAGCGGCACGAGGGCGAGCACGGCCATGCCGGCGAGAGAGGAACCGAGCGCCAGCACCACGTTGCGCCGGTACCGCCAGGCGTACCCGGTCAGCCTCCGGACCCACCCCTGTTCCTCCGCGCCTGCCACCCGTACCTCCTGTGTCGCTCCGCCCCACCTGGCCTACCGCAATTCCCCAACGCCGCCACCCCCGGATTTCATCCTTCCGCAACAAAACCCGGTCCATGGTCCGGGACACCGCTCGGGTGGTCCTGGGACGACCGGGGTAGGTATGGGCGCGCGGACGACGCGCTCATGGAACGGGGAACGACGATGGCGAACGACCAGAAGACAGACGCCTACCTCTGCGGCCGGCTGTACGCGGCGCTGGCGGAGCTGGGGCGGCTCGCCGAGGGTGATCATCACTCGCTCAGCAGGTCCGACGTGCAGCGCAAGCTGCTCCTGGAGCCCTCGAAGCACCTGACCGTGCACCTCCACCTGGCCGGGAAGTACCTGCAGACGGCGACCGCCAACAACAGGGGCGGCCGGGCGGCGGCGGTGTTCAGGTCCCTCCCGGATCTGCTGCCCTCGGGGCGGGACCTGCCGGGTTCCCTGCGTGACGGGGCGCTTCAGGAGCGCTTCCACGAGGGCGTCGCCGTCCAGAAGGCGGAGATCGACAAGACCCGGTGAAGCGGGTGCGGCCGGGGCCGGGCTGTCCGCCCGGACCCGGCCGCACGGGTTCCGCTAAAGGTGCGTCGGCTCGAACATCCTCAGCAGGGCCGGGAGCACGACCACGGACGGGCCGGGGGCCGCCAGGGCCTTGCCGAGGTCGGCGGCCAGGGACTCCGGGGTCGTGCGCACGGCGGGCACCCCGAAGGACTCGGCGAGGGCGACGAAGTCCGGGCGGGACAGCTCGGTCCCCGTGGCCTCGCCGAAGGCGCCCGTCATGTACTCGCGCAGGATGCCGTAGCCCCCGTCGTCGACGATCAGCCAGGTGACGGGCAGGTCGTACTGCCGCGCGGTGGCGAGCTCCGCGATCGAGTACATCGCGCCGCCGTCACCGGAGACCGCGAGCACGGGACGGCTCCGGTCGGCGGCGGCCGCGCCGATCGCGGCCGGGAAGCCGTAGCCGAGGCCGCCCGCGCCCTGCGCCGAGTGCATGGTGTTCGGGTGGCGGGCGTCGAAGGCCGACCAGGCCCAGTAGGCCAGGATCGTCATGTCCCAGAAACTGGGCGAGGTGTCGGGCAGCGCCTGGCGTACGGAGTCGAGCACCTGCTGTTCCAGGGTGAGCTCCTGCGCCGCGATGCGGTCGCGGACCTTGCCGAGCAGCGCGCGCACGCGCTCGGCCGCGCTCTCGTCCCGGCGGGGCTCCACCGCGTCCAGGAGGTCGGACAGCGCCTGCCGGGCGTCTGAGTGGATGCCCAGCGCGGGGTGGTTGGACTCCAGCTTCCCGGCGTCGGCCTCGATCTGGATCACCCGGCCGCGCGGGGCGAAGGTGTGGTAGTTCGAGGACAGCTCGCCGAGTCCGGACCCGACGACCAGCAGCACGTCCGCGGACTCCAGGAAGTCCGTGGTGTACCGGTCCTCCAGCCAGGACTGGAGGGAGAGCGGGTGCTCCCACGGGAAGGCGCCCTTGCCACCGAAGGTGGTGACGACGGGGGCGTCGATCCTCTCCGCGAGCGCGAGCAGCTTGCCCGCCGCGTCCGAGCGGACGACGCCGCCGCCCGCGATGATCGCCGGGCGTTCGGCCTTCGACAGCAGGTGGGCGGCCGCGACGGTCAGCTCGGGGCGCGGGTAGAGCTCGCGCGGGGTCGCGTCGAGCGCGCTGACGACGGGCAGGACCGTCTCGGCGAGCAGCACGTCCTGCGGGATCTCGACCCAGACCGGCCCGTGCGGGGCGGTCAGGGCGGACTCCCAGGCGGCCGCGATCGCTGAGGGGATCTGCGACGCCGTGCGCACCGTGTGCACGGACTTCACGACACCGCGGAAGGACGCCTGCTGGTCGCGGAGTTCGTGCAGGTAGCCGTGGCGTCCGCCGCCGAGCCCGGCGGTCGGGATCTGGCTGGAGATCGCCAGCACGGGGGCCGAGGCCGAGGCCGCCTCCTGGAGCGCGGCCAGCGAGGTCAGGGCGCCGGGGCCGGTGGAGAGCAGCAGGGGTGCGACCTCGCCGGTGATCCGGCCGTAGGCGTCGGCGGCGAAGCCCGCGTTGTTCTCCACCCGCAGCCCGATGTACGCGAGCGAGGAGCGGCGCAGTGCGTCGAACATGCCGAGCGCGTGCTGGCCGGGGAGCCCGAAGACGGTGGTGGCGCCGAGGCCCTGGAGGGTCTCGACCGCCAGGTCGCCGCCGTTGCGGCCGGGCGGCGGGTTCAGGGCGGCCTCGGCCTGCGCGGCGGTGAGCTGCGGGCGGTCGTCGTGGTCGTGGCTCACTTGGTGCGGCCCTCCGCGATCTGGCGGGACATGATCGTCGTCAGTTCGTACGCGGTGTGCGAGGCGGCGACGGACGTGATCTCCGCGTGGTCGTACGCCGGGGCGACCTCGACCAGGTCGGCCGAGACGAGGTGGCAGGAGGACAGCCCGCGCAGGATCTCCAGGAGCTCGCGTGAGGTGAGGCCGCCCGCCTCCGGGGTGCCGGTGCCGGGGGCGTGGGCCGGGTCGAGCACGTCGATGTCGATGGAGATGTAGAGCGGCCGGTCGCCGATGCGCTGCCGCAGCTGGTCGGCGATCTCGTCGACGCCGCGCCGCATGACGTCGGCTGAGGTCACGATGCCGAAGCCCATCTTGGCGTCGTCGGTGAGGTCCTGCTTGCCGTACAGCGGACCGCGGGTGCCGACGTGGGACAGCGCCTCGGTGTCGAGGATGCCCTCCTCGACGGCCCGGCGGAACGGGGTCCCGTGGGTGTACTCCGCGCCGAAGTAGGTGTCCCAGGTGTCCAGGTGCGCGTCGAAGTGCAGCAGGGCGACGGGCCCGTGCTTCTTGGCGACGGAACGCAGCAGCGGCAGGGCGATGGTGTGGTCGCCGCCGAGCGTCATCAGCCGGGCGCCGGTGCCGAGCAGGTCGTCGGCCGCCGCCTCGACGGTCTCGACGGCCTCGTTGATGTTGAAGGGGTTCGCGGCGATGTCACCCGCGTCGGCCACCTGGGCCAGAGCGAAGGGGGAGGCGTCCTGCGCGGGGTTGTAGGGGCGCAGGAGGCGCGAGGCCTCACGGATGGCGTTGCCGCCGAAGCGGGCGCCGGGGCGGTAGGAGACGCCGCTGTCGAAAGGCACGCCGACGACGGCGACATCGGCGGTGCCGACCTCGTCGAGCCGCGGCAGCCGGGCGAACGTCGCGGGTCCCGCGTACCGCGGGACGCGGGAGGAGTCGACGGGGCCGCGCGGCGCTTCGTTGCTGCTCATGGGTGCGGGTGCCTTTCGTTGAGCCGTGCACGCCTTGTGGGCGTTCATACGGTAATCAGTGTGTCAGGAGACCGGGCCGCGGTCCGGTCCGGCGGCGGGCCGGTACGGACCCCGGCCCGGCCGGACGGGGCGGCGGCCGGTCGGACGGCGGTCAGACGTTGACCGGGTCCTGCGGGGCCGGTTCCTCGGCGGCCCGGCCGGCCAGACGCTCCCGCCAGGCGGCCAGCACGGCCGCGTCGGTCGGCTTCGTCGCCAGCGAGACGACGACGTACACGGCGAGCGAGGCGATCAGCCCGTAGTAGACCGGCTCGTTGGCGAGGATCCCGTAGCCCGCCATCAGCCCGATCACGGCCGCACCGCCGACGGCCACGGCGGCCAGCGCACCGGCCGCCGTCCCGCGACGCCACAGCAGACCGCCCAGGATCGGTACCAGCAGTCCGCCGACCAGCAGGTTGTAGGCGACGGTCAGGGCCTCGACGACGTTGTTGAGCGCGATGGCGATCACGATGACGGCCACGCCCATGATGAGGATGAAGGCCCGGTTGCCCTTCACCTCGTCCCGCTCCTCGCCGCCCTCCCGGACGACGGCGCCCCTCAGCCGCGACCAGATGTCGTTGTTGGCCACGGTCGCGCAGGCGATGAGCGCGCCGGAGGACGTGGACATCACCGCGGCGAGCGCGGCGGCCAGCACCAGTCCGCGCACGCCGACCGGCAGTTCGTCCTTCACGATCGTCGCGAACGCGGCGTCGGCGCTGGGCAGCTTCGGGTACATCACCTTGGCGGCGGTCCCGATGACGGCCCCGGCGACCGCGTAGACCAGGCAGTACGTACCCGCGACGGTGCCGCCCCAGCGCGCCGTACGGTCGCTGCGGGCGGTGAACACGCGCTGCCAGATGTCCTGTCCGATGAGCATGCCGAAGGTGTAGATCAGGACGTACGTGAAGATCGTCTCGCCGCCGATGCCCAGCGGGTCGAAGTACTCCGTCGGGAGCTTCGCCTTCATCTCGCTGAAGCCGCCCGCCTTCACCACGGCGATCGGGAGGAGCAGGAGCAGGACACCGATCGTCTTGACGACGAACTGCACCATGTCGGTGATCGTGATCGACCACATGCCGCCGAGCGTCGAGTAGGCGACGACGATGGTGCCGCCGAGGATGATCGCGACGGTGCGGTTCACGTCGAACAGGACGTCGAAGATGGTGGCGTAGGCGATGGTCGACGTCACCGCGAGCATCAGCGTGTACGCCCACATCACGACGCCGGAGATGACTCCGGCCCGGCCGCCGTAGCGCAGGTCGAGCATCTCGGAGACGGTGTAGACCTTCAGCCGGGCGATGCGGGCCGAGAAGAAGACGGACAGGGCGAGCAGCCCGAGGCCGATGGTGAAGACCATCCAGGCGCCGGACAGGCCGTACTGGTAGCCGAGGCCCACGCCGCCGATCGTCGAGGCTCCGCCGAGGACGATCGCGGCCATGGTCCCGGAGTACATCCAGGGGCCCAGCCTCCGCCCGGCGACCAGGAACTCGCTCTTGGACCTGGCGCGGCGCATGCCCCACCAGCCCATGGCGAGCATGCCGGCCAGATAGACGACGATCACCGCGTAGTCGACAGCCATGGGCCTTCCTCCGTCTCGATTGCGCTCCGGGTCGTGTGGTCAGGAAGACGCTAGGTGGCCGAAAGCCGACGCTGAAGTGTACGTTTCCTCCACCCTGACCACTCCGAGTGGATGGACCATCCATGCCGGACTCCCCCGCCGGGCCGCCCGCCCCTCCGATCCCGCTGGCCGAACTGCTGGCCAGGGAGGAACTCGGCCTGCGCCGGATCGCCGGTCCGGAGCACGCCGACCTGCTGTGGGTGCACACCTCGGAGATGGCCGACCCGTATCCCTATCTGCTCGGCGGCGAGCTGCTGCTGACGGCCGGGGTCCAGCTCACGGACGCGGACACCTATGTCGCCCGGCTCGTGCAGGCGGGCGCCTCGGCACTGGGCTTCGGGGTGGCCCCGGTGCACGACACGGTCCCGGACGCGCTGGTGGAGGCCTGCGAGCGGCACGGCCTGCCGCTCGTGGAGGTGCCCCGCGAGACCCGCTTCACCACGATCGCCCGGGCGGTGTGGCGGCTCATGGCCGAGGCCCGGCACCGCGAGCTGCGCCGGGTGACCCGGGCCCAGCAGGCCCTGGCGACCGCCGCCGCCCGCCCCGACCCGGTGCCCGCGGTGCTCCGGCAGCTCGCCGTGCAGCTGGACGGACGGGTCGCGCTCCTCACCGCGGACGGCGAGGTGCTGCACGCGGCGGGCGGGCGCACGGCGCCGGACGTGCGCACGGCGCTGGCCCGGCTCGCCCGTGTGGTGGCACCCGCCGCGCTGCCCGGGGCGCCGCCCGCCCCCGGTGCCGCCCCGGGCCGGAAGCCGAGCCCCGCGTCAGCTACCGACACCCGGGGCGGCACCCATCTGTTCGCGTACGCGCTCGGCGGCGGCCAGGGACTGGCCCTCGCCCTGGCGACGCCCCGCCGCGACTCCGGCGACCACACCGTCGCGGGGATCGCCGTCGTGCTGCTGTCCCTGCTCACCGCCCCGCACCAGGGCGCCGACGCGGCGGGACGTTCGGCCGCGCTCGTACGCCTCCTCCTGGGCGCGGCGCCGCAGGACGTCGCCCCGCTGCTGGGCGCCGGGGACTCCTGGACGGTGGTCCACGCCCGCCGCGCCGACGGTTCCCCGGCCGACGCGCTGAGCGCCGGAGCCCTCGGCGCGACCCTGGGCTCGGCCCTGTCGGACACGGACCGGGAGACCGTACGCATCCTGCTCCCCGGCCCGCACGAACCGGTGGGCCCGCAGCCCGGCTGGACCCTCGGCGTCTCCGGCCCCGCCCCGGTCACCGCCCTGCCCGACGCCGACACCCAGGCATCCCGGGCCCTGGGCCACGCCGAGGCGACCCGCACCCCGCTCGGCACCCACGGCCCCGGCACCGGAGGACTGTCCGCGCTGATCCCGGCCGACCGCGCCGAGGCCCACGCCCGCGCACTGCTGGCCCCGCTCACCGAACCACTGGCCGAGACGCTGCGCTGCTGGCTGAGCCTCCACGGCAGCTGGGACCGCACGGCGGTGGCGCTCAAGGTCCACCGCAACACGGTCCGCCAGCGCATCGCCCGGTGTGCGGCGCTGCTGGACGCGGACCTGGACGACATGGACGTACGGACGGAGCTGTGGTTCGCACTGCGGCAGGGATGACGTCGCCCGGCCCGGCCCGAAGGAAAAGACGGGGCGGCGACGACGGCCCCCTGTGAGGATGGGGCGGCTCCTCCCCCTACCCCTGAAGGACGTGAACCCCCATGGCCCGCACGGTCACACTCATCAGGTCGGCTTCCCTGTCCGACGTGGCCGAGTACGCCTACGCCGCCACCGCCCCCGCCGACGCACGCCTGATCTTCCTCGCCGGGTCCTGCCCGCTGAACGAGGACGGTTCGACGGCGGCGGTCGGCGACTACGCGGGCCAGGCGGCGAAGGCGTTCGAGAACATGCGCACCGCACTCGGCGACGCGGGCGCCCGCCTGGACGACGTCATCAGCACGCGGGTGCTCGTCGCGTCCTCGCGGCAGGAGGACCTCGTGACCGCCTGGCGCGTGGTCCGGGCCGGCTTCGGCGACCACGACGCCCCGAGCACGCTGCTGGGCGTCACGGTCCTCGGGTACCGCGACCAGCTCGTCGAAATCGAAGCCGTCGCCGCCGTACGCGACGACTCCTGACGGCGGCTCCCCGGCACGCGCTGCGGGAAGGCACGTCGAGGCGGCGCACCCCGTGCCGGTCGTCGCGCACCCCGGCACCGAGGACGCAGCACGGCCCGCCCTCCGGACCGAGCGGCGGGAGCGGCCTCGGCACCCGTGAGGGACCGGCGTGTCATGCCGTCACCATCGGACCCCCGCCGGGCAGCAGAACGCTCGACCGGGGGCTTCCGGCCGAGCGTGTGCGTCGAGCCTCCTACGGCCCGGTCAGCGGTAGTGCGCCCACCACAGGTTGTAGGAGATGCCGTCACCTTCGGCGCAGTAGTAGAACTCCGGGCGGGGGTTCGTGCTGCCGTACTGACTCTTGTTCCTGTCATCGGCCTCGAACTTGCACTGCACGTACGGCGTCTGCTGAGGGGTGCCGTAGTAGGTGCCGACCCTGTCGTTGTGCAGCTCCGCGGCGTGGGCGACACCGGCGGTGACAAGACCGGTGGCGGCGGTGGTGGCCATGAGGACACCGGCACCGAGGTGCCAGAATTTCTTGATCATGGAAGGGATTTAAGCCACCTTTATTTGACACGTCAAGCGTTATATTCGGAAGGGGGAATTCCGCATGACCGGCCACCCACCGCGAACCGCGCCCGACGCCCCCGCCGGTCAGATCCGACCCACCGGCCCGGACTCTCGGGCGGAAAGGCGTTCGCCCCTGCTCCGCGCGATCCGGTGGACGTCCCGTAGCGACTCGGCGATACGCGCCACGAGGAATCGCAGTTGAGGGAGCGTCACATGCGGATCGTCGCGCATGTCGTCGGCGTGACAGAGCAGTTCGGCGGCCATGCCGAGCTGCACACTCTCGACGCCGTCCGCCATCCGGGAGACGTACCCCGTGCCGTCACCGAGGACGTAACAGGGCTTGCCCTCCGGCCCGGCCCACGGCAGCAGTCGCGGCGCGTCGGGGGTCGGACCGGTCATACGACCCACCCCACGCCGCACCCAGGGCAGCGCCTGATGTCGATCCCGTACATCGCGAGCCACAGCGACCGCTCTCGCGCCGGACCGGAATCGCACTCGGGGGGAGGGGGCGGCCGGCGGTCCGCCGGGGCCGACGGGACCGGCTGAAGGAGACGCAGCAGCGTCTCAAGGGTGCGGATGGTGCGGTGCAGCATGCCGTCAACTCCGTTGCATGGGGGCGATACCAGAGGCCGCGGTCTGCGGGCAGCCCCTGGATACGTGTCGGTCGGTAGTGATCCAGTCACAGAGTGGAACGGCCGGGACTAGGCTCGCCAGGGGGGTTTTGGTGACACGTGCTTCGTCACACAGGAGTTGACGTTGAGTAATAGCTATGGGGACTGGTTCAAGGAGCAGCGCCTCGCCGCCGGACTGACCCAGCAGGAACTGGCCGACGCCGCGATCATGACCCGTTCGCACATCGCGCACATCGAGGCGGGGCGCCGCATTCCGTCGAAGGAAGACGCGCGGCGGCTCGACAACGCCCTGAACACGGGGAATGTGCTGAGTAGTTTCCTGCCGGGGGACGACGGCACGATCGCCGACTACTTCGAGTCGGCCCGTCGGCTCGAACGCCAGGCAACGATGATCCGCGAATACGCGCTCACCTTCATGCCCGGCATCCTGCAGACGGAGCGCTACGCCAGGGCCGTCCTCAGCACGGCGTTCCCTCCCAGGAGTGATGAGGAATGTGACAGGCACGTTGTCACACGCCTGGAGCGGGCAAAGGTCCTGGACGATCCCGTAACGCCCATAGTCTGGGCGCTGCTCGACGAGGCGGTACTACGACGTCCGGCCGGTACTCCGCAGGTCATGGCCGAACAGATCATGCACGTCGTACGGCTGGGAGAGCGTGGCCGGGTGCGCGTGCATGTGCTTCCCATGAATGTGGGCATCCACCCGATCAGTCAGGGCATGGTCACGCTCATGTCGTTCGAGGATCAGCCTCCTGCCGCGTACAGCGAGGGGCTTTCGACGGGAAAGGTCCACGAATCGCCGGCTGTTGTCGCCCGGCTACAGGACATTTACGCTCTCGCCCTGAGCGACGCACTTCCACAGACGCAATCACTCGCCATGCTGCGGGCGACAGCTAAGGAGTATGGGCATGATGCTTGAGTGCACGATCCCGGACTCGTCCGAGCTGCGCGGCTGGCGCAGGTCGACGCACAGCGGTCCCGAATCGGGCAGTTGCGTGGAGGTCCTGGACCACCACCCATCCGGCGTCCCCGTCCGCGACTCCAAGTCGCCCCACGGCCCCGCCCTGGTGATACCGCCCGCAGGCTGGTCGTCGTTCGTCGCCGCAGTGAAGGCCGGGCGCTTCTCCGCCTGAGCCGCACCCCGTCGGCCGCATCACCCTGCGGGACACATGAGGCCGGACGCCGGACCGGCCTGTCCACGCCCGATCCGGCGACACGGGCCTCGACCCGACCGAAATGTCGCCCTTTCCAGCATGCGCAACCGGGGGTTGACCATTCCCGCAACCACCCCTAGGTTTCTCGCAACCCGCTGGTACATCGATTAACCACCCTGGTCAACGTCCTGGTTGGAGATATCCCGCTGTGCGCTCACCCCTGAGTCGGCGCGGTTTCCTTGCCGCTGGTTCCGGCCTCGCCGCCGCTGCCGCGCTCCCCGCAATGTCCGGCTGTTCCACGCTCGCCTCGGCCGATTCCGACCCCGGCACGCTCGTCGTCCACACCCAGCTCGGGACCACCGCGCCCGGCTCGCCCACGTACACCGCCGCCGTCAAGGCCTTCGAGGAGGAGAACCCCGGGCTCCGGGTCAAGAACCTCGTCAACGGCGACGACCTCCCCCAGGTGTACGAGACCTCGCGACTGGCCCGCAAGGAGCCGGACGTGGTCATGGTCAACCTGTACGACAAGACGCTCGCCTGGACCGACGTCGGTGCCACCGTCGACGTCAGGGGCTACCTCGACGACTGGGGGCTGCGCGAGCGCGTCCTGCCCGCAGCTCTGACGGCGTGGACCGACGGCAAGGGCAGGCTCCGCGCCTTCCCCTACTTCGCCACCAACTGGCCCGTCGCCTTCAACACCCACCTGCTCGACCGCGCCGGAGTCGGTTCCGTGCCCACCACCGGGGACCAGCTCATCGGCGCCGCGCGCAAGCTGCGGGCCAAGGGCATCGCGCCGGTCACCGTGGGCGGCAACGACTGGACCGGGCAGAAGCTGCTGGCCCAGATCATCCAGACCTTCCTCACCACCGACGAGGCGCGGCAGGTCTACACGACGGGCGACTTCAGCGGCAGCCGGGGCGCCCGCGAGGGCATCGACTACTTCGTGTCGCTGCGCGACGCCGGTGTCTTCGCCGACAAGGCGCAGGGGCTGACGTCCGACACGATGACCACGCAGTACAACACGGAGTCGGCGGCAGTGCAGTCCGCGATGTCCTCCGCGCTGGCGAAGGTGCCGGCCAGGACCGCCGGGCACACCGAGGTCGGCGGATGGCCACTCGCGCCGGGCGCCGCTCACGAGAAGCCGACCATCCTGCGCTCCTACACCCTCATCGGCTTCTGGATCAGCCCCAACGGCGTCAAGAAGCTCTCCTCCGTGGAGAAGTTCCTCCGCTTCATGTACCGCCCCGACATCGTGTCGCGCTTCATCACCGAGAGCGGCCGGGACATGGCGCTCGTGACCGACACGGTCAGCAAGGACTTCCCTCTGGTGGCGAAGGCACAGCAGCTCGGCGACCGGGTCGGCCAGGTACTGCTGCCCGACCTGTACGTCCCGCCCACCGCCACCCAGCCGCTGATCACCGCGACCAGCACCGCCTTCACCCGGGGCACGAGCGCGGCCTCCGTGCGCTCCGCCCTGGAATCCGCCTACCGCACGGCCTGATCCGCGCGCCCGAGCCTTAGCGAGTCCTCCTATGACGATGCTCTCGTCCGCCCCGGGCGGCGCCTCGGTCCGCGGGCCGGCAACTCCCCCGCCGCCCGCCGCCGCCCTCACGAAGCGCCGTACCCAGGGCGGGGTCGTCCTCGCCGTGCCCGCCCTGGCCTGGTACCTGGTCTTCATGGTCGGCCCGCTGGTCGCCATCTTCGTCATCGCCGCCCTGCACTGGCCGGGCATGCTCCAGCCGGTCTCGTTCGCCGGCACCGGCAACATCAGCGCGGTCCTGGACGACCCGGTCTTCTGGGACGCGGTGCGGAACACCGCCGTGCAACTCGCCGTCGCCGTACCCCTGATGATCGTCGGGGCGTACATGCTCGGCTACTACGTCGCCCAGAAACCGCCGGGCCACCGCGTCCTGCGGTACCTGCTCTTCATCCCCGGGCTGATCTCCACCCCGGCAAAGGCCATGGTGTTCTACGCGGTCCTGTCGCCGGACGGCCTGCTGAACGGCGCCCTGGACAAGGCGGGGCTCGGCTCGCTCACCGATGCCTGGCTCGCCTCGCCGTCCACCGCGCTCGGCTCCCTCATCCTGCTCGACGTGTGGAGCGGCATCGGGTTCACCGCCGTGCTGTTCGCGGCCCGCCTGGGCAGCGTCCCGGACGAGATCGGGGAGGCCGCGCAGCTCGACGGCGCCGGTCACTGGCGCGCCATGTGGCGCATCCACTTCCCCGTCATCCGCGACTTCGTCGGTGTCGTGACGATGCTCCAGTTCCTGTGGACGCTGTTCGGTTCGGCGCAGAACGTCCTGCTGCTCACCCAGGGAGGCCCGGGGAGCTCGTCGACGACGCTGTCCTTCCTCGTCTACCAGAAGGCGTTCATCGCCGCCGACCTCGGCTACAGCCAGACCGTGGGCGTGGTCCTCTTCCTGGTGGGTCTGGCCGGGCTGCTGACCATCCGCCGCGTCTTCCGCCAGAACTACTGATCGGAGCAGGTCCCATGAAGTTCGGAAGGTCCTGGCTGCCTGCGCACGTCTTCGCCTGGCTGTACATGGTGCTGCTGGTCGTGCCGCTCTACTACCTGCTGGTCTCGGCGTTCAAGACGAACGACCAGATCTTCGGGAGCCCGTTCTCGCTGCCCACCTCGCTCTCCACGGCCAACTTCACCGAGTCGTTCTCCTCGGCGCAGCTCGGGCCGGCCGTCCTCAACTCGATGCTCGTCACTGTGCTGGCGCTGGTGCTGACCCTGGTGCTCGCGATACCCGCCGCCTTCGCCATCGCGCGTGCCGAGGGCCGTCTCGGAGCCCTGGTGGAGCGGGTGTTCTCGCTGGGGTTCCTGATCCCGACGTTCGCCGCGCTCTTCCCGACGTTCCTGCTCGCAGCCGCCACGGGGCTGTTCCACACCCGGGCGTTCATGGTGCTGTTCCTGCCGGCGACGGCGATGCCGCTGTCCGTCGTCATCCTGGTGCAGTTCATGCGGACCATCCCGCGCGAGATGGAGGAGGCGGCGCGCATGGACGGGGCGTCGACCTTCGCCGTCCTGCGGCACGTCTACACCCCGATGTGCATGCCGGGCATCGCGACGATCCTGCTGCTGAACTTCCTGACCTTCTGGAACGAGTACCTCTACTCGCTCGTGATCGTCGGCCCGGACCCGGACCTGCGGACCGTGCAGGTGGCCCTGCCGACGCTCAAGTCCCTGACGGGTACGGACTACGGCATCCTTACCGCGGGCACGGTGCTGACCCTGGTCCCGGTCTGGGTGGTCTACACCGTGCTCCAGAAGCGGATGCAGCAGGCCCTCGTCAGCGGAGCGGTGAAGACGTGAACAAGCCTCTCGAAGGGCGTACCGCCGTGCGCCCCACCATCAAGGCCGTGGCAGCCGCGGCAGGCGTCTCCACCGCCGCGGTCTCCCAGGCCGTCAACGGCACGGGCCGGATCTCCGAGGCCACCCGCCGCCGGGTCCTGGACGCGGCAGCGGAGCTCGGCTGGTCCCCCAGCGCCTCCGCGACGGCGCTGCGCCGGGCGCGTACGCGGACGATCGCGCTCGTGGTGCGGCGGCCCACCGATGTGCTCGGCTCCGACCCGCACTTCAGCGAGCTGATCACCGGTCTGGAGGGCGAACTCGCGCCGCGCGGCTACGGTCTGCTGCTCCACCTGGTCGCCGGTATGGCCCAGGAGAGCGCGCTGTACGAGCGCCTGGTCGCGGAGAGCCGCATAGACGGCGCCGTACTGACCGACGCCCGGGCCGACGACCCGCGCCCGGACCTGCTGCGCGGTCTCGGCCTGCCCGCCGTGCTGCTGGGCGCCCCGGACCCCGGATCGCCGGTGCTCCGGGTGGGCCTCGGTCAGCAGGAAGCGGGTGTCCGGGAGGTGGTCGCCCACCTGCTGGGCCTCGGACACCGGCGCATCGCGTACGTCGCGGGCCCGGCCGAACTGCTGCACACCCGGCTGCGCCTGGCCGCGTTCGAGGAGGCTCTGGCCGAGGCGGGTCTGCGTCCGGTCGCCGTGCGGCACAGCGACTTCACCGAGCAGGCCGCCGTCGAGGTCACCGGGGATCTCCTCGCCCTGCCCGAGCGGCCGACGGCGCTCGTGTTCCCCAACGACTCGATGGCCGTCTGCGGCATCGGTACGGCGCAGCGCGCCGGGCTCCGGGTGCCGGACGATCTGTCGGTGGTCGGGTACGACAACCTCTCGCTCGGCCGCTGGGTCCACCCGCGGCTCACCACCGTCGACCAGCAGGTGCAGCGCGTCGGTGCCGCCGCGGCCCGCGCGCTGCTCGCCCAGTGCGGCGAGGACGTGCCCCCGCCCGTACTCGACGGGCGGCCCCGTCTCGTCGTCAGGGATTCGACCGGCCCGCTCCCGGCGCCGGTCTGAACGGCCGGACCGCCTCCGGCGCCGGTCCGAACCGCCGGAGCGCTTCCGGCACCACCCCCGCACATCGAAGAGGACCCGTAGCACCATGCGACGCCACAGCGCCCAGCTCACCCACGACTCCGCCGTCCTCCCGTGGCTCGGCGCCAACTTCTGGTCCCGTACCGGCGGTCCGCTGATGTGGCGGAACTACGAGCCGGGGACGGTGCGCGAGGAGCTGGCCGTGCTCAGGGAGCACGGCCTGAACATGACCCGGTCGTTCTTCTACTGGCCCGACTTCCACCCGGAGCCGGGGCGGATCGACGAGGAGCTGTGCGACCGGTTCCGCGACTTCCTGGACGCCCACCACGAACAGGGCATGGGCACGGTCCCCACCTTCATCGTGGGCCACATGTCGGGCGAGAACTGGGACCCGGCCTGGCGCGGTGACCGCGATCTGTACGAGGACGTGTGGCTCGTCGGGCGGCAGGCGTGGTTCGTCTCGCAGATGACCCGGCGCTTCAAGGACCACCCGGCGGTCACGGGGTGGCTGATCACCAACGAGATGCCCGGTTACGGGCGGATCTACCAGGTGGACCCGCCCGCCGGCGATGTCGTCACCGCCTGGGCGCAGTTCATGTGCGACGCCGTGCGCGCGGCGGGCGGCACCCAGCCGGTGTCGCTGGGCGACGGCGCGTGGGGCATCGAGGTGACGGGCCGCGACAACGGCTTCTCGCTGCGGGACACCGCCGAGTACGTCGACTTCGTCGGGCCGCACGTCTACCGCTCCGACACGGACCGGCCTCGCCAGCACTACCGGGCCGCGTTCGAGTGCGAGCTGGCCGCCGTGACCGGACAGCCGGTCGTCCTGGAGGAGTTCGGGCTCTCCACCGACACCGTCTCGGCGGCGAACGCGGGGATCTTCTACCGGCAGACCCTGCACAACTCGCTGCTCGGCGGGGCCACGGGCTGGATGGCCTGGAACAACACGGACTACGACGATCTGTGGGAGCAGTCGCCGTACGACCACCACCCCTTCGAGATGCACTTCGGGATCACCGATGCGTCGGGGCGCCCCAAGGAGCCGCTGCGCGAACTGGCCGCGTTCGCCGAGGTGCTCAAGCAGGTCGACTTCCCGCGCTGCCGCCGGACGGACGCGGACGCGGCGCTCGTCGTGCCCGCGTTCCTGGAGCGGGGCTATCCGTACAGCCGGCCCGCCGACCGGCCGCTGATCTTCACCTCGCTGCACCAGGGGTACGTGGCGGCGCGCGGCGCCGACCTGCCGGTGGGGTTCGCCCGGGAGGCGGACGGGCTGCCGGAGGACGCGTCGCTGTATCTGCTGCCGTCGACCCGCCAGCTGACGACCCGCACCCGCCGGGACCTGGAGCGGCGGGCGAAGGCGGGGGCGACGGTCTACCTGTCGTTCTGCTCGGGCGAGTACCCGACGACGCGCGGCCCGTGGTTCCACGACCTGGACGGCCTGTTCGGGGTGGAGCTCCAGCTGTCCTACGGGGTCGCCGAGCCGATCGAGGACGACGTCCTGGAGATGACGTTCACCGAGGACTTCGGCGGCATACCCGCCGGTGAGGTGCTGACCTTTCCGGTCGCGGGCAACGAGGACAGCCGCGCCTACCTGCCCGTCGTGCCGGACGGCGCACGGGTGGTCGCGACCGACGCGCACGGCCGCCCCGCCCTCCTGCGGTACGAGACCGGCGCGGGCCGCACCGTCCTGGCCACGTACCCGCTGGAGCACATGGCGGCCCGCACCGCGCGCGCCAATCCGGAGCAGACGCACCGGCTGTACGCGGCGCTGGCCCGACTCGCGGGCGCGGCACGGCCGGTGACGGTCGACACCCCGTACGTCAGCGCCGACACCCTGGTGCGGGAGGACGGTGTGCGGTTCGTGTGGCTGGTGAGCCAGTCCGCCGAGGAGCTGACCGTGCGCCCGGTCGCGGACGGGGAGCTGCGCGAGCCGGCCGGCGGTGATCCGGTGCGGGACGTGACCCTCGCGCCGTACGGCGTGCGCGTGCTCGAACTGCGCTGAACCGTCCCGCCCCGAGCCGACACCCCCGAGAGGAACCCCGATGTCCGAGCCCCTGTTCCGCGATCCCGGGATGCCCGTCGCCGACCGGGTGCGCGACCTGCTGTCGCGGATGACGCTCACCGAGAAGGTGGGCCAGGTCAACCAGCGGATGTACGGCTGGGACGCCTACGAGCGCACCGCCTCGGGACACCAGCTGACGGACGCCTTCCGGAAGGAGGTCGCCGCGTACGACGGGATGGGCGCGCTGTACGGCCTCCAGCGTGCCGACCCGTGGTCCGGTGTGACGGCGGAGACCGGTATAGGCGCGGCGGACGGGGCGCGGGTCTCGGACGCAGTGCAGCGGCACGTCGTGGAGAGCACCCGGCTGGGCATCCCCGTCCTGCTCGTCGAGGAGATGCCGCACGGCCTCCAGGCCCTGGACGGGACGGTGCTGCCGGTCAACCTGGCGGTCGGCGCCACCTGGAACCCGGAGCTGTACGAGGAGGCGGCGGCCCTCGCGGCCGGGCAGCTCCGGGCCCGCGGCGGGCATGTCGCGCTGGTCTCGGCACTCGACCTGGTGCGTGACCCGCGCTGGGGACGTGCGGAGGAGTGCTTCGGCGAGGACCCGCACCTGGCGGCACGCTTCACCGAGGCGCTGGTGCGCGGTGTGCAGGGTCCTGCCGGGGAGGCCATCGCCCCGGACCGGGCGGCCGTCGTCCTGAAGCACTTCGCCGGGCAGGGCGCCACGGTCGGCGGCCGCAACAGCGCGGCCACGGAGCTGGGCGAGCGGGAGCTGCGGGAGATCCACCTGGTCGCGGCGCTGGCGGGCGTCCGCGCGGGTGCGGCGGGGCTCATGGCCGCGTACAACGAGTTCGACGGTGTCCCGTGTGCGGCCAACCGCCGTCTGCTGACGGAAATCCTGCGGGAGGAATGGGGCTTCGACGGCCTGGTGATGGCCGACGGCCTCGCGATCGACCGCCTGGTCCGGATGGCGGGTGATCCGGTGGCGGCCGGTGCGCTGGCGCTGCGGGCGGGGACGGACCTGAGCCTGTGGGACGACTGCTATCCCCGGCTGGCGGAGGCGGTCCGGCGAGGGCTGGTCGAGGAGTCCACGCTCGACGCGGCGGTCGGACGCGTGCTGGCGCTGAAGTTCCGTCTCGGCCTCTTCGAGCAGCCGTACACCGGCGCCCGGGGGCTCGACCCGGGGCGGCTGGAGCGGCTGAGCGAGCAGGTCGCCCGCGAGTCCGTCACGCTCCTCGAACACGACGGCACGACCCTGCCGCTCACGGGCGGCCGTGGCGGGACGGTGGCGGTCATCGGACCGAACGCCGACTCCGTGCCCCAGCAGATCGGCGACTACACCGCGCCGCAGCGGCCCGGCACGGGTGTCGGCGTGCTCGCCGGTATGCGGGCGTCGGCGCCCGCGGGCACCGACGTCGTGTACGCGCGGGGCTGCGGACTGGTCGGCGGGGACCTCTCCGGCGTGCCCGAGGCGGTGGCCGTCGCCGCATCGGCCGACGTGGTGGTCCTGGTGCTGGGCGGGTCCAGCGCCCGGGAGTCCGGGACGCGCTTCGACGCCAACGGGGCGGCCGTGGTCGCCGCAGGCAACCCGGCGGAGATGACCTGCGGTGAAGGGGTGGATCTCGCGGAACTCGGCCTGCCGGAGGGCCAGTCGGCGCTGCTGCACGCGGTGACCGCGACCGGGACCCCGGTGGTCGTGGTGCTGGTCCAGGGCCGGCCCCACGCCCTGCCGGACCTCACCGGCCGGGCGGCGGCGGTGCTGAGCGCCTGGTACCCGGGCCCCTGGGGAGGCACGGCGGTGGCCGACGTCCTGTTCGGAGGGGCCGAGCCGCAGGGGCGGCTCCCCGTCTCCGTGCCGCGTTCGGCCGCCCACCTGCCCGTCTTCTACAACGGGAAGGACCACGGCTACCGCGGTTACGTCGACCAGCCCGCCACCGCCCGGCACCCGTTCGGCCACGGCCTGTCGTACACGACGGTCGTCCACGGCACTCCGCGGCTGTCCCGGGCGGCGGTGGCGGCCGGCGCGCTGGAACCGGACGGTGGCCAGGCACCCGTGCGCTGCGTGGTGCGGGTGTCCAACACGGGCGTCCGGCCGGTCCGGGAGACGGTCCAGCTCTACGTGCGCAGGGTGTCCGGCGGCACGACGTGGCCGCGGGTCCGCGAACTGCGGGACTTCGCCCGGGTGGAACTCGCGGCGGGCGAGAGCACCGAGGTGGCCTTCACCGTGGACGCGCGGACCCTGGCCTCGTTCGCACAGGACGGCCGGTGGGCCGTGGAGCCGGGAGAGTTCGCGATCGGGACCGGCCGGTCCTCGGCGCACACCATCGAGGCGCGGCTCACCGTGGCGGCGGCGCCCGGCCCGCGGTGAGCCGGTCCTCGATGGTGCGGCTTTCCCGCGCCGCCGCCGGACGCGGACCGGGCCCGGCCGGCCCCTCCGCGGACGAGGAGGGGGCCCGGCCGGGCCGCGACCGGGCTGTGCGGCATCCCGGGATTCGCTGCACGTGGGGTCACTGCACGCGGGAGGACTGCCCGCGCGAGCTCTTCCCCTCGTCCTCGTCGTCGTCATCGCCCGGGATGTGGACGTCGAAGACGTTGATGTTGATCTCGACGACTTCGAGACCGGTCATGGTCTCGACGGCGTCCGTCACATGGGTCCTGATCCGGTCGGCGAGTTCGTGGATCGGGATGCCGTATTCCACCTCGATGTCGACATCGATCGCGGTCTGCTTCTCGCCCACCTCCACCTTGATGGAGCGTCCGGCCCCACTGGATCCGGAGACCCGGCCGGTGACGGCGCCGAGGGCCTTCGAGGCGCCCTTGCCCACCGAGTGCACACCGTCCGTCTCGCGGATGGCGATTCCGGCGATGGTGGACACCACGTTGTCGGAGATGGTGGTCGTGCCGCGTCCGGTCCGTTCCGCATTCCCGTCCACATCAGCCATGACTGCCTCACAGGTGTCGGTACGACGGGCCGGTCCGTTCTCACCGGCCCCTCGTTTCACTGTGCGCCCGCCCGCCACGTACCGCCATCGGGGTTACACAGCGCTGCGCACCGGTACGCTCCGCGACCCGGAGGGGGCGCTCCGGGGACACCGGCTCCGCATCGGATCCATCCCCGACCAATCCGGGGGCGGCCCGGCTCCGAATCAGTCCCGAGGGTCCGGAACCAGCCCTCACCTCCACTGTCCGGGGGCGTGGTCCGCCCTCGCCCCCGGACAGCACCTCCGGCGGGCCGTGCGGTCACCACTCCCGGGTGGCGATCAGCGCTTCCCCGTCGGCGTCCCCGAAGCCGTAGGCGGACGCGACGAACCGGAAGTCCTCGGCTATCACCTCGCGGGCCACCGTCTCGATCTCGCTGCCGGCCGCCTCGAACTCCGCCTCCAGGGCGTTGAACTCCTCCGTGGCGGCCTCGGTCAGCGCGTACAGGGCGGCCAGGTCCGCCGGCCTCTCCGCCTCGATCCGCCCGCAGAGCCCGATCAGCACGTCCCTGCCCCGGTCGACCACGTGGTCCGGGTAGTACCCGTCCGCGTGGAGCCCGCGCAGGAACGCGTGCTCCTGGATGCGCTGGTTCCCGATCACCACGGCGTCCCCCCGTCCCCTCGGTGATCACCGGTGTCCGCTCGGTGACCTCCGGCCGATCCTGCCTCACGCCACTGACAGCCCTTGCCCGGAAAGGGCGGCGGCGTGCTCAGCATCACCCTGGACAGCCACCGTGACCGCCGGGTAACTTTTGACCTGGCCTGAGCAAGCGCTTAGCCACTGCGACCGAAGCCGAAGCTGACACCAGGAGGCACCCCGTGCGCCGTACGGTTTACAACGAGGACCACGAGGCGTTCCGGGAGACCATCCGCGCCTTCATCGAGGCCGAGGTCGTCCCCGTCTACGACGAGTGGTTCGCGGCGGGCCAGGCGCCCCGGGACTTCTACTACAAGCTCGCCGAGCTGGGCATCTTCGGCATCGAGGTGCCCGAGGAGTACGGCGGCGCGGGCGAGGAGTCCTTCAAGTTCGAGGCCGTGCTCTACGAGGAGACCGCGCGCGCGGGCGTCTCCTTCGGCGGCTCCGGGGTCCACGTCCTGCTCTGCCTGCCGTACCTCAAGGCGTACGCCACCGAGGAGCAGAAGAAGCGCTGGCTGCCCGACTTCGTCTCCGGCAAGTCGATGTACGCGATAGCCATGACCGAGCCGGGCACCGGTTCGGACCTGGCCGGCATGAAGACGACCGCCAAGCTCTCGGAGGACGGCACGCACTACGTCCTCAACGGCGCCAAGACCTTCATCACCGGTGGCGTCCACGCCGACAAGGTCATCGTCTGCGCGCGCACGGACGCCCCCAAGGCGGACGACCGCCGCCACGGCATCTCCCTCCTGGTGGTCGACACCAAGTCCGAGGGCTACTCGGTCGGCCGCAAGCTCGACAAGCTGGGCCTCAAGGTCTCCGACACGGCCGAACTCGCCTTCGTGGACGTCAAGGTGCCCGTCGAGGACCTGCTGGGCGAGGAGAACAAGGGCTTCTCCTACCTCGGCCAGAACCTCCCGCAGGAGCGCCTGGGCATCGCCGTCGGCGCCTACGCGCAGGCAGCCGCCGCCGTGCGCTTCGCCCAGCAGTACACGCAGGACCGCACCGTCTTCGGCAAGACCGTCGCGTCGTTCCAGAACACCAAGTTCGAGCTGGCCGCCTGCAAGGCCGAGGTCGACGCGGCCGAGGCCGTCTGCGACCGCGCGATCGAGGCCCTGGACGCCGGCGAGCTCACGCCCGCCGAGGCCGCGTCGGCGAAGCTGTTCTGCACCGAGGTCGCGCACCGCGTGATCGACCGCTGCCTCCAGCTGCACGGCGGCTACGGCTTCATGAACGAGTACCCGATCGCCCGCCTCTACACGGACAACCGGGTCAACCGCATCTACGGCGGCACCAGCGAGGTCATGAAGTCGATCATCGCCAAGTCCATGGGCCTCTGAGAGCGGCTGCGTCCTCCTCCATGAGCGCGGCACTCGACTCCCTGCTCGATCTGCTCGACCTGGAGCGGATCGAGCAGGACATCTTCCGGGGCACGAGCCGTTCGGCGGTCGTGCCCCGCGTCTTCGGCGGCCAGGTCGCGGCCCAGGCCCTGGTCGCCGCCGGGCGGACGGTGCCCGACGACCGGGGCGCCCACTCCCTCCACGCGTACTTCCTGCGCCCGGGAGACCCCGGTGCGCCGATCGTCTACACCGTGGACCGCATCCGCGACGGGCGTTCGTTCACCACGCGCCGGGTCGTCGCGGTCCAGCACGGGAAGCCCGTCTTCCACCTCTCGGCGTCGTTCCAGGTGCACGAGGAGGGCATGGACCACCAGGCGGACATGCCCGCCGCCCCGGATCCGGAGACGCTGCCCACCGCCGCGGAGATGCTGCCGCGGTACGCGGACCGCTTCAGCGATCCGCTCATGGTGGACCGCCTGCTGGAGGCCCGTGCCGCGGTCGACCTGAGATACGTGGACGCGCCGCCGTTCGCCACGGCGGGTGAGCCGCGCGAGCCTCGCTCGCAGGTCTGGTTCCGGACGCACGGCAAGCTGGCGGACGACCCGCTGCTGCACGTCTGCATGGCGACGTACGTCTCCGACATGACGCTGCTCGACTCGGTGCTCCTCGCCCACGGGCGCGGCGGCTGGGCGATCGGGGACGTGGTGGGGGCCAGCCTGGACCACGCGATGTGGTTCCACCGCCCCTTCCGCGCGGACGAGTGGCTGCTCTACGACCAGCAGTCGCCTTCCGCGTCCGGCGGCCGAGGTCTCGGCCAGGCGAGGATCTACACCGCCGACGGGAAGCTGGCCATCACGGTCATCCAGGAGGGCCTGGTCCGCGTCCCGAGGGACTGAAGCGACGCATTCGGACATACTGCCCACCATGAGCGACGAGCAGACCGGTGACGGCGAGTCCACGTTCACCGTCGTCGTCGCGGCGGCGGCGAACCTCGGGATCGCCGCCGCGAAGCTGGTGGCGGGACTGATCAGCGGGTCGAGCGCGATGCTCTCGGAGGCGGCGCACTCGGTCGCCGACACCGTCACCGAGGTCATGCTCCTCACCGCCCTGAAGCGCAGCGGGAGACCGGCCGACGAGGATCACCCCCTGGGGTACGGCCCCGAGCGGTACATCTGGGCGATGCTCGCCGCCGTCGCGACGTTCGTCGGCGGCGCGGTGTTCTCCCTCTACGACGGCATCCACACCCTGCTCCGGGGCGAGGAGCTGGGCGATCCGCTCGTCTCCTACATCGTCCTCGCGGTCGCGTTCGTGCTGGAGGGCTTCTCGCTGCGCACGGGGCTGCGGCAGGTGCGGGGCGAAGCGGCGCGGCTTCGGGTGCCCGCGCCGTCGTACCTGCGCCGGACCCCCGACACGGCGGTCAAGGCGGTGGTGATGGAGGACTCCGCCGCCCTGGTGGGCCTCGTCCTGGCCGCCGGCGGTCTGCTCGGTGGGCAGCTGACCGGATCCGCGGTGTGGGACGGCGTCGCGTCCGTCCTCATCGGCGTGCTGCTGGTGTACGTGGCGTGGGTGCTCTGCCGGGCGAACGCCCAGCTGCTGATCGGCCGTCCGCTGCCGGAGCCGATGCGGGCCGGGGTGCGCGAGGAACTGCTGTCCGTGCCGCACATCGTCGAGGTGCTGGAGCTGACCACGCTGATCCAGGGGCCGTCGGAGATGCTCGTCGCGGCGAAGGTCGACTTCCGGGACGCGTCGACGGCGGCGCAGGTCGAGTGGGCATGTGAGGAGGCCGAGCAGCAGCTCCGGGAGCGCTACCCGTCGATCCGGCGGGTGTACCTGGATCCGACACCGGGGCGCGCACAGCGCTCGGAGGCGCGCTCCAGGGGCTGAAGCGCACGCGGGCGGCTTCCGGTGCGCCGGTTGCGGTCCGGGACGCGGTCGTGCGTCAAGGCGCCGGGTCCGGTGCGGTGGCGACGGGTAGAAACCTGCCGATTTCTTCGCTGACGAGGAGAACCGGCCATGACCCAGCACTCCGCCCCCGTCGTCCCCGCCCCTGTCGTCCTCGACCCGGCCGCCCGCGACGCGGACGCCGAACACCGGCTCTTACGGGCCGCGGGGCCCGCCACGCGCATCGACATCCTCGGTGTCCCCGCCTGGTCGGTGACCGACCCGGCGCTGCTCAAGAACCTCCTGACCAGCCCGGACGTCTCCAAGGACGCGCGCCGGCACTGGCCCGGATTCGAGGACGCCGTCCAGACCTGGCCGCTGGCCCTGTGGGTCGCCGCGACGAACATGTTCACCGCGTACGGGGGCGACCACCGCCGGCTGCGCGGCACCGTCGCCCCGGCGTTCAGCGCGCGGCGGGTCGCCGCGCTCCGGCCGACCGTCGAAGGCATCGTCGACGGGCTGCTGGCCGGTCTGGAGGCCGTACCCCCCGGTGACGTCACGGATCTGCGGGAGCGCTTCGCGTATCCGCTGCCCATCGCGGTCATCGGGCACCTGCTGGGTGTGCCCGACAGCCGGGGCGACGAGTTCCGCGCCCTCGTCAACGACGTGTTCGACACCACCCTGACGCCCGCCGAAGCGGCCGGGAACGCGGGGCGGCTGTACGCGATGCTGGACGCCCTCATCGCCGCCAAGCGGGCCGCGCCCGGTGACGACATGGCGTCCGCGCTGATCGCCCTCAGCGAGGAGGGGGCCGAGGGACGGCGGCTGTCCGAGGAGGAACTCCGCGACACGCTCCTGCTGATGATCAACGCCGGCTACGAGACCACCGTCAACCTGATCGACCAGGCCGTCACGCTGCTGCTCTCGCGCCCCGCGCAACTGGCCCACGTGCGCGAGGGGCGCGCGACGTGGCTGGACGTCGTGGAGGAGACGCTGCGCCACTCGCCGCCGGTCAAACACCTCCCCCTGCGCTACGCGGTCGCCGACATACCGCTGCCGGGCGGCGGGCACATCGCGAAGGGGGAGGCGATCCTCGCCTCCTACGCGGCCGCGAACCGCCATCCGGACTGGCACGACGACGCCGACGCCTTCGAGGTCACCCGGATCACCAAGGAACACCTCGCCTTCGGGCACGGCATCCACTTCTGCCTGGGCGCCGCGCTGGCCAGGATGGAGGGCGAGGTCGCGCTGTCCCGCTTCTTCGAGAGGTTCCCGGACGCCGCACTCGCCTCGCCGCAGGAGGACCTGGAGCCGGTGCCCTCGCTGATCAGCAACGGCCACCGGTCCCTGCCCGTGCGCCCCCGGGAGGCGTGACCCCCGGGGACGCCGGGGCCCGCGTCTCAGCCGAGGTCCGCGAAGAACTCCCGCACGTCCTCGGTCAGGAGCTCGGGCTGCTCCAGGGAGAGGAAGTTGCCCCCGCGGTCGAACTCGGTCCAGCGGACCACGTTGTGGTCGCGCTCGGCGAAGCGGCGGACGGCCACGTCCGACGGGAGCGCGACGGCGACGGCGGTGGGGACGGTGCCGCGTTCCTTCGGCGCCCAGGCGGCCGGGTCGTGGGCCGTCTCGTAGTAGAGGTGGGCCGACGACCCCGCGGTGCCGGTGAACCAGTACACGCTGACGTTGGTGAGCAGGGTGTCCCGGTCCACGGCGTCCTCGGGGAGTTCCTTCGCGGTGTCGGTCCACTCCTTGAACTTCTCGACGATCCAAGCGAGTTGACCCACCGGCGAGTCGTTCAGCCCGTAGGCGACCGTGTCCGGCCGGGTCGACTGGATGACGTTGAAGCCCATCTTGTCGTCGCGGAAGTGCCGCAGCCGCTCCAGCCGCGTCTGCTCGGACTCCGTCAGGTCCGCGAAGTCCGCGGGGTCCTCCGAGGGGAAGGTGACGAGGCCGTTCACGTGGACGCCGATGACGCGGCCGGGGGCGATCCGACCCATCTCGCCCGCGGTCCAGGCCCCGCCGCCGTTGCCCTGGACGCCGTAACGGTCGTAGCCGAGGCGGTCCATGAGTTCGGTGAACGCCCGGGCGATCCTGCCGGTGTTCCAGCCGGGTGAGGTCAGCGGGCCGGAGAATCCGACGCCGGGGGTCGAGGTGACGACGACGTGGAAGTCGCGCGAGAGCGGCTCGACGACGTCGACGAACTGGACGAACGAGCCGGGCCAGTCGTGGATCAGGAGCAGCGGGGTGGCGTCGGGGCGGTCCGAGCGGACGTGCGCGAAGTGGATGTCCTGGCCGTCGATCTCGGTGACGTACTGGGGGAAGTCGTTCAGCCGCGCCTCGGCCTTGCGCCAGTCGAAGCCGTCCGCCCAGTACGCGGCGAGGTCCTTCAGGTAGTCGGCGGGCACCCCGCGCGACCAGTCCCCGACCCCCTGCACCCCGGTGTTCCAGCGGGTGCGGGCGAGCCGGTCCCGCAGGTCCTCCACGTCCGCCTGGGGGATGTCGATGCGGAAGGAACGGACGGCCTGAGCTGCGGTGTTGCTGCTGTTCTCCATGAGTGGAATTCTAGGATCCATATAGGCACGGTTCATTCCTAAAGAGACAGGCGGGCCGCATCCCGATGCTCGAGACCTCCGCGCGGCTCCTGCGGCTGCTCTCCCTGCTCCAGACCCCCCGCGAGTGGCCCGGCACGGAACTCGCCGAGCGCCTCGGCGTGAGCGGCCGGACCGTGCGCAACGACATCGAGCGGCTGCGCACCCTCGGCTACCCGGTGGACGCCTCGCGGGGACCGACGGGCGGCTACCGGCTGGCCGCCGGGAGCGCGATGCCCCCGCTGCTCCTGGAGGACGACGAGGCGGTCGCGGTCGCGGTGGCCCTGCGCACCGTCTCCGGGAGCGCCCTGGCCGGTACGGAGGAGACGGCGGGCAGGGCCCTGGCCAAGCTGGAGCAGGTCCTGCCCTCGCGGCTGCGCCGCCGGGTCCGCGCCCTCCAGCAGTACGCCGTGCCGGTACCGGCCGACCGGCCCGCGCCGCACACCGACCCGGAGCTGCTGATGGCGCTGACGGCCGCCTGCCGTGACCACGAGCGCCTGCGCATGGACTACCGGGACCACGCGGGCGCGACGGCACGCCGCCTGGTGGAGCCCCAGCGCGTCGTGAACTGGGGGCGCCGGTGGTACCTGGTCGCGTGGGACGTGGACCGCGACGACTGGCGCACCTTCCGCGTGGACCGGCTCACGCCCCTGCCGCCGGCCGGCCCGCGCTTCGCCCCCCGACGCGACCCGGAGGGCGACGCGGCCGCGTACGTCGCGGGAAAGGCGTCGGCGGCGGCGTGGCGCCACCGCGCCCGGGTGACGGTCCACGCCCCGGCACAGGCGGTGCTGGAGCGGATCAACCCGGCGGTGGGCACGGTCGAGCCCGTCGACGCGGACACCTGCGTCCTGGACACCGGCGCCGCCTCCCTGGACTCGCTCGGCGTCCACCTGGGCATGCTGGGCTTCGACTTCACCGTGACCGGGCCGCCCGAGCTGGTCCGCCACCTGGAGGAGCTGGCCGGGCGCTACGCCCGGTCGACGCGTGCCTGAGCCCCGGCGCGCCGGGGCCCACGGCTCGTCACGCGTCGACGGGGAGCAGTCCGGCGGCGTCCAGGAGGTAGTCGGTCATCGGGTCGTAGAACCGGGGGTCGGCGACGTGGTCGTCGAGCGGCACGGTGACCTGGAGGGTGCCCTCCGCCTCCCCGAGGAAGAGCGCGGGGTCGTTGCAGTCCGCGTAGCCGATCGAGTCGATCCCGCGCTGTCCCGCGCACCCGGCCCAGCCGTGGTCGGCCACGACCAGGTCGGGCATGGGCCGGCCTTCGCGCTCCAGGGCGTCCAGGATGGTGGCCATGGGGACCGGGGAGTGCGTGTGCCAGAGGGTGGCGCCGCGCTCCAGCACGGCGACGTCGGCGAACTGGAAGACCATGCCCTCGTCGGCCGCCAGCCCGCCGGGGATCCGGACGATCTCGCATCCGGCGGCCCGCAGTGCCTGCGCGGTCTGCCGGTGGACGTCGAGCAGCCCGCCGGGGTGACCGGTCGCGAGCAGCACCCGTTCCCCGTCGGCCGCCGCCTTGCGCAGGCGGGCCGCCATCCGGTCCAGCGCGTCGACCGTCAGCTCCGGGTCGATGGTGTCCTGCCCCTGCCGGTGCCCGGGATCGTCGACGACGCCGCACCGCTCGGCCATCACGGCCAGCACGTCCTGCTCGTCCGTCCACCGGTCACCGAGCTCCAGGCCCAGCCAGAAATGGCGGTTGCCGTTGGCGAGCTGACGGTAGTGGGAGAGGTTGTTGTCCCGGGGGGTGGCGACGTCGCCCGCGATGCGTGTGCGGACGAGGTGCTCGACGAGGGCGGCGCGGCTGGGTATCGGCATGCACCCATTGTGCCGTCAGGAGTGTGTCGCGTGCCGGGCGTCTTGCACCGCGGGACCGGGCGTGCTCCCGGCGCACCGGTGGCGGGCCATGGGCCGGTCCTCACACCCGGGCGGGCCGGGAGGCCGGTGCCGGTCCGGCGGCGGCCGCCGCCCGGGAGCGGCCCCGTCCGGCCATGCGGCAGCCGAGGCAGTCCGGGTGGCCGCCGCGCGCCCCGGTGTCCCTGACGCGCCAGCCCTGGGCCGCCTTCGGACGCAGGCCCGTGGCTTTGCCCCACCCCGCCAGATGGAGTACCCAGCAGACCAGTGCCGCCAGCACGACCACCGCCGCGCCGGCCCACAGGACCGCGGCGGAGGCGGTGACGACGCCCGCCCCCAGCACCGCGCTGCCCAGCACGCCGATGGCCGTGCCGGTCCAGCCGGCCACGGTGTGGCCCAGGTCGTAGTCACCGTGTGCGCTCACGTCGGCTCCTCGGGGTGTGATAGTTCAGCGACCGGTGGCCATCCGGCCAATAACTTACGAGCTAAGTAACTTAGATACTAAGGGGAATCTGCGTGGACGGCAAGAAGCGCCCGGAGGCGACGGCCGGCCAGGCGCTCCAGGCGATGGACCGGATGATCGCGCTGGCACAGTTCGGGCAGCACGACATCGCCGGGCGGCTCGGCCTCAACACCACCGACCTGACCTGCCTCGGCTTCGTGATGGAGGCGGCCCTGTCCGGGCAGCCGCTGGCCGCAGGCGAGCTCGCCGAGCGGGCGCGGCTGACGACCGGCGGGGTGACGGGCGTGCTCAACCGGCTGGAGAAGGCCGGTTTCGCGAGGCGGCAGCCCGTCCCGGGCGACCGGCGCAGGGTGCACGTCGTGATGGAGGAGTCGGCGCAGGAACGCGTCCTCGCGGTGTACGGCCCGTTCTACGCCCGCCTGGGCACCCTGTTCGCCGACTACGGGCCCGACGAGATCGCCGTACTCGCCGACTGGTTCGGCCGCGCCCGGGCCGCCATGCAGGAGTCGCTGGACGAGATCAGGGCCGGCGAGGGCGGCCCGGGGCCGGGCGCCTGAGAGGACCGCCCCGCGGCCCCTTCGGCATCGCCGGCCCGGCGGGCGGACCGGCCGGAGAAAGCGGTGAGCGGGGCCGGGCCTCCTCGCATCCGAAGGCCAGGACCTTCACGAGCACCTCAGGCATCGCGCCGGCGCGCGTGAGCAGCGGAAAGAAGCCCTCACCCCCCTCCGCCACCCCGGCCCGCGGCCCCGTCGCCGACGGGCCGACGCCTCAGGCGGCGGCTGCCGCGAACGCGCCGCGCGCGAGCCGGTGCAGCAGGGCCGCGGTCGCCGCGCGGTCCGGGAGGGCCTCCGGGCGGGTCAGGTGGGGCGTGGAGTTCAGCAGCCCGAACACCGCGTGGACGGTGACCCGGGCCTCGCTCTCCGCGAGCCCCGGGTAGAGGGCGCGCACGGTCTCCACCCAGACCTCGACATACTGCCGCTGGAGCTGGCGCACGCGCTTGCGGTCGGTGTCGCGCAGCCGGTCCAGCTCGCGGTCGTGGAGGGTGATCAGGGGCCGGTCGTCCAGCGCGAAGTCGATGTGGCCCTCGATGAGCGCGTCCAGCAGCGCCTCGGGCGAGCTCCCCCGGGATGCCCCGTCCTCCGTGACGCGCAGCCGCCCGCCCGCCAGCAGACGCTCGCTGATGCCGACGAGGAGCTCGGCGAGCATGGCGTCCTTGCCCGGGAAGTGCCGGTAGAGGCCGGGCCCGCTGATGCCGACCGCCGCCCCTATCTCGTCGACCCCGACACCGTGGAAGCCGCGCTCGGCGAAGAGGCGGGCGGCCTCCCGGAGGATCTGCTCGCGGCGGGTGGGAGCCGCGACTCGGGCGGCGGCATGGGTGCTCATGAGGATTCATTCTAGACAGGCGGGTTAGCGCTCGTTAACCTGAGCGCAATGCGTTAACGCTCATTAACTCTCATCCGACTACTGCGGTACGGGCAAGGGGGCTCGACAGGATGCAGCAGGCACCGGTCCTGGTGAGTGCGGCCGATCCCGCCTCGGAGGCCTGGCAGGCCAACGAGGCGGCGCATCACGCGCTCGCCGAGGAGCTGCGCACGCGGCTCGCGACGGCACGGCTGGGCGGGGGTGAGAAGGCCCGCGCCCGGCATGTGGCACGCGGCAAGCTGCTGCCCCGGGAGCGGGTGGACGCGCTGCTCGACCCCGGCTCGCCCTTCCTGGAGCTGGCCCCGCTGGCGGCCGAGGGGCTGTACGGCGGCGCCGCGCCGGCGGCCGGTGTGATCGCCGGGATCGGACGGGTCAGCGGCCGCGAGTGCGTGATCGTCGCCAACGACGCCACCGTCAAGGGCGGCACGTACTACCCGATGACGGTGAAGAAGCACCTCCGCGCCCAGGAGGTGGCCCTCGACAACCGGCTGCCGTGCCTGTACCTCGTGGACTCCGGCGGCGCGTTCCTGCCCATGCAGGACGAGGTGTTCCCCGACCGGGACCACTTCGGGCGGATCTTCTACAACCAGGCGCGGATGTCGGGCGCCGGCATCCCCCAGATCGCGGCGGTCCTCGGTTCCTGCACGGCAGGCGGCGCCTACGTGCCGGCCATGAGCGACGAGGCCGTCATCGTCCGGAACCAGGGCACGATCTTCCTGGGCGGCCCGCCGCTCGTGAAGGCCGCCACCGGTGAGGTCGTGACGGCGGAGGAGCTCGGCGGCGGCGAGGTCCACTCCCGCACGTCCGGGGTCACCGACCACCTCGCCGAGGACGACGCGCACGCGCTGCGGATCGTGCGGAACATCGTCGCGACACTCCCGGAGCGCGGACCGCTCCCCTGGTCCGTGGAGCCCGCCGAGGAGCCCAAGGCCGACCCGGCCGGGCTGTACGGCGCGGTGCCGGTCGACTCGCGCACCCCGTACGACGTCCGCGAGGTCATCGCCCGGGTCGTGGACGGCTCGCGCTTCGCCGAGTTCAAGGCGGAGTACGGCCAGACGCTGATCACCGGCTTCGCCCGCATCCACGGCCACCCGGTCGGGATCGTCGCGAACAACGGCATCCTGTTCGCGGAGTCCGCCCAGAAGGGCGCCCACTTCATCGAGCTGTGCGACCAGCGCGGCATCCCGCTGGTGTTCCTGCAGAACATCTCCGGCTTCATGGTCGGCAAGGACTACGAGGCCGGCGGCATCGCCAAGCACGGCGCCAAGATGGTCACGGCCGTCGCGTGCACCCGGGTGCCGAAGCTGACCGTCGTCGTCGGCGGTTCCTACGGCGCGGGCAACTACTCCATGTGCGGCCGGGCCTATTCGCCGCGCTTCCTGTGGATGTGGCCCAACGCCAAGATCTCCGTCATGGGCGGCGAGCAGGCCGCGTCCGTGCTGGCCACCGTGAAGCGGGACCAGATCGAGGGGCGCGGCGAGGAGTGGCCCGCCGAGGACGAGGAGGCCTTCAAGGATCCGGTCCGCGCGCAGTACGAGCAGCAGGGCAACGCCTACTACGCCACGGCCCGCCTCTGGGACGACGGTGTCATCGACCCGACGGAGACCCGGCAGGTGCTGGGTCTGGCCCTGACCGCGTGTGCCAACGCCCCGCTGGCCGAGCCCAGTTTCGGCGTCTTCCGGATGTGATGTGAGGACTTCCATGTTCAGCACTGTTCTGGTCGCCAACCGTGGCGAGATCGCGGTCCGGGTCATCCGGACCCTGCGCGAGCTCGGCGTACGGTCGGTCGCCGTCTTCAGCGACGCCGATGCCGACGCCCGCCACGTGCGGGAGGCCGACACGGCGGTGCGGATCGGCCCCGCACCCGCGGCCGAGAGCTATCTGTCGGTGGAGCGGCTGCTGGACGCCGCCCGCCGCACGGGCGCCGAGGCCGTCCACCCGGGCTACGGCTTCCTCGCGGAGAACGCCGGCTTCGCCCGCGCCTGCGCCGAGGCCGGGCTCGTCTTCATCGGTCCGCCCGCTTCGGCGATCTCGCTGATGGGCGACAAGATCCGCGCCAAGGAGACCGTCGCGGCGGCGGGCGTCCCGGTGGTTCCCGGGTCGTCGGGCAGTGGACTGACCGACGATCAACTTGCCGATTCGGCCCGGGAGATCGGCATGCCGGTCCTGCTGAAGCCGTCGGCGGGCGGCGGTGGCAAGGGCATGCGGCTGGTGCGCGACGCGTCCCTGCTGGCGGACGAGATCGCGGCGGCCCGGCGTGAGGCGCGGGCCTCGTTCGGTGACGACACACTGCTGGTGGAGCGGTGGATCGACCGGCCGCGCCACATCGAGATCCAGGTGCTCGCCGACGGTCACGGCACCGTGGTCCACCTCGGCGAACGCGAGTGCTCGCTCCAGCGCCGCCACCAGAAGATCATCGAGGAGGCGCCCTCGGTCCTGCTGGACGAGAGGACCCGGGCGGCGATGGGCGAGGCGGCCGTCCAGGCGGCCCGGTCGTGCGGCTATGTCGGCGCGGGGACGGTGGAGTTCATCGTCCCGGGCAGCGACCCGGCCTCGTACTACTTCATGGAGATGAACACCCGCCTCCAGGTCGAACACCCCGTCACCGAGCTGATCACGGGGCTCGACCTGGTGGAGTGGCAGCTGCGGGTGGCCGCGGGCGAGCGCCTTCCGTACGCGCAGGACGACATCACCCTGACCGGGCACGCCGTCGAGGCCCGGGTCTGCGCGGAGGACCCGGCGCGCGGCTTCCTGCCGTCCGGTGGCACGGTGCTGGCGCTGCACGAACCGCAGGGCGACGGGACGCGGACCGACTCGGGGCTCAGCGAGGGCGTCCCGGTCGGCAGCACCTACGACCCGATGCTCTCCAAGGTCATCGCCTACGGCCCCGACCGCGCCACCGCGCTGCGCAGGCTGCGCGCCGCGCTGGCGGACACGGTGGTGCTCGGCGTCCCGACGAACGCGGGCTTCCTGCGGCGTCTGCTGGCCCATCCGGCGGTCGCCGCGGGCGAGCTGGACACCGGGCTCGTGGAGCGCGAGGCGGACGGCCTCGTCCCGGACGGTGTGCCGGAGGAGGTGTACGCGGCGGCGGCGCTGCTGCGGCAGACCCCGCCGCCCTCGACGGGCTGGACCGACCCCTTCTCGGTGCCCAGCGGCTGGCGGCTGGGCGGTACGCCCGCCGAAACCTTCCACCACTTCCGGGTACCGGGCCACGAGCCGGTACGGGTGGGCCTGCGCACGCAGGCCCGGGAGGGCGTCCGCCTGACGTTCGGTCACGCGGGCGACCGCGAGGGCACGCCGGACACCTGCGGTCCCGTTCCTCCGCCGGTCCCCACGGCCCAGGCCCGGCTCGTCGAGCGGTCCGGGCACCGGGTCGTCGTCGAGTCCGACGGGCTGACCCACGTGTTCAGCTGTGTGTCCGCCCCGGACGGGATCTGGCTCGGCCGGGACGGGGACACCTGGCACGTCCAGGACCACGACCCGGTCGAGGCGTCCCTGGGCGGCGCCGCCCGCTCCGGCGCGGACACACTGGCCGCGCCCATGCCCGGGACCGTCACGGTGGTGAAGGTGGCCGTCGGCGACGAGGTGGCCGCCGGGCAGAGTCTGCTGGTCGTGGAGGCGATGAAGATGGAGCACGTCATCTCCGCGCCGCACGCCGGGACCGTCACCGAGCTGGACGTCGTCGCGGGCGCCACCGTCGCCATGGACCAGATCCTGGCCGTGGTCGCCCCGAAGGAGGAGTCGTGACCGGCACCGGATTGCCCATGACGGTGCCGGCCCCCGGGCTGCCGCCCCGGGTCCGCATCCACGAGGTCGGCGCGCGCGACGGCCTGCAGAACGAGATGTCCGTCGTACCGACCGAGGTGAAGGCGGAGTTCGTCCACCGGCTCGCGGCGGCGGGGCTCTCCACGATCGAGGCGACCAGCTTCGTCCACCCGAAGTGGGTGCCTCAGCTCGCCGACGCCGAGCAGCTGTTCCCGATGCTCGGCGACGTGGACGCCGCGCTTCCCGTCCTCGTGCCGAACGAGCGCGGACTGGACCGCGCGCTCGCCCTCGGCGCGCGCCGGGTCGCCGTGTTCGGTTCGGCGACGGAGACGTTCGCCGCCCGCAACCTCAACCGCACGGTGGACGAGTCACTGGCCATGTTCGAGCCCGTCGTCGCCCGGGCGCGCGAGGCCGGCGGGCATGTGCGGGGCTATCTGTCGATGTGCTTCGGGGACCCGTGGGAGGGCGCCGTGCCCGTCGCGCAGGTCGTCCGCGTCGCGAAGGCCCTCATGGACCTGGGCTGCGACGAACTGTCCCTCGGCGACACGATCGGCGTCGCCACTCCCGGCCATGTGGTGGCGCTGCTGGCCGCGTTGAACGAGGCGGGGGTGTCCACCGGCACGATCGGGGTGCACTTCCACGACACGTACGGCCAGGCGCTGTCCAACACCCTGGCCGCGCTCCAGCACGGGGTGACCACGGTCGACGCCTCGGCGGGCGGCCTGGGCGGCTGCCCCTACGCGAAGAGCGCCACCGGCAATCTCGCCACCGAGGACCTCGTGTGGATGCTCGACGGCCTCGGTGTGGACACCGGGGTCGATCTCGGCGCACTCACCGCCACAAGCGTGTGGATGGCCGAACAACTGGGCCGCCCGAGCCCGTCCCGTACCGTCCGCGCGCTGTCCCACAAGGAGTGAAGCCCCCATGTCCCTTGACCACCGGCTGACCGCCGAGCACGAGGAACTCCGCCGTACCGTCGAGGAGTTCGCACACGATGTGATCGCCCCGAAGATCGGCGACTTCTACGAGCGCCACGAGTTCCCGTACGAGATCGTGCGCGAGATGGGCCGCATGGGCCTGTTCGGCCTGCCGTTCCCGGAGGAGTACGGCGGCATGGGCGGCGACTACCTCGCCCTCGGGATCGCTCTGGAGGAGCTGGCCCGGGTCGACTCGTCCGTGGCCATCACGCTGGAGGCGGGGGTGTCGCTGGGCGCCATGCCCGTCTACCGCTTCGGCACCGAGGAGCAGAAGCAGCGGTGGCTGCCGAGGCTCTGCTCCGGCGAGGCGCTCGGCGCGTTCGGGCTGACGGAGCCGGACGGCGGCTCGGACGCGGGCGGCACGCGCACGACCGCCGTGCTGGACGAGGCGGCCGGTGAGTGGGTGATCAACGGTTCCAAGTGCTTCATCACCAACTCCGGTACGGACATCACCGAACTGGTGACGGTCACGGCGGTCACCGGCCGCAAGGAGAACGGCGCCCCGCTCATCTCCTCCATCATCGTGCCGTCCGGCACCCCGGGCTTCACGGTCGCCGCCCCGTACTCGAAGGTCGGGTGGAACGCCTCGGACACGCGCGAGCTGTCGTTCGCCGACGTGCGCGTGCCGGCGGCGAACCTGCTGGGCGAGGAGGGCCGCGGGTACGCCCAGTTCCTGCGGATCCTGGACGAGGGCCGGATCGCCATCTCGGCGCTGTCGACGGGTCTGGCCCAGGGCTGTGTGGACGAGTCGGTGAAGTACGCGAAGGAGCGGCACGCCTTCGGCAAGCCGATCGGCTCCAACCAGGCCATCCAGTTCAAGATCGCCGACATGGAGACGCGGGCGCACATGGCCCGGATCGGCTGGCGCGACGCGGCCTCGCGGCTGCTGGCGGGCGAGCCGTTCAAGAAGGAGGCGGCGATCGCGAAGCTGTACTCCTCGACCGTCGCGGTGGACAACGCCCGCGAGGCCACGCAGATCCACGGCGGCTACGGCTTCATGAACGAGTACCCGGTGGCCCGCATGTGGCGCGACTCCAAGATCCTGGAGATCGGGGAGGGCACGAGCGAGGTCCAGCGCATGCTGATCGCCCGGGAGCTGGGCATGGGCGCCTGAGCGAAGGGCTCCCACGGGCCCGCCGGCGACCACGAGCCGCCCTCCCGGCCGACGGGAGGGCGGCTTCGCCTTGCCCCGGCCACATCCGGTGTGTGAGGTTAGGCTAGCCTTCCTTTGAATCGTCAGCGGGCGCCCTCGGCGCGTACGAAAGCAGACCCACTCATGCCCAACCTCCGGACCAGCTCACTCTCCCGCCGCGGCCTGCTGGCCGCCGGTGGTGCCGTAGGCCTCGGTGCCGCCCTCGCAGCCTGCGGGGACGGTGACTCGAAGGGCTCCGGCTCGGGTTCGGCCGCGGAGAAATCCGGCCCGTGGACCTTCAAGGACGACCGCGGCCGGAGCGCCGAGGCGAAGACGACGCCGAAGAACATAGTGGCGTTCATCGGCGTCGCCGCGGCGCTCCACGACTACGGCGTCGAGGTGAAGGGCGTCTTCGGCCCGACGAAGACCGCCGACGGCAAGCCCGACGTGCAGGCCGGCGACCTCGACATCACCAAGGTCGAGGTGCTGGGCAACGTCTGGGGCGAGTTCAACGTCGAGAAGTACGCCGGCCTCGCACCGGAGCTCCTGGTCACCGCCATGTGGGAGAAGGACGCCCTCTGGTACGTGCCGGACGAGTCCAAGGACAAGATCCTCAAGCTGGCCCCCAGTGTCGCCCTCTGGGCCGCGCAGACCACGGTCCCCAAGGCGATCCAGCGCCACGAGGACCTCGCCGCGTCCCTGGGCGCCGACGTGAAGGCCAAGAAGGTCACCGACGCGAAGGCGGCCTTCGAGAAGGCTGCCGCCCGGCTGCGCGCCGCCGCCAAGTCCCAGCCGAACATCAAGGTGCTGGTCGGCTCGGCCAGCCAGGACCTCTTCTACGTCTCGCTCGCCAAGATGTCCGCCGACACCCTGTACTTCCAGGAGCTCGGCGTGAAGTTCGTCGAGCCGAAGGTCAACAAGGCGGGCTTCTTCGAGGAGCTGAGCTGGGAGAACGTCGACAAGTACGAGGCGGACATCATCATGATGGACAACCGCTCCTCGGCCCTGCAGCCCGACGCCCTGACCTCCAAGCCGACCTGGGCCCAGCTGCCCGCCGTGAAGGCCGGACAGGTCATCCCGCGCACGACCGAGCCCATCTACTCGTACGCCAAGTGCACCCCGATCCTCGACGCCCTCGCCGAGGCGATCGAGAAGGCCAAGAAGGTCGACTGACCTGGCACCCCTGCACCTGACGCGACGGCCCGGCCCGGATCCACTCCGGACCGGGCCGTCGTGCGTCGGAGGCCCGGACCGCGTGGGAACGGGCGGCCCAGGGAGGAAGGCGGCGCGGTTCTCCGCGTGACGCCTCCGCGCCGGTTATGGGGTTCTTGTGACGGTTCCCCAGGAGGGTGCAGGCGGTCAGGTTTATTAGGTTAGGCTTACCTAACCTAATCACGGCCTTCCCTCCCCCCCACCCCCGGAGGGCCGCGACGATGCCCCACATCCGGGAGGCCCCCCACCATGCGTTCCCATCTGCTCGACCACACGACCGCGGAGGACTACCGTCGCTCCGTCACCGCGGGGGTGGACCGGGTCGCGTCCGAACTAGCCGCTGTGCAGCAGCCGTTCAGCGGCGTGAGCGCGGACGCGCTCGCCCCCGCCGTCGACGCCGTCGACCTCGACCGGCCGCTCGGCGACACCTCCGCCGCCCTGGACGAACTCCGCGAGGTCTACCTCCGCGACGCCGTCTGGTTCCACCACCCCCGCTACCTCGCCCACCTCAACTGCCCCGTGGTCATCCCCGCGGTCGTCGGAGAGGCCGTGCTCACCGCCGTCAACTCCTCCCTGGACACCTGGGACCAGAGCGCCGGCGCCACACTCATCGAGCGCAGGCTGATCGACTGGACGGCCGGCCGCCTCGGCCTCGGCCCCGCGGCGGACGGCGTCTTCACCAGCGGCGGCACCCAGTCCAACCTGCAGGCGCTCCTGCTGGCCCGGGAGGAGGCCAAGGTCCGCCCGGGCCAGTACTCCCGGCTGCGGATCCTCACCTCCGAGTGCAGCCACTTCAGCGTGCAGAAGTCGGCGAAACTCCTCGGCCTGGGGCCGGACGCCGTCGTGTCCGTCCCCGTCGACCGCGACAGGCGCATGCGCGCCGACGCCCTGGAGTCGGCCCTCGAACGCTGCGTCGCGGACGGCGCCGTGCCGATGGCGGTCGTCGCCACGGCCGGCACCACGGACTTCGGCTCCATCGACCCGATGCCCGGGATCGCCGCACTCTGCGAGCGGTACTCCGCCTGGATGCACGTCGACGCGGCCTACGGCTGCGGGCTGCTCGCCTCGCCCACCCGGCGCGGACTGCTCGACGGCATCGAGCGCGCCGATTCGGTGACCGTCGACTACCACAAGTCCTTCTTCCAGCCGGTGAGTTCGTCGGCCGTGCTGGTCAGGGACCGGGCCACCCTGCGTCACGTGACGTACCACGCGGAGTACCTCAACCCGGAGCGGGCCGTCCGGGAGCGCATCCCCAACCAGGTGGACAAGTCCCTTCAGACCACCCGCAGGTTCGACGCCCTCAAGCTGTGGATGACGCTGCGCACCATGGGCGCGGACGGCGTCGGGGAGCTCTTCGACGAGGTCTGCGACCTGGCCGGGGAGGGCTGGCGCCTGCTCGCCGCCGATCCGCGCTACGACGTGGTGGTCGAGCCCCAGCTGTCCACCCTGGTGTTCCGCTACGTCCCCGCGCACGTCACGGCGCCCGCCGACATCGACCGGGCCAACCTCCACGCCCGCAAGGCGCTCTTCGCATCGGGCGAGGCCGTGGTCGCCGGCACGAAGGTCGCAGGCCGCCACTACCTGAAGTTCACCCTGCTCAACCCGGGAACCACCGCGGCCGACATCGCCGCCGTCCTCGACCTGATCGCCGGCCACGCCGAGCAGTACCTGGGAGGGCCCCTTGACCGCGCTGCCTGACCCTTCCGAGGCTCCGTACGACTTCGTCGGGATCGGGCTCGGCCCGTTCAACCTCGGACTCGCGTGCCTCACCGAGCCGATCGGTGAACTGAGCGGGGTGTTCCTGGAGTCCAAGCCGGATTTCGAGTGGCACTCGGGGATGTTCCTCGAAGGAGCCCACCTCC
The DNA here is from genome assembly GCF_036206005.1 of Streptomyces sp. NBC_00178. NCBI lineage: Bacteria > Bacillati > Actinomycetota > Actinomycetes > Kitasatosporales > Streptomycetaceae > Streptomyces > Streptomyces sp. NBC_00178. The sequence continues at coordinate 2,700,629 of NZ_CP108143.1, forward strand.
AGACGCCGTTCATGTCGGACCTGGTGACGATGGCCGATCCGGCGTCCCCGTACTCCTTCCTGCAGTACCTGAAGGAGCGCGGCAGGCTCTACTCGTTCTACATCCGGGAGAACTTCTACCCGCTGCGCACGGAGTACGACGACTACTGCCGGTGGGCCGCCGCACGACTGAGCAGTATCAGGTTCAACCAAACCGTTCAGTCGGTTACCCACGACGAGGGCGACGGCCTCTACACCGTCCGCACGGCGGACGGCGCCTTCCGCGCCCGTCACCTCGTCCTGGGCACCGGCACACCGCCGCACATCCCGGCGGCGTGCGAGGGGCTGGGCGGGGACCTCCTGCACAACTCCCGCTACCTGCAAGCGAAGCCGGCTCTCCAGGCGAAGAAGTCCATCACCCTGGTGGGCAGCGGGCAGAGCGCGGCCGAGATCTACCACGACCTGCTCTCCGAGATCGACGTGCACGGCTACCGGCTGAACTGGGTGACGCGCTCCCCGCGCTTCTTCCCGCTGGAGTACACGAAACTCACGCTCGAGATGACCTCGCCGGACTACGTCGACTACTTCCACGCCCTGCCCGAGGACACCCGCTACCGGCTGGAGTCCGGCCAGAAGGGCCTTTACAAGGGGATCGACGGCGAGCTGATCGACGCGATCTTCGACCTCCTCTACCGGAAGAACCTGCCGGGCCCCGTGCCCACCCGGCTGCTCACCAACTCCGCGCTGCAGAGGGCGTCCTACGAGGAGTCCACGGGGACGTACACCCTCGGCCTGCGCCAGGAGGAGCGGGGGACGGACTACGAGCTGGACACCGAGGGCCTGATCCTCGCCACCGGCTACCGGTACGAGGTGCCGGCCTTCCTGGAGCCCGTCGCCGACCGCATCCGGTACGACGGCCGGGGCCGGTTCGACGTGGCCCGCAACTACAGCATCGACACCACCGGCCGCGGGATCTTCCTGCAGAACGCCGGCGTGCACACCCACTCGGTCACCTCGCCCGACCTGGGCATGGGCGCCTACCGCAACGCGTACATCATCGGCGAACTGCTCGGCCGGGAGTACTACCCGGTCGAGAAGTCCGTCGCCTTCCAGGAGTTCGCCGCATGACCACCACGAAACAGCCCGGCCCGTTCACGGTCCGCCCCATGGAGACCGCCCCGGCCGGCCCCGGCCACCGGTCGGACGCCGAGGTGGTGCACGGCTGGGTCACCCACCCCAGGTCGGCGTACTGGATGATGGGCGACGCGCGGCTGGAGGACGTCGAGCGGGAGTACGCGGCGATAGCCGCCCACCCGCACCACCACGCCTACATCGGGCTGCGGGACGGGGAGCCCGCCTTCCTCATGGAGCGCTACGACCCCACTCACGTCGAGCTCCGGGGGCTGTACGAGGCGGAGCCCGGCGACGTCGGCATGCACTTCCTGGTGGCACCGCCCGTGACCCCGGTGCACGGCTACACCCTCGCCGTGATCACCACCGTCATGGAGACGCTCTTCGCCGATCCGGCGGTGCGCAGGGTGGTCGTCGAACCGGACGTCACCAACACCGCCGTGCAGGCACTGAACGAGGCCGTCGGCTTCGAGGCGATCCGGGAGATCGCCAAACCGGAGAAGGACGCGCTGCTCAGCGCGTGCACCCGCGAACAGTTCGCCGCCGCGACCACCGGAGCCCGCCGATGACCCCGCACCCCGCCCACGTCTCCGCGCCCGCCCACGAGGCCGTCGCCCACCTCACCCCGGAGCGCTGGGCCGACGCCTGCCGGCTGCTGATCAGGAAGGCCCTGGCCGAGTTCTCCCACGAGCGGCTGCTGACTCCCGAGCCCCTGGGCGAGGACCGCTACCTCGTGCGGAGCGACGACGGGACGGTCGCGTACTGCTTCACCGCCCGGCGCTTCGCACTGGACCACTGGCAGGTCGACGCCGCGTCGGTGACCCGGCGGCGGCACGGCACCGACCTCCCCCTGGACGCGCTGGAGTTCTTCGTCGAACTGCGGTCCACGCTGGGCCTTTCGGCGGAGATCCTGCCGGTGTACCTGGAGGAGATCTCCTCCACACTGGCCGGAACCGCGTACAAGCTGGCGAAGGAACCGACCACGTCGGCACAGCTCGCCGTGGCCGGTTTCCAGGCCATCGAGACGGGCATGACCGAAGGGCACCCCTGTTTTGTCGCCAACAACGGGCGGCTCGGTTTCGGGGTGGACGAATATCGTGCGTATGCCCCGGAGGCGGCGGCCGGAATCACCCTCGTCTGGCTGGCCGCCCGTCGTGATCACGCCACGTTCACCGCGGGCACCGGCCTCGACTACGCCGGCCTGATCGCCGGCGAGCTGGGCCAGGAGACCCTGGACGGGTTCGCCGCGCGCATGGACGGCCTCGGGCTGGACCTCGACGACTACCTGCTGATCCCGGTCCACCCGTGGCAGTGGTGGAACAAGCTGTCCGTCACCTTCGCCGGCGAGGTGGCACGGCAGCGCCTGGTGTGCCTGGGCGAGGCCGGCGACTCCTATCTCGCCCAGCAGTCGATCCGGACCTTCTTCAACACCGACCACCCCGCCAAGCACTACGTGAAGACGGCGCTGTCCGTGCTGAACATGGGCTTCATGCGGGGGCTGTCGGCCGCGTACATGGAGGCGACACCCGCGATCAACGACTGGCTCGCCGGTCTGATCGAGCGGGACGGGCTGCTGCGCGGAACCGGCTTCTCGATCATCCGCGAGCGCGCGGCCGTCGGCTACCGGCACCGGACCTACGAAACGGCCACCGCCAAGGGGTCCCCGTACCTCAAGATGCTGGCCGCGCTCTGGCGGGAGAGCCCGGTGCCGTCCCTGACCGGGGGCGAACGCCTCGCGACGATGGCCTCGCTGCTCCACGAGGACGGCGAGGGCCGCTCGGTGGCGGCCGCGCTGATCGCCGAGTCGGGGCTGGACCCCGCCGACTGGCTGCGGCGCTACCTGGACGCCTACCTGGTGCCGGTGCTGCACAGCTTCTACGCCTACGACCTGGTGTTCATGCCGCACGGCGAGAACGTGATCCTGGTCGTCGAGGACGGCGTCGTGCGGCGCACGGTGTTCAAGGACATCGCCGAGGAGATCGCGGTCATGGACCCGGACGCGGTGCTGCCGCCCCAGGTCGAGCGGATACGCGCCGAGGTCCCCGAGGACATGAAGCTGCTCTCGGTCCTCACCGACGTCTTCGACTGCTTCCTGCGCTTCCTGGGAGCCGGTCTGGCCACCGAGGGCGTCCTGGACGAGGAGTCCTTCTGGCGGACGGTGGCGGCGTGCGTCCGGGGTTACCAGGAGTCCGTGCCGTATCTCGCGGACAAGTTCGCGCAGTACGACATGTTCACGGCGGAGTTCGCGCTGTCCTGCCTGAACCGGCTCCAGCTGCGCGACAACCAGCAGATGGTGGACCTCGGCGATCCGGCGGGCGCCCTGCAGCTGACCGGCACCCTGCGGAACCCGATCGCGGGGTACTGAGCCCCGTCCCCTCGGTCCCGCGCGTCGGGGAGCGCGGGACCGAGGGGCACTCGATCGCGACTTAAGCGACATTCTCTTCAAACAGGTCACGCAGTGCGTGATTCCTGCCCGATATCGGGCAGATTTGTTGCGCAGCGAGCCCGATCCACGCAATATCGACGAGTGCTCGAACGCCGCTCCACGCATGACGACCTCATCGACCACCTCGTACGCTCCACCGCGCTCCAGCGCGGCGAGGCGGCCAGGGTGGTCCTCGACGTGCTGGCGTACTTCGACGAGACGACCGAGGCCTTCGTCCGGCGCCGCCACCGCGAACTGCAGTCGGGCGGCCTGGTCAACACGGAGATCTTCGAGCGGATCGCGGCCGAGCTGCCGCACCGCGCGGTGGCACCGCAGGAGCTCTCGCTCCGGCAGCTGCGGCGCCTCGTCTACGGCTGAACACAACGCCCGCGGCCGGGCACGGAACTCTGTACGTCGATGGAGGGCAGGAACCCATGTGCGGGATCGTCGGTTACATCGGGAAGCGTGACGTGGCACCGCTGCTGCTGGAAGGCCTGCAGCGGCTGGAGTACCGGGGCTACGACTCCGCGGGCATCGTCATCACGGGCAAGGCCGCGGCGGGCAAGCCGGGCACCCTGAAGACGGTCAAGGCCAAGGGCCGGGTCCGCGAGCTGGAGGCCCGCGTCCCCAAGCGCTTCGCCGGCACCACGGGCATCGCCCACACCCGCTGGGCCACCCACGGCGCCCCGAGCGACGAGAACGCCCACCCGCACCTGGACGCGGAGAACAAGGTCGCCGTCGTCCACAACGGCATCATCGACAACGCCTCCGAGCTGCGCGCGAAGCTCGTCGCCGACGGGATCGTCTTCCTCTCCGAGACCGACACCGAGGTGCTGGTCCACCTCATCTCCCGCTCGCAGGCGCTCACCCTGGAGGAGAAGGTCCGCGAGGCGCTGAAGTCCGTCGAGGGCACGTACGGCATCGCCGTCCTGCACGCCGACTTCAACGACCGCATCGTCGTCGCCCGCAACGGCTCCCCCGTCGTGCTGGGCATCGGCGAGAAGGAGATGTTCGTCGCCTCCGACGTCGCGGCCCTGGTCGCGCACACCCGCCAGATCGTCACCCTGGACGACGGCGAGATGGCCACCCTCAAGGCCGACGACTTCCGCACGTACACCACCGAGGGCTCGACCACGACGGCCACGCCCACCACGGTGGAGTGGGAGGCCGAGTCGTACGACATGGGCGGCCACGACACGTACATGCACAAGGAGATCTCCGAGCAGGCAGACGCCGTGGACCGCGTGCTCCGCGGACGCATCGACGACCGCTTCTCCACGGTGCACCTCGGCGGGCTGAACCTGGACGCCCGCGAGGCCCGCGGTGTCCGCCGCATCAAGATCCTGGGCTGCGGCACCTCGTACCACGCGGGTCTGATCGGCGCCGGCCTCATCGAGGAGCTGGCCCGCATCCCGGCGGACGCCGAGCCCGCGTCGGAGTTCCGCTACCGCAACCCCGTGGTGGACCCCGACACCCTCTACGTCGCCGTCTCCCAGTCCGGTGAGACCTACGACGTCCTGGCCGCCGTGCAGGAGCTCAAGCGCAAGGGCGCGCGCGTCCTGGGCGTGGTGAACGTGGTCGGCTCGGCGATCGCCCGCGAGGCGGACGGCGGCATGTACGTCCACGCGGGCCCCGAGGTCTGCGTCGTCTCCACGAAGTGCTTCACCAACACCGTCGTCGCCTTCGCGCTGCTCGCCCTGCACCTGGGCCGCATCCGCGACCTGTCGGTGTCCGACGGCAAGCGGATCATCGAGGGCCTGCGGAAGCTGCCCGAGCAGATCGGCCAGATCCTGGAGGCCGAGGACGACATCAAGAAGCTCGCCGAGGAGTACGCGGGCGCGCAGTCGATGATGTTCATCGGCCGCGTCCGGGGCTACCCCGTGGCTCTGGAGGCCTCCCTGAAGCTCAAGGAGATCTCCTACATCCACGCCGAGGCCTACCCGGCCTCCGAGCTGAAGCACGGCCCGCTCGCGCTCATCGAGCCGGCGCTCCCGACCGTGGCGATCGTCCCGGACGACGACCTGCTGGAGAAGAACCGCGCCGCGCTGGAGGAGATCAAGGCCCGCAGCGGACGCATCCTGGCCGTCGCCCACCGCGAGCAGGAGAGGGCCGACCACACGATCGTCGTCCCGAAGAACGAGAACGAGCTGGACCCGATCCTGATGGGCATCCCGCTGCAACTCCTCGCCTACCACACGGCCCTGGCCATGGGCCGTGACATCGACAAGCCGCGCAACCTGGCGAAGTCGGTCACCGTCGAGTAGCCGGCACCGTCCGCCCGTTCCGGGAGGACGCCGCAAAAGGCTCCTGACGTTATGTCAGGAGCCTTTTGCGGTGGTGCCCCTGATGGCGGATCAGGAGCGCGTCCGGCAGGTCAGGGGATGACGATGACCGGGCGCTGGGCCCGGCGCGCGAGACGGCCCGCCACGGACCCGAAGATGCGGCCCACGATGCCGTGGGTCGACCCGACGACGATCGCGTCGGCCGAGTACTCCCGGCCGACCTCCTCGAGCTCGTGGCAGATGTCCCCGCCGCGCTCGACGAGGACCCAGGGCACCTCGGCGAGGTAGTCGGCGCAGGCCAGCTCCAGCCCGAGGACCTCGGTGCGGTGATCGGGCACGTCCACGAAGACGGGCGGCTCGCAGCCCGCCCAGACCGTGGTGGGAAGCCTGTTCGCGACGTGGACGATGATCAGGCCCGAGCTGTGCCGGTGCGCCATGCCGATGGCGTAGGCGAGGGCGCGCTCGCTGGACATGGAGCCGTCGAAACCGACCACGACGCCATGCCGGAAGGCGGGATCGCAGGAAGGGCGCGACTCTCCGACCGTCTGGGGCTCCGACCCTGGGTCGGCTACCTGCTTGCGGTCTGCGGGTTCAGGGATTTCGTGACCGGCCATCGGTGTCTCGGCGAAGAGAGTCCTCGTGAGGAGAGAGCGGTTCGGAGGTGGTTCTGCGAGTGTCGAAGCTGTGTCCGGGAAACATCTTCCCAAGCCCCTACCCCCAAGGGTACGGCCCCACTCCTCCACTGCCCAGTCCTCGCGAAGCCCGCGTGCGGCAATGGAGGGAGCATGCCGGACGGCGCCCCGGTATGGCAATGCCGGTTGTGTTCTACATGCAGCTCGCGACAGCGACTGACACCTTTCGACCCGGCTTCACGCCGGCTCCCGGGCGGATCCCCGCAAGGCGGCCGAACGCGCCACGCGATCCCGCCCGTCCGGGCCGTCACACCCAGCCATCGGGTCACTGCGCACCGTCGATCCCGGGCGCCCGAGCGGCTCACAGAGGCACCTGAGGCGCATGGAGGCTCCCGGGAACAAGGGGCGTGCGCCGGTCGCATGACTGGAATGCGCGCACGCGACCGTCAGTTTTCAGCCAACTTCACCTGAACCCCATTTCCTTGGTGTCATAGCTGCCCAACCCACGTGCCAGCAGGCAGGAATAGACCGCGCGGTACGCTTTGACCCTATGGGGACGGGCCATGATCGCGAGGCGCACTTCCCAGGGGGCTCCGCGGGTGAAACGCTTCGTGATCGAACGCTTCGCGCCAAGTTGCCTTGTCGACATAGTGCCGGTGGGGGAACGTGTCACGTCGGCACCACGGGACGCAGTAGATTCGATCTTGAGTCGAAGGCTGGGGACGCGTGCAAGACCGAGGGGAAACGTGCAGGAGCGACAGGCCCGTAGGGACCAGGAAGACGCGAACACCGAGGGGGGCTTAGCGTCATGAGCCAGGACTCCGCCACCGCGACGGAGGCGGCACGGAAGCTTTCCGGGCGGCGACGCCGGGAAGTGGTAGCCGTACTGCTGTTCAGCGGCGGCCCGATCTTCGAGAGCTCCATTCCGCTCTCAGTCTTCGGAATCGACCGGCAGGACGCGGGCGTTCCGCGCTACCGCCTGCTCGTCTGCGGGGGCGAGGAAGGACCGCTGCGCACCACCGGCGGGCTCGAACTCAGCACGCCGTACGGCCTGGAGGCGATCAGCAGGGCCGGCACCGTCGTGGTGCCCGCCTGGCGGTCCATCACCTCCCCGCCGCCCGCCGAGGCCCTGGACGCGCTGCGTCGCGCCCACGAGGAGGGCGCCCGCATCGTCGGTCTGTGCACGGGGGCCTTCGTCCTCGCCGCGGCCGGCCTGCTGGACGGACGGCCGGCCACCACGCACTGGATGTACGCGCCGACGCTGGCCAAGCGCTATCCGTCGGTGCACGTCGATCCGCGTGAGCTGTTCGTCGACGACGGCGACGTGCTCACCTCGGCCGGGACCGCGGCCGGAATCGACCTGTGCCTCCACATAGTCCGTACCGACCACGGCACCGAGGCCGCCGGGGCGCTGGCGCGCCGGCTCGTCGTGCCGCCGCGGCGCAGTGGCGGCCAGGAGCGCTACCTGGACAGGTCTTTACCCGAAGAGATCGGCTCCGACCCGCTCGCCGAGGTCGTGGCCTGGGCGCTGGAGCATCTCCACGAGCAGTTCGACGTGGAGACGCTGGCCGCGCGCGCCTACATGAGCAGGCGGACCTTCGACCGCAGGTTCCGCTCGCTCACGGGCAGCGCACCGCTCCAGTGGCTCATCACCCAGCGCGTGCTGCAGGCGCAGCGGCTCCTGGAGACCTCCGACTACTCGGTCGACGAGGTCGCCGGTCGCTGCGGCTTCCGCTCGCCGGTCGCGCTGCGCGGGCATTTCCGCCGCCAGCTGGGCTCCTCCCCCGCCGCGTACCGGGCCGCCTACCGGGCCCGCCGTCCGCAGGGCGGGGTGCTGGAGAGCGTCACCGGGGCGATCGAGACGTCCGTGCCCGTCCAGGGCACTCCGTCCAGCCGGCGAGCCGCTGCCGCGGCTTCCGCCGGCCCGTCCCCGGTCACCGCGTCGACGGGTCCGGGGGGTCCCGCCGAGCGCTTCGGGCCGGGCCCCGAGGCGTACGTTCAGGGCCGCCCGGCCCTGCCGGGGCAGCGCAGCGCCCCGTAGGGTGGGCTCCATGAACGATCGCATGGTGTGGATCGACTGCGAGATGACCGGGCTCTCGTTGACGGACGACGCACTCATCGAGGTGGCCGCGCTGGTCACCGACTCGGAACTGAACGTGCTCGGCGACGGGGTGGACATCGTGATCCGTCCGCCGGACGCGGCCCTGGAGACCATGCCCGAGGTGGTGCGGCAGATGCACACCGCCTCGGGCCTCCTCGACGAGCTGGCCGGGGGCACGACCCTGGCCGAGGCGGAGGAGCGGGTCCTGGCGTACATCAGCGAGCACGTGAAGGAGCCCGGCAAAGCCCCGCTGTGCGGGAACTCGGTCGGCACCGACCGCGGCTTCCTGGCGCGGGACATGCCGTCGCTGGAGGGGTACCTCCACTACCGGATCGTCGATGTGTCCTCGGTCAAGGAGCTGGCGCGCCGCTGGTACCCGAGGGCGTACTTCAACAGTCCGGACAAGAACGGGAACCACCGGGCGCTGGCGGACATCCGCGACTCGATCACGGAGCTGCGCTACTACCGGGACGCGGTGTTCGTCCCGCAGCCCGGCCCGGACTCGGCCCGTGCCAAGGAGATCGCGGCACGCCACACCCCGCCGGCCGGACAGCAGTAGGAGACGCGCTGGTCACGGGCCCTCCGGGGCCCGTGCGCCACGCCTGAGGAACTCGGGCGCGAGCACCCTCCCGGACCCTGTACACTTTTTCTCGGCCGGTCAGGAAATGGACCGGGCGACATGGTGGGTATAGCTCAGCTGGCAGAGCACCTGGTTGTGGTCCAGGATGTCGCGGGTTCAAGTCCCGTTACTCACCCTGACAGAGCAGCCCCTGACCTGGAACGACAGGTCAGGGGCTGCTTTCTTGTGCCCGGGCGCCGCCCGGCCGTCGGGCGCCTCCCGGGCGCGGCCGGTCAGCGGGCCCCGCGGGCGTTGAGCCGGGCGGCCTGGCGCGTCAGGTGGTCCCGCTCGGCGAGGTCCGGCGCCTGGTGCGCGGCCTCGGCGTACAGCCGTGCCGCCGTCACCGGGTCGCCGTCGCGCTCGTGGAGGTACGCCGCCACGGCGGTGTACCGGGGCAGCGAGGCGTCCAGCGCGGCGAGTGCCGCCAGGCCGGCACGCGGACCGTCGGCCTCGCCGACGGCCACCGCGCGGTTGAGGCGGACGACGGGGCTGTCCGTGAGCTTCGCGAGTTCGTCGTACCACTCGGCGATCTGCACCCAGTCGGTCTGCTCGGCGGTCGGCGCGTCGGCGTGGAGGGCCGCGACGGCCGCCTGGGCCTGGAACTCGCCCAGCCGGTCGCGGGCGAGGGCGGCCTGGAGGATCGCGACGCCCTCGGCGATCGCCCGGGTGTCCCACTGGCCGCGGTCCTGCTCGGCGAGCGGGACCAGGCTGCCGTCGGACGCGGTCCGGGCGGCGCGCCGGGCATGGTGGAGCAGCATGAGGGCGAGCAGTCCCGCCACCTCGGGATGGTCGACCAGCGCCGCGAGCTGCCGGGTGAGCCTGATGGCCTCGGCGGCCAGGTCGACGTCGCCGGAGTAGCCCTCGTTGAAGACCAGGTAGAGGACGCGCAGCACGGTGGCGACGTCGCCGGGCCGGTCGAACCTCCCTCCGGGTCCCGCCCCGGCCCGGGCGGGGGTGGCCCCGTTGCCCGACAGGGTGCGTTTGGCGCGGCTGATGCGCTGCGCCATGGTCGCCTCGGGCACCAGGTAGGCGCGGGCGATCTGGCGGGTGGTGAGCCCTCCCACGGCGCGCAGCGTGAGCGCGACCGCGGACGAGGGTGTCAGCGACGGGTGGGCGCACAGGAAGTAGAGCTGGAGCGTGTCGTCCACCGCCGGTGCGGGCCCGGGGGCCGGTTCCTCGTCGACGAGGTCCTCACGGCGGCGGCGGGCTGCGTCGGCCCGTGCCGCGTCGAGGAACCGGCGCCAGGCCACGGTGATCAGCCAGCCCTTCGGGTCGCGTGGCGCGTCGGACGGCCAGACGCGGACCGCCTCGACCAGGGCGTCCTGCACGGCGTCCTCGGCCGCCGCGAAGTCGGCCCCGCGGCGGACGAGGACGGAGAGGACGCCCGGTGTGAGGCTGCGGAGCAGGGGCTCGTCCATCGGTGAGGTCACTCCGTGATGGTGGGCGGCGCTGCCAGGAAGGGGCGCACCTCGAGCCACTCGTGGATCGGCTTCCCGCCCGCCCCAGGGGCGGCGGAGAGCTCCCCGGCCAGCTCGACGGCGCGCTGGTAGGTGTCGACGTCGATCACCATCCACCCGGCGATGAGGTCCTTGGTCTCGGCGAAGGGGCCGTCGGTGACCGGCGGGCGCCCTTCGCCGTCGTAGCGGACCCACGCCCCCTCGGGGGCGAGCGCCTGGCCGTCGACGAACTCACCGGTCTTCTCCAGCCGGTCCGCGAAGTCGTGCATGTACCGCATGTGCGCCGAGATCTCCTCCGGCGTCCACCGGTCCATCGGCACGTCGTTGGCCGGAGCCGGGGCGCCGCGGTAGTGCTTGAGCAGCAGGTACTTGGCCATGGTGTCTCTCCTCGCTGGTGCGGCCGTTCCGGCCGCTGTCACTCCGGGGACGGAGCCGGACGCGGGTTCTCGACATCGCCGTCCGATTCTTCCCCGAAGGCCGCGTGAGCCGCGCCACGGACGGTCTCGCGCCGCATGGGGCGCCTGAGACCGGGCATGCGACGTGACGGCCCTGCCGCGCAATCCCCCGACGCGGCAGGGCCGTCTCCCCCGGACGGTCCCGGTGACGGCGGTCAGGAAGTGGTCACCGCTCTCCCCCACCGGAGCGGCGGGCCGGGACGCGCAGCTCCAGGGGAGCGACCACGCCGGCGTGGAACCGGTCCACCGCGTCGTCGACACTGCGGATGAATCCCGTCTCCGCGCTTCCGCGGCCGTTGCCCATGCCCTTGAACAGCGAGAGGCGGAACCCCGTCATCTCCGCCCCGTCCCTGGGGAGGAGATCGCCGGGTTCCGGGCGCAGCCGTTCCAGCGTCCCGCGGGGTCCCACCCCGTCGCCCTCGACCAGCGTCTCGATGTGCAGGTCGGCCGGGGCCGCCTCCAGCTGCCGGATCAGCCGCTTCACCTTGCTGAGCGGGTACCCCTGCTCGGACACGGGGACCTCGATCGACGTGCGGAGCTTGCCGGTGCGCAGATCCGCGGCCATCGCGAGGATCCCGGGGGTCCCCTCGATGCGGATCTCGGCGTGCAGCCTTCCGTGCGCACAGAGCTGATCGGCCAGGTCGGCCCGGCGGGCCCGGGGGTCCGACCCCCGCTTGGCGCGCTGGACGGGAAGCACCTTCTGGCCCAGTTCACCGCCGAGCCGCAGGCAGACCTGCCGGACCAGTCTCTCCCAGTTCTCGATGACCTCCGTGGCGCGGGGATCGCCCTGGCACAGCGTCTCGTCGTCGATGCCCTTGCGGACCGGCACCCAGGACGCCCCCATGTTCTGGAACCCGTGGCAGCCCGAGTGCTCGTGCTGGAGGTAGTGGAGCAGTTCCTGGAGCAGCCACGCGTGCGCCGCCGTGCCGACACCCTCGTGGCGGATCAGCATCTGCGCCTGGTGCGCCACTTCGGCCCAGGACAGGTGCCAGAGGGCGACCTTGTGCTTGCGGCGGCCGTCGGTCCTGACCTCGACGAGCGGGCTGCCTTCGAGGGCGACGTCGTTGGACAGGGTGATGACGGCCTCGTAACCGCGCCGGGCGGCGATGTCCGTGTAGGCCTGCACCTGGTCCGGCTTGAGGGCGTTGCCGTTCGTCTTCGTCTCGACGAGCGCGGTCCACAGCTTGCCCGCCCGCTCGACGCGGATGACCCCGTCGGGCCTGCGGGGCGAGTCCCCGTGCGGCAGCGACACCTCGGTGAAGGTCTCCATGCGTCCGGCGGGCGCGCCGAAGCCCGCGGTGAGCCGCCGGCCGAACTCCGGTACCTGGGCCATGACGGACAGGAGGACCGAGGTGGCCCGCGTCTCGCGCTCGCGGTCGTTCCTGAGGGCCGAGAGCGGGAACAGCCGGGCGGTCCGCCAGGACTCGTTCTCGGCGAGCGACTTCTTCGCGCTCCGGGGAAGCGTGACCTTCTTCCTGGCCGTGCGGGGCCGGGTGCGGGGCTTCGCCTCCGCGGGTCCCTCCACGGCCGGCTCGGCCGCCGGGGCGGGGGCGGGCTCCGGCGTTCTCTGCGCCGGGATGCTCTCGGGGCCGGCTTCCCGGTCCACCTCCGCTCCGGGACCGGCCCCGGCCTGCTCCTCGCCCCCCGCGTCGTCGTCGATGTCCACACCGAAGTCCGTCGCCAGGCCGGCCAGGCCGGATGCGTACCCCTGCCCGACGGCCCGGAACTTCCATGCGCCGCCGCGCCGGTAGAGCTCGCCGAAGATGAAGGCGCTCACCTCTCCGGCGTCCTCGACGGAGAACTGGACCAGACTGTCGCCGGCCCCGTCGGCGAGCGTCAGGTGGAGGTCGTCCAGGTCCCCGAACCTGGCGCCTCCGTAGCGGCTCGCCGCCACCACGATCTGCTCGACCCGCGCGGGCACCGCGTCCAGATCGAAGCTGATGCGGTCCTCGTCGCCGTCCGCGGTCGGGGTCTTGCCGAGCAGCTGCACACTGCCGTCACCCGCGACCGGGTTGTTGTAGAAGCAGAAGTCGGTGTCGCTCCCGACCTTGCCGTTCCCGTCCAGGAGAAGCACCGAGACGTCGGCGTCCCCCTGTCCGGTCGGGCTGCTCCAGCCCAGGCTCATCACCACGGAGCCCGCGTTCTCGCTGAGCTCGGCCAGCCCGACGTTCGCACCCTTGGTCATCTTCTGCATGCGGCCCCCCATGAAAAACGCCGCCGGGCCGCCCCACGGGCCCGGCAGCTCATCGCGTGACGCACGAGACGCACGTCACACACGCTTCGTACTCGGGGGAACTCTAGCGGTCACTTGCTCCGCTTATGGAGGAGTTGTGAAAGTCTTTGCTCGGTGCAGGATCTGCGGCGGACCGCCGTCAGGACGACTCCCGCACCACCAGTTCCGTGGGCAGCACGATCCGCGGACGCTCCCGGGCGCCGTCGCCCTCCGCGCGGTGCGCGATCTCCTGGAGCAGCACGCGGGCCATCGTGCGGCCCATCTCCTCGATCGGCTGGCGGACGCTCGTCAGCGGCGGGTCCATGTGGCGGGCCACCGCGGAGTCGTCGAAGCCGATCAGCGCCACGTCGTCCGGGATGCGGCGGCCGGACTCGCGCAGGACCTGACGGGCGCCCGCCGCCATCACGTCGGAGGCGGCGAAGACCGCGTCGACGTCGGGGCGGCGTTCGAGCAGTTCGCGCATGGCACGGGCGCCGCCCTCCTCACTGAAGTCGGCGGGGGCGATCAGCCGCTCGTCGGGGTCGAGGCCCGCGGCGGCGACGGCCTTGCGGTAGCCGTCGAGGCGGCGCTGCGCGCCGTACACGTCGAGCCGCCCGGTGATCGTGGCGATGGAGCGGCGGCCTCGCGCTATGAAGTGGTCGACGGCCGCGCGGGCGCCCTCGAAGTTGTCGGAGTCGACCGAGGGCAGTGTCTCCGCCGCGTGTCTGCGGCCGCTGATCACCGAGGGCATGCCGAGCTGTTCGAGGAGATCGGGCAGCGGGTCGTCGGCGTGCACGGAGACCAGGAGCACCCCGTCGACGCGGTGCGCGGTGAGGTACTGCGCCAGCCGCCGGCGCTCGCGGTCGTTGCCCGCCAGGGTCAGCAGCAGCTGCATCTCGGTGTCGGCGAGCGCCGCCCCGACACCGCGCACGATGTCGGAGAAGTAGGGCTCGGCGAAGAACCGGGTCTCCGACTCGGGCACCACGAGGGCGATGGCGTCCGTGCGGTTGCCCGCGAGGGCGCGGGCCGCCCGGTTGGGGACGTATCCCAGTTCGGCGACGGCGGCCTCGACGGCCTCCCTGGTCTGCGCGCTGACCCTCGGCGAGCCGTTGATGACGCGTGAGGCCGTGCCACGCCCCACTCCGGCCCTGGCCGCCACCTCTTCGAGCGTGGGCCGCCCGCCACTCCGTACTCGCGCTGCCGCCATGGCTGCCTCCCGTTCGCGGTCAATTTCTCACAGCGCCCTGGCCAATCCAAGTCCCGCTGTCCGATCCCTTGACACTCGTTCGGACCGAGCGGTCCCTCCCGGGTGCCACAACTCTTGGGAGCGCTCCCAAGCCTACGGGCCCGGTGCGGTGGACGCGCGGGACGGGGCATACGGAAGCGGGACCCGGCAGTGTGCCGGGTCCCGCTCCTCGTGCAGGTCGCAGCGTCAGACGGTGCCGCCGGCGGCCGGCAGTCCGTGACGGCGGATCACGTCGGAGTACCAGTGGGCGCTCGCCTTGGGGATGCGGCGCTGCGAGGCGTAGTCGACGTACACCGCACCGAAGCGCTTCGAATAGCCGTACGCCCACTCGAAGTTGTCCATCAGGGACCACAGGAAGTAGCCGCGGACGTCCGCCCCGTCGGCGATCGCGCGGCGCACGGCGTCGAGATGCCCGTGCAGGTACGCCACGCGCTCGGGGTCCTCCACCCTGCCCTCGGGCGAGACGTAGTCGTCGAAGGCCGCGCCGTTCTCGGTGACCATCAACGGCAGCCCCGGGTGGTCCCGGTGGGTGTCCATCAGGAGGTTGTAGAGCCCGTCGGGATCGATCGACCAGTCCATCGCGGTGCGCTCCTTCCCCTCGGCGAGGTGGAAGGCGATGTGCTCGGAGCCGGGCCACGGGGAGTGGTCGCTCGCGCCGTGCGCGTCGCTGCGCGCGTACCGGGCACCCTCCACCGGGTCCGAGACCAGCGTCGGCGTGTAGTAGTTGATGCCGAGGGCGTCGACCGGCCGGGAGATGGTGGCGAGGTCTCCGTCCTTGACCAGCTTCGACCAGTCCACGAGGTGCGAGGTGTCCGCGATCAGGTCCTCGGGGTACGCCCCGTGCAGCATCGGGCCCGTGAAGACGCGGTTGCCGACGGCGTCGATGCGGCGGGCCGCGTCCACGTCGGCCGGGCTGTCGGTGAGCGGGCGCACCTGGTGGAGGTTGAGGGTGACCGAGGTCTGCGCGGCAGCGGGGAGCACGTCGCGCAGGACCTCGACCGCCCGGCCGTGGGCGAGGTTGAGGTGGTGGGCGGCCTGCAGCGCCGCCGCCGGCTCGGTGCGGCCCGGGGCGTGCACGCCGGAGCCGTAGCCGAGGTAGGCCGAGCACCACGGCTCGTTGAGGGTGGTCCACATGCCGACCCGGTCACCGAGGGCGCCGGACACGATGGCGGCGTAGTCGGCGAAGCGGTCGGCGGTCACGCGCTCGGGCCAGCCGCCGGCGTCCTCGAGCTCCTGGGGCAGGTCCCAGTGGTAGAGCGTGGCGACGGGCATGATGCCGGCGTCGAGCAGCTCGTCGACGAGCTTGCGGTAGAAGTCCAGGCCGCGCTCCACGGCCGGTCCGCGGCCGGTGGGCTGGACCCGGGACCAGGAGACGGAGAAGCGGTACGCCTTGAGTCCGAGCTCCTTCATCAGGGCGACGTCGTCACGGTACCGGTGGTAGTGGTCGGCGGCGATGTCGCCGGTGTCGCCGTTGCGGACCTTGCCGGGGGTGCGGCTGAAGGTGTCCCAGATGGACGGTGTGCGGCCGTCCTCG
Source organism: Streptomyces sp. NBC_00178 (assembly GCF_036206005.1). Taxonomy (NCBI): domain Bacteria; kingdom Bacillati; phylum Actinomycetota; class Actinomycetes; order Kitasatosporales; family Streptomycetaceae; genus Streptomyces; species Streptomyces sp. NBC_00178. The sequence continues at coordinate 2,716,701 of NZ_CP108143.1, forward strand.
GCGGCGGCGCCCTCGACCTGGTAGGACGCGGTCGCCGCGCCCCAGATGAATCCCGTGGGGAACTGCGTCTCGGGGGCCTGCTTGGGGGTGGTGTCGGGTCGTACGGCAGTCATACGGGAGCGCTCCCATGGGGTGGAGAGGGACTGGGCGGGAAGTGCACGGGCCCCGGGCCCCGTACGGCCTGCGGTCAGGTACAGGCCGTACGGGACGGCTTGACGGCCGGACCGGGGACGGCGGGCCCGGGCCGGGCCGGGCGGAGCGGGTGCCGGGATCGGACCGGTCGGAACGGGGGCGGGGTCAGCCCTTGACGGCGCCGGACATGATTCCCCCGACGATCTGCTTGCCGAAGATCACGAAGACGACGAGCAGCGGCAGGGTGCTGATGAGCGCGCCCGCCATGACGATGCTCTGGTCGGGCACGTAGGACGCGCTCAGCTGGCCGAGGGCCACCTGGAGCGTCGGGTTCTGCTGGTTCAGCGCCAGGTAGGGCCAGAAGAAGTCGTTCCAGGCCTGGACGAAGGTGAGCATGCCGAGCACCATCATGGCCGGGCGGGCCACCGGGAGCACGATGCTCCACACGATGCGGAGGTTGTTGGCCCCGTCCACCCTGCCCGCCTCGATGAGTTCGTACGGCAGTGCCTCCAGGAGGTACTGGCGCATGAAGAACACGCCGAACGCGCTCACCAGGGTCGGGAAGATCACCGACTCCAGCTGACCGCCCCAGCCGATGTCCGACATCATCATGAACAGCGGTACGACGCTGAGCTGCGGCGGGATCGTCAGCGTCGCGATGACCGTCGTCATCAGCGCGCCGCGCCCCTTGAAGCGCATCTTGGCGAAGGCGTAACCGGCCAGGGTGCAGAAGAACAGCGTCGCCAGCGTGATGCTGCTGGACACGATGACGGTGTTGACGATGGCCTTGCCGAGACTGGCCTGTTCCCAGGCGGCGTCGAGGTTGTTGAAGAGGTTGCCGCCGGGCAGGAGCGGCGGCGTGGTGTCCAGGACCTCGTCCTGGGTGCGCGACGCGGCGACGAGCGTCCAGTACAGCGGGAACAGCGAGCCGAGGCCGACGACGGCCAGGGCTATGTAGGCGAAGGGACCCGCGTGGTGCTGGCGGCCGGCGCCCTGCTTGAACCGGTTGCGGCGCGGGAGGTCCTGGCGGACGGCGGCCTTGGAGACCTGGCCGCGGTCCGGCGCGGTGACCGTGTGTGTGGTGGTCATTCGAATCGCTCCCCGTCAGGCCGCGGTCTTGCGCACGAAGCGCCCGATGAGCCAGTTGATCCCGGCAATGAGCAGCAGCAGGACGAGCATGGCCCAGGCGACCGCGGCGGCCGGACCGAGGTGTCCGAGGTTCCAGCCGTAGTTGTAGAGGTAGATGCTGAGGGTCTCGTACTGGTGCTCGGTGCCGCCCTGGGCCCCGATCTGGCCGCCTTCGAGCAGCAGCGGCTCACCGAACAGCTGCATGGAGCCGATGGTCGAGATGACGATCGTGAAGAGGATCGTCGGCCGGAGCGAAGGGATCGTCACGTTGCGGAACTGCTGCCAGCGCGAGGCCCCGTCGAGCGACGCCGCCTCGTAGAGGTCGGACGGGACCGCCTGCATCGCGGCCAGGTAGATCAGCGTGTTGTAGCCGGTCCAGCGCCAGATGACGATGACGGCGATGGCGATGTTGGACGACCAGTGGCCGTTGGCCCAGTTCGTCTCACCGGCGCCGAAGAAGCCGAGGACCCAGTTCAGCAGCCCGCCGTCGGCCCGGAACACCAGGGCGAAGACCAGGGCCGCCGAGGCGACCGAGGTGGCGTACGGCGTCAGGATCACGGTGCGCCAGAAGGTGCTGGCCCGGAGCTTGTAGTTCAGCAGGTGGGCCAGGCCCAGCGCGATCATCAGCTGCGGCACGGTGGAGATGACGCCGATGACGAAGGTGTTGGAGACCGCGGTCCAGAACTCCGAGTCCTGGAGGATGTTGGCGAAGTTCTCCCAGCCGACCCATTCCATCTGGTCGAGGCCGGTCATCTCCACCCGGTGGAGGGCGATCCAGCCGGTGTAGACGAGGGGGTAGAGCCCGAAGGCCCCGAAGACGAGGAAGAAGGGCGCGATGTAGGCGTACGGCGACGCCTTGTCGTCGAAGCGCCACAGCCGGCTGCGCCACGCCTGACGGCGGGCGGTCATGGGCTTGGGGGCACGGCGGCTGGGCCGTGAGCCGTGTGCGCCCCTCGTGGGGGTCGTGGTTGCCACAGGTGGGAGTCCTTCCCTGGGGTGTGCCGACACCTCAGGGGCGAGGCCGGACCTCCGGTCGGGTCCGGGCGGGGTGTCGGAGAAGGTGCGCGGTTGCCGGCGGGAACCGGCGACGGAGCGGGCCGGCCGGGACGCCGTTGGGCGTCCCGGCGGCCCGCACCGGCGAAGGTCAGCCGATCACCTTGTCGATGGCCTCGGTCGCGGCCTTCCAGGCGTCGTCCGGCTTCGTGCCACGCTGCTCCATGTTGTTGATCTGCGTGGAGATGGTGTCCTTGATGACACCGTCCTTCGGGCCGAGCACGGCCGCGGGGATGACCTGGGCCTCTTCGGCGTAGATCTCACCGATGGGGGCGTTGTTGAAGTACTCCAGCTTGGCGGTCTTCACGTCGGGGAGCTCGTAGGCGCCCTTGTTCGACGGGAAGAGACCGGCCGCCTTGAAGACGGCCGCCTGCTGCTCGGGGGCGGTCAGCCACTTGACGAGCTCACCGGCCTCCTTGACGTGCTTGCCCTTGGCGGGAACGGCGAGGAAGGAGCCGCCCCAGTTGGCCGCGGTCTCGCCCGGGGTGCGGGCGATGTCCCACTTGCCCTTGAACTCGTCACCGGAGTAGGTGGAGATCTGCGCCGCCATCCACGCGGGGCAGGCCACGGTGGCGATGCTGCCCTTGCGCAGGGCCGCCTGCCACGGCGGGCTGAACTGGGCGAGGCCCTGCGTCAGCTTCTTGTCGACGGCCTCGGTGGCGAGCTCCCAGCCGGCCTTGACGCCCGCGCTGTCCTTGTAGATCGCCTTGCCGTCCTTGGAGTAGTACTGCTCCGAGTCCGAGCTGACCACGCCGTTGTACATGGCGCTGGCGGAGTCCATGAAGAAGGTGCCCTTGGGGGCCTTCGCCTTGTACGCCTCACCGAGCGCGAGGTAGTCCTTCCAGCCGCCGGCGAACTTCGCGGCGACCTCGGTGCGGTCGGACGGCAGGCCCGCCTGCTCGAACAGGTCACGGCGGTAGCAGATCGACATCGGGCCGATGTCGGTGCCGGCGCCTATGACCTTGCCCTCGTCGGTGGTCGCCTGCAGCGCCTTCCAGTTGACCCACTGGGCGGGGTCGACGACGTCGGAGAGGTCGGCGAAGGCGTCCGCCTTGGTGTCGACGAGCTCCTTCACACGGCCGACCTCGATGCCCTGCACGTCGGCGAGTCCGCTGCCCGTGTTGAGCTGCTGGAGGAACTTGGGGTAGTAGACCGTCTCCTGGGCGGTGACGTTCTCCTTGACCGTGATGTTCGGGTGGAGCTCGTGGTACTTCGCGAAGAGCCCCGCCTCCTTGTAGCCGAACTGTCCGAAGTCGGCGACGGTCAGGGTGATGTTCCCGTTGGCGTCGGCCTCGTCGGAATCCGATCCGGAGTCGCTGCAGCCGGTCATCAGCAGGGCGGCGGCCGTGAGGCCCGTGGTGGCCATGACGGCGGTTCTGCGGCTTCGACCTGCGACGGTGCGGGTGATGCGCATTCCACTACTCCTTGTTCCAGGGTGGGACTGGCGTTCGTGCTCGGCATACGCGCTGGTGGTGCGGGTGCCAGTGGTACGGAGAGGACATGGGCGGTGCCGTCCCCGTACGAGCGAAAAACCTCGATCGATATGGGAGCGCTCCCATGCGCTGATGCCGGAAGATTGCTGCCTCAAGGTGGCGGGTGTCAAGAGTTGAAGACGCTTCTGTTGCCCGAGCGTGTCCTGCAAGTCACGCGAACGTGTCCGACCGAGGGCTTGCGTTTACTCGAACGCCCTGCATGCCGCGCGCCCAGATTCGCCAATCATCGCAGGTCAGCGAGGTGTTGCACGTCATTCTCCCGCCCCGCGCCCGCGCGGGGCGGCCGTCGGCGGCGATTTCGGCGACGGCCGCCGGCGGAGGCCCGTGCCCCGGAGGGGCCCGCCGGAAGATGAACGGGGCGGGCTCCTCCGGAGCACGCAGAGGACCCGCCGGAGGTCTCCGTGTTATTTCCCCGAACTCCGCCGGGCGGAGCGAGGGTTCCGTTTGCACCCACCGGAGGCGTCCGATGAACGGCCCGCACAGGCCGGAGACGTCCGATGGGCCGCCCGCACAGGGGGGCGCGCGCCCCGGCCGGTTGTGGGGGGTGTGGGGCCGGCCGGGGCGCGCGCGTCGAGGTGTTGGTCTTGGGGGTGGCGGCTATCCGAAGGCGCCGAACGCCTTCGTGAACGCCAGTGGCTCCTGGAGGATCGAGCTGCAGGTCGCGTCCGCGGTGGGCTTGGCGCCGCCCGGGCACTGCGCGTCGCGGGTGCCGGACCACATCGCCAGGCGCCCGATGCCCTTCTCCCGGGCGAACTTCACGAGCTGCGTGGCGTCCTCCACGGTGAAGATCTCGGTGGCGACGTCGTTCACGCCGATCATCGGGGTGACCGCGACCGCCTTCCAGGCGGCGGCGTCGGAGAGCCCGAGCACCCCCTTGAGCTGGGCCTGCGTGGCGGTGGCCGCCTGGGTGGCGTAGTCGCCCATGTCGCCGCTGTAGGACGCGCCGTAGTCCATCGCCATGATGTTGACCGCGTCGATCCCGACGCCGCTCTTCTTCGCGTCCGCGAGGAGGTCCACACCCGGCTGGGTCAGGCCCTCGGGCATCACCGGCAGCGTGAAGGAGACGTCGAGCCCGGGGTGGTCCTTCTGGAGCCGGGCGATGGCCGCCGAGCGGCGGGAGTTGGCCGCGGTGTCGGGCAGCGCGCCGCCCTCGATGTCGAAGTCCACCTTGGTCAGCCCGTAGGCCTCGACGACCTTGCCGTACGCGGCGGCGAGTTCGGCCGGCGAGGAGCAGTGCAGGGCGAGTTCCGCTCCGGCGGCGCCGCCGAAGGAGACCCGTACATCGCCGCCCTCGGCCCGCAGGGCGGTGATCTGGGCGGCCACCTTGTCGTCGCCCAGCCCGGTGACCCCGCCCCACAGCGGGGCGCAGCCGCCGCCCGAGGTGATGAACGCGAGGGTGAACTCCTTGACGCCCGTCCGGGAGACGGTGTCCAGGAGGTCGTAGGAGGGGTGGAGGGAGGTGTCGACGTACGGGCCGAAGCCGGCGCCGGTGGCCGTGCCACCGCCGGGGGTGTCCGTGGGCCGGGGTGTGGCGGGCGGGGCCGTCGCGGGTGGGGTCGTCGCGGGTGGGGTCGTCGCGCCCTTGGTCGGAGTGGCGGTCGCGGTGGGCTGCGGGGTTCCGGTCGGGCGCCCGCTGGGTTCCGGGGTGGCGCCGCCGTCCGCGGAGCACGCGGCGCCGTCGATGCGGCAGCCCGTGGGATCGGCGGCCTTCGCCGACGAGGCGGTGACGAAGCCGACCGTCACGGAGCCGCCGGGGGCCAGGTCCTTGTTCCAGCTCGCGGGCTTCACGGTGACGTGGCCGCCGCTGACGGTGTACTCGCCGTTCCAGAGCGAGTCGATCTTCGTACCGGACGGCAGGTCGAACTCCAGCGTCCATCCGGAACGAGCCGTTCCGGCGTCGTTCGTGACGACGTACTGCCCGGTGTAGCCGCCCGTCCAGCCGCTGGTCCTCGTGTACGCGGCACCGACGCCCGCCGCCTGGGCCGTTCCGGTGAGTGCGAAGACCGTGCCGCCGACGGCCGCCGCGGCGACGAGGGCGCCGAGCGCCTTCGTGCGGGTGCTCGTCGTGCGGCGGTGCGTGCTGTGGCTCATCGCGTCCTGCCTCTGTCCTGCGGGGGGTGGTGGTTGCGTCTGCACGCTAGCCGCCCCGAAACGGGCAAAAGGCACTGATGGGAGCTGAGTTGATGTTCTTAGGGTTCGCTTAAGGAGCCCATCGGCGCCGGTTAAAGATCGGGCCCCGCACCCGAGGAGCTCCGGAACTCTGTGTTCCGGCCGCTCACCGGGCGTCGCTGCCGCTTGCCGCCCCGTCCGCCCACCCGGTGCCCGCGGCGGGTACGTTCGGCCGGCCCGCCGTCGAGCCCGATCCAGATGCGCACCTCCGTGCCGCCGAGCACGGAACGCCCGATCCGCAGGTCGCCGCCGGTGGACTCGGCGACCCTCCGCACGATGTCGAGGCCGAGTCCGGTCGAGCCCACGGCGTCCCGCGACCCGTCGCGTCCGCTGGCCCCGCGGGCGAGGGCGGCCGCCGGATCGGGGATGCCGGGGCCGGCGTCCGAGACGAGCACGAGCACCGCGTCGCCGCCGTGGTGCACGTCGACGGCGAAGGCGGTCCCCTCCGGGGTGTGGCGGAAGACGTTGCCGAGCAACGCGTCCAGCGCGGCGGCCAGTTCGGGCCGGGCCACCGGGATGCGCACGGTGCGGTCCACCCCGGCCAGACGCACGGTGCGCCCCTCGTCCTCGGCCAGCGCCGACCAGAACCCCATGCGCTCCCGGATGACCTCGGACGCGTCGCACCCGGCTCCGGGACCCGGCGGGCCGCCCTGGGTCTGCGGGCGCTGCTCGCGCGCGGTGCGGATGATCGTGTCGACCTCGCGCTCCAGTTGCTCGACCGCGGCCCGGGTCTGGTCGGCGGCCGGGCCCTCGCCCAGCGAGGCCGCGTTCAGGCGGAGGACGGTCAGCGGGGTGCGGAGCCGGTGCGACAGGTCGGCGGCGAGTTCCCGCTCGTTTGCCAGGAGCTGGACCACCTGGTCGGCCATCGAGTTGAACGCCACGGCCGCGGAGTGGAGTTCGGCGGGCCCGCCCTCGGGCACCCTGGTGCCGAGCCGCCCCTCGCCCAGGTCCTGCGCGGCGCCCGCGAGGCGCTGGGCGGGCTCGACCATGCGTACGCCGAGCCGGTCGGCGACGGCCACCGAGCCGACGATCAGCGCGATCCCCACCCCGGCGAGCACCAGCCAGGCGGTGCCGACCCCGTTGGACACGTCGTCCTCCGCGACGAAGACCTCCACGACGGCGATGCCGCCCGAGCCCAGTGCGGTGGGCTGGAGCAGGACGGAGCCGCCGCGCACCTCGGCGATCGACGCGCGGCCCGTCCTGCCCACCGTCTCCACGTCCTCGCGGGTGGCCCGGCGGGTGCCGATCTCCAGGCGGGTGCCCCCCGGTTCGGTCACGGGGACGTGCACGGCGAGCCGGCCCCGGCCGCCCGGGTCGGTGGACAGGACGGCGCGGGTCAGCTCCTCGCGGTCGGTGGTGATGGTGAGGGTGGGGCCGATGGTGGCGGCCTGCCGTTCGGCGTCGGAGAACGCCCGGTCCCGGGCCATCTCCTTGATGACGAGGCCGAGCGGCACGGCGAAGGCGATCACGACCATGGCCGTGACGGCCAGGCACACCTTGACCAGCGCCCATCTCATGCGGGCTGCCCCGAGGCCGGGGGTTCGAGCTTGACGCCGACGCCGCGCAGGGTGTGCAGGTAGCGCGGCCGGGCGGCCGTCTCGCCCAGCTTGCGCCGCAGCCAGGACAGGTGGACGTCGATGGTCTGGTCGTCGCCGTAGGACTGCTGCCAGACCTCGGCCAGCAGTTCGCGGCGCGGTACGACGACGCCGGGGCGGCCCGCGAGGAAGGCCAGCAGGTCGAACTCGCGCCGGGTCAGGTCCAGGGCCGTGCCGTCGAGTTCGGCCTGCCGGCGCAGCGGGTCGATGGAGAGTCCGCCGACCTGGAGGACGCGCGGGGGCTGCGCCTGGCCGCCGGGCCCGCGGGTCCTGCGCAGCACGGCTGCCATCCGGGCGGAGAGGTGCTCCACCGAGAACGGTTTGGTCAGGTAGTCGTCGGCGCCGTCGTTGAGCAGCCGCACGATCTCGGCCTCGTCGTCCCGCGCCGTCGCGATGATCACGGGCACGTCGGTGATGGACCGCAGCATCTTCAGCGCCTCGGCGCCGTCGAGGTCGGGGAGCCCGAGGTCGAGGATGACGACGTCGAAGCGGAAGTGGGCGACCTCGCGCAGCGCTTCGAGCGCGGTCCCGACGCTCCGCACCGTGTGGGAGGCCTCGGTCAGGTGCCGGATGAGGGCGGAACGTACGAACTGGTCGTCCTCGACCACGAGCACACTAGGCATGCGCCGCACCGTAACCCATACGGAGGAACCCGGTCCCGTCCGGGACAGCACCGGGGCGGGTGGTGCAGGATGTGCCCGATGCAACGAGGATTCGTACACGCGTTGGCGTGGTCGCTCGCCACGGGGGCGGCGGTGACCCTGTCGTGGTGGGGCGTGCACACGGTGATGTCGGGGACGGTGTACGACCCTCCGCGTGCCGTGCCGATCTCGGTGGGCGCGCGGGCGGCGGACGAACCGGTCTCGTCCTCCACGCACCGGGCGTCACCGCCCTCGCCGACCCCCGCGGCGACTCGCGCCGAGCCCTCGGCCCGGCCCTCCCGGCGGCCGTCCGCCGCGCCGCCCTCCGCGGCGCCGGGACCGGCGAAGTCCCCGGAACCCCCGAAGCCCTCGGCCGCGTCGGGCGACGTGAAGAGCTACCCGACGCGGGGCGGCCGGGTCGTCCTGGAACTGCGGGACGACGCGGCGACGCTGGTCTCCGCCACGCCCGAGCAGGGCTGGTCGATGCAGGTGTGGACGAACCCGGAGTGGATCCGCGTGGACTTCGGCGACGGCGCGGGGGCGACGGTGTCCGTGTTCTGCACGTGGAACGGCCATCCGCCGGTCGTGGAGACCGTCGACCAGTGAGCGCGCTCAGGTGAAGGTGCCGGGCGGCGGCGCCGGGGACGCCTTGGCGTCGGCGTCGGTGACGGCGGCGGCGCCGCCGGTGAAGTCGGTGAGCGCACGGCCGTGTTCGACGCGGCCGGGGTGCGGGTCGCCGGCGATCCGGCGGGTCAGTTCGGCGACGGCGATCGGCAGGCCGGAGGCGACGAGCACGGCGTTGCCGAAGCGGCGGCCGCGCCAGACGGTCGGGTCCGCCGCGAGGGCCAGCTCCGGGAAGAGCGAGGCGGCTGTGGCGATCTGGCCGCGCAGGTGGGCCAGCGGCGGGCCGTCGGCGAGGTTGGCGGCGTACTGGCCGCCGGGCTTCAGCACCCGGCGCACCTCGGTCAGGAACTCGGCGGAGGTGAGGTGCGCGGGGGTCCTGGCGCCGCTGAACACGTCGGCGATCACGAGGTCCGCCCAGCCGTCCTGGACCTTGCCGAGGCCCTCACGGGCGTCCATGGAGCGCACCCGTATGCGGGCCTGCGGATCGAGGGGCAGTTCGCGGCGGACGAACTGGACGAGGCGCGCGTCCAGTTCGACGACCTGCTGGGTGGAGCGGGGGCGGCTCGCGGCGAGGTAGCGGGCGAGGGTGAAGGCCCCGCCGCCGAGGTGGACCGCCTGGAGGGGGCGTCCGGGGGGCGCGGCGAGGTCGATGACGTGGCCGAGCCGCCGCTGGTACTCGAACGAGAGGTACGCGGGATCGTCCAGGTCCACGTGGGACTGCGGGGCGCCGTCCACGAGCAGCGTCCACGCGCGGGGGCGCTCCCGGTCCGGGACGAGTTCGGCGAGGCCGCCGTCCACGGTCTCGGCGACGGGCTCCTGCCGGCGCTCGGAGCGCTTGCGGTCACCCGCGCCTGCGCCCGCTCCTCGACGTGCCACGCGCGCTCGTCCTCGTCCACCGGGTCCGGGCCGGTCACCTGGGGGTGTCCGGCTGCGGGCGGGGTTCCGCCCACCCGTTCATTATGGCTCAGCGGCAGTTGTCGGCCGCCTCGATCAGCCGGGCCGCCTGGTCGAGGGCGGCCCGCAGGACGGCGGGGTCGGTGACCGGGGCCTCCGCAGCCGGCGGCAGGAGCCAGCCGCCGCCGGTGACGGGCGGCTCGGCGGGGACGCGCAGGCCCCGGCCGTCCGTCCTCGTACAGGCGCTGCCGGGCACGTCCCACGCCTCGGCGGTCCCGGGCGGCACGAGGAAGCCGAGGACGGCGCACGCCCCGTCGTGAAGGACGGGGCCGACGGCCTCGTGGTCCGAGCCCCTGCGCAGGATGTCCACTGCTTCCAGTCCCTGACGCGCCGGGACGGTGACCAGGTCGCACGGTGTGGATTCCGAGCCCGTGTGCGGCAAGGGAACCCCTCCTTCTCGTCTCGAGACCGGGCCACGCCCCGTCGCCACATGGACCAACGCGCCGACGGCGTCAAGGGCTACGGCGGCACGCCGCCGCAAAGGGTGGCAGTTCATGGCGGATCACGGGTGAGATGTCCGGTTTATAGGTAAACGCAGCGTACGGAGTCCGTCACAGCAGGTACGTTCTTGCTCCGCCGGGACACCGGAAGCAGGAGCCCGGCTGCGCCAGAGAGGGCCCCGCCATGGTGTCGACACGGGCAGTTCCCAACCTCGTCTTCCGGCGGCTGCGCGCACAGCGCTCCGCGGGTGAGTTCGCGGCGGCGGTCCGCAGGGCCGCCCGCGAGATCGGTGAACAGGTCGCGTGCGACGCCCGGTACATCGGACGCGTGGAGTCCGGCGAGATCCGCTGCCCCAACTACGCGTACGAACGGGTGTTCCTGCACATGTTCCCCGGGGCGACCCTGGCGGACCTGGGCTTCTCGGACCGTGAGAGCGTGCGCGGCCGGGGGGCCCGCAGCGCGTCCGTACCCCCTCCCACCACACCCCCCGCGCTCGACAGTGACATCCACGAGGAGAGCGACGTGCTGCGTCGCGTGTTCATGACCAGCGGTACCGCCACGATGGCGGCCGCGTCCCTGGGCCTGGGCGGCCGGTCCGCCGCGGCGGGCCCCCTCGGCGTCCCCGCCCAGCGCCGGGTCGGCGAGGCCGAGGTCAGCGCCGTCGAGAAGGCGGTCCGCCAGATCCGGCTGCTGGACGACCGGCACGGCGCCGACGGGCTCTACCGCCGCGCCTCCCAGCCCCTGCGGGCCGCGTACGCGCTGCTCGACTCGGGGACGGCGAGCCGCCGCAGCACCGTCGACCGGCTGCACGCCGGCGCCGGTGAGCTGGCGATCTCGGTGGGCTGGCTGGCCCACGACTCGGGGCGCTTCGACGACGCCCGGTCCCACTACGCGGAGGCGCTCGCCACGGCCAGGCTGGCCGGCGACGCCGCGCTGGAGGCGCACGCGTTCTGCAACGCCTCGTTCCTGGCCCGCGACACGGGACGGGCCCGGGAGGCGGTCCGGGCGGCGGAGGCCGGGCAGCGCGCGGCCGGTCCGCTCGGCTCCCCGCGGCTGCTGGCCCTGCTCGCGCTGCGGGAGGCGGGTGCCCGGGCGTGGCTCGGGGACCGTACGGGGTGCGAACAGGCGATCGGCCGGGCCCGCACGGCGTTCGGCCGGGGGCCGTGCGACGCGGACCCGGAGTGGATGAGCTTCTTCCGGGAGGCGGAGCTCGAACTGCTGGAGGCGCAGTGCTGGTCCGCCCTGGGCGACTGGCCGAGGGCCGCACGCCACGCCCGGCGGGCCACCCGGCTGCAGGACCCGCACTTCACCCGGAACCTCGCGCTGTACCGGGCCCAGCTGGCCGGTGACCTGGCGCGCGCGGGCACGGCGGACGAGGCGGCGGCCGCGGGGCACCAGGTGCTGGATCTGCTCGACCGGGTCCAGTCCTCCCGTATCAGGGGGATGCTGGCGAGCGCCGTACGCGTGCTGAGGCCGCGCGGCGGCCCGGAGGTGGCGGCGCTGCTGGCCCGTTACGAGGAGCTCCCGCCCAGCGCCTGAGCCGGCCTCCGCCGGCCCCGGCGCGCGTGAGCGGTCCCGATCCCGGCGCGCGTGAGCGGTCCCGCGAGCCCCGGCTCCGGTGCGCGAGATCCGTCCCGCCCCGCCGTGGAGCGCCGGGGCGGGGGCCCGGCTACGGGACAGCCCTCAGCGGTCCAGGTGACCCGTGTCGTTCCAGCGTTCCAGGGCGGGAAGGCCGTACGCCCAGCCGAGCACCGACAGCGAGGTCGGCTCCAGGCGGATCCGCGCGGCGAAGGACACGTCCTCGCCCAGCCACCGCGCGCCCAGGGCCCGCAGGATGTGCCCGTGGGCGAAGACCAGCACGTCGCGGTCGGAGGACCGCGCCCACGCCACGACCTCGTCGGCCCGGGCCGCGAGCTCGGCCGTCGTCTCGCCGCCGGGGACCCCGTCGCGCCAGATGAGCCAGTCGGGCCGGTCCGCCTTGATCTGCGCGGGGGTCAGGCCCTCGTAGTCGCCGTAGTCCCACTCCATGAGCGCGTCCCACGGCTCGGCGCGGTCCCCGAAGCCCGCGAGTGCGCACGTCTCGGCGGCCCGGACGAGCGGGCTGGTCCGCACCTCCACCCCGGGCAGGCCTCCCCAGGGCTGCCGGTGCAGCCGCTCGCCGAGCAGCTTGGCGCCCTCACGACCGGCGTCGAGGAGGGGGATGTCGGTCCTGCCGGTGTGATTGCCCTGCACCGACCACTGTGTCTGGCCGTGCCGGGCGAGCAGGATGCGCGGTGCCATACGGCTCTCCCTGAAAAATACTGAGATCCGATGATCCGGGGACCCTAGGATCTGACGGGTCCGGGACAGCGGTGTCCGGGACAGCTTCGGAGCGGCGATCGCGGGCAACCGGTGGGGGACGGATGCGGGCGAGGGCCCCGCTCCATCATCCCGCACATGCTCCACGGGCAACCCGCGGGGCGGTCCCGGCGTCCCTCCCCTCGCACGAGCAGGGGCGTTCGCAGGGGGCGCCCCCGGGGGAGAACAAGGCACACGACCGCCGTACGGTTGAACGCCCGCCGTCGACCGCATGAACCTGGGGAGAGCCACCGGATGCCGCACGCCACCACCGCGACACCGTCCTCCGGTCCCCGGCCCCGTTGGTGGACGGAGCTCCCGCTGATAGCGGTGGTGTACGGGCTGTACTCGGCGGGACGGCTCCTGGTCAGGGAGGACGTGCCCGCGGCCGTGGAACACGGGCTCGCGATACTCCGCCTGGAGAAGTCACTCCACCTGAACGCCGAGCACCCCCTCAACCGGCTGCTCACCGCCCACCCCTCCCTGGGCATACCCGCCGACTTCGCGTACGCCTCACTGCACTACCTCGTCACCCCGGCCGTGCTGATCTGGCTGTTCCGCCGCCGGACCGCGGTCTACCGCGCGGCCCGCACCTGGCTGATGACCTCCACGCTCCTCGGCCTCGTCGGCTTCACGCTGATGCCGACCTGCCCGCCCCGGCTGCTCGACGCCCACCACGGTTTCGTCGACACGATGGCCCAGTACAGCGCGTACGGCTGGTGGGGCGCCGGCGCGAGCGCCCCGCGCGGACTCAGCGGAATGACCAACCAGTACGCGGCGATGCCGAGCCTCCACGTCGGCTGGGCCCTGTGGTGCGGCGTGCTGCTGTGGCGCCACGGCCGCCACCCGCTCGTCCGGGCGGCCGGCGTCGCCTACCCCCTGCTCACCGTCCTCGTCGTCATGGGCACGGCCAACCACTATTTCCTCGACGCCGTGGCCGGTGCCGCCGTGATGGCCGTGGGTGCGCTGCTGACCAGGCCGTTCATGTGGATCGCGGACGGCGTGAAGGGCAGGGTCGCGGCCCTGTTCGCCCGGCCCCCGGCCGTCGCCGTCCCCATGAGATCCACGATTGTCAGTGACGGATGCAAGACTTCCGCGGGTGAGCGAATACCCGGCAGGCGGACCCCCTCCGCAGATTCCATTGACGCGAGCACCGGCTTCGCGGCCCAGGCCAGCGACGACGCTCCGGCAGCGGCTCGCTGAGCTGCGCGGACCGTCCGTCGCGCCGCATCCGCTCGACGCACGCGCCCTGGCCGCGCTCGCCGCGAACCCGGGGTGCAGGCGACGCGCGCTGCTCGACGGCGCGGGTGTCGACAAGGCCGGGCTGGCCACCGCTCTCGGCTCGGGCGCCACGTTCGGCCAGTCGCAGTTCGCGTTCGTCCGGGGCAACGCCTTCGAGGCGAAGGTCAAGGCGGACGGCGGCACGGAGCTGCTGCGCCTGCTCTTCGAGCGCCTCGGTGACGGGGCGGACTCCCCCGGTGAGGCCTCGGTCCCCGACCTGACGGCCGCCGGGCCCGAGGGACGGGCCGCGCGTACGGCGCTGGCGCTCCGGGAGGCCACCGAGGCCGGCGGCTGGGCGCTGCTGGACCATCCGATGCTGGCCCTGGAGGTGGCGGGCTCCCCCGCCTATCTGGAACCCGACGCCGTGGTGGTGCACCCCGACGGCACCTGGACGGTCGTCGAGATCAAGTCCTTCCCCATGATCGACGCCTCGGCGGACGCCGCGAAGGTCGGAGCGGCCGCCCGCCAGTCCGCCGTCTACGTCCTCGCCCTGGAGCGGGTGGCCGCGGTGACCGAGGGCGCCCGGGTCGGGCACCGGGTCCTGCTGGTCTGCCCGAAGGACTTCTCCAACCTGCCGACCGCCTCGGTCGTGGACGTGCGCAAGCAGCGCGCCGTCACCCTGCGCCAGCTGACCCGGCTCACCCGCGTCGAGGACATCGCGGCGGCGCTCCCCGAGGGCACGACCTTCGCCCCCGACCGCACCCCCGAGGAGCTCGGCACCGCAGTGGAGGCGGTCCCCGCGGCGTACGCACCAGAGTGCCTCGCCGCCTGCGAGCTGGCCTTCCACTGCCGGGCGAAGGCACGGGAACGGGGCGCGGTGGAGTCACTGGGCCGGAGCGTGCGGGGCGAGCTCGGGGGCCTGACGACCGTCGCCGGGGTGCTGGCCGCCGCGGCCGGCAAGGAGGGCGACCCCGCCGACCCGACGGTCGCGGCCCTGCGCCGGGCCGCCGCGCTGCGGGCCGAAGCACTCGGGAGCGCGAGGGACGGCGCCGCATGTCGCTGATCACCACACTGGCCCGGCTCGAGGCGGTGGACAGCGGGCGGGCCCAGCCGCTGGCGACCGTGCGCCACCGCCATCTGGCCGACGAGCCGCTCGTGCTCGTGCCGTTGACCACCGCCGGTGAGGCCGGCGCCCCGCTCGGCGCGCTCGTCGGCACGGACCGCGCGGCGCCCCGGCTGCTGGTGGTGGCACAGCCGCGCGACCGCGACCTGCGGTTCGCCTTCCTCGCCGAACTGGCCGAGGCGGTGCTCCCGCACATCGAGTCCCACGCGGACGCCGTCGAGCCCGCCGAGCGCGCGGAGACCGATCCGGAGACCGGCAAGAAGGTCAAGGTCGAGGTCGAACTCTGCTCGGACGCTGCCCAGCTGGTGGTTCCCAGCCGGGCGGGCATCGACTTCGTGCGGCTGCTCGGCCGGTCCATGCGCTTCCGCCGCACGGTGGAGGACGACCCGGACACGCCGTATCCGGCACCCGCCCGCGTGCCCCTGCTCGGGCGCTGGCTGACGCACTACGGCGAGCGGGCGCGGGTCCCCGGTTCGTCGCTGCTGCTCGCCACGACCGATCTGCTCAACCGCCACTGGGCGACGGGGCAGAGCAGCCTGGAGGACCAGCACCTCGGCGCGCTGCTCGCCTGGGTCGACCCGCCGGCCGGCGCGTCCGGGGCGGAGGCGGCGCTGCGGGCGGAGCTGGACCGGGACCGGGCCGGCCAGCTGGTCTGGCCCCCGGCGGGTCCGGCGACGGACCCGGCGTTCGACAACAAGCTGCTGGCACCCGCGATCGAGCGGTTCGACCGGGCGCGCACGGCGCTCGCGGCGGCCGAGGACGGCCTCTCGGCCGACGCCCGGCTCGGCGAACTGGCCGCCGCCGAGCGGGACATCAGGTCGCTCCTCTCCGGGGTGCTGCTGCCCACGTGGGACGCCGTGTGGCGGGGGCTGGACCTGCTGCGGGAGCTTCCGGAGGGGTCCAGGGCCGAGGACCGCTGGACGCGGGACCGCTGGTCCTTCACCGCGCACCGGGACCGTGTGCGCGCGGGTGAGCCGCCGCAGCCGCGCCGGGACGACGCGGTGACGGCGGCGCAGAAGCTGGCCTCGCGGGAGACGGCGCAGGCCCAGCTGGACGCCCAGGAGGCTCTGGACGACCCGCTGGTGCTCGCCGGGCGCCGGCTCGCGGGCGAGGCGTTCGTCGGGGAGGTGACGGAGGTGCGGATGGCGTACAGCGAGTCGAAGCGGCCGTCGCCGCGCCCGCTGGTCACCGTGCGCACCACCGAACGCCCGCATCTCGGCGAGCGGACCAAGGTGTACCGCTCGCTGGAGGGCAAGCCGCAGACGGCGGAGTTCGCGGGGCACGCCGAGGCGGCGGACTCCGGGGGCGCGCAGGACGCGGAGGCCGTGCACCTCGTCCTGCGGATCACCGACCGCATGGGGCGCGGCAAGGAGCCCGCCCCGGGTTCGCTGCCCGAGCCGGGCGACCGGATCGCCTGGACCCTGTTCGAGCACGACCAGCGGGGCGGCCCGAAGCTGCCCGACCCGGACGACACCCCGTGGACGCACGGCGGCCCGCCCGGCGGACCGCCGGAGCAGCCCGACCCCGTGACCGCGGAGGACCTCCTGTGACAGCCGTGACCGACCCGGGCGCCGCCGCCGCGGAAGCGACCGCCGCGATCCTCGGTGACACTCTGCGCGGCACGTCGCGCGGCATCGTGGTGGACTCCCCGCCGGGCGCGGGCAAGTCGACGCTGGTGGTGCGTGCCGCGCTGGAGCTCGCGGCGGCCGGACGCCCTCTGATGGTGGTCGCGCAGACCAACGCCCAGGTGGACGACCTGGTGCTGCGGCTGGCGGAGAAGGCCCCGGACCTCCCGGTGGGCCGCCTGCACAGCAGCGACTCCGATCCGTACGACAAGGCGCTGGACGGCCTGGACCACGTGCGGAAGTCGGCGAAGGCGGCGGATCTGGCCGGACTGGACATCGTGATCTCGACGGCGGCCAAGTGGGCCCACGTGAAGAACGTGGAGCCGTGGGGGCACGCGATCGTCGACGAGGCGTACCAGATGCGGTCGGACGCCCTGCTGGCCGTGGCCGGGCTGTTCGAGCGGGCGCTGTTCGTCGGGGACCCGGGGCAGCTCGATCCCTTCTCGATCGTGGGCGCGGACCAGTGGGCCGGCCTGTCGTACGACCCCTCGGCGAGCGCCGTCTCGACGCTGCTCGCCCACAACCCCCAGCTGCCCCAGCACCGCCTGCCGGTGTCGTGGCGGCTCCCGGCGTCGGCGGCCCCGCTGGTCTCGGGCGCCTTCTACCCGTACACGCCCTTCCGCAGCGGGACGGACCACGGCGACCGGCGGCTGTCGTTCGGTGTGCCCTCGGACGGGTCGGGCCCCGACCGGGTGCTGGACGAGGCCGCGGAGTCCGGGTGGGGGCTGCTGGAGCTCCCGGCCCGGCACACCCCGCGTACGGACCCGGAGGCCGTGCGGGCGGTGGCCCTGGTGGTGCGCAGGCTGCTGGACCGGGGCGGCGCGGCGACGAGCGAGCGCGGCCCGGACCCGGTTCCGGTGACGGCGGAGCGGGTCGCGGTCGGCACGGCCCACCGCGACCAGGCGGCGGCGGTACGGGCCGCGCTGGCCGAGCTGGGTGTGACGGGTGTGGCGGTGGACACGGCGAACCGGCTCCAGGGCCGTGAGTTCGACGTGACGGTGGTCCTGCATCCGCTGTCGGGCCGCCCGGACGCGACGGCGTTCCACCTGGAGACGGGCCGGCTGTGCGTGCTCGCCTCGCGGCACCGGCACGCGTGCGTGGTGGTCTGCCGGGAGGGGGTGGCCGACCTGCTGGACGAGCACCCGTCGACGGAGCCGGTCCAGCTGGGCGTGACGGTGAAGTTCCCCGACGGCTGGGAGGCGAACCACGCGGTTCTGGCGCATCTCGCCGAGCATCGCGTGCATTGGTCGCCCTGATCCTGGGCAGCGCTCTTGCGCCCGGCTGGACAATGGAAGGTGGCCGTCCGGCCGCACGAGGAAGGAACACCACATGGCACAACCCGAGCGGAACGAGCGGCAGAGGCTGCGTCCGGCGCCGCTGCTCTTCGAGCCGTCCGCGGCGGCAGCCGACCCGGAACACTTCTTCGACCTGGAGTCGATGGACGATCCGAAGGAGCTGCTGGCCCGCGCGACGGAGCTGACGCTCGCCTTCCGGGCGGCCACCGACCGGGCCGTGGAGTTCCAGGCCGTGGCGGCCGCCCAGCTCGCCGATCCGCGCAGGTTCGACCGGCTGACCGCCGCCGACATAGCGGAGCGGGCGGAGTGGACCGAGGACTACGCCAAGAAGATGATCGAGTTCGGCAGATCCCTGCTGGACAACCCCGCGCCCTGACCGCGCCGCCCCGGGACCCCGGCCGCCGGCCGGACGGGGGCGGTCCCGGCCGCGTGCCGACCGGTGGACGTGACGACCGTGCACGTGACGGCGGTGACGACGGGTGCACGTGAGGACGGGTGCGCGCGACGACCGGTGCACGCGACGACCGGCTGCTGTGACGGCTGTGACGCGGGACACCGGGTGCGCTCAAGGGCAGTGCCCGTGACGGCTGCGACGCGTGACAACGGGTGTACGCGGGGGCGGTGCACGTGACGGCCGTACGCGTGACGGCGGGTACACCCGTGGCATATGCCGTCGGGCAAGATACTCCGTCCGTGTTCGCCCTGTCCGGCTTTCCGCGACTCTCGGGAACGGAAGCGTCACGCCCGGTAGACATGACGACATGAGCGCTTGGCTGAGTGACGAAACGACCCTGCGGACCGGTGCCGACCCGCGCCAGGGGGTGGACATCTTCACGCTGCTGCGGGAGCGGGCCGGCGACCGGGCCGCTCAGGTCACCGCCTCGGGGGCCGCGTGGCTGGCCGGCGCGTCGGCCTACCCCCGCAGCACACTGTCCCGGTGGGAGGCCAGCCCCGGCTCCCCGGGCGTGCTGCCGTGCGGATCCTCGTTCGACATCGTGAACGTCCCCGCGCTGTTCGGCCGGCGCATGCTGGAGCGGCTCTGGGCCGAGGGCCCCGGATCCGGCCCGGTCGCCACACACCGGGGCCGGATGCTGCTGTTCGCCTCGCCGGGCACCGCCCAGCGGCTCCCGTCCCTGCTGGCCTGGGAGGAGTGGGGCACCGGCTCCGGAGACGGCACCCGGGAGCAGCAGGGCGCCCTGCCCCCCGTGCTCTGCCACGGCGCGGGCGACGCGGTCACCGTCCCGCCGCTGGCCGGTGGCGCGGGAGCCGGCGGACCCCGCTGGGTGGTCGCCCCGGACACCCGCAACCCCTGGCTGCCGGGGCCGGACGTGCTTCTGTGGGCGTGCGTACGTGTGGGCAGGTCGGCGGCCCCGTCGACCACCGGATATTCGATTTTTCCTCCCGCCGATCCGGGTGCTAATGTCTACGACGTCACCAGGCGCCGTTAGCTCAGTTGGTTAGAGCAGCTGACTCTTAATCAGCGGGTCCGGGGTTCGAGTCCCTGACGGCGCACAGACGGAAGAAGCCCCCTCGCGGAAGCGAGGGGGCTTCTTCGTGCGCCCGGCACGGGCCCCGGACCGGTCGAGGGCCCCGATGTCCGGATACGTCGGCATCGGGCCGGGCCGTCGCGTGCGCGGGGCCGGGACCATCGCGCGACCAGGCCCTTTTGTCTGCCCCGACGGACGTTGACGCGTAGGCAAGATCACTCCGCTAATGGACTCCGGCCGCAGCAGGATCGCCGCCGAACCTTCACGAGTTCGTTGCTTCGCGTGTTGACAGGAGAGCCGGACATTGCGCGCTTTACGTATATCCCGCCCGCCCTTCGGGCGGGTACTGGTCACCTGGACGGCGGCGCTCGGCGCAGCCGCGGTGGCGGTGCTGGGAGTCCAGACACCGTCCTGGGCCCAGAACCCCTCACCCCCGGCCGCGACTGCGGCCACAGCCACCGCGGCGGGTGACGCAGAGGTGCCCTTCGAGGCGGCCTGCGGCGCCGCGAAGAAGGGCGAGGCCACCTGTTTCGCCCTGCGGCGCACCGATGTGCAGCCGTCGAAGGGCCTGCGGACGGCGACTGCACCGGGCGGCTTCGGACCGGCCGACCTGCGTTCGGCCTACAACCTGCCCGACGACGGCGGTGCGGGGCAGACCATCGCCGTCGTCGACGCGTTCGACGATCCGACCGCCGAGGACGACCTGGCGGTCTACCGCGAGCAGTACGGCCTGCCCGCGTGCACCACGGACAACGGCTGCTTCCGGAAGGTCGACCAGCGCGGCGGCACCGGCTATCCGCAGCCCGACCCCGACTGGGCCGGGGAGATATCGCTCGACCTCGACATGGTCTCCGCGATCGCCCCGAACGCTCACATCCTGCTCGTCGAGGCCGACAGCCCCACCTTCGAGGACCTCGGCGCCGCCGTGGACCAGGCGGTGGAGCTGGGCGCCGGGTTCGTCTCCAATTCCTACGGGACCGACTACCGCTCCGGCAGCGGTGAGGACCCCTCCGACTCGACTGAGTTGGAGGCCCACTACGACCACCCCGGCGTGGCGATGGTCGCCTCCTCCGGCGACTTCGGACACGGCGTGTCCTACCCGGCCGCGTCGCCGCACGTGACCGCCGTGGGCGGCACCTCGCTGACCGCCGACAGCGGCACCGAGCGGGGCTGGTCCGAGACCGTCTGGGACGGCGCCGGGTCGGGATGCTCGCTCTACCAGCCGAAGCCGGCCTTCCAGAAGGACACCGGCTGCGAGAACCGGGCGGTCGCCGACGTCGCCGCGGTCGCCGACCCCGCCACCCCCGTCGCCGTGTACCAGACGTACGGTGCCGGCGGCTGGGCGCAGTACGGCGGCACGAGCGCCGGCGCCCCCATCATCGCCGCGGTCTACGCGAACGCCGGCACCCCTGCCGGCGGGACCTACCCCAACTCCTATCCCTACGACGCGGGTTCCGGCCTGAACGACGTGACCGGGGGCAGCAACGGCACCTGCGCCCCGGCCTACCTGTGCTCGGGCGCCGTCGGATACGACGGCCCGACGGGCCTGGGCACCCCCGACGGCCTGCGTGCCTTCCGCGCCGGCCCGCACGGGACGCTGTCCGGCACCGTGACCGACCGGTCCACGGGCACGCCGCTCGCGGGTGCCGTGGTCAGCACCGGTGACGGCGTCGCCACCCGCAGCGGAGCCGACGGGGGTTACACCCTCGACGTCCCGGTGGGCACGCACGACGTGACCGCCGACGCCTACGGCTACGCCACCGGCACCGCCGAGGACGTGGCCGTCACCGACGGCACCACGCTGGAACGGGACTTCGCGCTGGCCCCCGTACCGAGTCAGCCGGTCTCCGGCAAGGTCACCGACGGCTCGGGGCACGACTGGCCGCTGTACGCGAGGATCACCGTGAGCGGGGTCCCCGGAGGTCCGGTGTGGACCGACCCGGCCACCGGCGCGTTCACGCTGAGCCTCCCGCAGGGGCACGCCTACACGCTGCGCGCGGAGGCCTACCTGCCCGGCTACACGCCCGTGACCAGGACCGTCACGGTCGGCGACGCGCCCCAGTCGCTGAAGGTGCCGCTGTCGGCCGATCCCTGGAAGGCCACCGCGCCCGGCTACGCCGTGCACCTGGCGGGACCCACCGAGCACTTCGCCGCCACCGACTCGGCCCCCCAGGGCTGGAAGGTCGTCAACGCCGACGGCACCGAGGGCGGCTGGGCGTTCGACGACCCGGGCGGGCAGGGCAACCAGACCGGCGGTGACGGCGCCTTCGCCGTCGCCGACAACGCCACGATCGGGTCGCCCTTCGACTCCCAGCTGATCAGCCCCGCCTTCGACCTCACCGGTACGGCCGATCCCGAACTCGCCTTCGGCGCCATGTACTGGGCGGCCGGGGACGACGCGATCTCGGCCGACGCCAGTTCCGACGGCGGAGCCACCTGGAAGACCGTGTGGAGGACGACGGCGGGCTTCGCGGACCACGCGAGGATCGAGGTCCCGCTCACCGGCTTCGCCGGGGAGCCGGACGTCCGGGTGCGCTTCCACTTCGTCACCCAGTTCGCGTGGTGGTGGGGCATCGACGACGTCTTCGTCGGCAACCGCGACTACGCCCCGACGCCCGGCGGTCTCGTCACCGGCACGGTGACCGACGCCAACACGGGCAAGGGCCTGGCCGGCGCCACCGTCACCGCGAAGGACGACCCGAAGGTGACCACGACCACGGTCGCCACCCCCGGCGACCCCGCGCTCGACGACGGCCTCTACCTCCTGTTCTCGCCGGGTACGGGCAGGCATGACGTCACCGCGGCAAGGCCCCGCTACACACAGCTCACGAAGACCGTGGCCGTCGCCGCGGACAGTGCCGTCCCGGTCTCCTTCAAGCTCAGGGCCGGGCAGCTGACGGTGAACCCGGAATCCGTCGGCGCCACCGTCGGATGGGGGAAGTCGGCCGCCCGGAACCTGACGGTGAAGAACACCGGCGGCGCGCCCGTATCGGTCACCGTGGGCGAGCGGTCGGGCGGTTTCCACCCCCAGTCCGCGGGAGCCGGCGCTCCGCTGCAGACCGTCAAGGGGAAGTTCTCCCCGTACGCGAGCAAGAAGGGCACGGCACCGGCCCGGCGGACGCCCGCCGCCCCCTCCGGCTCCGCCTGGCAGAGCGCGCCCGACCTCCCGGAGACGGTCCTCGGCAACGCGGTCGGCACCCACGAGGGCAAGGTGTACTCCGCCTTCGGGTTCGACGGACGCGGCGTCACCGGCAAGATGTTCGTCCTGGACCCGGTCGTCGGCACCTGGACGGAGGCGGCCGCGGCGGCCGACGGCCGGGAGGCGCCCTCGGGCCAGTTCGTCGACGGCAGGTTCTATGCCGTCGGCGGCTGGCGCGCGGACGGCACCACCGACCCCGAGCTGGAGATCTACGATCCCGGCACCGACACCTGGACCACCGGGGCACCGGCCCCCGTGGCCTACGCGGGGCAGGGCAACGCGGCGCTCGACGGCAAGCTCTACACCGTGGGCGGCTGCGACGTCGGCTGCGGCACCGTCGAGGCGTACGCCTACGACCCCGGCGCCGACACCTGGTCCCGGATCGCCGACTACCCGGAGCGGACCTCCTGGGAGTCCTGCGCCGGTGTCAACGGCAAGCTGTACTGCGCCGGGGGCAACGCCGACTCCGTCGGCGAGAGCGACCACGCCTACGTCTACGACCCGGGCGCCGACTCCTGGACGGCGCTTCCCGACCTCCCCATCCCGCTGTGGAGTTCGTCCTACGCCGCGGCCGGCGACCAGCTCGTGATGTCGAGCGGTATCACCCACGAGGCGATCACCAACCAGGGCTTCGCCTTCGACCCGGAGGCCGGTGCCTGGTCCGCACTGCCCAACGCCGACCTGGCGACGTACCGCGGCGGCGCGGGCCTCGGCCTCTACAAGGTCGGCGGCGGAAGCGCGCCGTACACCCCCAGCAAGACCGTGGAGCTGCTGCCGGGTTACGACCAGGGCGGGGAGACCGACGTCACCTGGCTGAGCACGGATGCCAAGCGGTTCACGCTGCAGCCGGGGGCGAGTGCGACGGTGGCCGTCACGCTGGACGCCTCGGTGCCCGAGGTCGCCCAGCCGGGTGACTTCACCGCCGTGCTGACGCTCGACAACGACACCCCGTACGGGATGCGGAAGCTCCCGGTGTCGCTGCACGTCGACCCGCCGAAGACCTGGGGCAAGATCACCGGGACGATCCGCGGTGTCCAGAGCGACGGCACCACCAAGCCGCTCGCCGGCGCGACCGTCGAGATCACCAGCTGGGCGGCGGGCTACTCCCTCCGGACGGCTGCCGACGGCACGTACTCCCTGTGGCTGGACGCCCGGAACAACCCGCTGCAGGTCATCGTCGCCAAGGACGGCTACCGGCCGGTGGCCACCACCCTGAAGATCACGAAGGGGGCGGTCGTCACCGGCGACTTCACTCTGAAGAAGCAGTAGCCACCGGAACGGGCGGGGCGGGCCGGTCCCCTCGGGACCGGCCCGCCCTGTTGTGCCGAGGGCAGGTCCGAGGGGACCGGCCTCGTCAGTGCCCGTGCCGGCCGGTGGTCACCTTCATCGTGACCGTGACGGGGGCGAGCGGGTAGGGCGTGTCGTGCGTCGCACCGAGCGCGGCACGGTACGTGCCGGCCTTCCTCGTCGCTGCCGTCGCGGCGTCCAGCACGGTCTCGACCGTGACCGAGGAGTGCGCGGGGACCGTGACCTTCTTCGCGCTGACGCCCAGCCAGCGGACGTCCGTGGAACCGGGCAGCGCGTATCCGGGCAGGTACTCGGCGGTGGTGACGCCATTGGAGCTGCCGTTGCCCGTGCTGCCGCCGACCTTGTAGAGGCCGGCGCCCGCGCCGCCGCGGTAGACGGGGGTGCCGCTCCCGGGCAGCGGCGTCCAGGCGTCGGTGTCCGGGTCGTAGGCGAAGCCCCGGCCGGTGACCGACGCGGCGGCCGCGCTGCCGGTGGAGCCGCCGGACACCAGCAGCAGGTCGTTCGCCGTCGTGTACGCCGAGCCCCACAGTCCGACCGGGAGGGCGGCCGCCGGCGACCAGGTGTCGGTGGCCGGGTCGTAGGAGTAGGCGCTGTCCACGACGCCGGTGCCGGGGGTCTGGCCGCCGGCACAGACCACGTGCCCGTCGACCCCTCCGCAGGCCAGGTAGGCGATGGGCAGGGGGTACGGCGCCAGGGTCCGCCAGCTGTCGGACGCGACGTCGTAGGCCTGGGCCCGGGTCACGCCACAGCTGTCGGCGCAGCCGCCGATCATGTAGAGCCGGCCGTCGAGCACCGCGCTGCCGGACAGCGAGTAGGCGGCGGGTGCCGCGGCGCGCGAGGACCAGGTGTCGGTGGCCGGGTCGTAGACGGCGACCTCCCGGACGTTCGCGCCGGAGTCGTTCTTGCCTCCGGCCACGTACCACTTGCCGTCGATGAAGCCGTGGACGGTGCCGCGGCGGGCCTCGGGCGCGGGGGCCAGTTCCTTCCACGCGGCGCCCTCGCCTGCCGCGGGGTCGTACGCGTGCAGCTGCCGCTGCACCGTGTCGTCGCCCTCCATGCCGAAGCCGCTGTAGACGATGCCCCGGTAGGTGTCCACGGCGTTGTCGATGATGCCGTAGGGCAGGCCCGGGAGGGACTGCCAGGTGTCGCCGGGCGGCGGACCGGTGACGGCCTCGGTGGCCTCGTGGAGGGTGACGGTGGCCGCCGCGCCTCCGGTGTTGCGCAGGGTCACCTTCTGCCGGACGGTGTGGCCGGACCGTACGGTCCGCTCGATCGTGCCGGGAGAGACCTTGATGCGCCCGGCCTCCAGGGAGAGCACCTGGTGAACGGTCCGGTCGCGGACGACGCGGACCTTCTCGGTGCGGTCGGAGTAGAGGTGCCGTGCCCCCGTCAGGGGTTGCACGGCGCTGCGTGCGGCGTCACCGGTGGGGGCGAACAGCCAGAAGAAGCCGTCGTCGAGGCCGGGGTCGGCGGGTGTGGCCGCGGAGACGGCGGGCCTCGGGGAGCTTCCCTCCACGCCGGTCACCCGGACGCCGTCGACCGGGTCGGAGGTGTTGGCGTCGACGGTACGGCCGACGACGAGCCCTCCGGGCACCGCGTCGTAGGTGCGGTCACCGACGAACACGTTGTCCACCGCCCACAGCCAGCCGAAGCTGCCGGTGAAGTGGAAACGCAGCCGGACGTCGGCCAGGCCCGCGTATCCGGTGAGGGGGATCTCCACGCGCGCGGGGCCGGCGACGGAGTCTGCGGAGTGCTTCCAGACGCTCGTCCAGGAGCGGCCGTGGTCGGTGCTGACGTCGACGGACGCGGACTGCTCCTCGTAGCCGCGGTAGTCGGTGTCGAACGCGACGTACGGGACGGTCCGGCCCGTCAGGTCGTATGCGGGGCTGAGGAGTTGGGAGTCCTGCGTGACATCGGAGCCGTAATGGTCGCTGTCGGCGACGGCGAACGCGCCGTCACCGCCCGTGGTGTTGCCACGCCCGGCGGGATCGTCGAAGACCCAGCCGCCCGTGGTGCCCTCGGCGTTGGACACGCTCCAGCCGCCGGGGGCGGAGACGGCCGAGGCGAACGGTTCGGTGCTGCCGGACCGCTTCACCTCGTAGCCGGGGGCGGTGGCCGTCCCGGCGTCCACCGGGACACCGATGTCCAGGGTGCGCGAGGTGCGGCCGAGTTCGACCGTCCGGCTCGCGGCCTGGTAGCCGGGGTAGGCACTGGCGACGCGGAGCGTGTAGTGGTGGTCGACCGGGAGCGAGACCTCGTAGCGGCCGGTCCTGGGATCGGTCCACACCGGGGCCTGGGGAGCACCGTCCACGGTGATCGAGGCGTAGAGCGGCCAGCCGTGCCCGGAGGCGTCGGTGACGGTCCCGGACACGGTCCTGCTCGGCACCGTGTGGATGGCCAGGTCGCGGGTGAGGACGTCGCCGTCGTCGACCGTGACCCCTCCGACGCGGAGGGTGCCGTAGCCGTACGCGTCCACGGTGACGTCGTGCTTCCCGGCCGGGAGGGTGAGCGCGTAGCGGCCCTGGCCGTCGGTGTCGGTGCGGTAGTCGGAACCGGCGGTGACGGACGCGCCGGCGACGGCCTTGCCGGTGCGGCTGTCGGTGACGGTGCCGGACAGGCGGCCGTGCGGGCCCATGCGGAAGGCGTCGAGGCCGTTGGGGGTGCCCAGGCCGGTCGGACCGTCGTAACCGGTGCCGGCGGCACACAGATAGGCGGGAGCGCAGGTGCCGTTGGAGCCCGCCGTCACGTCGTTGAGCGCAGGGCCGTCAGCGGCGTAGGGGTAGGTGTTGGGCTCGCTCCCCTCGGCCGGGCGGCCCGCGGTGGCGTAGACCCCCGCGATCAGCGGCGCGGAGGCGCTGGTGCCGCCGTACACGTTCCAGCCGGTGGAGCCGAAGCTGTTGTAGACGGCGACGCCGGTGGCGGGGTCGGCGACGGCGGAGACGTCGGCGACGGTCCGCTTCTCGCAGCCGGTGTCCTTCTGGAAGGCGGGCTTGGGCAGGTAGCGGGAGCACCCCGACCCGGCGCCGTAGCCGTCGTGCGACCAGACCGACTCGGACCAGCCGCGGGCCGCACCGGTGTCACGGCGCAGCGTGGTGCCGCCCACGGCGGTGACGTGGGGCGACGCGGCGGGGAACGACACTCCGTGGTTGTCGTCGCCGGACGAGGCGACCACCGCCACTCCGGGATGGTCGTAGTAGGAGTCCCACGCGGTCACCGCGGGGTCCTCCTCGAACAGGGAGTAGCGGGTGCCGTAGGAGTTGGAGACCACGTCCGCGCCGAGGGCGACTGCCTGCTGGACGGCGGCGCCGAGGTTCTCGATCTCGGGGCCGTCGGCCTCCACCAGCAGCAGGCGGGCGTCGGGAGCCGCCGCGGACACCATGTCGAGGTCGAGCGCGGCCTCTCCGGCCCAGCCCTCGTCGGGCTCGGGGTACGACGTCCCGCCGCGCTGGTCGACCTTGGTGAAGCAGCCGTCGGCGCCGGTGCAGGCCGGCAGGCCGTACTGCGCCCGGTAGACCGCCAGGTCCTCCTCGGCCTTGGGGGCGTCATGGGCGACGACGACGGCGACGGTCAGTCCGGTGCCCCCGCCCGTGGGCAGGCCGTAGGCGTCGCGGAGGTCCGCGGGGCCGTATCCGGCGGGGTCCTGTCCGGCCGCACCGAAAGCCGTCCCGCTCTGCACGTCCGTGCGGCGCACGGCGAAGCAACTCGCCTCACCGGCCGCGGGGGTGCCGCACAGCGGTTGCGTCTCCACCCGGTCGCGCCCCGTGGGAGGGGCCGCTTCGACAACGTTGTCCACGGTGGTCCGTGCTTCTGCGGGCGACGGCACCACGCATGTGGTGACGACGGCGGCGCAGAGGGCCGCGGCTGTGGCCACGGCCCGTCCGGAGGTTCTCAACGACCTCCAACGGGCACCGGCGTCAATGACTGGTATGCGCACCTGTGACTCCTTCTTCCCGCCGGGGTCTCCGGCGGGGCGTTCCGCGCAGCGATCATGCGCTTGCTGCGCGGATGGTAACGGAGTCGGATCACAGGAACTTTGCCGCGAGCGGAGTCGCCTCCGCCCACCCAAGTGAGGTGTTTTCGCAGGTGGGTGACGACGCGCGCGGGCACGGCGGCCCCGAGGCGGGGGAGGGCCGGAGCGCCACGGCTCCCGGCTGCCGCAGCAGGGTGTGCCGCCCGGACGGCCGGGCGGCCTCGTCGGCCGGGCGGGCGAGGCCGTCGGCAACCACCGGCGGGTCGTGGTTCAGACGCCGGTGGTGACCCGGACCGTCCACGCTCCCGACTTCGTCCGGTCGGTGACCTCGACGCGGACGCGCTCCCCCGGCACGGAGTAACGCTCGCCCTCCCGCAGGGGGGCGTCCGCGAGAGGCGGGTAGACCGACCGGTCCCAGCAGGCGTCGGAGCGGGGGTGGGTGTCCAGTACCTCGACCGGCCCGCCGCCGGAGGGCGTGGCGTTGCGGATGCGGTAGATCAGCACCCCCTCGGTGCAGGTGGTCAGGTCGTTGCCGGTCGCGCTGCGGGCCTCGATGGCCAGGGCGGTGTCCGGGCCGGTCCTGATGACGGCGAGCCGGGTGCCGAGGGACGCGCCGGGCACGGGCACCTCGGCCATCGGTTCCAGGGTGAGGTCGGCGGCGCCCTGCACGCAGACGACCTGCTCGCCGCCGAGCCATCCGAGCTTCCACTTGTGCCAGCCGAACAGCTCGGGCGAGAGGCCGAACTGGCTGCCCATCACGTCCCAGTCGCCGACGTAGGTGTCCCAGTCGCCCTTGCCGTCCTCGGGCCGGTGGTAGAGGTCGGCCAGGTCGAAGACGTGCCCGGTCTCGTGCGCGAGGACGTTGCGGTCCGGGGGGTGTTCCTCGAAGACGGTGACCACGCGCCGGATGTCCGTGCCGTCGGCGCGCAGCGGCCGGTCGAAGTTGACGACCTTCGTGGCGTCGGAGTCGACTCCCGGCGCGTCCGGGTCGGCCACGAGGTAGACGATGTCGTAGTCCGAGAAGTCGACCCGCGGGTCGGCCGCGGCGATCGCGTCCCGCAGATAGGCGCTGCGCCGCTCGGAGCCCCAGTCCCGCTGTATGCCGTACCAGGTGGAGGGGCGCGGCATGCGGATCCACCGGTGCTGGGGATGCGCCCGCAGCTCGAACTTCCCGTACGAGGCGCGCTCGAAGAAGCGGGTGGTCGAGGGGAAGTAGTCGGCCGCCAGCACGTCCGGGGGCACCGCCGGCTCGGAGTCCGGGAACGACAGGAAGACCATGACCGCGTCGAGGGCGTGGTCGGGACGGACGTAGGAGCCGTTCCACGTGTCGAGGCCGAGCGAGTGGTGGGCTCCGGTCCTGGGCAGCGCACAGGGTCCCGCGTCACGCGAGGCCGCCACGGCGGGGCCGGCCACGAGTCCGGTGGCGGCGAGCGCCAGGAGGGAGGTGAAGGCCGCCGCAGCGCTGCGCAGGCTCGGCCTTCCCACTCCCCCGGGTCCGTGCTGACGCGGCACATCTACCTCCGGGTGGCGAATGCGGGGCTTGTCCTCACCCTGATCCGTCTCGCCGCCGCACGCCCTGTTGTGCTGCCCCACACGGGTCAGCGATCGCCACGGCTTCGACGAGGCTCACTCACGGACAGTCACATTCGCTCACCAGGGAATCCGAAGAGATCAGATCACCACGCAATCGATCATTCCTGGGCAGAACGCAGCACGCCGCCATCCGGGGGACGGCCGTGGGCCATGCGCGTGCCGTGCGTCCGAAACCCCGGGCGCGCTGGTACCGCCGACGCACCACCCTCTATGCTTCACCTCGTTTTCCGGCGTGGTCAGCGCCTGCGGCGCGGCACGCCGCCCGAAACCCCTGCCCGGCGACAACTGTTCACGACGATCTGCACAGTGGGAGCGAGTGGTGAGCAGAACCCCCGAAGGGCCGGCGCCCCGAGCGGGCGTGACCTCCGGCGCACGGCCACCGGGCGTCACGGAGCGTGAACATCAGCGGTCGGGGCTCTCCGAGCTGCGCGACTACCGCGCCGCCTTCTCGGCCGCCGCCCTCCCCATGGCCGTGGTCGACGACCGGGGCCACGTCGTCCGGGCGAACGACGCGCTGGGCTGCCTGCTCGGCGCCGATCCCGCGGCCCTGGTGCACCGGCCGGCGGCGGAACTCGTCGGCCTCACCTCGGACAGCTCCACCTGGCGTGCGTACAGCGAGGTGCTCAGCGGCGAGCGTCAGCAGCTGCGGTGCACCCTGCGACTCAAGCACGCCGACGGAAGGCCGCTGTGGGCGGAGGTCACCGTCGTCCCCATGGGGGAACCCGCCGCCGGCACGGGCCGCGCCCTGCTGTCCCTCGCCGATGTGAGCGACCGGCGCGAACTGCGGGAGCGCCTGCGCCATCTGCGCATACACGATCCCGTGACCCGCCTGCCCAACCGCACGCTGTTCTTCGAGCGCCTCACGGGAGCCCTGGAGACCGGGCCCCTCCAGGAGGGCCCGGCAGCCCGGGAGGGCCGCATCGGCCTCTGCTACCTCGACATCGACGGCTTCAAGGCGGTCAACGACACCCTGGGGCACCGCATCGGGGACCGGCTGCTCGCCGCCGTCGCCGGACGGCTCACCGACTGCGCCGAGGCCGGCGCACACCGCACCGGCGGGCACCTGGTGGCGCGCATGGGCGGCGACGAGTTCGCGATCCTGATCGAGGACTCGGCGGGCACGCACCAGCTCACCGAGCTCGCCCGTTCGGTGCTCACCGCCTTGCAGCGCCCGTTCGACGTCTCGGGGACCCGGCTGTCGGTGTCCGCGTCGATCGGCGTGGTGGAACGGGCCTCGGCGGGCACCTCGGCCACCGCCCTGATGCAGGCCGCCGACACCACGCTGTACTGGGCCAAGGCCGACGGCAGGGCCCGCTGGACCCTCTTCGACCCCGAGCGCAACGCGCACCGGATGACCCGGCAGGCGCTCTCCTCCACGCTCCGGCCCGCCGTCGAACGCGGCGAGTTCACGCTGGAGTACCAGCCGCTGGTCGGCATGGCCGACGAGGTCGTACGGGGTGTCGAGGCCCTGGTCCGCTGGAACCACCCGCGCTTCGGGCAGCTGGCCCCGAGCCGCTTCGTGCCGATCGCGGAGGAGGACGGCGCGATCGTCGAGCTCGGGCGGTGGGTGCTGCGCACGGCCTGCCGCCAGGCGCGCCGCTGGCAGCTGGAACACCCGGACGAGCGGCCCCTGTTCATCAGCGTCAACGTCGCCGTGCGGCAGGTCTGGGACTCCGACCTGGTCGCCGACGTCGCGGAGATCCTCGCGGAGACCGGGCTCGACCCCCGCCTGCTGCAGCTGGAGCTGACCGAGTCCGCCGTGATGGGTTCGTCGGGCCGGCCGCTGCGGGTCCTCCAGGCGCTCAGCGACATGGGGGTGCGCATCGCGATCGACGACTTCGGTACCGGCTACTCCAACCTGGCCTATCTCAGCCGGCTGCCCGTCTCGGTGCTGAAGCTGGACGGGTCCTTCGTGCGGGGCTTCCGTTACGAGGACGGCGCCCACCCCAGCCCGGCCGACGAGACGATCGTGGAGGCCATGGTGCAGCTCGCGCACCGCCTGGGCCTGACGGTCACCGCGGAGTGCGTGGAGACCTCGGGCCAGGCGGAACGCCTGCGCCGGATCGGCTGCGACACCGGTCAGGGCTGGCTGTACTCGCGGGCGGTGGCCCCGGAGCGCATCGCCGAACTGATCGGCACCCGGCCCCAGGAGGGCTGAGCCCTCGGAGCCGGGTGCCGGGGGCCTTGCCGGGTCAGGCCGCGCCGGGCAGCCCGTAGGCGTCCGCGATCAGCTCGTACGAGCGCAGCCGCGCCTCACCGCCGTGCGCGTTGGCCGTGATCATCAGCTCGTCCGCGCCGGTGCGCTTCGCCAGGTCGTCCAGGCCGCTGCGGACCTCGTCGGGCGTGCCGTGGACGATGTCCTTCAGCCAGCCGTCGACGAACTCGCGCTCCATGGGGCTGAATTCGTACGCCTCCGCCTCCTCGGGGCTCGGCACCAGACCGGGGCGGCCGGTGCGCAGCCGGACCATCGAAAGGGCGCCGCTCAGCACCTGCCGCCGCGCCTCGCGCTCCTCGTCGGCGGCCAGCGCCGCGACCCCGATGAGGGCGTACGGCGCGTCGAGCACCGCGGAGGGCCGGAAGGACTCGCGGTACAGGTCGAGGGCGGGCACGGTGTTGCGCGCGGAGAAGTGGTGGGCGAAGGCGAAGGGCAGCCCGAGGACGCCGGCCAGCCGTGCGCTGAAGCCGGAGGAGCCCAGGAGCCAGACGGGGGGCCGGGCGGCCGACTGGACCCCGCCGGGCGAGGTGGCCTGGACGGGTCCGGGGACGGCGTGGATCCGGGCGTAGGGGTGGCCGTCGGGGAAGTCGTCGTCCAGGAAGCGGACGAGTTCGGCCAGCTGCTCCGGGAAGTCGTCGGCGCCCTCGTTGAGCCGGTCCGTGCGCCGCAGGGCGGCGGCCGTCGCCCCGTCCGTGCCGGGTGCGCGGCCGAGGCCGAGGTCGACGCGTCCGGGAGCCATCGCCTCCAGGGTGCCGAACTGCTCCGCGATGACCAGCGGCGCGTGGTTGGGCAGCATCACGCCGCCGGACCCGAGCCGGATGCGTTCGGTGTACGCGGCCAGGTGCGCCAGGATGACGGCGGGCGAGGAGGAGGCCACACCCGGCATCGAGTGGTGCTCGGCGACCCAGTAGCGGTGGAAGCCGCGGCGCTCGGCGAGCTGCGCGATGTCCACACTGGTGCGCAGGGCCTGGCTCGCGGTCCGGCCGGCGCCCACGCCCACCAGGTCGAGCACGGAGAGGGGCACGGGGGCCGTCCCTCCCGCGGTGCCGCGAATGCCGTCGCCTCGGTTCTCTTCCACGTGTTCGGCCTCTCCGGTGCGTCTGCGTATCGGAGGGTGCAAACAGGAGGATGGCTCCGCTTATTCCCGTGCGGCCGTTTCGGCCCGCCCCCGCGCCGTCGCCGCGGCTGCTCGCGGCTACTCGCGCACCTCGATGCCCCGCGGCTCCCCGGCGCCCACCGGGGGTTCACGGGTCGCGAAGAGGGTGCCGAGGGTCGGTGCCCAGATGCGGCGTTCGGCGAGCCGGAGCCCCTCCCAGACGGCGACCTGGTTCGCGGTGAGGACCGGCTTGCCGAGCAGTTCCTCCAGCTCGGGGACGAACGCGGTGGTGTGCAGGGCGTTGTCGGGGAGCAGGACGACCTCCGCGTCGGGGTGGTCGCCCGCCACGGCCAGCTCCTTGACCCGGTCCACGTCGGCGGCCGCGGCGTCGGACGCGTTGATGATGCCCGCGCCCCGGGTCGCGGTCACCTCGACGCCCCCGGCCGCGAGGAAGCCGGCGAAGAGCGCGGCGACGTCCTCGGAATAGGTCGCCGCGACGGCGACCCGGGACGCCCCCAGCTCACGCACCGCGTGCACGAAGGCGAAGGAGCTGCTGGAGGCGGGCAGCCCGGCGGCCCTGGCCAGCTCCGCGATCTGCTCGTGCGCGCCGTCCCAGCCGTAGACGAAGCTCCCGCCGGAGCAGGCCCACACCAGCGACTCGGCGCCGGCCATGCGCAGCTCCTCGACCCCGGCGGCCAGGCGGTGGGGCGCACCGGCCTCGCGGAGGGAGTCGGGCCTGCGGGCGTCCTCGTCGATCTCGGTGTGGAACAGCGGCACCCTGATGTCACTGTCGAGCATGACCTCGATCCGCGGGAAGTCGTCCTCCGCGGAGTGGCCCGGATAAAGAAGTCCTACGGTCGTCATGTCCATCCTTCCCGTGCGTCCGGATGTCGTGCCTCCACCGCTGCCCCTGCCTGGGACAAGTATTCCCCTTTTGGGGGCATACTGCCGCCCGCAACGTCCGTGACCTGCGGTTTCTTCAGCGGCACACGAGGCCGTGTTGACGGGCGTGTGCCCCGGTGCGAGCGTGGTCATTCCTGATGACCACTCCCGTGATCCTCGTCCTGGAGGCCGACCCGCCACCGCGCCTGGGCCGGCTGACCGGCCGTGCCCACGTCCGGTACGCCGACGCGCGGACGCTCGCCTCGCAGCTCCCCGGAGCCGACGTACTGCTCGTCTGGGACTTCACCTCCGACGCCGTCCGCGAGGCGTGGCCGGGCGAGGGTCCCCGCCCCGGCTGGGTCCACACGGCGAGCGCCGGGGTCGACCGGCTGGTGTGCCCGGAGCTGGCCGCGTCGTCCACCGTCGTCACCAACGCCCGGGGCGTTTTCGAGCTGCCGATCGCCGAATACGTCGCCGGCCTGGTGCTCGCCTTCGCGAAGGACCTGCCCGGCACGCTGGCGTCGCAGCGCGAGCACCGGTGGCGCCACCGCGAGACCCGCCGGCTCGCGGGCAGCCGCGCGGTCGTCGTCGGCGCGGGCCCCGTGGGCCGGGAGATCATGCGGCTGCTGCACGGCCTCGGGGTACGGGTGGCGCTCGTGGGCCGTACGGCACGGCGGTCGATCCACGGCGTCGAGGACCTGGACCGGCTGGCCGCCGGAGCGGACTGGGTGATCTCGGCGGCTCCGCTCACGGACGCGACGCGCGGGATGTTCGACGCGCGGTTCTTCGGCCTGCTCCAGCCCTCGGCGCACTTCGTGAACGTGGGCCGGGGACAGCTGACGGTGGAGGACGACCTCGCCGAGGCGCTCCGCAGACGGTGGATCGCCGGCGCCGCGCTCGACGTGTTCCAGGAGGAGCCGCTGGACCCTTCGAGCCCCCTGTGGGACGTGCCCGGCCTGGTGGTGTCCCCGCACATGAGCGGCGACACCGCGGGCTGGCGCGACCGGCTCGGCGAGCAGTTCGTTTCGATGTACGAGCGCTGGGCATCCGGGGAGTCGCTGCCCAACGTGGTGGACATACGGCGTGGTTACGTCCCGTCTCCGGACATCCCGCTCTGACCGTCAGGTATGACGGACAGTCACATGCGCACCTGAAGAAGGCGATACGCCCCGCACACCGGCCGTCGCCCTCCGCCCCCGACGGGACACGGGAAGGTCTCCCTCCGGCCACCGTTCGGTCACATGACAGCGCTTCCTGCATAGAAGTCCCGGACCGGGCAGGTGCTCAGCCTGTCCGGAACGTGTCACACCCGATTTCTTCAGGAGACCGCGAACCATGGCTGACTTCCCTCACCTGTCCCGCCGGGGCTTCCTCAACCGAACCGCGGCCGTGGGAGGTCTGCTCGTCGTCCCGGGCCTGCTCTCCGCCTGCAGCAGGACCGACGCCGGCGCGGCGGACGGTGAGGGCGCCCTGGACAAGCTCCGCAAGCAGGGCTTCGTCCGCGTCGCGTACGCCAACGAGGCCCCGTACGGCTACATGGAGGGCAAGCAGCTCAAGGGCGAGGCGCCCACCCTGCACCGGGAGATATTCAAGGCGCTCGGCGTCGACGAGCTGAAGCCCACGCTCTCCGAGTGGGACGGGCTGATCCCGGGACTGCAGGCCGGGAAGTACGACGTGGTCAGCGCGGGCATGGCCATCACCCCCGAGCGCTGCGCCAACGCACTGTTCTCCGAGCCGGAGTTCATCTCCCCGACCGCACTGATGGTGAGGAAGGGCAACCCGCGCAAGCTGACCGACCTGGCGTCCGCGAAGGCGGCGGGGATCACCGTCGGCGTGATGTCGGGGGCGGTCGAGGCCTCGTACGCCAAGGGCGCGGGCATCCCCGAGGACAGGATCAAGACACTGCAGAAGCCGCAGGACGGCGCGGACGCCGTGAAGGGTGGCCGGGTCGACGCCTTCCTGCTCACCGGCATCTCGCTGCGCTGGCTCGCGAAGACCAACCCGGACACCGAGGTCACCGAGCCCTTCGTGCCGGAACTGGACGGCAAGCAGCAGTTCTCCCCGGGCGGCGCGGTGTTCCGTCAGGGCAACGAGGACCTGCGGGACGCCTTCAACCGCGAGCTGAAGAAGATCGTCTCGGACCGTTCGCGCTATGTGAGCCTGCTGCGGGACTACGGCTTCGGCGCGACGGAGGTCCCGCCGGCCACGCTGAAGACGGCCGACCTGTGCAAGGGCTGACGGGGGCGGACCACACCGTATGAGTGACTTCTTCTCCACCTTCCTCGACGAACTGCCCCAGATCTCCGCGGGTCTGTGGGTCACGCTGGAGGCGACCGTCCTCGGCTCGCTGCTCGCGCTGGTGCTGTCGTTCGCCCTCGGCCTGATGGCCGGCAGCCGGCTGCTCGCGGTGCGCGGGGTCTCCCGGACCGTCGTGGAGTTCTTCCGCGGCACCTCGCTCTACGTCCAGCTGTTCTGGTTCTACTACGCGATGCCGCAGCTGACGGGCTACGAACTGACGCCCCTGCTCTGCGGGGTGGTCGCCCTCGGCCTGAACTTCGGCGCCTACGGCGCCGAGATCGTGCGCGGGGCGGTCAACTCGGTTCCGCGCGGCCAGTACGAGGCGGCCCTGGCGCTGAACATGTCCCCGGTCCACCGGATGCGGAAGGTGATCCTGCCCCAGGCGTGGGTACAGATGATCCCCTCCTTCACCAACCTGCTGATCCAGCTGCTGAAGGCCACACCCCTGCTGTGGCTGCTGTCCGCAGCCGACCTGATGACGGCCGTCGAGCACGTCCGCAGCCTGACCGGTGAGAGCCTCACGGCCTATCTCCTGCTGCTGGCCGTCTACTTCGTGCTCGCCTACGCGCTGACCCTGCTGATGAACCTGCTGGAGCGGAACGCCAAGCGGCGCCTCGGCCTGCACACCGGTGCGGCGGGTCTGTTCAGGACCCGAAGCGCCGAACCCGTCACGACGGCCGGAGGCGATCGGTGAACCCGACATTCGACTGGGAGGCGGCCCGTGAGGCCCTTCCCCTGCTGCTCGAAGGCTTCCGGGTCACGCTGCTCGCGACCGTGCTCGGCACGCTGGTCGCGGCGGTGCTCGGACTCGCGATCGCGGTGGCCGGGCGAGCCCCCTCCCGGCTCGTGACGGTGCCGGTGAAGGCCGTCATGGAGTTCGTCCGCTCGACCCCGCTGCTGGTGCAACTGGTCGGCGCGGCCGCAGTCTTCACCTCCGTGGAGCCGCTCACCGTCGGCATCGCCGTCCTGGGCGTCCACTACGCCGCGTACACCTCGGAGGTCTACAGGGCCGGGATCGACGGCGTGCCCCAGGGCCAGTGGGAGGCCTGCAGGGCCCTCTCCATGTCACCCCGGCGCACCTGGCAGGCGGTGATCCTGCCGCAGGCGGTGCGCAACGTGCTGCCCGCGCTGGGCAACTACGCCGTCTCGATGTTCAAGGAGACCCCGTTCCTGGCCGTGATCACGGTGCAGGAGATGGTCTTCGAGGCCCGGAAGTACGGGGCCGACCACTTCGCGTACACCGAGGCGTGGACGCTCGCCGGCCTGGTCTTCCTGGTCGCGAGCTACCCGACCTCGCTGCTGATGAGAAAGCTGGAGAAGCGCCTTGGCCACTGAATCCGCCCCCATCGAGGACCCCGCGGACGCGGCTCCGGTCACCGGGACGACCGGTGTGGAACCCCTGGTCCGCTTCGACAGGGTCGTCAAGCGCTACGGCGACCACGTGGTCCTGGACGAGCTGGACTTCACCGTCCGGCGCGGTGAGCACGTCACGCTGATCGGGCCGAGCGGTTCGGGGAAGACCACGATCCTGCGGCTGCTGATGACGCTGGAGCGGGTCAGCGACGGCGTGATCTGGGTCGACGGCTCGCCGCTGTCCCACGTGCGCACGGCCTCCGGCGCGCTGAAGCCCGCGGGCGAGAAGGATCTGCGCGCGTCCCGGAAGAAGATCGGGATGGTCTTCCAGCAGTTCAACCTCTTTCCCAACATGAAGGTCCTGCAGAACATCACCGAGGCACCGGTCAACGTCCTCGGTATGGACAAGGACGAGGCGGAGGCACGGGCCCGCGAGCTGCTCGACCTGGTGGGGCTCGCCGGGAAGACCGACGCCCATCCCTCGCAGCTGTCCGGCGGGCAGCAGCAGCGCGTCGCGATCGCGAGGGCCCTGGCGATGCGGCCGGAGATCCTGCTGCTCGACGAGGTGACGTCGGCGCTGGACCCCGAGCTGGTGGCCGGTGTGCTGGAACTGCTCGCCGACATCGCGAGGAACACCGACATCACGATGCTCTGTGTGACCCACGAGATGAACTTCGCCCGGGACGTGTCGGAGAAGGTCCTGATGTTCGACGCGGGGAAGGTCGTGGAGTCCGGTTCGCCGGAAAAAATCTTCTCCGATCCGGAGCACGAACGTACACGCGAATTCCTGAACGCGGTCCTGTGACCATGCTCTTGGCATAGTGCGCATGACCGGGTCATATGCCAGCGGAGTGCGCCCCAGCTGACGGAGCCGGGGCGCACCAATAACTCGTCAACCCCCTCTCCGAACAGGCCTCTTGGCGACTATCGTGGGGACGCGAGCCTGCGGTCACGACCTGGCAGAGGACCTGAGGGGGAACCCGTGGCGTTGAAGCCGGAGCCGAAGGCGCCGTTCCATTCGGTGCAGTACGCCCTGCGTGTGCTCGAGTCGGTGTCCACGCACGGTGACGGCGTGACCGGCGCCCAGCTCTCCCGCGAGACGGGACTCCCGGCCGGACACCTCGCGCCCCTCCTGCTGACCCTGCGCCGTGAGGGCTACGTCGAGCAGGTCACCGACGGCGCCTACGTCATCGGGTCCTCGCTCCTGGAACTCGGCTCCGGATCGGCCCGCCGGCAGGCCCTGGAGGCGAAGCTCCAGCAGACCCTCGTGCAGCTGCGCGACTCGGTCGGCGCGGCGGTCTACGTCAGCCGCTACGTCGACGGCGAGATCCGCGTGACGCAGATGGCGGACGGGCCGCGCACCCCCGCCGTCAACGAGTGGGTGGACTTCCGGTCGGCGGCGCACGCCAGCGCGATCGGCAAGTGCCTGCTGACGCAGCTCGACCAGAACGGCCGCCGCGACCACCTCTCGCGGCACCGCATCGCGCGGCTGACGTCGCGGACCATCACCAACGAGAAGGTGCTGTTCTCCAAGCTGGACAGCCAGCCGGCGACGGTGCCCGTCCTCGACCTGCAGGAGTACGCCGTGGGCACCGTGTGCGCGGCGGTGCCGCTGACGGCGGGCTCGTCGGCCGGATGCCTGGCGCTGTCGCTGCCGATCGAGCACGCGCACCGGCTGCGCGCCGCCGCGGCCACCCTGAACCGGCGCGCGGCGCCCGTGCTCCTGTCCCTCGCGCTCTGAGCCCGGACCCGGGGTGCTGGAGGAATCCGGTGAGCACCCCGCGCCGGACGCTCAGAGGGAGAGCCACACCGTGGTGTCCGGCGGGACCGTGCCGCCCGGGAGCGGGCCGCTGGCGAGCAGGACCCGCGCGCCGTCCGGCAGCCCGACCGCCGCGGAGGACGCGTTGAGCAGGCAGCGGAAGCCGTCCTGCCGGTCGAAGCACACCGTCCCCGGCCCGGCGTCCACCCAGGTCAGCGTCTCGGGCAGGGGGACCAGGCGTGCGCGGCGCAGCGCCAGCGCGGTGCGGTAGAGGTTCAGGACGGACTCCGGATCGTCCTGCTGCGCCTGGGCGGTCAGCCCGGACCAGGACACCGGTTGCGGCAGCCAGGAGGGCGCGGCCCCGTCGGGCGAGAATCCGAGCGACGTGCCAAAACCGCTCCACGGCAAGGGCACCCGGCAGCCGTCGCGGCCCCGGTCCGCGCCGCCCGAGCGCACGTAGGTGGGGTCCTGGAGCAGTTCGTCGGGCAGATCCTGGACCTCGGGGAGGCCGAGTTCGTCCCCCTGGTAGACGTACACCCCGCCCGGCAGGGAGAGGGTCAGCAGCGCGGCCGCCCTGGCCCTGCGGCGGCCGAGCACCGGGTCGCTCGGGTCGAGCAGCCGCTTGTCGCCCATGTCGAACGAGGTGTCCTCGCGGCCGTAGCGCGTGACGTGCCGGATCGTGTCGTGGTTGGACAGGACCCACGTGGCCGGCGCCCCCACCGGTGCGAGCCCGGCCAGGGTCTCCTCGACGACCCGGCGCAGCGCGTCCGCGTCCCACGCGCAGCACAGGAACTCGAAGTTGAACGCCGAGTGCAGCTCGTCGGGGCGCAGGTAGCGCGCCGACTGCTCAGGCGTCGGCAGCCAGACCTCTCCGACGAAGGTGCGCTCGCCGTCGTAGGTGTCGAGGATCTTGCGCCAGGAACGGTAGATGCCGTGCACCGCGTCGCAGTCCTGGTAGGGCAGGTCCGTGACGTCCGGGTCGGCTCCGACGTCGGGCAGGCCGGGCTTCTTGGCCAGGCCGTGCGCGACGTCGATACGGAAGCCGTCCACGCCCCGGTCCAGCCAGAAGCGCAGGACGTCCTCGAACTCGGCGCGCACCTCGGGGTGCTCCCAGTTCAGGTCCGGCTGTTCGGGGGCGAACATGTGGAGGTACCAGGGTCCGGCGCTGCCGTCCGCCTCGGTCACCCGGGTCCACGCGCTGCCGCCGAAGTAGGACGTCCAGTCGTTGGGCGGGAGTCCGCCGTCGGCGCCGCGGCCGGGGGCGAACCAGAAGCGCTCGCGCTCCGGCGATCCGGGGCCGGCGGCGAGCGCGGCCCGGAACCAGGCGTGCTGGTCGGAGCAGTGGTTGGGCACCAGGTCGATGAGGACGCGCAGCCCGTGGCCGTGGGCCTCGGTGATGAGCCGCTCGGCGTCGGCGAGGGTGCCGAAGCGCGGGTCGATGTCGCGGTAGTCCGCGACGTCGTAGCCGCCGTCGGCCATCGGCGAGGTGTACCAGGGGGTGAACCACAGGGCGTCCACACCGAGCTCGCGCAGGTACGCCAGGCGGCTGCGGACACCGGCGAGGTCGCCCGTGCCGTCTCCGTCGCCGTCCGCGAAACTGCGTACGTAGATCTGGTAGATCGCGGCGTGCCGCCACCAGTGGGTGGTCACTGAGACTCCTTGCTCGGTATATATGAGGTGGTGCGGGCCCGCAGGTCAGGGGCGGGCCCGCACCGGTCGGGCTACCAGCCGGTGTTGCCGGCGCCCCGGGTGATCGTGAAACCACCCGCACTGGAGAGACCGCCGGCGGCCGCGCCGCTCACGGTCACGCGGGAGAAGGTTCCGGCCCCCGCGGAGTTGATCTCGATGCCGTACGAACCGGCCTTGTCGATCGTGAGTCCGTCGACGGTGAGCGCGCTGACGTTCTTCTGCCAGGAGACGAGCAGTCCGCTGTAGGTGCTGTCGAGGATCTCGTTGTCCTTGACCAGGACGGGTGCGGTGATGTCGGAGGAGTCGGCGTAGATCCAGAGGGCGCCGAGCCTGCTCTGCCAGTTCGGCTCGTAACCGCCCGTGCGTGTCAGGGTGTTGCGCTGCACGGAGGTCGTCCCGCTGAAGGGCACCGGGGCGAAGCGGCTGCTGATGGCGATGCCGGAGGAACCGGTGACCGTGTCGGCGAGGATGTTGTCCTCGACCCGGTTGCCGTTGCCGCCGTAGACGCCCACCGTGTTGGCGAGCATCGGGAGCTGCACGGTGTTGAAGCGGAACGCGCTGCCGGTGACGGCCTGGCCCTCGGAGAACATCGCGAGTCCGTCGTCGCCGGTGTTGCGGACGCTGCTGCGGGAGACCTCGGTCGCCCTGGTGCCCTTGTGCAGGTTGACGCCGTCCGCGAAGGTGTCGCGGATGCGGAGCCCGGCGGCGTACAGGCCGTCGGTCGGGGCGTCGATCCAGAGGCCGACCTTGGTGTGCTGGATCCAGAGGTTCGTCAGGGTCGACCCGTTGCCGAAGTCGCCCTCCACCGCAGCGTCGAAGTTCGCGTCGTCGCGGTAGGAGACGTCACCGGCGATCATCAGGTCCTGGACGTTGCTGGTGCCGCCGCGCCCGAAGAGCCCGCCCTTGCCGTTCCTGCCGCGCAGGACGGTGTGCCACTGGCCGGCACCGCGCAGGTCGGCGCCGGCGAGGTCGACGTGCCCGGAGATGTCGTACGTCCCGGCGGGCAGCCAGAGGCCCTTGCCCTGGGCGGTGGCCGTGTTCAGCGCGGAGTTCAGGGCGCCGGTGTCGTCGCCCGAGTCGTTCGGGGTGACGCCGAGCGTGGTCGCGGAGACGAAGCCGGTGGACGGCATGGTGAGCGCGGTGGGCGCGGCCTCGGTCTCGACGAGGTCCAGGGTGTAGGAGGCGGCGGTGTCGCCCGTGTCCTTCTGGAACTTCAGCACGGTGCCCGCCGGGAGCGTCCCGGTGAGCAGGGTGCGGGTCTCGTCGAAGAAGTGGTGGCCGGAGCCCTGGGAGGGGTTGTTGGTGTAGGGGTAGCCGCCGTAGACCCAGCTGTACTTGGAGGTGAGGGGCAGGTCCCGGAGCTGGGTGCCGTCGGCGTAGACGCTCAGGGTGGTGTCGATGCCGGTGCCCGCCGCGTTGTCCGGGACGGAGTAGCGCAGGGTCAGGGCGTTGGCCGGCTTGGTCAGCGTGAACTGCACGTATTCGCCGGTGGCGTCCAGGACGACGGCCTTGCGGCCGGACGCCTCGGACGGGACGGTCAGGTAGGTGCGGTCGGGCCCTGTCGTGCCGGCGTTGGTGCTGCCGCTCTCGGCCTCGTAGGCGGTGTAGGGCATGGTCGCGCCGCGGGTGCTGTTGGGCGTGGAGCCGGTGACCGCGATGCCGTCGAGCTGGAGGGTGCCGTTGTCCCCGGATGCGGTGCGCAGGGTGACGTGGTTGAGCGCGGCGCGCAGCGGCACGTCGGTGGCGGCGCTCTTCCAGGCGCCCGCGGTGCCGGGGAGGGTGAGCCGCCGGACGGTGGTGCCGTTGGCGAGCAGGGTGACGGTGGACGCGGTGGCGTCGGGAGTGCGGTAGCGCACGGTCAGCGGGTAGGCCGCGGCGCCGGGGGCGTTCACGGCGAAGACGGCGCGGGCTCCGGTGGCGGTGAAGCCGGACAGATAACCGCTCCCCTCGTAGCCCGTGACGGCGGTGGTCCTGGCCGGTCCGCCGGAGGCGAAGGCGTCCTCGGCCTGGTGGGTCAGGGTGGTGGGACCGCCGGGGTCGGTCGGGGTGGTGGGGGTGGCCGGGGTGAGGCTGTCGATGTTGACGTTGCCGCTGTCGGCCGCGGTGAACGTCCAGGCGACGGTGTTGGCCCCCTTCGCGTACGTCACCGCCTCCTCCTGGGTGGCCCAGGTGTCCCAGTTCGCGGTGGGCGGCAGGCTGACCTGGCGGACCTTGGCCCCGTTGACGTACAGGCTCAGCGTCATCGTCGCGCCGGTGCCGTTCGCGTACCGCAGCGATGCCGAACCGGACCCGGCTTCGGTGGAGTCGACCGCGAAGGCGACGGAGGCGGAGCCCTTGTGGGCGTCGGTGAGGCCGCCGGCGAAGCCCGTGCCCGTGAACCCGGTGTGGTCGGCGGCGGCGACGGCGCCGCCCGAGAGCTGCGCGGACTCCGCCTCCAGCGCGCCGGCCGGGGTCGGGGTGCCCGTGCCCGCGGACGTGTCGGCGGTGCTGTGGTCGATGTTGACGTTGCCGCTGTCGGAGCCGGTGAACGTCCAGGCGACCGTGTTGGCGCCCTTGGCGTAGGTGACCGTCTCGCGCTGGGTGGCCCAGGTGTCCCAGTTCGCCGTCGGCGGCAGGCTGACCTGGCGGACCCTGGCCCCGTTGACGTACAGGCTCAGCGTCATCGTCGCGCCGGTGCCGTTCGCGTACCGCAGGGCTATCGAGCCGGTGCCGGCGGCCTGGGCCGTGACGCCGAAGGACACCGAGGCGGAGCCCTTGTGGGCGTCGGTGAAGCCGCCGACGAAACCGGATCCGGTGTAGCCGCCGTGTTCGGTGGAGACGG
The DNA here is from genome assembly GCF_036206005.1 of Streptomyces sp. NBC_00178. Lineage (NCBI taxonomy): Bacteria > Bacillati > Actinomycetota > Actinomycetes > Kitasatosporales > Streptomycetaceae > Streptomyces > Streptomyces sp. NBC_00178. Next base: position 2,760,202 of record NZ_CP108143.1, read on the forward strand.
CGGCGCCCCCGGACAGCTGGGACGACTCGGCCTCCACGGTGACGGTGGCCGCCTGGGCGGACCCCGCCCCGTACAGCAGGGTGCCGAGCAGGGACGCGAGGACGGGGAACGTGAGCCGGACTGCGGCCCGGGAGCGCTTTCTTGGTGCAGGAGACACGGCAGTGTGCCCTTCCCTTGGGGGGCGGGTCAGCCCTTGAGGCTGCCCGCGGTGAGACCCGCGATGATGTGGCGCTGGAAGATCAGGAAGAGGACGAGCAGGGGGATGCTCGCCATGACCATCCCGGCCAGCAGCTGGTTGGCCGGCATGAACTCCGAGAGCCGGTTGAGCGCGACGGTGATCGGCTGCTTCGCCTCGTCGGGGAGGACGAGCATGGGCCAGAGGAAGTCCTTCCAGACTCCGACGACCGCGAAGATCGACACCACGGCGAGCACCGGGCGGGAAAGCGGCAGGACCACGGAGACCAGGACCCTGAGCGTGCCCGCTCCGTCGATCCGTGCGGAGTCGAGGAGTTCGGCGGGTATCTGGTCGAAGAACCGCTTGAGGATGAAGATGTTGAAGGCGTTGGCCGCGGCGGGCAGCCAGATCGCGAACGGTGTGTTGATCAGGTTGACGTGGAGGAGCGGCACGTCGACCACGGCCAGGTACGTCGGCACGAGCAGCGCCGACACCGGCAGCATCAGCGTGGCCAGCATCATGCCCAGGACCACGTTCCCGAGCACCGGACGGAGCTTCGAGAGGGCGTACGCGGCGGACACGTCCACCAGCAGTTGTGTCAGCCACGCCCCCAGGGCGAGCACGAGCGTGTTGAGGAAGAAGTGGCCGAGCCCGACGTTCGTCCACGCCTCGGTGTAGCTCTCGGGGTGCCAGCTCTCCGGGAACAGGGTGGGGTTCGGGTCGGCCAGTTCGGAGGAGGACTTCACCGCACCCGACGCCATCCAGTAGAGCGGGAGGACGAAGGCGACGGTGAAGCCGGTCAGGGTGGCGGTGAGCACGAAGCGGTGGAGGAACCGGCCGGTGCGCCGGTTCATCTCGGCGGGCGCGATCAGTGTGCGTACGGGGGTTTCGGCGGCCATGGCGGTACTCCCTCTCAGCCCTTGCTCCGGGTCAGGCGCAGATAGACGACGGAGAAGAGGCCGAGCACGACGAAGAGCAGCGTGCTCATGGCGCTGGCCAGGCCGAAGTCGTTGTAGACGAAGGCGTAGCGGTAGAGGAGCAGGAGCACGGTGACCGTGGCGTCGTCGGGTCCGCCGCCGGTCAGGACGAAGGGCTCGACGAAGACCTGCATGGTGCCGATGACCTGGAGCAGCAGGGTGATCATCAGGATGAACCGCATCTGCGGGATCGTGACGTGCCACAGCCGCTGCCGGATCGACGCGCCGTCCAGCTCGGCGGCCTCGTACAGCTCGCCGGGGATGCCGCCGAGCGCCGCCAGGTAGATCAGCGTGGTGGTGCCCATGTTGGCCCAGGTCGAGACGAGGACCAGCGAGACCATGGCGAGGTTCTCCGACTCCAGCCACTGCTGGGCCGGCAGCCGGAAGGTCTCCAGCACGTTGTTGAACAGGCCGGGACCGGGGTCGTAGAACTGGCGCCAGAGCAGCATGGTGACGACGGGCGGCAGCATGACCGGCAGGTAGACGGTCATGCGCAGGTACGCGCGCCCGCGCCGCAGCTCGTTCAGGACGACGGCGGTGGCGAACGGTGCCGCGAAGCCGAAGACCAGGGCGAGCAGCGTGAAGTAGCCGGTGTTCTGCCAGGCGGTCGGGAACAGCGGGTCGTCGAACAGCCGCCGGAAGTTGTCCAGGCCCACCCACCGGGCCGGTTCGGCGAAGGTGACCTGCTGGAAGCCGAGCAGGACCCCGCGCACGATCGGGTACCAGGAGAACAGTGCGAAGCAGAGCACTCCGGCGGCGAGGAAGAGGTGGGCGACCAGGTTCTCGCGGACGGCCCTGCGGAGGCGGGAGGCCCCGGCCCGGGCCCCCGTCCGGGGCACGGGCCCGGACGGGGGGCCGTCCTCGTCGGTGGCCTTCTCCGCTTCGGCGGAGAGCGGCTGGAGGGACATCGTCACGTCACTTCACCGAGGCGAGGATGGTGTCGGCCTTCTTGGCCGCCTCGGCCAGCAGCGCGTCGATGTCCGCGTCCTCCTTGGTCAGCACCGCCTGCATGACACCGTCGAGGACCGTGTAGAGCTGCTGGGCGTTGGGCGGCTCGACCTTGGTCTCCACCTGGGCGTTGCGCTCGATGAACGGCTGGTAGTTCTCGACCGGCGTGTTGGCGTACTGCTCGTGGATCCCGTCGATCTTCGCCTGCGCCTCACCGGCGAACAGCCGGGGCTGCGGCAGCCCGATCGGCACGCCCGTCTCCTTGGACCGCTTGCTGTCGACAGCCTCGCGCTCCGGGCTCCGCAGGTACTTCCACTGGACCCACTGGAGCCCGGCCTCGATCTTCTCCGGGGACGCCTTCGGGTTGAACATGAAGCCGTCGCCGCCGCCGAGGGTGGCGGTGCCGGGCAGCGCGGCGAGGCCGTACTCCGCGTACTCCCGCTCGAACTGCTTGACGATGGTGGGGATGTTGTCGGGTCCGGCCATGTACATCCCGAGCTTGCCGGAGCCCATCATCTTCTGGACGTCGGCTATCTCCAGGAGCTGGCGGGTGCCCATGCTCCTGTCGGTCCAGCGCATGTCGTGCAGGGCGTTGAGGGCTTTGCGGCCCGCCTCGCTGTCGAAGGCGGCCTTCCAGCGGCCTCCCTGCTTCGTGGCCACCTCCCCGCCCATGGAGTAGATCCACGAGGTGAGGTGCCAGCCGCCCTGGTTGTTCTTGCTGTAGTCGGCGTAGCCGACGGTGCCGTCACCGAGCGCACTGATCTTCTTCGCGGCGGCGCGGACCTCCTCCCAGGTGACCGGCGGCTTCGCGGGGTCGAGTCCGGCCTTGGTGAACAGCGCCCGGTTGTAGAGGAGGCCGAGCGAGTAGTTGCCGGTGGGCAGGCCGTACGTCCTGCCCTCGGCGTCCTTGAAGACCTTCATCAGCGCCGGGTCGATGTCTTCAAAGTACGGCACGTCACCGACGTACTCGCTGATGTCGGCCGCCTGGCGCCGCTGGATCAGTCCGGCCGGGTCGGTGAAGTAGACGTAGTACACGTCCTCCAGCTGGCCCCCCGCGAGTTTGGCCGCGAAGGTCTTCGGGTCCATCTGGCCCTCACGGGCGTCGATCCTGATCTTCGGATGGCTCTTCTCGAAGGCCGCGACGTCCTCCATGAAGTTCTTGCGGTCGACCGCCTGCGTCTTGGCCGGCATGCCGTTCACGCTGATCGTGACCACCCCGTCCTTGTCCACGCCGGAGGGCGAGGAGCCGGAGCCGCCGCACGCCGTGAGGGCGAGGGCGAGAGCGGCGGCCGTCGCCGAGCCGAGAACCTGACGTCTGCTGGTGCCTGGCATGCCAACCATGGGATTCGCGCCTTCCTCGGGGTCCGCTGCGGGGCTGTCGGACCCCGAGCACTGAGCTGCGCCGAAGGTAGAAGCCGGTTACGCAAGAAGTCAATGCATCAACGCAAGAAAGTAATCTCCACGGCTTGCGCAAGAAACACGGAGGACCCCCGGGGACCCTCAGGCCGGCCGGGCCGCGGTGGAGCCCCGGACGATCAGCTCGGTGTCGAACATCATGAGTTCGTTTGCACCCGCATGGCCCTCGATCTGTGCCATCAGGGAGGCCGCGACCGCCGAGGCCATGGCCTGGATCGGCTGGCGGGCGGTGGTCAGCGGCGGGTCCGTGGCCACCATGAAGGGCGAGTCGTCGAACCCCACCACGGAGAGGTCCTGCGGTACGGACACCCCCTGCCGACGGGCCCCGCGCACCACCCCGAGGGCCAGTGCGTCGCTGGCGCAAACGATGCCGGTGACCCCTTCGGCCAGCAGGCGCGGCAGCGCGGTGGCGCCCCCCTCCATGGTGAAGAGCGCGTGCACCACCAGGCGCCGCCAGTCGTCCGCGGCGACACCCCGGCGGGCGCAGAAGGCGGCGAAGCCGGCGAGCTTGCGGGCCGACGGGACGTGCCCCACCGGGCCGAGGACCATGCCGATCCGCTCGTGCCCGAGTGCCGCGAGATGGGTCAGCGCCTGGTCGGCGGCCAGCGCGTCGTCCACCCGGACCTGGGCGACCCCGAGGTTCTCGTCGGCGGCGTTGATCAGCACCATCGGGATCCGGCGTTCGCGCAGCGCACGGCCGTGTTCCGGACCCGCGTCGGCGTAACTGGCCCCGATGAAGACGATGCCTCCGATGTTCTGCTGGAGCAGCATCTCGATGTAGTGCGCCTCGGAGACGCCGTCGGCGGTCCGGGTGCACAGCACGGGTATGAGCCCGCGCTTGTTCAGCAGCCCGCACAGCGCCTCCGCGAAGGCCGAGAAGATCGGATTCTGCAGATCGGGCACCACCAGACCGATGAGGGCGGCCCGGTCCGCCCGGTACCGGCGGGGCCTTTCGATGCCGCAGACGTCGAGCGCGCTGAGCACCGCCTCGCGGGTCGCGCCCGCCACGTCGGGGCTGCCGTTCAGGACGCGACTGACCGTCGCCTCGCTGACACCCGCGTACTCGGCCACTTGAGAGAGTCGTCGTTTCGCCACGGAGCTCACCCTACAAAGAGCTACGCAAAAATGAAGATCACTTACGAAAAAAATCGACGAACTTGTCACGGCAGGTTCCGGCAGGCGCGGACGCGGGGCTTACGGGCACACGGCGGGCCTCGCCGGAAGGGGGTCCGGGGGGCCTCGCACGCACGTCGGCGAGGCGGCCGGGAGCGCGTGTCATCAGCACCCCGTTCGGCCAGGTACTATTTTCGAGTCAGCCGGCGCCGTTAGCTCAGTTGGTTAGAGCAGCTGACTCTTAATCAGCGGGTCCGGGGTTCGAGTCCCTGACGGCGCACCGACACCACAGTGGGCGGTCTCCCTCCGAGGAGACCGCCCACTGTGCGTTGTGCTGGATCAGAACTGCACGTCGGAGCACGCGTAGAACGCGTTGGTGGTGTCCGCGACGTTCCACACGGCCAGGATGATGTGCTTCCCGGTCTTCTGGGTCGGCATGGAGCCCTGGTGCGTCAGCGTCGCCGGCGGCTGCTGGTTGTTGTACGGCACCGTCATGAAGGGCTGCGATTCCAGGGCGGCCCTGGTGAGCGGCTTGGTGGGGTCCCAGCCGTTCTTGGTGATGTAGTACCGGAAGTCACTCGTGGAGTGGCGTGCCGTGAACTGCCACCGGAAGCTGTAGCCCTGCCCGGACGTGACCCTGGTGGCGGGCCAGCCGCCACCGCGCGGGTCGTCGAGCTGGGCGAACTGCCCGTTCCCGCCGGAACAGATCTTGCCGTCCGCCGGCCCTGCCGCCGGGAAGCCCTTGGGGCCCTCGACGCTCTGCGGCTCCCACTGGATGTTGCCGCAGTTGGTGACGGTGCCGTTGGCGCAGAGCTTCTGCCGGCTGATGGGGGTGTCCGTGTATCCGTGGCTGCTCGCGCTGCCGGTCGCGAACATGGAGACGCCGGCTATCGCCAGGCCGATGACGGCCGCGCTTGCCCTTTTCCGCATGCTGTGTCGCTCCTCGAGAACGTGGGGGATGTTCTGGGGATGATCTGAGCTGTGCTGCGCGCATCACTCTTGCGGTCTAGACCAAGTCCAGATTATTGACACGCCATGGACATGTCCAGACCAATGGGGAGCGGGTTTGGGCGCACCCCCTGGTACGGGAAGAGGCGATCAGGCCCCCTCGCCGCCGCTGCGCCCGGTGTAGAAAGCCACCGTCAGATCCCTGACCAGCGCCTTGTGTTCGTAGGCGTCGAGCTCGACGATGCCGCGCGCGGTCAGCCGTCCGACGGTGTCGTCCACCGCGTCGACGACCGCGGTGAGCACTCCGTCGCGGTGCTTCGCGTCGATGGCCGCCACCCGGCACCGCTGCATCGCGGCCGCGACCTCGGGGGCGTACTCGATCCCGGTCGGCTGGGCCGAGTACACCTCGACGCCCACGGGCTCGCAGTCCGCCCTCAGCACCCGGGTCAGCGCGTCGCCCACCGCTTCCGCGTCGCGCAGGGTGCGGGTGTCCTCGTGGAACGCGTCCGCCGGGAGCTGCGACAGCACCCGGGCCAGCGCCGCCTCCACCTGGTCGCGCAGATAGCGCTCGTGGTCCGCGATGCCGAGCGCGGCCCGCGCCGTGTCCTTCACCCGCCAGACGACGAGGACGACGACCCGCAGCGCGGTACCGCTCGCGTCCACGGCGGGCAGCGGCTCGCTGCGCCAGTGCCGGAGCCTCACGTCGACGCGGCGCCGCAGCAGGAGCGGGGAGACCCAGAGGAGTCCGGTGCGGCGGACGGTGCCCCGGTAGTCCCCGAAGAGGGTGAGCACCGAGGCGTACCCGACCCGCCCGCGCCCGAGGCCGCCGAGGGCGAAGAGCGCCACCGTCACCAGCAGGGCGATCAGCGCCCAGGACCCGGTGCCCATACCGGCGTACGGGCGCGCCCCGATCCCCAGCAGGTCCGGGACGGCGGCCGGAAGTGCACCGTGCCACCACAGCACGGCGAGGCCCGCGACGGCGCCGGCCGCGGCGGTGAGCAGCGCCGCCCAGCCGGGCAGCGCGGGTCCGGGGCGCTCCGCGAGCCGGGCATCGGCGAGCGGTGCGGGGCGTCCTGATGCGCGCGTCTGCGGCGAGCGCGGCATCGGCGGGCGCCGCACCGCTGTCCGCCGGGTGCCGCCCGTCGCGTCGGGTCCGGCGCCGTGGTCGTCGTCGCGGAAGAGCAGGTGGACGGGGATGGGCGCGGTCGTCTCGGTGCTGATGACGGGCTGTCTGCGCCCGGCGCCCCACCAGGCGACGGGGTCGGCGGCCCCGACGGCCATCGTCACCGCCGCGCGGGCCTCCTCGCGCGGCCGGACCGCGTCCCCGGACGGCGTGGCCGCGAACTCCGGCAGCAGGGCCGTGTCGGCGTCCGCCGCGAGTGCGCCCTCGTCCTCCGGCGCGCGGTCCGGAGTCCGGGGCGGGGCGGGAGCGGCGGACGGCAGCCGGGAGCCGAGGGCGCGGGATGCCGCCCCGGTCTCCGTATCCGTCGCGGCGCCGGTCCCCGGCTTCACCCCTGTCCCCGCCTTCGTCTCCGTCCACGTCCCGGCCGTGGGAACGGCTTCGTGGGGCCCCGCGTGCGGGGCGGGCAGCAGGGTCGCGCCCTGGGCCGCCGTGTCCGTTGCGGGCGTCGGCCCGGCGACCGGTTCCTCGTGCAGCACCGGCCCGGGGATCGCGACCGGCCCGTCCACCGGTGGCGGTACCGGGCCGGTCGCCGGGGCGGCATCCACCGGCTCGGGCTCCGTCACGGGGACGGCGTCCCGCTCCGCCTCGGTCCGCCGGTCAGGCGTGGTGCCGACGTCGGGTCCGAGGTCGATCACCGGTCCGGCGTCCGCCACGCGTCCGGCGTCCGCCACCGGTACGGCCGGCCCGGCCGCGTCCCGCACGTCACCGGCGTCCCGCACCGGGTCCGGGTCCCGCGGAGGCCGGGCCCCCCAGGCGGGCTTCGGCGCGCCCACCGGGCCCGCCCCCCACCTGGGCTGCGGGTCGCCCAGCGCCGCCCACCTCGGCTTCGGCCGCTCCGCAGCAGCCTCAGCCTGCGCGTCCAGCTCATCCGCAGCACGGGCCACGACGGGCCCCGATCCCCACCGCGGCGTGGTCTCGGGTACCGGCACGGGTTCGTGTACGGGCTCACTCAGGATCCCGCGCACCGGCTCGGTCAGGAGCGCGCGCCCGGGCTCGCCGTCCGGGTCCGGCAGCAGGTCGAGCGCGGGTCCGAGGTCCGGCGGGGCGCCGCCCGCAGCCCTGCCCACCCCTGCCACCGCGTCCAGCGCGGGCCCCAGGTCGGCCGGGATGTCGTCGACGTCGACCGCCGCCGCCGGCACCGGGCCGCACGAGGGCATGTCGACCGCCGCTGCCGGCACCTCGCCGCACGAGGGCGCGTCGGCCGTCCGCGGCAGGTCGTCGGCTCGCGCGCCGTCGTCCTCCACGGGCCGGCCGCCGCCCGCCGTCACGGCGGTCGCGTCACCCGCGCCCGGTCCGGGCACGACGACCCGCGGCCCCCTCTCCCCCAGCTCGTCCCACTCGCCGCGTACGTTCTCCGTGGATCGCATTCCCGCCTCCGTCATGTCCGTTCCGTCACCTGAGCCGTCACGCGAAGAGCCGGCGCCATGTCTCCGGCCCCGGGTATCCGTCCGCCGCGCCGCCGCTCCAGCCCTGGGCCCGCTGGAAGGCCTCGACGTTGCGCCGGTCCGCCTCCGTCCAGTCCGGCCCGGGGCCCGTCGTGTAGTGCTTGCCGTATCCCTTCTCCACCAGGCGTGTGCCGAGCTTCCGGACATGGGCGCTGGACCGGCCGGGCGCGAAGAAGCTCCGGCCCGGGTACGCCTCGGTCCCGGCGGGGCTGCCGCCCGTGGCCGCGGCGGGGATCCGCTTGCCGGTTCCGGCGACCAGCAGCCGCCAGGTGTGCGGGCCGGGGAGGCCGTCGGCCTCCTTGCCCTTCCACCCCTGCGCCAGCTGGAACGCCTGCGTGGCCCGCTTGTCCGCGTCGCTCCAGCGCGGTCCCGCGCCCTGCTTGTAGAAGCGCTTGCCGCCCTGGGCGATGAGCAGCGTGCCGAGCCGGGTCACGTGGGCGTTGTCGGCGCCCGGGCCGAACTTCCCCGCACCGGGGAACGCGGTCGCCGACCCGCTGACGGCGACGCCCTTGTAGCGGTAGGCCACGTACTTGGAGGAGTTGCTCCAGTACGCCATGGGCGTCGTCGCCTTCCGCGCGGTCGGGCGCGTCAGTTCGTAGGCGAGGTAGTGGCTGTGGGTGTGGTCGCTCCAGCCGCCGAAGACCGTGACGTGGGAACCGACCGCGGGGTCGGCCAGGTTGTGGAAGAGCAGGATGTCGCCGGGCTGCAGGTCGGCCCTGGCGATCTTCGTGCCGAAGGTGGCGAGGCTGCCGGTCCACTCGTTGCTGCCGAGGTTCCAGGCCATCGACACGAAGCCGGAGCAGTCCTGCCGGTACCCGTCCGACCAGTACGCCGCCATGTCGTACGGGACCTTCGCGGTCACCCACTTCTTGGCCCGGTTGATGATGTCGGCCCGGGTCGTGGTGCGCTGGACGGTGCCGGGGGCGGAGGGCGGGCCCGGGGTTCCGCCGCTGTTCAGGGGGCCCACCGATCCTTGCGGGGTGACCGGCTGCGGGTCGGCCGGCGTGTTGGCCCGGGTGTCCCGGGCCGAGGCGGCCGCGGCCGCCTCGTCGGCCCCGCAGGAGAGCACCATGCCCGCCGCGGTGACGAGCACCAGGGCGCGGCGCACACCGTGCGCCGCGGGGTGGCCTCCGTGCCGTACGGGCGTGGTGGCCGTCTCGCGCCGCCCCTGGGCGCACCCCGCGCATCCGCAGTCGGCGGCGGGTTCGTACTCCTCGAAGACCGGCACAGTCATGCGACTACTCCCTTTCCCTCGGCAGCCGTCCGGAGCTTCCACGACTCAGCTTTCCGGCATCACTCATGTTGACGGATTAAAGGGACAAAACGACCATGCGACAGGCCGGACGGCCGGGAATTGGTCAGGAGCACCCCCGCCCATCGGGTAAAGTTCTCCAGGTCAGCAGGCGCCGTTAGCTCAGTTGGTTAGAGCAGCTGACTCTTAATCAGCGGGTCCGGGGTTCGAGTCCCTGACGGCGCACGCAACAGCAAGGCCCCTTCACTCAGAGTGAAGGGGCCTTGCTCGTGTTCACCCCCGGCACGGAAGCGCCCCCGGGGCGCCTTGAGTCACCCCCGTGCGCCCCCTCGGCGCTCATCCGCAAATCATACGTATGGCTGGCAAACAGCCCTTTTCATCCTTGCCTTCACGCTTCCCTCTCGGACAGCCTGACCGGATGCCGTCCGGGGCGCCGCGACCCCCCGGACGGGTGGGCGGCGGGCGGTCTTCTCGCGGGACAGGGACCCCGCTCGTGTACGAACAGGCACGAATCGCGCAGGAATCCTGCGCGCAGGGGGATGACACATGACGTCGACGCCGTCAGGCGACCGGCAGCACCACGACCACCACGACCCTTCCGAGACGATCCGGCTGCGTGTGCCTCCGCAGCCGCGCCCCGGGAGACGGAGACAGCAGCAGAAGCCGCTGCCGCGCTACGACTACGAGCACTACAGCCGGCTCGCCGGGCCCCTGACCCAGCCGGACGCCGACCTGCCGTACACGGTGCGTTACCGCTCGCTCCTCTCGCAGGAGACCCACCGGATACGCGCGGCCCTGCTGCTCGGGGCCGCCCCGCTCGTCTCGCTGGGGCTCTTCGTCTGGCTCATGCAGCCCGGACACTGGACGGAGCGCGACCCGAACCTCCGCGACGACACCCTGCTCGTCCTCGACGCCGTGATGCTGGTGTCAATCGGCCTCATCGAGCTCTTCCGCACGATGAACGTGCTGTCCAACGCGCACGCGACCCTCGTGGCCCGCGACCCGGTCCCCGTCGTGCCCGAGAGCGGCACACGGGTCGCCTTCCTCACCTCCTTCGTCCCGGGCAAGGAGCCGCTGGAGATGGTGACGAGGACGCTCGGGGCCGCCGTCCGGATCCGGCACCGCGGACCGATGGACGTCTGGCTGCTCGACGAGGGCGACGACCCCGCGGTCAAGGAGGTGTGCGTCCGACTGGGTGTGCGCCACTTCTCCCGCAAGGGCGTGGCCCGCTGGAACCAGGCCACGGGCCCGCACCGCGCGAGAACGAAGCACGGCAACTACAACGCCTGGCTCGACGCCCACGGCGAGGCCTACGACTTCTTCGCCTCGGTGGACACCGACCACGTGCCGCTGCCCAACTACCTGGAGCGGATGCTCGGTTACTTCCGGGACCCGGACATCGGCTTCGTCATCGGCCCGCAGGTGTACGGCAACTACGACACGTTCGTCACGAAGGCCGCCGAGTCGCAGCAGTTCCTCTTCCACGCCCTCATCCAGCGGGCCGGGAACCGCTACGGCGCCCCCATGTTCGTCGGCACGAGCAACGCGGTGCGGATCAGCGCCATCAGACAGATCGGCGGCCTCTACGACTCGATCACCGAGGACATGGCCACGGGCTTCGAGATCCACCGCCACCGCAACCCGCTGACCGGCAGGAAGTGGCGCTCGGTCTACACGCCGGACGTCCTGGCCGTCGGTGAGGGGCCCACCGCGTGGACCGACTTCTTCACCCAGCAGCTGCGCTGGTCCCGCGGCACGTACGAGACGATCCTCAAGCAGTACTGGAAGGGCTGGTTCTCGCTGCCCCCGGGCAAGCTCTTCAACTACACGATGATGATCATCTTCTACCCGATGTCGGCCCTGAACTGGATCCTCGCCGCCCTGAGCTGCGCCCTCTTCCTCGGCATGGGCGCCTCGGGCGTGCAGATCGACCCGGTGATCTGGATGATGCTGTACGGCAACGCGTCGGCCCTCCAGATCGGGCTCTACGTCTGGAACCGCCGCCACAACGTCTCGCCGCACGAGCCCGAGGGCTCCGGCGGTCTGGCCGGCATGGTGATGTCCGCGCTCTCCGCACCGGTCTACGCACGCTCGCTGATGGACGCGGTGCTGCGGCGCGGGAGTTCGTTCGTGGTGACGCCCAAGGGCGACTCCTCCAGCCCGGACACCCTCTTCGGCACCTTCCGCATCCACCTGTTCTTCCTCGCGGTCTTCGGGGGGTCGATCGTCGCCTCCTTCGTCCTCGGACACAGCCACCCGGCGATGCTCACCTGGGCCTGTCTGGCCCTGCTGATCACCGCCGCGCCGATCGCCGGCTGGCGGTACACGGTCCGCGCGGAGCGGAAGCGGCGCCGGAGCGGGCCGCCGGCACCGCCCACCCGGCCCACACCGCCCGGGGAACCGGCCGCGGCACAGGACGAGCAGCCCACGCAGACCGCCCTTGGGGGACGTGACCGATGAAGTACCGACCGAACCGCCGCACCCACCGCCTGGCGATCGGTACGGCGGTGGTGCTCGCGCTCGCGGCGACGAACGGTCCGTGGCTGCACCGCTTCGGCACCGAGCGCTACCGCGCCTACGCGATCAACAAGCCGGACTACAAGGCGGCGAACGGCCACTGGGACTTCCTGGACGTCCCCTCCGAGTACCGGATCAACACGATCCACGCGGCGCTGCTGCACACCGGCAAGGTGCTCCTGGTCGCCGGTTCCGGCAACAACCAGAAGAACTTCGACGCGAAGACCTTCCGTTCGCTGCTGTGGGACCCGGAGAGGAACACGTACAAGGACATCCCGACGCCGAAGGACATGTTCTGCGCGGGCCACACCCAACTGCCGGACGGGAAGCTGCTCATAGCCGGCGGCACGAAACGGTACGAGAAGCTGAAGGGCGACGTCACCAAGGCCGGCGGCCTGATGATCGTCCACAACGAGGACCCGGACAAGCCGGTCACGGTGCCCGCGGGGACCCGCTTCACCGGCAGGGGCAACGGCAAGACCTTCGTGTCCAAGGACCCGGTGCTGGTGGAGCGGGCCAGGAAGGTCTTCGACAAGCGGACCGGTGCCTTCCTCCGCACCGAGCCCGGCCTCGGCCGGATCTACGTCGAGGCGCGGAAGTCCGGCACGGCGCACGGGACGGGCACCGAGGACAACTACCGGATCTCCGGGCTCTCCGGCTCCGACACCCGCAACGTGTACGGGATCGCGCAGAAGCTGGCCCTCGACAAGAAGGACTTCCAGGGCATCAGGGAGGCCTTCGAGTTCGACCCGGTCGCCGAGAGGTACATCGGCGTCGACCCCATGAAGGAGGCCCGCTGGTATCCGACGCTCACGACTCTGGCGGACGGCAGGGTCCTGTCGCTGTCCGGGCTGGACGAGATCGGCCAGATCGTGCCGGGCAAGGACGAGATCTACGACCCGGCGACCGGGAAGTGGGCCTACACGGGCGTGGTCCGGAGATTCCCCACCTACCCCGCGGTCTTCCTCATGAACGACGGCAGGCTCTTCTACTCCGGTTCGAACGCCGGTTACGGCCCCGCCGACGTGGGCCGCGACCCCGGTGTGTGGGATCTGGAGTCCGACACCTTCGAGAAGATCCCCGGACTCGGCGACCCCGACAGGACGGAGACCTCGGCGACCGTACGCCTGGCTCCCGCGCAGGACCAGAAGTACCTGGTGATCGGCGGCGGTGGCGTCGGTGAGTCACGGCGGTCCAGCGAGAAGTCCCGGCTGGTCGACCTGACGGAGGAACACCCGCGCTTCCGGGACGGCGCGTCGCTCGGCGAGGGCACCCGCTACCCGAGCGCCTCCCTGCTCCCCGACGACTCGCTGCTGGTCACCGGCGGTTCCGGCGACTACCGCGGGCGCGGCGGGTCCGACATCCTCCAGGCCAGGCTGTACGACGCGCGGACGGACTCCTACCGGCGGGTCGCGGATCCGGCGGTGGGCCGCAACTACCACTCGGGATCACTGCTCCTGCCGGACGGCCGCGTCATGGTCTTCGGCTCCGACCCGCTCTACGCGGGCCGGGCCGGCACGCGGCCGGGCACCTTCGAGCAGCGCATCGAGATCTACACGCCGCCGTACCTCTACCGGGACGGCCGGCCCGAGCTCACGGCGGGACCCGCGCGCATCGCCCGGGGCGGCAAGGGGCTGTTCACGACACGGCACGCGTCGTCGATCACCTCGGCGAAGCTGATGCGCCCCGGCGCCGTCACGCACGTCACGGACACGGACCAGCGGTCGGTCGCGCTGGGACTGGAGAAGTCCGGCGGCAGCATCACCGTGACCGTCCCCCGCGGCCGGGCGCTGGTCCCGTCCGGCTGGTACATGCTCTTCGTCACCTACGCCGACGGGACGCCGTCGGAGGGGATGTGGGTCGAGATCCCCTGACGCCCCGCCAAGGGCTGTCCCGTGGTCCCCGGCGGGATCACGGGACAGCCCTCAGATGCGGTCCGGCCCCCGCTCGGCGGGGCTCCCGGAGGGCGGTTTCGTGAAGAGCACGTCGCGGGCCTGTTCGGCGGCGCGCGTGATGCTCTCGGAGACGAAGTCCATGAAGCGGGCCACGTTCTCGAGGCGGGTACCGGCCTCGGTGCCGGGACCCAGGACTCCGACACCCTGCCGCGCGGTCTCGACGAGCTGTTCTGTCGCGCGTGCGCTCGCCATCATCGACTGGAACCAGACGTCGTTGTCGACGCAGTAGCGCTCACGGCGGCGTTCGTCACGCTCCCGGCGGACCAGGCCCTGGCCGTCGAGGAACGCCATGGCCTTGGAGACGGACGCCGGGCTGACCTGGAGGTGTTCGACGAGGTCCGCCGCCGTGAGGGTGCCGGAGTCCGTGATGGTGAGGGCGGCCAGCACGCGGGCCATCATCTTCGGCATGCCCGACTGGACGAGGACGGCGGTGTACGACTCCTCGAACGCGCGCACCTCCTCGGCGTCCCGCCCCGGCGCGACGGGTGTCGCCGACGGGTCCCGGAGCGCGGTCTGCTTGCGCCGGTGCGAGCGCTGTTCGGTGGCGCGGTGCGCACGGTCGGCCCGATAGGCGGTGGGTCCGCCGTTGCGCATGACTTCGCGCGTGATCGTCGAGGTGGGGCGGTCGAGGCCCCGGGCGATCTCCGCGTAGGCGAGGTCGTCCGCCAGTCCCAGCGCGATCTGCCGGCGTTCCTGCTGGGTGAGCCTGCCTCCCGGCATGGGGCGTCTCCTTCGTGGTCCGTGAGGCACCGACCATAGCGTTCACCTTCATCCCATTGCAACGAACTCTCCTTCCCTGTTGCGTTAGCCCACAGAACCATTGCAATGAAATAGCGGCAACTACCTGCAACTACTGGCTCGTTGCGCAATAACGTCATTGCCGGGTCCGCGAACGCAACGTAGCGTTTCTGTTGTCAGAAACGAAGAGCCCAAGGAGCACACCATGCAGAAGTTCGACACCCCCGCCCCGGTCTCGGTCGTCGTGGACGTCCCCGCGGGACGCATCCGGCTCATCGCCGCCGACCGCACCGACACCGTCGTCGAGGTCCTCCCGGCGGACGCCTCCAAGAGCCGCGACGTGAAGGCCGCCGAGCAGACCGAGGTCGTCCACGAGGACGGGGTCCTGCGGATCAGTCGCCCGGCCGCGAGGAACCGCGTCCTCGGCACCTCCGGATACGTCGAGGTGACGGTCCGGCTGCCCGTCGGCTCGCACGTCGAGGCGAAGACCGCCGACGCCGAACTCCGCGGCGTCGGACGGCTCGGCGACGTCACCTTCGACAGCGCGCAGGCCACCGTCAAGCTCGACGAGGCCGCGACCGCCCGCCTCACGGTCCTCGCCGGCGACATCACGGTCGGGCGCCTCGGCGGCCCCGCCGAGATCAGTACCAGCAAGGGCGACCTGACCGTCACCGAAGCGCTGCACGGCACCGTCACGTTGCGGACCGACAAGGGCGACATCACGGCCGGCGCCGCCCGCGGGGTCTCCGCCTCCCTGGACGCCGGCACCGCCTACGGCCGGATCGACAACGCGCTCAGGAACACCGCCGGCACCCCGGACCTCACCATCCACGCGACCACCTCCTACGGCGACATCACCGCCCGCAGCCTCTAGAAGGAGCTCTCCCCATGACGAACATGGCCATCGCCGCACACGGGTTGCACAAGTCCTACGGCGACAAGACCGTCCTGGACGGCATCGACCTGGCGGTACCCGAGGGCACCGTCTTCGCCCTCCTCGGTCCGAACGGGGCCGGCAAGACCACCGCCGTCAAGATCCTCTCGACCCTCGTCTCCGCCGACGCCGGCGAACTGCGCGTCGCGGGCCACGACCTGGCCTCCGACCCGCAGGCGGTGCGTGCGGCGATCGGGGTGACCGGTCAGTTCTCCGCCGTCGACGGGCTCATCACCGGCGAGGAGAACATGCTCCTCATGGCCGACCTGCACCACCTGCCCAAGGCCGAAGGACGCCGCGTCGCCACCGAACTCCTCGAACGCTTCGACCTCACCGACGCCGCGAAGAAACCCGCCTCCACCTACTCCGGCGGCATGAAACGACGCCTCGACATCGCCATGACCCTCGTCGGCAGCCCCCGCGTCATCTTCCTCGACGAACCCACCACCGGCCTCGACCCCCGCAGCCGCCACACCATGTGGCAGATCATCCGACACCTCGTCACCGACGGCGTCACCGTCCTGCTCACCACCCAGTACCTCCAGGAAGCCGACGAACTCGCCGACCGCATCGCCGTACTCCACAACGGCACCATCGCCGCCGAAGGCACCCCCGCCGAACTCAAACGCCTCATCCCCGGCGGCCACGTCCGACTCCGCTTCACCGACCCCACCACCTACCGGACCGCCGTCACCACCCTCACCCCCACCACCCACGACGACGAAGCCCTCACCCTCACCCTCCCCTCGAACGGCACCCAGCACGACCTGCGCACCATCCTCGACCGCCTCGACACCCACCACATCCACGCCGACGAACTCACCGTCCACACCCCCGACCTCGACGACGTCTTCTTCGCCCTCACCACCCCCACCCTCCCCACACAGACCAACCCCCACCAGGCCGACCAGCCCAACGCGACCAAGGAGAACGCCCGATGAGCAGCCTCACCCTCGCCGCCCGCGACTCGGCCACCATGCTGCGCCGCAACCTCCTCCACGCCCGGCGCTACCCGTCGCTCACCCTGAACCTGCTGCTCACCCCGATCATGCTGCTCCTGCTCTTCGTGTACGTCTTCGGCGACACCATGAGCGCGGGCATCGGCGGCGGCGGGCGGAGCGCCTACATCGCGTACATCGTCCCGGGGCTGCTCCTGATGACCATCGGCTCCACCGTGGTCGGGGCCGCGGTGTCCGTCTGCACCGACATGGCCGAGGGCCTCATGGCCCGCTTCCGCACCATGGCGATCCACCGCGGCTCCGTGATCATCGGGCACGTCGTCGGCAGCGTCCTCCAGTCGCTCGTCAGTGTGTTGCTCGTCGGTGCCGTCGGCGTGGCCATCGGCTTCAGATCCACCGACGCCACCGCCCTGGAGTGGCTCGCGGCCTTCGGGCTCCTCGCCCTGTTCGCCCTGGCCCTGACCTGGATCGCGGTGGGGATGGGCATGGCCAGCCCGAACGCGGAGGCCGCCGGCAACAGCGCGATGCCGCTGATCCTGCTGCCGCTCATCTCCAGCGCCTTCGTCCCGCTGGACTCCATGCCCGGCTGGTTCCAGCCGATCGCGGAGTACCAGCCCTTCACCCCCGCGATCGAGACCCTGCGCGGGCTGCTCCTCGGCACGGAGATCGGCGACAACGGGTGGATCGCCGTCGCCTGGTGCCTGGGCCTCACGGTCCTGGGCTACCGCTGGTCGAAGGCGCAGTTCGACCGCGACCCCAAGTAGGCGGCATGAGCACGCGGGCCTCCGCCCCCGCACCGGTCCACCCGAAGGCGGCGTACGCCGGCACCACCACGGCCCGCGCCGCCGGCCCTCCTCGCAACCGCCTCACCACCGGGCCTCCGCCCGGCGCACCACGCACCGCCCGGACAGCCACCAGGCCTGCCGGCCGAGGTCCCGCACGACGGGGCACTCGGCCGGCGGGCCTATTTCTTCGCCCCGGCCAGTCCCCGTGCGTACTCGGGCCACCAGTCCCCCGCCTTCGGGCCGCCCCGGCACTCGCCGTCCGACTCGCCGGGCCGCTTGATCCACAGGTAGGCGTCGACCAGTTCGTCGCCCGTCTCCGTCGTCGGCGGCTCGCCGAGGGCGCGGCCCGGCGGGTTGCACCAGCTCTCCGCGGGATCGCCGCCCTCGTACGGTCCGTTGCCGTTGCGGCTGGTGTCGATCACGAAGGGCTTGCCGCCGACCTTCGCCGACAGCCGCTTGCCGAAGTCCGTGCTCTCGGCCGTCGTACGGAAGTTGGACACGTTCACCGCGAACCCGTCCGCCGCCTCGATCCCGGCCCGTCGCAGCGGTTCGAACAGCGCGTCGGGCTCCTGCCATCCGGCGTTGCCCGCGTCGACGTACACCGTGGTGCCGGGCTGCCGCTTCAGGCGGTCCACCGCGTCCTTGAGCAGGCCGTAGCGCTCCGCGTGGTACTTCCGCGGCGTGCAGCCGTCGGCCAGGTGCAGTACGGCGTCCGGTTCCAGGACCACGGTGGCGCGGCGGTCGCCGATGCCGTCCGCGACACCGTCCAGCCAGGTGCGGTAGGCGTCGGCGTCTGCGGCCCCGCCCTTCGAGAACTGGCCGCAGTCCCGGTGCGGGATGTTGTAGAGGACGAGGACCGCCTCCCGGCCGGCCCGCTCGGCCGCCTCGGTGAGCTTCCGCGCGGCTGCGCGCGGGTCGTCCGGTCCGAGCCATTCGGCGACGGGCTGCTCGGCGATCCGACGCATCAGCGCGGCGTCGCCCCGCGCGCCGTCCTTCGCGTAGGCGGCGGCCTGACGTGCGGCGTTGCCTTCGGGGTTGACCCAGTACGGGGCGCCCTTCCCGGGCAGCTGTCCGCCGGAGGCCACCGGGGGCCCGGCCGCGCCATCGGGCGAGGAACACCCGGCCAGCAGCAGGACGGCCCCGATCCCGGCTGCGGCGCCCCACCGCAGACCGGCACAACTGCCGTACATGCACTCCCCCTTGAGCCGCCGCACTGCCCGTCCGTGCCATCCAAGCACAGCGTTCCGGGCGCCGGACGCTCCCGCCCGGATCCGGACAACCTGCCAGAAAAACGCTGGGCCGCGCGGGGCGGTCGGCCTACAGTGTCGGCACGAACGGCCCCGGCCTCCCACGCCGCGCCCGGGTCACTCCCGCGGCCCGGACCGCGTGGTGGAGGACCGGCCCGGCCGGCTGCTCCGAGGAGGAGCGGGCTCCGGCCGGGCCAGGTCGTTCCCGGACGTGTCAGACGCGGCTCTTCCCGCCGCCGCTCTTCTCGTCCGTCAGGTAGGCGGAGACGACGACGTTGGCCGTGTACGCGTGGGCCTCGCGGTCGTATGTCCCGCCGCAGGTGATCAGCCGGAGTTCGGCCCGCCCGTCCTCCCGCGGTCCGTACGCCTTCTGCGCGTCGAAGCGTTCCCGGGTGAAGACCTGGACGTCGTCGATGGTGAACTCGGCGACCTTGCCGTCGGACCGGCTCACCCGGACCTTCTCGCCGGGCCGGGCCGCGCTGAGTCCGTAGAAGACGGCGGGCTTCGTCTCGGTGTCCACGTGCCCGACGAAGATCGCGGCACCCTCGGTGCCGGGTTCGGTGCCGTCGGCGTACCAGCCGACGGCCTTCGGCGTCGCGTACGGCGGTGGCTCGATCGCGCCTTCGCCGTCCAGCCCGCGCCGCACGATGCCCGCGTCGATCCCGATGGAGGGGATCTCGACCCGTTGCGGCGCGGCCCCGTCGAGGGGGTCGTGGGCGGGGGGCAGCGGGACGCCCAGGGGGCGTCCGACCGCGGCGACGTCACCGGTCGTGGGGGCCGAGTTCCCGGCGGTGGCCGCGCGGCCCCACAGCCACAGTCCCAGCAGGAGCACCGCCCACGCGACACCGGTGAGCAGGCGTCCCGTGCCGGCGGGGCGTTCCGTGGCGGTCATGTCAGTGCTGGGCCGTGCGGCGGCGGCGCGTGCTGCGGAACGCGACGGCGACGGCGGCGACGGCGCCGAGTCCGAGGCCGATCACCGCGTGCCGGGTGCCCGGGCCCTCGGAGCCGGCCTTCTCGGCGAGTGCGGCGGTGCCTCCGCCGCCGGCCCGGACGGGGGCGACGGGCGAGGGGCGGCCGTGGTGCACGACGGTGACCGTGCCGGTGGCCTTGCCGTGGCCGTCCTTGCAGGTCACCCAGATCTCGTAGTCGTCGGGAGCCGCGTCGCGGCGGATCCGGGCCGTCGCGGAGAGGCCCTTCCCGCCGGCCGGGGCGAAGTGCGCCTCGGAGGCGAACGCCTCGGAGTTGCCCCGGGCCGACCTGCCCTTGCCGCAGACGTCGACCCAGAGCTCCACCTCCCCGCCCGGGGAGACGCGGGACGGGTCGACGGAGACCGTCCCGGAGCGCTTTTCGTCCCTGGAGTCGTCGGCTTTCGACTCCGCCAGGGCGGCGGACGCGGGAAGGGCTATCGTCGCGGCCGCGACGGCGGCACAGAACGTGAGGGGCAGTGAACGCATCGTAAACCTCCTGCTGGAAGGTTCACGCGTGGGGCGGCGTCCCGCATCCGCAGTCGGCCGGTCGGGTTACGGCAGCGGGAGGTCCACCAGGTCGACGAGGTCGGCGATCGAGTCGACGACCGTGGAGGGCCGGAAGGGGTAACGGTCCATGTCCGTCTCGGTGGTGAGCCCGGTGAGGACGAGGAAGGTCTGCATCCCGGCCTCCAGTCCGGCGAGCACGTCGGTGTCCATCCGGTCGCCGATCATGGCCGAGGTCTCGGAGTGCGCGCCGATGGCGTTGAGGCCGGTGCGCATCATCAGCGGGTTGGGCTTGCCCGCGAAGTACGGCGCCTTGCCCGTGGCCTTGGTGATCAGGGCGGCGACCGAGCCGGTGGCGGGGAGCGGGCCCTCGGCGGACGGGCCGGTCTCGTCCGGGTTGGTGCAGATGAAGCGGGCGCCGCCGTTGATCAGCCGGATCGCCTTGGTGAGCGCCTCGAAGCTGTAGGTGCGGGTCTCGCCGAGGACGACGTAGTCGGGTTCGTGGTCGGTGAGGACGTAGCCGATGTCGTGGAGCGCGGTGGTGAGACCGGCCTCGCCGATGACGTACGCCGTGCCGCGCGGCCGCTGGTCGTCCAGAAACTGGGCGGTCGCCAGGGCGGAGGTCCAGATGTTCTCCACGGGCACGTCGAGGCCCATGCGCTTGAGCCGGGCGTGCAGGTCGCGCGCGGTGTAGATGGAGTTGTTCGTGAGGACGAGGAAGGGCAGACCGGAATCCCGCAGCCGCTTGATGAAGGCGTCGGCCCCGGGGATCGGCGTGCCCTCGTGGATGAGGACACCGTCCATGTCGGTCAGCCAGGATTCGATCGGCTTGCGCTCTGCCATGTGACGGGCTCCTGCCGTAGGCGCTGTGCGCTCGGGTGCTGGACGCCGGCGGCACCGCGCTGTGCAGCGCCGACGCCCCGATTTTAGGCTGCCCGCTCCGCCGGAAGGAACCGTTTGATCAGGGGGGACCTCCGGTACGGATCAGCGGCGGACCGTCCGCAGCCGTCGTGCGAGGACCATGGCGGCGCCTCCCGCGAGGACGAGCGCCCCGGCGGCGAGTCCGGCCGGGAGCGCTCGCGTCCGGCCGGTGCGGGCGAGTTCGGGCTGCCCGTCGCCCGTCCCGTCGCGCAGGCCCTGGGTGTCGGCGGGCGCCTCGGTGCCGCTGTCGACGACGGCGAAGGTGTAGGCCGCCGACTCCCCCACCCACTCGCCGTCGCCCGCCTCGCCCTCGGCTCCCGGGTCGTCCTGGGCGGTACGGCGCTGGACGATGGCCGCGTGGGCCGTGACCTTGCCCGGCGAAGTGTCCGAGGTGAAGGCCATGCGCACCTCGACGGTGACCGTCTTCCTGGCCGGGACGGTGAAGCCGGGGAAGTCGTCGCCCTGCTCCCCTCCGCCGAAGACGCCGATCTGTTCGTCGCGTTCGGTGGACTCCCAGCTCACCCGGTGTTCCTCGTCGGGGTGGGCGCGCTCGGTGAACTCCAGCTGGATCTGTTCGGCTGTCAGCTTGCGGTCCTCGTCGGTGAGCACCAGGACCGGGTGGATGGAGTGGCAGGCCTCTGCCGTGGTGTTGGTCAGGTCGAGGTACCAGGTGCCGTAGCCGCCACCGGATGCGTAGGTGTCGGGACCGCCGTGGATGCGGGTCTCGATGGGGAAGTCCTGTGCGGCCGGGTCGCCGCACCCGGGCAGCTCCGGCCCCGCGGCCACGGCGCCGGTCGCGGCCGGGGCCGTGACCGGGATGGCGATGGCGGCCGGTACGCCGAGGAGGCCGGCCGGGACGACGAGGCCCGCGGCCAGTCCGAGCCGGGTGAGGGCGCGGCCGTCGCGCAGTCGTGCGGGTGGTCTGGTGGGCATAGGGGGTCACCCTTTGCTGCTCGCGAACGGTCGGGGGCGGGGGCCCCGGCCGTGGCGGCGGCGCTGCCGTGCGCGGCCGGACGCCGGGACCGTCGCCCGCGTGTCGGTGCCCGACGCTGCCACGGGACTGCGGGAAGAACCACCCGCGGGCGGCGTGCACCGCCCGTTCGGGCGTCGGAATCCGCCCGACCGGCCGTGTGAAGGCCCGCCTCCACTCCGGGTCAGGCGGGTGCGCCGCCGTCCTCCCCGGCCCGGCCGAAGAGGGGGGCGAGGACCAGGTGCGCCGCCCCCTCGGCGACCGGGCGGTCGCCGCCGCCGGCCACGGTGACGGGTACGGAGGTGCCCGTGCCCTCGCGCCGGGCGCGCTCCTCGATGACCGCGCGGACCCCGTTCACATAGGCGTCCTCGTCCTCGGCGACCGTACGTCCGCCGAGGACGACCCGGTCGATGTCCAGGAGGCCGACGAGGTTGGCGGCTCCCGCGCCCAGGACCCGGGCCGCTTCGACGACGTCCCCGCGGGCCGCGGCGGCGAGGCAGAGCGCTTCGATGCAGCCGCGCCCTCCGCAGTCGCACGGCGGGCCGTCCAGCTGCAGGGTCTGGTGGCCGAACTCGCCCGCGCCGGTGCGCGCTCCGCGGTGCACGCTCCCGCCGAGGACGAGCCCGGCGCCGAGCCCGGTGCCCAGGTGGAGGTAGGCGAAGTCGGCGTCGGCGGGTTCGCGCAGGGCGAGGCCGAGCGCGGCGGCGTTGGTGTCCTTGTCGACGACGACGGGCAGGCCCGTCGCCTCGGCGAGTGCGTCGCGAAGCGGGTATCCGTCCCACCGGGGGAAGCCGGTGACCCGGTGCAGCACACCCTCGCGGTGGTCCAGCGGGCCGGGGAGCGCCGCGCCCACGCCGAAGACGCGGCGGTCCTCGGTCCGGGGGACGTCCGCACGTACCGTCTGCACCGCGTGGGCCGCCGTCGCCAGGACCTCGGCGGCCGGGGCTCCCAGGTCGAGCGGGAAGGTGCGGGTCGCGACCGGCGTGCCGGCGAGATCGGCCAGGACGGCGGTGAGTTCGTCGCGGTCCAGGTGGAGTCCGACCGCGTATCCGGCGTCCGGGACGAGCCGCAGCACGGTGCGGGGCTTGCCGCCGGTGGAGGCGAGGCGGCCGGCTTCCGCGGCGAGGCCCTCGGTCCGCAGCCTGGCGGTGATCTTGCTGACGGCCTGCGGGGTGAGTCCGGTGCGCTCGGCGAGTTCCAGCCTGCTGATGCCCTGCTCACCGGCCGTGCGCAGCAGGTCGAGCACGAGCGAGGCGTTGTGGTGGCGCAGGGCCGGAAGATTCGCCCCGCCGCTCCTGCTGCTGCTCCTGTTCACCGCACCATTGTGCCTATCGCTTGCACTTTGGCAACAGCGTTGCTTAAGTGGTTCGCATGACTGCCCACGCTCCTCTCCAAGTCGGGCTCGTCGGCTACGGCCTGGCGGGTTCCGTCTTCCACGCCCCGCTGGTCTCCGCGACCGAGGGCCTCGTCCTCGACACGGTCGTCACCTCCAGCGAGGAACGCCGGGCCCAGGCCCGCGCCGAGTTCCCCGACGTGCGCTTCGCGGCCTCGCCCGACGAGCTGTGGCCGCGCGCGGACGAGCTGGACCTGATCGTGATCGCGTCGCCGAACAAGACCCACGTGCCGCTCGCGCGGGCGGCGCTGGAGGCGGGCCTGGCCGTGGTCGTGGACAAGCCGATCGCCGGCACCGCCGCCGAGGCCCGCGAGCTGGCCGCGCTCGCCGAGGAGCGGGGGCTCCTGCTCTCGGTCTTCCAGAACCGCCGCTGGGACAACGACTTCCTTACGCTGGCGGCACTGATCGAGGAGGGCGAGCTCGGCGAGGTCCAGCGCTTCGAGTCCCGTTTCGAGCGGTGGCGTCCGCAGCTGAAGGGCGGCTGGCGCGAATCGGGCGATCCCGAGGAGATCGGCGGACTGCTCTACGACCTGGGCAGCCACATCGCCGACCAGGCCCTGACCCTGTTCGGCCCCGCGGTCCAGGTGTACGCGGAGTCCGACGTGCGCCGCCCGGGCGCCGCCGCCGACGACGACACGTTCATCGCGATCACCCACGCGAACGGCGTCCGCTCGCACCTGTACGCGAGCGCCACCACCGCCCAGCTCGGCCCGCGCTTCCGGGTGCTCGGCTCGAAGGCGGGTTACGTGAAGTACGGCCTGGACCCGCAGGAGGCGGCCCTGCGCGAGGGGCAGCGCCCGCGCGCCGGGGCGCCGTGGGGCGAGGAGCCGGCGGAGCTGTGGGGCCGGGTCGGGTCGGGCGAGTCCCCGCTGACCGGCGGCGGCGATCCCGTCCGCACCCTGCCGGGCGACTACCCCGCCTACTACGCCGCGGTCGCCGCCGCCCTGCGCGGCGAGGGCGAGAACCCCGTGACGGCGCTCCAGGCCGCGGCCACGCTGGAGGTCCTGGAGGCCGCGCGGCGCTCCACGCGCGAGGGCACGTCCGTCACACTCACCCCCCACCACGACGAGGAGCGGCACGCGTGAACACCGGTGCTCCGACCATTTCCGAGCTGATCGCGCAGGAGCGCCGCCTGACGCTTCCGAGCTTCGGCTACGACGACGCGTACGCGCTGGGCGGCCTGCTGGTCACCCTGGCCCGCGAGCGGCACGCCCCCGTGGCCATCGACATCCGGCGCGGCGGCCAGCAGCTGTTCCACGCGGCGCTGCCCGGTTCGAGCGCGGACAACGACGCCTGGATCGACCGCAAGCGCAGGGTGGTGGAGCGGTACGGCGAGAGCTCCTACCTCGTCGGCACGCGCTTCCGCGCCAAGGGCACCACCTTCGAGGACTCCTCCCGGCTCGACCCGGACGTCTTCGCCGCGCACGGCGGTTCGTTCCCGATCGCGGTGGAGGGCGCGGGCGTGATCGGCGCGGTCACGGTCTCGGGCCTCCCGCAGGCCGAGGACCACGCGCTGGTGGTGGAGGCGCTGGAGCGCTTCACGGCACGGCCCCGGGACTGAGGGGTCCCCGTACACGAGACGGCCGCCGGGATCTCCCGGCGGCCGTTCGCGGTCCGGCCCGTCGTACAGGTCCGGTGGGTATCAAGGCCCCTCGTACGGCGGCCGTTCGCGGTCCGGCCCGTCGTGCGGGTCCGGTGGGGTCTCAGGCGTCCTTGAGTTCCTGGCGCTGGCGCCCCAGACCCTCGACCTCCAGCTCCACCACGTCCCCGGCCCGGAGGTAGGGCTTGGGCTCGGGCCGGCCCATGGCCACTCCGGCCGGGGTTCCGGTGTTGATGACGTCACCGGGGTAGAGCGTCATGAAGTGGCTGAGGTAGCGGACGACCTCGCCGACCGGGAAGATCTGCTCGGCCGTCGTGCCGTCCTGCTCGAGTTCCCCGTTGACCCACAGTTTCAGGGGCAGCGCCTGCGGGTCGGCCACCTCGTCCGCCGTGACGAGCCAGGGGCCCAGCGGGTTGAACGTCTCGCAGTTCTTGCCCTTGTCCCAGGTGCCGCCGCGCTCGATCTGGAACTCCCGCTCGGAGACGTCGTGCGACGTCGCGTATCCGGCGATGTGCCCGAGCGCCTCATCGGCGGACTCCAGGTAGCGGGCGGTGCGGCCGATCACGATCGCGAGCTCGACCTCCCAGTCGGTCTTCCGGCTGCCGCGCGGCACGAGCACGGTGTCGTCGGGGCCCACCACCGTGTCCGGTGCCTTGAAGAACAGGATCGGCTCGTCCGGGATGGCCGCGCCGGTCTCGGCCGCGTGGTCGTGGTAGTTCAGCCCGATGCACACGATCTTGCCGATGCGGCCGAGCGGCGGACCGATCCGCAGCCCCTCGGCGTCCAGCGCCGGCAGCGTCTCGGGCGTGCGGGCCGCCTCCCGCACCCGGGCCAGGGCCTGCGCGTCGGCGAGCAGCCCGCCGTCGATGTCGGTGACGAGGGCCGAGAGGTCGCGCAGGGTCCCGTCACGGTCAAGCAGCGCGGGGCGCTCGGCGCCCGCCGTACCCACTCGAAGCAGCTTCAACGGTCCATCTCCCCTTGGTCGAGGTCGAGCCCGCCGATGGGTTGCGGCCAGCGAGGGCTTGGCTGATCCTCCAAGACATCGGATCACCCCGCAAGACCCCGTTCACACACTGGACCCGCTCTGTCAGACGGCGGGGGCGAGCGCGGCCTCCTTCACGGGGACGTCGCGGTAGAGGTAGGCCCTCTCGAGGGCGGTCCAGGTGGTGCTGGTGACGATGTACAGCGCGGCGGCGAGCGGCACGAAGGCCACCGAGAAGAGCGTCAGGAACGACATCAGCGGCATCACCTTCGTCATCGCGCCCATGCCGGGGACGGGCTGTCCGTCCGGGCCGGTGGCCGGGGTGACCGGGCTGGCCGCCATCTGCCGCTTGGTCCGGCCGTAGTTGAAGGTGGCGACGGCCGCGACGATCGCGAAGAGCGCGAGGTAGACCAGTCCCTGTCCGCCGAAGGGTCCGCCGTGCGCGAGGGCGTCGTGCCAGCGCTCCCCGAGGGGGGCGCCGAGGAGTTCGTGGCCGAGCAGCGAGTTGGGATCGCCGCCGATCCTCTGGCTGGAGAAGACGTGGTAGAGCAGGAAGAACGCGGGCATCTGGAGCAGGCTCGGCAGGCAGCCGGAGAGCGGGGAGACCTTCTCCTTCGCGTGGAGCTCCATGAGCGCCTTCTGCATCTTGTCGGGGCTCTTGGCGTGCTTCTTGCGCAGTTCGGCGATCTGCGGCTGGAGCTTCGTGCGGGCCTTCTGGCCGCGCGCCGCCGCCCGCGACAGGGGGTGGACGGCGAGCCGTACCAGTGCGGTGAACAGGATGATCGCCGCGGCCGTCGACGCGTGGTGGAAGAGCGGCTGGAGCAGGTCGGCGAATCCGCCGACCAGGCTCGCGAAAGCGGACATGAATGCGGACATGGGTGAGCCCTCCGGGGGGTCTCGTCGTGCCGGGATGACTGGAACTCGGCAGGACGGAACCGCGCAGAAGGGGGTGAAGGGTGCTCTACGCGGCCGTCGGGAGGGCGGCCCCGGGCGCTCGGGGCCTGCGACGCCCTCGGGCGTCGGGATCCCGTTGCGGCAGGAACGCGGTGCGCTTCTCACGGTCGCGCATGGCCGTACGCACCCTCGTGCGGGGCACGGGGCAGGCGCAGCGGGCGCTGATGACGGAGCAGACGAGGAGCGCCGAGCCGGCGGCCGCGGTGGCGGCGAGCGCGACGGCGGCGGAGAGGCTGCCACCGTCGGCGAGCACGACCTCGGCGACGAACAGGACCAGGAAGGCGGCGGGGCGGAGCAGGCGGGCGATCCCGCGGCGCACACGGTTCGTGTCGTCGCTCATCGTCCCTCCCTTCCCCTTCGCGGCCGTCGGTGTCCTCCAGCCGTTATACACGATCGGTGTCCAGCGGCTGAAGCAGTCGCCGGGGGGTGAGCAGGGCCCTGCCGACGTGGTCGTCCGGGCCGGGATCGAGTCCGGGACCCGGCCGCATCTCCACGTCCTCGGGCGCCACCTCGACTCCGCAGGCCGGGCACTGGCCGTACGCGCCGAGCAGCGTCCCGCACGCGGCGTGGTGGAAGTAACGCATGGGCAGCGTGTCCTCGAAGTGCTCGCGGCCCCAGAGGCCGAGGGAGCGCAGGGTGGGCCAGAGCGCCTTGCCGCGGTCGGTGAGGACGTACTCCTCGCGCGGCGGCGACTCCTGGTAGCGGCGCTTCGCCAGGACGCCGGCCTCGGTGAGCGCCTGGAGGCGGGCGGCGAGGACGGCGCGCGGGATGCCGAGGTGACTCAGGAAGTCGTTGTAGCGGCGTACGCCGTAGAAGGCGTCGCGCACGACGAGGAGCGTCCAGCGCTCGCCGACCACCTCGAGCGCGCGGGCGATGGAGCACTGCTGTGCGACGTAGTCCTTGCCGAGGGCCATGCGACCACTCTACCCAGTGGGTTCATTCAACGAACCTTGTCGTGCTAGCGTCACGCCCCAGTTGGTTCATTCATCGAACCCAGGCCGTGGTCCTGCTTGCCAGGCGGGCCGTTCCCGGAGGGACGTCATGACCCAGCAGTCCGCACAGGCAGGCACCGCAGCCGCCTCCCGGCCGGCCCGCCCACCGCACCGGCCCGGCGCGACCCTCGCGGTCACCAGCGCCGCCACGACCGTCGCCCTGATGAACTACACCGCGCCGATGGCGGCGCTCCCCGCCCTCTCCACCGCCTTCTCCACCCCGCCGGCCGCCCAGGCCTGGCTCCTCAACGGGGCCCCGCTCGGCCTCGCCGTCGTCCTCCTCGTCGCGGGCAGCCTCGCCGACGACTTCGGGCGGCGCCGGATCTTCCTCATCGGCACCCTGGGCCTCGGCGTCACCGCGGGACTCGGGGCCCTGACCACGGACACCCTCGGGTTCACCCTCGCCCGGGCGGGCCAGGGCGCGGCGAGCGCGGCGATCCTGGCCACCAGCCTCGGCCTGCTGGTCGGCGCGTATCCGGTCGGCCCCGCGAGGATCAGGGCGATGGGCGTCTGGGGCGCCTTCGTCAGCGCCGGCATCGCCCTCGGCCCGCTGCTGGCGAGCTCGCTCGGCACCGTCGACTGGCGCCTGACCTACCTCGCCCTGGGGGCCGGCGCCCTCGTCACCGCGGCCTTCGCCCTGCGTACGCTCGCGGAGTCCCGCGCCCCGCGCACCGGCCGACCCGACCTCGCGGGCGCCGCCGCGCTCGGACTGGCGATGACCGCGCTGCTGACCGCGCTCACGCTGGGCCGGGACGGCTGGCTGCGCGCACCCGTGGGCCTCCTGCTGCTCGCGACGGTGGCCCTGACCGGGGTGTTCGCGGCGGTGGAGCGCCGGGCGGCGGCCCCGCTCATCGACCTGGGGCTGTTCCGCAGCCGCGCCTTCCTCGCGGCGACGGCGGGCGGCCTGTTCACGGGGCTCGCGGTGATCGGCCTGTTCAGCTTCCTGCCCACCCTCCTCCAGCACTCGCTCGCCCTCTCCGCGCTCGACTCGGCCTGGCTGTTCCTGCTCTGGTCGGGCACGTCGTTCGCCGTCGCGCTCCAGGCCCGGCGTCTGGCCGGCCGGGTGGCGGCACGCCACCAGCTCGCGGCCGGCTTCGCGCTCCACGCGGTGGCGGTCCTGCCGATCCTCGGAACCCTGACGGGCGCACCGGGCGGGGCGTCCGCCTCGGTGTGGCTGCGTCTCGTGCCGGCCCTGGTCGTCGCGGGCGCGGGCAGTGGCCTGATCAACGCGGCACTGCCCCGGCTCGCCGTCGGGTCCGTGCCCCCGGACCGGGCGGCCATGGGCTCGGGCGCCAACAACACGGCCCGCTACCTCGGCTCCTCGGCCGGCGTCGCCGTGACGATCGCCGTGGCGCCCACCGCCGCGGGGGCGGACGGCGCGGTCCTGCTGTCGGCCGGCCTGGCGGTGGTGGCCGTGGCGGCCGTCCTGTTCCTGCGGGAGCGCTGACCGCGTCCGCCCGGTCCGGGGCGCGGCAGCGGACGGGGGCGGGCGGCACCGGCCAGGGAGGGCGCACCGGGCGTTCCCCCGGCGGCCGTCCGGCCTTCACCACCACTCCAGCACGCTCCCTCTCATCCCGCCCCCGTCCCGCAGTACCGTGTGGTCCATGCGCCCCGACACGCCTGCCGACCACACCACCGAAGCCGAGCGCCTGCTGCGCACCGCGGCGCAGTACCCCGAGGACCACGAACCGCTGTTCCTCCAGGCGGCGGCCCATCTGGAGCTCGCCGGGGACCGCGCCCGCGCGACCACCCTCTACGACGAACTGCTCGGATCGCCCGACATCCCCGTCGAGCAGCCGCACCTGGTGAAAGCCCTCAAGGCGGCCAACCTCTGGGAGTACGGCCACGAGGCCGAGGCCCGCGCGATCATCGACGGCATCCGCGCGGCCGGCCCGCTCGACGCGGCCCCGTGGGAGATCGCCGCGGAGACCCTCGAAGCGCACGACGAGCTGGAGTCCGCCCACGACTTCTTCTCGACGGCACTGACCCTGCTGATCGCCCCCGGCGAGGAAGTCCCGTACGCGACCCAGTCGTTGCTCATCGGACGGCACCGGGTACGCAGGCTGATGGGCGTCGGCCACGACGCCTGGGACGAGCTGGCCGACACCCTGCACACGGCGGCCGTGCCGCTGGACGAGCTGCACGACCCGAAGCGCCTGTGGGCCCTCGGCTCGTCGGACCCGGGTGAGCTCCAGGCGGAGATCAACCGGCTCCGTGCCGAACTGGGCACCTACCGCACGGCGTTGTCCCGCCCCTTCCCCGTCGCCGTACTGCGCTGGCCCGGCGACGAGCTGCGCGAACTCCTGGCGGCCTACCCGGAGCTCGGCCAGGAGTACCTCTCGCACGAGGACCATCTCGCGCGCCTGGAAGCCGCGTTGCGCGATCTGCACGCGGCGGGCACGCCGAACCTGGGCATCGTCACGGGCACGGTCCCCTCGTACGAGGCGTTCGCCGCGTCGGAGGCCGCCTCGCCCTCCGACCCGGACCTCCTCCCCCAGTACGCCACGACGCTGGCGGCCCGGGGCCGCGCCGTCCCGTGGCCCCCGGCGCGCAGCGCGGCCTGCTGGTGCGGCGCGGAGCGCACGTACCGGGAGTGCCACGGGGCGGGATGAGCCGCCGGGGTGCGCCCGGCACGTCCGGGCGCACCCCGTTCCGCCCGGCGCCCGGCACCGGTGGCGTCCGCCGCCGATGAGTTCCGGGGCCGCCCGCAGTCTTGAGGGGTGTGCGCGGTACGGCGTACGAGCACCACACGACGGCGGACACGACGGACGGGACGACGGCATGACCGACGCAGTGAAGGGCCCCGCGAGCTACTTCCCCTCGATCGAGAAGAAGTACGGCCGCCCGGTCACGGAGTGGAAGGAGCTCATCCGCTCCTCGCCCCTGACCAGGCACATGGAGATCGTCTCCTGGCTGAAGACCGAGCACGGCCTGGGGCACGGCCACGCCAACGCCCTGGTCGCGCACACCCTCGCCGAGGACAGGGCCGCGTAGGGCGCGTCCGGGGGCGGGGGCGCCGTCAGACCCCGCTCCCCCGGAGCGTCTGCTCGGACCAGACGGTCTTGCCGTCGGGGGCGTAGCGGGTGCCCCAGAGCGAGGCGAGGTGGGACATGATGAAGAGCCCCCGGCCGCCCTCGTCGACGGCGCCCGCGTACTTCATGTAGGGGGCGGTGGTGCTGCCGTCCCTGATCTCGCAGATCAGTCCCCGGTCGAGGATCAGCCGCAGGACCACCGGCGGGGTGCCGTAGCGCACGGCGTTCGTGACGAGTTCGCTGACGATCAGCTCGGTCGCGTCCCCGGTGTCGTCCTCGATGTGCCACTCGGCGAGCGTCTTGGACGTGAGGCGGCGCGCGGTGGCCGGGGCGGTCCTGTCGTAGGGCAGTTCCCATGCGGCGTAGCGCTCCGGGGGCATGGCGTGGGTCCGGGCCAGGAGCAGCGCGGCGCCCCGTAGCTCGGCGGTGTCCGGCAGGGAGCGGGCGACCGCGTCGCACAGGTCGCGCATCGGACGGTCCGTGGGCATCAGGGCCTGGCGCAGCGCACCGGAGGACGGCTGGGAGTAGCTCCGCAGCGCGTTGGTGTGCAGGGCGAGCAGGCTGCCTTCCGGGAGCGTGACGGAGACCGCGGCGACCGGGGCGCGGTCCATCGCTCCGAGCGGCGGACCGACGGGCAGGCCCACCACGAAGGCCGCCCCGTCCGGTTCGACGACGAGCGGCGCGGGGTGGCCGGCGGACGCGACGGTGCACTTCTCGGTGAAGGGGTCGTACACGGCGTAAGCGCAGGTCGCGGCCAGCGGCTCACGGTGCAGCGGGTCGCTCTGCGGCAGGTGGGCGCGCTCCTCGGCCAGCCGTGCGGCGGTGTCGTACAGCCGCGCGAGGAGTTCGTCGGGTTCCAGGTCCAGGGCCGCGAGCGCGTGGACGACGGTGCGCAGCTGCCCCATGGTGGTCGCGGCGTAGATGCCGCGTTCGGCCACCTCCCCGATGACGAGGGCGGTGCGGGCCCCGGACAGTGCGATCGTGTCGAACCAGTTCCCGGCCCCTCCGCCGGGCAGCAGCAGGTGATCGCTCTCGACGGCGGGCTGGGGTGCCGGGCTCTGCGGCAGCAGCCTGCGCTGGAGGGCGCTGGCGATGGTGTACTCGTGCACGTAGCGGCAGGCGTTGTCGATGCCGAGCGCGGCCCGGGACGCCATCGCGAGGGCCGCGGGAAGGTCCTCCTCGGTGTACGGCTCGGAGTCCCCGCACCGGTAGAGCGTCAGCAGCCCCAGTACCGCCCCGCGCACCGTCAGCGGCGCGACGAGGAGGGTGTGGGCCCCCACGCGGCGGATGGAACCGGCCCGCGCGGGGTCGGCGTCGGCCCAGGTGAGGTCGTCCAGGGGCAGGACACGGGCCCGCAGGTCGGAGACGGCCCGCTGGTAGGGCGTGCCGTAGGGCACCGCGCGGATGTCGCCGACGGGATGGGCGGCCTCGTTCTCGCCCTTGTACCCCGCCCGCCTGAGCGGTACGTCGGGGCCGAGGGGCCCGGGCTGCGGCGTCTCGCCGCGCAGGACGTCGTCGACGACCTCGACCACGCCCACGTCGGCGTATCCGGGGACCAGCGCGTTGACGAGATCGCGGCAGGTGGCTTCGACGTCCAGGGTGCGGCCGACGGAGTCGCGGACCGCGATGAGGGCCGCTTCCCGGCCCCGGCGCCGTACCCGTTCGCTGACGTCCACCACGGCGACGGCCGCGCCCAGCACCCTGCCGAGTGCACCACGCGGAGTCTCGTGCCCCTCCTGCAGCCGGAAGGCCGTCAGGGCGAGGGTGCGCGAGCCGCCCGCCACCGCGTCGGGCCGGGTCTGGAAGGGCTGCTCGACACCGGGCACGCCGGTGCGAATGACCTCGCGTACGAAGTCCTCCACCCGGTCCGGTTCCTCGAAGTCGCACACGGAGCGGAACGGCCGGCCGTGCAGCAGTGTGGTGTCCTCGGCCCCGGCGGAGGGGTCGCTGATCCGCAGGACGTCGAGATCGGTGTCGAGCACATGGAGCCGCACACGCGCCTGGGTGAAGACCACGTCGAGCAGCGCCGTCCCGACCGCGTCACCGCCATCGCCCCCGTCGGGCGCGGCCTCCCAGAAGGCCCAGTCGGCACCGGCCAGGGGCTCCAGCCTGAGCCCCGCCGAAACCTCGCCGTCACCGGCCGCACGGCCGCTGTCACCGGCCAGCACATCCATGACGTGCAGTCCGAGCGCGTCGGCGGTGGCGGGACCGAAACGCCGCTCGGCCGCCCGGCTCCACCCGGTGACCACTCCGGCGCCGTCCACGACCATCAGGGGCGCATCAGCCATGAAGCAAGCTCCTTAGCCCCCTCGCGGGGTCCGGGACGGACCTCCGCACTCGACGACCCCTACCGAACCAGCATCGGCCCCCGCTCCGGCGCCCGCTACCGGAGGACGGGGTGGACGGCGGGGCTCCGCCCTCCGGACGGGGGCGACGGCAGCCTAGATTCTGGTCCCGTGGTCAGACTCCAGGAAAAAACGTGTCAACAAACGGCCTCGACAAGGGAATGCACCAATTCGAGACAGCAGACTGACGTTGCGTTGACGCCTACGCTGGGCGATGGCAAGACACCACAACTTGAGCCTACTCACCCCTCAAGGGCTCCACGGGCGGCCGCTCGTCAGAGCCTCCATGGCAGAAGCAACCTCCCGGGAGCGCGCGAGAATGAATTCAGAATAGTCATTCTTACGCAATGGCCCCTCCGGGATTGCGTGCGTCTTAAGTCTGAATACGGTTTCGTCGTCACCCAGACTATTGGCTTCCGCCCGGTCCCTCATGTAAACGAGAGGCTCCTTATCTCGGATTGTTCTATTAGTCTTCCATGTAATAAGGGCACAGTTAAGAGCCAGATTCGCCGCGATTTCAGATCGGACGTTTTTCAGGTACCCATCAGGGAAGATGTGATGATACTCTCGCTGAGTTACATTCAGAACCGAAATGGGCCCACCATCCGCCAAATCAGTCGCTCCACCCTTGAGGCTCACAAGAAGGATGGCGCGCGCGAGCCGGTCCTTCTTCTTGGGCCACCCCGCCTCACGAAGATCCTCTTCACTGGGAAGGTCATACCCAAAAATCGGAGGCGCCGCATCTGTCCGCCCATCACGAATCGCTTTAGTCAGTTCGCGCACGTCCTGAATCACTGCAGTGTGCGCACTGCTCTCGTAGCGCTCCGTAAAAAATCCGCGCCACATGAACTTCCGCAGCAGCGTTCGAGCCTCGCCAAGCCGATCTGGACTTAGCTTCACACCATAGGACCACAAAGCGATCAGAGCCGGAACCACGGTGAAGATGGGAAGTCGCGCCCCATCAAGAACCTTCTCAGCCTCTAGGAACTCGACAGCCTTTTCTGCCCCACCTACAAGTTCAGGCCAGTCTCTCACTACTTCATCCCAGTCCAAGCTCAGAATACTGGGACGATCCGGCGTCTTGTCCTGCATAAGCGCTGCGGTTCTCAACACAATATCCTGAACATCACCATAGCGGGAAAGTCCAGGAACACGCCCATTTAGATTCTCTAGAAGATCATGCAGCGATTCACCTACAGCTTGCTCAATATCAGCGGTGATGATATCGAAGATCGAAAGAGGTGTAGATCCAGTATTAATCCTCGTGAAA
The DNA here is from genome assembly GCF_036206005.1 of Streptomyces sp. NBC_00178. NCBI lineage: Bacteria > Bacillati > Actinomycetota > Actinomycetes > Kitasatosporales > Streptomycetaceae > Streptomyces > Streptomyces sp. NBC_00178. The sequence goes on from NZ_CP108143.1 coordinate 2,794,725, forward strand.
ACCTCGAGAACCTGAGCGGGACTAGTCGTCGCAGGGAGAGAAAGGAAGGGGATGTTAAACGAAGAGAACCTTGCGCGCCATTCTTGAATCTTCATCAAGTGCTTCACGAACTCTGCGTGATTATCACCAGAAGCGGCTTGGATCCATTCCAGCGCATCCGCGTTCGCCGCCTCTCCCGGCTGGAGCAACTGCACCGGAATCAGTCCGCGCTCAAGCAGCTTCGTCGGATCACCCAACCAAAGGGGATATCGCCTATCGCCCCTCACGCTTACCTTCACCGACTGAACGGCTATGCCCTCATAGTCGGTTTTCTCATTAAAGCTTACAAAAAATGCCCTCTCGGGATAGTCGCCTTGAAGGCTCTTCCAGAGGGCAGTGATCCTTTGCTGTCCGTCAAGGAGCAGCTCGCTAACTTTCCCGCCAGCAGGAGCGCTGTTAATCGGTCGGGGATGAAAAGGAGGGTTTCCCTCCACTTCGAGCACGAACATTGCCCCGATAGGAAGGTCATTCAATACGCTTTCAAGCAAGCTCTGGACTTGTGAATAACTCCAAGCTTCAAACCTTTGAAACCGGGGGAGCTTCACCTGGCCCGACCTGACAGTTGCCAGCCAGTCGCTCAGCTTGCGATTCCTTGCCTCCACAGCCCCTCCACGCACTCTTCAGGCTCGTTGAAACAGCAAGGGATCAAGCTACCCTCTGTTCTCGACGCTCGTCCGCGCATTGGCCATCCAACGGCAGGGCGGTTCGCGGCTGCCTACTGACGCACGGGCTGGCAAGGGCGAGGCGTGCGGTATCGTCGCGCCCTCGTGAAAGAGGGTCACCACAGGGCCTGGGCCAGCCGCTACATGATGCGGCCGCTCAGAGGTGCGCGTCAGCAGCCAGCGCCGTGAACGCTGACCATGCGTGCGGAGAGACCGACAGCGCGGGCCTCTGCGTGTCCTTCGAGTCCCGGATCAGCACGGCCTCGGGGCTGTACGCGATCTCTACGCAGTTGCCGCCGCCACCACCGCTGTAGCTGCTCTTGAACCAGGCAGGTTCGGTGGTCCTCATAGCGCTCCTCGCATCTGCTCCAGCAGACTCGCGGTGGCTTGATGGCTCAGAGCCTGCGAGCGCATCTTGCCATAGCGCTGAAGCATCGCGCTTGCGGCTTTTGGGTCGCTGATCAGCATGCTGTTGTCGTGTGCTTCGACGTATCCCACCCATCGGTTGTCCGTCGTCTCAGCGAGCGAGAGCGGGCCCTCGAAGCCTGAGTGGTCCTCCTGGATCAGCGGCATCGCCTGAATCTCCACATTACGCAGACGGCCTACCGCGAGCAGGTGATCAAAGAGTGTCCGCGTGACCTGGTTGCCTCCCAAGCGCCTTTCCAGCAGCCCTTGTTCGATGATGAAGCCGAACGTCGTGTTCGGCCGCTCCGTCAGGAGTCTCTGCCGCTCCAGTCGGGCGGTGGCCTGATGCTCGAACTGCGCCTCGGCGAGGGGCGGCAGGCGTCGCTCGAAGATCGCGTGGATGTAGGACTCCGGTTGCAGTAGTCCTGGAACGACGCTCGACTCGTACGAGAAGAGCGTGATCGCCTCCTCCTCGATCGCCGCCCACTGCAGGAACCACGACGCCAGCCCCGCCTTACGCGTCAGGCTCTTCGCCGCCGCCTCCAGCACCCGCGCAGCCGTGTCCCCCAGCACGTCCTTCGAGCGGTCCAGCAGGTCCCGCGGCAGGTACCGCTTGCCCTGCTCGATCTTGGCGATGTACGCCGTGGAGTACTGGACCAGCGGCGCGAACTGCTCCTGCGTCAGGCGGGCTTCGTCGCGCAGGGCCTTGAGTACCGCCCCGAACGTTCTCAGGCTGTCGGACAACTCGGGTTCGCCACAGCCTGCGCCGCCCCCGACCCCGCCCCTGAGACCGCCGATGTCCGTCACCATTCGCGCCCGCAACTCCCTGTGCCGCACTGCACTACGCCCGACCGTGCTTCATGGTTACGCAACGTGACTCACCCAGTCCAGCGCGTGAACCAGTACAACGCGATCTGTATCGGTGCCGTGCCTGCCGCCGGGTCCCGCATCTCAGCAGGCTGGATTCCATGCCAGCCCCTCACACCCAAGCGACCGTCACCCCAGGCGTGTTCGCCCAGCGCTTCTCCGCCACCCGGCGCGGGGCACGTCTCGCGCGCCTGCTCGCCGCACTTCAGCTCGTCGAATGGGGGTGTCCGCGCGGTTCGGAGCACTACGACGCGGTCACGATCGTCGTCGCCGAGCTCGCCGCCAACGCCGTGCTGCACGGCCTCGTCCCCGGCCGGGACTTCGCTCTGCTCCTCGCACACGACGACGGCAGGGGCGTCCTCCGTATCGAGGTGTCCGACACCCATCCCTCCCGGCCGAGCCACGTCCTGCCCGCCCTCGACGAGGACCACGGCCGGGGCCTGGTCCTCGTCGACACCCTCGCCGTCCGCTGGGGTGTCCGCGACCGCCTCGGGCCGGGCAAGACGGTCTGGGCGGAGTGTGTGCTGTCCACGAGAGCAGGTACACCGGGCCCGGGCGGCCCGCCGGCTCACGAGTCGGAACCCGGGGAGCCCGAACCTCAGCGGTAGTCCTCGGCGGATCCTTCCCCGCCGCCGTAGAAGACGTCCTCGAAGTACGCCCAGGCGTCCGGCCGGCTGCCGTCCACATCCGTCACCCCGTACACCCGGGCGAGTTCCCCGCTGGAGGTGGACTTGCCGTTCCACCGCTGAGCGCGGTCCGGGTCCGTGGCCAGCGCCACGACCGCCCGGGCCAGGTAGCGCGGGGACTCCGCGATCGCGAACTCGGGCTGCTGCGCAATCGCGTCACGCCAGTTCTCCTCGCTCACACCGAAGTGGGAGAGCATCTGCTCGGAGCGCAGGAAGCCCGGCGAGACCGCGACCGCCGCGCCCCCGTACTCGGCCAGCTCTTGCCCCAGTCCGAATGCGAGGCGGATCGGGGCGTTCTTCGCCAGGTCGTAGTACATGTTCTCCCGATAGCGGCGATTGGAGTGCGCGGTGCCGTCGGTGACCTCCACGTGGAGCGGCGCGTCCGAGCGGATCAGCAGCGGAAGCAGCAGCGCCGCAGTGATCACGTGCGAGCGCGCCCCGAGTTCCAGGATGCGCAGGCCGTCGGCGAGCGGCGTCTCCCAGCTCTTCTTCCCGAACACCGAGGTGGCCATGAGGTGTTCACCGCCCCATAGATCGTTGACGAGGATGTCGAGCCGGCCGCACTCCCGATCGACCCGCTCGGCGAGGGCACGCACCTGGGCTTCGTCGAGATGGTCGGTGGGAACCGCGATCCCGACGCCGCCCGCTGCCGTGACCATCTCGGCGGTCTCCTCGATGGTCTCGGTGGTCCGGCCGACCTCACTGGCCCGAGCCCGGGTGGTGCGGCCGGTCACGTACACGGTGGCACCGGCCCTGCCCAGTTCCACCGCCTGAGCCCGTCCCGCACCGCGGGTAGCGCCGGCCACGAGCACGATCCGTCCCGCGAGTGAACCCGCCGGAGCAGTCTGCGGAGTGTTCCGGGTGGTGATGTTCTGGTTCTCCATGCCATCCATCGTTCCTGCCAAACCCGACAGAACACGTCACCTTTTAGGGGTTCTTTCGGTGGGTCTTTCGGAGGTTCTTCGAAGGCGTCGGACGTATCGGGGTGTGGTGAGGCAGGCCGTGAGGCCGAGAGAAGCGGGCGCCGAGCACCACGGCGGACCGACCACCCAGGTCGGGACCCGCCCCGGCGGGACGCGTGGACGGGCCCGCCCGCCCCGGACGCACGAAATCCCCGGTCCGCAATTGCCGACCGGGGATTTCCTCACGTATATTTGGTGTTTCTGTGCGCCCACAGAAAAGGCCCCACACCGGGGGCCACAAGAATCACCCTATCCGGCAGGGAGCGGTTTTGTCAACTCGCGAAAACGTCGAATTGCAGAAGGAGCAGGAATTCGTCGACCGGCTCTACGACCGTGTCGACGCCCTCCGCGGCGACACCGCGCAGGGCGTCGAGGACGCGCTGACCCCGGTCGGGAACGGCCTCCAGGCCCGCCTGGAGCGGGACGTGATCGTCTCCGAGCGCTCGGGCCTTCTCGCCGCCCTCGACGCGGTGGATGGTTCCCTGTGCTTCGGGCGCATCGATCTTCTCGGCGGGGCCGCGCACCATATCGGCCGTATCGGAATTCGCGAGGACGACACCGAGCACACGCCCCTCCTGATCGACTGGCGCGCACCCGTCGCCCGGCCTTTCTATCTCGCCACCGGACACACGCCGATGGGGCTGCGCCGACGCCGGCACATCACCAGCGAGGGCCGCACGGTGACCGAGCTGCACGACGAGATCCTCGACCTGGGGGACGACGAGCGCAGCGGTTTCGAGGACCCGACCGGTGACGCCGTGCTGCTCGCCGCGCTGAGCTCCGCCCGTACGGGCCGCATGGGCGACATCGTGCGGACCATCCAGGCCGAGCAGGACCGCATCATCCGCGCCCCGCACCGCGGTGTCCTCGTCGTCGAGGGCGGCCCCGGTACGGGCAAGACGGCGGTCGCCCTGCACCGTGCCGCCTTCCTGCTCTACGAGCACCGCGAGCTCCTCGCCAAGCGGGCGGTGCTGGTGGTGGGCCCGAACCCGGCGTTCCTCCGATACATCGGTGAGGTGCTGCCCGCGCTCGGTGAGACCGGTGTCATGCTCGCCACGCAGGCCGAGCTCTTCCCGGGCGTGCACGCCCGGGGCACGGACACCCCGCGTGCGGCGGCCGTCAAGGGCGGGGCGGGGATGGCGGAGGCGCTCGCCCTGGCCGTGCGCGACCGGCAGACGCTGCCCGAGCCCGGCGCCCCGATCGTCGTCCCGCACGACGACGGTGACCTCGTCCTGGACTGGGAGATCGCCTACGAGGCCCGGCAGGCCGCCCGCGACACCCTGCTGCCGCACAACCTCGCCCGCCCCTACTTCGCGTTCCAGATCATCGACGCCCTCACCGCTCAGCTCACCGAGCGCATCGGGGCGGACCCGTACGGCGGGCCCAACTTCCTCGGGGCGGACGACATCGCCCAGCTCGGCAAGGCGGTCGCCGCGAGCGAGCAGGTGCACGCCGCCGTCGCCGATCTGTGGCCGATGCTCACGCCCGAGGAGTTCCTCGCCGACTACCTCGACGAGCCCGTGTACGTACCGGAGGGGGAGGCCGAGGCCATCCGGCGCTCCCCCGGCGGCGAGTGGACGCCGGCCGACGTGCCACTCCTCGACGAGGCCGCCCAACTGCTCGGCTCCGACGACAGCGCCGCGCGCGCCGCGGCGGAGGCGGAACGCCAGGAGCGGGTGGCCTATGCGCAGGGTGTGCTGGAGCTGTCCCGGGGTTCGGAGACGTACGAGTTCGAGGACGAGGAGTCCGAGCGCCTGGCCGCCCACGACATCATCGACGCCGAGCGGATGGCCGAGCGGCAGGAGGAGGCCGATCACCGCAGTGCCGCCGAACGCGCCGCCGCCGACCGGACCTGGGCCTTCGGTCACATCATCGTGGACGAGGCGCAGGAGCTGTCGCCGATGGCGTGGCGGCTGCTGATGCGCCGTTCGCCCACGCGTTCGCTGACGCTGGTCGGCGACCCCGCGCAGACGTCGGAGGAGGCGGGCGTGGGGTCCTGGGAGAAGATCCTGGAACCGTATGTCGGCGACCGCTTCGAGCATGTGCGGCTGCGGGTCAACTACCGTACGCCCGCCGAGATCATGGACCTGGCGGCCAGGGTCGTGCGGGCCGAGGACCCCTCGTTCGAACCGCCGGGGTCGGTGCGTTCGACGGGCGAGAAGCCGTGGACGCGTGAGTCCGGCCCCGATCTGGCGGGTGCGGTGGCGCGTGCCGTCGCCGAGCTGACGCCGGAGGAGGGGCGGCTCGCGGTGATCGCGCCGCGTGCGCTGCACGAGGAGATCGCGGCTCCGCTCGACGGGGTCACCGCCGGGGCGGAACCCGACCTCACCCACCCCGTGGTGCTGCTCGGCCCCCGTGAGGCGAAGGGCCTGGAGTTCGACCACGTGCTGGTGGTCGAGCCCGCGCGGTTCGGGACGAGCGATCTGTACGTGGCGCTGACCCGTGCGACACAGCGCCTCGGCATCGTCCACCGGGAGGGGCTGCCCGACGCGCTGCGCTGACCGGCGTCGGCCACGCGGCGGCCTCGCCGCCCCGGCCCAGCGCCCCCGACGCCCGAGTCCCGAATCCCACGTCCCGACGCCCGAGTCCCGAATCCCACGTCCCGAGGGCACGGGCGCCCGGTTCACACGTTCGAGGGACCCGGAGCTCCTGGTCCGCCCGAAGCCCGAGCTTCGGGACCCGGGCGCCGGGATGCGGGATCCGGGATTCGAGCGCCTTCTTTACCCGGTAGGGAAAAGCAGGTTCAGGAAACCCTCCCGCCCTACCTGACCCGTCACGGCCAGCAAGTATGACTAATCGTGAGCAACTTGCGGCGGAGCGTGGCGACTGCCTACGGTGCGAGAACCAGACGACCCCGACGCGGTGTTAGTAGCACCAGGCCGGGGTCTCACCGCAAGATCGATCACGAAGGCGATCCCGTGGTTACCCAGCACAGTAGCTCCGCCCTGCGCGCCCCCGCATCCTCCAAGCCCTACCCGATGGCCAAGCCCGGCTACGGCAAGCGCGCGGCGCCCGGACAACCTCCCTGCCGCACGGCCGACTTCGCGCTGCTGCCCGAGCGTGAGCGCTACGTCGCCGGTTTCATCGACCGGCTCCCCGACGGCGCCGCGATGGACGTCAAGAGCCTCGCCAAGCAGCTGCCGCTGTACGGCCAGCAGGCCGTGGGCTCCGCCCTGAGGATCGTGGCCTACGCGGGACACCTGCGCCGCGTGAGGTGCCTGGTGCGGGTGATGGGCCAGTTCCGCTGGGTCTTCCGGACGTTCTGGTCGCGCACCGCGCGGGACGACGCGTGGTGGGCCGCAGCAGTCAGGGACCTTCCGGGCGTCATCAGGACCATCATCATCGGCGCCCGGGACACCCGCGGAGGCGTCATCGACGCGCCGTACGCCGGGGCCGTCGAGGCCGTCGAGGGACGTGTCACCGAGGAACGTGTCACCGACAGCCGTGTCGCCGGAGCGCCCGGCGGGAGTGCCGTGGAGCCGTCCGACCGCAGCGCCGTGGAGCCCGCCGACGCACTCGCGCCCGCCGGGGCCCCGGCCCCGGCTCCCGCACCCGCACCCGCACGAGCCGAGGCCCTCGAACCCGCACCGGCCGCGCAGGCCCCGGAACCTCCGTCCGCCGACTCCCCCGTCGGGCATTCCCAGGCCTACCTCGCGCTGGCGAGACTCGGCCGCATCGACTCCCGGCTGACGCTGTCCGCCGCCGACTGCGCCGTCCTCGAAGGCCGGGCAGCCGAATGGCTCGCGCGCGGTGTGAACACCGACTACCTCACGCAGGCCCTCACCGCCGGGCTCCCGCCCCAGGTGGGTTCCCCCGTGGGGTTCGTACGGCGCCGCCTCGCCGACAAGATCCCGCCGCACGTGTCGGCCGACCCGGCTCCGCCCCCACCCGGCGCTCCCGTGCACCGGGCCTTGCGCGAATGCGTCAAATGCGCCGCGCCCGGCCGCCCGGAAGCTCTCCCCGACGGCCTCTGCCGCCCCTGCCGTGTCGCCGCCCAGCCGGGAACAGCACCCGAGCCACCGGCCGGCCTGCCGAGCGAGCGGGACGTGCGCGCCTTCGCCGCCGAACTTCGCGTCCTGCTCAAGTCACCCTGAGGACACGGGCCTTCCGTTCCCGCCCATACCGGGACTTCACGGGTTCGTCAGCCGCCCGAGCGCGCCGACGAACGACACGATGCCCAGGACCCACAGCGTGAGCGTCCCGGCCAACATGCCCCTGACCGTGGGCAGAGGCGCCGGACGGTCCCGCAGTACGGCGGTGATCCAGCCGCAGAGGGCTCCCCCCACCGGCAGACCGACGATCAGCAGCGCATACCGCTGAAGCGACTCCTTGGCCCGGTGGTTGACCTCCCAGTCGGTGCTCAGGTGCTCCCGCGCGTCCGCCGCGCTCATCCACAGGGAGAACAGCGGGGGCAGCAACAGGACCGCGATGACGACGAGGTCGACGACGACCTTGCGCCGGGTGCCGCGGTCCTGGTCTCGTTCCTGGTCCTGGTCCGTGCGAGCGTCCGCCACCGGGACAGGATGCAGGACGTGGAAGCGAGCAGCCACCCGTTTGCCCACTCCCGCACACGCCGCCGCGAGCCGGGCCACCCCGGCACCCGACCGCATCGGACACAGGATGCCGGGTCCGGCAGGGTGGGCCACCCCTCCGGCCGGGCTGCCGGGCGAGCGGGTGAGCGCGCCTTCGCCGCAGGGGGCCGCGTGCTGCTCACGTCGCCCTGAGTGAGTGTCTGGAAACTGAAACTTGGTAATCAACAGGCTCGGGGGCGGGCGGCATGCCTGAGCGCAGGGTCGATATTGTGACTCGATGGCAACACCAGATTTCATCCTTGCGCTGCGCAAGAAAATTGGAAGCGATCCGCTGTGGCTCTCAGGCGTCACCGCGGTCGTCGTCAGGGATGACCAGGTCCTTTTGGCGAAGCGCGCAGATAACGGCAAGTGGACGGCAGTGACTGGGATCATCGATCCGGGGGAGCAACCGGCGGACGCCGCAGCCCGGGAGGTGCTTGAGGAGACCGGTATCGTGGCAGTTCCGGAGCGGCTGGCGATGGTTCACGTCACGGACCCTGTCGTCTATGACAACGGGGACCAGACGCAGTATCTCGACCTGGTGTTCCGCTTTGCTTGGCAGTCCGGCGTTCCGAGTCCCGACGACGGCGAGAACACGGCTGCCGAGTGGTTCGCGCTGGACGACCTGCCTCCGATGTCAGACGACATGTGCAAGCGAATCGCAGCTGCCGTGTCCAACGAGCAGGCAGCCCAGTACGTCTTCTCTCCGCCGTCGCCCGGCGGCGCCTGAGAACCCGGCTCCACCGCGCCGGGTGTGAAGCTTGGATCAGTCCTTCCTGGACCAGTCCCTCCTCCACCGTGAACAGATCGTCGCTCCCCCTGGTCACCGACCCTCCCGGCGGCCGCATCGGCTCAATGATCAAAGCCTTGTCACCCAGCGCGAACTGGGCCTTTGTGACCTGAGCGATCAGCTCGCGTGCTTGTGCGACGAGCTCTTCGTAACGCGTCCGTGAAACGTTCCCGACCCGATCCAACATGACGTCACCACCCTCGTGCCCCTGGTCCGGACCGACCACCGGCGGTGGTCGGATCAACCGTTCATCAGCCCAGGACGCGACCGGAATGGGGCCGTGCGACTTGCTCATGACAGGCGCGAACAAGGAGCGTGCGGGGCGCGTCGGCAGCCCGTCGCGCCCCTCTGAGAAAGCCCTGGGATGTGCGTTTCACCTGCGGCGTTCGACTATGACGTCACCGTCACGGAGTTCGGTGACGCCTTCGCCCGCCAGGCTCGCGTCCGACACCGCGACGAACAGAACACCGCTGTCGCCGACTTCGTCATCGGCAGCGGCACCCCGCACTCCGAGCAGTACCGCCGCACCACCCCAACCGAACCCATACAGGCCAGCTTCACGACCCCCTGGCCATACGACCAGAGATCTCGGACAGACACTGAGCGAAGACGTTTTCAGCGGGCTCCTGGATAACCGGAAGCCACCGAAGCCCTGGAGCAACTGATGCGGCGGCCGGTCCAGGGCTCAACCGGCCGCTTCAGTCGGCTTGATGCGTCCTGACGCCCCTGGCCTCGAAGTCGAAGATGTTCTGATTGACGCGGAGACCGTCGACCGCGCCGATCCACATGTGGTCACGGCCCTTGCCCACCGCAGCCGTGAGGATCGTCGCTCCGGGGCCGCCGTCGTTGAGCGCTGCCTGCAACTGCTGGAGGGAGCACCTGGCAGCCTGGTTGCAGGCGGGGGCCTCGTTGCCCGTGAGGTACCAGTAGCCGGACGAGGTGGCGTCGATGAAGTCGCTCCATCGGTTCGTCACAGGCGAGGCGTCGGGCACCCACACCATCGTGGAGTAGTCGTCGGCCGGAAGCGCGGCCAGGTTCGGATCGATCTCGAACCTGATGTTCGGCATGTTCCCCGCGCCCCCGTAAGACACGTTCTCCCCCGTCTGGAAGACGTGGAACCCGACCTGCCGCAGGCCCCGCACGGGGTCCCCGAAGAAGTCGACCTCGTTGCCGAAGTCGACCTTCTCGCTGGGAGGGTTGAGCGAGGTGGAGTTGTCCGCCACCGCGATGCCGAGACTGCCTCGCCCGTAGGGCGGTGCGGCCGAAGGATCCGCGACGTCGAACGAGCCGAACGGGCCGTTCCGCAGCTCGGCGACGGGAGAGCCGATGGTGTTACGGGCGATCACGCCCCAGTGGTCCGAGTGGCGCGCCTGGTTCCCGTCGTTCCCCTCGCGGCCGTCGTCCCCGTCCGCGACGGCGGACCCCGGTACGGCGATCGCCGATGAGACCATCACAGCCAGGGCGGCGACCACCAGGGCACGGCCTCGGGTCACACCGAAGTGAGTGCTCACACTCATTTCCTTTCAGGTAGGCGCGGAGCACTCTGCGGACGCAGGTGCCTCAGCGCGGCGCGCGCCCGCCGGACATGACCCACAGTGAGTGCGCACTCACCACATAGGGGTATGAAAGCCCATCACGCAACGGAAGATCCGACAGGCCCGTCACTCTCCGTATCAAGCGCTCCCGCCGTATCCGCCAGCAGGCGTTGCGCGGGCTCTGATGCATTGGCCGGGCCTACGTGCAGGCACCTCCGGGGTATGCGGCACCCATTGGAGGGCCATGCGGCTGAGGACGGTGCACCGCCCGGCGCCGGGGCCGCCCCAGGGTCAGCGGGCATCGGCGAAGCCGACCGGACCCGACCGCTTCGGGCACAGGATGTCGGGTACGGCAGGGTCGGCCCTTCCTAACGTGAGTGCCGAAAGGAAGGAGTCCGGGATGCTGGACAGGCTGAACCAGGCCCTGGAGCACATCGAGGCGCACCTCGACGAGCCGATCGACGTGGCAGGCCTCGCGCGCATCGCCGTCACCTCGGAGTACCACTTCCGCCGGATGTTCTCGGCGCTCGCGGGCCTCCCGCTGTCGGAGTACATCCGGCGCAGGCGGCTGACCGTGGCGGGCGCCGAGGTGCTCGACGGTGGGCGGACGCTCCTCGACATCGCGACGCGGTACGGCTACGGCTCGGGCGAGGCGTTCGCCCGGGCGTTCCGTGCGATGCACGGGGTGGGTCCGGGCGAGGCCAGGCGCACGGGTGCGGCACTGCACTCCCAGCCCCGGATGTCCTTCCGGATCGTCATCGAAGGGAGCAGCAGCATGCGGTACAGGATCGTGGACCGGCCGGACTTCCGTGTGGTCGGCAGGAAGGCCCGGGTGCCGCTCGTCCATGAGGGGGTCAATCCGGCGATCGCCGACTTCATCAGGAGCATCGGCCCGGACACGTCGAAACGCATCGCCGCACTGGCCGACCAGGAGCCCGCGGGGATCGTCGGGGTGAGCGACCAACTCGACCCGAGCCGCGCGGAGGGGACCGAACTCGACTACTGGCACGGGGTGGTGACGGGCGCCGACGTCCCTGACGACATGGACGCGCTCGACGTCCCTGCGGGACTGTGGGCCGTCTTCGACAGCTCCGGCCCCTTCCCGCAGGCTCTCCAGTACCTGTGGCGGGACGTGTTCACCCAGTGGTTCCCGTCCAACCCGTACGCGAGCAGGCCCGGCCCGGAGATCCTCAGCGTGCGGGTGGCCGAGGACGGGGCCACGGCTGACGCACAGCTGTGGATTCCCGTGGAGCGTTCGGCGCTCTGAGAACCGGCGGTACGCCGGGCCCGCCCGGATCGCGACCGTCACCGCGGGGGGACCGTCACCGCAGGGGGACCGTCACCGCAGGGGGACCGTCACCGGAGCGGGAGGCGGGCATCGGGCCCGTCGAGGAGCGGGGCTCGGGCGACGTCCGTTCAGAGGGCGCCGCCGAGTTTCTCCTCGATCCACGCGAGCCCGTACTCGACCACGTCGGCGGCCTCGAAGAGGTGGCTCTCCGCCGCGCCGACGCGGCCGGAGAGTCCTGTCCCGGCGGCGAGCATGTCCCCCACGATCGTCTCGAACGGATCCCGGCCGGCCGGCGTGACGGAGGAGTAGTCGAAGGCCCCGCCCGAGGAGTCGATGTCCCGGAAGCGGCGCCAGACCCGCTCGCCGTCGATCGTGATCGGCTGCTCGTACTCCACGTACCGCTTGCCGGGCAGGTCGGCGAGCGCCTCGGCGTGGTGCAGCAGGGTGAGCGTCTCCAGGGGAGCGCCCAGCATCAGCACCCGGCCTCCGGCGGCGACGAGCCGGGCGAGCGGACTGCCCGGGCCGTGCGGGTCGTCCCACGGGTGGTCGGCCATCAGCTCGTCGGCCGACCACCCGAGCGCGGCGAGGCTCACGTCGGGGTGCCGGCTGCGTACGGCTCCGGGCCACCGGCGCAGCGCTTCCGGGAGGCGGCCGTTGTCGTGCTCGGCCTCGCTGGTCCGGGGATCGTAGGCGGGGTGCCCGGTGCGTACGGCGTCCTGCCAGGCCTGCGGCCAGTCGGTGAAGTCGTAGGGCGGGGCGTCGTTCCAGCCGCAGGTCACCACGAGGGTGCCGCGCTCCCCCACGGCTTGCCCCAGGGCGCCGATCAGGGTCTGGGTCCCGCCGGTCACGTATCCGATGGCGGACATCCGCGTGTGGAACATGACGGTGTCGCCCTCGGCCAGCCCGAGCGTCTTCAGGTCGCGGACGAGCCGGTCCCGGGTGACGGGCCCGTCGGCGCGTGCGAGCAGGGCCGCCCGGCCCTCGTCCGGTGGCGGTGTGCCCGGTACCGGGGCGGACTGCGGGGTGTCGGAGGTCGGTTCGCGCATACGCGGGACGCTATCGGGCCTCCTTTGTCCCGGCCCGGACTCCGGCGACCACCGCCATCGGCTCCACTGCCCAGGCGGGTGCTCCGGACCGGTGACCGCCGTGCCCGCGCTCCGCCCGGTTGCGACTGCGTGACGGTCTCGCGCGCACCGCCTCTCCCGGGAACCACGGCGCGCGCCCCCGCCGTCCTCCCGCGCGAACCACCCCGCGGTCACGATGGGTGCCGCGCGGGACACGCCAGGTATCCAAGGAGCAGCATGACCGTCCCCGGCAGTACGCGACCCCGGAACAGCCGCCCCGCGAGCACCCGTTCCCCGTCGGGACACGGCGCTCGTCCGGTCCTCCTCCGCTCCGCGAAGGCGGTCCTGGCGCTCGGCCTCGTGCTGGGGGCCGCCACCGCCTGCACCCAGACGTCGGAGGGCGGCAGCAAGCCGGCCAAGGACTGGAAGGCCGGTGACTGCGCCGGTCCGGACACGTCCACGTCCAAGGACGGCTTCCAGGCCGTCGACTGCGACGACCCCAAGGCGACGATCAAGGCGCTCGCGGTCAAGGACGGCGAGATCTTCGCCGGGGCCGTCGAGTGCCCGGCGGGGACCGACGAGATCATCTCCGTGAAGGTGTCCTTCGGCGGGGACGCGTCGACCAGCGGCATCCCCAGCAAGACGGTCTGCGGCCGCAACCTCTCCGGCGACCACCCCGGCGACGCCGGTGCGGGAGGCGGCCAGCTGGTCGTGGGCGACTGCGTCGACGACCAGGCCAAGGAGATCGCCTGCGCGAGCGGCGGCAACAAGGTGCTCGCCCTGGCCAAGACCGCCGACGCGTGCCCCGCGGAAGCGGACAACCCGATCGAGCTGTTCCCGAGCCCCGGCCGTCCGTACGACGCGATCTGCACCAAGAAGGGCTGACCCGGCCGCCGACGGGGCCCGCGCCGCTCGCCGCGCGGAGCCGGGCAGGGTCCGGGGCCCTGCCGGGCACGCCCGGGGGGCGTGAGGTCGGCGCCGCACGTCATCATGACCGCATGACCACTCACACAAGTCCGGTGCAGGCACTCGTCGTTGTCGACGTGCAGAAGGCGTTCACGGGCGGTGACTGCGCCCTGCCCGATGCCGCGCGCCTCGTCGACCGGACGGCCGGCCTGATCGCGCGGGCCAGGTCGGCCGGGGCGCTCGTCGTGCACGTCCAGAACGACGGAGATCCCGGGGCGCCCGACGAGCCCGGCACCCCCGGATGGGAGCTCCACCACCCCGTCGGGAGCGGACCGGCGGAGGTGGTCGTCCGCAAGACGCACGACGACGCCTTCCAGGACACCGCGCTGGGTGACCTGCTGACCTCGGCGGGCGTGAAGTCGCTCGCCGTCTGCGGCCTGATGTCGGAGATGTGCGTGCAGGCCACGGCGCGTACGGCAGTGGCGCTCGCCTACCGGGTCGTCCTGCCGCACGACGCCCACGCGACGTACGACATCCCGGCGGAGCCCGGCATCAGCCCCGTCGTCCGGGCGGCGGCCGTCTCGCGGGTGGCCGCGTGGCCGCTCAGCCGGGACGCGGACGTCACCGCGCGCGCCGCCGACGTCACGTTCACCGCTCCGCCGCACTCCGGGCCCTGAGTCGCGGAAGGGGGCCCGGGGCAGCACCGCCTCGCAGCAACCGGCAGCCGAACGCGCCCGGTTCGCCGCCCCTCAGTACCCGTGGCCGGGCCAGTGCGGGTCGTCCCAGCGGGCTTCGCCCGTGAGACCCAGCAGCCTGACCCGGTGGAGCAGGTCGTCGGACGCGCCCGCCGACCCGATCCGCGCCGGGGCGTGCCCGACCAGCCAGGCGGTCATCTCCCCGGCCATCGGGCCGTCCCTCTCCCAGGAGTACCAGGGAAGGGCGTCCCCCAGCAGCTCGTACTCCCAGTGCTCCACGGCCGTCCTCAGGTGCCGGTCGGCCACCGGGTGCGCGGTCTCCTCCCACACCGTCAGCCACGGAGCGGCCGTGCCCGAGCCCTCGGCGCAGACCGCGAACACCTCGTACGCCGGCACGGGGCCGTCCTCGGACAGGAGCACGTCCCTGAGCCAGGCCCGCAGGAAGGTCCTGACCGCCTCGGCCTGGGCGGTGGGCCACTCCTGCCAGCGGCCGCGCGCGAAGGACTGCCCGACGTTCCCCATGTCGAAGAGCGGCCTCACCCGGCCGGCGACGAGCTCGGTCGCGAACTGCGGGAGTATGCGGCGCAGCACAGCGGCGTGGTCCGACCAGTCCACGGCCTCCCAGGTGCGCCGCAGCAGGTCCGGGTCGAGCGGCACGTCCGGCACCTTCAGCAGGGCGAGCTCCTCCGCGCCGCCCCAGTGGCACTCGCAGTTGATCTCGTCCGGCCGGGCCGTCATTCCGCCGAGGACGGCGGACAGGTCCGCCAGTGCGGTGCGCAGTTCGCGCCGGGCGGGGGTGGGTGCGGTCTGGTTCATCGGCGTCGCGCCTTCGGGACTCCGGGGGCCTGCGCCCTCCGAAGATCGTCACCTTACCGGCCTCCCCGGTTCGGCGTACGGCGTTTTACGCGGGCTCACCGGCCCTGATCACGGGCCGCGTGCGGGCTGTGCTGAGAAGGTGCTGCCATGGCCTCCCTGCCGCGTACCGCCCCGATGCTCGCCACCCCGGGCCGTCTGCCGTCCGCGGCCGCCGACGAGCAGTGGGCGTACGAGGTGAAGCAGGACGGCCAGCGCGCCATGGTCTACGCGGAGGCGGACGGGACGCTGAGACTGCTGGCCAGATCGGGGGCCGACATCACCCCCGCCTACCCGGATCTGGCGGCGCTCGGGAAGGCCCTCGGCGGTGTGCGGGCGGTGCTGGACGGTGAGATCGTCGCCCTGGACGGCCAGGGGCGCGGGGACTTCGAGCGGCTGCAGTCGCGGATGGGCCTCTCGGGATCCCCGCACAAGGCGGCCCGCATGGCGCGGCTGGTCCCCGCCCACCTGGTGCTGTTCGACGTCGTCTTCCTGGACGGGGCGAGCCTGACGGCGCGCCCCTACACCGAGCGGCGGGCCGCGCTGGAAGGCCTGATGCTCGACGGGTCCCACTGGTCGACGCCCGCGGCCGTCGTCGGCCACGGCGACAGCGCACTGGCCATGACGCGGGAGGCCGGGCTCGAAGGCGTCGTCGCCAAGCGGCTGACGTCGGTGTACGAGCCCGGGGTGCGGGCCCGTACCTGGATCAAGATCCGGCACGTCCGCACGGCCGACGTGATCGTGGGCGGCTGGGTGCCGGGACGCGGCCGTCTCGGCGGCCTGCCGGGCGCGGTGCTGGTGGGCGAGCGGCACCCGGGCGGGCTCCGGTACGCGGGCAGCGTCGGCACGGGATGGAGCGACGCCGAAAGGACCCGGCTCGCGGGGCTGCTCGACGCGGCCGCCGTCGGCACCTGCCCCTTCGACGAGGACCCGCGGGTCGCGGGTGCACGGTGGGTGCTGCCGCGGCTGGTCGGCGAGGTGGGCTATGCGACCCGCACGAAGGCCGGGCGGCTGCGCCATCCCTCCTGGCACCGGCTGCGGCCCGATCTCGCCCCCGACGACATCGGCTGAGGGGTCCGCCGAGGACCCCCGCTCTCCTCAGGACGCCGTCCGCTTCCTCGCCGCCGTCTTCCGGGCCGGCTGCTTCTTCGCCGCCGACTTCCCGGAGGCGGAAGCGGTCTTCTTCGCAGCGGTCTTGCGGGCGGACGTCTTCCCCGCCGCCGTCTTCCGGGGGGCCGACGCCGCCTTCTTCCGGGTGCGGGGCTTGCCGGGCGTCATCTCGTGCACGGTGGCGTCCTCGCCCCTCGTCTCCTTCGCCGCCTTCACCGAGGCGTTCAGCGCCGCCATCAGGTCCATGACCTTGCCCGGCTCCTCCTCCTCGCCGCCCGGCGGCGCCGGCAGGGGCTTGCCCTCGGACTTCGCCGCGATCAGCTCCTCCAGGGCCTCCCGGTAGCGGTCGCGGAAGCCGGAGATGCCGTCCAGGGCCATGCTGTCGGTGAGCTGCACGGCTCGCTCGATCTCGTCCTCGTCCAGCTCCGTCTCCCGGGGAGCCAGCGATTCGGGGCTGCGGATCTCGTCCGGCCAGCGCATCGAGTGCAGCACGATCGCGTCCTCCCGCACCCGCAGGAGCCCCAGCCGCTCACGGTTGTGCCAGGCGAACTTCGCGACGGCGACCTTGTCGCTGCGCTCCAGCGCCCTGCGCAGCAGCGTGTACGGCTTGGCCGCGACCTGGCCGTCCACCGCGAGGTAGTAGCTGTCGCTGATGCGGACGGGGTCGATGCTGTCGGCGTCGACGAACGCCACGATCTCGATGGCCTTGGCCGTCGGCAGCGGCATCCGGTCGAGTTCCTCGTCCGTGACGGGCACCGTGCGGTCCTTGGCGATCTCGTAGCCCTTGCCGATCTCCTCCTGCGTGAGGACCTCGCCGTCGAGCTCGCACACCTTGCGCGTGCGGATCCGCCCCATGTCCTCCCGGTGGTACTGGTGGAAGGAGATCGAGTGGTTCTCGGTGGCGGACACCACCTTGATGGGGATGGTGACCAGGCCGAAGCTGATCGCTCCGGTCCACAGTGGCCTCGGCATCCGGTTCCCTCCAGTACCCCCCTGGCGGCGTGTGCCGGGAGGCGGACCGGAGCGCCTGGAAGGGAGAACCGGCCCGAGGGGCCGAGGCGCAACCGGGCCACCGCCCGTAAACCGATCCTCGCGCCCCCGCCCGCGGACCGCATGTGGATCACCGGGCGGGAGGGCCGGGAGCGGGCGGCCGGGCCGCGGGGCCCTACGCCAGGTCCAGCTCGCCGATCACCTGGTCCTCGCTCATCTCGCCGGTCTTCCGGAACCCGAGCCGGAGGTAGAACTCCTCGGGTCCGTGCTCGCCCTCGCCCCACGTGACCGTCACCCGCGTCCCGCCGCGCCGCCGGATCTCCTCGCAGACCTCCGCCACCGCGAAGCGGCCGTACCCCCGGCCCTGTTCCCCGGCCGCCACGGCGAGCCGCCAGAGGCCGGAGCGGGGCCGGTCCGCCGGGTCAGCGGGGGCGAACCGCACGTCGAAGAAGGCCATCACGAAGCCGACGAGCCGCTCTCCGTCGTAGACCAGCCGGGGCCAGGCCGTGGCGGGGTCGGCGTACGCCTCGGCGAGGGACCTGGCGACCGGGGCGACGAACTGTTCCTGCTCGGGTGCGACCTTCAGACGGCACGCGTCGAGGACGTTGGCCGGGGTCACCTTCTCCAGACGGAGCCGTGTAGTCATGCGCGCACCGTACGGGCAGGTCAGGGCCTTGGGCGACCGATTTAGCACCTCGCCCGGGGCAGGGGTCACCAGGCGGCGGGGCCGGCCGCGTCGAAGAAGCCACCGGTGGGGCCGTCGGCTCCGATGGACGCCATGCGGACGATGACGTCCGCTCCCTCCTCCACCGAGTTGGTGCCGGTGTGACCGTTGAGGTCGGTGGCGGTGTACCCCGGGTCGACGGCGTTGAAGCGGATGGCGGGGAACGCCTTCGCGTACTGCGACGTCACCATGACCAGGGCCGTCTTGGACGAGCAGTAGGCGAGCGCCGGAACCGTGAACTCGATGCGGTCCGGGTCGTTCGTCGCGGCCAGCGAGCCCAGTCCGCTGCTCACGTTGACGACGACGGGCGACGGCCCGCCCTCCAGCAGCGGCAGGAAGGCCCGGGTGACGCGGACGGCGCCGAAGACGTTCGTCTCGTACGTCGTGCGCATGTCGTCGCCCGTCACCTCGCCGACCGGCTTGCGGGCCCCGGCGATCCCGGCGTTGTTGACCAGGACGTCGAGCAGCCCCGCTTCCTCGCGCACGAGAGCGGCGGCGGCCCCCACGGAGTCCTCGTCCGTGACATCGATGCGGACGAACCTGGCCCCGAGCCTCTCGGCGGCCTCCTCACCCCGCCGGACGTCGCGCGCACCGACGTAGACGGTGTGCCCGGCCTCGACGAGACGGCGGGCGGTCTCGTAGCCGAGGCCCTTGTTCGCTCCGGTGATGAGGGTGGTGGTCATGGCGGTGCTCCCGTGTTCGGCGTGCGGACGGTACGTGGCTCCAGCCTGCTCGTGCCGCCCCGCGGCAGGGAGTACCCGCCCCAGCGGGTGGACCGGCAGTACCAGGCTGTTCGACGGCCACGCCCCGATACTGGAGGGGTGAGCACACCCGACGACGCATCCGCACACGGCGCGCCACAGGCACCCGCGGGGCCGGCCACCGGACCCGCCGGGAAGCGGGCCGAGTCCAACGAGCTGGGGCGGGCGCTGCACGGCTGGCGCGACCGGATCGCACCCGGGACGGTCGGACTGCCCGCCGGCGGGGTGCGCAGGGCCGTGGGCCTGCGGCGCGAGGAACTGGCCCAGCTCGCCGCCCTGTCGGTCGACTACATCACCCGCCTCGAACAGGGCCGGGCCACCTCGCCCTCGCCCCAGGTACTCGCCTCACTGGCCCGCGCCCTGCGCCTGTCCGCCGACGAGAGCGCCTATCTGCACCGGCTCGCCGGGCAGCCCGAACCGGGCCCCGGACACGTCTCGTCCCACATCCCGCCCGGGCTCCGCCGGCTGCTCGACCAACTCGCCGGCGCGCCCCTGAGCGTGCACGACGCCGCGTGGAACCTCGTCGAGTGGAACCGGCAGTGGGCTGCCCTGTTCGGCGACCCGTCCGCCCTGCGCGGACGCGAACGCAACATCGTCTGGCGCCACTTCGCCGGCCGGACCGGCCGGGTGCGCCAGACGTCCGAGCAGCGGGCCGCTTTCGAGGCCGCCACCGTCGCCGATCTGAGGGCCGCGACCGCCCGGTACCCCGCCGATCCCGAACTCCGTTCCCTGGTGAGGGATCTGCGGTCGGCCTCCGCCGTCTTCGCGGAGCTGTGGGACTCGGGGATCGTGGGAACCCACGCGTCCGGCAGCAAGAGCGTCGACCACCCCGAGGTGGGCACGCTCAGCCTGGACTGCGACGTCCTCGTCGCCGCGGGGAGCGACCTGCGCGTCGTGGCCTACACCGCGGCTCCGGGCAGCGAGGCCGCCGAGCGGCTGCGACTGCTCGGCGTGATCGGCACGCAGGCGATGAACTGACCCGGGCCCGACCGCACTTCTCGGCCGGGCCGGGAGCCCGCGGCCGCGTTCCGTGCGGCGCACGGCTCGGGGGAAACCCGGATCGTGCTCGGCGTGGTCACGGTCTGGGCCACACCGTCGACCAGCCAGCCGGTGAACTGGAAGCCGGGGTTGGGGGTCGCGGTCACGGTGACCTGGACACCGGGGTCGTACGGGCCGTATTCACTGGGCTTGAGGCTCGCGGCTCCGGCCACGGGGCTGGAAGCGAGGTTGAGGGAGACCCGGTTGGTCACCCGGGTCGGCCGATAGGCCGCCAGGATGTCGGCGCTCCGCGTCGCGGTGGCGGCGTTGTTGTTGTTCTCGTCACCGACGGCCTGGCCGTTGAACAGGTTCTCCAGGGCCGAGTACTGGTTGACCACCTTGCACGGCTGGGCGCAGGCGCTGGAGTACGCCATGATCGTGTGGTGCTGCTGGTCCGCGGTGATGAAACCGTAGTTGGCGGTGTTGGGAGGGGTCGTCCCTCCCTCGTTCACGACCGTCGCACGGTCGTGAACCAGGCCGAAGTTGTGGCCGATCTCGTGCGCGAGGTTCTCCCATGCCGTCACGGAGAAGACGCTGGTGACGGAGAACGCGGCGCTGTCCGTGGTCGGTGCGGCGGCCGGGGTGGGCAGGTTCGCCTGGCCGGAGCTGTCCTCCGCGGGGATGGTGGCGAGGAGTGCGACGAGGTCGGCGCTGTACGTGCTCCGCGCGGTGGCGGCCGGGGCCCCGAGGACCTGGTTCGCGGGGTTGCTGAGCATGCCCAGCAGGGTCCCGGCGTTCTCGCGGGGGACTCCGGTCGTCTGGGTCTGGTAGGTGTTGACGACGTGCACGCTGGCCGGCACACCGCTCGTTGCGAGCGCCCTGTTCAGCTGGTTCACGCCACAGGTGATCCGGCCCTGGACGGCTGCGACGCTGCCGAGTTCGGCGACGCTGGCCGGGGTGTAGGCGACGACGATGTCGATGGCCGCGGGGTTCTCGGGAGTAGCGATCCTCACCCCGGGCTTGTGAGGCTTGTGGGGCTTGTGGGGCTTGCGCGCGGGTACGTCGACGGTGTCGACGCCATGCCCGTTGGGGGGCAGCGCCAGGGAGTCGATCTCCGTCAGCACGTACCCGCCCGACCGCTTGACCGTCGGCGCGTACTGGTACTGGCGGAAGCCGCCGTCGATCGCTCCGGAGAGGGTGACCGGGCCGCCGTTGCACGCGCCGATGACGGACACGGAGATGGTGTTCTCGGGGATCTTCGGGTCGTGACCGCCCCAGTACACCGTGCCGTTCGCGTCCTTGCGCCGGAAGTCCTGGACCGCCGTGAAGCCCTTGCCGTGCCGGAAGAGCGGGAAGGTGCGGCGCTCGGGCTTGCCCTCCTTCGGCTTGCCGCACAGGGAACGGAACTCCTTGGCGTCCGCGCGCATCACGGCGCTGCGGACCACCCAGGGTTCGCGCTCGCCCCCACCGGTCCCGGCGGACGCGGCAGGTGTACTCAGGGCCAGGGGCAGAGTGGCCGTGAGGGCGGTCGCCGCGGTGAACGCGGCGAGTAGGGAACGACGCATGGGAACGTCAACCTCTCTCTGGGGGGATGTGCGCCCAATGTTGGGCAACTGCGCTGAGCCGCTTCCCGATGGGCTTCGCGGACGGCCATCCGGGGCGAGGTTCACCCGGTTACAGCCGCCTCCAGCAGGCCCCGCTCCGTCCTCTCGCCGCATACCCGGGGCGGCACGGCCGGAGGGGAACTCCAGGCATACCCACGCTTTCAAAGTTGCTCGTTACCAGCTATAAATGAGCAACTTCGAGCATCACCCGCCTGGGTTCACGCAGCCCGCATCCGCGAAGGACGCCCATGCCGCTCATATCCACCGGTGACATCACCCACCGCGCCCGCACCGGGGCGACCGGCGTCGGGGCCTTCAACGTCGTGCAGATCGAACACGCGCAGGCCATCGCGCGCGGGGCGGAGGCGGCCGGGCTTCCGGTGATCCTTCAGGTCAGCGAGAACACCGCCCGCTACCACGGCTCCCTGGAGGCGATCGGGCTGGCCGCCCTCTCCGTCGCCGGAGCCGCGGGTGTGCCGGTGGCCGTGCACCTCGACCACGCCGAGTCGGCCACCCTGGTCCACGAGGCAGTCCGGCTCGGCTTCACCTCGGTCATGTTCGACGCGTCGAAGCTGCCCTACGACGACAACGTGGCCGCCACCCGGGAGATCGCCGACCACTGCCACGCCCGAGGGGTGTGGGTGGAGGCGGAACTCGGCGAGATCGGCGGCAAGGACGGGGCGCACGCTCCCGGCGTGCGCACGGATCCCGACGAGGCCCGCGCGTTCGTCGAGGCCACCGGTGTCGACGCCCTCGCCGTCGCCGTCGGCAGTTCCCACGCGATGCTGACCCGCGACGCCGCGCTCGACTTCGCCCTCATCACCCGGTTGCGGGACGCTGCGGGCGTCCCTCTCGTCCTGCACGGCTCCTCGGGCGTCGGCGACGAGGGCCTCGCCCGGGCGGTCACCGCGGGCATGACGAAGGTGAACATCTCCACCCACCTCAACAAGCTGTTCACCCGCACCGTCCGCGGCTACCTGGACGCCCACGCGGACGCCGCCGACCCCCGTGCCTACCTCGGCCCCGCCCGCGACGCCGTCGCCGCCGAGGTGGCCCGCCTGCTTGCGCTGCTCGCACGCCCCGGGCGGTAGGGTTTCGCTCGGAACGAGGAGGACCAGGTGGCGGCGCACACACGATGGACCCGGCTGCTGGAGATCCTCGGCGACCAGGGCCACCTCGACGTACTCGAAGCCGCCGAACAGCTCGGCTGCTCACCCGCCACCGTCCGCCGCGACCTCGACGAACTCGCGCGGCAGAACCTCCTGACCCGCACCCGGGGCGGCGCGGTGGTGAGCACCGTCGCCTACGACCTGCCCCTGCGCTACAAGGCGGCCCGCAGGGCCGACGAGAAGCAGCGCATCGCGAAGGCCGCCGCCGAACTCGTCCCCTCCGGCTCCACCGTGGGCATCAACGGCGGCACGACGACGTCCGAGGTGGCCAGGGAGCTGGCCGTACGGCCCGAACCCGCGGGCGGCGGCACGGCGCTCACCGTGGTGACCAACGCGATCAACATCGCCAACGAGCTCGCGGTCCGGCCGCAGGTCAAGATCGTCGTAACCGGCGGGGTCGCCAGGCCGAATTCGTACGAACTCGTCGGCCCCCTGGTCGACTCCGTCCTGCGCACCCTCGCGCTCGACTACACGATCCTCGGCGTGGACGCCGTGCACCCCCGCTTCGGCGCGGCCACGCACGACGAGTCCGAGGCCGGCGCCAACCGGGCCCTCGCCGAATGCGCCGGCACGGTGATCGTGGTGGCCGACTCGTCGAAACTCGGGCGCCGGGCCTTCGCCCAGGTGTGCGAGACCGGCGCCGTGTCGGTGCTGGTCACGGACCGGGACGCACCGGCGGACGTCGTCGGCGAGTTCACCGCACTGGGAGTCGAGGTCCTGCGGGTCTGACCCGCCGGGGTGTCCCGTCGGCCGTGCCACGGGGAGGCGCCCTCGGGCAGCCCCTCCGCGGGCCCTTCCGGTCCGGCCCTCAGCGGTAGTCCTCCGGGTGGCCCTGCATCCAGGTGTTGATCCGGTCCCGTGTGCCGGGCAGCAGGCCCCGGTGCTCCTCCAGGTTGTCCGTCGAGAGGTCGCCGTGCAGCGCCCTGCGCAGGGTGCCGATCCAGGCGACGGGTTCCCCGAAGTGCGCGGGGCCCTGCTTGTCGGCCTTCATCGACCGGTCCAGGCCCGCCAGCTCCTCGTGGACCCGGCCCAGGAAGTAGGCGCAGTTGCCGTCCCCCGGCGCACAGCCGTCCTGGTACGTCGCCTGGAGCCCGGCGAAGGCGTCGCGGACGAGTTCCGGCCCGGCGGGACCCGTCCCGGCGGCCTGGGCCGCCTCGGTGGGCACGGCCTTCGGGGACGCCTGGTCGGCGGCCGCCTGCGCCGCGGCGGAGGGATGCGTGTACGGGACGTCACCGCCCGGCCCGTCGGTGGTGGTGGCGGCGCTGCAGCCCGCCAGGCACGCTCCCAGGATCACGCCCGGTATCGCGGTACGCAGACCGGTGCGGAAGAACATGAGGCCCCCCTCGTCGACTGGCCCGGACCCTATCGCTCCGGGGGCGTCAGCCCTCCACCAGGCCCTGCAGCGCGGGGGCGTAGAGGTCCGCGAGGTGTTCGGGGGACGCCCGCGCGCCCGCACCCTCCCGGTGGAGGCTCAGGGTGGCGCCGAGTCCGATGAGGTGGCCGGCGATCAGTTCGGCGCGCAGAGCGCGCTCCCGGCCGGGGAGCCGCGCCGTCAGGCGGGCGGTCACCTGTTCGTGGAAACGGTCCCGCAGCAGGGAGCGTTCGTCGTGGTTGCCCAGGGAGAAGACCACGCGCAGGAGCGGGTCCCCCTTCTGCTCCCTGCGCCTGCGGACGAGCGTCAGCACCATGTGGCGGCCGAGCCCGTCGAGCGGGGCGTCGAAGAGCTCCGCGGCGGCCGGACCGAAGTCGGCGACGGTGTTGAAGAGTTCCTCCTTGCGGCCGAAGTGCTTGACCACGAGGGACGCGCTCACCCCCGCGTCGGCGGCGATGCCGCGGATGGTCACCTCGGCGTACGGCCGCTGGGTGAACGCCCGGCGGGCGGCGAGCAGGATCGCGTCCTTGCCGGTGGCGGCGGCTTCCGGCGCGGTCGGTACGGTGACTCGGGCGGTCATGCGCCCTCCTGGATCGGCATCGCCCGCGTGCGGCCGCTGCTCCTGCGTGTGCCTCCGACCGTACCGTCACTCCGGCGGCGGCCGGGCAGGCACAGCGTCACGCCGAGGGCCAGCACGGCGGCGCCGGCCGCGATCATGAAGACCAGCCGGTAGGCGCCGAGGGTCGGGGCCTCGCGGCCGGCCGCCAGGAACGTCATGTTGGCGAGCACGGCCGCCACCGTGGCGCTGCAGAAGGCCTGGCCGACGGACCGCATGAGGGTGTTCAGGCCGTTGGCCGCGCCCGTCTCGCTCACGGGGACACCGCGCATGACCAGCGCCGGCAGCGCGGAGTACGCGATCGCCGTGCCCGCCGAGACGACCGTGGCGCCCGCGATGATGAGCCAGAGGCTGTGGCTGGTGAAGTACCGGACCACGTAGCCGACGGCGATGATCCCGGCCGCCAGCGCCAGGCTCGTCCTCGGCCCGTGCTTCGCGGAGATGCGCGCCGACACGGGCGAGAGCGCCACCATCGTCACCCCGCCGGGCAGCAGGCACAGTCCGCTGACGACGAGCGAGGCGCCCAGGCCGTAGCCCGTGGCCTTCGGCTCCTGCACCATCTGGGCGGTGACCAGGGAGTTGGCGTAGAAGGCGAAGCCGATCAGCAGCGCGGCGACGTTGGTGAGGAGCACGGCGGGCCGGGCCGAGACCCGCAGATCGACCATGGGCGTGCCCACCCGCAGCTCGTACGCCCCCCAGACCAGGGCGATCACGAGGGCGGCCACGAGCAGGCCGAGGGTGCGGACCGAGGTCCAGCCCCAGCCGCCGCCCTGGGTGACGGCCAGCAGCAGGCAGACCAGCGCCGCGGTCAGCCCGAGCGCGCCGAGCACGTCGAACCGGCCCCGGGAGCGCAGCGGGGACTCGGGCACGAAGCGGAGCACCAGGGCGATGTCGACGATGCCGATGACGCCGGAGACCCAGAACATCGTGTGCCACTCGAAGTTCTCGATGACGACCGCCGCGAGGGGCAGCCCGACGGCCGCGCCGATGCCCAGCGTCGAGCTCATCAGCGCCACCGCCGACAGCACCCGCTCCGGCGGGAGTTCGTCGCGCAGGATGCTGATGCCCAGCGGCACGACGGCGATGGCCGCGCCCTGGAGCGCGCGTCCGGCGATCAGCAGGCCGATGTGGGAGCTCGCAGCGCACAGGACGGAGCCGGCGACGAGGACGACC
Organism: Streptomyces sp. NBC_00178; assembly: GCF_036206005.1. Taxonomy (NCBI): domain Bacteria; kingdom Bacillati; phylum Actinomycetota; class Actinomycetes; order Kitasatosporales; family Streptomycetaceae; genus Streptomyces; species Streptomyces sp. NBC_00178. The sequence goes on from NZ_CP108143.1 coordinate 2,820,544, forward strand.
AGGGACGCGACGAGGACGCGGCGCTTGCCGTACATGTCGCCGACCCGGCCGAGGACCGGTGTGAAGACCGCGCCGGTCAGGAGGGTCACGGTGACGAGCCAGCTCGCGGCGGCCGGCGTCGCCCCGGTGAGTTCCGGTATGTGTGGGAGCAGCGGCACGACGATCGTCTGCATGATCGCGACCACGACGCCGCAGAAGGCCAGGACGCCGACGGCGAAGCGGGGGTGGTCCGGGGCGGCGACGGGCGCGGGTGCGGTCATCAGGTCTCCGTACGCAGAGGGGTGCACAGGTGTTCACCCTCAGGGTAAACGCCTGTGCACCCCTCGGGCGCCGACCGGCCGGCCCGGCGCCCGCACCACCCTCCGTAGGGACATTTGCATATACATACAAGAGCATGCATACTCTTCCCATGTCTAAGGTTCTCACCTCCCTGCCCACCGGCGACCGCGTCGGCATCGCTTTCTCGGGCGGCCTCGACACGTCCGTCGCGGTCGCGTGGATGCGCGACAAGGGTGCCGTCCCGTGCACCTACACCGCCGACATCGGCCAGTACGACGAACCCGACATCGCGTCGGTGCCGGGCCGCGCGAAGGCCTACGGCGCCGAGATCGCGCGCCTGGTCGACTGCAGGGCTGCCCTGGTCGAGGAGGGCCTGGCCGCGCTCGCCTGCGGCGCGTTCCACATCCGCTCCGGCGGCCGCGCCTACTTCAACACGACGCCGCTGGGCCGGGCCGTCACCGGGACCCTGCTGGTCCGGGCGATGCTCGAGGACGACGTGCAGATCTGGGGCGACGGCTCGACCTTCAAGGGCAACGACATCGAGCGGTTCTACCGCTACGGCCTCCTGGCCAACCCCCACCTGCGCATCTACAAGCCGTGGCTCGACGCCGACTTCGTCACCGAGCTCGGCGGGCGCAAGGAGATGTCCGAGTGGCTGGTCGCCCACGACCTGCCCTACCGCGACAGCACGGAGAAGGCGTACTCCACGGACGCCAACATCTGGGGCGCCACCCACGAGGCGAAGACGCTGGAGCACCTCGACACCGGGGTGGAGACCGTCGACCCGATCATGGGCGTCCGCTTCTGGGACCCCTCCGTCGAGATCGCCCCCGAGGACGTCACGATCGGCTTCGACCAGGGCCGCCCGGTGACGATCAACGGCAAGCCCTTCGCCACCGCCGTCGACCTGGTGATGGAGGCGAACGCCATCGGCGGACGCCACGGCCTGGGCATGTCGGACCAGATCGAGAACCGCATCATCGAGGCGAAGAGCCGCGGCATCTACGAGGCCCCGGGCCTGGCGCTCCTGCACGCCGCCTACGAGCGCCTCGTCAACGCCATCCACAACGAGGACACCCTCGCCCACTACCACAACGAGGGACGGCGCCTCGGCCGTCTCATGTACGAGGGCCGCTGGCTGGACCCGCAGGCCCTCATGGTCCGCGAGTCCCTGCAGCGCTGGGTCGGCTCCGCCGTCACCGGCGAGGTCACCCTGCGACTGCGGCGCGGCGAGGACTACTCGATCCTGAACACCACCGGCCCCGCCTTCAGCTACCACCCGGACAAGCTGTCGATGGAGCGCACCGAGGACTCCGCGTTCGGCCCGGTGGACCGGATCGGCCAGCTGACCATGCGGAACCTCGACATCGCCGACTCGCGCGCCAGGCTGGAGCAGTTCGCGGGCCTCGGCCTCGTGGGCACCGCGCACCCGGCGCTGATCGGAGCGGCCCAGGCCGCCGCGACCGGCCTGATCGGGGCCATGCCCGAGGGCGGCGCCCAGGCGATCGCCTCGCGCGGCGAGGTCTCCGGCGACGACGAGCTGCTGGACCGCGCGGCCATGGAGTTCGGCACCGACTGACCGGGCACCGGCGGCCGGGCACCGGCACGATCGCCCGCCCGCGGACCGGCCCGGCCGCAGGGCACCGAGGACCCGAGAACTATTCTCGGGTCCTCGGCACATGCCGGCAGCAGGCCGGCACCCGCGAGATCGAAGGTGGCGGCAATGGCGAAGGTCCCGGCAGCGGCAGTGGCGGCGAGCGGTCTCGTCGGCGGGTACGGCATCGCCCGGTGGACCCGGAAGCGCCAGCTGGGCGGCGTCGCCCTGGCCGCCGCCGGCTCGGTGGCGGCGTACGGGTGGAACCGGCAGGCCGGACCCCGCGCGGCCACCGCCCTGACCGTCGCCTACGTCGCCGCGTTCGCCGGATCGCACCCGCTGGCCAAGAAGGTCGGGGCCTGGCCCGCCGTGTTCACCGTGGCCGGCGGCGTCGCCGCCGCGTCCTGGGCCGTCACCCGGCGCGGCGCCTGAGACGACGCACACCGCTCCCCGAGGGAACCCCGCCGCACAGAAAAACCGTGCCGGGGGATTGAACACGGGCGCCGCGGGGTGCGTACTGAACAGCAACTCCCCGCACGACCCGGGGGCGTGCTCGTACGACAGGACGGGCACGCCCCCGGTCAGCCCCCCAGGGCCCGCGACACGGAGTAGATCGCCAGACCCGCGAGCGCGCCGACCACGGTGCCGTTGATCCGGATGAACTGCAGGTCGCGGCCGATGTGCGCCTCGATCTTCTTCGACGTCTGACGGGCGTCCCAGCCGGCCACGGTGTCACTGATCAGCGAGGTGATCTCGGTGCGGTACGTCGTGACGACGTACGCCGCCGCGTCCTCCAGCCACCCCTCCAGCTTCGCCTGCAGCCGCTCGTCCGTCGACAGCCGCGCGCCGAGGGAGATCAGCGAGGCCCTGGCCCGCAGCCGCAGCTCGCTGCGCTCGTCCTCGGCCGCCGCCAGGATCATCGAACGCACGGACGACCAGGCCGACGCGATGACGTCCTGGACCTCGCCGCGCCCCAGGATCTCCGACTTCAGCCGGTCGACCCGGGCCCGGGTGTCGCCGTCCGTCTGGAGGTCGGCGGCGAAGTCGGTCAGAAACGTGTCGATCGAGCCGCGCGCCGGATGCCCCGGCATGTCCCGCATCTCCGTGACGAAGCGCAGCAGCTCCTTGTAGACCCGCTCCCCCACCCGCTTGTCGACGAAGCGCGGGGTCCAGCCGGGCGCCCCGCCCTGCACCGCGTCCATGACGGAGTCGCCGTGCAGCACCAGCCAGTCGTGCGCCCGCACGCAGACGAGATCGACGACCCGGCGGTGCCCGCCGTCCGCGACGATCCTCTCCAGCATCTTGCCCATGCCCGGACCGACTTCCGCGGCGTCCGCCCGCCGGGTGATCGCCTCCCCCACGACCGCCTGCACGTCGGAGTCCCGAAGCACCGTCAGCGCACCCCGCAGCGCCGTGGCGAGCTCGGCCGTCACCCGGTCGGCGTGCGCGGGCTCGGCGAGCCACGCCCCGAGGCGCGCACCGACCCCCAGCGCGTGAATTCGGTCACGAACGACGTCTCCGGAGAGAAAATTCTCGCCCACGAAGGAACCGAGTGACTCCCCCAACTGGTCCTTCTTGGTGGGAATGATGGCAGTGTGGGGGATGGGCAGGCCGAGCGGGCGCCGGAAGAGCGCCGTGACGGCGAACCAGTCCGCCAGCGCACCCACCATTCCAGCCTCGGCAGCCGCTGCGACGTAGCCCGGCCAGCCCCCCACACCCGAGTTCTCCGCCCATGTGGCGAGGACGTACACGAGCGCGACGAGGAGGAGCAGTCCCGTGGCGGTGGTCTTCATGCGGCGCACGCCGCGCTGTTTCTCCTCGTCGGCCGCCGTGTACGCGAACCCGCCCAACGGCAGCCCGGACGGCCGGACACCGGAGGTCCCGGGCGGCGCACCACCCGGCTCCGCCCCCGGCCGCCCGGCCCCGATGCCCGGCGGTGCGCTCTCCGGCCGCCCGGCGCCGTGGCCGTCCGGTCCGCGTCCCGTTCCCTGCCCCGCGTCCTGTTCCATCCGCTCCACCCGTCCGCGTACGCGTCACGCCGTGCCGTACGCATTGTCCCTACCCCACCTACTCCCGGGCCGCATGCCGAGTTCCCCGGGGGCTGTCGCATCATGAGAACAACTCGAACACCGCCTCGAACGCAGGACCCTGCGCCAGGCAGTACACCGCAAGGAGAAGCACCGCAGATGCCCAGGCGCCAGGGGTACGCCCTGCTCATCGCCCTCGTGGCCGGCACCGCCGCACTCGCCGCAGCCGTGGCGTTCGGTACGTCGTTCATGGCGGCGCGGCGGACGGCACCGCTCGGACCCGACGCGCACGCGGCGTCCCGCAACCAGGCCGCCCCGGTGAACTCCACCGGCTCCTGGGTCGCGACCTGGACGGCGGCGCCCGTCAGCGCCGAGCCGGACTCCGTCCACGGGTACCCCGGCCGCACCATCCGGAACATCGTCCACACCAGCATCGGCGGTGACGCGGCACGCATCACCCTGTCCAACCTCTTCGGCGCAGCACCGCTCGTCGTCGACCGGGCGGCCGTCAACACCCGCCGGGTCACCTTCCGCGGCCTGCCCCACGTCACGGTCGCACCGGGCGGACAGGTCGTCAGCGACCCGGTCGTCGTCCCCGTCGCCCCCGACGCCGAACTCGTCGTCTCGCTGCGCACTGTGGATGCCTCGGGACCGGTCACCCAGCACCCCAACACCCACCAGACGTCGTACCTGGCCGACGAGCACGGCACATGGAGCACCACCAGGTGGCGCTACCTCACGGCCGTCGACGTCCACAACGACGCCGCACCCGGCGCGATCGTCGTGATCGGCGACTCGCTCACCGCGGGCACCGGCTCCACCACCGACGCCGACCACCGCTGGCCGGACGTCCTCTCCGACCGGCTGCGGCACCGCTTCGGCGTGGCCAACGTGGGAATCGCCGGGAACCGCGTCCTGCGTGACAGCCCGCTGAGCAGCCGCGGGGTGAAGAAGCTGGGCGGCTCGAGCGCGACGCACCGCTTCGAACGGGACGTGCTCTCCGTCGCCGGAGCGAAGACCGTCGTCATCTCACTCGGCATCAACGACGTGCAGCAGGCCCCCCAGGAGGCCGACGCCCGCCGCGTCACCGCCGGACTCCGCGCGCTCGCCGACCGGGCGCGCGACCGGGGCCTCAGGGTCGTGGGGGCGACGCTGACCCCCTTCCAGGGGTACCCGAGCTGGACGCCCGGGCGCAACGCCGTACGCCTGGCGGTCAACAAGGAGATCCGCTCCGGCCGGGTCTTCGACTCCTTCGTCGACTTCGACCGCGCGGTCCGCGACCCGTACGCACCGAACCGGATCCTGCCCGCCTACGACTCCGGCGACCACCTGCACTTCAACGACGCCGGCTACCGCACCCTGGGGCATGCCGTCGATCTCGACGAGGTCGACGGGACACCGCGGAGCGACATGTTCTGACGGCCGGACACGGGCGCGTTCCGCGGGCGCGCCCGGCTCGCGCCGCCGGGCTCAGCCGAGCTCCTTGCGCCCGTCCCCCCCGTTGTCCGGCTTCCGCAGGCGCTCCGACTCCAGCTCCTTGAGCCGCCGCTTCTCCGCCTTGCTCCGCTTGCGTTCCACGCCGACGCCGCCCATCAGCGCGAACCCGGTGATCCTGACCCGCGGGGAGTCCGGGTGGGGGTCCTCCTCGTCGATCTTGGAGTGCTCGCCGAAGCCGCCCATCACGCCGAGCCCGCTCACCTGCACGTCGAGGTCCGGCGGGACCGTCACCTGCATGCCGCCCATGACGGCGAAGCACCGGATCACGACGTCGCGTTCGGCGAAGTGGGCCTCGCGCAGGTCGATCTCGCCGCCGCCCCACATCGCGAACGCGGTGAACTGCCGCCCCACCGTCCACCGGCCCTTGCGGTTGAACCCGCCCCAGAAGGCGAAGGCCCCCGACGACGTCGCCCGCCCGCCGATCCGCCCGGCCCAGTCGGCGTCCCGCCCCGTCCGGGCGGCGACCGCGGCGGGCCCGGTGCGGGCGGGGGTGCCCGGCACGGGGAGGTCCTGCACGAGCGGCTCCAACTCCCCGTGGGTGCGCGCCCGGTAGGTCGCGTCCAGCCGCTGCTCGAACTCGTCCATCTCCAGCCGGCCCTCGGCCACGGCCTCCCGCAGGGTCTCCGCGACCCGCTCACGTTCCGCGTCGGAAGCACGCATGTCCGGGTTTTCGCTTGTCATACCGCGCACCCTATAGAGCAGCGGCCGACCGGGCCCACAGGCTGTTGCGCCATTGACGGCGGACCGGCGTGCGGCACAGGATGCGCTGCCCCGAGAGGAGCCGGGCCGCCCGCACGTCCCGGACCTTCAAGGCCGGGCGGCCGGCGGCCCCGCGTGGGCACCTGGCCCGTCTGCTCCGGTACCGGAGGCCGCATGCCTCAGCCGAAGAACTTCCTCAGCTCCGCGGCAAGCGCTTCCGGCTGCTCCTCGGCGATGTAGTGGCCACTGTCCTCGATCTTGGCGTACCGGACGTCCTTGGCCCTTCCCTCCATCATCAGCTGGACGAACTCGAGGTACCGGGCGCCGATCACCAGCGTGGGCATGGTCAGCGGTGCGTAGGTGTCGTAGTCCGCCATGTCCTGGTGGACGGAGGTGTACACGCGGAAGGCGGCGGCGACTGCCTCGGGCGCGTCGTACGAGGCGGCGTAGATGGCCCGGCTCTCCTCGCTGATGCGTTCCGGATGGAGGGAGAGGGCGTCGGTCGTCGCGTCGATGACGTGCCGGAAGCGTCCGGCGAGCAGCTTCTCGGGCAGGCCCTTGATCATGGCCAGCGGATACCACCAGATGTTCGGCTCCCCGTCCTTGGGAAACGCGCTGAGATTTTCGTACACCTCGGGCCGGAAGGGCCCGCCCTCCCAGACGGCCAGTTTGTTCGTCGCCTCCGGGTGATTCGCGGCGAAACTGTAGGCGACCATCGCGCCCACGTCCGCGGCGGCGATGTTCACCCGGTCGAATCCCAGGCTTCGGATCAGTTCATGGACGTCCTTCGCCATGTTCTTCTTGTCGTAGCCGCCCTCGGGTTTGTCCGAGTCGCCCTGTCCGCGGTAATCGACGGCGATGACCCGGAACTGCTCGGCAAGGGAGGGGAGGATCTTGTGGAGGCCGTGCACATTGCGCGGCCAGCCGTCCATGATGACCAGCGGTTCGCCCTCGCCACCGATCAGGTAGTGGAGCCGGGTGCCGTTCACCTCGGCGAAGCCCTCTTCGAAGTTCTCGATCATGCTGGAAGCCTTCCGTTCTGGTGTCCCGCGAAGGACACGATGACTTTCTTCGAGTTCCCGGTGCACCGCCATGCAGGAACGTCCTGACGAAGCGAAGCCACCCTTGCGGGAGACGCCCGTGGACGCTGCCGACGAGGTCTCCGCAACGAGTGCTTCGGGTACCGCGTTCTCTCGGCACGCCCCTGTCTTCCCGCCCCGGTCCTTTCGCACAGGGCCGACCGGAGCGGGCCCCTGTCCGCCCGTGCGGCCCGGCGGGAGCCCGAGGGCCCGCGGTCGTCGGCGCGCGGACGACCGCGGAGCGGGAACTCAGGAGTGGAAGCCGAGGCCGAATCCGCCGTCGACGTTCCAGCTGGCACCGGTCACGTACCACGCCTCAGGGCCGGCGAGGTAGGCGACCGCACTGGCGATGTCCGAAGGCTGGGCGAACTTGCCGATCGGCATCAGCCCCGTCATCACCTGCGCGAAGGGACCGGAGTCCGGGTTCGACTCGGTGTTGGTCGGCCCCACCTGCAGGTTGTTCACCGTGATGCCTCGGGGAGCCAGTTCGACGGCGACGGCGCGTGTCAGCCCGGCCACCGCGGCCTTCGAGGTCGTGTACGCGCTCAACCCGGCGAAGGGGACGATGTCGGCGTTGACACTCCCGATGGTGATCACCCGGCCGCCCTCGGTGAAGTGCTCGGAAGCCGCCTGGATGGCGGTGAAAGCGGCGGTGACGTTCAGCGCCATGATCCGGTCGAAGGTCTCGTCCGGGAACTCGGCGAGCGGGGCGACCACACCCTGGCCGGCGTTGTTGACCAGGATGTCCAGTCCACCGAGTTCGGCGACGGTGGTCGCCACCGCCGAGCGGACCGAGGCCCGGTCCGCGGCGTCGGCCTGGATCGCCACCGCACGGCCTCCGGCCTCCACGATCTCCGCGACCAGGGCGTCGGCCGTGTCCTTCGCCTGCACGTAGGTGAAAGCCACTGCGGCTCCGTCGGCGGCCAGTCGGCGCACGACGCCCGCACCGATCCCACGCGAACCGCCGGTGACCAGGGCCTTCTTACCGCTGAGAACGTCTGTCATTACTCCACTTTCGGTTTGATGAAAAATCAGTTCAGGCGCGCCTCGACCATGTGCCGATCAAGCGCGCACCGGGTACGGGTCGGGGAACCGGCCGAGGGATGACACCCCCGGCTCGATTCCCCGAATCGGCCCCGGAATGGATCCGGCATGGCCATCGGAGAACGACCGCGTTCTCGCTACATGCCTTCGGGCAGGATGATGTCGCCCATACGTACGGTCGCCTCGATCATCTGTGGCGTGAACCTGTCCGGCGTCCACAGCTGCGGCGAATGACCGGGCAGCGGGTCGTCCCCGAACTCGAGGAAGAAGCTCTCCGGGCCACCGGGGGTGAAGAAGAAAGCCATCGTCACTTCTTCGGTTCCGACATTCTTGAACCGGTGCCGGGTCCCCCGCGGAACGAAGACGAAGTCGCCTTCCGACGCCATGAAGGTGTCGTCGCCGTTGAGGAACTCCAACTCGCCCTTCAGAAGGTAGAAGGCCTCGTCGCCGTGCTTGTGAAGATGCGCGACCGGCCCGTTCCCCGGCGGCACCGTGGCAACGATGAAGCCGAGGGAGCCATTGGTTTCCTTACCGGTCACCTTGATCGTGTACTCATCGCCGGCCACCCACTTGACCGGCCCCTCATCGGAACGCACATGCAGCGCTTCGCTCTTGTACTCCGTCGCGGATAACGCGGCAAGAGTGTTCACGGGCTCGTCGGACATAAAGGCTCCCTGTTCAGGATGACTTACTGCATTGAGTGGGATTCGACGCCCTCGGTACCGGATCACGGATGTCACTCGAGGCAGAAACCAGTGAACTCAGTTTTGATTGACCAGTCAAGTGATTGCTCGGACCGACGGGTGAGATCCAGACACATCCCGCGATGCGCCAGGGCGTCAAAAAGATTGCGACAGCAGACATTTGGCCCTCGTTATCGAGAGAATCAGCCAACTCGGCCGTCCCACAGGAGACTTCCACGCACCGTACCGGTAGCGCCGACGCCCGGGCGGAGCCGGTGACACCGGGTGGCACGCGGGAAGGACGCACCCTCACCCTGGCACGTCCGCCCACCCGCCCCGCGACAGCTGACTCACGACCGGCGGAAGCCCGCTCCCCCGCGCGGGACAGCCCTCATCCGCCGGCACCGGCGGTGGCAGTGGCATCCGGCACGTACATCTTCGCGATCACCGACTCGATGTCCGGCTCCCGCACCGACAGGTCGACCAGCGGATAGTCCGCCGCGATGCGCGCCACCAAGGGCGCCGCCGACGCCGTCGCCGGGAACGACAGCCATTGCCGGGGCCCCTCCACCTTCACCACCCGCACCGGGCTCTCCGACCCCAGCTCGATCGGCGGGAGTTCGCGCTCCAGGTCCACGACCAGCGTCCGCTCGCTCTCCCCGACCTCGTGCAGCCCGGCGAGCGCACCGTCGTACACCAGACGACCGTGGTCGATCACCATCACCCGCTTGCAGAGCTGCTCGATGTCGGTCAGGTCATGGGTCGTCAGCAGCACCGTCGTGGCGCGCTCCGCGTTCAGGTCGCGCAGGAAACCGCGCACCTTGGCCTTCGAGACGACGTCGAGCCCGATCGTCGGCTCGTCCAGGTACAGCACCTCCGGATCGTGCAGCAGCGCCGCGGCGATGTCCCCCCGCATCCGCTGCCCCAACGACAGCTGCCGCACCGGCACCTCCAGCAGGTCCCCCAGGTCCAGGAGTTCGACGCAGCGGTCCAGGTTCTCGCGGAAGCGGCGGTCCGGGATCCGGTACATCCGGTGCATCAGCCGGTACGAGTCGCGCAGCGGCAGGTCCCACCACAGGGTCGTGCGCTGCCCGAAGACCACCCCGATCCGGTGCGCCAGCCTCGTCCGCTCCCTCGACGGGTCGATGCCCGCCACCCGCAGCCGACCGCCGCTCGGCGTCAGGATGCCCGTCAGCATCTTGATCGTCGTCGACTTGCCCGCCCCGTTCGGGCCGATGTAGCCGACCATCTCCCCGCGCGGCACCCGGAAGCTGATCCCGTCCACCGCCCGCACCTCACGCCGTTCACGGCGCAGGAAGCCCGTCCTGCGCCGCACGTCGAAGACCTTCTCGACGCCGTCGAGTTCGATGAAGTCCATGTCGTCCACGTCCACTCCTCAGCTTCCCGTGCTGCGGTACGACCGCAGCCCCACCCGCCACACCAGACCCGCGAGCACCCAGCAGCCACCCGCGACCAACGGTGGCAGGAAAGCCACCCACCGGGGCAGGTCCAGCGGGTAGTCCCGGCCCAGCACGTACAGCGCGGGCAGCCAGCTCACGAACGCGAGCGGCACGATGAACGTCACCCCGCGCACCAGGTCCCGCGCGAAGACCGACGGGGGGTACTGGAGCAGCGTCGTCCCCCCGTACGTGAACGCGTTCTGCACCTCCGAGGCGTCCTGCGCGTAGAACTGGAACGCGGCACCCGCCACGAACACCGCCCCGAAGATCGCCGCCCCGCTGAGCACCATCACCGGCAGCAGGGCCACCTTCAGCGGGGTCCACGCGATGTCCAGCGTCACCAGGGCGTACCCCAGCACCAGCAGCGCCTGCGTGATCCGGCCCAGGCGGCGCAGCGCGAACCGGTCGGCCGCCACCTGGGCCAGCACCGGAACCGGCCGCACCAACAGCGTGTCGAGCGTCCCGTCCCGCACCCGCTGCCCCACCCGGTCGACCGAACCCAGCAGGAGATCGCACAGCCCGAACGCCGACGCCGACACCCCGTACAGCAACGCGATCTCCGGCAGCGTGTAGCCGCCCAGCGCGTCCACGTGCGAGAACATCAGCATGATCGTGACGAAGTCGAACCCGGTCATCAGGAAGTTCCCGACCGTCGTCATCACGAACGACGCCCGGTACGCCAGCGTCGAGCGCAGCCACATCGCCACGATCAGCCCGTACGCACGGACCCCCTCAACCAGCCGCGACCGGTCGGCGAAAGCGGTCTCGGCGGTCTCCGGACCCGGCGCGGCCACCGCGTCCACCCCGACGTCAGCCACCCTGCACCACCACCCTCCTCGTCGCGACGGACTGCAGGAGCCGCCCGGCCAGCAGCAGCACCAGCGCCCACCCGGCCTGGAAGGCGTACGCCCCCAACAGACCCCAGCCCGTGTACCTGCCGAGGAACACGTCCGCCGGAACCTGGAGCAGCGACGACCACGGCAGGGCCCGCGCCACCTCCCCGAGCACGCCGGGGAAGAGCGTCAGCGGCAGCAGCATCCCGGAGAAGAACAGCCCCGCCAGCATGGCCATCTGCAGGGCACCGGCCCCGTCCATCAGCCAGAACGCCGACAACGCGACCAGGAAGCGCAGCGCGAAGCTGACCACCACCCCGAGCAGCACCGACACCAGGAAGGCCGGCCACATCCAGGGCGAATCCGGCAACGCCAGGTCGAACGCCAGGGCCCCCAGCACCATCGGCGCGACCCCGCGCCCCAGCAGGTGGAAGGCCGCCCGGCCCAGGTCCCCGGCCAGCCACCACAACTGGAGGTCGGCGGGCCGGTACAGGTCGACCGCGATGTCACCCGTACGGATCCGCTCCGTCAGCTCGCTCTCGAAGCCGGCACCCATCATCGCGCAGGTCATCAGCAGCGCCTGACCCAGCCACACATAGGTCAGGGCCTCCGACTGGTCGTAACCGCCGAGCTGCGGGCGCTCGTCCCACAGGGCCAGATAGGTGTACGCGACGATGAAGCCGAAGACGGTGTTCGTGAACACCCCCGCCAGCGTCGCCGTCCGGTAGGTGGCGTACCGCCGGAACCCCCCGGCCGCCACCACCGCATAGAGCCGCACCGCGGGCCTCCCCCTCGTGTTTCCGGCACTCAGGACCAAAGCGCACGACCCTAGTCCAGGCCGTTCGGCCGCCGCGACTCCTTTTCCGCGGAGGGTCCGAGGGTTATCCGTCCGAAAAGTGCACTATGGGATAATCGTCCGCAGTCGAGGAGCCACCACAGTCATGAGCCACGAGCCACCGCAGAACGGCACAGACCCTGGTCAGCCCGGCTCCGAGGGATGGGCCCCCCGGGACCCCTCGACCGCGGCCGCTACCCCCCGGCCACCCCAGCCGGACGGCGCACGCGACGGCAAAGGGCGCAAGAAGCGCTCCAAGCGGCCCAAACGCACCGGATGGCGCCGCGCCGTACCCACCTGGCGCATGACCCTCGCCGGCTTCCTCTTCCTCGCCCTGGTCCTCGTCGGCGGATTCATCGCCGGCTACCAGCTCGTCGACATCCCCGCCGCGAACGCCAGCGCCACCGCGCAGTCGAACGTCTACCTCTACGAGGACGGCACCGTCATCGCCCGCGACGGCGAGATCAACCGCGAGAACATCCCCCTCCGCAAGATCCCCCGCACCATCCAGCACGCCGTACTCGCCGCGGAGGACCGGGACTTCTACTCCGAGGACGCCATCGACATCAAGGCCACCCTCCGCGCCGGCTGGAACACCGCCACCGGCAAGGGCAGACAGGGCGGCTCCACCATCACCCAGCAGTACGTCAAGAACTACTACCTCGGCCAGGAACAGACCCTCGTCCGCAAGGCCAAGGAACTCTTCATCTCCATCAAGCTCGACCGCGAACAGAGCAAGGACGAGATCCTCGAGGGCTACCTCAACACCAGCTACTTCGGCCGCAACGCCTACGGCATCCAGGCCGCCGCCCACGCCTACTACGGCAAGGACGTCGACCGCCTCGACGCGGGCGAAGGCGCCTACCTCGCCTCCCTCCTCAACGCCCCCAGCTCCTACGACGTCGTCGCCCACCCGGAGAACAAGGCCGCCGTGCTCGCCCGCTGGGACTACGTCCTCGACGGCATGGTCAAGCAGCACTGGCTCAGCCCCGCCGACCGTGCCGCCATGACCTTCCCCGTCCCCGGCAAGGCCAAGCCCGCCACCGCCCTCTCCGGCCAGCGCGGCTACATCGTCCAGGCCGTCAACGACTACCTCGCGGCCAACCGGATCATCGGCGAGAACACCCTCGCCACCGGCGGCTACCGCATCACCACCACCCTGCAGAAGAAGAAGCAGCACGCCCTCGTCGAAGCCGTCAAGGACAACGTCCTCGCCAAGACGAGCAAGGACCGCGAGGCCGACCACAACGTCCGTGCCGGCGGCGCCTCCATCGACCCCGCCACCGGCCACGTCGTCGCCCTCTACGGCGGCATCGACTACACCAAGCAGTACGTCAACAACGCGACCCGACGCGACTACCAGGTCGGATCCACCTTCAAGCCCATCGTCCTCGCCGCCGCCCTCGCCAACGGGTCCACCACCCAGAAGGGCCGCGCGATCACCCCCAACACCCGCTACGACGGCACCAACGAACGCACCGTCCGCAGCGCCACCGGCTCCACCGGCTACTCCCCCGCCAACGAGGACGACGTCGACTACGGCTCCATCACCGTCCGCGAGGCCACCGACAAATCCGTCAACGCCGTCTACGCCCAGATGGCCCAGGACGTCGGACCCGACGAGGTCAAGGACACCGCTGTCGCCCTCGGCATCCCCCGCGACACCCCCGACCTCACCGCCTCACCCTCCATCGCGCTCGGCCCCGCCACCGCCAGCGCCGTCGAGATGGCATCCGCTTACGCCACCCTCGCCGACCACGGAAAACAGCGCCCCTACAGCCTCGTCGCCAAGATCAGCAAGAACGGCGATTCGCTCCCCCTTCCCGCCAGGACCACCCGACGCGCCATCAGCCGCGAGGCCGCGGACACCACGACCTCCGTCCTGCGCAGCGTCGTCGACGGCGGCACCGGAACGGCGGCCCAGGGCGCCGGCCGCCCGGCCGCCGGGAAGACGGGCACCGCCGAGGAGGACAAGGCCGCCTGGTTCGCCGGATTCACCCCCGACCTCGCCACCGTCATCGCCGTCATGGGCCAGGACCCCGAGACCGGCGTACAGAAACCGCTGTACGGCGCACTCGGCCTGGCCCGCATGAACGGCGGCGGCGCACCCGCGCAGACCTGGGCCGCCTACACCCGGGCCGCACTGGAAGGCACCCCGGTGCGCGACTTCGACCTGGAGGCGGACGAGGGCCCCGAGGAACCCGACCCGGACGAGAGCGCGGGGGAAGAGGACACGGAGGAGGACACCGAGGAGACGCGGGACACCGAGGACACGCGCGACACCGAGAAGTCCCCCCGCCCCCGGGCATCCCGCGAGACCCGCGAATCCGGCGAGGAGCAGGACGGAACACGCACCACCACCGAGAACACCGCCGCCCCGCGGGCACCCCGCACCGCCACCCCCGCCGACGCGGCCGTCCCCGCCCCCCGCCGGGAAGCGGCCGGACGCGGGTCCGACGGCCACGAGAACGCCGGACGCGGGTCCGACGGCCACGAGAACGCCGGAGGCGAACCCGGAACCCCCGACGACAACCGCCCCGGCGGGGACCGGAACCACCACGCCGAGGAACACGACGGCCGGCCGGAAGCGGACGAGGGGCACGGCCCCGGAGAGCCGGCCCCCCTCGCACCCGGCCGCATCTGACCCGTCAGTGCCCGGACGTCGCCTTCAGCCCCACCACCGCGACGAGCAGCAGACAGACGAAGAAGATCCGCGCCGCCGTCACCGGCTCGTGCAGCACCACCATGCCCAGCACCGCGGCACCCGCCGCACCGATCCCGACCCACACCCCGTACGCCGTACCGATCGGCAGCGTCTTCGCCGCCTGCGACAGCAGCATCATGCTGGCCACGATCCCCATACCGGTGAACACACTCGGCCACAGCCGCGTGAACCCGTCGGTGTACTTCATCCCGATCGACCAGCCCACCTCGAGCAGACCGGCGACGATCAACAGAACCCAGGCCACGACAGCACCTCCACGACGCAACACGCGAACAGAACGGGTGCGTCGTCTTTACGGAAAACCCGGTACGGCGCGTCTCGTCGGGGTCCCACCACCGTAGCAAAGGACAGGCAAAAGGCCTGGTGAAAACCGTCACCAGGCCTCGTCGACAGACCGCCGCGCCCTACAGGTACAGCCCCGTCGAGTCCACCGAACCCTCGAACCGGTCGGCGGCCACGGCATGCAGATCCCGCTCCCGCATCAGCACGTACGCCACACCCCGCACCTCGACCTCGGCACGGTCCTCCGGGTCGTACAGCACCCGGTCACCGGGCTCCACCGTCCGCACGTTCTGGCCCACCGCGACCACCACGGCCCACGCCAGACGCCTGCCCACCGCGGCCGTCGCCGGAATCAGGATGCCGCCGCCGGAACGCCGCTCGCCCTCGGGCGAATCCGACCGGACCAGCACACGGTCGTGCAGCATCCTGATCGGCAGCTTGTCGTCGGTGTTGCTCATGCCGTTGTCGCTCACGCGCAGCAACCTACCTGCCCCGCACCGCACGACACGCCCCAGGGCCCGCCCGGAAACCGCCACCGGCACCCGACGACACGCCCGCACCGGGCCGGCGCGGGCACCGGGGGCGACACGCCGACAGCCGACAACAGCCCTCGGCGCCCCGCACCACGTGCGACGCGGAACCTCAGCGCTTCCTGCGACTCGTCGACAGCGTCAGCAGCGCCACCGCGCCGACCACCACCACCGCCGCCGGAATCACCCGCTCCAGCCGCGGCGAACCGTCCTCCGACACGAACTGGGCCCGCACGTCCGAAACCGAACGGTTCACCGCGACGAAAGCGCGCCCGGCCGTCCGGTCCACCGTCGACGCGACCTTGGCCTTCGCGTCACCCATGATCGTCTTCGGGTGCACCCGCACCCCGATCTCGTCCAGCACCAGCGCAAGCTGCTGCCGCCTGCTGATGATGTCCGCCTCGATCTGCGCAGGGGTCCTCGTATCCGACACTGCGCCGCCTCCGTGGTCGTCGTCGGTAAACCTTCATCGACAGTCTGTCAGCTCGACCGCCCCTACACCCGGCGGCACCCCCTATTACGCTCGGTACGACACACCCCGCGCGCCACCCGAGGAGAAACATGAGCGAGCGACTGCAGACAGGCGACACCGCCCCCGCCTTCACCCTTCCGGACGCCGACGGCAAGGAGGTCTCGCTCGCGGACCACAAGGGCCGCAAGGTCATCGTCTACTTCTACCCCGCGGCGCTTACCCCCGGTTGCACCAAGCAGGCCTGCGACTTCACCGACAACCTGGAGCTGCTCACCGGCGCCGGATACGACGTCATCGGCGTGTCGCCCGACAAGCCGGAGAAGCTCGCCAAGTTCCGTGAGAAGGAGAACCTCCAGGTCACCCTGGTCGGCGACCCCTCCAAGGAGACCCTGGAGGCGTACGGCGCCTACGGCGAGAAGAAGCTCTACGGCAAAGTGGTGACGGGGGTCATCCGCTCCACGATCGTCGTCGACGAAGAGGGCAAGGTGGAGAAGGCCCTCTACAACGTCAAGGCGACCGGTCACGTCGCGAAGATCATCAAGGACCTGGGTATCTGATCCCGGCTCGATCCCAGCCCCGTCCGGGGCGATCCCTCGCGAAGGGGATGTGACCGAGGTCGCAATCGGCCGCCGATTCGGTTTGCAACCGCCATGACCGCGCAGAAGCCTTTCCTGGAACACCGTTCGACGAAAGGAACCGGCCATGGCGGCCTCCGACCCCCACCAGGCGGCCGACCCTGATGCGGTCAAACGGCACCCCGCGCTCTTCCGGGCCATCCGCAAGCGCCAGAATCCCCGGCTCCGTCGCACGGACATCACCGTCACCGACGACCAGGCGGTCAAGCGCGCGGTGAAGGCCGCCTCGCTCGGCAACGCCATGGAGTGGTTCGACTTCGGCATCTACTCCTACCTGGCCGTCACCATCGGGCACGTCTTCTTCCCATCCGGGAACGACACCACCCAGCTCCTCTCGTCGTTCGCCACCTTCGCCGTCGCCTTCCTCGTACGGCCGCTCGGCGGCATGTTCTTCGGGCCCATGGGCGACAAGATCGGCCGCAAGAAGGTCCTCGCCCTCACGATGATCCTCATGGCGGTCGGCACCTTCGCGATCGGCCTCATCCCCTCCCACGGCACCATCGGCGTCTGGGCGGCGGTCCTCCTGATCTTCTTCCGGATGCTCCAGGGCTTCTCCACCGGCGGCGAGTACGGCGGCGCATCGACGTTCATCGCCGAATACGCCCCCGACAAGCGCCGCGGCTTCTTCGGCAGCTTCCTCGAATTCGGCACCCTCGCCGGATACGTCGGCGCCGCCGGCCTGGTCACCCTCCTCTACGCCCTCCTGGACACCGGCCAGATGGAGTCCTGGGGCTGGCGCATCCCGTTCCTCGTCGCCGGACCCCTCGGCCTCGTCGGCCTCTACCTGCGACTGCGCCTGGACGAGACCCCCGCCTTCCAGAAGCTCGAAGGCGGCACCGCCCACGCCACGGAGGCGGCCGACCACGTCGAGTCCACCGCCAAGGGCGACCTGGCCAAGATCTTCCGCCAGTACTGGCCGACCCTGATCCTCTGCATCGCCCTGGTCGGCGCGTACAACATCACCGACTACATGCTCCTGTCGTACATGCCGACCTACCTCTCCGACGAGCTCGGCTACAGCGAGACCCACGGGCTGCTCATCCTGCTCGGCGTCATGGTCGTCCTCATGGTGATCATCAGCCGCTTCGGCAAGCTCTCCGACCGGTTCGGCCGCAAGCCCCTGCTGATGACCGGCATGCTCGGCTTCCTGTTCCTGTCCCTGCCGGCCTTCCTGCTGATCCGCCAGGGCAGCATCCCGGCGATCACCATCGGCATGCTGATGCTCGGACTCTCCCTGGTCTGCCTGCTGGGCACGATGTCGGCGGCGCTCCCGGCCCTGTTCCCGACCAACGTCCGCTACGGCTCCCTGTCGGTCGGCTACAACCTCTCGGCCTCGATCTTCGGCGGCACGACACCGCTGGTGATCACGGCCCTGATCAGCTGGAGCGGCACGAACCTCATGCCGGCGTACTACGCGATGGCGGCGGCCCTGGTCGGTGTGATCGCGGTGGCCTGCATGAAGGAGACCGCCAACCAGCCCCTGGCCGGCTCCCCGCCCTCGGTGGAGACGGAGCAGGAGGCGGCCGACCTGGTCCAGGCCCAGAGCCCGGACCCGAAGTTCTGACGCGTCCCGTTCCCGAAGGGCCCGTACCGCTTCCCCATAAGCGGTACGGGCCTTTCCGCATCTCGCCGCATTCCGGACGTGACCATCCGATAAACGGTTCGTTGCTCCGTACGAGGCCGCGAACGCGCGGCCGGATGCGGAGGGGGACATGCCGGCCCATTACACCCGCGAGCTGCTCGAAGCGGCAGCTCGTGAGACGGCCAACTGCGATGACGCGGTGCGGTGGTGCGGAGGTACACCGACGCCGGGAAGCAGGGCCTACCTACGGCGGAAGATGGCAGAGGAGAGGATCGACATCTCCCACTTCGCAGACCCGAGAATCCGGCACACCGAACACGTTCTGCGCGACCTGGTCGCGGGCTCCACAAGCGTCGCCGAGGTCGTGCGTCGCCTCGGAATCAATCCCGTCGGGGGCAATCACAGCCACATCAGCCGCCGGATAGCCGCGCTGGGAATCGACACCTCTCACTTCGAGACCCGCTCCCGGGCACGACGGAAGAGGGTGCTCGGCAGCCTGCTGGCACTCAGGTCCCGGGCGGACGGCAGGGTCTCCGGTGAGCGGCTTCGGCGCGAACTGCTCAGGTGTGGAGTGCCGGAGCTGTGTGCCATGTGCGGCACGGGTGCGGAATGGGACGGCCGCCCCCTGCGCCTCGAGGTCGACCACATCGACGGCGCATGGTGGGACAACCGCCTGGAGAACCTGCGCCTGCTGTGCCCCAATTGCCACTCCGTCACGGACACGTATCGCGGTCGGAAGCGACGGAAATCAGCGTGAGCGTCCAGAACCGCCGCTTCTCCCGTGACGTTCTGGTGCGGACCGCGGCGGTCTCAAGCAGCCTTGTGGACCTGCTGGTACGCCTGGACGCCCCACTGGGCAGCAGGACCCTCCAGTACGTCCGTCGTCGACTGGAGCACTACGGAATCGACACCTCCCACTTCACCGACGAGTCCCTTCCTCCCGGGGAACGGCGGTCCTACACGAAGGAGAGGCTCAGCGAGGCCGCCGCCAACACCCACAGCATTCGAGAAATGTTCGAGTACATGGGATACACCCCCAGCGAAAGCCCCTACGACTACGTCAGGAGGAAGCTCGACCGGTTGGGTATCGACACCTCCCACTTCACCGGAGGGCGGAGGCACCGTCCACTGGTCACATCCCTCGAGGATCTGCGGCCGGCCCTCGCCGAATCCAGGAGCCTGGCACAGGCTCTCAAGCGTCTCGGGCTCGCGGACAACGGTGCAACGCGTACATGCCTGAAGCGGGCCATCGACGAGTACGGTCTCTCGACCTCCCACTTCACCGGGCGAGCCCACTCCCGCGGGGCGCCGTCACCTCACCGCAAGAAGGCAGCGGATATCCTCCGGCGCCTGGAGCCGGGCACACCGCGGACCCGCACCTCTCACCTACGCCGCGCGCTCGATGACCTGCAGGTGGTACGCAAGTGCTCAGCATGTGGGATCGGCGACACATGGCAGGGGAAACGCCTCGTTCTGGAGATCGACCACATCAACGGCGACCGGCTCGACAACCGGCATGCGAACCTGCGCTACCTGTGCCCGAATTGCCATAGCCTGACCGCCACATGGTGTCGCAACCGTCATCGATCCGAGGCAGTCGAGGATTGACCTCTTACGGCTTGCCCGACGGCCCCCTTGTAGACTGCCGTCACACGCGCGAGTGCTGGAACTGGTTAGACAGGCTGGTTTTAGGTACCAGTGCCCTAGTGGCGTGAGGGTTCGAGTCCCTTCTCGCGTACACACACGACAGGCTCAGCCCGCACAGTCGGGGCTGAGCCTGTCGGCGTTACCCCACCAGCTCCCGCACCACCGGCACCAGCGCCCGGAACGCCTTCCCCCGGTGGCTGATCGCGTTCTTCTCCGCCGGGGTGAGTTCCGCGCACGTGCGGGTCTCGTCGTCCGGCTGGAGGATCGGGTCGTAGCCGAAGCCGTGCGTGCCGGCCGGGGTGTGGCGCAGGGTGCCGTTGAGGCGGCCCTCGACCACGCGTTCCGTGCCGTCGGGCAGGGCCAGGGCGGCGGCGCAGGCGAAGTAGGCGCCGCGGTGGGGGGTGTCGATGTCGCCGAGCTGGGCCAGGAGCAGGTCCAGGTTGGCCTGGTCGTCGCCGTGGGTGCCGGACCAGCGGGCGGAGAAGATGCCGGGGGCGCCGCCAAGTACGTCGACGCAGAGGCCGGAGTCGTCGGCGATGGCGGGGTGGCCGGTGGCCTGGGCCAGGGCATGGGCCTTGAGGAGTGCGTTCTCGGCGAAGGTGACGCCGGTTTCCTTGACGTCGGGGATGTCCGGGTACGCGTCCGCGCCGACGAGGTCGAGGGTCAGGCCCGCGTCGGCGAGGATCGCGTGGAGTTCGGTGATTTTCCCGGCGTTGCGGGTGGCGAGGATCAGGCGCGTCATGCGTCGATTATCGCCGCCTGCCGACGGGTGCGGCCCTCCCGGTCCCGGGGTGGGGCCTTCCCGGTCAGGGGGTGCAGACCTTGCCGATCTCGGTGGCCGCGTCGGTGACGGGAGTGATGTCGGGGGTGGCGTCGCCCTTGTCGAGGGAGTCGCGGACGTTGGTGACGCCGGCCTGGAGGTCGTCGACGGCCTTGCTGAGGTCTGCGTTGTCGGTGGTGTCGCCGAGGTCCTTGAGGTCCTTGTCGATCTGGTCGAGGGCTTCCGAGGCCTGGGTGGGGTCGTCGGTGGCGTTGGATACCGCCTGCTGGAGGCTGTTGACGCTGGTGGCGATGGCGTCGGCGGTGCGTACGCAGTCGAGGGCCTTGTCGACGGCGCCGCAGCCCGTCGCGGCGGTGAGGGTCAGCAGGGTTGCCGTGACGGCGAGTGCGGTGCGGTGGTGGCGGCGCGAGGCCATGGTGCGGTCCCTCCCCGGAGCGGATACGTGGACGGGCGCACGGTTCGACCCGTGCGCCCGTGCTCGTTACGACGCTGTGCGCTGCGCTTTTGGTTGCTTCTTTACTCGCCGAGTGTGCGGGCGAGTGCTTCTTCCTGGAGCTTGGCGAGGTCGACGCATCCGGCGGTGGCGAGGTCGAGGAGGGCGTCGAGTTCGGCGCGGTCGAAGGGCTGGGCCTCGGCGGTGCCCTGGACTTCGACGAAGCGGCCGTCGCCGGTGCAGACGACGTTCATGTCGGTGTCGGCGCGGACGTCTTCCTCGTAGCAGAGGTCGAGGAGGGGGGTGCCGTCGACGATGCCGACGCTGATGGCGGCGACGGTGCCGGTGAGGGGCTTGCGGCCGTGCTTGATGATCTTCTTGCCCTGGGCCCAGGCGACGGCGTCGGCGAGGGCGACGTAGGCGCCGGTGATGGCGGCGGTGCGGGTGCCGCCGTCGGCCTGGAGGACGTCGCAGTCGAGGACGATGGTGTTCTCGCCGAGGGCCTTGTAGTCGATCACCGCGCGCAGGGAGCGGCCGATGAGGCGGCTGATCTCGTGGGTGCGGCCGCCGATCTTGCCGCGTACGGATTCGCGGTCGCCGCGGGTGTTGGTGGAGCGGGGCAGCATGGAGTACTCGGCGGTGACCCAGCCTTCGCCGCTGCCCTTGCGCCAGCGCGGTACGCCTTCGGTGACGGAGGCGGTGCAGAAGACCTTGGTGTCGCCGAAGGAGATGAGCACGGAGCCTTCGGCGTGCTTGCTCCATCCGCGTTCGATGGTGACGGGGCGGAGCTGTTCGGGGGTGCGGCCGTCGATGCGAGACATGGCGTCGAGCCTATCGGCTGCGGGCGCGGGGTCCGTTCGGGTGCACGGCAGGCCCCGCTCCTGACCGGTCGGGGGCGGAGCGGGGCCTGCGCGTGGGTTCGGGTGGGCCGGTGGTGTCAGCCGGTCACATCATGTCTTCGATGTCGGCGGCGATGGGGTCGGCGTCGGTGCCGATGACGACCTGGATCGCGGTGCCCATCTTGACGACGCCGTGGGCTCCGGCGGCCTTGAGCGCGGCTTCGTCGACCTTGCTGGGGTCGTGGACCTCGGTGCGGAGGCGGGTGATGCAGCCTTCGATCTCGTCGATGTTCTCGATACCGCCGAGCCCGGCGACGATCTTCTCAGCCTTGCTGGCCATGTCCTTCTCCCTGGTCTGTGCGTGCGTGGGGCGGCCCACCGTGGGTCCGTTTCGTCACGGTAACGCACGGTTGGCCCAACTTCACGGGCGGGTATCCGCACGGTCCCCAATGATGACGATCACCGGCACCCTGCCTTTCGACAGGGCTCCGCACCGTATCGCAACTGGTCTACACCAGTTTCCAACGACCGCCAAACCAGGCTTGTTCCGGGAGGAAGCCGATGAGTTCGAGCGCGGCGGCAGTACCGCAGCGGAAGTGGTGGAACGGGCCGGTCCAGGGCTTGCAGAAGGTGGGCCGCAGTCTGCAGCTGCCGGTGGCCGTCCTGCCCGCCGCCGGCCTCCTCGTCAGCCTCGGCAACCTCTTCGGTTCCTCGCTGCACGGCGCATTCTGGGACAAGTTCGCCAAGGTCCTCCTCAACGGCGGCGGGGCGATCCTCAACGGCGACCTGGGCCTGCCCCTGCTGTTCTGCATCGGCGTGGCCATCGGTTTCGCGAAGAAGGCCGACGGCTCGACGGCACTGGCGGCGGTGGTCGGATTCCTGGTCTACCGGGGCGTGCTGACGGCGTTCCCGGTCGACGGTTCGGTGACCGAGGCCCTGCCCGCGGGGACACCGCAGAACCCGGGGGTCCTGGGCGGCATCATCATCGGCCTGATCACCGCGGTCGTCTGGCAGCGCTTCCACCGGACCAAGCTGGTCGACTGGCTCGGCTTCTTCAACGGCCGCCGCCTCGTGCCGATCCTGATGGCGTTCATCTGTGTGATCCTGGGCACGCTGTTCGGTCTGCTCTGGCAGCCGGTGGGTGACGCGCTGACCTGGTTCGCCAAGCAGTTGATCGATCTCGGTGCCTGGGGTGCGGCGATCTTCGGGTTCGCGAACCGCCTGCTGATCCCGATCGGCATGCACCAGTTCCTGAACACGTTCTTCTGGTTCCAGGCGGGCGAGTTCACCGGCGGGGACGGGGCGACCGTCCAGGGTGACATCTCGCGGTTCTTCGCCGGGGACCCGTCGGCGGGCCAGTTCACCTCGGGCTTCTTCCCGATCTTCATGTTCGGCCTGCCGGCCGCCGCCCTGGCCATCGCGCACACCGCGCGTCCTGAGCGGCGCAAGGAGGTGTCCGGGCTGATGCTCTCCGTGGCGCTGACGTCGTTCGTGACGGGTGTGACGGAACCGATCGAGTTCTCCTTCCTCTTCGTCGCCCCGCTGCTGTACGGGGTGCACGCCATCCTGACCGGTGTCTCGATGGGCGTCACGTGGGCGTTCGGCGTGCACGCCGGATTCAGCTTCTCGGCGGGGCTGATCGACTACGTCGTCAACTGGCACCTGGACACCAAACCGTGGCTGATCATCCCGATCGGGCTGTGCTTCGCGGTGATCTACTATGTGATCTTCCGGTTCGCGATCACCAAGTTCAATCTCCAGACCCCGGGGCGGGAGCCCGCGGAGGAGGAGAGGAAGACGGAGGAGGACCTCACCAGGTGAGGCTTCTCCGCTTCCGCAAGGCCCCCGGACCCACCGGTCCGGGGGCCTTCGCCGTGTCACCCAGGGTGGCGGCGGAACTACGCCGGAAACAGGAGGTAATCGAAGGTTCCTTATCTAACCCTCACCGTGCTAAAACTGGTCTACACCACTGAGTGGTCCAGACCACGCGGCTGTCCCCCGCCGCGTTCCTCAAGTCGTCGCCTCCCCGGTAACCCGTCCCCGGCGACGCCTTGCCTTACCGGAGGAAGTTCATGAGTACGGACACCGCTGCCGCCCCGGCGGCTCCCGCGAAGAAGCGGGGTGCCGGCGTGTTCCAGGGCCTGCAGAAGATCGGGCGCAGCCTCCAGCTGCCGATCGCCGTCCTGCCGGCGGCGGGCATCCTGCTCCGCCTCGGCCAGCCCGACGTCTTCGGGGCGGAGGGCCTCGGCTGGGGCAAGGTCGCCACGGTCTTCGCGACCGCCGGCGACGCGGTCTTCGCGAACCTGCCGCTGCTGTTCTGCGTCGGCATAGCCATCGGCTTCGCCAAGAAGGCAGACGGTTCCACCGCGCTCGCCGCCCTGGTCGGCTTCCTGGTGTACAAGAACGTGCTGACCGCGTTCCCGACCTCCGACGCCGTCGTGAACACCACGGCCAACAAGGGTGTCGACGTCGCCGCGACGTACAACGACCCCAAGGTCTTCGGCGGCATCATCATGGGCCTCCTGGCCGCCGTCATCTGGCAGCGCTTCCACCGCACCAAGCTGGTCGACTGGCTCGGCTTCTTCAACGGCCGCCGTCTCGTCCCGATCATCATGGCCTTCGTGGGCACCATCATGGGTGTGCTCTTCGGTCTGCTCTGGGAGCCCGTCGGTGACGTCATCACCAACTTCGGTGAGTGGATGACGAGTCTGGGCGCTGTCGGTGCCGGCATCTTCGGTGTCGTCAACCGTGCGCTGCTGCCGGTCGGCATGCACCAGTTCGTGAACACGGTGGCCTGGCAGGAGATCGGTTCCTTCAAGGACTCCACCGGTGGTGTGTGGCACGGCGACCTGCCGCGCTTCTTCCACGGTGACCCCACGGCCGGTCAGTTCATGTCCGGCTTCTTCCCGATCATGATGTTCGCGCTGCCCGCCGCCGCCCTGGCCATCACCCACACGGCCCGGCCCGAGCGCCGCAAGGCCGTGGGCGGCATGATGATGTCGCTGGCGCTGACCTCGTTCGTCACCGGCATCACGGAGCCGATCGAGTTCGCGTTCATGTTCATCGCGCCGCTCCTCTACGTCATCCACGCGGTGCTGACCGCCGTGTCGATGGCCGTCACGTGGGGCCTGGGCGTGCACCACGGCTTCAGCTTCTCCGCCGGTGCGATCGACTACTTCCTGAACTGGAACCTGGCGACCAAGCCGTGGATGATCATCCCCATCGGTCTGGCCTTCGCGGTGATCTACTACGTGGTCTTCCGCTTCGCCATCACGAAGTTCAACCTCACCACCCCGGGCCGTGAGCCCGAGGAGGAGGTCGAGGACCTCACCAAGGCGTAAGCCCTGGCGGATCCATCGAGAAGCCCCCACCTCCCGCGCCGGGAGGTGGGGGCTTCGTCGTGGGCGCGGCCCGTGCGCGGGAGGCGGGGCCTCAGACCTCGTACACCGCGCCCGGAACCGCCAGCTCGACCGGGCCCTCGTACACCTCGCGGGCGTCGGAGAGGTTGCGGTCGGCGTCGGTCCACGGCGGGATGTGGGTGAGGACGAGACGGCCGGCTCCCGCGCGTGCGGCGTACTCGCCCGCCTCCCGGCCGTTGAGGTGGAGGTCGGGGATGTCCTCCTTGCCGTGGACGAACGACGCCTCGCAGAGGAACAGGTCGCTGCCCTCGGCGAGTTCGGCCAGCGCCTCGCAGGTGCCCGTGTCGCCCGAGTACGTGAGGGTGCGGCCCTCGTGCTCGATGCGGATGCCGAAGGTCTCGACGGGGTGGCAGACCTTCTCCGTGCGGACCGAGAAGGGGCCGATCTCGAACGACCCGGACTTCAGTGTGTGGAAGTCGAAGACCTCGCTCATCGCGTGGTCGGACGGGGTGTCGGCGTGAGCCGTGGTCAGGCGCCGTTCGGTGCCCTCGGGTCCGTACACGGGGATCGCGGCGGGTCTGCCGCCGTCGAAGCGGTAGTAGCGGACGACGAAGTACGCGCACATGTCGATGCAGTGGTCGGCATGGAGGTGGCTGAGGAAGATGGCGTCGAGGTCGTAGAGACCTACATGGCGCTGCAGCTCGCCGAGGGCACCGTTGCCCATGTCGAGGAGCAGCCGGAAGCCGTCGGCCTCTACGAGGTAGCTCGAGCATGCCGAACCCGTGGAGGGGAACGAGCCGGAGCAGCCGACGACGGTGAGCTTCATGGAGCGTGAACCTCCGAGGCGTGGGAACGGGGAGGGTTCGTGCGGTCCGTCGAGCCTAAGGCGCGAAAGAGGTGGCCGCTCCTCCATGGCCTGCCGTTGTGGGGGAACTCACCTGCGCTGTCACCGGTTCGATGGAAGACCGGGTGTCGCGGGGCGCGGGTACGGTCGGTGGATGAACTCGTGGTGGTGGGCGGCGCTGGCCGCCGTGGTCCTGCTGGCGCTCGTCGCGTCGGTGTCCGATGCGCGGGGCAGGGGCGGGCGTGGTCCTCGGCGTCCGGGCGGGCGGAGCCGTCCTCCGGGGCGGCCTCCGGAGCGGAGGAGGGGGCGGCCGCACGGTGAGCCGCGGCCCGGGGAGATCTGGTGGGCCGACGTGCCGTACGAGGACGGGCCCGGGTCTAAGGACCGGCCGTGTCTGGTGCTGTCGGTGCGGGGTGGCACGGCGGTCGTCGCCAAGATCACCAGCAGGCATCACGAGGAGCGGCCGGGGGTGATCGCGTTGCCGCCGGGTGCGGTGGGGGACGCCAGGGGCCGGCGGAGTTTCCTGGAGACGGACGAGCTGCGGGACGTGGCGGTGTCGGCGTTCCGCCGCAGGGCCGGTGAGGTGGATCCGGGGCTGTGGGACCGGGTGCGCGGTCTGGGGTGAGTACGCGGGAGGCGTGGGGCGGGTCGTGCTTCCCGCCCCACGCCTCCCGGTGTCCTGGCCCGGGTCCCGGTGGTTCACCCGGGGTCCGTTCGGTCCCGGTGGTTCGCCCGGGGTCCGTTCGTGTCCGGCCGGTGTCAGGCCCAGAGCTGGCCGTGCAGCGTCTCGATCGCCGCCTCGGTGGTGGGGGCGGTGTAGACGCCGGTGGAGAGGTACTTCCAGCCGCCGTCGGCGACGACGAAGACGATGTCGGCGCTCTGTCCCGCCGTGACCGCCTTGCGGCCGACGCCGATCGCGGCGTGGAGCGCGGCGCCGGTGGAGACGCCCGCGAAGATGCCCTCCTGCTGGAGGAGCTCGCGGGTGCGGGTGACGGCGTCGGCGGAGCCGACGGAGAAGCGGGTGGTGAGCACGGAGGCGTCGTAGAGCTCGGGGACGAAGCCCTCGTCGAGGTTGCGCAGACCGTAGACGAGGTCGTCGTAGCGGGGTTCCGCGGCGACGATGCTGACGTCGGGTTTGTTCTCCCGCAGGTAGCGGCCGACGCCCATGAGGGTGCCGGTGGTGCCCAGGCCCGCCACGAAGTGGGTGACGGACGGGAGGTCGGCGAGGATCTCGGGGCCGGTGGTGGCGTAGTGGGCGCCCGCGTTGTCGGGGTTTCCGTACTGGTAGAGCATGACCCAGTCGGGGTGTTCGGCGGCGAGTTCCTTGGCCACGCGTACGGCCGTGTTGGAGCCTCCCGCGGCGGGTGACGGGATGATCTCCGCGCCCCACATGGTGAGGAGGTCGCGCCGTTCCTGCGAGGTGTTCTCCGGCATGACGCACACGATGCGGTAGCCCTTGAGCTTGGCCGCCATGGCGAGCGAGATGCCGGTGTTGCCGCTGGTCGGCTCCAGGATCGTGCAGCCGGGTGTCAGCCGGCCGTCCTTCTCGGCCTGTTCGACCATGTGGAGCGCGGGGCGGTCCTTGATCGAGCCGGTGGGGTTGCGGTCCTCCAGCTTGGCCCAGATCCGGACGTCGTCGGACGGGGACAGCCGCGGCAGGCGGACCAGGGGCGTGTTGCCCACGGCCGCGAGCGGGGAGTCGTAGCGCATCAGCGCATGCCGCCGGCGACGGCCGGGAGGATGGTGATGTTGTCGCCGTCGGTGAGCTTGGTGGAGATGCCGTCGAGGAAGCGGACGTCCTCGTCGTTGAGGTAGACGTTCACGAAGCGGCGCAGCTGGTCGCCGTCGACGATGCGCTCGCGGATGCCGGTGTGGCGGCTCTCCAGGTCGGCGAGGAGGTCGGCGATGGTGTCCCCGCTGCCCTCGACCGCCTTGGCGCCGTCGGTGTAGGTGCGGAGGATGGTCGGGATGCGGACCTCGATGGCCATGGCGTGGGCTCCTGTCGGATGCGGGAAGTGGCGTGTGGGGCGCGCGTGCGGGCCCCCGCGCGGGGGTGGTGCGTACGTGGTGGCGCTCGGGCCGCGGCTCAGGCCGGGCGGTTCACGGGCAGGCCGGGGCCGGACACATCGCGCTGGACAGCCTGCACAGGTCGACGTGCAGCCGCGCGACGAGCAGCATGCCCGGCGTCTTGTCGCTCACGTCATGGGGAACCATGGGCTCATCGTATCGATTCCCCACCGGGAAACCGGAGTGTGATCCCACATGGTGGATGGTGAGCGTTCACCAGTCGGACAGCGGGGTGGGGGCGGCGCTTCCGGCGCCGCCCCCGGGTGTCAGGCGGTGGCGGGGTACGCCTCGACGACCTGGACCTCTTCCTCGGTGATCTCGCCGTCGACGATGCGGTACGAGCGGAACTGGAAGGGGCCGGCGTCGTCGGTGT
Organism: Streptomyces sp. NBC_00178; assembly: GCF_036206005.1. Taxonomy (NCBI): domain Bacteria; kingdom Bacillati; phylum Actinomycetota; class Actinomycetes; order Kitasatosporales; family Streptomycetaceae; genus Streptomyces; species Streptomyces sp. NBC_00178. The sequence goes on from NZ_CP108143.1 coordinate 2,849,143, forward strand.
CGGCGGTGGAGACCAGGACGTAGTGGGCGCCGGGCTCGTTGGCGTAGGTGAGGTCGGTGCGCGAGGGGTAGGCCTCGGTCGCGGTGTGGGAGTGGTAGATGATCACCGGCTCCTCGTCGCGGTCGTCCATCTCGCGGTAGAGCTTGAGCAGGTCGCCTGAGTCGAACTCGTAGAACGTGGGCGAGCGTGCGGCGTTGAGCATGGGGACGAAGCGTTCGGCGCGGCCCGTCCCGGCCGGGCCCGCGACCACTCCGCACGCCTCGTCGGGGTGGTCGGCGCGGGCGTGCGCGACGATCTGGTCGTGGAGCGCCTGGGTGAGGGTCAGCATGGCGCCAGGATAAGCAGACGGGCCCGCGCGTACCGAGGAGTGGTACGCGCGGGCCCGTATGCCGGACGCGGCCGTTGGGGCGGCGGTGTCCCGGGGGTGCCGTCGCGCGGGTCAGCGCTTGGCGAAGGCCTTGTTGTCGGGGTTGCGTGCCTTGAGCACCAGGTAGGAGACGCCCAGGATGAGGCCCCACAGCGGCGCGCAGTAGAGCGAGATCCGGGCGTCCTTGTCGACGGCCATCATGATGATGACGAGGCCGATGAACGCGAGGGCGAACCAGCTGGTGAAGGGTGCGCCCGGTGCCTTGAAGGTCGACTGCGGGAGTTCGCCGCGGTCGGCCTTGGCGCGGTAGCGGATCTGGCAGACCAGGATCATGATCCAGGCCCACATGCCGGAGATGGTCGCGAAGGAGACGACGTAGGTGAACGCGTCGCCGGGCCACTGGTAGTTGATCCAGACGCCGACGAGCATGAGTGCGGCGGAGGCGGTGGTGCCGACCAGCGGGAGGCCGTTCTTCGTCAGCTTCGTGAAGGCCTTGGGGCCCTGGCCGTTGAGGGCGAGGTCGCGCAGCATGCGGCCGGTGGAGTACATGCCGGAGTTGCAGGAGGACAGCGCGGCGGTGAGCACGACGAAGTTGACGATCGCGGCGCCGATGCCGAGGCCCATCTCCTGGAACGCGGCGACGAACGGGGAGACGCCGGGCTTGAAGGTGCTCCACGGGACCACGGACAGGATCATGATCAGCGCGCCGACGTAGAAGACGGCGATGCGCCACGGCACGGTGTTGATGGCCTTGGGCAGGACCGTCTTCGGGTCCTTGGACTCGCCCGCGGTGACGCCGACGAGTTCGACGGCGAGGAAGGCGAACATGACGATCTGGAGGGTCATCAGGGTGCCGCTGATGCCTTCGGGGAAGAAGCCGCCGTCGTTCCACAGGTTGGCGACGGTCGCGGTGTCACCGGCGTCGGAGAAGCCGATGGTGAGCACGCCGGCGCAGATGAGGATCATGCCGAGGATCGCGGTGACCTTGACCATCGAGAACCAGAACTCGAGCTCGCCGAAGAGCTTCACGGAGATCAGGTTGGCGCCGTAGAGAATGAAGGTGAACACGAGCGCGGACAGCCATTGCGGGATATCCCACCAGTACGTCATATAGGTGGCCGCGGCGGTGACTTCGGTGATGCCGGTGACGACCCAGAAGAGCCAGTACGTCCATCCGGTCACGAATCCGAAGAAGGGTCCGAGGAATTCGCGTGCGTACTCCGAGAAGGAGCCGGAAACCGGGCGGTACATGAGGAGTTCGCCCAGGGCGCGCATGATGAAGAAGATGACGAGGCCCGCGATGGCGTACGCCAGGATGAGGCTGGGGCCGGCCCTGTCGATGGCCTTGCCCGCGCCGAGGAAGAGCCCCGTGCCGATGGCTCCGCCGATGGCGATCATCTGGATCTGGCGGGCTCCGAGGCCTCGCTGGTAGCCCTCGCCCGCCGGGGCGTCGACGGCCTTCGGGCCGTCCGCCTGTCCGTTGTCGACCTGCGCCGATGTCATGGTGGTGCGCCTTTCTCCACGCCGATCCGCGCCGTCGTCGGCGTCGGATCAGGTCCTGATCCCCCCGGATATGGATGGAGTGCCGCCGGCGTTCGGCCGGCTTGTAGCGCCCCCGGGAACAGGGGTGGCGTCCCCGGGCGGTCGTGAAGATTTATCACGGTCGCCCGGCTCAGCCGACGGACATTATGTGGCGCACACCACAGGAAAAAGCGGACAAGCGTTTCCAGGCGCTGCAAAGAACGCCGTTCAGGTGACGGGATCGTTATTCGGATTTGAGCATCCGTTGAGCGAACCCGAGGACCGTCAGTCGTGCATCAGGGTTTCGACGAGGGTTTCCTGGAGCGCCCCGAGCCAGAGGTAGGCCATCACCATCGGCTTGCGGGGGTCGTCGTCGGGCAGCCGGTAGAGCGATCCGTCCTGGCCCTCGTCCTCGTCCGAGACCTCCAGCCGCGTGCCGATGGTGAGGCGGAGGTCGTTGAGCGAGCCGAGCCAGTGGTGGCACTCGTCGCCGGTGAGGCTGAGCACGGCGCCGCTGTCGGCCACGGGCGCGAGCGCGTCGAGCGACCGCACGACGGCGAGCGCGTCGTCGCGCTTGCGGGTGCGCAGGTCGTTCTCGGTGAAGCGGCGGAACTCGGCGGACGCCTCGCGCAGCTCCTTGTCCGCGTCGCCGTAGGCCTCGGGGAAGAGGCGGGCGAGGGCGGGGTCCGAGGGCGGTTCGCTGGGCCCCTCGGCGAAGAGGGCGGCGAGGGGGTCCTCGCCCTCGGCGGGCTCGTCGCCCGGGCCGATCAGTTCGAGCAGCTGCACGGCGAGGGAGCGCAGGATGGCGACCTCGACCTCGTCGAGCGCGACGGACGCGCCGCCGCCTGGGTTGGCCTCGAAGTGGCCGGCCATGAGTTCTCCGATGAGTGGGTCGGGCGGAGCGGAAGGGGGAAGAGGGCGTCCGGTCAGTTCCGGTCCTGGGTCAGGGTGGCCCAGAGCCCGTAGCCGTGCATGGCCTGTACGTCGCGTTCCATCTCTTCGCGGCTTCCGCTGGAGACGACCGCGCGGCCCTTCTGGTGGACGTCGAGCATCAGCTTGTGCGCCTTGTCCTTCGAGTAGCCGAAGTACGCCTGGAAGACGTAGGTCACGTAGCTCATGAGGTTCACCGGGTCGTTGTGCACCAGCGTCACCCAGGGGACGTCGGGCTCGGGGACGGCGAAGGTCTCCTCGGCCGATTCGGGACGTTCGATCTCTACGGGGGCAGCAACGCTCACCTACCCCATGCTGCCACCAGGGAGGGGTCGGCGCACAAACGGCGCCCCCATCTCGTCACTTTGACGAATAGGGAGTAGCATCCCCGGCATGAACTCAGCGGACCTTGGGCGACGGGTCGGTGTGCCGTCGACCGCGCTCTTCACCGACCAGTACGAGCTGACCATGGTGCAGGCCGCACTGAAGGCGGGCACCGCGGACCGGCGCTCCGTCTTCGAGGCCTTCACCCGCCGCCTCCCCGAGGGCCGGCGCTACGGCGTGGTGGCGGGGACCGGGCGCGTGCTGGACGCGGTGGAGAACTTCCACTTCGACGACGAGATGCTCGCCTTCCTGCGCGACCAGAGGATCGTGGACGGGCAGACCGTCGACTGGCTGGCCGACTACCGCTTCAGCGGCGACATCTGGGGCTATCCGGAGGGCGAGGTGTACTTCCCGGGCTCGCCGCTCCTGCGGGTCGAGGGCTCCTTCGCGGAGTGCGTGCTGCTGGAGACCGTGATCCTGTCCGTCCTGAACCACGACTCCGCGATCGCCGCGGCCGCGTCCCGGATGTCCGCCGCGGCGAGCGGCCGGCGGCTCATCGAGATGGGCGCCCGGCGCACGCACGAGCTGTCGGCGGTGGCGTCGGCCCGCGCGGCGTACATCGGGGGCTTCCACTCCACCTCGGACCTCGCGGCGGGCTTCCGCTACAACATCCCGACCGTCGGGACGAGCGCGCACGCGTTCACCCTGCTGCACGACAGCGAGCGCGACGCGTTCCAGGCGCAGGTGGACTCGCTGGGCCGGGGTACCACGCTCCTGGTGGACACCTACGACGTGGCCGAGGCGGTGCGCACCGCGGTCGAGATCGCGGGGCCGGAGCTCGGCGCGGTACGCATCGACTCGGGCGACCTGCTGCTCGTCGCGCACCGGGTCCGGCAGCAGCTCGACGAGCTCGGCGCCACGGAGACGAAGATCGTGGTGACCTCCGACCTGGACGAGTACGCCATCGCCTCGCTGGCCGCCGCACCGGTGGACACCTACGGGGTCGGGACGCAGCTGGTCACCGGCAGCGGTCACCCCACGTGCTCCATGGTCTACAAGCTGGTGGCGCGCGCACGGTCGGCCGATCCGGCGGACCCGGTGCTGCCGGTCGCGAAGAAGTCGCTCGGCGCGAAGTCGTCGAGGGGCGGCCGCAAGTGGGCGGCACGCCGGCTGGACGAGTACGGCGTCGCCGAGGCCGAGGTGATCGGCACGGGCGAGGTGCCCCAGGAGCTCGCGGACAGGCAGCTCCTGGTGGAGCTCGTCAGGGGCGGCGAGGTGGTCGCCAGGGAGCCGCTGGAGGCGGCACGGGAGCGGCACACCGCGGCACGGGCGGGACTGCCGATGTCGGCGATGCAGCTGTCGCGCGGGGAGCCCGTGCTGCCCACGGAGTACGTCTGAGGCGCTGGGGTACGAGAGTGACCCACGGGGGGGGGCGCGAGGCCCGCCCCGGCCGCCGGACGGGCCCGTGACGCCCGGGCCGCCGGAGCCGGTCCCGCATCGCGGGGCGCGCCGGGAGGGAGAGTCGAGGTGTGCGCCCCCTCCCGCACGGTGCGCCGAGTCTCTAGGCTCGATTGCATCCCCACCGTCCCAGTCCGCAGCAACCGCCGGACCCCCACCGAAGGACAACCGTCATGCATCGCGCCTTGATCGTCGTTGACGTTCAGAACGACTTCTGCGAGGGCGGCAGCCTCGCGGTGGCGGGCGGCGCCGATGTCGCCGCAGCCATCACCGACCTGATCGGCGAGGCCCAGCCCGGATACAGCCACGTGGTCGCCACCCGTGACCACCACATCGATCCGGGTGACCACTTCTCCGCGTCCCCGGACTTCGAGCGCTCCTGGCCGCCGCACTGCGTGGCCGGTACGGAGGGCGTCGGCTTCCACCCGAACTTCGCCCCTGCCGTCGCCTCCGGCGCCATCGACACCGTGTTCGACAAGGGTGCCTACGAGGCCGCCTACAGCGGCTTCGAGGGCGTCGACGAGAACGGCACCGGGCTCGCCCAGTGGCTGCGGGACCGGTCGGTGACGGCCGTCGACATCGTCGGTATCGCCACGGACCACTGCGTGCGGGCCACGGCCCTGGACGCCGCCCGCGAGGGCTTCGCCACGCACGTGCTGCTGGACCTGACCGCCGGTGTCGCCGAGGGGACGACGGAGCGGGCCCTGGGCGAGATGCGGACGGCGGGCGTGGAGCTGTCGGGCAAGCCGGTCGTCTAAGGGCTGTCCCGTACTCCCTGGTGGATCAGCGCGCGGCGCCCGCACGGCGGGCCACGGGCCCCGCCCTCAGGCGGCGGGGCGGGCCGGCCCGGCGTATCCGGACGACCCGAGCAGCGCCCGTATGGGGTGCCAGAGCTCCTGGCCCGTCTGCGGCGCGGTCCGCCACAGGAGCCCGTCCGGGTGGTGCAGGACGGCCGTGATCTCGTCCGGGGTGGGCGGGTGGGAGTTGCCCCGGAGGTAGACGGCGCGCAGTCCGAGGTTGCGCAGCCTGGTCAGGGCGCGCGCCCGGTTCGCCGCGTGGACGAGGACCCGCACGGGTCCTCCCGCTCCGGCTCCGTCCGCCGGTCTGTTCAGGGCCAGTGCCACCACCACCGTGCCGTTGGGCAACCTGCAGAAACCTCCGCCTGGCATGCTTCGCACTCCCCCGTAAGACTTCGTGTCAATAAGAATCCGGTAGGACGCACCTAAACACGATCGGCCGCCGCCCGCTAGAGGGCGACGGCCGATCATGCTGTGACCTGCTGCTTTGTCGACTACTTGCCCGAGGGGCCGACCTTGACCGTCATCGTGGAGCCGTCGCGCGGCTCGCCGACGATGGTGATCCGGGTGTTGGTGTCAGAGACCTTGACACTTCCCGTCGGGTTCTCCTTGTACCAGTAGGTGCCCTTGCGGTCGTCGAAGACCGGGACGCCCAGCGACGGCTTGATCTTCAGCGCCACGTCCGCGTTGTGCAGCGTGAAGCCCTTGTTCGGGTACCAGCTGAACGGGGCGTCGAAGGGCTGGATCTTGTTGCGCAGGAGCGAGCCGTTCGTCCACTTCAGCGGCTTGGCGTGGGAGTCCACCGGAAGGATCAGACCCTGGCCCGGGTGGACCGAGGTGTTGTTGTCCTTCTGGGAGGTGTCCCACAGCCAGACCATCAGGCCGTTCTGGTACGCGTAGTGCTCGACCCAGTCCGGGCGGCTGGCGGAGAAGCCGAAGTTGTACGGGCCGACCTCGAGGGTCTTGTCGTACGAGACGTACTGGCGGTTCTCGGCGAGGTAGTACTGCGGGTAGTCGTTGGTGAACGACTCACCGATCCGCGAGAAGCCCTTGGCGGTCCAGCCGTTGTCGTCGCCCTCGGCGTTGTCCGTGAAGAGCACGGCGCCGTCGGCGGTGACGGTGATGGCGTCGGCGGTGAAGCCCTTGCCGCCCGCGCCGCCGTCCGTCTGGTAGCGGAAGCGCAGGTCGATCTTCTTGCCCGCGTAGGCGTTCAGCGGGTACGAGAGCTTCTTGACCGCGCCGGAGACGCCGGTCAGGGCCGGCTTGTCGCTGGCGTCACGCGGGATGGCGTTGCCGTCCGCCGTGCCGTCGAGCGCCGTCCAGGAGGAGCCGCCGTTGTCCGAGACCTCGGCGTAGAGGTAGTCGTAGTCGGCCTCGATGTCGTACCAGCCGGACAGGTCCAGCGAGGCGGACGTCCTGCCGGTCAGGTCGACCGAGCGGGTCAGGGTGTTCGACAGGTCGTCGCCCATGTCGCTCCACCACTGCTTCGAGCCCTCCGCGGGCTTCGCGACGGTGGTGGTGACTTCCTTGTCGGGCAGCTCGACGACCAGCGCCTGCTTGTCCTTGGTGTTGTACTCCGAGACGCCCAGCTTGTGGGTCGAGTTCGTCGCGGCCTTGGCCACGCCGTAGTCGAGCCAGCCGAGCTGCAGCTTGTCCCAGGCGGTCATGTCGCCGGGCAGGTTGCCGATCTGGCCCTTGCCGGTGCCGAGCCAGGAGCCCGCCGACATGAGGGACCAGAAGCCGACCGAGTTCTCGCCGCCGCCGGAGGTGTCGTACAGGTCCGGGAGACCGAGGTCGTGGGCGTACTCGTGGGCGAAGACGCCCAGGCCGCCGTTCTCGGGCTGCGCGGTGTAGTCACCGACCCAGATGCCCGTGTCGCCGATCTCGGCGCCACCGGCCTTGTTGTTCGCGGGGCCCGTCGCACCGGCGTTGGTGCCGTAGGCGTACCAGCGGTGCGCCCAGATGGCGTTGGTGCCCTCGGCGCCGCCGCCCGCGGACTCGTCCTCGCCGGCGTGGACCAGCTGGAAGTGGTCGATGTAGCCGTCGGGCTCGTTGAAGTTGCCGTCGCCGTCGAAGTCGTAACGGTCCCACTGGTCGTACTGCGCCAGGTCGGCCTTGATCTGGGCCGTCGTACGGCCCTTGGCCTTCTGGTCCGCGGCCCAGGCGTTGACGCCGTCGCGGACGGTGTCCCAGACGTTGGCGCAGTTGGTCGAGCCGCAGTAGTTCGAGCCGTAACGGGCCTCGTTGTACGGGACCTTGACCCAGTCGGAGACCTGGCCGTCGACCGAGTAGCGCCCGGAGGACGTCTTCTCGTAGTACGTCTTGAGGGACTCCTTGCCCGAGCCCTGGCCGAAGTACAGCTCCTGGAAGTGGGCCTGGTTGTAGTCGGCCTGCCAGGCGGTGCTGTTGTCCTTCTTGGGGTCCGGCTTGGCTATCTTGTTGTGCAGGGGGCCGGGCGTGCCGCCGTACTTCTTGACGGGCGGCAGCGGGCCGGCGGCCCCGTCCGGGTCGAACATCGTGGTGTTGTCGACCTGGTCGCCGAACTCCACGAGGATGGTGAAGATCTTGTCGGTCTTCTCCCGGCCGAGCTCGACGTACTTGCTCTTGCCGAGCTGGACGACCTTGGAGCCGCCCCGGGCGGTCACCTTCTTGTCACCGGACAGGACCTGCTCCAGCGCGGCCTGACGCCGGGCGTCCTGCTCCTTGCTGAAGGGGCCTTCCAGGTCGTGCTCGTGCGCCTTGGCCGGCGCGGGGTCGCGCCGGTCGACGCTGGAGGCGCCGGAAGCCGACGTCCCGTCGTACGCCTGCGCGGTGGCGAAGGCGGATGCCGTCGCGGCGGTGGCGGCCAGGGCCACGGCTACCGCGGTGGCGCGCAGCGCTCGTCTCTGAGTGGTCACTTGATGCAGTCCTCCCCGGCGTTCGCGTCCGCGGCCGGGAGTGAATCGGGGCCGCGCGCGATTAACGCGTCACAAGTGACGACATTCGATCGGAGTTATGAGAGAAAAGACAGATCTTGACTTGGACAAGCCAAGTGCACTATATGGGAGCCCAGTTCCGCTATCCGGACGTGGCATCCGCCGGTTGCCGGCCCGACCGGCGCGCCGAATCCCGCCGCCGTCGGCAACGTGACTCCGTGCGCCCCTCGTGCACCGGTACCGTGGGTGAGGTCACGCTTACCGTCGGCCCCTCACGGGCATCCACCGTCGTAGAGTCGATTGACCGTGCGAACGTGTCGAGCGACTTCCCCATACGACGCCCCGAGGACGGATACCGCCATGCCGCATCCGACTGCCGCACAGTTCTCCTACGGTTCGGCCACCGTCGTCCTCTCGGCGTTCGCCATGCTGCTCCTGTCCGGCACGCAATCCGGCATCGCGATCGCCGCCGTCTGCGCCGCCGCGCTCGCGCTCGGCATCCTGGTCGCCCTCGCCGTGCCGCTGCCCGCCCGCGCGAAGGGGACGCAGAAGGCCACGGCCCCGTCGGCCGCCGCCCGGGCCCACCGCACCGTCGAGGACATCGAGCTGGCCGCCGCCCGGCGCGAGCACATCGGCGAGCACTCGCTGCACAGCTGAACAGCACGGCTCAGCGGGTACTGACGACCACCGTCTTGCCCGCCTTGTCCTCCAGGGTCTGCCGGTAGGGCTTGCTGGTGAACATCAGCACGATGTTGATCAGCCACCACAGGCACGGGCAGCACAGCAGCGCCGGGACCCACAGCACCACGGCCCGCATCAGCGAGGAACTGGTGTCCGGCACGGATCCGTCGTTGAGCATCGCCACGCGCATCTTCAACAGCCGCTTGCCGGGCGTGCGCCCGTCCTTGTGCGTGAAGTACGTGTCATAGGCGACGTACAGCACGAGGGCGATCAGCGACCAGACCAGCTGGTGCCCGCTGTAGGCGTCCCCGACGGCGTTGCCGAAGTCGTCGTCGTCCTCCGAGACGTCGACCGCGCCGCCCCAGGGCAGCGAGATCAGGTACAGCGGGACCGAGATGATGAGGAAGTCGATCAGCCGCGCCAGGATCCGCTTGCCCGGCTCCGCGAGCGGAGGCATGCCCGCCAGCGGGTCGGCACCGCCATAGGGCCCGCCGCCGTACGGGTCGTTCGGCGGGGGCGGGGGCGGCGGCCCTGCGCCGTAGGGCGAACCGCCGGACGGGGGCCCCTGCGGCGGCCTCTTGGAGAAGGGGTCGTCCTCGGGGGGCTGCCCCGGCGGCGGAGGCGGTGGTTCGTTGCTCATGGGGGCAGTGCACCCCGGCCCGCGGGGACCCGCAACGGCTCAGGTGCTTTCGGGGGACGGTGCGTCAGCACACGGGCGTACGCCCGGTCTCAGCCCGCGACGAAGGTGCGGGCCGCCTTGTCGTGCCAGCACTGGCGCCACGGCCGGTCGACCAGGCACCAGAGCACGTTGACCACGCCGACGACGACGAGGCCGAGCACACCGTAGACCAGCCAGCGGCGCAGGGCCGCCCCGAGGGAGGGCGCGTCGTGGGTCTCGATGTCACGCACCTGCAGACCGCACAGCCGCTTGCCCAGCGTGCGGCCCCACTTGGCGGTGGGCAGGGCCTCCAGCAGGAAGCCGAGCAGCAGGAACGCGGCGAGCACCCCGCCGAACAGACCGGCCGTGGTGGAGTCCAGCAGATAGACGGTGACCGTCTCACCGGACTGCTCGGCCGCCTCGATCTTCCGGTCGATGTGCTCCACGGCGCGGGTGACCAGCGGCAGGGCGACGGCTCCGACGAGCGCCCCCAGCACCAGCGTGTCGACGAGCCGCGCGGCCAGCCGCCTGCCGAGCCCGGCGGGCCGGGCGGCTGCCTGGGCACGCGCCAGCTGCTGGAAGGGGTCGTCGGCCGGCGGCTTCCAGGGCACGACCGGCTGCCCCTGCGCGGGCCGGGCAGCCTGCTGCTGCGACGGCACAGGCGCCTGCGGCAGGGGCTGCTGCGCGCGGGCCACCTGCTCGGGCCGGGCGAGCTGGTGTGCCTGCTGCGCCCAGGACGCGGACCCGCCACCGGGGCCGGGCGTCAGAGGCGTGTTCAGGCCCGGCGCCTGCGGTGCGTGAGGTGGCTGCTGCGCGGCCGGCTGCTGCGCGGCCGGCCGCTGCGGGGCCGGCCGCTGCGGGGCCGGCCGCTGCGGGGCCGGCGCCGGGGCGGCGGGCGGCGCGGTGGCGCCCGGTTGCAGGGCGCGGATCGCCATCGTGCCTTCGGCCCGCGCCGGGCCCTCCCCACGGGGTCCCGGGGTGCGGGCCGCCGGGCCGGTGGACGCGCCGCCGGCGGGGGCCGCCCCGGGCTCCGGCCGGCCGGCGGGGGCTGCGTCGCGCATACCCGGCAGGGCGCCCCGTGTCGGGTCGGGGGCGTCGTCCGGACCAGGGCCGGCGGGAGACCGCCCGGCCGGGAGCGCGGGCTGCGCGGAAGCGGCGGGGGCCGGGGCGTCGGGCGTACGCGGATCCTGGCCGCCCCACGAGACGAGGCGGTCCCGGTCCCCGCCGAAGCCGGTCTGCCGGGAGGTGGCCGCCTGCCACGCGGACGCGGGCCGGGGGCGTCCGGGGGCGTCGGACCCGCCGGTGCCGGCGGCCGGCGCGGCCTCGGCGGCAGCAGCCCCCTGCACCTCGTCGAAGTACATCGGCCCGGTCTCCTCGACCGGGGCGGCCGGGCGTCGCGGAGCCGGGTCCGCGGACGGGGCGGGCTGCGGCGCGGGGGCGGACCCGCTCTGCGCGGGTGCGGGCCGGCTCGTGCCGGGGACCCAGGAGGCGCCGTTCCAGTACCGGACGTATCCGGGAATGGACGGGTCGGGGTAGTAGCCCTCGCTGGGGCGTTCGTCACCGGGTGCCGGGGTTGGGGCGCTCATCACCGTGGTCCCGTATCTCTTCGAGGCCTCAATACAAGGGTCCACATCTATCAGACCACCGAGCGCCCCCGGGCCGGTCCTGTCGTTTGGACCACTTTCCAGGTCGCGGGAAGTTTTTCTGGGAAGTCGCGTCATAGACGTCCGGGAGGGCGCTCTCTCCCGTGCGGGCCGGTCACGGGGCCGGGCCCACGAGCATCGGAAGGTCGTGCACCCTCATGCAGAACGCCGTCGAACGCGAGTTGGAAGTGAAGCTGGTCCTGTCGCCCGAGCGGTCGGTCCCCGTGCCCGCGCGCCTCTCCTACCTGCCCGACGACCCGTACGCGGTGCACATCGTCTTCCACATCGGCTCCGAGTCGCCCGTGCACTGGACGTTCGCCCGGGAACTGCTGGTGGAAGGGGTGTTCCGGCCGTGCGGGCACGGCGACGTACGGATCTGGCCGACCAAGGTCGGTGACCGGGCGGTCATCTGTTTCGCCCTCACCTCACCCGACGGCGACGCCCTGCTGGAGGTGCCGTCCGTCGCGGTGTCCGCCTGGGTGGAGCGCACCCTGCGGGTGGTGCCGCCGGGCACCGAGAGCACCCTGCTCGGTCTGGACGGCGCCCTCGCCGATCTGCTCGCACCGCTCCCGGCCGACGACCTGTGGCTGAGCGATCCGTGGTCCCAGGAGGAGACCCCGGACGGTGAGGCCTGACCGCGCCGTGCGGCCTGTCCGCGTCCGGGGCCGTGCGGGACCGTCAGAACAGCTTGCCGGGGTTGAGCAGGTCCAGCGGGTCGAAGGCCGCCTTGATCCCGCGCTGCACCTCGACGCCCACCTCGCCCAGCTCACGGGCGAGCCACTCCTTCTTGAGCACGCCCACGCCGTGCTCCCCGGTGATGGTCCCGCCGAGTTCGAGGCCCAGCGCCATGATCTCGTCGAAGGACTCACGGGCCCTGCGGGACTCGTCGGCGTCGGTGTGGTCGAAGCACACGACGGGGTGGGTGTTGCCGTCGCCCGCGTGGGCACAGACGCCGATGGTGAGGCCGAACTTCTCCGCGATGGCGGCCGTGCCCTCGATCATCGCCCCCAGCCTGGAGCGCGGCACGCAGACGTCGTCGATCATCGTGGCGGACTTGACCGTCTCCAGAGCGGGCAGCGAGAGCCGGCGTGCCTGGAGCAGGAGTTCGGACTCGGCGGCGTCATCGGCGGGTACGACCTCCGTGGCACCGGCCGCCGTGCAGAGCTCGCCGACGGCGGCGAGGTCGGCGGCCGGATCGGGCGTGTCGAAGGCGCAGAGCAGCAGCGCCTCGGTCGACTCCGGGAGTCCCATGGAGGCCATCGCGTTGACGGCACGCACGGTCGTACGGTCCATCAGTTCGAGGAGTGACGGGGTGTGTCCCCGCTCCATGATCCGGCACACGGCGTCGCAGGCGGCCGCCGCGGAGGGGAACTCGGCGGCCAGCACCAGTTGCTGCGGCGGCTGGGGACGGAGCGCGAGGACGGCCTTGACAACGATGCCGAGGCTGCCTTCCGAGCCGACGAACAGCCGGGTGAGGTCGTACCCCGCGACGCCCTTCGCGGTGCGGCGGCCGGTGTTCAGCAGCCGCCCGTCGGCCAGGACGACCTCCAGGCCGAGGACGTATTCGGCGGTGACGCCGTACTTCACGCAGCACAGCCCGCCGGACGCGGTGCCGATGTTGCCGCCGATGGTGCACATCTCCCAGCTCGACGGGTCCGGGGGGTAGTACAGCCCGTGCTCGTTGACGGCCCGGGACAGCTTCGCGTTGACGACGCCGGGTTCGACCACGGCGATCCGGTCGACCGGGCTGATCTCCAGGATCCGGTCCATCCTGATCAGCGACAGCACGATGCAGCCGTCCGAGGCGTTGGCCGCGCCCGACAGGCCCGTCCGCGCACCCTGCGGCACCACGGGGACCCTGAGCGCGGTCGCGGTCCGCATGACGTGCTGGACCTCCTCGACCGTGCGCGGCAGCACCACGACGGCGGGGCTGCCCGCCTCGCAGAAGCTCGCCATGTCGTGGGCGTACGAGGCGGTGACGTCCGGGTCCGTGATCAGTGCGTCGGCCGGGAGACCCGCGCGCAGTCGTTCGAGGAGAGCGTCCATGATCCAAGCGTGACACCCGGGGGCCAATGGTGTGAACCCGTCTGCGCCGACGTTCGTCCAGCGCGATGCGATCTTCGTACTGACGCACAGTGATGGCCATGGATGCCATGCCGCAGCAGAACCAGGAGCCGCCCGCCTCCACCCTGCCGCCCCAGGGTGCGACGTCCCTCCCTCCGCCTCCCGCGTCGATGCGCACCACGCTGCGCCGTGCGGCCTTCGGCGCGGTGGCCGGTGCCGTCCTCGTGGCCGGGGCGGTGATCGCCGTACCCGACGGCTCGGACGAGGCCGCGCCCCCCTTGCCCGGGCCGGTCGCTCGGGCCGAGACCGCGGCGGCGGCTGGGTCCCCCGCATCCCTGTCCGATCTGACGGCGCTCATCGGCGACCGGCAGAAGTGGGTGGAGACGCACCCCTCCGACGCACCGTCATGGGCGGTGCTCGGTACGGCCTACGCGGAGTGGGGACGGCGGTCCGCCGACGCGGCGTACTTCACCCGGGCCGAACAGGCGCTGCAGCGCTCGCTGGCCGCGCAGCCCGGCGAACGCGGGAACACGGCGGCCTGGGTCGGGCTCGGGGCGCTGGCCAACGCCCGGCACGACCACCTCGCGGCGAAGAAGTGGGGCGAGACGGTGCGGGCGCGGTCGCCGAGGACCTGGACGGCGTACCCGGTCCTGATCGACGCCTACAACGGCCTCGGCGAGTACGCGGCGGCCGCCAGGGCGACGGAGAAGTTCGCGTCCCTGCGCAAGGGCGCCCCGGCGCTGGCCAGGACGGCCCAGATGTACCGCAACCAGGGCTGGCGCGAGGACGCCCTGGCGACCGCCCAGGAGGCGGCCGACCGGGCCACCGCGCCCGCCGGGAAGGCGGCGGCGCTCCACCTGCTCGGCGACCTGGCCGCGGAGCGCGGTGAACCGGCCGAGGCCCTCGCGCAGTACGACGCCGCGCTGCGCACGGACCCCGGCCACCTGGCGTCCCGGGCGGGCCGGGCCCGCGCACTGGTGGCGCTGGACCGCACGGACGAGGCGACGGCGGACTACCGGACGGTGACGACGAAGCTGCCCCGCCCCGAGTACGTGCTCGAACTGGGCGAGCTGTACGAGTCGCTGGAACTGGACGGCGACGCCCGCACCCAGTACGCCAGGCTCCGCACGCTCCTCGCCCAGGCCAAGTCCGCCGGGGTCGACGAGTCGCTGACGGAGGCACGCTTCGAGGCCGACCACGGCGACCCCGAGGCGGCGGTGGAGCTGATGCGCACCGCGTGGGCGTCGCAGCGCCGCAGCGCCGAGATCGCGGACACGCTGGCCTGGTCGCTGCACCGCGCGGGGCGGTCGGAGGAGGCGATGCAGTACGCCGACCAGGCCGTGGAGACGGGCGTGCGGGACGCCTCGTTCGCCTACCACCTGGGCGCGATCGAGGCCGCACTCGGTCAGGACGGCCCGGCCCGCGGCCATCTGGAGGAGGCCCTGCGGACCGACCCGGACTTCTCGCCGCTGGCGGCCCCGCTGGCCAGGGAGGCGCTGGAGTCCCTGGGCGATCCGGACGCCGGCGGCCCGGCGGACATGCGGCCGCCGCCCGAGCCGGAGCCCGCCCCGTCGGCCTCCGCCCCGGCGAAGCCGGAACCCACGCCCGACCCCGCACCGGAGTCCGGCTCCGCGTCCGGGTCCGGGTCCGGGCAGAAGCCCGAGCCGACGCGGTCGGCGTCCCCGTCCCCGCGTGCGGCGAAGCCGAGCGCTTCGGCGAGCGCCTGAGGGCTGTCCCGTAATCCCCAGCCGACGCGCGAAGGGTGCCCCCTCCCGGCCGGGAGGGGGCACCCTTCGTGAAGGGCCGGCCCCTAGAGGTTGCCGCGCTTCTCCTGCTCGCGCTCGATGGCCTCGAACAGCGCCTTGAAGTTGCCCTTGCCGAAGCCCATCGAGCCGTGACGCTCGATCATCTCGAAGAAGACCGTCGGCCGGTCCTGGACCGGCTTGGTGAAGATCTGCAGCAGGTAGCCGTCCTCGTCGCGGTCGACCAGGATCTTGAGCTCGCGCAGCGTCTCCACGGGGACCCGGGTCTCGCCCGCCCACTCGCCCAGGGTGTCGTAGTAGGAGTCCGGGGTGTCGAGGAACTGCACGCCCGCCGCCCGCATGGCCCGCACGGACGCGACGATGTCGTTCGTGGCGAGGGCGATGTGCTGGACGCCCGCGCCGCCGTAGAACTCGAGGTACTCGTCGATCTGCGACTTCTTCTTCGCGATCGCCGGCTCGTTGATGGGGAACTTCACCTTGAGCGTGCCGTCGGCGACGACCTTCGACATCAG
Organism: Streptomyces sp. NBC_00178; assembly: GCF_036206005.1. NCBI lineage: Bacteria > Bacillati > Actinomycetota > Actinomycetes > Kitasatosporales > Streptomycetaceae > Streptomyces > Streptomyces sp. NBC_00178. Next base: position 2,864,776 of record NZ_CP108143.1, read on the forward strand.
CGCGGAGTACTCGGTGGCGATGTCGTCGCCCACGAACTCCTTCATGTTGGTGAAGCCCATGACCTTGTTGTAGAAGGTCACCCACTCGTTCATCCGGCCGAGCTCGACGTTGCCGACGCAGTGGTCGATGGCCTGGAAGGTCCGCTTGCCGGCCGGCTCCACGATCGGCTCCGCCGCGACGTAGCCGGGGAGGTAGGGACCGTCGTAGCCCGAACGCTCCACGAGCGTGTGGCGGGTCTTGCCGTACGTGGCGATGGCGGCCAGCACGACGGTGCCGTGCTCGTCCTTGACCTCGTACGGCTCCGTGAGGCCGGTCGCGCCGTGCTCGACGGCGTAGGCGTACGCCTTGCGGGCGTCGGGGACCTCGATGGCGAGGTCGACCACGCCGTCGCCGTGGGCGTGCACGTGGTCGGCGAGGAAGGTGCCCCACTCCGTGGACGCCTTGACGACGGAGGTGAGGACGAAGCGCGCGGAGCCGTTGGTCAGGACGTAACTCGCGGTCTCGCGGCTGCCGTTCTCCGGTCCGGAGTAGGCGACGAGCTTCATGCCGAAGGCGGTCGAGTAGTAGTGCGCGGCCTGCTTGGCATTGCCCACGGCGAAGACCACCGCGTCCATTCCCTTCACCGGGAAGGGATCGGCCTGCCGGGCGGTGTCGGGGGTGGTGTGCAGAGTCTCAGTCATGTCCGAAGGTTCCCGCCGCTCCGCAAGGTGCGCAACAGTTCGCGCATCCACTGGTCAATGTGTCCAGCCCCGCGCCAGGATGAGCGGACTATGTGTACAGCATGACCATCGGGAGAAGGATCATGGCGATCGATCATCTGGACGGCCGGCTCATCCTGCTCCTGGCCCGTGAGCCCCGTATCGGTGTACTCGAGGCGTCCAGGCGGCTCGGGGTGGCGCGCGGCACCGTCCAGGCGAGGCTGGACCGCCTTCAGTCGAATGGCGTCATCCGCGGCTTCGGGCCCGAGGTGGACCCGGCGGCACTCGGCTACCCGGTCACGGCCTTCGCCACCCTGGAGATCAAGCAGGGACAAGGGGCCGACGTACGGGCCCACTTGAGTGGCGTCCCGGAGGTGCTGGAACTGCACACGACGACCGGGCACGGGGACATGCTCTGCCGGCTGGTCGCCCGCTCGAACGCCGATCTCCAGCGGGTGATCGACCGCGTGGTCGGCTTTGATGGCATCGTCCGGGCCTCGACGGCGATCGTCATGGAAAACCCGGTACCGCTGCGTATTATCCCGCTGGTTGAGCAGGCTGCAGAGGACACCGACTGAGCCTACGGAGCAACATGTGAACTTCTGGGAGTATGTGGGCACCCGCCACCAGCAACTGCTCACCGACACGTATCAGCACGCCAGCGCCGTCTTCCAGTGCATGGTCATCGCCACCCTCCTCGGCGTCCTGATCGGTGTCGTCAGCTACCGGAGCGGCTGGGGCGGCTCACTGGCGATCACCTCCACCTCGGCGATCCTCACGATCCCCTCGCTCGCCGCGATCGGTCTGCTGATCCCCCTGGTCGGCCTCGGGGTACCGCCCACCGTGATCATCCTGACGCTGTACGGGCTGCTGCCCATCGTCCGCAACTGCATCGTCGGACTGCGCGGGGTCGACCCGAATCTCGTCGACGCGGCGAAGGGCATCGGGATGTCCCGGACGCGGCGGCTGCTCAAGGTGGAGCTGCCCCTCGCCTGGCCGCCCATCCTCACCGGCATCCGGGTGTCCACCCAGATGCTGATGGGGATCGCCGCCATCGCCGCCTACGCCTCGGGCCCCGGACTCGGCAACGAGATCTTCCGCGGCCTCGCCTCACTGGGAAGCGCCAACGCCATCAACCAGGTCCTCGCCGGCACCATCGGCATCGTCATCCTCGCTCTGCTCTTCGACGCCGCCTACGTCCTCCTCGGGCGGCTGACCATCCCTAGGGGGATCCGTGCCTGAGACCGCCACCGGGCCGACGGAGTCGACCCCGGAACGCACCACCGCCTCGGGCGCCACCATCCAGCTCGAGAACCTCAGCAAGTCCTATCCCGGCAGCCCGGCCCCGGCCGTGGACGACGTGTCCATGGACATCAAGGCCGGCGAGACCGTGATCCTCGTCGGCCCCTCCGGCTGCGGGAAGTCCACCACGCTGAAGATGATCAACCGCCTGATCGAGCCGACGTCCGGGCGGATCAGGATCAACGACGAGGACGTCACCGACATGGACCCGGTGAAGCTGCGCCGGAAGATCGGTTACGCGATCCAGTCCTCCGGCCTCTTCCCGCACATGACGGTCGCCGAGAACATCGCCCTCGTGCCGAAGATGACCGGCTGGTCGAAGTCGGGCGTGAAGGACCGTGTCGAGGAGATGCTCGACCTGGTCGGGCTCGACCCCCGCGAGTTCCACGGGCGCTACCCGCGCCAGCTCTCCGGGGGGCAGCAGCAGCGCGTGGGGGTGGCGCGAGCCCTGGCCGCCGACCCGCCCGTCCTGCTGATGGACGAGCCCTTCGGGGCGGTCGACCCGATCACCCGGGACCACCTCCAGGACGAGCTGATCCGGCTCCAGCACGAGCTGCACAAGACGATCGTCTTCGTCACCCACGACTTCGACGAGGCCATCAAGCTCGGCGACCGGATCGCGGTGCTGCGGGAGCGTTCGCACATCGCGCAGTTCGACACCCCCGAGGCGATCCTCACCAACCCGACGGACGACTTCGTCTCGGGATTCGTCGGCGCGGGCGCCGCCCTGAAGCGGCTCAACCTGACCCGTGTGCGGGACGTGGGCATCGCCGACTTCCCCACGGTGACCGTCGAGGACCCGCTCCAGTCGATCTTCAACAAGCTGCGGGACGGTCAGCACAACGAACTGCTGATGCTGGACCGGCGCAACCGGCCCTACAAGTGGCTGCGGCGCGGCGACCTGATGCGGGCCAAGGGCTCGCTCGCCCGGGCCGGGCAGCTCGTGCACGACACGGTGACCCGGGACGCGACGCTGCACGACGCCCTGGAGGCGGTGCTGACCGACAGCGGCGGGCGCGTCGCCGTGACGGGGCGGCGCGGTGAGTTCATCGGCGTCGTCGACATGCACACCCTGATGAACTCCGTGCAGGAACTCCTGGAGGCCGACCGGCTCACCGCGATGGAGCACGAGCACGACCTGGAGGAACTGCGCGAGCACCGGACGGAACAGGAGCTCGAGGGAGGTGACGGCGGACTGTGACCCCCAGTCATCAGGCGCCGCCCAAGGGGGCGCGGCCACCGGGCGAACACGACGTGAAGGGCCACGCGTTCCGTGACGAGGAGGCGGAGCCGCCGTCGCGGTCCGCGCCCGCACGGCGGATCACCTGGCAGAAGCTCGTGGTGGTCCCGGCGGTGCTCGCGGTCGTCCTGGTCGCCACGTATCTGTGGATCTCCAACGCAGAGCTCGACTCGGTGGCCGAGAACTCGATCGCGGGTGACATCGTCGAGGTGCGCTGGTGGCAGCACGTCAGGCTGACCGCGATCTCCACCTTCTGGGTGCTGATCATCGCGATCCCGCTCGGCATCGCCCTGACCCGGCGCGGCCTGAAGAAGGCGGCACCGGGGGTCACGGCCCTCGCGAACATCGGCCAGGCCACCCCGGCGATCGGACTGCTGGCGCTGCTCGTGATCTGGCTGGGCATCGGCCCGTCGACCGCGATCGTCGGCATGGTGATCTACGCGGTGCTGCCGGTGCTCTCCAACACCGTGGCGGGGCTCAACTCGATCGAGCCGACCCTCGTCGAGGCCTCCCGGGGCATCGGCATGTCGGCGATGGGCACGCTCACCAGGGTTGAACTGCCGCTCGCGGTCCCGCTGATCCTGGCGGGCGTGCGGACGGCGCTGGTCCTCAACGTGGGCACGGCGACCCTCGCCACCTTCGGGGGCGGCGGCGGACTGGGCGACCTGATCACCTCCGGCATCCAGACGCAGCGCATGCCCGTGCTGGTGCTCGGTTCCGTGCTGACGGTGGTCCTGGCACTGCTGGTGGACTGGCTGGCCTCGCTGGTCGAACTGTGGCTGACGCCGCGCGGACTGGAGGAAGCGTGAGGATACGAACGGGCCTCGCATCGGTGGCCGCGCTCGCCCTCGTGCTCACGGGGTGCGGGCTGAAGAGCGGATCGCCGCTGGTGGACGAGGTGGCACCGGGGTCGGTCGGCAAGGGACAGCCCCTCAAGGGCGCGTCCCTCACGGTGACCTCGAAGAACTTCAGCGAGAACATCATCCTCGGCAACATCATCGGCCTGATCTTCAAGGCGGCCGGCGCCGAAGTGCTGGACCGCACGAACCTCCCGGGGTCGATCAGCGCGCGCGAGGCGGTCGTCAAGGGCGAGGCGGACGCGCTGTACGACTACACGGGCACGGCGTGGATCACCTATCTGGGTCACGCCGAACCGATCGCCGACCCGCAGAAGCAGTGGAAGGCGGTCCGGGACGAGGACATCGGCAACGGGGTGACCTGGCTCCCGCCGGCCACCCTCGACAACACGTACGCCCTGGCCATCAGCAAGAAGAACAACGAGAAGTACCACCTGAAGACGCTGTCGGACGTGGCCGCGCTCGCGAAGAAGGACCCGAAGGCCGTGACGGTCTGCGTGGAGAACGAGTTCGCGTCGCGCGACGACGGCCTGCCCGGCATGCAGAAGAAGTACGGGATGAAGCTGCCGGCCGCCAACACCAAGAAGATGGACGCCGGGATCATCTACACCCAGGTGAACAAGTCGAACTCCTGCCTGCTGGGCGAGGTGTACACCACGGACGGCCGGATCAAGGCGATGAACCTGGACGTGACCGAGGACGACGAGCAGTTCTTCCCCAACTACAACGCCGCGCCGGCCATCCACACGGCGACCCTCGACAGGTATCCCGAGATCGCGGAGATGCTGGCGCCGGTGACGAAGAAGCTGACGACCGAGCTCGCGCAGGAACTCAACTCCAAGGTCGACGTGGACGGCGAGGACCCGCACGAGGTGGCCAAGGACTGGCTGCTGAAGGAAGGATTCATCAAGGAGGGCTGAGCAGGAAGCTCCACCGCCCTTGCCGGAGCCGGGACGCCCACCGCAGTGCGCGGAGGGAGTCCCGGCTCCGTTGTGCGGGCCCTCCCCCGGGCACCTTCGGACCGCGCGGGCCGACTTCCAAAGAACTCGTTGCAAAAAAAGTGTTGCAAAGCGTTCTTTGCAACACTACCGTTCCAGCATGGCCCCGAATGAACCGGCAGACCGCACGTCCCCGTACGCGGACGACCCCGAGCTCCACCACGTCGACGCCCGCACCCTGCGGGGGCTCGCCCACCCGCTGCGCATCCGGCTGCTGAACGCTCTCCGGGAGTTCGGACCCGCCACCGCGTCCGGACTCGCCGACCGTCTCGGCGAGTCCAGCGGCGCCACCAGCTACCACCTGCGGCAGCTCGCGGCGTACGGCTTCGTCGAGGACGATCCGGAGCGCGGCAAGGGGCGCGAGCGGTGGTGGAAGGCCGCCCACACGGGGACGGTGTTCGGGGCCGCCGCCGACTTCACCCACCACGCGGACCCCGAAGTGCGGGGCGCCATAGGGGTGGTGCTCCACGAGGTCGCGACCACGCACGCACAGGAACTGAACACCTGGCTCGGGACCATGCACGAGTGGCCCGACGAGTGGCAGCGGGCGATGGACATCAGCGACTTCAAGCTCCGGCTCACCCCGGAACTCGCCCTGGAACTCGTCGGGAAGCTGCACGAAGTGATGAGCAGTTACCGGGGCCGCGTCCCCGACGACACCGAAGGGGCGGGCGTCGTCCGCACCCATCTGCACATGTTCCCGCGCTCCACCGACTGAGGGGACCACGGTCATGCACTGCGACATCCACCTGGTGCTGCACACCCTGCGCGCCGCCGAACTCCAGGACGAGGCGGCCGCGTTCCGCCCGGCACGTCCCGGCCTGCGCCACCGGGTGGGCTGGACGATGATCGAACTGGGCCTCAGGCTGACCCAGGCCCCGCCGGCCCCGGCCCGTACCGTGCGGGCGGTCTGACCGTGGACGGGGGAGGACCGGTCCTGCGGAGCCGTACACCGCTCGCGGCCGTCCTGGCGGCCAACTCGATTTCGACGGCGGGCACGTCGCTCACCCTGATCGGCGTGCCGTGGTTCGTCCTGGAGACCACCGGGAGCGCGGGCCGGGCCGGGGTGGTCGCGTTCTGCGCGACCCTGCCCATCGTGATCGCCGCCCTGGTGGGCGGGCCCGTCATCGACCGGCTGGGCCGGCGCCGGGTGGCCGTGGGCTCCGACGCGGTCTGCGGCGCGGCCGTCGCCGCCGTCCCGCTGCTGCACCACGCGGGCCTGCTCGAATTCTGGATGCTGTGCGCCCTGATGGCGCTGAACGGGCTGGCCCACACCCCCGGCAACACCGCGCGCTACGTCCTCGTGCCGGACCTCGCCGCACACGCGGGCATCACGCTCGCCCGCGCCGCGAGCCTCTTCGACGCGGTGTCGCGCGGCGCCCGCATGGTCGGTGCGGCCCTCGCGGGCGTGCTCATCGCCGTCGTCGGCGCCGAGACCGTGCTCCTGCTGGACGCCGCCACCTTCACACTGTCCGCCCTCCTGGTGGCGGCCGGCGTACGCGGGGTCCGCGCGGCCGAGCCGCGCAAGGCCGCGGCCCCCGTGTCACTGCGTACCTACGGGACCGAACTGCGCGAGGGGTACGCCTACTTGCTGGGCAACAGGCTCCTGCTCGCCGTCGTCGTCATGGTGATGTTCATGAACGGCACGGACCAGGGCTGGAACGCCGTCCTGCTGCCCGTGCACGCCGAGGCCGAGCTGGGCGGGGCCACCGACCTCGGGCTGCTCACGGCGCTGTTCGGGGCGGGCGGGCTGACGGGCGCACTGCTGTACGGCGCGGTCGGCCACCGCTTCTCGCGGCGGACGGTGTTCTCGGTGTGCGTGGTGCTGTGCGGGGCGCCGAGGTTCGCGGTGGCGGCCCTGACCGGCACGACGCTGCCGCTGGCGGTCACGATGGCGCTGGGCGGTGTCGCCGGGGGCATGCTGAACCCGATCCTGACGACGATGACGTACGAGCGCGTCCCCGAGGAGCTGCGGAGCCGGGTGTCCGGCGCGCTCACGGCGGGCTGCGAGCTGGCGATGCCGGTGGGCGGCCTCGCGGCGGGGCTCCTGGTGGAGAGCGCGGGGGCGACGGGGGCGCTGCTGGCGATGGGAGGGGTCTACTTCCTCGCGACGCTGAGCCCGCTGGTCTTCCCTGCCTGGCGCTCCATGGAGGGCCCCGGGCCGCAGGTCAGCAGCTCGGGACCTTGCCCCCCTGTTCGAGGGCCCGCAGCGAGGACACCGCGTTCTTCAGCGTCGTGACGGGGACCAGCCGCAGTCCGTCGGGGCGCTCGGCCTTGGCCTGCGTGCACTCCGCCTTCGGGACGAGGAAGACCGTCGCGCCGTCACGCCGGGCGGCCTGCGTCTTCAGGGAGACCCCGCCGACCGCGCCGACGGTGCCGTCGGGGTCGATGGTCCCCGTACCGGCGACGGTGCGGCCGCCGGTCAGGTCACCGCCCGAGCCGTCACCGGCCAGCTTGTCGACGATTCCCAGCGCGAAGAACAGCCCGGCGCTCGGCCCGCCGACGTCCTCCAGGTGCAGGGTGACGTCCACCGAGCCCGGTGACCTGTCGAGGTACCGCAGCGCCGCGTCGACGGCGGAGTTCTGCGACTTCTCCATGTCCTGGAGGTTGTGCCGCTCGATCTCCTTCTCGGAGCCGCCGGTCGGGTAGACCGAGTCGCGCGGCATGACGGCGCGGTCCGCGCGGAACCAGCTGTCGACCACGCTCCCCACCCTGATGTCGGCCGTGGGCGAGGTCGCCAGGATCGTCGTCATCCGCAGCTGGCCCTCGGTGGCCCGGGTGGGCGCGCCGGTGATCGTGATGACCGGCTCCCCCTTGCTGTCCCCGAGGACGTTCGCCGTGGTGCCGGGCTGCGCCACGGTGAACGGCAGCGGCGCGAAGGCGGCCGTGCCGAACAGGGCGAGGACGGGCAGCGCGCAGAGGGCGAGGGCGCGGGGGCGTGAGAGACGAATGGCCACCCGCCCAATCTAGCCGCCACGCGCCCCCGGCTCCGCCCGCCCCGGTGCCGACGGGGCGGCAGCGCTCACCGCAGGGCGTCCGCGACCTCCCGGGCGGCGTCGAGGACCCTCGGTCCGACCCGTTCCGGTACGGCGTCCGCGAGCATCACGACCCCCACGCTGCCCTCGACCCCGGAGACCCCGACCAGGGGTGCGGCGGCCCCGCAGGCCCCGGCCTCCAGTTCGCCCTGGGTGAGGGTGTAGCCGGGGTGGTCGGCGGTCTTCTGCCGGGCGGTGAGGATGGCACGGCCCGCGGCGCCCCGGTCCAGCGAGTGCCGGAAACCGGCCCGGTAGGCCACGTGGTAGTCGGTCCAGGTCGGTTCGACCACGGCGACCGCGAGGGCGTCCGCGCCGTCGACCAGGGTGAGGTGGGCGGTGGCCCCTATGTCCTCGGCCAGGGAGCGAAGCGCGGGCAGCGCCGCCTCCCGGACGAGCGGGTGCACCTGCCGGCCCAGGCGGAGTACGCCGAGCCCCACCCTGGCCCGGCCGCCCAGGTCACGCCGGACGAGGGCGTGCTGTTCCAGGGTGGCGAGCAATCGGTAGACCACCGTGCGGTTCACGCCGAGTTTGTTGGACAACTCGGTGACGGTGAGGCCGTGGTCGGTATCGGCGAGCAGTTTGAGGACACGCAGTCCCCGGTCGAGCGTCTGAGAAGTCTCCGCGGTCACGACGCCCTCTCCCTCGTGGTGAGCGGGGCGGTTCTCCGGAGATGCCGACGCCGGTCCCACGGCGACGCACCGAGAGGCCGCCGACTGGCCATGGCACCGGCTGCGCTCCGCGGCCACACTGCCACGGGGCGTTCATGTTTCGGGGACATTAGCGAGCGGGTCCGCTCAGCGGAAGACCTCGTCCAGAATCCGGTCCTCCTCCGGAACGCGGCGGCATAACCGCCGGTCAGCGCGAAACCGTCCGGAACGCGAACATCTACGCGCGTCCAGGTCGGGTGACTCCGCGGCGACGCTCCGTGCAACACGTGTGAACGTGTGTTAACTCACTGTGAAATATCGGCCGCAGAATTTTCCCGCATCCGGCACACGACCGGCGCCTGCTGGGCCCCGCGCGCCCCGGCGCACCACGGGAGCGGGGCGGGCGCGGGGCGGCGGACCTCGACCGGAGTGGCGAGCTCCGCACGGAACGGCGCCGCACGGTCGCGCACTCACGGACGCTCGCGATCTCCCGCTCACGGCCCCTCGCGGACCCGCTTACAGACCCTCGCGATCCCGCTCGCGGACCCTCGCGATCCGGCTCGCTGACCCTCGCGATCCCGCTCACGGACCCCGCCCACGGAACGGGCCCGGCACGGGGTGTCCCCACGCACCGGGCCCTCAGGTCCCCGACGGCCCGCCTGCCGGTCACCGCATCCGGGTTGCCCACTCCTGGACCTTCTTGATCCGGTCCTGGATCTGCCCGGCCGTGGCCTCCGCGCTCGGCGGCCCGCCGCAGACCCTCCGCAGCTCGGTGTGGATCACCCCGTGCGGCTTGCCGCTCTGGTGGGTGTACGCCGACACCATCGTGTTGAGCTGCTTGCGCAGCTCCAGCAGCTTCTTGTGCGTGACGACGGGCCGGTCCTCCGCCGCCTTCTCCAGGAGGTCGGCCTCCGCGGCCGGCTTCTGGCGGCTGTGGGCGATCTGCCGGGTCTGCCGCTTCTGGAGCAGCAGTTGGACCTGGTCGGGTTCGAGGAGGCCGGGGATGCCGAGGTAGTCCTGCTCCTCCTCGCTGCCCGGGTGCGCCTGCATGCCGAACTCGGCGCCGTCGTACAGCACCCGGTCGAAGACGGCGTCGGACTCCAGCGCCTCGAAGGGCAGCTGGTCCTCGGTCTCCTCGTCCTCCAGCTTCTCCGCGTCCGCCAGGAGCTGGTCCTCCTCGGCGAACGGGTTCTCCTCGTCGCTGCCCTTCTTAGGCTTGTCGAGCACGTGGTCGCGCTCGACCTCCATCTCGTTCGCGAAGTCGAGCAGCATGGGGATCGTCGGCAGGAACACCGAGGCGGTCTCGCCGCGCCGCCTCGACCGCACGAAACGGCCGACGGCCTGGGCGAAGAACAGCGGGGTGGAGATGGTCGTCGCGTACACCCCGACGGCGAGGCGCGGCACGTCGACGCCCTCCGACACCATCCGGACCGCGACCATCCAGCGCGACCCGTCCTGGCTGAACCTGTCGATGTTCTTCGACGCGGCCTTCTCGTCGGAGAGGACCACGGTCGGCTTCTCCCCCGTGACCGACTTCAGGATCTTGGCGTAGGCGCGCGCCGACTCCTGGTCCGTCGCGATGACCAGCCCGCCGGCGTCCGGGATGCCCTTGCGGACCTCGGTGAGCCGCTTGTCGGCGGCGGCCAGCACGTTGGGGATCCAGTCGCCGGTCGGCGCGAGTGCCGTACGCCAGGCCTGCCCGATGGCGTCCTTGGTCATCGGCTCACCGAGCCGGGCCGCGATCTCGTCACCGGCCTTGGTGCGCCAGCGCATGTTGCCGCTGTAGCTGAGGAAGATCACGGGACGCACGACACCGTCGGAGAGCGCGTTGCCGTAACCGTAGGTGTAGTCGGCCGAGGAACGCCGGATGCCGTCGTTCCCCTCCTCGTACGCCACGAACGGGATGGGGTTCGTGTCGGACCGGAAGGGCGTACCCGTGAGGGCGAGCCGCCGGGTCGCCGGGTCGAACGCCTCCTGGCACGCCTCGCCCCATGACTTCGAGTCACCGGCGTGGTGGATCTCGTCGAGGATCACGAGCGTCTTGCGCTGCTCGCACCGGTTGCGGTGCAGCATGGGACGCACGCCGACTCCGGCGTACGTGATCGCGACCCCGTGGTACTCCTTGCTCACGGGTCCCGCGCTGTATTCGGGGTCGAGCTTGATGCCTATGCGGGCCGCGGCCTCCGCCCACTGCTTCTTCAGGTGCTCGGTGGGCGCCACGACGGTGATCTGCTGCACCACGTGGTGGTGCAGCAGCCAAGAGGCGAGGGTCAGCGCGAAGGTGGTCTTCCCCGCGCCCGGCGTCGCGACGGCGAGGAAGTCGCGCGGCTGGTCCTGGATGTACTTCTCCATCGCACCCTGCTGCCAGGCGCGCAGCTTGCCGGCGGTGCCCCAGGGGGCCCGGCCGGGGAAGGCGGGTGAGAGGTGGTGGGAGGCGGTAGTAGTCACGGTCTCCGGTTCGGGGCACTCGGGTACGTGGGGCGGTGTCCGCACGGGCCGGGACGGGCACGTACGCGATACGACAACCGGGCCACCCTACCGGCGGGCGCCTCGGAACCCCCTATGCCCGAGCCGCCGCCGGGTGGCGCTGAGACGCTCTTCACAGGCACCACCCCTGCGGCGGACCCGGCGCCTCCCCGGCCCACGGAGTCCGTCCCTCGTCACCCACGGGGCCTCACGCCCGCTCCCGCACCCGGCTCGCCACCCACACCCCCACCAGCGCCACCGCCGCCATCGGCAGGAAGACGACGGTGAACGCGCCGGGGTGCGCCGCCGCCGTGCCGCCGCCCACGGCTCCGTGCGCCGCCGCTCCGACCGCGCCGCCGCCGAGGGCGGCGAACGCCGCGCCCCCCGCGGCGAGCAGCAGGACGTTGGCGAGACCGTCGGAGATCTGGAGCGCCGCCGAATTGGCCCCCGCGTCCTGCGGGGCCGACAGCTTGAGCAGCAGCACGCTCGTCGACGCGATCACGATGCCCATGCCGAAGCAGCCGACGCCCCAGACCACCGCCAAGGTCCACACCGGCACCGACTCGATCAGCACGCTCGGCGCGGCCACGATGGACAGGGCGACCAGCACCATGCCCCCCACCATCAGCGCGCCGCCGTGCGGCTCCAGCCGGGGCCGGGCCAGCACGTACGAGCCGAGGGCCCAGGTCAGACCGCCCGCCGCGAGCGAGAGCCCGGCCAGCGTCGGGGACAGCCCGCGCTGGGTCACGAGCATCAGCGGGACGAAGGACTCGGCCACGATGAACGACCCCGCCGAGATCCCCCGCAGCAGGATCACCGCGGGCAGACCACGCGCGGCCCGAACGGTCCCCCGGGGCAGCAGCCCGCGTACGGCGGGGACGAGCAGCGCCGCGCCGGCGACGGCCGGAACCAGCGACGCCCAGCGGAGTTCCTGCCCGGCGAACTGCAGCAGCCCGGCGCCCAGCGAGATCCCCAGCGCGAGCCGGATGCGCCGCCGGTCGTACGGTTTCGCCGCCGCCCGCGTGTCGGCCGGCCCGCCCGCCATCCGACGTATCGCGGGCAGTGCGAGACCCAGCGGCAGGAGGATGAGCACCGGGATGCCGACGAAGACCCAGCGCCACCCCAGGTGCTCGGTCACCGTCCCCGAGGCGAGCGGACCCACGACGGACGGGACGATCCAGGCCGCCGAGAACCCGGCCATGATGCTCGGGCGGATCCGCTCCGGGTAGGCCCGGCCGATGACCACGTACAGCGCCACGATCACCAGCCCGCCGCCGACGCCCTGGACGGCCCGGCCCAGGACGAACATCCACATGCTCCCCGCCGTACCGGAGAGCAGCAGCCCCGCCCCGAAGGCCCCGATGCCGGTGGCCAGCGGGGCGAGCGGACCGCGGTGGTCGGCCCACTGCCCGGAGAGCACCATCGCGAAGAGGCTGGTGGTGAAGTACGCGGAGAACGCGAACGCGTAGAGCGGGATGCCGTCCAGCTCCCGGGCCGCCACCGGCATCGCCGTACCGACGGCGGTCGCCTCGAAGGCGATGAGCAGGACGACGGACACGATGCCGATGCTCAGCGCCCGGTACGTCCGCCCCAGCACACCCTCCGCCGGGGCGGGCGCGGTGGTCTCCACGAGGGTGGCGGTGACCTCGGCGTCATGGGGTTCCAGGGCAGTCATGAGCCCCAGAGTAAGGGGCGATCCACCCATTGACCCCTGTCGGAAGGCGGGTATCGAGCTGGTCCCTTCGACGTACGACCGAGCCGCCCGGGAGGGCCCCTGCCCGGTGCGGGGCACCTCTCGGCGGCCCACCGGACATGAACGCGGTGTGGCAGTCGTATTGCAGCCCCCGCGACACCCTTGAGGCGGCCCCGCCCGGCACGTACGGTCGACAGCAGATCAACAAACGCACGGCCGTGTGCCCGAGAGGCTCAGGGGCTCGACTGCAACTCGAGTTACACCGGTTCGATTCCGGTCACGGCCTCCAGCGGGAGAACCCGAAACGGGAACGGCCGCCTCCAGAACTTGGGGGCGGCCGTTTCCGTTTCCGTTTCCGTGTGCCGGATTCCTGCCGAGGACCGGGCGCCGCACGACCGGTCCTCGGCAGGACGAACGACCGGTCCGGCGGACGACCGGTCCCGGGCCTGACGGCTTTCCGCCGGGACAGCCTCAGCTACTTCCGCGTCGTCACCGGGGTCCTCGGGAGGCCGCCGTCGCTCTCACAACCCAATTCCTGCGCCATGGCGAGAGAGACGGAGTGAACGACGGTGGCGTAGGCGCCCTTCAGCGCCTCGGCGTCGCTCCCGGGCTCCGTGGGCATTCCGCCGGGCTCGGCGTTGACGGCCACGTGTGCCGGTGATCCCTGGGGACCCGACAGTTCCCCGCTCCGGCACGCGAAGTCGACGAACGCCCCGTCCACCGCGGCGCCCGCCCTCTCCCCCATGTCCAGCACGGTGTACTTCGACGCCGGCGCGGCATCACCGGGTCCCGCCCCCAACAGGTTCCAGGTGATCCGGACTTCGACGTCCTTCGTACCCTCGGGCGTGTGGACCCGGCAGATGTCACCCTCGCCGCTCGTGGAACCCGTGAACGTCTCCTTCAGAGCCCGTGCGGCGTCGGCGACCGTGGCCCTCGCGCCCGACTCCTCGAATGCGGACGAGCCGGTGATGACCTCCAGGCCCTTACCGGCCCCGGCGGAGATCGCGGCACCACCGCAGAGTTCCTCCGGCGCCACGGATTTCGCTGCGGTGGCCGGCTCCGTGTCCTTCTCGCCGTCACCGCCGCCGGATCCACAAGCCACCGCGCCCGCCATCAGGGCGGCCGCGACGCCCAGGCCGGACAGCGCTACCCGGCTACGCCTACTACCGATCAACATCAGCATTCCTTTGCGTCATCGACCACTCCACCGGGTCAGCCGGTCTCCGGGTCGCTGCCCTGCTGGTTCTCGCGGTCGTTGCCGGTTCCGTAACCGACCCGCATGGATTCCTTGAGGTCCTGCCCGAAGTCGCCGTTGATGTCCACGCCGTGTTGCGCCATAAACTTTTCCATGGGAGCTTCGGCCATCCCCTCGCCGGCGGAGTAGACCTTGGTCTTCTCCTCCCGGGTCAGCTCCTCGACCTTCTCCTTGTGCTCATCCACGGAGTTGTCGGAGATGTCTCCGATCACCTGCCCGATGACCTGCTCGACCGCGCCACTGGCGGTGTCGGTCGCCAGCGGGATGAGCACCGCGGCCGCGCCCACGGCTGCCGTCGCCGGGAGGAACGCGACACCGGCCGCGACACCCGCGGTCGCCCCGAACTCGATCCAGCCGGACCGCTTCGCCACAGCCTTCTCGTAGTCCTCGTGGGTCTTGAGGTTCGTGGCCTCCACCTGGTCCGCCCGCGACTGGTCGAGCATGCCCTGCACCTCGGCACCGACGTGCACCGTGGATCTCGCGGCCCCGGTGTCGATCTTCCCGTCGGATCCCACCTGGGCCTCCAGCACACTGGTGCTGTAGACCTGCTCGGCCTTGGACAGGGTGGCGTAGGCGTCCGGGTGCTGCCCCAGAACACTCAGGAACCCACGTGCGGCGTCCCTGCCGTTGCGCTCCTGGGAGTCCGAGAAGTCGAGGTGCCCCGCCGGGTTCTTGCCCGGGGCGAAGACGCTGTCGGGGTTGTTCTTGTCCAGCGACCAGTTGATGTCGTCGATGTACCCGGCACCCATGGTTCCGAGACTGTCCGCCATCGCCTCCTGCTGCTTGAGCAGCCCCGCGTCCGTCCCGTACTTCTCCATGACCTGCTTCATGACCACCGCGTTGTCCGCGTCCCTGACCACACCGGCGTCCGGATGATCGTGCGGATAGCCGAGCGTGGCCGCCTCCAGCGCGTGTCCCAGGGCGTCCGGCATGTAGTTGAGGGAGGCCTTGAGTTCCTTCTCGTCCAGGGAGTCGACGTCCCCGTACGACTCCCATTTCTCGTTGCCGAAGAAGTCCAGGTAGCTCTCGATCGCCTTCCCGTCCTTGTCCTTGCCAAGGTTCGCCGCCGCACCCGTGTCGACGGTTCCGTCCTCCTTGTACGCCGTCGGCGGGTCGGCGAAGAAGTGCTTCGCAGCATCCGGGCTGTTGCCGAGCGCCTCCAGCATGGAGACCGTCGGGTCGTAGCCGGACCCGTTCACTCCGGAGGGGTTGAACGGGTTCTTGAACGGGCTGTTCACCACCTTGTTCTCGGCGAACATGTACGGGTCCTTCTGGTGCAGCTGCGCCACGTGCTCCGCGATGGGGTTGAGGAACTTCGCGTCGTAGTTCCCGTACCGCATGATGCCGCCGAGCAACTGGTAGCCGAACGGCCCGCCGTAGTCGTGCTTCGCCAGCGGGATGCGCTCCGTGCCGAGCTTGCGCAGCTCCGGGCCCCACTCGGCGGCGAAGGCCTTGTCGTGTGAGGCGGTGGCCAGGTTGAGGCCCAGGTTCTTCTGGAGCGCCTGGACGTCCTTGAGGCGTTCCTTGTCGACCTTGCCGTAGTCGTACGTGTCCGTGGAGAGCTGCCCGAAGAACGCGAGCGACTTCTCGGGGCCGAGCTTCTCGTAGAAGTTCTTCGCGAACTCCGGCGACTTGCCGTTGTCGTGGAGGAGCTCGTTGAGGGCCTGAAGTTCGGTGTGCGTGATGTCGCGGCCCTTGGCTGCCAGCGCTGCGGCCCTGGCGGCCTCCTCCTGGTCCATCTTCGTGTACGTGGGGGCGCTGAAGTCGTTGCCCTCGGTCACGTTCGCTTCGAGGGTGTTCCGGAAGGTGACGTCGGTGTCCTCGCAAGCCTCCACGATGGCGTCGATCTTCTTCTGCCACGCGGCGATGTTCGTCTTCTGCTGACGCAGCAGGTCCGGGTAGTCGGGGTCGTGGTGGCGCTGAGCGACAGGGATGTCCTCCACCGGATGCCGCGCGGTGACCTTGCCCTTGGCGTCGACGTGCATACCGGCCGCAGGTCCCTCGTGGTCCCGGATATCGATCAGGTCGTCCTTGGCCTTCTTGATGGCCGTGTGGGCTTCCTCGAGGATCTGCTTGACGCCCTTGGCCTCGGCGGCGGCGTCCTTGAACTCCTTGGCCGTCTTGCCGATGAAGGCCCTGGTGACGCCGGCATTGGCACCCTCCCACTCCGCCTTGTCAGCCTTGACCTTCATGCCGTCGCTGGCGTCGTCGGCAAGCCGGTCCAGCTTCGTGGCCATGTCGGACCAGTCGTCGGCCGCCGCCTTCAGCTTGGCGACCGGGGCATCGACGATGTCCTCGTATTTCGGCATTGCTGTGCTCCCCCGGACGCTGCTTTCAGGATCTACTTCAGGTAATCGTTGAGCTTGGAGACGGAAATCAGATCGCCGCCGATCTGAACGTCGTCCTTCGCGTGGGCGGCCTTGGAGTAATCCAGGTGGTTGGAGATCTGGGCACACGCGTCGAGCAGTGTCTTCATATGCGTGTTCCAGCGGTCGTGCACCTTGAGCAGCGCGGAGCCACTGGTGAAATTGCCGTTGGTGAGCGCGATGGCCGCGTCGAAGGTCGAGGGGCGCGCGTGGTCGCCGTCCTTGGAGAGCCGGGTACGCAGGCCGTACGCGTCATGCCCGATGGCACCGAGGTTGTCCTGATTGACGGCGAGGTCGGCGCTGCTCGGCCCGCCGCCGCCACTGCCGCCGTCCGCCGGGACGCTGTTGAGCCGCATGTCGACCCGCTGTGTCGACTCCGCGCGAAGGGCCGCCCATTCTGCGTCGAACGTCACGAATTTCCCCGTACCTATCCGTATAGGCCACCGGAGTCACTGACTCCGGCTTCACTGACGCACTCACGCTACCGGGTCCGCCCTCACAGGCGCGGGCCGGGAGCAATTCACACTTCGCCCGCATCAAGAGGTAACCGGACCAACGGGAAGAGGTGTCGCGATGCTCGGCCCCCGAAGCTCGGGGGCCGAGCTTCGGGACGGACCCGTTCACTCTTTCAGGGGTCGAAGCGGGACACCGATCCCGACGCTCAAGCTTCGGGATCCGAGGACCGGGACACGAGGTCCGAGACCCGAGCGCTGTCAGTACCCGGTAGGGAAAACCTGGAAGGAAACCACCCCTCCCACCCCACCCAGCCCCGTCACGGCCAGCAAGTATGACTAATCGTGACCGGCTTGCAGCGGACTGTGGCGCAGGCCTACGGTGCCCACAACTGAACGACCCCGGCATGGTGTTGTCGCACCGGGCCGGGGTCTCACCTCAAGATCGAAACAGGCGACCTCGTGGCTATCCAGCACCCTAGCTCCGCCGTCCGCGCCCCCGCACCCTCACGCCCCTACGCCCGGGCGAACCCCGGCTACGGGAAGCGCACGGTCCCCGGCCAACGCCCGTCACACCTTGACGACTTCATGACACTCCCGGAGCGGGAGCGGTATGTCGCCGGTTACGTGGACCACCTCCCCGACGGCGCCGCGATGGACATCAAGTCGCTGGCCAAGTCCCTCCCACTGCACGGGCAGGCCGCCGTCGGCAGCGCTCTGCGGGCGCTGAGCGTGGCCGGTCATCTGCGGCATGCGCGGTGTCCTGCGAGCTTGCAGGGCGGCCAGGTCCGGTGGGTCACGCTGACCTTCTGGTCCCGCACGGCCCGCGACAACGAATGGTGGACGGCGTTCATCGAGGTGGAGGGAACCCGGGCCAGGACGGAGCAGGCCAATCCAACGGTTGCGGTCCCGCAACAGCGAGCCGCCCGCACGTCCGACGGCTCGCCTTCACGGGTCACGGGGCCCACGGCGGCCCCGGCCGCGGCGCGGGTCCCGACTCCGGCCGTAGCGGATGACGTGACGCCTGCTGCGGCCCCGGAGGCTGATGCAGCGCGAACGGCCTCATCGGCTGTGGTCCTGGAGACCGATGCAGCACGAACGGCAGCCTCATCGGCTCCGCCCGCAGCAGTCCAGACGGCGGCGCCTCCCGCCCCCGCTTCTGCCTCTGCTCCGGTGCCTGCTTCGGCCTCGGCACCTTCCCCCGCTTCGATCGCAGGTGCCGGGGCACAGCCGGGACAACACTCCGCTGCCTACTCCGCGTTGGCGCTCCTCGGCCGAGCCGATCCGCGCCTGGCACTCTCCGCTGCGGACTGCGCCGCCCTGGAGGAACTGGCCGCTGCATGGCTGGAGCGTGGAGTGGACACGGCGTACTTCACGCATGCCCTCACCTCCGGGCTCCCCGCACAGATCGGCTCACCGGTCGGGCTGCTCCGCCGCCGCCTCCGGGACAAGATTCCGCCTCAGCTGGCTCCTGCCACGGTTACCCGGGCCGCTGAGCCGCCCATCCGCCGCCTCATGGTCGAGTGCACCCAGTGCGCGACCCCGGGGCGCCCCGAGGCCCTCCCGGACGGCCTGTGCCGCCCGTGCAGGACCACGAGCCGGGAAGCTGACACCGCCGCCCCGCCGGTCGTACGCGACGTGGCAGCCCACGTGGGCATGCTCCGCGACCTGATGCGCCTGCCCTGAGCGACCCTGGAGCCAACTCACGGAGGGCTCCGCGTACTGGGCAACGACGAGCTGCCGCCTGAAGGCTCCCGAGCACGGACGCCGCTTGCGAGGGTTGAACCTCAGGCGCGGGGTTCCTGTGACGGAGGTCCGTCGTACGGCCCGGGAGCGCCGGTCGGCGGCGCGTAGGTCGGGTATGGGGGCTGCGCAGCCCCTAGCGCGGGCTGATAGCCGTACGGCGGCACCGCAGGGGCTGCTGCCGAAGCAGCGCTGCGCCGACGGGATCGTACGACTGCCACAGCCACCCCGGCAGCGACGAGCGCTGCCGCCCCGACGCCGAGCCCGACCCACAGACCGGTGCTCCCGCCCTCGTCGTCCGACGCCGAAGCCGCAACGGCCGGCTTCCCGCTCGCCTCGGACCCGCCTGCCGCCTTCGAGGGCGCGGCAGAGGGCGTCGGCGTCGCGGCTGCCGCGAGATCCGGGAGCGGGTACTCATCTGCGGGGCCGGGGTCGCCGGGGGTTTTCAGGGCGATGCGGGGACGGACCACACCATAACCAACGTAGTCGTTACGGTCGGCTCCGCTCGTGGGCCCGCCTGCGGTATTAAGCAGGACTCGCAGGACCTGGTTGTTGGTCCATTCCGGGTACTTGGCCCAGATGAGAGCGGCGGAGGCGGAGACGAGGGCTGTGGCGTCGCTGGTGCCGTGAGACTTACACAAACCGGTTTCGCTTGGGCAAGCGTGAATCATGTCTTCGCCCGGGGCAGACAAATCCACCTGGGGGCCGAACTGCGACTCGCCGGTTTTCCGCAGGTCCTGACCGATGGCGCCGACACCCACGGCTCCGGGAGTGGCAGCAGGATACTTCACCCCGTTGACGCTCTCGGCGTCGTTGCCCATACCGGCGAATACGAGGGAACCCTTATCCAATGCGTACTTCACGGCATCGGTCAACTGCTCGGATCCTTCGCTCATGGCCAAGGAGACGTTGATGACCCGCGCCCCCTGATCAGCGGCGTAGCGGATTGCGAGAGGCACATGGGTGTTGAACTGCTTGATGTCAGCCGCAAGGTTGGGAGCCTTGTCAGGGACCCTGATCGGTAGAATTTTCGCACCAGGAGCTAGTCCGAAGGCGCCGTCGCCACCGCGACCGTCGCCGGTTCCGGCAATCAAGGCAGCCATGCCCGTGCCATGGGTACCAAGATCAGTATGCTCGTCACCCTTTTCGCTCAACGCAAAGTCCCTGCCATCGAGGACTTGTCCCTGCAGATCCTGGTTCGAAGAATCGACACCCGTGTCGATGACAGCGACAGTTACACCTTTTCCGGTGCTTGTCTGCCACATCTCCTCAGCCTTCATTGCTGTCAGGTGCCATTGGTTCGAACGGACAGAATCCGCGTGTGCAGTCGAAGGAACGGCGCCCACCAATAGCGCTCCGAGTAGCGCGGACACTGCAACTCGACGACGGTCGACTCCGGTACCGCTGTTGCGCATCTGAATCCTTTGCAGATACTGACTAATCAGTCGATGACAGGCGGAACGATGCGCCGGCTACCTTGCTGCCAGGTCTCCTCGTCCTCAACGAGGTAATCCGGCCGCTCACTCTCAGCCCGACGTGATTCGCCAGGTCGCTGCACTGAGAAACCACGACCGCCCGCACCGCCGCCACGGCCGCCCCCAGAGGACGCGGCGTTTCGCACCAAACCCGTGCCCCCGGGTGTGAACGGGCGCCCGCTCGTACGGCCAGGCTGTTGAGGACGCCCTCCCACCACACCGCCGGCCTCGCCAGCCAAGCGACGGCCACCGACAATGCCACTTTGGCTGCTTCCGGCGCCTCCCACTCCAGCACCATTCCCCATGGGTGCACGACCAACGTGCGATCCTTCGCCGCCGACGACCGTGCCACGGGGCAGACTGCCGGTCGGTCGTCCAGTGGCTTGCGCAACGGGACGGCCTCCAGTGATCCCTCCATCACGCGGCAGCCTGCTCGCAGGGCCTGCAGTCAGTCCGCCCTGGCCAGGCAGCGAAGGTGGGCGGAGTCCGGACACCGCTTTTCCACCCGCGGACGGGCCCTGAAGCGGAATTGGACCGCCCCCGAAGGGCCGTGGCGTGTTCATCGGGCTGGGGGGAAGGACGCCTTCGGCGTTGCCCGTCGTTGGTGGCACCGACGGCGTCACCGTATTGGTGGCAGAAGTTGGCGGCAAAGTCGCCACCCCGTCGATCTCCATATCCACGGGTGTGCCCGCGTGGACCGGAGCCTTAAAGCCATGAGTGATCGAAGATCCGGGAACCCCGTTGGTATCGGATACCGAAGTGGAAGGACTATAAGCAGCCTTGCTTGACCCCGAGTGTCCACCGGAGCCGCTTCCTGTAGGCTCCCAGGTCTCGCCTTCGGCGATGGTTTCCTTGCGGTCAGGAACGAACTCCCCCGGCGGCGGCGGGAACACCGGCCGCTCCAGGCTGTCCATCTGCGAGGCCGAGAACTGGTACGACTGCGCCAGCCTCCGCATCTCCGCAGCCGCCTCCTGGCGGTTGGACTCCTTGGCGGCGAGCAGCGTCTCCAGGGACTTCTTCTCGACCGCCGACGCGTCCGGGTCGTTGTGCGCGGCCTTCGCGGCTTCCAGGTTCGCCTGGGCGCCCGCGTCGGTGCGCGGGATGGCGACCTGGGCCGAGGCGAGTGCGTCGGAGGCCTGGGCCAGCCACTTCGACGCGCCCTCGCTGTAGTCGCCGAGGCGCAGCGTCGCGTTGGCCAGGTCCGCGCCCCAGGTGCGGAAGGCCGTGGCGCCCTCGCCCTTCCACTCGACCGTCTGCGGCCGGACCTTGAGGTCCTCCGCGATCTTGCGGATCTCCGTGGCGGCGCTGAGCAGCCGGTCCGACGCGCTCTGGATCGCACCGCTGTTGGCCTTGTCCAGCCAGGCCAGCATGGTCTCGTGCGTCATGCTGTCGAACGGTGTGCCCTGTCCTGCTTCCCTGTGGTCCATCCCAGCCCCCGTCTATCCCCGCGTCATGCCGGTGTTCGTCGTCATCAGGTACCCACGACGCCGGCGGTGTCCGAGGGTGCCGCAGGCGTCCCCGGTCCCGTGTCCCCGCTCTGCTTGGCCGGCTTCGTCGGGTCGTACTCGCCGCCGTAGTGCTTCTTCGCGTCGTCCGAGATCGCGAGCATGCGGCGCCGGATATCGATGTCCAGGTTCTCGTAGCCGTTGTGGGAGGCGAGAACCGCGATGCTCATGCCCTCTATGGAGTTCGAGAGGGACTTCGACAGCGTTTCCAGTTCGGTGATGACCGTCTGGTAGGAGGCGAACAGGCTTGCGGCTTCGGCCCATTGGTTGGCTCCGCCGCCGAACTGGGTCCGCACCATGGGGTCTTCGCCGAGCTGCGCGGCGCCGGCGGGAGACTTCTTGAGGTCTGCCAGTATCTCGTCGACGCGGTTGCGGAACTTGGTGAACGACGTCAGTTCCGTGGCCAGTTCGACCGCCGCGGCCGCCGTGGTGACTCCCAGGCCCGGCACGGCCATCAGTCCCGCGCTCACTCCATCACTCGGCAGCACAGCACCCTCCCCGTATCCGGCCGGCCACGACTTCAGGGATCACTGTAGTCAGCACCGGTGACACACCGCACCCCCGGGTTGCAGGTGCAACGTGAATCACACGTCAGGACTTCGCGGCGGCCACCGCGGCCTGGGGCCGGATCGGGAGACGGTTGACGGGGCGGCCGGTCGCCGCCCGCACGGCGGACGCCACGGCTGCCGGGGAGGTCACCACCGGTGCGGCGGAGGCCGCCTTGGCGCCGAAGGGTGCGACGACGTCCCGCTCCTCCACCAGTTTCACGATGCGAATGTCCGGTGCGTCCAACGAGGTGGGAAGCGCGTACCCGGTGAGGTCCGGGTGGCGGATCAGACCGCGTGCGGTGCGGAGGTTCTCGGTGAGTGCGGCGCCGATGCCCTGGGTGATGCCCGCCTCGATACGGACGGCGAGCTGGGACGGGTTGAGGACCCGGCCGACGTCCTGGGCGACGGCCATCTCCACCACCCGGACCGAGCCGAGCTCGATGTCGACGTCGACCACGGCGCGGACCGCGCAGAAGGCGAGGCCCACGAACGCGTCGCCCTGGCCCGATTCGTCGAGGGGTTCGGTCGGGTGGGGCCGGCACTGGGCCGTGGCCCAGAGTTCCTTGCCGTCCATGGCCTCCGTGACCGTCGTGGACAGCACACCGTCGTACGAGGTGATCTTGCCGTCCGCGATCTGGAGGAGTTCGGTCGACATGCCGAACTTGTGGGCCAGCGGCTGGAGGAGCTGCGTGCGGACCATCTTGGCGGCGCGTTCGACCGCACCGCCGGAGACCCAGGTGTGACGGCCGTGCGTCGCCGGGCCCGCCGGGGGCTGGTCGGTGTCGACCGCCGCGACGTGGACCTCCTCGATGCCCAGGGTCTCCTGCACGATCTGCCGGGCCAGCGTGGTGAAGCCCTGGCCGGTCTCGACGGCCGCGCAGATCACCGTGGCGACGCCGTCGTGGACCCGGACCGTGGCCGTGGAGACCTCGTCCGCTCCCTCGGCGCCGAGCATGTGGACCATGCCGACCGCGTAGCCGACGCCTCGGCGTACGGCACCGGGCTCACCGGCGCCCTCCGGGCCTCCCGGGAGCAGCCAGTCGTCCTCCGGGGCGTCCTTCGGGAGGGTCGGCAGCGGGAAGTCGCGCAGTTCGCCCAGGAGTTCGGCGACCGGCGCGGGGCACGTCACGGTCTGGCTGGTGGGCAGGATATCGCCGGTGGACAGGGCGTTGCGCAGACGCAGTTCGACGGGGTCGATGCCCAGCTTCGCCGCCAGCTTGTCCATCTGGCCCTCGTACGCCGCGCAGACCTGCATGGCGCCTTCGCCGCGCACATGGCCGGAGGGCGGGTTGTTCGTGCGGACCGCCCAGCCCTCGATGAAGGCGTGCGGGACGACGTAGGGGCCGCAGGCGAAGGCCACGGCGGCGGCCAGGGATTCGGAGGAGGCATCGGCGTACGCGCCCGCGTCGAGGAGGATCTGCGCCTCGACCTTGACCAGCCGGCCCTCGCCGTCCGCGTGGTGGCGGTAGCGCAGCAGGGTGGGGTGGCGGTGGGCGTGGCCCAGGAAGGACTCCTCGCGGGTGGCGGCCAGTTTGACCGGGCAGCCGGTGCGCAGGGCGAGCAGGCCGAGCGGGATCTGGAAGCCGGGGTCCTCACGGTCGCCGGTGGCGCCCGGGACGCCGGTGACGACGACCTTGACGCGCTCGGGGTCGAGACCGAAGCAGGCGGCGGCGAGGTCGCGGTCGGTGTGCGGGTCGGTGGACGCGGTGTAGAGCTCGACGCCCCCGTCGGGGCGGGGGACCGCGAGTCCGGCCTCCGCGCCGATCGGGGCGGGGTCCTGGCGCCCGATGCGGTACAGGCCCTCGACGATGACCTCGCCCACGGTGTCCGGGTCGCCGTAGCGCAGCGGGATGTGGCGGATGAGGTTGCCGTCGGGGTGCAGCGCCTCGGCGGCGAAGGCCTTCTCGGGGTCGGTGACCGGTTCGAGCACCTCGTACTCGACGGTGATGGCGGCCGCGGCCAGCCGTGCGGTGTCGGGGTGGTCCGCGGCGACGGCGGCGATGGCCTCGCCGTGGTGGCGCACGAGGTCGGAGGCGAACACCGGCCGGTCGACGACCCTGCGGCCGTACGCGCCGTCCCCGGGGATGTCCTCGTGGGTGACGACGGCGCGGACGCCGGGCATCCGGGCGGCGGCCGAGGTGTCGATCGACAGGATGCGGGCGTGCGGGTGCGGGGAGCGCAGCATCGCGGCCCAGAGCAGCCCCTCGGCCCAGAGGTCGGCCGCGTAGGGGAAGGTGCCCTCGGTCTTGGCGCGGGCGTCGGCGGGCGGCAGCGACGCGCCCAGGCCGTGCGCGGGCAGTTCCCGCTCCGGTGCGGCGCCCTCGGCCTGCGGGGTGGTGCGCGTGCTGGTCGCGGTGGCTGCGTCGCTGGTCACGCCGCCTCCTTGTCGTTCGCTCCGCCGCGGCGGCTGGTGGTGGTGGTGGTGAGCGGTCGTGCGGGGGACGGCACGGCGTTCACCGGACGTCTCCCTCGTGCTGGACGCCGCCCTCACCGGGGGCGGCCTGGTGCGGGATGCGCGGTTCGAGGTCGTCCAGCGTGCCCGTCGCCGGCTCCGACACCGCTTCGCGGCCCGCGACGACCTCGCGTACGGCGTCGAGCACGCCCCGGTAGCCGGAGCAGCGGCAGAGGTTGCCGCACAGGGCCTGCCGGGTCTCCAGTTCGCTGGGGGCGTGGTTGCCCTCCAGGAGGTCGTGCACGGTCATGGCCATGCCCGGGATGCAGAAGCCGCACTGGACGGCCCCGCACGAGGCGAGGGCGCGCTGCACGTCGGACGGTTCGCCGTCCACCGCGAGGCCTTCGACGGTGCGGACCTCGCTGCCGGCGGTGGTGGCGGCGGGGACCATGCACGAGGCGACGAGGCGGCCGTCGACCTGCACGTTGCAGGCGCCGCATTCGCCCTGCGAGCAGCCGTCCTTGGCCCCGGCGAGGCCGAGACGCTCGCGCAGGACGTAGAGCAGCGACTCCCCGATCCAGGCGTCGGTGACCGGGCGGTCGGCTCCGTTCACGTGGAGGACGTACGAGGCGGAGGGGTGCTCGCTCGGCGCGTCCACGGGGACGGCGGCGAGCTCGTCGGCGGACACGGGGGCATGCTCCGGCGCGGGTTCGGCCGGCACGGTCCCGGGCTCGGGCGCGGGTTCGGCGGCCTCGGCGTCGGGAGCGGGTGCTTCCGCCGCCGGCTCCTCGACGGCGGCGGTGGGCTCCTCCGGCTCACCGGGGGTCGCCAGGCCCTCCGCGGGGGCCTCCGGGGCCGGGGCGGTGCTCTCGGCCGCCGGTGCCGTCTCCGTGGGCTCCTGCGGCTCCTCAGGGGCTTCGTGCGGCGCTTCGGGTGCCGTCTCCTCGGCCGCGGCGGGCTCCGGCGCCTCGTGGGCCGGTTGCTGCGTCGCCCACGGTGCGGGGGCCCCGCCGGGCAGGGTGGCGGGGGGCGTGTCCGCGTACCACTGCGAAGCCATCGCGGAGGCGGAGAACTCGCCGGACTCCTCCGGGATGTCGCCGCCCGCGACCGGGATCGTCCACTGGCCCGTGTGTCCGGCGGGCTCGGGGGACGGCTCGGGCTCGGCGGGGTGCACGGCCTCGGTGTAGTTCCAGTGGGCCGTCGTGGACGACGTCTGCGCGTACTGCGACGTGTCCGGGTACGGCTGCTGGTAGTGCTCCTGCTGCTGGTTCGGGTCCGGCCACCGCACCTCCTCCGCCGCGGTCTCCTGACCTGCGGCGTGCTCGGCGGCGCGTTCCTGCTGGCTCTGCGTCTGCAGGACCCAGCTGCCGGTCGCCGAGGGGTCGAGCCCGGCGGCCGGGGTCAGCGGCACGATCATCGGCGGTACGTAGCTGTGTCCCGGTGCGGCGAGCGGGTCGCCCCCGAGGTCGGGGAAGTCCTCCGGGGGCAGGTGGACGAAGGCGGTGGCCTCCGCGTCGTACTCACCGCCCTGCGGAGTCGGCTCCCAGCCGGCGTAGGGGTCGGGCTGCCCGTGCCGCTGCCCGGGGTTCTCCTCATTGCTCACGACAGTGCCCTCCCCAGCGCGCGTCGGGCGAGCGCGGCGACGGTGCGCCGCAGGTGCAGGATCGCGGGCGAGAGCGGGGGCGCTTCTCCCCCGTCCTCAGGTGGTTCCTGGTCGGGGATGCAGGCCGCGGCCACGTACTCGCCGAAGGCGGCCAGCGCGTCGGGGGCCAGGCCGCGTTCGCCGTCCCAGTCGATCAGGGAGGCGATCCAGCGCTCGGCCTCCAGGGGCCGCAGCGGCATCGGGGCGATCGCGCCGACCGCGCAGCGCACGCCGCGCCGGGCGGGGTCCAGGACGATCGCGACGGAGGCGGTGGCGCGGCCGGGGCCGGTGCGGCCGGTGGCCTTGAGGAACACCTGGGGGGCGTGCAGCAGCGGCACGCGGACGAAGCCGATCAGCTCGGCGGGTTCGAGCATCTCGCGGCCCGCCAGCAGGTGCGAGACGGGGATCTCGCGGCGGGCGCCGTCGGGGCCCGCGATGACGAGCTCCGCTTCCAGGGCCGCCAGGACCGGCAGCGCGTCGCCGGTCGGGGCCGCGGTGGCGATGTTGCCGCCGAGTGTTCCGGCGTTGCGGATCTGGGGCGGGCCCGCGGCGCGCGCCGAGGCCGCCAGGGCGGGGATGAGGGCGGCGAAGTCGGGCCGCCCCATGCGTGCGTGGGTGAGGCCGGCCCCGAGGAGGGCGTGGCCGTCCTGGTAGTGCCAGCCGCGGATCTCGCTGATGCGGCCCAGGCCGACGAGTCCCGAGGGGCGCAGCTGCCCCTTGTTGACGGCGGGCATGAGGTCCGTGCCGCCTGCCACGGGGACGGCGGCGGGCATGGCGCCGAGAGCCGCCACGGCCTCGTCGAGCGAGGCCGGCAGCGTTACCGACCGCATCGCCTGCGGTGCGTGCGTGGTCAACCCAGCTGCCCCTTCCCGGTGTCCCGGCAGTCCCGCCTGTCCGCCGTACGGTACGTGCTCACGGCCGGGACGTGGCAACTCTGGCACATCTTCCGGGCGGCCCGACGCGAGGGTCCACGAAGGGCGTTTCCGTCCCCGGCCAGGGGAAAAATCACGTTTGGCAGGTGTTCTGCCCCGTGCACGAATTGCTACTCTTCAGCGAGTTCGTACGACTTATACGGTTCCCCTGGCCGGAGGGGCGGCAGCGGTCACACGGTCGGGGGCGGTCCCTCGATCGGGCGACCCAGGACACCGGGCCGGCGTTGCCACGGCAGGGGCCCGGAGGGCGGCCGGTAGTCGACGCCCAGAGCGTCGAGCCGGGCGTAGTGGGTGCGCATCCGGCGGTCGAAGCCGGCGAAGTCCCTCTCGGCGGGCGCCGGGAGGGACGACCAGACGACCTCGGCGAAGGCCGCGAGCCGGGGGAACACCTGGTAGTCGACCCGGGCCCGGTCCTGCATGACCTCGGTCCAGACGTTGGCCTGGGCGCCCAGGATGTGTCCGGCGGCCTCCTCGGAGAGGCTCGGAGGGACGGGTTCGAAGCGGTAGACGTCCTCCAGGGTCCGCACGAAGCCGATGGGCATCGGCTCGTCGGGGCCGCCGTCCTGACGGTGGTCCAGGTACACCTGCTGCTCGGGGCACATCACGACGTCGTGGCCCGCCTCGGCGGCGGCCACGCCGCCGGCGTAGCCGCGCCACGACGACACCGCCGCGCCCTCGGCGAGCCCGCCCTCCAGGATCTCGTCCCAGCCGATGAGGCGGCGGCCCCTCTCGGTGAGCCAGCGGTCGAAGTGGCGGATGAACCAGGACTGCAGCTCGTCCTCGTCCGCCAGGCCGAGTCCGGCCATGCGGGCCTGCGCGGCCGGTGACTCCTTCCACTGGTCCTTGAGGCATTCGTCGCCGCCGACGTGGATGAACGGCGAGGTGTCCGCGGGGAACAGGTCGAGCACTTCCTCGAAGACCCCCTCGAAGAAGCGCAGGGTGTTGTCGGTGGGGGCGAGTACGTTCGGGTTGATGCCCCAGGTGTCCCAGACGGAAAGGGCGGACGTGTCGACGACATCGGTGTTGCCGAGTTCCGGATACGCGCTGATGGCCGCCTGCGAGTGGCCCGGGATGTCGATTTCGGGGACCACGCGGATATGCCGCTCGGCGGCGTACGCCACGATTTCGCGGATGTCGTCCTGGGTGTAGTGACCGCCGTGCGGTGTCTCGTCCCACAACTCGGATGCGCGGTGCCCGTATTTGGTGCGGGCCCGCCACGCGCCGGCCTCCGTGAGCCGGGGGTGGCGCTTGATCTCGATGCGCCAGCCCTGGTCGTCGGTGAGGTGGAAATGGAAGACGTTGAGTTTGTGGGCGGCGAGCAGGTCGAGCATGCGCAGCACGCCGTCCTTGGGCATGAAGTGGCGGGCCACGTCCAGCATCAGGCCGCGCCATCCGAAGCGCGGGGCGTCCTCGATCTCCGTAAGGGGAATCCGCCTTTCGGCGCCGGCGCGCACCGGGGCCCGCCGGAATGCCTCGGGACCGAGGAGCTGGCGCAGGGTCTGTGCCCCCCAGAAGACCCCTGCGGCGCTGCCGCCGGTGATCCGTACACCCCGGACGGCGTCCACGCCGAGCCGGTAACCCTCGGGCTCCAGTGCGGGGTCGACCTGCAGCTCGATGGTGTTCGCGCTGCCCGCCGCCCCCTTCGGGGCGGGGGCGAGCGGAAGGGCGAAGGCGGCTCCGAGGGTGCCGCGCAGCCAGCGTCCGGTGCTTTCGGTGCCGGGGCCCGCGGTCAGCGTCGTGGCGTCGTCGAGGACGAATGCGCGGCTGTCGTCGCCGGCGGTGCGCACCGGTGCGGGAATCAGGTTGTCCATGTCAGTCCTTCACCGCTCCGCCGAGTCCCGAGACGAGGCGTCGCTGTACGAGGACGAAGAAGACCAGCACGGGAATGGTCATCACCGTGGAAGCGGCCATGATCCCTCCCCAGTCGTTCTCGTCGGGTTTGAAGAAGACCAGCAGCGCCATGGGCAGCGTCGACTGGGAGGTGTCGCTGATGATGAACGATTTCGCGAACAGGAAGTCGTTCCAGGTCGAGATGAAGGAGAAGACGCTGGTCGCCACGAGGCCGGGGAAGACCAGTGGGAAGAGGATCTGCCACAGGAAGCGGGTGCGGCTCGCCCCGTCGATGCAGGCGGCCTCCTCCAGGGCTTCCGGGACGGCCTTCACGAAGCCGCGCAGCATCCAGATCGCGAACGGCAGGGAGAAGGCGAGATGGGGCAGGATCAGCGAACCCAGGGTGTTCAGCTGCCCGAAGTCCCGCATCAGGAAGAACAGCGGAATGGTCAGCGCCTCGACCGGCACCATCTGCGCCACGAGGAACATGATCAGCAGGGTGGTGCGGAACCTGAACCGGAAACGGGTCACGGCCGTGGCCGCGAGGAACGCGGTCAGCGCGGAGAGCACGACGACCGTGCCGGCCACGAGCAGGCTGTTGAGGAAGTAGCGGCCGAACTCCTGCTGTTCGAAGACCCTGCGGAACGAGTCGAGGGACGGGGCGAGGGTCCAGGGGCGCGCCTGGGTGGACTGGATCTCACCGGCCGGCTTGAAGGCGGACAGCACCATCCAGTACAGCGGGAAGGCGACCGCGGCCGCGACGAGGAGGGCCGCGGTCTCCGCGGCGAGCCTCCCGGGACGGCGGACGCGCAGAAGCGTGCGTGCGCTCACAGTTCCTCCCCCTGGCGCCGCACGAGGCGCAGGTAGACGAGTGTCACGGCCAGCAGGATCACCAGCATCACGACGCCGATCGCCGATCCGAGGCTGTACTGGGAGGAGGCGAACGCCTTCTGGTAGGCGTAGACGTTGAGCACCAGGTTCTGGCCCGCGATGCCGCCTCCGTTGGTCATGACGTAGATCTGGGTGAAGACCTTGAAGTCCCAGATCACCGACTGGATGGTGACGACGGTGAGGATCGGCCGGAGCATCGGCGCCATGACCGACCGCCAGATCCGCCACTGCGAGGCGCCGTCCAGCGCGGCGGCCTCCAGCACCTCGCCGGGGATCGCGCGGATGCCGGCGTACACGGTCACCATCACGAACGGGAACGAGCACCAGAGGACTTCGAGGAGCACCAGGGCGAAGGCGCTGTAGCGGCCGTACGTCCAGGAGAAGTCGCCCAGCCCCAGCACCCTGTTGACGGGTCCGAAGTCCGGGTCGAAGAGGAAGACCCACACGGTCGAGCCGGTGATCGCGGGCGTCGCCCAGGCCCCGAGCGCGGCCATCATGAGCGCGAGGCGGGGCAGGGCGCGGACGCGTGTCAGCAGGACCGCCAGGGCGCAGCCGACGAGCAGGGTGGCGAGGACGCAGGCGGCCGCGAAGAGCACGGTCGCGAGGAGCACCTGCCAGAACTGGCCGTCCGAAAAGAGCTTCGCGTAGTTGCCGAAGCCCTGGAAGGTGGTCGGTTCGCCGCCGCTGACCTGGGCCTGGGTGTACTCGAGGAAGGAGATCAGGCCGAGCTGGTAGATCGGGTAGACGAGGAGCCCGCCGAGCAGCACGAGGGCGGGCAGCAGGTACAGCCACGGGGTCCAGCCGGGCCGCAGCGCGGGCGAGGCGGGGCGGTTCCGGGGCGGGCGGGAGGGTGTCCCGGCCGCCCCGGGCCGTTCGGTGGCCTTGCGCACCGTGGTGTTCGCGGTCATCGTCAGCCCGCTTCGGCGAACGCCGCGTCCATCTTCTTCGCCGCGTCGTCCGAGGCGGCGGCCACGTCCTTACGGCCGCTGACGATCTCCTGGAACATCGTCGGCAGGACCAGGGAGGCGTCGATCCGTCCCCAGGCCGGGGAGGCGGGCACGAACCTGGCTCCCGCGTCGAGCGAGTCGACGAAGGGGGCGACGAAGGGCTCCTTCCGCGCGACGGTGTCCCGCACGTCCGAGAAGGTCGGGAGGAAGCCCATCGCGTCGAACATCTCGGCCTGCGTCTTCTTGCCGGTCAGCGACTTCATGAGGTCGACGGCGAGCGTGCGGTGCGAACTGCTCTTCAGCACACCGATGTTGTTGCCGCCCGCGAAGGCGGGTGCGATCGAGCCCTCCTCGACACCGGGCAGCGGCACGACGGCGTACTTGCCCTTCACGGTGCCCGCATCGACGGCGGCGTGGCTGAAGTCGCCGCCGATCGCCATGGCCGCCTTGCCGGCCGCGAACGCGGTGACCGTGGCGTTGCCGCCCATGGCCGCGCACTTGGCCGCCGGGCAGTTGTCGTCGCCGAAGAGGGAGGTGTAGGCCTCGATGCCCTTCCGGGCCTTCTCGCTGTTGATGGCGGAACGGTAGGTCACGCCCGTCTCCTCGGCCAGTTCGCCGCCCCGCGCCCAGATGAAGGGCATCGCGCCGTAGGTGTACGCGCCGCCGACCGCGAGGCCGTACAGGCCGGGCTTCTCCTTGTGGATCTTCTTCGCGGTCGCGATCAGTTCGTCCTGCGACTTCGGGGGCTCGATCCCGAGGTCGCCGAGTACGTCGGTGCGGTAGTACAGCGCGCGTACGCCGACGAACAGGGGCGCGCCGTAGACCTTGCCCTCCACCGTCACGGACTGCTTGGCGGCCGGGTCGGTGTCCTTGGCCTCGTCCCAGGCCGCGAACTCGGCGCTGACGTCGGCGAGTCCGCCGTCCTTCACGTAGCCGGCGGTGTCGGTGTTGCCGTACTCGATGAGGTCGGGCGCGCTCTTCGGGTCATTGAAGGCGGCCTTGACGCGCTGGGCCCGGGTGTCGACGGGTATGTACTCGATCTCGACGTCGGCGCCCTCGTGGGACTTCTCGAAGGCCGCCACCGCGGCGTCGACGACCTTCTCCTTGGGCTTGTTGCCGACCTCCTGGAAAAGCCAGACACGCAGGGTCCCCGACTTCTCGTCCCCCTTCGCGCCGGTGTCGGAGGTCTGCGGCGCGCAGCCGGTGGCGGCGACTCCCGCCAGCACAAGAGCCGCTGCGGGAGCGGCGATTCGGGCAGAAAACTTCATCCGGGACCCCAACCGGTCAAGCGTTGCATCATGTGCAACGCGCGTTTCGTTCTGCACAACTGGCAGGAGACTAAGGGCGTGGCGGTACGCCGACAAGTGGTCTCCACCACTCTGTGACCACCACGCGCGGTCCACGCGACACGCACCCGCGGACCGGCCCGCGGGAGGCCTCACCATCCGCCCGGACGGCTCCCGGACATGCGATCGGCCCCCGGGGCACGCGACGACGCGTGCCCCGGGGGCCGATGGACCGGGCGGGGGCGGACTCGCCGGGAGGACCGGGGGAGCCCCGGCGGGTGTCCGGAGAGGCGGCGGGCTACTTCTTGCCGCTGCTGTCCTTGCCGCCCTTGCCCTTGTCCTTGTCGCCACCGGCGCCCATGGACTCGTAGATCTCCTTGCACATGGGACAGACCGGGTACTTCTTGGGGTCGCGCCCCGGGACCCAGACCTTGCCGCACAGTGCGACCACGGGAGTGCCCTCCAGGGCGCTCGCCATGATCTTGTCCTTCTGGACGTAATGCGCGTAGCGCTCGTGGTCACCGTCGCCGTTCGACACCTGAGGTGTCGGCTCCACGAGGGTCCCCGTACCTGCCCCGCGCTCGGGCTCAAGAGTGCTCATAACTGCCAAGCGTACTGAAAGCTCCGGCCATCAGTTGAGCGAAGGGTCGTCCGGATACGTCGCGATCATGGCCAGTTCGCTGCGCTGGCGCCGGAGGACCGCCCGCCAGAGGCCCTCCGGGCGCGGCGAGGAGACGTCACCGGGTTCCGACTCGACCACGTACCAGGCGCCGTCCTGCAGCTCGCCGTCCAGCTGTCCCGGGCCCCAGCCGGCGTACCCGGCGAAGATCCGCAGGGAGCCGAGCGCCGCCGCGAGCAGTTCCGGGGGCGCCTCCAGGTCGACCAGACCGATCGCCCCGTGCACCCGCCGCCAGCCCAGCGGGCCCTCGTCCCCGGGGATCACCGCGACGCCCAGGGCGGAGTCGAGCGAGACCGGACCTCCCTGGAAGACCACGTCCGGCTCTCCGGCCAGGCCGGCCCAGGACGCGAGGATGTCGCCGACGCCGACCGGGGTCGGCCGGTTGAGGACCACGCCGAGCGACCCCTCCTCGTCGTGGTCGAGGAGCAGCACCACCGCGCGGTCGAAATTCGGGTCCGCCAGGGCGGGAGCCGCCACGAGCAGCCGGCCTGTGAGCGAGGACACCTCCGTCATGGCACAGATGATCCCGCATCTTCACGCCCTGCGGGGACCGCACGGCACTCCGGCCGGCGGCGGCGGCCCATGCCGCAGCTCAGGGCGCACGGGTGCCGCACGGGCGCACGGGGAGCGCACGATCGGGGGGCGTCCGGACACGGCAGCCGGACGGTGACCCTCCGCTAGGAGTGGGCAGCGGAACGTGTTGTGGCGGATCCATGACGCGATCGAGCCCCCCGGGGCCTTACTGAAGGGGGGTCTGCGGCCATTACCCTTTTGTTTGCCCCCTGCCCGACCACTCCGGAACGCGAGATACATGACCGGCACAGACGATGTCCTGCTTGTCCACGGCGGCACCCCGCTGGAGGGCGAGATCCGCGTCCGAGGCGCCAAGAACCTGGTGCCGAAGGCAATGGTCGCCGCGCTGCTCGGCAGCGGGCCCAGCCGGCTGCGCAACGTGCCCGACATCCGCGACGTGCGGGTGGTCCGAGGGCTGCTGCAGCTGCACGGCGTGACCGTCCGCCCCGGTGACGAGCCGGGCGAACTCATCCTCGACCCGTCGCACGTCGAGAGCGCGAACGTCGCCGACATCGACGCGCACGCGGGCTCGTCGCGCATCCCGATCCTCTTCTGCGGCCCGCTGCTGCACCGGCTGGGGCACGCCTTCATCCCGGGGCTCGGCGGCTGCGACATCGGCGGCCGGCCGATCGACTTCCACTTCGAGGTGCTCCGCCAGTTCGGCGCGGTCATCGAGAAGCGGGCCGACGGCCAGTACCTCGAGGCCCCGCAGCGGCTGCGCGGCACGAAGATCCGGCTGCCGTACCCGTCGGTGGGCTCCACCGAACAGGTGCTGCTGACCGCCGTGCTCGCCGAGGGCGTCACCGAGCTGTCCAACGCGGCCGTCGAACCGGAGATCGAGGACCTCATCTGCGTCCTGCAGAAGATGGGCGCGATCATCTCCATGGACACCGACCGGACCATCCGGATCACGGGTGTCGACCGGCTCGACGGCTACACCCACCGGGCGATCCCGGACCGTCTGGAAGCGGCTTCCTGGGCGTCCGCGGCGCTCGCGACCGAGGGCAACATCTACGTGCGCGGCGCTCAGCAGCGCTCGATGATGACGTTCCTCAACACCTTCCGCCGGGTCGGCGGCGCCTTCGAGATCGACGACGAGGGCATCCGCTTCTGGCACCCCGGCGGCGCGCTGAACGCCATCGCGCTGGAGACGGACGTGCACCCCGGCTTCCAGACCGACTGGCAGCAGCCGCTGGTGGTCGCCCTGACGCAGGCCGCCGGTCTGTCCATCGTCCACGAGACGGTGTACGAGTCCCGGCTGGGCTTCACCTCGGCGCTCAACCAGATGGGTGCTCACATCCAGCTCTACCGCGAGTGCCTCGGGGGCTCCGACTGCCGCTTCGGGCAGCGGAACTTCCTCCATTCGGCGGTCGTGTCCGGCCCCACGAAACTCCAGGGCGCGGATCTGGTCATCCCCGACCTGCGCGGCGGTTTCTCGTACCTGATCGCCGCGCTGGCGGCCCAGGGCACGTCCCGGGTGCACGGCATCGACCTGATCAACCGCGGCTACGAGAACTTCATGGACAAGCTGGAGAAGCTCGGCGCCAAGGTCGAACTGCCGGGCGGCTCACTCGTCTGACGCCGTCCAGGGCGCGCTCCGGCGCGCGCACAGTGCTGCCGCACACAGCATTGCGCACCCCCGCACCACAGTCCGCCGCCCCGGCCCCCCGCGAGGGACCGGGGCGGCGGACTGTGGTGCGGACGGATGAGGCGGACGAACGACGCGTCCGGACGGCGCGGACGGACGTGGCGTCCGGACGGCGCCTGCAGGCCGCCCGCCGCGGCGCGTGCGGGCCGCCCGCCGCGGCGCGTGCGGGCCGCCCGTCCCGCGGCGCGCACGGGCCGCCGCGCGGGCGGGTGCCGCTGGATGCCGCCACAGGGCCGGGCGGACCCGTCCGCCCTCCCCCGGGGCCGCCCGCGCCCGCCGGGGCGCCCCAGCGGGCCCCCAGGGCCCCGCAGAGGCGGTGTGTGCTGCGGCGAACCGCCGGGCCGCACCCGCCGGGTACGCCGAAGGGCGGCCGCCCCGGTCGGGACGGCCGCCCTTCTTGACGCCTTGGGGGCCTTACTTGCCCTTGGCGGCTTCCTTGAGCTTGGAGCCCGCGGAGACCTTCACGCTGTAGCCGGCCGGGATGTTGATCGGGTCGCCGGTCTGCGGGTTACGAGCGGTGCGAGCGGCACGGTGGGTGCGCTCGAAGGTCAGGAAGCCGGGGATGGTGACCTTCTCGTCGCCCTTGGCGACGATCTCGCCGACGGTCTCGGCGAGCGCGGCCAGAACGGCGTCGGCGTCCTTGCGGGTCACCTCGGCACGGTCGGCCAGGGCGGCCACCAGCTCACTGCGGTTCATGTTTGTACTCCCGTGTTCTTCTTGCCTGTGAGGCGTGAGATCGAAGCCGATGCTGCCAGGGCCCTCTGACAGTCCCCGGACCCGGGTCTGATGTCAGACCCTCGCGCCCGAATACGCATCCTGCCCCCACCTGCGGCGCTAACGCCAATCCGGAACCCCTCGACGTCACACGAAAAGCACCACCGATTGCCTGTGATGACGTTCCGTCGACTTGTTGGAGCGGTCCGCAGCGGCTGCAGGGCCTGTGGGGCTCGCTGCCCGCCCACCCTAAAGGGGCGTTTGGGACGCCGCGACCCGCGACGCGCCGTACGGGCGGCCCGGACGTGAGGTACGGCACCGTGCGCGGGAGCCGGGGCAGGCCCCCGCGCACGGGCGTGCGACAGGGCCGTCCGGCCCAACGGGGCTACGCCGGGTCGGTCGTGGCCTCGGCGACCCCGGCCGCCCTCGCGGCGTCCCTGACGGCACCGGCGACGGCGCCCGCGACCTTGTCGTTGAAGACGGACGGGATGATGTAGTTCGCGTTGACCTCGTCCTCGGCCACGACGTCGGCGAGGGCGCGCGCGGCGGCGAGCATCATGCCCGTGTCGACGGTGCGCGACTGGGCGTCCAGCAGACCGCGGAACACACCCGGGAAGACCAGCACGTTGTTGATCTGGTTCGGGAAGTCGGAACGACCGGTCGCGACGACCGCCGCCGTCTCGCGCGCGACGGCCGGGTCCACCTCGGGGTCCGGGTTCGCGAGCGCGAACACGATCGCGCCTTCGGCCATCGCCGCGACGTCGGCGCCGTCCAGCACGTTGGGTGCCGAGACGCCGATGAAGACGTCCGAGCCGACCACGGCCTCCTTGAGCGTGCCGGTGACACCCTCGGGGTTGGTGTTGTCGGCGATCCAGCGCAGCGGCGAGTCCGGGGTGGCGTCCACCAGGTCCTCGCGTTCCGCGTGCACCACACCGTGGATGTCGGCGACGACCGTGTGCTTGACGCCCGCGGCGATGAGCAGCTTGAGGATGGCCGTACCGGCGGCGCCCGCACCGGACATGACGACCCGTACGTCGCCGATCGCCTTGCCCACCACGCGCAGGGCGTTGGTCAGCGCGGCCAGGACGACGATCGCCGTGCCGTGCTGGTCGTCGTGGAAGACGGGGATGTCGAGGGCCTCGCGCAGCCGCGCCTCGATCTCGAAGCAGCGGGGGGCGGAGATGTCCTCCAGGTTGATCCCGGCGAAGCCGGGGGCGATCGCCTTGACGATGGCGACGATCTCGTCGGTGTCCTGGGTGTCCAGGCAGATCGGCCAGGCGTCGATGCCGGCGAAGCGCTTGAAGAGGGCGGCCTTGCCCTCCATCACGGGCAGCGAGGCCATGGGGCCGATGTTGCCGAGGCCGAGCACGGCGGAGCCGTCGGTGACGACGGCGACGGAGTTCCGCTTGATGGTCAGACGGCGGGCGTCCTCGGGGTTCTCGGCGATCGCCATGCAGACCCGCGCCACACCCGGGGTGTAGATCATCGACAGGTCGTCGCGGTTGCGGATGGGGTGCTTGGACGCCATCTCGATCTTGCCGCCGAGGTGCATCAGGAACGTACGGTCGGAGACCTTGCCGAGGACGACGCCGTCGATGCCGCGCAGGCCCTCGACGATCTCGTCCGCGTGCGAGGTGGAGGAGGCCGCGATGGTGACGTCGATCCGCAGCTTCTCGTGGCCGGAAGCGGTCACGTCGAGGCCGGTGACCGAGCCGCCGGAGGACTCCACGGCCGTGGTGAGGTGGGAGACCGCGGTGCCACTCACGGGCACCTCCAGCCTGACCGTCATCGAGTACGAGACGCTGGGCGCCGTTGCCATGGCCGAGTCCTTCGCTTTCCTGAGCTTCATTGCCGCGCGCGGACGGGGCCGGGCCCCGCACACGCGTTCCGATGGTCGCACCTACCGACCGGTAGCCGGTAATGACTGCCACGCTTCGGAAACTTTTTTCCACCATACGAGAAGTGGCTCGCCGCGCGTAACCCCGGCCGGCCGGTCATCGCTGCCGGAAACGCAAACAGACCCGCGTCACCGGCAGGTGACGCGGGTCTGTCTTCCAGCAGTCGAACGACACCGGCCCGCCATGCTCGCCTCGCGGCAAGTGGTCGCTCGTAGCGACGAAGGTTGGGCCCGGGGGCTTGGATCGAGCCGGTGCCGACTCCAGGCTAACAAAGACCCCGGAAAAGTGATTCCCGTACGGCGGGACGACTCCGGAAGACGTTCCCCGCGCGAGGCAGCGTCTTCCGGAGCCGTCCCCCTCAGTCCCTCAACTCAGTCCCTCAACAGATCCGGCACACCGTGCTCGTCCGGCATGTCACGCTCCCCCGAGACCACGGTCAGCTGCTGCGTCGCACGGGTGAGCGCCACGTAGAGCACCCTCAGGCCGGCCGGCGACTCGTCGGCGATCTCCGCCGGCGAGACGACCACCGTGGCGTCGTACTCCAGACCCTTGGCCTCCAGGCTGCCCAGCGCGACCACCCGTTCGCCGAGCTCCTCCAGCCAGGCACGGGCCTCCGCGCGGCGGTCCATCGCCACGACCACACCCACCGTGCCGTCCACCGCCGCGAGCAGCCTGCGCGCCTCCTCGCGGACCGTCGAGGCGAGGTCGCCGTCCCGCACCGTCTCGAAACGCGGCTCGACGCCCGTCGAGCGCACGGCGGCCGGGGACTCCATCCCCGGCATGGCCAGGGCCAGCACCTTCGCAGCGAGTTCGGCGATCTCCGCCGGGTTGCGGTAGTTGACCGTCAGGGTGAACCGGCGCCGCGGCCGCCTGCCGAGCGCCTCGTCGCGGGCCGCGGACGCCTCGTCCGGATCCGACCAGGACGACTGTGCGGCGTCGCCGACGATCGTCCAGGTGGCGTGCCGGCCCCGGCGGCCGACCATCCGCCACTGCATCGGCGTCAGGTCCTGCGCCTCGTCGACGATGACGTGGGCGTACTCGGTGCGCTCCGCCGCCAGCCGCTCCGCGCGCTCGCGCTGGGTCTCCTCACGCTGGGGCATCAGCTCCTCCAGCCCCGTGAGCTGGTCCAGCGGGTCGAGCTCACGCTTGCGCCTGGGGCGGGCCACGGTGCCCAGCAGCGTCTGGAGCTCGTCCAGAAGCGCCACGTCGTGGACGGAGAGCGGGCCCTTCCCGTCCTCGTCCAGCCGCTTCAGCGAGCGGGCCAGGCGCCGGACCTCTCCCTGGTTGAGGATCCGGCGCGCCCACCGGTTCAGCCGCCGCTCGTCGGCCATCGCGGCCAGGACCCGGCGGGGGGTGAGTTCCGGCCACCAGGCGTTCAGGAACGCGAGGAACGGGGTCTCGGTCGACACGTCGTCGTCGAACGTGGACCTCAGCTCCGCCACCATCTCCGGATCGGAGTAGCGGCCCCGGCCCGAGGACTTGGCCCACAGGGCGTCCAGGAGCAGTTTGCGGGCGCGCGGGCGCAGCAGGTTGACCGGGGCGGTACCGCCGAGGACGTTGTGACGGATGCGACGGAGCTCCTCGGCGTCCAGCTCGACGCGGGCGCCGAAGGCGACCACCCGCAGCCGGGTGGGGGTGCCCGCCTCCGCGGGGGCGGCGTCCCCGAACTCCAGCTGCCCCTCCTGGGCGGCGGGACGGGGAGCCGGCTGCTCCAGCGCCCCGCGTGCCGCCTTCCGCAGTACGTGGAGCATCCGCGAGGAGCCCTTGATCCGGGCGATGGCGGGCTCGTCGTACGTCGTCGCGCCCTCGACACCGGCGGCCTCGTCGGACAGGGAGCCCACGGCGCGGATGGCGACCTGGCCCTCCTCGCCGAGCGAGGGCAGCACCCCTTCGGTGTAGGCCACCAGGAGCGGGGTCGGCGAGACGACGAGGATGCCGCCCGAGTACCGCCGTCTGTCCTGGTAGAGCAGATAGGCGGCCCGGTGCAGGGCCACGGCCGTCTTGCCGGTGCCGGGTCCGCCGGACACCTCGGTGACGGACGCCGCGGGAGCGCGGATGACCATGTCCTGCTCGGCCTGGATCGACGAGACGATGTCCCGCATCGTGTGGCTGCGGGCCTGGCCGAGGGCGGCCATCAGGGCGCCGTCGCCGACCACGGGCAGCGTGTCGCCGCCCAGGTGCGCGGTCAGCTCCGGGCGCATGAGGTCGTCCTCCACTCCCAGGACCCTGCGGCCCTTGGAGCGGATGACCCGGCGGCGTACGACGCGGCCGGGCTCCTTCGGCGTCGACCGGTAGAACGGCGCGGCGGCCGGCGCGCGCCAGTCGATGACCAGCGGCGCGTAGTCCGAGTCCAGGACTCCTATGCGGCCGATGTGGAGGGTCTCCGCGATCTCGGCGGTACCGTCCTCCCCCACGGCGTCGTCGGCCGCCTCCACCGAGGTGAAGGCGCCGTCCGGACCGCGCTCGCCGTCCTTGCCCCGGAGCAGATCGATCCGCCCGAACAGGAAGTCCTCGAACTCGCTGTTCAGCCGGTTGAGGTGGACCCCGGCGCGGAAGACCTGGGCGTCCCGTTCGGCGAGCGCCCCGGGGGTTCCGACCTGGCCCCGTTTGCTGGCGTCCCGCATGAGAAATTCCGCCTCGTCGATCTTCTCTTCGAGACGGTGGTAGACCCGGTCCAGATGTTCTTGTTCGACACCGATTTCGCGGTCCCGCAACGAATCGACAGCGGCATCCTGCGCGGCCACCGAGGCCCCCTTCTGACGTGCATCGGGCAGCCGTCAACCGTACGCGAAAGGGGGCCCCGAGCGCACCTGCCGCCCGTGTCGGGTTTCCGTGTGTCCCGTCCGGACCGGGCCTGGTCCGGACGGGACGCGCTCACGCGTCGATCTCCACCAGCCGGTCCCCGTCGAAGGTGCGCACCTCGAAGTGGTCGATGTCCTGCCGCGCCATGGCCGCGCCGCCGTGCACGTACAGCGGGTGCGCGGCGCTCTCGTGGGCGGAGCCCTCGATGCCGTACCCCCATTTCGGCACGGACCAGGAGGTGACGACCTCCTCGTCGCCGCTTCTGGAGACGGCGATCAGGCTGCACTTCTGCGGGCCCTTGACGTTCTTGAGTTCCAGGACCGTGTGCGTGCCCCAGGCCTTGGCCTCCATGCCGATCGTGGCGTCGACCTTCGTCACCGGGTCGGTCGCCGCCTTCTTCTCCTGCATGTGGTTGAAGAAGGCGTCCTCGGCCGGGCTCGTGGGATGCGGGTCCGCCGCCGCTTCGACCCGCTTCCCGGAGTCCTCACCGGCCGTGGCGGTGACGGCGATCACCGGGCCGCCGATGACCAGGACGGCGGCCGCCGCGATGAGGTATCCGGCGCGCCGGCGCCGCTGGGAGCGCTTCCGCGCGACCTCGTCGACGAGCCCGTCCAGCAGCCGGGGCGCGGGAGGCACCGGCACGTGCGGGACCGGCCGCGCTCCGGGGTCGGACGAAGGCGCCTCCGCGAGCATGGCCAGCATGGGCTCCATCCCGGCGAACTCGTCGAGGTGCGCGGCGCACAGCGCGCACCCGGCCAGGTGGGCCTCGAAGGCGCTCGCCTCCGCGTCGTCGAGGATGCCCAGCACATAGGCACCGGCGGCGTCGTGGCCCGCCCCCTCCGCGGGGAAGCCGAAGGGGTCGGACGCGCGCGGGGGCCCGAAGGAGCCCGCCGGTCCGCGGGGACCCGCCCGAGGCGGCCCGAACGGCTCCCACCCGTCGTCGCTCATGCCGTGATCCCCCTTTCCTCGAGTGCGAGCTTCATGGAGCGGAGTGCGTAGAACACCCGGGACCGCACGGTCCCGCTGGGGATTCCCAGCACTTCGGCGGCCTCGTTGACCGTACGGCCCCTGAAGTAGGTCTCGACCAATGCTTCCCGGTGTGCCGGGGTCAAATCGTCGAGCGCGTCCGACAGCGTCATCAGCCACAACGCCTTGTCGATCTCGTCCTCCGCGGGAATGACCTCCAGCGGCGACGGATCGACCTCGCGCGGCCGGGCCTGCCGGCTGCGGTGGCCGTCGATGACGATGCGCCGGGCGACCGTCACCAGCCAGGGGCGGACTGAGCCGGTGGCCCGGTTGAGCGAACCGGCGTTCTTCCAGGCACGGATGAGCGTTTCCTGCACCACGTCCTCCGCCCGCTGGCGGTCACCCGCCACGAGACGGAGGACGTAGGCGAGCAGGGGCCCGGCGTGCTCGCGGTACAACGCCCGCATCAGCTCCTCGTCGGGGACCTCGGAGGAGGAGCGGACCGGTGCACCACGATGCCGGGCCCTGCGCGGACGGTCATCGGCCACGGCCGCATCCTTGCGCACACGAACCTCCCGGTCGAGACCCTGTCGAGCTCTGTTCCCATCGATACGGGAACGGGACCGGGTTCATTCAGACTCCGCCCAACTTTCTTTCCGGCAAAGGGATATGGAGGAGTTCGACACGTTCGTGGCGACGTGTCACGGAACGGCCCGCACGCGCCGTCTGTGCCGCGCCACCCGCTCCCTGTTGCCGCAGACCTCGCTGGAGCACCAGCGGCGCCGCAGCCCGCGCGACGTGTCCACGTAGAGCCGCGCGCAGGCCTCCCCCTCGCACCGGCGCAGCCCCGCCCGCGCCACCGGGTCGGTCAGCAGGTCCACGGCGTCGCGGGCGACCGCGGCCAGCAGTTCGCCGCACCCCTGGGGCCCGGACAGGACCCGGACGAGGGTGCCGTCCCGTCCGCGCACCGCCCGCAGCCCCGGAGGGGGCCCCGCCGCCAGGGCGTTGACCTGGTCCAGGGCCGTCTGAGCGCTCTCGCCGCCGAGTTGGTACGCCAGCAGGCGGTCGAGGGCGGCACGCAACTGCCGGAAGCGGGCCACCCATGCCTCGTCCACGGCCGTCAGTGGCGTCCCGTGCGGCACGAGCCGCGAGGCGACCAGCCACTCGGCGAGTCGCGCGGGGCGGTCGAGGCGGTCGCACCCGCCGGGCCCCGGCCCCGTCGCCACCAGATCCAGGCACAGGCGCCCGGAGTCGAACCATCGGTCCTGCGCACCCGTACCCGCCGCCATGGGCCTGTCACCGCCTCGGGGTCGCCTGTCGGGGAGAGCCGCCCCCAGAGTGCCCCCGGCCGGCCCGGCCCGGAACCCCTCCCGGCAGGGCCGTACCGTGTCCGCGTGGACGACGACGCGGTCACACTGACGGCCGGTGCACTGCTCCTGCGGCCCTGGCACCCGGCCGACCTGCCGCACGTGCTGTCGGCGTACGACGATCCGGCGATGCGGCGGTGGCTCAGGACCCAGGTCCCCGACGCCGGGGAGGCCGCGCGCTGGATGGCGGTCCAGCGGGAGGGGTGGGCGGCCGGCACCCGGTTCAGCTTCGCCGTGACCGACACGGACCGGGGCGGGGAGATCGTCGGCAACCTCGCCCTCAACCGCCCCGTGCCCGGCGCGGAGACCGCCGTGGCGGGCTCCTGGACGGCGGGCTACTGGACGGCGGCCTCCGCGCGCGGCCGGGGCGTGGCCCCGCGTGCGCTGGGGGCGCTCACCGACTGGGCGTTCGCCACCTTCGCGCAGGACGGGCTCCGGCGCCTGGACCTCTTCCACGAGGCGGGCAACGAGGCGTCCTGCCGCGTCGCCGAGAAGTCCGGCTTCCCGATGGCCGAGGCGGTGCCGGCCCGGCCGCCGCGGTATCTCCGGGGCGGCCACCGGCACTCCCGCGCGGTGGTGCTCAGCCCTGCGGCGGACCGTCGTGCAGGATCCGCTGGAACATCCGGTGGTCCTGCCACGCCCCGTTGATGTGCAGATAGCGCGGCGCGGTGCCGTAGAGCTCGAATCCGCATTTGGCCAGCACGCGTTGGGAGGCGACGTTGTCCAGGACCGTTCCCGCCGCGATGCGGTGCAGTCCGAGCTCGTCCCGGGCCAGTTCGCAGACCCGTGTGACGGCGGTCGTGGCCAGGCCGCGTCCCGCGCGGTCGACGTCGATCCAGTAGCCGAGCCTGGCGTTGCGGAACGGCCCGCGCTCGATCGACGCGAGCGTCATCGACCCGATGACGCGGTCGTCCTCGTCGGCCAGCACCCAGGACATCGCGCGCCCCGCGTCCCGGTCCGCGAGCAGCCCGGTCAGCCGCTGCGCCTGGCCCTCGGGGGTGTAGAAGGAATCCGGGCGCACGGGCTCCCAACGCCGCATGTAGGCGCGGCTCCGGGTCAGGGTCTCGGCGAAGGATTCCGCGTCGTCCAGGGCCGCGGGCCGCATGTGGACGCCGTCGGCCAGCGGGTGGGTGTCGTTGGTCATGCCCGCACGCTAGTACGCCCGTCAGGAGCCGTCGCACGTGCCGTCCGCCGAGGGGTCCAGCGCCAGGCGGTAGCCGCGTTTGACGACCGTCTGGATGAGCCGCGGCACCCCGAGTGCCGTACGCAGCCTGGCCATCGCCGTCTCCACCGCGTGCTCGTCGCTGCCGCTGCCGGGCAGCGCGCGCAGCAGGTCGGCGCGTGAGACCACCCAGCCCGGTCTGCGGGCCATGCTGTGCAGCAGGGCCATGCCGGCCGGCGGCACGGGGCGCAGGACTCCGTCGACGAGCACGGCGTGGCCCCGGATCTCGACCGTGTGCCCGGCGAGGGGGAGGACGCGGGCGCGCGCGGGCAGCCGGCCGCAGAGCACCTGGACGAGCGGCCCCAGGCGGAAGCGTTCCGGCTGGACGGTGTCGATGCCCTTCGCCTGCAGGGGCAGCGCCGTGACCGGTCCG
Source organism: Streptomyces sp. NBC_00178 (assembly GCF_036206005.1). NCBI lineage: Bacteria > Bacillati > Actinomycetota > Actinomycetes > Kitasatosporales > Streptomycetaceae > Streptomyces > Streptomyces sp. NBC_00178. Next base: position 2,909,219 of record NZ_CP108143.1, read on the forward strand.
ACGCAGGCCGCCAGGACGTCGTGGCCGAGGGCGTCCAGCACCTCGGGGAGGATGCCGCGGGTCTCGGCCCTGTTCAGGTACGAGGCGGCGGCGGGGGCGCTGGTGAAGGTCAGCGCGTCCAGGGAGCGGGCGACCGTGGCGTCGAGCATGCGGTCGAGCGGGGCGATGTCCTCCGGGGGCATCCACCGGTACACGGGTACGCCGACGACCTCGGCACCCGCCGCCCTGAGCGCCTCCACGAAGCCGGGCAGCGGTTCGCCGTGCAGCTGGAGTGCGACCCGGCGCCCGGAGACACCTTCGTCCAGCAGCCGGTCCATGACCTCGGCCATGGACTCCGACAGCGGCGACCACGCCTCGGTGAGCCCTGCGGCCCGGATGGCGCCCTTGACCTTGGGGCCGCGCGCGAGCAGTTCGACGCCCCTCAGCAGGTCGAGCAGCCGATCGCCGATGCCCCATCCGTCGGCGGCCTCCACCCAGCCCCTGAAGCCGATGGCGGTGGTGGCGACGACGACGTCGGGGGCGTCGGCGATCAGTTGCTCGGTGGCGGCCAGGAGTTCGCTGTCGTCGGCCAGCGGCACGATCCGCAGGGCCGGCGCGTGCAGGACCGACGCACCCCTGCGCGTGAGGAGCGTCCCCAGCTCCTCGGCGCGACGGGCTGCGGTCACCCCGACCGTGAAGCCCGCGAGGGGCCCGTGCTGTGCGTCGTCGTCCTGCATGGCGTGATACCCGGCTCTCGTCCCGCTGCTGCTCGGTCGTGCGGAGGACCGAGACTGTCAACACCGCGTGACGGTCTCGGTTCTCCCGTATTTCCCGCCCGTTACGTCGTACGTCGCTGCGTGGCCATCCTCACACCTCCGCGTAGCCGAGCCGGGGCTTCGTGGCGGCCACCGCCGCCGTCCGCCGAAGGTATACCGCCCACGTGAGGGTGAAGCAGACCGCGTAGAAGAGGAGGAAGGCGGTGAAGGCGGCCGTTCCGCTGCCCGAGGTCTGGAAGGACTGGCGGAACGCCAGGTTGATCGCGAGTCCGCCCAGCGCCCCTACCGCGCCGATCAGCCCCATGGCGGCGCCCGACAGCCGGCGGCCGTGGGCCGCCGCCTCCTCGCCCCGGAGTCCCTTGGCGATGCCCTGCGCGTGGAAGATGCCGGGGATCATCCTGAACGTCGAACCGTTGCCGAGCCCCGTCAGGACGAACAGCGCGATGAAGCCGACGAGGAACACCGCCAGTGACTCGATGCCGGAGGCGTAGACGACGACACCGGTCGCGGCGGCCATCGCGGCGAAGTTCCACAGGGTGATCCGGGCGCCGCCGTACCGGTCGGCCAGCCATCCGCCCGCGGGCCGGATCAGCGAGCCGAGCAGCGGGCCGATGAAGGTGAGGGACGCGGCCTGCAGCGGGGTCCGGCCGAACTGCGTCTGGAGGACGAGGCCGAAGGCGAAGCTGTAGCCGATGAAGGAGCCGAAGGTGCCGATGTAGAGCACCGACATGATCCAGGTGTGCGGCTCGCGCACGGCCTGGAGCGCGGCCCCGGTGTCGTTCTGCACGGGCCTGAGGTTGTCCATCCGCAGGACGGCGCCGAGCGCGGCGACGACGATCAGCGGCACGTACACGCCGAGCACGATCCGCGGGTGCGCGGCACCGGCCGTGCCGATCACGAGCAGGCCGGTCAGCTGGACGACCGGTACGCCGATGTTGCCGCCGCCCGCGTTGAGGCCGAGGGCCCAGCCCTTCTTCCGCAGCGGGAAGAAGGCGTTGATGTTCGTCATGGACGAGGCGAAGTTGCCGCCCCCGATACCGGTGAGCGCGGCGACGAGGAGGAACGTGGTGTAGGAGGTGCCGGGCTCCATCACCACGAAGGCGGCGACGGTCGGCGCGAGGAGCGACAGGGCGCTGAAGACGGTCCAGTTGCGGCCGCCGAAGACCGCGACCGCGAAGGTGTACGGCACCCTGACGATCGCGCCGACGAGGGTCGCCGTGGAGATGAGGAAGAACTTCCCGGCCGGGTCGACCCCGTACTCCGGGCCCATGAACAGGACCATGACGGACCACAGGGACCAGACCGAGAACCCGATGTGCTCCGAGAGCACGGAGAACCACAGGTTGCGGCGGGCGGTCCGCTCGCCGGTCTCCCGCCAGAACGTCTCGTCCTCCGGCTCCCACTTCTCGATCCAACGACCGGCCATCGCGTGCCTCCACAGGGGTCGGGGTGCTGTGCGTCCGACGCTAGGGAGCGCGCGTTTCGGCGCGGTGCCGTGAGGTGACCGGTGCGCAACCTTGCTCTCACTCGGACACCGGCGGTGCGGTGAGCCCCGTGGCCGGCCCACCGCACCCGCCGCGGCCCCTCAGGCCTTGCGGGCCCGCCCCGGCCCGCTCGGCCACAGCCGCGGCCGGCGCTTCGCGGCGACGTCCTCGACCCAGCCGAACGCGACGATCGCGAGCCCGATCAGGGGCCAGACCGCGAACAGGACCAGCACCTCGTACGACTGCTCGATGTACGTGCCGAACGTGTCGCCGAACCACGGGACGGCCCACAGCTCGTCCACCAGGTGCGCCGCGGGGATCAGCAGCAGGTTGTGCCAGAGGTAGATCGTCACCGCCCTGTTGTTGGCCAGGGTCACCAGACCGTCCCATCCGGCGAGCCTGCCGGGGAGTTTCTGCCACGACGGGGCGTAGACCAGGAGGACCGCGCAGAACCCGAGGGACCAGGTCGCCTGGGCGAGCGGGATCTCGTCGAGGTTCCAGCCCTCCTCGGTGAGGTGGCCGGAGGCCCACCACAGGCCGAAGCCCATCACGATGGTCGCGGACGACACCGCGATGTAGCGCGGGACCTCCTTGAGCAGACCGTCGTTGTGCGCGAAGCCCAGGATCCAGCAGGAGCCGAACACCGCGAAGTCGAGCAGCCCTTCGCCGAACGTGCCGGGCACCGTCACGAGCCCGGTGCCGATCACGGCGGTGAGGGCGACCGGTGCGAGCAGCGTGACCCACGGCAGCCTGCGGAACGCCTTGAGCAGCAGGGGCGAGGCGAGCACGAACAGGAGGTAGGCGCGGATGTACCAGAGCGGGCCCGCCGCCTGGTCGGCCCAGCTCGTCTCCAGCCATCCGCCGGCCGAGCCGTTCTCCTCCGGATACGGGGGTGAGCCGAGCGGGAGGACGTAACTGCCGAGCTTGACGAACCACCACAGCCCCTCCTCCCGGACGGGCTTCCAGCTCAGCGCGAACATCACCGGTACGACGACGAGCGAGAACGCCCACATCGGGGGGAGCAGACGGCGCAGGCGGCCCCGGACGACACCCGCCGCCGGGCGGGCCAGCGAGCGCGCCATCAGCGACCCGGCCAGGGCGAACATCACGCCCATGGACGGGAAGAGGACGGTCAGCCAGGCCCAGCCGAAGAGGTGGAAGACCACGACACGGACGAGGGCGACGGCCCTGAGCAGGTCGAGGTACCGGTCACGGCCGGGCTTGGGCGGGGCGGCCGGGGCCCCGTCCGCGGCGCCGGGCGTCCGCTCCGGTGTCACCGCCGGGGCGGGGGCCGGGTGGGCCCGGGCGGCGGGGGGCGCGGGCAGCGGCGCCGTGTAGGTGGCGCCGGCGTGCGCCGGACGGGCGCCGGCCTGCGCGGGCGCCCACCGGTCGTCGCCGGGCGGGGGCGGCCAGGAGCCGTCGTCGTAGGAGTCCTGCCGGGGTCGGTCCGGAGAGGTCATGCCACCGGCCTCCGGTCCCTGTCGGACTCCGTGCGGCGCACCTGCGTGCCCCCGGGCGCCTCCACCACACCGGTCCGCCGCAGCTTCTGCCAGCGCAGCCGGCCGCCGGTCAGAGCGGTGATCCAGGACTGGAGCAGCACGACGTACATCAGCTGCCGGTAGAGGACCTGCTGGAGGGGAAGGGAGATCAGGTGGGTCATGCGTTCCTTGTCGAGCCGGAAGGCGTACGCGGCGCAGACGGCCTGCACCAGAAGGACCCCGAACCAGGCCACGACCGTCTTCCCGGTCGGCCCGAAGACCACCCCGTACAGGAGGAAGACGTCGATGAGCGGGGCCAGCAGCGGGGCGACGACCATGAACAGGGAGACGAAGGGCAGTCCCACGCGCCCGAAGCGGCCCGACGGCCCCCGTTCGACGACGGCGCGGCGGTGCTTCCAGATGGCCTGCATCGTGCCGTACGACCACCGGTAGCGCTGCGACCACAGCTGCTGCACGGACTCCGGGGCCTCGGTCCACGCGCGGGCGTTCTCGGCGTAGACGACGCGCCAGCCGTCGCGGTGCAGGGCCATGGTGACGTCGGTGTCCTCGGCGAGGGTGTCCTCGCTCATGCCGCCGACGCGGTCCAGCGCGGTCCTGCGGAAGGCCCCGACCGCACCGGGGATGGTGGGCATGCAGCCCAGGAGGTCGTACATGCGGCGGTCGAGGTTGAAGCCCATGACGTACTCGATGTGCTGCCAGGCGCCGATCAGCGAGTCACGGTTGCCGACCTTGGCGTTGCCTGCGACGGCGCCGACCCGGGAGTCGGCGAAGGGCTGCACGAGTTCGCGCACCGTGGAGGGCTCGAACACCGTGTCGCCGTCCATCATCACGACGATGTCGTAACGGGCGTTCGCGATGCCGTTGTTGAGGGCCGCGGGTTTGCCGGAGTTGCGCTGGCGCAGGACGCGGACGTTCGAGATGTGCATCGCGTCGACCAGGTCGGCCGTGCCGTCCGTCGAGCCGTCGTCGATGACGATGACCTCGATCGGGTAGTCGCTGGCCACCAGCGACCTCACGGTGGCCTCGATGCACTCCCGCTCGTTGTACGCGGGGACGAGCACCGAGACGGGCCGGGTGAACGGTTCGCCCCAGCTGAAGTCCCTGCGGCGCACCTTGCGCGCGTGCAGGAAGGAGAGCAGCAGCATCAGCCCGAAGCGGACCATCACCAGGACGCCGATGACGGCGAGCCCGACGACGAGGACACCGGTGACGTTCTCGGAGATCTCGACGGCCCCGACGAACGCCTTGCCCTTCCAGAGCGCGAGTCCGGTGACCGGGGTGTGCGCGCTGGGGGCGCCGAGCGCCGTCGTGAGGTTGGTGAAGTCGTAGCCGCGCGCCTGCATCTGTGGCAGGAACTTCCCGAGGGCGGTGACGGTCTGGGACCGGTTGCCGCCCGAGTCGTGCATGAGGATGACGGCGCCCTTGCCGTTCCTGGGCGTGGCGCGCTCGATGATCGCCTCGACGCCGGGGCGCTTCCAGTCCTCGCTGTCCGTGTTGTTCACGACGGTGAGGTAGCCGCGGCTGCCGATGTACTGCGTCACCGGCCAGGACTCGTTGTCCATGGCGTCGGCGAACGAGGAGTACGGCGGCCGGAACAGGGACGTCCGGATTCCGGCGGCCCCCGCCAGCACCAGCTGGTTCTGGGACAGCTCCCAGTCGATGCGGCTGGTGGACTGGAAGGACAGGTCGGGGTGGTTGAAGGTGTGCAGCCCGACCTCGTGGCCCTCGTCGACCATCCGCTTGACCAGGCCCGGGTAACGCGAGGCCATGGTGCCGGTGACGAAGAAGACCCCGTGCGCGTGCTGCTTCCTGAGCTCGTCCAGGACCCGCGGGGTCCAGACGGGGTCGGGGCCGTCGTCGAAGGTCAGGACGATCTTGTGATCGGGTATGCGCAGCGTCTCGGCGGGCCGGCCCTTCTTCCGGGCGTCGATGACGGGGCCGCCTTCGAGGACGCCGTCGGGCACCTGGGAGGTGGGAGCGGGCGGCTGGATGCGGTGGTCGGCGAGGATCTCGCTGTGCACGTATCCGCGCAACATGAGCATGGCGAGCAGGGCCACAAGGAGGAGCGACGGAAGCAGATAGCGCATGGGGAGCCTGCGCCGGACGGTCCGCTTCTTCTTCCGGTTGTGCCTGCCCCGCGGGGCGGGGGTCGTCATCTACTGAGCGCCTTCTTGTGGTTGCACCGTGGACTGGGTCGGGTCCGGGGACGCCGGCGGGCTCTCCTCGACGGGCGGGGCGACCGTGGCCGGCGCCGACGTCTCGCCGGCCGGCGGCACGGGGGCCGAGTTGCCGGGAGCGGGAGCCGAAGAGGTGTTGCTCCGGGGAGGCTTCACGGACGCGGACGCGGAGGCGCTCGCGCCGGGAGCGGCCGTCATCACACCGGAGGCGGAGGCGCCCGGCGACGGAGTCGCGCCGGGGACGCCGGCGACCGTGGCGGGCGCACCGGACGGCGTGGCCCCCGGGGCCACGACCGGGACGGTCTCCTTGCTCGGCGCCGGCCGGACCTCGGCCTTCTCCGCGCGTTTGTCGTCCTGCCCGGAGAGCGGCAGCCAGGGAGCGCTGGAGTTCCCGCCGAGCACGGCGACGACCAGCGTCACCGCGTACACGGCGCAGATCGCGGCGAGCACCCAGCCCACGCGCCGGTAGGTCTTGCTCCGGCGCCCGCTCTCGTCGACGAACACCGGGCCGTCGGCAGGAACCGGCGGGCCGGGTTCGACGGGCAGTTCGGAGAGCTGACGTCCTAGTCCGTCGAGCTGGACGGTGACGTCGTTCGGCTCATGGGTATGCCCGGTTCGGGTACCTTCACGCCAATTTTCCACAGGTGTTGCCACTTCCCCCACTCAATGAAGCAGGCGCGCGGGAATGACTGGAATCTTGCCAACGAACAGGGCCCCCACCCCGTCCGTGCATCACTGGTCACCGCGCACCCGAAGCACCGAATGTAGCGCACGCCGACCTTGGAGATGCCGGATATCGTCTGTTGTTCATGAACGGTGGCGCATGAGGGACGCATCGGTTCCGGGGAGCCACGAATCAGATGGGCGCACCATCCATCCTTCCGTCGCAGCCAGTTCGGCCACTGCCGCACGCAGCGCGGCCAGTCCCGGGTGGTCGGCGCCCTTGCGCCACACCATCAGGAGAGGGGACAGCGGCACGGGACGCACGAGGGGGCGCAGAACCGTTTCAGGCAGGGGCGGAAACCCGGCCACGGCCAGCACGGGGTTGCCGGTCTTCGCCATGACCCGTTGAAATTCGGCCACTCCCACCGCGAGCGGAGCGGGCGGAGCCAGCACGACGTCCCACTCCGCGAAAAGCAGCGCCGCGAGGTCCGTCCACTCCAGCGTGCGCGTATTGCCCGCCCCCGCGTAGACGGTTTCACCGGCCAGATCGCTCATGGCGACCGACTCGTGCCCGGCGAGCGGGTGATCGCGGGGCAGGAGAACGGCCATCGGCTCGTACCGCACGGGCTGTACGCCCAGTCCGGCCAGCACCGCGGGGCTCAGCCCGGCGGCCCGCCCGAAGGACACGTCGAGCCGGCCGGCGAGCACTTCACCGGCCGCGAAGGTGAGCCCGCTCTCGAAGCGCGCCATCAGCTCGCACTCCGGCGCGAGCTCCCGCGCGCGGGCCAGGACCCGGGCGGCGGTCATCCCGTCGGTGTTCAGATCGACGAGCAGCGGCCGGTCCTCGGGGCCCGAGAAGGCGGCCGTCAGTCCGGCGTGGGCCGCGAGCACCCGACGGGCGAGGGGAAGCAGCCGCTCCCCGTCCCCGGTGAGCGACACCTGCCGGGTGGTACGCACGAAGAGCTCACGCCCCAGCTCACGCTCCAGCCGGCGGATGTCCCGGCTCAGCGCCTGCTGCGCCACGAAGAGACGGGCTGCGGCACGGGTGAAGTGCAACTCCTCGGCCACGGCGACGAAGGAGCGCAGGAGGCGGGGGTCGGTGTCCTGGGCCGGCACGCGCCCAAATTACAACAGGAATGCGTGAATGGGCCCCGAGCAGGTGTTGGACGTTCCGGGGCACCGGCCCGGAGGCTGGACACGTGCCCCACGAAACCGCCGACCCGTCCACCACGGCGTCCCCCGCCGGCCTCGCCGACCCGTCCAGCACGGCGTCCCCCGCCGACCCGTCCAGCACGACAGCCACCGCCCCGTTCTCCGCCGGGGCGGGCAATCCCTACGTCCGCCTGCTCGCCACCCCCGGCGCGCGGGCCTTCACCGCGGGCAACCTCATCGCCCGGCTGCCCATGGGGATGTTCAGCGTCAGCGCCGTCATCATGATCGCCGCAGCCCACGGTTCGTACGCCCTGGCCGGGGCCGTGACCGCGACCGGGCTGGCAGCGACAGCCGTCGTCGCCCCGTGGACGGCCCGGCTCGTCGACCGGTACGGGCAGGCGCGGACAGCCGTACCCGCCACCGCCTTCGCCGCGCTCGGCTCCGTCGCACTGTTGCTCTGCGTGCACTACGACGCACCGGTCTGGACGCTCTTCGCCTCCTACGCCGCCACCGCGACCACACCCAACACCGGCGGCATGTCCCGGGCCCGCTGGGCCCATCTGCACCGGGGTGATCCGGCGGCCCTGCACACCGCGAACTCCTTCGAACAGGCCGTCGACGAACTGTGCTTCATGCTCGGCCCGGTTCTCGCCGCCTCCCTGTGCGCGGCGCTCTTCCCGGAGGCCGGCACGCTCACCGGGGCGGTCCTCCTGATGACCGGCGTCCTGGTCTTCGCGGCACAGCGCGCGACGGAGCCGCCGGTGGCGCCCCGCGCCCGGGCCGCCTCCCCGCTGCGCACCCCGGGGGTGCCCGCACTGCTGGCCGTCTTCCTCGCGACGGGGGCGGTGTTCGGTGCCATGGAGGTCGTCTCCATCGCCCACGCGGGAGGTGCGATCCTCGCCCTCCAGGCGGGCGGCTCCTGCGTCGCCGGACTGCTGTACGGCGCGCTGCGCCCCACCGGGCCCGCTCGCCGCAGACTGCTGCTCTGCCTCGCCGGCATGACGCTCCTGATGTCCCTGCCGCTCGTGGCCGCGTCGGCCACGGACTCCCTGCTCGTCCTGGCCGGCGCACTGCTGGCGGCCGGGGCGGCCACCGCGCCCACCATGGTCACCGGCATGACCCTGATCCAGCGCCTCACACCGCCCGCGCAGCTCAACGAGGGCATGACGCTCGCCGTCACCGCACTGCTGGGCGGGATAGCGGCGGGCTCGGCCACGGGAGGCTGGGCGGTGGAGCACGCCGGAACGACGACGGGCTACGCGGTACCCCTGTGCGCGGCGGCCCTGGCCCTGGCCCTGGCGGTCGCGGCGGCCGGCACCCGCAGGGCCTGAGCGCAGGGAAACGAAAAACGAGGACCCCGTCACCGAATGGCGACGGGGTCCTCGTTCACATGGGAATTGTGGAGATGGCGGGAATCGAACCCGCGTCCAACGGTGCAGAACCAGGGCTTCTCCGAGTGCAGTTCGCTGCGCTTTTCTCGGCCCCGGAGGTCACGCGAACAAGCCTCCGACAGGCCCAGTCACTGTTAGATTTCCTTCAGAGCCCCGTGACCGGGCTCAGAAGTTTAGATCCCTAGTTGATGCCAGGATCCGGGTCGGGACCAACCCCGGGCTGACACTCCGCAGAGTCTTCGCTTAGCTGCTAATTAGGCAGCGAGGGCGAAGGCGGAGGAATCGCGCTTAGAAGTGGCGATTATTGTTTGCGACATATGGTTTACGAGATCATTGTCGCTTCCTCGACTCGCTTCCCCTGCCTCGACATCCGCTGTCGAAACCGATCATCCCCATGTTGATTTTTCAATCCACGCACCTTCGCTGAGGTGCATGGCCCATCGTACGTGACCGACGTCCACGGATGCCACCGTATTCCGGTGACCCCTGGGCCGGCACCCCGGCTAGCCCTGGCGCTGCCGCCGGCGGGCCGCCGCGATCGCGCGGTTCGTCTCCCGCGTGTCCTGCTTCTCGCGGAGCGTCTGGCGCTTGTCGTACTCCTTCTTGCCCTTCGCCAGCGCGATCTCGACCTTGACCCTGCCGTCCTTGAAGTACAGGGCGAGCGGCACGATCGTGTGGCCGGTCTCCTGCGACTTGGACTCCAGCTTGTCGATCTCGGCCCGGTGCAGGAGCAGCTTGCGCTTCCGCTTGGCCGCGTGGTTGGTCCAGGTGCCCTGCACGTACTCGGGGACGTGGATGTTGTGGAGCCACGCCTCGTGGTCGTCGATCTGGACGAAGCCGTCGACCAGCGACGCCCTGCCCATCCGCAGCGACTTGACCTCCGTGCCCATGAGCACGAGACCGCACTCGTAGGTGTCGAGGACGTGGTAGTCGTGCCGCGCCTTCTTGTTCTGCGCGATCATCTTGCGCCCGGTGTCTTTTTCCTTGGCCATAGTGCGGTCATTTTCGCACTACGACCCACCCCCGAGGCCACTCAATACCGTCTCGCCCCGCTGCTGGGCCTCCGGGCCCGCCCCGACGTCCGGCGTGATGCCGCTCCCCTCGACGCTCCGGCCCGCGGGGGTGCGGTAGTGGCCGACGGTGAGCTCGGCCACCGAACCCCCCGGCAGCTTGCTGGGCATCTGCACGGAACCCTTGCCGAAGGTGCGCGACCCGACGGTCACCGCCCGTCCACGGTCCTGCAGCGCACCGGTCAGCAGCTCCGCGGCGCTCATCGTCCCGCCGTCCACCAGGACGACGACCGGCCGCTCGGTGTCCCCGCCCGGCTCGGCGTACAGCGCGCGCTGATCCCCGTGCACGTCGTAGGTGGCGACGAGCCCTCCGTCCAGGAAGGCGGAGGACGCGGTCACCGCCTCGGTGACCAGCCCGCCGGAATTGGCCCGGAGGTCGAGGAGGATGCCGGCGTCGCCCGGGGCGTCGTCCACCGCGTCGCGGACCGCCGTGCCCGCCCCCTTGGTGAAGGCGGCGACCTTGATCAGTACGGCGGCGGAGGGGCTCGGGCCCAGCCTGCGGACGCTGACCGGGTGCGTGGTGAGCCTGGCCCGGCGCAGCTCCGCGCTCCAGGTGTGGCCCCGGCGGCTCAGGCCGAGGACCACCGGCGTCCCCTCGGCCGCCCCCGTGCGGTCCCCGCGCAGCAGCGCCACGACCTCGGCGACGGGGCGCTTGCCGACCGGGCGGCCGTCGACCGTGCGCAGCACGTCGCCCTTGCGCACGCCCGCCCGGTCCGCTGGACCGCCCGGCTGGACACCCGTGACGGTGACGTCCCCGTGGGACGACCGGCGGGCGGAGACGCCCACCCCGGTGTACGAGCCGTCCAGGGACCGCTCGAAGTCCTCGTACTCGCGCTCGTCGTAGACGGCGCCCCAGCGGTCACCGCTGCGGCTGACGACCTCCTCGGCCGCGTCCTTGCCCGACTTGCCGTCGGCCTCGGCGTCGGCGACCGCCGCGGCGATCTCCTCGCGGTCCACCGGCCCGACGGTGGAGGAGACCGCGCGGGTCGCCATCTCCGTGCCCGCCTCACCGTCGCGGGGCAGTGACCCCGTCGCCGCCGCCGTGGCCAGCACGCTCGCGAAGACCAACGTCAGGGCCGCCCCGCGGCGGAGACCGCGGGGTTCCAGGTGGTGCGCAGGGCCCGGCATGTGGCCGAGTGTAGGACAACGCCCCGCGGGCACACGGCTCGTTGGCCGCATGCCGCACGGGGCGCTCGTCACACCTTCAGGTACTTGCGCAGGGCGAAGAGAGCCGCCACTGCGGGCATCAGGAGCCCGATCGCGATCACGAGGGGCAGCTTCGTGAGGACCGCGTCCCACCCTATGAACTCGATCAGGTTCAGCTTCTCCTGCAGCGCGAGACCGCCGTCGATCAGGAAGTAGCGGGCGGCGAGCAGGATGACGCAGGCGAGCACACCGCCGATGAGGCCGGCGAAGGCCGCCTCCATGATGAACGGCATCTGGATGTAGAAGCCCGAGGCCCCCACCAGCCGCATGATGCCGGTCTCGCGTCTCCGGCTGAACGCCGAGACGCGGACGGTGTTCACGATCAGCATCAGCGCGATGATCAGCATCAGCGCCATCAGGAAGACGGCGGCCACGTTCATGCCGTTCATCAGCCCGAAGAGGTTGTCCAGGATGCTGCGCTGGTCCTGTACGGACTGCACCCCGTCACGGCCGGCGAAGGCCGTCGCGACGACCTTGTACTTCTGCGGATCCTTGAGCTTGACCCGGAACGACTCCTGCATCTGGTCCGGCGTGATGTTGCCGGCCATCGGAGAGTCGCCGAACTGCTCCTGGTAGTGCTTGTACGCCTCGTCGACCGTCTCGAACTGGACCGGCTTCTCGACGACGTCCATCTTCTCGAGATCGGCCTTGATCTGCGTCTTCTGCTCGGCCGTGACGGCACCCTTGGCGCACTTGGGCACGTCCTTGGCGTCGTTCTTGTTGCAGAGGAAGATCGAGACGTTGACCTTGTCGTACCAGTAGGTCTTCATCGAGCTGACCTGCTCGCGCATCAGCAGCGCGCCGCCGAACAGGGCGAGCGAAAGGGCGACGGAGACCACGACGGCGAAGGTCATCGTGAGGTTGCGCCGGAGACCGACGCCGATCTCCGACAGGACGAACTGGGCGCGCATGGCGTCCTTTCAGTACTCGATTCTCGTGCAGGTGCCCGGTGGGGGCGGCAGCCGGAGGGCGTTGTCCCTCAGTGCTGGTAGCCGTAGACGCCACGCGCCTGGTCACGTACGAGGCGGCCCTGCTCGAGCTCGATGACGCGCTTGCGCATCTGGTCGACGATGTTCTGGTCGTGGGTCGCCATGATCACGGTCGTGCCGGTCCGGTTGATCCGGTCCAGCAGCTTCATGATGCCGACGGAGGTCTGCGGGTCGAGGTTGCCGGTCGGCTCGTCCGCGATCAGCAGCATGGGACGGTTGACGAAGGCCCGGGCGATCGCCACACGTTGCTGCTCACCACCGGAGAGTTCACCGGGCATCCGGTCCTCCTTGCCCCCGAGACCGACGAGGTCGAGGACCTGGGGCACGGCCTTGCGGATCTCGCCGCGGGGCTTGCCGATGACCTCCTGCGCGAAGGCGACGTTCTCGGCGACGGTCTTGTTGGGCAGGAGCCGGAAGTCCTGGAAGACCGTGCCCAGCTGGCGGCGCATCTGCGGCACCTTCCAGTTGGACAGCCGCGCGAGGTCCTTGCCGAGCACGTGGACCATGCCCTGACTGGCGCGCTCCTCCCGGAGGATGAGACGCATGAAGGTGGACTTGCCGGAGCCGGAGGAGCCCACCAGGAAGACGAACTCGCCCTTCTCGATGTCGAGTGAGACGTCCCGGAGAGCTGGACGGCTCTGCTTCGGGTAGGTCTTGGAGACGCTGTCGAATCGGATCACGAATGCACCACGGTCGGCCGGGGGTAGGTGAGCGTGACCATACGCGAACCAGGCTCGGGCGTGCAGTCGGCGTCCGTCAATGGGGGATTTGTGACGGAAAGCGGCCAGGAACGAAACGGGTCGTGCCGGACCTTGTCCGGCGGGCCGCGCCGAAACCGTCCCGAGCTGGCACAGTGGTAGGGGAACAGTTGCGTTTCCCGGAGCGTTGTGCGGAGAGCACGGAAATGCGGCTCCGCCGCGCGGGAGGAGGACTGCGCATGACCTATGACCGATTGGTGTGCGCGAACTGCGCGTCGCCCGTGGCCGAGGGGCGCTGCCCCGTCTGCCGGGCGAACCGGGAGCGCATGCAGGAGCAGGGGCCGTTCGCGGGCCTCAATCCGGCGATGCTGATCGCCCTGATGGTGATCCTGGTGGCCGCGCTCGCGCTGCTGGCGCACCAGGCCATCTGACACCCGCACCGCGGCCCACGCCCGCCCAGGAGGCTCTGAGGGGCGCCCGAGGCCGCTGGAGCGGTTCACGGACACGAAAGGGCCCGGGAAGGCCGTGTCGGCTCTCCCGGGCCCTTCACCGTGCGTGTGCGGACGTCAGGCGGTGGTGCGACCGCTGCCGGCCAGACGCGGCAGGATGCGGAAGCCGATGCCGCCGGCGATCATCGTCGCCGCGCCGACCAGCAGGAAGGTGGTCTCGGCCGCGCCGGTCTCGGCCAGCTCGTCCTTGCCCTTGCCCTGCTCGACCGGCTGGTTGCCGGCACTGTCCGTGTCGGTGTTGTCGGCGCAGGCCGCACCGTCGAGGTCGACGGTGCAGGTGCCGGCGCCGCCGTCGGTGCCGCCGTCCCCTCCACCGGTCACGGAGCCGGTGCTCCCGCCGTCGGTGCCACCGTCGGTGGTCCCGCCGTCGGTCCCGCCGTCCGTGGTGCCGCCGTCGGTCGTCCCACCGTCCGTGGTCCCACCATCGGTCGTCCCACCGTCCGTGGTCCCACCATCGGTCGTCCCACCGTCCGTGGTCCCACCATCGGTGGTCCCACCATCGGTCGTCCCACCGTCGGTCGTCCCACCGTCCGTGGTGCCACCGTCGGTCGTCCCACCGTCCGTGGTGCCACCGTCCGTGGTGCCGCCGTCGGTCGTCCCACCATCGGTGGTGCCACCGTCGGTGGTCCCGCCGTCGGTGGTCCCGCCGTCGTCGACACCGCCGGCCCCGGCACCGCCGTCGGTCGTCCCACCGTCGGTGGTCCCGCCGTCGGTCGTGCCACCGTCCGTGGTCCCGCCGTCCGTGGTCCCGCCGTCCGTGGTCCCGCCGTCGGTCTCACCGATCACTCCGGCGTCCACACCGATGGTGATGCCGACGGCCTGGGCGGCGCCCGCCGCGGTGAGCGAGGCGCCTGCCGCGATAACCGCGCCCGCGGCTATGCGCGCGACGCGTACTCGCGTCTTCTTCGTCATCTGTTGCTACCCCCAGTAGCTGATCTCGTCGATGGAGCAGCCGTATGCGGTCCTCGGCCCTGCGGGGTCACGCTCTCCGCGGGGCCACGCCGTACCGTGGTCATCCCGCCCTCCCCCGGCCGCGCCTGTCCCGGACATACGCGTGCTGTCCTAGCACCCTGTCCAGGGATAAGGACTACGTCAAGGCGGTTCCGGTGGTATTCGCGGTGTTATAGGGGCCCTTGACGGCTATTCAGGGGTGCGACTGTGACCCATTCACCACAACTTTCCCGCAGTCCGTGGTTCCGCCTCCGCATACGCGAAGAGCCCGGGCATCCCCTGCCCGGGCTCAACCACCGTACGGATACGGCTACTTCTCGCTCTGCTTGCGCCAGCGGATACCGGCCTCCACGAAGCCGTCGATCTCGCCGTTGAAGACCGCTTCGGGGTTGCCCATCTCGAATTCCGTGCGCAGGTCCTTGACCATCTGGTACGGGTGCAGGACGTACGACCGCATCTGGTTGCCCCAGGAGTTTCCGCCGTCGCCCTTGAGCGCGTTCATCTTCGCCTGCTCCTCCTGGCGGCGGCGCTCGAGGAGCTTCGCCTGGAGGACGTTCATCGCGGACGCCTTGTTCTGGATCTGCGAGCGCTCGTTCTGGCAGGAGACGACGATGCCGGTGGGCAGGTGGGTCAGGCGCACCGCGGAGTCCGTGGTGTTGACGCCCTGGCCGCCGGGACCCGAGGAACGGTAGACGTCCACGCGGAGTTCGGACTCGTCGATCTCGACGTGGTCCGTCTGCTCGACCACGGGCAGCACCTCGACACCCGCGAAGGAGGTCTGGCGACGGCCCTGGTTGTCGAAGGGCGAGATGCGGACGAGCCGGTGGGTGCCCTGCTCGACGGAGAGCGTGCCGTAGGCGTACGGGACCTCGACGGCGAAGGTGGTCGACTTGATGCCGGCCTCCTCGGCGTACGCCGTCTCGTAGACCTCGGTCTTGTAGTTGTGCCGCTCGGCCCAGCGGAGGTACATGCGCTGGAGTTTCTCCGCGAAGTCCGCCGCGTCGACGCCGCCGGCCTCGGCCCGGATGGTCACCAGGGCCTCCCGGGCGTCGTACTCGCCGGAGAGGAGCGTGCGGACCTCCATCTCGTCCAGCGCCTTGCGGACCGACTGCAGCTCGGACTCCGCCTCCGCGAGGGCATCCGCGTCGCCCTCGTCCTCGGCGAGCTCGAAGAGCACCGCGAGGTCGTCGATGCGGCCGCGCAGCGCCTCGGCCTTGCGGACCTCGGCCTGGAGGTGCGAAAGCTTGCTGGTGATCTTCTGTGCCGCCTCCGGGTCGTCCCAGAGGGACGGGGCCGCCGCCTGCTCCTCGAGCGCGGCGATGTCAGCCCTCAGCGCATCGAGGTCCAGGACGGCCTCGATCGACCCCATGGTCGAGGAGAGGGACTTCAGCTCTTCGGAAATATCGACGACTGCCACGGGTCCAGCCTAACGGCTGGACGAGTGAACCTGGCCCTCCCCCGGATCCGGCCCGGCACGGAGCCCGGTCTCAGGGGGTCGCGGGCGCCGAATTCCGCGTGTCCTCGGGGGCCGACCCGGTGTCGTCGCCGCCGATGGCCAGCCAGCCGCCGACACCCAGGGCCGCGCACAGGGCGACCACGGCGACACCGAGGGTGATCCTGCGCTTGCGGACGGCCGCAGACCTGTTCCGGGCGGACCCGGGGCGGGGCCGGCCCGGGGCACGCGGCGCGCGGGCGGTGCCGAGGGGGCCGCCCGCCAGTTCGTCGGGCCCGGGTACGCGCATGCTCGTGTGGGTGTCCCGGTTGGAGTCGGGGCTCGACCCGGGCACGAGCGGGACCGCGCCCCGGCGGCGCGGCTCCTCGGCGGCCGGGGCGTAGGGCTGCTCGTCGTAGGCCTGCGGCTGCTCGGTGTCCGGCTCGTCGACGTCGAGCGGGGGTATCCCCGACAGGAGCGGGAGCAGCGCGCGCAGGCCGGCGGCGAGCTCGGACGCGCGCAGGCGGGAGGCGGGAGCCTTGGCCAGGCACTGGACGAGGAGCTGCCAGAGCTCCTCGGGGATGCCCGGCAGCGGCACGACCGTCTCGGTCACGTGGCGGCGCAGGACGGCCCCGGGATGCCCGCCGCCGAAGGGGGTGAAGCCCGCGAGGAGCTCGTAGAGCACGGTCGCGAGCGCGTAGATGTCCACGGCGGCGCGCGGCGGGAGGCCTTCGACGATCTCGGGAGCCAGGTAGTCCGGCGTGCCGATGATCTTGGTGGCCTTCGTACGGCGGGGGGTGTCGATCAGCTTGGCGACGCCGAAGTCGGTCAGCAGGGCGGGGTGCGAGCCGCCGGGGCCGGCCGGGCCCTCCATGTCGAGCAGGATGTTCTCCGGCTTGACGTCGCGGTGCACGACTCCGGCGCGGTGGGCGGCGGCGAGGCCGTCGGCGACGTCGGCGATGATCGCCACCGCGGCCTCGGGTGCGAGGCGGCGCTCCCGGTCCAGACGGGTGCGCAGGTCGGTGCCCCGCACGAGGTCCATCACCAGGGCCAGGTCGGTGCCGTCCACCACGAGGTCGCGGACGGCGACGACGTGCGGATGGCCGAGTCCGAGCAGCGCGGTGCGCTCCTGCACGAAGCGGCCCACGAGCTCCTGGTCGGACGCGAGGTCCTCGCGGAGCAGCTTGATGGCGACCGGACCCTCGGGCCCCTCACCGAGCCACACCGTGCCGGCGCTGCCACGCCCCAGGATCTGGTGCGCGGTGTACCGGCTGCCGATATTCCGTGCCAAGACTGCTCCCTCAGCGGCTGGCGTTGACCCCCCGGTCGACAAAGTTACGCGGCGATCGGGGGGTCGCGTGCCCTGGATGGCGCCAACCTTCACTTCTGCGGGCGAATTGACCCCGCGGAAGTCGACAAAGACACAGGCAGGGGCGGTCTACTGGCCGGTGGAACCGCTGGAGCTGCCCGAGCCGCCCCCCAGGTCCTCGAACCACTTGGTGACGTTGTCGATGCCGTCCCCTATGGCGCTCCAGAAGCTCTGTCCCTGGGCGACCCAGTCCTGAAGCGGCGTCAGCTCCCAGATGAGCCAGGCGGCGACGATCAGCAGCACCACCGAGAACAGGCATCCCTTGAGGCAGCCGAGCCCCGGGATGCGCATCGGGTTGGCGCTGCGCTGCCTCGGCCGGCGCGGCTCCGGCGGCTGCGGCGCGGGGCGCTGCTGCGGCGCGTACTGCTGCCGCTGGGGCTGCTGCTGCGGCTGGCTGTAGCGCTGGGGCTGCTGCTGCTGCTGCGGCGGGTACTGCTGGTGCTGGGGGCGCTGCTGACGCTGGGGCTGCTGCTGCGCCTGCGGCGGCTGCTGCTGGCGCTGGGGGCGGCGGCGCAGCGGGTCCTGGCTGGGGTCGAGGTACTGGACCTGCGTCTGCTCGTTGCGGTCGCGGGCCGCCCTGAGCTGGGACTGCCAGGGGTGCGGCTCGTCGGGCCGCGGAGGGCCGTCGGGGTGCGGCGGCACGGGCGGCATCATCGCCGTCGGATCGGCCTGGCCGGCCGGCCCCCCGGTCTGCTGCATGACGCTGGTCGGGGCGGCCGGGTCGTAGGAGCCCGCGTTGCCGGGCAGCACCTGCGTGAGGTCCGCGGCGCCGGGGATGTCCGGTACGGCGGCGGGGGCCGGGTCGGGGGCGAGCAGGGCGCCCACGCCCTCGGCTGCGGCGATCTGGGCCGAGTTCGCGTGCACTCCGACGCCGGCGCCGACGGTGCGCAGCGCGCGGGCCAGGCTGACGGCGCTGGGCCGCTGGCCGGGGTCCTTGCGCAGGCAGCGCTCGATGACCGTCCACAGCGGCTCCGGCACGTTGCCGGGGCGCCGGGGCTCCTCGCTGAGGTGCCGGTGCAGGACTTCGAGTGCGGAGCCCCCGGCGAACGGCGGGCGGCCGGTGACCAGCTCGTACAGCAGGATGCCCGCGCCGTAGATGTCCACGGCGGAGGTCTGGGGGCGGCCCTCGGCGGACTCGGGCGCCACGTACGCCGGGGTGCCGACGAACTCGTGGGTCCGGGTCAGCCCCGGGGAGTCCGCGAGACGGGCGATGCCGAAGTCGGTGAGCATCGGGTGCATCTCGCCGTTGCGCTCGTCGAGGAGCACGTTGGCCGGCTTGAGGTCGCGGTGGACCACGCCGTCGGCGTGGCTGGCGGCGAGCGCGTCCGCGATCTGGGCCGTGAGCAGCGAGGCCGCGACCGGGGTGAGCGGGCCGTTCTCGCGCAGGTAGCGGTGCAGGTCGGGGCCGTCGACCAGGTCCATCACCAGGGCGAGGAGATCGCCCTCGACGACGAGGTCCCGGGTCCGGACGATGTTCGGGTGGGTGAGCCGCAGCAGCACGGAGCGCTCGCGCAGGAACCGCATCACGACGTCCGCGTCGTTGGCCAGCTCCTCCTTGAGCACCTTGATCGCAACGGTCTCGCCGGGCTGCCCGGCGACGGCCGCCTCGGCGCCCGCGGTCTCCCGCTGGCGGGCTCGCCAGACGGTGCCCGTGGCGCCGCGTCCGAGCGGCTCCTCGAGCAGGTACTTGCTGCCTACCGGCCGCACGTCATGCGCTCCCTGCTGATCGTTGTGCCGGCGGTACCCCCGGTCCCGCCCGGATATCCCGGCCCACTCTAGTGCCGCGGTACGGGGCACCGGCCGGTCGTCCTCCGGTCGTGTTCGAGGGAAGACGCCGACACGGAAGAGTTGGTTGCCGAACGAGTGTGCAGCACGTCCCGGGCAGGACCAAGCAGGCACTTTTGCACCCGTACTCGGCCAATCAAGATCACTTAGCGGTCACCCCCGGGCGTGTTGTCAGCGGCAGGTGCGAGGATGCCAGCAGCACGGAACCGTGTGGTCGCGAGACTCACGTTCCGTGACGACCTGTACCGGACGACGCGTCCGTGCCGGGTGGGGGGAATCACAGGGCGGCTCCCCCTGCCGGCACCCCGCGCAGAAGGGACCGCTGACGCGATGCAGATCCGGCTGACCGTCCTCGCGCCGCGCAGCGGCCAGACCCCGCCGCGCGCCTGCGACGTGCTCGTCACCGCCCCCGCGGGGACGGCCCTCGCGGCCGTGGCCTCCGGGCTGGCCACCGCGGTGTCCGGCCCGGAGGGATCCCTGGGCGGCGGTGCCACCGTGCTGTACGCGGGGCGCGACCGCCTGGACCCGCAGCGCTGCGCCCTCGGCGAGCCGCCCCTGGTCGACGGCGCCGTGCTCTCCCTCCAGGTGCCCGGTGAGGACGAGGCGGCCGACGACGCCGTCCCGGCGCGGCTGCACGTGATCGCGGGCCCCGACGCCGGAGGGGTCCACCTGCTCCACGGCGGGCAGATCCGCATCGGCCGCTCCGCGGAGGCCGACGTCCCGCTGGACGACCCGGACGTGTCCCGCCTGCACTGCGCGGTCACGGTCTCCCGGGACGGCCGGGTCTCGGTGTCCGACCTGGGCTCCACCAACGGCACCTCGCTGGACGGCGCGGAGGTCGGCGGGCGCCCGGTGCCGCTGCTGCCGGGCGCCCTGCTGCGGCTCGGCGAATCCACGCTGCGGCTGACCTCCGGCACCCGCACGCCCGCGCTCACGACGACACCGGACGGCGAAGGCCACCTCCGGGTCGCCCGGCCCGACGCCGGCGCCGCCCACGGCCCGGACGGGCCGGGAGCCGGCTCCGACGGGGAGACGCACGGCTACAGCGCCGCACCCTCGGGGCGGAGCGCCCACGACCCGTTCGGCGAAGGCCCGTCCGGCCATGACGCCCACCTCGACGGCGCCCACGGGCACGGCGCCGGCCTCACCCCCGGCGGAGCCACCAGACGGGGCGGCATAGGGGCCTGGGCCCGGCGCCTCGCCGGCGGCAGGGCCGAACCGGGCCCGGAGGCGTCCCACGACGCGGGGCGGGCCGACGACGCCACCGCCGCGCACACCTTCCCGGCCCCCTCCCCCTCTCCCTCGGCCCCGGCCGGGACCTGGCCCGACCCCGCGACCGTGCTCCTCACGGCGCTCGGTCCCGGCCCGCGCCTGTGGGAGCGCGGCACCGCGCACCCCGAGGCCATGGTCGTACGGCTGGGCACGACCGAGCGCGCGGACCTGCCCGCCGTTCCGGTCACCGTGGGACTCCGCGAAGCGGGCTCGCTCGGCCTCGCCGGGCCCCGCGAGAGGCTGTCCGGGCTCGTCCGCTCGACCGTGGCGCAGCTCGCGGCGCTGCACTCCCCGTTCGACCTGGAGATCGTGCTCATCAGCGCGGACCGCGCCCGGAGCCCGGAGGAGCGGCGGCGCGAGTGGTCCTGGCTCGGCTGGCTGCCGCACCTGCGCCCCATGCACGGCCAGGACTGCCGGCTGCTCCTCGCGTACGACCGCGAGCAGGCCGCCGCCCGCGCGGCGGAGCTGACCCGGCGCGTGGAGGAGGGACCCCTGGGCTCCGGCTGGGCCAGCGCGGACCGGTCCGCGGTGGCCGCGGCTGCCCGCCGGCACACCGGGCCGCGCACCGTGGTGATCGTCGACGGCGACCCCGGATCAGCGTCGCTGCGCGAGACCACCGCGGCGCTCGCGGGCTCCGGTGCCGCTGCCGGCATCCACCTGATCTGCCTGGCCGAGACACCGGCCGCCTCCCCCACCTCCCCGGTCACCGCGACCTACGACAGCGCCTGCCGGGCCTCGATCGCCTTCCGCGAGTGCGGTGCGGTGGCCCTGCTGAGCGGTGATGTGGCGACCGCGCTGCGGCTGCTGCGCACGGCGGGCGGCCAGGCCGCGGGACACGGCACCGTCGCCGCGGTGGACGCGGTCTCGGCCGCCTGGGCCGAGCGGTTCGGGCGCGCGCTGGCACCGCTGCGGGACGAGGGCTCCGCGTCCCTGACCGGCCGGCCGATGGCCGCGGCCGCTCTGCCCCCCTCCGCCCGGCTGCTGGACGAGCTGGGGCTCGCCCGGGCCACCCCCGCCTCCCTGATGGCCCGCTGGGCCTCCACCGCGGAGGACCAGCCCGGCGCGACGGTGCGCGTGGCCACGACGCCCGGCGCCGACCTGGACCCGGCCGGCTCCGGCCGCACCCTGAGCACGGGCCCGCGGGTCGGTGCCCCCCGCGAGTCCCCCGAGCACACCCCGTTCCGGGGCGGCGGGGCGACCAGCTCCGGCGCGGGCGGCTCCGCCTACCCGGCGGGCTCCGGCGGCGGTGCTTCCCCCCGGATCGGCGCCCAGCGGCGCGACAGCGGCGCCGCCGCGCCCTCCTCGCACTACGCGGGCCGTCCCGTGCTCGTGCTGGGCGCCGGCCCCCGGGGCCCGCTGTCCGTGGACCTGGCCGACGAAGGACCGCACCTCCTGGTCGAGGGCCCCGTCGGCAGCGGCCGTACGGAGCTGCTGCGCGCCGTCGCCGCCTCCCTGGCGTCGGCCGCCCGTCCCGACCGGCTCGGCATCCTCCTGATCGACGGGGCGGGCGGCGAGCACGGGGAGCGCGGCGAGGGCCTGCGCCCGTGCACGGAACTGCCCCACGTCTTCACCCACCTCGTGGCCTCGGACCCCGTCCGGATGCGGGAGTTCGCCCAGGCGCTCGGCGGCGAGCTGAAGCGCCGGGCGGAGCTGCTCGGGGACCTGGACTTCACCGACTGGCACGCGCGGTACGAGGAGTCGCGGGCACCGCAGCCCGGCCGGCGGCCCGCCGGTGCCGTGGAACAGCGCGGCGACCTCGACACACCCGCGGGCGGCACCCTGCGGCTTCGGCCCGCCTCGGCCCGCCCCGTGGACCCGGGTCCCTCCCCGCTGCCCCGGCTGGTCGTGCTGGCCGACGACTTCGACGCCCTGGTCGCCCCGGCACTCGGCAGCCCCGGCCGCCCGTCCGCCGGGTCGGTGGTGCGCGTGCTGGAGGCCGTCGCCCGGGACGGCGGGCGTCTCGGCGTCCACCTGGTCGCGACGTCCGCCCGTCCCGACCGCACCGAGGACACCGAGCTGGCCCGGGGCGCCCGGCTGCGCATCGTGCTCGACCCGCCGGTCGTCCCCCCGTCCCCGGACGAGGCCGCGCCGGGCCGCGGGCGGCTGGGCCATCCGGACGGCAGGGTCACTCCGTTCCAGGGCGGCCGGGTCACCGGCCGGATCCCGCGCACGGCGACGCAGCGCCCCACCGTCGTGCCGCTGGAGTGGGAGCGGATGGGCGATCCCCCCACACGTCGGCCCGTGCGTGAGCTGGGCAACGGCCCCACGGACCTGGCTCTTCTGGCCAGCGCCCTGGAACGGGCCGCCCGTTCCGTGAACGCCGGGCGGCTGCCTCCGCTGCTCCCGCACTCCTGACGGTCCCGGCCGGCCGCCGGGCCCACGCCGTCCGGCACCTCGCCACGCCCTCCGCCGATCGCGGACGTTCCTCCACGAGGCTGTTTCGTCATGACGTCACGAGCCCATCACGATCACCGAGTTGAGGGCGAAGACGGTATTGCGGCACCGGTGCGCCGGGCGTAGGACTGTGCGCACGGACGACGTGAACCGGGCCCCGGCGGGAGACGTGAACGACACTGCGGCGAGCCGCGGTCGGTGCCGGTTCGCGTACATGCGCACAGAAGAAACGGGGCAGAGATGCGCACAACCCTTCGAATGCGTAGGGCCGCAGTGGTGTTCACCGCCATCGGAGCGCTGGCCCTCACCGGCTGCGGTGACGACGGCGACGGCGGCAAGGACAAGGCGGACAAGGGCTCCGGCAAGGGCGAGGACAGCTCGTCGAGCGTCACCCTGCCCAAGCTCGACGGCGAGAAGATCTCCGTCGCGGCGGTGTGGACGGGCCCCGAGCAGGCCAACTTCACCAAGGTGCTGGACGAGTTCGAGAAGCGCACCGGCGCCACGGTCACCTTCGTGCCGGCGCAGGACCCGATCGTCAACTTCCTCGGCACGAAGATCGCGGGCGGCCAGCCCCCGGACGTGGCGATGATCCCGCAGGTGGGCGCCATCCAGCAGGCCGTGGCGAAGAAGTGGGCGAAGCCGGTCGGCAACGAGGCGCGGGCGCAGCTGGGCCAGAACTACGCACAGGTCTGGCAGGACCTCGGCTCGGTCGACGGCACCCAGTACGGCGTCTACTTCAAGGCCGCCAACAAGTCCCTGGTCTGGTACAACGCCCAGGCGTTCGAGAACGCGGGCGCGAGCGAGCCGAAGACCTGGAAGGACTTCATCGCCACCGCCGAGACGGTCTCCGCCTCCGGTGTCACCCCGGTATCGGTCGGCGGCGCGGACGGCTGGACCCTGACCGACTGGTTCGAGAACATCTACCTCTCGCAGGCCGGGCCGGAGAAGTACGACCAGCTGGCCAAGCACGAGATCAAGTGGACGGACGCCTCCGTCAAGGACGCCCTCACCACCCTCGCCGAACTGTTCGGCAAGCCGAGCCTGATCTCCGGGGGCGCCGACGGCGCGCTGCAGACCGAGTTCCCCGTCTCGGTCACCCAGACGTTCACCGGCGGCGACCAGCCCAAGGGCGCGATGGTGTTCGAGGGCGACTTCGTCTCCATCAACATCGCGCAGACCAAGGCGAAGATCGGCACGGACGCCAAGGTGTTCCCGTTCCCCGCGGTGGGTGCGGACTCCCCCGTGGTGACGGGCGGCGACGCGGCCGTGGCGCTGAAGGACGGCAAGGGCGCCCAGGCCCTGCTGACCTGGCTCGCGTCCACCGACGCGGCGAAGATCTGGGCCGAGGCCGGCGGGTTCATCTCGCCCAACAAGGCCCTGGACACGGCCGCTTACCCGAACGACGTACAGCGCAAGATCGCCGAGGCGCTGATCGCGGCCGGGGACGACGTCAGGTTCGACATGTCCGACCAGGCCCCGCAGTCGTTCGGCGGGACGCCCGGGAAGGGCGAGTGGAAGACGCTCCAGGACTTCCTGAAGAACCCGAAGGACATCGCGGGGACCCAGGCGAAACTGGAGTCCGACGCCGCCAAGGCGTACACGAGCTGACGGGATGACCACTGCGACAGCGGGGGGCGCGCAGGCCGCGCCCCCCGCCGACAAGCGTCCCGGTACGACGAGGACACGGACGCGCCGGAGCGTGACCGGCACCCGCAGGGCCGTCGCCGCGGCCTTCCTGCTGCCGGCCCTGGTGCTGCTCGGCGCCCTCGTCGTCTATCCGATCGTCTATTCCGTCTACCGCTCGTTCCTGGACCAGGCGGGCACGGGGTTCGCGGGCCTCGACAACTACAGGGCGCTGTTCACGGACGACACCATCCGCACGGCGGTCAGGAACAACGCGGTCTGGGTCGTCCTCGCCCCGACGGTCTCCACCGCACTGGGGCTGATCTTCGCGGTGCTCACCGAACGGATCAGGTGGGGTACGGCGTTCAAGCTGATCGTCTTCATGCCGATGGCGATCTCGATGCTGGCCGCCGGGATCATCTTCCGGCTGGTGTACGAGCAGGCGCCGGAGCGCGGGGTGGCCAACGCCGTCGTGGTGGGCGTGCACGACTCGTTCGCCGAGTCGTCCGGCTTCCCGAAGGCGCATCCGCTGCCCGTGCACCCGCTGAAGGCGGGTGGCGGCGGCTCCTTCGTCACCAAGGAGCCGGTGCGGGCCGGTGAACCGGCCGGCCTGCCGCTGGTCGGTGTGGTGCCGTCCAGGATGCCCGGCGACGCGGCGCCCGCGAAGGCGGCCGCCCCCTCCGGGGACGGCATCACCGGGACGGCGTGGCTCGACTTCACCAAGGGCGGGGGCGGCAAGCCCAACGTCGTCGATCCCTCGGAGCTGGGCCTCAAGGGCATCACCGTGGAGGCGGTCAAGGACGGCAAGGTCGTCGCGAGGACCACGGCGGGCGCGGACGGTGTCTTCACCCTGCCCGCCTCGGCGGACGGAGCGGTCCTCCGGCTCCCGGCGGACAACTTCCGCGAGCCCTACAACGGAGTCGACTGGCTCGGGCCGTCCCTGGTGACGCCGGGGATCATCGGCAGCTACGTCTGGATGTGGGCGGGCTTCGCGATGGTGCTGATCGCGGCGGGGCTGGCCGGCCTGCCGCGCGAACTCCTGGAAGCGGCCCGGGTGGACGGCGCGAACGAGTGGCAGGTGTTCCGCAGGATCACCGTCCCGATGCTCGCGCCCGTCCTCGCGGTGGTACTGGTCACCCTGATGATCAACGTGCTGAAGATCTTCGACCTGGTCTTCATCATCGCCCCGGGATCCTCCCAGGACGACGCGAACGTCCTTGCCCTGCAGCTGTACCGCTCGTCGTTCGGCACGGACGCGGACCTGGGCGTCGGCAGCGCCATCGCGGTACTCCTGCTGCTGCTGGTGATCCCCGTGATGCTGTTCAACGTGCGCCGGATACGGAAGGAGGGGCGCCGATGACCGCCCGGACCCGCACCGCACCATCCCGCTGCCGGGGGTACGGGGGTCGCCCCCCGGAAGAGCGCAGCAACGTGCGCCGGATACGGAAGGAGGGGCGCCGATGACGACGACCGAGGTCGCGAAGGCCGCACCCGGACCCCGGACCGAGGCCGCGCCCCGTGCCGGGCGGTCCCTCGGGGCGCGGATCGCCGCCCGGGCGGGCGGCGGGGGCATGCGGGTCTTCCTCGTCCTGGTGGGGCTGTTCTGGCTGATGCCGACGATCGGGCTGCTGCTGTCGTCCCTGCGCGGCGCGGAGGACATCGCCGCGACCGGCTGGTGGAAGGTCTTCACCGCCCCGTCCCAGCTCACCTTCGACAACTACGAGCGCCTGCTGGACAACTCGACCATCACCGGCTCCCTCGTCAGCACGGTCCTGATCACCGTCCCGGCCACCTTCCTCGTGGTCGTGATCGGTTCGTTCGCCGGATACGCCTTCGCCTGGATGGAGTTCCCCGGCCGGGACTGGTGGTTCCTTCTCGTCGTGGGCCTGTTGGTGGTCCCCGTCCAGGTCGCCCTGATCCCGGTGTCCGAACTCTTCGGCACGATCGGGATCTTCGAGACGACGTTCGGCGTGATCATGTTCCACACGGCCTTCGGCCTGCCGTTCGCCATCTTCCTGCTGCGGAACTTCTTCGCGGAGATCCCTCGCGAGCTCCTGGAAGCGGCGCGGCTGGACGGGGCGGGCGAGATCCGGCTGTTCACCCGGGTCGTGATGCCGCTCGGCGGGCCCGCGATCGCCTCGCTCGGGATCTTCCAGTTCCTCTGGGTGTGGAACGACATGCTGGTCGCCCTGATCTTCGCGGACTCGGAGTCCCCGCCGATCACGGTCGCGCTGCAGCAGCAGGTCCGCCAGTTCGGCAACAACATCGACGTACTGGCGCCCGGCGCCTTCGTGTCGATGGTGATCCCGCTGGCGGTCTTCTTCGCCTTCCAGCGGCAGTTCGTCTCCGGCGTGATGGCAGGCGCGGTGAAGTGAGGAGCCAGGTACCGAGCGGTGCGGTCAGAAGGCCCGCCGTGAAGTGGAGGAGGCCGGCGAAATAGCCGGTACAGCACAGACGTTCGTCAACCTCGGGGCGGTCCGTTCACTCTCGTGCGGGCCGCCCTACCTCGCACTTCCCCCGAATGCCACGTCCGGCGTAACCAAGTCACTCCATCGGCCGTTTGCGGGCCACCTGCCCGCCCGCGAGCGCCCCCTGGATGTGTTGTGCCCCGGTTCAGTGTCATCGTGCCCGCGTACCGGGTCCAGGCGTACCTGCACGCGTGTCTCGACTCCGTGCTGGACCAGTCCTTCAAGGACTACGAGATCATCGTGGTCGACGACTGCTCACCGGACGCCTGCGGCCCGATCGCCGACGAGTACGCCGTCCGCGACCCCCGCGTCACCGTCGTGCACCTGCCGCACAACGCCGGACTCGGGCCGGCCCGCAACGCCGGGGTCGCCCGGGCCACCGGGGACTACCTCCTCTTCCTCGACGGCGACGACACCTTCGCCCCCGAGGCGCTCCAGGCCATCGCCGACCGGCTGGGGGCCACCGGCGGCCCCGACGTCCTGGTCTACGACTACGCCCGCACCCACTGGTCCGGCGAGAGCGTGCGGAACACCTTCGCCGAACACCTCGCCGAGACCGGCCCGCCGTCCTTCCGCCTCGCGGACCGCCCGGAGCTGCTCAAGGTCCTGATGGTCGTCTGGAACAAGGCGTACCGGCGCGAGTTCGTCGAGGCCGAGGGCTTCACCTTCCCGCCGGGCTACTACGAGGACACCCCGTGGACCTACCCGGTGCTCATGGCGGCCGGGTCGATCGCCGTCCTGGACACCGTCTGCGTCGGCTACCGGCAGAGGCGCCGGGGCAACATCCTCTCCACCACCACCCCCCGGCACTTCGACGTGTTCGACCAGTACGACCGCGTCTTCGCCTTCATCGACTCCCGGCCCGCGCTCGCGAGCTGGCGCCCGGTGATATTCCGCAGGATGCTCGACCACTTCTCGACGCTCTTCACCTCCCGGGGGCGTCTCCCGCGCGGCACCCGGGGGGAGTTCTTCCGCCGGGCCCGTGCCCACTGCCGCCGCTACCGCACCCCCGGCGCCCCGGTGCCGCGCCGCGCCCGCCTGCGGCACGCCCTGTTCCGGCTCGGCGCCCACCGCACCTACCGGGCGCTCTGGACCGCGCAGCGGCTGCGCATCCGGCTCGGGCGCGCCGGGTCGACGGTGCGCAGGGCCGCCCGCGGGGCCGCCCTGCAGCTCCACTACCGCGTGCAGCTGCGCCTCCCCGTCAGGGCGGGGGACGCGGTGTTCGCGGCGTACTGGCACCGGGGCTACACGTGCAGCCCCGCGGCCCTGGAGGCCACGGCCCGGGCACTCGTGCCGGGGATCCGGACCTCCTGGATCTGCCGGCCCGAGGACGCCGGCACGGTTCCCGAGGCGACCCGGGTGCTGCACCCGGGCACGGCCGCCTACTGGACCGCCCTGGCCCGGTCGAAGTACCTCGTCAACAACGTCAACTTCGACCGCAGGCTGGTGAAGAGGCGCGGGCAGGTGCTGCTGCAGACCCATCACGGCACGCCCCTGAAGACCATGGGCACCGACCTCGTGCACCGTCCCGCGGCCGCCGGGTCCATGGACTTCGAGCAGTTGCTGCGCAACGTCGACAAGTGGGACTTCTCCCTGTCGGCCAACCAGCACTCCACGCTCGTGTGGGAGCGCACCTATCCGTCCGGCTACACCACGCTGGAGTACGGCAGCCCCCGCAACGACGTCTTCCACCGCGCGGCCCCCGACCAGGCCGCCCGGCTGCGCGAGCGGCTCGGCGTCCCCCCGGGCAGCACGGCCCTGCTGTACGCGCCGACCCACCGCGACTACCGGCGCGAGCAGCGGCACACCCTGGACCTGGAACAGCTCGTCCGGGTCCTGGGCCCGCACTTCGTGATCCTGGCCCGCTCCCACTACCTGGACGCGACGGCCAGGGCGACCGCCGGGCACACCCGGCACCCGCGGATCATCGACGTCAGCGCCCACCCCTCCGTGGAGGAGCTCTGCCTCGCCTCCGACGGGCTGATCACGGACTACTCGTCGCTGATGTTCGACTACGTCAACCTGGACCGCCCGGTGGTCCTGCACCTGGAGGACGCGCAGGCCTACGAGGCGGCGCGGGGGACGTACTTCGATCCGGCGGCCTTCCCGCCCGGGGCGGTGGCCCGGGACCAGGAGGAGCTGCACGAGATCTTCGCCACGGACCACTGGCGCGGCCCGCGCTCCGCCCAGCGCCGGGCGGCCTTCCGGGCCCGGTTCTGTCCGTACGACGACGGGCACGCCGCCGAGCGCGTGGTGCGCCGGGTCTTCCTCGGGGACACCTCCGGGCTGCCGGTCCCCGTGCCCCTGACGGGCCGGGGGCCGACGGGGGTGCCCCGCCAGGTGCCCGTGCGGGAGTACACCAACGGCTGAGGCGGCGGGGGCGCGGCGGCTCACCGCGCCCGGTGGCCTACGGGACGTACGCCCCGCCCGGCCGGACGGTTCCGGTGGCCCCCGCCCCGGCGGGGGTCAGCGCTCCAGGAACGCGAACAGTTCCTCCCAGCGGCACATGATCTCCGCCTCGGAGAACCGCTGGACGTTGATCCGCGCACGGTCCCCCATGGCGTCCCGCATGCGGGGGTTGCCGGTGAGCCGCAGCAGCTGGTCGGCGAGCGCCCCGATGTCCCCGGCCGGCGCGAGCAGACCGTCCTCGCCGTCCCGGACGATCTCGCGGACGCCCGGGGCGCAGTCGAAGGCCGCGCACGGCAGCCCGCTCGCCATCGCCTCCATCAGGGCCAGGGGGAAGCCCTCGCCGCGCGAGGACTGGACGAAGACGGAGGAGTCCGCGAGGGACGCCGGGACGTCGTCGGTGCGTCCGCGCCAGCCGACCGAGCCGTCCAGTCCCAGGGCGGTGCACTGCTCCTTGAGCGCCTCCTCGTCCTCGCCCGTCCCGTGGATGTCCAGCCGCCACTGAGGGCGCTGCGGGGCCACCAGCGCCCAGGTGTCCAGGAGCATGTCGATGCCCTTCTGGTCCGTGAGCCTGCCGATGCTCGCCACCGACTTCTCCCGGCGCGGCGAGGGCACCTCGGGCAGGGCCGCCAGGGCGTTGGGCATGAAGCCCACGTTGTTCATCCCGTCGCCCGCCCAGCTGTCGGCGTCCTGCGCCGTGAGGACGAGCCAGCGGTCGAGCGCCGTGTAGTGGTTCCTGATCCAGCGGTAGCGGTGGCTCGCCCGTGAGTAGTCGTACGACTCGTGGCTCATCCCGATGACGCGCAGGCCCGACGTGTCCGCCTCGCCGACCCACTCCATCGCCCACACCTGGCTGACGATCACCACCCCGCCGGGCCGGGCCCCCCGGAAGATCTCGGAGAGCCGGCCGACGGCACGCCGCTTCTCCGCCACGCGGGCGGCCTCGGCGCGCCGGGCGGCGATCCGGAAGCGGTCCCGCACCCCCTGGGGGGCCCAGGGGGTCGGCGGGTGCGCCGGGTACAGGGCGGTGACGGGGTGACCGTGCGCCTCGGGCAGGGCCATCTTCCGCTCCGAGGCGTGCACGCCGACGACGTGCACCCGGTGGCCCGCCTCCTGGAAGAGCTGGGCCATGCGGTGCGTCCAGCCGGTCACACCGCCGAGTTCGTCGGTGCTGTTGGCGACGACGAAGACGTCGCGTTCACGGCTGCCGCTCATCAGCGGTCCTCCCCGGTACGGATGGTGCGGGACGGGGCGAGGTGCCGGGCGAAGACGGTGTCGACGACCGTCCGGGCCGCGTCCCCCCGGTCGTAGGCACCGAACTCCGTGGCGAAGGCGGCACGCCGGTCCTGGAAACCGGTGTCCGCGCTCTTCAGGCGGGCCAGCACGGTGAACAGCTCCTCCTCGGTCGCCGCCACCGGCCCCGGCGCCTTCTCCCGCAGGTCGAAGTAGCTGCCCCGCTCGGCGGCGTACGCGTCGAGGTCGGGGGCGAACAGGACGATCGGGCGGTCCAGGAGCGCGAAGTCGAACATGATCGACGAGTAGTCCGTGACCAGTACGTCGGTGAGCGCGAGGAGTTCGCTGACGTCGTGGTGGTCCGAGACGTCCACGACCGACCCGGGCGGGCAGGGCGGCAGGCTCGCCGCCTCCAGGTAGTGGGCCCGCACCAGCAGCGTGTACGTGTCGCCGAAGCGCTCGGCGAAGCGCGCCGCGTCCAGCAGGAGCCGCTGCCGCCTGCGCCTTCCGGGGCCGCCCCGGAAGGTCGGGGCGTACAGCACGACCTTGCGGTGGTCGGGGAGGCCCAGCCGGGCCGCGAGCTCCGGGCGCGGCAGCCGCCCCTCGGCCTCGGTCCGGGCCCGCGCCGCGAGGAGGACGTCGTTGCGCGGGTATCCCGTGCGCAGCAGGGTCTCCTCGGGCAGCCGGTAGGCGCGCGCCAGGGTGCGCTCGTCGTGCGGGGAGCGGACAAGGAAGTGGTCGAACCGGCCCACCGCCTGCTGGAGGCGCTCGCGCTGCGGGGCGTTCTGCATCCGCACCCGCGTCTCGTCGAAACCCATCCGCTTGTACGCCGACCCGTGCCAGGTCTGCAGGTAGGTGGTGCCCCGGGGCTTGTCGAGGTTCTGCGGGAACCCCTGGTTGTCGACCCAGTACTCCGCCCTGGCCAGGGCCCACAGATAGCGCCAGGACCAGCGGCGCACCAGCCGGGCGTCCGCCGGAAAGCCCTCGGGGGTGTCGGCGTACGCCCACACGCAGCGCAGCCGCAGTCCGCGGGCCCGCACCTCCTCGTGGACGGCGCGGGGGCTGTCGCCGTAGCAACTGCCCATGTGGCTCTCGAACACCACGCTGCCCCTGCGCACGGGAAGCCGCAGGAACCAGGAGCGGTACACGGAGACCTTGAGGCCCCGGGCGTGCAGCCGGTCCCTGCGCCTGCCGAGCGCCCTCACCAGGAGCTTGACCCGGCGCGCGGGGCGGAAGTGCGTGGCGTAGTGGACCAGCCGTCGCGCCGTGCGGGCGGGCCGGCCGCGGGACTCCAGGCGGAGCGCCAGATGGTCCCGGGTGGTGACGTAGGGCTGCCAGGTGTCGCCGGTCAGCCCGCCGAGCCGGGGCCGGGCCGGTGACCGGTCGTCCGGGCCGACGAGGTCGTGGGCGGCGAAGAGGTCGCTGACCGAGCGGGTCCGGCCGTCCTCCACGACCATCCGGGCGTCCCAGACCGTGTCGCGCGGACCCAGCGGGCGGACGGCGCCGGTGAGGTCGAAGCGGGCCGACCAGTCGATGCCGGTGGCGTCGGCCCTGAGGTCGTCCACCGGGACACGGAAGGCGCGGGAGCCGTCCCGTACCCGGAACTCCAGGTGGGCGCCCAGGGTTCCGTCCGGGTCGGGGCCGGTGTGGCCGGGCAGGACGATCCGCCCCCGCAGCTGGACCGCCCGCCCGTCCGCCTGGTAGCGGGTGAGCCGGTTCATGAGCTTGAGCTCGCCGAACACGCGGTACTGGTGGCCGAGTCCGGTGACGTCGAGCGCGGGGTCGGTCCCGTCGTCCCAGTGCACGCGCCCGTCCTCGCCCGTCCGGAGGGGCGAGACCACGGTGCCCCGCCGGCGCAGGGCGTACGCCGCGCCCAGCACCCCGTCCGCGTCACCGTGCTGGAGCAGTCGTACGCCGACGCGTTCGACGGGCGGCAGGGTCAGGAGGGCCGCGTCCGGGACGCAGTCCGGCAGCACGCGGGAGGCCGTGGCGGCGATCCCGGCCCGCTCGGCGGCTGGCCGCTGGGGGAAGGTCCGCACGAGGGGGACCAACCGGTCCCGCAGGAAGGCGCGGTCCCGCTCCTCGCGCAGCTCCGACAGCCCCTGCGCCACCAGGACATGGCACACCCGCCGGTGTGCCTCCACGAGCCCGGCGAGGTCCCGTCCGTCGTCGGGCAGGGCCCTGCCCGACACGATCCGGCGGCGTACGAGTGCGATGCGGCCCACCACGGACGCGGCCAGCGGCCCGAAGAGGACGCCGCTGCGGGTGAGGTCCTCGGAGTAGCGCAGGGCGTGCCGCTCCAGTGCGGCGCGGCGCACGCAGAACCCGGACACCAGGGCGTCGTGCACGGCCAGTTCGGGTGCGTCGGTGAACCGGCGGACGGTCCTGGAGTCCGCGAACAGCTGCTGCTGCCAGGAGGGTTCGCGCTCCTTGGTCCCGTCCTCCGTGAGCCGGCTCCACCGCCCGGCGACCAGGTCGGCTCCGGTGCCCGTCCCGGCCTCCAGGAGGTTGCGGCAGGCGTGCTGCTGGAGGCACTCGCCGGCGTCGAGGACGAGGACGTACGTGCCCCGCGCCCCGTCCAGGCCGGCGTTGCGCAGGACCGCGACGGAGTCCGACGCGGCCTCCACGACGCGGACGCGGTCGGGGGACCGCCCGGCAAGTGACCCGGCCGCCGTCCGCACCTCGTCGGACGCGGCGGGGGCGAGGACCACGACGACCTCGACGGCACGCAGGCTCTGGCCCAGCACGGACTCCACGGATCCGCGCAGCGCCTCCTGTCCGCACGCGGCGGCGGTGACGACGCAGCTGAAGTCGGGAGCGCTCATGCCCGGTCCCCCTTCAGCATGCGGTCCACGACCCGTGCCGACGCCGTCCCGTCGTCGAGGTCGCAGAACGACGCACGGAAGTTCGCGTACGCCTCGCGGTGGCCGGCCCCCGCCGCGTCCGGGTCGCGCAGCGCCTCGACGACATCGGCCGACGCGGTGAGCAGGGGACCGGGCGCCAGCTTCTCGAAGTCGAGGCAGAAGCCGCGCAGGGTGTCGCGGTAGTGCTCCAGGTCGTAGGTGTGGAAGAACATCGGGCGCCCCGTCTGCGCGAAGTCGAACATCAGGGACGAGTAGTCCGTGACCAGCACGTCGCTGACCAGCATCAGTTCCGCCACGTCGGGGTGGCGCGAGACGTCCCGCACGAAGTCGTCCTCGGGGATGCTGCCGCCGACCAGGTAGTGGCGGCGCACCAGCAGGACGTGATCGTCACCGAGGGCCTTCCGGGCGTGCGCCAGGTCCAGCTGGAGATCCAGTCCGTACAGCCCGCTCCGCCTGGGCCGGTCCTCGCGCCAGGTCGGGGCGTACAGGACGACCCGCTTGCCGTGCGGCACACCGAGCGACTGACGGACGGCGGCGGCCGTCTTCGCCCGGTCGGCGGCGTACAGCAGGTCGTTGCGGGGGTAGCCGCACTCCATCACCTCGCCGGTGTGCCCGAACGCGCGGCGCAGTACCGGGGTGGAGAAGCGGTTGGGCGAGACGAGGACGCTCCACTGCGCGGCCCTCCGGGGCATGGACTCCATGTACGCGGTGTCCGCGAACGCCGTGCCCGCGAGGTCGCGGCCGATGCGCTTGAGCGGGGTGCCGTGCCAGGTCTGGACGACGAACTGGCCCTCCGCCCGCTCGAACCACTCCGGCAGGTGGGTGTTGGTCACGATCCACCTGCTGCGGGCCAGCGCCTCGTGCCACTCGGCGCTGTGCAGGGCGACCGCGCGGACCCCGGCCGGCACGGCGGCCTGCTGGTCCCGCACCACCCAGAGGTGCTCGACGCCGGTGTCACGGCGGGCCAGTTCCTCCTGGACGGCGCGCGGCGAATCCGAGAACTGGCGCCCGTCGAAACTGGAGTACAGGACGGTGTCCAGCAGTCCCGCACCGCGCGCTGCCGCGTACCGGGCGCGCAGCCGCCGCTGCCCGAACGCGCCCCGGTCGCGCACCGGCAGGGCACTGCCCGACGACAGGCAGAGCCGGTCGTGGAAGCGCCGCTCCAGGGTGAAGCGGCGGCCGCGCAGGTCGCGGTGGAGCGGCAGGCCGGCGTGCAGCTGGGGCACCGCCCGCAGCGGCAGGTACCGCTCGGGATCGGTTTCGCCGGGCGCCCGCAGGAAGGGGTACCACCGGCCCTCGGCCAGCGGCAGCGTGCCGCCGGGGCCCTCGACGGCCGAGGGCGCGACCGCCGTGCGGAAGTCCGCCCCCTCGCGCTCCACGGCGAAGGTGTTCTCCTCGTGGTGGCCGCTGTGGCGCAGGACCAGCTCCACCGCGCGCTCCGGCACGGCCGGGAAGGTCCCTTCCAGGAGCAGACCGCCGTCCTCGGTCCAGGACACGCCCGCGACGACGGGCGGGACGGCCCGGTCGGTGAGGACCAGGTCGCCGGAGGGGTTGGCCGCGGCGTACACCTCGCGGCCGCCGGCCAGGGGGTAGCGACCCGCCTCCGTCTCCGGGCGGGCGGCGACCGTCAGCCGGCGCGCCCCGCCGACCAGCTGGACGCCCCAGTCCCCGTCGGTGCCGGGAAAGGCGTCCAGCGGCACGTCCGCGAAGAACCCGCGGCCGTCCTCGCCCACGCCCGGCGCCAGGGGGAACTCCCGGGTCTGCTTCGTGCGCCACTCCTGGATGCGCAGGGCCGTCGCCGTGTCCCGGCCCAGCACGCGCACCGCGATGCGGACCGCGTCGCCGGCCTCCGTCGCCCGGTGCCCTGCGAGCACGGCGTCGATCCGCTCGGCGCGCAGCTCCAGCTTGTTGCCGGACAGCAGGGGGACGACCCGCGTGCGTTCGTCGACGTACCGCACGGCGGGCGCCGCCGGATTGCCGAGCAGGCGCATGGGGCCCCGGCGCGGCCGGCCGGCGCCGACGACGACGGACTCCAGCTTCCACAGGGTGCGGGCCCCGCGGGCCGTGCGCCTGCCCGCCAGGCGCCGCGGGTCGACGACGGTCTCGAAGCCGGAGCGCTCGTAGCCGTGCAGCGAGCGGCCGGAGCCGGCCGCCGCCTCCTCCGTCGTGCTCCGGCGCAGCCGCAGCGGGATCACCCTGCGTCCCGACCTCAGCCAGCCGGTCCCCGCCGACCTGCCGGGGGCGTTGCGCACGTACGCGTACCCCTTGAGGTGCAGCAGGCCCTCCCGCCACACGGCCTCGGTGAGGTGCGCGTGCACGGGGAGGTCCGCCCCGGACAGGGCGGTGACGCGGCGCGGGAGCGGGGCGTCGATGCCCGGATGGACGGCCCTCGGCCGCAGGGCGCCCCGGACGTGGAAGGTGTCGCGGTCG
Organism: Streptomyces sp. NBC_00178; assembly: GCF_036206005.1. Classification (NCBI taxonomy): domain Bacteria; kingdom Bacillati; phylum Actinomycetota; class Actinomycetes; order Kitasatosporales; family Streptomycetaceae; genus Streptomyces; species Streptomyces sp. NBC_00178. The sequence continues at coordinate 2,945,039 of NZ_CP108143.1, forward strand.
GTGCTCTCGTGGGCCAGCAGGGCGAGCAGTTCCGCCGTCCTGCGCTGCCGGATGAGGAGCCACTTGACGCGCAGGTGCAGCGGGAGCGCGTCGAGGACCGCCGGGTCGACCGTGTCGGCGAAGGCGTTCGCGTGGGTGAGGAAGGCTTCGTGGTAGCTCTCGTCGCCGTCCGGCAGGGCCTCGATGAACAGCCACAGGTCGCCGGAGAGCGCGTGCTCGTCGTAGCGCCGCTTCGCCTCGGCCATGCCCCGTCCGGCGAGGAACCGGCTGACGGTGGAGACCGCGGTGACCCGGTCGCGGATGCCCCGGGCGACGGCGCGGCGGGTGGTGATCGAGCCGTCCCGGTCCCGCCAGTGGTAGACCGGCGCGGCGACGACGTCGACGCTCCGGGCCAGGAAGTACGCCGGGAGGACGACGGCGATGTCCTCGTAGAGGACGCCCGTGGGGAAGGCGAAGGCGTGCTGGTCCCAGAACGACCTGCGGAACACCTTGTTGCACGCGATGCGGTCGCCGAGCAGGACCCAGTCCCGGGTGATGTGCGTGGCCCGGCGGGACGTCTCCATGGGCTTGCGGAACATCGGGGACTGTTCGAGCGCGCCGCCGGCGCGCAGCCTGAGCACGTTGCCGGTGGCGAAGTCCGAACCGGAGGCGTCGAGTTCGCCCAGCAGCCGGGCGAACGCGTCCGGCGGGACGACGTCGTCGCTGTCGACGAAGGCCAGGAACCCGGCGTCCGGGTGCGCGTGGCCGGCCCCGGCGTTGCGGGCGGCCCCGAGCCCGGCGTTCTCCTGGCGGACGAGACGGAAGCGCGGATCCTTCGCCGCGTACTCCCGGGCCACACCGGCGCTGCCGTCCGTCGAACCGTCGTCCACCATGACGACTTCCAGGTCGGCCATGGTCTGCCCGGCGAGTGAGCCGAGGCAGGCGCCGAGGTAGTCCTCGACGTTGTAGAGCGGGACGACGACGGTGAGACGGGGTGCCATGGCGCTGCGCACGATCCTTCCGGGAGGACGGGCGGACGTCCTCTGCGACGGACGTCCTCTGTATGGAACGAGCCCCGTGCCGGTGAGGCACGGGGCTCGCAACGGGGCCTGCGCGTTCAGGGTTTGACGGCGATCCGGCCCTCGTCCATGCGCAGCAGGAGCAGCTGCTCGCCGGTCTCCTCCAGGAACTCGTCCACGGCCTGGCGCGATCCCTGCCAGTAGCCGTAGTCGTCGATCAGCAGGACTCCGCCGCTCACCAGCCGGCCGTACAGGTGCTTCAGCTCGTGCTTGGTGGAGGCGTACCAGTCGGTGTCGAGCCGCAGGACGGAGATCCGCTCGGGCGCCTGCTCGGGGACGGTGTCCTCGACCTTGCCCTGCACGTAGTGGATGCGGTCCTTCGGGTAGGGCACCTGTTCGAAGCCGGCCTGTACGTCCTCCAGTGAGGCCACCGCCCAGATGGGCCGGTCCTTGCCCTGGGCGTCCAGCAGCTCCTGGGCGGGCCTGCCGTCCCGCCGCAGGTCCTCCGCGGTGGGCGGGGTCATGCCCTCGTAGGTGTCGAAGAGGTAGAGGTCGCGGCCGGTGTCGCCCAGCGACAGCAGCGTCTTCGCGCAGGCCTGCATGGAACCGCCGCGCCACACTCCGCACTCGACGATGTCGCCGGGGATGCCGTGCTTGACGACGTGCCGCGTCGCGAGGACGAAGGCGTTCAGCCGCTCCGGCGAGGTCATCGTGTACGGCTTGACCGCGCGGATGATGTCCTTCGCCTCGTCGTCGTAGTCCGCCGGGAACTGCGGCTTCTTCACGGCGGCCTTGACGGGGGCCTTCGCCGGGGCCGGCTTCGCCGCGGCGGGGGCCGCGGGGGCGGACCGGGGAGCGGGCACGGTCGCACGCCTGAGCTGGTATCCGGTGAGTTGCTGAAGGACGCCGTTGACGGCGTTGCGCCAAGCCATGGGGCGGGACAGTACGCGCGTTTTGCGGCTCATGTCATCTTTCGTCAACCTGTGGTTGATGGGACCGCACGCGTGTCCGGCCGCCCGCAGCGCTCACGGCCGTCGAGCGGGCGGGGCAGCGGGACCCGGTCCACCCCGCCGACCCGGTTCGCCCACCACACCGCCGCCTCCCGCACGGCGAACATGGTGAGTGCGCGGTAGCGCTGCGGCCTGCGGAAGACGCCGACGGAGTCGCCCCAGTAGGCCGCCTTCGCGTCGATGGACCCGTAGTCGTGCCAGATCCCCCTGGTGGGCGGGAAGTCCGTGTAGGCCTCGCGGAGTTCGAGGCCGGAGTACGCCGCCATCGCCCGGAAGCCGTCCGGGTAGTAGCGCCAGCAGTCCTGGGCGTCGTGGGCGTGGCCGCGGGACGGCGCGGTGATGAAGGCGTGGCCCCCGGGCTTGAGGACCCGGGCGATCTCCATCATGGACACCCAGAAGAACGGGATGTGCTCGAACGCCTGCCCGGAGAGGACGACGTCGGCGCTGCGGGAGCGGGCGGGGATGCGGTAGGGGCGCTTCATGACCGCGTCCACGTTGGGCCCGTCGAGGACGTCGACCCCGAAGTAGTCGATGTCGTGGTCCGCGAGCAGCCCCCGGTGGGTGCGGGACTGCTTCCCCGAGATCCGCGAGCCGAGGTCCACGACACGGTGCCTGCGGTCCCTGGGCAGGTACTCCTCGACGCAGATCCGCATCTGCTCGTAGGCGGACCGGTGCATGTGCCTCTCCCAACGTTGCCGTGTGCGCGCGCTGTTGAACACAACGACGGCGCGGTGCGCAGGACACCCCCGGAGATTCAGGCCGGGCCCACCGGGAAGATCCGCCGCACCACCCGCTCCGCCGCCCTCCCGTCGTCGTACGGGCAGAAGCGGCTGCGGAAGGCGGCGCGCAGGGCCGTCGCCTCCGGGGAACGCCAGGCACCGGTGCGCAGGAGCTCGAACAGCTCGTCCTGGGTGGTGGCCACCGCTCCGGGTGTGTCCCCGGGCCGCCCGGACAGCAGGTCGACGTAGGTTCCGCGCGATGCCCGGTACGCCTCCCAGTCGGGCGCGTAGGTGATGACCGGCCGGTCCAGGCACGCGTAGTCGAACACGAGGGACGAGTAGTCGCTGATCAGCCCGTCGGAGGCGACGCAGAGTTCCTCGACGCTCGGATGCCCGGTGACGTCGACGACCCGCTCCGTCGCCTCCGTCCCGGCCGAGCGCCCGTAGAAGTAGTGGGCGCGTACCAGCAGCACTCCGCCGGGGCCGAGTGCGCGGGCCAGGCGCGCCACGTCCACCAGCGGGACGAACCCCCTGCGGTAGTCCCGGTGGGTCGGCGCGTACAGCAGGACGGTCGCCCCGGGCGCGATGCCGAGCTCCGCCCGGGCCTTCGCCGTCCGTTCCGCCGTGGCGGTGCACAGGACGTCGTTGCGCGGATAGCCGTAGGGCAGCTGCTCGTACGTCGAGGGGTACACCCGGTCCCAGATCTCGGAGCTGTGCGGGTTGGCGGAGAGGCTGAAGTCCCACTGGTCGGTGTGCGCCACGATCCGCCCGAAGTCGACTCCCCCGGTCAGCGCCGGATACGGGTACTGGTCCAGGCCCATCGTCTTCAGCGGCGTCCCGTGGTGGGTCTGGAGGTAGACCTGGCCCCGGCGTTTGGTGAAGCCCCCCGGAAAACTCGAGTTGTTGACGAGGTACGTCGCGGTGGCCATGGTCCGCCAGTAGGCGCGCGAGCCCTCGATGACGTACGGCACGCCCGGCGGCATCCGGTCCCGGTGCCGGGAGGAGACGACCCAGACGCCCCTGATGTGCGGGACAAGTTCCCGGGCCTTGGCGTAGACGGCGGCGGGATTGCACGCCACACCCCGGTTCCAGTAGGCCGCGTAGACGGCGAGGCGGGGATCCAGCGGGCGGTGCAGGTCGGCCCGGTAGAGGACCCGCATCAGCCGGGCGCGTACCGACTTGTGGACGGCGCGCAGGACGGCGCGCGCCCGGCTGCGCGCGGCACCGACGGCCGCCCGGACGCGGTACGCGGTGTACGTGCCGGGCAGACCGGCCGCGCGGAAGAAGGCGGCGCGGTCGGCCGGGGCGATGCGGTCCCGGTCGCCGAGCACCTCCGTCAGGTGCGCGGTGCGCGCCGCGGCCGCCCGCGGGTCGCCGCCGGTCGCGCCGGCCAGCCGGTCGTGGGCGTCGATCACCGCGAAGTGCGCGCGGCCCGGCGTCGTGGCGGGTGTGCCCCTGCGGCGCGGCCGGTGGCGGACGCAGACCCGGTCGAGCCGGGCCAGGGTCCCCGCGTCCGCGGCGAGGAACAGGGCACGGTGGACGGGCACGACATCGCCGTACAGGCCCTCGGTGAAGCGGAGTCCGGCGTCGTCCCGGAAGGCCCGGCGGATCACCTGGCCGCGGGCGGCCGGAATCGCGGGGCCCGGTCGCGGCGTGCCCCGCCAGTCGACGCACTCGTGCCCCACGCCCAGCACGTCCGGCCGGTCCGCCGTCAGCCGTGCGGCGATCTCCGCGCCCGCACCAGGGAGCAGCAGGTCGTCGCCGTCCAGGAAGAGCAGGTACGTCCCCCGGGCCGCCGCCGCACCGGCGTTGCGGGCGGTGCCGGCGTCCCAGGGGCCGTCGAGCGTGAGCACGCTCAGGCGGGGGTCGCGCGCCGCGCACTCGCGGGCGACGGCGAGTTCCGGCGCACCGGCCGCGTCGCCGGAGCCCACGGCGATCAGCTCCAGCTCCACCGGTCCGCCCCCGGGAGCCTCCTGTGCGGTCACGGAGTCCAGAGCGGCCCTCAGATACCCGTGGGCATGGTGGGCGGACACGACGACACTGAGGAGCATGGCAGCCGAGCGTAGTGCGGCCCGCGCCGCCCGCCCTACGGATCTTCACCCGTTCGGGTCAACGGCGTGACCCCCGGCGCTCCCCCGGGTTGAGCCGTACATGAAGCCACTCCTCAGCGTCGTCGTCCCCGTGCACAACGTCGAGGACTACCTGCGGGAGTGCCTCGCCTCGCTGGCCGGCCAGTCCCTGAAGGACATCGAGGTGGTGCTGGTCGACGACGGCTCGACGGACGGGAGCCGCCGCATCGCGGAGGACTTCGCGTCACGGGACGCTCGCTTCCGCTGCGTCCACCAGCCCAACGCCGGGCTGAGCGCCGCCCGCAACACGGGGGTCTCCCACACCGACCCGGGGGTGCCGTACCTGGCGTTCGCCGACAGCGACGACGTACTCGTCCACGACGCGTACGAACGGATGCTGGCGTCCCTGGAGTCGACGGGATCGGACCTGGTCACCGGCAACGTGTGGCGGCTGGACGAGCAGGGCAGGCAGCAGGCCTGGCAGTACCGCTGGCTGACCGGCGACCGCCCGCGCACCCACATCACCCGCGACCCGCGGCTGCTGGCCGACCGGGTCGCGTGGAACAAGGTGTTCCGGCGCACGTTCTGGGACCGGCACGCCTTCTCCTTCCCGGTCGGCCGGCTCTACGAGGACACGCCGGTGATGATCCCCGCGCACTACCTCGCCGACGCGGTGGACGTCCTGCACGAACACGTCTACCTCTGGCGGGTGCGGGAGGGCTCGATCACCCGGCGGCGCACCGACGTCCGGGGCGTCCGGGACCGCATCGCGGCCTGCGAGCGGGTCAGCGCGTTCCTCGCGGACCGCGGTCCCGGGCAGCGGCTGCGCTACGACGCCTCGTGCCTGCGCGACGACTTCGTGTACTTCCTGGAAGGGCTGCCGATGGGCGGCCCCGAATACCGCGCGGCCTTCATGGAGGACGCGGGCGCCTTCCTCGACCGCGCGGGCGACGCGGCCCTGACCGGTCTGCCCGCCGAGGCCCGGATCAGGTGGCGGCTGGTCCGGGAGCGCCGGCTCGGCGAGCTGCTGGCCGTCCTGGCCTTCGAACGCGCCGACGGCAGCGGCACGTTCACCGTCACGGGACCGCCGGGGAGGCGGCGCGCCGCCCATCCCGGGGTGGCGGGTGCCGGCAACGTGTCGGCGCGGCTCGGCAGCGGCGATCTGCCCGTGGTGGCCCGGCTGACGGAGTCCTCCTGGGGCGCCGACGGCCGGCTGCGGCTGCGCGGCTACGCCTACGTCCGCAACCTCCCGGCGGACACGGCCCTGCGGTCGCTGAAGGCGGGGCTGGTGAAGGAGGCGGGCGGCAGACGGCTGCGGGCCGTGCCCGTCCGCACGGTGCGGACCGACCTGGCCACGGCGGACTCCGGCCAGTCGCTGCACCGCTACGACCACGCGGGCTTCGAGATGGTCCTGGATCCGGGGCGGCTGGGGACCGGCACCTGGCAGGTGGGCGTGGTCCTCGCCGGGCACGGCACCGTGCGCCGGGCCGCCCTGCGCGCCACGGAGGCGGCGGCCGCGCAGCCGCTGGTCCACGACCTGGGCGACGGGCTGCGCGCCGTGCTCGGCTACCGGGACGGCCGACTGGAACTGGCCGTCGAGCGGCTGCCGGCACTGGCCCTCGCCCATGACGGCGGAGCGGAGACCGCGGAACTGACCGGCCGGCTGTACGGCGGCGCGCGCCCGGACACCCTCGTGCTCAGCCGTGACGGTTCGGCGGGGCACGCCTGCCCGGTACGGATCACGGACGGCGGCCCCGGCGGCCCGGAGGAGGCGCACTTCCGCGTCCGCGTGCCGCTCGCGGCACTCGCGGCCGAGGCCGGACCGCCCCCCGTCGCCTCCCCCGGGGAGACCCCGCCGCCCGGTGCGCGGTGGCGGGCCGTGCTCCTGACCGACGGGGGCGGCCAGGTGCCCCTCGCCGCCGCGCCGGACATGGCGCCGCCCCTCTTCGCCGACGCGGCGGGCCACCTGGTGGCGGAGGTGACCGGCGAACCCCTCGTGACCGGCGCCTCGGCCGCGCCGGACGGCGGACTGCGGATCGAAGGGCTCGGGACCGGAGCCCTGGTGCTGCGTCACACCACCCTCGGCGAGACGGTGACCGTCCCCGCCGAGGAGCGGGACGGACGCTTCCGCGCCGTACTCGCCGAGCCGCCCCGCGAAGGGGACTGGGAGCTGTCCCTCGACGGCCGGCCCGTCCGCGTGACCGGCCTGCTCGCCGCCCGGCTGCCGGTCGCCGCCGGCGGTGACCGCTTCCGGCTCGGCCGGCGGCACGGCGACCGGCTGACCGTGCGCTGCGCGCCGCCGCTCGGGGACGCGGAGCGCAGCGCCCACCGCCGCGCCCGGCTGCGCTCGGCGCACTACCCGGCGCAGCGCGGACTGCCCCTGAGGGACGCGGTGCTCTACGCGGGAAACGGCGCGCCGCGCGCCGTCCACGCCGAGATCGTGCGCCGGGGCGCGGACGCGGAACACCTCTGGGTCACCGACGGATCGGCGGGCGACGCCGCCCGTGTACCGGCCACCGCAGTCCCGGTCGTGGCGCACGGCGCCGCGTGGCACGAGGCGCTGGCCCGCGCGCGCCACGTCGTCGCGGCGGGCCCCCTGCCCGCGTGGTTCGAGCGCCGCCCGGGCCAGACGGTCGTGCAGACCTGGCACGGCGCCCCGCTCGGCCGGTTCGGCCTGGACCTCGCGGGCACCCTGTACGCCGACCACCAGCACCTGGACACGCTGGCCGCCGGCGCGGCCCAGTGGTCGGTCCTGGTCTCCCCGAGCAGCTTCGCGACCCCCCACCTGCGCCGGGCACTGGCCTACGGGGGCGAGGTCCTGGAGGCGGGCTCCCCGGCCGGTGACCTGCTGTGCGCACCGGACCGGGACGGAACGGCCGAGCGGGTGCGCGGGGCGCTGGGCATCCCGGAGGGGCACCGCGTGGTGCTCCACGCCCCGACGTACCGGGACCACCTCGCGCACGCCCCGCGCAGCCTCCCCGCCGGCTCGCCGCCGCTGTACCGCTGGGACCCCGCACTCGATCACGCGGAACTGGCGCGGTCGCTCGACGGGCGCACCACGGTGCTGGTCCGCAGGCATCCCCGGGTCACGGGGAGCGTGCCGGCACACCCCGCGCTGCGGGACGTGTCCGGGCATCCGGACGTCGCCGAGCTGCTGCTGATCGCCGACGTGCTGGTCACCGACTACGCGGGGCTGGCCTTCGACTTCGCGCACACCGGCCGCCCGATGCTCTTCCACACCTACGACCTGGAGCACTACCGGGACACCGTGCGCGGCTTCTGCCTCGACTTCGAGACGCGCGCGCCCGGGCCCCTCCTCGTCAGCACCCAGGAGGTGGCCCAGGCGCTGCGGGCCACCCCGGCGTCGGCGGCCCTGCACGCGGACGCCTACGAGAGCTTCCGGCGGGACTTCTGCGGTCCGGCCGACGGCGGTGCCGCCCGCCGCGTCGTGGACCGGCTCCTCGACGGGGCGCCGGAGGACTCGCGGCCGCTCAGCCCTTGAGCGCGCGGACCGCCGAGGCGGCCAGATCGTCCAGGTAGCCCTTCGGGAGGCTGCCGCGGACGACGGCCAGACGCCAGTAGAGCGGCCCGACGATGAGGTCGAGCGCCCGGTCCGGATCGCTGCCCTCGGGAAGCTCGCCGCGTGCGACCGCCTCGCGCACGACCACGGCGGCCACGCCCTGCTGCGGGTCGAGCAGGGCGGCCTTGATGGCGTCGGAGATCTCCGGGCTGCGGGCCGCCTCGACCAGCAGATCCGGGATCACCTGCGAGGCGAGGGGGTGCCTCAGCGCGTACGAGGCCAGTTCGAGCACGGCCCGGACGTCCCCGTACAGCGACCCGGTGGCGGGCGCCGGCATGCCCTGTGCCGCGACGGCCGCCACCAGGTCCAGGACGAGGTGCAGCTTGGACTTCCAGCGCCGGTAGACGGCGGTCTTGCCCACCCCCGCGCGGCGGGCGATGCCCTCGATCGACATCCGGGCGAATCCCACGGCGGCCAGCTCCTCGAAGACGGCGACACGGATCGCGTCGGTCACGTCCTCCCGCAGCACCGCGGCGCCCGCCGGGGTGCGGCGCCCGGTTCGCCGTTCGGTGTTCATCTGCCGAATGATAGACCGTAACGACGAAACGGTTGCGTTGCGACGCACAAACGTCCTACTGTCAGCGTCACGACGATACGGTCCCGTCCCCACCGCCCGGATCGTCCGCCCCTCCCCAAGCCCCCCGTCGAAAGCGAACGTGGTGAGCCAGACAGCAGCACCGCCGGCCCCGGTGGACACCGCATCTCCCACCCTCCTCCCCGTGTACGAGCCCGGCGAGCTGGCCGCGCTCGCCGCCCGGCACGGGCTCACCGTCAGCGGGGCCCGGCCGACCCTCGGGGAGTACATCCGGCAGCTCTGGGGGCGCAGGCACTTCATCACCGCCTTCGCCACCGCCAAGCTGACCGCCCAGTACAGCCAGGCGAAGCTCGGCCAGATCTGGCAGATCATGACGCCGCTGCTCAACGCGACGGTCTACTACTTCATCTTCGGCGTCCTGATGAACACCAAGCACGGAGTCCCCGACTTCGTGCCCTTCCTCGTCACCGGCGTCTTCATCTGGACCTTCACCTCCAGCTCGATCACGGCCGGCACCCGGGCCATCAGCGGCAACACCGGCCTCGTGCGGGCGCTGCACTTCCCCCGGGCGTCGCTGCCGATCGCGCTGGCCATCCAGCAACTGCAGCAACTGCTCTTCTCTCTGGGCGCGCTGTTCCTGATCCTGCTCGTGTTCGGCCAGTACCCGCAGCCCTCCTGGCTGCTGGCGGTCCCCGCACTCGCCCTCCAGGCGGTGTTCAACACCGGCGTCTCCATGGTCATGGCGCGGCTCGCCGCCAGGACACCAGACATCGCGCAGCTCACCCCCTTCATCCTGCGCACCTGGATGTACGCCTCCGGCGTCATGTGGAGCCTCGACACGCTGCTTTCCGGGGACCGCGTGCCCCGGCTCGTCCTGCTCGCGCTCGAATGCAACCCGGCCGCCGTCTACATCGACCTGATGCGCTACGCCCTGATCGACAGCTTCACCGGCGCGCAGCTGCCCCCGCACGTGTGGGCCGTCGCCGCGGGCTGGGCGCTCGTCGCCGGCGTCGGCGGCTTCGTCTACTTCTGGAAGGCCGAGGAGAGGTACGGACGTGGCTGACACCGCCGACACCCGTGTGCCCACCGTCGTCGTCGACGACGTCCACATCACCTACACCGTGAACGGCGCCCGCACAGGCCGCGGCAGCGCCACCTCCGCGCTGAACCGGATCGTGTCGCGCAAGCAGCCCCGGGGAGCACGCGAGGTGCACGCCGTGAAGGGCGTCAGCTTCGCCGCGTACAAGGGCGAGGCGATCGGGCTGATCGGTTCCAACGGTTCCGGGAAGTCGACATTGCTCAAGGCCATCGCGGGTCTCCTGCCGCCGTCGAAGGGCCGGGTCCACACCCAGGGCCAGCCCTCGCTGCTCGGTGTGAACGCCGCCCTGATGAGCGACCTGACCGGGGAGCGCAACGTCGTGCTCGGCGGACTGGCCATGGGGATGACGCGCGAACAGATCCGCGAGCGCTACCAGTCCATCGTCGACTTCTCCGGCATCAACGAGAAGGGCGACTTCATCACCCTGCCGATGCGCACCTACTCCTCCGGCATGGGCGCCCGGCTGCGCTTCTCCATCGCCGCCGCCAAGAGCCACGACGTCCTGCTGATCGACGAGGCCCTGTCCACCGGCGACGCGAAGTTCCAGCGGCGCAGCAGGGACCGCATCATGGAGCTCCGCGAGGAGGCCGGCACGGTGTTCCTGGTCAGCCACAGCAACAGGTCGATCACCGACACCTGCGACCGCGCGATCTGGCTGGAGGCGGGCACCCTCCGGATGGACGGCCCGGCCGAGGACGTGGTCGCCGCCTACGAGGAGTTCACCGGCCCGGCGAAGCCGAAGAGGCCGAAGAAGTAATGACGCGTCCCCCGGGACGGGCCGTGAAGGCCCGTCCCGGGGGACGCGTGTGTCGCGGCCCCGAGGGCCGCCCGGGGTCAGGCGTGCGTACGGAGCAGGGTCCGCATCGTCCGCATGGCCACCGACAGGTTCGCCAGGTCGAAGGCCTCCGAGCTCCGGATCTCCTCCAGCGTGGCGCGCGAACGCGCCAGGATCGCCGCGTTCTTCTCCTCCCACGCCTTGAACCGCTGCTCGGGCGACGACGCGCCGTTGCCGACGGACAGCACGTCCGAGGTCAGCGCGGCGTGCGCGGCGTAAAGGTCCTCACGGATGGAGGCCCGGGCCATCGACTGCCAGCGGTCGGCCCGCGGCAGTTCGATGATCCGGTCCATCAGCTGCGTGATGCCCAGCCGGTCGGCCAGGTCGTAGTACACCTCGGCGACGGCCAGCGGGTCCTTGCCCGTGCGGTCCGCGATCGCCACGATGTCCAGCGCCGGGAAGGCCGACGAGAAGCCGGCCACCCGCACCGCCAGCTCGTCCGGCACGCCCACCGAGGTGAGCTCGTCGAGGATCGACTGGTACCACTCGACGTCCGCGCCCCTGAGCAGCTTGGGCAGCTCGTTCCAGACCTGCTCCACACCCTCGCGGAAGAACTCGATGGTCTCCGCGATCTCGACCGGCTGCGGCCGGTTGCCGAGGAGCCAGCGCGAACCGCGCTCGACGAGCCGGCGCGAGTGGAGCCGGATCCGGGTCAGTACGTCGGCGGCGACGGTGTTGTCGAGCGCCTCCACCGCGTCCCACACCCCGGAGAGACCGAAGATCTCCCGGGCCGCGAACTGGGCCCGCACGATCTCCTCCAGTGACGCCCCGGTCTCCTCCCGCAGCCGGTGCAGGAAGGTCGAGCCACCGGTGTTGACCGTGTCGTTGACCAGCACCGTCGTGATGATCTCGCGACGCAGCGCGTGCCCGTCGACCGCCTCCGGGAAGCGCTCGCTGAGCTGCTTCGGGAAGTAGGCGTGCACCAGCTTCTGCAGGTGAGGGTCGTCCGGCAGGCTGGTGGCGACCAGCTCGTCGGCCGCCGTGATCTTCGTGTACGCGATCAGCACGGCGAGCTCGGGCTGGCTGAGCCCCTTGCCGTGGTTGAGCAGTTCGCGGATCTGGCGGTCGTTCGGCAGGAACTCCAGCGCCCGGTCGAGGTGCCCGTCGCGCCCCAGCTTGCGCATGAAGCGCTGGTGCGCGTGCATGAGCGACGGTGCCTGGGCGCAGGCGTTGGCCAGCGCCGTGTTCTGTGCGTAGTTGTTGCGCAGCACCAGCGCGCCGACCTCGTCGGTCATCTCCGCGAGCAGCTTGTTGCGCTGCTTGACGGTCATGTCGCCGTCCCGGACGAGACCGTTGAGCAGGATCTTGATGTTCACCTCGTGGTCCGAGGTGTCCACGCCTGCGCTGTTGTCGATCGCGTCGGTGTTGATGCGGCCACCGGACCGGGCGAACTCGATGCGGCCGAGCTGGGTCGCGCCCAGGTTGCCGCCCTCACCGACGACACGGGCGCGCAGCTCGGCGCCGTCGACGCGGATCGAGTCGTTGGCCTTGTCGCCGACGTCGGCGTCCGTCTCGGCCGACGACTTGATGTACGTGCCGATGCCGCCGTTCCACAGGAGGTCGACCGACGCCTTGAGGATGTTCTGCATCAGCTCGGCGGGGGTCATCTTGACGACCTTCTCGTCGATGCCCAGCGCCGCACGCATGTGCGCGTTGACCGGGATCGACTTCGCGGAGCGCGGGTGGATGCCGCCGCCCGCGGACAGCAGGCCCGTGTCGTAGTCCGCCCAGGAGCTGCGAGGCAGGTCGAACAGCCTGCGCCGCTCGGCGTACGAGGTCGCCGCGTCCGGGGTCGGGTCGATGAAGATGTGCCGGTGGTCGAAGGCGGCGACCAGCCTGATGTGCTCCGAGAGGAGCATCCCGTTGCCGAACACGTCACCCGACATGTCACCGACACCGACGACGGTGAAGTCCTCGGTCTGCGTGTCGTGACCCAGCTCGCGGAAGTGCCGCTTGACGGACTCCCACGCGCCGCGGGCCGTGATGCCCATGCCCTTGTGGTCGTATCCCGCCGAACCGCCGGAGGCGAACGCGTCGCCGAGCCAGAAGCCGTAGGAGACGGCCACGTCGTTGGCGATGTCCGAGAAGCTCGCGGTCCCCTTGTCGGCGGCCACGACGAGGTAGGTGTCGTCCTCGTCGTGACGGACGACCTCGGACGGCGGGACGACCTCGCCGGTCACCATGTTGTCGGTGATGTCCAGCAGCGCCGAGATGAAGATCTTGTAGCAGGCGATGCCCTCGGCGAGCCAGGCGTCACGGTCGACGGCCGGGTCCGGGAGCTGCTTGGCGACGAACCCGCCCTTGGCACCCACCGGCACGATCACCGTGTTCTTGACCATCTGCGCCTTGACCAGGCCGAGGATCTCCGTACGGAAGTCCTCACGCCGGTCCGACCAGCGCAGACCACCGCGGGCGACCTTGCCGAAGCGCAGGTGGACGCCCTCGACGCGCGGTGAGTAGACCCAGATCTCGTACGCCGGGCGCGGCGCCGGAAGGTCCGGGATGGCCTGCGGGTCGAACTTCATGGAGACGTAGCCGTGCGGCTCGTGGTCGTCGGCCAGCTGGAAGTAGTTGGTCCGCAGCGTCGCCTTGATGACGGTGAGGAAGGACCTCAGGATGCGGTCCTCGTCCAGCGAGGCGACCTGGTCGAGCGCCCCGTCCAGCTCCTCCAGCAGCCCGTCGGTCAGCTCGGTGCCCGCCTTCTGGCGGACCGGTGACATCCGGGCCTCGAAGAGCGAGACCAGCAGCCGGGTCGTGTGGACGTTGTTGCGGAGGGTGTCCTCCATGTAGTCCTGGCTGAACGTCGAGCCCGCCTGGCGCAGGTACTTCGCGTAGGCGCGCAGCACCATCGCCTGACGCCAGTCCAGTCCGGCACCCAGGACCAGCGAGTTGAAGCCGTCGTTCTCCGCCTCACCGGTCCAGATGGCGGCGAACGCCTCCTGGAAGCGGTCGCGTGCGTCGTCGGCGAGGTGGTCGCCCTTGCCGGTGGACTTCGGCATCCGCAGCCCGAAGTCGTAGATCCAGGCGTGCGTGCGGTCGGAGCAGCGCAGCTCGTACGGCCGCTCGTCGACCACCTCGACGCCGAGGCGCTGGAGGGCGGGCAGCACGGCGGAGAGCGAGACCTGCTCACCGGTCCGGTAGATCTTGAACCGCCGCTCGCCGGGGCCGGCGCCGACGGGCTCGTACAGGCTGAGCGCGAAGTCCTCGCGCTCGCTCTTGAGCTCCTCCAGGTGCACCAGGTCGGCGACCGCGGCGCGGGGCGAGTGGTCGGCCTTGTAACCCTCGGGGAACGACTGGCCGTAGCGCCGCATGAGTTCGGCGGCGCGCTCCTCGCCGCACTCGGCGTTCAGCGCCTCCTGGAAACCGTCCGCCCAGGAGCGGGCGGCCTCGACGAGGCGCGCCTCGATGCGGTCCGCGTCGGCGTCCGTGAGGTGCGGCAGCTCGGTGCCGGGCGGGACGCGGACGACGAAGTGGAGCCGCGAGAGGATCGACTCGGTGTTCCAGGCGGTGAAGTCGACGCTGGTGCCGCCGAGTTCCTCCTTGAGGATGTCGATCAGCCGGAGCCGTACGCCCGTGGTGTAGCGGTCGCGCGGGAGGTAGACGAGGGCGGAGTAGTAGCGGCCGTACTCGTCCTGGCGCAGGTACAGCCGCAGCCGGCGGCGCTCCTGGAGGTAGAGCACGGAGGTGACGATGGAGCGCAGCTGGTCGACTGGCGTCTGGAAGAGCTCGTCGCGAGGGTACGTCTCCAGGATCTGCACCAGGTCACGGCCGTCGTGGCTGTCGGGCGTGAAGCCCGCGCCCTCCAGCACCTCGGCGACCTTGCGGCGCACCACGGGAACCCGGCGCACCGACTCGGTGTACGCCGCCGAGGAGAACAGCCCGAGGAATCGCCGCTCCCCGATGACGTTGCCGTCGGCGTCGAACTTCTTCACGCCGACGTAGTCCAGGTAGCTGGGGCGGTGCACCGTCGCCCTGCTGTTGGCCTTCGTCAGGACGAGGAGCTTGTGCTCCCGGGCCTTCGCCCGGGCATCGGCGGGCAGCCGGTCGAAGGACGGGCTCACCGGGTGGGCCTCGTCCTCGCTGTGCTTGGGGTCGGACCGCAGAATGCCGAGACCGGTGCCGGGCACGGCCGTCAGCGCGTCGGAGTCGCGGAGCTCGTACTCCCGGTAGCCGAGGAAGGTGAAGTGGTCCGCGGCGAGCCAGCGCAGCAGCTCGCGGGCCTCCTCGACCTCCTCGTCGGCCAGCTCGTCGAGCGGCTCGGAGGGCAGGTCGTCGGCCATCCGCAGCGCGGCGTCGCGCATCTTGTCCCAGTCCTCGACGGTCTCCCGTACGTCGGACAGGACACGCAGCAGGTCGGCGGTGATCTGCTTCAGGTCGGCGCGGTCGGTCTCGCGGTCGATCTCGACGTGGATCCAGGACTCCACGACCGCGTCGTGCGGCAGCTCAGGACCGGCCTGCCGGCCCTTCGCCCGCTTCCCGCCGTTGCCCCGGGGCCGGTCGTCGGCGAGCACTTCGATCAGCTTGCCCGCGACGTCACGGCGGACGGTCACCTGCGGGTGGATCACGAGGTGGATGCCGCGGCCCTGCCGGGACAGCTCGTTGGTCACCGAGTCGACCAGGAAGGGCATGTCGTCCGTGACGACCTCGACGACCGAGTGACTGCTCGTCCAGCCGTTCTCGTCGACCGTCGGGGTGTGCACCCGGACGTTCGCGGTGCCCTGGGGTCGGTTCTCGGCCAGGCGGTAGTGCGAGGAAGCTGCGCCGAAGACGTCGACCGGGTCGCGGCCGCTCATGTCCTCGGGAGCGGTGTGCAGGTAGTAGCGCTGGAGATAGGCGAGCAGCGTGTCCCGGCCCGGCCGGTCACCACGGCCGGCCTCGGTGCCCCCGTCCGCTCCGGTGCCGGTCGCCGCGTCGGCAAGGTGCACCCGGAGGCCGCCACCCGGGCCACCGACACCACCGCCCGGACTGTTGTCAGCTACCCGGGCCGCCCGTGCGAGCAGCTCGGCCTTGGCTTCGTCCAGCTTGGTCTGCATGTCCTCTGGCTCCTGTCGCGCGCCGTTGCGTGACGTAGGTGAAGAAGGCGGGGTCACGCCACGACGCGGGGTTTCCGGTCTGGGTCGACGCTATGCCGCCGAGGGAGATACCCGGGACCATATCGGCCGTTTCCGGCCGGGGGTCGGGGGCGCGGAGATCACGGATCGCCCGGGTGCTGTGGCACTCCGGGCCCATGCCGGGGGCTTCGCTGCCCCCGAGACGTATCGCGCTGATCACGGCACCAGGCTATCCCTCTCGCACCCACAACCGTCATGAGCCGCATATGTACAAAAGATGCCCCTGAACTTTGACACTCTGGACATCGCGCGCGGCCGTTCCAGCCCGTATCCGCACACACGCGGGCAGATGCGATCAGTCCGCCATCAGTTCGGCCAGCGCGACCGCTTCGGCCAGGGTGTCCACCACGGGCACGCCCGCCGCCTCCAGGCTGCCGCGGCTGTGCGAACCGCCGGTGTAGAGGACGGCGCGCGCGCCCACATGGGCGGCGGCCACGGCGTCGTCCACCGCGTCGCCGATGACCACGGCACGGCTGGGAGAGACGTCCCCGAGCACCTCGAAGTGCCGCTCCATGTGCTGCGCCTTGCTGCCGCCGGAGGGACCCGTACGCCCGTCGACCCGCACGAAGTGGCGTTCGATGCCGTACCCCCGCACCACGGGCACCAGGTGCTCATGACCGTACATGCTCAGCAGGGACTGACTCCGCCCGCCGCGGCTCCACCTGGCCAGCAGCTCCTCGACCCCGGCGGTCAGACCGCAGGCGACCCGCTGCTCGGCGTAGTGGCGGTGGAAGAGGGCGTCCATCCGCTCCCACTCCGCGGGGGTGGGCAGCCGCCCCATGAGCCGCTCGTAGAACCTGGGTATCGGGACGCAGTACGTCTCGCGGTACTGCTCGAGGGTGAGCGGCGCAAGGTCGACCTCCGCGAACGCGGCGTTCGTCGCCCCGAGGACGGCGTCGATGTCGTCGAGCAGTGTCCCGTTCCAGTCCCAGACCAGATGGGTGCGGTGCTTCCCCGTTGTCTCCATGAGGAAAAAAATACCCGCCACCTGCGACAGCGACCCCGGCGAGAGTGCTCCGGGGGCGGACCGCCGGTACGTGACCGACCGGCGGGCGGGGCGGGCGGCGCCCCGGCGAGCGGGCGAGCGGCTGCCGGGTCAGGCGATCAGGCCGGGGATCTCCTGGATGCCGAACCACAGGAGTTCGTGGTCCTCGGCACCGTCCACCGTGAACCGGGCGTCGTCGTCCCCGAGATCCGCGGCTCCGAGGGCGGCCGCCGCGGCGGTGACGTCCTTCTCGGCGTCGTCGGCGTCCACGTGGACCGCGGCGGCCTTCGCCAGCGGCACCGCGTCCGCGAGACGCACCTCACCGACCGAGGACGCGTCCAGGACGTGGCCGGGCTCGGCGGTCACCGCGCCGTCCGGCACGTCCAGGGCCACGACGACACGCCGCCGGGACTCGTCCGGCCTCCCGGCGATCAGCCGAAGCGAGGCGGAGGCCGCGCGGTTGAGCGCGGCGTACTCCAACTCCTCGATGTCGTCGGAGACGTACCACTCACGCAGACCGGGCGTCACCGCGTACGCGGTCAGCGGCCCCGGACCGATCTCGCCGGTCGCGTGCACCGAGGCGAGACCGGAGAGGGTCAGGGGGACGTACACGCGCATGGCTGACCGCTTTCGTAAGTCGACGACGCCCTCAGGATACGTGCGAGGTCCCCCTTCGGGGTTGCCCGTCTGCCCTCCGGCGTCCACCCCGCGACGGCCGTCACTCTCCTCGATCCCTTGCGGCGCACGGCACATCACCCTGATAGGTGATCCCGCAGGCTGCTCGATCGGCCCCAAAGGCCGCTTGCGGGCCCGCGGACCGGCCCCGTAGAAGAGCCCCAGCAGAAGTTACCGCCCGGTACTCGCCCGGGCCACGGACAGCAGCCACGGGGGCTATGAGCATGAGCACGGACAGGACGAGGCCGGCCGGCCGACGCGACCGCACCAGGCCGGGCACCGTACCGGCACAACGGACACCGCTGCGGCCACGGCGGCCGCTGCGCCCGCACCAGTGGTTCGCGGAACGCCTTCTCGCGGTCCTCAGCGGCCAGCGACCGGTGCACTGGATGCTCGGCCACACGATCGGCGAGGCCTACGACCAGCTCGCCGAGCTGGCCCCGGACGCCCCGCTCGGCGCGGGGTGCAGGCGCCCCGTCGTACGCGCCTGCCACGGCAGCCAGCCCGCCACCGGGGTGGTCGAGGCCTTCGCCAGCATCGCCACGGGCGAGCAGGTCCGCGCGATGGCGTTCCGCCTGGAACAGGGTCCGGACCAGCGCTGGCGCTGCGCCGCCGTCGACTTGGGCGGCGAGCGCCTCCCGGCGGTCCGCTGAGCGCCGGGGCACGCATCGGACGGACAGGTGACTGCCGCGTGGGCGTACCGCGGGGCGCGGTCGGCGACCCTGAGGACCGTGGTGGCCCTCGGGGCGCGGTGAGGCAGTGCGGCCCCTGAGGAACCGTGGCTGCACCTCCGGGGCGCAGGTGCAGCCACCCTCAGCCCTCGGAGCGCAGTGAGGACACCCCGGAAAGGACCGTGGTGTCCCCTCCGGGCGCTGTGAAGCCGCCCAGAGGACCGTGGTGGCCCCTCTCCGGCTCCGTCGTGGGTCGTGGCTCTCTGTGGCCGGCCTGAGCGGCTCACGGTGCCCCAGGAGCCGCCTGGGGGCTGCTGAGGCACCAAGCGGCCCGGTGCCGCGTGACGGCGGGCTCCCGGCCCGGACGGGCGGGGAGCCCGCGGCAGCCCGTGGCGCCCTCGCCCGTCCGGGAGCGCGCCACCTGGATCACGGCACCAGGGTCCCAGCACCGGGGTCGCGGCAGCGGGGTCACGGCAGCGCACCCTGCGGCGCCGGACCGGAGGATCTCTCCGGACCGGACCGGACCGGACCGGAGTGAGAGAAACGGCCTGGGCCGGACACCGCGTGGTGTCCGGCCCAGGCCGTTTCGAAAGGCGCCTCGGCGCTACTTCTTGCGGCGACGGCCGCCGCCACCAGCGCTCTTCTGCGCCTTGCGGCGCTCCGCACGCGTCATCCCGTCGCCCTCGGACGCCGCGCCGTCGCCGTTGGAGAAGTCACCCTCCACGACACCGCCCTCGCCGTCCACCGTGGGAGCGGAGAAGTGCAGCCGGTCGGGGCGCTGGGGCGCGTCCAGACCCTTGGCCCGGATCTCCGGCCGGCCGGCCGGGGCCGGAACCGCGGCGTCCTGCTTGTCGAGCGAGGTCGGCTCGCCCGCCTGCACCGGAACCTCCTCGACCTGCTGCTCGACCTGGACCTCCAGGTTGAACAGGTAGCCGACGGACTCCTCCTTGATGCCCTCCATCATGGCGTTGAACATGTCGAAGCCCTCGCGCTGGTACTCGACCAGCGGGTCCTTCTGCGCCATGGCCCGGAGGCCGATGCCCTCCTGGAGGTAGTCCATCTCGTAGAGGTGCTCGCGCCACTTGCGGTCGAGCACGGACAGCACCACGCGCCGCTCCAGCTCACGCATGATGTCCGAGCCGAGGGTCTTCTCGCGCTCCGCGTACTGCTCGTGGATGTCGTCCTTCACCGACTCGGCGATGAAGTCGGCCGTGACCCCCGCCAGGTCGCCTGCGGCGTCCTCGAGCTCGGCGACGGTGACCTTCACCGGGTAGAGCTGCTTGAAGGCGCCCCACAGTCGGTCGAGGTCCCACTCCTCGGCGAAGCCCTCCGCCGTCTCCTGGCGGATGTAGTCGTCGATCGTGTCGTCCATGAAGTGGCGGATCTGGTCCTGCAGGTCCTCGCCCTCCAGGACGCGGCGGCGCTCCCCGTAGATGACCTCGCGCTGACGGTTGAGCACCTCGTCGTACTTCAGGACGTTCTTGCGCGTCTCGAAGTTCTGCTGCTCGACCTGCGACTGCGCGGAGGCGATCGCCCGGGTGACCATCTTGTTCTCGATGGGGACGTCGTCGGGCACGTTCGCCATCGACATGACGCGCTCGACCATCTGCGCCTTGAACAGGCGCATCAGGTCGTCACCCAGCGACAGGTAGAAGCGGGACTCGCCCGGGTCGCCCTGACGGCCGGAACGACCGCGCAGCTGGTTGTCGATACGGCGCGACTCGTGCCGCTCCGTGCCCAGGACGTACAGCCCGCCGAGCTCCTTGACCTCTTCGAACTCCGCCTTGACGGCCTGCTCGGCCTTCTCCAGCGCGGCGGGCAGGGCTGCCGCCCACTCCTCGACGTGCTCCACGGGGTCCAGACCGCGCTGGCGCAGCTCCGCCTCGGCGAGGTCGTCCGGGTTCCCGCCGAGCTTGATGTCCGTGCCTCGGCCGGCCATGTTCGTGGCGACCGTGACCGCGCCCTTGCGGCCGGCCTGGGCGACGATCGTCGCCTCACGGTCGTGCTGCTTGGCGTTGAGGACCTCGTGCTGGACACCGCGCTTGGAGAGCTGCTGCGAGAGGTACTCGGACTTCTCGACGGAGGTCGTGCCGACCAGGATCGGCTGGCCCTTCTCGTGCTTCTCCGCGATGTCATCGACGACCGCGGCGAACTTCGCGACCTCGGTGCGGTAGATCAGGTCGGACTGGTCGGCGCGGACCATCGGCCGGTTCGTCGGGATGGGCACGACACCGAGCTTGTAGATCTGGTGGAACTCCGCGGCCTCGGTCATGGCCGTACCGGTCATGCCGGAGAGCTTGCCGTACAGGCGGAAGAAGTTCTGCAGGGTGATCGTGGCGAGCGTCTGGTTCTCGTCCTTGATGTCCACCCCTTCCTTCGCCTCGATGGCCTGGTGCATGCCCTCGTTGTAGCGACGGCCGGCGAGGATGCGGCCGGTGTGCTCGTCGACGATCATGACTTCGCCGTCGATGACGACGTAGTCCTTGTCCTTCTTGAAGAGTTCCTTGGCCTTGATCGCGTTGTTGAGGTAACCGACGAGCGGGGTGTTCACCGACTCGTAGAGGTTGTCGATCCCCAGCCAGTCCTCGACCTTCGCGACACCGGGCTCGTGGATGGCCACGGTGCGCTTCTTCTCGTCGACCTCGTAGTCGCCGGTCTCCTCGATGCCCTTCAGCGGGTTGCCCGCCTCACCCCGGGTGAGGCGCGTCACCAGCTTGGCGAAGTCGCCGTACCACTTGGTCGCCTGGTCGGCGGGGCCGGAGATGATCAGCGGCGTACGGGCTTCGTCGACGAGGATCGAGTCGACCTCGTCGACGATGGCGAAGTTGTGGCCGCGCTGGACGAGCTCGTCCTGGGACCACGCCATGTTGTCGCGGAGGTAGTCGAAGCCGAACTCGTTGTTCGTGCCGTAGGTGATGTCGCAGGCGTACTGCTCACGGCGCTGCGCCGGTGTCATGTTCGCGATGATGCAGCCGACCTCGAGACCGAGGAACTTGTGCACCCGGCCCATCATCTCGGAGTCACGCTCGGCGAGGTAGTCGTTCACCGTGATCAGGTGCACGCCCTTGCCGGAGAGCGCGTTGAGATACGCCGGCAGGGTGCCGACGAGGGTCTTGCCCTCACCGGTCTTCATCTCGGCGACATAGCCGAGGTGCAGCGCGGCGCCGCCCATCATCTGGACGTCGTAGTGGCGCTGTCCGAGGACTCGCTTCGCGGCCTCACGGACGGTCGCGAATGCTTCGGGAAGCAGGTCGTCCAGGCTCTCGCCGTCCGCGTACCGTTCCTTGTACTCGTCGGTGAGCGCCCGCAGCTCGGCGTCGGAGAGGTTGACGAAGTCCTCTTCGATGGAGCTGACCTGGTCCGCGATGCGGTGCAGTTTGCGCAGGATCTTGCCTTCGCCTGCACGCATGAGCTTGTTGAAGACGGACACTGAGGCTGGTCTCCTTGCCGGTCGGGCCTGGCACTGGGTCGTGTAATGGACTCGGCGCGGGCACGGCAGGTGGGCCCCACCGCAACGGCCATCGTAAGCGAGGACCCCGCCGCGCCGGGAGGGCTGCTGCCGCGTTGGCCCCGCCGCACCCTTCCAGGACAACGGACGGAGGGGACGGAAGGTGCCGGGCAGCCCGAAAAGTACTCGCATCCCGGTGGCCGGATCCTCAGTATTCCTTCATGGAACCCACCGCCTTCACCACGGACCGACTGCTGCTGCGGCCCTTCGAGCCCGGGGACGCGGATGCGGTGTACGCCGCCTGCCAGGACCCGGACATCCGGCGCTGGACGGTCGTCCCCTCCCCGTACACCCGCGCCGACGCCGAACTCTTCACGCGGGACCTGTCGCCCGCCGGCTGGCAGGACGACACGATGTACAACTTCGCGGTCCTGCGGCGGGACGGCGGGGAGCTCACCGGGGCCCTCGGCCTCGGGCGCCGCAACCCGGGCACCCTCGAGGTGGGCTACTGGACCGCGGCCGCGCACCGGGGAGCCGGCTACACCACCGAAGCGGTGCTCGGGGCGGCCCGCTGGGCGTTCACCGCGCTGTCCGCGGACCGGGTGGAATGGCGGGCGGAGATCGGCAACGCCCCCTCCCGGGCCGTCGCCCTGCGCGCCGGCTTCCGGATGGAGGGCGACCAGCGGTCGGCCCTGGTCAACAAGGGTGTGCGGCGCGACACCTGGACGGGAGCCCTGCTCCCGGCCGATCTCGGGCTCCCCGGCACCGTCCCGCACCGGCCGGCCGCGGGTGTCAGTGGCGCGCTCTAGGGTCGTACGCATGACGTCTGTGCCGCAGCCCGTTCTGGAACTCTCCGCCGACCAGGCCCGCCGGATCGCCCTGCGCTCCCAGGGCCTCCTGGGCGCCCCGGACCGCCGGGGCGGGGTCCGGGGAGTGCTGCGCGCCCTCGGGGCCGTCCAGCTCGACACGATCTCGGTCCTGGCCCGGTCGCACGAGCTCGTCCCCTACGCGCGCCTGGGGGCCGTCGGACGGCGCACCGTCGACGACGCCTACTGGACGAACGGTCACTCGTTCGAGTACTGGTCGCACGCCGCCTGCATCCTCCCGGTCGAGGAGTGGCCGCACTTCGCCTTCCGCCGCCGCGCCTACCGGGCCCGTCCGCAGTGGGGCCACGACCTGCCCGACGGTGTGTACGAGACGGTGATCAAGCAGTTGCGCACCGAGGGCCCGCTGACGGCCACCGAGCTCGGCGGCGCGAAGAACGGCGGCGAGTGGTGGGACTGGTCGGCCTCCAAGGTCGCCGTCGAGCGGGCCCTGATGTACGGCGAGGTGGTGTGCACCGAGCGGCGCGGATGGAAGCGGGTCTACGACCTGGCCGAGCGGGCGATCCCCGACGCGCTGCTCCACGACGACATGGATGACGCGGAGTGCCTGCGCCGGCTCGTGGCGCTGGCCGGACGGTCGCTGGGCGTCGGCACCCGGGCGGACATCGCCGACTACCACCGGCTCAAGGGCGAACAGTTCGACGCGGTCGTGGCGGACTCCGGGCTGGTCCCGGTGTCGGTGCGGGGCTGGGCGAAGCCGGCGTGGGCCGACCCGGAGGCCCTGGCCTCGGAGCCGCGCGGCCGTCACCGCACGACGCTCCTGTCACCGTTCGACTCCCTGATCTGGGAGCGTGCGCGCACGGAGCGGATCTTCGGGTTCACCCACCGCCTGGAGGCGTACGTACCCCGGCCCAAGCGGATCCACGGCTACTTCGCGATGCCGCTGCTGGCGGGTGGCAGGCTGCAGGGCCGGGTCGACCCCGCGAGGGAGGGAACCACGCTGGTCGCGCGCCAGGTGTCGCTGGACGGCGCGAAGTCCGTCGCGCCGATGGCCCAAGCCCTCGCCGAGGCGGCGTCCTGGGTCGGCTGCACGGATGTCCGGGTCGAGCGGGTGGAGGCACCCGGACTGCGCGCGCCCCTCACGGTGGCGGTCGCCCAGGCACTGGCCTGAGGGCCCGAGGGCCGTCCTGCCGGAACATCACCGGATCTCGAGGATCTTCTCCCGCATGGCGTAGACCACCGCTTCCATCCGGGAATGCAGCTGCAGCTTCTCCAGGATATTGCGGACGTGGTTCTTGACCGTGTTCTCCGAGATGAACAGTTCCTTGGCGATATCGCGGTTGTTCATGCCCGTGGCGACGAGTTTGAGGACCTCCAGCTCGCGCTCGGTGAGACGTGGCGCCGGCACGAGTCGGCGCTCGTCGGTGCGCTGGATCATCGATTTGAACTCGGTGAGCAGTTTGGAGGCCATCGAAGGACTGATCTGGGACTGGCCGTCCGCCACCGCGCGAATCGCCGTGGCCACCTCGTCGGTGGAGATCTCCTTGAGGAGATAGCCGGTCGCGCCGGCCTTGATCGCCTCGTAGAGGTCGGCCTCCTCGTCGCTGATCGTCAGCATGATGATCTTGGCGCTGGGGGCGACCTCCTTGATGGAGGTGCACGCTTCGATGCCCCCGCGCCTGGGCATCCGTACGTCCATCAGCACGATGTCGGGCAGCAGGTCCGCCGCCTTGTCCACGGCCTCGGCACCGTCCCCCGCCTCTCCGACGACCTGGATGTCCTCCTCCTGGGCGAGGACGATCTCCAGCCCCCTGCGGAAGAGCGCGTGGTCGTCGACCACGAGCACCCTGATCGGCTCCTTGCGGGAACTGCCGTCGTCCGCACCGGAGTCCGCGCCGCCGGCGCCGGTCGTCCCGCGCACGGGACCGAAGGTGTCCGCCATCGTTCCTCCCCCTGAAGGCCACTGCCTGAGGTCACAGGCTGCCCGCCAACGGCAGTGCACACAGCACTGATTGGCCTGGGGCGCCATGCTTTCATGCCCGGCGGCCCGAAGCAGTGCCCCCGCGTGCGCACGCGGTGCCCCCGGCCGCGCGCGAACGCTTCCGGGGGCACCGTGCATGAGCTGTGGACGGTGACGTCAGCCGCCGAGCGCACCGCCCGCGCCGCCCGCCCCGTCGGAGGCCAGCGGGTCGGTCCTCAGGTGGATGACGCCGTAGTCGTAGGCGTGCCGCCGGTAGACGACACTGGGCTCCTTGGTCTCGGAATCGACGAAGAGGTAGAAGTCGTGTCCGACCAACTCCATCTCGTAGAGAGCCTGGTCGAGCGTCATGGGCGCCGCGACGTGCATCTTCTCGCGCACGACGAGCGGCCCTTCGCCCTGCACCTCGAGCGAACCGACCCTCCTGGTGGGCACGGACTCGGCCGACTCCTCGGCAATCAACTCGCCGTCGCCGTTGAAGGAGGCGGCTTCGGGCACGACATCAGCGACCTCGGCCGCGGACAACCGCCCGCTGCCGCGCCTGCTGTAGCGCTTGTCGTGCTCCTTGCGCAGCTGTGTGTCCAGCTTGTCGGTGGCCAGGTCCAGCGCTGCGTACGGGTCGCCTGCCGCTGCTTCCGCCCGGATGACCGGCCCACGTGAGCGAAGCGTGATCTCCACCCGTGCGGCTCGGTCGGCCTGACGGGGATTCGGCTCCTTGGACACCTCGACGTCGAGGCTGATCACCTTGCCGTCGAACTTCTGGATCTTGTCCAGCTTCAGTTTCTCGGCCACGTGCTTGCGGAACCGCTCGGGCACCTCGGTCTTGCGGCCCTTGACGACGATGTCCACGCAGAACTCCGTTCCCGGATCACTCCGCTTCGGCGGCGGAGCATCTCCCTTTTGCACCAGGCTCCAGTGATCACCGGAGCCGCGGACTCGGTGACTTCCACCTCCTCCTCCCCCACCGATGAGGTGTCCACCCCACCGACTTCCATGCTTCTGGCCTGCTGGTGAGTTACCTGCCCGAAACCTGGTGGTGCATTCGTCGAGGCGCGGGATTCACCGTTCCTCACAACCGAACATAGCCTGCCCACCACCGTGTCGGCACCCGCTACTCACGCGTACCTCCGATCAGGGCCCTTTACCCACGTACTACCTGCAACGATGCAAGTTAACTGTCAGTTCCGGTTTAATTCGAAAGCAGTCGGAGAAGCTGCGACAACCGCGGCCATGAGCCCGTCCGCGCCGGCACCCCCGGCAGGCGCCGCGGCCCGGACGGCGCGTGCGGCATCGGCCAGCGAGGCACCCGTCGTCAACACGTCGTCGACGAGCACCACCCGGCCCCGCACGAGAAGTTCCGCACCCCCGTCCGCGACCGCCAGGGCGCCCGACAGATTCGCCTGCCGCTCGCGCGCCCCCAGTCCCGCTTGGTCGGCAACGGTCCGCCGCTGCCGCAGCACCGCGAGCACCCCGGCCCGCACGCCCCCGCTCCGCAGTTCGGTCGCGGCCGCGACCGCGATCCTGCGCACCGGATCGTGCCCCCGCGCGGCCGTGGCACGCCGGGCGGACGGGACAGGGACGAGGAGCACGGGCCGCGCCCCGGCCGCTTGCCCCGCCCCGGCGCGCACAGCGGCCGCCAGCGCCCCGCCGAGCGCGCCCGTGAGGCCCAGCGCCCCCCGCTCCTTGTGGGCCAGCAGCACGGCGCGTACGGCGTTCTCGTACGGCGCCGCGGCGTGGACCACGGGGAGACCGGACGGCTCGGGCGCGGGTCTCACACGGCGCGGCACAGCGCCCAGCGCCCGCGCGCACGCTTCACACAGACCGGAACGCGGCCTGCCGCAGCCCGCACAGGGCAGGGGCAGGACCAGCCCCGCGATCTCGCGCCACCATCCCCTCACCCCTCCACTGTGCGCGGCGGACCGGCAGCGGGCCACCCCTGTGGACAACCGCCGGTCAATCGCCTGTGGACGGCCGGGCCGGCTCAGCCCGGGTAGACGAGCGAGGAACCGTCCTTGAGGACCGTCTGCCAGTTGTCACCCGGTGACAGTTTCACTATGCCGTCACCCTCGGTGTCGGCCATCAGCGGCAACTGCTCGTCATCCGCCGCCGCCACCGCGGTCACCTGGTTCACACCCGGCAGCACACCGGACGACGAGGTGGACCCGTCGGCCTGCACGTAACGCACCTGCTGCACACCGCCCTCCTCCTTGCCGACCACGACGAGCCGGCTGCGGCCCGACCAGGACACCGCCGTCACATCCGCCAGCTGGGGCGCGGCCTGCCGCAGGTCCTCCACGGACACCGTCTCGGACTTCCCGGAGCCATGGCGCTCGACCCTGCCGATGCGCAGCGTCGTGTGCCCGTCCTGCGACACCCGAAGGGCGATGCGCACCCCGTCGGACGACATCCGCAGCGCCTCGATCCGGCCCCCGTCCAGCCCCGGGATCTCGACCTCCTGCGGCTTTCCGGCCCCGTCCACGAGGCGCAGCAGCCTGGGACCGGCAGGATCACGGTCGGCGACCCACACGTCCCCGTTGCCGTCCCAGCTCGGTGCCGACAGCCGGTCCGCGGGCCTCGCCGCGCCGCTGCTCACCACGGGCGCGGACGGCTCGCTGTCCGAGACCAGGGAGGACACGTAGAGGTGCTGCCCGTTCGCCGACACCGCGGCCGCCTGCTGTTCGTCCCTGGCCACACCGACGGCGCCCATGGCCACCGCACCACTGCCGAACGGGCCGGTCACCGGCTCCGGATCACCGCTCCCCTTGCTGCTGCCGGGGATGCGCTGCACGTGCCCCTTGGCGTCGACGAAGTACTGGCTGTCGGGGGTGTCGGGGGCCCTGTCCGCGGCGAACTCCTCCGCCTCGTCGGCCCCCAGCGAGCACAGCGGCCCCCGCCCGCCCTGCAGCTCCACCTGTCCCACGCGGGCCGACGTCAGGTCGCGCAGGGTGAAGAGCACCTGGGCGGCCATCATCCGGCAGGCGCCCTGGCCCGCCTTCTCCGCCTTCTTGTTCAGCGGCACCTTCAGGACGTTCTGGTCGTCCGGAGCCAGCGACGTGACCCCCTTCCTCAACGAGGTGCCGGCGGGGAAGCGCGAATCGACCACCGGCCGCAGCCAGTTCGAGGGCCCTGCCAGCAGCGCCCGCACCGTCTGCGTCGTCGTGTCCATGCGGGTGACGGGATCCGTACGGTTGCGGACGTAGACGGGGTCGGCGACCAGCGCGGGCAGCTCCTCCCCCGTCCGGCCCGCGGCGAAGTAGTACTTGTTCACGGAGCGGTAGAGACGCTTGAAGTCGGACTGTCCGAGCACCAGGCCGTCCGGCACGATGTCGATGCGCCACTCGTGCCTGCCGTCCGCCCCCTTCTCCCGGACCAGGTGCAGCATCTGGGAGTACTCGGTCGGGGCCAGCGGCCGGTAGGAGCTCTGCGCGTCGACCGCCGCCACCTGCTCGCCGGTCAGCGTGTAGGTGGTCTCGGTGCCCCTGCGCTCCTTGTCGTGGATCGTGGGCCCGTTGCGGTTGGGAGCCTTCGCGAGCACCGTGGTGCCCTCGCTCGGCTGCCAGGTGCGGGCCGCCTGCGCCGTCAGGTACGTACGGGTCGTCCGGAAGTCCGGATCGTCGCTCGTCATCGACTCGAGGAACCCGTCGACGACCTCCAGGGGCGCCGCGCCCTCCCTCGGCGGAACGGCGTACACCTGCACCTGGGAATCGCCCGGCTGCGAGGCGTCGACCGGTTTCACGTCACCGGTGTCCGGCATCGCCCCGCACCCCGCGAGCACCACCACACCGCAGCCGAGCAGCACGGACAGCCGCACCGCCCGCCCGGGAGCACCCCGTCGACGCTCACTCTCCACGAGCCGTGTCCTCCCGCTCAGGGTCCTGCGCCTCCGGATCGGCGGCGCCACCGGGCCGGTCGCCGGCCGGACGCGACACCACGCGCGCTCCGTTGCCCGGCAGCGCCGCCGGGTGGACCGATGCCGGGGTACGCGAGCCCGCCGTGCCGTGCGCGGCCGCGGTGAGCGGAGACCGCGCGGAGCCGGACTGGCTCGGTACCGACATGAGCCGGTGCTCTGACGCGGCGGGTACCGCCTCCGCCCGCTCACGCTCCTCCCGATTGCGCCGGGAGTCCTCGGGCTCCAGCGGTATCGGCGACCCGCGCAGCGGCTCGTCCGCCGTGCGCGGCAGGGTCAGCCGGAACTGTGAACCACCACCCGGCTCACCCCACGCCTGAAGCCATCCGCCGTGCAGCCGGGCGTCCTCGACGGCGATCGACAGTCCCAGACCCGTCCCGCCGGTCGTGCGGGCCCGCGCCGGGTCCGCACGCCAGAAACGGTTGAACACGCGGGTCGCCTCGCCGGGCTTGAGCCCCACGCCGTAGTCCCGCACCGCCACGGCCACCGCACCCTGGGCGGCGCCCATGCGCACGACGACGTCGCGGCCCTCACCGTGCTCGACCGCGTTGACGACGAGGTTGCGCAGGACCCGCTCGACACGGCGGGCGTCCGCCTCCGCGATCACGGGCTGCTCGTCGCCGATCACCCGGATCCGGCTGCCCTTGCGTTCCGCGAGCGGCGCGGCGCCGCCGATCACGCGCCGGACGACCGTACGCAGGTCTATCGGTTCCGCCTCCAGCGCCGCCGCCCCCGCGTCGAACCTGCTGATCTCCAGCAGGTCGGAGAGGAGCGACTCGAAACGGTCGAGCTGGTCCCCCAGCAGTTCGGCGGACCGGGCCGTGACGGGATCGAAGTCGACGCGCGCCTCGTGGATCACATCGGCCGCCATGCGCACCGTCGTCAGCGGGGTGCGCAGCTCATGGCTGACGTCGGAGACGAAACGCCGCTGCATGCGGGAGAGCTCCTCCAGCTGCTGGATCTTCAGCTGGAGGCTCTGCGCCATCTTGTTGAAGGCTTCACCGAGGCGTGCGATGTCGTCCTCGCCGGTGACCTTCATGCGCTCCTGGAGCCGGCCCGCGGAGAGCCGCTCGGCGATGCCGGCCGCCATACGCACGGGCGTGACGACCTGGCGCACGACGAACCACGCGATGGCCCCCAGCAGCACGACGACGAAGAGACCGGCCGTGGCCAGCGTCGTCGTCACGAGGGTCAGCGACTTCTCCTCCTGCGTGAGCGGGAAGAGGTAGTACAGCTCGTACGGGTTGTGGTCGATGTCGTAGAGCCGCTTGCCCACGACGAGCCCGGGCTCCGGGCTCTTGCCGTGGGAATAGCGGATCAGCGAGTACGTCTGGAAGGCGCCCGCCCCCTGACCCACGTCGTCGCGGAGCCTCTGCGGGATGCTGGACGCCTCCACGCTGCCCGAACCCCGCGGGGCCCGGCTGGTGCCCTGTCCCGCCGAGTCGGGGCTGAGCGCCACGACGTTGAACGCGTTGGTCCCGCCGCTGGCGAGCTGATCGACCAGCTCCGTGCGCCACGAGGTGTTGGCCGTCGTGCCGTCGGCGCCCTCCTCGCCCTGGTCACCCGGAAGCAGAGGGGCGTTCGCGTTCGCCTGGGCGGCCGCGAAGCCGCCGGCCGCCTGGGTCTGCGCGGCCTTGCCCTTCGCCTCGAGCAGACCGTTACGGACCTGCCCGATCACGACGAATCCCAGGAGCAGCACCACACCGATCGACATCAGCAGGGTGCCCGCGACCACCCGCAGCTGCAGGTTGCGCCGCCACAGCCGGACGGCCGGAAGCAGCGGCCCGCTGATCCAGCGCAGGAGAAGCCGGGGCACCGGACCGCCGGGCGTCCGGTCGCGGAGCAACCGGACGCCCCGCAGGACCTTGCCGAAGCGGGAGGACGTCCCCGGGGGACCGGCAGCCCGCTCCGTGCGTGCCCCGGTGCCCCCGGGTGGCGGAGCA
Source organism: Streptomyces sp. NBC_00178 (assembly GCF_036206005.1). Taxonomy (NCBI): domain Bacteria; kingdom Bacillati; phylum Actinomycetota; class Actinomycetes; order Kitasatosporales; family Streptomycetaceae; genus Streptomyces; species Streptomyces sp. NBC_00178. The sequence continues at coordinate 2,975,426 of NZ_CP108143.1, forward strand.
GCGCTGCCCAGGGTCATGTCAGCTCGGTCCGGCCTTGTAGCCGACACCGCGGACGGTCACGACGATCTCCGGTCGCTCCGGGTCCTTCTCGACCTTCGAGCGGAGCCGCTGCACGTGCACGTTCACCAGACGGGTGTCCGCGGCATGGCGATAGCCCCACACCTGCTCCAGCAGCACCTCACGGGTGAAGACCTGCCAGGGCTTGCGGGCGAGCGCGACCAGCAGGTCGAACTCCAGCGGGGTCAGCGCGATGGACTGCCCCTCCCTCTTCACCGAGTGGCCCGCCACGTCGATGACCAGGTCCCCGATCGTCAGCTGCTCGGGCGCGGGCTCCTCGGACCTCCGCAGACGTGCCCTGATCCGGGCAACCAACTCCTTCGGTTTGAACGGCTTGACGATGTAGTCGTCGGCCCCGGACTCCAGGCCCACCACCACGTCCACCGTGTCGCTCTTGGCCGTGAGCATGACGATCGGCACACCCGACTCCGCCCTGATCAGCCGGCAGACCTCGATGCCGTCCCGTCCGGGAAGCATGAGGTCGAGCAGCACCAGGTCGGGCTTGGCCTCGCGAAATGCGGCCAGTGCCTTGTCGCCGTCCGCTACGAACGACGGTTCGAAACCTTCTCCCCGCAGCACGATGCCGAGCATCTCGGCCAGTGCGGTGTCGTCGTCGACGACAAGGACGCGTCCCTTCATAAACGACATCATCCCATTAGCTAATCGTTACCTGCGATGACCTGGCACACAGCTCTGCCAGTCCGACTCCCGTTACCGGGGAAACTACGCCCTCCTCCGTGACGATCGCCGTGACCAGTTCGGGCGGCGTGACGTCGAATGCGGGGTTGTACGCCTTGGCCCCCGAGGGCGCGAGAGCCCGTACAGCCCTTCCGCCCGCGGCCGGGAACCCCGGCACGGATGTGATCTCCGTCACCTCCGCGGCCGGCCGCTGCTCGACGATGATCGATGCGCCGTCAGCGGTCCCCAGATCCACCGTGGTGGTCGGTGCCACGACGACGAACGGCACGTGGTGGTACTTCGCCAGCACCGCCAGCGGATAACTCCCCACCTTATTGGCCACCGAGCCGTCCGCGGCGATGCGGTCCGCCCCGATGAGCACGGCGTCCACCTCCCCCGCCGCGAACAGCGAACCCGCCGCACTGTCCGCGAGCACGTCGTACGGCATCCCGTTCCTGCCCGCCTCGTACGCCGTGAGGCGCGCACCCTGGAGAAGCGGCCTCGTCTCGTCCACCCAGAGCCTGCGCAGCCTGCCCTCGTGGTGGGCCCGCAGCGCCACGGCGAAGGCCGTCCCCGCACCGCCCGACACCAGCGCCCCCGTATTGCAGTGGGTCAGCAACCGGTGCTGCCCGTCTCCCGGCAGGAGCTCCGCGAGCAGCTCCAGACCGTACCGCGCCATGCGCCCACTGGCCTCGGCATCCTCCCGGTGCAGCGCCCGCGCCTCGGCAAGGGCCGCCGCGGCGGCGTCCGGCAGGCCGGCCCCGCCCTCGATCGCCGACCGGTGCACCGCCGCCACCCGACGCGCCCCGTACCCCAGATTCACCGCGGTGGGCCGCGCCCGCCCCAGCAGATCCGACGCCGACTCCACGTCCTCGCCCCGGGCTGCGGCGAGCGCGACGCCGTACCCCCCTGCGATGCCCAGCAGCGGCGCACCGCGCACCGCCAGCGTCCGTATCGCCTCGACGAGTGCCGGCACGTCGGCGCACACCAGCTCCACCTCCTCGGAGGGCAGCCGTGTCTGGTCGAGGAGCACCACTGCGGGCCCCTGAGGAGGCTCCTCCCAGCGGAGCACCGAGAGGGGCGGCGGCTCGATACCCACCGGCGTTTGCGCGTCCTGATCAGCCATCCGCCCAGTCTGCCCGCTGAACCGCCCGCACACGAAGGCAAGAAGGAGACGGAGGGCCCGGCCCGCACCGCGGCCACGCGTGGCACGATGGCTGCCGACCCGCCGCCCCGATGAGCGGACGGGACCGTGAAGGAGCGACGATGAACGACTCTCCGGGCTGGGCTTCGCCCGGATCCGCCCCCTCCGACGATCAGGAAGCGGGCATCCCCAAGCCGTCCTCGCCCGTCGACGAAGGCGGTCCCGCCGGGCAGTGGTCCCCCGCGCAGCCACCCCCGGGACGGTGGACCCCGCCTGCGGCCCACGGCACAACCCCGCCCGCTCCGGGACGGGGCGGCACACCTCCGGGCCCGGGCTGGGGCGGCGCACCGATGGCCGCGAAGCCAGGGGTCATCCCGCTGCGACCGCTGAGCGTCGGGGAGATCCTCGACGGCGCCGTCTCCACGATGCGCGCCCACTGGCGCACCGTGCTCGGCGTCAGCCTCACCGTCTCCGTGTTCGCCGAGATCGTGGTCATCCTCGTGCAGCGCTACCTCCTGCCCGAGCCCACATCGGTCGACCCGAACGCCGAGGGGGCGGAAGCGCTGCGCCAGGCCACCGACTCCGCGGCCTCGCAACTCCTCACCAGTGCCCCGGGCACTCTGATCGCCATGATCGCCACGCTCGTCACGACCTCCGTCCTCACCGTGGTGATCAGCCGGTCCGTCCTCGGCCGCGGCGTGACGCTCTCCGAAGCCTGGGCCGAGGCCCGTCCGCGGCTCCTGCCCCTGCTCGGCCTGACGCTGCTGCTGAGCCTGATGAGCGCCGCGATCATGGCTGTGGGCCTGTTCCCGGGACTGCTGCTGGGTGGCGGCGCGGGAGGGATCGCCCTTGCCTTCGTCGGTCTGGTCGCCGCATGCGGCGTCGTGCTCTGGCTGATGATCCGCTTCACTCTCGCGGCACCGGCGCTGATGCTCGAGCGGCAGCCCGTACTCACCGCGCTGCGCCGGTCCGCGAAGCTGGTCAAGGGCAGCTGGTGGCGGACCTTCGGCATCCTGGCGCTCACCTACCTGCTGGTCATCATCGTCAGCCTGATCGTCGCGGTCCCGTTCGGCATCATCGCCGTGACGGTGGACAGCGACGGGCTCAGCGAGTTCCTCAACAGCAGCTCGTCCGACTTCGGCTGGCCCTTCCTCGTCATCACCGGAATCGGCGAAGTGATCATCTCCACGCTCACCTACCCCTTCACCGCGGGCGTGATGGCCCTGCTCTACGTCGACCAGCGCATCCGCCGCGAGGCGCTCGACCTCGATCTCGCACGGGCCGCCGGCGTGCCCGGCTACGACACCGCCGGGAACTGATGCGGTGAACGGGCCGGGGGGCACCAGCGCAGCGGAACACGTCACGGGAACGGGCGGGGGCATACCCGTGGACACCTCACGTGTCCCCGCCCGCGAAGCGGCCCAGGACGAACTGTCCGACCCGATGTACCACGAACACGATCCGAACCTCCTCGAACGCGGGATCAACCGCTTCTGGGACTGGATCAGCGGTCTCCTCGACGGTGCCGCCGGAGCCGCCCCCGGCGGCCCGGCCGGGCTCGTCGTGATCGCCCTGGCCGTCGTCGCTCTGGGCGCCGCCCTGTGGTGGCGCCTCGGAACCCCGCAGGGCGCCGCCCGGACACCCGACGCCCTGTTCGACGGCACCGTGCGCAGCGCGGCAGGCCACAGGAGCGCCGCGGCCGCCCATGCAGACGCCGAGCGGTGGACGGAGGCCGTCCAGGAGCGCATGCGCGCCCTCGTACGCGCCCTCGAGGACCGCGCCGTGCTCGACACGCGCCCCGGCCGCACAGCCGACGAGGCGGCGGTCGACGCCGGCGGACTGCTGCCCGCGTACGCGGTCCCGCTCCGCGACGCCGCCCGGGTCTTCGACGACATCACGTACGGCGGCCGCACGGCCGACGAGGCGGCGTATCTGAGCCTGTGCACCCTCGACCGGGACATTGGGACGGCCAAGCCTCTGCCGATGGCCACGACAGCCGGAGGAAGCGCCCTGTGACCGGCACGACAGCCGTCCCCACCACCTCCGCCTCCCGCACTCCCGGACAGGTATGGCAGCGCGTACGAGGCGTCCTGCTGGCCGTGCTCGTCCTCGTCGTCGGCGGGGTGGCCTTCGCGGCGTTCCGGTCCGGCGGGCAGCACGGCCGCCTCGACCCCCGCTCCCCCGACCCCCAGGGCAGCCGCGCCGTCGCCGAACTCATCAGGGACCGCGGCACATCCGTCGACGTCGCCACCACGCTCGCCGAGGCGACCGCCGCGGCGGGGCCCGACACCACGCTCCTGGTGGCCGGTCCCGACATGCTCACCCCGCACCAGCAGCGACGCCTCGGCTCGGCCGCCGGCGAGTCCGGGGGGCGCACCGTCCTCGTCGCCGCAGGCCGGACCTCGGTGGCCAGGCTGTCCCCGTCCGTCCGCGCGGGGTCCACCGGCCCCGTGGCAGGACGCTCCCCCGGCTGCGCCCTCCCGGCCGCACGCACCGCCGGAACCGCCGACATGGGAGGCGTGCGCTACTCCACCGGCGCGGACGGGGCCATCGCCTGCTACCCGGACGCCGGACACGGCACCCTCCTCGTCCTGCCCGAACGGCACACCGGCGACACCGTGTTCCTCGGCTCTCCCGACATCCTCCGCAACGACCGTCTCGACAAGCGCGGCAACGCCTCGCTGGCCCTGCAACTCCTCGGCTCGCGACCCCATCTCGTCTGGTACCTCCCCTCGCTCGACGACCCCTCCGCTGCCGTGACCGGCAGCGGCAACCCCGACAACAGCGACGGCGAAGCCGGCGGAGAGGGCAGCTTCTTCAGCCTGATCCCCTCCGGCTGGCTGTGGGGCACACTCCAACTCGGCGTCGCAACCGCCCTCGCCGCCATCTGGCGGGCCCGACGGCTCGGCCCCCTCGTCACCGAACGGCTACCGGTCGCCGTGCGCGCCTCCGAATCGACCGAAGGACGGGCCCGCCTCTACCGCAAGGCCAACGCCCGCGACCGCGCCGCCGCCACCCTGCGCGCGGCCACCCGCACCCGCATCTCCCCCCTCCTCGGCGTGTCCTCCTGTGACGCCGATTCGCCCGACGTCCTTCTCCCCGCTGTCGCCGTACGCCTCGGCACCCCGGGCGGAGACCTCGGCGCCCTCCTCTTCGGCCCTGCCCCCGCCGACGACGCCGCGCTTGTCCTGCTGACCGACCAACTCGACGCCCTCGAAAGAGAGGTACGCACTTCATGAGCGCCACGCCCCCGGAGACCACCGAGCCTGCGGCACCCGCGGAGACTTCTGCGTTCCCCGTGGACTCCGACAGCGCCCGGGCATCCCTGGAGGCTCTGCGTGCAGAGATCTCCAAGGCCGTCGTCGGCCAGGACCCCGCCGTCACCGGCCTGGTCGTCGCTCTTCTCTGCCGAGGACACGTCCTCCTCGAAGGCGTCCCCGGCGTAGCGAAGACCCTCCTGGTCCGGGCCCTCGCAGCATCCCTTGAACTCGACACCAAACGCGTCCAGTTCACTCCGGACCTGATGCCGAGCGACGTCACGGGATCACTGGTCTACGACGCCGGCACCGCCGAGTTCTCCTTCCAGCCCGGGCCCGTGTTCACCAATCTGCTGCTCGCCGACGAGATCAACCGCACCCCTCCCAAAACACAGGCCTCGCTGCTGGAGGCCATGGAGGAACGCCAGGTCACCATCGACGGTTCACCGAGGGCGTTGCCCGATCCCTTCCTGGTGGCAGCCACCCAGAACCCTGTCGAGTACGAAGGGACGTATCCGCTGCCCGAAGCGCAGTTGGACCGATTCCTGCTGAAACTCAATGTGCCCCTGCCCTCGCGGGAGGATGAGATCAACGTGCTCACCCGGCACGCGGACGGTTTCAACCCACGCGACCTCGAAGCCGCAGGCATACGGCCCGTTGCCGGTCCCGCCGACCTGGAAGCCGCACGCACCGCCGTCGCCAAGACCTCCGTCTCGCCCGAGATCGCCGCCTACGTCGTCGATATCTGTCGTGCCACGCGTGAATCCCCCTCGCTGACCCTCGGTGCCTCTCCCCGGGGAGCCACCGCACTGCTCTCCACCGCGCGCGCCTGGGCCTGGCTCACCGGCCGGGACTACGTCACCCCGGACGACGTGAAAGCCCTAGCCCTGCCCACGCTCCGCCACCGCATCCACCTGCGCCCGGAGGCCGAGATGGAGGGAGTCACCCCCGACTCCGTCATCACAGCCGTCCTTGCCCACGTCCCCGTCCCCCGGTAAGGCGATCACCATGGCCCTCACCGGTCGGGCCGCCCTGCTGGCGGCACTGGGATCACTCCCCGTAGCCATCGTGGCTCCGAGCTGGACCGGCGTACTCGCGGTCGATGTCCCGCTCTCACTGGCAATTCTGTGCGACTACGCCCTGGCCGCGCCAGTACGTACGCTCCATTTCACTCGATCCGGTGACACATCCGTTCGACTCGGCGAGGCCGCCACCGTAGAACTCACGGTAACCAATCCGTCGCGTCGTCCGCTGCGCGCCCACCTGCGTGACGCCTGGCCTCCGAGCAGTTGGAGCTCGGAGGCCGAACAGAGTTCCTCGCGCCACGAGTTCGTCGTGGCCGCCGGCGAACGACGGCGCCTCACCACCGTGCTCCGCCCCTCCCGCAGGGGGGACCGACAGCCGGAACGCGTGACGGTCCGCTCGTTCGGGCCACTCGGGCTCGCCGCCCGTCAGGGGGACCACCGCGTGCCTTGGGCGGTCCGGGTACTGCCGCCCTTCACGAGCAGAAAGCATCTGCCGTCGCGGCTCGCCAGGCTCCGCGAGCTCGACGGCCGTACCAGCGTGCTCACCCGCGGAGAGGGGACTGAGTTCGACAGCCTGCGGGCCTACGTCCCGGGAGACGACACCCGCTCCATCGACTGGAGGGCCACGGCACGCCAGACCGGTGTCGCGGTCCGCACCTGGCGCCCGGAACGGGACCGGCACATCCTCGTCGTCCTGGACACGGGACGTACCTCGGCGGGTCGGGTCGGCGACGTCCCCCGTCTCGACGCCGCCATGGACGCGGCCATGCTCCTCGCCGCACTCGCCACCCGTGCCGGGGACCGCGTGAACCTCCTCGCCTACGACCGACGCGTCCGAGCCCGGGTACAGCACAAGGCAACCGGCGGGGACCTGCTGTCGGCCTTCGCCGGGGCGCTGGCACCACTGGAGCCCGAACTCGTGGAGACCGATGCCCGCGGACTCAGCGCCACCGCCCTCGCCAGTGCGCCTCGACGCTCCTTGTTGGTGCTACTCACGAGCTTGGACGCCGCACCCGTCGAAGAGGGCCTGCTCCCCGTCCTCCCACAGCTCACCCGCCGCCACACCGTGCTGGTCGCCTCAGTCGCGGACCCCCAGGTCGAGGCGATGGCCCAGGCAAGGGGCACGGTGGACGCCACCTATGAAGCAGCTGCCGGCACTCAGACCCAGGCCCAGCGCCGCCGCACCGCGGACCAGCTTCGCCGCCACGGCGTGACGGTCGTCGACGCCCCTCCAAGTGAGCTCGCCCCGGCTCTGGCCGACGCCTACCTCGCGCTCAAAGCAGCCGGCCGACTGTAGAAGCAGAAACTCGGCACTGCGCGCCGGGGTGGGGGCACGGCAACGAGGCCACTACGAAGGGGGCCGCACACGGTGCCCGAGTTCGCGGTGCTCAGCTCCAGGAATCACGGAAGCCGGCCGCCGGCCTGCCGATCACGAGGACATCCGCTTTGAGCTCGTACCGTCTTCGCCGTGCACCAGGCCGGGGTGCCTGGCCAGGGCTGCCCGGGAACGCAGAAAAGCCCCGTGCCACAAGGGCACGGGGCTTTCCCGGAATAATTGTTCGGCGGCGTCCTACTCTCCCACAGGGTCCCCCCTGCAGTACCATCGGCGCTGAAAGGCTTAGCTTCCGGGTTCGGAATGTAACCGGGCGTTTCCCTAACGCAATGACCACCGAAACACTATGAAATTAACCAACACCGGAACACAACACGGCCGTTCGTTATTTCAGAACTAACACAGTGGACGCGAGCAACTGAGGACAAGCCCTCGGCCTATTAGTACCAGTCAGCTCCACCCGTTACCGGGCTTCCACATCTGGCCTATCAACCCAGTCGTCTACTGGGAGCCTTAACCACTCAAGGTGGTGGGAATACTCATCTTGAAGCAGGCTTCCCGCTTAGATGCTTTCAGCGGTTATCCTTTCCGAACGTAGCCAACCAGCCATGCCCTTGGCAGGACAACTGGCACACCAGAGGTTCGTCCGTCCCGGTCCTCTCGTACTAGGGACAGCCCTTCTCAATATTCCTACGCGCACAGCGGATAGGGACCGAACTGTCTCACGACGTTCTAAACCCAGCTCGCGTACCGCTTTAATGGGCGAACAGCCCAACCCTTGGGACCGACTCCAGCCCCAGGATGCGACGAGCCGACATCGAGGTGCCAAACCATCCCGTCGATATGGACTCTTGGGGAAGATCAGCCTGTTATCCCCGGGGTACCTTTTATCCGTTGAGCGACAGCGCTTCCACAAGCCACTGCCGGATCACTAGTCCCGACTTTCGTCCCTGCTCGACCCGTCGGTCTCACAGTCAAGCTCCCTTGTGCACTTACACTCAACACCTGATTGCCAACCAGGCTGAGGGAACCTTTGGGCGCCTCCGTTACTCTTTAGGAGGCAACCGCCCCAGTTAAACTACCCATCAGACACTGTCCCTGATCCGGATCACGGACCCAGGTTAGACATCCAGCACGACCAGAGTGGTATTTCAACGGCGACTCCACAACCACTGGCGTGGCTGCTTCAAAGTCTCCCACCTATCCTACACAAGCCGAACCGAACACCAATATCAAACTATAGTAAAGGTCCCGGGGTCTTTCCGTCCTGCTGCGCGAAACGAGCATCTTTACTCGTAGTGCAATTTCACCGGGCCTATGGTTGAGACAGTCGAGAAGTCGTTACGCCATTCGTGCAGGTCGGAACTTACCCGACAAGGAATTTCGCTACCTTAGGATGGTTATAGTTACCACCGCCGTTTACTGGCGCTTAAGTTCTCAGCTTCGCACACCCGAAAGTGCACTAACCGGTCCCCTTAACGTTCCAGCACCGGGCAGGCGTCAGTCCGTATACATCGCCTTACGGCTTCGCACGGACCTGTGTTTTTAGTAAACAGTCGCTTCTCGCTGGTCTCTGCGGCCACCCCCAGCTCACCGAGTAAATCGGATCACCAGTGATGGCCCCCCTTCTCCCGAAGTTACGGGGGCATTTTGCCGAGTTCCTTAACCATAGTTCACCCGAACGCCTCGGTATTCTCTACCTGACTACCTGAGTCGGTTTAGGGTACGGGCCGCCATGAAACTCGCTAGAGGCTTTTCTCGACAGCATAGGATCATCCACTTCACCACAATCGGCTCGGCATCAGGTCTCAGCCTTAATGTGTGACGGATTTACCTACCACACGGCCTACACCCTTACCCCGGGAACAACCATCGCCCGGGTTGGACTACCTTCCTGCGTCACCCCATCGCTTACCTAGTACAAGTCTGGTTCGTCGGCTCCACCACTACCCTCAACTCCGAAGAGATCGGGCCGGCTTCACGGACTTAGCATCGCCTGATTCAGTATTGGGCGTTTCAAAGCGGGTACCGGAATATCAACCGGTTGTCCATCGACTACGCCTGTCGGCCTCGCCTTAGGT